>CAWDDC010000004.1:0-1882379 GCA_963801045.1 uncultured Actinomycetota bacterium
CCGCCGAGCTGCAGCACGAGGCCGACGTCTAGCGACCAGCGCCGTTCCGGCTGTCTCGCCGCGGCTCACGACACCGAGGGGACCAGGAGCGGGGATGCCCGAGCGCTCGCGACCGTGGCTCCTGGTCGCGATCGTGGCGATGGCGGTCGACAGCATCGGCGTGCTGCCGGTGATCCTCACCGGCGCGATGGCGGTGCAGATCAACGCCGACATCGGGCTCCGGGCAGCCGACATCGGGCTGGTGTTCGCGACGTACTTCGGGGCGGCTGCGCTGCTGTCCGCGCCCGTGTCCCGGGTGCCGGACCGGATCGGTGTCCGGAGGGCGCTGCAGGTCGGGCTGGCGGTCTACCTGGTCGCGTTCCTCGGGATGGCCGGTCTCGCCATGTCCTCGCTCGCACTGGCCGCGGGCGTGGCCGTCGCGGGGTTCGGCACGGCTCTGACCCGTACGTCCTCGAGCATGCTGGTGGCCGACAGTGTCGAGCCCGGCCGGCAAGGCATCTCGTTCGGCGTCAAGCACTGCTCGGTGCCGGTGGCCACGCTTGTTCGCCGGCCTTGCGGTGCCGACCGTCGCTCTGACCGTGGGGTGGCGTTGGGGGTTCGTCATCGCCGCCTGCTCTGTCCGTGCTGGTCATGCTGGTGATCCCGGCCGATGCCGGCCGGCCCTCGCTCCCGGAGGACGCGCCCGCGGACATGTCGCGCCGGGTCCTCTTCGTGGCCGCTGCCTGCTTCGGGCTGGGCAGCTCGGCTGCGTCGTCGCTCGGCGCCTACACCGTGAGTACCGCCGTGTCGGTGGGCGTGGAGGAGGCGGCGGCGGGCATCCTGGTCGCGGTCGGCAGCGTGGCGGGTCTGCTCAGCCGCCTGGCCGTCGGTCACTGGTCCGACCGCAGACCCGGCAACCAGCTCGACCTGATCAGCTGGATGATGGCCCTGGGTGGGCTCAGCTTCTGTCTGCTCGCGGTGCCGGACGTGCTGGTGGTGTACGTCGCGGTGCCGCTGGCCTTCGCCACCGGATGGGCGTGGCTGGGGTCGTACAACCTCGCGATGGTGCGCCTCAACCCGACCTCCCCGAGCGCCGCCGTCGGCGTGACCCAGACCGGCGCGTTCGTCGGCGCGATCTTCGGGCCGGCGACGCTGGGCCTGCTGGCCGAGCAGTACTCGTTCGCGCGCGGCCTGGATCGCTGCCGCCGTCGCGTCGTTCGCGGCGGCGGCCACCATCTCCCTGCTCCGGCGGTTCGTCTAGGCCCGCGCCGGCTCAGTCGTCGCGAGCGACCGCGGGCGGGTTCAGCGCGATCGTCAGCTCGAGCACGGATCGCGGGTCGTCCAGCCGCTCGCCGAACAGCTCGCGCAGCTGGCCCATCCGGTAGCGCACGGTCTGGGGGTGCACGAACAGGTCGGCGGCGACGGCGTCCCTGCGGCCCTGCCGCAGCAGCCAGGACCGCAGGGTTGCCTCCAGCCGGTGCGCCGTCGACGGGCGGAGGCGGGCGAGAGGTGCCAGCGCGCGCGTGCGCAGGTCGTCGAGCGCCTGCTGGTCGGCACCGAGCACGAGGTCGGCCAGGTGCTGGTCGGTGTCCACCGGTCCCGGCTCGCCATGGAGGACCATGGCGCGCGCCCTCAGCGCGCGCAGGTGCGACGCACGGGCCTGCATCCAGGGCCGTGCCGGACCCACCACGGCGGGCCTGTCGCCGAGGACTCGCAACAGTGGCTGGCGGTTGGCGTCCTCCATGTCGGGGACGAGCAGCAGCATCGTCTCCTCCTCGACGTCCTCCAGCCCCGGGACGTCCTCGCGCGGCTGCAGCGTGCTCGGGTCGAGGAGCGAGAGGAGGCCGCGGGCGTGGGAGGACGGCAGCAGGACCGCGGTCAGGGTGCGGGGGACCGGCCAGCTGGCCCGTTCGGCGGCCGCCTCGAGAACCTCCGGGCTGGCCCCCGCCAGCAGGTGCTGGCTCAACCGCTCGAGGTAGCGCTCGCGCGCCCGCCCACTCGTCGAGAGCTCGTCGCTGTGCCCGGCCACGCTCGCGGCCGACAGCTCGTCGATGTAGGCGAACACCAGCTCGGCGAACTTCGCCATCGTCGCGACCGGCATGTCCGCCTCCGCGGCGGCGCCTGCCATCTCCCGCCAGGCGACCCGGGCGCCGACCCGGTAGGCGGCGAGCAGGGCGTCGGTCGATCGGCCGCTGCGGGCCTCGCCTCGTCCCAGGGAGTAGGCGGCGTCGAGGGCGGGCCCCAGCGGGGTGCCCGGGTCGGACCCGTGCGATCGCGAGGCGAGCCGCAGGAACCCACCCAACGCCATCTGCACCGCGTCGGAGATGTTGTCGCCCATCCGGCCGGTCAGCGCGCCGGCGTAGCCCGGCACCTCGACGATGACGGCGGCCACCGTCTGCTCGGCCACCCTCGGCAACAGCCCGCGCAGGGTGCCGGCCAGAGCCTCGTCGAGGCCGAGGTCGGCGGCTCCGCGCGCGGCGCGACTGGACGACTCTGGCGCCATTCTTGTTCACTCCGAACAAAGTGTGACCTGAATCCTACGGGCTGAGTACGAGAGTTTATCCCTCCTATCCAGAAGGCTGGGGGTATGACGTCCACTGCGCTGCCCAGCCGGCCCGCGCGGTCGCTCCGCAGCCGCGCCCTGCGGCTGGCGGAGATGGTCACGACCCCGCTGCTGCCCGCGGACTACCTCGACGTGGTCGACCCGCTGCTGTCCGGCGCCGACCTCCGCGGCCGTGTCGTCGCCGTCCACCGCGAGACCGGCGACGCCGTGACCCTGGTGATCCAGCCGGGACGCGGCTGGCGCGGGCACACGCCCGGTCAGTACATCCGGGTCGGCATCGACGTCGACGGCGTGCGCCAGTGGCGGCCCTACTCACTGACCTCGGCATCGGACCGCGCCGACGGCTGCCTCGTCGATCACCGTCAAGGCCATCCCCGACGGCACGGTCAGCAATCACCTCGTCCGCCGGGCGGAGGTGGGCACGGTGATCCAGCTCGACCAGGCGCAGGGCGAATTCGTCCTCCCCGACGTACGGCCCGGCAAGGTGCTGTTCCTGACCGCCGGCAGTGGGATCACGCCGGTGATGGGGATGCTCCGCAACGCGATCGACGACCTCGACGACGTCGTGCTCGTCCACTCGGCACCCACCGCGACCGACGTGATCTTCGCCGACGAGCTGCGCGGACTGGCGGCCGACGGGCGGATCCGGCTGGTCGAGCAGCACACCGACGCCGACGGGATGCTCGACGTCAACCGGCTGGCGGAGATCGTGCCCGACTACGCCGAGCGGGACGCCTGGGCCTGCGGGCCGACCGGCCTGCTCGACGCCGCCGAGCAGCACTGGGCCGAGCAGGCGATCGAGCACCGGCTGACCACCGAGCGGTTCCGGCCCGCGGTGGTCGTGGCCGGCGAGGGTGGCACCGTCCGCTTCACGGCAGCCGACGTCTCCGTCGACGCCGGCGGCGCCGAACCGCTGCTCGACGCCGGCGAGGCGGCCGGCGTGCTGATGCCGTCCGGGTGCCGGATGGGCATCTGCTACGGCTGTGCCGCCCCGCTCCGCGAAGGCGCGGTGCGCGACCTGCGCAACGGCGACGTCACCACCGCCGCGCCCGGCGACGGCGTGGTCATCCAGACCTGCGTGTCGGCGGCAGCCGGCGCCTGCGACATCGACCTCTGAGGAGAACCATGACGACGATCCAGCAGAAGGCCGACAACCCCGTCGCGCATCTCACCGACGAGGACATCGAGAGCATCGGCCGCGAGCTCGACGCGATCCGCGCCGAGGTCGTCCTCAGCCGTGGCGAGCGCGACGCGGCGTACATCCGCACGGTCATCGACGTCCAGCGCAAGCTCGAGCTCGCGAGCCGTGGCTGTGCTGCTGCTGTCGATCCTGCCGCCGGCCTGGTTCCTCGGCACCGCCGGACTCGTCGATCTCCAAGATCCTGGAGAACATGGAGATCGGCCACAACGTGATGCACGGCCAGTGGGACTGGATGCGCGACCCGAAGATCCACTCCACCACATGGGAGTGGGACAACGCGTCTCCGGCCGAGCTGTGGAAGCACTCGCACAACGAGCTGCATCACACGTACACCAACGTGATCGGCCGGGACAACGACCTCGGCTACGGCATCATGCGCGTCGACGAGGAGCAGCGCTGGCACCCGATGTTCCTCGCCCAGCCGCTGTGGAACTTCCTCAACGCCTGCGTGTTCGAGTACGGCATCGCGGCCTACGACCTCGAGATCGGCAAGTACCTGGCCGGCCGCAAGGACGAGGACGAGTTCCGCGCCGCCGGCAAGTTGGTGCTGGCCAAGATCAAGCGGCAGGCCACCCGGGACTACGTGCTGCACCCGCTGCTGTCCGGACCGTCCGCGCTGACGACGCTCACGGCGAATGCCACGGCCAACCTTGTCCGCAACCTGTGGACCCACTCGGTGATCATGTGCGGCCACTTCCCCGACGGGGTCGAGACGTTCGAGAAGACGCTCGATCGACGGGGAGAACCGCGGTGAGTGGTACCTGCGCCAGATGCTCGGTGCGGCCAACATCGACGGCAGCCGGTTCATGCACCTGATGACGGGCAACCTCTCGTTCCAGATCGAGCACCACCTGTTCCCGGACCTGCCCAGCAACCGCTACCAGGAGATCGCGCCCAAGGTGCGGGACGTCTTCGAGCGCTACGACCTGAAGTACGTGTCCGGCTCGCTGCCGCGGCAGGTCGGGTCGGCGTGGAAGAAGGTGTTCCGGCTGTCGCTGCCGAACGACTTCCTGAAGAAGGCGACGGCCGGCGTCCGGTCGATGACGACACCGAGCGAGCCCGCGCCGACCGCGGTCGTCGACGACGCCGAGGCCGCCGCTGCTTGAGCGCCTCGGCCTACTCCACGAAGCGTTGGAGACGAGCGCGGTGTCGGGGACGTCGCGCCAGCCGGCGTGCGACCATCGCGCATGCTCGTTGGTGACGCCACGGTCCGCGGGACCGTACGCACGCTCCTGGCTGACGGTGCCACCGGGCTGCCCGACCTCACCGGCGGGCCGGTCGAGCACGCGCGGGAGCTGGCCGAGACCCAGCTCGACGCCGTCTACTTCGACACCGACGACCTTCGCCTGGTGCGCAGCGGGGTACGGGTGCGGCGGGACGCGAACGGCGACGCTGCGGGTTGGCACGTCCGGATCGGGCCGTCGGCGTCCCGGCTCGAGTTCCGGTTCCCGCAGACCCGGAGCGAGCGGGTGCCGATGGCGATCCGCAAGCTGGCGCAGGGGATCGCACGCGGTGCGCCGTTGGTGCCGGTCGCCCGGGTACGCAGCCACCGGCAACGGGTCCAGCTCCTCGGCGGCGAGGGCGCGGTGCTGGCCGAGGTGGGCCGGGACCGGGTCGTGGCCACCCGCTCGGTCGACGGCATCCAGACCGAGTGGCACGAGATCGAGGTCCGCCTGGTCCGGGGCGACACCGGGGTCCGGGACCGGGTGATCTCCCGGCTGGTGGGGAACGGCGCCGCGGAGGCCGACTTCCCGTCCCGGCTGCGGCGCGCGCTCGGCGACCAGAACCCGTCGAAGGTGCCGACCCCGTCGAAGAAGGCGGCCGCGGGGGACGTGCTGCGCGCCTACCTCGCCGAGGTGCACGTCCGGCTGCTCCGCCACGACCTGCGGCTGCGCGCCGACCAGGCCGACGCGGTGCACCTGGTGCGCACGAACGCACGCCGGCTGCGCAGCGCGCTGGCCGCGTACCGGAAGCTGTTCGAGCCGGACAGCACGCGCCGACTGGAGAACGGGTTGCGCCGGCTCGGGACCGACCTCTCGGTGGCACGCGATCTGCAGGTCGCCGATGAGCTGCTGGCGGAGGCCACGCCTGCGCACGCGGTGAGCCCGGCGCTGGTCCAGGCTGTGCAACCGGTTCGGAAGGAGCTCGCGGCGAGGCGGCGCGCGAATGCCGCCGAGGTCACGAGGCTGCTCGAGTCCGAGGGCTACCTCCGGCTGCTGGACGACCTGGCGGCCTTCGTCGAGGCACCGCCGTTCGGCGCCCGGGCCTCGAAGCCGGCCCGTCGTGAGCTGCGTCGCGGGCTGCGCGCGGCGCACCGGCGCGTCACCGAGCACTGGGCGACGGCGCGCGCGTCCCTGGCCGCCGATGCGTTGCACGACGTGCGCAAGGCGGTGAAGCGGTTGCGCTACGCCTGCGAGGTCGCGGAGCCGGTGCTCGGCGACGACGCCCGACGGCTTCGACAGCAGGCCAAGTCGTTGTCGGAGGTGCTGGGCGAGCGGCAGGACGCGCTGCTCGTCCAGCGGACGCTCGCCGAGATGGTTCCGACGCTCGGTGCCGGTGCGGCCGCCCGCGACGCGAGCTTCGAGCTCGGTCAGCTCAAGGCGCGACAGGATGCGTTGATCCACGAGCTGGAGGACCGGGCCGTGATGCAGATCGGACTGCTGCACTCGCCGTCAGCTGCCGGCTGGCTGGGCTGATCACCCCTCGGTCTCCCGGCGCGGTCCTGAGTCCGAGGCGTGACGTACCGCCACTGGCCGATGTTCGACCTCCGGCTCACGACGCCCGATCTCGAGCTGCGGCACCTGACCGAGGCAGACCTGGACGCTCTCGCCGCGGTCATCCCCGACGACGCCGAGCAGGACCCGGCGGCGACGACGTACGACGGGCTCGGTCGAGCCGACGGCCGCGCGGTGACGGTGCACCAGGACTACTGGCGGGCGCGCGGTGGCTGGCGTCCGGAGTCGTGGGCACTGAGCTTCGCGGTCCTGCACGAGGGTGCGCTGGTCGGCTACCAGGGGCTCGAGGGCGACGACTTCGCGATCCTGCGCACGGTGGACTCGTCGTCGTCCTCGCCGCCGATGTCCGTGGCCGTGGGCTCGCAAGCAGATGCGGGCAGCGGTGCTCACCCTTGCGTTCGGGCCGCTCGCCGCGGAGTACGCGATCGGCTCGGCCTGGAGCGACAACCACGCCTCGCTCGCGGTGTCGCGTGCCCTCGGCTACGTCGACAACGGCGCACGGCGCACCAGCGCGGCGAGGGTGCCGGCGAGATGGTGCACCTACGCCTCACCGCGAGGCGTGGCTCGCCTCGGAGTGGCCGGCCCGGGTGACCGTGTCCGGGCAGACGAGTGTCTGGTGTTCTTCGGCCTCGCGTGAGGCCGGCCGACCTGCGTTGTCTGGGATGCACCGGTTCCTTCCGCCCGCGCGGGTCCGCCGGCCCCTGGCGTGGGTGGCGCTCACCCTCAGGATGAGCCCTGGGGTCCGCCCTGGGCGAGCGTGACGGGTCAAGGCGGGCGGCCGGGATCGGCACGGGCGGCCCGCCACCTGTTCGCGGGGACGCAGGATCGTCCGGAGCCGATCGGGAGGGACGTGGCGCGACCAGATCGACACTCGTGGGCGGGCCTGCCGCGCCCGCGGTCTCGGGAGTGATCCGCAGGAAGATGCCCGCCGGCTGCCGAGCGGCGCGATCGCCCGCCCTGCACTCGTGAGCGGCTGCGCGAAGGCCGGCCGCGCGCTGACCTGGTCTCCGCCCCGCCGGTTAGGGCAAGACCACCCTGTTGGCCAGTGGGTGGCAGCGGACCGTCGGTGGCCGTGGCGTGGGTGTGCCTCGACCGGCGGACACCGCCCCGACCCGGTGGCGGCTGCACCTGTCGCCGCGCTGGCGCTGGTGGAGCCGCGCGCCGGCAGCCGGAGTGCGCTCGCTGCCCTGCGCGAGCGCCCGACCAGGATCGAGGGTCCTCACTCCCGCTGCTGCTGGAGCGGGCTGCGGGAGGGCGGGACTGATCTGGTGGATCGTCCTCGACGACCTGCACCTCACGCAGAGCGCGCGGGTCGAGCGCGCTGGTGGAGCGAGTTGCATGCGGGATGACCGGCCCGGGTCCACTGGTGCGGGTGCGCGCGCGCTGACCCAGCGCTGGGGTGCCGCCAGGCTCCAGGGCGTCGGGGTCCTGTTGCTCGAGTCCAGGCCGAGGACCTCCGCTTCGACCAGCGCCGAGGCGGCCTCGGGGTCCTCGACGGCGTCGGCGTCAACGGCGCTCCCGCGACGATGACTCGCCGGGCTGGCCGAGCCGCGCCGCGGTCGGCCTGCCCGCTGCCGCTGGCTGGCGCTGCTCATCCCGAGCCAGGTCGCGCCGCCTTCATCGAGCTGGTCCGCCGGCGGCCACCGCCCGGTGGTCGACTACCTGGCCGACGACGTGCTCGCGCTTCTCGGCCGGAGCGTCCAGGGGTCGTGCTGCGGGTCCGCCCTCTGCCGGGTGTCCAGACCGCTGTTCAACGCCGTCGTAGACGGAAGCGGATCGGTGCCCTCCTGGCCGGAGCTGGAGCGCGCCGACCTGTTCCTGTCCATCGGGACGGCGGGACCTGGTACCACCAGCGCCAGCTGCTCGCCGGCGCGCTCGCCTCGGGCTCAGCCGTACCCCGGCCCGAGCTGATGCCGTTGCTGCGCCTGCGCGCCGCCGCCGGTGGTGCCGAGGAAGCGGGCGACCTCGAGTGGGCGGTCGGCCGGCACGATCGAGTCCACCGACCTCGCGTCGCCTGCCGGCTGGTCGCCGTGGCCGGCGCCGGCGGGCTCGCCTGCAGCCGGCCGATGGGCGACGGTGCAGGGGCTGGCTGGACGAGCTGTCCTGGCCCGAGGCGCCGAGCCGACCCCGGGCTGGCCTACATGCACGCCACGGCGGCGAGCTTCGTCCACGACATCGACGGGGCCGAGGGCTGGCTGGACGTCGCGAGCACCGGCGATCCCGATCTCGTGGGCGCGATGGGGCTGCCACTCGGCTACCGCACCGACTTCCTCCGGGCGATCGTCGGGATCAACGACGTCACCAGCGCGGAGCAGTCCGCCCGCCGTGCCCTGCAGTTCGCACCCGGCCCGCAGTGGGAGGGCGTCGCCCTGGCGGGGCTCGGGCAGGCGCACTACCTGCGCGGTCGGATCCCCGACGCGGAGCAGACGCTGCGCAGAGCGGTGGGCCTGATCCCGGACGCCAACCCGAACCTGCTCGCGTTCGCGATCGGCAACCTCGCCCTGGCGGAGTACGTGGAGGGCGCTGCCGGGTACGCCGGTCCGATGCTGGACGGTGCGTTGGCCGCGCTGCGTGCCACCGGCCAGGACCGCTCGCCCCTCGGCGCCATCGTGCACCTTGCCTGCGGTGAGCGGGAGCGGACGGCGGGCGACCCGGCGGCGGCGGCGCGGTGGTGCGAGTCGGCGATCGAGATCCTCGGCACCGCATCCCGAAGTGCCTGGCTGGCGAACGCGTACCTGCTGCACGCCGTCGCCAGCCGGGCCGCCGGCGACGCGGTCGGCGAGCTGAGGTCCCTGGACGCGGCCGACGCGGTTCTGGGCCGGCTGCCCGACCCGGGTGCGCTGCCGGCGCGCTCCGCACGCCTGCGGCAGGAGTCGGCCGTCATCGTGCGGCACGTGACCGAGTTCGGCGAGACGCTGTCCGAGCGTGAGATCTCCGTGCTGCTGCTGGCCGCCGACGGCCTCACCCAGCGCGAGATCGCGGAGCAGCTGTTCATCTCGTACAACACCGTGAAGTCGCACCTGAAGGCCACGTACCGCAAGCTCGGCGCGACCTCGCGCGACGACGCGGTCACCCGGCTCGCCGAGCTGGTGCCCGCCCCGCCTACGGCCCGTTCGCGCTAAGCCTCACCCGGGTGGTCAGCGGGAGGGGTGATGGCATCCGGCGAGGTACGGGTCACGCTCCTGGGATGGCCGGCATCTCCTGCGTCATCGTGCTCTCGGGTGAGCTCGGCGAGCACTTCGACGGGGCGTTCGCCGGGCTGTCGCTCGCCCGCGGCGCCGGCCAGTCCGAGCTCAGCGGTCAGGTGATCGACCAGGCCGAGCTGCACGGTGTGCTGCACCAGCTGACCGATCTGGGGCTCGACATCATCGCCTTCTCCTCTCACCCGGGTGAATCCCCCGAGGGGTGAGCACATCGGCGCCGTGCGGCCACAGGATGCCGACACGAGATCCGGTCAGGTCCCAGGGCGTAGCGACGACGAAAGGTACTCACCGTGAGCACCGACCTGGACGAGACGGGCCCGATCGACTACCTGGTGGTCGAGTTCCCCGGCAGACAAGATGACCGGTGAAGGGTTTCCCCTGCTGGTCGAGCTGGTGGACTCCGGCATCATCCGCATCCTGGATCTCGTCTTCGTGACGCGCGCGACCGACGGCACGGTCACGGCCGTGGACATCGCCGACATCGACGGCGACGGGGAGCTCGACCTGGCCGTGTTCGAGGGCGCGTCGTCCGGGCTGCTCGGACAGGACGACATCGACGAGGCGACATCGTGATCGAACCGGGAAACTCGGCCGGCATCCTGGTCTACGAGAACGTGTGGGCGGCACCGTTCGCCGCTGCGCTGCGGCGCGGCGGCGGCCAGCTGGTGGCCAGCGGCCGCATCCCCGTGCAGGCCATCCTGGCGTCCCTGGACGCCGCGGAAGCCGCCGACGCACCCGCTTGATCCGGCACCACGTTCGAGCGAAAGGTTCACATGCCAGGTCTTATACGCGGCATCGCCCGCACCGCCGTCGTGGCGGGAACCGCCACCGCCGTCTCCGGTCGCGTGTCGCGACGCCAGCAGGGCCGCTGGGCGGCCCAGGAGCAGGCGGCACCAGCAGCAGGCCCCGCCGCCCCGCCGGCACCGGCCGCTCCGGCCGGCCCGATGGACGACAAGCTCGCCCAGCTCAAGCAGCTCGGCTCGCTCCAGGAAGCCGGCGTCCTCACTGACGCCGAGTTCGCGGCGCAGAGGAAGGAGTCCTCGAGCAGCTCACCGACCTGACCCACCCCCGCCGCGCCCCGCCGCGCCCCGCGCACTCGCGAAATGGCGGCAACACGCTGGCGACACACGCCGTCCGTACGAGCACTCTTCCGCCATTTCGCAGGTGGGGTCGGCCGGGGCGGCGCGGTGCCCGCGAGTCTCAGCGGCGGGGTGCGCCCGAGTCCACCAGATCCGGTGCGTCGCCGGCGTCACCGGCGTCGTCACCCGTGTCACCACCACCCGCCTCGGGGTCGATCGGCGTCGTGGGCGGGGGCGGCGAGGACGCCCGACCGGCGCCGATCAACACCTGCACGACGGCGAGCAGCACCACACCAGGACCAGCGACCAGAACAACCGGGTCTCCGAGAGGTCGTTGCCCCACAGCAGGACGACGACGCCGAGGACACCGACCGCCCCTCGCAGCCAACCGGCGTTGCCCGCGACCCACCGGCCGGTCGCCGTGGCGGGACCGTCGGTGATCAGCCCACCGACTCGAGCCCGCCGGCGAGCGTCCGCGGACCGCTGTCGCGGACCTGTTGCTGCCGGCGAACCACCCATCATCATCAGGATCAGCCCGAGCCACAGCAGGACCTCCTGTCCGCGTTCGAGGAAGGCGAGCAGGGTGTCGAACAAGACAGTGCTCGCCGGGCCGAACACAGTGCCGGCGAGCTCGTTGACGAAGAGCTGGCGTCCGATGTTGAGGAGCAACGCCAACAGCAACGAGTTCGCCGCGAGGACGGCCCCGATGGTCACAGTCATCCTCGGCCTGCGCCGGGACAGCAGCAGGGCGAGCACGAAGAGCCCGCGACCACGACGATCGCCACTTGGCGAGCGGGTCGGTGAACGCGTAGATGGTGCGCACCTGCTTCAGCGCGGGGGCGTCCAGCAGCACGATCTGCCGGTCCGTGTCGGGATCGGACGTTCTCGAGCACCGTGAGCCCGCGGGCGACCAGACGCTCCTTGACCTGGTCGATGACCTCGGAGACGTCGAGCACGACTTGGTCGCCCTGCAACGTGACCGCGCCCGAGTCGTCGCCCTTCAGCACGCCGACGAGGCGATCTGCGCCCGGGTGTTCGCCGGGACCCAGAACTCCGCGAACGTGTCGGAGGCGATGAACTCCCGAACCTGGCTCTCGATCAGGCCGTTGACCGCGCCCGCGAGCGGTCCGACCAGGCTCTCCAGCCGCGGCCGCTCGGTGATGACTCCGGCGAACACCTGCTTGATGAGCGCCTCGATGTCGACCTGCGCGGTGATCGCGTCGGTGACCTTGGTCGCGATCGCGTCCTGGACCTCTGGCGAGTCCACCAGCGGGCCTACGGTCTCCAGATAGCGCTCGGTGTCGTTGATGGTGCGCTGTCCCCAGAACGCGACCGCCGCCGGTACGGTCAGCAGCGCCGCGAGCACGATGCACAGCCCGGCCGCGATCGATCGGCCACGGGAGGGGCGCTGCTGCGCGGTCTGGACGGGCACCGTGTCGGCCGCTGAGCTCATCTCACGCCTCCCTCATGCGGTGGATCCCGGCCACCGCGGCGTCAGCGCACACGTCGATCCCGCACCAGGTAGGCGACGATCAGTGCAGCCGGGAAGAAGACCAGGCTGAACAGGAAGAACAAGATGAAGCTGTGGCCCTTGCGGTGGGCGACCCGGGCCGGCCAGAACGCGATCGCCACCCAGATGACGATCCAGACGATGAGCCACAATCCGTCCCACATGAGACGACCTCCTCGCGCGACCCGCGCACGGGGTCCCCGCGTGCACCTGGTCCGCTGCTGCGTATCGCCTCGGTGGCGCGTACCTTCCGTCAGCATCGTGGCCACGACCGGGGACGTGCTCACCCTGCGTGACGCTCACCCGGGTGATCCTGCGCCGTGCCGCCGCGCTCAGACGCCGGTGCGCGCCTCGCACCGCCCGTGCGCACCGCCTCGTGCAGCGCGGCGTAGTCACGGTCGTTCTGGTCGGCGTACGCCTCGGAGAAGTCGGCGATGGCCCGGTTGAAGCGGCGGCTCGTCCCGAGGTACGACGCAATGGCGATCCGGTCGCCGGAGCGCGCGTGGGCGCGGGCGAGGGTCCGTGCGCACAGCTGGCCGTAGACGCCCAGAATGGCCGGAGTCATCCCTTCGGGATCCCAGGAGCCCTTCCAGTCCCGGAGCTGGCGGATGTAGAGGTCGCGGCGCTCGCCGTCCAGGCCCGTGCTGCGCAGCCAGCCGAGCAGGATGTCGCTGCTGGCCTGCATCAGGCGCTGGCCCTTCACCACCCGTTCGCCGTGCTGCTCGAACGCGCTGGCTCCCGCGAACGGTTCGAGCACGGAAGGCTGCGCCTCCTTCGCCTGGAGCAGCAGCGGGTCCTGTTCGTCCCGCCCGGTCATCAAGACGATCCACGCCCGGGTGCCGACGCTCCCGACCCCGACCACCTTGCGGGCCGAGTGCACGTAGCGGTAGCCGTCCAACAGGTGTCGGCGGTCGTTCGGAAGGGTGCTCCGGTAGGCGTTCACCATCGCGTGCACCTGGTCCTCGAGTGCTGCGACCTGCGGGGCCGGCACCAGCTCGTCGGTGGGGACCACCAGCGGAGGGTCGTGGATGATCCGCAGCTCCCCGTCGACGACGTGCGTCAGCCGCGCCAACCCCTGGGCGCTGGTCCTCGACCTCGCCTTGCGCACGACCTTGTTGGCCTGGGCCAGGCCCTTCTTGCCCAGCATCGTGCGCAGGTACGGCAGTCCGGCCTCCACGGTGGCGCGCGAGTACCAGAGGTCCAGGTTGGTCATGGTGGCGTACTCGGCGAACCGCTGATCGGTACGCCGCCGCCGACCCCTCGACCACCGTGCGGCGCTCGTCGTCGGACATCCCGTTGTGGCGACCCGCGATGGCGAGGCTGGCCGCGAGACGTTTGACGTCCCACTCCCAGGGACCGGGCAAGGTCTCGTCGAAGTCGTTGATGTCGAAGACGAGGCTGCGCTCCGGCGAGCCGAAGACCCCGAAGTTCGACAGGTGCGCGTCGCCACAGAGCCTGCACGGTCAGTCCCGACGTCGGAGCGGGCGCCAGGTCCGCGGCCATGATCGCTGCCGCGCCGCGGTAGAACGAGAAGGGCGAGGCCAGCATCCGGCCGTGCCGGATCGGGATCAGCTCGGGCACGCGCGTCGACGCCTGCTGCTCGAAGACCGCGACCGGGTCGCCCCGGTCCGGCGCCGGCTCCCACACCGCCAGACCACGGCGCGGTGCCTGCTTGCGAGCGGCCCTGCCCCGTTCCGCGCGCTGCGCCGGAGTCAGGTGCACCCGCTGCGGCGGCGCGCTGCCGACCGGCTTGCGTACGCGCCGTCTCGGCACTGGGCGGGCGGTCTTCTTCGTGTGTGGTGTCATCGGTCGGCTTCCTGCGGGACCCTGCGACGGGCCTCTCCTCGCCCGGGCGGGGTGAGGCGGCGAACGGTACCGACCGACCAGACTTGCCGGGGTGCCGGTCGAGCGAGCGGCGAGAGTCCGGGCGTGGCTGGAGCCGCGACTGGAGCAGCTGCGGAGCACCTGCGTGACACCCTGCTCCTGCGCAGCCTCGCGCGGATGTACGAGATCGACGGCCGCAACCGCACGATGATGCTCGCCGGTCAGGCGTTCATCGCCACCGTGCCGCTGCTGATCGTGGTCGCGACGATCGCGAGCTCGTCCGACGGCGCCGCGGTCGGGAACCAGCTGGTCGACGACTACGGACTGACCGGCGCGGCGGCGGCCTCGGTCCGGACCCTGTTCGCCCGTCCGCCGGGCGCGACCGGCGGGCTGAGCCTGCTGGGCCTGGTGGTGCTCCTGGTCGCGCTCGCGGCGTTGTCCCGGCTCCTCCAGCAGACCTACCTGGCGGCGTGGAAGCTGCGGGCCTCCGGAGCGCGGGCGCGGCTGGACGCGTTGTACGGCACGCTGCTGCTGATCGCGGGCGTGGCCGGCCTCGACTGGGTGGCCGACCTGGCCGGTGAACAGGTCGATGCCCAGATCATGCTGCGGGTCGTGGAGCTGGTGCTCGCCGTGCCGGTGTGGGTGCTGGTCATGTGGCTGATGCTGGCGGCACAGGTGCCCGCCCGGGCGCTGGTACCGGGAGCGGTCGTCAGCGCCTGCGGTCAGGTGCTGGTCGAGGTCTTCAGCGGCCTGTACGTCCCGCACCTGATCGAGGCCAACACCGAGCGCTACGGCGTCATCGGTGCATCGTTCGCGCTGGTGTCCTGGTTGGTGGTCGCGTCGTACCTGATCGTCGTCAGTGCGGTGATCGGAGCCGAGCTGGGCAGTCGCTCCCGATGGTTCACGACGGCTCCTCGTCCTGCCGGTGGCCCGCTCGAGTGACGGGCTCGCGGGCCGCGGGCCGAGCGCACCGACCCGCTGACGCACGTGGTCCGGGTCATTGCTCAGAGCAGGTCGATGCTGCGGGCGTGGATGACGGCGTCGCGCCGGGACACGACGCCGAGCTTGCGGTAGATGGACCGCAGGTGGCTCTTCAGCGTGTTGTTGGAGATGAACAGCGCCGCGCACAGCTCTGCCTGGCTGAGGCCGGTCGGCAGGTAGACGAGGATCTCCGCCTCGCGCTCGGACAGCGGGGAGATGAGCTGCGTCGCGTGGCCGTCGACGCCCTGCTCGGCGAGGAGCTCGGCGATCAGCAGCCCGTGTCGCGTGACCTGTCCGTACTGGGAGCGCAACAGCTCCCGTGCGCCGTCGCCGAGCTCCTCGCAGCGGCAGCCTCCAGCCGTCCCGCTCGATGTCGTCGAGCACCAGCTCGAGCAGGTGCGACGCCCGCGCCGGGTCGCCGCGGCGCAGGGAGAGCAGGGCGCAGGTGAGCAGCAGCCGCAGCCGCACGCAGTTGTCGGTGACCAGCTCGGCGGGGACGACCTCGAGCCTGCGCGCCGTGGCCAGCACCCGCCGGGTCTGCGCTCCTGCTCGTCCCCGCGCTGGTCGCCGACGTGGAAGAGCAGCTGGCGTGCCTCCAGCCAGGCGACGAGCACGGTCGTGCCCGGGACCGAAGTCGTCGGGGCTGCCTGCCCGGGCGGTCGTGACGGAGTCGTCGACCCGCCCGAGGGTGAGCAGCGCGTGCGAGCGCACCACCACGGCGAGCCGCCGCTCGAGCCAGGAGCGCTCCATGCCCTCGCGAGTCGGTCACCACCTGCTCGGTGGCCAGCAGGGCCTTCCTGCCGTCGCCGCTGTCGCACAGGTCGATCCAGGCGCGCAGCAGGTTCAACGCGTTGCTGGCCGGTCGGTTGGGCAGCCAGTGCCAGGCCCGCTCACACAGCTCGTACGAGTGGCGGGCACCCGGCAGGTCGCCGCGGGAGAGCCGGATGTAGCAGTCGGCCAGGTGCAGCGGCACCAGCTGCGGCAGCTCCAGCCACATCCGGGTCCGGGCGAACGACAGAGCCGACGTGATGGTCTCGGCGGCGCTGCTGAGCCGGCCGCGCACCACGTCGACCAGAGCCAGCACCCCCCAGGCGTCGAGCAGGTTCCACTCGTTGCCGCCGCGTTCGGCGTACGGGAGCGCCAGCCGCGCCGCGTCCTCGGCCTCGGTGAGCCGTCCCGCCCAGAGCAGCGCGGACGCCCTCGCGCAGACCCACTCGCTGCACAGGCTGGCGTCCGTCGGGGTCGAAGTCGGGCTCGTCCGGCGTGGGCAGGTCGGGGACCGACGTCGCCAGCGTCGCCAGCGCCTCGGCGTGCCGCCCCTTGGCGCGGGCGGTGCCCGCCGTGGCGATGGCCCACATCGCGCCGAGCCGCCGGCGTTCGGTGCCGTCGACCCGGGGGTCGTCGGGGACGGCCGACAGCACCGCCGCGGCCGCGTCGTCATCACCGTCGACCAGGCGCGTCACCGCGGTCAGGACGCGCAGCCGAGGATCGGTCGCCAGCTCCCGCTGCGGGAACCGGCGCAGGAGGTCGGCCACCATCCGGTGCTGGCCCCGCGGAACGGCCCGGACCGCGAGCCGGGACAGCATGCCGGCCGCGTGTCGACCACGCGGTGGCCTCCAGCGCGTGCCGTACCGCCTCCGTGCTCTCGCCCTCGGCGTAGAGCTGCTCCGCGGCCCGGCGGTGCACCTCGCGGGCGTGGTCGAGGCCCCGCTCCACCGTCAGCCGGTGCTGGAGCAGCGCGCCGAACAGCGCGTGGTAGCGGTAGGTGGGCTCGACGGTGTCCAGGCGCAGCAGGAAGGCATGCGACGCGACCAGCTCGCGCAGAACGGCGTCGGCGTCGTCGCGCCCGGTCACCGCCGCCGCCAGCGCGGGCGTGAACCGTTCGACGACCGACGTGTCCAGGACGAACTGGCGCAGGCCGGGCTCGAGCCGCTCGAGGACCTGTTCGACCAGGTACGCCGCGACGGGGGAGTCGTCCTGCGTCAGCCGCTCGACCACCCGCGGACGAGTCGTCGCTGCCGCGCATGGACAACAGCGCGAGCCGGATGCCCGCGACCCAGCCCTCGGTCCTCGACAGCAGCAGCCCGATGTCGTCGGCATCGAGCCCCACCACACCGGCGCGGGACACCAGGCGCTGGACCTCCCCGGAGGTGAAGGCGAGGTCAGAGGCGCGCACCTGCAGCTGGGCGCCGGCCACCCGCAGCCGCTCGACCGACAGCGGCGGGTCCGAGCGCGAGACGACGACGACGTGCACCGTCGGTGGCAGCCGCGGCAGCAGGTCGTCGAGCTCGCGCAGCGTGGGTGGGTGCGTGACCAGGTGGAAGTCGTCGAGCACCAGCACGACCGGCCGCGCAGCCCGCCCGAGCGCGGCCAGCAGCGGGCGCACCTGCTTGGCGCGCACGCTGCGTTGCTGGGGGATCGCGGGGGTGCGTGCGCCGGGGCCGAGCCCGCCCGGCACGGCCGACAGCACGGCGCTGTGCAGGTAGCGCCAGAACTCGTCCGGGTCGTCCCCCCAGTCCTCGCAGCTCACCCAGCCGACCGCGCAGCCGGGGTACGGACCCGGCCGCCGCCGGGTCGGCGGGAGGTCGGCCAGCCGCCGGGCCCACTCGGCGACCAGCACGGTCTTGCCCGATCCCGCCGACGCCGCGACGACGGTCAGCGGGGTCTCCAGGGCGCCGTCCATCAGGGTGAGCAGGCGCGGGCGGGACAGGTGCCCGCCGGGCAACGACGGGATCGCCCAGGTCGCAGCCGACAGGCCTGTCTGGTCACCGTTCATCGGCGCCTTCCGACTGCGCGACCACGGTCCGGTGCGGGCGACTCTGGCCAGGTCACCGTGCACGCGGGCCGGGGGCAGCGTCCCCCTCGTGCTCGCATCGTGCAGCACGGTGCGGCGCGGTGGCAACTACGCATCGCCGTGCGGCGACGACCCGTCGGGCGCGCTCGGCGGCGGGGCCGGCGGTTCCGGGTCCCCGGCCGACCTGCGGACCTCGATCAGCTCGATGCCCAGCGCCTCGAGTCGCTTGAGCAGGCCGTGCAGCGCCGCCTGGTCCAGGAAGTCACCGGTCAGCACCGTGGTCGTCTCCGGCTCCACCGCGGGCCGCATCTCCGGGAAGGCGGACAGCAGGTCGGCGGGAAGCCGGCCACGGACCCTGATCTCGTACGACGCGGCCATCACCTCGTGCCTCCACCGACAGTCACCGCTCGCATCCCCTCGCCTGGCTGTGGCGTCCACCCTCCGCCCCGGTGCGGTCCGCGGTCCTCACCCCGTCGGGGTGAGCGTGTGCGCCGACGGGACGGCGGCATTCACCCCGCAGGGGTGGTGCCGCTGCGCCGGTGCGGTCCGACAGTGGCAGCGCCGCCGCGGTGGCGGCACCGACCGAGAGGACGACTCGTGGCCACGTTCACCGTGTGGAAGTTCAACGACGCCGACGCTGCGGAGCGGGCCGTGCAGACGCTCAGCCAGCTGCAGTCCGAGGAGCTGATCAAGGTCCAGGACGCCGCCGTGGTGTCCTGGGAGGAAGGGCAAGAAGAAGCCCAAGACGCGGCAGCTGCGCAACCTGGGCGCCGCCGGCGCGCTGGGCGGCGCCTTCTGGGGCCTGCTGTTCGGTCTGCTGTTCTTCGTCCCGCTGCTCGGGCTGGCCATCGGCGCGGCGGCCGGCGGACTCGCCGGCTCGCTCACCGACGTCGGGATCGACGACAAGTTCATCGACCGGGTCAAGCAGTCGGTGACGCCAGGCACCTCAGCCCTGTTCCTGCTCAGCTCCGACGCCGTGATCGACAAGGTCAAGGACGCGTTCCAGGGGGCACACGCAGAGCTCATCCACACCAACCTCTCCGACGAGCAGGAGGCCGCCCTCCGCGACGCGTTCGCCGAGGAGTGACCCGCACCTAGCGCTGAACCACACCCCGCACGGACCCGCTGCGGCGTCTCTCGACGCCGCAGCGTGTGCGCCCGGTGACTGCGCACGACCACGGCACTACTTCGCGGTCGAAGCGTTATCGACGTTCTATTGACCGGTTGTTTTCGATGGGTAAAGTCCCGATCACCATCACGAAGCGGCCGAGGAACACCTGGGTTTCCGTGCAGCGGACGTGACAATGGGGCTGGATGCGGCATTTGCACTCCACCCCTTTGGTGCGTGTCGTCGATCGGATTGTCAGTCGGTTTTCAGCTGGCGCTTCGGACCCCTATTCGAGGAGTTCGTGCGCATGAAGATCGATGTTCATTGGCATCACGTTCCGCGGGCTTTTGTGTCGGCGGTGGCTGAGGGGAAGGTGCCGTTCGCTGGCCGGTATGTGGCTGCGGATGATGAGTTGAAGGTGGATCTGGGTTTTCGGGAGTTCACCCAGGAGCTGCCGGCGGTGTTGACCGACATCGATGCGGCGGTCGAGCACATGGACCGGGTGGGGTTGGATGTGGTGGCGCCGTCGATCGCGCCGCCGTTGATGCAGTATCACGCGGCTGGTGATGATGCCGGGTTGATCTGTCGGGTGATCAACGATGCGATGGCCGAGTCGACGGCGAAGTACCCGGACCGGTTCAGGCCGTTGGCGAACGTGCCGTTGCAGGACCCGGCGGCGGCGGCGACCGAGCTGAAGCGGGCGGTCACCGAGCTGGGGTTCTCCGGGGTGCAGATCTCGACCGCGGTGGCGGGGCGGAACCTGGGCGATGCGGACCTGCGGCCGTTCTGGCATGCGGTGGCCGATCTGGACGCGTTCGTGTTCTTGCACCCCTCGCCGCCGCCGTTGGGGTTGCGGGAGGGCCGGTTGAACCGGCACGACATGGGCAACTTCGTCGGGCTGCCGGTGGAGAGTGCGTGCGCGTTGGCGTCGTTGATGTTCGACGGGGTCTATGAGGACGTCGGCACCATCCACACCTGCTTCGCCCACGGCGGCGGCGCGTTCCCCTACATCTTGTCCCGCTGGGAGCACGGCTACGAGGCGCGGCTGGCGCCGAACGACCCGCCGATGCGTAACCCGTACTCCTACCTCGACTCGGTCTATGCCGACTCGCTGACCCACTCCCCGAACGCGCTGCGGTTCCTGGTCGACACCATCGGCGACGACCACGTGATGCTCGGCTCGGACTACCCCTTCGACATGGGCGTCGACGACCCCTGCACCGCCATGACCGACGCCATCACCGACCCCACCACCCAGAGACAAGATCGGCGGCGACACCGCCGCCCGCCTCCTCGGCATCACCACGGGGAATTAGGAAGCGAGTGCACGATGACCGCTCGGAACGCGTTCCCCCACCGTCGACTGTCGGGCCTGCGCGCTGCGGCGGTCGTGGCAGTGGTGGCCCTGGTCGCTGCCGCTTGTACCGACGCACCGACCGACACGGACAGCAGCGGGGAGGGCGGCAGCAGCGGGGACGTGATCGTCCACGCCCTGGGCGGTGAGCCCGAGGGCCTCGACCCGGCGCAGGTGCCGGCCGGGGGCTACGGCGACCGGGTCATCATCCAGGTGTACGACTTCCTGGTCGACATGCCTCCCGAGGGATCGACGCCGATCCCGATGATCGCCACCGAGGTGCCGACCCAGGAGAACGGTCTGGTGTCCGAGGACGGGCTCGTCTACACGTTCCCCATCCGCGAGGGCGTGAAGTTCCACGACGGCACCGACCTGGACGCCAACTCGGTGAAGTTCTCCTGGGACCGGGTCATGGAGATGGACCTGCCCGAGGGCCAGGCGGACACGCTGAACCAGATCGTCGAGTCCACCAAGGTGGTCGACGACTACACCTTCGAGGTGACGCTGAAGGAGCCGGCTGCCTGGTTCCTGACCTCGGTGGCCTACTCGGTGCCGGCCGCCATCGTGAGCCCGACAGCGGTCGAGGACAACGGCGGCGTCGAGGCGGGCGTCCCGAACGAGTGGATGAACACCAACATGGTCGGCAGCGGTCCGTACAAGTTCGTGTCGTGGGACCGCAACGAGCGGGTCAACTTCGAGGTGAACGAGGACTACTGGGGCGAGAAGGCCACCAACGACGCGCAGTTCCTCGTCTCTGCCGACAACGCGGCAACGGTGATCGGGCTGCAGGCGGGCGACATCGACATCGTCGAGCCGGTCCCCCAGTTCATCGACCAGCTGGCGGGCAACGACAACATCTGCGTGGAGGAGGAAGGCTTCCTCCTGGAGCCGATGCAGCTCGCCTTCAACCTGAACATCGACGAGAGCACGCTGCCCGAAGAGGACACCATCCCGGCTGACTTCTTCTGGGACAAGCGGGTCCGGCAGGCCTTCAACTACGCGTTCGACTACGACGCGTACATCGAGGCGGGTCTGAGCGGTCACGGTGCGGTGTCGTCGTACATCCCGCCGGCACTGCTGGGCGCCTCCGACGACAACATCCGGTACGAGCAGGACCTGGCCAAGGCCGAGGAGCTGTTCAAGGAGACCGGCTGGTGGGACGAGGGCTTCACCGCCTCCGTCCTGGTCGAGGCCAACAACCCGACGTTCACGCCGATCGGCCTGGTGCTCAAGGACTCGCTGGCCGCGCTGAACCCGAAGTTCCAGATCAACGTGCTCGAGGTGGCCGAGGCGCAGTTCGACGAGGCGCACGCGACGACCCCGTTCGAGTACCCGATGTGGATCAAGAACGGCGACCCGTTCGGCGACCCGCACTTCCTGATGAACACCTACTTCCACCCGGACGGCGAGTGGGGCGAGCGGCTCGGCTACCGCAACGGCTACGAGGACCCGGAGGCGATCGCGTCGCTGATCGACGAGGCGTCCGAGGAGACCGACTTCGACCGCCGAGCCGAGCTCTACCAGGAGGTCGTCCCGCTGATCTACGACGACCCGATGTGGATCTGGCCGGCGGACGAGGCGAACATCCAGATTCACCAATGCGCGGTGGAGGGATTCGTGTACAACCCGTTGTGGATCATGCCGAGGTGGGCCTTCTACAGCAAGTGAGGTCGCAGTGACCGAACGTCGACCGACGCGCTGGAGACGGACTGGCTGATGCAGGTACGCGATTACGTGATCCGTCGGCTGCTCAAGCTGCCGCTGATGCTGTTCCTGGTGTCGATCTTCGTGTTCGGGATCTCGAGACTGGGCGGATCGCCGATCGGCATCTACCTCGACCACGAGCAGACCCCCGAGCAGGTGGAGCAGCTGGAGGAGCGGTTCGGGCTCAACGACTCGCTCGTGCACCAGTACTTCGCCTGGCTCGGGGGCGTGCTCCAGGGGGACCTGGGCTACTCCGGCGTGGCTGCCGCCCCGGTGGCCGAGGTCCTGCCGGACAAGTTCACCGCGACCCTCGAGCTGGGGCTGTGGGCCACCGTCGCGACGATCGTGTTCGGCGTGTGGATGGGGACCTTCGCCGGCGCCCGTCGGGACAAGTTCGGCGACCACGCCATGCGGGTCATCTCGGTCAGCGGGGCCAGCCTCCCGCTGTTCTGGTTCGCGCTGCTCGTCCTCATCTTCTTCTACCTGGTGCTGGGATGGGCGCCACTGGGTCGGTCGACCGACTCGATCTGGGTGACGATCACCCATCCGACCGGCATCTACACCCTCGACGCCATCCTGGCCGGCAGCTGGACCGCGTTCGTCGACGCCATCCGACATCTGTGGCTCCCCGTCCTGGTGCTCGGCTACGAGGGGGCGGCGACCATCGCGCGCATCATGCGCTCGTCGCTGGTCGACGAGCTGGGCGCCGACTACGTCGACGCCGCAAGCGCCAAGGGACTGCCGAGGCGGCTCGTGGTGAAGCGGCACGCGCGGCGCAACGCACTGATCCCGGCGGTGACGGTGATGGGCGTCGCCTTCGGCATGATCCTGCAGGGCGCGGTCGTGGTCGAGGCGATCTTCCAGTGGCCCGGCATGGGGCGCTGGATCGCCGACGCGGTGCTGCGCGGTGACCAGGCGACGGTGATGACGTTCGTGCTCGTGATCGCGGTCATCTTCTTGCTGGTCAACCTGGCCGTGGACGTCGCCTACGCCTACCTGGATCGGAGGATCGAGCTCGCATGAGTTCACAGATCGCGCGCACCATCCCGGTGCAGGTCTCTCCGCAGGGCGCCTTCCAGACCCGCTACCGGCGCGCGTCGGACACGATCAGGCAGGCGGCGCACTCGCCGACCACGGTCATCGGCTTCCTCATCCTCGTCCTCATCTTCCTGATGGCGATCTTCGCGCCGTTCCTGGTCGACGCGAACACGCCGGACTCCTCCCAGCTGCCGCGCGACTACACCGCCCTGAACGCTCCCCCCGGGAGTCCGGGCCACCCGTTGGGGACGACCTCACAGGGCGGCGACGTCCTCTACGGCGTGGTGTGGGGCGCGCGGACATCGGTCATCCTGGCGCTCACCGTGGTGACGGCGACGACCATCATCGGCGTGCTCATCGGGAGCGCCGCGGCGGTGCTGGGCGGGCGCTGGGACGACTACCTGATGCGGCTGGTCGACCTGTTCATGTCCGTGCCGGAGCTCATCCTGGCGCTGGCCATCGCCGGGGTGCTCGGGCCGTCGTTCAGGAACATCGTGCTGGCGCTGATCATCACCGGGTGGACGGACTACGCCCGGCTCATCCGCGGCGAGATCCTGCACGTCAAACAGCTGGAGTACGTCGACTCGGCGCGCATCATCGGCGACAAGCGATGGCGGATCTACCTCAAGGACATCCTGCCGAACTCGTTCACGCCGATCATCGTGATGATCACCCTCGACATGGGCAAGGTGGTCCTCGTCGGCGCGACCCTGAGCTTCATCGGTCTCGCCGAGGTGGGCCTCGCGGAGTGGGGCAACCTGGTGTCCGCCGGCCAGGACGGCGTCGTGACCGGCTACTGGTGGGTCGCGACCTTCGGTGGCGGGATGGTCTTCCTGTGGGCGCTGGCCTCCAACCTGGTCGGCGACGGCCTGCGCGACATCCTCGACCCGCGGACGGAGGGCCGATGACGTCGTCAGGGGTCAGCCCGCGGCCGACCGACGTGGCGTTCGCGCCCGACCCGTCGGTCCAGCTGCTGTCCCTGCGCGGGCTGCGGGTCCAGTTCCGCTCGAAGCGCGGACTCGTCCACGCGGTGGACGGGATCAGCCTCGACATCCGCGACGGGGAGACGGTCGGGCTGGTCGGCGAGACCGGGTCGGGCAAGAGCGTGACCGGCCGGGCGCTGCTGCGGCTGGTTCCCGAGCCGCCGGGCATCTACGCGGGTGGGCAGGCGCTGTTCCGGCCGAAGCGTCCGTGCACCGCCTGCTCCGGTGGCGCCTGCCTGGTCTGCGGCGGCACCGGCAAGGTGGACGGGCCGTGCGTGGACTGCGGAGGGAGCGGCTGCGAGACCTGCGGCCAGACCGGGCGGGAGACCGTCGACCTGCTCACCGTGTCCCGCCCGCCAGATGGGCCGCTTACGCGGCAACAACATCGCGATGGTGTTCCAGGACCCGGGCAAGGCGCTCAACCCGACCATGACCATCCGTGCGCAGGTCGCGGAGGTCTTCACCGAGCACCGGTGGACGAACCTGCTGCACGAGGCGGGCCTGGACGACGGGCACTGGGATCCGATCATCAAGCGGGACGCCCACGGCCGGACCACGTTCCTCGAGCGCCGGCTGCTGGAGGTGCCGCCCTGGCGGGGACGCAGCCACCGGCTGCACGCACTGCTCGACGACTACATCGCCGCGGCGCTCGCGAACACGAACATCCCCAACCCGCGTGCGGTGATGAAGCGCTACCCGCACGAGCTCTCCGGGGGCATGAAGCAGCGGGTGATGATCGCCCAGGCGCTGGCCTGCGACCCCGACCTGCTGATCGCCGACGAGCCGACGACGGCACTCGACGTCACCGTCCAGGCGCGCATCCTCGACCTGATCGCCGAGCTGCAGGAGCGGCACCACACCGCGGTGCTCTACATCAGCCACGACCTCTCCCTGGTGCGCAACATCAGCGACAAGGTCGCGGTGATGTACGCCGGCCAGCTCGCCGAGGTGGGCACGACCGAGCAGGTCTTCGAGAACCCGATGCACCCGTACACCCGTGGGCTGCTCGCGGCCGCGCCGTCGTCAGGGCAGCGGCGTGGCCACCTGGTCGCCATCGAGGGCAACGTTCCCGAGCTCATCGACCCCGGCCGGTCGTGCCGGTTCGCCAGCCGCTGTCCGTCGGCCGCGCCGGCCTGTCACAGCAACGAGCCGGCGCTGCTGGACCACGGCGGCGGACACCCGGTCGCGTGCCTGCTCTACGAGAACCCCGCCGCGATCGGCTCCGATGCGGCGGACATGCCGACGCCGCGGAGCGCCTCATGAGGACCCTGCACCTGCACCGGCCGCCGGAGCCGACCTCGGAGTTCTCGGAGTACGTCCTCAGCGTCCGCAACATCCGCAAGTACTTCCCGATCCACGAAGGCGTGCTGCAGCGGGTCACCGGGCACGTGCGCGCCGTCGACGGGGTCAGCTTCGACCTCCGTCGCGGGGAGACGATCGGCCTGGTGGGGGAGAGCGGGTGCGGCAAGACCACGCTCGGCCGGTGCCTTGCCGGCCTGATCGACCCGACCGACGGCGGCGCGTACTTCGACATCCCCGAGCAGGAGAAGCTCCGGCTGGACGAGCTGCTGGCCGTGCCGGTGTCGGCGCGCTCGGCGGTGGAGAAGACCGAGCTCGACCGGCTCGACCGGTCGTACCGGATCGACCGCCTCGACGAGGCGCACCGGCGGCACTACCGGCCCAACTGCCAGCTGGTGTCGCAGGACCCGTTCGCCTCCCTGAACCCGCGGCAGCTGGTGCGCAACATCGTCGGCCGGCCGCTGAACATCCACCACGGCCTGAGCGGCTCGGCGCTCACCAACCGGGTGGTCGACCTGCTCGAGCAGGTCGGTCTCGGCAGCTCGCACCTGTACCGCTACCCGCACCAGTTCAGCGGCGGTCAGCGGCAGCGGATCTCGATCGCCCGCTCGCTGGCCCTCGAGCCGCAGCTCGTCATCCTGGACGAGCCGACCAGTGCGCTCGACGTGTCGGTGCAGGCGCAGATCCTCAACCTGCTGCACCGGTTGCAGCAGGAGCACGGGCTGACGTACCTGTTCATCAGCCACGACCTCAACGTCGTACGCCACATGAGCGACCGGATGGTCGTGATGTACCTCGGCCAGGTGAGCGAGATCGGCAACTCCGAGGCGCTGTTCGCCACGCCGCGCCACCCCTACACCGAGGCGCTGATCGCGGCCAACCCCGCTACCCACGGCAAGACCGAGTCGATCCGGCTGCTCGGCACGGTGCCCAGCCCGGCGGCGCCGCCGAGCGGATGCCGGTTCCACACCCGCTGCCCGAAGGTGACCAAGGTGTGCGGCTGGGAGGTCGACGACGCCGTCCGGCTGCTGACGTTGCAGGGCGAGGAGTCGAGCCTCCCGGTGACCAAGACGACGCCGTTCGTCGGTGACATCGCCTTCCCGACCGCCGAGCGCGGCCGCCGCCGCGGTCGAGACGCTCACGTCGCCTACCATCCCACCGGCGATGGCTGCCGCGATGACCAACGGTCGAGAGCGTGGGCAAGGTCGTCCACGTCGCCTTCGACCCCGTCGACGAGGTGGAGCTCCGCAAGGGCGTCGGCGGTCGTGTGACCTCGTGCGTCCTGTACTCCGACTGGTCCGCCCCCCTCGGCATCCCCACCATCCCCTAGCCGCCTGCCCAGCGATCCCCGGCGAGGTGATCGCTGGAGCGCGGTGGCCGGATCTTCGGCCGGCGGATCTTCGGCGAGGGCACGCTGACGGCCGGATCGTTCGGCGGACGGATCTTCCGGCCAGGCGATCGCTGGGGCGCGCGTACGGCCGGATCGTTCGGGCGGATTCGGCGAGGGCGTGGGCCGGAGGCGGGTGGGGTGAGGCGGGTGGGACCGGCAGCAGGAGGGAGGCGGGGTGCTGCGGGCCGACGTGCAGGGTGGTGGTGCCGCCGTAGATCTCGGCGGGGCGGTCGTCCGGGTCGTCGTGCAGGTAGATGCCGCAGCCACGCATGACGCTGCCCTTGAAGTGGCCGAGGCTCGCCTCCTGCTCTGCTCCCTCGTACTCGTAGTCCTTGCCGCGGACGGTCAGCGCGACCCGGTGACCGGCCGGCACCACGACGCTGGTCGGCCAGATCTCGACCTCGACCTCGTAGACCTCACCGGGCGTCATCGGCTGCCGCCCGCGGTGCGTGTGGACCGGCCGGTAGGGCCGGCTCAGCTCGGGGTCGAGCTCGCGGTGCGAGACCCGCAGCCAGCCCTGCGCGACCGGGGTGTGCGGGTCGACGGCACCCTGGAACACGACCTCGCTCCCGTCCGGTGCGAACACCCGGACGACCAGGAACAGGTCGGCGTCGGTGGTCGACGAGGACACGCTCAGCCGGGCCGAGATCGGGCCGGTCAGCTCGAGGTCGGTGTCGGTCGGCGGCGCCACGAACGTCAGCCCGGAGCCCAGGGCGTCGAAGGACTCGCTGCGCGACTCGGTGCTCGGCTCCTCGACCAGCGCGGCCTCCGCCAGGTCGAGGTGCAGGCGCGTCCACCGGGTGCGCGCGAGCGGCCACTCGTCCTCGTCCCGGTCGACGAAGCCGTCGAGGGTGCGTACCCGCAGGTGCACCGGCGGGCGTCGGTCCCAGCCGTTGTCCGCACCCTGCAGGAAGTGCGCGAAGAACGCCTTCTGCAGGCCGACGCCGTACGCGGTGTAGAACTCCGCCCAGTGCTCACCGCCGTGCAGCTCGAGCCACTTCTGCGGCGAGCGGGCGCGGACGAACGCCTCGGTCGCGCCACGCAGGTGCCGTCCCTGCCCGCCCCAGTTGCCGGCGGCCAGGAACGGGACGGTGATCGAGTCCCACGGCGCGGACCGCTCCTGGTGGAAGCCGTCGAGCAGCCGGTGGCCGCGCACGTCACCGGGGTAGTTGGCCCGGTGCAGCGCCAGCTCCTCGTCGGTGAGCGTCTCCGGTCCCGTCACCAGCTCACCGGTGTTGGGCGAGCGGCTGGACCGGTCGCCGAGACCGTGCTGCACGGTGCTGATCGTCCGCCGGTACCAGACGTCGACGGCGGTGCACATGATCCCGCCGTGGTAGTACATGTCGCGGTAGAAGTCGGCCAGGCCCTCCCACGGGATCATCGCCGTGAGGTGCGGCGGCTGCAGACCCGCCACCAGCCACTGGTCGATCGCGAAGTACGAGATGCCGAGCAGCCCGACCTTGCCGCTGCTCCACGGCTGGGTCCCCGCCCACTCGATGCAGTCGTGGAAGTCGCGGGAGCCACGCATGGCATAGGGGTCGATGTAGCCCGGCGACCGTCCCCAGCCACGCGCATCGATGCGTACGACGGCGTAACCGTCCGGCACCCAGTGCTCCGGGTCGGGCGTCTCCCAGGCCGTGTAGCGGGCGCTCGTCCCCTCGGCCACCTCGGGATGCGCGGCGACCAGGCGGTCCCACGCGTCGGGGTAGCCGTCCTGGAAGCGGAGGCCCTTGCCGTACGGGCCGTAGGTGACCAGGGCCGGGTACGTTCCGTCGTCCGGCGGACGGAACACGTCGGCCCGGAGGACGACGCCGTCGTCCATCGGCAGCGCGACGTCCCACTCGATGCGCATGCCGTCGCGCACCTCGCCCTGGTCACCCATCTGCAGGCTCCCTCGGCCCGCTAGTCGGTGCTGATGCCGAGGAGGCGGGCGGCGGTGTCGCCGCCGATCTTGTCTTGGGTGGTGGGGTCGGTGATGGCCTCGGTCATGGCGGTGCAGGGGTCGTCGACGCCCATGTCGAAGGGGTAGTCCGAGCCGAGCATCACGTGGTCGTCGCCGATGGTGTCGACCAGGAACCGCAGCGCGTTCGGGGAGTGGGTCAGCGAGTCGGCATAGACCGAGTCGAGGTAGGAGTACGGGTTACGCATCGGCGGGTCGTTCGGGGCCAGCCGCGCTTCGTAGCCGTGCTCCCAGCGGGACAAGATGTAGGGGAACGCGCCGCCGCCGTGCGCGAAGCAGGTGTGGATGGTGCCCACGTCCTCATAGACCCCGTCGAACATCAACGACGCCAACGCGCACGCACTCTCGACCGGCAGCCCGACGAAGTTGCCCATGTCGTGCCGGTTCAACCGGCCCTCCCGCAACCCCAACGGCGGCGGCGAGGGGTGCAAGAACACGAACGCGTCCAGATCGGCCACCGCATGCCAGAACGGCCGCAGGTCCGCATCGCCCAGGTTCCGCCCCGCCACCGCGGTCGAGATCTGCACCCCGGAGAACCCCAGCTCGGTGACCGCCCGCTTCAGCTCGGTCGCCGCCGCCGGCCGGGTCCTGCAACGGCACATTCGCCAACGGCCGGAACCGGTCCGGATACTTGGCCGTCGACTCGGCCATCGCATCGTTGATCACCCGACAGATCAACCCGGCATCATCACCAGCCGCGTGATACTGCATCAACGGCGGCGCGATCGACGGCGCCACCACATCCAACCCCACCCGATCCATGTGCTCGACCGCCGCATCGATATCGGTCAACACCGCCGGCAGCTCCTGGGTGAACTCCCGAAAACCCAGATCCACCTTCAACTCATCATCCGCAGCCACATACCGGCCCGCGAACGGCACCTTCCCCTCGGCCACCGCCGACACAAAAGCCCGCGGAACGTGATGCCAATGAACATCGATCCTCATGCGCACGAACTCCTCGAATGGGGTCCGAAGCGCCAGCTGAAAACTCTCTGCCTTACCTGCGCAGGATTCCTCGGCCGCTTCGTCAGCAGATTTCCGAACACTCGCACACCGATAATCCGACGGCAAGAACAAGCAATTCGACGTAGAAGGGGTTCGCCGCGACCGGCCGAGGCGGCGGGTCCGCTACCCCGCGACGACCGTCGGCTCCCGGCTCGCGCGCGCTCACCGGCTTGGCCAGGAACTCGCGAGCGCAGCGCCCGCGCCAGGTGGCAGGCGCGGACCATGGGGCGCGGCAGCGACACGCCCTGGTCGATGGAGGAGGCGCAGTCCCGGGCGACCTCCGGGCTGGTCCGCCAGCCGGCGTGCAGCGTGACCGGCCGCCCGGCCGTGGCGGTGCGTACCCGGCAGGCCACCACCCGGCCGTCGACCTCGAGCGGCGCCCAGCTGCCGAGCACGGTCGGCGGCTCCGGCCCCACCGCGAGGATCGGCCGGTTGGTGATGCCGATGGTGGGCACGTCGAAGGCGGCACCCAGCTGGATCGCGACCCCGGCGCCGCGGGCGTGGTCGCGACCGGTCCCGTTGACGAAGAAGACGCTCGGCGGCACGCGCAACCCGTGCACGATGTCCTCCATCAGCGGTCCGACGACCAGGCCCAGATAGCTCGGCCGGTAGGAGAACTCGAGCCAGCGGGCGCCCATGCTGGTGGCGACCATCTCGTTGCCGCACATCACCACGGCGGCGGCGCACACGAGGGTGCCGCGCTCGGGCCGCTTCGGGATGCGTCCCGTACGACACGAAGATGCCGCAGACGTTGCGTTTGTCAGCCTTGCCGTCCCAGGCCCAGGGCGGGGCGGACTCGACCGCTCCCGCCAGCTGGCACTGGAGCTGCTCCAGCTCCCGCCCGGTCTCCGGCCACGGCGTCAGCCGGGACACGATGTCCGGCCGCCGGGCCGGCGCGCGTCCGGCCGGCTGGGCCGCGGGCGGACGCCTGGGGGACGGCAGCGGGAGCGCGGCGTCCGAGCCCAGCTTGGCCACCGCGTGCTCGATGCCGTCGCCCACCTCGGTGCCGACCGTGGACAGCACCTCGCGCTCGGCGTCCTCGCACTGCTGCCGTGCCGCGTGCAGGCGGTCGCGGCCGTCGGCAGTCAGCACCACCGGCATGCGGCGTTTGTCGTCCTTGGTGGTCGTGCGGCGGATGAGGCCCTTGAGCTCGAGGCGATACAACCGGTTGCTGAGTCCGGCAGGAGACACCGACAGCCGCGCGAGCAGCACCTTGGGGGTGACCGGCGTGGCGTCGGTGCCGATCGCGCTGAGCACGTCGAACTCGCCCCGGGTGAGGTCGAAACCGGTGCAGATCGTCTGCATCCGGGACTCCAGCAGCTGGGTGAGCAGCCGGACCTGGGCGGTGAAGGCGAGCGGTGGCGCGGCCCCGGCGACGGTCATGGACATTCTCGCGCCTCACTTCCCGCTGATCGTTGACCCCGGGAGAGCTGTGCCGCGCAGTGTTTCCGGCACATCTCACGTCCTGGGAGTCAGTTGACACCCGATGGTGCTAGTTTCGCAACCGATTGGGGTGATCCCGTGCCGGACGATCTCAGCGACCCTCTGATCACCGCGGACATGCGGTCTCTGGTGGGACAGGACTGGCCCGCAGTCGTGCACGAGGTGGACCGCACCGGCGTGCGGATGTGGGCCCGCGCCGTCGGGTTCGACGATCCCGTCTACTACGACATCGACGTCGCCCGTGGGCGTGGGCACGCCGACCTGCCGGCCCCACCCGGCTTCCTGGGGACCCCGCAGCACCTGCCGCACGCCCCGGAGCCAGGGCCGCCGATCAGGGGTCTCAACCCCGCGCTGTCGCGCAGCCTCAACGCCGGCACCGACTGCGAGTACCTGGCCGACGTGCACGCGGGGGACGTCCTCGAGGCCACCACCCGGATCGTGGACATCAAGCAGCGCAACGGCAGCATCGGCGACTTCATCCTCATCACCCGCGAGACGTCCTACCGGCGAGGCGACGAGGTCGTCGCCCGGGTACGCGCCACCGCGATCAACTACTGAGGCGAAACCACTACCGAACGGCGGCGCTGTGCACCAGACCCTCTTCGAGGACGTGACGGTCGGCCAGGAGATCCCTCCGCTGGCCAAGACGTGCACGCCGCGGCAGCTCGTGCAGTGGGCCGCTGCCTCGGGTGACTTCTACGAGATCCACTACGACCTCGACCATGCCCGCGAGCTCGGGCATCCGGGACTCTTGGTGCACGGCGCCCTCAAGCACGCGTTCCTCGGCCAGCTGCTGCACGACTGGATCGCTCCCGCCGGCCGGGTCGTGCGGTTCGGATGCTCCTACCGGGGTGTCGACCGTCCCGGGGAGCCGATCGCGGTGCGGGGAGTCGTGCGCACGGTCTGGCAGGACGAGTCGCGGCACGAGACGCCCGGCATGGTCGAGCTGGACATCTGGTGCGAGGACGAATCGGGCACCAGGACCACACCCGGCACGGCACTGGTGGCCCTGCCCAGCCGCGACCTGACCTAGCCAGATGCTTCGGGGTCGAAGCGTAACGAGAACGTCTTGTCTTGCTTCCTCGGCCGGAAGTAGCGTCCGCCTCGCCGGTGGCTGCCGGTTCGACGCGGATCGACGGCGCAGGCGCCTCGACCACAATCGATTGGAATCGAGGCACCCATGACAGTTCGCCTGGACGAGCTCGACGTACTTCTCGGCGCTGCGCCTGTCGCCGCCACTGGTTCCACGTCCGCGGAGGAAGGCGTCCGCACCTCCGGTGAGGCGAACGGCGACCGCCCCGGGTTCCGCGAGGGCATGTGGGCGGTGAGCACGTACAACTTCGACGAGAACATCCGCAAGGACATGAACCTGCCGTCGACGGTGCAGCTGATGGACATGACGCTGCGCGAGGGCCGCCAGGTGGCGGGTGTGTCGGTCGGACTCGACGCGGTGCTGGAGTTCGCCCGTCGCATCGACGAGGTCGGCATCCACATCGTCGAGATGCACCACGACTACATCGACGAGATCAAGGAGACCAAGAAGCTCGGGGTCAACTTCCGCATCCAGGCGCTCGTCCACCCCACCGCCGCGCTGAACCCCGAGGCGTGCCGCGAGGAGATCGACCTGTGCCTCGACGCGGGCGCGGACATCATCTGCCCCGCCTTCGCCATCTCCGACTACAACTACAAGCTCGTCGAGTCGATGGGCGGCCTGACCATCACCCGGGCGCAGGCGCTGGACCTCGCGTGCGAGGCGATTCAGTACGGCAAGTCGCAGGGCGCGTACATGAATCCCAACCTGATGGACTTCTCCCGCCTCGACCTCGACTGGCTGAAGACGATCGTGTCGCGGCTGAAGGAAGCCGGCATCGACGCGCTCCGCATCGACGACATCTGCGGCGCCTGCATCCCGGCGGTCTACAAGCACCACGCCAAGCAGGTCAAGGACATCCTCGGCCCGGACATCCCGCTCGCGATCCACAGCCACAACGACTTCGAGCTCGGCACCGCGGGCCAGCTGGCGGCGCTGGAAGGCGGCGCGGAGGTCCTCGAGGGGTGCATCAACGGCCTCGGTGAGCGCGCCGGCGTGCCCAACCTGGCCGTGCTGGCACCCGTGCTCGAGATGATGTACGGCTACGACACCGGCCTGCGGATGGACCTGCTCCAGGACCTGTCCGAGTGGGTCGCCGACGTGTGGAACCAGCCGATCCCGCAGCACATGGCCGGCACCGGGCACACCGCCTTCTCGCACGCCGCCGAGGTGCACTACGCGCTGCCCGAGGACGACGAGTGGTCGTTCAACGCATGGGCGCCGCGGGTCATCGGCAACGAGTCGTACGTGCCGCTGTGCCACTACTCCGGCCCCAAGGCCATCCAGCGCCGGGTGCTCGACGCCGGCTGGGGACCCATCGACGAGGAGGTCGCGACCCGCGTCCTCGACCGGGTGCGGCACGAGGTGCGGCTGCGCCGCCGCGAGCCGAGCGAACGGGTGTTCGCCGCGATCGTCGAGGAGGAGCAGCGCCGCGCATAGGAAGTGCCCTCCACCTGACGAATGAACGAAAGGAACGACGATGGGTCAGCTCACCGGCAGGAACTACGTCATCACCGGGGCCAGCAAGGGGATGGGTCGCGAGATCGCCCGTGGCATGGCCCGCGAAGGCGCGACCGTGGCCCTGCTCGCCAGGACCGAGTCGGCGCTCAAGGAGCTGGAGCAGGAGTTCGAGCCGCTCGAGGGTCGCGGCATCGCGGTCCCGGTGGACGTGAGCGACCGCGACGCGGTGAAGGAAGCCGTCAGCACCGCCCGCGACCAGCTCGGCGAGATCCACGGCCTGATCAACAGCGCCGGCGTGCTCGACAACGAGCCCATCTCGCACCACAGCGACGAGGCGTGGGAGTACCACTACGGCGTCAACGTCAACTCGTACTTCTACATGATCCGCGAGGTCATCGGTGAGATGTTCGAGCGCGGCTCGGGCCGGATCATCAACATCGCCTCGACGTCCAGCAAGGTGCCGATCGGTCCCAACCGTGCCGCCTACGTCTCGTCCAAGCACGCCGTGCTCGGGCTGACCAAGGAGGTGGCCTTCGAGGCCGCACCGCACGGCGTCACGGTCAACGCGATCTGCCCCGGCTTCGTCCTGACCGACATGGTCGAGGACAGCATGCGGAAGTTCGCCCGCGACTCGGGCGCGTCGATCGAGGAGACCAGGGCGCAGTGGATGGCCAAGATCCCGATGGGTCGCTTCATCGACCCCGTCGAGGTCGTGCCGCTGGTGCTGTTCCTGCTCTCCGACGGTGCCGGGGCGATCACCATGCAGGCCATCAACGTCGACGGTGGCTTCTCACCGGTCTGATCGACAGCCCCTCGAGACGAAGGACGTCATCGCCGTGCCCATCGAGTCCGTGAACGGTGTCACGCTCACCGAGACGGTGTACGAGAAGAAGGACCGCATCGCCTACGTGACGCTGAACCGCGAGCGCGCGGCCAACGCGTTCAACGTCCAGATGTGCTTGGAGATGGAGGCCATCTGGACGGACTTCCGCGACGACGACGAGACGTGGGTCGCCATCGTCACCGGTGCCGGAGAGAAGTACTTCTGCGCCGGCGTCGACGTCAAGGAGTCGCGGACCAAGCCGATGGGCCACATCTGGCTGCCGGTGGCGCGCATCATGGAGTCGCTGTACAAGCCGATCATCTGCGCTGTCAACGGCGTGTGCTGCGGCGGTGGGCTGCACTTCATCTGCGACACGGACATCATCATCGGGTCCACCAACGCGCAGTTCTTCGACTCCCACGTCAACGTCGGGCTGGTGTCGGGGTGGGAGCCGATCGGGCTCAGCCGCCGGATCCCGCTCAACCACGTGCTGCGGATGACGTTGCAGGGCAAGGCCTATCGCATCAACGCCCAGGAGGCCTACCGCATCGGCCTGCTCACCGAGGTGGTGCCTCCCGACCAGCTGCTGACCCGCGCGGAGGAGATCGCCCGCGACGTCCTGGGCAACTCGCCGCTCGCGGTGCAGTACTCCAAGCAGGCGATCATGGAGGGCCTCAACAGCGGCCTGCGCGACTCGCTCGAGCTGTCTGCGTACATCCTCAAGGAGGTGTGGCAGACCGAGGACGTCAAGGAGGGTGCCCGCGCCTTCGAAGAGGGCCGGCCCCCGAAGTGGGTCGGGCGGTAGGGATGGGTCGCGCGGCGCCGGCAGCGCTGGCGCACACCGACGAGCAGGGATGACCGAGGGGTCGAGCGCCGCTCCGGTGAGCCCGTTGCGGGCCGAGCCCCCGACTGCCTGGGTCCGCCCCGCCCTGGTCGCGACCGCCGTCGACACGGTGGGCGTGCTGCCGATCTTCCTGGCCGGCGTGCTGGCGATCCAGCTGCGCGAGGACATCGGGATGAGCATCAGCTCGCTGGGCTTCGTGTACGCGTCGTACTTCCTTCGGCCGCCGTCTTCTCCACCCCGCTGGGGGCCTGGGCGGAGCGGATCGGCACCGACCGCTCCCTGCGGATCGGCCTGGTGACGTACCTCGTGTCCTTCGTGGGCATGGCGACGACCGTCGACACCGTGCCGGTGCTGATCTTCTACATGCTGCTGTGCGGCGTCGGTACGGCGTTGACCCGGAGCGCGTCCAGCGTGCTGGTCTCCCGGCAGGTGGCGCCCGGCCGACAGGGACTCGCCTTCGGCATGAAGCACTCGTCCATCCCCATCGCGGCGCTGCTCTCCGGACTCGCGGTGCCGTCGATCGCGCTGACCGTCGGATGGCGCTGGGTGTTCGCCGCGGCCGCCGTCCTCACGGTGGCTCGTGCTGTGCACCATCCCGAGCACCCCTCGGGGCGCCGGCCTGCCGTCCGGGCCGGCCGGTCAGACCGACGTCGCCCGGTCGCGCCTCGTGCTCGCGGCGGTCGCGTTCGCCCTGGGCAGTGCGGCCGCTGCCACCCTGGGCACGTACACGGTCACGTCCGCGGTGACGACCGGGATGGCCGAGGCGGACGCCGGGGTCCTGGTGGCGGTCGGCAGCGTCATCGGCCTGGTCAGCAGGCTCGCCGTCGGGCAGTGGTCGGACCACCGCTCGGGCAACCAGCTGGACCTCGTGATCGGGATGCTCGTGCTGGGCGGCGGGGCGTTCCTGCTGCTCGGCTACGCCGACACGACCCTGCTGTGGGTGGCGGTGCCGCTGACGTTCGCGACCGGATGGGCCTGGCTGGGTTCGTACAACCTGGCCATGATCAAGCTCAACCCGGTGTCACCCGGCGCCGCGGTGGGCATCACGCAGACCGGGGCGTTCCTCGGGGGCGTCGCCGGGCCGATCGTGCTCGGCCTCGTCGCGGACCACGGCTCGTTCCTCGGCGCCTGGGCGGTGGCGGCAGGGTTCTCGTTCGCCTCCGCGGCACTGGTGTGGCTGTTCGGGCACGGGTTGGTGAAGCAGGCGCGGGCAGTGCCCTCGCACGACATGAAAATGACGAGACCGACGGAGAGGAGACCTAGATGTCCAGACGAGTGCTTGTCGCGAGGTACCGAGCGCGAACGGGCGAGGGCGACCGCATCGCCGAGGCGTTGACGAGGATGGCCGCGGCGGTGCAGCGGGACGAGCCCGACTGCGTCGACTACCGCGCCGGCCGATCCGTGGAGAACCCGGACGAGTTCGTGCTCTACGAGGAGTACGTCGACCAGGCGGCCCTCGAGGCGCACCGGGCGACCGCGCACTTCCAGGCGATCGTGGAGGGCGAGATCGTCCCCCTGCTGGAGGAACGGCAGCGCTTCGTGCTCGACCCCCTGCCCGCCTCCCCGGAGTCGTGACGTGCACATCGGGCGGATCAGCCGGCAGGGCCTGGACGGCCCGGTGCCGCAGGCTGGTGGCGGTGCACCCGGACGACCGGGAGGTGGTCGACCTCGCGACCGCCGAGACGCACCGGCTGCGCGACCGCGGAGCCGAGTGGGACGCCGCGCAGCGGCTGGCGAACACGGTGTTCCCCGGCAGCCTGACCGCCGCGCTGCGCGCGGGCGACGCGTTCACCGAGGCGCTCGACGCGGTCCTGTCCGGCGAGCTCGGGCCGGCGACGCTGGCGTGGGACGAGGTGGAGTGGCTGACGCCTCGTCGATCCACCGGTGATGCGGGACAGCTCCGCGTTCGAGCAGCACCTCATCAACGCGCACAAGCGCGGCAAGCGGACGGTGCCCGACTACTTCTACGACATCCCGGTCTACTACAAGATGAACCCGGCCACGATCGTCGGCGCCGGCGCGGAGATCGCCTGGTGCGCCGGGTCGAGGTTCATGGACTACGAGCTCGAGCTGGCGATCGTGATCGGCCGCGGCGGCCGCGACCTGGATCCCTCCGAGGCCGGGCGGCACGTCTTCGGCTACACGATCATGAACGACTTCTCCGCGCGCGACATCCAGGCGCAGGAGATGAGCAGCGGGTTCGGGCCGGCCAAGAGCAAGGACTTCGTCACCGCGGTCGGGCCGTGGGTCACCACGGCGGACAGCCTCGACGTACGCGACCTGGCGATGGTGGCGACGGTGAACGGCGAGGAGCGCAGTCGCGGCAGCACCTCGACGATGATGTGGAGCGTCGAGGAGATGGTGGCGTTCCTCTCGCAGAGCGAGGACCTGACCGTGGGCGAGGTGCTCGGCTCCGGCACGGTCGGGTTCGGGTCCGGCCTCGAGCTGTTCAAGAAGCTGCAGCCCGACGACGTCGTCGAGCTGGACGTCGCCGGCATCGGAGTGCTCGGCAACCGGGTCGGCGCGCGCACCAGCAGGAGCTGGGAGCCCACGCGGCGTACCCGCACCGAGGTCTCGCTCGAGGACGACGACTAGCGCCGGTCGCTCACGCGCCGGAGAAGTCCGGGCGCCGCCCCTCGAGGAAGGCCCGCATGCCCTCGGCCCGGTCCTCGGTGTAGAACGGACACGGCGTAGGCGACGCGCTCGAGCTCGGCGCTCGCGCGGCCGCCGGAGGCCTCCGCCAGCATCAGCTTGGCCAGCCGGACCGCGACCGGTCCCTTGCGGGACACCGTGCGTGCCGTCGAGACCGCCTCGGGGACGAGGTCCTCGAGGGCGACGAGCCTGGTCACCAGGCCGAGGTCGCAGGGCCTCGTCGGCATGGAGGATGCGTCCGAGCAGGATGACCTCCTTGGCGACGCCGAGCCCCACGTGGGCGAGCAGCCGCTGCGTCCCGCCGGCACCAGGAACCAGTCCCAGCCCCACCTCCGGGAGGCCCACCTGCGCGTCCGCTGTCGCGAGCCGGAAGTCGCAGGCCAGCGCCACTTCGAAGCCACCGCCGAGGGCCAGGCCGTTGAGCGCCGCAACGGTCACCACCGGCAGGTCCGCGATGGTCTGCACCACGCTCTGCGCGAGGCCGTCGAGAGCCACCACCGGTGCGCGGGGCAGCATCTCCTCGATGTCCGCGCCGGCGACGAAGGCACGAGCGCCCGCCCCGGTGATGACAACGCCCTTGACGTCGGGGTGGTCGCAGCGTTGCACGGCGGTGCGCAGCGCCTCCCAGCCGGCGCGGTTGAGGGCGTTGAGCTTGTCCTCGCGGGCGATGGTCAGCACGGCGATGCCGTCGACCATCTCCACCTGCACCTCAGACACCCGGCCGCCGACCCTGTGGTCAGGTGCCGGGGATGACGGGCAGCAGCAGGTACGACGCGTGGTCGCCGCCGGTGTGCACGGTGGTGGTGCCGCCGTAGCGGGACCTGGGGCGTACCGCGGGGTCGTCGTGGAGGTAGATGCCGCAGCCCTTCATCCCCTTGCCCTTGAAGTGGCTCAGGGTCGCGGTGACGTCGGAGCCTTCGTACTCGTAGTCGTGGCCCTGGACGGTGAGCGCGATCGTGCAGCCCGCCGGGACCACGAGGCACGTCGGCCAGACCTCGATGTCGAGCTCGTAGACCTCGCCCGGCGTCAGCGGCTCCACGACGTCGTGGCGTGTGGTAGGGCCGGTCGGCCCGGCTGCGCTCGGGATCGAGCCTGCGACTGGACGCCCGAAGCCAGCCCTGGCCGATCGGGGTGTGCGGGTCGATCGCCCCGGAGAAGACCACCTCCTCGTCGTCGGCGTCGAACACCCGCAGCACCACGAAGAGGTCGGCGTCGTCGGTCGAGGAGGAGACGAAGAGCTTGACGGCAGACGGGACCGGTGATCTCGGTCGGCTCGGTCAGCGGCTCGGTGCGGAAGGTGAGTCCGGTCGTCATCGCGGTGAAGTCGGTGCCGGCCGGGTCGACAGGCGCCTCGTCGGTCAGCGCCGTCTTGTCGGCGGCGAGGTAGAGGCGCGTCCACTGCGTACGGGCCAGCGGCCACTCCTGCTCGGCGCGGTCGACGAAGCCGTCGACGGTGCGTACGCGCAGGTGGACCCGTGGCTGGTCCGGCCAGTCGTTGTCCTCGCCCTTGAGGAAGTGGTCGAAGAAGCGCATCTGCAGCCGACGGCCGTAGTCGGTGTAGAACTCGGTCCAGTGCTCGCGGCCGTGGATCTCCAGCCACTTGTCCGTCGACGCCGCCTCGGTGAACGCCTCGACGTTGCCGCGCAGGTGCATCGCCGCCCCGCCCCAGTTGCCCGACGACAGGAACGGGACCCTGACCTTCGACCAGTCGGCCTGGTACTGCTGCCAGAAGTCGTCGCTGCGCGGGTGCTCCCGCAGGGTCGACACCCAGTCGGCCCGGTTGGCGGCACGCTCGTCGTCGGACATCGTCTCCGGGCCGGTGGCCGTCACGCCGGTGTTGGGGTTGCGGAACCCGTTGTCGCCGATGCCGTGCTGCACCGTCTCGATCACCCGGCCGTACCAGGTCTGTGGCGTGGTCGCGGGGATGCCGCCGTGGTAGGCCATGTCGCGGTAGAAGTCGGCGAGCCCCTCCCACGGGATCATCGCGGTGAGGTGCGGCGGGTCGAGCTCTGCCACCTGCCACTGGTTCATCGCGAAGTACGAGATGCCGGCGAGCCCCACCTTGCCGGTGCTCCACGGCTGCGTGCCCGCCCACTCGATGCAGTCGTAGAGGTCCTTGGTCTCGCGCGCGGACCAGGGGTTGGCGAAGCCGGGGGAGCGTCCCCAGCCGCGGGCGTCGACGCGGACGCAGACGTAGCCCGCCGCGGTCCACACCTCGGGGTCGACCACCTCCCACGCCTGGTACGTGCACGACGAGCCGGCGGTGATCTCGGGGTGCCCCTCGACCAGGATCCGCCACGAGTCGGGGTAGCCCTCCTGGAACGTGAGGCCCTTCGCGTACGGACCGTGGCTGAGCACGACCGGCCAGCTGCCGTCGGCGCCCTCCGGCCGGAAGACGTCGCAGCGCAGCGTGAGGCCGTCGTCCATGACGATGGCCTCGTCCCAGTCGATGATCATCCGATGCCCTTCAGCTCGGGGCGGTGCCACTGCGTCAGCAGCCCTGCCTTGACCCGGTTGACCGACGCAGACCCCACCTGGTCCCTGCCCTGCCGCAGCTCGCGGACGCGCGTGAGGTCGACGTCGACCAGGAACGTGCCCGCCGCCGTGGTCTCGAACAGCACCTCCTCGGGCGAGGCCACCATCGCGAGCCCGCGGTCGTCCGGGTTCAGCAGGTTCTGCGTGGTGACGACGATCGCGAGGTTCTCGATGGCGCGGGCCCAGATCAGGTGCCGCCAGGTCTCCCACAGCAGCTTCTTGTCCGATCCCGCCGGCAGCAGGATCAGCTCGGCCCCGTTGAGGGCCAGCCGCCGGGCGACCTCGGGCACGTAGACCTCGCTGCACATCGCCAGGCCCAGCACACCCAGCGGCGTCTCGAACACCGGGAACTCGTCGGCGGCGACGTAGTCGAAGTCCCAGTAGTCGCCGCCGGTGTAGATCCACGGGCCGAGCGGGTGGGTGCGGCGGTAGCGGTCGGGTGGGCGTCCGTCCGGCCAGGCCAGGGCCAGCACGTTGTGCGCCGACCGCGGGGTGCCCTCGATCGGCTCCAGGGTGCCGAACTGGACGAAGACGCCGTTGCGCGCCGCCGCCTCGGTGATCGCGGGCACGGGGTCGAACGCCGCCGGCAGCCGCCACGGGCCGGGGTAGGTCTCGGGCAGCGCGACCAGGTCGGCGCCGCGCGCCGCACACTCGTCGATGATCTGCACCGCCTCCGCGAGGTTCTTCTCGTCGTCGGGGGGCCGGTGGGTACGCGGTTGGACGACTGCGAGGCGCATGTCTACCCCTTGGGGGAGCTGGCGGAGCGGTGCCGTGCCGGGAGCTCGGGGTGGACAGCCGACGCCGGGCCGGGTTCCACAACCGATTGTGGAACCCACCCTGGCCCAACTCCCGGGGGCTGTCAATCGCCGCTGCCGGCCACTGCTCCGGGCGGATCGGGCCTTATCGGGAGGATCGGACCCGGGGCGCCGCCGTGGACTCCCGGACGATCAGCTGGGGCTGCAGCAGCACCGTCTGCGGCGACTTGCGGGACTCGTCCATCTGCTCGAGCAGGGTGTGCGCCGCAAGCACCCCGAGCTGGTACTGCGGGACCCGCACGGTGGTCAGCGGCGGCCGCACCTTGTTGGCGAACCGGACGTCGTTGTGGCCGACCACGCTGATGTCGCCCGGGCAGGTCAGCCCGCTCTGCTCGAGGGCGTCGAGACAGCCGAGGGCCAGCATGTCCGTCGCCGCGACGATGGCGGTCATCTCGCCGCCGCGGCCCAGCAGCTCGAGGGTCGCCTCCTCGCCGGCCTCCTCGGTCAGCCGGCCGCTCACCACGATGAGGTCAGGGTCGGGATGCAGCCCCAGCGACTCCATCGCGTAGGTGAACGCGCGGTGCCGGGTGAACCCGGTCGACGACTCCATCCGCCCGGCCACGTGCGCGATCGACCGGTGGCCCAGCGAGGCGAGGTGCTCCACCGCGAGCTTGATGCCGCTCTCGTCGTCGCTGCACACGGCGGAGACGTCCAGCCGCCCGACCTGGCGGTTGAGCAGCACGACGGGGATGCCGCTGGCGATCGCGGAGTCGAGCAGCTCGTCCTGGAACGACGCCACGCCGACGACCAGGCCGTCCACCTGCCGCTCGATGAACGCCTGGTAGGCCGACTTCTCCCGCCGCGGGTCGTCGTCGGTGTTGGCGATCAGCGTCTGGTAGCCCACCCCGCTGAACACGTCGTCGAGCCCGCGCAGCACCGGCGGGAAGAACGGGTTGGTGATGTCCGGGACCAGGATCCCGATCGTGTACGAGCGCTTGATCCGCAGCCCACGGGCGATCCCGTTGGGGAGGTAGCCCGCCTCCTCGGCGACCTGCAGCACCCGCTCCGCCGTCTCGGCCTTGACCTGCGACCGCGTCTCCGGGTTGAGCGCCCGGGAGGCGGTGCTCTTGTCGACGCCGGCGCGCTTGGCGACCTCCTGCAGGGTCAGCTTCGGCTGCATGACCGACCCGCCGGCTAGCTGACCACGTGCTGCGCACGCATCTGGTCGATGCGCTCGGCCGAGTAGCCGAGCAGGTCGCTGAGGATCGCGTCGGTGTCGGCGCCCAGGGCGGGGGCGTGCCTGGGCGCCGGCGGCTGCCGGCCCTCGACCTTCAGCACGCTGCCGACCAGCCGCATCGCGTCGCCGGCGGGTGACTTCACCTCCTGCATGAGGCCGCGCTCGACCAGCACGGGGTCGGCGAACACCTGGGGCAGGTTGCGCACCGGCGCCACCGGGACGTCGGCCGCCTCCAGCAGGGTCAGCCACGCGGTCGAGGGGCGCTCGAGGAACGTCGTCGACAGGGTCTCGATCACCGCGTCGCGGTGCAGCGTCCGCGAGGTGGCGGTGGCGTACTCCGGCGCGCGCAGGCTCTCGATGTCGAGCGCCTCGACCAGCCGTTGCCAGAACCGTTCCTCCCGCGGCGCCACGACGATGTACGCGCCGTCGGCACACTCGAACGCCTGCCACGGGGTGATGAACGGGTGTGCGGACCCCTGCGGGGTCTGCTCGATCCCGGTGTTGAGGAAGAGCGTTCCGACGTGGCCGAGCATCGACACCATGATGTCGAACATGGACAGGTCGATGTGGTGACCCGGGCCGGTGTCGCCCCGACCGTTGACCCCGGCGAGCACGGCGACGGCCGCGAACACCCCGGCCTGCATGTCGGCGAGCGGGATGCCGAAGATCACCGGCGGCCGGCCGGGCTCCCCCATGATGCTCATGTGACCCGACTCGGCCTGCATGATCAGGTCGTAGGCGGGGCGTTCCCGGCCGGACCCGGTGGCGCCGAAGCCGGACACTGACACCACGATGATGCGCGGGTTGACCTCGCGCATGACGTCGTAGCCGATGCCGAGCCGATCCATCACGCCCGGTCGGAAGTTCTCCACGACCGCGTCCGCGCTCTTGACCAGGTCGAGCAGCATGGCGCGGCCTGCGTCGGTCTTGAGGTCGACCGCGATGCTGCGCTTGGACCGGTTGAAGGTGAGGTGGATCGCGCTCTCGGTGCCGATGCCGTAGACGGCGCCGCGGCGGCCGGCGTCGCCGGCGGGTGGCTCCACCTTGATCACGTCGGCCCCGAGGTCGGCGAGCACCGTCCCGCCCAGGGTGCCGGCGATGACCTGTCCCAGCTCGATGACGCGGAGATGCTCCAGCATGGGTGCCCAAGCCTTTCGTGGGACTGCCCGGCCGCTCCGGACCGTCTCGGCGCGGTGAACAACCGATTGTGCTCAGCCTGTCGCGGGCTCAGCGTACTTCCTGCCCGACCCTAGCGTGCGGGGTCTGGCGCAGATCGCACAATCGGTTGTGGGCAGGTCTCGGACCGCCGCCTGCGGTGCGGAGCAGGCGGGACCCCTCAGGTCAGCGACAGCGCGGCGTCCGGCTCCACGACCCGGAAGGTGAAGCTCTCTTCGAGGTAGAGGGTCACGGTGTCGGCATCGTGGTGGCTGTAGCCGATGGCGAGGTCCTGCCCGACGTCGAGCAGGAAGTCGCCCCCGCGCTGGCTGATCACCAGGGCACCGTCCACGCCGGGTGCCCAGACCACCGCGCCCCCGAGGATGCGGGTCAGGTGGTCGAGCAGCAGGTAGCCCCCGTGCTCGGTGGTCTCCACCACGCTGGTGTAGCGCTCCGGGCTGATCGCCAGCGCGTACGGTCCGGCGATCCCGGAGCGGCGCAGCCGGTCGACCGCCGACGCGACGATCGCCGGGTAGCGGTTGCAGTCGTCGCCGAGCTCGCCGGCCGGGTGCGGCGTGGACTGGGCGATGCCGTCGATGCCCGCCGCGGCCCAGCCGTGGAACACGGCGCGGTTCTCGATGCTTGCAGCCTGCCGGGCGGCGCGGCCGAGGTCGTCGAGCTCGGGATTGCTGGAGCCGCGCTGGATGTCGTCGATCTCGGCCCGGCTCACACTGAACGGCACCCGGAACTCGGTCAGCGGCAGCACCCGCCGCTGGCGGGTCTCGATCTCGGGCGGTGCAGTGACTCCCGCAGGCACGCCGGCCAGCGTGGTCGTGCGGCCGATGCTCATGGCGTCGTGGTGCCAGCCGCCGGGTCCGACCCAGTCGGCCAGCCGCCGCGCGGCCAGCAGCGGGGTCAGCCGTTCGCGCGCCTCGTCGTCGACGACCTCCCACGCCTTGGTGGGAATCGGCGCGAGTCCGCGCAGCAGGTGGTCCGTGACCGTCATGTCGTCATCGTCCTTTCAGACTGCCGATGCCCAGTGAGCCGTCGCCCCCGGACGCCTCGTCCGTCGCCGGGTGGAGCTCCCGTTCGACGGCGCGTACGTAACCCTCGGGGTCCTTGTCGTCGGTGTCGACACCCGCGGTAGTGGGATGCCGGTCGAGGAACTCGGTGAACCGCTTGCCCAGCGACTCCCGCAGCCCGGCGGGGGCGTGCTGGCGGAAGTCGGCGAGGCCCTCGCGCTCCTCCTCGGCCATGTGCTCGTCGTTGGCCTCCCGCGCCGCCCCGACGGCGGCCCACCACTCGGCGGTGCCGACGGGATGGCGGTCGGCGTCGTGCACCCCGTCGCGGATGTCGTTGTGGTCGCCGATCGCGTCCAGGGTCTCCGCCTCGGGGTCCTCCTCGCCGCGCTTGAGCAGCTGCGGGTAGAAGATCTCCTCCTCGGCGATCGCATGCATGTCCAGCCGGGCCGCCAGCGGCCGCCAGATCGCCGTGACCGCCTCGACGTCGAGGGGTGACTGGCCCTGCAGCTCGTCCAGCGCCGCGAACTGCTGTCGGAACCAGGTGTGGTCCTCGAGGATCAGCGCGGTGATGTCAGCCATGGGCAGACCGTATCCGTACGACGGCCGAGTGCCCCCAGGCTCCTCGGACGAGCGGCAACCGCAGCCGGTTCACGGCGTACGGCTGCGGGATGCGGGCGTGCGGGCGTAGACCAGACCTCGAAGCCTGGATCCGGGGCCGGTCGAGTGAACGCTCGAAACCCGGGGAGGACCCGGGTGCTCACGGGCGCGACGCACGTGGGTGCGCATCCATCGTCGTCGGTACAGCGGCACTGCCACTGTCGACCAGCAGGGAGCACTGCCATGACTCGTTCGATCCCGACCGCTCTCGATCGCCCGGCACGCCGCCGCGGAGCGACCGATGAGCGCCTCCGCGACGCTGGTCCGCTCGGCCGTCGTCGCCGGCCTGATGGCGCTGACCGTGGCGCCGAGCGCGCCCCGCACACCCGAGGCGTCGACCCCGTCCGGGCCCGCGCAGCACCGAGCCGCTCACGACGGCGCGCACGCATCCGCCGAGACCACGTACCGGCCGCACGCGGTCGTGCGTACCGAGGCCCAGCTGCGGGCGGCGTGGGCGGACCCTCGTCGCACCCGGATCGAGCTCGGAGCCGACATCTACCTGCGCGCCTGCCGGATGGGCGACCCGATCCGCGAGTCCTCCTATCCCATGACGCTCGACGGGCAGGGCCACCGGATCCAGCAGACCTGCTTCGAGAAACGGCTGCTGCGCCAGGACGGCACCGGACACCTGGTGATCAAGGACGTCACGCTGACCCGCGGCGGGTCGGACGGCCCAGGGGCTGCCGTCACGACCCGCGGTGAGATCAGCGCTGGTCGACTCGGTCGTGAAGCAGAACCTCGCCGAGGAACCCGGTGGCGGCATCTTCTCGATGCGGCGGGCGACGATCATCCGCTCCGTCATGACCGGCAACCTCGCCAACGACGACGGAGGAGCGGTGTACGCCCGGCGCGGAGGCGTGCGGGTCTTCGACTCGATCATCTCCAGCAACCTGGTCGACGGCAGCGGTGGGGCGATCGCCTCGACCGGCGACATCCTCGTCGTGCGCTCGCACATCGACGGCAACACCACCGACGGTGACGGGGGTGCGCTCTACACCGACGAGGTAGGCGACGTCACGGTGATCGACTCGACCGTCGACGGCAACACCGCCGACGGACCGGGCGGCGCGATCTTCACCCTCGACGGCGACGTGGCCATCATCAACTCGACGGTCAACGCCAACCGGGCAGACGACCGTGGGGGTGCGATCTCGGGCGAGGCGGACGTGCTCGTCGTCGGTTCGACCATCGCGCGCAACGCGGCGGTCGCCCACGTCGGGGGCGGCATCTGGTCGCGCGGCAACTCGTACGTGGCCACCTCGACCATCGCCCGCAACTACGCCGAGGGCCAGGGCGGCGGAATCCTCGCCGCCGGCAATCTCACCCTCGTCGACAGCACCGTCAGCGACAACGTCTCAGGCGTCGCCGCAAACGTGGGCGTCGGAGACACGTTGCGCAGCTTCGGCTCGATCATCGGTCCGGCGCGCACCGAGGGCGTGAGCGGGGACGTGCAGCCGACGTCGGTCACCTGCCGGGTCAGTCACAGCCAGTCCTTCGGCTACAACCTGACCACGCACCCCTCGTGCGGGCTCGAAGGGCGGCGCGACCTGTTCCGACCGGACGGGCCCGGTCTCGACCTGCTGGCCGACAACGGTGGCTCCGGCGAGACGTTGCTCCCCCAGGCGGGCAGTCCGGTGCTGGATCGAATCCCCGGCGACCGGTGCAGCTGGCGGGACTACGTCGACATGCTGAACGGCCTGGTGCTGTTCGACGGCATGATCGATCCGGTAAGGATCCTGGCCCACGACCAGCGCGGCATCCCGCGGCCCAGTGGCACGCACTGTGATCTCGGTGCCGTCGAGGTGGAGGTGGCGCCATGATCCCCGCGGTGCGCGAACGGCTGAGCCGACTCCCGGTGACCGGAGCCGTGGTCGTCGCGGGGCTGGTGGTGAGCCTGGTGGCGCCGTGGTCGCCGGACACCGCCGCCGACCAGGACGGGTCGCGCTCCCTGAAGGGCAGGGTGAGCACCCTCGAGCACCGGGTCGCGCACATGACCAGGGACATCGTCGAGATGGAGCGGATGGCGCACCGCTACCGCGTCTGGGCCAGGTGCGTCTCGCTGGTCCCGACCGACGAGGCGGGAGACCCCGACCACCGTTTCGGCTTCCTCTACGACGAGCTGCGACGGCACCGGGTTCGACCGCCGGCCGGCGCTGGTGCTGCACCGCGGCGACGACTGGCCCGACTTCGCCCTGCTGTCGTTCGAGCGCCGGCCGTCCTGCGTGAGCGCACCGGTCGACCCCAACGGGACCGGGGACGACGCCCGGACGTCGCTCGACCAGGCGGCGCCGCGGCGACCTCTGGTCGCGGGTGCGACACCTGCAGCGGAAGGTCAAGGCCCTGGAGCGGCGCCTTGCTGCGGTCGATCGGATGTCCGAGCGCTTCGACGAGTGGGAGTCCTGCCTGTCCTGGGTGCCGGTGACCGAGACCGGTGACCTCGACGGCCGCTTCGGGCACCTGTTCCGCGACGGCGACGGCATGGGCTACCACGCGGCGATGGGCATCGACAGCAGTGAGTGGGACGACCCCGACTACGAGCTGCTCGCCTTCGTCGGGCGGGACCGGCCGTTCGTCCCGCGGGAGTGCCAGAACGAGCCGGGGGAGGACGGCGACCGGACCGGTGCGACGCCGACTGGCGACGGGGCCACCGAGGCCGACCGCGGCGGCGAGCTCGCCGACGCGATCGACGACCTCGCCGAGGACACGCACGCGCTCCGCGAGGAGGTGGAGGACATGTGGGAGCCGGTGGAGGAGTTCACCCAGTTCGACGAGTGCATGTTCCTCCTCGGTGCCAGCAGCATCGGCGGTCGCGACGGCAGCGGGTTCGTCTACGAGGGCAAGGCACGGCGTGCGCTCGCTCCGGTCTGCCTTCACGTTCGGGCTCAGCGGGCCCCGGCCGCAGCTGGACCTGATGGCGTTCCCCGGTGAGGAACCGCCGCAGATCGAGTGCAACGAGGACGCGGGCGGCCACGACACCGACGAGTAGCTCAACCACCCAACAGAATCGCCAACAGAACAAGGAGATCCCCATGTCTGCCCAGCACCGTTCGCCCACACCCCGTCCGATTCGCGCAGCGCCGCTCGGCGCGCTGCTCGGAACCACGCTCGCACTCACCCTGGCCGTCTCGATGGTCCCGATCGCCGGCGCCGCCTCGACGTCGGACACCGCTGCCGACGCCGCGCGGATCCCGCAGTCGGTGGCCCGGCCGATCAGCCAGGCGAAGGCCGCGCTCGACCGCGCGACAGCGCAGGTCCAGACCCACGAGCTCGACCAGGCCACGGCATCCCTCGCCACCGTCCGGCTCAAGGTGGCCAAGGCGCATCAGGCCGCGCTCGCCCAGATCGGCCTGCCGCCCACCGACCCGGAGAGCGACGACGTGCCGGGTCCGCCGTCTGTGCTCGCCGTCCTTGCCCTCGAACGTCGGGTGACCATCGCCGTCGCCGGCATGTTCGACGGCGTGCGCCGTCCCGCCGTCATCGACGCGTACCGGCAGACGCTCCTGTCGACCCACCTGACGCGCGACCGCATGCTCGACCGGATCATCGGGCTGCCGCCGGAGGGCGCGGGCGCCGACTACGCCGACGGCATGGCGGACACGATTCCCGGCTACACCTCCGAGGCAGCCGCCGTCTCACAGGCGCTGGCTCAGGCTCAGCTCACGCCGACGGGAGGGGCCGTCCTCCGCCAGGCGCTCGAGCGGGTCCAAGCGGCCAAGGTGAAGGTCAGGCCCGCGTTCGGCGGTGAGCAGCCGACGGGTCGGGGACGAAGCGCTTGAGCTTGCCGCTGGCCTGCAGGTCGATGTGGTCGACGGGGGTCAGCACGACCTGCGGGTCGGCGAGGCCGACCCGGGCGAGTCCGGCCACCAGGTCGCGACGCAGGTCCTCGAGGTCGACCTCGCCGGCAAGGCGGAGCCGTACGTCGACACCGCGCGAGGTCTGCCGGACCTGGTACTCCGCGACGCCGGTGTGGCGACCCAGCGGTGACCGCAGCACGATCGGGTGGACGGTGAGCCCGTGCGGGTAGTGCAGGCTCTCGTCGAGGCGACCCTGCACCTCCTCGATCCACGTGTGCGCAGAACCGCACGGGCAGGTGCCGTCGATCACCGTGACCTCGTCGGTGACCTCGAAGCGGATCAGCGGCAGCAGGTGGTTGAACAGGTTCGTCACGTAGATCTTCGCGGACGGTTCTCCGGCCGGCACCGGCCGACCGGCATCGTCCACGGCCTCGACGATGACCAGGTCGTCGTTGAGGTGCAGCCCGCGCCCGCGCAGGCAGGAGTAGCCGAGACACCCGGCCTCCGACGCGATCCACTGGCTGTGCACCGGCACCCGCCAGGTGGCCTCCAGCCGCGTGCGCACCTCCGGCAGCAGCGCCTCGCCGACGCACCGGATCCGCAGCGGGGCGATCCGCAGCCGTCCGGCCTCCGCCTCGAAGCTGAGCTGGTGCAGGGCCGAGGGGTAGCCGCGGACGGTGGTCGGTGCGAGAGCGTTCAACCGTTGCACGACCTCGGTCATGGGCAGCGTGATCGGGATCCGCTCGATCGTCGCCTCGGGGTTGGAGAACGTCCGCCCCTGCGCGGACGACCCGTGCGAGGGCTTGTCGGCCGCGATCATGCCCTCGACCGGGGGTGCGGCGGCGAGGGCGGGATCGTGGCTGCGGTCGTAGGCGTGCCCGCGGGCGATGCTGAGGAAGTACGTCGCCCAGCCCTCCCAGTCGTACACGTAGACGCCGCGGCGGCCGCTCGAACCACCCGAGGCGATGGCGTGGTGCTCGTCGAACAGGTAGGCGTCGGTGGTGACGCGCTCCAGGTACGCGTCGACGTCGCGCAGCCGGAGGCGCGGATCGGTCACGATGCGGTCGAAGTCACCGAGCAGGTCGTCCTTCGTCATCACCGGCAGATCGGCCAGCCGGGAGGCGGAGAAGGTCGTGACGTCGATGCCGGCCAGGCGGGCGCGGTGCCACGGGGACAGCCGGCGTGCGTGCGCGAGCAGCTGCTGCAGCCGCCGGTCTCGCTCCGCGCCGATCTGGTCCGCGGACCAGTCCAGCCGGGCGACGTGCGCCGGCAGCTGCGCCATCGCATGGGCGCGGTGGCGCTGCCGCACGGTGTCGTAGTCGGTCACCCCGGCCTCCTCACCGGCGAGACTAGGTCAGCTCAGGCGGGGTAGACCTGCACCTCGGTCGCCTTGACCGACACCCACGCGCTCGCGCCTGGCACGAGCCCGAGCTCGGCGACGGCCGCGGGCGTCACGTCGGCCAGCACCGGCAGCGGCCCGGTGATCTCGAGCCGCACGACGTCACCGTGCGGGGTCATGCCGCTGACCTCGCCCTGCCAGACGTTGCGTGGGCTCCCGTGCGGTCGGCTGGCGTACACCGAGACGGCCGAGGGCGCGAAGCAGCAGAAGACCGCACCCTCCTGCGCGGTCGCCGTGACCAGCTGCACGGGACTGCGGATCGGCGCCCGCGATGTCCTGGCTGACGGTGACGACGTCGCCGGACGAGACACCCCGCGCCAGGTTGAGCCCGACCAGCGCCGCGACGTGCGGACTGCGCGGGCGCGTGGCCACGTCGGCAGGGCTGCCCTGCTGCTCGACCCGTCCCCGGTCGAGCACCACCAGGCTCTCGGCGAGCACCATCGCGTCCAGCGCGTCGTGGGTCACCAGCACGGTCGGCACCCCGACGTCGGCGAGATGACGCCGCAGGAAGGTCCGCAGCTCGAGCACCGCGCGGACGTCGAGGGCGGCCAGGGGTTCGTCCAGCAGCAGCAGGGCGGGCCGGGCGGCCATCGCGCGGGCGATCGCCACCCGGCGGGCCTGTCCGCCGGACAGCTCGGACGGCCGCCGGTCGGCGAGCTCGGACAGCGCGGTGCGCTCGAGCCAGCCGTCGGCCTCCCGGCGTGCGTCCGGGCGGCTGACTCCTCGGCTGCGCGGCCCGAAGGCCACCTGGTCGCGTACCCGCAGGTGCGGGAACAGCAGCGACTCCTGCGGCACCAGCCCGATCCCGCGCGCCTGGGCCGGCAGCCGGATCCGCCTCGGCGGGATCCTCGACCAGCCGGTCGCCGAGGCGGACGAAGCCTCCCGCGAGCGGGTGCAGGCCGGCGAGCACGCGCAGCAGCGTGCTCTTGCCGGCGCCGTTCGGCCCCAGCACGGCGAGGACCTGTCCCGCGCCGACGTCGAGTCGCACGTCCACCCGGAACGCACCGGCGGTGGCCACGACGTGGGCGGCGAGCCCGCCGACGGGCTGCGTGCCCCGGCTCGGTGTCGCTCACCCGACGACGCCGGTCATCCAGCGCTCGCGCAGCAGCGCCAGGATGCTCACGCTCACGACCAGCAGCACGAGGCTGAGCAGGATGGCGGCGTCGAAGTCGGCGTTGCGCTCGGCGTAGATCGCCAACGGCATCGTGCGGGTCGTCCCCGGGTAGCTGCCGTTGAAGGTGATGGTGGCGCCGAACTCGCCGAGCGCCCGCGCCCAGGCGAGCACCGCCCCGGACACCACGCCCGGCAGGGCCAGCGGCAGCGTCACCCGGTGGAAGATCTGCCAGCGGCTCGCCCCGAACGTCGCGGCCAGGTCGTCGAAGCGGGCGTCGGCCGAGCGCAGCGCACCCTCGACCGCCAGCACCAGGAAGGGCATCGCGACGAACGACTGCGCCACGACGACGCCGAGCGTGGTGAACGGGAGCCGGAACCCGAACGTCTCGTCGAGCCAGCCGCCGGCGATGCCGGTGCGCCCGAACGCGGTCAGCAGCGCGACGCCTCCGACGACCGGCGGCAGCACCAGCGGCACGATGATCAGCGCCCGCAGCGCGCGCCGGCCCGGGAACGCCGAGCGCGCCAGCAGCCAGGCCAGCGGGATGCCCAGCACCAGGCAGACCAGCATGCTGGCGGTGGCGGTCAACAGGCTGAGGCGCAGCGCCTCGCCGACCGCGGGGTCGCTGATCCGCTCGGGCAGGGTCGACCACGGTGCGCGTACGAGCAGTCCGGCCAGCGGCAGCACCAGCAGCAGCAGCCCGAGGAACGCCGGGGCCAGCAGCTGCCAGGGCAGCCGCCCGGTCGCCGAGCCGACGTCTGCCGGCCGGCGATCGCGCACCGACGTCATGGAGCCGGCAGGAACCCGTAGCTCTGCAGCACCTGCTGCCCCTCGTCGGAGGTGACCAGGTCGACCCAGGCCTGTGCGTCCTCGGGGTCCTCGGCGTCGGACAGCACGGCGATCACGTCGGAGTTGAGCACCTGGTCGGCCTCGGGGACCTCGACCACGTGCACGTCGTCGCCGGCGGCCTGGGCGTCGCTGACATAGACCAGGCCGGCGTCGACCTCGCCCTCGGTCGACCTTGCCGAGCGTGTCGCGCACGTTGTCCTCCTCGGTCACCGGGTCGGCGGTCACGCCGACGATAGTCGAGCAGCTTCTCGGTCGCCGCGCCGCACGGCGCGTCGGGGACGCAGACGGCGAAGTCGACGTCGGGGTTGTCGAGGTCGGCGATGGTCTGGATGTCGGCGGGGTTGTCGGCAGGAGTGACGAGCGACAGCTGGTTCTGCGCGAAGCCGACCGGGTCGCCGTCGGTGAGGTCCTCGTCGACCACGCTCTGCATGGTGTCCTCGTCGGCAGTGGCCAGCACGTCGGCCGGGGCGCCCTGGACCACCTGCTCGGCCAGCGTGCTGGACGAGTCGAACGACAGCTCGACGTCGACGTCGTCGTGGTCGGACTCGTAGGTCTTCTCGAGCTCCCCGAACGCGTCGGTCAGCGACGAGGCTGCCAGCACCGTCAGCGTGCTGCCACCGTCCTCGCTGCTGTCACTCCCCCCGTCGTCGCCGTCGTCCCCGCAGCCGGCGAGCAACGAGGGCGGCAGCCGCCAGCACGATCGCGGTACGGGTCAGCCGGCCGGTGGTGGACCTGGTGGGTCGGCGTGCCAGCATGGCGGCACGCTAGGCGAAGATGCGGCACTCGTCACACGGGACCCCCTGGCAGACACGGCGCACAATGGGCTGTTAGAGCCGTATCTGCGCCCGCAGGTGTCAGCCCGCCGAGGCGCGCACCACCGTGAACCGGGCACTCTCCCGGAGGCTCTGGCCGACCACGCAGTAGCGCTCCGTGGAGCGGGCCAGCCGCTCCAGGGTGGCGTCATCGGCGTCGCTGTCGATCTCGACGGTGACCACCACGTCCTGGACGCCGACCGGCACCTGCCGGTCCAGGCCGAGGGTGCCGCGGGCGTCGAACACGCCGTCCACGCGCAGGCTCGCCGAGCGGACGGTCAGCCCCATGGCGGTGGCGACGCTCCGCAGGGTCACGCCGGCGCAGGCGAGCAACGCCTGCAGCAGCATGTCGCCGGAGCACGCGTCGGCATCGTCACCGCCGGTGGCCGGGTGCAGCCCGGCCCGGACCGGACCCGCCCACCCCTCCACGGTGCAGGTGACGCCGGCGGCGCGGAAGTCGCCGGTGGCCGCCGAGGGGGTGCGCGCGGCTGCCGGGTCGGACCGGTACCGCTCCTTCAGAGGTGCCTGCCGCTCGCGCAGGCTCAGCGTGTCCATGGCTGATGGTGCACCCTCCCGGGTCACGCCGGTCACCGCACCTGCGTCGTCGGTGCGTGTACCTGCCGGTCGACAGGTCGAGCAGGACGAGCACGTTGTCGAACGGGTCGGCCACGACGACGACGGTGCCGACGGGGATGTCGAACGGTTCGGTGACCACCCGGCCTCCGGCAGCGACGACGGCCTCCGCCGCCTCGGCGGCCGAGTCCACCAACCAGCTGGGTGCGTAGCCGAGCCGGGTCGTGAGGACGATCTCGGCAGTGCCGTCCGGGAGCGCGAGGCCGACCTGCTCGATGGCGTCGTTGCGCCACAGCAGCCGGTGCCCCAGGGCGTCGCGATAGAACCGCAGTCCGTCGTCGAGGTCGGGAACCGGGATGGTGACGGCGTCGATCGTGCGCAGCAGTGGCGAGGTTCGCATCGGGTCAGCCTGGCCTACGCTGACGAACGTGACTGCTGGAGAGCCCGTCCGGCCGCCGGGGACAGCACGGGATCCGTCCACCCGGCGCCGCTCGGTGAGCATCCGGGACGTCGCCGCAGCGGCCGGTGTCTCCGTGGCCACCGTGTCCCGTGCGCTGAACTCTCCGGCCGGCAGCGTCAAGATCCGGCCCGAGACCCGCCAGCGCGTGATCGACACGAGCGAGGAGCTCGGCTACCGCCCCAACGACCTGGCCCGGGCCCTGCTGCAGCAGCGCACCTCCGTGATCGGCCTGGTGATCCCGGACATCTCCAACCCGTACTACCCCGGCCTCGTCCGCGGCGTCGACGACATCGCCTCCACGGCGGGCTACCGGATCGTGCTGTGCAACACCGACCGCGCGACCGCCAAGGTCAACGGCTACCTCAACACCCTGGTCAACAGCAGGGTGGACGGCGTGATCATCGCCGGCGGCGGCACCGAGACCGTCATCGACACCCGGGTGCTGCGCCAGTACCAGACCAAGGTCGTGCTGGTGGGCCGGCACGACCTCCCGCACCCGTCGGTCCAGATCGACAACGTGGCGGCTGGCGCGCAGGTGACCGACCACCTGCTCGACCTCGGACACCGGCGGATCGCCTTCGTCACCGGTCCGGGCTCGTCGCACACCGTCCAGGACCGGCTGGACGGTTATCGCCGCGCGTGCTCTGCCCGTGGCATCGACCCGGCGGCGGACCTGGTGTTCGAGGGCGGCTTCGACGAGGAGTCCGGCTACCAGGGCGCGCGGGCGGTCGTGCGGCACGCATCGCGCCCGACCGCGGTCATCGCCGCCAACGACCGGATCGCGCTCGGCGTGCTCGCCGCGCTCAGCGACGAGGGTGTCGAGGTGCCGACGAAGATGTCGGTCACCGGGTTCGACGACGTGTCGTTCTCGTCCTACCTGCGGCCACGGCTGACCACGGTCTCCATCCCCACCTACGACATGGGCGCCTCGGCCGCCGCGCTGCTGCTCGACCAGCTGCGTGGGCCGCGGGCGGAGGACCCCGAGCACGACGCGCACGACGAGGTGGTGGTGCTCCCCACCGAGCTGGTGGTGCGGGGCAGCTCCGCGCGGTGCCCGTGACCGTCAGCCCGTGACCGTCAGCCGATCACCATCCACGCCAGCGGCCCGACCGCCATCGCCGCCACGATGATGATGAACAGGGTGAGGAACGTCAGGCTCCACGGCACCGTGCGGCGGAACAGCTCGCCCTCCTTGCCCGCCATGCCGACCGCGGCGGCCGCCATCGCGAGGTTCTGCGGGCTGATCAGCTTGCCGAGCGCCCCGGCCTCGCTGTTGGCGGCAGCGAGCAGGTAGGGGCTGACGCCGATCTCGTGCGCCGTCGACACCTGCACGGCACCGAACAGCGCGTTGGAGGACGTGTCCGAACCGGTGGCGGCGACGCCGAGCCAGCCCAGCACCGGCGACAGCACGATGAACACGTTGCCGGTCTGCGCGAGCATCGCGCCGATGGTCACGGCCTGACCGGAGTAGTTGAGGACGTAGGCGAACGCGAGCACCAGCGTCACCGTCATGGCGGCGAAGCGGATCTGGGTGGCGGCCTCGCCGTACTGCTGCACGGCAGCCCGCGGTGTCAGCCTCAGCACGAACAGGCTGATCACACCGGTCACCAGCAGCACCGTGCCGGTGGCGCTGATCCAGTCGATGCTGTACTCGGTGAGCTGCAGTGGCTCACCGGACGTCGCCCCCAGCACGTGGATGCCCGGCCAGGTGAAGACCGTCGTGAACTGGTCGCACCACCGTTGCACCGGGCCTTCGATCGACACCAGGGCCAGCAGCACGGTGAGGATCGTGTACGGCGCGAAGGCCCGCATCTTGTCGCCGCGGGTGGGTGGCGTCTCGTCGTCGGCCTCGGCCTCGCCGCCGGAGGTGCCGCCAGACCCGGCCGGCTGCAGCAGCCTGGCCGGCGCCTCGGACGTGGCCGGCGACCAGACCCGCAGCAGCACGACGGCTGCCAACGTCGCCAGCAGCGCACCGATCAGGTCGGCGAGCTGGAAGGCGATGAAGTTGGACGTGACGTACTGCCCGATGCCGAATCCGAACCCGGTCGCGAACGCCACCGGCCAGAGCTCGCGCAGGCAGCGCCACCCGTCCAGCACGACCAGCAGGCCGAACGGCACGAAGAACGCGAGGATCGCGGACTGCCGTCCGACCATCTCGCCGAGCTGCTCGGTCGGGAGCCCGGTCGCCTTGCTCAGCGCGAAGATCGGGTTGCCGACCGACCCGAAGGCCGTGCCCGCCGCGTCCGCGAACAGGGCCACCGTCGCGGCCCGGATGGGCGCGAATCCGAGCGCCATCAAGATGGCGGCGACGACCACGATGGGTGCGCCGAACCCGGCCATCGCCTCCAGCAGCGAGCCGAAGCAGAACGCGATCAGCAGCGCCTGGATCCGGTAGTCCTCGGAGACGCCCATGAACGTCTGCCGGATCGTGGTGAGGTAGCCCGACTTCTCGATCAGGCGGTTGATCCAGACTGCGTTGAGCATGATCCAGACGATCGGGAACAGCCCGAAGGCCGCGCCCTCGGCCGCTCCGCTGATGGCCATGCTGGCGGGCAGGTCGAAAGCCACGACCGCGACCACCAGCGCGGCGAGCAGGCTCCAGGCCGCGGCCTGGTAGGCCCGCATCCGGAACACGCCGAGCAGCACGAGCAACACGATGATCGGCAGGGCCGCGACCGTCCCGGAGAGCGCGAGGGAGTCCGAGAGCGGAGCAAGGATTTGCTGATGCATTGCCACTTCCTAGGGACGGGTGTCGGCGGCCGTCGGTGCGGACGGCGGGCCGGGATCAGGGGACGATGACGGCCTTCAGCGGGTCGCCCTCGCGGGAACGGATCACCCGGAACGCCTCGGCGATGTCGTCGAGCGGGAAGTAGTGCGTGACGAGATCCTTGGCGTGCAGGTCGTTGTTGGCCGACAGCGCCACGGCCCGCTCCACGTTGTTGCCGCCCTCGCCGCGGGACGTGAACAGCGTGATGTCCTTGCGGACGGCCTGGCTGAGGTCGAGCTCGACCTTGCCCGGGTAGAACGCGACGAGCAGGATCTTGCCGCCGCGCTTGGTGGACTCGATGCACTGCTGGGGGGTGTCGACGCCGCCGGACGCCTCGATGGTCAGGTCCGAGCCCTCGCCGTCGGTCAGCTCGAGGATCGTCTTGACGACGTCGGTCTCCTTCGCGTTGATGATGTTGTCCACGCCGAGCTTGCGGCCGAGCTCCAGCCGCGAGTCCCGGGTGCCGACGAGGTTGACCTGGCTGGCGCCCATCAGCCGGCAGATCTGCGCGGTCATCAGGCCGACCGCGCCGGGGCCGAAGATCGTGACGCTCTGGCCGGCGACGTAGCCGCCGGCGACGTCGAGCCCGTACAGGCCGGTGCCTGCCGTCGTGATCAGCACGGCGTCCTCGGCGCTGAGGTGGTCCGGCAGCTTGTACAGCGCCGCCACGTGGTGCACGGCGTACTCCGCGAAGCCGCCGTTGGCCGTCATGCCGGTCGCGCGGTGGCCCTTCGCGGGGTTGCCGTAGTTGAGGCAGGCGGTGTACTTGCCGGTCACGCAGTTGGCGCACCGGCCGCAGCCGCGGTGGGCCTCGATGCACACCCGGTCGCCGGGAGCGAACTCGTCGACGCTGTCGCCGGTCGCGACGACGGTGCCGGTCCACTCGTGTCCGGGCGTGTACTCGCCGAACGGCGGCGTCAGGGGGAAGTGGCCGTCGAGGATCTTGAGGTCGGTCCCGCAGGCACCGCACATGGCGATCCGCACCAGCACCTCGTCCACACCCGGCACGGGGACCTCGCTGTCGACGACCCGCATGTCACCGGGCCCGAACAGCACGGCTGCGCGCATCGACGTGGGGATCTGGTCGGGGACCTCGGGGAATGCGGTGGCCAGCTGTGTCTGGCTCATCGTCGAACCTCTTCTCTTCGTCCGGGTGCGGGGGTCAGTGCGGTGCGGAGGTGGGCGGACGGGGATCCAGCAGGGCGAGCAGGTCCTCGGCTGCCTGCCTGCCGAACGACTCGTCGTTGATGGCCACGGCCAGCTCCCGTACGCGCACCTGGTCGTCGAGCCGCTGGCGCAGCTCGTTGACGAAGGCGGCGTTGGCGTCCGGGTCGTGCAGCGGACCACCGGGGGACCCGACCTGGGACCAGCCGTGCGTCGGGATGAGGACCGAGACCGGGCCGCTGGCGGCGTTCAGCCGGTCGGCCATCGCGCGGGCGACGGTGACCAGCTCGGCCACCGAGGCCCGGACGTTGGTGTTGTGCGGGTTGTGGTGGTGCGTGGGGCGATCGCGCAGCGCGGCCGGGATGCTGTCCGCGGCGCCGAAGCAGTGGTACTCCAGTCCGCCGGGCACGACCACCTGCGGGATTCCGCGCTTGCCGGCGGCGGTGAGCCGCCCGGGGCGTACGGGCGTGTAGATGTCGTCGGGGTAGAGCTCGGCCAGCAGCTCGTGCGTGGTCACGTCCAGCACGGCATCGAACAGGCCGCCCTCGACGAACCGCTCCATCGCCGAGCCGGACGCGCCGGACGCGTGGAAGGGGACGCAGTCGACGCCCGCCTCGCCGAGCCTGGCGATGCCGGTCTCGACCGCGTGGTGGGTGTTGCCGAACGCGGTGACGGCGACCAGCGGCCGGTCTCCGGCCGGCCGGCCGGGCGCCGTCTCGGCCATGGCGGAGACGGCAGCGCACGCCTGGCGCAGGATCGTCTCGGTGACCACGTTGGGGCCGCCCAGCAGGTCGCCGACGGAGAACGCCATGACGATGTCGCTGTCGCCGACGAAGCCGCGGACGTTGCCCGAGGCGACGGTGGAGACGATGTACTTGGGGAGGCCGAACGGCAGGTCCCGCATCGCCGCTGCGGCGATGGCGGTGCCCTGGTTGCCGCCGACGCCGAGCACGCCGTGCAGCTCACCGGCCGAGTACCAAGACGTCAGGACGATGCCGGCGCCCGCGCCCATCGTGGCCATGGCGTGGTCGCGGCGGGCCTGGTCGCGGAGGTGTCCGAGCTCGCCGCCTCCCGTGGAGGCGACGACCTCGGCCGGGACGTCCACGGGGCCAAGCTCTGCCCCGGTGCCGAGCAGGCCGACGTCGACGACCCGGGCCGCACAGCCTCGTGCCTCGAGCTCTCGGCAGAGGAAGCGCACCTCCTCGCCCTTGGTGTCGACGGTCGCGACCACCGCCACCACGCGTCGTGCCCCCGGCACCTGCGGCCCGGACACGGCTACTCGGCCTCCGCCAGGGGAGCGGTGTCATGGGCGAGCCGGATGTCGCGCGGGCGTACACCGCTGATCTGCGCGGCCAGGAAGGCGACCTTCGCGTTGTCCTCGAGGTACTCGGTCCGGTAGTACGCCGTGCGCAGGTCGGGGCCGACCGTGATCGTGCCGTGCTCGCGCATCAGCACCCCGCGCAGGTCGGGATCCTTGAACTGCTGCACCACGGCGTCGGCCAGCTCGGTGGATCCTGCCGGCAGCAGGTCCACGGAGCCGATCACCCGCAGGTGTCCGCGAGCGGCGGCGTGCACCAGCTGCGGCACCTCGTCGGCCACGGCGAACGCGACGCAGTAGGTCGGGTGCAGGTGCACGATCGCCCCGACGTCCGGGCGCTCCCGGTAGACCCCGAGGTGCCACTGCCACTCCTTGGACGGGCTGCGGCCCTCGTCCAGCACGTCGCCGTCCAGGGTCATGAGGACGGTGTGCTCCGCCGTCATGTCGCCCTGGCAGCAGCTGGTGGCCTTGATGAGCACCAGGTCCGTCCCCGGCACCCGCAGGCTGTTGTTGCCGCTCACTCCCGTGACGAGTCCGCGCTCGTACCCGCGGCGGGAGACCACGGCCAGCTCCTCGCGGAGCGGCTGCAGCACGGCTGGGTCTACGTCGGTCGGCATCGAGACGTCCCTCTCTGCGTACGTGCGGTGCGCGTGGGCGTGGACGACTCAGGCGCGACCGGGGTAGTCGCTCTGGGTCACCTCGACGCCGAACTTGCGGACCTCCTGCACGTACCCGGTGAGGTGGTCGGCCATCCGGTCGAGCATCGCGAGACCCTTGTCCTTGGTGGACCGGAACGGGTTGCCGATCACGGCGGTGTCGCAGTACTCGTGGTGGTCCATCGGCACCCAGATGTTCTCGGTGCCGCGGAACTTCACGGTGCCAGTGCCGTCGATCTTGGAGAACTGGTCGGTCATGTACGCCGGCGCGTGCGCCCGGTCCTCGACCGCGCGGTCCATGTTGACCAGGCCGTCCGCCGTCGCCATCAGCGCGGACGTCTCGAGCTCGCTGGAGTGCCAGCCCGGCGTCTCCTCGGGCGGGTTCTCGAAGATGTCCTGGAGCACCTGGGCGTCCCGCTCGGTGGGGGTCTTGTAGTAGGAGATGTAGGCGCCGGTGTCGTACCGCAGCTGGCGCATCACCTCGTCGATCGGCTTCACGTTCGAGCCGTGGTGGCTGACGAACACGAGGCGCTTGAAGCCGTGGAAGATCAGGCTGCGCGCGACGTCGCTCATGATGTTGCGGTAGGTCTCGGCCCGCAGCGTGATGGTGCCCGCGCCCTCGAGGTGGCGGCCCATGTGGTGCGGCGAGTAGCCGAACGGGACGAGCGGGGAGTACAGCACGTCGGCCGCCTCGGCCGCGCGCTTGACGACCTCCATGGTCACGTAGCTGTCGGTGCCGAGCGGGATGTGCGCCCCGTGCTTCTCGGTGCTGCCCAGCGGGATCAAGACCACGTCCTGGTCCTGCTCGTCCAGCCTCTCAGCGACCTCGGCGAATGACAGCGCGAGGATGTTGTGCTTGCGGGTGGACTCCGCATCCAGGTTGACGTAGTCGACGTCGGTCATCTGTGGTCCTCCGATGTAATGGGTTACCGTAACGCGTTACATCGGACGTTAACCCACCTTCCGGACGGGCGCAAGTTCGGGTGGTTTGCGGTGGTCTGCGCCGCCCTAGGCTGATCGCCATGTCCCTGCCTGGCGGCTGGACGCCGAGCACGTCAGCGGCTGACAGGGACGTGGCCGGTCAGCCGCTGAGCGGCGTGACCTCGGGCGTCGGGGCGACCACCACCCGGTTGCGGCCGCCGCTCTTGGCCAGGTAGAGCGCGGCGTCCGCGCTCCCGACCAGCTCGGAGTACTCCGTCATCGGGTCGGTCACGCTGGCGACACCGACCGAGGCGGTGACCCTGGCTGTCGTGTCGGCCAGCGACGACCGCGGCGATGGCGGCGCGCAGCCGCTCGCCGACCCTCCGCCTCCTCCGGCCCGGTCTCGCGCAGCAGCACCGCGATCTCCTCCCCGCCGTAGCGGTAGGCGGTGTCGCTGCTGCGCAGCAGCGACGACAGCGCCGCGGCCGCGCTCGTGCAGCACGGTGTCGCCGACGAGGTGGCCGTACTTGTCGTTGAGCTGCTTGAAGTTGTCGAGGTCCAGCATCACGAAGCTCAGCGGCCGGCCGTAGCGGCGCGCGCGCTCCCACTCGGTCTGCAGGTCGGACTCGAGCCGCGCGCCGGTTCGGCAGCTGGGTGAGCGCGTCGATGTCGGCCAGCTTCCGCACCGAGCTGTGCAGCCGGGCCGCCTCCAGCGCGGCCGCCGCGGTGGACAGCAGAGCCTCGAGCACGTGCTCGACGTCGTCGTCGGCCTGCGGGGCGTCGGCCTCCAGGACTCCCACGACCATGCCCGCGAGCACCATCGGGTACGCGCGGGACGTGGCCGTCGTCGGCCGGCCGGGCATCGGCGGCCACGTTGGCGACCAGGGCCGGGGCGACCAGGGTCGACGGAGGGACGGCGCCGTGCGGGTCGCCGCTGCGGCGGGTGGCGAGGAAGTGGCCGTCGTCGCCGCGCACCCACAGCGTTGTCCGCGCGCCGAGCAGGTCGGCGGCGGCCGACGTGACCGTCTCGGAGACGTAGCGCGCGCTCAGGCTGGCCGAGGTCTCCCGTGCCACCCGCACCACGGTCTCGAAGCGGACGGCCAGCAGGGTCAGCCTGGCCTCCCGGGCCGACGCCTCCGCCGGCCCGCTGGAGGTCGGCTGCCAGCTCGCCGAGGGCGGCGCTCATGGCGTCCAGCTCGGCGACCCCGGTGGCGCCGAACGGGCCGACAGGTCGCCGGAGCGCAGCGCGCCGATGGTGCGAGCAGGCGGGCGAGCGGCCCCGCGACAGTGCGCGTCAGCCGCCGGCCGCGACGCAGCGCGAGGAGGCCGGCCACCGCCAGCACCGCCAGGCCGAGAGCCAGCGCGGCGACGAGGGCCACCTGCTGATGCGCGAAGGCCTCGTCCCGGTCGGCGGCCAGCACGGCGGTGGCTGTCGGCCTGTGCGTCGCGATAGTCGTCGAACAGCAGCTTGCCGGCGTCCAGGAAGTCGGTCAGCCGCCCGCTGGTGCGGTCGGCCTCGGTGACGGTCATGAAGGTGGCCTTCTCGGCCCAGACCTCCCAGGCCTCGTGGGCCAGCATCATGTCCAGGACGAGGCGACGTACCTCTGCGGACGTCGAGGTGTCCCGCAACGAGTCGCTGGCCACCGCCCAGTCGAGCTGGCCCTGGCGGTACGGCTCGAGGAAGTCCATGTCGCCGGTGGCGAGCCACCCCGCAGCCCGGTCTCCTGGTCGAGCATGGCCACGTACGCCAACCGCGAGTCCTGGGTCAGCTCGGTGAGCTCGGTGACCCGGGGCTGGCTCACCAGGATAGGTAGCCCGACGACAGCAGGCTGAGGACCAGCATCGCGACGAGCGTCCAGACGGTCGCCCGCTGGCTGCCCTGGAGCTCCTGCACCAGACCGCGCTTGGGCGTGGATCGCCCCCCGGTCGGCGACGCAGGACGCAGCCAGCCCCACGGCGTGCGCGCCTTGGCCTTGAGCATGAGGGGCCTTCTCGGTCGTCGGCCGCACGCAGGGTTGCGCGACGATCGACGTTAACCGCGGGCCTGCCGACCGCGGTGACGCTGGCCCGCAGATAGGGCCGTCCGGCTGCCGATCCCACCCGACCGCCGGGAGCGGGTGCCTGACCGGGGCAGGCACCGGGGACGGATGTCGAGACATCGGGGTCGCCCGGGCAGCCGCAATGTCTCGAGATCGGTCTGAGGCGCCGACGGCCACCGGTCAGGCGCAGGTCACGCCGGTGCGGGGGTCCAGGCCGGGTCGCGACCGGCGAGTGCGAGTGCCCGGTCGAGGTCCGGTGCGTCCGCGGGCACGTCGAGGACCGGCCCGAACAGGCCCTCGCGACCGGCCGCGTGCTCGGGCTGGGCGGCGACCGTGGTGAACCCCAGCACGGCCGCGGTGCTGGCCGGGTCGCAGTGGAACGGCTGACCGGTCGCCCGGGCGAGGTCCCAGCCGTGCAGCACCAGCTCGTCGACGGCGACGACGGCCATCTCCGCGGCCGGCATCGTCACCCCACCGGCCTCGGTCACGCCCTCCCAGGCGGCCGGCTCACGCCATGCCGCGACCAGCTCCTCGAGCCGCTGCGGCAGCACGCTGCGCCAGTCCGGGTCGAGATTCGCCGCCGCCGAGGTACCGGGAGCCGGGCCACCGTCGGCCGGCGGCGCGGTCTTGCGCGCTGCCCAGGTGAACGCCAGCGACAGCCCCATCAGGTGGTCGAGCAGGGCGCCGACGCTGGTGTCATCGCACGGCGTCGGGTCGGTGAGCCGATCGTCGGTGACGCCGTCCAGCAGGCGGATCACCTCGCGGGCGGCCGGGTCGAGGTCGAGGTCGGGCACGTCGGTCCCTTCGTACGGTCGATGTCTACCCGTACTGACCGCCGCCCGGCGCGGAACTCATCGGTCACGACGCCGGCATCACCAGCTGGCCGATGCCCAGCAGGTTGCCCTCGCTGTCGCGGAACCAGGCGGCGCGCTCGCCGACCGCTCCGCTGGACGGGTAGTGGCCGGGGATGTCCACGATGCCGTCCGTCACCGGCAGGCCCGCGAACTGCACGTCGTCGAACTCGAGGCCGCGGGCCCGCAGCTCGGCGACCGCCGCCTCGATGTCCGGCACCGTGAAGCCCATCTGGGTGTGCTCACCCGAGGGCTTGCCGGTCGACTGGAACACCGCGAACGAGTCCCCGCCGCAGGCGTACCGGAGGGCGCCCTCGCGCGTCTCGACGGGCTCCAGGCCGAGCCGCTCGGAGTAGAACCGCCGGGCCCGGTCGAGGTCCTGCGCCGGCAGTCGGACCGCGATCGAGGCGTCCTGCAGCGTCGACCGCTCCAGCGGGGAGCCGGTGTGCCGGGCCCGGCGCTGCCGCCAGTAGTCGCTGGTGAGCTCGATCAGCTGCACGTAGTTGCCGTCGGGATCGACGATGGTGCCGAACCACGCGCCGCCGTCCTCGCGGTACTCCACCCGCGAGAGCCAGGTGACGCCCCGCCGGTCGAGGTCGCGGGCGGTGGCCGCGATGTCGGTCACGGTGTAGTTGAGGATGACGCGGCCGGGTTCCGCCGTCTTCGCAGCGACGTCGTCCCGGCCGTCGATGAGAACGGCCACCTGCCCGAAGACGAGGAACCCGTCCGGGTCGGGCACGGCGCCCAGGATCTGCACGTACCACTCGCGCAGCCGGTCGGGGTCACTGCTGCCCAGCAACAGGCTGTTCATCATCGGCGTGGTCATCGGTCCGCCTCTCGTCTCTGGTGTTCACCGTGGTGACTCCCACGATGGTCCGGACTCATCGCTGCTGCCGATCTTCCGGCGAGGCGGTCGCCGGGGCGCGCGTACGCCGGAAGATGGGGGTGGTCCCGTACCGTGCTCGGCTGTGGCTCGAGCAGACGTCGTCGCGAGGCTCCGCGCCGCCGGTTGCGTCTTCGCCGAGGACGAGGCCCGGTTGCTCGTCGACGGCGGCCCACGACGCCGGCCGAGCTCGACGCGCATGGTCGACCGGCGGGTCGGCGGCCTGCCGCTCGAGCACGTCCTCGGCTGGGCGGAGTTCTGCGGCCTGCGGATCGCGGTCGATCCCGGCGTCTTCGTCCCGCGGCGCCGCACCGAGCTGCTGGTCCGCAGGCGGCCGCCCTCGCCTCGCCGGGCGCGGTCGTGCTCGACATGTGCTGCGGCTCGGGCGCCGTCGGCGCCGCGCTGGCCGCGCGCTGGGCCGGGTCGAGCTGCACGCCGTCGACATCGACCCCGCCGCCGTGCGCTGCGCCCGCCGCAACGTCGCCGCCGCCGGCGGTCAGGTGTACGAGGGCGACCTCTACCAGCCGTTGCCCGACAGGCTGCGGGGACGGGTCGACGTCCTGGTCGCCAACGCGCCGTACGTGCCGACCGACTCGATCGGCCAGATGCCTCCGGAGGCCCGGCTGCACGAGCCTCCGGTGGCGCTGGACGGCGGTGCGGACGGGGTCGACGTGCAGCGGCGGGTGGCTGCGGGGCCGCCCGCTGGCTGGCGCCGGCCGGGCACCTGCTGATCGAGACCAGCGAGTCCCAGGCTCCGCAGACCGTCGAGGCCTTCCGCCGCAACGGGCTCGTCCCGCGCGTGGTCAGCTCACCGGAGCGGGGAGCGACGGTGGTGGTGGGCACGGCTCCCGCCGCCGGACGAGAATGAGGCATGGCCGTCTCGTTGCACCACATCGTCGTCGATGCCCACGACCTCCCGGGGCTGGCCCGCTTCTGGGCCCAGGTGCTGGGCTGGAAGGTGCTCTCCGAGCGGGAGCGCGAGGTGGTGATCGGCACCGACGAGACCGCGCCCGTCGGCATGTGCTTCATGCCGTCGCCGGACCAGAAGGTGGTCAAGAACCGGCTCCATCTCGACCTCGTTCCCGGCGCCGACGACCGCGAGGCCGAGATCGAGCGGCTGCTGGCCCTCGGCGCCCGCAAGGTCGACGTGGGACAGACCGGCGACGAGTCGTGGACCGTCCTCGCCGACCCCGAGGGCAACGAGTTCTGTGTCGTGCGCCCGAAGACGACCCTCATCGCCTAGGGGGAGTGCGTGGAGAGAGGTGAGAGAGGAAGTCGCTGGGCTGACTCACGAGTCAGTAAGCCGCTAGGGTGTCGCCCGTGACCACCTCGCCGCGCGCCGTCATCCGGCCCCAGCCTGCTGCTGGACGTCGTCTCGGGCGACCTGCTCCCCGATCGCGCCGTGGTCGTCGAGGGCGACCGCATCGTCGCAGGTGGTGGCGTGCCGGCGACGCCCCGGCCGAGGGCGCGCTCGTCGTCGACCTGCCGCGCCACACCCTGCTGCCCGGCCTGGTCGACTGCCACGCGCACCTGGTCGGCGAGCCCGACAGCGGCCACGGCTATGCCGAGCTGCTGACCCGCACCGCTGCGCAGGAGGCGATGTCGGGCGTGCGCAACGCCCGGGACACCGTGCTGGCCGGCTTCACCACGGTGCGCGACGTGGGCACGTTCCGCGCCTTCGTCGACGTCGCGCTGCGCGACGCGATCGACGCCGGCTGGGTCATCGGCCCGCGCATGCAGGTGGCCGGCGCGTACGTCACCTGCTCGGGCGGAGGCGGCGACATCACCGGCCTCGCGCCCGACGTCGACGCCGTGCGTGCCGTACGACCTGCGGGTCGGCGTGGTCGACTCGGTCGACGACGTCCGGCGGGCGGTGCGGCGGGTGCTGCACGGCGGCGCCGACCTGGTCAAGCTGATCGCCACCGGCGCGGTGATGACGACCGGCGGCGTGCCCGGCGCGCCCGAGCTCACCGAGGAGCAGATCCGCGCCGCCGTCGAGGAGGCCGCGCTCTACGGCGCCGACGTCGCCGCCCACGCGCACGGCGCCGAGGGCATCAAGCGCGCAGTTCGCGGCGGCGTGCGCTCGGTCGAGCACGGCTCGACTGCATGGACGACGAGGCGATCGCGATGATGGCCGACGCCGGGACGTTCCTGGTCGCCGACATCTACTGCGGCGACTACATCGCCGAGGTCGGCCGCGCCAGGGCTGGGGCGCCGACGTGCTGCGCAAGAACGACGAGACCACGCTCGCCCAGCGCGAGGGTTTCGCCAAGTGCGTCGAGGCCGGCGTGCGCATCGCGTTCGGGACCGACAGCGGCATCTACCCGCACGGTCTCAAGGCCCGCCAGTTCGCCTACCACGTGCGCTGGGGCCAGACGCCGCTCGAGGCCATCCGGTCCGCGACCCTGCACGCCGCCGAGCTGATGCGCTGGGACGACCGCATCGGCCGGGTCGAGCCGGGCTACCTCGCCGACCTGATCGCCGTCGAGGGCAACCCGCTCGACGACGTCCGGCTGCTCGAGGACGTCCGCTTCGTGATGAGCCGCGGGACGGTCCTGCGCACCGTCTGACGCGTGGAGTCGCTGGCCCGACCTCCTGTACCGACGGGCTGCCCTTGCGGACGAGGACGCAGGTCCGACCGCCGCCTGCCCCTTGCCGGGCGGACGGCGTGCCTGTCCACGACCGACACCGCCGATGGAGGGCACCATGGCTGGAGGCCCGTCTGCTTCGCCATCTGGCGGGCTCGCACCGCCGGCGACTGCTCGTTGCCGCGCCCCACCGTCGTCGGCGCCGTGCTGTGTCCTTGCCCGGCTGGTCGAGAAGGTGGCCGTGGACGGCATGGGCGTCTCGCTGCCGGCGGGTCGGCGACCCTGACGGCCTGCCGGCGACGGCGATCGCCATCCTCGCCGGACTCACGACCGTCGCCCTGACGGCGCTGGCCGCCGCGGCCGTCTTCGCCTCCACCGTCCTGGTGGTGCGGGCAGCCGAGGGGATCGGCTCCAACCTGGGCGGTCACCTCGTCGAGCGGCTGCTGGACCTGTCTCGGCTCTTCCACGACAAGCACCGCTCGGGTCCACCGGGTCAGCCGCAGCGCCGCCTACGACCACCGGGTCGAGGACGCGGTCGTCGCCTGGTGGAATACCGCCGTGCCCGAGACGCTCGTGGTGCTCGGGACCCTTGCCGTGCTGCTCGCGGTCGACCGGTCCTGGCGCTGGCCGCGCTCGTCGTCTGCCCCGCGCTGGCGTGGGTCATCGCCGTCCGTCGCCGACCGCGCGCACGGCGCAGCGACAGGCCCGCGACCAGGAGGGGTTGCTGGCCGCGCACGCCACGGACTTGCTCCGCAACATCCGCGTGGTCCAGGCGTTCAGCCAGCAGGTCCGGCTTCGTCGACTTCGACCGGCTCAACGACGTCAGCCGCGCATCGTCCGTACGGGCGCAGGAGGTCGAGGCCCGGCTGGTCCCGCTCGCCGACCTGGTGCTGGCCGGAGGCGCCGCCACCGTGCTCGTGCTCGGAGTCGGCAGGGTCGTCGACGGTCAGCTCAGCCTGGGCACCCTGCTCGTCGTGCTCAGCTACGTCGCCGGCCTCTACAGCCCGCTGCGCCGCAGCGTCGGGTCGACGACGCTGGCCCGCGGGGCCTCCAGCCTCGACCGGATCAACGACGTCATGTCCAGCACCGAGGTCGTGGTCGAGTCCCCGATGCGCGACCGGCGCCGCCGATGACCCGCTCGCTGACGTTCGAGGGCGTGAACTTGGGCTACGATCCCGAGGCGCCGGTGCTGCGCGGACTGGACCTCACGGTGGCGCGGGGGAGACCGTCGCGCTGCTCGGACGACCGGCGCCTGGAAGAGCATGCTGCTGTCCCTGGTGCTGCGTTTCCACGACCCCGACGCCGGGCGATCCTGATCGACGACGTCGACGTCCGCGAGTACGACCTCGGCTCGCTGCGGAACTGGATGGCGTACGTGCCGCAGGAGTCCTGGTTCCTGGACACGACCATCGCGGAGAACATCGCCCTCGGCCGCTCGGCCGCCACCCGGCAGGAGATCGAGCAGGCGGGCCGCACCGCGCTCGTCGACGAGTTCGTCGACCGGCTGCCACGCGGCTACGACACCGTGGTCGGCGAGTCCGGACTGCTGCTGTCCGGCGGGCAACGGCGACGCATCGCACTGGCCCGCGCCGTGCTCCGGGGCGCCGACCTGCTGCTGCTGGACGAGCCCACCGCCGGCCTCGACGACACCTCGGCGGCGTCGCGATGCACGCCGTCGCGATGTCGTCGCGCGGACGCACCGTCGTGATGGTTACCTACGAGTACGACTTCGCAGCGACGACCGACTGCGTCGTCACTCTCGAGACCCTCGGCGGCCCCACGCCGCCGAACGGGACGGTCCCGCTCGACGGGGCCGCCGTTCCACTCGAAGCACTGACACTCGGAAGGAGGTGATGACGATGTCGACGATGACGCTGACGCGACCCACCAAGATCATGGGGATCGCCGGTATCTACGTGGCGCCTGCGATGCGGCGCACGCGTACCCGCACTCGCAGCCGTACTCGGACCGGTACCGGACACGGTGGCGGTCACGGCGGGCACGGGCACCACTGAGCCCATGAACCCGCGGGGTCCGCCGCGACCCCCGGGACGGCGGGCTGGACCGATACTGCCGGCCCCCACGTTGGCCACCCATGCAACCACTGGAGGAAACCGTTGATGTCGAAGACCGCAGCCCCGGTACGCAAGCGGGAGACGACCTGGAACCTGCGACCCGGCCAGCGGCTGTCTCTTTCGACGCTGGCCTGGCACCGGCTCGGCGACGGCACCCACTGCGAGACCTGGCTCGCCTGGTCCACCGAGCACTGGAGCCCGGTCGCGGTGAAGTGCTGGCTGGCAGAGGTCGGCCGACCGCGACGATGCACCACCTGCGGCACGAGGCCGGGCTGCTGGCCGAGCTGTCGCACCCGGGCTTCAACGGCTGCTGGCTGATCGGCTCGACGAGTCGCCGCCGCACCTCGTGGTCGAGTACGCCGAGGACCGACCCTCACCAGCCTGCTCGAGACGGCCCGCTGGCCCCGATCGAGTGCCTGCTGCTCGGCATGCGCTGAGTCGGCGCTGCACTACCTGCACGGGCGCGGCTGGGTGCACCTCGACGTCAAGCCGTCCAACCTGGTGCTGCGCGAGGGTCGGCTGGTGCTTCTCGACCTCGGCGTCACCGCCCGCGCCGGCACCGACTTCCCGCCCGGTCACCCCGGGCTCCCTGGACTACATGGCGCCGGAGCAGCTGCGGGGCGCGACCGTCGCGGTGTCGATGGACGTCTCCGCCACCGGTGCGTTGCTGTACGAGGCCGTCACCGGCACCGGCGCTTTCCACGGGGACAGCGACCACGCGGCCGACCAGCCCCAGCTGCAGGGTCCGCCGCCACCGCCGTCGAGCCTCGTCCCGACATCCCGCCCGAGCTCGAGCTGCTCGGGTGGCTGCTCGCACCCGACCCGGCAGACCGGCCGGAGAGTGCCGATGCTGCACTGCAGGCCATGGCCGGGCTGCTCGCGGACGGCGAGCACGGCCTGCGGCCGGGATGGGCGACCGCTCACCTCGCGGCTGCCGGCTCGCACCTCGCCGTGGTGGCGTGACGTCGGTCAGCCGGGCCGGCCCGGCCGCCGCGATCCGATGGACGCAGCCCACCAGGCGGCGAGCAGCCCGAGCACGATGAATCCGAGCGCGACCAGCACCTGCAGGTCCTCGGGCGCGTAGCGGGCCGCGAACCACACCTTGACCTCGGGGTCGACGCCGAACACGGCGAAGGCGATCGGCACCAGGCCCTGCGGGACGACGCACAGGATCGCCACCGTCCACACGGTGTTGCGCAGCGCGGAGGCAGGCCGCGAGAGCGGAGCGTCCGAGCTGCGGGCGGCGGCTGCCGCGTCCTGTCGGCCGGCTGCGGCCGACGTGCAGCAGGTCCATCAGCGCCGCGCCCCGGTCGGCCAGCCGGCGGGCGGCGACGTCGCCGCACCACCAGTAGACACGGCTCCAGTCGCGACGCCGACCAGCACTCCTGCCGCCTGCAGCAGCGGCTGGTCCCGTACGGCACCGACCAGCACCACGGCGCAGCCGGGGAGCGCGGCGAGCGCGGCCAGCAGCAGGGTCAGGTACTGCTGGCCGATCACGGCAGCCGCAGCATCGGGGTCGTCGCCTGTGTCGAACGGGCCGGAGCGCCGCTGCGGGTCCTTCTGCCGGACCGGCTTGCTCACCGAGACCAGCACCATCAGGCCGGCCGTGCCGCCGAGCACCGCGGGGAGAGCCGCGAGGATCCACGGCCAGGCCCAGGTCTGTCCGCTCACCACGGTGAGCGCGACGGTCAGGGCGACCATGACCGGTGCGACCACGACCAGCCACGCGAGCTGCCGGCCGCGCACGTCGGCCCGCTCGACCCCCGGCACCATCCGGGTGAGCCACAACCCGGTGCCGTCGTCGCCGTAGACGTTGGCCGCGCCGGTGCTGACGATCAGCGCCGCTGCCACGCCGGCCCACGGCAGCGCGGCGGGGCGTCGAAGGCCACCGCGGGCACCGCGAGGTTGAGGCCGCTGATCAGCAGCGCGAGCAGCAGCAGCACGCTGCGGGCCGGGTCCCGGCGCCACGCGTGCAGCTCCCGCACCACCACCGCGCCGGTGGGTCCGGCGGGCAGCCACCGGTCCCCTGCACGCCGGGTCCCGGCCGGTACGGGCCGGCGAGGAGTGCCGCTGGGCGCCCGGCCCGGCGGCCGACGCATGGTGCGGGGCAGCAGCCCGGCCCAGGCCGTCAGCAGCAGGCCGCACAGCACGACGAGGCCACCGAGGGCAGCGAGCACCGTGGGCCACTCCGACCGGCTGGCGGCCTCGACGGCCACCGGTCCCCACCCGGGTGGGACGACCCGCAGCGCCGTGCTGAGTGCCGGCGGCGGACCCTCCGCCACCTGCTGGCCGATCACGGCGGCCAGCGACCAGCCGCCCGAGGCGAGCGCGATGACCACGGCCATCAGCACCGCACCGAGCTCCTGGCCGCGGCGTGAGCCCAGGGTCGCTGCCAGGGCAGCCACCACGACCCGCGACAGCAGCACCATCAGCACGAGCTGCAGCACGGTCGCGGGCAGCGCGACGAGGAACGACGCCAACCCCCAGCGAGCCGCCGTGAGCGGGAGTGCCGCGAGGGCGAGCAGGGTGATGAGCGGAGCGGCTCCGACGACGGAGGCGCCGAGCAGTCCGGCGGCCAGCCGGCGGGGTGGGATCGGCAGCAGCGCGAACCACTCGGGGCGGAGCCCGACGCCGGCACCGCGGACCAGCATCGGGCCCAGCACCCAGCCCGCCGTCCACGCGAGGGCCAGGGCGGCGAGCAGGTCGACGGACCTGCCGGGCTGGTCGAACCGGACCAGTCCGAGCAGCAGCGAGCCGACCGCCAGCAGCACGCCGAGTGCGCGCAGGGTCGACGCCGTCCCCGATCCACCGGGTGAGTTGCGCGCCAGGGCTCGTCGCACCCCGATCAGCGCGCGGGTCGCGTCGCGCAGGTCGGCGGCGTCGCCGGTCGGGGCGCGGGTCAGGACGCCAGCCACGCCAATGCCCCGCTGGCGTCGACGCGAGCACCGACCAGCTCGACGAGGGCGTCGTCGAGGGAGCGGCCGGCGCGTACGACGTCGAGCGGTCCTGCGGCGACCAGCCGACCCCGTGCCATCACGCCGACGTGGTCGCACAGCTGCTCGACCAGCGTCATCACGTGGCTGGACAGCACCACCGTGCCGCCGGCGTCGACGAACCGGCGCAGGATCGTACGGATCGTCGTCGCCGACACCGGGTCGATCGCCTCGAGCGGCTCGTCCAGGACCAGCAGCCTCGGGGCGTGCAGCAGCGCGGTGGCCAGGGTGATCTTCTTGCGCATCCCGGCCGAGTAGTCGAGCACCACCGTGCGCTCGGCCTCGGTGAGCTCCAGCACCTCGAGCAGCTCCTGGGTCCGGGCCGCCACCGTGTCCGGGTCGAGCCCGCGCAGCCGGCCGAGATAGGTCAGCAGCTCGCGACCGGTGAGCCGTTCGGGCAGCGCCATCCCGTCGGGCAGGACGCCGATGAGCGGCTTGGCGGCCACCGGGTCGGTCCACACGTCGATCCCGAAGATCCGGGCACTGCCGGCATCCGGCTGCAACAGCCCGACCGCCATCGACAGCGTGGTGGTCTTGCCGGCGCCGTTCGGACCCACCAACCCGTAGAACGAGCCACGCGGGACGGCCAGGTCGACGTGGTCGGCCGCGGTGGTGTCGCCGAACTGCTTGACCAGGGTGGTCAGCTCGAGCGCCGGGGCGTCGGGTGTCGTCATCGCCGGTGCCTCCTCGTACGCCGCTTCGACATCGAAGGACAACTGATCATGCACCAGGACATTCCGGGCGTCGTCGACGGGCGCGCGTCGTGGGGCGAGGCAGACCGATCTCGAGACATCCGGGTCGCCCCGGCAGCCACGATGTCTCGACATCCGTCGGAGGCAGACCGATCTCGAGACATCCGGGTCGCCCCGGCAGCCACAATGTCTCGACATCCGTCGGCGCCGGGCGGCGCCGGGCGGCGGCGGGTGGGTCAGGCGGGGCGGGTGACGCCGGCGAACACCGACAGCGTGAACCAGGAAGGCAGGGCCCGGCGCAGCGCTTCCGGCCCCTGCACCTCGACGGTGCCCGCGCGCAACGCGTCGGGCCAGCTCACGTCGCCGCGCCACACCTCGACCATGCCGCGCAGCCTGGCCTCGACCGTCACCGCGACCTCGTGGCCCGGGTCCACGTCACAGACGTCGGCCTCGTCGGAGGTGATCACGAGCCACCACGTACGCAAGCTCTTCGGCACGTCGGAGAACACGAACTGGACGACGGTGCGGCCGGCGGGGATGGCGGTGTGGTCGATGTTGCGCTGCATGTCCCACAGCAGCAGCTTGGGGTCGAGGTCCTCGTCGCCGAGCTCCCCGATCCAGCGGATGCCCCACACGCCGAGTGCCTCGACGACCGGCTGCAGCTCGCGTCCGGCCTGCGTCAGCACGTACTCCACGTCGTTGCCGTCGGACCGCCGCTCCAGGATGCCGGCGAGCACCAGCTGGTGCAGCCGCCTGGACAGCAGCGTGGGCGACATCCGCGGCAGCCCTCGGCGCAGCTGGTTGAAGTGCGTGCTGCCGCTCACCAGCTCGCGGACGATGAGCAGGGTCCACCGCTCGTCCAGCAGCTCCATCGCCTTGGCGACGGGACAGAACTGGTGATACGACGAGCCCACCCCAGCAGGCTAGGACCCCCGGACGAACCCGGCCACCGCTTCGCAGCCCGCTCGCCTCGCGCCCGAGTGGCGCAAACTCGGTCTGCTCGACGCCCGCAGGGCCCGGGTTCGCGCCACTCGCCGGGGCCTCGGCCATGTCGCGCCCGGAAGCCGGTACAGATCTCGTACTAGGTAGCGGTCCCGGCCCCTCCTAGGGTTCGACCACGGCAGCGACGGGTTGCCGGGAACCTGCTGGAGGGTGACGGCGATGTCGGACGTGATCGACGTGGCGGAGGCGGACCGGGCGCTGAAGGCCAAGCACCGGACGATGTGGGCGCTGGGTGACTACGCGGCGGTGGCCACCGAGCTGGTGGCGCCCTTGGGGCCGGTGCTGGTGGAGGCGTGCGGCGTGCAGGCCGGCGACCGGGTGCTGGACGTGGCGGCAGGTTCGGGCAACGCGGCGATCCCGGCCGCGGCGACCGGAGCGACGGTGGTGGCCTCCGACCTCACCCCCGAGCTGCTGGAGAACGGGCGCCGGCAGGCGGAGCAGCAGGACCTACAGCTGGAGTGGCGGCAGGCGGATGCCGAGTCGCTGCCGTTCGGCGACGGCGAGTTCGACACCGTGCTGTCCTGCCTGGGCGTGATGTTCGCGCCGCACCACCAGGCGGGTGCCGACGAGCTGGTCCGGGTCTGCCGGCCGGGCGGGACGATCGGCCTGCTGAGCTGGACGCCGATCGGGTTCGTCGGGCAGATGTTCGCTGCGATGAAGCCGTACGCGCCGCCGCCACCGCCGGGCGCGCAGCCGCCGCCGCTGTGGGGCGACGAGGACCACGTGCGCTCCCTGCTCGGCGACCGGGTGACCGACGTGCACGCGCGCCGGCAGTCGGTGCGGGTGGACCAGTTCGGCAGCGGCGAGGCGTTCCGCGACTACTTCAAGGCCAACTACGGTCCGACGATCGCGGTCTACGGCTTCATCGCCGCCGACGCCGACAAGGTCGCCGCACTGGACCGCGACCTCGCTGACCTCGGCCGACGCTTCGACACCGGCGGCGGGGCGATGGACTGGGAGTACCTGCTCCTCACCGCGCGCACCACCACCTGACCGGACGGGCACACCCGCAGCCAGATGCCGGCGCGCCTTGGTCATTACTTCGGGTCGCGGAAGTGTTCGCGGACGACCCCCTCGGAGCGGTCCGCGGTACTAGGGTCCGGTAATGATGGACGACGATCCGCACGGGGGACCCGCTCCGGAAGATCCGCAGCGCGCCGAGTCGAAGGCCTCGACGCCGCCCGAGCACGACCCGGCGACGGCATCCGACGAGGCCGTCGATCCCGAGGAGCACCACGACTCCCAGCGCGAGATCCGCGAGCACAAGCTCGAGCAGATGCGCGCGGAGGGCATCGAACCCTACCCGTTCCACTTCGACCCCGACCACCACGTCGCCGACATCCGGAAGGCACACGAGGGTCTCGCCCCCGACACCCGCACCGACGACCGGGTACGGGTCGCCGGCCGGCTGATGCTGATCCGGCGTCAGGGCGGGCTGACCTTCGCGACGCTGCACGACCGGACGGGCGAGCTGCAGCTCTTCGTCGACACCAAGCGGTTGGGTGCCGAGGTGCACCAGCAGTTCGACGACCTCGACCGCGGCGACTGGGTCGGTGTCGAGGGCACGGTGATGACCACGCGGCGGGGCGAGCTCTCGATCGGCGTCGGCCTCGTTCGAGCTGCTGGGCAAGGCGATTCTCCCGCCGCCCGACAAGTGGAAGGGCCTCACCGACGTCGAGACCCGGTACCGGCAGCGCTACGTCGACCTGATCGCCAACGAGCACACCCGCCGGGTCTTCGGGATCCGCCGCAACGTGCTGCTGGCCATCCGCGAGCACCTCGAGGGCGAGGGCTTCTCCGAGGTCGAGGGGCCGGTGCTGTCCGACCATCCAGGGCGGTGCCTCGGCGCGGCCGTTCGTCACCCACCACAACGCGCTCGACCTCGACCTGTACCTGCGGATCGCGCTGGAGCTGCACCTCAAGCGGCTGATCGTCGGCGGGATGGAGCGCGTCTTCGAGATCGGCCGGGTGTTCCGCAACGAGGGCGTCGACACCCGGCACAACCCCGAGTTCACGATGCTGGAGGCCTACCAGGCCTACGGCGACTACCACGACATGATGGACCTGACCGAGGGCCTGATCGTGCACGCCGCGAAGCGCGCCCTCGACGGCAACCTGACGGTCACGCTCGACGGTGAGCCGCTCGACCTGACCGCCGCCGTGGCCGCGGGTACGGTTCGCCGACATGATCAAGGAGAAGACCGGCGTCGACGATGCAGCCCGGCGATGCCGATCGACGAGGCGCGCGCGGTCCTCGACCGGCTCGAGATCCCGTGGGAGAGCGACTGGGGCAGCGGCCGGCTGATGAAGGAGGTCTACGACGAGCGCGTCCAGCACGAGGTCGTCGGCCCGGTGTTCTGCGTCGACTACCCGCAGGAGGTCTCGCCGCTGGCGCGCGCGCACCGCGACGAGCCGGCCTACGTGGAGCGCTTCGAGCTGATCGTCGCCGGCTTCGAGCTGTGCAACGCCTACAGCGAGCAGAACGACCCGGCCGAGCAGCTGAAGGCGTTCGAGGAGGAGGCGCGGGCCAAGGCCGAGGGCGACCCCGAGGCCGGCGACGTCGACCTCGACTACGTCCGCGCCCTCGAGTACGGCATGCCGTGCACGGGTGGCCTGGGCATCGGCATCGACCGGCTGGTGATGCTGCTCGCCAGCGTCGACTCGATCCGCGAGGTGATCCTGTTCCCGACCCTGCGGCCGGAGTTCCCGAGCACCGCGGCCCCGGCGGCGGGGGAGGCAGCGGCATCCCGGCGGTCCGGCGCCGCGATGGCCGCGGCCGCCGTCGACGACGCCGGCGAGCCCGCCCGCGGCGCCCGCCGAGGTGGCCGAGCTGCCGAAGGCCGTGGCGGTGCCACCGCCGGCCCCCACCAGCGCCGGTCGCGGACCGGGCCGGGTGCTCGCCGCGCTGACCGCCGCCACCGGGGTCCTGTACCTGCTGGGGCTGGTGCCCTTCCTGCGTTCGCGCCTCGGCGTGATGGACGCCGACGTCATGCCGCTGTGGTTCCGGGTCGCCGGGCACGTGGCCACCGTGCTGCTGGGCCTGCTGCTGATCGTGCTGGCCGACCAGCTGGCCAAGCGCAAGCAGCCGGGCCTGGCAGGTGGCCGTCGCCGTGTTCGCGCTCGGGACCGTGCTGCACCTGCTCAAGGGCCCGCACCTGGTCGCCGGCCGCCGTCGCGGCGGCGATGCTGGTGGCGCTGGTCGTCAACCGACGCTACTTCCGGGCGCCGTCCGACCCGCCGTCGCTGCTGCGGCTGGTCCGGTTCGCCCCGATCTACCTGGGTGCCGTCTTCGCGTTCGGCGCGGTCAGCCTGTTCCTCGAGCGGGACCGGGTCGAGCCCGGGCTCACCGTCTGGGGCGTCGTCTGGACGACCTTCGCGCGGCCTCGTCGGCGTCGACGGCGCCGTACACCTACGACGGTCGGTTCTTCGCCGACATGTTCCCCGCCGCGCTGCTCGCGCTCGGCATCGTCGGCCTGGTCGGGCTTCTGCTGGCTGCTGTTCCGGCCGCTCGTCGCCCGGCGACGCGCACAGGCCGGGACGACTGGGAGCGGGCCGAGGCCCTCGTGCCGCACCTACGGCTGGGACACCCTCGCGTCCTTCGCCCTGCGCGACGACAAGAGCTTCTTCTTCTCCTCCGACGGCGAGGCGATGATCGCCTACACCTACATGGGCGGGTACGCGCTGGCGTCGGGCGACCCGATCGGCGCTCCCGACTCGCTGCCGACCGTGGTCGACGAGTTCCTCGAGATGTGCGACGAGCGCGCGTGGAACCCCGCGTTCCTGGCCGTGCGCGAGGCGGACGTGCCCGGCTACGCCGCCCGCGGGTTCCACCACTTCTACCTGGGCGACGAGGCGATCATCGACTGCGACACCTTCGCGCTCGAGGGGCGGGCGAGAAGAGCGTGCGCGCGGCCGTGCGCCGGGTCGGCAAGAGCTACCGCTTCCAGCTGGTCCCGGAGTCGAAGGCGTCGCCGACGCTGGTGCGGCAGCTCAACGAGATCAGCGCGCGGTGGCGGGGCAAGAAGCCCGAGCGCGGCTTCACGATGTCGCTGCAGCAGGACGTCGCCGGCACCGATCCCGAGTTCCTGCTCTGCGTGGCCTTCGACGAGCACGACAGGCCGGGCGGCTTCCTGCGGCATCGTGCCCGCCTACGGCGCCGACTTCGGCTACACGCTCGACCTGATGCGCCACGACCCCGGCGCGCCGAACGGGATGACCGAGTTCCTCATCGCCGGCACGCGCCGCGGCGCTGAGCAGGAGGGCGTGCGCCGGCTGTCGATGAACTTCGCGATGTGGGGCCGGCTGTTCCCGGACGACGTGCCGTTCACCGCGAGCCAGCGGCTGGCCAGGCGGGTGATCCGCGTGCTCAACCCGTTCTTCCAGATCGAGTCGCTGCACGAGTTCAACGCGAAGTTCGCGCCCGAGTGGCTGCCGCGGGTGCTGGTCTACCGGAGGCCGGAGGACCTGCCGCGGGTGGCGCTGCGCTACGCCGGCGCCGAGGGCTTCCTCGCCGTGCCGGGGCTCGGGCGAGCTGTTCGTGCCGAAGCCGGTCGCAGCGGCCGAGGCGTCGGCCCCGGCCGCCCGCGAGGACACCCGGGCGGCATGAGGACACCGGGCGGGGGTGGTGGCCCTGCTCGCGGTCACGGCCCTCGCGTCGGCCTGTGGCGTCGCGGGACTCGTTCGGCGACGGGTCGTTCGGCGAGATCGAGGACGCGTTCGAGCAGGCGGGGCTGGAGACCTGCGCGCACCACGAGGAGCCCGACGGCATCGCCAACCAGGCCACCAGCAGCCGCACGTACGAGCTCGCGCTCGACTGCGACGACGAGGACCGGGCGCAGGTCACCGTGGACGCGTTCGACGACGTGGACGACCGCGACGCCGCCGTCCGTGGCTTCGAGGTGCAGGTCCGTCCGCCGGGGTCCGGCGCCGCGTGGACCTTCGGGAAGACCTCGATCTTCGTCTTCGGAACGGCGGACGACGCCGTCTTCGACACGGTGGCGACGGCCCTCGACGACATGGGTGCCGAGCGATGAGCGCGCCCGCCAGCCGCACGGTGCGGCTCGGGGTCTTCGCCATCGCGATGATCAACGTCGCGGCCATCGTGAGCGCCCGCAACCTCCCGGTCATGGCGGTCTACGGCTGGGCGATGCTCGCCCTGTTCGCGCTGTCCATCCTGGTCTTCCTGATCCCGATCTCGATGGCCGCCGCCGAGCTGGGGACGGGCTGGCCCGAGGAGGGCGGCATCTACGCCTGGGTGCGCGAGGCCTTCGGCGGGCGCACCGGGTTCCTGGCGGTCTGGTGCGACTACTCCGAGAACGTGGCGTGGTTCCCCACCGTGCTGTCGTTCATGGCCGCCAGCCTGGCGTACGTCTTCGACCCCGCGCTCGCGTCGAACAAGGTCTTCCTCGTCGTCGTGATGATGGTGTTCTTCTGGGGCACCACGCTCGCCAACCTGAGGGGCGTCCGCGCGTCCAGCGCGATCGGCTCCATCGGCACGATCCTCGGCTCGATCCTGCCGGCGATGCTGGTGGTCGTCCTGGGTGCGGTGTTCCTGCTGCAGGGCAACCCGTCGCAGATCCCGTTCTCGTCCGAGGCGCTGGTGCCGGACGTCGACATCCACAACCTGGCGTTCCTCGGCGGCATCATCTTGCTGTTCACCGGCATGGAGATGGCGGGCTTCCACTCCAAGGAGACCGCCAACCCCGGCCGCGACGTCCCGCGGGCCATCGCGCTCGCCGTCGTCGTCATCGTGCTGTTCTCCGTCCTGGGCTCGCTGTTCCTCGCCTTCGTGCTGCCGACCAACGAGATCAGCCTCGTGTCGGGGACGATGGAGCTGTTCCAGGACGTGCTGGACAAGCTCGGCATCGGGTGGATGCTCAAGCCGCTCGCCCTGGTCATCGCGCTGGGCGGCATCGCGCACCTGTCGCCGTGGATCCTCGGGCCGGCCCGCGGCGTGGGCGAGGTCGCGCGGGACGGGTTCGCGCCCGCGCGGCTGGGCCGCGTCAACGACGACGACGTGCCGGTGCTGCTGCTGGTCATCCAGGGCATCGGCGGATCGCTGTTCGCGCTGCTGTTCCTGTTCGTCCCGAGCGTGAGCACGTCGTACTGGATGCTGTCCGCCGTCACCGCACAGATCATCGTGGTGATGTACGGGCTGATGTTCGCGTCGGTGATCCGGCTGCGCTACACGCAACCCGACCGGGTGCGGCCGTACCGCATCCCCGGCGGGATGCCGGGCGTGTGGCTGGCCGGCGGGACCGGTCTGTTCGCCTGCGTGTTCTCGTTCTACCTCGGCTTCGTGCCGCCCAGCCAGCTCCAGACCGGCAACACCGTCGTCTACGTGCTGCTGCTGGTGGGTGCCGTGGTCGTGCTCTCCTGCCCCCCGTTCGTCTACGCCGCGGTGGTCCGGCGCAGGGGCCGCGACACCTCCGGCGGTCAGGGGCCGGCGCTCACGTGATGCCCGCCCTGGCCGACGACAGCGACAGCGCCACCGTGGAGACGACCATGACCACGGCCGACAGCCCGAGCATCACCAGCGCGGGACCGTCCGCGCGGATGTGCTCCTCGAGGATCCCGACACCGATGGCGGCGGCGACGACCGGCTCGACGAGCGTGATCGCCGGCAGCGATGCTCCGATCGAGCCGGCCTGGAAGGCCGCCTGCTGGAAGTAGAAGCCGAGGGTGCCCGAGCCGACGAGGGCATAGGTCCCGAGGTACGTCAGCGCCTCCAGCGGGCTGGCGGCGAGGATGTCGACCACCGACTTGGTGAGCGCGGCGGTGAGCCCGTAGAACGCGCCCGCCGTGACGGCGAGCAGGCCGGCGCGCAGCGCCCCCGTGCTGAACGTCGCCCCCAGCACGCAGCCTCCGGTCAGCAGCAGCAACCCGCACCCGACGACTGCCCACTCGCGGAGCGAGGCGTGGTCGACCCCGAGCGACGGGTCGCCGACGACGAGGAAGGCCAGCAGCGCGGCGGACAGGGCGATCGGCCCACCCGAGGTCGGACCTGTTCACCTTGCGGCCGCTCCAGTAGGCGCTGATCGGCAACGCGAACACGAGTGAGGCCACCAGCAACGGCTGCACCAGGAGCAGTGGCCCGAGCCCGAGCGCGACGGCCTGGAAGCCGTAGCCGCCGGCGTCGCCGAGGAATCCCGCCCACCACACCGGCTGGCGCGCCAGCCCGGTCATCAGGGCCAGTCCGGAGCTGTCCTTGTTCGACACCTGGGTGGCGGCCCCGTGCTGGGCGACCGAGCCGACGGCGGAGAACAGCGCGCTCACCAGCGCGAGCACGGCAGCGAGCGTCACTACCTCCATCGCGCGCCGGCCGGCCCGATCAGGGGTAGCGGCCGACGGGAACGGGCTCCGGCATGAGCGCACCGTGCTGCTTGGCGATCATCCGCTCGAACCTCGTCGGCCCGGGCAGGCTCCGGCGTCCCATCGTCAGCGTCACCTGCCACGGTGGGTGCGTGCCCGCCTCCAGCAGCACCCACGAGGTCTGCAGCCGCTGCAGGAACACCGACGGCATGCCGAGCCGCGCGTCGACGCGGTCGAGTGCTCGCGTACCCGACCCGGTGTTGGCGTAGAAGCCGTTCCCGACCGCGCTCAGCTCGGCGTGGTGGGTGTGGCCGCAGACCATGCCGGCGTAGTGCTGGGCGATGAAGCCGGCAGCGGCCAAGCGGGTGCTGCCGTTCTGCTCCGTGCCCTGCTCGGCCACGATCAGGCCGCTTGCCGTCTTCCACCATCGGTGCACCACGAGCAGCAACAGGAGGGATCCGATGACGATGACCGCAAGGATCATGACGTCGGCGATCAGCAGCACCCGCGAGAACGGCTGCAGTCGCTCGAGCCTGCCGTTGAAGACCACGTACGCCAACGGGATGCGCAGCACGAGGACGATGACCACCGGGAGCAGGAACCAGCGGGCTTCCTTGACGATCTTGCGGTAGAACATCCGCGACGCGATCAGCGACGGGAACCCGCGGGGGTCGGTGAGCGTGTCGAGGCCGTCCAGCCAGCGGGCCTCGAGCTTGGAGATCGACGGCAGGAACTCCTGGACGATGTGCTGCCCGAGCGGTGAGGAGTGCGGGTCCCGGGGGTCGTCGAACGCGTTCGCCGGGTCGTAGGCGTGGCCGTGCTCCATCCGGACCGTGGACTTCTCGACCCCGCGGACGGCGATCTCGGCAGCGAAGGTGATCTCGCAGCCCAGGTTGGCGAGGACGGACTCGATCGACGCGCGGTCCCAGGCCACCCGGCCGTCGTGGTTGCCGACCATGTAGACGACCCGGCGACCGGGTGCGGCGGCGAACGCCGCGATCGCGCGCACCATGTCGTGGTGCGCGTCCAGCGCCGTCTGCACCTGCGGGTCGTCGCCGGCCCAGAGCTCGATGACGTCGCCCGCCAGGGCGAGGACACCGGGCCCCTCCCAGCCGTCGAGCAGACGGACGAGCTCCCCGGTCGCCCACCCGGACGCGTCGGTGACGGAGTCGCGGAGGTGCAGGTCGCTGGTGACGAGCACCCGGGTGCCCGGGTCCACCTCCAGGTACAGCACATCGGCGACATCTGGATCAGGCCCCGCTGTCTCCACTGCGCGAACTTACCGCCAGGAGGCGCCCCGGGCGGGCGACCCGCGCGAATTACTACCCTGTCCGTGCAGCTGGTTCACCCGGTCAGCCGGATCGGGTGTCGCAAGAGGGAACCCGGTGTGATTCCGGGACTGCCCCGCAGCGGTGAACGGGAACGACAGCCGTCAGGTGAGCACTGGGTGTGGAACCTGGGAAGCGACGGCCGCTAGGTGGGTGCCCTGCACCCGTGCCCGTGAGTCCGAAGACCTGCCAGCGCGCCGCGCGCCCCGACGGCGCGTGGTGGTCCGCGGCCTCGTGGGACGGCACGGGACGACGCGCTGCGTGCGCGTGGCCTGTGCACCCTCGTGCCGTGGACCTGACCACGACCAGCTCGCGAGGGATGAGCCAGTGACCACACACCCGCACACCGACAACGACCGCACCACCGCCGCGCGCCCCACCGTGGGGGCCACCGTCCACGGCTATCCGCGCATCGGCCGGGACCGGGAGCTCAAGCACGCACTCGAGCGCTACTGGGCCGGCGACACGAGCGCCGACGAGCTGCTCGAGACCGCCCGGCTGGTACGGACCGACGCGATCGGCACCATGCGCGACGCCGGGCTCGACACGGTCCCCGTCGGCCACTTCGCGCTGTACGACCACCTGCTGGACGCAGCCGTCACCGTCGGCGCGATCCCGCAACGCTTCCGCGGCGGGCCCGCCGACGGGCCGGATCTGGGCGGCTGCCCGCTCGCCACCTACTTCGCGATGGCGCGCGGCACGGACCGGGAGCCGCCGCTGGAGATGACGAAGTGGTTCGACACCAACTACCACGTGCTGGTGCCCGAGATCGGACCCGGCACCGCCTTCCAGGCCCACCCGGGCCGGCTGGCTGCCGAGCACGCGGAGGCGATCGGGCTCGGGGTGCGGCCGCGACCGGTGCTGGTGGGTCCGTACACGCTGCTCGCCGCTGCCAAGCCGGAGGCCGGCGCTCCCGCGGGGTTCGACCCGCTGGACCGCCTGGACGACCTGGTCGAGACCTACGTCGAGCTGTTCCGGGCACTGCGCGCAGCAGGGCGTCGAGTGGCTGCAGCTCGACGAGCCCGCCGCTGCGGCGACCCTGGACGCCGAGGCCACGGCGGCGCTGGCCGCCGCCTACCGGCGCCTGGCTGCCGCCGACGAGCGGCCACGGCTGCTCGTCACGAGCTACTTCGCGCATCCGGTCGAGGCGCTGCCCGTGTACGTCGAGGCAGGCGTCGAGGCGGTCGGCGTTGACCTCACGTGCACCGACGTCGGCGGGCTCGCCGGTGTGAAGGGACTCGACCGGGTGCTGCTCGTGGCCGGGGCGGTCGACGGGCGCAACGTGTGGCGCACCGACCTGCGCAAGGCGATCAGCCGGATGACCCCGCTGTTCGGTCTCGCGGCCGGGGTCGCGGTCAGCTCGTCGTGCTCGCTGCTGCACGTGCCGCTACGACGCCGACCGAGGAGACCGACCTGCATCCGGCGGTGCAGCGGCACGCTGGCCTTCGCCGAGCAGAAGCTGCGCGAGGTCGACCCGCATCGCAACAGGCGATGAACGAGGACCTCGACTCCATCAGCGACGTCCTCGTCGAGTCCGACCTGGTGTCGGTGGCGCGGGCGTCCTCGCCGGCGGCACGCGACGGTCGGGTACGCGCGCGACTGGAGGCGTGCCGGGACGCGCACCGCCGCCGGGCCCCCATCGGCGAGCGCCGGCGCGCGCAGCGGCGGCGGCTCGGCCTGCCGGTGCTGCCCACGACCACGATCGGGTCGTTCCCGCAGACCGACCGGATCCAGGTCCGCGCGAGCCGCGCGACGGGCCGGCTCGGATGAGCGACCAGGACTACGTCGAGCGCGATGCGGCAGGAGATCGCGACGTGATGGCGCCTCCAGGAGAAGCTGGGGCTGGACGTGCTGGTGCACGGCGAGCCCGAGCGCAACGACATGGTGCAGTACTTCGGCGAGCAGCTCGAAGGATTCACCACCACCGGCCACGGCTGGGTGCAGTCGTACGGCTCGCGCTGCGTGCGACCGCCGATCCTGTACGGTGACGTCTCGCGTGCTGAGCCGATGACGGTCGCGTGGGCGACGCACGCGCAGGCGCTGAGCAGTCGCCCGGTCAAGGGAATGCTGACCGGGCCGGTCACCATGCTCGCCTGGTCCTTCGTCCGCGACGACCAGCCACTGGGCTCGACACCGCCGACCAGGTGGCGCTGGCGTTGCGCGACGAGGTGGCACGACCTCGAGGCCGCCGGCATCGGGATCATCCAGGTCGACGAGCCGGCCCTGCGCGAGTTGCTGCCGTTGCGCGAGAGCGACCGCGCGGCGTACGTCGAGTGGGCGGTGGGAGCGTTCCGCCTGGCGACCTCCGGTGTATCGACGACGACCCAGGTGCACACGCACATGTGCTACGCCGAGTTCGGCGACGTCAAGGACGCGATCGGCGGACTCGACGCCGACGTGATGAGCCTGGAGGCGGCCCGATCGGACATGGGCGAGATCGCTCGACGCTCGCGAGCGCCGCGGTGTCCGTCGGACTCGGGCCAGGTGTGTACGACATCCACTCGCCCCGGGTGCCGGGCGTCGACGAGCTGGCGGGACTGCTGCGGCGGGCGCTGTCGGTGCTGCCCGCGCGACCGGTTGTGGGTCAACCCCGACTGCGGGTTGAAGACCCGCGCGCCGACGAGGTCACCGAGGCGCTGGGCAACCTCGTCGAGGCGGCCCGCCGGGTCAGAGCGGAGCTGGTCACTCCCTGATCCCGTCAGTCAGGCGGCGGGCTGGCCGTGGTGTGCTCGGTGTGCGTGCCGATGGTGCACCACGGCTACGGCCGCGGCGGCGGCCACGAGAGCCATGCCGGCTGCGACAGCGACGAGGTACCAGACGTCGATGCCGGTGTCTGGGGTGGGGACGATCGGCGTCAACGACGGCTGACTCACCGAGTCGCCGCTGTGGCTGGGCGTCGGGTGCTTGGCCAGCGCGCTGGTCGCGGTCAGCAGCATGGTGAGCACAGCGGTGATGACGACGGCGGACAGCCCGCCGGCGAACCTGAAGAAGGCAGACATGGGAACCTCCGGGAGCTTCGACCTGTGTGGCCGGGAGCGACGCTCGTCGATCCGTCTCTCACGGTGCGCCCGGCGGATGGGCCGCGGCTATACGACGTTGCGCTAGTGCGGCGCGACGTACGTCATTGCGCGCATACCCTGTCGCGCCGATGCGGCGTAACCTGAGACATCGTCCACCGGAGGTGGTCCGATGATCACCCAGGCCACGTCACCGAACGCGATCTCCGACGGCTGCTGCAGGTGGTGGAGGAAGCGGAGCTCGCGACGGATGAGATGTTCCCGCCGTCGGTGCTCGTTGATCTGCACCACCTGATCCCCGCCACCGAGATGACCTTCAGCAGATGCGTTGGCGTGCGCGTAGGACCTGGAAGCCAGGGTCTGAGCGTCGCCCCGGAGGGTGACATGCACGTCGACAGCGAGATGCACGAGGACTTCTGGTCGGCGTTCTGGGCGTACGGGGGATGCAGCTACCCGATGGACACCGGTGACTACACCAGCGTGCTGCGGGAAACCGATGACGACTGTCGGCCAACGAGAGGCCCGCACGGATGGCGGCCGCGAAAGCCCGGAGCACAGGTGTGCATGTGTTGCACACAGGGTGACTGGACGTGGCTGCTCATCTGCGCGACGAGACGGGTTCAGTGACGCGAGGGGCGCGCGGATCGCGCGCACCTGATCGAGCGCACGCCGCACCAGCGACGCAGCGGGGTAGGGAGCCACGCGCGGCAGTGGGAGATCGCGGCGGTGGAGCAGGTGGAGCGAGGCAGGTGGAGAGGCGAGTGTAGGGAGGGGAAGAAAGAAAGGGAGTGGAGGAGAGGGGGAGGGAGGTGATGTGGGCACCCGTGTGTGCGGCGGTCAGTCCATCGCGTGGGAGAGGCCGGAGAAGGTCCGTGGGTCCACGGTGCGGCTGATCCCCCACTCGTGGCCCTCGCCCTGCAGGGCGCAGCACTGGTGCGGACCGCCGTGGCCGACCCGGAGGGAGCACCAGGTGTCGGGCAGCGTCGGGTGGCCGGTGTCGCAGCGGTCCTCGCCCAACATGCTGGTCAGCTGCCAGCCGAGGCTCGGGTAGGCCGGCCCCGAGTCCTCGCTCGTCCAGCTCACACTCGTGGTCATGATGCTCAACGGTGGCATGAGAAACATCCCGTCGGGATCGGCCAATCAGGCATACCGGCCCTCCGACCGGAGGAGGTCGCTCCACCGGACGCCGCGGGTCGGCGCCGGCTCAGTGTTGCGCAGCTGGGCTGCCAACGGGCACTCGAACGGGTCGCGGGCCTTGAGGCCCACGGCGTTGAGGTAGCGGGTGACGATGCCGTACGACGCGAACAACCCGACCTCGGTGTACGTGACCCCGTGCTTGTGGCAGTAGTCGCGCACGATCGGCCTGGCGTGCTTGAGGTTCGGGCGCGGCATGCTCGGGAACAGGTGGTGCTCGATCTGGTAGTTGAGTCCGCCCATGGCGAAGTCGACGAACAGCGACCCGCGGATGTTGCGGGACATCAGCACCTGGCGGCGCAGGAAGTCGAGCTTCATGGTGGCCGGCACGATCGGCATGCCCTTGTGGTTGGGCGCGAACGACCCGCCCAGGCAGAGTCCGAAGACAGCCATCTGCAAGCCCACGAAGGCACCTGCCTTGTCCGGCGGGAGCGCGATGAACAAGACGGCCACCAGCGCCACCAGCCGGCACAGGACCATGGCCGCCTCGAGCCGCTGGTAGGGGAAGGCGTTCGGCTTGAGCAGCGTCAGGATGCTGGCCAGGTGCAGGTTGAGTCCCTCCAGCAGCAGCAGCGGGAAGAAGAACCAGCCCTGGTGGCGGGCGAGCCAGCCCGGGACGCCGGTCCGGGCGTTGACGCCGGCGGGGGTGAAGACGATGGCCCCGTTGCCGATGTCGGGGTCGCGGCCCTCCTGGTTGGGCGCGGCGTGGTGACGGTTGTGCTTCGAGCGCCACCAGCCGTAGCTGAGCCCGGCGAAGACGCCGGCGAGCAGCCGCGAGGTCCACTCGTTCCACGCCGGGGACCGGAAGATCTGCCGGTGCGCACCGTCGTGCCCGAGGAAGCCGAACTGCGTCACGAGGATGCCCAGCGCCGCCGCGAGCAGCAGCTGGAACCAGGTGTCGCCGAGCAGGAAGACGCCGGCCCAGATGGCGGCGAAGGCACCGGCCGCGAACAGCATCCGCGACCAGTAGTAGGCGTAGCGGCGCCGGAGCAGCCCGCTGTCGCGGATCTCGCGTGCCAGCTCGGTGTAGAGGCTGGCGAAACGCTCCGCGGTACCAGGACGACCTGCCGCAGGAACTTCGTCCAGGGTGTCGGGGGTCGTCTTGGTGCGCTCAGGAGTGGACGTGGTGAGGTCGATGTCCGCGCTTCCGATCTGCGCGCGGCGGGGACCCGGCCACAGCCGCATTCAGGAGCCAGCAACGACACGACCTCGACGCCGTGTCGGCGAGTCGCCGACTTGTCCTGACCCTACAAGCACACAGGGCGCACAGCCACCTTTCGATCCCGCCGGCAAAAGGCCTACTCCCCCGAGCGCGTACTGTCAGAGGTGATCCCCCTCGGTCTCGCCGAGTGGCCCCGTCAGGTCAGCGGGCAATGAACGTCGAAGCGTTGAGGATGTGGTCCCCCCTTCCTCTTTAGTGCCCCGCTGCGTACCCCAGTGCGCTTCTGCACCCCGGGCACGGGGCACCCCCACCCCCCCTCTCCTCCCCCCCCCCCCCCCCCCCCCCCAGCGCTCCCCCCCCCGACTACTCCGGGCCGACGACGCGCTGGTCCGACCGACCGGTGGGGCGTCACTGGCCGGCTGCGTGACCGCGCCCGTCCCGTTCGACCAGCCGCGCGAGCTGCACGACCGTCTCAACCAGCTGGGCACCGTGGACCAGGGCCCGGTCGTTGTGATCTGCTCCGGACACCTCGACCAGCCTCCACAGCCGCGGCGCTGATCCGGCCACCACCCGGCTCTGCTCGGCCGGGACGACGGAGTCGCGGCTGCCGTAGACCACGGCGACCGGTGCGTCCACCTCCGCGAGCTGCGTGGCGAGCGGGTAGTGGTCCCTGAGCAGCGTGCCGACGGGCAGGTACGGCATGTGCACCCGTCCGACCGATGCCAGGTCGACGAACGGCGAGCGCAGCACCAGACCCGCCGGGGGATGCTCGGTGGCGAGCGCGGTCGCGACCGCGGCGCCGAGGCTCTCGCCGTAGAACAGGATCCGGTCGGGTGCCCAGCCGGCCTCGTCGACCAGGAAGTCGTACGCGGCCCGGGCGTCACGGGCCAGCCCCGTCTCGCTGGGGCGGCCCGGGTTGCCGCCGTAGCCGCGGTAGTCGAACAGCAGCACCGCCAGCCCGTGCCCGGCCAGTGCGCGCGCGAGCGGTGCGCGACCGGACCGGTCGCCGGCGTTGCCGTTGGCCACCAGCACGGCGACGTCCCGGTCGGGGTCGGCCGGGACGTACCACGCCCCGAGGCTCAGGCCGTCGCTGGTACGCAGCACGACGTCCCGCGCACCCGGGAGCGAGTCGGGGGCGGACCCGACCGGTTCGGTGGAGGGCAGGTAGACGAGGTGGCGCTGGAAGATCCAGAGCAGCGCCAGCACCAGCGCGGCGACCACCGCCAGGGTGGCGAGCACGCGCAGCAGCCCGGTCATCGGCCCGGCAGCTGCTTCTCGAACCAGTGGTGCGCGTAGGGCTCGTCGTTGAACGGCGCGACCTCGGTGTAGTTGGCGGACCGGTACAGGCCGATGGCCTCGTCCAGCAGCCGGTTGGTCTCCAGCCGGATCGTCGTCGCACCGCGTCGGCTCGCGTGCTGCTCGAGCTCGCGCAGGATGCGGCGGCCGACACCGAGTCCGCGTGCCCCCTCGGCGACCCACATCCGTTTGAGCTCGGCCGGATCCTTGCCGTGCAGCTTCAGGGCGCCACAGCCGACCGGCTCCCCGTGCACCCGGGCCAGCAACAGCAGACCGGCAGGCTCGGCGAGCTCGTCGGCCGCCGCCGGCAGGCTGGCCTCGGGGTCGAACCCGGTCTCGAACCTCGCATCGAGCTCGGCGAAGTAGGCGCGCAGGCACCACTGCGCCGCGCTGCTGGTCGGGCTCTCGACGCCGACCTCGACCAGGCCGGCGGTGAGCAGCCGCTCGACGGTGGCCATCGCGGTCACGAGCTGGTCGACCTGCCGGTCGTTCAGCGGGGCGAGCAAGGAGGACGCGAGGTCGTCGCTGCGCCGGTCCAGCTCCACCCGCTCGCCGCGGCCTGCCGCCGTCAGCTCGACCACCCGGACCCGCTGGTCGTCCGCCGCGGGCCGGACCCGCACCAGGTGCTCAGCCTCCAGCCTGCGCAGGAGTCTGCTCAGGTAGCCGGAGTCGAGATCGAGCCGCGCACGCAGCTGCTTGACGTCGACGCCTCGCTCGCCGATCTCCCACAGCACGCGGGAGGCCCCGAGCGGCGGGACCGGGCGAGGTACTCCTCCTGCAGGGCTCCGATCCGCTGGGTGACGGTGCGACTGAACGCACGCACCTGGTCCACGGACGGGGACGTCATGTTCGCTGACTCTAGTCAGAGGATCGCGACGAGTCACGCGAGTGGTCGACGGACAGGGGAGGATCGGCCAGGGCGAGGAGAGCGCGCTGTTGAACCCGGCCTTGCCCCGACCGATCACTCTTTCCGGCATCGCGACCGGGGTCCGGAGCCACGCACAGGTGCGACATCTTCCTGAGGGTAGAAGCGGCCGCACTGCGTTCGACTGTATCGACAAACCGACGCCGCCATAAGAGCCTCCGCGGACCGGACGACCGCAGCCTGAGCGGACCTGCCCCGCCCGGGCCGGACCACTGCTAGGCTCCCTGACTGTTTGGTCAGTCATTGGGAGAACCCATGGTTAGCGACCTGTCCGTCCAGTCCGTCTCCACTGCCGCCCCGACGCGTGCGGTCCCGCCGGCGGCCTACACCGATCCGGTGCTGTACGAGCAGGAGCTGCCCGAGGTCTTCGAGCGCGGCGTGGATCCTGGTCGGCCACGTCTCCGAGCTGGCCGAGCCGGGGCAGTACGTCACGGCGACGTCGGCCGCGAGCCGGTCATGGTCGTGCGCGGCCACGACGGCGAGCTGCGGGCGATGTCGAACGTCTGCCGGCACCGGGCGTCGCACGATCCTCGAGGGCCCGGCAGACCCGCTCGGTCATGCGCTGTCCGTACCACGCGTGGACGTACGAGCTCGACGGCAGCTGGCGGCGGCGCCGTCCGGCCAGGGTTCGCCTGCCTCGACCGCGGCCAGGTGGCGCTGCCGCAGTTCCGCGTCGGCGTGGTCGGTGGCCTGGTGTTCTGCTGCATCGACCCCGACCGGATGTCGCTGGAGGATGCTCGGCCCGGTCGGGCCGTACCTCGAGTGGCTCAACGTCTCGACCGGCTGCAGGTGCACCGCGATCCCAGCGGCGCCGCGGTGGACCGAGGACTTCGCGGAGAACTGGAAGATCCTCGCCGACAACTACTTCGAGGACTACCACGTCCCGGTCGCGCACCCCACCTGGTGCGGCTGGTCGACGTCAAGGAGACGATCGGCGACAACAACGACTGGTGCGAGTGGTCCCGGGTGCCGTACCGCACCCGGCCGTCGCGCGACCCCCGCGAGCGCGAGTACCAGAGCCTGCTCCGCCGGATGCCCGGCATGCCGGAGGAGTTCGAGGGCTGGATGGGCCACGTCTGCATCTGGCCGACGATGTTCATGGAGATCTACCCGCACCACATCGACACCTGGCAGCTCGAGCCGCTGGGGCTGCAGCGACGCGGGCCACCACGATGACGCTGGTGCACCCCGACGAGGACGAGCAGGACCGGCGGGCGCGCGAGCTGATGCGCGAGCTGAACGTCGACATCATGGGCGAGGACGTCGACATCACCACCCGGGTGCAGCGCGGCGTCCAGGCGCCGTCGTACCACTCGGGCATCCTCAACGACGAGCAGGAGTGCTCGGTGATCCGCTTCCAGCAGCGGCTGCGCGAGCTGCTGCCGCGGATCGCCGAGCTCGAGGGCGGTGCGGCCCGGGGAGGCCGGATCCCGACCTGGCTCTTCCTGCCGCCCGAGGTCGAGGCGCTGGTGCCGACCCTGCTCGCCGGCTGGCAGCCTCCGGGGGCGCACCAGGACGAGGTCGAGCGCGAGCTGCGCCACCGCATCGAGACCCTGATCCTCGAGGGCGACGCCGAGCGCTGGCGGTCGTTCCTGCGAGCGAGGCGGCCGAGATGGTGGCCGAGTACGCCGGGCGACGATGCGGACGCGCGCCGCGTGCTGGCGTCGATCCTCGACGACCAGTTCCTGCTGGCGCGTGCCGTGGTCGACCTCGAGCGCGCCGACGAGGACGCGTCCCGCCGGTTGGCCCGGCTCGGCTGAGACCAGCGCGGCCTGCAAGCCTGACCTGATGATCATCGTGACCGGATACCTGCGGGTCGCTGAGACGGCGCGGGACGACTTCGTGCAGAGCCATCGGGCTGTGGTCGAGCGCGCCCGCCGGGCCGAGGGGTGCCTCGCATTCGCCCTGTCGGCAGACCCGCTGGAGCCGAGCCGGGTGCTGGTCCTCGAGCGCTGGGTCGATCGCGCCGCGCTCGAGGCGTTCCGCGGGTCCGGGTCCGACGACGGCGCGTTCGAGGGCATCGAGGAGTTCGTGGTGGGGGAGTACGACGTCGTCGAGTGAGCGCTGACTCCGTCGCTGAGGGTCGCCAGATATACCCCCATGGGGTATGCTGCGGACCTCGACGAGCAGGAGGATCTCGATGCCCACCGACCAGCACGTGCCCGCCGCACCCGGCCCCGCTCCCGAGGGTGCCGCGCTCACCCGGCTGGCGGTCAGCGCCACCCTGCACTGCCTCACCGGCTGTGCCATCGGCGAGGTGCTGGGCATGGTCATCGGCACCGCGCTGGGCTGGCCGACGCGGCCACGATCGTGCTGTCGGTCGTCCTGGCCTTCGTCTTCGGCTACTCGCTGACCATGCGCCGGTGCTGCGCCGGGGTCGGCCCGGGGGCCGCTGAGGATCGCGCTCGCCGCCGACACGGTGTCGATCGCGGTGATGGAGATCGTCGACAACGCCGTCATGGTGGGCGTCCCGGGCGCGATGGACGCCGGGCTGGGCAGCCTGCTGTTCTGGGCCGCGCTCGCCTTGGCTGCGGTCGCCTTCGTGGTCACCGTCCCGGTCAACCGGTGGCTGATCTCCCGCGGCAGGGGCCACGCCGTCGTGCACGACCTGCACGGGGGGCACTGAGCACCCGTGTCGACCACCAGCCGCCCCGACCCCATCGGAGGGATCATCATGTCCACCTCGACGCCCACCGTCCAGACCTCCTACACCGTCACCGGCATGACCTGCGAGCACTGCGCGCACGCGGTGAGCGCCGAGATCGGACAGCTCGAGGGCGTCCACCAGGTCGACGTCGACGTCGCCACCGGGGAGGTCGCCGTGGCCAGCGACCGGCCGCTGGACGCCGACGCCGTTGCGGCAGCGGTCGACGAAGCCGGTTACACGGTTTCATGACAACCGCGACGACGCCGGCCGGACCGGGGAACCGTGGAGTGCACGTTCGACATCGACGGCATGACCTGCGCGTCGTGCGTCGGCGGGTCGACAAGGCGCTGGGCAAGGTCGACGGCGTGACGACGCCAGGTGAACCTCGCGACCGAGGAGGCCACCGTCGACTACGACCCGCGGCGGTCGACGTCGACGCGCTGACCGCCGCGATCGCCGCGGCCGGCTACACCGGCACGCCACGCGGGGAGCACGCACCCGCGACGGAGCCGGGCGGTGACGACCGGGCCGACGGCGACCTCGACGAGCGAGAGGCCCGACGCGACGCCGAGCTCGCCGACCTGAAGCGCAAGTGGCAGGTCGCCCTGGCGGCCGGGCTCGGGATGATGATCTTGATGTACGTCCCGCTGCCGCTGGACGCCATGGACTGGCTGATGCCGCTGCTGCTGGTGGTCTCGACCGTGGTGCAGTTCTGGGCCGGGCGGCAGTTCTACCGGGCCGCCTGGGCGGCGGCGCGGCACCGGGCGCCGACATGAACACGCTGGTGGCGATCGGCACCGGCGTCGCGTACGCGTACAGCGCGTTCGTCACGCTGTGGCCCGCCGCGGCGCAGCGGTGGGGGCTGCCGCTGCACGTCTACTTCGAGACGTCGGTGGTGATCATCGCGCTGATCCTGATGGGCCGCTGGATGGAGGCGCGCGCGAAGAGGCGGACCGCAGCGGCGATCAAGGCGCTGATCGGGCCTCGCGCCGAAGACCGCCCGCGTCCTGCGCGACGGCGTCGAGGTCGACGTCCCGATCGAGCGAGGTCGTGGTCGGCGACCTCGTCCGGGTGCGGCCGGGCGAGAAGGTCCCGGTCGACGGGGTCGTGACCGAAGGGTCCTCGACGGTCGACGAGAGCATGCTGACCGGCGAGAGCCTGCCGGTCGCCAAGGCCGCCGGCGACTCCGTCATCGGCGCGACGCTCAACCGGACCGGCTCGATCGTCCTGCGCGCCACCGCGGTCGGCGCGGACACCACGCTGGCCCAGATCGTGCGGCTGGTCGAGGACGCGCAGGGCTCGAAGGCGCCGCTGCAGCGGCTGGCCGACCGGGTGTCGCGATCTTCGTGCCGGCCGTGCTGGTCGCCGCGGCGGCGACGTTCCTCGGCTGGGTGCTGTTCGGCCCGGACACCGGCCGGCTGACGATGGCGATCGGGACCACGATCGCGGTCTTGATCATCGCCTGCCCGTGCGCGCTCGGGCTGGCGACGCCGACCGCGGTCATGGTCGGCACCGGCAAGGCCGCCGAGCTCGGCATCCTGATCGGCAACGGCGAGGCGCTCGAGCAGGCCCAGCGGCTCACCGCCGTCGTGCTGGACAAGACCGGCACGATCACCCGCGGCCGGCCGACGGTGACCGCGGTCCGACCACCGTCGCCGGGCTGGGCCGAGGCCGAGGTGCTGGCCCTGGTCGCCGCGGCGGAGACCGGGCAGCGAGCACCCGTCGCCGAGGCGATCGTCGCCGCGGCCCGGGAGCGCGGGCTGGCGGTCCCCGCCGTCGAGGCGTTCGAGGCCGTGCCCGGGCAGGGCATCGACGCCACCGTCGAGTGGCCGACGCGTGCTGGTCGGCAACGGCGCGCTGATGGAGCCCGACGGCGTCGACGTCGCCGACCTGCGAGGCAGCCGCCGACGACTCCGCCGCTGCGGGCACGACGCCGATGTTCGTGGCCGTCGACGGCGCAGCTCGCCGGGGTGGTCGCCGTCGCCGACACCGTTCAAGCCGGAGTCGGCCGAGGCGGTCGCCCAGCTCAAGGCGCTCGGGCTCGAGGTGTGGATGCTGACCGGCGACAACGCCGCCACCGCCGCGGCGATCGCCGCGAGGTGGGCATCGACCACGTCCTGGCCGAGGTGCTGCCGGCGCGACAAGGCCGCGAAGGTCGCCGAGCTGCAGGCCGAGCGGGCAGTCGTCGCGATGGTCGGCGACGGCATCAACGACGCCCCGGCGCTGGCGCAGGCCGACCTCGGCATCGCCATCGGCACCGGCACCGACGTCGCGATCGCCGCGTCGGACATCACGCTGGTCGGCGGCGACCTGCGCGGCATCGTCTCGGCGATCGCGCTGTCCCGGCAGACCGTGACCACGATCAAGCAGGGGCTGTTCTGGGCGTTCGCGCTACAACGTGCTGCTGATCCCGGTCGCGGCGGGCGCGCTGTACTCCGTCGTCGGCATCCTGCTCGACCCGGTGCTGGCCGCCGCCGCGATGGCGATGAGCTCGGTCAGCGTCGTCACGAACGCGCTGCGGCTGCGCCGCTTCCGCCGCCCGACAGGCGCCGACGAGATCCTGCACCCGCCGTCTGCGCGCCGGGTCGGGCAGTACAGCTACCTCGTCGGCGTCGCGGTGCTCGCCGTCGCGGTCGGGGTCGGGCTGACCGCGCTGAGCCGGACCGACGCCGCCCAGCGCGGGATGAACGGCGTGCTGGCCTGGACCGAGACCACCGGCATGCCGATGCGGCCGGCGATGAGCACGATGATGACCGCCGACATCGAGCCGGTCGAGGTCGCACGACGCCGGCCTCGACGTCGCGCTCGACGTGCCGGCGGACGCCCGGCCGGGCGAGCCGACGCGGTGGTCGCGATGATCACGGACGCGAGACCGGCGTGCCGGTCGAGGACCTGTCACTGAGCCACGAGGTGTGGATGCACCTGATCGCGACCCGCGCCGACCTCGGCACGTTCGCCCACGTCCACCCCGAGCCGACCGGCCGGCCGGGCGAGCTCGCGGTCGAGATGATCTTCCCGACCGCCGGCACTACGTGATCAACACCGAGTTCCGGCTCGAGGGCGAGATGGGTGACGTCCACGACCGGCAGACGATCACGGTCGACGGTCCGGCGCCGAGCCGGTCGGGCTGCGCCGAGAGCCCGCGTCGCAGGAGGTCGACGGCGTCCGCGTCACGCTCGACGGGCGACGCCGTGGTCGGGGACCAGCGACCTGGCGTTCTCGTTCACCGACGCCGCACCGGCCGGCCGTTGGACGACCTGCAGCCCTACCTCGCGGCGGCCGGCCACGTCGTGATCATGCGCGCCGACGGCGAGACGTTCGCCCACGAGCACGCCGAGGTGGAGGACGCGGACGGCGACCCGGTCTTCGCGCTGCCCGGCCAGCGGTTCGGGCCGCAGCTCGACGTGCACACGCACGTTCACCACGCCGGCCTCTACCGGCTCTGGGCCCAGTTCCGGCTGGCCGACGGCCAGGTGATCACCGTGCCGTTCACCGTGCGGCGTCCTGAGAGCCGACCGGCACGACCACCGATGAGGAGCACGGCATGGACTTCGTCCGAGCCACCGACTACCGCCCGGACCACGCCTGGGACGCCATCGACGTGGCGGAGTTCAGCGGGGACACGACAGTGCGGCTGCACTGGTCGGACCAGCCCTACGTCTGGCACGTCAACGACGGACCCGAGGTCTTCGTCGTCCTTGCCGGGGCGATCGACATGCACCATCGCAGCGACGGACAAACGTCGGTGACCCGGCTGGAGCCCGGCGACATCTGCCACGCCCAGCCCGGCGACGAGCACGTCGCCGTCCCGCAACCGGACGCGCGCATGCTCGTGGTCGAGCGCAAGGGCAGCGTCTGAGGGACGGACCGGCGGCTCAGCCCCCCGCCTCGGTCGCCTTCTGCTCGAGGCCACGGACGTACTCGTGCGCCACGTCGCGCAGCTTGACGTTGCCGTCCCGGGACAGTCGCACCAGGAACCGGAAGGCGCCGTCCTCGGTGAGCGTGTAGCGCTCCATGACGATCCCGATCGCCTGGCCGATCTCCCGGCGGGTGACGAGCGCCTGGTTGAGCTCGTACTCCTTGCGGGCGCGGCCCATGGCCAGCGCGGCGTGGGTGGCGAACAGCTGGCCGATGTGGCGGGCGTCGTGGGTGAAGCTCTCGACCCGGGTGGAGTAGCAGTTCAGCGCGGCGGTGACGTGCTCGTCGTGCAGCAGCAGGAACGCCATCCGGGCACGGACGCCGAGGTGCCGGGCGCGAGGCGCGAACTGCGGCCACCTGTTGCTGTCGTCAACCGACCCGATCACGACCGGCTTCTCGTCGGTGAGCGCCTCGTAGCACGGGCCCTCGTGCACCTCTCGCTGGATGTCGTCGAGCTCGCGCACCAGGTCGCCGGAGGCGGAGAGGGTCTCCAGGCGGCCGTCTCGGTGCAACCGGAACACGCTCGCGTGCTCGACGTCGGGCACGGTGCCGATGACGGTGGCCACGACACCGTCGAGGGTGTCCTGCAGCGACACCTCCTCGTCCAGGCGGCTGGCGATGTCTGCCAGCGCGTCGGCGAGGTCGAACGACTCCGAAGCCACCATGGAGTCCTCCTGACTCAGACGTGCCGCACCGATCCTGCAGCCCGGCCGACACTACTGCCTGCCTCGGCTCTGGTTGCCGTCGTCGCGGGTCTTGTGCCGCCGACGAGGGCGGAGGATCGTGCCCAGCGACGGGCGGGCTCACCGCCCCGGACAGGGACGCCCTCATGACCCCCTTGGACGCGTACGTCGATCGTCTCGAACGGGTTCGTCAAGCCGCACATCCACGGGTGGTCCAGGGGCCGTGAGCCCGCTCGCTCCCGAGGCCTGGGCGGAGGCGTACGCCCAGCTCTCCGCTGCCGACGAGCGATCCCGGCTGGAGGCGGACGACCTCGAGCGTTGGGCGATCGCCGCGCACCTCGTGGGTGCGGACGGCGAGAGCGCCGACATCTGGACCCGGGCGCACCGCGAGTGGGCGCGGCGCGACGACACCGCCCGGGCGGCGCGGTGTGCGTTCTGGCTGGCGTTCCAGCTCCTGAACCGGGGCGAGCCGGCCCGTGGCGGCGGCTGGCTGGCCCGGGCCGGCGGCTGGTCGACGAGGCCGGCCCGACTGCGTCGAACGGGGGTATCTGCTGATCCCCCAGGCCCTCGGCCCTGGACGACGGCGACACCCCGCGGCGCTGGCCTGTTCCGCGAGGCCGCGCGCTCGGCGATCGCTTCGACCCCGACCTGGTCACGATGGCCCGGGTGGGGCGGGCCGGGCCTGATCCGGCTGGGCGGCCCGGAGGGCGTGGCGCTGCTCGACGAGGCCATGGTCGCGGTCACGGCCGGCGAGGTGTCGCCGCTGGCCGGGGCCACCTACTGCACGGTGATCGAGGGCTGCCAGGAGAGCTTCGACCTGCGCCGGGCCCGGGAGTGGACCGCGGCGCTGACCCACTGGTGCGACGCCCAGCCCGACCTGGTGCCCTACCGTGGCCAGTGCCTGGTGCACCGGGCCGAGATCATGCAGGTGCACGGGGCCTGGTCGGACGCCGGGCGAGGCCGGGGCGCGTGCGAGCGGCTCGCCGGCGGACCCGGCGATCGGGGCGGCGTTCTACCTGCAGGCCGAGCTGCACCGGCTGCGCGGCGAGTCGCCGCGGCGGAGGCGGCTACCGCGAGGCCACCATCGGGCCGGGAACCGCAGCCCGGGCTGGCGCTGCTGCGGCTGGCCCAGGGCGGCCGGGCCGCGGGGCCGGCGATCCGGCGCGTCGTCGACGAGGACCGGAGACCGGTCGCGCGGTCCCGGTCCTCGGCCCGTACGTCGAGATCATGCTGGCCGCCGGTGACGTCGCCGCGGCCCGGGCCGCCGCCGACGAGCTGCCGGCGATCGCCGACGAGCTCGATGCGCCGTACCTGCGCGCGGTGGCCGCCCACGCGACCGGCGCGGTGCTCGCTCGCCGAAGGCGAGCCCGGGCCGCGCTGCGGTGCTGCGGCGGGCGTGGGCGGACTGGCGCGAGCTCGAAGCGCCGTACGAGGCGGCGCGGGCCCGGGTCCTGATCGGCTGGCCTGCCGGGCGCTCGGTGACGGCGACGCCGCGGCCATGGAGCTCGACGCGGCCCGGTCGGGTTCGAGCAGCTCGGCGCGGGCCCGACGTCGCCGGGTCGAGGCGCTGGCGCGCCGGGCCCGCCGCGCCCGCCGGGCTCACCGCCCGGGAGCTCGAGGTGCTCGCCCTGGTGGCCGCCGGGCAGGACCAACCGGGGATCGCCGCGGCGCTGTTCCTCAGCGAGCACACGGTGGCCCGGCACCTGAGAACATCTTCACCAAGCTGGACGTGACCTCCCGCACGGCGGCCACCGCGTTCGCCTACGAGCACCGCCTGGTCTGGGCAGAACGGACCACCGGCCCGCGCCGGATGGTGGGTCCCGGCGATGCCCGGCGAGCTCCGCGCCGTCGATCCTCGGACCATGACGACGCGACCGATGACCTCCGGACCAACCACGATCGACGTGCTGAGCGCCCGCTTCGGCGCCGTCTTCGAGACCTTCGACGCCGGCGAGACCTGTTCGCCCCGGGCGCCTTCTTCGACCTGAACATGCCGGTGTGGCGGTTCCAGCTGGAGGGCGGTGACGCCTTCGCGGCGCAGCTGCGCTCGATCGCCCAGGGGCAGGTGCGGCTCGACGTGCTGCGCACCGTTCCCACGTCCTCCGGCTTCGTGACCGAGCACGAGGAGCGCCAGGACGTCGGCGGCGAGGAGTACTCGGCCCGGCGGCTGTGGCTGTGCGAGGTACAGGACGGCCGGATCACCGAGACGGTCGGCTACTGCAGCGGCGAGTGGGACGAGGCGCTGCGCGCCCGGCACGCCGCCGAAGCGCCGATGTGCGGCCATGAGCGCCGACGCCGTCGCCGTCGCGGGACTCGACGGCGGCGTACGCGAAGGCCCGGTCCAGGAGCTCGGCGGCCTGGGCGCGCGGATCGACGGTCGGCTGCTGCGCCCCGGCGACGCGGCTGGGACGACGCGGTCCAGATCTGGAACGCGATGGCGGCCCGGTCCCGGCGTCGTCGTGCAGCCCGCGTCGGCCCGCGACGTCGCGGCCGTCGGGTTCGCCCGCGACCACGGGCTGCTGCTCAGCGTGAAGGGCGGCGGCCACAACATCGCCGGCACCGCCATCGCCGAGGGCGGCCTGACCCTGGACATGTCGCGCTGCGCGACGTCACCGTCGACCCGGGCGCCCGGCTCGCGCACGTCGGGCCGGGCTGCCTGCTGCGCGACGTCGACCGGGCGACCCAGCAGCACGGGCTGGCGACCGTGCTCGGGTTCATCTCCGAGATCGGCGTCGCCGGTCTGACCCTGGGCGGCGGCTTCGGCTACCTGATGCGCCGGTTCGGCTGGGCGGTCGACAACCTCGAGGAGGTCGAGATCGTCACCGCGGACGGCGAGATCCGGACCGCGAGCCGTGAGCGAACCCGACCTGTTCTGGGCGCTGCGCGGCGGCGGCGGCAACTTCGGCGTCGTCACCCGGTTCACGTTCCGGCTGCACGAGGTCGGCCCGATGGTCACCGGCGGGCTCGATCGTGTGGGACGCCGAGCGGGCGGACGAGGTCCTCGCCGCCTACCGCGAGCTCACCGAGACCGCGCCCCGCGAGCTGACCGCCGGCGTGGTCATGCGGATCGCGCCACCGGCCCCGTTCATCCCCGAGCGGTGGCACGGCCGGCACGTCGTCGGCGATGCTGGTCTGCCACAGCGGAGCCGGACGCCGACGCCGACCTCGCCCCGATCCGCGCGCTCGGGCGACCCGATCGTCGACCTGATCGAGCGAGAAGCCGTACGTCGAGCAGCAGTCGATGATGGACGGCACCGAGCCCAAGGGCAGCACTACTACTGGAAGACCGAGCTCCTGGCCGAGCTGTGCGACGGGTTCCTCGCGCTTCCGGGAGCGGCGCCGCTGAAGGTCCCGACGGTGTGCTCGGAGTCGGTCATCTTCCACATCGGCGGGGCGCTGAACGAGCGCGCGGACGACGACGGCGCGGTCGGCAACCGCGACGCCCGCTACATCAGCGGGTTCGCCGGAGCCTGGCCGCCCGGCGACGGACCCGACGCGCAGTCGCCTGGGTCCGGGAGGCCTGGGCGGCCATCCGGCCGTTCTCCACCGGCGGCAACTACGTCAACTTCCAGCTGGCCGACGACGACGCCTCCCGCACCGCCGCGGCCTACGGGCCGAACTTCGAGCGACTGCGCCGGGTCAAGGCCGCGTACGACCCGCACAACCTGTTCCGGGTCAACCGCAACATCGCGCCGGCCGCCGCCGTGCAGCCCGCCCGCTTCCGGTGACGTGAGTGTGCGCTGGTACGTCACCGGCAACGTCGCTGGTGACGTATCCGCGCACTACCTGCGCGCCCGCGACTGCGGGCATGCGGGTCGCGTCACCCGGCGAGCGTGCGGCAGAGGTTCTCCGCGGTGCCGCCGGGTCCCATCACCAGCCGGTGCGTGCCGTCGGGGGCACGTAGAGCGCGGACCAGCGGCCGCCGATGAAGAACAACCCCTTGCGCGGCGCGCTGCCCGCCGGCAACCCGGCGCCGAAGTGCCCGGTCTGCACCGTCAGGGCGCGCACGTCGGCGTTGGGGTAGTAGTCGACGATCGCGTGTCCGGACTGGTCCCGGACGACCGACTTGCCGGTGTCCATGTTCTCCCACCTCATGACGAGAGGCCCTCGCCAGAGCTGGGTGCGGGCGGTGCCGTCCTCCCAGAACGACACGTTGCGGTAGAACTCCCGGTCGCGCACGACCTTGCCGAACACCGCGAAGGCGCACACGTCACCGGCTTCGTACGTCAGGTCCGGCTGCTGGTAGGGCACCCATCGGCTGCGCTCGGCCGCGGGGACTCTGCGGTGGCCGCGCCGGGAAGGGCGACCAGGCCGGCAGCGAGGGCAAGCGCCACGGCGGGACGCGGGAGAGAGGCAAGGCAACGCACGTTGTGTACTCCTAACCATTGGATTGATGATGACCGGTTAGGACCACATCACGACACCAGGTCACGATTCAAGGCACAATTCCTCGTGTGCACTGGGTGGAGCGAGAGGGACTGCGGGTGCCGCGACGGGTCAGCGGGCATCCCGCACTCGACTTCTGCAACACCTGGGCCGGGTGGGGGGAGCCGCCGAGGCCGGAGCGCGAGTGGCTCAAGGCCTACGCGAACCTCATCGTGTGGGCGCACTACGCCGAGCTGATCGACACCGACGAGATGCGGCGGCTGCGCGGGCGCGGCGGGGATGCGCCCGCACGTGCGCTCAGCGATGCACGGAGGCTGCGTACGTTCCTGCACGCCGCCGTGCTGGACCCGACCGACCACCGAGCGGTGGCCGGCGTGACCGGCTACCTGCGACGGGCCACGGCGACGGCCCGGCTCCGTCCCGGGCCGGAGCCGCAGTGGGACGTGGGCGGGCCGGCGGCGGTGGAGCTGCCGCTGCTCCGGGTCGCCTGGGCCGGGGCGGACCTGCTCACCTCGGGCCGGCTGGGCACGGTGAAGGCGTGTCCGGGAGTCGATTGCGGCTGGGTGTTCCTCGATCCCTCCGACCGTCGGCGGTGGTGCAGCATGAGCTCGTGCGGCAACCGCGCGAAGGTGCGGTCCTACGCCGAGCGGCACCGCTGAAACACCTCTGGGCCACCGGCGAGCTGACCGCTCACGACACGATCGCAAGAGCACTCCCGGCAGCGCGCCACGTCGGCGGCGTGCCCGGGTGCGCCGGTGCCGTCGACGACGGTGCCGCCGAGGATCAGGACGGCCTCAGAACCAGGTGGAGACGAGGTCGACGACGCAGGGCCGGTCGGCGTCGGCGTCGGCCACGACCGGGATCAGGCGCCACTTGTCCAGGGCGGTGCACGGGTGGGACAGGCCGAGCCGGACCACGCTGCCCACCGGCAGCGCGTCGGGGTCGTCGCCGGTGAGCCGGAGGAAGGCGTGCTGGTCGTTGACGCCGGTCACGACGGAGCCGTCGAGCCACTCCCGGCTCTGCGCCGGGTCGACGCCGACGACGAGCTGCGCGGTCGGCAGGCCTTCGTCGACGGAGACGTCGCGCTTGCCCGCGTCGAGCAGCGCGAGACCGGGCTCGGGCCGGGACAGCACCCGGGCCCAGGTGTGCATGGCCGAGCGCAGCGTGTCGGCGAACGGGGAGATGCCGGCGTAGAAGCCGTCGTCGTGCACGACGTAGGCGCCGGAGCGGAGCACCACCGTCGTGGGTGTGCCGCGCGTGCCGTCCGGGTCGGCGAGCGATCCGCAGTGCGCGACCACCTCGTCGGGGAAGGCGCTGCCCCCGACGGTGACGATCGCGCGGCCGGCGTCGTACAGACCCTCGTCGTCGAGGCGCCGGTGCAGTGCCGCGACCCGGTCGAGGTAGTCGCCGATCGTCGTGAGGCCGGTGGGGGAGCGGTCGTGCGCCAGCGCGCCCTCGTAGCCGCCGACGCCGGCGACCCGCAGCCATCGGGACGCGTGCACGGCGCGCGCGACCTCGACGGCATCGTCGACCGTCCGGGCTCCGGTGCGGCCTCCGTCGCCGCCGAGCTCGATCACGACGTCGACCGGTCGCGCCGGCGTCGCGGCCTCGAGCGGCCCGGACATCGCCCGCACGGTCTGCGGGCTGTCGGCCCAGCAGGTGACGGAGAACCCGGGGTCGGCGTCCTGTTCCTGGCAGACCCATGCGATGCCGACGGGGTCGACCAGTGCGTTGGCCAGCAGCACCCGGGAGACACCCGCGGCCCGGCCGACCTGCACCTGCCACGGGGTCGCGAGGGTGATGCCCCACGCGCCGGCTTCGAGCTGACGGGCCCACAGCTGCGGCGCCATCGTGGTCTTGCCGTGAGGCGCGAGCGCGACGCCGGCCTGTGCGGTCCAGTCGGCGAGCACCTCGAGGTTGTGCGCCAGCGCTGACTCGTCCAGCGTCAGCACCGGCGTGGTGAACTCCGCGAGCTCCGGTCCGGTGCCGAGGAAGTCGGCGGCGTACGTCCCCCACGCGCGCGGCGGGAGGCTCTTGCAGGCGGGGCCGAGAACGGGGCCGGTGTCCGGCTCGAGCGACGTCATCGGCCACACCCTGACAGAAGGAGGGGAGGTCCGTGCAGATCCCCCCGCGCACGGGCGCGGCCCTGGTGCTACGACGACGGGGCGATGGCGGACTGCCCTTCGCGGACCACAGGGTGAGCGGTACCTACTCGTCACTCGTCCGCAAGGAGCTCGCATGAAGACCATCCGCACCGCACTCGCCGCCACCACCATCGCCGTCGTCGGGCTGACCGGCGTCGCCGTCGCCCCCGCCTTCGCCGGTGACGACGAGGTCATCCGGGAGGGGAACTGCTCCGGCAGCGCCGACTGGAAGCTCAAGGTCAAGACCGACGACGGTCGCCTCGAGGTCGAGGGCGAGGTCGACAGCAACGTCCGGGGCCAGCAGTGGACCTGGCGCATCCTGCGCAACGGCAACGTCGCCGCCCGCGGCACCGCGACGACCACCGGTCGCAGCGGCTCGTTCTCGGTCGAGCGCCGGGTGACCAACGGGCCGGGCAGTGACCGCATCGGGTTCCGGGCGCGCAACGCCGCCTCGGGTCAGACCTGCAGCGGCACCCTCACGTTCTGAGGGCGTTCAGCCTCCTGACAGGGACGCCGCGCCATGGTCTGCATGAGACCTGACGTCGGCGTCGGGTCCGTGGAGGGGAGCAGACCATGAACAGCATCAGACGAACGGTGTGGGTCACGACGGCCGGGCTCTTGGCGTCACTCGGCGCCGTGGCCGGTCTGACAGCCGGTTCTGCCGGAGGGGTGGCCACGGCCACCCCCCACCACCAGCAGCGGTGCGCGCAGCCGGGACCGTACGAGCTTCCGCACGGGTCGGAGCCCGTCGACCTCGACCCGGCTGACTTCACGACCGCGATCGACAACCGATACTGGCCGATGGTGCCCGGTACCCGATGGGAGTACGTCGAGACCGACGGCCACGGGTCCCGGGAGCGCGTCGAGGTCACGGTGACCCACCGAACCAAGACGATCCGGGGCATCGAGGCTCGCGTCGTGCACGACGTCGTCACCGACCACGGGAATCTGGTCGAGAACACGTTCGACTGGTATGCGCAGGACAGCGGCGGCACGGTCTGGTACCTCGGTGAGTACACCCGCGAGTACGAGGACGGCGAGGTCGTCAGCACCGCCGGGTCGTTCGAGTACGGCGTCGACGGTGCCCAGGCAGGGGTGGCGGTGCCGGCGGTGCCGGTCGCCGGGTGCGGCTACCGGCAGGAGTACTACGAGGGGGAGGCCGAGGACCGCGGGCGGGTGCTCACCACCCGCGACCGGATCAAGGCGCACGGCCAGGCCTTCCGCCAGGTGCTGACGACCAGCGACCGGGTGCCGTTGGAGCCGTTCGTGCTCGAGCACAAGTTCTACGCGGCCGGAGTCGGTCCGGTCCTCTCGATCGGTGTGTCTCCACGCGGCTCACGCGAGGTGCTGGTGGCGGTGAGCCACTAGCGCTCACCGGTGCTGATCCGCTTGGGGCGCCACAGACTCGAAGGCTCGTTGAGCAGCGCGTCGACGCCGAGGACCCGCCGCCGCGCACGGGCGTGCCGACTGAGCGGGGGTCGAACGGCTAGCGTCTCGGGGGTGACCCCGCACCGCACGCCCCGCCCGTTGCCCTCGCTGTCTCGTGAGGGGCTGCGCGTCATCCCGTTGGGAGGCCTCGGCGAGATCGGTCGGAACATGACCGTCTTCGAGCACCGGGCCAGCTGCTGGTGATCGACTGCGGCGTGCTCTTCCCCGAGGAGCACCAGCCGGGCGTCGACGTGATCCTCCCCGACTTCACCTCGATCCGGGACCGGCTCGACGACATCGGGCCGTCGTGCTCACGCACGGGCACGAGGACCACATCGGCGGCGTGCCCTACCTGCTGCGCGAGCGCGCGCGACATCCCGGTGGTCGGCTCGCGGCTGACGCTGGCTTCCTCAAGGCCAAGCTGGAGGAGCACCGGCTCGCGGCCGCCGATGATCCAGGTGAGCGAGGGCGAGCGGCACTCGTACGGACCGTTCGACTCGAGTTCGTCGCGGTCAACCACTCGATCCCCGACGGTCTCGCGGTGGCCATCCGCACCGCCGCCGGCCTCGTGCTGCACACCGGCGACTTCAAGATGGACCAGTTCCCGCTGGACCGGCGGATCACCGACCTGCGCGGCGTTCGCGCGGCTGGGCGAGGAGGGTGTCGACCTGTTCCTCACCGACTCCACCAACGCCGAGGTGCCCGGCTTCACCACGGCCGAGAAGGATCTGATCCCCGCGATCGAGACGGTGTTCCGTACGGCACCGCGCCGGGTCATCGTGTCCAGCTTCGCCAGCCACGTGCACCGGATCCAGCAGGTGCTCGACGCGGCCAAGGCGCACGGCCGCAAGGCGGCGTTCGTCGGGCCGGTCGATGGTGCGCAACATGGGCATCGCCAAGGACCTCGGCTACCTGCGGGTGCCCCGCGGGCCTGTGTCGACCCCAAGGCGCTCGAGTCGCTGCCCGACGACAAGGTGACGCTGATCTGCACCGGCTCGCAGGGCGAGCCGATGGCGGCGCTGGCCCGGATGGCCAACCAGGACCACGAGATCCAGGTCGGTGAGGACGACACGGTGCTGCTGGCCAGCTCGCTGATCCCGGGCAACGAGAACGCCGTCTACCGGGTCATCAACGGGCTGTCCCGCTCGGTGCGCACGTGATCCACAAGGGCATCGCCAAGGTGCACGTGTCCGGCCACGCGAGCGCCGGCGAGCTCGTCTACTGCTACAACCTGGTGCAGCCCCGGCACGTGCTGCCGGTGCACGGCGAGTGGCGGCACCTGCGCGCCAACGCCGACCTCGCGATCTCCACCGGCATCGACCGATCGCGGGTGGTGCTCGCGCAGGACGGCGACGTCATCGACCTGGTCGACGGCACCGCCCGCGTCGTCGGGCCGTCCCCGCGCTGCACATCTACGTCGACGGCATGACCGTCGGCGGCGCCACCGAGGACTCGCTGGCCGAGCGGCGCAAGCTCGGCACCGAGGGGGTCGTCACCGTCGTGGCCATCGTCGCCTCTGACGGGACGCTGGCCGAGGAGCCGGACTTCCTCACCCACGGCTTCGTGCACGAGCCGAACACGTTCGCCGACCTGGTGCCCAAGCTGCAGCAGGCGCTGGCGACCAAGCAGGCCAACAAGCAGGGCAACAAGCAGGGCCGGCCGCCGACGCGGGCGGGCATCGAGGACGTGATCCGCCGCGAGGTCGCCAACTGGGCGTTGCGCCGGTTCCGCCGCCGCCCGGTCGTGATCCCGGTCGTCATCGACGCCTGAGCGGGGCAGCAGCCCGACCGCTCAGCAGATCCGCGTCAGCCGCCCGGTGTCCAAGTCGTAGAGGAACCCGCCGACGGCGACGTCGCCGAGGTAGGGCCACGACCGCGCCCGCTGCACGTCGGCGCGCAGCGCCGCCTCCTGGTCACCGGTCGTCAGGAAGGTGATGCTGCGGGTGTCCGGGCCGCCCGCGGCCCGGATCTCGTCGTGCACGTCCTGCTCGGAGTCGGTCGCCATCCGGCAGTTCGTGTGGGCCACGACCATCACCCGCTCGACGCCGAGCAGGTGGGTGGCGAGCACGAGGGTGCGGAGGACGTCGTCGGTCACGCGGGCGCCGGCGTTGCGCAGGATCTTCGCGTCGCCGGGGGCGAGGCCGAGCATCGCGAGCGGGTCGATCCGCGAGTCCATGCAGGTGAGCACGCCCAGGCCCTTGGCTGCCCGGGCCTCGAGGTCGGCCAGCTCGAACCGGCTGGCGTACGCCGCATTGGCAGCGAGCACGTCGGCGAAGGGGTCGGACGGCACGGCGGCACCTTAGTCGAGTTCCACGACGACGGCGGCGAGACCCGGCTCGTGGCGGCGTGACCTACCGTCGAGACCATGACGTGGCGTGCGACCGAGCTGACCCGGCGGCTGGGGATCCGGCTTCCGATCGTGCAGGCACCGATGGCCGGCGGGTGGACGACGCCGCCGCTGGTCGCCGAGGTGTCCGAGGCCGGCGGCCTCGGCTCCGTGGCCGGAGCGATGCTCCAGCCCGGCGACCTGCGCGAGATGATCCGCGCGGTCCGGTCGCTGACCGACCGTCCGTTCGCGGTGAACCTGTTCGCACCGCTGCCGGCACCGTCGTCACGCGGCGTGGAGGAGTGGTCGCGACTCACCGGCGTGCCGGTGCCGGACGCGCCGGCACCGCCGCCGCGCGTCGACGACCAGCTCGCGGTGGTGGTCGAGGAACGGGTGCCGGTGTTCAGCTTCACCTTCGGCGTGCCGCCCCTCGACGGCTTGGAAGCGTTCACGATCGGCACCGCGACCACGGTCGAGGAGGCGGTCGCCCTGCAGGACGCGGGGGTGCAGGCGGTGGTCGCCCAGGGGTACGAGGCCGGGGGGCACCGGGGCACCTTCCTCGCTCCGGTCGCCGAGTCACTGGTGGGAACGCTCGCACTGGTGCCGCAGGTGGTCGATGCCGTCTCGATGCCGGTGATCGCCTCCGGCGGCCTGATGGACGGACGTGGCATCGCCGCCGCACGCGCCCTCGGTGCCGACGGGGTGCAGCTCGGCAGCGCCTTCCTGCGCACCGACGAGGCGGGCACCGGAGCGGCCTACCGCGAGGCGCTCGGTCGCGACACCACGGTGACCCACGTCCTGACCGGGCGGCCATGCCCGGATGGTCCGCACCGAAGCCGTCGACCGGCTCGAGCAGTCGGGCGCCGAGCCGCCGGACTACCCGTTGCCGCGACTGTTCAACACCGAGCCGCCGATGCTGGCCGGCCAGGCCGCGTCGATGGCCCGTTCGGTGCCCGCGCGGGACCTGATGGCCACGCTCGAGCGCGAGACCTCCGCCGCCGTCGACGCGTCTGACGGCCTGATCGGACGGGGTCGTCGCCGGCCGTACGGTGTCGGGATGACCACTCTGGACACGGTGGTGCTGGACGTCGACGGGACCCTGGTCGACACCAACTACCACCACGCACTCGCGTGGTCGCGCGCGTTCGCCCGGCACGACCTCCACCCGCCGCTGTGGCGGCTGCACCGCGCCATCGGCATGGGCGGCGACCGGCTCGTGGCGGCGGTCGCCGGGGACGACGCCGAGCAGCGCCACGGTGACGCGGTGCGTGCGGCGTGGGTGGAGGAGTTCGACCCGTTCCTGTCCGAGGTGCGGCTGCTCAGCGGTGCCCACGGACCTGCTGCGGTTCCTCCGCGACTCCGGGCTCACCGTGGTGCTGGCGACGTCGGGCAAGCCCGAGCACGTCGACCACTACCTCGACCTGCTGGACGGCCGCGAGCTCGCCCGGACCTGGGTGACGGCGGAGGACGCCGAGGAGAGCAAGCCTGCGCCGGACATCGTCCGGCTCGCGCTGGAGCAGGTCGATGCGCCGACGGCGGTGATGGTCGGCGACACGCCCTGGGACGTCAAGGCGGCATCGGCGCTCGACGTCCCGACCGTCTGCGTGCGCACCGGCGGCTTCGCCGACTGCGAGCTCTACGACGCCGGCGCGGTGGCCGTGCTCGACGACCTGCCGACGCTGCAGGCCGAGTGGTCCCGGGTGACGGGTTCCTGACCGATGCCCGACCGCCCGCTCGAGCTGCTCACCGACGCCGAACGGCAACGGCTGCGACCGGCCGAGCGCGGCTGGCGCGAGCCGCAGCTGGCGACGTTGACCGACCGCCGGTTCAGCGATCCCGACTGGCTGTACGAGCGCAAGCTGGACGGCGTACGCCTGCTGGTCCGCTGCGAGGACGGCACGGTCACGCTGCTGTCCCGCAACGGCAACGTGGTCTCCGGCGGCTACCCGGAGCTGGTCGACGCACTGGCCGGCGCCGTCACCGGTGACCTGCTCGCGGACGGCGAGGTGGTCGCCTTCGAGCGCGGCCGGACCAGCTTCAGCCGGCTGCAGGCCCGGATCCATCTGCGCGACGCGCGCCGGATCGCGGCGACCGGGGTGGCGGTGCACCTGTACCTGTTCGACCTCGTGCAGCTGGACGGGCACGACCTGTCCCGGCTGCCGCTGCGTACCCGCAAGCGGCTGCTGCGGCGCGCGGTGACGTGGGGTGGCCCGCTGCGGTTCTCCGCGCACCGCAACGGCGACGGCGAGGCCTACTTCGAGCATGCGTGCCGTCAGGGGTGGGAGGGCCTGATCGCCAAGCGCGCCGCCGCGCCCTACCGCAGCGGCCGGAGTCCCGACTGGCTGAAGCTGAAGTGCGAGGCAGGGCAGGAGCTCGTGGTCGGTGGCTTCACCGAGCCGCGAGGATCGAGGGCGTCGCTGGGAGCGCTGCTGGTCGGCTACTTCGAGGCCGGCCGGTTCCGCTACGCCGGCAAGGTCGGCACCGGCTTCTCCGCCGCCACCCTCAAGGACCTGCGCGCCCGGCTGGACGCGCTGGAGCGCGAGCGCAGCCCGTTCGCCGACGAGGTCCGCGAACCGGGCGCGCACTGGGTGGAGCCCGAGCTGGTGGCGCAGATCGGGTTCACCGAGTGGACCCGCGACGGCCGGCTGCGGCACCCGCGCTACGAGGGTCTGCGGCAGGACAAGGCCGCGCCGGACGTGGTCCGGGAGAGCCGTTGACCCACCGACCGAGGAGGACCCGATGAGCCCCACCGTCGCCGACCAGATGCTCCAGCGGCTGCGCGAGTGGGGAGTCCAGCACGTCTTCGGCTACGGCGGCGACGGCATCAACGGACTGCTGGCGGCCTGGGAGAAGGCCGGCGACGAGCCGCGCTTCGTGCAGGCCAGGCACGAGGAGCTGGCAGCCTTCGAGGCGGTCGGCTACGCCAAGCTCAGCGGCCGGGTGGGCGTCTGCGTCGCCACCAGCGGACCCGGCGCGATCCACCTGCTGAACGGGCTGTACGACGCCAAGCTCGACCACGTGCCGGTGGTCGCCATCGTGGGGCAGACCTCCCGCAGCGCGATGGGCGGCCACTACCAGCAGGAGGTGGACCTGCACAGCCTGTTCAAGGACGTGGCCGGCGACTACCTGCAGACGGTGATGGCTCCGGAGCAGCTGCCGAACGTCCTCGACCGGGCGATCCGGATCGCCTCCGCCCGGCGCACGGTGACGGCGTTGATCGTCCCGGCCGACCTGCAGGAAGAGGACTACGTCGCGCCAGGACACGCCTTCAAGATGGTGCCGTCCAGCCTCGACCTGACCTGGGCCGCGCCGGTGCCCGCGGACGACGACCTGCGCCGCGCGGCAGACGTGATCGGCTCGGGCAAGAAGCTGGCGGTCCTGGTCGGACAGGGTGCGCGGGAAGCGGCCGCCGAGGTCAGCGAGCTCGCGGCGCTGCGCGGCGCCGGCGTCGCCAAAGCCCTGCTGGGCAAGGACGTCCTGTCCGACGAGGAGCCGTGGGTGACCGGCGCGATCGGCCTGCTCGGCACCCGTCCCTCCTACGAGCTGATGGCCGACTGCGACACCCTGCTGGTGGTCGGGTCGAACTTTCCGTACAGCCAGTTCCTGCCGCCGTACGGCCAGGCACGTGCTGTCCAGATCGACGTCGACCCGACCATGGTCGGCCTGCGGTACCCCTTCGAGGTCAACCTGGTTGGCGATGCGGCGGAGACGCTGCGCCAGCTGGTGCCGATGCTGACCCGGCAGGACGATCGGTCCTGGCGCGAGAAGGTCGAGGCGGACGTGTCCCGGTGGTGGGACGTGATGGAGCGCCGAGCGGGTGTCAGCGCCGAACCGGTCAACCCGGAGCAGGTCGTGCACGAGCTGTCGCCGCGGCTGCCCCACGACGTGGTGGTCACCGCCGACTCCGGCTCGGCGGCCAACTGGTACGCGCGGCACCTGCGGTTCCGCGGCCGGATGCGCGGCTCGCTGTCCGGCACCCTCGCGACCATGGGTCCGGCGTTGCCGTACCTGGTCGGGGCGAAGTTCGCCGACGACAGCCGGCCCGGCGTCGCGCTGGTGGGTGACGGCGCGATGCAGATGAACGGGCTCAACGAGCTGATCACCGTGGCGCAGTACTGGCGGGAGTGGGCCGATCACCGGCTGCTGGTGTGCGTGCTGCACAACAACGACCTCAACCAGGTGACGTGGGAGATGCGCGCGATGGGCGGCTCACCACAGTTCCTCCCGTCCCAGCAGCTGCCCGACGTCGACTACGCAGCGTTCGCGCGCAGCATCGGGCTGCGCGGGATCAACGTCGACACCCCGGAGCGGGTGGCGCCCGCGTGGGACGAGGCGTGGGCCGCCGACCGGCCATGCGTCGTGGACGTGCGCACCGACGCCTCGGTGCCGCCGATCCCGCCGCACGCCACCTGGGACCAGATGCTGAAGTCGGCGGAGTCGCTGCTCCGCGGTGACACCGACGCGCTCGGCGTCCTCACCGAAGGGGTCAAGGCGAAGGCGCAGGAGTTCCTGCCCGGCGGGGGCTCGCGCTGACCATTCACGACTAACTCGCAACCGCGGTGGGCACCTCTGGGATGTCGGCCGGGGGCGGGTGGTCAAACAGCGAGCCGCCCGTCGCTGGTCGGCACGCGGGGTCAGCTCCTGGCACGCAGCCCGATCAGCGCGTAGCGCCCGGTAAGCCGGATGTTCTCGTCGTAACCGCCGAGCACCAGCACCCGGCCGCGTACGACGCTCACCGTGGAGAACGACCCGCGGGTGGGGGCGACCAGCCTGGTGGCGTACGGGCGGCTGGTCCCCTCGCCCACGTCGATGATCTCCACGCCCGGACCACCTCCCGCTACGAGCACCCTCCCGTCCGGGAGGACGGCGGCCGCACCGCCGAGCTTGTAGCGGGCGCTGCTGAGCTCCGGCCCGGGCCGGAAGGTGCGGGTACGCGGGTCGAACAGCTCGGTGCTGGTGAGCAGCCGCCGATCGTCAACGGTGCCGCCGATCACCAGGACCTGGCCCGAGGCCAGCGGCACCATCGCGTGCTTGAACCTGGCCTGCCCGAGCGGTGCGACCGGGGTGAGCGTGCCGTCCGGGTGCACGACGACCGCCCGGTCGGTGGCGACGCCGGGCCGGACCTGTCCACCCGCCACCAGCACCGACCCGTCCGGCAGCGGGGCTGCCGCCAGGCCGTCGACGGCGACGGGCAGCCGCGGTCCGGGGACGAACTGCCGGGTCCGGGGGTCGTAGATCTCGGTGCTGTCGGTGTAGGTCTGCGATGCCGATCCACCCACCGGCGACCAGGACCCGGCCGTCGCCGAGCGCTGCGGCGGCGTGCCCACCGCGCGCGGTTCGCATCGGGGCGGTCGGCTGCCAGCCCGTCTCCGTCCGGTGCGAGGGTCTCGGCCGACGCCAGCGGCGGCTGGCCCTCACCGCTGAAGCCCCCGGTCACCAGCACCGAGCCGTCACCGAGCAGCGCAGCGGTGTGCGCGTCGCGTGCCGTCCGCAGGTCGGGACGCGCGGACACGACACCGGACGCGTCGACGGCGACGACCGACGGGGTCGCCGTGGTGCAGCCGTCGACGGTGCAGCCGCCGGCGACCAGGACGGTGCCGTCAGGCGTGGTGGTCGCGGTGTGCGCGGCGCGCAGCGCGACCTCGTCGAGCGTCCTGCTGCGTCTCCGGCTGACGCGTCGGCGACGGCAGTGGCTGCTCGGCCGAGGGGCTGGACCAGCAACCGGAGCAGGCCAGGACCGCGACCAGGGCGACCACCGGTCCGGTGCGCGGCACCTGGTTACGGTAACCCTCACGCCCGGTCCGGTCTGACCTGGCGGCGAAGGGACGTGGACGCATGACGTTGCTGCAGGACAAGGTGCTGCTGGTCAGCGGGGGCACCCAGGGCGTCGGCGCCGGCATCGCCCGCGCGGCGGCCCGCGAGGGCGCGACCGTGGCCCTCTCCGGGCGGCGCCGGGAGCCGGGTGAGTCGCTGGTCGCGCGAGCTCGAGGCCGGCGGGGCGGCCGCGATGTTCGTGCCGGCCGACGTCGGCGACGTGGAGCAGGCCAGGCAGTCGGTGGCCGCGGTGGTCGGGGCGTACGGACGGATCGACTGCCTCGTCAACGCGGCCGGGCTCACCTCCCGCGGCACGCTGCTGGACACGACCCCCGAGCTGTTCGACCAGCACGTGGCGGTCAACCTGCGCGGCCCGTTCTTCCTCATGCAGGCCGCCGTCGCCGACATGGCGTCGCGCGGTGCCGGCGGCTCGATCGTCAACGTCATCTCGACGGCCGAGCTGGGCGGGGCGCCGTACCTCGCTCCCTACGTCGCCGCCAAGGCGGGGCTGGCCGGGCTCACCCGCAACGCCGCGCACGCGCACCGCTGGGACCGGATCCGGATCAACGGCCTCGACATCGGCTGGACGGAGACCGAGGGCGAGGACGCCGTCCAGCGCGAGGCGCACGGTGCCGTCGACGGGTGGCAGGCCGAGGCGGGGCGGTCGCAGCCGATGGGCAAGATCGGCCAGGTCGACGAGATCGCCGACTTCGTGGTCTTCCTGCTGTCCGACCGCAGCGGCGTCGTCACCGGCTCCGTGCTCGACTGGGACCAGAAGGTCTTCGGCGCCGACGACTGAGGAGGAACAGGTGCGGCTGCTGCTGGTCCGGCACGGGCAGACCGAGTCCAACCTCCAGCGCCGGCTGGACACCGAGGATCCCGGGCTGCCGCTGACCGAGCTCGGTCGGCAGCAGGCGGAGGAGCTGCCGGACGCGCTCGCGCACGAGCCGGTGCGGGCGGTCTTCTCCTCGACGTTGCACCGGGCCGAGGCGACCGCCGCCCCGCTCGCCCGCGCGCTCGGCCTGCCGCTGCGCACCCGCGAGGGTCTGCGCGAGATCCCCGCCGGCGACCTCGAGATGCGCAACGACGACGAGGCCATCGAGACCTACCTCTCCGCCGCGATGGCCTGGGGCGCCGGCGACCTGGACGCAGCCGTGCCCGGTGGCGAGCCGGGGACCTCCGTGCTCGACCGCTACGACGAGGTCGTCCGCGAGGCCGCCGACGGCGTCGACGGGGACGCGGTCGTCCTGGTCAGCCACGGGGCGGTCATCCGCGCGTGGGTGGCGGCGCGCTCCGACAACGTCGACGCCGACTTCGCCGCCCGGCACTGGCTGTCCAACACCGGCGTGGTGGCGCTGGAGGGCGACCCGGACACCGGGTGGACGGTGGTCACCTGGGCCGGCGACGGAATCGCCGAGCTGCAGGCGCCAGGCGCCCCGGACGGTCCGGCCGGTGACACTGTCGAGCCGCCCGGAGGCGGATGAGCGCGGCTCAGACCTCGTCGGTGCCGCGACGCGCGGACTGGTCGGCGAGCGCGGCGCGGTACGCGGCCGGCTGCCAGCCCTCGCGCACCGCCCGCCACAGCAGCGCGGCCTGGGTCTCGGGCGCGAGGCCGTCGACCGGCTGGTCGCGGTCGAGGTTGGTCGGGAACCCGTAGCCCTCCGCGGCGGAGGCGATCACGTTGCGCACCGCGTCGTCGCCGGCACCGTCGGCGCGGAGCCGGACCAGCGCGGGGAACAGTGCGTCGGACACCTTCTCCCGGTCGACGGACTCCATCGCGCGCCCGAACGCGGACGAGACCTGCAGCAGGTTCGCCATCCGCTTGATGTCGGTGGAGCGGTTGTGGCCGGCGCCGTGGAACAGCGCCGGGTTGAAGAACGCGGCGTCGCCGGTGGCCAGCGGCAGCTGCACGAGGTGCTCGTGGAAGTAGTCGATGAACTCCGGCCGGCGCCAGGCCAGGTAGCCGGGCAGGTACTGGTGCGAGTACGGCAGGTACATCGTCGGCCCGCTCTCGACCGGCATGTCCGAGTGCGCCACCGCGCCCTGCAGCGTCAGCACCGGCGAGAGCTGGTGCACGTGCGCGGGGAAGGCCGCTGCCTCGTCGTCGGTCATGAACCCGAGGTGGTAGTCCCGGTGCGGGCTCTGCGCCTCGCCGCCGGGGTTGACCACGTTGACCTGGCTGGTGACCTGGTAGGCCGGGCCGAGCCACGCGGTGCTGACCAGGGCGAGGACGTCGTTGGCGTAGTAGGCGGCGAACGACGTCGGGCTCGCGCACGGCGAGCTTCTCCAGCGCGTTCCACACCCGGTCGTTGGCGCCGGGCTTGGCGAAGTGGTCGCCGGACGCCGCGCCACTCGCCCGCTGCTCGGCGATCATCGCGTCGAACGCGTGCGGTGGCGCGGTCCACGACCGAGCGGTCGGGGAACGCGCCCTGGAACACCACCATGCCCGGCCCGTCGGTGAGCGCCCGGGCCAGCTCGGCCTGCACCTCGCGGCGGCCGTCGGCGGTGTCGGTCTGCTTGCGCAGTCGGTCGCCGTCGTAGACCAGCGCGTTGTCGACGACCGCGTCGGCGTACGGGTAGTCGGCGAGGTCGGTCACCTGCTCGACGACCGCGACGAAGTCCTCGAGCCGGCAGTCGTCCTGGGACAGCCAGCCCCGGCGGGTGGTCGGTGCTGCGGTCATGGCGGATGGTTCCTTCCGGAGCGGCGGTGGCGCGGTGTCTGTCACCCTACGGAGCGAGACACCGCAGAAGCGCCGCACGGATCCCTCAATTTCCCCTCAGCTCGATCTCCCTTCAGGAGGCGCCCGTGGGACACCCGTACGCGATCCGGGAGATCGCGCTGCAGGCCGGACTCAGCGAGGCGACCGTGGACCGGGTGCTCAACCGCCGGGGCGGGGTCCGGCCGAGCACGGCACGCGAGGTGGAGCGGGCGATCGCCGACCTCGACCGCCAGCAGACCCAGGTCCGCCTCACCGGGCGGACCTTCATGGTCGACGTCGTGATGCAGGCGCCCGCGCGGTTCTCCTCGCAGGTGCGCGCGGCGCTGGAGGACGAGCTCCCGACGCTGCGGCCCGCGGTCGTGCGGTGTCGTTTCCACTTCAGCGAGAGCGGGCCGCCCGAGGACCTGGTCGCCACCCTCGACCGGGTCGCGGCTCGCGGCACCAAAGGGGTGATCCTCAAGGCCCCGGACGTGCCGGAGGTACGAGCCGCCGTGCAGCGGCTGGTCGACGCGGGCGTCCCGGTGGTCACCCTGGTCACCGACCTGCCGACCAGCCCACGTGCGGGCTACGTCGGGATCGACAACCGGGCGGCCGGCGCGACGGCGGCGTACCTCGTGCAGCAGTGGCTGGCCGGTCGGCCGGGCGACGTGCTGGTGACCCTCAGCAGCGAGTCCTTCCGTGGTGAGGAGGAGCGGGAGATGGGGTTTCGCAGCGCCATGCGCGCGGGCTCGCCCGGCCGCGCCCTGGTCGACATCACCGAGACCGACGGGCTCGACGCGACGATGCGCGAGCTCGTCCGGGCCGCGCTCGTGCGGGACCCGGGGATCCGGGCCGTCTACTCGATCGGGGGAGGCAACGTCGCCACGGTCGAGACGTTCGCCGAGCTCGGCCGCGAGTGCGTGGTCTTCGTGGCCCACGACCTCGACGACGACAACACCCGGCTGCTGCGCACCGGCCGGCTGTCTGCCGTGCTGCACCACGACCTGCACCAGGACGTGCGCCGCGCCTGCCAGGTGATCATGCAGGCGCATCGGGCGCTGCCGCTGACCGGTCCGCCCGCGCCGTCGAGCATCCAGGTGGTGACCCCGCACAACCTTCCGGCCAGCCGGTTCTCGCGGTGACCGCTACTGCAGCCCGCGGACGTACCTCGCCTGCCCGGCGTGCTGCAGCGAGTCGGACAGCACGCTCACCAGCCGGACCGCGAGCGTGACCGGGGGGTCCCAGTGCTCGTCCACGACCTGGTCGAGCGCGGCGTCGTCCCAGCCGTCGAGCAGCCGGCCGATCTGCTCGTGCACCGCGTGGTGGTAGCCGAGCAGCAGATCGCCCGACTCCACCCGCACCTGGTCGACCTCCGCCGAGCTGTGCCCGTAGCCGGTCGCCTCGGGGACGAACGGCAGACCGAACCGGCCCACCCACCCCTGGTCGGTCCACACCTGCGCCACGCCGCCCGCGTCCGCGAAGTGGTCGTCCTGGATGCGGGTCAGGTGCCAGACCAGCCAGACGATCGAGTTGCCCTTGTCGTACGGACGCCAGGACAGCGCGTCCGGGTCGAGGCCGTCGACCGCGCCGTCGACGATCTCGCGCACCCGGCCGAAGCCGTCCCGCAGCAACCGGTAGGCAGGTGTGTCGGTCATGGCGAAACGCTAGCCGCTGCCCGCGCCCGGCGCTGTCAGCTGATCGAGACCGCAGGCGAGCACGTCGAGATCGGTACGCACCGCGCGCAGCACCGGCTGCCGGAGCCGGCCGGCAGCGGTGACCGCGGAGTACTCGATCTCCACGATCAGCGGCGGGTGCCGCAGCCCGTCGAGCACCTGCCGGCGCAGCCGGTCGGAGGTGGAGCCGCCGACCCGTCCCATCGGCACCAGCTCGCCGTCGGCGTCGAGCAGGTACAGGTCGAGCGCGCGCGGGTGCTCGCGCTTGGCGCCCGGTCGGTCGGCGTCGGGACCCCAGTCGACCCCGCCCACCAGGCAGCTCACCGTGCGCAGCGTCTTGATCTTGACCCAGTCGGGGGAGCGGCCGCGCCGGTAGCGGCTGGTGCGGCGCTTGGCGATCACTCCCTCGAGGCCGTGACTGGTCACGACGTCCCACAGCGGCCACGGGTCGACGTTGGTGAGGGTGAGTCCGAGCGGGGGCGCCCAGTCGGCGGCCAGCGCCTCGAGCGCGGCGCGGCGACGGTCGTACGGCCAGCCGGTCGTCGACTCGCCGTCGCGACCGAGCAGGTCGAACACGTACAGCCGGGCCGGCAGCTCCGCTGCCCAACGGGCCGCCGCGGAGCGCTGTGCCGTGCGCTGCTGGGTGAGCGGCCAGGACGGCAGCCCTCGCTCGTCCGGGACCGCGACCTCCGTGTCCAGCACCAGGCCGGGCTGCGTACGCGCCACCGCGAGCATCGCCTCGCGCAGCTCGGGGAAGCGCACCGTCAGGTCGGCGCCGAGACGGGTCGTCATCGTCACCCGCGCCTCGCCGGTGGTCTGCGTGGAGACCAGTGCCCGGATGCCGTCGACCTTGAGGTCGAACGCGTAGCCGGCGGCCGCGAGTGCGTCGAGGTCGTCGACGGTGCCGCGCTCGGCGAGCATCAGCTCCACAGCGACGACCGCGCGGACAGCACCGTGCCGACCGCGGCCACGAACCCGGCGAGCTGGTCGTCGGTCAGCGCGAGGCTGAGCGCGAGGTAGCCGCGCGGCGCGATGTAGTAGCCCGCGGCGAGCAGGTCGAGGAACAACAGCTCGAGCAGCCGCGGGTCGGTGCTCGGCGAGGTCCTCGTGCCGCCGGATCGGCGCCCGGGTGGGGTGGAACGCCATCAGGCTGCCCACGCCACGAGACCTGGAACGGGGCGCCCGACGCGTCGATCACCGTGCTCAGCGCGGCCCGGAGCACGTCGCCGCGCTCGGTGTGCCGCTCGGCCACCTCGGGGGTGTAGACGCCGGTCAGCCCGGCGTGCCCGGCCGCCATCGACACCACGTTGTTGTTGAAGGTGCCGGCGTGCGGCAACGCGTCGGGGCGGGACGGGTCGAACAGGTCCATCACGTCGCCCCGGCCGCCGAAGGCGCCGAACGAGCTGCCGCCACCGAGGTACTTCCCGAACGTCGTGAGGTCGGGCACCAGTCCCAGCCGCTGCTGGAGCCCGCCGGCGCCGGTGCGCGACGTCATCACCTCGTCGAGGACGAGCAGCGCGCCCGTCTCGGCGGTGGCGTCGCGGAGCGTGCGCAGGAACCCGGCGTCGCCGGGGATGCACCCGGACGCGCCCAGCATCGGCTCCACCAGCACTGCGGCCACCGGGTCGCCCGCATCCAGGATCGCGGCCCGCGCGGCCGCCTCGTCGTTGTACGGCACCAGCGTCACGTCGTACGGCGCGTTGACCGCGGCGGCGCCGTCGCGGAAGGTCAGCAGGCCGCCGTGGTAGCCGCCGTGCACGCCGACCACCCGTTCGCGTCCGGTGTGAGGCGCGGGCGACGGCCAGCGCCATCAGGTTGGCCTCGGTGCCGGAGTTGGTGAAGCGGACCCGTTCCACCGAGCCGAAGCGCGCGCACATCGCCTCGGCGAGCAGCACCTCGTGCTCGGTGTGCGCGCTGCGGCTCAGGCCGTCGTCGATCGCGTACCGCATCGCCTGCTGGATCACCGGGTGCGAGTGGCCGTACAGGCCGGCGGAGTACTCGCCGAGCAGGTCGACGTAGCGGTGGCCGTCGACGTCCTCGAGCACCGCGTCCCAGGCGCGGGCGATCCGCAGCGGGAACGGCGGGTGGTAGAGCACCGTGCGGGTGTTGCCGCCCGGCAGCACCGCACGGGCGCGGCGTGTGCAGCGCGTCCGAGCGGGGACGAGCGGCCACGTAGTCGGCCCGGGCGCGCTCGACCGCGTCGTCGAGGGAGCCGGTGACCGGCGCGTCCGCGTGCCGCATGCGGCCGATCCTGCCCGGGTGGCCGGCCGGGCTCAACGCGGGTGCGGTCTCGTCTGTACTCTCCTGTGTCCATGCAGACTGCTGACGACCTCGTGCGCACCGTGGCCAACGCGGTGCGTGACGGCGGGTACGCGCCGGGCGACGCGCTGCCCTCGGTGCGGTCGCTCGCCGATCAGCGTGGCTGCTCGGCGGGCACGGTGGCCCGTGCCTACGCTGCGGCTGCGCGCCGCCGGCGTGGTCACCGGCCGCCAGCGCGCCGCGCTCACCGTGGCCGCCGACGGCGCCGGGAGGGCCCGGACGCTGCTGCGGCGGCGGCGCGCCGCTGCGGCTCACCGGCAGCGACGACCCCGCGCTCGACCTGTTGCTCGGTGCGGTCGGCGACCGCGTCGCGCTGGTCCCCGGGCCGCGCGGCAGCGTCACCGGCATGGGGATGCTCGCGCGGGGCGCAGCGGACGCCGCTGCCATGCACCTGCTGCACACCGGCACCGGTCAGCACAACGACGACTTCGTGCACGCCCTGACCGGCGCCGGGCCGCTCGTCCTGCTGCACCTGTGGCGGCGCCAGCAGGTCCTGGTGCTGCCACCCGGCAACCCGGAGCAGCGTCCGCTCGCCCGCAGACCTCGCCGGCCGCAGGCTCGCCTGGCGCGACGCCGGCACCGGCTCCCGGCTGCTGCTCGAGCGGCTGCTGCGCGAGGCGGACGTCGTCGCCGCGCCCGACCACGGCGTCACCGTCGACTCGCACCTCGCGGTCGCCGTTGCGGTGGTGAGCGGTGCCGCCGACGCCGGCCTGGCCGTCCGCGCGGCGGCGGAGTCGGTGGGCGCCGACTGGTTGCCGGTGGCCGAGGAGCCGTTCGAGCTCGCGATCCGCGCCGACTGCCTGCCCGCCGCCGAGGAGCTGCTGCACGCGCTCGCGAGTCCCGGCTTCCGGAGCCGGATAGCGGCCATGCCTGGTTACGACCTGAGCCGGAGCGGCAACCTGCGGGACGCGGCATGAGGCGCGCGGCGAGCGTCGGCTGGGCGCTGCTGCTGGCGGCGACGGCGGTCGCGGGCTGCGGCGGCGATGACAGCGGGGGAGACGACAGTGGGGGACGGCGACTCGGCCGACGAGATGATCCTGGCCACCACGACCAGCACCGTCGACTCGGGGCTGCTCGACGAGCTGTTGCCCGCGTACGAGGACTCCGGCGGCTGCGGCGTCAAGGCCCTCGGGGTCGGGGTCGGGCGAGGCGCTCGAGCTGGGCTCGTCCGGCAACGCCGACGCGCTGCTGGTGCACTCACCCGAGGCCGAGGAGGAGTACATGGCCGCCGGCGACGGCAGCCGGCGGGACCTCGTGATGCACAACGACTTCGTCCTGGTGGGGCCCGCCGACGACCCGGCCGACGTCGCCGGTGCCGACGACGGCGGTCGACGCGATGGCGCGGATCGACGAGAGCGGCGCCACGTTCGTCTCCCGTGCCGACGAGTCGGGCACCAACACCAAGGAGCTGGACCTGTGGGAGCAGGCCGGGCGTCGAACCCGGCGGTGAGGACTACGTCGAGACCGGGCAAGGCATGGGGGAGACGCTCACCATCACCGACCAGATGGGCGGCTACACGCTGTCCGACCGGGGCACGTACCTCGCGACCGAGGGTCTCGAGCTGGAGGTGCTCAGCGCAGCGCAGCGACGACCTGCTGAACGTCTACCACGTCATCGTCGTCGACCACGAGGGCACGAACACCGAGTGCGCCGAGGGATTCGCCGACTGGCTGCTGACACCGGAGACGCAGCAGATGATCGGCGAGTTCGGCGTCGAGGAGTACGGACAGCAGCTGTTCCACCCCGACGCGAAGCCCTGACGAGCACCGTGTCCGACCCGCTGCTCGAGGTCGTCGCCCGGACGGCCCTCGTCTCGATCTCGGCGACTCTGATCGCCCTGCTCATCGGCATCCCGCTCGGCACCCTGCTCGCCCTGGCGCGGCTGCCGGGTCGCGGCGCGGTCGTCGCGGTCGTCAACACCGGGATGGCGGTGCCCACCGTGGTGGTCGGGCTCGCGGTGGCGATGCTGTTGTGGCGCAGCGGGCCGCTGGGCAACCTCGACCTGATCTACACCCTGCGCGGGATGGTGATCGCCCAGGTGCTGATCGCCGCGCCGCTGATCACCGGGATCACGATGGCGGCCCTGCACCTGCTGCCGCCGGGGCTACCGGACCAGCTGCGGGCGCTCGGCGCGAACCGCACCCAGCTGGTGCTGCGGCTGTGGATGGAGGCGCGGCTGCCGTTGCTGGCCGCCGCGATGGCCGGGTTCGGGCACGCCGTGTCCGAGGTCGGCGCCGCGACGATCGTCGGCGGCAACCTGCACGGCCGTACCCAGGTCATGACCACGGCCATCGTGGAGAACGTCGGCCAGGGAGACCTCGGCAGCGCGACCGTCTACGCCGTCGTGCTGCTCGCGCTGGCGTTGGCCGTCAACGCCGTGCTCTCGTCGGTCCACCAGCGCGGTGCCGGGTGGGCGCGAGCCTGAGCGCGCACCGGCTCCGGCACGAACGCGGCGGGCGCCAGGTGCTGCAGGTCGACGAGCTCGTGGTCGCCCCCGGAGAACGACTCGCGGTGCTCGGTCCCAACGGCTCCGGCAAGACCACGCTGCTGCGGTTGCTGTCCGGGATCGAGCGGCCCACCGACGGCACGGTCGCGCTGGACGGGCAGCCGATGGACGGGCTGGGGGTGCGGGCCCGGCGGGCAGTGGGGTACGTGACCCAGCAGCCCGGCCTGCTCACGACCAGCGTGCGCCGCAACGTCGAGCTGCCCCTGCAGTGGCGGCGGGTGCCGCGGGCCGAGCGAGCAGCGCGCGTGCGCACCGCCCTCGACCGGCTCGGGATCGCGCACCTCATCGACCGCCCGGCCGCGCGGCTGTCCGGCGGCGAGCGGCAGCGGGTGAACCTCGCCCGGTCGCTGGCCACCGAGCCGGACGTGCTGCTGCTCGACGAGCCGGCTGCTGCCTTGGACCCGGCGGCGCGGACGGCGTTCCTGGACGACCTCGACCGCGCGCTGGACGCCTCGGGCACCACGGTCGTGCACGTGTCGCACCGCCCCGAGGAGGCGGTGCGCGGTGCCGACCGCGTGGCGGTGCTCGACGCCGGCCGGGTGCGCCAGCTGGCGGCGCCGGCCGCCGTCTTCGCGGCTCCTGCCGACGCTGCCGTGGCGAGCATCCTCGGTTTCCACAACCTGCTGCCCGCCGACGTCGACGTCCACGGCGCCGTCCGTGTCGGCGAGGTCCGGGTCGGCACGTCGACCGACCTGCCGCCGGGTCCGGTGACCGTGGCCGTCTGGGCCGCGGGTGTGGAGGTCGTCGGGTCCGAGCAGACCGGCTGGTCGGGGACCGTGCGGGCGGTGGAGCCCGGCCCGGGTCACTGGGAGGTGCGCCTCGACTCCTCGCCGCCGCTGGTGGCGCACCTGCGGCCGCGACCGTCCACCGCCCAGGGTCGGCGAACGGGTCGACGTGCGGCTGTCGGCCGACGACGTCGTCGTGCTCGCCCGGCTTTGACGTGCCCGCCGACCTGCGGAGTAGCGTCCCCTTCGTGACCGGCGTGCCAGGGGGGTCGGCGGGTGCCGCTGTCCCATCGACGGCGCCACCGGAGCCGACGGCCCGGTGCCCGAGGGACTGCGGCTGGCGTGGGACTGCTCGCCCGCGCTGGTCATCGTCACCGAGGGACCCCAGCACGTGCTGACGTACCAGAACGACGCGTCGGCGGCGCTGTTCGGCAGACGGCCCACCGGCGTTCGCGATGTCCGAGGCGTTCCCCGAGCTGCAGGGCCGGCCGATGGAGACGCTGGACGCGGTGCGCGCGACCGGCCAGGTGGTGCAGGTGCCGCGGGCCGACACCGGCGTGCGTGACGTCGAGGGCGGCATCGTGCACCTGCGGTACGTGCTCGCGCCACTGGGCGCGGGGCCGCCGTACGAGGGCGTCGTCGTCACCTCCGTCGACGTGACGGCGGAGACCCACGCCGAACGCGCCGTGGTCCGCGCCGAGCTGCTGTCCCGCATCTCCGAGCGGCTGAACAGTGCCGCCGACCCGGACGCCGCCCTCGCCGCCCTGACCGATCAGCTGGTCCCCGAGGTCGCCGACCTCGCCGCGGTCTACGTCGTCCACGGCCCGCGCGGGACCCGGCCGACGAAGGGACGGGCCCCGGCCGCGATCACCATCTCGCCGCGGCTGCTGGGCAGCGGTCGGGGCGCCACCGGCAGTCCGGGCCGCGGGCCGGACCCTCGCCGTGGGACGCCGCCCTCGCGGCCGGCCGGACGGTGGTGATCGACCTGGAGCAGTCGTCCCCGCTGCTCGACCCGCGGACGGCGCCGTGGCTGGACGGCGCCCAGGGCCGCGACCTCGTGCTGGTGCCGCTCGCGGTGGCCGGGGTGCTCAGCGGCGCCCTGGTGCTGCTCGGCACGGTCGGGCGGGAGCGCTACACCGAGCAGGACGTCGCCTTCCTCGAGGACGCGGCCGCCCGGGCCGGCGCCGCGGTCGCGAACGCGCGTGCCCACCAGCTCCAGCGGCAGGTGGCGATCAACCTGCAGCGTGCGCTGCTCCCGGACGCGCCGCCGCCGCTGCAGGGCCTGAAGGTGGCCGCCCGCTACCTCGCCGGCGGTGACGACGTCGAGGTCGGCGGCGACTGGTGGGACGTGCACGACCTGGGCGCGGGCCGGGTCGGCGTCGGTGTCGGCGACGTCTCCGGGCGCGGGGTGCCGGCCGCGATCGTCATGGGCCAGGCGCGCTCGGGGATGCGGGCCGCGGCGCACGCCGACCTGCCGCCCGCCGACCTGCTCACCGTGCTGGACGCGCAGGTCGGCGAGCTGGTGTCGGTCGAGCACACCGACGACCACGCCCTGCAGCCGCGGTTCGCCACCGCCGCCTACGCGGTGCTCGAGGCGTTCGACCAGACGCTGCGACTGGCCAACGCCGGCCACCCGCCGCTGCTGGTGCGGGACCCGACCGGTGCCGTCCGCCGGGTCGCCGCGCCGCCGGGCCCGCCGTTGGGACTCGGGGGCGGGCGCGGCTACGAGGAGACCGTGGTCGACTTCCCGGCCGGCTCGCTGCTGCTGGCGTTCACCGACGGCCTGGTGGAGTCCAGCCGGGTCGACATCGACTCCGGCATCGAGCGGCTGGCCGAGGACCTGGCCGCGGTCGACGTCGACGCCGACCTCGACGAGGTCGCCGACCGGCTGCTCACCCGAGGCGCCGGCGCCGACGACGTCGCCCTCGTGCTGCTGCGCAGCGACCCGGCCCGGCTGCCGGTGGAGCGGTACTCGGCGACGCTGGAGCAGATGTCCGACGTGTCCCGGACCCGCCGGGAGCTCACCGGGCTCGCCGACACGGCACACCCCGGAACTGGCCTACCGGGTCGCGCACGTGTCGGCCGAGCTGCTGGCCAACGCCATGTCGCACGTCGGACCTCCGGTGTCGGTGCGGGCGCACGTCGCCTTCGACCGGATGGTCGTCGAGGTGGCCGACCGGTCCGCCTCCGCGCCGCGGGCACGGGTGGCCGAGGCCGACGACGAGCACGGGCGCGGCCTGCCGATCGTGTCCGCGCTGGCCGTCGCCTGGGGATCGCGGATCACCCGCAACGGCAAGGCGACCTGGGCGGAGCTGGGCCCGCCACCGGGGTCCTAGTCCGGCCGTCGCCCGGCGTGATTTCCGCGGATCGCTTCCGCTCCCGGCGAGCGCGAAGTACGCTCCACGGGCGCATCGCGCAAACGTTTTGCATCACGCGGGCCGGCACCCGGCCGGCTCCCCGCGTCCGCTGCTGACCGAAGGAGCGAGGCATGGCCAGTCCGAGCGCCAGGAACGAGCCGGTGAGTCGGCGAACGATGCTGCGAGGTGCCGCCGGAGCGGCGGCAGTCGGTGCCGCCGGCGGCGTCGTCGGCGGCGTCGCCCCGGGAGCGGCCGCGGCCGGCTCCGCAGCCTCTGTCGCCGCAGCTGACGGGGAGCGGCGCGCACCGCTGTGGCGCAGGCCTGGCGCCGTGGGCTGGTCTTCGGGTCCGCGTTCTCCACCCGGCTGAAGGACCACCCGTACCGCCGGCTGGTCGACCGCGAGGCCGCGCTGATGTTCACCGAGGACGACCTGCTCTGGTACAAGCTCAAGCCGACCCCGAGCTCCCCGCTGGACTTCGACTGGGGCGACCGGTTCTACGATCTCGCCGAGCGCAAGCAGCAGCTGGTCTTCGCCGCGCACCTGGTGTGGGACGAGGGGTTCGGCGAGGGCTGGACCGACGACGACCTGTGGGGCCTGACCAAGAAGCAGGCCGAGGACCTGCTCTACCCGATCGTGACGAAGATGTCGCGGCGCTACCGCGGCCGCACGGCTGGCTGGGTCACCGCCAACGAGGTCACCGACCCCGAGGGCAGGAAAGGCTTCCGCACCAACGTGCCGTGGTACAACACGATCGGCCGCGAGTACATCAACGAGGTCTTCCACATCGCCGCGCGAGCAGGACCCGAAGGCGACCCTCGTGCTCAACGAGTTCGGCTTCGAGACCGTCAACGAGTTCGGCGACCGCCCCGAGGACCGCCGCGCCGCCACCCTGCAGGTCATCGACACGCTGCTGGACGAGGGCGTGCCGGTGCACGCGCTCGGCATCCAGGGCCACCTGCTCGCCGAGCAGTTCGGGCGGCGCTTCAACGAGCGCGGCTACCGACGGTTCCTCGCCGACGTCGCCGACCGCGGCCTGGACATCCTCATCACCGAGATGGACTGCCTCGACGACGGACTGCCGATCTCGCCGAGCGCGCGGGACCGCCGGATGGGCCAGGTCTACCGGCAGTTCCTCGACGTGGCCCTCGACGAGCCCGCGGTGAAGTCGGTGATGGCCTTCGGGCTGTCCGACCGCTACAGCTGGCTGCAGGAGGACTACCCGCGCGACGACGGCGGCTACCGCCGGCCGCTGCCGTTCGACAAGGCGCTGCGGCCGAAGCTCGCCTACGACGCGATCTGCGCGGCACTGCAGGGCGCTCCCGACCGCGCCCCGCTGTGGCAGCCGCTGCGCTGACCCCGGCTGAACGGGCAGGCGTGCGCGAACCGCGATCGGACGACCAGGAGGAGAACAGGTGCAGCAGGGCAGTCGACGGGCGCTGGTGGTCCGCGGGGGATGGGAGGGCCACTCGCCCGTCGAGGCCACCGAGCGGTTCATCCCGTTCCTCGAGGAGCACGGCTTCGAGGTGACGGTGCGCGACGACCTCGACGCGTACGACGACGAGGAGCTGCTGGCCCGCACCGACCTGGTGCTGCAGTGCTGGACCCAGGGCGAGATCAGCGACGACCGGGTGGCCCGGCTGTCGGCGGCGGTCGCAGCCGGCACCGGGCTGGCGGGCTGGCACGGCGGGATCATCGACGCCTTCCGGATGTCGCCGGAGTACCTGCAGCTCACCGGTGGTCAGTTCGCGACCCATCCCGGCGGGGTGCGCGACCACGCGGTCGAGGTGGTGCCCGCGCGTGCCGAGCACCCGATCGTCGCGGGCATCGCGTCGCGCTGGGACCAGCACACCGAGCAGTACTGGAGCCTGGCCGACGGGCTCAACGACGTGCTGGTGATGTCCCGCTTCCGCCCGGGTCCGGACACGCCCTGGCGGCAGGAGGTCACGGCGCCGGCGGTGTGGACGCGGGGGTGGGGCGAGGGCCGGGTGTTCGTCTCGACGATCGGCCACTTCCCGACCGACCTGGACGTGCCGCCGGTGCGCACGCTGACCGAGCGCGGGCTGCTGTGGGCTGCGCGGTAGCGCTGCGGTGAGCCACACTCTCGTCCCGTGAGCAGCGCGCACCGCGTCGTCCTCGACACCGACCTCGGCATGGGCAACGCCGGCTCGGACATCGACGACGGCTTCGCGCTCGCGCTCGCCCTCGCCGATCCCGGCATCGACCTCGAGCTGGTGACCACCGTCGGGGGCAACGCCGACGTCGACGTGTGCACCCGGTTGACCCGCGAGCTGCTCGCGCGGCTCGGGGCGTACCGACCCGCCGGTCGTCAGCGGGGCGTCGTTGCCGCTGCGCGGCGGGTCCGGCCGGCGCTCCGGGCCGCACCGGGCGCCGTACGCCGCCCCGGCGATCGCCGACGCGGTCGCGGCCGCGCCGGGGGAGATCACGCTGGTCGCGATCGGGCCGCTGACCAACGTGGCCACGGCGCTGCTGCTCGACCCGGCGCTGGCGCGCGACGTGCGCGAGGTGGTCGTGATGGGCGGCGTCTTCCTCGAGTCCACCAACCTGTCGGCGATGCCGGGGGAGTACAACATCTGGTCCGACCCGGAGGCGGCCGCGGTCGTGCTGGCGAGCGGCGCGCCACTGCGGTTCGTCGGGCTGGACGTGACCCAGCAGGTGCGGCTGACCCGTGCCGAGGCCGCCGCGATGACGGCGTCGGGACGCGACTTCGAGGCGTTCGCGGGCGAGTGCGCGACCGCGTGGATCGACCACCACGGAGCGGCCAACCCCGGCGACCCCCGGGAGCAGGACAGCTGCGCCCTGCACGACCCGCTCGCGGTCGCGGTGGTGACCGACCCCGGTCTGGTGACCTGGCGACCCGCCTTCGTGCAGGTGGAGACCGCGGGCCGGGTGACCCGCGGGGTCGCGGTCGCCGACCTGCTCACCGGCGCACCGGCGCCGGAGCCGAACTGCCGCATCGCCACCGCGGTCGACGCGGAGGCGTTCGGCCGGGTGTTCCGGGAGCGGATCGGCTCGCTCTGAGCGCTGCCGCGGCCGCGCGGCCGCGGGCCGCGACGAGCAGAAAGTTCGCCCGTTCGCTTGTCGCCGGTGGGCGACTGCTCTAGCGTCGGGCACGGCTTGCAAATCGTTTGCGCGACCGTACCGGAGGGACCCATCCCGTGCCCCACGAGCAGCCCCGCCAGCCCCTCCGGGTGGCGATGATCGGCTACGCCTTCATGGGTGCGGCGCACTCGCAGGCGTGGCGGACGGCGGGGCGGGTCTTCGACCTGCCGGTGGCCACCGAGATGCGACTGCTGTGCGGGCGCGACGCCGAGGCGGCGGAGGCCGCGGCGGCCAGGCTCGGCTGGGCCGAGTGGTGCACCGACTGGCAGCGAGGCGGTGCGGCCGCGACGACATCGACGTGATCGACATCTGCACCCCGGGCGACACCCACCCGGAGATCGCGATCGCGGCGTTGCGCGCCGGCAAGCACGTGCTGTGCGAGAAGCCACTCGCCAACACGGTGGCCGACGCGGAGCAGATGGCAGCGGCGGCCCGGGAGGCGGCCGGCCGCGGCGTGCGCTCGATGGTGGGCTTCAACTACCGCCGGGTACCGGCGCTGGCGTACGCCCGCGACCTGGTCGACGAGGGCCTGGTCGGCGACGTCCGGCACATCCGGGCGCAGTACCTGCAGGACTGGATCGTCGACCCCGAGTTCCCGCTGGTGTGGCGGCTGCAGCAGGACAGGGCGGGGTCGGGAGCGCTCGGCGACATCGGGGCGCACGTCATCGACCTGGCCCGCTTCGTCACCGGTCACCGGCTGGTCGGCGTGGCCGCGACCATGCAGACGTTCGTGCCCCGCCGGCCGCTTCCCGGCGCGTCGGCCGGGCTGGCGGCGACCGGTGCGGTCGGTGCCGAGCTCGGCGACGTGACCGTCGACGACGCCGCCGCGTTCGTCGGGCGCACGGACGGCGGCGCGATGGCCGTGGTCGAGGCCACCCGCTTCGCCACCGGCCGCAAGAACGCGATGCGACTGGAGGTCAACGGCTCCCGCGGCAGCCTGGCCTTCGACTTCGAGGCGATGAACGAGCTGCACGTCTACGACGGCACCGTGCCGGCGGTCGGCGCGGGCTTCCGCCGCATCCTGGTCACCGAGCCCGAGCACCCCTACCTCGAGGCGTGGTGGCCGCCCGGCCACGGCCTCGGCTACGAGCACACGTTCGTGCACGAGATCGCCGACTTCGTCCGCGACGTCGGCACCGGTCGTGACCCGTCGCCGTCGTTCGCGGACGGGTTGGCGGTGCAGCGGGTGCTGCAGGCGGTCGAGCACTCCGCGGCCGACGACTCCCGGTGGACGGCCGTCGAGCAGGGCGAGGAGAACTGATGCAGATGCGAGTCGGCGTGATCGGGCTGGGCGAGGTGGCCCAGGTCGTGCACCTGCCGGTGCTGCAGTCGCTGCCCCACCTGTTCGAGGTGCGCGCGGCGTGCGACATCTCGCCGACGCTGCTGCAGGTGGTCGGGGACCGCTTCGGCATCCCCGGCCGCTACGGCGTCGGCCGACGAGATGCTCGCCGCCGGCGACCTCGACTGCGTGCTGGTGCTGAACAGCGACGAGTACCACGCCGAGTGCGTGGTCGCGGCGCTCGAGCACGGCCTGCACGTGCTGGTGGAGAAGCCGATGTGCCTCAGCCCCAAGGAGGCGGAGCGGATCATCGAGGCCCGCGACCGCACCGGGCTGACCGTGATGGTGGGCTACATGCGGCGCTTCGCCCCGGCCTTCCTCGAGGCGGTCGAGCTGCTGCCGAGCCTGGGCCGGATCAACTTCGCCCGGGTGCACGACGTCATCGGGCGCAACCGGCTGATCGTCGACCAGACCGCCGAGGTCTGCCGGCCGACCGACGTCCCGCAGCAGCTGGTGGAGCAGCGCTGGGCACGGGGGCGCGCCCTCGTCGAGGAGGCGGTGGGCTCGGTGCCCGACGAGCTCGCCAACGCCTACCGGCTGCTGTGCGGGCTCGGCAGCCACGACCTGTCCGCGATGCGTGAGCTGCTCGGACGTCCGCGCGGCGTCGCCGCCGCCCGGCAGTGGCGCAGCGGCGGCTACATCGCCGCGCTGCTCGACTACGACGACTACGTGCTGGCGTACGAGACCGGCGTCGACGAGCAGCTGCGCTTCGACGCCCACCTCGAGGTGTTCGGCGACGCCGCGTCGCTGCGGGTGCAGTACGACACCCCGTACGTCCGGCACCTGCCGACCACGCTGGTCCTCGAGCAGACCACCGGGGACGAGTTCCGGCGCACGGTGAGCCGGCCGCACCTCAAGGACCCCTACACCCACGAGCTCGAGTACTTCCACGACGTGGCGACCGCGGGCACCCGGCCGAAGACCGGACCCGGAGGACTTCGCGCTCGACCTCGACCTGTTCACCGAGCTGATCCGGGTGCTGGGCAAGGCCAACACCTGACGCCCGAGCCGGTTCAGTCGGCTGGGGCTAGTGTCGGGCGATGATCGACACCGCTGGTGAACCGGTCGACGCGGACGCCGTCGTGGTGGCAGGCGACGCGCCGCCGTCCCGGCGGGTGCCGCTCGACCGCGACCGCATCCTCGCCGCGGCGGTCGCCTTCATCGACGAGCAGAGCCTGCGCGACCTCACCATGCGGCGGCTCGGAGCCGCGCTCGGCGTCGAGGCGATGTCGCTGTACCGCTACGTGCCCGGACGCGAGGAGCTGCTCGACGGTGTCGTCGAGCTGATCCTCACCGAGATGCAGGCCGACCCGGACGTGCTGGAGCAGCCCGCAGGACGGGTGGCAGGACTTCCTGCAACGGATGGCGCACGGGGTGCGCCGGGTGGCGCTGACCCACCCCGGCGCGTTCCCGCTGGTGGCGTCCCGGCCGCTCGAGGCGCCGTGGCTGCGGCCGCCGCTGCGCAGCCTGCCGTGGGTCGAGCGCTTCCTCGAGGGGCTGGTGGCGGAGGACTTCTCCGACGAGGCGGCGGTCGCCGCCTACCGCGCGTTCACCAGCTTCCTGCTGGGTCACCTGCTGCTCGAGGTGTCCGCGCACGGAGCCGACATCGGGCCGCTGGACATCCTCGAGGACGGCGAGGAGCGCACCGGGTCTGCACCTGTACCCGCAGGTCTCCCGGCTGCGCGCGGCGCTGTCCGAGGACCACGCCGCCAGCGAGTTCGAGGAGTCGCTGGAGAGCCTGCTGGACCGGATCGCGCTGATCCAGCTGCAGCTGCCCGGTTGACGCCGGATCCCGCGGGGTACCGAATTGCGAGAGCGTGCCGATCAGAACGTAGCGTCGACCTGCCTTACAACGTAAACCTGCGCAGCGGAGGAGTGGCATGGCAGACGGCACGACCCGAGACCAACAGGACCAAGGCGTGGGTGAGCTGGTCGGGCAGCTCACCGAGCAGGTGAGCCTGCTGGTGCGCGACGAGCTGGCGCTGGCGCAGGCCGAGCTCAAGGCCAAGGGCAAGGCCGCCGGCCTGGGCGCCGGGCTGTTCGGCGGCGCCGGACTGGTGGCGGCCTACGGCCTCGGCGTGCTGATCGCGGCCGCCGTGCTCGGCCTCGCCGTCGCCGTCGACGCCTGGTTGGCCGCGCTGATCGTCGGCGTCGTCGTGCTGGCCGTGGCCGGCGTCATGGCTCTGGTCGGCAAGAAGCAGGTCACCAAGGCGAGCCCACCGCTGCCCACCGAGTCGATCGAGGGCGTCCGGCACGACGTCGAGGCCCTCAAGGGAGGTACCAGCCGATGAGCGGCGCACACCGCAGCCCCGAGGCGGACCAGACCGAGATGCTGCGCGACGAGATCGCGCAGACCCGGGAGGAGCTGGCCGAGACCGCACAGGCGCTCGGCGACAAGCTGGACGTGAAGCAGCAGGCGCGTTCGGCGGCGTCGACCGCGCAGGAGCGGGTCCAGGAGCTGCCCGATCGCGCGGCTGCCCAGTGGCAGCGCGACCCGGTGCCGATCGCCGCAGGCGTGACGGCGTTCCTCGTGGTCCTCGTGCTGCTCGGATGGAGGGGGCGGCGATGAGCAACAAGAAGGCCGCCAAGATCGCCTACCGGCCGTTCGGGCTGGCCTCGAGCATCGCCGGCGGCATCGTGGCCGGCACCGTGTTCAAGCAGACCTGGCGACGCGTCCAGGGCGAGGACGACGCACCCGACCCGTTGCAGGGGGAGTACGGCTGGGGCCAGCTGCTGGTCTCGGCCGCGCTCCAGGGCGCCATCTACGCCGTGGTCAAGGCCGCCATCGACCGAGCCGGTGCCCGTGCGTTCGAGCGCTGGACCGGCGAGTGGCCGGGTGACTGAGCACCCTGAGCCCGGTCCGTACGTCCGTCATCACCTGTCAGGAGATCACCATGAGCAAGATCGTCACCCTCGCCGCGGCCGCGGCCGGCTACGTCCTCGGCGCGCGCGCCGGACGCCAGCGCTACGAGCAGATCGCCGGCCAGGCGCAGAAGCTGTGGCACGACCCGCGCGTGCAGAAGGCCGCCGCCGACGCGAAGCAGACCGCCGCCGACAAGGCGCCTGTGGTCAAGGACAAGGTCGCCGACGCCGCCAGCAAGGCGACCGACCGGGTCACCGGGTCCGGGTCCGGGTCGGGGTCGGGGTCGAGTGCTCCACGGGTAGCGCCGGGTGAGCGCGCCGGGTGCGCAGGCCGAACGGCCTGCCCAGATCCCGGCGCGCGGTTGGTTCCAGGTGCTGCGCCGCAGCATCAAGGAGGTCGGCGAGGACCACCTGACCCTGGTGGCAGGTGGCATCGCGTACGCGTGGTTCCTCGCGCTGTTCCCCGGGCTGATCGCCGCCGTGCTGATCTGGGGCCTGGTCGTCGACCCGGCCCAGCTCGAGCAGCAGATCTCCGACCTGGCGGGCGCCCTGCCCACCAGCGCGCAGCCCCTGGTCACCGACCAGCTGACGCTCGGCGACGTCGCAGGCCGGCAGCGGCGGCGGCATCGCCGTGGCGATCAGCATCGCGCTGGCGCTGTGGAGTGCCTCCGCCGGTGTGGCCGGGCTCGTCGAGGCGACCAACATCGCCTACGACGAGGAGGAGGGCCGCAACTTCTTCGTCAAGCGCGGGCTGGCCCTCATGCTGACCCTCGGGTTCATCGTCTTCCTCGCCGTCGCGATCGGGCTGGTCGCGGTCTTCCCGGTGGTGCTCGACCAGGTCGGCGGCGGCGTCGCCGTCGAGGTGGTGGCGCAGGTGCTGCGCTGGCTGATCCTCGTCCTGGTGGCCATCGTCGCGCTCGGCTGCCTCTACCGGATCGGGCCCGACCGCGACGCCGCGCAGGTGCGCTGGTTGTCGCTGGGTGCCGTCATCGCCACCGTGCTCTGGGTGGCCGCATCGGTCGGTTTCTCCTTCTACGTCAACAACTTCAGCAGCTACGGCGACACGTACGGCAGCCTGGCCGGCGTGGTGGTGCTGCTGCTGTGGTTCTGGATCACGGCGCTGGTCGTGCTGCTCGGCGCGGAGATCAACGCCGAGGCGGAGGGCCAGACCGCGCGGGACACCACCACCGGATCGCCGGAGCCGATGGGCCAGCGTGGTGCGGTCAAGGCGGACCAGCCGCCGCCGGAGGCCTGAGCCGCCGGCCTCGGGCTCAGAGCTCCTCGAGCACGTCGCCGGTGGTCAGGCAGAACGGGTGCCCGGCCGGGTCGGCGTAGACCCGGCAGTGGCCGTTGGGCTGCACGTCGTACTTCGTGGCGCCGGCGGCCAGCACCCGTGCCTCGGCGGCGTCCAGGTCGTCGACGTCGAAGTCCAGGTGCGCCTGCATCGACGAGCCCTCGTCCGGCCAGGTCGGCGGGGTGTAGCCGGGCGCGGTCTGGAAGTCGATGCGGCCGCCGGGGCACCGTACGGTCGCCCAGCTGATCGCGGCGAACGTCACCTTGCCGCCGGTGATGTCGGCGTAGAACGCGGCGAGCGTCCGCGCGTCCGGGCAGTCCAGCGCGGGCGACGAGAGCGTGATCGAGTCGGACATGGGGCCCTTCCTACCCGAAGTTCCGTCGACCCGCGCCGAAGCGTTGCGCGGCGGCGACCGGCGCACCGGACGTAGCGTCGTCTCGTCCACCCGCGCACCCCAGGAGACGCCCGATGCTCACCGACACCGACGTCGCGAACTTCCGCCGCGACGGCTACCTGCTCCCCGGCACCCAGCTGTTCAGTCCGGAACGACTCGACGCGCTCGAGGCGATCTTCGACGAACACCTCGCCGACAAGGGCGACAAGCTCTCCGACGAGCTGGACACCCCGCACTTCCGCGACCGCCGGCTGCTGGACTTCCTGCTCAGCGACGAGGCGCTCGACCTGGTGGAGCCGCTGGTCGGTCCCGACATCGCGCTGTGGACCAGCCACTTCATCTCCAAGGACCCGTTCACCGGCCGGTCCACGCCGTGGCACGAGGACTCGGCGTTCTGGAACGGCCGGCTCAGCGCGTACGACCACATCGTCACCGTGTGGCTGGCGCTCGGCCCGAGCAACCGCGACAACGGCTGCATGCGGGTGATCCCCGGCACCCATCACAACGGCTTCTCGGAGTACCGGCCCACCGACAAGACCGTGCAGACCTTCCACGCCGAGATCATCGACGTCGACGAGGACAAGGCGGTCGACTTCGAGCTGGCGCGGGGCGAGTTCTCGCTGCACGACGGGCGGATCATGCACGGCGCGAAGCCCAACACCAGCCCGGTCCGCCGCACCGGCTACACGATGCGCTACTTCCCGGCGTCGGTGCGGGTGCTGCCGGTCGAGCAGAACGCCGGCTGGAAGATCTGGCTCGCGCGGGGCAGGGACACCGCCGGCAACACGTACGAGAACGTCCCGGTGGCGTGAGGCTGGGCCTGCTCACCGCCTGCCTGCCCGGGTCGTCACTGGCCGAGATCGCAGCGTGGGCGGCCGGGCACGGCTACCGCGCGCTCGAGGTCGCGGCGTGGCCGAGGGCGCCCGACCGGCCATGGGTCGCCAGCCACCTCGACGTCGCGACGCTCGACCAGCGGGGCGCGGACGAGGCCCGCGACCTGCTGACCGGGCACGGGCTCGCGATGTCGGCGCTCGCGTACTACGACAACAACCTGGTGGGCGACCCGGACGCAGCGCGCGGCCGTGCACGACCACCTCCGCCGGTGCATCGACGCGGCAGCGCTGCTCGGCTGCCCGCTCGTCGGCACGTTCGTCGGGCGGGACGTCAGCCTGTCGGTGAGCGACAACCTGCGGCTGGCCGAGCGGGTGCTGCCGCCGCTCGTCGACTACGCCGGCGAGCGGGGGGTGCGGCTGGTGGTCGAGAACTGCCCGATGGAGGGCTGGCACCCCGACGGCGCGCCGGCCAACCTCGCGTACTCGCCCGAGCTGTGGGGCTGGATGCACTCGCTGGGGCTGTGGCTGAACTACGACCCGTCCCACCTGGTGCCGCTGGGCATCGACCCGGTGGCGGCGCTGGTCGCGCACGTCGACCTGGTGCTGCACGTGCAGGCCAAGGACGTGCAGGTCGACCCGATCGCGCGCAACCGCTACGGCGTGCACGGCCGGCTGATCGACCGCTTGCCGTGGGACACCGGCTGGTGGCGCTTCCGGGTGCCGGGGCTGGGCGAGGTCGACTGGCGTCGCGTCATCGACACGCTGTACGAGGGCGGTTACGACGGCGTCGTGTCGGTCGAGCACGAGGACCCGGTGTGGAGCGGCAGCCCCGACCGGACCCGGCAGGGCCTGGTGATCGCCGAGCGCACCCTCGCCCCCCTCCTCCTCGCCTGACCCGATCTTCCGGCGAGGTCGTCGTCGGGGCGAACGTGTGACCGGAAGATCGGTGGGATGCCTCGCCCCGATCTTCCGGCAGGGCAGTCGTCGGGGCGAACGTGTGACCGGAAGATTGCGGGACGCCTCGCCCCGATCTTCCGGCGAGATCGTCGTCGGGGCGAACGTCAGGCCGGAAGATCGGGGAGCGTGACGGGGGTGGCGGCTCGCGGCGGAGGCGTAGCCGGCGAGGGCGACCTCGAGCGCGCGCAGCCCGTCGGCACCGGTGGCGCAGGGGTCGAGGACCTCGCCCGCGCGTACGGAGGCCGCGAACGCCTCGAGCATCAGCTGGTCGACGTCGTCGCCGAACGGCACCAGCCGCAGCCCACCGCCGAGCCGGCTGCTGACCAGCTGCACCGACTCGGCCAGGTCGGTGACGTCGACCGAACCCGCGGTGCCGACCAGCCGCAGGAAGAAGTCGTAGTCCCACGGGTTGCCCGCCGGCACCGACCAGCTCGGGTCGACGCTCGCGACGAGCCCGCCGTCGAGCACCAGCGACATCAGCGCGAGGTCGTCGACCCCGCAGTCCCACAGCTGCGCGCCGACCTCGGCCGACACCCGCCGGACCTCCTGGCCGGTCAGGTGCCGCAGCACGTCGGTGAGGTGCACGGAGTGGTCCATCAGGGCACCGCCTCCGGACTCGGCGGCGGTGGTGATCCACGCGGGGTAGTGCGGCGGCAGCGGCGGGCGTCCGCGGTTGCCGGCCACCGCCGCCGATGAGCTCGCCGAGGTCGCCGGCGACCAGGGCGACGCGCAGCTTGCGTACCAGCGGGTGGAAGCGGGTCACGAACGCACTGTGCAGCTGGACGCCCGCGCTCGCTCGCACGCCGCGATCATGGCCTTCGCGTCGTCGAGCGTGGTGGCGATGGGCTTCTCGCAGAGCACGTGCCGTCCGTACGCCGCCGCGAGCTCGACCAGGCGGCGGTGCTCGACCGTGCTGCTGCACACGACGACCGCCTCCACGCCCTCGGCCGCGACCAGCTCGCCCGGGTCCTCGTGGTAGGTCGCGCCGAAGTCGTCGGCGACGGACCGGCCCAGCTCCGGCGACGTGTCGAAGACCCCCACCAGCCGGGTCTGCGCGGACGCGGTGAGCGCCCGTGCGTAGGACCAGGCGTGCGGGCGGTGCGCGCAGCCGACGATCGCCACTCCGACCGGGACGGTCACCCGGGCTCCCAGGTGGTCAGGTCGATGGTGCGGCCCGAACGGACCGACTCCAGCGCGGCCAGCGCCGTGCGGAGCGCGACGAGCCCCTCCTCGGCGTCGACCGGGGACGGGCCGCCGCTGCGGACGGCCTCGGTGAAACGGCCGATCTCGGCGAGGTAGCCACGGTCACCGAGCGGGTCGAACCACGAGGTGTCGCCCCCGGTGCGGTACATCGTGCCCCCGTTGAGGTGGTCGTAGTCCCAGCTCAACCGGCCCTCGGTGCCGATCAGCTCGGCGCGCAGCTTGAAGCCGTACGCCGCCGGGTGCGCCCAGCTGGTCTCCACCAGCCCGATCGCACCACTCGCGTAGCGCAGGTTGGTGAGCACGTACGTCGACGGCCCCGCCGCGGTGTCGGCGCCGACGGCGTGCACGCGCACCGGGTGGCTGCCGGTCGCCCAGGCCAGGTAGTCGAAGCTGTGCACCGCCAGGTCGACGAACGGACCGCCGGACTCCTCGATGTCGGCCAGCCAGCCGTTCTCGCTCCAGCCCGGCAGCGACGTCGTCATCGAGTGCGAGGCCATCTGCACCGAGCCCAGGTGCCCGGCGTCGACGACCTGCTTGGCCTGCCGGTGGTCGGGCTCGAAGCGGGACACGTGCCCGACCATCACGATGCCGGCGGCGTCGCGGGACGCGTCGACGATGCGACGCGCGTCGTCGAGGGTGCGCGCGATCGGCTTCTCGCACAGCACGGCGGCGCCGGCCTGGAGCGCCTGCACCGTGAGCGCCGCGTGGGACCGCGGCGGCGTGCACACGCTGACGATGTCGACGCCGGTCTCGAGGATCGCGTCCAGGTCGGCGACGACGGAGGCGCCGACGGTCGACGCCAGCCGAGCGGCCTTGTCCGGTACGGGATCGGCCACCGCGACGACGCGCACGCCGGGCGTCGCGGCGTACGCGTGCACGTGCTCGCCGGCGATCAGGCCGGCGCCGGCGACACCGACCCTGAGCTCGCGCACCGCCCGCTCTCCTAGCCCTTCACGCCGGTGAGCGCGATGCCCTGGATGAACTTGCCGCTGGAAGATGATGAACACGACGACCATCGGCAGCGTGCAGATCACCGAGCCGGCGAACAGCACCGTCCAGTTGGTGCGGTTCTGGACGACGAAGAGCCCGAGACCCAGCGGTGCCGTGAACAGGTCCTCGTTGTTGAGGATGATCAGCGGCCAGAGGAAGTCCTCCCAGGCGCCCTGGAAGGTGAAGATCGCCGTCGCGGCCAGCGCCGGGCACGCACAGCGGCATCACGACCCGCCAGTAGATCTGGAACTCGTTGGCGCCGTCGACGCGCGCCGCGTCGAGCAGCTCGTCGGGGATCGACATCATGTACTGCCGCAGCAGGAAGATGCCGAACGCGCTGACGACAGCCGGGCAGGATCAGACCCCAGTAGGAGTCCAGCATCCCGTGCCCGCCGAGCCCCAACGCGTCGTTGCCGCCGAAGAACGGCATCCGCTTGAGGATGATGTAGTTCGGGATCAGCGAGATCTGCGGCGGCAGCATCATGGTGCCGAGGAACAGCGAAGAACAAGATGTCGCGGCCGGGGAACTTGCCGCTTGGCGAACGCGTAGGCGCACAGCGAGTTGAACAAGGTCTGCAGCACGGTGATGGTGATGGCCACGAACGCCGAGTTGGCGAACCACCGCCAGTTGCCGGAGCCGCCTGCCTCCTGTGCCTCGGTGAGCTCGCCCACGTCGAGGAACTGCTGGTAGCCGACCGTGGTCGGGTGGTCGGGGATCCACGTGGGCGGGTTCGCGAAGATCTCGTCCGCCGCCTGGAACGACGCGCTGATCAGCCAGGCGAACGGCGCCACGAACAGGACCGCGCCGGGGATCAGGATCACGTACGTGAAGAACAGGCTCTTCTTCGTCGCCCGTTGCCGGCGTCCGGCCGACGAGCGGGCGGTCCGGGACGTTCTCGGGCTGCAAGGCCGCGGGGGTCTCCGACCGCAGCCTGCTCGTTGGGCATCGTCATGCCAGCGCCTTCCGGTAGAAGCGCAGCTGGAAGTACGTGACGACGAGCAGGATCGCGAACAGCCCGAAGGCCAGCGTGCTCGCGTAGCCCATCTCGTAGAACTCGAAGGCCGACTGGTAGATGAAGTAGACCATCACCTCGGTGCGGCCGACCGGTCCGCCCTGGGTCATCACGAAGATCTGGGTGAACACCTGGAACGAGCCGATGATGCCCATCACCAGCAGGAACAGCGTGGTCGGGGGCGAGCATCGGCAACGGTCACGTGCCAGAACCGCGGACCAGGCGCCGGCGCCGTCGATCTCGGCCGCCTCGTACAGGTCCTCGGGGATGGCCTGCATGCCGGCGAGGTAGACGACCATGGAGAACCCGATGCTGCCCCAGACGATCATCAAGATGACGGCCGGCATGGCGAGGTTCTGGTCGGACAGCCACAGCAGCGGCTCGCTGATCAGGTGCGTCTTCAGCAGGTAGTAGTTGAACAGGCCGAACTCGCCGTTGTAGAGCCACTTCCACAAGATCGCCTGCACGACGAACGGGGTGACGACCGGCAGGTAGTAGAACGTGCGCCACAGGCCGCGGAACCGGATCGGCTGGTTGACCAGCAGCGCGATGCGCAGACCGAGGATCATCTGCAGCGGCACCGATCCGCCGGTGAAGTAGAAGGTGTTGATGATCGAGCGCCGGTAGTCCTCGTCGTGGAGCATGTCCCGGTAGTTGTCCAGGCCCACGAACGGTGCCTCCGGCTGGATGATGCTCCACTCGTGGAACGTCAGCCAGAACGCGAACAGCAGCGAGAACACCGTGAAGATCGTGAAGATGATCAGGCCGGGCGCGAGGAACAGGTAGGACGACCACTCGCGCCGCAGCCGGCGCACCGTGCCGCCCCGCTGCCGACGCGTCGGCCGCCGTCGCTTCGTCTGCACCCGACTCGCCGTCGCGGTCGTCATGCTGCGGAGTCCTCCCGTCTCGGACGAAGACCCGGGCCGACCGGCCCGGGTCGTCGTCGCGACTCTGTGCGCTGGGGTGCTACTTGTCGAGGATCTCCTGGGCCTGCTGCGCGGACGTTGTCGAGCGCCTCCTGCGGCGGTCTGGTCGCCGTAGATGGCCTCGCCGAGCTCCTCGTTGAGGACCTCCTCGATCTGCGGTGCCTTCGGGTTGGACACGGTGCTCGCCACGCCGCACTTCATCAGGTCGGCGAAGCCCTCGAGCACCGGCTTCTCCTCGACCAGCTCCGGGCCCTCCAGCAGCGAGGTCAGCGGCGGCAGGTTGGTGCCGTCCTCCGACCCGTAGGTCCACTCCGCCAGGATGTCCGGCTGGGACAGGTACTCGATCCACAGCCAGGCGGCGTCGGTCTGCTCGTCGGAGTTCTGGTCGTTGGCGACCATGATCAGCGCGTCGCCGGCGATGGTGGTCTTGCAGCCGGCCGCGCCACTCGGGCAGCGGGGCGGTGGCCCACTTGCCGTCGATCTGCGGCGCCTCGGACTGCAGCACGCCGGCGAACCAGGCGCCGGCCATGTACATGCCGACCTGGCCCTGGATGAAGGCCACCCGGCCGTCGTACGAGTTGGAGTTGAGGTAGTCCGGCGGCGAGTACTGGGCGAGCCCGACGTAGAACTCGGCGGCCTCCTGCGCCTCGGCGCTGTTGAAGAGGATCTCGCCGTCCTCGCTCAGGAGGTCGCCGCCGGCCTGGTACAGCCACGGGTACCAGTAGTAGGCCGCCTCGGGGGCGAAGATCTCGAAGCCGTACTGCTCCTTGGCGGGGTCGGTCAGCTCGGCCGCGGTCTGCTCGAACTCCTCCCACGTCTTCGGCGGGCCGTCGATGCCGGCCTCCTCGAACAGGTCGGTGCGGTAGAACAGGCCGGTCGACTCCCCGTTGAAGGGCAGCCCGTACATGCTGTCGTCGTAGGTGACGAAGGTCGGAACGCGTCGACGTAGTCGTCGGGCTTCACGATGTCGCTGCGCGCGATGTAGTCGTCCAGGTTGACCAGGGCGTCGCGGGACGCGAAGTCGGCGGTGTCGGTCGCGTTGACGTAGGCGACGTCGGGCGGGTTGCCGCCGGCGATCTGGGTGGTCAGCTTCTGGCTGGCAGCGTCCGTCGGCGCCTTCTGCAGCTCGACGGTGATCGTCGGGTACTTCGCCTCGAAGTCCTTGACGAACTTGTCCATGGTCGTGCCCATGGCGGCGTCGGTGACCTGGAAGGTGATGGTCACGTCCTCGCTGGGCGCCTCGACCGCGCCCTCGCCCTCGCCTCGTTCGGTGTTGGCGCCCGTCCCGCTGGAGCACGCGGCGAGCGCCGTGGCTGCGGCGAGGAGCGACACGAACGTGGCGCCCGACCTCCAGTGCTTGCGACTGTTCACCGGACCAGCTCCTCACGCATGCAAATCGTTTGGCTTGTCCGCCGCAGCATCGCCCGGGGGGTGTGCCTTGTCAAGCGGTTCGGCAGTGCCGTTGCGACACGGTGATGAATGGCCGCCGGAGGGTCACGGCGCGGAGTCGAGCACCACGGTGGCCTTCGCGAAGCCCGGCGGCTTGTCCGCCGCGGCCTGGAAGGCCGCCCCGATCTCGTCCAGGCCGAACCGGTGCGTGACCAGCGGCTCCAGGGACAGCCGGCCGGAGGCCAGCAGGCGGCTGCCGATCGTCATCCCGCGCATGATCGTCGCCACCTCGCGGAAGTGCGCGTTGACGATGTCGAAGGCCATCCAGTTCCACTGGGCCAGCGGGACCAACCGGTCGGCGCCCTGGTGGAAGCCCACCAGGACCAGCCGGCCGCTCATCCGGGTGACCTCGCCGAGGGTGCCCAGCGCGGCCTGGGTGCCGGTGCACTCGAAGGTGACGTCGGCACCCCGCCCGTCGGTCCGTTCGCGGACGACGTCGGCCAGCGACTCGGTGGTGACGTCGACGACCCGGTCGGCCCCGAACCCGCGGGCCCGCTCCAGCGCGTCCGGCCGGGTGTCGGCGACGATCACCTGGCGGGCGCCGCGCAGGCCGACCAGCTGGTGCACCAGGTTGCCCATGAAGCCCGCGCCGACCACGACCACGTCGTCGCCGAGCCGCACGTCGGCGAGCTCGACCGCGTTGGCCGCGCACGCGAGCGGCTCGGCGAGCACGGTGTCCAGCCGGGCCGCTCCCGCCGGGCGGCAGTAGTCGGCCTTGACGGCGACGTAGTCGGCGAAGCCGCGGCTGGTGACCCAGACGCCGACCGGGTCACCGACGGCGATGGCGCTCGCAGCCGAGCCGGCCTCGACCACGGTGCCGCTCACCTCGTGCCCGAGATGGAGCGGGTACGACGGGTCGCCGACGCCGGCCCAGGTGTCGAGCTCGGAGGCGCAGACGCCGCAGGCGCGTACCTGCACCAGCACCTCGTCGGCCTGGATCTGCGGGACGGGTGCCTCCTCGATCACGAAGCGCCGCTCGCCCGTCAGCGCGGCGATCCTCATCCGGTCGCCTCCCCGGCGCGCAGCACGACGACGCCGTGGACGCCCAGCGTCGGCAGCGTGACCACCTGTCGCTCGGCGTCGCGACGCACGGGCAGCGACTCGGACGCGGCGCCCGGCGGACACCAGCTCCGCCGACACCGCGTCGAACGGCAGCCGCACGGCGAGCTCCAGCTCGTCGCGGTCGCGTACCCGCGTCGGTGTCCGGGTCGTAGTCGTAGTTGACCAGGTGCACGGCCGCGTCGCCGTCGGCCAGCCGGGCGATGTTGACCCCGACGCCGCCGGACACCGTGACCTGGCGTCCGTGCGGGGTGCAGGGCCGGCAGGTCGTCGAGGTCGGCCCGGTGCACGCCCGCGTGGCCGAGCAGCCGGTCCCGCTGCTCGGGCGGCAGGTTGTCGCCGAACCGGCCCACCACCACGACCGAGCCGCCGCGGTCGAGATGGGCGCCGACGGCCTCGGCCTGGCCCGCGGTGAGGTGGGCGCAGTCGGGCAGCACCACGGTGCGGTAGCCGACGCAGCGTGTCGGCGTCCACCCGGTCCGGCGCGGTGACGCCGTCGGGGAACAGCACCACGTCGAACGGCTCCGAGCCGTCGGCCAGCGCCTCGGCGACCACCCGGTAGGGCACCCGCACCGACTCGTCGCGGGCGTTGTGCAGGTTGTCGCTCTTGTCCTGCTGGCTGATCAGGTCGCGCGTGCTGGCGACGCTGAACACGACGGCGAGCTCGTGGTGGGTGCGCCGCTGGTACAGCTCGTCGTGGTCGGCGAGGAAGCCCTGGACCTCGACCAGCAGCTCGTGCGGGGCGTAGAACGAGTCCTCGATGGTGCTGCCCATCCACGAGCCGTACGGCGCCGTCATGTTGGCGCCGAACGCGGCGCCCTCGTACAGCGACAGCCGGAGCAGGTCGTGCCCCCGGCCGGCACGCAGCAGCTCGACCAGCTCCGGCACGACGCCGCCGTACGGGTTCTCGACCACCACGACGTCCTTGTCGCCGGCGAACGCGGCGACGTAGCGGTACCACTCCGGCTGCCGGTAGGTGGTGTTGCGCATCTCGGTGATGACCAGGTCGACGTCGTCGGCCAGCGCCAGGTAGGTCGGGTCGAGGTTGAAGAAGTTGCCCGACACCAGCACCTCGCGACCCACCTCGCGGCCGTACGCCCGGGCGTACTCGGCCAGCTCGTGGAAGTACGCGGTGATGGCGGCGCACTGGTAGCGGTAGTAGTCGCCGAACAGCGGCGACGACTCCCGGCCGTCCTGGAAGTCGTAGCCCTGCGCCAGCAGCCAGCCGCCGTAGTGGAAGGTGTCGAGGTCGGCGCCGGCGAGCGCGGGGTCGCGCTGGTCCTCGGGCTGCGCCTGCAGGTAGGCCCGGAAGCCCTTCATGCAGTCCTTGCAGAAGCAGGCGCCGTACTGGAACGCCCCCATCGGCAGCTCGGCCTCGTCGAGCTGGATGCCGTCGACGCCGGCGTCGATCTGGATCCGGATGACCGCCTTGAGGTACTCGCGCCAGACCGGGTTGTTGCGGTCCATGTAGAAGCACTGGTGCTCGCGGTCGGGGCACTCGACCCAGCGGGCGTGGCAGGCCACCTGGTGGATGTCGCGCGCGGCGCACTCCTCGATCAGGTCGGTGACCGGCTCCCCGTCGCTGTTGACGAGCCCGCCGGGGAAGTACTTCTCGATCGGCGGCCACAGCTTCGGGTAGCGGTGCTGGGAGAACTCGCGCAGTCCCAGCCAGTCCCGGTGCCCGACGCCGCGCAGCTCGTTCAGCGCGAGGACGGTGTCCTCGGCGTCGTTGAGCTCGACCGGGAACTCCCAGCCCTGCGCCTCGAAGACGACGCCGAACACCGCGATGCCGTGCTGGTGGCAGGCCGCGATGAACTCGCTGTCGTTGACGAAACCGTAGAACCGGGAGCGCGCGTCGACCGCGCCGAACGCCTCCTGCTCGAGGTACGGCAGCGCCAGCGAGCCGCCACCCAGCGCCGACCAGACGAGCACCGTGGCGCGGTAGTCGACGAGGTCGTCGACCATCCGCAGCCGCCGCGGCGGCAGGCTCGGGTGGTAGCAGTGCTGCCGGGGGAACCAGGCGTCGAAGTAGACACCACGCTGCATGGGTGGCCTTTCCTGCCGTTTACGCCGACTCGCGCTGGACCAGCGGGCAGGGCAGCACCACGACGCGTCGCGGTCCCGTGTAGTCGCCCTGCATGCGGCTCAGCAACAGCTCACCGGCGCTGCGGCCGGTCTCGTACGACGGGTTGACCACGGTGGTGAGCGCCGGGTTGACGAGTGCGGCGGCGTCGATGTCGTCGAAGCCGACCAGCGCGACGTCGCCCGGGATGGACAGGCCCAGCTCCCGGGCGGCGTCCATGGCGCCGATCGCCATCAGGTCGTTGCCGCAGAACACGGCGTCGGGCCGCGGCGTGATCTGCATCAGCCGGTGCATCGCGGTGCGCCCGCCCTGGCGGGTCCAGTCGCCGGGGACGGTGTGGGTCCGGTTCAGCGCGTGGCCGGACTGGGCCAGCGCGCGGGCGTAGCCCTCGTTGCGCAGGACCCCGGTGTGCGGCGGGCCCTGGATCATCGCCACCCGCTGGGCGCCGCGACTCAGCAGGTGCAGGGTCGCCGCGCAGGAACCCTCGCCGTCGTCGGCCTTGACCTGGTCGACCTCGGGGTGCTCGATGCTCTCGCCCAGGCACACGACCGGGGTGCCGAACTGCAGCGGGGCCGTCGCCTGCTCGGACGTGCTCACCGACGCGATCACGACGCCGTCGACACCGCGGTCCATCACGTCGTCGACGAACGCGAGCTCGCGGTCGACCCTGCCGTCGGTGTTGCACACGTACGTGCCGTAGTCGCCGCCGAGCACCGCGTCGGCCAGGCCGCGGGTGAGCTCGCTGTAGAACGGGTTGGTGATGTCCGGCACCACGACCGCGATCATGTGCGAGCGGCGGGTGCGCAGGTTGCGGGCCACGTGGTTGGGCCGGTAGCCGAGCTCGCGGACGGCGCGCTCGACCCGTTCACGGGTCGCGGCGGCCACCAGGCGCTTGCCGGACAGCACGTGCGAGACGGTCGTGGCGCTGACCCCGGCCTCGCTGGCGACGTCGAGCATGGTGACCCGGCCGTCGCCGTGGGGGGACCTGTGCAGCTGCGTCATCCCCGCCCCATCGTCTCGGCCCGCCGTCTCGTTGACACTGCCGGTCGGCGCGACCTAGCGTAGCCGGGTACAAATCGATTTGAACAACGGCCGGAACCCCCGCCGTTGGGCCCGGCGGGAGAGGTACGCGTGCGGGAGCTGCTCGAGCGGTACACCCTCGCGACGCTCCCCGCCCCGGACGCGCCGGTGCGGATCATGCACCAGCGGTTGCGCGACGTGCCCGTGCACTGGCACGACTTCTACGAGCTGGTGCTCGTGCTCGAGGGCCGCAGCCGGCACGTGTGCAACGGCGACGTGCGCGAGGTCGGCGCGGGCAACGCGCTGCTGCTGAGCCCGGCCGACTTCCACGGGTTCCAGAGCGTCTCCGACGGAGAGCTCAGCTGCTACAACGTCGTCATCGACCCGTGGTGGCTCGACCCGCACCTGGACGCGTTGCTCGGCTCGGTGCCCGCGCGCAGCGGGTGGATGGTCGACGACTTCACGGTGGCGCGCCCCGACCTCGACCGGCTCTGGCGCGAGTACCACGGCGGCCAGCCGGGCGCCGATCAGCTGGTCGACGCCCTGCTGCGGTGCCTGCTGGTCGAGTTCGCCCGCCAGGTGACGCGCGAGGCGCCGGCAGACCCGGAGCCGCTGGCTGAGTCCGGTACCGGCGAGGACCCGCTGCGGCACGCCGTGTTCTTCGTCGACCAGCACTTCCGCGAGGCGCTCAGCCTGAACGACGTCGCCGCGCAGGCGCACCTGTCGCCGAACTACTTCAGCGAGCGGTTCCACGACTACACGGGCGTCTCGTTCCAGGGCTACCTGCTGCACCGGCGGCTGCGCTTCGCCCGGTCCCTGCTGTCGTCCAGCGACATCACGGTGACCGAGGCCTGCCATGCCGCGGGCTTCAACAACACCTCGCACTTCGGCCGCGCCTACCGGACCCGCTACGGGCACCCGCCGTCGGCGACCCGGCCCGCGCAGCACTCGGCCTGACCCGGCCGCCGGGGACTCAGACCGTCGACCCCTCGCGGTGCTCCGCGATCCACTCGTCGATGTCGGCCCACCGGTCGAACAGCCAGTCGATCCGCTGCTCGCGACCGGCGGGGACGTCGTCGGCCGACCAGAACCACCAGCGCATGTGCAGCGTCTTGTCCTGGGGGATGGCGCGCCAGACGTCGCGCGCGCCGACGATGTGCTCGAGCCCGGTGTGCGCCACGAACACGACGTCGGCGTGCGGCGCGGCGTCGAGGGCGGCGAGCACACCGCCGGGCCGGGGCGGCAGCACGTGCTCCATCGCCTCCGCGCGCTCGGCCGCGTCGTCGAGGCCCTTGCGCCGCAGGCTGGTGATCGCCTTGGTACGCCGGCGGGGCGTGAAGTTGCCGCCCTCGGGGAAGATCAACAGCGCGTCCTCGGTGCCGAGGTCGGAGGCCAGCCCCGCGATGCGTACCTCCGGGTCGTCGCCGGACTCCGGGTGCGGGTCGACGAACGCCGACGGCAGCCGGTGGAAGTAGACGTCGACCATCGGGTCGAGCTGCATGGTGTCCTTCATGACCACCCGCGGCCGGCGCAGGTGGTCGCGGTTCATCAGCGTCTCCATCAGCAGCAGGCTGTCGCCGGGGCCGGCGTGCCGGCTCAGCACCAGCATCGCGTTGGTGGAGCCCGGCACCCCGTCGTCCAGCGGGCTCCAGCCCTCGCCGTCGGTGACGACCTCGAGTCTGAACAGCCGGCGGGCCGCGCGTACCAGCACCTCGAGCGTCCAGCGCAGCGTCAGGTGGTGCGCCCGCTGGAACGCCGGCCGGTGCAGCGCCCAGCCGAAGCCGCTGGCCAGCCAGAGCACGAAGGCCACCACCACGGCCGCCGACTCCGCCGCGAGCCACAGCAGCCCGTAGGCGAACAGCCGCGGGCCGCGCAGGCTGCCGGGCAGCCAGTGCGAGACGGCGGCGGCGACCAGCACCAGCAGCGGCAGCGCGAGCACCGCGGCCAGCAGCCCCACCAGCAGCCCGACGCCGAGGGCGCGGCGCACCGGCCACGGGGGGATCGTCACCGGTCGATGGTGGCACGGGGAATGCCAGAAACCTCGACGCGTCCCTGCCGTCGGCTGCAGAGTGGGCCGGGGAACGCCGGCCGCCAGGGTCCGGCGGGGAGGAGTGCGCACCATGACCGTCGACACCCACGAGATGGTGGTCATCCACCGTGTGTTCCGGCGCGAGCTCGGCTTGCTGCCGCGGCTGATCCGTGGCGTGGCCGACGGCGACACCGTGCGGGCGGCCCGCGTCAAGGAGCACCTGGTCGACGTCACCAGTGGGCTGACCACGCACCACACCGGCGAGGACGAGCTGATGTGGCCGCTGCTGCTGGAGCGGGTCACGCTGGAGGCCGACCTGGTGCGTCGGATGGAGGCGCAGCACGAGGCGGTGCACGAGCGGATCGAGGAGAGCCAGCAGCTGGCGGCCCGCTGGGCCGAGCACGCCGACGTCCCGACCCGGGACGAGCTGGCCACCCTCGTCGACCAGATGCACTCCGCGCTGGTCGAGCACCTCGACGACGAGGAGCAGCTGATGCTGCCGATCATCGCCGAGCACGTCACCCAGGCGGAGTGGGACGCCCTCGGCGAGCACGGCCTCGCGTCGCTGCCCAAGGGCAAGAAGTCGCTGTTGTTCCTCGGCGCGATCCTCGAGGACGCCACCGAGGAGGAGCGGGCCGAGTTCCTGGCCCGGGTCCCGTTGCCGGGCCGGGTGATGTGGCGGCTGGCGGGCCAGCGCGCCTACGCCCGGGAGATCCACCAGGTACGCGGCGACCTCGTCCGCGCCTGACCCGGCCGGTCAGCCGGTGGAGCGGGCGCGGCTCAGGTACGCCGCCGTCGCCTCGTACGCCGCGTCGATGCGGGCGCCGACGTCGCTCAGGTCGCGGTAGCGCAGCTGCCGGAGGCCGGTCAGCCGCTGCGGGTCGACGCCGGCGGGGAGCACGTGCACGGCGACGTCCTCGGGCAGCTCGGCCATGGTCGTCGGCGAACCGGTGCCGCCGGGCGATCTCGAACGCCACGAACGCGACCTCGGACGGGCTGCGCGGTGGCACCAGCGGCGTCTCCACCCGGCCGACCTGGAGCACGTACACGGTGTCCGCGCCGAGTCGGACCGCGCGTCCGACCGGGATGCTGTCGACCAGGCCGCCGTCGAGGTAGTGCTCGCCGTCGAGCTCGACCGCCGGCAGCAGACCGGGCACGGCCGAGCTCGCGAGCACCGCGTCGACCAGCGAGCCGGAGGTGAACCAGTGCTCGCCGGCCCGCTCGATGCTCGCGGCGACGCACTGGAACGGCACCGCCAGGTCCTCGATCCGCCGGTCGGCGAGCTCGCGCTCCAGCAGCTGCCGCAGCGGGTCGCGGTCGTGCACGTGCGTACGCGAGCGCAGCAGGGTGGTGGCCTGGGCCAGCAACGACCGGCCGAACACCTCGCCGCCGGCCAGGTCGCGCCACAGCGACTCCAGTCGCCGCACCGGCTCCGCTCCCGGGTCGGTCGCGTAGAGCGCGCCGTTGATCGCGCCGATCGACGTGCCGACGACCAGGTCGGGGCGCACGCCGACCTCGGTGAGCGCCTTGAGCATGCCGACCTCGCAGGAGCCGTGCACCCCGCCTCCGCCGAGCACGAACGCCACCTGCCCGGGCGATGGGCGCTCCGGTCCGTCCATGCCGCCGATCGTCCCAGCCGCCGGGCCAGGTGTAAGCGCGGGGAAAGCGGGTGCGGCCACACTGGTGGTTCGGAGCGCTCGCTGAAGGGGGACAGTGGTGGCACACCGCAGATCCGGGGGAGTGCTGTGTGCCCTGCTGGGCGTGTGCTCCGTCCTGCTCCTCTCCTGCACCAGCGACCCGGAGCCGTCGCCGACCGCTGCCACGAGCCCACCCACGAGCCCACCGGTGAGCACGACGGCGCCGGCCCGGTCGACCGGATCGGTGACGAACCGGTGACCGAGCAGGCGCTCGCCGCGCTGCTGACCGAGGTGGACACCTACCGGCACTGGGACGCCTGCGCGTTCCTCGACGCAGGGGCCGCCACGGACGTGTTCGGCAGCGGCGCGGTGCAGCGGGACATCGCCCGCTGCACCTTCACCGGTCGCGACGGCGCAGTCGCCGTCGACGTCGGGACGCCGTTCCCGGCCGACGAGATGGCGGATCTGCCCGACGTGCGTGCGGGTGGCCGGGAGCTCGCCAAGAGCGCCGCCGCGACGCCCGGCTGGTGCGAGCTGTACCTGCCGACGAGCACCGACTACGCCGTGCGGTTCCAGGTCACCGTCGACGGATCGGCCGGCAGTGCCGCGGCGTGCCGGGCGGCCACCGACTACGTACGGGCCGACGCGGCCCGGTGGACCGTGCCGCCACCGCCCGCGGAGCGGCTGGGCCGGCTGGACCTGCAGGACCCGTGCGCGACGGCCGCCGAGCTCGGCCGGGTCCTCGACCCACGGGCCCAGGGCGTGCGGCTGCGCGAGGAACCGAGCCCCAGCTTCTGCGCCGTCCAGTGGGGGACGGCGGCGGTCACGGTCTCGTTCTTCCAGGCCGAGTACCCGCGCACCCCGACCGAGCATGACGACGCCGGGGACTTCAGCTCGCTGCGGGTCGCCGGCCACGCCGCGACCGCGTACACCGGCGACTCGATGTATCCCTGCATGGTGTCGGTGCGCGCCACCCGGGACTCCCGCTACGGCCTGGCGCAGACCATCCAGGTCAACAGCACCGAGAACTGCACCGTTGCCCGCGAGGCTGCCGGCATCGTCACCCGCACCGCCCTGCGCTGACAGGTCCGTGTGCCGCGCTCACAGCAGGCGTCAGCGACCTCCCGCGAGCAGCCGGGAGCGCTGGTTGACGCCAGGCCCGCCGTAGGGGTAGTCGGCGGCGCCCGGGTCGCTGGCCGCGTCGAGCCGGTCGGTCTCGTCGGCGGTGAGCCGCAGGTCGGCCGCGGCCAGGTTGGCCTCCAGCTGCTCGGTGGTGCGGGCGCCGAGGATCACCGACGTCACGGCGGGCCGTCGCGACCAGCCACGCGAGCGCGACGCTGCGCCATCGGCACGTCGCGGTCGTCGGCCACCTCCCGCACGGCGTCGACGACGTCCCACGTGCGCTGCTCGGTGCTGCGCCGGCCGTACGCCTCGACGCCGGCGTCGGGGTTCTCGCCCAGCCGGGTGGCGCCGGTCGGCCGCTCGTCGCGGGAGTACTTGCCGGTCAGCCAGCCGCCGCCCAGCGGCGACCAGGGCAGCAGGCCGAGACCGTTGTGCTGCGCAGGCGGGCACGATCTCCCACTCGATCTCGCGCACCAGCAGGTTGTACTGCGGCTGCAGGGTGACCGGCACCGTCCAGCCGCGGTGCTCGGCGAGGTCGACGGCCTTCTGCAGCTGCCAGCCGGTGAAGTTGGACAGCCCGAAGTAGCGCACCTTGCCGGCGCGTACCGCGTCGTCGGCGAAGCGCAGCGTCTCCTCCAGCGGCGTGTGCGGGTCCCAGGCGTGCACCTGGTAGAGGTCGATCGCGTCGACGCCGAGCCGGGTCAGCGACGCGTCGAGCGCCCGGGACAGGTGCCGCCGCGACAGTCCGAGGCCGTTGGGGGAGTCGTCGGTCGGGAAGCGCCCCTTGGTCGCGATCACCACCCGCTCGCGCACGTCGGGCGCGGCCGCGGCGAGCCAGCGGCCGATGATCGACTCCGACTCGGTGCCGGAGTAGACGTCGGCGGTGTCGACCAGGTTGCCGCCGGCCTCGACGAACGTGTCGAGCTGCTCGTGCGAGTGCTTCTCGTCGGTCTCGCGTCCGAAGGTCATCGTGCCGAGCGCGTACGCCGAGACGGCGCAGCCGCTGCGGCCGAGGGCGCGGATCTCCATGGGGTCAGCTCCAACATCGAGGGGTGGGGAAGGGCCGCCACAAGGTAGGCCGCGGCAACGGTTGCCGCCACCCGCTGTTGCCCGCGCGGGGACGTACTGGTCGGATGAGACGCATGCGAGTCCTCGTGACCGGAGCCCGCGGCAAGGTCGGCCGGGCCGTCGTGCCGGCCCTGCAGGCGGCGGGCCACGACGTGGTGGCGACCGACCGGGCCGAGCCCGTCTTCGACCGTCCCGAGCCCGGCGCCGCCCCCTACGTACGCACCGACCTCACCGACGCGGGTGAGGTCTACGCGCTGGTCGGCGGCTGGACCCCGGGCGAGGGACCCAAGGCCGGCCCGTTCGACGCGGTCGTGCACGCCGGCGCGATCCCGGCGCCCGGCAAGCACCCGCCGCACGTGGTGTTCGGCAACAACCTGATGGGCGTGTTCAACGTCGTCGAGGCGTGCGTGCGATGGGGGGTGCGGCGGCTGGTGAACATCTCCAGCGAGACGGTGCCCGGCTACCTGTTCCCCGAGCGGCGATGGGCCCCCGACTACGTCCCGGTCGACGAGGAGCACCGGGCGGAGCCGCAGGACCCGTACGCGCTCGCCAAGCACCTCGGCGAGCAGGTGTGCGACGCCGCCGTGCGGCGCTCCGACCTGAAGGTGATCTCGCTGCGACCCACCTGGGTGCAGGACGACACGTCCTACGCCCGCAACCTCGGGCCCTCGATCGCCGACCCCAGCGAGCCGTCGCTCAACGGCTGGTCCTACATCGACGCCGGCGACCTGGCCGAGGCGGTGCGGCTGTCGGTCGAGAGCGACCTGCCCGGCCACGAGGTGTTCTTCATCGCCGCCGCCGACACCATCGGCGGCCGCGACCTGCACGCAAGCTGGCGGGCGTCGTTCCCGGACGCGGCGACCGAGCTGCGGCCGGTCTCCCGGCCCGACGCAGCCGGCGTCTCCTCCGCCAAGGCGGAACGGCTGCTCGGGTGGCGGCCCACCGTGTCGTGGACCGACCACCTCGACGCCACCGGCCGCCCGCACGGCGGATGAGCGCCGCACGCGACGTCCTGGGCGGGCACCTGCTGGTGCCCGTGGTCGTCTCCGACGTGCCCGCGCACGCGGTCGGGCTCGGCCGGGCCCTCGCCGACGGCGGTCTGCCGATCGCCGAGGTGACGCTGCGGATGCCGCGCGCGCTGGAGCTGCTGGCGGCGATGGCGGAGGGCTGTCCCGACCTGGTGGTCGGCGCCGGCACCGTCGTCTCGGCCGACCAGGTCGACGCGGCGGTCGACGCCGGTGCGCGGTTCCTGGTGTCGCCCGGGCTGGCCGTCGACGTGGTCGAACGGGCTCGCGACCGGCAGGTGCCGATCCTGCCGGGCGTGGCCACGGCGTCGGACCTGATGGCCGCCACCGCGCTCGGCCTGGACCTCGTCAAGCTCTTCCCGGCCGGGTCGCTGGGAGGCACGGACACCGTTCGGGCACTCGCGGCGCCGTTCCCCGCGATGAGCCTTCGTGCCCACCGGCGGCATCGGCCCCGCCGACCTCGCGGACTACCTGGCCGTGCCCGCCGTCGCGGCCGTCGGTGGCAGCTGGATGGTGCCGGCGGGCGCACTGGCCGACGGCGACCACGACACCGTGCGTCGGCTCACCGCCGAGGCCGTGCAGGCAGCCCGCACCGCCCGACCACCCGACCAGCAGCGCTGAGAGGTAGCCCATGGCCCGCATCACCTCCGTCGACGTCGTCGACGTCCGGTTCCCGACCTCGCTCGAGGCCGACGGCTCGGACGCGATGAACACCGACTGCGACTACTCGGCGGCCTATGTCGTGCTGACGACCGACGACCCCGACCTGTCGGGCTACGGCCTGACGTTCACCACCGGGCGCGGGACGGACCTGGTGGTGGCGGCGGCGTACCAGGTGGCCGAGCACGTGACCGGCCTCGACGTCGACGAGATGGCCGCGGACATGGGCGCCCTCAACCGGCGGTTCCAGACCGACGCGCAGCTGCGCTGGCTCGGCCCGGAGAAGGGTGTGGTGCACCTGGCGCTGGCCGCGGTCCTCAACGCTGCTTGGGATCTGGCCGCGCGGCGTGCCGGCAAGCCGCTGTGGCGGCTGCTCGTCGACATGACCCCGGAACAGCTCGCCGACGTCGCCGACCTGCGCTACCTCGGCGACGTCCTCACCCGCGACGAGGTGGTCGAGCGGCTGCGGGCGCTCGAGCCCACCCGCGCCGAGCGGGTCGCCGAGCTGGAGCGTGACGGCTACGCCTGCTACACCACGTCGCCGGGCTGGCTCGGCTACAGCGACGACAAGCTGCGGCGGCTGTGCCGGGAGGCGGTGGAGCAGGGCTTCCGGCACGTGAAGCTCAAGGTCGGCGCCGACCTCGACGACGACATCCGCCGCTGCGGCATCGCCCGCGAGGAGATCGGGCCGGACGTCGCGCTGATGGTCGACGCCAACCAGGTCTGGGACGTGCCCGAGGCGATCGAGTGGGTGCAGGCGCTGAAGCCGTTCGACCTGATGTGGATCGAGGAGCCCACCAGCCCCGACGACGTGCTCGGGCACGCCGCGATCCGCCGTGCGGTGGCGCCGATCGGGGTCGCCACCGGCGAGCACGCGCACAACCGGGTGATGTTCAAGCAGCTGTTCCAGGCCGAGGCGATCGACTACTGCCAGCTCGACTCGTGCCGGCTGGCGAGCGTCAACGAGATCCTGGCCGTCATGCTGATGGCCGCGAAGTTCGACGTCCCGGTGTGCCCGCACGCCGGCGGGGTCGGGTTGTGCGAGCTGGTGCAGCACCTGTCGGTCATCGACTTCGTCGCGGTGTCCGGTACGAAGCAGAACCGCGTCGTCGAGTACGTCGACCACCTGCACGAGCACTTCGTCGACCCGTGCGTGGTCAAGGACGCCGCCTACCTGTTGCCGACCGCGCCCGGCTACAGCGCACAGATGCACGCCGACTCGGTCGCGACCTACCGCTTCCCGGACGGCGCGTACTGGTCGCAGCAGTGATCGCCGACGACTTCGCCGGGCTGCGGGCGCTGGTGACCGGCGGCGCCTCGGGCATCGGCCTGGCCGCCGCGCGCCTGCTCGCCGCCCGTGGCGCGGCAGTGACCGCGCTCGACCTCGACCCCGGAGGAGTGCCGGACGGCATCGAGACGGTCGCGTGTGACGTACGGGACCGTGCGGCCGTCGAGGCCGCGGTCACCGAGGTGGTCGCGCGCGCCGGTGGTCTGGACGTCGTCGTCGCCAACGCCGGGGTCGGTGCGATCGGTGACGTCACGGCCAACTCCGACGAGGAGTGGGCCCGCGTGCTCGACGTCAACGTCACCGGGATCGCCCGGACACTGGCGGCTGCGATGCCGCACCTCCGTGCGTCCGACCACGCGGCCGTCGTGGTCACGGCGTCGGTCGCGTCGTACGCCGGGCTGCCCCAGCGGGTGCTGTACAGCGCCACCAAGGGTGCGGTGCTGGCCCTCGCGCTGGCCGTCGCCGCGGACGAGGTGGGCAACGGCGTGCGCTGCAACGCGGTCGCGCCCGGCACCACCGACACCCCGTGGGTGGAGAACCTGCTCGCCCAGGCCGACGACGCGGCGGCCGCCCGTACCGCGCTGGAGGCCAGGCAGCCCACCGGACGACTGGTGTCGGCCGACGACGTCGCGCAGGCGATCGCCTACCTGGCCTCGCCGCTGTCCGGCTCGGTCACCGGCACCGTGCTCGCCGTCGACGGAGGCATGTACGGCCTGCGGCTCCCGCCACCCGGCAGCTGACCGTCGGGCTCAGCGGGCAGCGCCGGCGTGCGCGTCCGTCCCAGGCGTCGTAGCCGCCGCGCAGGTCGGACACGTCGTCGTGCCCGTGGGCCCGCAGCGCGCTCGCGGCCACGCTGGAGCGCCAGCCGCTCGCGCAGTGCACCACGACCGGCCGGTCGGCCCGGCACCTCGTCGTGGCGGCGGACCAGCTCGGCGAGCGGGATGTGCACCGAGCCGGGGATCGCGCCGTCGGCCACCTCACCGGGGTTGCGCACGTCGAGCACCGTCAGGGACGCCGGCGTCCTGCGCCGCGGCCAGCTCGTCGACGCCGATCCGCGCACCGGTCTCGATGAGGTCGGCCAGCTCGACGAACGAGTGCGCCGGGTCGGCGAGGTGGCCGCGCACGCTGTCGAAGCCGATCCGCGCCAGCCGCATCATCACCTCGTCCTCTCGGCCGGGTTCGGTCACCGTGACGATCGGCTCGTCGTGCGCGAGCACCATGCCGGTGGTCTCCGACAGCCGGCCGTCGGCACCCACGTTGACCGAGCCGCGCAGGTGGCCGGCGGCGAAGTCGTCAGGGGTGCGGGTGTCGAGCACCCGCACGCCGCTCTCGATCGCGGTGCGTACGTCCTCGGGGGACAGCGGCACGGAGTGGTGCAGCCCGGTCACGGTGTGCCGCAGCTGCCGGTTGAGCACCGCGTCGACCGCGAAGTAGGCAGGGGCGGACGGCTGCCCGGCCGTGATCATCGTCGACGAAGGCGTCCTCGCTCATCGGCTGCACCGACGGGTTGGTGTCCCGCTGCGCGCCGATCGTCGACTGCAGCTCGTCGGAGAGGTTCTTGCCGCAGGCCGAGCCGGCGCCGTGCCCGGGCAGCAGCCGTACGTCGTCGGGCAGCGCCATCAGCACGTCGTGGACGGACGAGTACAGCGCCCGCGCGAGCTCGTCGGCCGAGGCGCCGAGCGACACCGCCAGGTCGGGGCGGCCCACGTCGCCGACGAACAGCGCGTCGCCGGTGAGCACCGCCGCCGGGACCTCGTCGCCCGCGCGCTCGCGCACCAGCAGGCTGATCGACTCCCAGGTGTGGCCCGGCGTCTCCAGCACCTCGACCTCGACCTCGCCGAGGCTGATCCGCTCGCCGTGCGCGAGCCGCCGGATCGCGTACTCGGCCTCGGCGCGCCGGCCGTAGCCGATCCAGGCGCCCGTCCTGGCGGCCAGCTCGAGGTGGCCCGCCACGAAGTCGGCGTGGAAGTGGGTGTTGACGACACCGACGATGGTCAGCCCGTAGCGCTCGGCGTCGGCGAGGTAGTCCTCGATGTCGCGGCGCGGGTCCACGACGAGCGCCTGGCCGCTGGACTCGTCCCCGATCAGGTACGAGCCCTGCGACAGGCAGCTGATGTAGTACTGCTCGAGGATCACCGCGCGGTCTCTCCTTTTGTCGCTAATGTCGACTGCCACAGTAGCGTTTTGGTCGACCTCTCACCTTCACGGTAGGCCGCCGCTGCGCGGATCGGGGCGGGAGCGGCAGATCAGAGCGGCAGATCAGAGCGGCAGGGCCTGACGCGAGGTCAGCATCTCGTCCAGCCGCTCCGGCACCGGCGTGCGGCCGATGCCCGGGCCGGTGGGCACGTCCAGCTGCCCGTCGCGCAGCACGAACGGCTCGGTGACGTCGGTGCGGAAGTAGCGGTCGGAGGCGGAGGTGTCGCCGGGCAGGGTGAACTCCGGCATCGCGGCCAGCGCCACGTTGGCCGCGCGGCCGATGCCGGTCTCGAGCATGCCGCCGCACCAGACCGCGACGCCGTGCGCCGCGGCGAGCTCGGCGATCCGCCGCGCCTCGCTGTAGCCGCCGACCCGGCCCGGCTTGATGTTGATGATGCGGCAGGCGCCGAGCCGGATCGCGGCCGCGGCCACCCGGGCGGAGGTGATCGACTCGTCGAGGCAGATCGGCGTGCGCACCCTGGCGGCCAGGTCGGCGTGGCCGAGCACGTCGTCCTCCGGCAGCGGCTGCTCGATCAGCAGCAGGTCGAAGTCATCCAGCCGCGCCAGCAGCGCGGCGTCGCCCAGCGTGTAGGCGGTGTTGGCGTCGACCTGCAGCAGGAAGTCGCCGCCGAAGCGTTCGCGCACGGCGCGGACGGGCTCGACGTCCCACCCCGGCTCGATCTTGAGCTTGATCCGGAGGTAGCCCTGGTCGAGGTAGCGGCCGACGGCGTCCAGCAGCTCGGGGATCGAGTCCATGATCCCGACCGAGACACCGCAGTCGACCCGGTCCCGGGTGGCCCCCAGGTGGTGCGCGAGGGACTCGCCGCGGGCGCGCAGCTCGGCGTCGAGCACCGCGGTGTGCAGCGCGGACTTGGCCATCCAGTGCCCCTTGAACGGGGCGAGCGCCTGCTCCACGCTCGTCGCGTCGACGTCCGGCAGTGCGGCGACGGCCGGCACCAGGAACCGGCGCAGCACGTCGGCGCACCCCTCGACGTACTCCGCGGAGTAGCGCGGGTCGAGGTCGCTGACGCACTCGCCCCACCCCTCCGCGTCGGGGGTGGTCACGTGCACCAGCAGCACGTCACGTGACGTGGAGGTGCCGAAGGACGTGCGGAACGGCGACACCAGCGGCATCCCGATCCGCACCAGCTCGATCGCGTCGGGTCTCATCGCTCGACAACGTACTGGCCCTGGGCGGTGAGGCCGCTGACCCGGTGCCCGGCGAGCAGCGCCGCTCCGAGGGTGCGCTCGACCGCCTCCTGCCACGCACGGGCCCGGCCGATGTCGTCGCGGCGGACCGCGGTGATGTCGGCGGGCACGCCGATCAGGACGACGCCGGCTCCGTCGTCAGCGCGCTCGACCGGCTCGTCGTGGGGACCAGCGGTCAGCAGCACCGAGGCGCCGTCGGCCTCGAGGGCAGCGCCATCGACGACCCGGGTCTGCCGTGCACACGCCAGCCGGGTCTCCTCCGCCGGCACCGACCAGCTCACCAGCAGCCGGTCGGTCGGCTCGGTGCCGTTCAGGTCGTCGTCGACGTTGCCGTAGAAGTTGGCCAGCCACGCAGTGGGGGTGGCGCGCAGGCGGGCGAGGTTGAGGAACGCGTTGCGGCGTTGCAGCGGGTCGTAGGTCCAGCTGATCGCCGCCACGTCGCCGGCGTAGGCCCACGCCCACTGATGCACCTTCAGCGCGAACCCGATGCCGCGGCCGCGGCAGGCGGCGTCCACGGCCGCGAGGTGGCTGTGCAGGTGGGCCGTCCGGGGCGTCCCGAAGAACGCCACGCAGATGCCGACCATGCGTTCTCCGTCGAAGGCACCGCTGACGAAGTTGCCCGCCATGGTCATCGCCCGCAGCATCGGCACGGAGACCTCGTCGGTGCCGAACCCCCACGTGCGGTCGATCAGCACCGTGACCTCGTGGAGCTCCTCGACCTCGCTCAGCAGCCGCACCTGCACGCCCGCACGTGCCGCCGCCTCGTCGGCCAGTCGTGCTGCCTCGTCGGCTCCCTCGGTCATCGGTTGATCGTGCTGCATGTGGGCGCTGCAGTCCACCGGCAATTCCCGTGTCGATCTCATTCTGCTGGGAATGGGAAATGCAGCACCAGGCAGGCAAGGCTTCCATTCTTTCGTGCCGCGCCTTCGCGCTTGCCCAAGCAGGGCAGGTCTCTCGGCCGCTGGCGTGATGATTCGGACAAGCAAGGATTGCCTCACCGAATAAGCAGTCCATCGCTATCAGGGCAGCCTTTCCTGCGTGGAAATCGTGCATTTCCTCTGGGAGAATCGAGGCATGGCAGTCCACGCTGAGACCGACCTCGCCGGCCCAGCCGAGATCGGGCACACCCACGCCGACGTCTCCGGCGGGTGGCTGCGCGCATCGGTCTTCGGCGCCATGGACGGGCTCGTCACCAACATCTCGCTCGTGGCCGGCGTCGCCGCCGCGGGGGCCGCGCCGCGCACCGTCGTGCTGACGGGCATGGCGGGCCTCGTCGCGGGCGCGTTCTCGATGGCGCTGGGGGAGTACACCTCGGTGTCCACGCAGGCCGAGCAGATCGACCACGAGGTCGAGATCGAGCGGCGTGAGATCCGCCAGCACCCGGAGGCCGAGCAGGCCGAGCTCGCCGAGATGTTCCAGGAGCTGGGGATGCGCCCGGAGACCGCGGCGGCCGCGGCGGCCGACGTGCACAGCGACCCCGACCGTGCGACCTGGGTGCACGTGACGCAGGAGCTCGGCGTCGACCCCGACGAGTCGCCGTCACCGCGGGTCGCGGCCGTCTCGTCGTTCGTGACGTTCTGCCTCGGCGCGGTCATCCCGCTGATCCCCTACCTGCTGGGCTTCGACTCGCTGTCGGCCGCGCTCGTCGTCGGCGCCGGCGGCCTGCTCGGCGCGGGCGCCCTCGCGGCGAAGTTCACCGTGCAGCCGTGGTGGAAGAACGCGCTCCGTCAGCTCGCGTTCGGCGCGATCGCCGCCACCGCCACCTATGTGGTCGGGCTGCTGATCGGCGTCCACGTCACCTGATGCGGTCACGCGAGGTCGGCGGCCAGGGCGCCGGCGGCCTGGTGCAGCAGCGGCACCGCCACCCGTACGACGTCGTCGCTCATCCGGGCCGTCGGGCCGGACACCGACAGCGCCAGGCGCACCGGCACGTCGGGCACGGTGACGGCGACGCAGCGCACCCCGATCTCCTGCTCGCCGTCGTCGAGGGCGTACCCCTGCCGACGGACGCCGTCCAGCTGCCGCAGCACGGCGTCGACGTCGGTCATCGTGTGCTCGGTCTGCGCCGGCATGCCCGTCCGGTCCGAGGATGTCGCGCACCTCGTCGGCGGGCAGTGACGACGCGAGCGCCTTGCCGACGCCGGTGCAGTGCAGCAGCACGCGGCGCCCGACCTCGGTGAACATCCGCATCGCGTGCCGCGACGGCACCTGCGCCAGGTAGGCGGCCCGGTCGCCGTCGAGCATCGCGAGGTTGGCGGTCTCGCCGAGGCTGTCGACGAGGGCCGACAGGTGCGGGCGCGCGATGCTGTTGAGCATCGCCGACGAGCTCTCGGTGAGCAGCAGCAGCCGTGGCCCGAGCGCGTACGCCCGCGACGGCTCCTGGCGGAGGTAGCCGAGGTCCACCAGCGTCCGGACCAGCCGGTGGATGGTGGGCAGCGGCAGCTCGGTCTCCGCAGCGATCCGCGACAAGCCCATGCCCGCCTCGTTGCGGGCCACCACCTCGAGCACGCGCATGGCGCGTTCGATCGACTGCACACCACCCGATGCCGTGGTCAATGCTGCCTCCCCGCGGGTGCGGCCGCGCTGGATGTCGGGCGCGGGTCAGAGCACGTCGGGGATCACGACCCAGATCAGCCAGGCGACCGGCGGTGCGAACGCGACCATCGAGCCGCCCCAGATCATCAGCTGGCGGAAGACCGCGTCCCGGTGCTCCTCCGGCGTGTTGGCCACGACCAGTGCACCCGACGTGGAGAACGGGCTCGAGTCGACCACCGAGCTGGAGATGCACAGCGCGATGATCATGCCCACCGTGCCGACCTCGCCGGCCAGCAGGAACGGCACCGCCAGCGGGATCAGCGTGCCGAGGATGCCGGTGGTCGACGCGAACGCCGACACGACACCGCCGATGTAGCAGATCACCAGCGCGGCAACCAGCGGGGCGCCGATGTTCGCGACCTTCTCGCCGAGCCACTCGACGGTGCCGATGTTCTCCAGCAACGAGACGTAGGTGACGATGCCGCAGATCAGCAGCACCGTCGGCCAGGCGATCTTGGCGACCGACGACTTCGCGAGGTTGGGGCTCAGCAGCGACAGGATGCAGGCCAGCCCGATGGCGGTGAAACCGATGTCCCACTCGAAGAACAGCACGCCCACCGCGAGACCGAGCATGCCCACGACGGTGACGGTGCGGTTGCGAGCCCGTACCCGCTCGGTGTCGACGGCGGTCGCACCTGCGCCGCCCTCCGCCTCGGCGACCTCGGCCGCCCGCTCGGCGGACGCCGCCTCGCTCTCGCCCTGGTCGCGCCGGCCGATCAGCTCCCGCCCGCCGAACAGCACGAACGTGATCAGGCCGAGCACGATGTTGAAGACCAGCGACGACACGAACAGCAGCAGCGGGCTGCCGTCGAGATCGCGGCTCTCCACGACGCCGTTGGCGATGCTGCCGAAGATGCTCAGCGGCGAGAACCCGCCGGCCGTGGCGCCGTTGATCACCATCAGGCCCATCAGCAGCGGGCGGATGCCGTAGCGCATGCCGAAGCCCATGGCGATCGGCGCGACGATCGCGACCGCGGCCGGCACCACCGCGCCGAAGGCGGTCATCAGGCCGGTGATCCCGAACATCACCCACGGGATCAGCGCGATCCGACCCCCCACCGACCGCACCGACCAGTCCACCAGCCAGTCGACGGTGCCGTTGTCGCGCGCCAGGGCGAACAGGTACGTGACGCCGACCAGGATGATGAACAGGTCGCCGGGGAAGCCCGCGACCACCCCGTCGAGGTTCTCCTCCTCGCCGAGAGCGCCCGGGGCGACGATGTAGACGCCCACGATGTACGCCGCGACCAGCGCCAGCGCGCCCATGTTGAGCGGCAGCACGGTGGCGAGCAGGAACACCGCCACCAGGACGAGGATGGAGATGAGTTCCACGGACATCGGCGTCGCTCCAGGGTCAGGGGTCCGCGCCTGTCTTCCGCGATGCGGAAGCCAGTTTTCGCTGGCGAGCACAGTGCCCGGTTTGCCCTGAAGCGTCAAGAGGTGGGATCCCCTGATGGCCGGTGTCCGGTACGCCCCTTAGAGTCCGTACCGCGGTAGCGAGATTCCGCCCAGCGGACACCCGATCGACGTGCGAAAGGACCCCGATGGGTCGCCACTTCCTGCAGATCCCCGGCCCGACCAACGTGCCCGACGAGGTGCTGCGGGCCATGTCGCTGCCGACGATCGACCACCGCGGACCCGAGTTCCGCGACCTCACCCTCGAACTGCTGGAGGCGGTCAAGCCGGTCTTCGGCACCTCCGGGCCGGTGATCATCTACCCCAGCTCCGGCACCGGCGCGTGGGAGGCCGCGCTGGTCAACACGCTCAGCCCGGGCGACCGGGTGCTGTGCTTCGAGACCGGCCACTTCAGCACGCTGTGGCAGGAGATGGCGCAGGCGCTGGGGCTCAAGGTCGACGTCGTCCCGGGCGACTGGCGGCACGGCGCCGACCCCGACCAGGCCGCCGAGCGGCTCGCGGCCGACACCGGGCACGAGATCGCCGCCGTCTGCGTGGTGCACAACGAGACCTCGACCGGCGTGACCAGCCGGGTGGCCGAGATCCGGGGTGCCCTGGACGCCGCCGGGCACCCCGCCCTGCTCCTCGTCGACACCATCTCGTCGCTGGGGTCCATCGACTACCGGCACGACGAGTGGGGCGTCGACGTCACGGTCGCCGGCTCGCAGAAGGGGCTGATGCTCCCACCAGGGTTGGGCTTCAACGCCGTCAGCGACAAGGCGATCGCCGCGTCCGGGACGGTGCGGTCGGCCCGTTCCTACTGGGACTGGGCCCCGGTGCTCGAGGCCAACGCCCGCGGCTTCTACCCCTACACCCCCGCGACCAACCTGCTGTACGGGCTGCGCGAAGCGCTGCGGATGCTCGACGACGAGGGGCTGCCCGCGGTGTTCGCGCGGCACCAGCGGCACGCCGAGGCGACCCGGGCGGCCGTGCGCGGCTGGGGTCTCGAGGTGCTGTGTCTCGACGAGCGTGAGCACTCCGGCTCGCTGACCGCCGTGCTGCTGCCCGACGGTCACGACGCCGACGAGGTACGCCGGATCGTGCTGGAGCGGTTCGACATGTCGCTCGGCGCCGGGCTGTCCCAGCTGGCCGGGAAGATCTTCCGGATCGGCCACCTCGGCGACTTCAACGACCTGTCGCTGGCCGGCACCCTCGCCGGCGTGCAGATGGGTCTGGTGCTCGCCGGCGTGCCGGTCTCGACCGGCGGCGTCGCGGCCGCCCTCGAGGTGCTGCAGGCGCGCCGTCGGCCCCGGGCACAGACGCTGCCCAGGGCCGAGAGACGCCTCCCTAGGTCAGAGCAGGTTGACCAGGTTGGACTCGTCGCCGGTCGTGTCATCCGTCGGGTCGACCACGGCCACGTACGAGCTGTGCACCTGCGGCTTCGGGTCGGCGATCTCCACGGTCTTCGTCCCCTGCCCGTTCAGGTTCGCGGTGCGCACCAGGACGCGGTCGCCGTTGTCCGCCACCCGGTAGAACCGGACCGTCGCCCCGGCCGCCTCGTCGGCGGGTGCCGTCCGGACGAAGAGCCGGTCCGTGCCGTTCTGGCCGGCCAGGTTCCGGCCCTGCAGAGTCGCCGTGATCACCGTGTCCTCGGGCGGCTCGGGAGCCTCGTCGAGTCCGAAGGTGTAGGTGTCGTCACCGAAGGTGAGGCTCTGCAGGACTCCGCCGGCGAAGACACCGGAGCCGAGGCTGAAGCCCACATTGGTCAGCTGGGCGTCCGGGAACGCCGCCCGCCACTGCGCCAGCGTGCCGTGGTTGTCCGACCCCGAACCGCCCTCGTGCGACGGTGCAGCGTCCTTCACGAACTGCTCGGCCCCGTTGTTCGCCCACCAGTCACCGGCGTAGATCTCCTCGCCGACCAGGATCCCGTCGGCTGTCTCGTCGGTGTCGTTCGGACCGCCGAAGTCGACGATCAGCTGCAGCCCGGGAGCAATGCTCCCGTAGCCCTGGTCCCAGACCATGGACGGCTCGCCCACGTCGGCCAGGGCCTGCGTGTTCGGCGTGTAGCCGGCGACCTTGTCCGTCGACGTGGTGCCCTCGGTCCAGACGTGCAGGCCGTCGTCGTTCCAGGCGTAGTGACCGGTTGCCCTGGTGTCGCCCGGCGCGTCGCGGAACACGAAGCCCTGCTGATTGCCCGGCGTCACGCTGACCTGCGCGGCGTACGCGACGCTGGCGCCGACGCCGATCCCCAGTGCCACGACTCCTGCCATGACGGTGCGTGCGGTGTTGCTCATGACTGCCCCCTTGCGGTGAATATCCAAGGAGGCGACCGCCCCCCGGAGAGTTGCCGTTGGGAACTGTTGCGCATCCTCGACACCGGCGTCGGCAGTATCCCGACGGATTCGTCACCCGGAAGGGCGCACGCGGGGCGATCCGCCTATCGTCGCGGGGTGACCGCGACCCTGGACGCGCCCACCGACGACGCACCCACCGACACCGCTTCGGCGCTGCGCCGCCGGCTCGAGCAGGACCTCGAGGGCGGGGCATCGTCCGTGCGGTTCGACGACTACACCCGGCACCTGTTCAGCCGGGACGCGAGCATGTACACGATCATGCCGATGGGCGTCGCCTTCCCGCGGCACGCCGACGACGTCGCGGCCGCGGTGCGGGCCTGCCACGAGCTCGGGGTGCCGGTCGTGCCGCGTGGCGCCGGCACCAGCCTGGCCGGCCAGACGGTCGGTCCCGGCCTGGTGCTGGACCTGTCCCGCTACATGGCCGAGATCGTGTCGATCGACCCCGGGTCGCGCACCGCACGGGTGCAGATGGGCGTCGTGCAGGACGACCTCAACCGCGCGGCGGCACCGTACGGGCTGATGTTCGGACCGGACACGTCCACCAGCAACCGGGCCACCATCGGCGGGATGATCGGCAACAACTCGGCCGGCAGCGGGTCGGTGCGCTACGGCATGACGATCGACCACGTGCGATCGCTGGACGTGGTGCTCGCCGACGGGTCGCGGGCGACGCTCGAACCCGTCGACGAGGACGAGCGACGCCGCCGGGCGGAGGCCGACACCCTCGAGGGCGCGATCTACCGGCGGCTGCCGGAGATCGTCGAGGCCAACCGGCCGGCGATCGAGAGCGGCTTCCCGCCGCACTGGCGCCGCGCCTGCGGCTATCGCCTCGACCGGCTCGTCGACGGGACGCCGTTCGACCTGGCCAAGTTCGTGGTGGGCGCCGAGGGCACGCTGGTGGTGAGCACCGAGGCCGTCGTCGACCTCGTGCCCAAGCCGCAGCACACCGTCTTCGGCGTCGGCCACTTCGACAGCGTGCAGGGTGCGATCGACGCCACCGCGGACGCGCTGACCCTCGACCCCGCGCAGGTCGAGATGCTCGACCGCACGATCCTCGACCTGTCCCGGCAGAAGATCGAGTACGCCGGGCTCGGCGACATCCTCGAGGGCGATCCCGAGGCGCTGCTGTTCGTGTCGTTCACCGGTGACGACCGGGACGTGCTGACCGACCAGCTGGACCGGCTCACCGCGCTGTGGCGCGAGCACGGGCACGGCTACCACCTGCTGCGGGCCGAGACCGCCGAGCAGCAGGGCTACCTGCTCAAGGTGCGCAAGGCGGGCCTCGGCCTGCTGATGGCCAACAGTCGCGGCGCCAACCGGCCGCTGGCGTTCATCGAGGACACGGCGGTGCCCCCCGAGCACCTGGCGGCGTACACCCGCAAGGTGCGCGGCGTGCTGGACGCGCACGAGATGACGGCAGGGTTCTACGGGCACGCGTCGGTCGGCTGCCTGCACATCCGGCCGTTCGTCGACCTGAGCCTGCCCGACGAGGTGGTCAAGATGCGCGCCGTCGCCGAGCAGGTCAAGGACCTGGTCAAGGAGTACGGCGGCGTCAACTCCAGCGAGCACGGCGACGGACTGGCACGCAGCGAGTTCAACCGCGAGGTCTTCGGCGACGCGCTGTACGAGGCGATGCGCGAGGTCAAGGCGCTGTTCGACCCGACCGGCGTGATGAACCCCGGCAAGATCGTGGACGCGCCGAGCATGACCGACAACCTCCGCGACGCCGCGCTGCCACCGGCGCCGCCGCTGCGTACCCGGCTCGACTTCGACGTGGTCGGCGGCATGCGGGGCGCTGCCGACCGCTGCATGAACATCGGCGTCTGCCGCAAGAGCGCGACCGGCGCGATGTGCCCGTCCTACATGGCCACCCGCGAGGAGGAGCACTCGGTTCGCGGCCGCGCCAACGCGCTGGTCAAGGCGCTGACCGAGCCCGACCCGCACACCGCGCTCGGCGACGAGCGACTGCACGAGATCCTCGACCTCTGCCTGATGTGCAAGGCGTGCAAGAGCGAGTGCCCGCTCGGTGTCGACATGGCGACGCTCAAGAGCGAGACGCTGGCCCACCACCACGACATCCACGGCACGCCCCTGCGGTCGCGGGTGTTCGGGGCGATCAGGTCGCTCAACCGGCTCGGCTCCGCGACCGCGCCGCTGTCGAACCTGCCGGGCCGCAACCGCCTTGCCCGCAAGGCGATGGGGCGAGCGATCGGGATCGCGCCGCAGCGTCCACTGCCGGTGTTCCACCGCGACAACCTGGTGCGCTGGTTCCGTCGGCGTGGTCGTGCTGCCACGTCGGCTCCGCAGGGCGACGTCACGTTCCTCGCCGACTCGTTCGCGACGTACACCGAGCCGCAGATCGGCCGCGCGGCCGTCGAGCTGCTCGAGGCCGCGGGGTGGCGGGTGTCGGTGCACGGGTCGGGGTGCTGCGGCCGGTCGAGCCTGTCCAAAGGCATGGTCGACGACGCGAAGGCCAAGGCCCGGGCGCTGTCGACGCAGCTCGCCACCGGCACGGCCGCCGGCTCGCCCATCGTGGGGTGCGAGCCGTCCTGCCTGTTCACGCTGCGCGACGAGCACGCCGCCCTGCTCCCCGACGACGCGCACGTACGCGACGTCGCCGGCCGGGTGCGCCAGGTCGAGGAGCTGCTCGGCGAGGCGATCGACGAGGGGCGGCTGCCCCTGCGAGACGACTCGTGGCTGGCCGGCCGGCGGGTGCTCTACCACGGGCACTGCCACCAGAAGGCCGAGGTCGGCACCGCCGCGACCATGGCGCTGCTGCGTCGCGTTCCCGGCCTCGAGGTGGTCGAGGTCGACGCCGGGTGCTGCGGCATGGCCGGGTCGTTCGGCTTCGAGGCGGAGCACTACGACGTGTCGATGACGGTGGGCGAGGACCGGCTGTTCCCGGCCGTACGCGGCGAGAGCCCCGACACGGTGATCTGCGCGACCGGGGTGTCGTGCCGGCAGCAGATCTTCCACGGCACCGAGCGCAACGCGTGGCACCCGGTGGAGCTGGTGCGCGAGGCACTGGCCGGCTAGCCCTCCTCGTCGCGGTCAGGTGTGCGCCGGGTGCCCTCGGGCGCGCCGGGGTCGGACAGCACGGGCTCGGTGAGCCCGGCCCGCAGCGCCTCGAGCTGGGCGGCCACAGCGGTGCCGACGAACAGCGCGATCGAGGTGAGGTACGACCACAGCAGCAGCGCCATCACCCCGGCCAGCGGTCCGTACACGCTGCCGAACGAGCCGCTGTAGCGCACGTACAGCGCCAGCAGGCCGGAGGCGGCCACGGTGAGGACGACGGCCAGTCCCGACCCCAGCGCCAGCCAGCTGAGCGCGGGCTGGCGGCGGCGCGGGGCGTGGTCGAGCAGCACCGCGATCGCGAACGTCGTCACGCCGACGCCCAGCGGCCAGCGGACGGCGTCCCAGACCTGGTCGGCGCCGTCGGACCAGCCGTAGAACTGCTGCATCGCGTCGCCGAACGCGCCGCCGCCCACCAGGACCAGGAAGCCGATCCCCATCGGACCTGCCAGCACCGCAGTCAGTACTGCCGCGCGGCCGTACTTGTGCAGCGCGGGCCGGTCGCGCTCGATGCCGTAGATGCGGTTGGCGCCCCGCTCGACCTGCGCCATCGCGGTCGTCATCGACACCGCCGCGAACGCCAAGCCGAACGCCAGCGCCAGCTCCCCGGCACGCTCCGCGGTCTCGTCGGGGTCGACGGCGGCCTGACCACGTCGCCGCCGCCGGAGCCGGGAGTCACCGCGGTGATCGTGGCCGCCAGCGCACCGGCGACCCGGTCTGCGTCGATGTCGGCGGCGAGCCCGGTGAGCGCGATCAGGAACGGGATCACCGCCAGCGCGATCTGCAGCGCGAGCGCCCGGCTGTTGGTGAAGCCGTCGCCGTAGCGGAAGCGCAGGAACGACTCCGCGGCCAGTCGGCGCACGCCGTGGTGGCGCACCGTGTCCCAGGCGTCCTCCGCGTCCAGCTCGTCGCCGGACATGTCCGTGGTCACGGGCACCCGGGTCGCGGTGGTCACACCAGGCATCCTCTCCCGACCACTCGATGTCGGCCGAGGATGTCAGCGTCGCCTGCGGAGACCGACCGTGACCAGCCCGGCGGCCAACAGCACGTAGGCCGCGGCGCCGGCGCTCAGCACCCAGGGCCGGCGGGTCCACCATCCCCACGGTCCACCCTCCGCGGCTGCTGCGAGCGCGTCGGGCGCGATCACGACGCGACGCGCGACCGTCGGCATCAGGTCGAAGTCGAGCAGCGGCACTGCGCGTTGCTCCGACACGTCGACGAGCACCAACCCCTCACCCGGCGGTGTGGCGTCCTCGTAGTCACCGTCGCCGGGATCCTGCAGGACGGCGGTGTCGTCGTCGAGCCATCCGAGCACGCCGGGCGTGAGGTCCGCGGTGGTGTCACTGTCGAGGGTGGCGTCGTCGCCGGTCGACACCTCGATCACGTGGCCCTCGAACGGTCCGTCGCCCTCCGCCCCGGACCGCCACTGGACGACCGTCTCCTCGTCGGGCGACAGCGACGCCGTCCGGTTCTCGCCTGCGTCCTGCTCGATCACCCGGCGCTGGTCACCGGTGCGCGCGTCGACCGCGTACATGTCGAAGTCGCTGAACGGGATCAGCTCCGCGCCGTCGGCCGTCCACTCCGAGAGCCACCGCGCGTCGATCGTGGTGGACGTCCCGCTGTCCAGATCGACGACGACGGTCCCACGTGCGCTGAACGACGGGCCGCGGACCTCCACGGCAGCGTTTGCGCCGTCCGGGCTCACGAGGACGTCGTCGACGTGGCCGCCGGCCGCGTGGGCGAGGGGAAGATCGTGGGTCTCGCCGGCCTCGACGTCCCACACCCGTAGCTGCGGGTCGGCGTTCGCCCGGGCGCCGTCGAGCCCGTACGCGAGCACGGTGCCGTCGCTCGACAGGGAGACCTCCGCAGTGCGTGGTCCGCGCGGTGCGATGTCCAGCCGCCGCACCTCGCCGGTCTCGGCTCCGACGGCGACCTGGACCCCGGCGCCGGCTCCGGCCACGAGGGCGATCGGCTCGAAGTGGTCCCCCTCGCGCAGCGGCGCGACGTCGTCGTACGGCAGCGCGAGCCGTTCGGGCAGCGGGCCGTCCGGAGCCGGCGGGCCGGCGCCGCGCGCCTCGTCCAGTGCCGGGGTGCCCCACAGGGCGCCCGCCGCGAGGCCGGTCAACACCATGATCCCCAACGTCGGCAGCACGTGGGCGCGCTGTCTCTCAGACAAGGCCCTCATCCCCCGGTCGGCCGTGCGAGTGAGCCGGTCACCGTACCTGCCGAGGGGATGCCCGGGACGCGGGGGACTGTCGGTGGCTGGTCCTAAGGTGAACACATGTTCGAGTCGACCCGCGCTGAGCTGGCGACGCTGACCGCTGCGCTCGACGCGAGAGCGCCCGACCCGGCCGGGACACTCGCGCTGGTGGCCGAGCTCGAGGGGCTGGCGCAGAGCGTCGCGGCCGCGCAGCAGCGGGCCCTGGTCGCGTTCGAGGACGCCCAGCGCGACGCCGACCGGTCCGACCCGGTGGCAGTGCAGGCGGGCCGGTGCGGTGCCACGGTCCCGTTCGAGGTGGCGCAGGTGCTGCACGTCGGCACCGGCACGTCGCAGCGGCGGTTGGCGACGGCGCGCACCCTGGTGGGCGACTTCCCCGAGCTGCTCGCGCTGGTCGGCGGTGGTGACGGTGCGGGACCGTTGAGCGTCTTCGGCGTCAAGGTCGTCGCGGAGGCGTGCGCCGGCCTGGAGGTCGGGCAGCGCCGCATCCTCGACGTCGACCTGGCCGACGAGGTCCGGAGCAGCCGGCGTGCCTACACCGTGGGCCTGCTGCGCACGGCCGCCACCCGACGCGCCCTGGCGCTCGACCCGCAGGCGGCGACCGAGCGTGCCCGCGACGCGCGAGCCAGCCGGCGTGGTGTCCGGCTCACGGACCCGGTCGACGGTGTCGCCAGCCTGGTGATGACCTGCCGCGCCGAGGAGGCGCTCGCGATCTGGACCCGGCTCGACCAGACCGCACGGCGGACGCGTCAGGACGGCGACCCGCGGTCCCTGCACGACCTGATGGCCGACCTCGTCGTCGACGCCGTCGTCGGAGGCGCGGTCCCGGTGTGCGAGCCGGCCGAGGCGCCGGTGTGGCGACGTGACGAGCACGGCGACCCGCCGTGGACCGCGTCCGAGCCGCCCGCACCGGACCACGAGGGCGCGCGCGACGACGATCCGGCGCCCGACGACCCGGTGTGGGACGTCGTCGACTGGCAGCGCACGCCGTCGCCGCCGACCAGCCGGCCACCGCTGCGTGCGGGGCCGGTCGCCACCCGGATCGAGCTGCAGGTCGTGCTGACCGCACAGATGCTGCTCGGCCTCGACCCCGCGACTCCGGCGTTGGTACGCGGCTACGGATCGCTGCCGATGGGTGCCGTGCGCGACCTGGTCGCCGACCATGAGGCGGCGGGTGGACGCAGCGTGCTGCGGGCACTGTTCTGCGACCCGGTGGACGGACGGCTGCTGGCGATGGACAAGCAGACCCGGCGCTTCACCGGGCTGCTCGGTGACCTCGTCGACTGGCGCGATCAGCACTGCCGGTTGTCGGGGGCTCGACTGCGGCACCGCGACCACGTGCTCGACCACGACCGCGGCGGGCGCACGGCCGCCGCCAATGCCCAGGCGCTCGCCGTCCGCGCACACACCATCAAGGACCACCCGGGCGTCACGGCCCGGCAGCAGCCGGTCGAGGCGCGCGGCGACGGGCTCGATGCCTGTCGTGCGGCGAGCCCCGACACGGCGTGGACCCTGCCCACCGGCCAGCGCGTCGTCACCGCCCCACCACCGGCCCTCGGACCAGGCAGCGTGACGGCGGAACCGTTCGAGGAGGCCTTCCTCCACGCGCTCCGCGTGGGCTGACCGGCCGATTCTGACCCCGTCTCGGGTGCCCACGAGGTCGTCACACGGCACGATGGGGTCATGAAGCACCCTCTCGGCATCGACATCGGCGGCACCGGCATCAAGGGAGCGCCGGTCGACCTCAAGAAGGGTGAGTTCGCGCACGACCGACAGCGCATCGAGACCCCCGACCCGTCCACGCCCGACGCGGTGGCCGACGTCGTGGAGAAGATCGCCCACCACTTCCGCGACAAGGCCAAGGGCTCGCCGATCGGGGTGACCATTCCCGGGGTGGTGACGGCGGGGGTCGTCCGGACCGCCGCGAACATCGACAAGACGTGGATCGGGACGGACGCCGAGGACCTGCTCAGCAGCCGGCTCGACCGTCCGGTCACGGTGGTCAACGACGCGGACGCGGCCGGTGTCGGAGAGCTGCACTACGGAGCGGCCCGCCACGTGGACGGCCTGGTGCTGCTGGCCACCCTCGGCACCGGCATCGGCAGCGCCCTGCTGCACGGCGGCGTCCTGGTGCCCAACAGCGAGCTGGGCCACCTCGAGCTGGACGGCTTCGACGCCGAGACCAGGGCCTCGTCGCGGGCCCGGGAGAACGACGAGCTGTCCTGGGAGGAGTGGGCCAACCGGCTGCAGCGCTACTTCGCCCACGTCGAGGACCTGCTGCACCCGGACCTCATCGTGGTGGGCGGCGGCGTGTCGAAGCACGCGCAGAAGTACCTGCCGCTGCTGCACCTGCGGGCGCCGATCGTCCCCGCCCAGCTGGGCAACGCGGCCGGGATCGTCGGGGCCGCCCGGTTGGCCGCGAAGAACACGTGACCACCAACGCCGCCGCGCCGAGCAGTCCGAATCCGGCGGCCAGCAGATGCGCCAGCGGGTACGAGCCGGGCGCGATCGCCAGCACGCTGGCGTAGCACGACACCGACACCGCGCCGCCCACGTGCGTCGACGTCTCGAAGGCACCCGACGCGACACCGCCGTTCTCCGTCTCGCTGCTGCCGAGGGCGTGCTCCATCGCACCGGTGCTCGCTCCGCTGAGCCCGGCGCCGACCAGCAGCAGCGGCGGCAGCAGCTGGCCGACGTACGACGGCGACGGGGGCGCCGCGGCCAGCCAGCACATCCCGGCGACCCCGAGCACCAGACCGCCCAGCGCCAGCCGGACCGAGCCGAACCTGCGCCGCAGCCGGGGCGCCAGCAGCGTCCCGGTGAGGACGATGCCGGCGGCGAGCGGCAGCAGGGCCGCGCCGGCCTCAGCGGGGCTCAGACCGACCTGGTCGTGCAGCTGCAGCGCGACGGTGAAGGCGATCGCGGAGTAGACCGCCGAGCTCGCGGCCATGCTCGCGCTGCCGCCCCGCAGCCGGCTCGAGCGCAGCACGTGGCCCGGCAGCAGGGGCTCGGCGGCGAGCCGCTCCCACGCCATCAGGGCGACCAGCAGCACGACGGCCGCGCCGGCCCCGAACAGGGTGGCGAGACCGAGCCGGTGCGTCTCGCCCGTGTGCACGACGGTGGCCACCACGGTGACGACGGCGGCGGTCGCCAGCGCGGCGCCCGGGAGGTCCAGGCTCCGGGAGCGGCGGGGACCGGGAGCCGGAAGGACCAGCGTGCCGACAGCCAGCAGCAGCAGTCCCGCCGGCGCGGTGAGCCAGAACACCCACGGCCAGCCCAGCCAGGCGGTCGCGAGACCTCCGAACACCACACCGGTCGCCGTCGCCGAGGCGCCGCTCACCGAGACGCCGGCGAACGCCCGGCTGCGCCACGGCTCGTCCGGGAACGAATCGCCGAGCAGCGCCAGCGCGGAGGGGTACGCCGTGGCGGCGCCCAGTCCTTGCAGTACCCGCCCGGTCAGCAGCATCGCCGGGCCGGTCGCGCCACCGGCGACGGCGGCGCCGACCGTCATCAGCACCAGCCCCACGACGAACATCGGGCGTCGCCCGTAGACGTCGCACAACCGCCCGGCCAGGAGCAGCCCGCCGGCAAGGCTGAGCGACATCGCGTTCATCACCCAGGACAGCCCGGTCGGACCGAGTGCGAGGTCACGACCGATCGCCGGCAGGGCGAGGGCCACGGCCAGGCTGTCCACCACCGCCAGGAACTGCACGCCGCACAGCACGCCGATGAGCACGGCGGGGTGCCGACGTGGCGGCGGCGTCGATGCGGTCGGTGACGGTCATGAGCCAGCACGCCCGGCGTCCTCGTGCTCGCCCCCATCCTCGGCCTCGATGTCGGGCGCGGCCGGCGAGCGCACCAGCCAGCCCACCCGGAGCCGGCCGGCGCCCAGGTGGATCTCGAGCGGCGGACCGGTCAGCACCTGGTGCTGCTCGTGCGCCCACTGCGACACCGCGCCGTATGCCGTGAGCAAGCGTGGTGGCACGCCGTCGTCCCCCGTCGCCTCGGTCGTGACCAGCCGGCCGCCGGGCAGCAGAGCGTCGCCGTCGCCGGACACCGGGAGGCAGACCTCGACGTCGCGATCGCCCTCGCCGCCGTCGTCCTCACCGTCCTCGTGCCCGACCGGCCACCGGTAGACCGCGACGGGGAAGCCGAGAACCGTCCGGCCCTCGGCGGCAGCCCGTACGCGCAGCCGCTCGACCGAGTCGACGACGAGGCCGGGCACCTCGAGCAGGTGCACCCGACGGCGGCGCAGCAGGACCGGGAGCTCCTGGACCTCGCGCTCCTCGATCCGGTAGCCGGCGATGATCTCCTGCCAGCCGCCGAGGATGCGGGCCAGGTGGTCGCGCATCCGCCGCCCGGACGCGACCTCGCGCTCGACGTCCAGCCAGTGCTGCTCGATGCGCGCCAGCCGGGCGACCGGGTCCGCCTCCTCGAGGATCGCCTGGACGTCGGCCAGAGGCACCGACAGCTCGCGCAGCGTGCGGATCAGCACGGCGGTGGGCACCTGGTCCGGGGCGTACCAGCGGTAGCCGGTGCGCTCCTCGACCCGAGCCGGCCGCAGCATGCCGGCGCGGCCGTAGCGACGGATGGTCGGAACCGAGAGTCCGCACGCGTCGGAGAACTCGCTGATGGTCATCAACCGCATGGCGACCAGCGTGGTGTCTCACCCGCCGACAGGGTCAAGACCAGTGCGCGCACCACCACGGGAACAAACTCCGTACGCCGTACGTTGGAACCGTCTCCCGCCACCGACGAGAGGACGCGCATGTCCGTCGCACCGACCGACCACCCCGCCGAGCTGGACCGCCAGGCCGCCGTCTGGGCCGACCTCGGCCACCCGCTTCCTGCCCCGACCGTCGACGCGCTGCGCGAGCAGCTCGGCGCCCTGGCCGCCCCGGACCCGGGTGCCGGGCCGAGCCGGGAGCAGGTGCCGTTCGTGCTGGTCGTCCCCGCCGCGGCGAGGCCCGCGGAGAAGGCGATCGCGCAGGTGTCGCTGCGCGGCCGGTCGGGGACGTTGAACCAGCACGCCGGCGACATGGACGACTTCGAGCCGATCACGGCAGTCGACGTCCCCGACGCCGACGCCTACCTGCTGGTGGACGTGGAGCGTGGCTCGGAGTTCTGCAACGTGCCGCCCGAGCCCGCGGTCGCCACGCTGGCCGAGCGGGGTCGCACCCCGCTCACGGTCGCCGAGGGGATCGCGCTGGTGAGCGTGCGTACCGACGTGCTGGAGAAGAACCACTGCTTCTCGCTGGCCGGCTCCCGGCACGGTGACCGCCGGGTGCCGGCGATCTGGATCAGCAAGGGCGCACCACACCTCGGCTGGTGCTTCGCCGGTGCACCGCACACCTGGCTCGGCGTGGCCTCGGTGGGCTCGCGGGTGTCCTGAGCGGCGGCCTCAGGCCAGCAGCAGCAGCACGGCGGCGACCGCGACCACGGCCAGCGTCGCGTTCTCGAACTGCTGCTGGTTGATCCGCTTGATGGTCAGTACGCCGACCCAGGCGCCGGCCACGACCGCGGGCACCAGCAGCAGGTCGAGCAGCAGGTCGTGCCAGGTGAGCAGACCGAGGCCGACGCTGAACGGGACCTTGAACAGGTTCACCACCAGGAAGAACCAGGCCGCTGTGCCGAGGAAGCGCAGCATCGACAACCCGGAGAGCAGGAAGTAGAGCGAGGTGACGGCGCTGGCCGCGTTCGCGACCATGGTCGTGAGCCCGGCCAGCACGCCGGTGCCTGCCGCGAGTCCGTGCGTGGCCCGCCGCCCCTCGGGGGCCGTGGCAGTCACCCCGCTCCGGCGCTCCCGCGCGGTGCGTACGGTCTCGACGGCGGTGAGCACCAGCAGGGTGAGGCCGATGGAGATCTGCATGGTCCGGTCGTCGGCGCGCGACACGAACACCGCACCCAGCACCACGCCGACCGCCACCCACGGGAACATCCGCGCGAGCAGTCGCCAGTCGGCGTGGGCTCGGTAGACCGCGACCGCCACCAGGTCGGCGGCGAGCAGGACAGGCAGCAGCAGTCCGGTCGACTCCCGGGCGGGCAGCACCCAGGCGTAGAGCACCACGGCGAGCGCGCCGGCCCCGTTGATCGCGGTCTTGGCGAATCCGACGGCGAGTGCTGCCACCGCGAGCACCGCCCACTGCCACAGCAGCAGGTCTGCCATCCGACCTCCTGACCTGGACCGACGCACAGCCTGCCGGGTCGGCGGGCGACCGCTGCGGCGGGTCGGCCAGAGTCCGTTTCTGTGGCTTTCGATCTGGTACTCTGCCTGAAATCGCGGGCTTATGATGTAAGCCGGGGGTTTTCGTCGGTCACCACAGAAACTCACAGGAGCGCAGGTGTACGCAGCGGAGCGGCAGGCGGCGATCGTCGACCGGGCCCGGGTGGACGGCCGGGTCGAGGTCACCGGGCTCGCGCACATGCTGGACGTGACCGCGGAGACGGTCCGCCGCGACCTCACCGAGCTGGAGCGCCAAGGGGTGCTGAAGCGGGTGCACGGCGGCGCGATCCCGATCGAGCGGCTCGGCTACGAGCCGCCGGTGTCGCAGCGCGAGACCGAGCTGCCCGAGGAGAAGCTGCGGATCGCGAAGGCCGCGCTGAGCGAGGTGCCGCAGGAGGGCGCGATCGCGCTCGACGCGGGCACGACCACGCTGCGGCTGGCCGAGCTGCTGCCGTTCGATCGCGAGCTCAACGTCGTCACCAACGGGCTGTCGCACGCGATGCTGCTGAGCACCCGTCCCCACCTCTCCGTCCACCTGATCGGTGGCCGCATCCGCCCGCGCACCCTGGCCACGGTCGACGAGGGTGGCCGCTCGGCGCTCGAGGAGCTGTTCGTCGACGTCGCCTTCCTCGGCGCCAACGGCATCTCGGTCGAGCACGGCCTCACCACGCCCGACCGGTCGGAGGCCAGCAGCAAGCAGGCGCTGATCCGGGCGGCAGGTCGCACCGTGGTCCTCGCCGACCACTCGAAGTTCGGCGTCGACCACTTCGCCACCTTCGGCACGCTGGCCGAGGTCGACGCCATCGTCACCGACGCCGGCCTCGATGCCGGTCTCGCCGCCGACGTGGAGGCTGCGGGACCCCGCGTCATCCGGGCATGATCACGGGGTGTCCACCCTGTCAGGAGTTCCGGCCAGCCCCGGTCTCGCGTCCGGGCCCGCGGTCCGCTGGGACGGCGCCGAGGCCGGCAGCACCGAGCCCGCCGCTGACATCGCCGACGCGTCCCGCCAGGTGGTCGCCGACCTGACGTCGCGCGGCGCGGCCGCCACCACGTCGACCGGCAAGGAGGTGCTGGACGCCCTCGCGATGTTCGCCGGCGACCCCGAGCTGCTCGCGGCCGCCGGCCGGCTCCGGGACGCGGGCACGCCGGCCCCCGGCGCCGTACGGGAGGCCGCCGCGGGCTATGCCGAGCAGCTGCGCGGTCTCGGTGGCTACCTGGCCGAGCGGGCCGGCGACGTCGTCGACGTCGGCGAACGGCTGGCCGCCAGTCTCGAGGGCCGGGTGCTCGAGGGCCTGCCCGAGCCGGGTCACCCGTACGTGCTGGTCGCCCGCGACCTCTCGCCGGTGGACACCGCGCTGCTCGACCCGGCGGTCGTGCTCGGCATCGTCACCGAGCAGGGTGGCCCGACCAGCCACACCACGATCCTCGCCCGCACGCTCGGCATCCCGGCGGTGGTCGGCTGCGCCGGGGCGCGCGACGCCGCCGACGGTCACGACGTGGTGCTGGACGGCACCGCTGGCACCGTCCACGTCGACCCGACCGGTGACCTCGCCGAGACGCTGACCGCGCGCGAGCGCCGCAACGCCGAGCGCCGGGCCGCGAGCACCGGACCGGGGGCCACCGCCGACGGTGTCGCGGTCGCCCTGCTCGCCAACGTGGGCACTGTCGACGACGCGCTCGCGGCCGCCGGCGCCGATGTCGAGGGCGTAGGGCTGTTCCGCACCGAGTTCCTGTTCCTCGGCCGCGCCGACGAGCCGTCGCACGACGAGCAGGTCGAGACGTACGCCGCGGTGCTCGATGCGTTCGGCGGGCGACGCGTGGTGGTCCGCACCCTGGACGCCGGCTCGGACAAGCCGGTGCCGTTCCTCGGGCTGCCCGACGAGGACAACCCCGCGCTGGGCGTGCGCGGGCTGCGGACGTCCCGGCTGCGGCCCGAGGTCCTCGGCCGGCAGCTCGCCGCCCTCGCCGACGCGGCCGAGCGCGCCGGCTCGACGCCGTGGGTGATGGCGCCGATGGTCTCGACCGTCGACGAGGCGCGGGAGTTCGCCGCCCAGGCGCGTGCCGCGGGGCTCGGCACGGTCGGCGTGATGGTGGAGGTGCCGTCCGCCGCGCTGCGCTCGGCACAGCTGCTGGCCGAGGTCGACTTCGGGTCGCTCGGCACCAACGACCTGGCCCAGTACGCACTGGCCGCCGACCGTCAGCTCGGAACGCTGGGCAGCCTGCTCGACCCCTGGCAGCCGGCCGTGCTCGACCTGGTCGCTGCCACCTGCGCCGGGGGAGCAGCCACCGACCGCCCGATCGGCGTGTGCGGCGAGGCGGCGGCCGACCCGCGGCTCGCGACCGTGCTGGTGGGCCTGGGCGTGCGGTCGCTGTCGATGGCGCCCGTGGCCGTACCCGAGGTGCGGGCGCTGCTCGCCGCGGTCGACCTGGACACCTGCCGCAAGGCCGCCGTGGCCGCGCGGGCCGCTGCGACGCCGGCCGACTCCCGCCTCGCGGTCGACGCGCTGCTCCCGACCTGACCCGTCAGGGTGATCAGCGCAGGTCGGCGAAGTCCTGCACCCACCACCAGGTGCCGCCGGAGCGCTTGGCGCCGACGCCGATCGCGTCGAACGAGCGGTTCAGGATGTTGGCCCGGTGCCCGTCGGAGTGCATCCACGCCCGGACGACTGATCGCGGGCTGCGGTAGCCCATCGCGATGTTCTCGCCGACGCCGACCTCACGGCGGCAGGCCCGCTGCACGGCGCCGAGGTCGTTGTGCACGAGCTCGTCGCGGCGGGCCATCGTGCGCGCCCACTTCTGGGCCACGTGGTTCAGGCACGGCTTGGTACGCAGCCGAGGCAGGTCGTGCCGCGCCCGCGCCCGGTTGGTCAGCCGGACCACCGTGCGGCGGAACTGGGCCGGCGTACGCACAGCCGGGTCGGCCGTGCCGGCCCGGTGCTCCACGGGCGGGGTGGCGGCACCGGCCACGCCGGCCGCACCGGGGGCGGACAACGTGCACAGGACCAGCGCCCCCAGGACCAGAGCCTGGGCGGTGACGCGGAGCAGGCGGCGGGTGAGCGGGGCGGCGGACATCGGCGCGACCTTATCGGCGGGTGCCGCTGTCTACGCTGGCGGCGTGCCGGAAGGGGACAGCGTCTGGCGGGCCGCACGGCGGCTCGACCGCGGTCTCGCGGGGCGCCGGCTCGCCCGTACCGACTTCCGGGTGCCGCAGCACGCGACCGCGGACCTGGCCGGGCGCACGGTCATCGGCACGGACACCCATGGCAAGCACCTGTTCACGCGCTTCGACGACCGGACGACCCTGCACACCCACCTGCGGATGGACGGGGAGTGGACCGTGCTGCGCCCCGGGCGCCGGCTGCCGTCGCGGCTGTCGCCGGACGTACGGGTCCGCCTGGTCACCGACGACGACCGGCAGGCGCTGGCGCTGCGGATGCCGGTCGTCGAGCTGATGCGGACCGCCGACGAGGACCGCGTGACGGCCCCGCTCGGGCCCGACCCGCTGCGCGAGGACTGGGACCCGGACGAGGCGGCACGCAGGCTGGCCGCGCAGGGGGACCGCCCGCTGGTCGCCGCGCTGCTCGACCAGCGCACCCTGGCCGGGCTCGGGAACCTGTGGGTCAACGAGCTGCTGTTCGTGCGCGGCCACAGCCCGTGGACGCCCGCCGGTGACGTCGACGCCCGGGGGCTGGTCGGCACCGCGGCCCGGATGCTGAGGCAGAGCATCACCGTGCGGGGCAACGGCCAGGTCACCACCGGCGACCCACGGACGGGGCAGGAGCACTGGGTCTACACCCGGTCGGGCGAGCGGTGCCGGCGCTGCCGCACGCCGGTCCGGTACGTACCCGAGCAGGGAGGCGACGCCGAGCGGCGGGCCACCTGGTGGTGTCCGCACTGCCAGCCCGGCCCCGGACCCGAGCGGGACGGGCGCTGAGCTGTCCGGGAGCTGTCGTGGACATCACGCCCCTGCGGGCCGCCCACGGGCATCGCCCGCGGGTCTGCCACTGTTGGGACAGACATGGACACCCGCGCAGACCCGCCCACACGTCGTCGTCCTCGGCGGCGGCTTCGGCGGCCTCTCCGCCGTCAAGGCGCTGCACCGCGCGCCCGTCGACATCACGCTCGTCGACCGGCACGCGTACAACACCTTCCAGCCGCTGCTCTACCAGGTCGCGACCGCCGGGCTGAACCCCGGCGACATCACGTACTTCCTGCGCTCGATCCACGGCAAGCAGTCGAACATGCGCTTCAGCAAGGGCCAGGTGACCGGCGTCGACACCGCGGCCAAGCGGGTCGACCTCGATGCGGGCCTGTCCCTCGACTACGACTACCTGGTCATCGGGACCGGGGTGACCACGAACTACTTCGGCATCCCGGGCGCCGAGGAGCACGCGCTGGCGCTCTACACCCGGCAGCAGGCGCTGCGGGTACGGGACCGGATGTTCAGTGAGCTGGAGCGCGCGGTCCGGCACGGCCACCCGCACGACATCCGGCTGCTGGTCGTCGGCGGCGGGGCGACCGGCGTGGAGATGGCCGGGACGCTGGCCGAGCTGCGCAACGACGCGGCGACCAAGCTCTACCCGGAGCTCGACATCGACCGGATCCACATCACCCTGGTGGAGATGGGGCCGGACCTGCTGCCCCCGTTCGCGCGCGGGCTGCGCCGCTACGCCAAGAAGGCGCTGCTCAAGCGCGGGGTGCAGCTGCGGCTGGACACCACCGTCAAGGAGGTCCGCGAGAACGGCGTGGTCGTCGACGAGGGCGAGTTCATCGAGGCCGGCATCGTGATCTGGGCCAGCGGCATCAAGGCGCCCGACGAGATCGCCGAGTGGGGCCTGCCGCAGGGCAGGGCCGGCCGGATCGAGGTCGAGGCGGACATGCGCGTACGCGGCCTCGACGACGTGTTCGCGGTCGGCGACATCGCGCTGTCCCCCGAGTCCCTGCCGCAGCTGGCACAGCCCGCGCTGCAGGGCGGCAAGCACGCCGGCAAGCAGATCGCCCGGCTGGTCGCGGGCGAGCAGACCCAGCCGATGCACTACTGGGACAAGGGCACCCTCGCGACCATCGGCCGCAGCTCGGCGGTCGCGCAGATCAAGCGGGTGCCCAACCTGACCGGCTTCATCGCCTGGTTGATCTGGCTGTTCGTGCACATCATGTTCCTGCTCGGCACCCGCAACCGGATCGCGACAATCGTCAACCTCGGCGTCCGCTACCTGTCCTGGCCGCACTCGTACAACGCCATCGTCGGCGAGGTGGAGACGCCCGACCTCCCCGCCGACGAGCACGAGCACCGCGAGGCGCACGGCCGCATCCGCGCCGGCTGAGGCCGTACGGGTCAGTCCGCGAGCATCGCGGCGCCGAGCCACCCGTGCGGGATCCCGAAGCCCGCCACCAGGTCGGCGGTGTGCGGACGCAGGTCGGCGCACAGTGCGTCGACCGTCGCGGTGATCGCCTTCGACCGCGCCGGCGTGAGCCGGCCGTGCTCGAGGAACCACGCCTTGTCCGACTCGACGCAGTCGAGCACGAACAGGTCGCAGACCGTGCCCAGCATCGCCTTCGCGGCCGGGTCGTCGCAGCCGTCGATCCCGGCGACGAACCCCTCCAGCACCACCCGCTCGATGTGCGCCTCGGCCAGCCGCAGCACGTGCGGCTGCGCGTCGTTGTAGACGGCGAACGAGTCGGCGTCGTCGGTCGTCGCGCGTCGCAGCCGGCGGGCCAGGGTCGCGAGCAGGTGCTGCTCCCGATCCTCCAGCAGCGACAGCTGGGTGCCGCGCTCGCGCAGGTCCTTGGAGTCGTCACGGCGGGCGGCGTCGACCAGCCGCTGGATCAGGTCCCGCGCCGCCGTGCGCTCGACGACCGTGGTCGCGACCTGCCGGGTCGCGAACCGCACCATCCCCCAGGTGTCCAGGCCGCCGAACTCCGACGCGTACCCCACCAGCAGCTCCTTGGCGACCAGCTGCAGCAGCACGGTGTTGTCACCCTCGAACGTGGTGAACACGTCGGTGTCGGCCTTGAGCTGCGGCAGCCGGTTCTCCTCCAGGTAGCCGGCACCGCCGCACGCCTCCCGGCACTCCTGGATGGTGCGCGTCGCGTGCCAGGTGGTCAGCGCCTTGAGGCCCGCGGCCCGCGCCTCGAGCTCGCGCTGGGCGTGCGGGTCGGCGGTGCCGCCGTGCTGCACGACGCTCTGCACGTCATGCATCCGCGCGACCAGCTCGTTCTGCGCGAAGGCCAGCGCGTACGAGCGCGCCAGCCGGGGCAGCAGCCGCCGCTGGTGCGCCCGGTAGTCGAGCAGCACGACCTCCTCGCCGCTCGGTGACGTGAACTGCCGCCGCTGCTCGGCGTAGGTCAGCGTGATCGCGAGCGCCACGCGTGTCGCCGAGCCGGCGCCGCCGGCCACCGAGATCCGGCCCCGGATCAGCGTGCCGAGCATGGTGAAGAAGCGTTTGCTCGGGTTGTCGATCGGGCTGGAGTACGTGCCGTCGGGCGCCACCGAGGCGTACCGGTCCAGCAGGTTCTCCCGCGGCACCCGCACGTCGTCGAACCACAGCCGGCCGTTGTCGACGCCGTTCAGACCGGCCTTCCGGCCGCAGTCCTCGACCGTGATGCCGGGCAGGACCGTCCCGTCGGCGTCGCGGATCGGCACCAGCAGCGCGTGCACGCCGTGCTCCTCGCCGCCGGTGCTCAGCTGCGCGAACACCACCGCCAGCTGCGCGTCCCGCGCCGCGCCGCCGATGTAGTCCTTGCGGGCCGCGAGGCTCGGCGTACGCAGCACGAAGTCGTCGCCGGCCGGGTCGTACGTCGCCGTCGTGAGCAAGCGACTGGACGTCGCTGCCGTGCCCGGTCTCGGTCATGGCGAAGCAGCCGGGCAGCGTCAGGTCCATCACCTGGGGGAGCAGCGCGTGGTGGCGTTCGGTGCCGAGGTTCTCGATCGCTCCGCCGAACAGCCCCCACTGCACGCCGGCCTTGACCAGCAGCGACAGGTCCGCGTTGGCGAGCATCTCGAAGGCCGTCGTGGACGCGCCGAGGTCACCGTCCCCGCCGTGCTCGACCGCGAAGCCGGCCCGTGCGTGCCCGGTCTTCACGATCAGCTGCAGCTGATCGGCCACCTGCGCGCGGTGCTCCTCGGTCGTCAGCCCGGACGCCGGGGCAAGGTCCTCGGGCGTCAGCAGGTCGCTCGCCTCGTCGCGGATGTGCGCCCAGCGGCCGCCGAGCGCGGTGCGCAGCCCGGCCGCGAGGTCGGCAGGATCGTCGGTCATGGGCGAGACCGTACCCACGGTATGGCGCCCGCGTCGCCGTGACGTCGATCGCGTCGTGCGTTTGCTCACACCGGGCGCGGGGAAACTCCCACGGCATGCCGCGTACCCCTGCCCTCCTGGTCACCGTCGGCGTCGCCGCCGCGCTCGTGACCCTCGGTCCCTCCGCCACCCCCGCGACGTCCGCACCCGAGCGAGCTCCGGCGCAGGCCGATCCTGCCCTCAGCGCTGCGCTCGACGACCTGCTCACCGACCCCGCCTTCGACGGCTCGCAGGTGGGGCTCGTCGTACGCGACGCGGCCACCGGCGAGACCCTGTACGACCGGGACGGCGACGACCGGCTGCTGCCGGCGTCCAACACCAAGCTGTTCACGTCGACGGCGGCGCTGGACGGTCTCGGCGCCGGCTTCCGCTTCCACACCGACGTCCTCACCAACGGCGAGCAGACCGGCGACGTCCTCGACGGCGACCTGTTCCTGCGTGGCGGCGGCGACCCGACGGCGCTGGCCGCGCGACTACCGGGCGCTGGCCGCCGACCTCGCCGCCGACGGCATCCGTACGGTCCGCGGCAACCTGCTCACCGACGACTCGTACTTCGACGACGTGCCGTTGGGCAACACCTGGTCGTGGGACGACGAGTCGTTCTACTACAGCGCCGTGGTCTCGGCGCTGACCGTCGCGCCGGACACCGACTACGACGCCGGCAACGTGATCGTGGTCGCCGGGCCGGGCGCGCGCGCCGGCGACCCGGTCACCGTCTCGATGACACCGCGCACCGGCGTGCTGACCGTCGTCGACCGGGCCAGGACCGGACCGGCGGGCTCGACCGACACCCTCGGCATCGAGCGCCAGCACGGCGACCAACCGGGTGATCATCTCCGGCAACGTCCCCGTCGGCGGTGGCACCACCACGGAGTGGATCACCGTGCCCGACCCGGCGGCCTACGCGGCGGACGTCTTCCGCCGGGCGCTGGTCGCCAACGGCATCACGGTGGCCGGCCCCACCCGGCAGGCGGTCACGCCCGCCGGCGCCGACCGGCTGGCGAGCGACCGGTCGATGACGGTCGGCCGGCTGATGACCCCGTTCCTCAAGCTGAGCAACAACGGACACGCCGAGACCCTGGTCAAGACGCTCGGCGCCGAGCTCGGCGGCGAGGGCTCGTGGTCGGCGGGTCTCGAGCAGGTGCTCGCGTACGCCGAGGAGCAGGGCGTGGACGTGTCCCGGATCCGGCTGACCGACGGTTCCGGGCTGTCCCGGCAGGACGAGCTGACGCCGGACGCGATCACCGACCTGCTGGTCGCCGTCGCAGGAGGAGCCGTGGTTCGACCGCTGGTACGCCGCGCTCCCGATCGCCGGCGAGCCCGACCGGATGGTCGGCGGCACCCTGCGCAGCCGGATGGTCGACACCGCCGCGGCGGGCAACCTGCACGGCAAGACCGGGTCGCTGACCGGCGTCACCGCGCTGTCCGGCTACGTGACCAACGCCGACGGCCGGCTGCTGGTGTTCTCGATGATCAGCAACCACTACCTGGACACGCCGCGAGCGGTCGAGGACGCGGTCGGCGTGACGCTGGCGGAGTGGAGCGAGGACGCCGAGAAGCGCGGCGACCCGGTCGACACCGCCGACATGCAGCCCGCGCGGCCGCTGCCCGACGGGGTGGAGTGCTCCTGGGTGCACGCCTGCTGACCCGCTGCGGTCGCTGCGGACCGCACGTACGCTCGGCCGGGTGACGAGCGACGACCTGGCCAGGGCGGTCGACGCGCTCGCCGGTCGCCGGGTCGTCGCGCTCACCGGCGCGGGGATCTCGACCGACTCCGGCATCCCCGACTACCGCGGTCCGGGCTCGCCGGCGCGTACCCCGATGACGTACGACGTGTTCTGCTCCGGCGAGGCGGCGCAACGCCGCTACTGGTCCCGGGCGTTCGTGGGCTGGCAGCACATGGGCGGCGCGCAGCCCAACGACGGGCACCGGGCGATGGCGGCGCTCGAGCGACTCGGTGTGGTGTCCGCGCTGATCACCCAGAACGTCGACGGGCTGCACGCCGCCGCCGGGCACCAGCGGCTGATCGACCTGCACGGGCGGATCTCCGAGGTGGTGTGCCTGGACTGCCGCGACGTGAGCTCCCGCGGTCGGCTGCAGGACCGGCTCGCCGCCCTCAACCCGTCGCACGCCCGCGCCGACACCGGCGACGTCGAGATCGCACCCGACGGCGACGCGCTGGTCGACGACAGCGACCGGTTCGCGCTGGCCGGGTGCAGCGGCTGCGGCGGGCGGCTGAAGCCGCACGTGGTCTTCTTCGGCGAGAACGTGCCGCGTGACCGGGTGGCCCGGGCGATCGCCCTGGTCGACGAGGCCGAGGCGCTGCTGGTGGCCGGGTCGTCGTTGACGGTGATGAGCGGGTTCCGCTTCGTCCGGCAGGCCGCCCGGGCGGGCACGCCGGTGGTCATCGTCAATCGCGGCCCGACCCGGGGCGACGACCTGGCCGACGTCCGCGTCGACGCCGGCTGCACCGAGACGCTCGCCGGCCTGGTCGAGTCGCTGGGCCGCGTACGCGCCTGAGCGCCCCGACTGGTCCCCCGGACTCGCGAAGTGGCGGAAAAGTGCGGGTCCGGCCGGCGTGTCGTCAGCGTGTTTCCGCCACTTCCGCGCTGGGGCCGCCACGGCGGGACGCGCGGCGGCCGGCGCCGAGGTCGAGCAGGCCGAGCAGCAGGGCGGCGAGGACGAAGCCGAGGGTCGTACGCAGCCCGACGGAGAACGCCTCGGCGTAGTCGCCGCGGCTGGCGGTGAGGGTGGAGAAGAACTGCGCGAGCACCAGGGCGACCCCCACCGCGGACCCGACCCGCTGCGCGGTCTGCAGCATGCCGCCCGCGCTGCCGGCGTAGCGCACGTCGACCTCGGCGACGGTCAGCGTGACGTTGGGCGAGATCACCAGCCCGGTGCCGAAGCCGGTCACCAGCAGCGCGGGTAGCAGCACCCACCCGCTCGGCTCGTCCACCACGCTCACGACGAGGTCGAGCGCCACCAGCCCCACCGCGCAGATCAGCAGGCCCAGCACCACCATGCTGCGGCCGAAGCGCGCGACGTAGCGCCCACCGATCGCCGCCGCCACCGCCGACCCGACCGCGAACGGGGTCTGGATCAGCCCGGCCTCCAGCGCCGAGTACCCGAGCCCCAGCTGCAGGTACAGCGTCAGCACGAGGAACACCGAGGTGAACCCGGCGAAGAACACCGTCCCGAGGCCGAGCCCGAGCACGTACGAGCGCACCCGGATCAGTCGCAGGTCCATCAGGGTCGCCTGCCGCGCGCCGGTCCCACCACCGCTCCCAGAACGCGAAGCCGGCCAGCAGCCCGACGGCGGGAGCGAGCAGCCACCACGGCCGCGACGACAGCTCGGCGCTGTCCCCCTCGACCAGCGGCAGCAGCGCGCAGAGCATCGCGGCGGCGAACAGCAGCACGCCCACCGGGTCGAGCGACTGCCGCTTGCGGGGCGGCTCGGCCGGCAGCAGCCGGCGCACCAGCAGCAGCGCGACGATCCCCACCGGGACGTTGACCAGGAACACCCAGCGCCACCCGTCGTCGCCGCCGGCGGTCACCAGCAGTCCGCCGAGCAGTGGGCCCAACCGCGGTCGAGATGCCCGACGGTCATGCCGAACAGCCCGAACGCCTTGCCGCGCTCGGCGCCGCGGAACATCGTCTGGATGAAGCCGGACACCTGCGGTGAGACGAGTCCCGCGGCGAACCCCTGCGCCAGCCGGAACACCACCAGCCACCCGGCCGAGGGCGCGACCCCGCACAGCGCGCTGAACGTCGTGAACAGCCCCAGCCCGAAGGCGAACACGCCCCGCCGGCTGCGAGCGTCGCCGAGCCGTCCCGCCGGCACCAGGACCATGCCGAACGCCAGCGCGTAGCCCGCGACGATCCACTGCACGTCGCTCTCGTCGGCACCGATGCCGCTACGGATCGACGGCAGCGCGACGTTGACGATGGAGACGTCCAGCAGGGTCATGAACCCCGCGACCAGGCACAGGCTCAGCGCCCGCCATCGCGCCGGGTCCGGCGTCTCGGGGGCGGGCTCGGTCACCGGGTCACGGTACGGACCCGCGCCTGCTGCGGCATCCCGCCCGCGGAGCCGGGCACCGGCCCTGGAGCGGCACTAGGGTCACCGCATGCACGAGCGCGCCGGCCAGCCCGCCCGCCCCGACGACCTGGTGGACCTCGCCGCGCTGGAGTCCGCGTACTACGACACGACGCCGGATCCGGACGACCCCGCGCAGCAGGTGGTGTTCGGCACGTCCGGCCACCGCGGGTCGAGCCTGGACGGGGCGTTCAACGAGGCGCACATCCTCGCGATCACCCAGGCGATCTGCGACTACCGCGCCGGCCAGGGCTACCGCGGCCCGCTGCTGCTGGCGCGGGACACGCACGCGCTGTCGCTGCCGGCGTGGCACACCGCGCTCGAGGTGCTGGTCGCCAACGACGTGACCACGCTGGTCGACGAGCAGGACGGCTACACGCCGACGCCGGCGCTTGTCGCACGCGATCCTGCGGCTCAACCGCGATGCCGACCACGGCGCCGTCGACGGCATCGTCGTCACCCCGTCGCACAACCCGCCGCGGGACGGCGGGTTCAAGTACAACCCGCCGCACGGCGGGCCGGCCGGCAGCGACGCCACCGGGTGGATCGCCGACCGCGCCAACCAGCTGCTGCGCGAGGGCGTCGGCGCGATCCGCCGCGCGAGCTCCGACCAGACCCGGGACGCCTGCGTGGGCTACGACTTCCTCGGCCACTACGTCGACGACCTGCCCACCGTGCTCGACCTCGACGCGATCCGCGACGCCGGCGTACGCATCGGCGCCGACCCGATGGGCGGCGCGAGCGTCGCGTACTGGGGCGCGATCGCCGAGCGGCACCGGCTCGACCTCACCGTGGTCAACGACCGGGTCGACCCGCAGTGGGGCTTCATGACCCTCGACCACGACGGCAAGATCCGGATGGACTGCTCGTCGCCGTACGCGATGGCGTCGCTGGTCGAGCGGCGGGACGACTTCGACCTCTCCACCGGCAACGACGCCGACGCCGACCGGCACGGCATCGTCACCCCCGACGCCGGGCTGATGAACCCGAACCACTACCTCGCCGTCGCCATCGACTACCTGCTGGCGAGCCGGTCGTGGTCGGACCAGGTCGCGATCGGCAAGACGCTGGTGTCGTCGAGCATGATCGACCACGTCGTGCGGTCCCGCGGCAGGCGGCTGCTCGAGGTGCCGGTCGGGTTCAAGTGGTTCGTGCCGGGGCTGCTCGACGGCACGCGTCGCGTTCGGCGGCGAGGAGAGCGCGGGGGCGAGCTTCCTGCGCCGCGACGGCAGCACCTGGACCACCGACAAGGACGGCATCCTGCTGGCCCTGCTGGCCAGCGAGATCCTCGCCGTGACGGGCCGGACGCCGAGCCAGCTCTACGCCGGCCTGACCGAGCGCTTCGGCGACCCCGCGTACGCCCGGGTCGACGCCCCCGCCACCCGGGACGAGAAGGCCCGGCTGGCGAAGCTGTCGGCCGACGCCGTCACCGCGACCGAGCTGGCCGGCGACGCCGATCACCGCCAAGCTCACCGAGGCGCCGGGCAACGGCGCGCCGCTCGGCGGCCTGAAGGTGGTGACCGAGCGGGCGTGGTTCGCCGCCCGGCCGTCCGGCACCGAGGACGTCTACAAGGTCTACGCCGAGTCGTTCGCCGGGCCGGACCACCTGGCCCGGGTGCAGGACGAGGCGACCGCCGTGGTCTCGGCCGCGCTCGGCGGCTGAGCTGGATCGAATGCCTGCGACCTCGTGCGTCGGTCCGGACCGTTCCGTCGGCTCCGCCGATGCTCGTGAGTACTACATGGTTGTAATTTGCAAGCCGACACGCCGTACCCCCTAGCGGGAACTGTGGGGTTGGTGTTCCCTGTGTGACGGCAGTGGTCCCACGTGACGCGTGAGTGCGGTGCCGAGCCCTCGGGGATCGGGCTCGACACCGCCTGTTCGCGGAGCACCCGGGACGCAGTGACACGGAGAGAAGGGGTGGGCGCGGTGCGGCGACCCGACCGACGCCGATCGGCACGCACGTGCGCCACCGCGGCCGTGCTGGCCGTCCTGGTGGCCGCGCCGTTGTCGGCGGCGTCCGCCGAACCGGGCGGCGGCGACGGCGACGCAGCCGACACCGTCGCGGGCCGAGGTGCGCGCCGCCCAGGACGAGGTCGAGACCCGGGCCACCGAGGTCGGGCAGATCCAGGCCCAGCTGGCGATGGCCCAGCAGCAGCTGACCGACGTACGGATCGCCTCCATGCAGGCGACCGAGGCCTACAACGGCGCGATCTACCGGCTGCAGCAGGCCCGTGCCGAGGCGCGCGCGGCGCTGCGCCGGGCCGACGCGGCGGTCGCCGAGGTCGAGCAGCAGCGGCGGGCGCTCGAGGGGTTCGCCGTCGGCAGCGCGCAGGAGGCCACGTCGGTCGGTCAGGTCGGCAGCCTGCTGACGTCCGGCGACCCGGCCGAGCTGCTGGAGGAGTACGGCGCGTGGAACGACACCACCAACGCGCTGCAGGCCGCCCTGGACGACTGGGACGCCACCCGTGCCTACGCCGAGGTGCTGCGTGAGGAGGCCGACGCCGCGCGCGAGCGCCGGGCCGACGCCGCCGACACGGCCCGGCAGGCCCGCGAGGTCGCCGAGGCGGCCGTCGCCGACGCCGAGCAGCAGGAGGCCGCGCTCTCCGCGCGCACCGACGAGCTGGTACGCGCGCTGGCCGAGGCGCAGGACGTGTCGGTGGCACTCGCCCGGCAGCGTCAGCAGGCGCTGGCCGCGGCCGCCGCCGAGGCCGCCGAGCAGGAGGCCGCGGAGGAGGCCGCCGAGCAGGAGGCCGAGGAGCAGGAGCAGCAGGAGGCCGACGACGACGAGCAGACCGACGACCCGCCGTCCGAGCAGCCCCAGCAGCCCGAGCAGCCCGACGAGCCGGGCGACCGCAGCAACGGCGGGGGCGGCGGCAACGGCGACACCAGCGGCGACGGCGGCAACGGCGGTCGGCGGCGACGGCGGCGGCGGCAACGGCGGTGGCACCGGCGGCGGCAACGGCGGCGGCAACGGCGGTGGCAACGGCGGTGGCGGCGGAGGCGGCGGAGGCGGCGGCACCACCAACCCGCCCCCGCCGAGCGGTGCCGCGCGGGCGATCGCGTTCGCCAAGGCGCAGCTGGGTGAGCCGTACGTCTACGGCGCCGACGGTCCCGACTCCTGGGACTGCTCGGGTCTGACCAGCAAGGCGTGGGGCGCTGCGGGACACCCGCTGTCGCACTGGTCGGTGGCGCAGTACTCCGAGACGACACCGATCTCGCAGTCCCAGCTGCAGCCGGGCGACCTGCTGTTCTGGAGCAACGGCAGCCCGAGCTCGATCTACCACGTCGCGATGTACCTCGGCGGCGGGCAGATGATCCAGGCACCGCGGCCGGGCCGCAGCGTCGAGATCGTGTCGATGTACTACTGGATCCTCCCCGACCTGTACGGCCGGGTCTGACCCAGCGCCCGCCGATCTTCCGGTCCGACGCGCGCCCCGGCGCTCGTACGGCCGGAAGATCCGGGCGGGTCTAGCCGGCGTTGCCGGGACCGGCGGGATCGGCCGAGGCGGCGCCGTCGTAGCCGTACTTCTCGTAGCGCTGCTGCGAGGCGATGATCTCGCGCTCCGCCTCGGTGCGGCCGACCCAGGTGGCGCCCTCGACCGACTTGCCGGGCTCGAGGTCCTTGTAGACCTCGAAGAAGTGCTGGATCTCCAGCCGGTCGAACTCGGGCATGTGGTGGATGTCGCGCAGGTGCTCCTGGCGCGGGTCGTGCGCCGGCACGCACAGCACCTTGTCGTCGCGGCCCGCCTCGTCGCTCATCCGGAACATGCCGATCGCGCGGCACTCGATCAGGCAGCCGGGGAAGGTCGGCTCGGCCAGCACCACCAGCGCGTCCAGCGGGTCGCCGTCCTGGCCGAGGGTGTGCTCGACGAAGCCGTAGTCGGCCGGGTACTGGGTCGCGGTGAACAGCGTGCGGTCGAGCCGGATCCGGTGCGTGGTGTGGTCGACCTCGTACTTGTTCCGCTGGCCCTTGGGGATCTCGACCGTCACGTCGAACTGCACGAGTGCCACGTCCCTTCCTGAGGCCTTCCGGCAGACCACGCCCGGCGGTGCCCGGCTAGTGTCTCGCATCGGCGAGCAGGCGACGGACAGGAGGGCGAGCGGTGCGCACCCGGACCGTCGCGCTCGTCGCGCTGCTGATCGTCGTGCTGGCCGGTGCCGGCATCGCCACCAGCCTGTACGTCGCCGACGACCGCGACACCGGCCGATCCCGACGACCCCACGGTGGTGGCGCCACCGGAGGGTCTCGACCTGCCGCCCGCCCGGCGCCCGGCACCCGTGCTGGGTCCGCCGGCCGGGCCGCCGGTCGACCCCGCCGCCGTCCGGCAGCGGCTGGCCGGGCTGCTCGCCGACCACGACCTCGGCCGGCACGTCGGCGTCGCGGTGCGCGACCTCGGCCGGGAGCGCGACGTGCTGGCGCATCGGCGGCGACGACACGTTCACCCCGGCCTCGACGCTCAAGCTGTTCACCTCGGCCGCCGCGCTCGACACCCTCGGGCCGGGCCACCGGTTCGAGACGACCGTGGCCCTCGACCGCAGCGGTGCCGGGCCGCCGCAGGTCGTCCTGGTGGGCGGCGGCGACCCGCTGCTGTCCCGCACCCAGCACGACCGCGACGCCGCGTACGCGCCGGACGTCTCGACGATCGCCAGCGTCGACCGGCTCGCCGCGCAGACCGCCCGTGCGCTCCAGGACGCCGGCATCGGCACGGTGCGCGTGGGGTGGGACGCGTCGCTGTTCAGCGGCCCGTCGGTCTCGCCGCAGTGGGAGCCGTCGTACGTCCCCGACGAGGTGGTCAGCCCGATCTCCGCGCTGTGGGTCGACGAGGGGCGGCTCGGCTACGGCTTCTCCGAGCGCTCGCCCGACCCGGCCGCCGCCGCGGCGCAGGTGCTGGCCGACGACCTGGTCCGGCACGGGGCTGCGGGTCAGCGGGAGGCCCCGGGCCGCCAGCCGTCGGGCGACGCGCGAGGTCGTCGCGTCGGCGCAGAGCGCGCCGCTGGACCAGATCGTGGAGCACGTGCTCGAGGTGAGCGACAACGAGGGCGCGGAGGTGCTGCTGCGCCACGTCGGGCTGGCGACCGGCCGGGCCGGATCCTTCGCCGGCGGCACCGCCGGGGTGCGGGAGACGCTCACCGGTCTCGGCGTCCCCTACGCGCGACGTCGTGACGTACGACGGCAGCGGGCTGTCCCGCGACGACCGGGTCACCCTCGCCGCCGAGATGGCGGTGCTGTCGCTCGGCGTCGACCCCGACCAGCCCGACCTGCGCACGATCGTGAGCGGGCTGCCGGCGGCCCGGTTCAACGGCTCGCTGGCCTACCGGTTCGTCGAACCCGACGCCGCGGCGGCCCGGGGCGTCGTCCGCGCCAAGACCGGCACCCTCACCGGCGTGCACGGCCTCGACCGGGTCGGTCGTGACCCGCGACGGCACCCTGCTCGGGTTCGCGCTGCTCACCGACCGGGTGCGCCCGATCGACACCCTCGACGCCCGCGCCACCCTCGACCGGATGGCCGCCGCCCTGGCCGGCTGCGGCTGCGCTCGCTGAGCCCGGCAGCCGCCGCGCCCGTACCGTGGTGGCCATGTCCTCCGGCTCGTCCTCCCTTCCCGCGCGCCGACCTCGCCGGAGGCGCAACGGCGTCATCGACTGGGACCTCGCGGTCCGCACGGCGCAGTCGCTGATCCGCCCGGGCCCGGAGGTGTCGCCCGACCAGGCGGAGGAGGCGGTGACCGGGTTGCGCGTCGGCGGCCGAGCGCTCGCGCGGGTACGTCTCCGACTACACCGGGCTCCAGGCCGACCCGAGCCGCACGCCGGTGCTGGTCGTCGACCGGTCCCGGTGGGTGCAGGCGAGCGCCGAGGGCTTCGCCGAGCTCGCCGAGCCGCTCGAGCAGCGGCTGGCCAGCGCCAAGGGCGTGACGCCCTGGGCCCGGGCCATCGGGTCGCGGGTCACCGGCCTCGAGGTGGGCGGGCTGCTGGCCTTCATGTCGCACAAGGTGCTCGGGCAGTTCGACCCGTTCTCCGGCGACGACACCGCCGACGGCGGCAGGACCGGGCGGCTGCTGCTGGTCGCACCCAACATCGTGCACGCCGAGCGCGAGCTGGAGGCCGACGCCGACGACTTCCGGATGTGGGTCTGCCTGCACGAGGAGACCCACCGGCTGCAGTTCGGCGGGGTGCCGTGGCTCGGCGGCCACCTGCGCGCGCAGGTCGGGCGGCTCGCGGAGACGACCGACCTCGAGGTCTCCGACGTCCCGCAGCTGGTCGACCAGGCGCTGACGATGGTCGGGCGGATCGTCCGCGGCGACACCGAGGCGTCGCTGCTCGACCTGGTGCAGTCCGACGAGCAGAAGGTGGTGGTCGAGGAGATCACCGCGGTCATGTCGCTGCTGGAGGGTCACGCCGACGTGGTGATGGACGGTGTCGGCCCGGAGGTGGTGCCGAGCGTCGAGGCGCTGCGCGCGCGGTTCACCCAGCGCCGCAAGGGCGGCGGTGTGTTCGACCGGATGGTCCGCCGGCTGCTCGGCCTCGACGCCAAGATGCGGCAGTACCGCGACGGGGCGACGTTCGTCCGCGGCGTGGTCGACCGGGTCGGCCACGAGGGCTTCTCCGCCGTCTGGCAGCAGCCGGCCAACCTGCCCCGGCCGGCCGAGATCGCCGAGCCCGGCCGCTGGTGCGACCGGGTGCTCGGCTAGCGAGCAGCGGTGGGCGGCCGGCTCGACCCCGCGGTCGCCCGCACCCGGGTGGCCGTGCGGGCGTCGCTCGCCGACCTCGACCCCGGTGACCTCGTGCTGGTCGGGTGCTCCGGCGGCGCCGACTCGCTCGCCCTGGTGGCGGCCTGCTGCTTCGAGGGCCCGAAGGCGGGGCTGGCGGTCGGTGCGGTCGTGGTGGACCACGGGCTCCAGGACGGCTCGCGCGCAGGTGGCCGCGCGGGCGGGGGACTGCGCCGCGGCGCTCGGGCGCCGACCCGGTACGCGTCGAGCGGGTCCTCGTCGGTCCGGACGGCGGTCCCGAGGCCGCGGCCCGCGCCGCGCGCTACGCCGCGCTGCACCGGGTCGCCGACGAGCTCGACGCCCGCGCGCTGCTGCTCGCCCACACCCGCGACGACCAGGCCGAGACGGTGCTGCTCGGGCTCGCCCGCGGGTCGGGCACCCGGTCGCTGGCCGGCATGCGGCCGGTGTCCGGCCGGCTGCGCCGGCCGCTGCTCGGCATCACCCACGACGACACCGTCCGGGCCTGCCGGGCACTGGGCGTCGCCTGGTGGGACGACCCGCACAACGCCGACACCGGCCACACCCGGGCCCGGGTGCGGCACACGCGTGCTGCCCGTGCTCGAGGACGAGCTCGGTCCGGGCGTACGCGACGCGCTGGCCCGCAGCGCCGACCTGCTCCGCTCCGACGCCGACGCGCTGGACGGGCTGGCCGACCTGCTGTTCCACCAGGCCTCGGACGGCTCGGGGCTGCGGGTGGAGACGCTGGCCGGCGCCCCGGCCGCCCTGCGCCACCGCGCGCTGCGTACCGCGGCGCTCGCTGCCGGCTGCCCGGCCGGGGACCTGACCGCCGGGCACGTGCACGCGCTGGACGCGTTGGTCACCGACTGGCACGGCCAGCGCGGTGTCGACCTGCCCGGCCGGGTGCGGGCGGGGCGGACCGCGGGCGTCCTGCGGCTGTCCGCCGCCGGTGTGACAGGCTGATCGACGTGGACCAGCGGCACGTGGAGGGCGACCTGACCCGGGTGCTGGTCACCGAGGAGCAGATCCGCACCCGGCTGGACGAGCTGGCCCGCGAGATCGAGCGCGACTACGAGGGCCGCGACCTGCTGCTGGTGGGCGTGCTCCGCGGCGCGGTGATGGTGATGGCCGACCTGGCCCGCAGCCTCGAGCGGCACGTCGAGATGGACTGGATGGCGGTCTCCTCGTACGGGTCCGGCACCACCTCGTCCGGCGTCGTACGCATCCTCAAGGACCTCGACTCCGACATCACCGGGCGGCACGTGCTGGTGGTCGAGGACATCATCGACACCGGGCTCACGCTGTCCTGGCTGGTGAGCAACCTGTCGTCGCGGGGACCGGCCTCGGTGTCGATCTGCACCCTGCTGCGCAAGCCCGAGGCGCAGCGGATGGTCGTCGACGTCGCATACGTCGGTTTCGACATCCCGGACGAGTTCGTGGTCGGATACGGTCTCGACTACGCCGAGAGGTACCGCAACCTGCGCTGCATCGGCACCCTCGCGCCGCACGTCTACACCTGAAGCAGCCGGGTGAGCGGCACCGGGAACGCCGGTGGCCGGCCCGGTCGTTGTCACAGTCGGTAGGCGGTCGGAGCCCCTCGCCGGGTACCGTCGTAGGTCGTAGCGCAGCATCGGGATGGCAGGAGGGACGGGGCACGCGCCCCGCGACATGGATTTCAAACGCATCTTTCGTGGGCCGTGGCTCTGGATCGTCCTCGGCGTCGCCGCGGTGCTCATGATCTTGCAGGTCCTGTCCTCCTCCGGCGGCGCCGAGGAGGTGGACACCTCCGAGGTCATCTCCACGATCGAGTCCGGCGACGTCAAGTCGGTGCTGTTCGTCGACGGCGACCAGGAGATCCAGGCCACCCTCGACGACGACTCCGAGATCGTGTCCCAGTACCAGCTGGACCAGGGCGTCCAGCTGGTCAACCTGGTCGAGAAGGGCGTCGAGGCCGGCGACATCGACAACTTCGACGTCGAGGCGCCGCGTGAGCCGAGCCTGCTCGGGTCGGTGCTGGGCGCGCTGCTGCCGTTCGTGCTGATCTTCTTGCTGTTCATCTTCCTCATCAACCAGGTGCAGGGCGGCGGCGGCCGGGTGATGCAGTTCGGCAAGTCCAAGGCCCGGCTGATCACCAAGGACATGCCCAAGACGACGTTCGCCGACGTCGCGGGCGCGCAGGAGGCGGTCGAGGAGCTCGAGGAGATCAAGGAGTTCCTCGCCGAGCCCGCCAAGTTCCAGGCCGTCGGCGCCAAGATCCCCAAGGGCGTGCTGCTCTACGGCCAGCCCGGCACCGGCAAGACCCTGCTCGCCCGGGCGGTCGCCGGCGAGGCGGGCGTGCCCTTCTACTCGATCTCCGGCTCCGACTTCGTCGAGATGTTCGTCGGTGTCGGCGCCAGCCGGGTGCGCGACCTGTTCGAGCAGGCCAAGGAGAACGCCCCGGCGATCGTGTTCATCGACGAGATCGACGCCGTCGGCCGGCACCGTGGCGCCGGACTGGGCGGCGGGCACGACGAGCGGGAGCAGACCCTCAACCAGCTGCTGGTCGAGATGGACGGCTTCGACGTACGCGGCGGCGTCATCCTGATCGCCGCGACCAACCGTCCCGACGTGCTCGACCCCGCGCTGCTGCGTCCCGGTCGCTTCGACCGGCAGATCGGCGTCGACGCCCCCGACGCCAACGGGCGCAAGAAGATCCTCGAGGTGCACTCGCGGGGCAAGCCGATCGCGCAGGACGTCGACCTCACGGCCGTCGCGCGGCGTACGCCGGGCTTCACCGGCGCCGACCTGGCCAACGTGCTCAACGAGGCCGCGCTGCTGACCGCGCGGATGGACCTCAAGCTGATCGACGACAAGGCGCTGGACGAGGCGATCGACCGCGTCATCGCCGGCCCGCAGCGGCGCACCCGGCTGATGAGCGACCAGGAGAAGAAGATCACCGCCTACCACGAGGGCGGCCACGCCCTGGTGGCTGCGGCGCTGCCGGGCAGCGACCCGGTGCGCAAGATCACGATCCTGCCGCGCGGGCGGGCCCTCGGCTACACGATGGTGCTGCCGGACGAGGACAAGTACTCCACCACCCGCAGCGAGATGCTCGACCGGCTCGCGTACATGATGGGCGGCCGCGCGGCCGAGGAGCTGGTCTTCCACGACCCGACGACCGGTGCCTCCAACGACATCGAGAAGGCCACGGCGCTGGCGCGGGCGATGGTCACGCAGTACGGCATGACCGAGCGGCTCGGCGCGATCAAGTTCGGCGAGGGCAACGCGGAGCCGTTCGTGGGCAGGGACATCGGCCACAACCGCAACTACTCCGAAGAGATCGCGGCGATGGTCGACGACGAGGTCAAGAAGCTGATCTCGGGTGCCCACCAGGAGGCCTTCGACGTCCTGGTCGACAACCGCGACGTGCTCGACAACCTGGTGCTCGAGCTGTTCGACAAGGAGACGCTCGACCAGAAGCAGGTGGCCGAGATCTTCGCGCCGCTGCGCCGGCGCGACCGGCGCCCCGCGTGGACCGGCTCGCCGCAGCGGATCCCGTCGGACAAGCCGCCGGTCAACGTGCCCGAGGGCACCAACGGCAGCCGTCCCACCGAGGAGGACGCCGAGGGCGGCGTGGTCCTCGCACCCGGTGAGGGCGGCGACATCCGCGGTGGCGCGGGCAGCCCGGGCTCGGCCGCGCCTCCTGGTGGCGGCGAGGGGCTGGGCAACGACGCCGCGCCGCCGGCGGCGCCCGGTCAGGACTGACCGTCGGTGGCGTCCGTCGACCCGGTGACGCTGCGCGAGCTCGACCCCGACGAGCGCCCGCCCGACTTCGACCACGATCGAGCCGCCGCGGCCGTACGTGAGCTGCTGCTGGCGATGGGCGAGGACCCCGAGCGGGAGGGGCTGCAGGAGACCCCGCAGCGGGTCGCCCGGGCGTGGGCGGAGATGACCGTCGGGCTGCGGCAGCGGGCCGAGGACGTGCTCACCACGACGTTCGACCTCGGGCACGACGAGATCGTGCTGGTCAAGGACCTCGAGCTGTGGTCGGTGTGCGAGCACCACCTGGTGCCGTTCACCGGCAAGGCGCACGTCGGCTACATCCCGCACCGGTCGGGTCGGATCACCGGGCTGTCCAAGCTGGCCCGGCTGGTCGACGTCTACGCCCGCCGGCCCCAGGTGCAGGAGCGGCTCACCACCCAGGTGGCCGACGCGATCACCCGCATCCTCGAGCCACGCGGCGTGATCGTGGTCATCGACGCCGAGCACCTGTGCATGACGATGCGCGGCGTACGCAAGCCCGGCTCCCGCACCGTGACCAGCGCGGTGCGCGGCCAGCTGCGCGACCCCGCCACCCGCGCCGAGGCGATGAGCCTGATCCTGCGCTGACCGGCGGCCGTGTCACCGCTTTCCGCTGTGCCCTAGCGTGATCTCGTGCACGCCGGTCCCGCTCGTCTCGTCGCCGGACTCCCGGCACCGGGGCGGAGCCTGGTGATGGGCGTCGTCAACGTCACGCCCGACTCGTTCTCCGACGGCGGCGTGTGGTGGGAGCCGGACGCTGCGGTCGAGCACGGCCTCGCGTTGCGGGACCAGGGTGCCGACCTGGTCGACGTCGGGGGCGAGTCCACCCGACCGGGTGCCGAGCGGGTGCCCGAGGAGGAGGAGCTGCGCCGGGTGCTGCCGGTCGTGCGCGAGCTCGCGGCCGCCGGGGTCCTGGTCTCGATCGACACCATGCGGTCGGGCGTCGCTCGGTCCGCGCTCGACAGCGGCGCGGTCATGGTCAACGACGTCTCCGGCGGGCTCGCCGACCCGGACATGCTCGGCACCGTGGCGGCCACCGGTGCTCCCTTCGTCGTCATGCACTGGCGGCGGCACTCCGTCGACATGCAGGCGCACACCACGTACGACGACGTCGTCACCGACGTGGCCGACCACCTGCGCGCGCGGCTCGAGGCCGCGGTGGCGGCGGGCGTCGACGCCGACCGGATCGCGCTCGACCCCGGCCTCGGCTTCGCCAAGACCGGTGCCCAGAACTGGCGGCTGCTCGCGCACCTCGACGCGCTGCACGCGCTCGGCCAGCCGCTGCTGCTGGGGGCGAGCCGCAAGGCCTTCCTCGGTGCCCTGCTCGCCGACGACAATGGGCAGCGACCGCCGACCGGGCGCGACGACGCCACCGTCGCGACGTCGGCGCTCGCGGCTGCCGCCGGCGCGTGGTGCCTGCGGGTGCACGAGGTACGCGGCACGGCCGACGCCGTCCGGGTGGTCGGGGCGTGGGCCGCCGCAGCACAGGAGGGACGCGATGCCTGACCGCATCAGCCTCACCGGCATCACCGGTTTCGGGCACCACGGCGCGCTGCCGCACGAGCGCGAGCTCGGCCAGACATTCGTGGTCGACGTGTCGCTGTTCCTCGATCTGGGACCGGCTGGGGAGAGGGACGCTTTGTCGCGTACTGTCGACTACGGCCACCTGAGCCACCGGGTCCACGAGGCGATCACTTCCGACCCCGTGGACCTCATCGAGACGCTCGCAGAGCGCATCGCGAGCCTGTGCCTGGGGGAACCGCTCGTCGACCGGGTGACGGTCACCGTGCACAAACCTCAGGCACCCGTCCCGGTGACGTTGACCGACGTCGCCGTCACGATAGAGCGGAGCCGAGCGTGACCGAGACGCCGAACCCCCACATCGTCGACGCCGACACCATGACCGGCGAGATGCGGCCGATCCGCCGGGCGGTGGTGTCGATGGGGTCCAACCTCGGCGAACGGCTCGCCAACCTCCAGGGCGGGCTGTCCGCCCTCGTCGACACCCCCGAGCTGAAGGTCGTCGACGTGTCCCCGGTCTACGAGTCGGCGCCGGTCGACGCCCCCGACGGCTCGCGCGACTTCCTCAACCTGGTCGTGGCCATCGACACCACGCTGTCGCCGCACACCCTGCTCGACCGCGCGCTGGCGATCGAGGACGCGTTCGGGCGGCAGCGTCCGGTGGAGCGCAACGCCCCCCGCACCCTCGACGTCGACGTGGTGAGCGTCGGCGACCAGAAGGTCAGCGACGACGAGCTGGTGCTGCCGCACCCGCGCGCCCACCTGCGCCTGTTCGTGCTGCTGCCCTGGCACGACGTCGACCCCGAGGGCTTCCTGCCCGGCCACGGCTGGGTCGTCGACCTGCTGTCCGACCTCGAGGGAGAGCGGCCGCAGCGCCGCGACGACCTCGCCGTCGCGATCGATTGAGCTCGCCCCCGCCGGGCCGGCTGCGCCCGACGTCGGCGCCCGCCCTGGCGGTCGCGGCCCTGGTGGGCGTGCTGGTCGGCGGCTCGGTGGCGCCGCTGGTCGAGCGCAGCGGCGGCGTCGTCCCGACGGTGCCGTGGAGCGCGGTCCTCACGCTGACCTTCCTGGCCGTGGTGCTGATGGCGCTGGCCTGGACCACGTACCGCTCGCTGCGCCGGCCGGGGCCGCGGATCGAGTCGCAGCGGGCGGTCAACCTGTTCGTGCTCGGCCGCTCCTGCGCGCTGGTGGGGGCGGCCGTCAGCGGCGGCTACCTGGCCTTCGCCCTCGGCTACCTCGGCAACGACGCCGCCGTGCCGCAGGAGCGGCTGACCCGCGGTCTGCTCGCAGCCGCGGCGGCCGTGCTCGTGGTGGTCGGCGGGCTCGCGCTCGAGCGGGCCTGCCAGGTCCCGGGCGACCCGGATGACCCCGACCGCGCCGACGGCGACGGCAGGCCCGGCGAGGACTGAGCACCCGGCGCGCTGGGAGCCGTGTGGCTGCTGGGGCACCTGGTGTCGGCGCGCCTCCCCGCCCGCCGGCGCGCTGCTCGGTACGGTCCCGGCGTGGCAGCCAACCGACGTCGTCAGCGCAGCATCCGGGTCACCGTGGTGCTGGTGCTCCTCCTCGAGGCCACCGTGCTGGTCGCCCTCTCCCTCGGCACCGGGAGGTGGCCCGAGGCGGCAGCCGTCGTCGCCCTCGTGTCGGGCATCGCCGCGGCCCGGATCATGCAGGCCGAGCTGGTCCAGTCCCGCCGCGACGCGGCGCGGGACCGGGCCCGCCAGGCCGTCGACTACCAGCAGCTGAGCGCCCGGGCCGCTGCCGAGCACGCGAGCTTCGCCACGACGATGACCACCCGGCTGGCCGACCGCGAGCAGGTGATCGTGCGGCTGCGACGCGCGCTGCGGGTGGCGCTGCGCCGTGCCGACGAGGCGGACGAGCAGGTACGCACCGAGTCGCGGCGGGCCGACTGAGCTGCGGGCCAAGGTCGAGCAGCTGGAGCTGGCGCTCGCCGCACCGGTCGCGGTCGACGAGAGCGACGAGGTCGCGGTGTGGGACGCCTCGCAGGCCCCGACCGTCATCGACCTCGTCGGCTGGGACCAGCGCGCGGCCGAGGCCGCCGCCGAGTCGGCCGAGGACTGGCGCAGGCACGCCTGAGCCTCAGGCGCGCAACGGCCCCGCGACCTCGACCTCGACGGTCGAGGGTTCGACGCCGCGGTTGTCCGCGTCGACCGAGCGGCGCAGCGCCTCGTGCAGCGTCACCGGCGTCATCACGCCGCAGAACCGGGACCCGTCCAGCACCGCGACCCAGCCGGCATCGTGCTGCAGCATCTGCGCCAGCGCGTCCTTGAGCGACGCGTCCCGCGCCACCCAGGCCTCCATCCGCCGGGTGTGGTCGGCCACCGTGCCCGCGCCGTCGGCCGTACGCTCCCGCGCCACCCAGCCGCGCAGGTCGCCGTCCGCGTCGAGCACGACGGCCCAGCGCGCGCTGCCGCTGTCGAGGGCCTCGCGGGCCGCCGACAGCGAGTCGTCGATGCCGACGACCGGCGGGTGCCCCAGGTCCTCGTCGTCGATCGGCGTGACCGCCAGCCGGCGGAGGCCGCGGTCGGCACCCACGAAGTCGGCGACGAAGTCGTCGGCGGGCGCCCCCAGCACCCGCGCCGGGGTGTCGTACTGCGCGAGCCGGCCGCCCTGCTGGAAGACCGCCACCTTGCTGCCCAGCCGCACGGCCTCCTCGATGTCATGGGTCACGAACAGCACCGTGGTGCCGAGCCGCTCCTGCAGCGCGACGAACTCGTCCTGCAGCCGCACCCGCACCACCGGGTCGACCGCGCCGAACGGCTCGTCCATCAGCAGCACGGGCGGGTCGGCCACCAGCGCCCGCGCCACCCCGACCCGCTGCCGCTGGCCGCCGGACAGCTGGTGGGGGTAGCGGTCGCCGTACTGGCCGGGGTCGAGCCCGACCAGCGAGAGCAGCTCGTCGACCCGGTCGCGGGTGCGCTTGCGGTCCCAGCCGAGCAGCGACGCCACCGTCGCCACGTTGGTGCGCACCGACTGGTGCGGGAACAGACCGACCTGCTGGATGACGTAGCCGATCCGGCGGCGCAGCTCGACCGGGTCGACCCGGGTGACGTCCTCGCCGTCGAGGGTGATGGTGCCGGTCGTCGGCTCGATCAGCCGGTTGACCATCCGCAGCGTCGTGGACTTGCCGCAGCCGGACGGTCCGACCAGCACCACCAGCGCTCCGCGCGGGACGTCGAGGTCCAGCTCCTGCACCGCGACGGTCCCGTCCGGGTACGTCTTGCCGACGCGCGTCGAGCCGGATCATCGGATCCTCGATAGCGTCGCGCGGGTGAGTCTCGCCGGAAGCCATGCCGCGACCCTAGTGGCGGTGGTCGTAGGTGGACACGTCGAGCGACTGCTACAACTTCGTCAACAACCACTGGATCTGTCCGTCGTACCTGGTCGACTACCAGGACGAGCTGGTCAGCGCCACGTGGCAGCACATCTGGATCACCGTCGTCTCGGTCCTGCTCGGGGCGCTGATCGCGTTCCCGCTGGCGCTGCTGGCCCGGCGCAGCCCGACTGCGTCCGGCGTGGTGCTCGGCGGCAGCACGATCATCTACACCATCCCGTCGCTGGCGATGTTCTCGCTGCTGCTGCCGTTCACCGGGATCAGCGCGACGTCGGTGATCATCGGGCTCGCCCTGTACACGCTGACGATCCTGGTACGGAACATGGTGGCCGGCCTGGAGGCGGTGCCCGAGGACGTGCGGGACGCGGCGCGTGGGCTCGGCTACGGGCCGGCGAAGATGCTGCTGCGGATCGAGACCCCGCTGGCGCTGCCGGTGATCATGGCCGGGCTGCGGGTCGCGACCGTGTCGTCGGTCGCGCTGCTCACGGTGGGCTGCATCCTCGGCTACGGCGGGCTCGGCAACCTGATCCGCAACGGGGTGCAGAACGACTTCAAGGCGCAGGTCCTCACCGCCAGCGTGCTGTGCGTGCTGCTGGCCGTGGTGTTCGACGTGATCATCGTCGGCGTGCAGCGGCTGGCCACGCCCTGGCAGCGGGGGCGGTGAGCCGTGGACATCGCGAGCGGTCTGGGACTTCCTCACCGACGCGCCAACTGGACCGGGCCGCAGGGGATGGCGACGTACCTGGTGCAGCAGCTGCTGCTGACCGTGACCAGCGTGGTGGCCGCGGCGGCCGGTCGGGCTCCCGGTCGCGTTGTGGCTGGGCCACATCGGCCGCGGCGGCGCGCTCGCGATCAACATCAGCAACGTCGGGCGGGCGGTGCCGACGTTCGCCGTGCTGGTGCTGCTGTCGCTCGGCCCGCTCGGCACCGACGACCTCGGACCGTACGGTCGCGCGGGACTGGCCACCCTGGTGTCGCTGCTGCTGTTCGCGCTGCCGCCGATCGTCACCAACGCCTATGTCGGCCTGCGCGAGGTCGACCGCGAGATCGTCGAGGCGGCACGGGGCATGGGGATGCGCGGCGGTCAGCTGTTCCGTCGGGTCGAGCTGCCGCTGGCGCTGCCGCTGATCATCACCGGGCTCCGGCTGTCGGTCGTGCAGGTGTGGGCGACGGCGACGATCGCCGCGCTGGTCGCCGGGCCCGGGCCTGGGCAACGTGGTCACCGAGGGCTTCGCGAGCAGCAACACCCCGCAGGTCGTGGGCGGCGCCCTCGTCATCGCCGCCGTCGCCGTGGTGCTCGAGCTGCTGATGGCCGGCCTGGAGAAGGCGGCGTCGCCGGTGCCGACGTCGACCGGCACGGCGGCCGCCCGTCCGGAAACGCCCGCGGCGACCGTCCAGACCGCGCAACCGTGACCGAAGCGTGTCCTGGAACGACCTGATCGGGCTTGCACCGTCGGTGCGGCGGTGTTGAATGCAGGTGACTCAGGGGCACGTCGGTGCCTCACCGGACACGCGCGGGCCGACCGCCCGCGGGGCACAGAAGGTGGAGCACACCATGGCGCTTACGTTCCTTGACCCTGCCCGTCGCCGTTCTGGCGCTGCTCGCCGCCTCCGCGTGCGGGGGTGACGACCCGCTGGCCGACGACGGTGACTCCGGCTCCGACGACAGCGGTGACAAGGGCACGCCTCGTCCTCGGCGGCCAGGACTTCACCGAGATGCAGATCATGGCGTCGATCTACCAGCAGCTGCTGGAGGACGCCGGCTACACCGTCGACACCCAGCTGGTGAGCACCCGCAAGGTCTACCTGCGCGACCTGCAGAACGGCAGCATCGACATCGTCCCCGAGTACGCCGGGTCGATCACCGACGAGCTGCAACCTGGCGGCGAACGGCCCCGACGCCGAGCCGGTCAGCTCCAACGACATCGGCGAGACGATGGACGCGCTGAACGAGCTGCTCCAGCCGGACGGGCTGGTCGCGCTGGAGCCGGCCGAGGCCACCGACCAGAACGCCTTCGCCACCACCACCGACTACGCCGAGGAGAACGACCTCACCACGCTGACCGACCTCGGCGAGCTGGGCGAGCCGATCACGCTGGCCGCCTCCGAGGACTGCTCGTCCCGTCCCGACTGCGCGATCGGGCTGGACAAGACCTACGGCATCGACATCGAGAAGATCCTGCCGCTCGGCTTCGGCACGCCGCAGACCAAGGACTCGGTGACCTCCGGCGAGTCGCAGCTCGGGCTGGTCGGCACGTCCGACGGCAGCCTGGAGGAGCTCGGCCTGGTGATCCTCGAGGACGACCAGGGCCTGCAGGTCTCGCAGAACCTCGTGCCGGTGGTCTCCCAGCAGGTGATCGAGGAGAACCCCGACGTCGAGGACACGCTCAACGAGCTGTCCGACACCCTCACCACCGAGGACCTCGCGGCGATGAACGCGGCGGTCGACCTCGACCGGGAGAAGCCCGAGGACGTCGCCGCGCAGTTCCTGCAGGACGAGGGCCTGGTGGGCTGACCACGCTCCCGCTGCCGCTCCCGGTGTCCGGTCCCAGAGTCCACTAGGTGACACCGGGATTTCGGCTGCCGGAATCCGTCCGGTTGACCAGACCGCCAAACTGGCAGAAAGTGTGCATCGGCGACATCCAGGGTGGAAGTCCCGCCCTGCCCCTGCCCGGTCGCCGGAGGCCACCGTGACGACGTCGTACCGTTCCACCCCGCCGTCCCCGGAGTCACCCGAGCCGCCCCGCTCCCGGCCGTCCGCGCTGTCGATCGGGATCTGGGTCCTGGTCGCCGTCGTGGGGGCGGTGTGCTGGGGTGTCGTCGCCCTCGTCCGCGACGAGCACATCTCGGCCGTCTGGCTGCTGGGCGCCGCGCTCGGGTCGTACGCGATCGCCTACCGGTTCTACGCCAAGTGGATCTCCCGCAAGGTGCTGGGCGTCGACGACACCCGCGCGACGCCGGCCGAGCGGCTCGAGAACGACCTCGACTACCAGGTCACCGACCGGCGGGTGCTGTACGGCCACCACTTCGCCGCGATCGCCGGCGCCGGCCCGCTGGTCGGACCGGTGCTCGCCGCGCAGATGGGCTACCTGCCCGGCACCATGTGGATCATCGTCGGCGTCATCTTCGCCGGCGCCGTGCAGGACATGATCGTGCTGTTCTTCTCGATGCGGCGCGACGGCAAGAGCATCGGCCAGATGGCCCGCGAGGAGATCGGCCCGGTCGGCGGCGCCGCCGCCCTGATCGGCGTCTTCGCGATCATGATCATCCTGCTCGCGGTGCTGGCGCTGGTCGTGGTCAACGCGATGGCGGCCTCGCCGTGGGCGACGTTCTCGATCGCGATGACGATCCCGATCGCGCTGTTCATGGGCTTCTACCTGCGTACGCTCCGGCCCGGCCAGGTGATGGAGACCACCGTCATCGGCGTCGCGCTGCTGCTGCTCGCCCTGGTCGGCGGCGGCTGGGTCGCAGGACTCCTCGTGGGCCGACGCCTTCACGCTCTCGCCCGAGACGCTGGTGTTCTGCCTGATCGTCTACGGCTTCGTGGCCTCGGTGCTGCCGGTGTGGATGCTGCTGGCGCCGCGCGACTACCTGTCGACGTTCATGAAGATCGGCACCATCGCCCTGCTCGCCGTCGGCATCCTGCTGGCCCGCCCGGTGATGGAGAACGAGGCGGTCACCGACTTCGCGACCAACGGCGAGGGGCCGGTGTTCGCCGGGGCCCTCTTCCCGTTCGTGTTCATCACGATCGCGTGCGGCGCGCTGTCCGGGTTCCACGCGCTGATCGCGTCGGGCACCACGCCCAAGATGATCGAGAAGGAGTCGCAGGTCCGGATGATCGGCTACGGCGGCATGCTGGCCGAGTCGTTCGTCGCCGTCTGCGCCATCATCTGCGCCTCGATCATCGACCCCGGGCTCTACTACGCGATGAACATGCCGGCAGGGGCGCTCGGCGACACCCTCCAGTCGGCGTCCGACGCGGTCGCGGGCATCGGGTTCACGGTCACGCCCGACCAGCTGCAGGCGGCGGCGACCGCGGTCGAGGAGGACACGCTGGTCGCGCGCACCGGTGGCGCGCCGACGCTGGCGGTCGGCATGTCCGCGATCTTCAGCGACGCGTTCGGCGGTGGCGGCCAGGCGTTCTGGTACCACTTCGCGATCATGTTCGAGGCGCTGTTCATCCTCACCACCGTCGACGCCGGCACCCGGGTCGGCCGGTTCATGCTGCAGGACATGCTCGGCAACGTCTACAAGCCGATGCGCGACGTCTCCTGGAAGCCGGGCGTCTACGTGACCAGCGCGGTCGTGGTCGCCGGCTGGGGCTACTTCCTCTACGCCGGGGTCACCGACCCGCTCGGCGGCATCAACCAGCTGTTCCCGCTGTTCGGCATCGCCAACCAGCTGCTCGCGGCGATCGCGCTCACGGTGGTGACGACGCTGATGATCAAGCACGGCAAGCTGAAGTGGGCCTGGGTGCCCGGCATCCCGCTCGCCTGGGACGCCGCCGTGACGCTCACCGCCAGCTGGCAGAAGGTGTTCTCCGACGACCCGATCCTCGGGTTCTTCGCCCAGCGCGAGCGGTTCTCCGACGCGATCGCGGCCGGCGAGGTGCTGCCCCCGGCGACCAACATGGACGACATGCACCAGGTCGTCACCAACACGACGGTCGACGGGATCCTGGCGGCGTTCTTCGCGATCCTCGTGATCGTCGTGCTCGCCGACGCCGCCCGGGTCTGCATCCGCACCCTGCGCGCGGGCGGGGAGGCCGAGACGACGGAGGTGCCGTACGTCCGCTCCGAGATCGTGGCGCCGTCCGGCCTGATCGCGACCAAGGAGGAGAAGCGGGCGATGGCGTCGGCGGCCAGCGGCGGCGACGGCGGTGACCGACGATGAGGGCGGCCGTGGCGTCGGGGCTGCGCGGCATCTGGTGGTACCTGCGTGAGGTGAGCGGCGAGACCGCGTACGAGCGGCACGTCGCCCGGCACCGGATCGAGCACCCCGACCACCCGCCGCCCACCCGGCGGGAGTTCGAGCGGGCCCGGCAGGACCTGGCCGACGCGCGCCCGCAACAGCGCTGCTGCTGACTGCCGGCGGTCGGTCCCCCGTACGCTCGCGGTTGTGAGCGCGGCCGACCCCTTCAGCGTGCCCGGCGCGGAGTGGGAGCGGGTCAGCCCCCGGCTGGCGGTGCTCCGGCGCGGCATGACGGCCGTGGTGTCGGTGCTGGTGCTCGCCGGAGCCGTGCTGATGGCGGTGGTCGACCCCGACCGACGCTCCTGGTGGATCGCGCTCGCCGTCGCCACCGTCCTGGTCGCCGGGTGGGCCTGGTGGGTGATCGGCCGGCAGGTCTCGGCCTGGGGCTTCGTCGAGCGGGAGCACGACCTCGTCGTCACCCGCGGCCGGTTCTGGCGGCGTCTCGACGTGGTGCCCTACGGGCGGATGCAGCTGGTCGACGTCACCGCCGGGCCGCTCGACCGGGCGGCCGGCCTCACCGTCGTGCGGATGCACACCGCGTCGCCGTCCAGCAACGCGCACGTGCCGGGGCTGCCGCCGGAGGTGGCCCAGCGGCTGCGCGAACCGGCTCACCGAGCGCGGTGAGGCCCAGGCGGCCGGGCTGTGACCGATCCGGAGCCGGATCCCACGCCCGAGGCCCCGGCCGACGAGGACGAGGGCCGGCTGCAGCGGGTGCACCCGCTGTCCCCGCTGCTGCGCGGCGGGCTGGTCATGGTGGCGCTGGCGTTCGCCGCGGGGCGCCAGCTGGTCGAGGGGCAGGGCTTCAACTGGCCGCTGCCGATCGTCGGGGCGATCATCGCCGCAGTGGTGCTCTGGGCCGGCGCTCAGCTGGTGGACGACGCGGTTCCGGCTCGGCACCCACACGCTGCGGATCGAGAGCGGCATCCTGGCCCGCCGCTCGCGGCGGATCCGGCTCGACCGGGTGCAGGCCGTCGAGGTGCAGCAGCCGTTGCTGGCCCGGCTGTTCGGCATGGCCGAGCTGCAGATCGAGACCGCCGGCGGCGGCACCGAGGCGGCGCTCGCGTTCCTCCCGCACGCGCACGCCCTCGCGCTGCGCCAGGAGCTGCTGGACCGGGCCGGCGCACAGTCGGGACCCCGCCGACCAGGCGTGCCGACGGCTCGGCCCTGCCCGCGGACGAGACGTCCGCCGGCCGTGCGCCCGAGCCGACGGTGCTGCACGTGGTGCCGCCCGCGCTGCTGCTGGTGAGCCAGCTGGTGCGTACCGGGCCGCTGGTGGCCACCGGTGCCACCGCGCTCGCGGTGGGCACGTCGGTCTACCTCGGCAACCAGCCGCTCGGACTGGCGCTGCTGCTGCCGATGGGCATCGCGGTGGTCGGCTCGATCGCCAACGGGTTCGTCGCGCAGTACGGCTTCGTGCTCAGCCGTACGACCCGTGGCCTCGCGGTGCGGGCCGGCCTGCTGAACGTGCGCAGCCAGGCGATCCCGGTCGACCGGGTGCAGGGCGTCGTGGTGGTGGAGCCGGTGGTGTGGCGGTGGCTCGGCTGGTGCGAGGTGCAGGTGACGGTCGCGGGCGTGCGGTCGCGAGGTGACGACGAGGCGCGCTTCACCAGCACGCTGGTGCCGGTCATCGAGCGCGACGCGGGCGCCCGGCTGGCGATCGACGCGCTGGGCAGCGGCGGCCCCTCGGCGACGCCGCTGCACTCCCCGCCGCGGCGGGCGCGGTGGCTCGACCCGGTCGGGTGGCCGGTGCTGCGGCTCGGCACCGGGGCCGGCCAGGTCGTCACCCGGCGCGGCCTGCTGGTCCGCCGCACCGACGTGGTGCCCCGGCACAAGGTGCAGTCGTGCGCGGTCGTCCAGGGGCCGCTGCAGCGCCGGCTCGGCCTGGCCAGCCTGCACGTGCACCTGCCCGCGGGTCCGGTGGACGCCGAGGGCCGGCACCGGGAGGCCGGCGAGGCGTGGGGGCTGGCCCTCACCCTCCCCACCGACACCCCCCTCCCCGCCGGCCTCCCCGCTGGGCCTGACGTCTCACCGCCCAACACGCCGTAGAGGTCCGGTGAGACGTCAGGGTCAGCGCTGGCCGCGGGCCGGCGTGGGGCGTGTGATGGACGGCACGGTGCCCCGCCTCCGGCCCGGCCGTACCCTGAGTGTGCTCAGCCCCCACCGTCCGGTACCCACCGTGGACTGGAACGAAAGGTGCAGCGCATGGACCTGTCTGTCCCGACTGCGTCTCCGACCTGGCGCGTCGGCATCATCGGCGCCGGCCGGGTCGGCGCCGTTCTCGGCGCCGCCCTCCGTGCCGCCGGCCACGACGTGGTCGCCGCCGCCGGCACCTCCGACGCCACCCGGCTGCGGCTGGAGACGCTGCTCCCGCACCTCACGCCGAGCGACCCGTACGACGTCGCCCGCGCCGCCGACCTGCTGCTGCTCACGGTGCCCGACGACGCGCTCGCCGACCTCGTCGAGCGGCTGGCCGCGGCAGGCACCCTGCGACCCGGCCAGGTCGTCGTGCACACCAGCGGGCGGCACGGCACCGGTGTGCTCGCGGCTGCCGCCGAGGCGGGCGCGCTGACCCTCGCCCTGCACCCCGCCATGACCTTCACCGGCACCGACGTCGACCTCGAGCGGCTGCCCGGCATCGTGTTCGGGCTCACCGCCGGGCCTCGCGGCCGGGCCGTCGGCGAGCAGCTGGCCGCCGACCTCGGCGCCCGCGCCGTCCTCGTGCCCGAGGAGCAGCGCACCGCCTACCACGCTGCCCTCGCGCACGGCGCCAACCACCTGGTCACCCTGGTCGGCCAGTCGATGGACCTGCTCCGCGCCGCCGGCTCCACCGACCCGGCGGCGGTGCTCCGTCCGCTGCTGCAGGCGGCGCTCGACAACGGGCTCGCCTACGGCGACGCGGCGCTGACCGGTCCGGTCGTACGCGGCGACACCCGCACGGTGGCCGCGCACCTGGACGCGCTGGCCGACGCCGACCCGACCACCCGCGACTCCTACCGGGTGCTGGCGCAGGCCACCGCGCACCGGGCCGCCGTCGACGGGCGGCTGAGCCCCGAGCGTGCCGCCGAGATCGCGGCGCTGCTCGGCGGCGACCGCGCGTCCGCCTGACGTCGCCGATGGCCACTGATCTGCACTCGACCGCGCCGAGCTGGACCAGCGCCTCGCCCCGCTGCGCAGAGCGGGCGCGACGGTCGGCCTGGTGCCCACCATGGGCGCGCTGCACGAGGGGCACCTGTCGCTGGTGCGGCTGGCGCGCGAGCGGGCCGACCACGTGGTGGTCTCGATCTTCGTCAACCCGCTGCAGTTCGCGCCGGGTGAGGACCTCGACCGCTACCCGCGCACGCTGGCCGCCGACACCGAGGCGCTGGCAGCGGTGGGCGCCGACACCGTCTACGTGCCCGAGGAGACCGACCTCTACCCGTACGGCGTCGGCGGCGGCATCACCGTCGACCCGGGCGCCCTCGGCGCCGTGCTGGAGGGTGCGGCCCGGCCCACCCACTTCCGCGGCGTGCTGACGGTGGTGGCCAAGCTGCTCGGCGTCGTCCGGCCCGACACCGCCGTGTTCGGCGAGAAGGACTACCAGCAGCTGGTGCTGATCCGGCGGATGGTGCGCGAGCTCGGCCTGCCCGTCGAGGTCGCCGCGGGGGCGATCGTCCGCGAGCCGCGACGGGCTGGCGCTGTCGTCGCGCAACCGCTACCTCGACGACGAGCAGCGGCACAGCGGCCTGGCGCTGTCCCGCGCGCTCGACCGGGGTGCGAAGGAGGCGGCCGACGGCGCCGACGCGGCGGCGGTCGAGGCCGCGGCGCGTACGGTGCTCGACCAGGAGCCGGGTGTCGAGCCCGACTACGTCGCGCTCACCGACCCCGAGCTCGGGCCGGCACCGGCCGCAGGGCCGGCCCGGCTGCTGGTGGCAGGGCGGGTGGGCGCGACCCGCCTGCTCGACAACGTCGGCGTCACCCTCCAGGACTGAGGAGCCGCCGTGCTGCTGTGCGTCGACATCGGCAACAGCCACACCGTGCTGGGGCTGTTCGACGGCGACCGGCTGGAGCACCGCTGGCGGGTCACCACCGAGGAGAGCCGGACGGCCGACGAGTGGTTCGTGCTGCTGCGCGGGCTGCTGCGCGGCGGCACCGACCCCGAGCACGAGGCGCCGCCGGGCTCGCTCGGCATGCCGACCAGCGGCATCGTCGTCTGCTCGACGGTGCCGATGGTGCTGCACGAGGTGCGGCAGGTGCTCGAGCGCTACTTCCACGACGTCCCGCACCTGGTGGTGGAGGCGGGGGTGCGTACCGGCGTGCCGGTGCTGATGGACAACCCGCGCGAGGTGGGCACCGACCGCATCGTCAACGCGCTGGCGGCCTCCACGATGTTCGGCGGACCGTGCATCGTCGTCGACGTCGGCACCGCCACGACCTTCGACGTCGTCAGCGCCCGGGGCGAGTACGTCGGCGGCGCCATCGCACCCGGCATCGAGATCTCGCTCGAGGCGCTCGGCCGCCGCGGTGCCCAGCTGCGCCGGGTCGAGCTGGCCCGGCCCCGCTCGGTGATCGCCAAGAACACCGTCGAGGCGCTGCAGTCGGGTGCCGTGTTCGGCTTCGCCTCCCAGGTGGACGGCGTGGTCAACCGCATGGTCGAGGCGCTGGGGGTGCAGCGGTCGGACGTCACGGTGGTCGCCACCGGCGGGCTGGCCGACGTGGTGCTGGAGGAGTGCAGCCAGGTCGACGTGCACGAACCCGCGCTCACCATGATCGGGCTCCGCCTGGTGTTCGAGCGCAACTGCCCGCCCCCGTAGCCTTCGCTGCCATGACCGAGCAGCCCGTCGGCCCCGACGACCTCTCCGAGCAGGAGCGGGTGCGCCGGGACAAGCGCCGGCGGCTGATCGAGTCCGGCTCCGGGGCGTACCCGATCGGGGTGCCGCGCACGCACACCCTGCGCGAGGTGCGGGAGGCGTACGACGCCGCCGGCCTGGAGCCCGGCGCCGGCACCGGCGAGGAGGTCGCCGTCGCCGGCCGCGTCATCTTCCTGCGCAACACCGGCAAGCTCTGCTTCGCCCGGCTGCGCGAGGGTGACGGCACCGAGCTGCAGGTGATGCTGTCGCTCGCGGAGCTGGGGGAGGAGCGGCTCGAGGAGTTCAAGGCCCTGGTGGACATCGGCGACCACGTCGCCGTGCGCGGCGAGGTCGTGCTGAGCCGGCGCGGCGAGCTCTCGGTGCAGGCGCACAGCTGGCAGATGGCGGCCAAGGCGTTGCGCCCGCTGCCGATCGAGCACCGCTCGCTCAGCGACGAGGCGCGGGTGCGCCAGCGCTACCTCGACATGATCGTGCGTCCCGAGGCGCGGGACATGGTGCGGGCGAAGGCCCAGGTGCTGCGGTCGCTGCGGCAGACGCTGGACGAGCGCGGCTTCATCGAGGTCGAGACGCCGGTGCTGCAGCTGACCAACGGCGGCGCGGCGGCCCGGCCGTTCCGCACCCACCTCAACACCTTCGACCAGCCGATGCTGCTGCGGATCGCGCTCGAGCTCGACCTCAAGCGGGCCATGGTGGGCGGCGTCGACCGGGTCTACGAGATCGGCAAGACGTTCCGCAACGAGGGCGTCGACTCCACCCACAGCGCCGAGTTCATGATGCTGGAGGCGTACCAGGCCTACGGCGACTACGAGACGATGATGGAGCTCACCCGCGACCTGGTGCTGGCCGCGGCGCGGGCACTCGGTCGCACCGTCGTGCCGGCGCGCGACGGCACCGAGATCGACCTCGAGGCACCCTGGCGGCGCGCCAGCCTGCTCGACCTGGTGAGCGAGGCGGTCGGCGACACCGTGCGCCTCGACACCGACCTCGCCACGCTGCGCCGGCACGCGGACGCGCACGACGTCGCAGTGCGCCCGGAGTGGGAGCCCGCCGAGGTGGTGCTGGAGCTGTACGAGCAGCTGGTCGAGGAGACCCTCATCCAGCCGACGTTCGTCTGCGACTACCCCGAGGCGGTCAAGCCGCTGGCCAAGCCGCACCGGTCCGAGCCCGGGCTCAGCGAGGCCTTCGACGCCGTGGTCAACGGCGTCGAGCTGGTCACCGCCTACTCCGAGCTCAACGACCCGGTGGTGCAGCGCGAGCGGCTCGAGCAGCAGGCCGGTGCCGCGGCCGCCGGCGACCCGGAGGCCAACGACCTCGACGAGGTGTTCCTGCGCGCACTCGAGCACGGGATGCCGCCCGCAGGGGGAATGGGAATGGGCGTCGACCGGCTCACGATGCTGTTGATGGGCACCGGTATTCGGGAATCCATCCTGTTCCCGTTGCTGCGCCCGGAGTGAATCGCAGCCGCGCATAACGCGTTTCCTCGACCGGGCCGACACCCGGGCGCTTTGGCGGTTCGCCGGCTGCTAATGTCCGCGCATTCCCAGGACTCCGTCGCGGGGTACGGATTCGCCGACGTTCGAGAGTGAGGAACTCCGTAATGGCTCAGAAGGTCCAGGTTCTCCTGGTCGACGACATCGACGAGGGCAAGGCCGACGAGACGGTGCAGTTCTCGCTCGACGGCGTGTCGTACGAGATCGACCTGTCGTCGAAGAACGCGGCCAAGCTGCGCGACGCGCTCGCCGGCTATGTCGGCGTGGCCCGCCGGGTCGGCTCGCGGGGCGGGCGTCGCCGCGGCCGGGCCAGGTCCTCGGACAACGGCTCGGCCCGCGAGGTGCGGGAGTGGGCCCGCGCCAACGGCTACCAGGTGTCCGACCGGGGCCGGGTGCCCGCCGAGGTGACCGAGGCCTACCGGGCCGCCAACTAGAGCCTCCACCGAGTCGCCAGGGCTGGCCCTGGCGACCGGAACCGCGCTCCTCCCGGCCGGGTGTTCGCCACCGGTGAACTCCCGGCCGGGAACACGTCTCGGCGGGGTCGTGTTTGGATGAGGTGTCCGGCACTTCCTGGTCTCGGGTATCCCCCGGGTGGACAGGTTCGGGCGTACACCGCCCACAGCGTCGTGGTGCCGTGACTAGCATGAACGACAGACCCCTCGCCGAGCAGCGGTTGCCGGTGGAGTGGTCGGCAAGGAGAAAGCTGATGTTCGAGCGGTTCACCGACAGGGCTCGTCGGGTCGTCGTCCTCGCACAAGAGGAGGCCCGCATGCTCAGCCACAACTACATCGGCACCGAGCACATCCTGCTGGGCCTGATCCACGAGGGTGAGGGAGTCGCTGCCAAGGCGCTCGAGAGCCTCGGGATCTCCCTGGAGGCCGTGCGCGCCCAGGTCGAGGACATCATCGGCCAGGGCCAGCAGGCGCCGAGCGGGCACATCCCGTTCACGCCGCGCGCCAAGAAGGTGCTGGAGCTGAGCCTGCGCGAGGCGCTGCAGCTCGGCCACAACTACATCGGCACCGAGCACATCCTGCTCGGGCTGATCCGCGAGGGCGAGGGCGTCGCCGCCCAGGTGCTGGTCAAGCTCGGCGCCGACCTCAACCGGGTCCGCCAGCAGGTCATCCAGCTGCTCAGCGGCTACCAGGGCAAGGAGACGGCCGCGTCCGGCGCGCCCGCCGAGAGCGCGCCCAGCAGCTCGCTGGTGCTCGACCAGTTCGGCCGCAACCTCACCCAGGCCGCCCGCGAGGGCAAGCTCGATCCGGTGATCGGTCGCGAGAAGGAGATCGAGCGGGTCATGCAGGTGCTGTCCCGCCGTACGAAGAACAACCCGGTGCTCATCGGGGAGCCCGGCGTCGGCAAGACCACCATCGTCGAGGGCCTCGCGCAGGACATCGTCCGCGGTGACGTGCCCGAGACCCTCAAGGACAAGCAGATCTACACCCTCGACCTGGGCGCGCTGGTCGCCGGCTCGCGCTACCGCGGTGACTTCGAGGAGCGCCTCAAGAAGGTGCTCAAGGAGATCCGTACCCGCGGAGACATCGTGCTGTTCATCGACGAGATCCACACCCTCGTCGGCGCCGGTGCGGCCGAGGGCGCGATCGACGCGGCGAGCATCCTCAAGCCGATGCTGGCCCGCGGCGAGCTCCAGACCATCGGGGCGACCACGCTGGACGAGTACCGCAAGCACCTGGAGAAGGACGCCGCGCTGGAGCGCCGGTTCCAGCCGATCCAGGTGGCCGAGCCGTCGATCGCGCACACGATCGAGATGCTCAAGGGCCTCCGCGACCGCTACGAGGCGCACCACCGGGTGACGATCACCGACGAGGCGCTGGTGTCGGCGGCGACCTTCGCAGACCGGTACATCTCGGACCGGTTCCTCCCGGACAAGGCGATCGACCTCATCGACGAGGCCGGCTCCCGGCTGCGCATCCGCCGGATGACCGCTCCGCCCGACCTGCGGGAGTTCGACGACAAGATCGCCGACGTCCGCAAGCGCAAGGAGGGCGCCATCGACGCGCAGGACTTCGAGGCCGCCGCCTCGCTGCGCGACGAGGAGAAGAAGCTGATCGGCGCCCGCACCGAGCGCGAGAAGCAGTGGAAGGCCGGCGACATGGACGTCGTCGCCGAGGTCGACGACGAGCTGATCGCCGAGGTGCTGGCCACTGCGACCGGCATCCCGATCATCAAGCTCACCGAGGAGGAGTCGACCCGGCTGCTCAAGATGGAGGACGAGCTGCACAAGCGCGTCATCGGCCAGGACGAGGCCATCAAGGCCCTGTCCCGGGCGATCCGGCGCACCCGTGCGGGCCTCAAGGACCCGCGGCGTCCCGGTGGGTCGTTCATCTTCGCCGGCCCGTCCGGCGTCGGGAAGACGTGGCTGTCCAAGGCGCTGGCCAACTTCCTGTTCGGTGACGACGACGCCCTGATCCAGCTCGACATGAGCGAGTTCTCCGAGAAGCACACGGTGTCGCGGCTGTTCGGTTCGCCCCCCGGTTACGTGGGTTACGAAGAGGGCGGCCAGCTCACCGAGAAGGTGCGGCGCAAGCCGTTCTCGGTGGTCCTTTTCGACGAGATCGAGAAGGCGCACCCGGACATCTTCAACTCGCTGCTGCAGATCTTGGAGGAGGGTCGGCTCACCGATTCACAGGGCCGGGTCATCGACTTCAAGAACACCGTCATCATCATGACGACCAACCTCGGGACCAAGGACATCTCCAAGGGTGTCAACCTCGGGTTCCAGCAGACCGGTGACTCCGCCGGTTCGTACGACCGGATGAAGAGCAAGGTCAACGAGGAGCTCAAGCAGCACTTCCGGCCGGAGTTCCTCAACCGGGTCGACGAGATGATCGTGTTCCCGCCGCTGACGCAGGACGAGATCATCGAGATGGTCGACTTCATGCTGACCTCGGTGGAGGCACGGCTCAAGGACAAGGACATGGCGCTGGAGCTCACTCCCGCCGCCAAGAAGGTCCTTGCCGAGCGTGGCTTCGACCCCGTGCTCGGGGCGCGGCCCCTGCGCCGCACCGTGCAGCGCGAGATCGAGGACCAGCTGGCCGAGAAGCTGCTCTACGGCGAGGTGCGACCGGGTCAGATCGTGCTGGTCGACGTCGACGGCGACGGCAAGGACGCCAACTTCACGTTCCACGGCACGGCCAAGGCCGAGCTGCCGGACGTGCCGTTGCCGCCCGTCGAGGCCACCGCCTCCGACACCGCGGAGTAACCCCCGCCCCACACAATCATCCGCGCAGTACGCCCCGGGCGTACTGCGCGGATGATTGTCGTTGGGGGGCAGGTGGGGGACGGGTCAGTGCGCGGCGGAGCTGACGTTGAGGACGATGACGCCGAGGACGATCGCGGCCAGCGCGCTCAGCTTGATGGCGTCGACCCGCTCGCCCAGGAACGCGAACCCGGCCACCGCCACCAGCGCAGTGCCGGCGCCCGACCAGACGGCGTAGGCCACCGACACCGGGATCTGGCGCACCACCAGGGCGAGCAACCAGATCGACACCGCGTAGCCGCCGAGGACGACCGCGGTCCACCCCGGATGGGTGAAGCCGGCCGCCCGCGGCAGGACAGCGGTCGCGGCCACCTCCACCACGATCGCCACACCCAGCATCGACGCTGCCACCCACACGGTCCTGCTCCTGTTCTCACGCGCTTATGTAGCAGTCGCTACACCCGTTACTGTAGCACTCGCTACGATGCCGTACGAGCGGGAGAAGGGTGACGGGTGCCACGCGAGACCGGGAGACAGGAAGCGCTGGCCGAGCGGGCCACCGACTACGTGCTCGAGCACGGCATCGCCGGGCTGAGCCTGCGCCCGCTGGCGGCCGCGCTGGACACCAGCGACCGGATGCTGCGTCTACCACTTCGGCAGCAAGGACGCCCTGGTCGCCGGGGTGATCGAGCGGGCCAACGACCGCTCCGTCGCCGCGCTGCGCGCGCTGCCCGCCGCGCGTTCCCCCCGGGCGGCGGTGCAGGCGCTGTGGCGGGCCTGGCAGCAGCCGGTCATCGCCTGGTGCCTGCGGGTGTACGCGCAGTCGGCGGCGCTCGGGCTGCTCGGCGACGAGCCGTACCTCTCGGCCGCCCAGCGCAGCAACGACGTCTGGGGCGAGGCGGTCGCCGACTTCATGGTGCGCAGCGGGGTCGCCGCGCGTCGGGCCGACCGGGTCGGCGAGCTGGTGGACGCCACCTTGTTCGGGCTGATCCTCGACCAGCCGGTGGACGGCGGCGCCCGGCACGTGGACCAGGTGGTCCGCGACCTCGCCGACGCGGTGCAGCGGATCAGCGACGGCTGAGGTTCAGGCCGGCTCGCGGTGGGTGCCGGGCAGGGCGAACGTGTCCGGCCCGAGCGGCTCGACCAGGCCGTCGGCCACGAGCGCATCGAGGGCACGCTCGCGCTGCACCGGCTCGTCCCAGGCCGCCTCCAGCGAACCGCGCGGCACCGGGTGGTCGGCGTCGCGGAGCACGGCCAGCAGTCGGCCGCGTACCTGCCGGTCGGTGCCGGCGTAGGTCTGGGTGCGCGGAGCGGAGGACGGGTCGGCCGGGCAGCCGGCAGCCAGCCAGCGACAGTCGGTCGACACCGGGCACGCGCCGCAGCGCGGCGCGCGGGCGGTGCAGACCAGGGCGCCGAGCTCCATCACCGCGACCGACCAGGTCGCCGCGGTCGCGGGGTCGGCGGGCAGCAGCGACTCGGCGTCGGCCCGCTCGCCGACGGTCGGGCGCGGTGGCGGGGGGATGCGGCTGTGCCCGCAGCACCCGCCCGAGCACCCGGCGCACGTTGGTGTCGAGCACCAGGGTGCGCCGCTGGTACGCGAACGCGGCGACCGCGGCCGCCGTGTAGTCGCCGACTCCCGGCAGCGCGCGCAGGTCTGTCGGGTCGGCCGGCACCTCGCCGCCGTGCCGCTCCAGCATGGCCACCGCGGCAGCGTGCAGCCGCAGCGCCCGGCGGGGGTAGCCGAGCCGGCCCCAGGCCCGTACCGCCTCGCCGGGCGGCTCGGCGGCGAGCGCGGCGGGTCGTCGGCCAGCGCGCCAGCCACTGCTCCCACGCCGGCAGCACCCGGGCAACCGGCGTCTGCTGCAGCATGAACTCCGAGACCAGCACCCCCCACGCCGACGCCTCCGGCCGCCGCCAGGGCAGGTCCCGCCGGTGCTCGGCGTACCACGCCGTGACCCGGGCCGGGACGTCCGTCGTCATCGCCCGGATCCTCCCACCGCCCCACCCCCCGAACGATCCGACCTGGTGGGGTCGGGGCAGACGTGGGGTCGGATCGTTCGCGGAGGCTGTCCGACGATCCGACCTGGTGGGGGTCGGGGCATGCGTGGGTCGGATCGTTCGCGGGGGTCAGCCGAGGGCTGTCCGGGGCTTGCGGCGCGGCTGCCGGATGCGTCGCTGTTGCCGGGTTAGCGTTGCCGGGATGAGTGCTCCCGCCTCTCGCCGGCCACCGCCGCGCCGCCGACCCGCGCGCCTGCCCGCGCGGGTCTACTGGTTCCGCCGGCTGCTGGTGCTCGGTGTCGCCGTCGCCCTGGTGTGGGGCGTGACCGCCTTGATCGGCGGGGGCGACGACGCGCAGCAGGCCGCCGCGTCCCAGGAACCCCCGGCCTCGGAGCCCACCACCACGACCCCGCCGACGACGACGCCCCCGGACGACGGCCGGCCCCGCGGCGGCGGCGACGTCGACGGCAAGCCGAGGGTCGTCACCACCGGGCTGCCCGATGCCGAGGGCGGGTGCCTGCCCAAGGACGTGCGGGTGGTGCCGTCGGTCGACGCCGGATGCCGCCGGCGGGACGGACGTGCCGGTGCGGCTGTCGCTGTCGACCGTCGGGTCGACGTCGTGCCGGATCGAGATCGACGCCGAGCTGCTGCTGGTGCAGGTGTCGACCGGCGGGTCGCCGGTCTGGAGCACCGAGCAGTGTCCCGGTGCGGTGCCGGAGCAGACCGTGGTGCTGCGCCCGGGCTGGACGTCGGCGCTGGACGTGGTGTGGCCGGGGATCTACGGCGACCGGGGTTGCACCGGCACGACCAAGGTCGCGTCGCCGGGCGCGTACGCGGTCGAGGCCGCCGTCTACGAGGGGGAGCCGAGCCGGGCCGACTTCGACCTGGAGGCCGCGGCGCCGCCGGAGCACGAGGGCGACGGGCCGCGTGGCGGGCAGGGCCAGGCGACGCTGCCGACGACGAGTCGGCCGACGACTCCGGCAACGGCGCAGGCAATGCCGGCACTGATGCCGGTACGGACGAGGACACCGATGACGCCAGGGCGCCGGCTCCGGCTCCGGCTCGGCGGCAGCGGGCAGGGCGGCATCGACTACGGCGGCGAGGACGACGCGAGCACCGGCAACCACGTGGGTGACTCGGCGGACGAGTGAGCCCGCGGGAGCGTCTGGCGTCAGACGTAGCGCTCGAGGATGCTCGACTCGGCCAGCCGGCTGAGTCCCTCGCGCACGCTGCGGGCGCGCAGCTCGCCGACACCGTCGACCAGCTGCAGGTCGTCGATGCTCGCGGCCAGCAGCTTCTGCAGGGTGCCGAAGTGGTCGACCAGCCGCTCGACCACGGCGCCGGGCAGCCGGGGCACCTTGGCCAGCAGCCGGTAGCCGCGTGGCGACAGCGCGGTGTCGAGGTGCTCGCCCTGGGCGAGGCCGACCGCGCGGGCGACGGCGGCCACGTCGACCAGCTCGCTCGGGTCGAGCGCGCCGAGGTCGGCGAGCACGTCGTCGATGGGTCGCGCCTTGCGCCCGGCGGGTGCGTAGTCGCGGACGACCAGGCCGCGCTCGTCGTCGACGCCGCCGACGAGCTCCTCGAGCTGCAGCGAGAGCAGCCGGCCGTCGGTGCCGAGCTCGACCACGTAGCCCTCGATCTCGCGGGCGATGCGGACGACCATCTCCAGCCGCTGCGCGACCGAGGCCACGTCGCGGATCGTCACCAGGTCCTCGATCTCGAGCGCGGACAGGGCGCCGGACACCTCGTCGAGGCGCATCTTGTAGCGCTCGAGGGTCGCCAGCGCCTGGTTGGCACGGGACAGGATCGCCCCGGTGTCCTCGAGCACGTGCCGGGTGCCGCCGACGTAGACGGCGATGATCTGCATCGACTGCGAGACGGAGACGACGGGCAGGCCGGTCTGGCGGGCGACCCGGTCGGCGGTGCGGTGCCGGGTGCCGGTCTCGTCGGTGTGGATGGACGCGTCGGGCATCAGGTGCACCGCGGCCCGCACGATCCGGGTGACGTCGCGGTCGAGGACGATCGCGCCGTCCATCTTGGCCAGCTCGCGCAGCCCGGTGGCGGTGAACGGCACGTCCAGGCTGAAGCCGCCGGTGGAGATCGCCTCCACGGTGCGGTCGAGTCCGAGCACCAGCAGCGCGCCCGTACGTCCGCGCAGGATCCGCTCCAGACCCTCGCGCAGGGCGGTGCCGGGGGCGATGGTGGCAAGCGTGGCCCGCAGGCGCGCCTCCTCGGCGGACCTGTCTGCCTTGTCGCTGCTGACCACGTTCACGTCCTGTCGGCCCCCGTCTGACGATCTGTACCGACGTCGCGAAGTGTAGGGGGTGCGGGTCGGCCCCTGGCAGTGCATTCCATCACGCCGCGCGGTCTGCTCAGTCGGGGCGCACCACACTGAGATGCGGAACCCGTGGATTGCCGTGGTTGGGCGTGACCTTGGCACGGGTGTCGCCGGGCACCAGACCGACCACGCGCAGCGCGGACACGACGTCGGGGACCCCGATGACCTGCAGGCCGGGAATGGCCGGCACCTGCTCCGGTCCGGTGTCGGACGGGACCAGCGCGTGCCGGAATCCCAACCGGGCCGCCTCTTCCAGCCGCCGGCGCAGTCCGGACACCCGGCGCACCTCGCCGGCCAGCCCGACCTCGCCGATGGCGACCACGTCGGTGGACACCACGCGTGTCGGCGCCCGCGGACGCGGTGGCGACCGCGACCGCCAGGTCGGCCGAGGGCTCGCTGAGCCTGCCGCCGCCGACGGTGGCGAGGTAGACGTCCTTGGCCGACAGCCGCAGACCCGCCCGGCGCTCGAGCACCGCGAGGACCATCGCGGCGCGTGCCGTCTCGACGCCGCTGGTGGCTCGGCGCGGCGACTGCAGCGACGACGGTGCGACGAGTGCCTGCACCTCGCCGAGCAGCGGGCGGCGGCCGTCGAGGGTGACCGTCACGCAGGTGCCCGCCACCGGCTCGACGTGGCGGGACACGAACAAGCCCGGTCGGGTCGGTCACCTCGACGATGCCGTCGTGGGAGAGGTCGAAGCAGCCCACCTCGTCGACCGGGCCGAAGCGGTTCTTCATCGCGCGGACGAACCGCAGCCGCGACGTGCGGTCGCCCTCGAAGTGCAGCACGACGTCGACCAGGTGCTCGAGCGCACGCGGTCCGGCGACGCCGCCCTCCTTGGTGACGTGGCCGACCAGCAGGGTGGCGATGCCGCGCCGCTTGGCGACCTGGACCAGGCTGCTGGCCACCTCGCGGACCTGCGTCACGCCGCCGGGCACCCCGTCGGCGTCGGCGGCGCCGATGGTCTGCACCGAGTCGACCACCACCAGGGTCGGCTGCACCTGCTCGATGTGGCCGAGCACCGCGCCGAGATCGGTCTCGGCGGCGAGGTAGAGCTCGGACTCCACCGCGCCGGTGCGCTCGGCGCGCAGCCGCACCTGCGCCGCGGACTCCTCGCCGGTGACGTAGAGCGTGCGCCGCCCGGCGGCCGCCCACTTGGCGGCGACCTCGAGCAGCAGCGTGGACTTGCCCACCCCGGGCTCGCCGGCGAGCAGCAGCGAGACACCCTTGACGACTCCGCCGCCGAGCACCCGGTCGAGCTCGCCGACGCCCGAGCTGATCGCCCGGGAGGCCTCGACGTCGATGTCGGTGATCGGCCGGGCGGGGGTGCTCACCGGCCCGGCGGTCGGTGCGCCCGGACGGCTTGGCCCCGACCTCGTCGACGCTGCCCCAGGCCTGGCACTCGCCGCAGCGCCCCACCCACTTGCCGGTCTCCCAGCCGCACTCGGTGCAGCGGTAGGCGAGCCCTGCTGCGCTGCTGCTTCACGGAGGGGGAGGCCACGTCGTACACGCTAGGCGACGCTGCCGACAGCCCCGCTCCGACGGGCCGCGTCAGCGGCAGCGGGACCAGACGTTGACCGCGTAGTCGACGCGAGGTGCCGACGTGGTCGGCGAGCACCTGGTCGGCCACCTCGGGGGCGAACTCGATCCGCACGACGGCCTCGAGGTCGGCGCGCCTCGCGAACCGCCACTCGGTCAGCACGGGCGTGCGGGTCCAGCCGCGGCCGGACCAGAACCGCTCGACGGCCGCCGCGTCGTACGTGGGCAGCGCCTGCCGGAACCAGCCGCCGAACGTGCTCCGGGTCGCGTCGTTGTCGACGACGAACGCCGCGCCACCGGCCCGCAGCACCCGGTCGATCTCGGCCAGGCCGGGCTCGCAGCCGGGACCGAAGAAGTACGACCACCGCGCGTGCACGACGTCGACCGACGCGTCCGGCACCGGCAGCGCCTGGGCGGTGCCGGCGCGCACCTCGACCCCGGACAGTCCCGCGCACCGCTGCCGGGCCGTCGCCGCGAGCCCGCCGTGCGGCTCCACGCCCACCACCCGCGCCGCCCGCTCCGCGAAGCGGGGCAGGTGGAAGCCGGTGCCGCAGCCGATGTCGAGCACGGTGGCGCCGTCCCAGCCGCGCACGTCGGCCATCGCCTGCTCGATCCGGCCGTCGGGGTCGACGGCGCGGTTCTCCAGCTCGTACGTCGCGGCGTGGTGCCAGATGTTCGGGCTCGGCCGGGCGCCGGGCTCGATCCGGCTCACAGCCGGACGATGCCCGAGGGGGTCGACAGGTGCGCGGCGACGATCCCGGGCTGGCCGTGCGGGGCGACCCACTCCACCTCGACGCTCGCCGAGCGCCCGGGTGGCCGGCGTGCCGAGCCACTCCTCGACCCGCTCGGGCGCGCCGGCGATCTCCAGCGCGCGCAGGGTGACGTCGCCGGAGGCCTCGGCGGACGGGTGCGCCTCCGCGGGCACCTCCCACTGCACGACGAACGGCAGCTGCGGGTCGGACTGCAGGCCCTTGACCCCGATCTGGCGCCAGCGCAGCTCGAAGCCGTCGGGTCGCCAGCGGTTGCCCTTGACCGCCGTACGCCCCAGCCGCTGCTCGACCGGTGCGATGTCGTCGACGGAGACGACCCAGCCGAGCCAGCCGCCGCCGGCCTCCGACCGGGCCCGCACCGCCTGCCCGAACGGCACCTTGTCCGACGCGGGGTGGTCGAGCACCGCCACCACCTCGAGGTAGTGGCCGCCGGTCAGCGGCAGCAGCATGTTGCGGGTGCCGAAGCGGGGGTGCACGCCCCCGTCGACGAAGTCCTCGCCGATCGCCGACGACAGCCGGGCGGCGGTCGCTGCCAGGCCGTCCGGCCCGGCCGCGTACGAGACGTGGTCGAGACGCATGACTCGATTGTGGAGCGACGGCTCGGACGTCCGGGCGGCGGGGGGTCCGGGGCGCGGTGCAGTGTGCGACTCAGCCGCGGGCGAGCCGGGTCGCGGGGTGCAGGGTCAGCTGGTTGCGCCGGGCCAGGTGCTCGTCGCACAGCGCGGCGAGCTCGTCGTAGGCCGGCTGCCCCATCAGCTCGACCAGCTCGGGCCGGTTGCCGACGTAGACCGGGTCGGGCGCGACGTGCGCCTCGCTGTTGCCCGAGCAGTACCAGTCCATGTCGTGCCCGCCGGGACCCCAGCCGCGGCGGTCGTACTCCTCGATGCTGATCTCGAGGTACGAGCTCCCGTCGGTGCGCTCGACGTCGCGGTAGCGGCGCCGCAGCGGCAGCTGCCAGCACACGTCCGGCTTCGTCTCCAGCGGCTCGGTGTCGTGGCGCAGCGCCCACCCGTGCAGCGCGCACCCCTCACCGCCCACGAACCCCGGACGGTTGAGGAAGACGCAGGCGCCGTCGACGACCCGGGTCTTGCGCTCGCCGTCGTCGTCGAGCTCGACGACCCCGTCCTTGCGGCCGGTGCTGCGGTACTCCCAGTCGTCCGGGCCGAGCAGCTTCATCGCCTTCTTGACCCGCTTCTCGTCGGCCTTGTCGGCGAAGTGCGCACCGAGGGTGCAGCAGCCATCATGGGGCCGCTCGGCGTAGACGCCGGGACAGCCGTTGCCGAAGATGCAGGTGTAGCTGGACGTCAGGAACGTCAGGTCGCACCTGAAGACCTGGTCGTCATCGGCAGGATCAGGGAACTCTGCCCAGGTACGGGGAAAGTCCAGGTCGACCTCGGGCACGGGGCAACCCTAGCCAGCGCGGGCGCGTGGACAAGGTTGGAACGCGCCGAGGAGGACGACCCATGACCGTGACCCGTGCCCGCGACATCGTCGTGCCCGGGCTGGTGACCGGCCTGCTCGCCGTCGGTCTCCTCGCTGGCGCCGCCTGCTGCCTGCGGCCGCGCCGGCGGCCCCGGCCGCACCAGTGGCAGCCCCCGGCGACGTACGGCTGCCCGGGGGAGCCGCCCTGGTGGGCAGCTGGCAGGTGCGTACCGCCGCCGCGAGCCGGCCGGCCGGCGAGCCCGGCCCGGTGCTGGTGTGGCGCTCGCCGCGCCCGCTGCCGGTCACCGACGCCCGGCCGGAGCTCCGCGTCGACGGGCGGCGTGGTGGCGGTGCCGACCGGCACCGCCGACGGCCGCGGCCTGGCCGTGCCGCTGGACGCGCTGGCCGGGGTCGACACCCGCCGGCTCGAGGTCTGGCTCGGCGCCGACCGGCTCGACCGGGCCGGACCGGTGGCCCCGTCCCTGCTGGCTGCCGGGCAGGGCGACGCCGGCGCGGCAGGCGTTCGCCGACGCCGACGTGCTCGACGTCGACCCGGGCGTCCCCGGCCCCTACGACGCGGCGGCCGCGGCTTCGACTACTCCGCCGCCCCGCTGCCCTGGCACGAGTTCGACAGGTCGATGGAGGTGCTCGGGCACGTGGTGCTGCCCGAGGGCGTCGACGACGCACCGCTGGTGCTGTTCCTGCACGGCCGGCACTCGCCCTGCTACCGGCCCCGAGGTGCGGTGGGCACCGACTCGGACGTCGGCGCGAGGCAGTGGGGCTGCGCGGGGGAGCGGCAGCCGATCCCGAGCTATCTCGGCTACGACTACGTCCAGCGGCTGCTCGCCACCCAGGGCTACGCCTCGGTGTCCATCTCGGCCAACGCGGTCAACGCCCAGGACTTCGACAGCCTCGACGGCGGGGCCGAGGCTCGCTCGGCCCTCGTCCGCCACCACCTCGACCTGCTGACCCGATGGGCGGCCGATCCCGGCCGGCCTCGCTGGTTCGGCCGGATCGACGTCGGCCGCACCGTGCTCGTCGGGCACAGCCGCGGCGGCGAGGGCGTCGCCAGGGCGACCGCCGACGCGCCGTCCGACGCGCCGTGGGACATCCGCGGCGAGGTGCTGGTCGCGCCGACCAACTTCGCCCGGCTCGCGACCTCGTTCACGCCGTCGGTGACGCTGCTGCCCTACTGCGACGGTGACGTGAGCGACCTGCAGGGGGAGCAGTACACCGACCTCGCGCGCGACCTCACCGCCGGCGACACCGCGTTCCGCAGCAGCGTGCTGATGCGCGGGGCCAACCACAACTACTTCAACACCGAGTGGACACCGGGGATCTCGGTCGCGCCGAGCGTCGACGACTGGTTCGACCGCAAGCACCCGCTGTGCGGCGACGACTCGCCGACCCGCCTGACCGCCCAGCAGCAGCGGCAGGCCGGCAAGGCGTGGATCGCCGGTGCGGTGCGGCTGTTCGCCGACGACGACACCGACATGCTCGCGATGCTCGACGCGGCCGGGCCGGTGACGGTCGGCTCGGCCGGCGCCGAGTCGGTGCGCACGCACGCGCTGGGCGGCGACCGCACCCTGGTGCGCCCGGGAGTCGGCAACGGACCCACCGGTGCGGGTGTGCTGTGCCGGGCGATCGGGCGGCAGAACGCCTTCGCCCCGCCGTGCGCGCGGGGCATCCAGGCGCAGCGGATGCTGCACTGGTACAACCTGCCGGTCGCGACCGACTCGCCGATGGAGCTGTCGCTCACCTGGTCGTCCAGCGAGTGTCGGCGCCGGGCTCGCCCTCGACCAGCCGTTGGACCTGTCCGCGCCCGGTACGACGCTCGACCTCCGTACGGTCGTCGACCCGACGATCGACGACCAGCGGGTCCGGATCCAGCTGACCGACGCCGACGGGGACGCGTGGAGACCAACCCCCGCGACCTGACCGGACTGACCGGCGGCTACATCCGCACGTACTGGGGGCAGACGCTGCGGGTCGACCCGGACAACGCCCCGCCGAGACTCGACCTCGACGAGGTGGCGGCGGTGACCCTCGTCGCGGCCTCGCCCGAGGGGCGCGTCTGGGTGGTCGACGCCGCTGCCCGCAGACCGGCGCTGCGGCCGGTGCCCGACGTCCGGCTGTCGACGTTCTCGCTCGGCCCACGGGTCGTGGTCGACGAGGGTGACGGTCCCGGCGAGGCGACCGCGACGATGACGTACACCCTGGACGAGCCGTCGCCCCGGCCGGCGAAGGTGACGGTGGCGGCGGCGACCTACGACGACCGGGTCATGGTGCGGGGCATCACCGGTGCACGTGCCGGCCGGCGCGACCGAGGGCAGCTTCGAGGTCCCGTACGAGGCCGACGCGATCGACGACGTGGCCCGCACGACGGTCTTCCTGCAGGCCATCGGCGAGCGCTCGGTGGTCGTGGGCAACCAGTTCTCCGAGGTCGTCGTCCTCGACGACGACCCCGACGCCCGGCTCAGCGTGCGCCGGGCGGCGCCCGGCGTGGCACCGGGGGAGCAGATGGTGTGGCGGGTGCGGCTCGACCGGCTCGCCGACTACGACGTGCACGTGACGGTCAACGGGCTGGTGACACAGCCGCAGCGGCGCAACCTGCTGGTCTCCGACGTGCCGGCGCGCTGGGCCGACGCAGCACCTGCGTGGCGACCCGGCGCCCGGCGACGCCGGTGGCGGACCGGTACCGCGACCCGGGTCGTGCTCCAGCCGGGGGAGCGGACCGGTCCAGGTCGTGGTGCCCACCCGGCCGCACCCGCCGCGGCCGGGGTCACGGGTGCTGACCCTCCGGTTCGGCAGCTCGGTGCTGCCCGACAGCCCGGTGGTGCTGGGCATCCGCCGCCGGTGACCGGGGAGGGCTAGCCTCCACACACCATGCGCACCGGCGTCCTGGACATCGGCTCGAACACCGGGCACCTGCTGGTCGTCGACGCGCACCGCGGGGCGGCGCCGCTGCCGGCGTACTCCTTCAAGGAGCCGCTGCGGCTGGCCGAGCACATCGACCCGGCCGGCGCCATGGAGACCAACGGGATCGACGCGCTGGTGGCGTTCGTCCGGCAGTCCCAGGCGGTCGCGGAGGACAAGGGCTGCGCCTCGATCATCGCCTTCGCGACGTCGGCGCTGCGCGACGCGACCAACGCCGACCAGGTGCTGGCGACCGTGCGGGACGCGACCGGGCGTCGAGCTGGAGATCCTGTCCGGCGGGCACGAGGCGCGGCTGACCTTCCTGGCCGTGCGGCGCTGGTTCGGCTGGTCGTCCGGACGGCTCGCGGTCTTCGACGTCGGCGGCGGGTCGCTGGAGATCGCGGCCGGCACCGACGAGCAGCCCGACGTGGTGCAGTCGCTGCCGCTCGGCGCCGCGCGGCTGGCGCGCGACCACCTGGTGGCGCAGCCGGCCGACGACGACGCGGTCCGGGCGCTGCGCCGGCACGTCCGCACCCAGATGGCGCAGGACGCCCGGGACGTGCTGCGCTGGGGCGACGCCGACCGTGCGGTGGCCACCAGCAAGACGTTCCGCTCGCTGGCCCGGATCTGCGGTGCCGCCGCGTCCGACGAGGGCCCGTTCGTCCGGCGGGCGCTCGAGCGCGAGGAGCTGGCCGACTGGCTGCCGCGGCTGGTGAAGATGCCGATCGACGAGATCGCCGACCTGCCCGGCGTCTCTGCCAACCGGGCCCACCAGGTCGTGGCGGGAGCGTTCGTCGCCGACGCGCTGATGGAGCTGTTCGGGCTGTCCGGCCTGGAGATCTGCCCGTGGGCGCTGCGCGAGGGCGTGATCCTCGAGCGGCTCGACCTGATGTGACGAGGCTGTCGAGCGCCACAGCCCGTCGTTGCCTAGGCTCTACCGGGTGACGGACCAGGTCGACCCGGCGGTGGACGTGCCCACGTCCGCGGTCGCGCTGTCGACCGCCTCGGTCTATCCCGACGCCGACGGCGGAGGCGTTCGGGCTGGCCGCGTCGCTCGGCTACGACGCCGTCGAGGTCATGGTCGGCATGGACGACGACAGCCAGGACGTCGACGCCGTCCGGCGGCTGTCCGAGCGCTACCAGCTGCCGGTCGTGGCGATCCACGCGCCGTGCCTGCTCATCACCCAACGGGTCTGGGGCACCGATCCCTGGGGCAAGCTCGAGCGCAGCGCGGAGATGGCCCACGCGGTGGGCGCGGACGTCGTCGTCGTGCACCCGGCGTTCCGGTGGCAGCGCGACTACGCCCGCACCTTCCTCGAGGGCATCGTCGAGATCGAGGAGCGCACCGGCCTGGCCTACGCGGTGGAGAACATGTACCCGTGGCGGGCGCGACGGCGGGAGGTCCAGGCGTACGCGCCGGACTGGGACCCGCTCCAGCACGACGCGCCGCACGTCACCCTCGACCTGTCCCACACCGCCACCGCCGGGTCGGACGCCGTCGCGATGGCCCGCGACCTCGCCGGCCGGCTCACCCACGTGCACATGGCCGACGGGTCCGGCTCGGCCAAGGACGAGCACCTGGTGCCGGGCCGCGGCACCCAGCCCTGCGCCGAGCTGCTGGGGCTGCTCGCGGCGCGCGGCTTCGACGGCCACGTGGTGGTCGAGATCAACACCCGCCGCGCGGTCGACCGCGACGCCCGCGAGGCCGACCTGGCGGAGTCGCTCGCGTTCACCCGGCTGCACCTGGCGGCACCCCGCCGCGCCGGCTTCGTCGTCGGGAGCGACGGAGTCGCAGAGCACGGATGAGGCCGTACAGTCAGCACCGACCGCGTGCTGCGGGGGCCGCGGTGAGGGGAGGAACGCAGTGCTGAGGAGGTCGTTGCTGGCGCTGGCGCGCAGCGAGCGGGTCAAGCGGCTCGCGAGCACGATGCCGGTCTCCGGCGGGATCGTCAGCCGCTTCGTGGCGGGCGAGACGCCCGAGGACGCCGTACGGGTCTCGTCCGAGCTGGCCGCCGACGGGATGCGGGTGTCGCTCGACCACCTCGGCGAGGACACGCTCGACCGGGAGCAGGCCGATGCCAAGGTGGCGGAGTACGTCGAGGTGCTGCGGCAGCTCGGCGAGGCCGGGCTCACCACCGACACCGAGGTGTCGGTGAAGCTGTCCGCGATCGGCCAGGCGATGCCGGGCAACCGCGACGACGCCGACCGGGTCGCGCTGGAGAACGCGCGCCGGGTCTGCCAGGCCGCGCGCAACGCCGGCACCACGGTGACCCTCGACGCCGAGGACCACACCACCACCGACGCCACGCTGGACGTGCTCACCGAGCTGCGGCAGGACTTCCCCGAGACCGGTGCCGTGCTGCAGGCCTACCTGCGGCGTACCGAGGGCGACTGCAAGGACCTCGCCCACACCGGCTCGCGGGTCCGGCTGTGCAAGGGGGCCTACAACGAGCCCGAGTCGGTCGCCTACCCCGACCGCATCGACGTCGACCGGTCCTACGTGCGCTGCCTCAAGGTGCTGATGAACGGTGCCGGCTACCCGATGATCGCCACCCACGACCCGCGGCTGGTCCGCATCGGCGGCGTGCTGGCCGACCGTGCCGACCGGGCGCAGGACAGCTACGAGTACCAGATGCTCTACGGCGTGCGGCCCGAGGAGCAGCGCCGGCTGGTCGGGGCGGGCAACACCATGCGGGTCTACGTGCCCTACGGCGACGAGTGGTACGGCTACCTGATGCGCAGGCTCGCGGAGCGGCCGGCCAACGTGGGCTTCTTCGTGCGCTCCGTCGCCACCAAGGGCTGAGCGCGGTGTCCACCGCGGCGCCGTCGCGAGGGCCGGGTCGCCGCCCCGGCGCTCCGGACACCCGCAGTGAGGTGTTGTCGGCGGCGCGTACATCCTTTGCAGACAAGGGATTTGAGCGTACGACGATCCGCGGCATCGCCACGGCGGCCGGCGTCGCGCCGGGCATGGTGCACCACTTCTTCGGGTCCAAGGAGGACCTCTTCCTCGAGGCGCTGGAGGTGCCGTTCGACCCGCGGGTCGCCCTGCGCCCGGTGGTCGAGGGACCACCCGAGGAGGTGGGGGAGCGGATGGCGCGCGCCATCGTCTCGATCTGGGAGGACGAGGCGAAGCGGGAGCCGCTGCTGGCGCTGCTGCGCGGGGCGATGACCAGCGAGCCGATCGCGGCCATGCTGCGCGACGGCTTCCTGCGGATCGTGGTCACGGTGCTGGGCTCGGCCATCGCCGGCCCCGACGCCACCCTCCGGCTGCAGCTCGCGCTGTCCCAGGTCATCGGGATGGAGATGTTCCGGCACGTCGTCGTGGTCGAGCCGCTGGCCTCCACCAGCCCCGACGAGCTGGTCCGCCGGCTGGCCCCGGTGCTGCAGCACCACCTGCGCGGCTGACCGCCCCTGGCACTCGGTTGACAGGCGGCGCGTGCGAGGCATATTAAACACATGGCCAATAAAGCCGAACGCCGTACGCATCGAGAACCTGCGCGTGGTCCGCGGTGGCCGCGTCGTCCTGCCGGACCTGTCCTGCGTGCTCCCCAGCGCTCAGGTGACCGGCCTGCTCGGCCCCTCCGGGGGCGGCAAGTCCACGCTCATCCGCGCGATCGTCGGCGTGCAGCAGGTGCAGGGCGGCCGGGTCGAGGTGCTGGGCCAGCCCGCCGGCTCTGCCGCGCTCCGGCGGCAGGTGGGCTACGTGACCCAGGCGCCGAGCGTCTACGCCGACCTCACCGTGGCCGAGAACCTGCGCTTCTTCGCCCGGGTGCTGGGTGCCCCCAAGGACTCGGCCGAGAGCGCGCTGGAACTGGTCGACCTGGTCGACCACGCGGACTCGCTGGTGGGCCGGCTGTCCGGGGGGCAGCGCTCGCGGGCCTCGCTCGCGGTCGCCCTGCTCGGCGAGCCAGACCTGCTGGTGCTCGACGAGCCCACCGTCGGGCTCGACCCGGTGCTGCGCCGCGACCTGTGGAAGCTGTTCCACCAGCTGGCCGACAACGGCACGACGCTGCTGGTGTCCAGCCACGTGATGGACGAGGCGGACCGCTGCGACCGGCTGCTGCTGCTGCGCGAGGGCGAGCTGCTGGCCGAGGACACCCCGGACGGCGCTGCGTGCCGCGACCGGCGCCGACGACATCGAGGGGGCGTTCCTCACCCTGATCGACAACGCCCGCAACAAGGAGGTGGCCTCATGACACCGCGGATCACCCTCGCGGTCGCGAGCCGGGTGCTCGCCCAGCTGCGCCGCGACCACCGCACGGTGGCCATGCTGCTCGTGGTCCCCTGCGTCCTGCTCACCTTGCTGTGGTGGATGTTCGACGGCAACGACGTGGTCTTCAACCAGTTCGGCCCGCCGCTGCTGGCGCTGTTCCCGTTCATCGTGATGTTCCTGGTGACCTCGGTGACGACGTTGCGCGAGCGCTCGTCCGGCACCCTCGAGCGGCTGCTGTCGATGCCGATGGGCAAGGCCGACCTGCTGCTCGGCTACGCCCTCGCGTTCGGTGCGGTGGCGCTCGTGCAGTCGCTGCTGGCGGTCGGGCTGACGGTCGGTGTGCTGGACATGGAGGTCCAGGGCTCGGCCTGGACGCTCACCTTCGTGTCGGTGCTCAACGCGGTCCTCGGCACCGCCCTCGGCCTGTTCGTGTCGGCGTTCGCGGAGACGGAGTTCCAGGCGGTGCAGTTCATGCCGGCGCTGGTGCTGCCGCAGGTGCTGCTGTGCGGGTTGTTCGTCGCCCGCGACGCGCTGCCCGACGTGCTGCACGCCATCTCCGACGTGCTGCCGCTCTCGTACGCGGTCGATGCCATGCAGCAGGTCCAGGCCTCGAGCGAGTGGACCACCGAGCTCGCCGTCGACGTCATCGTCGTGGCCGGCGCCGGCCTGCTCGCCCTGCTGCTCGGCGCCGCCACCCTCCGCCGCCGCACCGCCTGACCCGGGGTCAGGTTTCCCAAGGTCACGTGGGAAACCGAAGGTCACCCCCGTGTCGCAACACGGGGGAACCTTCGGTTTCTCGGGTTCGCTTGGGAAACCCCGAGCGGGGTGCCCGGGGGTGGGGAGGCATCATGGGGGGATGACTGTGGTGGCCGTGCTGGGCGCGGGAGTGATGGGCGAGACGCTGGTGTCGGGGCTGCTGCGTGCGGGCCGGCGACCGGAGGAGCTGCTGCTCGCCGAGCGGCGACCGGAGCGGGCGGCCGAGCTGCAGGAGCGGTACGGCGTCCAGGTGGTCGGCAACGTCGACGCCGCCCGCAAGGCCGACACCCTCGTGCTCGTGGTCAAGCCGCAGGACATGGGCGACGTCCTCGACGAGGTCGCACCGCACCTCTCCGGCGGCACCATGGTCGTGTCGCTGGCCGCCGGCATCACCACGGGTTTCATCGAGAGCCGGCTGCCGAGCGGCACCCCGGTGGTGCGGGTGATGCCCAACACCCCGGCCCTGGTCGACGAGGGCATGGCCGCCATCTCGCGGGGCTCCTCGTGCGACGAGCCGCACCTGTCCGAGGTCGAGGAGCTGCTCTCGGCGACCGGCAAGGTCGTACGGGTCCCGGAGAAGCAGCAGGACGCCGTCACGGCGATCAGCGGCTCCGGGCCGGCGTACCTGTTCTTCGTCGTCGAGGCGATGATCGAGGCCGGCGTGCACCTCGGCCTGCCGCGGAGCACGGCGAGCGAGCTGGTCGTCCAGACCGTGGTGGGCTCGGCCAAGCTGCTGCGCGAGACCGGCGAGCACCCCACCGTGCTGCGGGAGCGGGTCACCTCTCCGGGCGGCACCACGGCCGCGGCGGTGCGCGAGCTCGAGGACCACAAGGTCCGCGCCGCGTTCCTGAGCGCGATGGAGGCGGCGCGGAACCGTTCCCGCGACCTGTCCGCCGGCGAGGGCTGACCGCCTCCGCGCTCAGTCCAGCCCGATCGCACGCCGCGCCCGGCCCAGCACCGGTGCCGCCGCGGCCGCCGCTCGCGCCGCGCCGTCGGCGAGCACCGCGTCCACGCCGGCGGGGTCGGATGCCAGCGCGGCGTAGCGCGCCTGCAGCGGCTCGAGCTCGGCCACGACCGCGTCGGCCACTGCGCGCTTGAGCGACGCGTAGTCGCCGAACTCGTCCGCGAGCACGACGGGGTCGCCGCCGGTGCACGCGGCCAGGATGCCGAGCAGGTTCGAGATCCCCGGCTTCGTGTCCGGGTCGAAGCGCACCTGCTGGTCGCCGTCGGTGACGGCCCGCATCACCTTGCGCCGCACCACGTCGGCCGGGTCGAGCATCCGCACCACGCCGGCCGCACCGTCGGGCGCGGACTTGCTCATCTTCGCGGTGGGGTCGGCGAGGTCGGCGATCCGCGCGATGCCGCCGCCGGCCCGCGCCACCCGCGGCACGACGAACGTCTCCCCGTACGTGCGGTTGAACCGCTCGGCGAGCACCCGCGCCAGCTCGACGTGCTGGTCCTGGTCGCCGCCGACCGGCACCACGTCGGTGTCGTACAGCAGGATGTCGGCCGCCATCAGGCACGGGTACGTGAACAGGCTGGCCCGGGTGCCGGGCCGGCTGCCCTTGGTCTTGAACTGCACCATCCGGCCGAGCTCGCCCACGTGCGCGGTGCACTCCAGCAGGTACGCCAGCTCGACGTGCGCCTGCACCCGCGACTGCACGAACAGCGTCGAGGCATCCGGGTCGACGCCGGCGGCGAGCATCAGCACGGCCAGCTCACGGCTGCGGGCGCGGAGCACGCGTGGGTCGTGTGCGGTGGTCAGCGCGTGCTGGTCGGCGACGAAGAAGAACGAGCGCGCAGCGTGCTGCTCGGTCGCGAACCGGCGCAGGGCGCCGAGGTGGTTGCCCAGCGTCAGCGCGCCGCTGGGGGTGATGCCGGACAGGGCGGTGCCGGATAGGACGGTGGTCGGTGGTGGTGGTGAGAAGTGGTCATGCGGGTCTCCGGTGGGTGCGGGCCCCGCCGCAAGCGAGGGTGCGCGCCACCGGGGCGTGCGGGCCGACCGCCTGCGTCGAGGCGGTCGGGGTGCGAGAGGAGTGAGGGGTACGCAGCACGGTCCGCCTAGGAGGCGGACCACCAGCACAGGGCAGGGCGCGACGATGCTCACGGCACCAGTCTATCGCGCAGCGGTAGTGTCCGCGCCATGTCCCGTACCCCTGACGGTGACGCGTGCGTCGTCTTCGACGAGAGCCTCACGCACTACGACTTCGGCCCGGCCCACCCGATGGCGCCGGCCCGTCTCGAGCTCACCATGCGGCTGGCCAGGGCACTCGGGGTCGTCGGCGAGGGCGGGTTGCCCGAGGTGCCGGTGCCGGAGCCTGACGACGCGTTGCTGGGACTGGTCCACGACCAGGGCTACGTCGACTGCGTGCGGCGGGCGGGCGAGGACCCCGAGCAGCACAACCTGGCGCGCGGTCTCGGCAGCGACGACAACCCGACGTTCAAGGGCATGCACGAGGCCAGCGCCAGGGTCGTGGCGGCGAGCGTGGAGGCCGCCCGGCGGGTGTGGTCGGGGCAGATGCGCCGCGCCGCGAGCCCGGCGGGCGGACTGCACCACGCGATGCCGGGCACCGCCAGCGGGTTCTGCGTCTACAACGACATCGCGGTGGCGATCGCCTGGCTGCTCGACCAGGGTGCGGAGCGGGTGGCCTACGTCGACGTCGACGTGCACCACGGCGACGGGGTGCAGCAGATCTTCTACGACGACCCGCGGGTCCTCACCGTCAGCCTGCACGAGACGCCGCAGACGCTCTTCCCGGGCACCGGGGCGCCGTCGGAGAACGGCGGGCCGCTCGCACCGGGCAGCGCGGTCAACGTCGCCCTGCCGCCGGGCACCGACGACAGTGGCTGGCTGCGGGCCTTCCACGCCGTCGTGCCCGACGTGCTGCGGGCGTTCGGGCCGGACGTCCTGGTCACCCAGCACGGGTGCGACTCGCACCGGGTCGACCCGCTCGCGCACCTGATGCTCTCGGTCGACGGGCAGCGGGCGTCGTACCTCGCGCTCGCGGCGCTGGCCCGCGAGATCACCGGCGGGCGCTGGGTCGCCACCGGCGGCGGCGGGTACGCGATCGCCGACGTCGTCCCGCGGGCGTGGACGCACCTGCTGGCAGTCGTCGACGGCCGCCCGCTCGACCCCTCGACGCCGACGCCGCAGGCCTGGCGCGACCTGGTCGAGCAGGTGGTCGGCCGGCCCGGCCCGGCGTCGATGACCGACGGAGGCGACCCGCAGTTCCAATCCTGGTCAGACGGGTACGACCCGGGCAGCTGGCTGGACCGCTCGATCCTCGCCACCCGCACCGCGTCGTTCCCGGCGCTGGGCCTCGATCCCCACTACTGATCCGGCGCCCGCGCCAGCCAGCGGCCCGAGCGACCGGCATCCCCCACTCGGTCAGCTCTGGGCTCATCTGGACCCCTCGACCTTCCCACCTGTCCCACCAGGCACTACCCTCCCGGTACGCACAGACGTCAGTTCGCCGGTGGGGAAGCCGGCGAGCGTCCCGTGCAGGAAGTGCGGTGCGCCATGGCCTCTGGTCCACAGAAGCCGGGTCTGTCTGAGGTGCGGTTCCTCACCGTTGCCGAAGTCGCACAGACCATGCGGGTGTCCAAGATGACCGTGTATCGGCTGGTCCACAACGGTGAGCTCGAGGCGGTACGCGTCGGTCGCTCGTTCCGGGTGCCGGAGACCGCTGTCGACGACTACCTCAAGAAGTCGTACTTCCAGGCCGGTTGACCGGCGTCCGACGCCACTGCGGCACGCTCCGCCCGGGCAGGTAGGCTGCTCGGGCGGCCGCACGCGCGGACGCCTCCCGAGCGATTGGTCCGTACGTGGGTTCCGTCATCAAGAAGCGTCGCAAGCGCATGGCGAAGAAGAAGCACCGCAAGCTGTTGAAGCGGACGCGCATTCAGCGCAGGCGTGCCGGGAAGTGACCCGGACGACGTGACGGACCTCGCCGGACGGTTCGGATGAACCGCTGACGGCGACAACACGGCAGTGAGGTGACGATGGGTCGCGTCGTCCTCGTGACAGGTGTGGCAGGCCAGCTCGGCGCGGCTGCCGCACGTCGACTGGCCGACGACCCCGAGGTCGACAAGGTCGTCGGCGTCGACGTGCTCCCCCCGCGCGGCGACATCGAGGGTGTGCGCTTCGTCCGCGCCGACATCCGCAACCCGGTCATCGCCAAGGTGCTGGCCGTCGAGGACGTCGACACCGTCCTGCACATGAGCGTGCTGGCGATCCCCGGTCGCGGCGGAGGACGCGGCACGCTCAAGGAGACCAACGTCATCGGGACGATGCAGCTGCTGGCCGCGTGCCAGCGCTCGTCCAGCATCCGCAACCTGGTGCTGATGTCGTCCACGGCGGTCTACGGCGCGTCCGCCCGCGACCCGGGGATGTTCACCGAGGACACCGCGCCGAAGCAGCTGCCCCGCACCGGCTACGCCAAGGACTGCTCCGAGGTCGAGGGCTACGTACGCGGCTTCGCCCGGCGGCGTCCCGACGTCGGCATCACCGTGCTGCGGATGTGCGACGTGCTGGGTGCCGGCGTCACCGGGCCGTTGGCCCAGTACCTGCGGCTCCCGGTCGTCCCCACCGTGCTCGGCTTCGACCCGCGGCTGCAGCTGGTGCACCCCGACGACGCGCTGGCGGCACTCGTCCGCGCGACGGTCAACGACCTGCCCGGCACCTACAACGTCGCCGGCGCCGGTGTGCTCGTGCTGTCCCAGGCGCTGCGCCGGCTCGGACGAGCGGCGCTGCCGCTGCCCGCCGCCGGTGTCGGCCCGGTCGGCCAGGCGCTGCGGCGTACGTCGAAGCTCGACCTCTCCCCGGACCAGGTCGCCTTCCTCACCCACGGCCGGGTGGTGGACACGACCGCGCTGCGGGAGCGGTTCGGGTTCGTGCCCCGCTGGTCGACTCCTGACACCCTGGACGCGTTCGGCGCCGGCGTCGGGCGCGGGCCGGTCGACGCCTCGACGGTGCGGCAGGTGGAGCAACACGTCGGCAGTGTCTACGCCGCGGTGCGGTCGGCTCGAGGAGGTGGTTCCGGTGGCTGAGGCCGAGATCATCCCGCTGGGCACCCGCGGCAAGCCCGGTCGCGGCAGCGGCGACACGTCACCGAGCAAGGCGGCCCGGTCGCTCGCGCCCAGCGGCAGGCGCCGGCCGGGCAAGGCGGCCACGCGCCGCTGCGTGAGGCGCCGCCGGCCGAGGAGCCCACCGCCTCCGAGCCGCTGACTCCAGCCGACCGGTCCCGAGCCGACCGGTCCCGAGCCGGTCGAGGCGCGTCCCGTACCGACGAGAGCACGGCCACCCCGTCGTGCCCGACGCCCCGCGCGGCGCCGAGGTCGACCCGGTCGCGCGGGCGCTGGCGTTCCTGCGGCGCCGGGTCACCGGCGACTACGAGGTCGACGACCTCGGCTTCGACGCCGACCTGACCTCCCAGGTCTTCATGCCGCTGCTGCGGCCGCTGGCGGAGAAGTGGTTCCGGATCGAGGTACGCGGCCTCGACAACATCCCCGACGACGGCGGGGCGCTGCTGGTGGCCAACCACTCCGGCACCGTGCCGATGGACGCGCTGATGACCAGCCTGGTGGTGCACGACCACGCCGGCCGCTACCTGCGGGCACTCGGTGCCGACCTGGTGTTCACCCTGCCGTTCGTGTCCGAGATGGCGCGCAAGGGCGGGGCCACGCTGGCCTGCGGCGAGGACGCGGAGCGGATGCTCGCGAGCGGTGAGCTGGTGGGTGTCTGGCCGGAGGGCTTCAAGGGCGTCGGGAAGCCGTACACCGAGCGGTACAAGCTGCAGCGGTTCGGCCGTGGCGGCTTCGTGTCCGCCGCGATGCGTACGGGCGTGCCGATCGTGCCGTGCTCGATCGTCGGCGCCGAGGAGATCTACCCGCTGATCGGCAACCTGCCGTCGGTGGCCCGGCTGCTCGGCGTGCCCTACCTGCCGGTGACGCCGCTGTTCCCGTGGCTCGGCCCGCTCGGGATGGTGCCGCTGCCCAGCAAGTGGGTGATCGAGTTCGGCGAGCCGATCCGCACCGACGCCTACTCCGACGGTGCCGCCGACGACCCGATGCTGGTCTTCAACGTCACCGACCAGGTGCGCGAGACCATCCAGCAGACGCTGTACACGCTGCTGATGCACCGCGAGCACGTCTTCTACTGACGCACCCACTCCAGCCGAGGGGTCAGCCGTAGGGTCAGAGCAGCCCGCCGAGCAGCCCGCCGCCGCCACCGCCGCCGCCAGCCGCCGCCGAGGACCGCCCGAGCCGCCGGAGCCGCCGCCGGAGCCCTGCCGCCGGAGCCGCCGCCGCCCGGCCGCCGCCGAGGCCACCCAGCAGGCCGCCACCGTCGTCACCGTCGCCGCCGACCGAGCACGCCGTCGAGGGGATCGTCGATCGGGACGTCGTCGAGGATGCCGTCGACACCGTCACCGACGGCACCGAGCGGCCCGTCGCCGGTGCCGCCGTCACCGCCGCCGAGCAGCCCGCCGACCAGGCCGTCCACGGCGTCACCGGTCTCGCCCAGCCCGCCCGAGCCGTCGTCGCCGGAGTCGCCGGAGTCGCCAGAGCCGTCGTCGCCGGAGCTGCCGGAACCGCCGGAGCCGTCGCCGCCGGAGCCGTCCGGGTCGCTGGGGTCGTCGCCAGGGTCGCCGACGGGGGTCGTCGCCGGGGTCGGTGCCCGGGTCGCCGCCGGCACCCGGTGGCAGGTCGCCGGGATCGACGCCGGGAAGCGAACCGGAGGGGTCGCCGAGGAACTCCTCGCCCGGCAGCGCACCGGCCAGCAGGGAGTCGCCGCCGGTCAGCCCGTCGGTCGGGAGCAGCGTGCTGGCCGACGCCAGCAGCTCGCACCGGGATGCGTACGGCCGTAGCCGAGCTGCAGTCGCTGCACACCTCGCTGATCTGCGCCTGCAGCGAGGCGACCGTGCCCGCCGCGGCGGTGTAGGAGTCCTGCGCCTCGGCGGGCAGGGTGCCGGACATGTCGGTGAGGGCCTTGCCGGCGCCGACGGTGAACTCGTCCAGGGTGCGCACGGCGCCGGTGTCGCCACTCGCGTGCGCCGCCAGCAGCGCGTCGCCGCCCTCCTCGGCCTGGTCGGTGAACGTGTGCAGGGTGTCGACGACCAGCGCGTCGTTGCCGGGCTGCTGCCCGTCGGCCGTGAGCTCGCGCAGCTCCGCCAGGCGGGTGTCGGCCTGGCCGACCAGCGTGCGGCCGCGCGCGCCGTCGCTGCGGTCGAGTGCCACCTGGGTCTGCTCGACACCGCGCTTGACCGGGTAGAGCAGGTCGCCGGGAATCGCCTGGGTGGAGGCCGACGCGAGACCGGCGCCGCCGCCCACCAGCACGAACATCGAGGCGGCGGCCGCCAGCCCGACCCGCCGGCGCAGCGGCATGCTGACCGGGCCGGTGACGGGAGGTCGGGTACGGCCCTGCTCGGGCAGTCGCGCCAGGTCGCGCTCGGCAGCGGCGAGCACGCGTACGCGGAGGTCGGCGGTGAACTGCGGGTCGGGCGTGACCGGCGGGCGGGCCCGGAGCGTGTCGACGGTGCGGACCAGGTCGCGGACCACCCAGTCGCGCGACTCACGCCGACCGGAGAGGGCGTCGTCGAACTCGGCCGCGCGGCGGCGGCCCGGGAGCGTCGGCGTCCTCATCCTTGCCTCAACCGGTCATGCGTACGGGTACGCCCTGCTGGGCCCCGTGTCATGGCGACCAACGAGGCCCGGGCCGCGCGGGTTACGGCGTTCACCGGACCTCCCGGGGCAGCCACTTGGCGAGGTTGCGGACGGCGCGCAGCTGCAGCTGCTTGACCGCGCCCTCGGAGCGGGAGAGCACCTCGGCGGTCTCGGCGATGGACAGGCCCTGCAGGAACCGCATCACGACGCAGTCGCGCTGCTCGGCGGGCAGCCGCTGCAGGGCCGCGGTGAGCGCCTCCTGGGTGAGCATCGCCAGCGCGGCGTCCTCGGGACCCGGGCCGTTGTCGTCGCGCTCGGGGAGCTCGTCGGAGACGGTCTCGAGCCGCGCGCGGCTGGACTTGTAGTGGTCGGTGACCAGGTTGCGGGCGATGGTCGTGAGCCAGGCGCCGAAGTCACGGCCCTGCCAGCGGAACTGGGAGATGCCGCGCAGCGCCCGGAAGAACGTCTCGCTGGTGAGGTCCTCGGCGAGGCTCACGCTGGAGACCCGGTGGTAGCAGAACCGGTAGACACCGTCGACGTAGCGGTCGTAGAGCTGCCCGAACGCCTCCGCGTCGCCCTCCTGGGCCAGCGTGACCAGCGCGACCATGCGGTCCCGGTCGGGCTCGTCGGGCGGCAGCTGCGTCGCGCCGCCGGAACCGACGACCGGCGCGGTCTCCGGGGCGACCCTGGCCTGCGCGAGCAGCACGTCGAAGGAGTGCTCGTAGGCCGCGGCCGACAGCGTGGGGGCGTGCAGAACCAACAGCACGGCCTCCCGCAGCGCGTCGAGACCGACGTCAGCAGGACCGCGCGGCTCCCCCCCGGAGGACCGTCGCATACCACTCCCTCCCCCGGCACAAAGGCCGAGGAGCAACCAAAACAGGGTAAAGGTGAACAAGAGGAGGGGCTAGTCGCGGGCGATCGGAGTGGCACGTTCGGCCCCCGAGGTGCGTCCGTCAGGACATCCGCCGCCGGGCGGAGGCCCCGGCCGCTGCCCCTCCGACGACCGCCCCGGTCGCCGCCGCGGCCAGCGCGCCCCACCGGGCCGCCTTGCGGCCGGTGCGGTAGTCGTAGATCCGCCAGCCGGCCGCGCGGGCGTGCTCGCGCAGCCGGCCGTCCGGGTTGACCGCGCACGGGTCGCCGACCAGCCGCAGCAGCGGCAGGTCGTTGGAGGAGTCGGAGTACGCCGCGCAGCGGTGCAGCACGAGGTCCTCCCGCTCGGCCAGCGCGAGCACCGCCTCCGCCTTGGCGGGCCCGTGCAGCAGCTCGCCCACCAGCCGCCCGGTGTAGACCCCGTCGACCTGTTCCGAGACCGTGCCCAGGGCGCCGGTGAGCCCGAGCCGGGACGCGATGATGCGGGCGATCTCGATGGGGGCTGCCGTGACCAGCCAGACCCGCTGACCGCGGTCGAGGTGGCGCTGGGCGAGCGCCCGGGTGCCGGGCCAGATCCGGTGCGACATCGCCTCGTCGAAGATCTCCTCGCCGAGCGACTCCAGCTCGCTGACCGCGTGTCCCTCGATGAAGCCGAGCATCGACGAACGCGCGCTCTCCACGTGGTCGGGGTCCTCGACCCCCACGACGCGGAACCGGGTCTGCTGCCAGGCGGCCGTCGAGGATGTCGCGGGTGGTGAAGAACTTCCGCCGGTGCAGTCCCCGGGCCAGGTGGTAGATGGAGGCGCCGCGCACGATCGTGTTGTCGACGTCGAAGAACGCCGCAGCGGTCGGGTCGGCCGGCACGGCCAGCGCCTGCTCGACCTCGGCGGCGGCGGCCGCCGCCTCGCCGGCCAGCAGCGAGCGCACCCGCAGGTCGGTGACCCGCGGCGGCTGGGTTCCCGTCCGGCCAGGCACGCCCGCAGCGTAGGGCACCGCTCCGGCGGCCGGACGGGGCCGACCGGCGCTGTGGAAGACTGAACCGGTGAGCAAGGAGGCCGGCTCCCGAGGCGCGGTCAACGTCTCCGACCTGCTCCGGGACCGCGCCCGCGGCGATGCCGCCGACCGGGTCGCGCTGGTGGACAGCGCCGACGGCGACACCCGGACCTGGCGTCGAGCTCGACGCCGAGGTCGACGGGCTCGCCCGCGGGCTGTCGTCGCTCGGTCTGGTCGCCGGCCAGCGGGTCGCGTTCGCGCTGTCCAACGCGACACCGTTCGTGTCCACGTACCTGGCAGTGCTGCGCGCCGGGCTGGTCGCGGTGCCGATGAACCCCCGTTCGGCGACCGGCGAGCTGGTACGGATGGTCGCCGACTCCGGCGCCCGGGTCGTGGTCGCCGACGCCGCGACGGTCGGGTCCGTACGCACCGCCGTCGCGGGCGTGCAGGACGCGCTGGAGGGCGCCGACGACGAGCTGCGCGCACGCAACCCGGTGCCCACCCTCGTCGTGCACGGGGCCGAGGTGCACGACGGGGAGATCGACTGGCGCGACCTCGCCCGGCGCGGGCACAGCCAGGTGGTGAGCCCGCCCGACCGGGAGCGGCTGGCGGTGCTGCTCTACACCTCCGGCACCAGCGGGCGCCCGCGCGGCGTCATGCTCAGCCACCGGGCCCTGCTGGCCAACGTCGAGCAGGTCGCGGCGCTGGATCCGCCGGTCATGACGGCCGACGACGTGGTGCTCGGGCTGCTGCCGCTGTTCCACGTCTACGGGCTGAACGCGATCCTCGGGCAGGTGCTCAGCACCGGCGCACGGCTGGTGCTCGTCGAGCACTTCGACGCCGAGCAGACGCTGCAGGCGGTGGCCGACCACGGGGTGACCAACCTGCCGGTGGCCCCGCCGGTGATCGCGGCGTGGGCCGGCCGGGCCGACCTGCCGGAGCGATTCGCCAGCGTGCGGCTGCTGGTCTGCGGCGCCGCCCCGCTCGACCCCGACCTCGCCGCGCTGGTCTCCGGCGCGACCGGCGTCCAGGTGGAGCAGGGCTACGGCCTGACCGAGACCGCGCCCGTGGTGTCGTCGACCATGGCTTCGGGGGCCCGCGCGGCCGGTGCGGAGCCCGACCCGGACGGCGTCGGCGGCCCGCTGCCCGGCATCGAGGTCCGCGTCGTCGATCCCGGCGGTGACCCGGTCAGCGACGGCGACCCGGGTGAGATCCGGGTACGTGGCGACAACCTGTTCTCCGGCTACTGGCCCGACGGTGCCGATGGCCCCGATCCGGACGGGTGGTGGTCGACGGGCGACCTGGCCGTCCGCGACCCGTACGGCGATCTGCTGCTCGTCGACCGGCTGCGCGAGCTGGTGATCGTCTCCGGGTTCAACGTCTACCCGACCGAGATCGAGACCGTGGTGTCCGAGCTGGACGAGGTGGGCGAGGCCGCGGTCATCGGGGTGCCCGACGAGCAGACCGGCGAGACGGTCGTCGCCTATGTCGTCGCGGCGGGCGACAGCCTGCGGGACGCGGAGCTCGTCGAGCGGGTGCGGAGCCACTGCGAGGCCCGGCTGGCGCGGTTCAAGCAGCCCAGCCGGGTGGTCGTGGTGGCCGGGCTGCCGCACTCGGCCACCGGCAAGGTCGCCAAGGGCCGGCTCCGGGCGCAGGCCCGGCGGGACGCGCTGGGCCTGGCGTGAGCGTCCCGCACGCCCACGACGCCCGGGTCGTCCTCTACTCCCGCGCCGGGTGCCACCTGTGCGCGCAGGCGCGGGAGGTGGTCGCGGCGGAGTGTGCCGTGGCCGGCGCCGACTGGGTCGAGGTCGACATCGACGCCTCGGGCGACGGCAGTCTGCGTGAGCTGTTCACCGAGCAGGTGCCGGTGACGTTCGTCGACGGCGCCCAGCACGACTTCTGGCGGGTCGACCCGCAGCGGCTCCGCCGGGCGCTCGCCGCCGGCTGACCCGGCTGGTGGTGACCTGGCTCACGACCCCCTGTCCGGGGGCTGGCGGATTTTGTTCTCCCGTTCACAAACTCCTACAGTGAGATCGCCCGTTTCACGCCAGCACCCTCCCGGCAAGGACTCTGCGAGCACCCGTGAACCCCGTTCCCGACCAGCGCCCGGCCGCCGCGAACCCCGCGACGTCCGGGTCGGCCGACGACCGCGGACGCGGCATCCCCGAGGCCACCGTCGCCCGGCTGCCGATCTACCTCCGGGCGCTGACCATGCTCACCGAGCGGGGTGTGGCCACCGCGTCCAGCGAGGAGCTGGCGGTCGCCGCCGGGGTCAACTCCGCGAAGCTGCGCAAGGACCTGAGCTACCTCGGGTCCTACGGCACCCGCGGCGTCGGCTACGACGTGGAGTACCTCCGCTACCAGATCGCCCGCGAGATCGGGCTCACCCAGGACTGGCCGGTCGTCATCGTCGGGCTCGGCAACCTGGGCCAGGCGCTGGCCAACTACGCAGGCTTCGGCACCCGCGGCTTCCGGGTCGCCGCGCTGCTCGACAACGACGTCGCCCGGGTGGGCGAGGCCTACGGCGGCGTCGGAGTGCAGCACATCGACGACCTCGACGACCTCGTCACCGAGCACGGCATCTCGATCGCCGTCGTGACCACCCCGGCCGCGGTGGCCCAGCAGGTCGCCGACCGGCTGGTCCGCGCCGGGGTCACCAGCATCCTCAACTTCGCCCCCACCGTGATCTCCGTGCCCGAGGGTGTCGACGTACGCAAGGTCGACCTGTCGATCGAGCTGCAGATCCTCGCCTACCACGAGCAGCGCAAGTCGATGGCCGGCTCCATCGGCGACCCGATCGAGCTCGGTGACGTCGTGGCGAGGGTGGTGGGGTCACCGTGAGCATCCTGTGCGTGGGTGTCTCCCACCAGAGCGCCCCGGTCGCCGTGCTGGAGCGGCTCGCGCTCGACGCCGACGGCGCGGCCAAGCTGGCGCACGCCGTCGCCGAGACCGAGCACGTCACCGAGGCGGCGGTGGTGTCGACCTGCAACCGGGTCGAGGTCTACGCCGAGGTGGACCGCTTCCACGGCAGCGTCGAGGACGTCTCGGCCCTGTTCTGCGACCTCGCCGAGACCGACCGCGACGTGACCGTCTCGCACCTGTACGTCCACTACGACGAGGGCGCGCTCGCGCACCTGTTCACGGTCGCCTCCGGACTCGACTCGATGGTGGTGGGCGAGAGCCAGATCCTCGGCCAGATCCGCAAGGCACTCACCAGGGGCCAGGACGACGCGACCGTCGGCCCGGCGCTCAACGCCGCCTTCCAGCAGGCCCTGCGGGTGGGCAAGCGCGGCCACGCCGAGACCGGCATCGACCGGGCCGGCCCGTCCATCGTCTCCGCGGCCCTCGACCGGGTCGCCGCACAGGGCCTCGACCTCGCCGGTGCCCGCGCACTCGTCGTCGGGGCCGGTGCGATGGCCGGACTGTCGGTGGCGCACCTCGACCGCCGCGGCGCCAGCAGCATCACGGTGCTCAACCGCACCCCCGACCGCGCGGCCCGGCTGGCCGCCCCGGTCGGCGGCCGCTCGGGCGGCCTGGACGCCCTGCCCACCGAGGTGGCCGCCGCCGACCTGGTGATCTGCTGCACCGGCGCCACCGGCGTCGTGGTCGGGGTCGACGACGTCGCTCCCGCGCTGCAGGGCCGCGACGCCTCGCGTCCGCTGGCCGTCGTCGACCTCGCGCTGCCGCACGACCTCGACCCCGTCCTCGCCGCCGACCCGCGGGTGCACTACACCGGTCTGGCGGCCCTGGCCGACGACCTGGCCCAGGGCGAGACGTCCGTGCAGATCGGGCACGACATCGATCAGGTACGCCGCATCGTCGCCGAGGAGGTCGCGGCGTTCGTGGGCGCCCGGAGGGCCGCCAAGGCCACCCCGACGGTCGTCGCCCTGCGTTCGATGGCCACCGACGTGGTGGAGTCCGAGCTGGCCCGGCTGTGGGCCCGGCTCCCGTCGGCCGACCCGGCCGTGCGCGACGAGCTCGAGCTGGCGATGCGCCGGGTGGCCGGCAAGCTGCTGCACGCCCCCACGACCCGGATCAAGGAGCTCACCGGACAGCCCGCCGGCATGTCCTACGCCGAGGTGCTGGCCGAGCTGTTCTCGCTCCCGTCGGGCACCGCCGACGCGGTGACCCGCCCCGACGTGGAGCAGCCGGACCTGCCCGACGAGCCGCCGGCGGTGACGCCGTGAGCGCCGTGACCCCGCCTCGCACCGAGCGCGACACCCTGCGCCTCGGCACCCGGGCCAGCACGCTGGCCCACGCCCAGAGCCGCATCGTCGCCGACCGGCTGACCGCCGTGACCGGCACCGCCGTCGAGCTGGTCGACGTGTCGACGCGCGGCGACGTCGACCACGCCCCGCTGGCCACCATCGGGGGCGCCGGGGTGTTCGTCTCCGCCGTGCGCGACGCGCTGCTGGCGGGCGAGGTGGACGTGGCGGTGCACTCGCTCAAGGACCTGCCGACCGATCCCGCCGACGGGCATCACCCTCGCCGCCGTCCCCGTCCGCGAGGACCCGCGCGACGTGGTGATCGCCCGCGACGGGCTGACCCTCGGTGAGCTGCCCGCAGGTGCGACCGTGGGCACCGGCTCGCCGCGGCGGGCCGCACAGCTGCTCGCCCTCGGGCTCGGCTTCGACGTCGTCGACCTGCGCGGCAACGTCGACACCCGGCTACGGCGGGTGCACGAGGGCGACCTCGACGCCGTCGTGCTCGCGCGTGCCGGGCTGGCCCGGCTCGACCGGCTGGACGAGGTCACCGAGGTGCTCGACCCGCTGCAGATGCTTCCCGGCCCCCGGTCAGGGCGCGCTCGCGGTGGAGTGCCGCGCCGACGACCCGGTCGCCGCCGTCGTACGCGACGCGCTCGACGACGAGCCCGCACGGGCCACCGTGACGGCCGAACGCGCGTTCCTCGCTGCGGTCGAGGCCGGCTGCTCGGCACCGGTCGGCGCGCTGGCGGAGCTCGCCTGGACCGCCGGCGAGGGCGACGAGTGGGTCCCCGAGGAGCTGTGGCTGCGCGCCGTCGTGGTGGCGCCGACCGGCGCCCCGCTGCTGCGGCTGTCGGCCACCGGCCTGCCCACCGAACCGCAGGCGGTCGGCCAGAAGCTGGCCGCCGAGATGCTCGAGCGTGGGGCGGCCGAGCTCATCGGCGCGGCCCGGGGGGAGCCCGCATGACCCCACCAGCCAAGACGTCCACCCGTACGAAGAAGACCAGCACCACCACCCGTCCGACCCCGACGAAGAAGGACGCCGTGACAAGCACCGCCTCCACCCGCACCGCCAGCTCGACCGCACGCTCGGCCAAGGTCGCCAAGCGGCCCGGGCAGGTCAGCTTCGTGGGCACCGGCCCCGGTGACCCCGGCCTGTTGACCGTCCGTGCGGTCGAGCTGATCCGCTCGGCCGACATCGTCGTGACCGAGGTCCCGGAGCACGCCGCGCTCGTCGCGTCGCTGCGCCCCGACCTCGACGAGGCGGTGCTCGTCGACGGTGCCGTCGCCGACGGCGGCGCGCCGCTCACGCTGGCGGCCCGCGGGCGGCTCGTCGTCAAGCAGGCCCGCGGCGGCGCGTCCGTCGTGCGGCTGCTGGCCGGCGACCCGTTCGTGCACGGCTCCGCACCCGAGGAGGCGCAGGCCTGCGTCAAGGCGGGCGTCGGTGTCGAGGTCGTCCCCGGCGTGCCCGAGGCGGTGGCGGTGCCTGCGTACGCGGGCGTCCCGGTCACCTCGAAGGGCACCGACCAGCTCAGCGTGGTCCGTGCGGGCGGCCGGTCCGTCGACTGGTCGGCCCACGGCGGCTCCGGCACCCTCGTGCTGCTGGCCGCGCTCGACGAGCTGCCGACCATCGCCCCGGCGCTGGTCGCTGCCGGCCGCGCCCCCGAGACGCCGGTCGCCGTGACCCGCGCGGGCACCACCACCGAGCAGACGACGCTGGTGTCGACGCTGGAGCGGGTCGTCGACGACGTCGCCGTCCGCCGGCGTCGAGGCGCCGGCCGTCGTCGTGGTCGGGTCGGTGGTCGACCTGCGCGACACCCTCAGCTGGTACGAGACCCGGCCGCTGTTCGGCTGGCGGGTCCTGGTGCCGCGTACCAAGGAGCAGGCCGGCGCCCTCACCGCCCGGCTGCGCACCTACGGCGCGGTGCCCGAGGAGGTCCCGACCATCTCGGTCGAGCCGCCCCGCAACCCGCAGCAGATGGACAAGGCCGTCCGCGGCCTCGTCGAGGGCCGCTACGAGTGGGTCGGCTTCACGTCGGTCAACGCCGTGCGCGCCGTGCGGGAGAAGTTCGAGGAGTACGGGCTCGACGCCCGCGCGTTCTCCGGCCTCAAGATCGCTGCCGTCGGCGAGACGACCGCGGCAGCGATCTCGACCTGGGGCATCAAGCCCGACCTGGTGCCGTCCGGCGAGCAGTCGGCGGCCGGGCTGCTGGCCGACTGGCCGCCCTACGACGACGTGCTCGACCCGATCAACCGGGTCTTCCTGCCGCGGGCCGACATCGCCACCGAGACGCTGGTGGCCGGGCTGCACGACCTCGGCTGGGAGGTCGACGACGTCACCGCCTACCGCACCGTGCGGGCCGCGCCGCCGCCCGCGCCCACCCGCGAGGCGATCAAGGCCGGCAAGTTCGACGCCGTGGTCTTCACGTCGTCGTCCACGGTGCGCAACCTGGTCGGCATCGCCGGCAAGCCGCACCCGTCGACGGTGATCGCCTGCATCGGGCCGGCCACCGCCAAGACGGCGAAGGAGCACGGGCTGCGCGTCGACGTCCTCGCCGACGAGCCCACGGTCGCCGTACTGGCCGAGGCGCTCGCCGACTTCGGTGCCGAGCGCCGGCTGGCGTGCCTGGAGTCCGGTGGTCCGGTCACCAAGCCGTCGGACAAGAAGCCGGCGGCGAGGCGCAAGGCCTGACGTGGCCTACCCGGCGGAACGGCCGCGTCGGCTCCGCGTCTCGCGGGCGGTGCGCTCGCTGGTCGCGGAGACGACGCTGGCGCCGCGCCAGCTGGTGCTGCCGCTGTTCGTCCGCGAGCAGGCCGGCGAGCCGCTGCCGATCGGCAGCATGCCCGGCGTCGTGCAGCACAGCCGCGACAGCATGCGCAAGGCGGTCGCCGAGGCCGCCGAGGCGGGCGTCGGCGGGGTGATGCTGTTCGGGCTGCCGGAGCACAAGGACGCCACCGGCAGCGCTGCGCTCGACCCCGAGGGCGTGCTCACGGTCGCGATCCGCGACGCGGTCGCGGAGGCCGGTGACGCGCTGGTCGTGATGAGCGACCTGTGCCTCGACGAGTTCACCGACCACGGGCACTGCGGCGTGCTCGACGCGGCCGGGCGGGTCGACAACGACGCCACCCTCGAGCTGTACGCGCAGATGGCGGTCGTGCACGCCGAGGCGGGCGTCGACATGCTCGGTCCGAGCGGGATGATGGACGGCCAGGTCGGCCGGGTCCGGACGGCACTCGATGACGCCGGCCACCAGGACACGTCGATCCTCGCGTACGCGGCGAAGTACGCCTCCGCGTTCTTCGGCCCGTTCCGCGAGGCGGTCGACTCGTCGCTGGTCGGCGACCGCCGCACCTACCAGCAGGACCCCGCCAACGCCCGGGAGGCGCTGCGCGAGGCGCTGCTCGACGTCGGTGAGGGCGCCGACGTGGTGATGGTGAAGCCGGCGCTGGGCTACCTCGACCTGATCCCGCTGATCCGCTCGCACGTCACGGTGCCGGTCGCGGCCTACTGCGTGTCGGGGGAGTACTCGATGGTCGAGGCCGCCGCGGCGCACGGCTGGATCGATCGCGAACGCGCCGTGCTGGAGACGCTGACCTCGATCCGGCGCGCCGGCGCCGACATCGTGCTGACCTACTGGGCGACCGAGGTCGCCGGCTGGCTGCACTGACCCCTTCCGGGTCCGCCCGACCCCGCGCGAACGGGTGCCGCGGACGTCTGGTCGGGTCGGCTGGGGCCGTTCCGCTCAGGTCGGAACGGGGTCGCGGGCGGCTGATGACGCGCCATGGCTGGTGTGGTCGGGTGGTTCAGCCGGTGCGGGGGCAGAGCACCAGGATGCAGCCGCCGCCACCACCGCCGGAGCCACCGCCGCCGCCGGAGCCGCCGCCGCCACCGCCGCCACCGGAGCCACCGCCGCCGCCACCGCCACCGAGCCCGCCGAGCAGGTCGAGGATGCCGTTGACGACGTTGTTCGCGGCGCCGACGCCGCCGGACAGGTACGCGTCGACGCACTGCTGGACCTGACTGCTCGAGGCGCCCGAGCCGGCCAGCTGTGCGGCGCAGTACTGGGTCGCCTTCTCCAGCGGGGTCAGCACGTCCGGTGGCTGCGGGTCGTCGGTGTCGTCCCCGCCGCCGCCGCCGCCGCCGCCGCCGCCGCCGCCGCCGCCGCCGCCGCCGCCGCCGTTACCGCCGCCGCCGCCGTCGCCACCGCCGCCGTCGCCGCCGCCGTCGCCGCCGCCGCCGCCGCCGTCGCCGCCGCCGCCGTCGCCGCCGCCGCCGCCGCCGCCGTTGCCGCCGCCGCCGCCGCCGCCGCCGCCGCCGTTGCCGCCGCCGCCGTTGCCGCCGCCGCCGCCGTTGCCGCCGCCGCCGTTGCCGCCGCCGCCGTTGCCGCCGCCGCCGCCGCCGTTGCCGCCGTTGCCGCCGCCGTCGCCGCCGTTGCCGCCGTTGCCGTCGTGGTCCGGCTCGTCGGGCACGACGCTGGGGGACGCGTCGCCGTTGGCCACCATGCTGTAGGAGCCGTTCGTGTAGTCCTCGGCGATCGACAGCACCAGGTCGACGTACTCGTCGGAGTGGTTGTAGCGATAGACCGCCGACTGCGCTCCGGGTGGCGTGCTCAGGTCGTCGCTGCCCGCACACAGGTAGACGCCCGACGCGAGCGCGGCGTCGTCGATGTCCTGCGGGTTCTGGTCGCCGTCACCGTCGCCGTCCACGCCGACGACGGCCCAGGTGCCGGGGATGAACTGCATCGGGCCGACTGCGCGGTCGTAGACCGGGTCGTTGTCGAGGGCCCCTCCGTCGGTGTCGCTGACGTGCGCCGTGCTGTTGCTGCCGTCCAGCGCGATGCCGTAGATGCCGGGACGGGAGATGCCGTCGGAGCCGACGCTGTTGTTCCCGTAGCGACCGTGGTCGGACTCGACCTTGCCGATCGCCGCGACCAGCGCCCAGGGCAGGTGGCAGGACGCGTCGGCGCGGTCGAGCACCGCGGCGGCGTTCTGGTACGCGAGCAGGGAGGCCGTGGGGATGCCGTCGACCGAGCCGGACGGGCTGCTGCCGTTGCCGTCGGCGGTCGGCTCCGCGCCGCCGGGCAGGGTGAGGCTCGCGGGCTGCTCGTAGGGCGTGGTCGGCACGGCCGGGACACCGGGGTCGTCGTTGTCGGCGGCTGCCGCCAGACCCGGGCCGGTGAGGGACGCGGTCCAGGCGCCGGAGATGAGGACCAGCGGGACGATCGCCGTCGCCTTCTGCCAGCGACGCAGCGGTCGCGGCTCCCCAGCGTGCAAGCGCATGTGTTCCTCCGGCCTCCCCGTGCACCATCAGTGCGGTGCACACCCGTCAGGTGCAACGCAGGGCGTCGGACCAGGTTATGGCCGGGCCCGCGCGCTGCACGTCAGGGGACAGGGGGTTCCTACCCGTTCGACCGGCCCCTCGAAACGGACGGGTGACCCGGGTCACCCCGGGCCGGTCTCCACGACCCGCGCGACTGCGCGTTCTCGACGGTCCGCGACAATGGCCCGGTGAGCCCCGACCCCGCGCCGTACCCCTTCGACGCACCCGCCTCGGCCGCGCTGATGGAGCGCGCCCGGGCGGTCGTGCCCGGCGGCGTGAACTCGCCGGTGCGGGCCTACCGCGCGGTCGGCGGCACCCCCCGGTTCATCGCCTCGGCGCGGGGCGCGTACGTCACCGACGCCGACGGTCGGGACTACGTCGACCTGGTCTCGTCCTGGGGCGCGCTGCTGCACGGGCACGCGCACCCGCAGGTCGTGCAGGCGGTGACCGGCGCTGCCGCTGCCGGCACGTCGTACGGCGCCCCGACGCAGGCCGAGGTCGAGCTGGCCGAGGAGATCGTCGCCCGGGCGCCGGTGGAGCAGGTACGGCTGGTGTCGTCCGGCACCGAGGCGACCATGTCCGCGGTCCGGCTGGCCCGCGGGGTGACCGGCCGGGACCTCGTGGTCAAGTTCGCCGGCTGCTACCACGGCCACGTCGACGCGCTGCTCGCCTCGGCCGGCTCCGGGGTGGTGACCTTCGGGCTGCCGGGCACGCCCGGTGTCCCCGCCGCCGTGACCGCCGCGACGCTCGTGCTGCCCTACAACGACACCGCCGCCGTCACCCAGGCGTTCGCCGAGCACGGCGACGCCATCGCGTGCGTCATCACCGAGGCCGCCTGCGGCAACATGGGCGCGGTCCCGCCGCAGCCCGGCTTCAACCGGTTCCTCGCCGAGACCTGCCGCACGCACGGCGCGCTGCTGATCAGCGACGAGGTCATGACCGGCTTCCGCGTGCACCGCTCCGGGTGGTGGGGGCTCGACGGCGCGGTGGAGGGCTGGCGGCCCGACCTGGTGACGTTCGGCAAGGTGATGGGCGGGGGCTTCCCCGCCGCGGCGTTCGGCGGCCGCGCGGACGTGATGGCGCAGCTGGCGCCGGAGGGACCCGTCTACCAGGCGGGCACGCTGTCCGGTAACCCGGTCGCCACCAGCGCCGGGCTGGCCGCGTCTGCGGCTGGCCACCGACGACGTCTACGCCCGGCTCGACCGCACCTCCGCGACGCTGGGCGCGCTCGCCGGCAAGGCGCTGGACGCCGAGGGCGTGCCGCACGTCGCGCAGTGGGCGGGCAACCTGTTCAGCGTGTTCTTCGTCGACGACGCGCACGCCGACGCCACCGAGGTCCGCGACTTCGCCGACGCCCAGGGCCAGGCGGTGCACCGGTTCCGGGCGTTCTTCCACGCGATGCTGTCGCACGGCGTCGCGCTGCCACCGAGCGCGTTCGAGGCGTGGTTCGTCAACGCCGCCCACGACGACGCCGCGCTCGACCGGGTCGCGACGGCGCTGCCGCACGCTGCCCGTGCCGCGGCCGCCGCCCGGCCCGGATGAGGGAGCCCGATGACCATCACCCCCGACGAGACCGTCACCGTCGTGCACCTGCTGCGCCACGGTGAGGTCCACAACCCGTCGGGGGTGCTGTACGGCCGGCTGCCCGGCTACCACCTGTCCGAGCTCGGTGAGCGGATGGCCGAGCGGGCGGCCGCGTGGTTCGGCGGCCGGGACATCACCCACCTGGTCTCGTCCCCGCTGGAGCGTGCCCAGGAGACGGCCGCGCCCGACCGCCAAGGCGTTCGGCCTCGACCCGGTGCTCGACGCCCGGGTGATCGAGGCCGACAACCAGTTCGAGGGCAAGACGTTCGGCGTCGGCGACGGCGCGCTGTGGCACCCCGGCATCTGGTGGCGGCTGCGCAACCCGTGGCGGCCGTCGTGGGGCGAGCCCTACGCCCAGATCGCGGCCCGGATGCTCGCCGCGGCCGCCGACGCCCGGGACGCCGCCCGCGGTCACGAGGCGGTGATCGTGTCGCACCAGCTGCCGGTGTGGATCGCCCGGTGCGCGGTCGAGGGCCGCCGCTTCCTGCACGACCCCAGGCAGCGGCAGTGCGCCCTTGCCAGCGTCACGTCGCTCACGTACGCCGGCGACCGGCTGCGGGCGACCGCCTACTCCGAGCCCGCGGCCGACCTGCTGACCCGGGCAGACGACGAGCAGTTCGGCGCATGACACCCCGCCACCTGCTCCCGCTGCTCGCCGCCGCCCTGCTCCTCAGCGCGTGCAGCGGCGGGATCCAGGCGGAGCGGTCGACGGGTGGCTACGTGCAGGGCGACTACGGCATCACCGTGCTGCCGGCCGACGAGCGGGAGCCGGCTCCCGAGGTGTCCGGCGAGACCCTCGACGGGGAGCAGGTCTCGCTGGACGACTACGCCGGCCAGGTCGTGGTGATCAACGTCTGGGGCTCGTGGTGTCCCGGGTGCCGGGTGGAGACCCCCGAGCTGGTCGAGGCCGAGGCCGAGATGCGCGACGACGACGTCGCCTTCCTCGGCATCGCCATCCGTGACGACCGCTCGTCGGCGCTGCAGTACGAAGCGGCCAACGACGTGACCTGGCCGAGCATCTACGACCCGTCCAGCAGCCAGCTGCTCGGCTTCCGGGGTGAGATGACCGCGGCCGCCACCCCCACCACGTACGTCGTCGACGCCGAGGGCCGCCTCGCCGCCCGGCTGCTGGACAAGCAGAGCGCCGAGACGTTCGTCGACGTGGTCGACGAGGTCACCGATGGGTGAGTGGTTCGGCGACACCGCCTACTCCGGCTCGCTCGTGCTGGCGGTGCCGGTCGCGCTGGTCGCCGGCCTGGTGAGCTTCTTCTCCCCGTGCGTGCTGCCGCTGCTGCCCGGCTACGTCTCGTACGTCACCGGACTGTCCGGCGCCGACCTGATGGACACCGGCGTGCCCGACCGGCGCCGGCGTGGGCGGATGCTCGCCGGCACCGGCTTGTTCGTGCTCGGCTTCTCGTTCGTCTACGTCTCGCTCGGCACGCTGATCGGTGCGGCCGGCACCTGGCTGCTCACGTACCAGCGGGAGATCTCGGTCGTGCTCGGCGCGCTGGTCATCGTGCTGGGGCTCGCGTTCGCCGGGCTGGTGCCGTTCGCCCAGCGTGACCTGCGGGTGCACCGGGTGCCCGCGATCGGCATCGCGGCGGCACCCCTGCTCGGCGTGCTGTTCGGGCTCGGCTGGGTGCCGTGCATCGGCCCGACGCTCACCGCGGTGCTCGCGCTGTCGGCCGACCAGGCCAGCGCCGCACGGGGCGCGTTCCTGACCTTCTGCTACTGCGTGGGTCTCGGGCTGCCGTTCATCCTGGCCGGGCTGGTGTTCCACCGGATGCTCGGAGCCAGCGCGTGGGTGCGCCGCCACCAGCTGTGGATCACCCGGCTCGGCGGCGTGATGCTGGTGACCGTCGGGGTGCTGCTGCTCACCGGCGGCTGGACCCGGCTGGTGGTCGAGATGCAGAGCTGGTTCCCGGTCGTGAGCACGGCGGTCTAGGTCGTGGCGGTGACACCGGACACCACCGCCCCACCGGGGGGCGGACGGTTCGAGGACGACCCGGGCCGGCCGCCCGCGCTCTCGGTACGCGAGCTGGGCCGCTGGGCCTGGCGCCAGCTCACCTCGATGCGCACCGCCCTGCTGCTGCTGCTCGCGCTGGCGCTCGCCGCCGTCCCGGGCTCGCTGGTGCCGCAGCAGGGGGTCGACTCGCTCGCGGTCGCGCGCTTCCGCGACGAGCACCCGGACCTCACGCCGTGGCTCGACCGGGCCGGCGTGTTCTCGGTCTACTCGTCGCCGTGGTTCGCCGCGATCTACCTGCTGCTGATGGTGTCGCTGATCGGCTGCATCATCCCGCGCTCGGCGGCCTACTGGCGGGCCGTGCGGGCCCGACCGCCGCGCACGCCGCGCCGGCTCGACCGGCTGCCGGCGCACGTGACGTACGAGACCGAGCAGCCGCCGGACGAGGTGCTCGCCGACGCCGCCCGGGTGCTGCGGCGGCGTCGCTTCCGGGTCGACGTCGACCCGGAGCCGGACGGTGCCGGCTCGGTGCGCGCGGAGAAGGGCTACCTGCGCGAGGCCGGCAACCTGCTGTTCCACACCAGCCTGCTCGCGGTGCTGGTCGGGCGTGGCCATCGGCGCGCTGTGGGGCTACCGCGGCAACGTGATCGTGGTGGAGGGCAGCGGGTTCTCCAACACCCTCACCCAGTACGACGAGTTCCGCGCCGGTGCGCTGGCGGGACCCGACTCGCTGCCGCCGTTCAGCCTCGGCCTGGACACGATGACGGCGTCGTTCCAGACCGAGGGCGAGCAGGCCGGCCAGCCCAAGCTGTTCGAGGCCACCGGCACGGTGACGCCGGCGCCGGGCGAGTCGCCGGAGGACTTCGACATCAGCGTCAACCACCCGCTGACCGTCGACGGCACGTCGGTCTTCCTCGTCGGCAGCGGCTACGCGCCCGTGGTCACCGTGCGCGACGGCACCGGCGAGGTCACCTACTCCGGACCGGTGCCGTTCCTGCCGGAGGACCCGTCGTACGTCAGCCAGGGCGTGATCAAGGCGCCCGACGCCGAGCCGGAGCAGCTCGGGTTCGAGGGGTTCTTCCTGCCCACCGCGGTCACCGGCGACGACGGGGTGCCGCGCTCGATGTTCCCCGAACCGCTCAACGCCCAGCTGTCGTTGGTGGTCTGGACCGGCGACCTCGGACTCGACGCCGGCGAGCCGCAGTCGGTGTTCGCGCTGGACAAGGACGGCCTCGCCGCGGTGCAGGACGACGACGGCGAGCCGTTGCGACTGACGCTCACCAAGGGCGACCGGGCCGAGCTGCCCGACGGGCTGGGCAGCATCCGGTTCGACGACGTGCGGGAGTTCGCCCGGCTGCAGGTGTCGTCGACGCCGCTGTCCTGGCTGCCGCTGACCGGTCTGGTGCTCGCCATGACCGGGCTGATCGCGTCGCTGTTCCTGCGCCCGCGGCGGACGTGGGTGCGCGCGAGCAGGCGCGAGGGTCGTACGGTGGTCGAGGTGGCCGGGCTGGACCGGGTGTCCGGCGGCGACCTGACCACCGATCTCGACGAGTTCGTCACGGAGCTGCGCGACCCGGGAGGCACCCGCACGTGAACACCGAAGCCCTCGCGCAGCTGTCCAACGTCGCCGTCGCGTCGGCCACGGTGGTGCTTGCGCTGGCGTGCCTGGCGCACATCGCCGAGTGGGCCGCGGCCCGCGAGGTGCGGCCGGTGCGCGAGGCGGTGCCGGTGGGCGGAGCGGTTCCGGTGGGCGGAGCGGTGCCGGCGGGCCGGGGCGCCCGAGCCGCTCGAGCCACCGGTCCCGGACGGCCCGTCGATGAGCGACCGGCTCGGCGGGATCGGGCTGTCGCTCACGGTGCTCGGCACCGCGCTGCTGGCCGCCGGCGTGCTCTCCCGCGGCCTGGCTGCGGAGCGGGTGCCCTGGGGCAACATGTACGAGTTCGCGGTCGCGGGCTCGCTGGTCGTCGCGGTCGTCTACCTCGGCATGGTGACCCGGCTGGGCATCAGCTGGCTGGGCCCGATCGTCACCGGCTTCTGCGTGGTCGTGCTCGGGCTGTCGATCCTGGTCTACGTGCCCGCCGGTCCGCTGGTGCCGGCGCTGGACTCGTACTGGCTGGTGCTGCACGTGTCCGCCGCGGCGGTCGCCGGCGGGGCGTTCGTGGTCGGCGCGGGCACCTCGGTGCTGTTCCTGGTCAAGGACCGGGCCCAGCGGCGCGACCCGGCCGCCGGCGAGCGCGGGATGCTCGGGCGGCTGCCCTCCACCGCGGTGATGGACCGGATGGCCTACCGGGTGCACGCGTTCGCGTTCCCGATCTGGACGTTCGCGGCGCTGATCGCCGGCCCGATCTGGGCGCAGAACGCGTGGGGCCGCTACTGGGGCTGGGACCCCAAGGAGGTCTGGGCGTTCATCACCTGGGTCGTCTACGCCGGCTACCTGCACGCCCGGGCGACCGCCGGCTGGCGCGGCCGCGGCGCCGCCGTGCTGGCGCTGGTCGGCTTCGCCGCGTTCCTGTTCAACTTCATCGGCATCAACCTGTTCGCCAGCGGCCTGCACTCGTACGCCTTCTGACCTGACCGCGGGTTTCCCAAGGTCACCCGGGAAACCGAAGGTTCCCCCGTGTCACAAGACGGGGGAACCTCGGGTTTCCCACGTTCGCTTGGGAAACCTGGAGGCGTCAGCCGGCGTGGGGTTGGGGGTTGTCGTCGCCGTCGCCGGGGCGGCGGCGCCGGCGACGCCGCTCGATCTCCCAGAGGAAGTCGGGGTCGTCGTCGGGGCCGACGACCCGGGGCGGCACCGAACGGCCCGCCGGGCCGCTGCGGGGGCGGCCGGCGAACAGCCACGCCAGCGGGCCGACCAGGGGCACCAGGACCACCACGAACCATGCGGTCCGGGGCAGCACCCGCACCCGCTGCCGGGCGCTCCCGCGGATGTCGAACAGGCAGTAGACGGTGAGCCCCACCGCCGCCACGACCGCCAACGCCTTCAGCACACCGCCCAGCCTAGGTGGCGCCCCGTCATCCGTCCGACCGGTGGCCGTCTGGCACGCTGGTCCGATGGTCTCGGTGGACGACGTACGCGCCGCTGCGGAGCGGATCGCGACGACGTGTGTACGTACCCCGCTGGTCCCCGCGACGTGGGCACCGGCCGGCACGACGCTCTGGCTCAAGCCCGAGTCGCTGCAACCCACCGGTGCGTTCAAGCTGCGCGGCGCCACCAACGCCGTCGCCCGGCTCACCCCCGAGCAGCGCGCGCGAGGTGTCGTCACGCACTCGTCCGGCAACCACGGCTGGGCGCTGCCGTACGCCGCGGCGGCCGCCGGCGTCCCGGCGACCATCGTGATCCCGCACGGCGCCCCCGAGGTCAAGATCGAGGCCATCCGGCGGGCCGGTGCCGAGCTGGTCCGCGTCCCGATGACCGAGCGCGTCACCGCCTGCGCCGAGATCGCGGCGCGTACCGGTGCGGTGGAGATCCCGCCCTTCGACCACCCCGACGTGATCGCCGGGCAGGGCACCGTCGGCCTCGAGATCGCGGCCGACCTGCCCGACGTCGAGACCGTGCTGGTGCCGGTCGGCGGCGGCGGGCTGATCTCCGGCGTCGCGGTGGCGGTCAAGGCGCTGCTGCCCGGCGTACGCGTGATCGGCTGTGAACCGGCCCTCGCGGGCGACGCGGCCGAGAGCCTGCGTACCGGCACCCTGACGTCCTGGGCGGCCGACGACACCACCCGCACGATCGCCGACGGACTGCGGGTGCCCGAGCTCGGCGACCTCACCTGGCCGCTGATCCAGAAGTACGTCGACGACATCGTGACCGTCGGCGAGGACGCGATCGCCGCTGCCGTGGGCCGGCTCGCACACGGGTCGCGGCTGGTGGTCGAGCCGAGCGGTGCGGTCTCCACCGCGGCAGTGCTCGAGTCGGCCGGGCAGCTGCCCGGCGGGCGTACGGTCGCGGTCGTGTCCGGCGGGAACATGGACCCGGAGACGCTGCGCGGGCTGCTCGGGTGGGCGGCGTGAAGAGCTTCGTCCGTCTACACCCTGGCGCGGATCGGCGATGTTCCTGGTCGCGTTCGGGCTGGTGTGGGCGGTGGGCTTCAGCTGGCTGACCTGGGACCAGCTCACCGTGCTCTGGACCGCCCTGGTCGCGCTCGCCGTCTCGGCCGTCGCGTCGTACTGGCTGCTGGCCGGGCTCCGCGACCACCTGGCCCAGGACGTCGACCGCCGGGCCCGCCGCATCGCCGACCGGTTCGAGGAGGCCCGCCGGGCCGAGGACACCTGACCGGGAAACCGGTGGCGTCCGGGCCCGGTCTGCGCCCACGCTGACACCTCGTGACCAGGCTCTCGGCGCGTACGGCGTACTACGGCGCCGAGCTGCTGCTGTCGGTGGGCATGAAGGCGGCGTTCACCGTCTCCGCGGTCTACTTCGTGACCGACGTCGGGATGAACCCGTTCCAGCTGGTGATGGTCGGCACCCTGATGGAGCTGACCATCCTGCTGTTCGAGGTGCCGACCGGGGTGGTCGCCGACCTGTACGGGCGGCGGCTGTCGCTGGTGGTCGGCTGGGTGATCTTCGGGTCCGGGATCATGCTGGCGGGCTCGATCGCGTCGGTCTGGGCGGTGTGGGCCGGCTGGGTGGTCTGGGGCCTCGGCTACACGTTCACCAGCGGCGCGCACGAGGCGTGGATCACCGACGAGGTGGGTGCCGACCGGGTCGGCGTCGTGTTCGCGCGCGGGCACCAGGCCGCCAACGTCGGCGGGCTGGTCGGCATCGGTGTCGGGGTCGCGGTGGCGAGCTGGGACCTGGGTGCCGCGCTGGTCGTGGGCGGTGGGATCTGCGTGCTGGTGGGGCTGGCGGCGCTCGTGCTGATGCCGGAGACCGGCTGGGTCCGTCCCGAGCGCCGAGCGAGCCGACGGCGGGGGTGGCGGCGCGGGTGGCGGGCGTCGCCGGGCAGATGCGCTCGACGGCCGGTGCTGGGGTGCGCTTCGTACGCGCCCGGCCGTTGCTGCTGCTGATCCTGGCGATCACGTTCTTCGCCGGTGCCTCGACCGAGAGCTACGACCGGCTGTGGGAGGCGCACCTGATCCGCGACGTCGGGCTGCCGTCGCTCGGGGCGCTCGAGCCGGTGGTGTGGTTCGGGCTGCTCGGCGTGGTGTCGATGCTGCTCGGGATCGTGGCCGCGGAGGTCGTCGTGCGGCGGTTCGAGCGGGTCGGGCAGGAGGGGCTGGCGCGCTGGCTGCTGGTGATCACGGTGGTGCAGGTGGCGGTGGTGCTTGCCTTCGCGTTCGCGGGTCCGTTCTGGCTCGCGGTCGGGGCGGTGTGGGCGTACGGGCTGACGCGTTCGGTGGCGGCCCCGGTGTCGGCGACCTGGCTGAACGCGCAGATCACCGACTCGCGGGTGCGGGCGACGGTCATCTCGCTGAACGGCCAGTCCGACGCGTTCGGCCAGATCCTCGGCGGACCCGGTGTGGGCGCGCTCGGGGTGCTGGTCTCGCTGCGCGCGGCGCTGGTGGCCGGCGCCGCGCTGCTCGTGCCGGCGATCGGGCTGTACGCCCGGGCGCTGCGGCACGGCGGCGTCGAGCCCGAGCTGGACGAGCTCCCCGCCCCGCGCTGAGCACGCCGTCACGGCGGTGACAACTCGTGGGGGTCGTGCGGGGTCAGGCGAGGGCGAGGCCCACGGCGACGCCGAGCGCCCACACCAGCTCGCCCAGGCCGGTGTCGCGCAGCACCGGGATCAGCGCCGGACCCACCGCGCCGGACAGCACCGGGCGTAACGCGCGGACGATCACCGGGAGGGCGAGGAGGGCGAGGGCGGTCCACGGCGCCACCACGACCAGCGGCACCAGCACCAGCAGCGCGACCGCGACCAGCCCCGCGTAGAGCCGCCGGCTCCACCGGTCCCCGAGCACGACCGCAAGGGTGCGCTTGCCCGCCACCTCGTCGGTCGGGATGTCGCGCAGGTTGTTGGCCACCAGGATCGCGCACGCCAGCGCCCCGATCCCGACCGCGGCGAGCAGGCTCTCGTCGGTGATCCGGCCGACCTGCACGTACGTCGTGCCGCAGACCGCGACCAGCCCGAAGAAGCAGAAGACGAAGACCTCGCCCAGCCCGTGGTAGCCGTACGGACGCGAGCCGCCGGTGTAGAACCACGCGGCGAGCATCGCGGCCGCACCCACCGCCAGCAGCCACCACCCGCTGGTGGCCGCGAGCACCAGGCCGGCGACCCCCGCCACCCCCATGCTCACGAACGCCGCCCGCCTCACCGCTGCCGGCGGTACGAGTGCCCGACCCCACCAGCCGCAGCGGGCCCGACCCGGTCGGTGTCGGTGCCGCGCACGCCGTCGGAGTAGTCGTTGGCGTAGTTGACGCCCACCTGCAGCGCCAGCGCGACCACCAGCGCGAGCAGCGCCTTCCACCACACCACGGCGTCGGCGTACGCCGCGGCGCCGGTGCCGGCCAGCACGGGGGAGACGGCGGCGGGCAGGGTCCGCGGGCGTGCCCCCTGCAGCCACTGCCCCATCGACGCCACGAGCGTGGAGTCTCGCAGGCGGTCCTACCCTCGTGGCCGTGACCCCGCCGACCGACGCGCTGCGCCCGCTGAGCGGTTCGGCCGCGCGACGTGTGGCCGGCGCTGCGCCGGTGGTGGGAGGACCCCGACGGCCCCGTCGTCGTCCGCACGTCCGGCTCGACCGGCCGCCCCAAGGACGTCGTCGCTCAGCCACGGCGCCCTCCGCTACGCCGCCCGTCGCCGGGCTGGAGCGACTCGGCGGTCCCGGCCGCTGGCTGCTCGCGCTGCCGGCGACCAACGTGGCCGGGCTGATGGTGCTGGTGCGCGTCGCTCGCGTCGGGCACCGAGCCGGTGCGTCGCCGACGGGTCAGTGGCTGCAGGTGGTCGACCGGCTGGGCGCGGGGCGGACGTACGTCTCGGTGGTGCCGACCCAGCTGCACCGCCTCGACCGCGACGGCGACCTCGGCGCGCTGGCGCCCTTCGACGCGGTGCTGGTCGGCGGCGCTCCGGCCGACCCGGGCCTGCTCGACCGAGCCCGGGCGGCCGGCGCCGCCGTCGTGACGACGTACGGCGCCAGCGAGACGTGCGGCGGGTGCGTGTACGACGGGGTGCCGCTGGACGGCGTGGAGGTGCGGATCGGGACCGAGGGGCGCGTCCTGCTGCGCGGCCCGCTGCTGTTCGACGGCTACGCCGACGACGCCGCGGCGACGGCCGGCGTGCTGGTCGACGGCTGGTTCCGCACCGGCGACATCGGCCGGCTCGACGAGAGCGGGCGGCTCGAGGTGCTCGGCCGCGCCGACGACGTCGTGCTCAGCGGCGGCGTCACCGTGCACCTGGCTGCGGTGGAGCGGGCGGTGCTGTCCCACCCGGCGGTGGCAGCGGCCGCGGTGACCGCGCGTGGACGACCCCGAGTGGGGCAGCCGGGTCGTCGCCGTGGTGGTCGCCGACGGCACGCCGCCGTCGGTCGAGGGGCTGCGCGACCACGTCGCCGGCACGCTGCCGCGCACCTGGGCGCCGCGGTCCGATCCGGGTCGCGGACGCCCTCCCGCTGCTGCCGGGCGGCAAGGTCGACCGGCAGGCCGTACGCGCCCTCGCCGCCCGGATCTGAGGCACCTCAGCCGCCCGATAGGTCGTCCTCCTCATGTGTGCGGGGTCCTCAGACGACCAGAGTCGACGACATCGGATGCAGACCTGAGGAGCCCGAGATGTTGTCACTGATGAACGCGTACGTGATCGACGAGCTGGCCATGCAGCGCGAGCTGGAGGCCCGGCGCAGCCGGAGCCGTGTCGTGCGTGGCCACCGCACCTGGAGCCGCCGGGCGCGGACCACCCGGAACACCACCTGGAGGCTGGGCCACCGCGCCGTCGCGGGCCACTGACGGTGACGGCCCTGTCGGCACCGCCGGCGGAGTCGACGGAGTCGGCCCCGTCGGCACCGCCGGCGGCGCACGCGCTGTCGGTCGCTGTCCGCGATGATGGGGGACGTGCCGTTGGACCCTCCTACCGCGACGCCGCTCATCGGGCGGGCAGCCGAGCTCGACCGGCTGTCCGCCCTGGTCGGCGTCGACGCGCCCGGACCCCGGTCGGGCATGGTGCTGCTCTCCGGCGACGCCGGCATCGGCAAGACCCGGCTGCTCGCCGACCTGCGCGCGCGGGCGGACGAGGCCGGCTGGCGGGTGGCCGTCGGCCACTGTCTCGACTTCGGCGACGCCGCGCTGCCCTACCTGCCGTTCACCGAGATGTTCGCCCGGCTCGAGGCCACGTCGCCCGGCCTGTCCGAGCTGCTGGCCCGTCAGCACCCGTCGCTGCGGCGACTGCTGCCCGACCGACAGCCCGTCGACGGCGAGCCGGCCGGACCGCTCGCAGCCGACCGACCGCGGCGAGCTGTTCGAGGCGGTGCACGCCGCGTTCGAGGGGCTCGGTGCCGACGGTCCGCTGCTGCTGGTGATCGAGGACGCGCACTGGGCCGACCAGTCGACCCGCGACCTGATCACGCTGCTCTACAGCCGCGGCTTCACCACGCCGGTCTCGGTCGTGGTCTCCTACCGCAGCGACGACCTGCACCGGCGGCACCCGCTGCGCGCCACCGCGGCGCAGTGGGGCCGGCTGCCCGGCATGGGCCGGCTCGAGCTCGCCCCGCTGCCCGACACCGCCGTGCGCCGGCTCGTCCGCGCCCTGCACCCCGCCCCGCTGCGCGAGAGCGACGTGCACACCGTCGTCGAGCGCGCCGAGGGCAACGCGCTGTTCACCGAGGAGCTGGTCGCGGCCGCGTCGCTCGGCGACGGCGCCATGCCCCCCGACCTGGCCGGCCTGCTGCTGGTCCGGCTCGACCAGCTCGACGACACCGCGCGGCACGTGGTGCGGGTGGCCGCGGCCGCGGGCCGCAGCGTCTCCCACCAGGCGCTGGTGCAGGTGGCCGAGCTCGACGCCGTGGCGTTGGAGCAGGGCGTACGCAGCGCCGTCGAGCGCAACGTGCTGGTGCCGGCCGGGCCGGACAGCTACGCGTTCCGGCACGCGATGCTCGGCGAGGCGGTCTACGACGACCTGCTGCCGGGCGAGCGGGTGCGCCTGCACGCGGCCTACGTCAGCGCGCTGTGCGGCCAGCAGACCCCGGGAGCCGCGGCCGACCTGGCCCGGCACGCGCGGGCCGCCCACGACGACGCCACCGCGCTGCGGGCGAGCGTCGCTGCGGGCGACGAGGCGGCGGCGGTCGGTGGCCCCGACGAGGCGCTGGGCCACTACCGGCTGGCCCTCGAGCTGGTGGCCGGCACGGGTGACGACGCCCGTCCTGAACGCGAGGCGGTCGACGTCGTCGAGCTGACCGTCAAGGCCAGCACCGTCGCGATGGCCGCGGGCCGGCTGGACAAGGCCGTGGCACTCGTGGAGGAGCGGCTGGAGCAGACGCCTGCCGACGCGTCCCCGATCGGGCGCGCGACGCTGCTGCTGGCGCTGGCATCGGTCGCGGTGGTCATCGACAGCCGGGTCGACGCGCTGGCGATGACGCACGAGGCGCTCGACCTGGTGCCCGCCGAGCCGCTGACACCGCTGCGGTGCCCGCATCGTCAACGTGCACGCCGAGGCGCTCGCCGACCGGCACCGCGACGAGGACGCCAGCCGCTGGGCCCGCGACGCGCTGGCGATGGCCCACGAGCTCCAGCTGCCCGACCAGGTGCACGCCGCCACCGCCACGATGGCCCGGATCGAGGACCGGGGCGGCGACCCCGAGGCGTCCCGCGCGGCCTACCAGCAGATCATCGACGACGCCCGTTCGAGCGGCGACCCGGCCGAGCTGCGCGGGCTGCACCACCTCGGCCTCTTCCACCTCGAGCGGGGCGAGCTGACCGAGGCGCTCGCGGTCTTCCGCCGCGGTGCCGAGCGGGCGGAGCAGACCGGCCGTCCGTGGGCGCCCTACGGGTTCGACGCCCGGATGCTGGCCGCGCTGGTCGCCTTCCAGTCCGGCGACTGGGACGAGGCCCTCGAGCTGGCCGACGTGGCCGGGCAGGTCCCGCCGCCGCTGGCCGAGGCCATGCTCGGCACGGTCACGCTGACCGTCGCTGCCGGGCCGGGGCGAGGACATCGGGACGGCCCTGCTGCCCGAGATCCGTCCCTGGTGGGCCCGCGACGGCTTCGTCGCCGTCGTCGCGGCGGGGGCGGCGATCGACCTGCTCGGCGACAGCGACGACCTGGCCGGTGCGGTGGCGGCCCACGACGACGCGGTCCGGTGCGTCAGCGGGCTGTGGCAGGTGGACGACTTCCAGGCCCGCACCCGGCTGAGCGGGCTGCTGCTCGGCGCAGCTGGCCGCGCACGCCCCGCAGGTGGGCGAGGCCGAGCGCGCTGGCACTCGTACGCCAGGGCGACGAGCTGGCTGCGGCCGGCCGTCGCGCCGCCGAGCGCCTGGGCACCCACGGCCGCCGCCCCCGCGGTCCCGAGACCGATGCCTGGCTGGCGCGGGTGGAGGCCGAGCACCTGCGGCTGCGCTGGCTGAGCGGCGTCGACACTCCCGACGAGGACGAGCTGGTGACGGCCTGGCAGCGCAGCGTGGCCGGGTTCGAGCGCTACCCGCACGTCTTCGAGCTGGCCCGGTCGCGCGCCCGGCTGGCAGCGGTCCTGCGCTCGGTCGGTGACCAGTCGGCGGCGCGCGAGCAGGCCGACGCCGCCCGTGCCACCGCCCGCGCCCTGGGTGCCGAGCCGCTGCTCGCCGAGCTGCGGGCGCTCGGCATCACCGCACCGCGCCGCGACCCGGCGACCCGGGTCGACGAGGCGCTCACGCCGCGCGAGCGCGAGATCCTCGCGCTGGTCGCCGAGGGACGCAGCAACCGCGAGATCGCCGATCGGTTGTTCATCAGCGCCAAGACGGTGAGCGTGCACGTGTCCAACATCCTGGCCAAGCTCGCGGTCGGCGGGCGCACCGAGGCCGCCGCCGTGGCCCGGCGGCGCGGGCTGCTGGTCGACTGAGCCGCCGCCGCGCCCCGTACGGTGCTGCCCGTGGACGGCACCGGGGAACGGCACGGGCGACCGGCGATGTCCGTGGACGCCGCCACCGTCTACGCGCTCCCGCTCCGTACCCGCTTCCGCGGCATCACCGTCCGGGAGGGCGCGCTCTGGCAGGGGGCGGCCGGGTGGGGGGAGTTCTGCCCGTTCTGGGACTACGACGTCACCGAGTCGCTGCCCTGGTGGCGGTCGGCGGTGGAGGCCGCCGAGCGTGGCTGGCCGCCGGCCCGGCGTGAGCGGGTGCCGGTCAACTGCACGGTCCCCGCGGTCGACCCCGAGCGGGCCAGCGCGATCGCGTCCGCCCCGCACGGCTGCCGCACCGCCAAGGTCAAGGTCGCCGAGCCCGGCCAGACCCTCGCCGACGACGTCGCCCGGGTGGAGGCGGTGCGCGACGCGCTCGGTCCGGGCGGGCGGGTGCGGGTCGACGCCAACGGCGCCTGGGACGTCGACACCGCGGTCACCGCGCTGCGGGCGCTCGACCGGGCGGCCGGCGGGCTGGAGTACGCCGAGCAGCCGTGCGCCACGGTCGAGGAGCTGGCTGCCGTACGCCGCCGCACCGACGTCCCGATCGCCGCCGACGAGTCGATCCGCCGCGCCGACGACCCCTACCGGGTGGCCGCGCTCGAGGCCGCCGACATCGCCGTGCTCAAGGTGGCGCCGCTCGGCGGCGTCACCGCCTGCCTCGAGATCGCCGGGCGGATCGGCCTGCCGGTGGTGGTGTCCTCGGCGCTGGAGACCTCCGTCGGCCTCGCCGCCGGGGTGGCGCTCGCCGCCGCGCTGCCCGAGCTGCCGTACGCGTGCGGGCTCGGCACCGCCGCGATGTTCACCCACGACGTCACCGCCGACCCGCTGCTGCCCGGCCGACGGGTCGCTGCCCGTGCGGCCGGTCGTGCCCGACGCCGCCGACCGCGCGACGGCCGACCCCGAGACCTCCCGGCGCTGGGCGGAGCGGATCCAGGCGGTACGCGCGCTGGACCGCTCGCTCGGGCAGGATCGACGACCGTGACGTCCTCGACCCAGCTGGCCCGGCTCGTCGTCGACGAGCTGGTGCGGCACGGCGTGCGCGACGCGGTGCTCGCGCCCGGGTCGCGCTCGGCACCCCTGGCGCTGGCCCTGCACGCCGCGGACAGCGCCGGCCGGCTCCGGCTGCACGTGCGGGTCGACGAGCGCACGGCCGGCTTCCTCGCGCTCGGGCTGGCCCGCGGCGCGCGTGCACCGGTCCCGGTCGTCACGACGTCCGGCTCGCGCGGTGGCGCACCTGCACCCCGCCGTGCTCGAGGCGCACCACAGCGGCGTCCCGGTGCTGGTCCTGTCGGCCGACCGGCCGGCGGCGCTGCGCGACACCGGCGCCAACCAGACGACGGACCAGTCCCGGCTGTTCGGGGCCGCGGTACGCCACCAGGCCGACGTGCCGGCCGGCGACGGCGCGGCGCCCGAGGCCTGGCGGGCCCTGGTGTCCCGCGCGGTCGCCGCGGCCACCGGTGCGCTCACCGGCGACCCCGGACCGGTGCACCTCAACCTGTGCTTCGCCGAGCCGCTGCTGCCCGCCGGGGACGCCGACCGACGACCCGCCGCCGGGCCGGCCCGACGGCGCGCCCTGGACCCGCGTCCCGCGACGGCCCGCGCCCGCGCCGGTCACGCTCGAACCCGGACCGCGCACCGTCGTCGTCGCCGGCGCCGACTCGGAGTCGCCGGCCCGGGTGCTGGCCGAGCAGGCCGACTGGCCGCTGCTGGCCGAGCCCGCCTCGGGCGCACGCACCGGCACCCACCCGCTGCGCAGCCACCGGCTGCTGCTGGGCCACCAGCCGCTGGTCGACCAGGTGCAGCGGGTGGTCGTGTTCGGCCGCCCGACGCTGTCCCGGCCGGTCACCCGGCTGCTGTCCAGCCCCGCGGTCGAGGTGGTGGTGTGTGCCGACCGGATGCCCTGGCCCGACCCCGGCCACCGCGCCGCCGCCGTGCACCCGGCCGTCGCGCTCCGCACCGGCCGACCCCGGGTGGCGCGCGCTGTGGTCGCGCCTCGACGCCGCGGTCTCGGCAGTCCGTCGACGCCGTGCTCGACGAGGCCCGGGCCGCGCTCGCGCCGGGCACCCTGCTCGGCCCACGACGTCGCCCGCGCGGTGGCCGCGGCGCTCCCCGACCGGGGCCTGCTGGTCGTCGGCTCGTCGCACCCGGTGCGCGACCTCGACCTGGTCGCGCCGTCGCCGGCGGTCGGTGGGCGACGGCTGGTGCTCGCCAACCGCGGCCTGTCCGGCATCGACGGCACGCTCTCCACGGCGGTCGGCGCGGCGCTCGCCCGTCCGTCGAGCCGGGCGCTGGCGTACGTCGGCGACCTGACCTTCCTGCACGACCTCAACGGGCTGCTGCTCGGACCCGACGAGCCGCGCCCCGACCTGACCGTCGTGGTGGCCGACGACGACGGCGGCAGCATCTTCTCCGTGCTCGAGCAGGGGGCGCCCGAGCACGCGGCTGCGTTCGAGCGGGTCTTCGGCACGCCCACCGGCGCCGACCTGGCCGCCGCCTGCGCGGTCAGCGGCACCCCGCACCGGCGGGTGGGCGACCGCGAGGCCCTGGCCGCGGCGCTGGCCGCCCCGGCCGGCGGCATCGAGGTGGTCCAGGCGCGTCGTCGACCGCGCCGGGCGCCGCGCGCTGGAGCAGCGCCTGGGCGAGGCCGCGCACGCCGTCCTGGCCGAACCTGCTGCCCTGACGGCGCCCGGTCGCGCCGCGGCGGCCGGATCCGGCGTCCGTCGGGCGTATCGCGGCCAGGGCAGCGATACTCCTGACACCCATGCGGGACGTCATCGTTGCGACCAGGGGTGAGTACGACCGGGTATGTCACGGGGGACGACACGGGGGAGAGGAGTACCTCGTGGCCGACGGAGGCGAGCGTCTGCACGGTCTGCGCGACTTCGCGCAGGCGGTGTCGTCGAGCGACTCGCTCAGCGACCTGGTCGACCGGGGCGCCGCCGTCGCCCTCGCCCTGCTCGGCGCCGACTCCGTCTCGGTCAGCCGGTTCGACCCGGCGCACGGCCAGGTCCGCGTGCTGCGCAATCTCGGCGACCTCGCCGCGTGGGAGCAGGAGTGGCCGGCCGACGCGGCGTACTCGGTGCACGACTACCCGCAGGCCGAGGCGACCGCCACCGGCCTGACCCACAGCTGGGTCGGGTCGCTCGACGACCCCACCACCGCCGCCGCCGACGCCGAGCTGTTGCGCCGGCTGGGCAAGCGGCACGCGGCCGCGTTCAGCGTCCTGGTCGCCGACCAGGTCTGGGGCGAGGTGTACGTGACCCGCAGCCGGCGGCCCTTCGGCCCGGACGAGATCACCACCGGGTTGACCTTCGCCGGCCTGCTGTCGTCCGGCCTGGCCCGGCTCGACCTGCTCGCGGACCTGTCCCGGCTCGCGTACACCGACCCGCTGACCGGCCTGGCCAACCGCCGCGCCGCCGACGAGTGGCTCGAGCGGCGGCTCACCGCGCCGGAGCCGTTCCCGCCGGTGTCGGTGGTCCTGTGCGACATCAACGGGCTGAAGAAGGTCAACGACACGTTCGGGCACACCGCGGGCGACCTGCTGGTGCGGATGGTGGCCGCCCACCTGAGCTCCGCCGCCGGCGAGCTCGCGAACGCGCTCGCCGCCCGGATCGGCGGCGACGAGTTCGTGCTGCTCATCGACGGCGCCGGCCAGCAGCCGGTCGACGAGGCCGTGGCCCGGATCGCCGCCACCCGGCTGCCGCACGGCGCCGGCATCGCCGTCGGCGCCGCCACCACCGTCTCCCGCCCCGCCGGCGCGGACACCGTGACCAGCGCGACCCGTGCGCTGATGCGGCTGGCCGACGCGGCGCAGTACCGGCACAAGCGGACCCGGCAGCTGGCGTCGAGCACCCTCGCGACGACCTCCGCCGAGGTGGCGGTGCTCTACCCCCGGGGCGTGAACGACCTCGCCGACCGGGTGCTCGAGCAGCTCGACCACGGCAGCGACCGCTCCGTCGAGTGGCGGCTGCAGGTCGTCAGCGACGCGGTGTCGCGAGGCGTTCGACGCCGCGTCCTGGTGGATCAGCCACCACGTGCCCGGCCGGCCGCTCGTCGACGTGCTGGGCCGGATGGTCCGCGACGACTCCCGCGGTGAGCTCGCGCAGGTGGAGCTGGTGTCGGGCACCGAGTTCGACCCCGCCGACTTCCCGGACACCGCCCGTGCGCTCACGGGCGGCTCGTACTTCGCCAGCCTCACCGAGGGCGACCCGGCCGAGCGGGCGTTCCTGGCCCGGATGGGCTACGTCTCCACGCTGGCCGCCGGTGACAGGGCCGCCGACGGGGTCGGCTGGCTGGTGGAGCTGTTCGGTGACCCGCAGACCTCGTCCGGGCTGTTCGTGGCGCGGCCGCTGCTGCGCTCGCTGGTACGCGCCGCCGTGTACGGGGCGGACGTCAGCCGCTAGCGCGTCCGGTGCTCAGCCGCTGAGCGCGTCGCGCACCGGGACCAGCTTGGCCTGCGCCTCCGCCAGCTCGGCCTCGGCCTGCGAGCCCGCGACGATGCCGCAGCCGGCGAACAGGCGTACCCGGTCGCCGGCGACCTGCCCGCAGCGCAGCGCGAGGCCCCACTCGCCGTCGCCGTCGGCGTCGATCCAGCCGACCGGGCCGGCGTAGCGCCCGCGCGGCATCTGCTCGAGCTCGGTGATCGCCGCCAGCGCCTCGCGTGGTGGGCGTGCCGCCGACCGCCGCGGAGGGGTGCAGCGACGCGGCCAGCGACAGGGCGCCGGTGCCCTCGGCGGACGGCGCGTCGAGCACGCCGGTGACGTCGGTCGCGAGGTGCATGACGTTGGGCAGGTGCAGCACGAACGGCGCCTCGGGCACGTTCATGCTGCTGCAGTGCGGGGCCAGCGCCTCGGCCACCGACCGCACGGCGTACTCGTGCTCCTCGAGGTCCTTGCTGCTGCGGGCGAGCGCGCCGGCCAGCGCCAGGTCGTGCTGGTCGTCGCCGGTGCGGCGGATGGTGCCGGCGAGCACCCGCGAGGTCACCAGGCCCCGCTCGCGGCGGACCAGCATCTCCGGCGTCGCGCCGACCAGCCCGTCGACGTGGTAGGTCCAGCAGCCCGAGTACGACGACGCGAGCCGCTGCAGCGGCCAGCGGACGTCGACCGGTGCCTCGGCCTGCGCGATCAGGTCCCGGGCGAGCACCACCTTCTCCAGCCCGCCAGCCCCGATCCGGCGCACCGCCTCCTCGACCGCGGCGGCCCACTGCGCGCCGTCGAGCGCGCCGTCGGCGTAGCGCAACCCGCGCGGGGCGACCGGTGGCGACGAGGCGACCGGCAGCTCGGCCGGCGGCAGCTGGCCCGAACCGACGACGGTCACCCAGCGGCGCATCCGCCCGGCCTGGCGCCGTTGGCCGACGACGACCTTGGGCACCACCAGCACCGAGTCGCCCGGGTCGTCGGCGAAGCCGAAGGAGCCGAACGCCACCAGCCCGCTGCCCGGCACGCCCACCTCGTCGCGCACGGCGGCGCCGGACAGGGCCTCCCGCCACCAGGCCTCGGCGGCCTCGAAGCGGTCCGGGCCGCTGGTGCGTACCTGCGCGGCGACTCCCCAGCCGACCAGTCCCTCGCCCCGACGCACCCAGGCCACCGGCTCGTCGGAGGGGAGCAGGTCCAACAGGCTGCCGGTGGAGGTGCTGGTCAGCTCGGTGGTCCGGACGACGAGTGGCGCGTACGCGCCGGCGTCGGGCACGGCTGTGGTCACGCGTAGCAGGGTACGGAGGTCGGGCCGCCCGCGCCGTGGCAGGGTGTGGGCGTGTCCCGCGCCTCCCTCGACAAGCGGCCCGACGAGGTGGCGGCGATGTTCGACGCGGTGGCCGCCCGCTACGACCTGACCAACGACGTGCTGTCGATGTGGCAGGACCGGCGGTGGCGACGCGCGGTGGTGCGGGCCGTGGACGCGCAACCGGGCGACCGGGTGCTCGACCTGGCTGCCGGCACCGGGACGTCGAGCCAGCCGTTCGCCGACCTCGGCGCGGTCGTGGTGCCGTGCGACCTGTCGCTCGGCATGCTCGCCGTCGGGAAGCAGGCGCGGCCCGGCGCTGCCGTTCACGGCCGGCGACGGCACCCGGTTGCCGTTCGCCGACGCGGTGTTCGACGCGGTGACGATCTCGTTCGGGCTGCGCAACGTGGTCGACCCGGCCGCGGCCCTCGCGGAGATGGCGCGCGTGACCCGGCCGGGCGGGCGGCTGGTGGTGTGCGAGTTCAGCCGGCCGACGTTCCCGCCGTTCCGCACCGTCTACCTCGAGTACCTGATGCGGCTGCTGCCCGCCGGTCGCCCGCGCGGTGTCCTCCTCGCCGGACGCCTACGTCTACCTGGCCGAGTCGATCCGCGCCTGGCCCGACCAGCCCGCGCTCGCGCACCGGATCAGCGCCGCCGGCTGGGACCGGGTCCGGTGGCAGAACCTCTCCGGCGGCATCGTCGCCCTGCACACCGCCACCCGCCCCTGACCCCACCCGCGCCCCGCCGTCGCCGCCCCCGCGAAGTGGCGGAAACACGCGGCCGACGCGCGTTCAGGAGGTGCACTCGGTTGCCGCCACTTCGCATCCGCAGCGGGCGCAGCGGACGGCGCGCTCGCAGCCGACACGGCGCCTAGGCGCCCGACGACCGGTCCCGGCCCTCGGCCGGCCGTCAGGTAGCGCGCCAGCCGGCGCTCGAGCCGGGCCCTCCCCTGCGCCGGTCAGCGTCGACACCTTGGCGTACGTCGAGCCAGCGACCGCAGGCGCGCCGGATCGTGGCGAAGGCCCAGAGCGGCCTCTGCATCGCGCAGGATCCGGCCGGGGTTGCGCCGGATCTCCTCGGCGTCGTACGGGAAGCGCTCCCATCCGGCCCGCCGCACCGCCTTGTCCCTGCGGATGTCACGCTGGTGACGGGATCGCTGGCGATGCTCAGCGCCGTCGTACTCGACGATCCGACGGGTGCCGACCAGCCACAGGTCACCGCGTACGGACTCTCCGGCGTATCCACACCTGAGGCTGCACCTGAGTGATGCCGCTCATGGTGTGGAGCAGGCGCAGCACGCTCTCCCAGTAAGACTCTGCGCGCGGATCGGCGAGACCCAGCGCGCGCAGCAGCCGAGGACGGCCCTTGCTCCGCGGACGAATCCGGCGGCGCACCTGGTCCGGTGTGAGCTCGTCTGCTCGCAAGGCAGCATCGACGACCGGAACCAGGTCGACGAGCTCGAGGTCGCGAGCGAGGTCGCACAACAACTCGGTGGTGTCCAGCACCGGCAGCCCCGCGTGCGACGTGGTCCGCAGGTGACGCATCCGGCGGACGTAGACGCCTTCGCGTTGCACGTGCACGGCACGCGCGGTCGCGGCGATCACCGGCAACCCCACAGGCAGCCACGGCAACGGCCAACCGTGAACGGCGGCGGCGGTGACGTGCGCGAAGGTCCCGTCCGCCGGCAGTACCTTCCGCAACCCCGCTGCGACTTCGTCGCCACGATGGGAAGTGCCGCGAGGCGCGTACAGGCCGTGGCTGATCCACTCCCAGTCGGCACCCACCAGTCGGCGGCGAGTGACGCCGCTGGCGAGGGCTTCTGCGGTACGCATCGCGGTCATCCACCACGGTCGCCCTTGCCGTGCACCGGCGAAGCTCACGGTCCCGCGAGCTGTGAACAACTGCAGGACCGGTGCTCGGCTGTGGACAACTCGTCGGGGTCGCAGGGTTCCGGAGCCCACGTGTATGCGAACTGGCGGAAGGCGTCTCGTCACTCCGCATGTCGCGCGCGTGTCTCCGCCAGTTCGCGAGGCCGCGGAGAGGTGTTCGCGCGGGGGGCGGGGGCGGCGTACGCTGTCGCCGCAGAGTTCGTGAACGGATTCACGAAGTCACAAACCCTCCGTCCGAGGAGTGCGATGAGCGCCGGTCACGCCACCGCCGAGCGGGATGCCGACGTGCTCGTCGTCGGGGCCGGTCCGGCCGGCGCGACCGTCGCGCACCACCTCGCCCAGGCCGGCGTCAACGTGCTGGTGCTGGAGAAGACCGCGTTCCCGCGGGAGAAGGTCTGCGGCGACGGACTCACCCCGCGCGCGGTCAAGCAGCTGGTGCGGATGGGCATCGACCTGGACGCGCCGGGCTGGGTACGCAACCGCGGCCTGCGCATCGTCGGCGGCGGCCACCGCCTCGAGCTGCCCTGGCCGGACCTGACCGACTATCCGCCGTTCGGGCTGGTCCGCACCCGTACCGACTTCGACGAGATCCTGATCCGGCACGCGGAGAAGTCGGGCGCGCGGCTGCGCGAGCGCACCCAGGTGACCGGCCCGCTGCTCGACGAGCGCACCGACCGGGTCATCGGCGTGGTCGCCCGCGAGCTCGACCACGACGGCCGCCGCACCGGCGACGAGCGCACCTACCGCGCCCCGGTCGTGGTCGCCGCCGACGGCACCTCCGCCCGGCTCGCGCTCAGCCTCGGCCTGCAGCGCCGCGAGAACCGCCCGATGGGCGTCGCCGTGCGCACCTACTACACCAGCCCCCGCCACGACGACGACTGGCTCGAGTCGTGGCTGGAGCTGTGGGACCACGACGACCAGTCCGGCGGTGGGCTGCTGCCGGGCTACGGCTGGATCTTCGGCGTCGGCGACGGCACCTGCAACGTCGGGCTGGGCATCCTCGACACCTCCTCGGCCTTCCGCAACGTCGACTACAAGGAACTGCTGCGCCGCTGGCTCGACCACACGCCGGAGGAGTGGGGCTTCCGCGAGCAGAACCGCACGGAGCCCGTACGCGGCGCGGCGCTGCCGATGGGCTTCAACCGCAAGCCGCACTACGACCGCGGCCTGCTGCTGGTCGGCGACGCCGGCGGCATGGTCAACCCGTTCAACGGCGAGGGCATCGCCTACGCCATGGAGTCGGGCGAGATGGCCGCCGAGGTCATCGCCCAGGCGTTCGGCCGTCCCGAGCACGAGCACGACCGCGCGCTCGCGGCCTACCCCCGGGCGCTGGACGCCCGCTACGGCGGCTACTTCACCCTCGGCCGGGTGTTCGTCCGGCTGATCGGGCACCCCGCGGTGATGCGTGCGGCCGCCTACCACGGCCTCAAGCGGCCGACCCTGATGCGGTTCGCGCTGAAGATGCTCGCCAACCTGACCGACCCGCGCGGCGGCGACGCGATGGACCGCACGATCAACGCCATGAGCAAGATCGCCCCGGCCGCATGAGCCAGGTAGACCTAACCAGCAGGAGTGCCGACCGGACTCCTAGGATTGCCAGCCGTGGCGGGCGGCCTCCCGTCGAGACGCAGGAAGGGGACGGCGCCGGATGAATCTGTACGTTCCGGTCCTCGTGCTGGGAGGCATCGGCCTCGCCTTCGCGGTCTTCTCCGTGGTGGTCAGCGGGCTCACCGGCCCCCGGCGCTACAACCGGGCCCGGCTCGACTCCTACGAGTGCGGCATCGAGCCGACCCCGCAGCCGGTCGGCGGCGGGCGGTTCCCGGTCAAGTACTTCATCACGGCGATGCTGTTCATCGTCTTCGACATCGAGATCATCTTCCTCTACCCCTACGCCGTGGCGTTCGACTCGCTCGCGATGTTCGGCCTGGTCGAGATGGTCCTGTTCATCGTCACCGTGTTCATCGCGTACGCCTACGTGTGGCGGCGCGGCGGGCTCGAGTGGGACTGACGGAAGGACGGGCCTGATGGGTATCGAGGAGAAGCTCCCGAGCGGCGTCCTGCTGACGTCGGTGGAGACCGTGGCGGGCTACTTCCGCAAGGCGTCGCTGTGGCCGGCGACGTTCGGGCTGGCCTGCTGCGCGATCGAGATGATGACGTTCGGCGGCCCGCGCTACGACTCGTCGCGCTGGGGGATGGAGGTCTTCCGGGCCTCCCCGCGCCAGGCCGACCTGATGATCGTCGCCGGCCGGGTGAGCAACAAGATGGCGCCGGTGCTGCGCCAGATCTACGACCAGATGGCCAACCCCAAGTGGGTGCTCGCGATGGGCGTCTGCGCCAGCTCTGGCGGCATGTTCAACAACTACGCGATCGTGCAGGGCGTCGACCACGTGGTGCCGGTCGACATGTACCTGCCCGGCTGCCCGCCCCGGCCGGAGATGCTGATCGACGCGATCCTCAAGCTGCACACCAACATCAAGGCCGAGAAGCTCGGCGCCCACCGCGCCACCGAGATCGACGACAACGAGCGGGAGGCGCTGGCGGCGCTGCCCACCTCCCAGATGCGGGGGCTGCTGCGGTGACCAAGCCCGACGAGCCCTCGGACGAGCCCGAGGTCGGCACCACCCCGCAGGGGCCGGAGCAGGACCTCGGCATCCGGGAGGGGATGGCGGAGAACACCGTCGTGCCCGCCGGGGCGGAGGACTCCGCGCTCGAGGTCGTCGCCGTGCGCGAGGGCATGTTCGGCGTGCACGGCTCCGGCGACACCTCCGGCTACGGCGGGCTCCGCCGGCCGGTCGTCATGCCGGGCGCCACCGAGCCCCCCTACGGCGGCGGGTTCGACGAGGTGGCCGACCGGCTCGCGGTGCTGCTGCGGCAGACCGGCGTCGGCGACGTGGTCGAGAAGATCGTCGTGCACCGCGGCGAGATGACGATCTTCGTACGGCGTGAGCACCTCGTGGTCACCATGCAGCACCTGCGCGACGACGCCGCGCTGCGCTACGAGTTCTGCAGCGGCGTGTCCGGCGTGCACTACCCCGACGACACCGGGCGCGAGCTGCACGTCGTCTACCACCTGCTGTCGATGACCCACAACCGCCGGGTGCGGCTCGAGGTGGCGGCGCCCGACGCCGACCCGCACGTCCCGTCCGTCGTCTCCGTCTACCCGACGGCCGACTGGCACGAGCGGGAGACCTACGACTTCTACGGCATCATCTTCGACGGCCACCCGTCGCTGACCCGGATCATGATGCCGGACGACTGGCCGGGTCACCCGCAGCGCAAGGACTACCCGTTGGGCGGTGTGCCGGTGGAGTACAAGGGCGCCACCATCCCGCCCCCCGACACGCGGAGGTCGTACACCTGATGACGACCAGCACCGACCAGCAGAGCACCGACCCGTACGCCCCGCAGACCGACTACACCGCCGGCCCGGTGTTCACCGTGACCGGCCAGGACTGGGACTCCGTCGTCGCGGGCGCCGCCGACCTCGACCAGGAGCGGGTCGTCGTCAACATGGGCCCGCAGCACCCGTCCACGCACGGCGTGCTGCGGCTGATCCTCGAGCTCGAGGGCGAGACGGTCACCGAGGCCCGGTGCGGGATCGGCTACCTGCACACCGGCATCGAGAAGAACATGGAGTACCGCAACTGGGTGCAGGGCACGACCTTCTGCACCCGGATGGACTACCTGTCCCCGTTCTACAACGAGGCCGCCTACGCCCGCGGGGTCGAGCGGCTGCTCGGCATCGAGGACGACATCCCCGACAAGGCACACGTGATGCGTGTGCTGCTGATGGAGCTCAACCGGATCTCCTCGCACCTGGTGTGCATCGCCACCGGCGGCATGGAGATCGGCGCCCTCACCGTGATGACGATCGGCTTCCGCGAGCGCGAGCTGGTGCTCGACCTGTTCGAGCTGATCACCGGGCTGCGGATGAACCACGCGTTCATCCGTCCCGGCGGCGTCGCGCAGGACATGCCGCCCGGCGCGCTCGAGTCGATCCGCGAGTTCGTCAAGCTGATGAAGAAGCGGCTGCCCGAGTACGCCGCGCTGTGCAACGCCAACCCGGTGTTCAAGGGCCGGCTCGTCGACGTCGGCCACCTCGACCTCGCCGGCTGCCTCGCGCTCGGCGCCACCGGGCCGGTGCTGCGGGCGACCGGCTACCCGTGGGACCTGCGCCGCACCGAGCCCTACTGGGGCTACGACACCTACGACTTCGACGTCGTCACCTGGGACACCGCCGACGCCTACGGCCGGTTCCGGATCCGGCTCGAGGAGATGTGGCAGTCGCTGCGCATCGTCGAGCAGTGCGCCGACCGGCTGGCCGAGCTGGAGGGTGACCCCGTCATCGTCGCGGACAAGAAGATCGCCTGGCCGGCACAGCTCGCCGTGGGCGCCGACGGCATGGGCAACTCGCTGGACCACATCCGGCACATCATGGGCGAGTCGATGGAGGCACTGATCCACCACTTCAAGCTGGTGACCGAGGGCTTCCGGGTGCCCGCCGGCCAGGCCTACGGGTCGGTCGAGTCGCCGCGCGGCGAGCTGTCCTGCCACGTCGTGTCCGACGGCGGCACCCGGCCCTACCGCGCGCACTTCCGCGACCCGTCGTTCGTCAACCTGCAGTGCACGTCGGTGATGAGCGAGGGCGGCATGGTGGCCGACGTGATCGTCGCGATCGCGAGCCTCGACCCGGTGATGGGCGGGGTGGACCGCTGATGACGTCCGTCCAGCCACAGCCCTCGCCGCCCGGCAGCGGCGACGCCGCGCTGCCGCCGCTGCCCGAGCAGACGATGGCCGAGCTGGTGGAGCTGGCCGCGCGCTACCCCCAGCCGCGCTCCGCGCTGCTGCCGATGCTGCACCTGGTGCAGAGCGTCGAGGGCTACGTCACCGGCGCCGGCATCGAGGCGTGCGCCGAGGTGCTCGGCCTGAGCACCGCCGACGTGGCCGGGGTCGCGACCTTCTACACGATGTACAAGCGCCGCCCGGTCGGCGACTACCACGTCGGCGTCTGCACCAACACGCTGTGCGCGGTGATGGGCGGCGACGCGATCTTCGAGCGGCTCAAGGACCACCTCGACGTCGGCAACGACGAGACGACCGAGGACGGCCGCATCACCCTCGAGCACGTGGAGTGCAACGCCGCCTGCGACTACGCGCCGGTCGTGATGGTCAACTGGGAGTTCTTCGACCAGCAGACGCCCGACTCGGCGGTCGGGCTGGTCGACCGGCTGCGGTCGGGCGAGGAGGTCGCCGCCACCCGCGGCGCCCGGGTCTGCACCTGGCGCGAGGCCGAGCGGGTGCTCGCCGGCTTCCCCGACGACCGGGCCGACGAGGGCGTGGGCGCGGGCGAGCCGACCCTGCTCGGGCTGCGGATCGCGCGCGATCGCGGCTGGACCGCGCCGACGCCCGAGCAGGCCGCCGAGCTCGACAGCAGCGGCACCGGACCCGGCGAGGGCCGGGCCGACCCGAGCGAGTCCAGCGGCACCGCCCCCTACCGCCGGGCCGACCAGGAGACCCGCGTGCAGGAGTCCGCCGCCGAGACCCGCGACGAGTCCGACCGCACCCCGCCGTCCCACGAGGGCGCCACTGCCGCCGGTGAGGACGACGCGTGACGATCGACCCGCTGACCCCGGTCATGTCCGAGACCTGGGACCACGACCGCTCCTGGACGCTGGAGACCTACACCGACGCCGGCGGCTACCGCGGCCTCGACGCCGCGCTGAAGATGACGCCCGACGCCGTGATCGAGGCGGTCAAGGAGTCGGGCCTGCGCGGTCGCGGCGGCGCCGGGCTTCCCCACCGGCATGAAGTGGGGCTTCATCCCCAAGGACGAGGGCACCGCGGGCGCCAAGCCGCACTACCTGGTCGTCAACGCCGACGAGTCCGAGCCCGGCACCTGCAAGGACGTGCCGCTGATGCTGGCGGCGCCGCACACGCTGGTCGAGGGCGTCATCATCTCCGCCTACGCGATCCGCGCGCGGCACGCGTTCATCTACGTCCGCGGCGAGGTGCTGCACGTGGTGCGCCGGCTGCAGCGCGCGGTGCAGGAGGCCTACCTGGCCGGCCACGTCGGCACCGACATCCACGGGTCCGGCTACGACCTCGACATCATCGTGCACGCCGGCGCGGGTGCGTACATCTGCGGCGAGGAGACCGCGCTGCTCGACTCGCTCGAGGGCATGCGCGGCCAGCCCCGGCTGCGTCCGCCGTTCCCGGCCATCGCCGGGCTCTACGCCAGTCCCACGGTGATCAACAACGTCGAGTCGATCGCGTCGGTCCCGTACGTCCTCGCGCACGGCGCCGACTGGTTCAGCTCGATGGGCACCGAGAAGTCCAAGGGCCCCACCCTCTACTCGCTGTCCGGCCACGTCGCGCGGCCCGGGCAGTTCGAGGCGCCGCTCGGCGTCACGCTGCGCGAGCTGCTCGAGCTCGCCGGTGGCGTGCGCGAGGGGCACCAGCTCAAGTTCTGGACCCCCGGCGGCTCGTCCACGCCGATCCTCACCGACGAGCACCTCGACGCGCCGCTCGACTACGAGGGCATCGCCGCGACCGGCTCCATGCTCGGCACCAAGGCGCTGCAGATCTTCGACGAGACCACCTCGGTGGTCCGCACCACGCTGCGCTGGGTGGAGTTCTACAAGCACGAGTCGTGCGGCAAGTGCACCCCCTGCCGCGAGGGCTCCTGGTGGATGGTGCAGGTGCTGCGCCGGCTCGAGGCGGGGCAGGGCACCGAGGAGGACATCGAGGTGCTGCTCGACACGTCCGACAACATGGCCGGCCGCTCGTTCTGCGCGCTCGCCGACGGCACCGCGGCATGCGTGCTGAGCGCGATCCAGTACTTCCGCGACGAGTTCGTCCTCGGCACCCACACGCCCGCGTGGGAGGCGTTCCCGTACGCTGCGTCGGCCCTGCACGCACCGGCCCCGACCGTGGGAGCGAGCCGATGACCGTCACGACGGGCAACGCTGCCGGCAGCGACCTGGAGAAGCGCGACGACCTGGTCACGCTGACCATCGACGACGTCGAGGTGAGCGTCCCCAAGAACACCCTGGTGATCCGTGCCGCCGAGCTGATCGGCGTGCAGGTGCCGCGGTTCTGCGACCACCCGCTGCTCGACCCGGTCGGCGCCTGCCGGCAGTGCATGGTGGAGGTCCCCGACGCGGGCAACGGCCGTCCGATGCCCAAGCCGCAGGCCTCCTGCACGCTCACCGTGGCACCGGGCATGGTCGTGCGCACGCAGGCGACGTCGCCGGTCGCCGACAAGGCGCAGCAGGGGATCATGGAGTTCCTGCTGGTCAACCACCCGCTGGACTGCCCGATCTGCGACAAGGGCGGCGAGTGCCCGCTGCAGAACCAGGCGATGTCCAACGGCCGCGGTGACACCCGCTTCAACGAGACCAAGCGCACCTTCGCCAAGCCGATCAACATCTCCGCGCAGGTGCTGCTCGACCGCGAGCGCTGCGTGCTGTGCGCGCGCTGCACCCGGTTCTCCGAGCAGATCGCCGGCGACCCGTTCATCGCGATGCTCGAGCGCGGCGCGCTGCAGCAGGTCGGCATCTACGAGGAGCAGCCGTTCGAGTCCTACTTCTCCGGCAACACCATCCAGATCTGCCCGGTGGGTGCGCTGACCAGCGCGGCCTACCGGTTCCGGGCGCGGCCGTTCGACCTGGTCTCCACGCCGTCGGTGGCCGAGCACGACGCCTGCGGCTCGGCGGTGCGCGTCGACCACCGCCGCGGCAAGGTGATGCGCCGGCTGGCCGGCGACGACCCCGAGGTCAACGAGGAGTGGATCAGCGACAAGGACCGCTTCGCGTTCACCTACGCCCGCCTCGACGACCGGCTGACCCACCCGCTCGTACGCGACGAGCGCACCGGTGACCTGCAGCCCGCCTCGTGGCCGGCGGCGTTCGCCGCCGCGGCCGCGGGGCTGGCCGACGCGGGCGCCAACGTCGGCGTGCTCACCGGCGGACGGCTCACCCGGGAGGACGCCTACGCCTACGCCAAGTTCGCCCGGGCCGTCCTCGGCACCAACAACATCGACTTCCGCGCGCGCCCGCACTCGGCCGAGGAGGCCGACTTCCTCGCCGCCCACGTGGCCGGCAGCGGTCTCGGCGTCACCTACTCCGCCCTCGAGTCGGCGCGCACCGTGGTGCTCGCCGGGCTCGACCCGGAGGAGGAGGCCGCGATGATCTTCCTGCGGCTGCGCAAGGCGGTGCGCAAGCACGGCCAGCGGGTCTTCGCGGTCGCCAGCCACACCTCCCGTGGTCTGGCCAAGCTCGAACGCCACCCTGCTGAGCACGGCGCCCGGTGACGAGGCGGCGGCGCTGACCGCACTCGCCGACGACGGTGCCGTGGCGCTCGACGCCGGCGGTGTGCTGCTGGTCGGCGAGCGGCTGGCCAGCTCGCCGGGCGCGCTCAGCGCCGCACTCGAGCTGGCCCGGCGCACCGGCGTCCGGGTGGCGTGGGTGCCGCGCCGCGCCGGCGACCGCGGCGCGGTCGACGCGGGCTGCCTGCCCGGGCTGCTGCCCGGCGGCCGGCTGGTGTCCGACCCGTCCGCGCGTGCTGACGTGGCCGCCACCTGGGGCGTCGAGTCGCTGCCGGCCACGGCCGGGCTCGACGGCGACGCCATCCTCGACGCGGCGACCCGCGGCCGGCTCGGGGCGCTCCTGGTCGCCGGCGTCGACCCGGTCGACCTGCCCGACCCCACGTCCGCCCGCACGGCGCTCGAGACCGTGCCCTTCCTCATCAGCTGCGAGATCCGGGTCAGCGAGGTGACCCGCCGCGCCGACGTCGTGCTGCCGGTCGCCCCGGTGGTCGAGAAGCCGGGCACGTTCGTCGACTGGGAGGGCCGTCCCCGCCCGTTCGGGCAGGTGCTGTCCGGCGGCAACGCACTGCCCGACGTCCGGGTGCTCGCCGGCATCGCGGAGGAGCTGGTCGGCGGGCGCGGGCTGGCCTTCCGCACCATCGAGCAGGCGGCCGCCGAGCTGGCCGAGCTCGGCGACTGGGACGGCGACCGCGGCGCGGCCCCGACCACGCCGGCCGGCGCCGCCGCCGTGCCCCGCGACGGTGCGGTCGTGCTGGACACGTACAAGCTGCTCATCGACTCCGGCCGGATGCTCGACGGCGAGCCCTACCTGCGCGCCACCGGGCGGGTCGCGACCATCCGGGCCTCAGCGGCTACGCTGCACCGGCTCGGGGTGGTCGAGGGCGAGCAGGTCCTGCTGCAGACCGACGCCGGCGCGATCACCCTGCCGGCCGAGTCGGCCGACATCCCCGACGGGGTGGTGTGGGCACCGCAGCACGCCGGCGAGGTGCCGCTGCGGGTGGCGCTCGGCGCCGGTCGCGGCGACGTCGTCCGGATCGACGCCGGCACCGACATGCACGGGGAGGGAGGGCCGCGATGAACGAGGACCTCTCCGTCTTCGGCACCGACGTCTGGTGGGTCATCGGGCTCAAGTGCCTGCTCGCGTTCGTGCTGCTCGTGGTGCTGACGCTGCTCACCATCTGGGGCGAGCGCAAGGTCGTGGCGCGCATGCAGCACCGGATGGGGCCGAAGTACCACGGCCCGTTCGGGTTGCTGCAGTCGCTGGCCGACGGCATCAAGCTCGCGCTCAAGGAGGACATCGTCCCCAAGGCCGCCGACAAGGCGGTGTTCATGCTCGCGCCGGTCGTCTCCGCGACCGCGGCCTTCGTCGCCTTCGCCGTGATCCCGCTGGGTCCGGTCGTGACGATCCCGTTCACCGACCAGGAGACGCCGTTGCAGGTCACCGACCTGCCGGTGGCGGTGCTCTACATCCTCGCGGTCGGGTCGGTCGGGGTCTACGGCATCGTGCTCGCCGGCTGGTCGTCCGGCTCGACCTACGCGCTGCTCGGTGGCCTGCGGTCCTCGGCCCAGGTGATCTCCTACGAGGTCGCGATGGGGCTGTCCCTGGTCGCGGTGTTCATCTACGCCGGCACGATGTCGACGTCGGGCATCGTCAACGCCCAGGACGACGTGTGGTTCGGGTTCATCCTGCTGCCCAGCTTCGTCATCTACCTGATCTCCATGGTCGGCGAGACCAACCGGGCCCCGTTCGACCTGGCGGAGGCCGAGGGCGAGCTGGTAGGCGGCTTCCACACCGAGTACTCCTCGCTGAAGTTCGCGCTCTTCTTCCTCGCCGAGTACGTCAACATGGTGACCGTCTCGGCGCTCGCGACCACGCTGTTCCTCGGCGGCTGGCACGCGCCGTGGCCGATCTCGCTGTGGGACGCCGCCAACACCGGCTACTGGCCGGTGCTGTGGTTCCTCGGCAAGGTCTCGGTGTTCCTGTTCGTGTTCATCTGGCTGCGCGGCACGCTGCCCCGGATGCGCTACGACCAGTTCATGAAGTTCGGCTGGAAGGTGCTCATCCCGGCCTCGCTGGCGTGGATCGTCGCCGTGTCGGTCGTCCGGGTCGTCCGCAACGAGATGTCCGAGGGCGAGCTCGACCAGAGCTGGTTGATCGGCGGCGGGGTGGTGCTGGCGGTGATCCTGCTGGCCACCGCGTTCATCCCGGACCGTTCGCGGGACGAGGACGCCGACGCCGGCGGCGCGGAGTTCGACCCGTTCGGCGGCGGCTACCCGGTGCCGCCGATGCCGGGACAGCGGCTGCCGGAGCTCAGTCCCACGATCAGCACGGTGGTCGGCGCGGAACGCGCGGACGAACGCGACTCCCTGGAGGATGACCGTGGCTAGCCTCAAGGAGCAGATCTGGGACCCGGTCGCCGGGTTCGGGGTCACCTTCCGGACCATGTTCCGCCGGGTCGTGACCGAGGAGTACCCGTTCCACAAGAAGCCCACGGCGCCGCGCTTCCACGGCCGGCACCAGCTGAACCGCTGGCCCGACGGGCTGGAGAAGTGCATCGGCTGCGAGCTGTGCGCCTGGGCCTGCCCGGCCGACGCGATCTACGTCGAGGGCGCCGACAACGAGAGCGAGGACGAGCGGCACTCGCCCGGTGAGCGCTACGGCCGCGTCTACCAGATCAACTACCTGCGCTGCATCCTGTGCGGGCTGTGCATCGAGGCGTGCCCGACCCGCGCGCTGACCATGACCAACGAGTACGAGCTGGCCGACGACAACCGGGCCGACCTGATCTACGAGAAGTCCGACCTGCTGGCGCCCCTGCTGCCCGGCATGGAGCAGCCCCCGCACCCGATGCGGCTCGGCGAGACCGAGAAGGACTACTACCTGGGCACCGGCCAGCCCCGTCCCGGCGGCGAGGCGGCGTCGTGACCGTCTTCTGGTGCCTCGCGCCGCTGATGGTGCTGGCGGCGCTCGGCATGGTGCTGGTGCGCAAGGCGGTGCACTCCGCGCTGCTGCTGGCCTTCGTGATGGTGTGCCTGGCGATCCTCTACGCCGCGCTGGAGGCGCCGTTCCTGTTCGCGGTGCAGATCATCGTCTACACCGGCGCCATCTTGATGCTGTTCCTGTTCGTGCTGATGCTGGTCGGCGTCGACGCGTCCGACTCCGTCGTCGAGACGATCCGCGGTCAACGGCTGGCGGCTGCCGTGCTCGGGCTGCTGTTCGGGATGGTGCTCGTGCTCGGCGTCGCCCAGACCACGGCCGCGGCCAGCGTGGGGCTCTCCGAGGCCAACGCCGAGGGCAACGTCCCCGCGCTCGCGCAGCTGCTGTTCAGCCGCTACGTCCTCGCCTTCGAGGTGACCAGCGCGCTGCTGATCACCGCGGCGCTCGGCGCGATGGTGCTCGCCCACCGCGAGCGGCTGACGCCCCGGCCGACCCAGCGCGACCTGGCCGAGCAGCGGATGCGCGACTACGCCGACAGCGGCAAGCCACTCGGGCCGCTGCCGACGCCCGGTGTCTACGCCCGGCACAACGCGGTCGACACGCCCGCGCTGCTGCCCGACGGCACGCCGACGTCGCTGTCGGTGTCGCGGTCGCTGCAGGCGCGGGGCACCGTACGCGAGGCGTTGGTCGACGAGGTGGACAAGACCACTGCGGAGCTCGACCCGCAGGCGCCGGCCGCCGAGGACACCGACAGGGGGAGCGGGCGGTGAACACCGACCACTACCTGACGCTCTCCGCGCTGCTGTTCACGATCGGCGCGGTCGGCGTGCTGGTACGCCGCAACGCCATCGTCGTGTTCATGTGCGTCGAGCTGATGCTCAACGCCTCCAACCTCGCGTTCGTGACGTTCGCCCGGGCCAACGGCGAGCTCGACGGCCAGGTCGCGGCGTTCTTCGTGATGGTCGTGGCCGCGGCCGAGGTGGTCGTCGGCCTGTCGATCATCGTCGCCATCTTCCGCTCGCGCCGGTCGGCCTCGGTCGACGACGCGAGCCTGCTGAAGTACTGAAGGAGACCTGAGGAGCCCCGTGAGCCAGCTCGCCCTGAGCGTCCCGCTCGCCGCCGCAGAGGCGGGCGTGCCCGTCGTGCCTGTCCCGGCCGACGGCGTGTTCTCGCTGCTGTGGCTGGTCGTCGCGCTGCCCGCGTTCGGTGCGGCGGTGCTGCTGCTGGGCGGCCGGCGCACCGACCGGTGGGGCCACCTGCTCGGCTGCGCGATGCCGATCGGGTCGTTCGTGCTCGGCGTGGTCATGTTCGTGCAGCTGCTCGGGCGCGACGCGCGAGGACCGCCAGGTCAGCCAGCAGCTCTACACCTGGCTCGACGTCGGCGACTACACCGTCCACGTCGGGCTGATGCTCGACCAGCTGTCGGTGCTGTTCGTGCTGCTGATCACCGGTGTCGGGTCGCTGATCCACATCTACTCGGTCGGCTACATGGAGCACGACGACCACCGCCGCAAGTTCTTCGGGTTCCTCAACCTGTTCGTCGCGGCGATGCTGCTGCTGGTGCTCGCCGACGACTACCTGGTGATGTTCGTCGGCTGGGAGGGCGTCGGCCTGGCGTCGTACCTGCTGATCGGCTTCTGGGCGCACAAGAACTCCGCGGCGACCGCGGCCAAGAAGGCGTTCGTGGTCAACCGGGTCGGCGACATCGGGCATGTCGCTGGCCGCGATGCTGATGGTCACGACGTTCGCGACCACGTCGTTCGAGGGCGTCTCCGCGGGGATGCCCGAGGCGTCCGACGGCGTGGCCACCACGCTCGGGCTGCTGCTGCTCCTCGCGGCCTGCGGCAAGTCGGCGCAGGTGCCGTTGCAGTCCTGGCTGCTGGACGCGATGGAGGGCCCGACGCCGGTGTCGGCGCTGATCCACGCCGCGACGATGGTGACGGCGGGCGTCTACCTGATCGTCCGCTCGAACTTCATCTACGCGATGACGCCCGACGCCCTGACCGCCGTGGCGGTCGTCGGCGTGGTGACGCTGCTGTTCGGTGCGATCATCGGTTGCGCCAAGGACGACATCAAGAAGGCCCTGGCCGGGCTCGACGATGAGCCAGATCGGCTACATGATGCTGGCCGCCGGGATCGGGCCGGCAGGCTACGCGTTCGCGATCTTCCACCTGCTGGTGCACGGCTTCTTCAAGGCCGACCTGTTCCTCGGCGCCGGGTCAGTCATGCACGCGACCAAGGACGACGTCGACATGCGCCACTACGGTGCGCTGCGCCGAGCGATGCCGATCACCTTTGCCACGTTCACGCTGGGCTATCTGGCGATCATCGGGTTCCCGCCGCTTCTCCGGGTTCTTCAGCAAGGACCACATCATCGAGGCGGCCTTCGGCGCGGGCTGGGTCTACGGCACGCTGGCGCAGCATCGGCGCCGGGATCACCGGGTTCTACATGACCCGGGTGATGCTGATGACGTTCTTCGGCAGCAAGCGGTGGCGTCCCGACGTCACGCCGCACGAGTCCCCTCGGGTGATGACCACGCCGCTGATCGTGCTCGGCTCGCTGGCCGCGGTCGGTGGCATCCTCATCTTCGGCGACTGGATCGTCCACTGGCTCGAGCCGGTCACCGGACCCGAGGTCGAGCACGAGCTGTTCGTGCCGCCACTCGTGCTCTCGGCCATCGTCCTGGCCATCGTGGCCGTCGGCGCGGGCATCGCCTGGCGCACCTACGGCGCCGGGCGCACCATCCCCGAGGTCGCCCCGGTCAACGTCGGCTTCGCCACCCGCGCGGCCCGCCTCGACCTGTACGGCGACCGGTTCAACGAGGAGGTGTTCATGCGGCCCGGCCAGCGGCTCACCACCGCGCTGGTCTACGTCGACGACAAGATCATCGACGGCATCGTCAACGGCCTGGCCGCGCTGGTCGGCGGCACCTCCGGCGGTGCCCGGCGGGTGCAGACCGGCTTCGTCCGCTCGTACGCCCTGACCATGCTGGCCGGCGCGCTGCTCGCCATCGTCGCGACCCTGGCGGTGACGCTGTCATGACCATCCCGTGGCTCACCATCATGGCCGGCCTGCCGCTGCTCGGCGCGGTCGTGCTCGTGCTGATGCCGCGCGGTCGGGGCGCACTCGCCCCGCAGATCGCGCTCGGCACGTCGCTGGTCGCGCTGGTCGTCGGACTGTGGGCCGCGCTCACCGAGTTCGAGGCGGGCGCCGGCTTCCAGCTGACCGAGCAGCACGAGTGGATCCCCACGCTCGGCGCCTTCTACGCGCTGGGCGTCGACGGCATCGGGCTGACCCTGGTGCTGATGACGCTGGTGCTCACCCCGGTCGTCGTCCTGGCGTCGTGGCACGACGGCGACGACGGCCGCTGGAGCAGCAACGCGTTCTTCGCCTGGATCCTGGGCCTCGAGGGGCTGGCGATCGGTGTCTTCGCCGCCACCGACGTCTTCTTGTTCTACGTGCTGTTCGAGGCGACGCTGATCCCGATCTACTTCCTGATCGGCGGGTTCGGCGGCGGCAAGCGCTCCTACGCCGCGGTCAAGTTCCTGCTGTTCAGCCTGTTCGGCGGCCTGCTGATGCTCGCGTCGGTGGTCGGCCTGTTCGTGGTGTCCAACGACGCCGGCACGCCGAGCTATCTGCTGGCAGGACCTGATGGCCTTGCCGATGGACGAGACCACCGGCCCGCTGGCTGTTCCTCGGGTTCTTCGTGGCGTTCGCGGTCAAGGCGCCGATGTTCCCGGTGCACACCTGGCTGCCCGACGCCGCGCAGTCGGCCACCCCCGGCACGTCGGTGCTGCTGGTCAGCGTGCTGGACAAGATCGGCACGTTCGGCATGATCCGGTTCTGCCTCGGGCTGTTCCCGGAGGCGTCGCAGTGGGCCTCGCCGGTCGTGATCGTGCTCGCCGTCGTGAGCATCCTCTACGGCGCCGTCCTCGCCATCGGCCAGGACGACATGCGGCGGCTGATCGCGTACACCTCGGTGTCGCACTTCGGCTTCATCGTGCTGGGCATCTTCGTGTTCACCAGCCAGGGCGGCGCGGGCTCGACGCTGTACATGTTCAACCACGGTCTCTCGACGGCAGCGCTGTTCCTGGTGACCGGCATGCTGATCCACCGGCACGGCTCCGCGCGGATCAGCGACTACGGCGGCGTGCAGAAGGCCGCGCCGCTGCTGGCAGGGGTGTTCCTGGTGGCCGGGCTGTCCAGCCTGTCGCTGCCCGGCCTGTCGCCGTTCGTCAGCGAGTTCCTGGTGCTGGCCGGCACCTACCGGGAGTCGGTCTGGGCGGCGGTCGCCGCGGTGCTGGGCATCGTGCTGGCCGCGCTCTACATCCTGATCATGTACCAACGCACGATGACCGGCCCGGAGCGTGCGTCGCTGGGCACGACCCGTGACCTCGGGCTCCGCGAGAAGCTCGCGCTCGGTCCGGTGATCGCGGTGATCTTCGCCCTCGGCTTCTTCCCGCAGGTGCTCCTCGACGTCATCGATCCCGCCGTCGCCGACACGCTGGAGCACGTCGGCGTCACCGAACCCGAGCCCGATGTCGTGCCGGACCTGCCGGTCGCCGAGGAGGTCCAGCCGTGACCGAGTTCGACGCCCCGACGGTCGAGTACGGCACCGTCCTGCCGCTGCTCGTCGTCCTCGGTGCGGCGCTGGTGGGCGTACTCATCGAGGCGTTCGTCCCCCGGGCGTGGCGCTACCCGGCGCAGGTCGGTGTCGCGATCACCGCGTTCGTGGTGGCGCTGGTGTCCACCGTGCAGGTGGCCCTCGACCTGGACACGCTGTCCGGCGACCTGCTCGCCCGGGGCACGCTGGCCGTCGAGGACGCGGTCGTGGTCGACGGCCCCACCGTCTTCTTGTGGGGCGTGCTGCTGGTGCTGTCCCTGATCAGCGTGCTGCTGTTCGCCGAGCGCCGGCTGGAGGGCGGCCTCACCGGGTTCGCCGGCCAGGCGGCGGCGCTGCCGGGCACCGACGCCGAGCGCGAGGCCTCCACCCAGGGCATCGAGCACACCGAGGTCTTCCCGCTGATGCTGTTCGCGGTCGCCGGGATGATGCTGTTCCCAGCGTCCAACGACCTGATCACGATGTTCGTCGCGCTCGAGGTGCTGTCGCTGCCGCTGTACCTGCTGTGCGGGCTCGCCCGCCGGCGCCGCCTGCTCTCGCAGGAGGCGGCGATGAAGTACTTCCTGCTCGGTGCGTTCTCGTCCGCGTTCTTCCTGTACGGCATCGCGCTGGTCTACGGCTACGCGGGCTCCTTCGAGCTCGCCGACATCGACCAGGCGGTGTCGGCCGCCTCCGGCGCCAACGCCTACCTGCTCGGCGGGATCGGGCTGATCTCGGTCGGGCTGCTGTTCAAGGTGGGCGCGGCGCCGTTCCACGCCTGGACACCGGACGTCTACCAGGGCGCGCCCACGTCGGTCACCGCGTTCATGGCCGCGTGCACCAAGATCGCCGCGTTCGGCGCGCTGCTGCGCGTCTACTACGTCGCCTTCGGTGGCGCGTCGTGGGACTGGCGCCCGCTGATGTGGGTGGTCGCCATCCTCACCATGGTGGTCGGGTCGGTCATCGCGATCACCCAGACCGACATCAAGCGGATGCTGGCCTACTCGTCGATCGCCCACGCCGGCTTCGTGCTGGTGGGCTTCGCGGGGGTCTACCGGGGCGGCAGCGACGTCGGGCTGACCAGCCTGTCCAGCGTGCTGTTCTACCTCACCGCCTACGGCTTCTCGACCATCGGCGCGTTCGCGGTGGTGACGCTGGTGCGCGACTCCGGCGGCGAGACCACCCAGCTGTCCCGCTGGGCCGGACTGGGGCGGGAGGCGCCGGTGCTCGCGGGCGTGTTCGCGTTCTTCCTGCTGGCGTTCGCGGGCATCCCGCTCACCAGCGGCTTCATCGGCAAGTGGACGGTCTTCGCCGCCGCGTGGGCCGGCGGCGCGTGGCCGCTGGTCGTGGTGGCGGTGCTGGTCAGCGTGGTGGCCGCGTTCTTCTACGTACGCGTCATCGTCGCGATGTTCTTCTCCGACCCGGTGGGCGACGGCCCGGCAGTGGCCGTGCCGAGCATCCTCACCACCGGCGTGATCGGCCTGACGGCGCTCGCCACCGTCGCGCTGGGTATCGTGCCGGGACCGGTGCTGGAGCTCGCGGAGCAGGCCGGCACGTTCATCCGTTGAGCAAGGGGTTCCCCGTGTCCGCAGACGCGTCTCGCGATCCAGGTCGGTGACCCCGACCTGGAGCGGCGCGTCCGCGCGCGGATGACCGAGATCGAGCAGCGGCTGGCTACGTCGGTCGCCAGCGACGCACCGTTCGTCACCGAGGCCGCCCGGCACCTGCTCGACGCCGGCGGCAAGCGGTTCCGGCCGTTGCTGGTGCTGCTGGCCGCCGAGCTGGGCGACCCCGACGCCGAGGGTGTCGTACCCGCCGCGCTGGTGGTGGAGCTGACCCACCTCGCGACGCTCTACCACGACGACGTGATGGACGAGGCGCCGCTGCGACGGGGAGCGCCGAGCGCCAACGCGCGGTTCGACAACTCCGTCGCGATCCTGATCGGGGACTGGCTGTTCGCGCAGGCCTCCGACATCGTCGCCGACCTCGGCCCCGAGGCGGTGCGCATCCAGGCCCGGACGTTCTCCCGGCTGGTGCAGGGCCAGATCCGCGAGACCCTCGGCCCCGGTGACGACGACGACCCGCTCGAGCACTACCTGTCGGTGGTGGCGAACAAGACCGGGTCGCTGATCGCCGCCGCGGCCCGGATGGGCGCGCTGACCGCCGGGGTGGAGCATGAGCAGCAGGAGCTGGTGACCGAGTACGGCGAGCGGATCGGGGTCGCCTTCCAGCTGTCCGACGACGTGCTCGACGTCGCCAGTGACGCCATCGAGTCCGGCAAGACGCCCGGCACCGACCTGCGCGAGGGCGTGCCCACGCTGCCGGTGCTGCTCGCCCAGCGCTCGACCGACCCGGCCGACGCCCGGCTGCTGTCGCTGCTCGAGGGCGACCTCAGCGACGACGCCCCGCACGCCGAGGCGCTGGCGCTGCTGCGCGCGCACCCCGCCATGGGGCAGGCCCGCGACAACGTGCTGGAGCGCGCCGAGGAGGCCCGCGCGCTGCTGCCCGGGCTGCCCCCCGGCCCCGCCCGCGAGGCCCTGGACGCCCTCTGCGACCTGGTCGTCACCCGCACCGCCTGACCCTCCCGGCGATCATCCGCGCGCTACGCCCCATCCTCGCGCCGCCGGCCCAGCCCGGAAATGGCGGCAACACGCTGGCGACACGCCGATGGGGTGCGCAGTGTGCCGCCACTACGCGGCGGCGCGCGGGCGTACTGCGCGGATGATCGCCAGGGAGGGGGTCAGGTGCCGATCCGGCCGCCGTCGACCCGGTAGGCGCAGATCACGCCGGGGCGGGGGAAGCGGTCGGTGTGCGGCCAGGTGCTGCCCGGCTCCTCGAACGTGGCGTCGTCGACCTCACCCGGGTGCTGCACGGCGGCGAACACCGTCCGGCCGTCGCGGGAGATCAGCGGACCGCAGTTCTCCGCCCCGACCGGCATGGTGAGGAACTGCTTGACCCGGCCGCGGCGTACGCCCTCGACCGGCACCGCGAACATGCCGTCGTTGGAGCCGAGCTGGTTGCCGTCGGTGGAGATCCACAGGTTGCCGCCCGGGTCGAAGGCGATGTTGTCCGGGCAGGAGATCGGGCTGACCTGGTCCTTGGGATAGCCGGCGAAGTACGTCTCCGGCGCCTCGGGGTCACCGCACACGAGCATCAGCGTCCAGCCGAACGTGAGCGCGGTCGCGTCGTTGCCGTCCTCGGTGAGCTCGAGCACGTAGCCGTTGCGGTTGCCCTCGACCCGCTGCAGCGGAGCGTCCAGGGACTCGCGGATCCGGCTGTGGCCCAGCGGGTTCGCCTCGTTGACGGGGAACGTCGTGCCCCGCTCGCTGTTGTTGGTCAGCGCGGCGTAGACGCGTCCGGTCTGCGGGTGCACGTCGACGTCCTCCGGCCGGTCCATCCGGGTGGGGTGCACCGTGTCGGCGGCGAGCCGCGCGTCGATGAGCACGTCGGCGAGCTCCATGCCCGGCACGAACGAGCGCTTGTGGTTGGCCAGCCGGATCCACCTGCCGGTGCCGTCGTAGACGCCGTCCTGCCGGCCGTCACCGCGGAACCGCGCGACGTAGAGCGTGCCGGTGTCGAGCAGCGTCATGTTGTGCTCGCGGTCCGCCGGCGCGTCGGAGTCGCGCCAGCGCTTGGCGGAGACGAACTTGTACATGTACTCGCCACGCTCGTCGTCGCCCATGTAGGCGACGACCCGCCCGTCCGGGGCGACCGAGATGTTCGCTCCCTCGTGCTTGAACCGTCCCAGCAGGGTGTGCTTGCGCGGCCTCGACGTCGGGTCGAACGGGTCGATCTCGACGATCCAGCCGATCCGGAACGGCTCGGTCGGCTCCTGGGACAGGTCGAAGCGCGGGTCCACCTTGCCCCACTCCCGCGCGTCCACCCCGTTCGAGGCTGTAGCGGTCGTAGCTCTCGGCGTACGCCGGCTCGACGCCGTCGCTGATGGTGAAGTAGAAGTTGAAGTTCTCCTCGCCGGTGAGGATCGTCCCCCACGGCGTGGTGCCGCCCGAGCAGTTGTTGAACGTGCCGAGCGCGACCTCGGCCGCTCGGGTCGTACGACGTGCGCATCCGCTCGGTGCCGGCGGCCGGACCCATGATGCTGCATCGGGGTGTCGGCGGTGATCCGGCGGTTGAGCGTGGTGCGCTCGACGGGCACCTGCTCCCAGGAGCCCGGCCGGTCGCCGCGGCGTACCTCGACCATCGACAGGCCGTGCGCCTGGATGGCGATGCGGCTCTGGGCGTTGGTGGAGTACTCGTCGGTCGGGAACATGATCGTCTCGGTCGTGTACTCGTGGTTGACCGCGAGCACCGCCCGCCCGCGGCGTCCCGGGATCGGCACCACGCTGACGTAGTCGCAGTTGTAGCCGAACTGCTGGGCCTGGGCCTCCGGCGACTGGTCGTACGCGTCGAACTCCGGCGCGCCCGGCAGCACCGGGTCACCCCACTTCACGATCACGTCGTAGTCGTAGCCCACCGGCACCGTGACGTTGTCGCGGTTGTTGGGGGCGACCGGCGTGAACGTCAGGGTGTCGACGCGGCGGCCGGGCGACGCCGGTCGCGGCGGAGGCGGCCGACGGGTTGGCCAGCGCGCCGACGGCCAGCCCGGCCGAGGCCGCGGCCGTGCCGGCCAGCACCGACCTGCGGCCGACGACGCCGCGCAGCAGCTCGCCGATGTGCGGGATTGCCGGACCGGTTCGGTTCGGGGTGGTCGCAGGCGTTGCCGCAGCGGTACGTGCAGGTCATCCTGCTGCGGGAACCGCGCTGGGACGGGGTGTCGATCAGGGGCAAGAGCCTCGGGGACATGCGTACTCCTGGGGCAGCATGTCGCGGACGGACAATCCGGACGCTATCGCCGCCACCCCGCCGCCGCGACCCATGCGCCGCCACGTTGTGGCGGCAAACGGCGCATCCCGACGGCGTGTCGCCGGCGTGTTGCCGCCATTTCGCGGGTGCGGCGGCGGGGGCGAAGGGGCGGGTGGGGTGGGGTCAGCAGACCGATCCGGCGGCGTCCCCGAGGGGGTCGAGGCGGGCGCGGCGGGCGGCCAGCGTGGCGCGGCGACCATGCACCAGCGACTCGGTGGTGATCACCGCCAGCGCGATCCACACCAGGCCGAAGCCGACCCAGCGCGCGGTGCCCATCGCCTCGTCGAAGACGAACACCCCGAGCAGGAACTGCATCACCGGCGCGACGTACTGCAGCAGCCCGAGCGTGCTCAGCGGCACCCGCGTCGCCGCCGCGCCGAACAGCAGCAACGGCAGCGCGGTGATCACCCCGGTGCCGGCCAGCAGCAGCGCGTGCCACGGACCCTCGGTGAACGTCCCTTCGCCGGTGCCCTCCAGGACGAGCACGTACGTCAGCGCCAGCGGCATCAGCAGCAGCGTCTCGACCGTGAGGCCCTCGACCGCGCCGACGCCGGCCCGCTTCTTCATCAGCCCGTACGTGCCGAACGACCCGGCGAGGATCAGCGAGACCCACGGCGGGCGACCGAGGTCCACGGTGAGCTCGACCACCGCGGCCGCCGCGATGATCAGCCCGACCCACTGCGCCCTGCGCAGCCGCTCGCCGAGCAGCGAACACCCCGAGCCCGATCAGCACCAGCGGGTTGATGAAGTAGCCGAGCGACGTGTCGACGACGTGGTGGTGGGTGGACGCCCAGATGAACACGCCCCAGTTGACCGAGATCACGGTCGCCGCCACGGCCAGGTAGATCATCTGCTGCTTGTGGCGGAAGACCGCCCGCAGCCGGTCCCAGCGGTGCCGCACCGCGAGCAGCACCAGCACGATGACCAGCGACCACATGATCCGGTGGGCCAGGACCTCGATCGCGCCGGCCGGCTCCAGCAGCGGGAAGTAGAGCGGGAAGAGCCCCCACAGCAGGTACGCCCCGAGGCCGCTGAGGAATCCCCGCCGCTCCTCGCTCACCCGGCCACGCTACGACGGCCTGGTCAGCGGCCGAGGGCGACCCGATCGGCACTGCACCGAGGCGAGGTGGTCCTCGACCTCGCGGCGCTGCCGGGCGGCGTCCCAGCCGAGCACCGGGGCGACACCGCCGCCACCCCGGCCGCGACCGCCGCACCGCTGTCGCGCTCCTCGATGGCCACGTGCGTACGCCGGGTGAGCACGTCGGCGAGCGTCATCGCCTGCTCGTGGGTGACGGCGAACCGGTACTCCGCTGCCAGGTAGCCCGGTGCTCCCGCGAGCGGCCGGCCGAGCGCGGCGTCGGTGCGTACCGGTGCCAGCACCTCGGGCACCTCGTCGCCGTAGCGGCCCAGCATCCGGCGCACGTGGTCGACGGCGACGCCGGTGTCGCGGGCGATCGCGTCCGCCCGGTGCCGCGCGGCCGGCCAGCCCTCGGCGCCGACCACCGGCACCCGCGCGGTGACGCTCGGCGGGAGGTCGCGACCGAGCGCGCCTGCCGTGGCGTCGACGGCGTCGCGGGCCATGATCCGGTACGTCGTGTACTTGCCGCCGACCACCGTCACCAGCCCCGGCGGCGACTCCACCACGGCGTGGTCGCGGGACAGCGCCGACGTGGTGGCCCGGTCGGGGTGCAACGGCGCCAGCAGCGGCCGCAGCCCGGCGTACGCACCGAGCGCCTGCTCGGCGGTCAGCGGCTGCGCGAGGTAGCCGTTGATGCTGCCCAGCAGCCGGTCGACGTCGGCGGGCTCGACCGCCGGTGCGGACAGCGGGCCGTCGTAGTCGGTGTCGGTGGTGCCGAGCAGCCACTGCCCGAACCAGCGGCGCAGCACGACCACCGAGTCGCCGGCCCGGGCGATCAGCCCGGTGCGCGACGCGAACGCCTCGGCACCGAACAGCAGGTGCACGCCCTTGGCGGGCCGCACCGCGAACGTCGCAGGCCCGGCCATCGCCTGCACCTGCCCGGCCCAGACCCCGGCCGCGTTGACGACGGCACGGGCGCGCACCTCGTGCCGTTCGCCGGTGCCGACGTCCTCGGCGACGACGCCCGTCACCCGACCGTGCTCGCGGCGCATCTCGAGCCACGCGGGCCCGGCTGATCACGTGCGCGCCGTACGCGCTGGCGGTGCGGGCCACCGCGAGGGTGTGCCGGGCGTCGTCCAGCCGGCCGTCGACGTACTGCACCGCACCGGTGATCGCGTCCGGCCGCAGCCCGGGTGACTCCTCGCAGCGCGCGCTGCCGACTCAGGTGCCGGTGGTGGGGGACACCGCCGCCGCCCGATCGCCAGCCGCCGGCGGTCGCCATCGCGTCGTACAGCGCGATCCCGGCACCGACGTAGGCGCGCTGCCACGGCGACGTCAGCGGGTACAGGAACGGCTCGGCGGTCACCAGGTGCGGGGCGAGCCGGTGCATCATCAGGTCGCGCTCGCGCAGGGCGGCGGCGACCAGGGGCAGGTTCAGCTGCTCGAGGTAGCGCAGGCCGCCGTGCGCGGTCTTGCCCGAGCGCGACGACGTGCCGCCGGCGAGGTCGCCGGCCTCCAGCAGCACGACCGACAGCCCACGGGTCGCCGCGTCCAGCGCCACCCCGGCGCCGGTCACCCCGCCGCCCACGACGACGACGTCGTGCAGGTCGGAGCCGGCCGCCGCGAGCGCGGAGGCCCGGCGTGCGGGGGACAGCTGCGCCGCGTCGGCGCCTGCTGCGTGCGGCTCGTTCACGCGTCGGCGCGGTGGGTGAACCGGCCGGCGAGCAGCGTGGCGAGCACGGGCACCTGCGCGAGATCGGATGTCGGCACGGTCGCGGGATCGGCGCCGACGAGGACCAGGTCGGCCCGGTCGCCCTCCCGTACGCCGCTGCGGCCGCCGCTGGCCGCGGGCAGCGCCGCCGCGAGCGGGATCGACTGCTCGGGTGCCAGGGCGGGCGGTCGTCGTCGGTGCGCCGGACCGCGTCGGACACCGCCTGCAGCGGGAGCGGTTCGGAGACCGGGGCGTCCGAGCCGAGCTCGAGCCGCGCGCCCGCGGCGAGCAGGCTCCGGTAGGGGAACGCCCACGACGTGCGGCCCTGCCAGTGGTGCTCGGCCACGTCGCGGTCGGCCATCGCGTGCTGCGGCTGGACCGACGCCACCAGCCCGGGCCGGGCGAAGCGCGCGGCGTCGTCGGGGCGTACCTGCTGGGCGTGCTCGACCCGTCCGGGGCACCCGACCTGCTCGAACGCGTCCAGCACCACGGTGTTGGCGCGGTCGCCGATCGCGTGCACGGCGGGCAGCAGCCCGGCGGTCCAGGCGCGCGACATCAGGCCGGTCAGCTCCTCGGGCTCGATCAGCAGCAGCCCGTGCCCGCCGTCGGCGCGGCGGAGTCGGGGTAGGGCGCGTGGCAGTAGGCGGTGCGGGTGTTGAGCGAGCCGTCGGCGATCATCTTGAACGGCCCGATCTCGACCGGACCGTGCGCACCCGGCAGCGGCTCGCCGGTGCGCAGCCCGTGCGCGACGGCCTCGTCCAGCCAGGGCAGCCAGACCGCGCTGCGCACCCGCACCGGCAGCGGTGCCGCGCCGCCGGCACGGCGGGTCCAGTGGCGGCGGTTGTCGGCGAACTCGAAGTCGATCACCTCGGTGAGGCCGCGGGCGGCTGCCGCCGCCATCGCCTCGGCCACCCGGGCGTCGACCTCCTCGGGCGGAGCGGCCGGCGTCCAGCTGCTGCACCACCTCCAGCGCGTCCTGCTCGCGCAGCACGCCGGTCGGGTGCTCGCGGCCGAGCAGCGCGAGCGCCGCCGGGCTCAGCCAGACGGAGTGCATGTCGTGGCTGACCAGCACGACCGGCCGACCGGGCAGCGCGGTCTCCAGCAGGTCCTTGTGCGGCGGTTGCGCCCACAGCGCGTCGCGGTAGCCGTGCCCGGCCAGCACACCGTCCCGTCTGGCCAGAGTCGCGGTACGGCCGCCAGCAACAGGTCGGCCACCTGCTGCGGCGACCGCGCCGCCGCCACCTCGACCCGCGACCGGCGCAGCGCCCACTGGGTGGCGTGCACGTGCCCGTCGACGAACCCGGGCAGCAGCACCGCATCGGGGTGGTGCCAGACCTCGTCACCGGTGCGGGCGTCGACGGACTCGCCGATCGTGACGACGGCGCCGTCCTGGAGCCGTACGTCGCGCAGCGGACCGCCGCTGCCCAGCCGCACGTCCGCGCAGCAGGACGCCGGTCACGGCAGCACGCCGTCGGCGCGCATCCGGGAGGCGAGCGCCGGGTTGGCGTGCACCGGGTCGGTCTCCAGGCCGGCGACCACGCCGGTCCGGTCGGCGGCCGACTTGTCCTGGCTGAGCTTGGCCTTGGCCTGCACCCGGTCGGCCACCAGCCGGAAGCCGGTGGTGTGCGGGGCCAGCCGCTGTGCGTAGTCCGGCACGTCCTGCAGCCGGAACGGCTCGGGCCGCGCGGCCTCGTACCGGTCGACGGTGCGCTCCAGCACGTCATAGGTCGCGTCGGCGTCGAGGATCTGCGGGGTGCCGTGCAGGTGGGCGACGACGAAGTTCCAGGTCGGTACGGCCGGGCCGTCGGCGTACCAGGCGGTGGTCACGTACCCGTGCGGGCCCTGCACCACGAGCACCACCGGGTGCCGGCCGAGCTGGTGCTCGTCGGCGTCGACCCGGGCCAGGTGGCCCACCACCGCGACCTCGTCAGCGGCGGCGTCGTCGACGAGGACCGGCAGGTGCGAGACCACCAGGCCGTCGGCAGGTCGCTCACCAGCGTGACCCAGGAGTGCTCCGCCACGAGCGCGCGCACGACGGCCGGGTCGGTGATCCGGTAGCCCGCCTGGTCGAGCATCAGCGACCGGTCCTGAGCTCGACCCGCTCGCCGAGCGAGTACCGCTCGATCGGGGTCAGGGTGGCGCCGCTCGGTCCGCGCACCGACTGCACGGTGCCGTCGTCGCCGAACGCGTAGCTCGACCGGCTCGCCGTACGAGCCGAAGCCCTTGCCGCCCGCGACCCGCAGCGTCGCTGTCGTCGACGACGTCGAGCTCGACCGCGTCCTCGACCGGGTCGACCGCCGCCGGGTGACACAGGAACAGCCGTCCGCCGAGCAGGGCCACGTCGAAGACACCCCAGAGCCCGGCGAAGCGGCCGGTGAAGCGGGTCAGCGCGTCCTCGGCGCCGGCGGCCTCCGCGGGCCGGGCGCGATCGCCGCAGGCCAGGTCGATCAGTCGTACCGCTGCGTGCGTGAGCGCGTCGGCCGGCCCGTCGACCGCGTTGGTCAGCACCGACACCGCCAGCCGCGCGACCGGGTCGGCGACCGAGCTGGTGATGTGCCCGGGGTAGCCACCGTTGTGCCCGACCACGGCGCGCGCACCGATCTCCTGCACGCCCATGCCGAGGCCGTAGTGCCGGTCCGGCGACCCGACCTCCCACAGGCTCTGCTGCATCTGGTGCTTGGAGACGTCGGTGAGCAGCCGCTCGTCACCGAGGAAGTGCGCGGAGAAGTACGTCACCAGGTCGGATGCCGTGGAGTAGAAGCCGGTGGCCGGCGCCATCGCCCGGGTGTCGACGTGCTCGATCGGCACCCGCGTGTCGGCGTACGCGAGCGCGCTGTAGCCGGTGGCGTAGTCGTCCAGCCTGGCCGGGTCGAGCTCCGCGCCGGTGTTGCGGCAGCCCCAGCGGCTCGACGACCGCGTGCCGCAGCTGGTCGGCGTAGTCGTTGCCGGACGCGGCCTCGATCACCAGCCCCAGCAGCGCGTAGCCGATGTTGGAGTACTTGAACCGCTCGCTGCGCGGCACCACCGCCGACTCGGGTGCGACCAGCAGGTCCCGCAGCTGTCCGCGGTCGGGGAAGCGGCGGCGCAGCTGCCAGAAGTCGCCGTCGCGGCTGTCGCGGTAGACCCCGCCCGCGTGGCTGAGCAGCTCGCGCACGGTGACGTCGGCGAGCGGTGACTGCTGCTCCACGAGGTAGGGCACCCAGGATCCGGCGGTGTCGTCGAGGCGCAGCCGGCCCTGCTCCACCAGCTGCAGCACCGCGGTGGAGGTGAACGTCTTGGAGTGCGAGGCGATGCGGAACAGGTGCTCGGTCGTCATCGGCACCGCCCGCTCGACGTCGGCGAGCCCGTGCGCGGTGGACAGCTCGACGGTGTCGCCGATCAGCACCGCCGCCTGCACGCCCGGCACCCGCAGGTAGTGCTGCCGGAACGCCAGCCAGCGGTCGAAGTAGCGCAGCGCCTGCCGTGCGGAGGCGAGGTCGACGCGGGTGGGTGCGGTCGGTCACGTCGACTCCTTGGGCGAGGCGGTCCGGGCGAGGCGGTGCGGGTGTGCCCCGTGCCTATCACGCCGCCCCTCCCCGCGTAGTGGCGGCAACACGCTGGCGACACGCCGGTGGGGCCGGCACTTTGCCGCCACTTCGCGAGCGCGGCGGCTCGGGCTAGTCGCTGCCGGGGAGGCGGACGACGGTCATGCCCGCCCCGGCGGGCGGGTGGTCCATGGCGGCCAGCGCGGCCGGCGCCTCGTCCAGGCCGATCACCCGGCCGACCAGGAGGTCCGGGCGCAGCGTGCCGGCGGCGACCTCGGCGAGCATGGCCGGGTAGTCGGCGGCCGCCATGCCGTGGCTGCCCAGCAGGCTGAGCTCCTGGGCGACCAGCCGGCCGAGCGGCACCGGCGGAGCGGCGTGCTCGCCGGCCAGCAGACCGACCTGCACGTGCCGGCCGCGGGGTCGCAGGCCCGCCAGCGAAGCGATCAGCGTCGGGGTGGCGCCGAGCGCGTCCAGCGAGACGTACGCTCCGCCGTCGGTCCGGTCGCGTACGGCCGCGCCCACCGCTTCGGGCGTGAGCCCGACCGGGTCGAGCACCTCGGCCGCACCCACCGCGAGCGGCCGCAGCCCGCGCCGCCGGGCTGGGGTCGACGGCCAGCACCCGCGCTCCCCGCGCCGCAGCGACCATGACCGCGGACAGGCCGACGCCGCCGCAGCCGTGCACGGCCACCCACTGCCCGGCCTCGACCCGGCCGTGCGCCGTGACCGCGCGGTAGGCGGTGGCGAACCGGCAGCCGAGTCCGGCGGCCGTGACGGAGTCGACGTCGTCGGGCAGCGCGACCAGGTTGACGTCGGCGTTGCGCACGACCACCAGCTCGGCGAACGACCCCCAGTGGGTGAAGCCCGGCTGGGTCTGGCGGGTGCACACCTGGCCGTCGCCGGCCAGGCACTGCGCGCAGCCGCCGCAGGCGCAGACGAACGGTGTGGTCACCCGCGGGCCCGGCGCCCAGTGGCGGACGTCATCGCCCACCTCGGCAACGGTGCCGGCGAGCTCGTGCCCGGGTACGTGCGGCAGCACCTGGATGTCGGCGTCATGGCCCTGCCAGCCGTGCCAGTCGCTGCGGCACACGCCGGTGGCGCTCGACCCGGATCACGACCGCGTCGGGCGGGCAGGACGGCGGGTCGACGTCCCGCACCTGCAGCGGCCCGCCGAAGGCGTCGTACCGGACCGCCCGCATCCGCGCACTACTCACGTGTTGACGTCACCACTCACGTGTGGCCACCCGTGAGTGGTGCGGTTTTCCCAAGGTCCCTTGGGAAACACGGCGAGCGCAGCGAGCCCGCTCAGTCGACGGTCCAGGTGTCCTTGCCGGCGATCAGCGCGGCGAGGTCGCCTTCGCCCTCGGTGTCCTGGGCGGTGCGGACCTGGGTGCGGGCGAGGTCGTCGTAGGTGGGGCGCTCGACCTGGCGGAAGATGCCGATCGGCGACTGCTGCAGCACGCCGGCGTCGGTCAGCCGGGACAGCGCGAACGCGGAGGTCGGGTCGTCGGAGTGCGCGTCGTGCACGACCAGCGCGTCCTCGCCGACGTCGGCGACCTGCACCACCCGCATCGAGCCGGTGTCGGGGTCGCGGACCACGCCGAGCGAGGCCTCCGGGCCGAAGCGCACCGGCATCCCGTGCTCCAGCGGGATCACCGCGGACTCGCGGCTGTCCTTGTCCTTGAACGCGTCGAACGCGCCGTCGTTGAAGATCGGGCAGTTCTGGTAGATCTCCACCAGCGACGTGCCGCGGTGGGCGGCCGCCTCGCGCAGCACCGTGGTCAGGTGCGTGCGGTCGGAGTCGATCGTGCGGGCCACGAACGTCGCCTCCGCACCCAGCGCCAGCGACACCGGGTTGAACGGGGTGTCGACCGAGCCCATCGGCGTCGACTTGGTGACCTTGCCGGTCTCCGAGGTGGGGGAGTACTGCCCCTTGGTGAGCCCGTAGATCCGGTTGTTGAACAGCAGGATCGTCATGTTGATGTTGCGGCGCAGCGCGTGGATCAGGTGGTTGCCGCCGATCGACAGCGCGTCGCCGTCACCGGTGACCACCCACACCGACAGGTCGGAGCGGGTGATGGCGAGCCCGGTCGCGATCGCCGGCGCGCGCCCGTGGATCGAGTGCATGCCGTACGTGTCCAGGTAGTACGGGAACCGCGACGAGCAGCCGATGCCGGAGACGAACACGATGTTCTCGCGCTGCAGCCCCAGGTCGGGGAGGAAGCCCTGCACCGCGTTCAGCACGATGTAGTCGCCGCAGCCGGGGCACCAGCGGACCTCCTGGTCCGAGGAGTACTCCTTGCGGGTCTGCTTGTCGTCGTTGGTCGGCACGCCCTCGAGTCCGTCGCGGGCCAGTACCGGGGGCGGCAGGTCGACGGCGGTCATGCGGAGACCCTCCCATCGGCGGTGTCGGCTTCGGTGTCAGCTCGGTTTCGCTGTCGGTCTCGGGTTCGAGCTCGGCGAGGTAGCCGCGCAGCACGTCGGCGAGCAGGGCGGCCTTGAACGGCATCCCGCTCACCTGGGTGTGGCTCCTGGCGTCGACCAGGTAGCGGCCGCGCAGCAGCAGCGCCAGCTGGCCGAGGTTCATCTCGGGCACCACCACCCGGTCGTAGCGGCTCAGGATGTCGGCGAGGTCGTTGGGCATCGGGTTGAGGTGCCGCAGGTGCACCTGCGCGGCCTTCAGCCCGTCGCGGCGGACCCGGCGCACGGCGGCGCCGATCGGTCCGTACGTCGAGCCCCAGCCGATGACCAGCAGTCGTGCGCCCTGGCCGACCTCGGCGCCCGGGTCGTCGACCTCGGTGGGCGGCAGGCTCTTGGCGATCGCGTCGACCTTGGCCTGCCGCGTCCGCACCATCAGGTCGTGGTTGGCCGGGTCGTAGGAGATGTCGCCGGTGCGGTCGGCCTTCTCCAGACCGCCGATCCGGTGCATCAGCTCGGGCGTGCCGGGCACGGCCCACGGCCGGGCGAGCGTCTCCTCGTCGCGCAGGTACGGCAGGAACACGTCGGCGCCGTCGCCGTCCTGGCCGTTGGCGCCGGTCGCGAAGTCGGGCCGGATCTCCGGCAGCGCGTCGACGTCGGGCAGCGCCCACGGCTCGGAGCCGTTGGCCAGCGAGCCGTCGGACAGCAGCATCACCGGGGTGCGGTAGGTCACCGCGATCCGCACCGCCTCCATCGCCGCGTCGAAGCAGTCGGCCGGCGAGCGCGGGGCCACGACCGGCAGCGGCGCCTCGCCGTTGCGGCCGAACAGCGCCTGCAGCAGGTCGGCCTGCTCGGTCTTGGTCGGCAGCCCGGTGCTCGGCCCGCCGCGCTGGATGTCGCACACCAGCAGCGGCAGCTCGAGCATGACGCCGAGGCCGATCGTCTCGGCCTTGAGCGCGACGCCGGGTCCGGACGTCGTCGTCACGCCGAGCGACCCGCCGAAGGCCGCGCCGAGCGCGGCGCCCACCCCCGCGATCTCGTCCTCGGCCTGGAAGGTGGTGACGCCGAACCGCTTGTGCTTGGACAGCTCGTGCAGCACGTCGGAGGCCGGCGTGATCGGGTACGAGCCGAGGAACAGCGGCAGGCCGGACTGCCGGCTGGCGGCGATCAGCCCGTAGGCCAGCGCGGCGTTGCCGGTGATGTTGCGGTAGCGGCCGGTCGCCATCGACGCCGGCTTGATCTCGTACTTGACCGCGAACGCCTCGGTGGTCTCGCCGAAGTTCCACCCGGTACGGAACGCGGTCACGTTGGCGTCGCGCAGCGTCGGCTTCGCGGCGAACCGGGTGGTGAGGAACTCGATCGTCGGCTCGGTCGGCCGCCCGTACATCCACGACAGCAGCCCGAGCGCGAACATGTTCTTGGCCCGGGCGGAGTCCTTGCGGGTGAGCCCGAACTCCTTGACCGCCTCGACGGTGAGCGAGGTCAGGTCGACGTCGTGCAGCGCGAACGGCTCGAGGGTGCCGTCCTCGAGCGGGTTCTCGGTGTAGCCCGCCTTGGTGAGGTTGCGGGACGTGAAGTCGTGGGTGTCGACGATGATCGTCGCACCGCGCGGCACGTCGGCCAGGTTCGCCCGCAGCGCGGCAGGGTTCATCGCCACCAGCACGTCGGGAGCGTCACCCGGCGTGAGGATGTCGTGGTCGGCGAAGTGCACCTGGAAGCTGGAGACGCCGGCCATGGTGCCGGCGGGAGCCCGGATCTCGGCGGGGAAGTTCGGGAGCGTCGACAGGTCGTTGCCGAACGCTGCCGTCTCCTGGGTGAACCTGTCGCCGGTGAGCTGCATGCCGTCGCCGGAGTCGCCGGCGAATCGAATGATGACGCGGTCTAGCTGCTTGACCTGCCTGGTCACGCGGGTCCTCTTCCCGGCGGGGCGTCAACCGATCGGGTCACGTCGCCCCGCGCGTACGCGGATGTGTACCACCCACCATCGTAGGCGTGTCGGCGGCTCCTGCAGGCCTCTGTCCGCGTAACGGAGGCGCGAGTTCCGTCACGTACGGCCTGGTCGGGCGCTGTCCGGCGCCCCCGCGTCAGGTCCGCCGGGCCAGATTCTGCAGCCGCACCTGCCCCTTGGCCACCAGCCGGTCCTCGTCGTCGCGGGTCTCGACCACCCACACCTGCTGCGAGCGCCCGCGGTGCACCGGCACGGCGCGCGAGTGCAGCGCTCCGCTGCGTACTCCCCGGTAGAAGTCTGTGGCGTTGGACACCCCGACCACCGTGCCCTGCTCGCCGAACCAGATCCCGGCCCCGACGCTGGCCAGCGTCTCGACCACGGTGCTGTGCGCACCGCCGTTGACCAGGCCGAACGGCTGGTGCAGGTGGGTGTCGGCCGCCCACTCGCCCACGACCTCGTCGCCGTCGGCGTGCGTGATGCGCAGCCCGACGTGGTCGGCGAACGGGCCGAGCGAGGCCTGCGTCCAGTCGGGCACCGCCTGCTCCGCCGCCGGCTCAGGCATCGTCGAGGGCGGCGCGTTCGTCGTCGGACAGCTCGAGGTCGACCGCCTCGACCGAGCTGCGGATCGACTCCGGCCGGCTGGCTCCGGGGATCGGCACCACCCGGTCGGACAGCCCGAGCAGCCAGGCCAGCGCGACCTGCTGCGGGCTGGCGCCGTGCGCGGCGGCGACCGAGGCGAAGGCGGCGTGCTGCTCGCCCAGGTCGGCCGCGTTGCGCATGCCGCCGAGCGGGCTCCACGGCAGGAACGCCAGGCCGAGCTCGTCGCACACGGTGACCTCGGGGAGGCTGGAGCGGAACGTGGGCGACAGCTGGTTCTGCACGCTCACGAGCGAGTCGCCGAGCACCCGTTGCGCGGTGCGGATCTGGTCGGGGTCGGCGTTGGACAGCCCGACCCGCTGCACCAGCCCGGCGTCGACCAGCTCCTTGAGCCCGCCCATCGTCTCCTCGTAGGGGACCTGCGGGTCGGGGCGGTGGTGCTGGTAGAGCCCGATCGCCTCGACCCCCAGCGTGCGCAGCGACGCCTCGGCCGCCAGCCGCAGGTGCTCGGGCCGGCCGTCCTGCCCCAGCGGCCGTCGGGCGCGCGGGTGGAGCCGCCCTTGGTGGCGACCAGCACGCCGGAGGTGTCGCCGTACGACCGCAGCGCCGCGGCGACGATCTGCTCGTTGTGCCCGGGCAGGAAGTCGACCTCGGTCGACGTGTACGCGTCCGCGGTGTCGATCAGCGTGACGCCGGCGTCCAGGGCCGCGTGCACGGTCGCCTCGGCGCGGTCGGCGTCGGGGATCGGGTCGACCGACAGCGGCATGGCGCCGAGCCCGATCGCGCTGACCTGTACGTCACCGATGCTGCGCTGCTGCACGTACGCCTCCGACCACTCGACCTGTCACCGCCTCGTGAGCCTATGACTCAACCAGACGGTGACAACTGGCCGGTGCGGGTCAGACGGTGCCGGACTCCCACCACCACGACTGCGACCCGTACGGGTACTCGACCCGGCTGTCGCAGTGCTGCCACGAGTGCGTGTACGCCTCCAGGCCGGAGAACCCGCAGGTCTCGGCGACCCGGTAGGTCTGCAGGGTGGTGCGGCCGGACACGACGATGTCGGCGGCCACGCCGTAGAGGTGCATCGAGTTGCTCGCCCCGCCGACGCTGGCGTTGTGCGCGATCGAGCGGAAGCCGGAGTTGACCGTCACCGCGGCGCCGCCGGACTTGAGCCGCAGCGCCTCCAGCTTGTACATCAGCCGCCGGACGTTCTCCTGCACGGTGGCCGCGCCGACCTTGCCGCCGGAGAAGCCGCTGCCGTCGCCGGAGTGGAACTCGGCGTACTCGAAGTGGGCGGTGGAGCCGTCGCCGCTCTCCAGCGCGTTCAGCGCGGTGTGCGTCGACGGGCCGGCGACGCCGTCGGCGGACAACCCGTAGGCGCCCTGGAACCGGACCACCGCGGCCCTGGTGCCGGGGCCGAACGCCCCGTCGACGGCCACGTAGGTCTGCTGCGCGGAGTCGGCCGCCCAGCCGGCGACCCGTACCTGCAGCTCGGCGACGTCGTCGCCGGACGACCCCTCCGCCAGGGTGCGGCTCCACGGGTACGCCGCCGACGGGCTCGCGACGGCGGCGGCGAGGCCGAGTCCGGCGGGCAGGGCGACGGCACCCCTGAGCAACGTGCGGCGAGACAGCGGCCGGGTCATCGCGGGACCTCCCGTGGGTGGATGCCGCTGACTCTAGGTGGACAAAGGGTCACGAACCGGGACGGATGACCCCCTCGCGTCCTACCGTCGAGACGACGTCCGGAACCCATCGAGGAGGCTCACTCATGACCGGCACCGACCGTTCCCTCCAGCCCAGCCGTCGCACCGTGCTGCGCGCCGGCGCGCTCGTCGGCGCCACCGCCGCGGTCGGGCCGTTCCAGCTCCGGCTGGCGTCGGGCGCGGCGGCGGCACCGGCCGTCGCCGACTGCGCGACCTGGGGGGCAGAGGCGCCGCGCGGCACCATCGAGCACGTCGCACCGCCGACCAACCTGGTCGTGCACCACACCGCGAGCTCCAACAGCACCGACTACTCCGAGGCACACGCCCACCAGCTGGCCCGCGACATCCAGCAGTGGCACTTCGGCAACGGCTGGATCGACAGCGGCCAGCAGCTGACCATCAGCCGGGGCGGCTACGTGATGGAGGGGCGGCACGAGAGCCTCGGCGCGGTGACGGGCGGTGTCGACCACGTCCTCGGCGCGCACGTCGCCAACTACAACACCACCTGCATCGGGATCGAGAACGAAGGCACCTACACGTCGGAGGGCCCGACGCAGGCGCTGTGGGACTCGCTGGTGGAGACCAGTGCCTGGATCTGCGGGCAGTACGGCATCCCGTCGGCCTCGATCCTCGGGCACCGGGACTTCAACTCCACCGAGTGCCCGGGCGAGGTGCTCTACGGCATGCTGCCCGACCTGCGGGCGGCGGTGGGCGGCCGGATCGGCGAGCGGGTCGCCGGCACCACGCAGCCGTGGCCGACGGTGCGCCGCGGTGCGCACGGCTCGCGGGTACGCGCCGTCCAGCACCTGCTGCGCCAGGGCGGCCAGCCGGTGGCGGTCGACGGCGTCTTCGGCGCCGGCACTGTCGCTGCGGTCCGGGGGTTCCGGACCGCGCGGCGGATGCCGGCCGCCGGTGCTGTCGGGGGAGCGGTCGGGCCGCGCACCTGGGAGTCGCTGGTCACCACCGTGATGGTGGGCAGCCACCGCCCCGACGCCCGCGCCGACGAGGCGGTCCGGGCGGCTCAGCTGTTGCTGGCCGATCGGGGCTACGCGGTGGCGGTCGACGGCCGGTTCACGGGGCGTACGGCCGCCGCGGTGTCGGCGTTCCAGACCGACCGCGGACTCCCCGCTGACGGCATCGTCGGTCCGGCGACGTGGAGCAGGCTGCTCGGCTGAGCAGCAGGCTCAGGGTCGGCCCGCCGCGGGGGCAGGGGCGGGGCTCGCGTCAGCATCTGCCAACGCTCCCGCCGGGGTGACGAAGCCGATCGCCGTGGCGGCCACGAAGATGACGGCCGTGGCCAGCCGGGTGCGGGTGGGCATCGGGCGCTCTGGTCGCATGCCCTCAGGCTGTCTGCCGGACATGACGACGTGGTGCTCCGCGCACCGCCTCCCGATGAACGCCGGACGACGCGTGTGCGCTGGCACGCGTTCCGGACATTTACCCCACAACGCTCCCCGATGTGCGAAGCACCGGCAGTGGGCGCACTGTCGGTGTGGGCGCAGATGTCGCTCGCGCTCACGTACACGCCCTGGGGAGGGACCGATGTCAGACAAGAAGCCGGTGCGCTGGTTGACCGGCCACGCGAAAGTAGGGATCAAGGAGCTGCCGAGCAACGTCTCGTGGGTGCTGTCGAAGGCGCTCGCGGGCCCCGCCGAACAGGCGGTCAACGGCACTCGCGACAGCGTGCGCGCGGTTTCGGCCGGCGTCCGCGACGTCATGCCCGGTGGCGACTCGCTCGAGGCCCGGCTGACCCGGGCCAGGGAGGCGGCCGACCGGGCCTCGCGGCTCGAGGAGGACGCGCTCGCCGAGGCGCGGCACGCCAAGGAGCTGAGCGACCACGCGAGCACCGTCGCCGCGGAGGGCAAGCGCCGGGTACGCAGCACCGAGAAGCGCACGGCCGAGCAGGTCGAGGCCGAGGTCGCAGAAGCCCGCCGGAAGGCCGACGAGCAGGTCGAGGCGACCCGGGCCCGCGCGCAGGAGCAGGCGGACGAGTCGGTGCGCGAGGTGACCGACGAGGTCCGGGCGGAGGAAGAGCAGGCCCGTGCCGAGGCCCAGCAGGCCCAGGACGCTGCCCGGTCCAGCATCGCCGAGGCCACCGAGCAGATGGCCGAGGCCCGCAGGCTGGCCGACGAGGCCGTGCAGGCCGCCCAGGACGCGGCCGCTGAGGCTCAGCAGCGCGCAGAAGAGCTTGCCGGCGAGGCGCGCCAGCAGGCCGAGGGGGCGGACGAGCAGGTGGCGAAGGCCACGAAGGTGCAGCGCACCGCCGCGTCGAACGCCAAGGACATCACTACGAAGCTGCGCAGCAAGGACGTCCCGGACAACCTCAACGACCTGACCCGCAAGGACCTGCTCGACCTCGCCATGACGCTGGACCTCACCGGCCGGTCGCAGATGAAGAAGGCCGAGCTGGTCAAGGCCATCAACAAGCAGTCCAAGCCGCGGCGCTGACCGCCCAGGAGGGAGAACGAGATGGCGTTGTTCACCAAGAAGAGCAAGTTGCAGCAGGCGACCGACTCGTTGCGCGGACGCGTACCGGGGAAGGCAGCGGCCAAGTCAGGAGCGGTGGCCGCGGGGGTTGCGGTCGGGGTGACGATGGCGAGCTCACTGGTCTCGGCCGCCCGGAAGAAGATGTCGCAGTCGTGAAGCTCAGGACGGTGGCCTTCTTCGGAGTCGGCTACGTCCTGGGCTCGAGAGCGGGACGTGAACGCTATGCCCAACTGGTTGCCCTGGCGCAGAAGGCGTCGGTACGGCTCGACGAGTACAGCGGCGCACGCGGACAGTCGGCCGGGTCGGGTAGCGGGCAGAGCGCTCAGCGCAACACCTGACCCGGGCGGCAGGCTCCCCGAGGGCGTCGGGGTCGAGGCGCACATCCTGGCCCGGCTGTTCGGCATGCCGTTGCTGCGCCTGCACGCCGACGTCCTGCTGGTGCCGGTACGGCTGGACGGCGATCCGGCTCCGCCTCCGGCAGCGCCGGTGCAGGGCACAGCCCTGCCCGCGCCGGCGCGACCAGCGGTCCGACAGGCCTCGCCGTCCGCCGCCCGCTCTGCCCCCCGAGCCGTGCGCGCGGCGACGGAACGGCGCCGTGGCCCCGCCGGACCGGGCCTGTCCGAGGCGCGGCGGCTGGTCGGGGAGTCCGAGCGCGAGCTGCGGGCGTTGCCACCCCGAAAATTGCGGACATAACGGTCGAATAGCAGACTCCTCGCTGACCCCCACGCGAGGAGCCGCCCGATGTCCGAGCCCGGTCCCGAGCCGGTCGACCCCGCCTTCCTCGACCGGGCCATGGCCGAGATGTCCGACCGTGCGCGGCGCGCTGAGCCGCTGACCTCCGCCCACCGCGGCAGTGCCGCCGACGTGGCCAAGCGCGTCACCGGCGTCGTCGAGTCGATGACCGACGACCTGCTCCGGGTGTCGCACGCGCTGGCCGCCGACCCGGAGGTGGGGTTCGAGGAGGAGCGCAGCAGCGCGCTGCTCGCCGAGGTGGCGCGCTCGTACGGCGTGGAGGTGACCCACGGCGTCGCCGACCTGCCGACCGCGCTGCGGGCCGAGACGGGGCCCACCGGCGGTCCGACCGTCGCGGTGATGAGCGAGTACGACGCGCTGCCCGAGATCGGCCACGCCTGCGGCCACAACATCATCGCGTCGGCAGGGCTCGGCGCGTTCCTGTCCCTGGCCGCGCTGGGCGACGACCTGCCGGGCCGGGTGGTGTGGCTGGGCACCCCGGCCGAGGAGGGTGGTGCCGGCAAGGAGCTGATGGCCCGAGCCGGGCAGCTGGACGGGATCGACGCGGCGGTGATGGTGCACCCGTTCGGCTTCGACGTCGCGGAGCACGTGTTCCTCGGACGCCGGATCGCCAGGGTGACCTTCAGCGGCGCCACCGCGCACGCGTCGGCCCAGCCGTTCATGGGGCGCAACGCCCTGGACGCGGTGAGCCTGACCTACCAGGGCATCGGGCTGTACCGCCAGCAGATGCCGCCGAGCGACCGCATCCACGGCGTCGTCACCGCGGGCGGTCGGGCGCCGAACGTCATCCCGGACCGCGGCGAGCTGTTCTGCTACGTACGGTCCCCGTACCCGGACATGCTGCGGACGCTCAGCCACCGGCTCGAGCAGATCGCGCGGGGCGCGGCGCTGATGACCGGCTGCGGCGTGCAGGTGGAGTGGGACGAGCTGCCCGCGACGCTGCCGCTGCGGTCCAACGCGGTGCTTGCCGGTCGCTGGGGCGACCGGCTGGCCGAACGGGGGAGGACGGTGCTGCCCCGCGGCGTCGTCCCGGAGCTGCTGGCGGGCTCCACCGACTTCGGCAACGTGTCCTACCGGGTGCCGGCGCTGCACCCGATGATCCAGGTCGCGGACCCGCACGTGTCGCTGCACACCCGTGAGTTCGCCGCCGCCGCCGTCTCGCCCGCGGGTGACGCGGCGGTGCTCGACGGAGCCATCGGGCTCGCCCAGGTGGCCCTGGACTACCTCTCCGATGCCGACCTGCGTGCTGCCGCGGACGCGGAGTTCGCCGCCGAGCCGCGGATCGACGTCCCGACGTACTTCGAGGAGTGACATGAGCAGCCAGACCACGACCCGCGGCGCCGAGACCCGCGTCGACCGGCTGCTGTCGGTCGTCGAGCGGGCGGGCAACCGGCTGCCCGACCCGTTCATCCTGTTCGTGCTGCTGTTCCTCGCGGTCGCGCTGGTGTCGACGGTGATGTCCTGGGCGGACGTCCAGGTGCAGCTTCCCGGGGCGGACGAGGTCACCGACGTGCGCGGCCTGTTCACCTCCGAGGGGCTGGTGTGGCTCACCACCTCGCTGGGCGCCAACTTCATCGACTTCCCGCCGCTGGTCACCGTGCTCACCATCCTGCTCGGCGTCGCGCTCGCGGAGCACTCCGGACTGCTGGCCGCGGGCATCCGCAGGCTGTTCGGGTCCGCGCCGAGCTGGGCGCTGCCGTACGCGGTCGGGTTCGTCGGCGTGAGCGGGTCGGTGATGGCGGACTCGTCGTTCGTCGTCATCCCCCCGCTGGCCGCGATGGTGTTCAAGGCTGCGGGCCGGCACCCCGTGGCCGGGCTGCTGGGCGGCTTCGCAGCCGTCGGCGCGGGCTACAGCACGTCGGTGTTCGTCACGTCCCTCGACGCGTTGTTCGCCGGCATCACCAACGCGGTGACCGCCGGGCTCCCCGACCCGGGAGCGCCGGTCAACCCACTGTCCAACTACTACTTCAACGTGGTGTCGGCGGTCGTGCTGAGCCTGATCGCCGGCTGGATCATCGCGCGGGTGCTGGAGCCGCGGCTGCTGCGCATGGACGTCCCGACCGAGCAGGTCGAGGACGAGGAGAGCGCGCCGGCCGAGACGCTGGGGGGCGGCGTCGCCCTCGACGCCACCGAGCGGTCGGCACTGCGGTGGGCCCTGCTGGCCGGCTTCCTCACGGCTGCGGTCATGGTCGCCGCCGTCGCGCTGCCCGGTTCGCCGTGGCGCAACGAGGACGGCGGCTTCCTGCCCGAGTCGCCGCTGCTGGACTCGATCGTGTTCATCGTCTTCGTGATGTTCGCCGTCCCCGGCATCGTCTACGGCTTCCGCGCCGGCACGTTCACCCAGGCGTCGGACGTGCCCCGGGTGATGGGCGCGATGATCAAGTCGATGTCGGGCTTCATCGTGCTGGCATTCATCCTCGGACAGTTCACCGCGCTGTTCGACTGGTCGGGCGTCGGGGTCTGGCTCGCGGTGTCTGGCGCCGACGCAGTGGACGCGATCGGGCTGCCCGCGTTCGCCGCGATCCTGTGCTTCGTCGCTGCTGGCGTCGTGCCTGAACCTGTTCATCGTGTCGGGGTCGGCGATGTGGACCCTGATGGCGGCGGTGTTCGTGCCGATGTTCGCGCTGCTGGGGATCGAGCCGGCGTTCGTGCAGGCGGCGTTCCGGGTCGGTGACTCCGCCACGCAGATCATCACGCCGCTCAACCCGTACCTGATCGTGCTGCTCACCATGGTCCGCCGGTACGAACCGGAGGCCGGCTTCGGCACGCTGATCGCGCGGCTGCTGCCGTTCGTGGTGCCGTTCTGGGTCGCGTGGGTGCTGGTGCTCACCGTCTTCTACGTCGGTGACATCCCACCCGGCCCCGGCGCCGGCATCCACCTCGGCGGCTGACCCCACCCCCACCGCGAACGATCCGAGCTGGTGCGGGCTGGGGCCGTCAGGAGGTCGGATCGTTCGGGTCGGAGGGTGGGGAGTCGAGGCCGGCCTGGGCGCGGTATGCCGCCGCCTCCTCGGGCGTGATCGCGGTGGACAGCTCCTGCCACTCGAGCCAGGAGAGGAAGCCGTACCGCGGATAGCTGCCGGCGCGGACGCCCTGGGCCATCATCGGACCGGCCTGCAGGGCGCTGGCGCGCACCTTCGCGTGCTGGTCGGGCTGGCGCGCGAGCACGTGGCCGAGCTGGCGGGCGGTGCGTCGCGCCTGCTCGGCCTCCTCGGGCTTCGGCGGACGGTCGGCCTCCACCGAGCTCTTGCCGATGTCGCTGATCGCGCCCTTCCAGTCGGCGACGAACTCCCGCACTCCCCGGACCGCAGCCCCGGGCAGCCACACGGCCGTGCGCACCGGCGCGAGGAGCGCCTCCGTCTGCTTCCAGAAGCGGGTCCCGACCTCGCGGTACGGCTCCAGCTCGGTGCACGCCAGGTCGACGTCGATCGCGGTGACCCGACCCGTGGCCGGGTCGATCAGCACCGGCAGGTGCACCTCGGCGGGCAGCTCGTCCCACGGGCCGTAGTTGGTGCCGGCGTAGCGCAGCACGATGCGCATCCAGTTCGGCATCCTGGCCTTGACCCGCTGGTGGTCGGCGGCGCGGGTGTCGGAGAGGCCGGGCACGGAGGGCACGACCAGCACCGACTCGCGTACCCGCGACTTCGCCCGGAAGTTGTTGACGTTCCCGCCCTCGGCGAGACCGTCCTCGCCGCCGCTGACCGATCCGGGCACGACGTACGCGCGGCCCCGGACCGGCTCGTGGCTCATCGCACTCAGCGGTAGTTCACGAACTGCACGGCGAAGTCGTAGTCCTGGCCCTTGACCAGGGCGATGACCTCCTGCAGGTCGTCGCGCTTCTTGCTGGTGACCCGCAGCTCGTCGCCCTGGATCTGCACCTTGACCCCTTTGGGGCCCTCGTCGCGGATCAGCTTGCCGATCTTCTTGGCCTGCTCCTGGCGTGATGCCCTGCGCCAGCGAGGCGTCGATCTTGACCTCGCGGCCGGACTGCCGCGGCTCGCCGGTCTCGAGCGCCTTGAGCGACACCCCGCGCTTGATCAGCTTGCCCTTGAACACGTCGAGGGCGGCCAGCGCCCGCTCCTCCGCGTTGGCGCTGATCTCCACCCCGTTGTCGCCCCGCCAGGCGATCGAGGTGTCGGTGTTCTTGAAGTCGAACCGCTGGGAGATCTCCTTCGCGGCCTGGTTGAGCGCGTTGTCGACCTCCTGCCGGTCGACCTTGCTCACGATGTCGAAGCTGGAGTCGGCCGCCATGCTGCCTCCCGGAATTGAGCGGTCGTGGGTGGGTTATTGTTCGGTGCCGTCGGCCCCCGATCGTACGGGGCGCACGGCGCCCGGCAGGTTGCCCGAGCGGCCAAAGGGAGCTGACTGTAAATCAGCCGGCACAGCCTTCGCAGGTTCGAATCCTGCACCTGCCACCAGCCGGAGTGGGCGGGGGCCGAGGGGCCCCCGCCGCCGATTACTGACCAGGCCCCGGCCCTGTGTATCCTCTGAGGTCGCCCGCCCCTTTAGCTCAGTCGGCAGAGCGTCTCCATGGTAAGGAGAAGGTCTACGGTTCGATTCCGTAAAGGGGCTCTGGGTCCGCACGTCTCCGGCCTCGGCCGCAGTCTCGGCCCCGGTGGCGGGGTAGCTCAGGCGGTCAGAGCACACGGCTCATAATCGTGGTGTCGCGGGTTCGAGTCCCGCCCCCGCTACGCACGATGCACGACGGCAGCACCACGGCACAGCACCACAGCACAGATCAACAACCAGATCAGCACAGCACGGCACCGCACCACCGACGCTTACGTGAAGAGGCAACCTCGTGGCCAGCAAGAGCTCCGACGTCCGACCGAAGGTCACCATCGCCTGCACGGTGTGCAAGGAGCGCAACTACATCACCAAGAAGAACCGCCGCAACGACCCGGACCGGCTCGACCTGAAGAAGTTCTGCCCCCGCTGCGGCAAGCACACCGACCACCGCGAGACCCGCTGACGCAGGCGGGCGAGCGCGGCGTGGCACTCGATCCCGGCCTGTCCGGGCGTACGTTCGCGCCCACGCCGCCCTACGACGTCAGCCGCGCCGACGTGGCGCGGTTCGCGGCCGCGATCGGTGAGACCGACCCCGTGCACACCGACGTCGAGGTGGCGCGGGAGCGCGGGCACCGCGACGTACCGGCTCCGACGACCTTCCCGATCGTCGTGGCGTTCGACGCGATGCAGCGGCTGCTCGCCGACCCCGACGTCGGCATCGAGCTGCGCAACGTCGTGCACGCCGAGCAGCGGTTCGAGAGCACGCGGCCCGTCTACGCCGGCGACGTGCTCACCGCGACGCTGACCGTGGAGTCGGTGCGCCAGGCGGCCGGCACCGACCTGGTCGCCACCGCGCAGCGAGATCACCGACGCCGACGGCGAGCACGTCTGCACGGCGCGCGCCTCGCTGGCCCACCGCGCCCCGGCGGCGCGAGGGCGAGGCCGGCTGATGGCCGAGGAGCTCACCGAGGGCACCGCGCTGCCCACCCAGACCTACGTGATCACCCGGGCCGAGCTGATCGCCTACGCCGGCGCCAGCGGCGACCACAACCCGATCCACTGGTCCGACCGGGTCGCCACCGCGGTCGGCCTGCCCGGCGTCGTGGCGCACGGCATGCTCACGATGGCGCTCGGCGGACGGGCGCTCGCTGCCTGGGCCGGCGACCCGGCGCGGGTGCGGGAGTACGGCGTCCGCTTCACCCGTCCGGTCGTGGTCCCCGACGACGACGAGGGCGTCGAGGTCACCGTCGACGGGGTCGTCGGCGCGGTCGGCGACGGCCGGGCCCGGATCGACCTCACCGTGACCTGTGCGGGCACCAAGGTGCTCGGCCAGGCGCGGGCCAGCGTTGCCGTCGATGACTGAGCCGGTCTCGTTCGCGGAGCTCACCACGCTGCGCCTCGGCGGCCCGGCGCCGCGGCTGGTCGAGGCGCACGACGAGCAGGCGCTGGTCGACGCGGTCTCGGCCGCCGACGCCGCGGGCGAGCCCGCGCTGGTCGTGGCCGGCGGCAGCAACCTGGTCGTCGCCGACGAGGGTGTGCCCGGCCCGGTGGTGCTCGTCCGCACCGCCGGCGTGCACGTCGAGTCCGACCTGTGCGGCGGCGCGATGGTCCGGGTCGCGGCCGGCGAGGACTGGGACCGGCTGGTCGCCCGCGCCTGCGCCGAGGGCTGGGTCGGCATCGAGGCGCTGTCCGGCGTCCCGGGCTCGGTGGGTGCGACGCCGGTGCAGAACGTCGGCGCGTACGGGCAGGACGTCGCGCAGACGATCGCCCAGGTGCGCACCTGGGACCGGGCCGAGGGCAGGCATCGCACGTTCGCCGGGCCGGAGTGCGGCTTCGGCTACCGGACCAGCCGGTTCAAGGCCGACCCGGGCCGGTTCCTGGTGCTCGAGGTGACCTTCCAGCTGCCGCTCGGCGACCTGTCCGCGCCGGTTGCCTACGCCGAGCTGGCCCGGCGCCTCGGTGCCGAGGTGGGCGATCGCCGGCCGCTGGCCGAGGTACGCGAGGCGGTGCTCGCGCTGCGCGCCGGCAAGGGCATGGTGCTCGACCCCGACGACCACGACACATGGAGCGCGGGCTCGTTCTTCACCAACCCGGTCCTCGACGCCGACGCGGCGGCCGCGCTGCCCGCCGAGGTGCCGCGCTGGCCGCAGCCCGACGGCGCCGTCAAGGTCAGCGCCGCCTGGCTGATCGAGCACTCCGGCTTCGGCAAGGGCTACGGCAGCGGGCCGGCGCGGATCTCGACCAAGCACACGCTGGCCCTGACCAACCGGGGCGGCGCCCGTACCGCGGACCTGCTCGCGCTGGCCCGCGAGGTGCGCGACGGCGTCCGCGAGCGGTTCGGGATCACGCTGGTCAACGAGCCGGTGACCGTCGGCTGCACCCTCTGACCCGCCGCCGCACCGTCCCCCGCACCTTCCCCGCGCACCCCTTCCCGGCGCAGCTTCCCTCGCAAAACCCGAGGTTCCCCCGCGTCATTACGCGGTACAACCCCGGGTTTCCCAAGGTCACTTGGGAAACCCGACGGCCTCAGCCACCGAGCCAGGCGTCGATCCGCGCGAGCAGGGTGTGGCGCAGGTCGTCGGGGGCGTACGACGCCCGCACCGACATCCGGGCCAGCTCGGCGAGCTGGGCGTCGGAGAGCTCGTGGGCGGCCCGCACCACGGCGTACTGGCTGGCGAGCCGGGAGCCGAACAGCAGCGGGTCGTCGGCACCGAGCGCGACCGGGATCCCGGCCTCGAGCAGCGCCGGCACCGGCACCTCCTCGAGCGTGGAGTAGACGCCGAGCGAGACGTTGGACACCGGGCAGACCTCGAGCGTCACGCCGGAGTCGACCACCCGGGCGAGCACGTCGGGGTCCTCGGTGGCGCGGACCCCGTGGCCGAGCCGGTCCGGGTGCAGCGGCGGTCAGGACGGCGTCGACGCTGTCCGCCCCGCGCAGCTCGCCGCCGTGCGGCACGCTCGCCAGCCCGGCGTCGCGGGCGATGGCGAACGCGCGGGCGAAGTCGTCGGTGTTCCCGCGCCGCTCGTCGTTGGACAGCCCGAAGCCCGACCACCCCGCGCCCGGCGTACTGCGCCGCCAGCCGGGCCAGCGTGCGGGCGTCCATCGGGTGCCGGGTGCGGTTGGCGGCGATCACCACCGCCATCGGCAGGCCGGTCTCCGCGGTCGTCGACCGGACCGCGTCGAGCACCAGGTCGGTGAACGCGGTCAGGCCGTCGAAGCGGGCGGCGTAGCCGGACGGGTCGACCTGGATCTCGGTCCAGCCGGACCCGTCGGCCACGTCGTCCTCGGCGGCCTCGCGCACCAGCCGGCGCACGTCGTCCTCGGTACGCAGCACCGACCGGGCGACGTCGTACAGCCGCTGGAACCGGAACCAGCCCTTCTCGTCGGCCGCCGACAGCGCCGGCGGCCAGTCCTCGCGCAGGGCGGGGGGAAGCCGGATGCCGTCGCGGTCGGCCAGCTCGACCAGCGTGGAGTGCCGCATCGACCCGGTGAAGTGCAGGTGCAGGTGTGCCTTCGGCAGCTCGCGCAGCGGGCGCCGGTGCGCGCGGTCGTCGGTCACCGGGCGACCGCCGCGGCCACGGCGACCGCGAGCCGGTCCATGTCGGCGACAGGCACCCGTTCGGCCTCGGGGCGGCCGAGCCGCGCGAAGATCCGCGGGCCGCGCTCCTCCGCCGGCTGGTCCGGCATCCGGGGCACCACGTGCAGGTGCAGGTGGGCGAAGCCCTCGGCCTCCGCGAGCAGGATCACGTACGTCTTGACGCAGCCGGTCACCTGCTCGAGCGCCGCGGTGAGGTCGGTGAGCAGCGGGCCCAGCTCGGCGGCCGCCGCGGGCTCGAGCTCGGACAGGCTGAGCAGGTGCCGGCGGGGCAGCACCACCAGCCAGCCGGGCAGCGAGGTGTCGAAGGCGTGCGCCACCCGCCAGTGGTCGGTGACCAGCACCCGTTCGCGCGGGGCCGGGTCGGGGGTCGCCTCCTGCTCGCAGGACCAGCAGCCGGCCGCGGTCACCGCGCTCAGGCGCCGCCGCCGGTGCCGATCAGCTTCTGCAGCCGGCCGATGCCCTCGGCCAGGTCGTCGTCGCCGAGCGCGTACGACAGCCGCAGGTAGCCCGGCGTGCCGAAGGCCTCGCCGGGGACCACCGCGACCTCTGCCTGCTCGAGCATCAGCTCGGCGAGCTCCGCGGAGGTCGACGCCGTGCGGCCCCCGATGCTCGCGGCCGAGCACGCCCCTGCACCGAGGGGTAGACGTAGAACGCGCCCCGCGGCATCGGGCAGACGACGCCGTCGATCTCGTTGAGCATCGACACGATGGTGCGGCGCCGCCGGTCGAACGCCTCGCGCATCATCGCCACCGCCGTCGAGGTCGCCGGTCAGCGCCGCGACGCCGCCCGCTGCGCCACGTTGGACGACGTTGGACGTGGCGTGCGACTGCAGGTTGGTCGCCGCCTTGACCACGTCGGCCGGCCCGACCAGCCAGCCGACCCGCCAGCCGGTCATGGCGTAGGTCTTGGCGACGCCGTTGACGACCACGCAGCGGTCGGCGAGCTCGGGCACCGCGACCGGCAGCGACACCGCCTCGGCGCCGTCGTAGACCAGGTGCTCGTAGATCTCGTCGGTGAGCACCCACAGGCCGTGCTCGACCGCCCAGCGGCCGATCGCCTCCACCTGCTCGCGGGGGTAGACCGCGCCGGTGGGGTTGGACGGCGAGCAGAACAGCAGCGCCTTCGTCCGGTCGGTGCGGGCCGCCTCGAGCTGCTCGACGGTGACCAGGTAGTCCTGGGTCTCGTCGGCGGGCACCTCGACCGGGACGCCGCCGGCGAGCCGGATCGACTCGGGGTAGGTGGTCCAGTACGGCGCCGGCAGCAGCACCTCGTCGCCGGGGTCGAGCAGGGTCGCGAACGCCTCGTAGACCGCCTGCTTGCCGCCGTTGGTGACCAGCACCTGGCCGGGCGTGACCTCGTAGCCCGAGTCGCGGGCGGTCTTGGCCACGATCGCGGCCTTCAGCTCCGGGAGGCCGCCGGCGGGGCTGTAGCGGTGGTTGCGCGGGTCGCGGCAGGCCTCGACGGCGGCCTCCACGATCGGGTCCGGCGTGGGGAAGTCGGGCTCGCCGGCCCCGAAGCCGATCACCGGGCGGCCGGACGCCTTGAGCGCCTTGGCCTTGGAGTCGACCGCGAGCGTCGCCGACTCGGCGATGCCGCCGATCCGGGCGGACACCCGGCGGGTACGGGCAGGGCTGGGAGCGGACTGGGCAGCCATGGGACCATCGTGTCACTCGTACGCCGCCGGTTCGACGAGGCACCGGGCACCCCGTAGACTCGGGCGTCGGTGGATCCAGCACCACTGGTCGGCATGCCCGCATGTGGCCGGTTCCGCCGCCCAAAGGGCACTAGCTCAACTGGCAGAGCATCGGTCTCCAAAACCGAAGGTTGGGGGTTCGAGTCCCTCGTGCCCTGCGAGACCCGGACCGACGAACGCAGGACTGACGACAGGGGCAGGTGGCAGCCGTGAGCGATACCCGCTCGAGGACCCCGGTGCGCAGCGACGGCGAACGCCCTCGTCGCACGCCGCCCGGGCTGTTCCTGCGCCAGGTGATCGCCGAGCTGCGCAAGGTGGTGTGGCCGACCCAGCAGCAGGTGATCACGTACTTCTTCGTGGTGCTGGTGTTCGTCGGCGTGATGATGGCCTATGTCGCGGGCCTGGACTTCGGCTTCGGCAAGCTGGTGTTCAAGGTCTTCGGCTGATCACCACGCGAGTCCGAGCGGGTCCGATGCAGGTCCAGCAGCAGGTACGAGCAACAACCCAGTGAAGGTGGCGGAAACCGACGTGTCCCAGCCGTTCGACGAGGCTCCCGAGCCTGACGAGCAGTCCGTCGCGCACAGCGGCGACCCGCTGCGCAGCGAGGCGGAGCGCGAGGGCGACCCCGACCACGAGGTCGACAACGACCAGGACATCACCGTCTCCGAGGTCGACGCCGGCCTCGACGCCGCCTCCGACGACCTCGAGACCGACGCCGAGGCGGCCGCGCTGGCCGACGAGGCCACCACCGCCGACGTGGTCGACGCGCTCGCCGCCGACGCCGCGCTCCCGACCGACGCCGCCGCTGACGACCTCGCCGACCAGGCGACCGACCCGGTCGCCGACCAGGCGGTCGAGGCCGCCGGCGACGACACCGCCGACGCCGAGACGGCCGCGGTCGACGCCGCCTCCGACGCCGCCGACGTGGCCGCCGAGGAGGCAGCCGTCCAGGCCGAGGAGCCGGTCGCCGACGTCGACGACGCGGGCGACCCGCTGCAGGAGTTCCGCGAGCTGCTGCACTCGCAGCCCGGCGACTGGTTCGTGGTCCACACCTACTCCGGCATGGAGAACCGGGTGAAGACCAACATCGAGAGCCGGATCGGTTCGCTGAACATGGAGGACTACATCTACGAGGTGACGGTGCCGACCGAGGAGGTGGCCGAGATCAAGAACGGCCAGCGCCGCATGGTCAAGCGCACCGTCCTCCCCGGCTACGTGCTGGTCCGGATGGACCTCACCGACGAGTCCTGGGCGGCCGTGCGGCACACGCCGTCGGTGACCGGCTTCGTCGGCCACAGCCACCAGCCGGTGCCGCTGAGCCTGGTCGAGGTCGAGTCGATGCTCGCCCCGGCGGTCGAGGCGCAGGCGGCCGCCGCCATCGCCAGCGAGAGCGGCGAGAGCCCGGCCGCGGCGAAGAAGGCGCCCAAGGTCGAGTTCTCCGACTTCTCCGCCGGCGACTCGGTGATGGTGGTCGACGGGCCGTTCGCGACCCTGCACGCGACCATCACCGAGATCAACATCGACGCCCAGCGGGTCAAGGCGCTGGTCGAGATCTTCGGCCGGGAGACCCCGGTCGAGCTCAGCTTCACCCAGATCCAGCGGGACTGAGGCCGACCCGGCCTCCACCGTCCCGTACGACGCAACGACGAAGGACCCCGATCATGCCCCCGAAGAAGAAGGTCGCTGCCCTGGTCAAGGTGCAGCTGCAGGCCGGCCAGGCCACGCCCGCGCCCCCCGTGGGCACGGCGCTCGGCCCGCACGGCGTCAACATCATGGAGTTCTGCAAGGCGTACAACGCCGCGACAGAGGCCATGCGCGGCAACGTCATCCCGGTCGAGATCACGATCTTCGAGGACCGGTCGTTCACGTTCATCACCAAGACCCCGCCGGCCGCCGAGCTGATCAAGAAGGCCGCCGGCGTGGCCAAGGGCTCGTCGGTCCCGCAGAAGGACAAGGTGGGCCGGCTCACCCGGGACCAGGTCCGCGAGATCGCGACGACCAAGCAGCCCGACCTCAACGCCAACGACATCGACGCCGCGATGAAGATCGTCGAGGGCACCGCCCGTTCGATGGGCATCACCGTCCAGCGCTGAGCCCGACCGAGACTCGGCCGGGCCGGACCGCGAGGTACCGTCGACACGAACCAGCAGAACCCCAGCAGCACGTGGCAGGGCCGCTGACGCGCCCGACGACCACACCCTGGTGAAAGGAACCAGACATGCAGCGCAGCAAGAGCTACCGCGAGACCGCGGACAAGATCGACCTCGACAACCTGTACACGCCCCTGCAGGCGGTGCGGATCGCCAAGAGCGGCAAGGTGGCGAAGTTCGACCAGACCGTCGACGTCGCCATGCGCCTCGGGGTCGACCCCCGCAAGGCCGACCAGATGGTCCGCGGCACCGTCAACCTCCCGCACGGCACCGGCAAGACCGCCCGGGTCCTGGTCTTCGCCACCGGTGACAAGGCCGAGGCCGCCCTCGAGGCCGGCGCCGACCACGTCGGCTCCGACGACATGGTCGAGAAGGTGTCCGGCGGCTGGCTCGACTTCGACGCCGTCGTCGCCACCCCCGACCTGATGGGCAAGGTCGGCCGGCTCGGCCGGGTGCTCGGCCCGCGCGGTCTGATGCCCAACCCCAAGACCGGCACCGTGACGCCCGACGTCGCCAAGGCGGTCAGCGAGATCAAGGGCGGCAAGATCGAGTTCCGGGTCGACCGGCACGCCAACCTGCACTTCATCATCGGCAAGGCGTCGTTCTCCGAGGAGCAGCTGACCGAGAACTACCTCGCAGCGCTGGACGAGGTGCAGCGGCTCAAGCCGGCCAGCTCCAAGGGCCGCTACCTGCGCAAGGTGACGCTGTCGACGACCATGGGCCCGGGCATCCCGATCGACCCGGGCAAGGCGCGCCTCACCAGCGACGACTGAGCCGCCCGCACCACCGACGACCCGTAGGGGGAGCCATGAGGACATCGCGCGGACGTGCCGTGCTCGCTGCAGCCGCACTGGTGCTCGCCGGCACCGTCACCGCCTGTGGCGGCGACGACTCCGACGGCGCCCAGGACGAGGCGACCGCCAGCGACAGCCGGCGATCGACGGCGACGACGCCGAGGAGCGACCGACGGGGACGCCGAGGAGCCGTCCGACGGCGACGACCAGGCGGCCGACGGCGGCGCGGACCTGACCGAGGCCAACTTCGCCACCACCCTCGTGTCGGCGCAGTCCGAGGCCGACACGGTGCACCTCACCGGCAGCTTCGGCTCCGGGCAGCAGGCGCTGGCGATGGACGGCGACATGCAGACCGGCGACCCCGACGACCTGGCGATGGACGTCCAGCTCGAGGTCCCGCAGCTCGGGTCCGGCGTACGGATGATCCTGCTCGACCAGACCGTCTACATGAACCTCGGCCAGCCCACCGGCAACAAGTACGCCGAGATCGATCTGTCCGACCCGTCCGACCCGCTGGGCCAGCAGTTCGGGCCGCTGCTCGACACCGCCGACCCCGGCCGCAGCATCGCCGCCCTCGACGAGGGGATGCAGACGCTGGACAAGGTCGGTGGCGAGGAGCTGGACGGCGTCGCGACCACGCAGTACCGCGCCGTCGTGGACACCGAGAAGGCGCTCGCGGCCAGCGGCGTGTCCGAGAACATGCCGCCGGAGGCGGCCGCCCAGCTGCCCAAGACCCTCACCTACGACGTGTGGGTCGGCGACGACGACGGGCTGATCCGCAAGATGAGCTTCGACCTGCTCGGCCAGAGCAGCGAGCTCACGTTCTCCGACTGGGGCGAGGACGTCGAGATCGAGGCTCCCCCCGCCAGCGAGATCACCAAGGGCGGCGCCGGCCTCGGCTGCCCGTCGAGTGGCGCGAAGTCGGGCTCGGCGGTGCGGCGCGCGCCCCGTTCTGCGCCACTCGAGCGTCGGGCGCCCCGCCCGCCTCCGAACGTTCCGGCCGTACGAGCGCTATGGCGCGCACCAGGCCGGATCGTTCGTGGGCCGCGATTTGGCTGCGGGGTCGTCGCTCCCGTAGGCTGGCTCCGCCGAAGACCGCCGGTCGTCGCGGCATCACGCCGGGACCGAAGGCCCACCAGGTGGGCGACCTGCGCAGGAGTGAACGAGACCAGAGGTCCTGACCAGGACGTCGAGCCCCGTGCGCACCTGCGCCCGGGGCTTGTTGCACTCCCGGGTGTGGTCGGCGGTGGACGCCGCCGCGCGAACCGCGCGGTTTCCCGAGGAAGAGGAGTGCCATGGCGCGCCCCGACAAGGCAGCAGCCGTCGCCGAGCTCAGCGAGCAGTTCTCGCAGTCGAGCGGCGCGGTGCTGACCGAGTACCGCGGGCTCACCGTGGCGCAGCTGAAGGAGCTGCGCCGCACGCTCGGTGAGAACGCCACGTACGCCGTGGTGAAGAACACGCTGACCAAGATCGCCGCGAAGCAGGCCGGGATCACGGAGTTCGACGAGATGCTCGTCGGCCCCTCCGCCATCGCCTTCATCCACGGTGACGCGGTCGAGACCGCCAAGGGTCTGCGGGACTTCGCCAAGACCAACCAGCCGCTCATCATCAAGGGCGGTGTGCTCGACGGCAAGCCACTCTCGCCGGCCGAGATCAACCAGATGGCCGACCTGGAGTCCCGCGAGGTGCTCCTGTCCAAGATGGCCGGCGCCATGCAGGCATCGCTGCAGAACGCCGCCTCCCTGTTCAACGCCCCGCTCGCGCAGGCCGCGCGGGTGCTGGGTGCGCTGCAGGCCCAGCAGGAGCAGGCCGCTCCCGCCGAGCCGGAGCAGGCAGCCGAGCCGGCAGCAGGCAGCAGAGCCGGAGCAGGCAGCCGAGCCGGAGCAGGCAGCAGAGCCGGAGCAGCCGGCCGAGCCGACCGCCGAGCAGGACCAGGCGGCCGAGCCGGAGCAGGCCGCCGAGCAGGACCCGCCCGCCGAGGCGTGACCCGACCACCCACCGCACCATCGTCTGGAAGGACCGCCACCATGGCGAAGATCGACACCGCAGACCTGCTCGACGCGTTCAAGGAGATGACGCTGCTCGAGCTGAGTGAGTTCGTGAAGGAGTTCGAGGAGACCTTCGGCGTCACCGCCGCCGCGCCTGTCGCGGTCGCCGCCGCGCCGGGTGCCGCCGGTGGCGGCGCCCCCGCCGAGGCCGAGGAGGAGAAGGACGAGTTCGACGTCGTCCTCGAGGCCGCCGGAGACAAGAAGATCCAGGTCATCAAGGAGGTCCGCGGGCTCACCAGCCTCGGCCTCAAGGAGGCCAAGGAGCTGGTCGAGGCCGCTCCGAAGCCGATCCTGGAGCGGGTCAACAAGGAAGCCGCGGACAAGGCCAAGGAGGCGCTCGAGGGCGCCGGCGCCACCGTCTCGGTCGCCTGACCTCACGCCGGACCGCACGCGGCCCGGCACGCGTCGACGGGCAGTCACCCCGGTGGGGGTGGCTGCCCGTCGGCATGTCCGGAGGTGCCCGATCCGGACCGATTTGGCACGTAACCCTCCTTCGCGCGGCTCGTTACGCACGAGTACGAGTCCGCCGACAGGGGAGCCGGCGGGTGTGGTCGCTGCGCGGTACGTGCCGAGAGGAGGGTGGCGGCGGTGGGTGTCGAGATCCGGGTCGAGAACCTCACCAAGAGCTTCGGCAAGCAGCTGATCTGGGGCGACGTCAGCCTCACGCTGCCACCGGGTGAGATCTGCGTGCTGCTCGGGCCCTCCGGCACCGGCAAGTCGGTGTTCCTCAAGACGATCATCGGGCTGCTCAAGCCCGACAGCGGCCACGTGCGCATCGAGGGCACCGACATCGCGACCTGCAGCGAGCGGGACCTGTACGAGGTCCGCAAGCTGTTCGGCGTGCTGTTCCAGGACGGCGCGATGTTCGGCTCGATGAACCTGTACGACAACGTCGCCTTCCCGCTGCGCGAGCACACCCGCAAGTCCGAGTCCGAGATCCGCAGCATCGTCATGGACAAGATGGACATGGTCGGGCTGGTCGGTGACGAGCTGAAGCTGCCGGGCGCGATCTCCGGCGGCATGCGCAAGCGGGCCGGCCTGGCCCGCGCGCTGGTGCTCGACCCCGAGGTCGTGCTGTTCGACGAGCCCGACTCCGGGCTCGACCCGGTGCGCTCGGCGTACCTCAACCAGCTGATCGTCGACCTGAACGCCCAGATCGAGGCGACGTTCCTGATCGTCACCCACGACGTCAACACCGCGCGCACCGTGCCGGACAACATCGGGCTGCTCTACCACCGGCACCTGGCGATGTTCGGGCCGCGCGAGATGCTGCTGTCGAGCGAGGAGCCGGTCGTGCGGCAGTTCCTCAACGCGCAGCGGATCGGCCCCATCGGCATGAGCGAGGAGAAGGACGCCGACGAGCTCGCGGCCGAGGGCGAGCAGCAGCTGCCGCCGCTGCCGCCGATCCCGCTGCAGCTGGAGACCTCCGACGGCCGGCCCCGCCCGACCCAGCCCGAGCCCGGAGCCTGGTGCCGCGACAACGGCGTGCCGCCGCCGCACGGCTCGTTCGCGGGCCAGCACGCGGGTGTCGAGGGATCCCCGCGGTGAGCATGCTGTCGGTGATCCGGCCGATCGGGACCGCGGGCAACCTGTTCGCCTTCGGCCTCGACGTCGGACGCGGGCTGTTCCGGCGGCCGTTCCAGGTGCGGGAGTTCCTGCAGCAGGCGTGGTTCATCGCATCGGTGACGATCATCCCGACCGCTTTGGTCGCCATCCCCTTCGGTGCGGTCATCGCGCTGCAGGTGGGCGGGCTGATCAAGCAGTTCGGCGCCCAGTCGTTCACCGGGTCGGCGGCGGTGCTCGCGGTCGTACGCGAGGCCGGGCCGATCGCCACCGCCCTGCTGATCGCCGGGGCCGCGGCTCGGCGATCGCTGCCGACCTCGGCGCGCGCAAGATCCGCGAGGAGCTGGACGCGATGATGGTGCTGGGCATCGACCCGATCCAGCGCCTCGTGGTGCCCCGGGTGCTCGCCTGCATGCTGGTGGCGGTCTTCCTCAACGGCCTGGTCAGCGTCGTCGGCGTGGCCGGCGGCTACGTGTTCAACGTGGTGCTGCAGGACGGCACACCGGGCGCCTACCTGGCGTCGTTCACGGCGCTCGCCCAGCTGCCGGACCTGTGGCAGGGCATGCTCAAGGCGCTGGTCTTCGGGGCCATCGCCGCCGTCGTCGCGTCGTACAAGGGCATGAACGCCGGCGGCGGCCCCAAGGGCGTGGGCGACGCCGTCAACGAGTCGGTGGTCATCACCTTCCTGCTGCTGTTCATCGTCAACTTCGTCATGAGCGCGATCTACTTCCAGCTCGTGCCGCCCAAGGGCGGTTGACGATGGCTGGGACGACCTCGGCAGCCCGCGCGCTCTACCGCCGGCCGCTGGACGCCCTCGACCAGATGGGCTCCCAGCTGGAGTTCTACGTCAAGGCGATCGCCTGGACGCCGCGCACGCTCACCCGCTACCGCCGGGAGATCCTGCGACTGCTGGCCGAGGTGACGCTCGGGTCGGGCGCGCTGGCGGTGATCGGCGGCACCGTCGGCGTCATCACCGCGCTGGCGTTCTTCACCGGCACCGAGGTGGGGCTGCAGGGCTACGCCGCGCTGAACCAGATCGGCACCGCCGCGTTCTCCGGCTTCGTCTCGGCCTACTTCAACACCCGCGAGATCTCGCCGCTGATCGCCGGCATCGCCCTCGCGGCGACCGTCGGCTGCGGCTTCACCGCGCAGCTCGGCGCGATGCGGATCAGCGAGGAGGTGGACGCCCTCGAGGTGATGGCGATCCCGTCGCTGCCGTTCCTGGTCACCACGCGCATCATCGCCGGCCTGATCGCGATCGTGCCGCTGTACGTCATCGGGCTGCTGTCGTCCTACTTCGCGACCCGGCTGACGGTGACGACGTTCTTCGGCCAGAGCCAGGGCACCTACGACCACTACTTCACCCTGTTCCTGCCACCGGGTGACGTGTTGTGGTCGTTCGGCAAGGTGCTGATCTTCGCCGTGCTGGTGATCCTCATCCACTGCTACTACGGCTACTACGCGAGCGGCGGGCCGGCGGGGGTGGGGGTGGCGGTGGGCCGTGCGGTGCGGACCTCCATCGTCGCGATCAACGTCGTCGACCTGTTCCTGTCGATGGCGATCTGGGGCGCCACGACCACCGTCCGGCTGGCGGGTTAGCGGTGGCCACGTCCGCGCGCGCTATCGGAGCCGCCACCCGCCGCCGGGTGGCCGGGGTGCTGCTGCTCGCGATGATCGTCGCGTTCGCCGGGCTCACCTACGCGTTCTTCTCCAAGACGTTCACCGACACCGTGCCGGTCACGGTGCAGACCTCCCGGGTCGGCCTGCAGCTGCCCACGGCGGCCGACGTCAAGGTCCGCGGGCTGATCGTGGGCGAGGTGAGCGGGGTCGCGGCCGACGGCGACGGCGCCGAGGTGTCCCTCGCGCTCGACCCCGACCTGGTCGACGACATCCCGACCGACGTCACCGCGCTGATCGTGCCCAAGACCCTGTTCGGCGAGAAGTACGTCTCGCTCGAGGTGCCCGACGGCACCGTGGTGGGCTCCGCGCTGGACCCCGACCAGGCGCTGCAGGCGGGCGACGTCATCGGCCGCGCCGACGTGCCGATCGAGGTCGAGCAGGTGCTGGCCGACGTCTACCCGCTGCTGACCGCCGTACGCCCCACCCAGCTCTCGTACACGCTGAACGCGATGGCCACCGCCCTCAGCGGGCGCGGGGACCGCATCGGCGACAACCTGGTGCGGCTCGACTCCTACCTCACCCGGCTCAACCCGCAGGTGCCGCAGCTGGTGCGCGACCTCGACAAGCTGGGCCACGTCAGCGACGTCTACGCCGACGTGCATGCCGCAGCTCGGCCGGCTGCTGCGCAACGGGGTGACCACGGGCCAGACCGTGCTGGCCAAGGAGCAGGACATCAGCGACCTGCTCACCGACGTGACCGGGTTCGCCGACACCACCCGCGGCTTCCTCGACGACACCGGTGACGACATCGTCCGGCTCGGCGAGGTGTCGACGCCCGTCACCGCCCTGCTGGCGCAGTACTCGCCGGAGTTCCCCTGCCTGACCGAGGGACTGGTCAACTGGATCCCGCGGATGAGCGAGGCCTACCGCGACCACACCCTGCACATCAACCTCGAGCTGCTCCCCAACCAGCCGACCGGCTACACCGCGGCCGACGACCCGGAGTACGGCGCGTCCATCGGCCCCGCCTGTCACGACCTGCCGTTGCCGCCGCACAGCCAGGACGACCCCGCGCCGGCGATCCCCCAGGAGGTCGTCCGCGACAGCGGCATGACCGGCTACCACGGCAAGTACCGGACCGCACCGAGCGACCGCCGAGCGCGCCGACGAGCGTGGGTCGGCGAACGGCCGACCTACCTGCTGTCCGGCCGGTTCGGCGGCACCCGTGCCGAGCGGCAGCTGCTCGCGAGCCTGGCCGGCCCGGTGCTCGGGGTGTCGCCGGACGACGTTCCCGGTGTCACGAGCATGCTGCTCGGACCGCTCACCCGGGGCACCGAGGTGAGCGTGCGATGAGGCGACTCGACGCGACGACGATCTCGTCGGCGGTCAAGCTGGCGGTCTTCCTGGTCGTGACCACGGTCGCGACCGCGCTGCTGGCGGTCACCATCGGCAACATCTCGTTCGGCGAGCGCACCACCTACCGCGCGGTGTTCACCGACGCGACCGGTCTCGACGACCGGCGACGACATCCGGGTCGCGGGCGTCCGGGTCGGCTCGGTCAGCGAGATCGAGGTCGACGACGACGACCTGGCGCTGGTGACGTTCGAGGCCGACAGCGACGTCGAGCTCACCGACACCACCACCGCGGCGATCCGCTACCGCAACCTGGTGGGCCAGCGCTACATCGCCCTCGAGCAGGGACAGGGCGGCGGCACGACGCTCGACGCCGACGGCACCATCCCGGTCGCGCGGACCGCGCCGGCGCTCGACCTCACCGTGCTGTTCAACGGCTTCAAGCCGCTGTTCGAGGCGCTCTCGCCCGACGACGTCAACCAGCTCGCGTACGAGATCATCCGGGTGCTGCAGGGCGAGGGCGGCACCGTGGAGGCGCTGCTGGACCGCACCGGCTCGCTCACCAACAGCCTCGCCGACCGCGACCAGCTCATCGGCGACGTGATCGACAACCTGGACGCGGTGCTGACCACGCTCAGCGAGCGCGACGACGAGCTGTCCGACACGATCCTGCGGCTGCAGCAGTTCGTGTCCGGCCTGTCGTCGGACCGGCGGGCGATCCTCGGCTCGCTGAACTCGATCTCCGACCTGTCGGTCGAGACCGCCGACCTGGTGTCCGAGGCGCGGCCCGCGCTCACCGAGGACATCCGGCAGCTGCGCGGGCTGGTGGGCGACCTCGACCGCAGCCGCGGCGACATCGACACCGCCCTCAAGGTGCTGCCGCTCAAGCTGAAGAAGATCGGCAAGACCGCCACCTACGGCTCCTGGTTCAACTTCTACCTGTGCAACTTCGAGGGCCAGATCGAGGTCCCGCCGCAGCTGCAGCAGGTGCTGGCCCAGGCCGGGATCCAGCTGGGCCAGAACGGCGCCATCCCGGTCGACTACGCGGTGGGCACCGAGAGGTGCTCGCTGTGAAGCCGTTCCGCGAGCGCAACCCGGTGGTCATCGGCATCGCCGGGCTGGCGGCGATCGCGCTGCTGCTGGTGGCGGCGTTCCGGGCCGAGCAGCTGCCGCTGATCGGCGGCGGCGACGTCTACTACGCGGCGTTCGCCGAGGCAGGAGGGCTCGAGCTCGGCGACGAGGTGCGGGTCGCCGGCGTCCGCGTCGGACAGGTGGAGGAGATCACCCTCGACGGCGACCAGGTGCTCGTCGGCTTCCGGGTGGACAAGGGCACGTCGTTCGGCACCGAGTCCGGCGCCTCGATCCGGATCAAGACGCTGCTGGGCTCGATGTTCGTCGCGCTGGAGCCCGACGGGGCGGGTCAGCTGGAGCCGGGCAGCACGATCCCGGTGTCGCGCACGACCTCGCCGTACGACGTCGTCGAGGCGTTCAGCGGGCTCGCGAACACCACCGAGCGGATCGACACCGACCAGCTGTCCAAGGCGCTGAACACGATCTCCGACGTGGGGGAGAAGACGCCCGAGGAGGTGCAGAGCTCGCTGGAGGGCCTGTCCCGGCTGTCCCGCGTGGTCGCGGCCCGCGACGAGCAGCTGAACAGCCTGCTGGTCAGCCTCGAGGACGTGAGCACGGTCGTCGCCGACCGCAACCACGAGCTGATCAAGCTGTTCGACGACGGCGAGCTGCTGTTCCGCGCGCTCACGGCGCGCCGGCAGGCGGTGCACGACCTGCTGGTGTCCAGCCGGCAGCTGGCCGGCCAGCTGTCCGGGCTGATCGCCGACACCCGGGAGGACCTGACGCCCGCCCTGCGCCACCTCGACACCGTGGTCGACGTGCTGGAGACGAACCAGGACAACCTCGACCAGAGCCTGCGGATGATGGCGCCGTTCTACCGGGTCTTCGCCAACACCCTCGGCACCGGGCCGTGGTTCGACACCTACATCCAGAACATCCCGCCGGTGCCGGACCTCGTCGGTCAGGGGGTGGGCAGCTGATGGCCTCGCACTCGGGCCGCTCGCTCGGCACCCTCGGGCAGCGGTTCGCGGCGCTGCCGCGGCTGCTCGTCGCCGCCGTGGTCGCGATGGTCCTCGTCGGCGGTGCGGTGACGTTCTGGCCGGACCCGCCGCGGCGCTCACGTCACCGTCGAGTTCCCCCGCACCGTGTCGCTGTACGTCGGGTCCGACGTCCGCATCCTCGGCGTCAAGGTCGGCGAGGTCGAGTCGGTCACGCCGACCGGCACCACCGTGTCGGTGCGAGATGTCGTACGACGCCGAGACCAAGGTCCCCGACGACGCCAGGGCCGTCATCGTGTCGCCGGCGCTGGTGGGCGACCGGTTCGTGCAGCTGACGCCCGCGTACACCGGGGGACCGGTGCTGGCCGACGGCGAGACCCTGGACGCGACCCGCGCCGCCACCCCGGTGGAGCTGGACGAGGTCTACCAGTCCATCGACGACCTGTCGGTCGCGCTCGGCCCGCGCGGCGCCAACTCGCAGGGCTCGCTGAGCCGGCTGCTCAAGACCTCCGCGGAGAACCTCGACGGCAACGGCGCCCAGCTGCGCCAGACCATCCGCGACCTGGCGCTGCTGACCGGCACGCTGTCGAACAACAAGGAGGAGCTGTTCGGCAGCCTCCAGCAGGTCGGCCGGTTCGTGCACGCGCTGGCCGAGAACGACTCCGCGGTGCGCCGGTTCAACAGCAGCCTGTCCGGTGTCTCCACCGTGCTCGAGGGGGAGCGGCACGACCTGGCCGCGGCACTGGACGCGCTCGGCCGGGCGCTCGGCGACGTCCAGGGCTTCGTGGAGCGCAACGAGGACCTGGTCGCGAGCAACGTCCGCGGCCTCACCGACGTGACCCGGGTGCTGGTGCGGCAGCGGGACGCACTCACCGAGGCCCTCGACGTGGCCCCGGACGCGCTGACGAACCTCGGCGTCGCCTACAACGAGGGCACCGGCACCCTCGACCAGCGCACCAACCTGCTGCAGAACCTGCAGATCGGGGCCGAGGACCCGGCCCTGCTGCTGTGCACGCTGCTGAACGAGAGCGAGCAGGACGACCTCTGCGGAGTGCTCACCGACGTGCTCGACGACGGCACCCTGCCCGACCTGCCCCCGCTGCCCCGCTCGAAGCCTTTCGGAGCCGACCGGGAGCAGCAGCGCCCGGTCGAGGTCGAGCACGTGGACCCCTCCCTCGGGGGGCTGGTGCCATGACCGGTCCACGACTGCGACTCCCCGGCTCGCGCGTGCGCGCCGTCGTCGCCTGCGCGGCGCTGGCGACGGTGCTGTCCGGGTGCGACTTCACGGTCTACGACATGCCGCTGCCGGGTGGCGCTGACATCGGCGAGGACGCGTACGAGGTGACGATCCAGTTCGACGACGTGCTCGACCTGGTGCCGCAGAGCTCGGTCAAGGTCGACGACGTGACCGTCGGCCGGGTCACCGACGTGACCCTCGACGGATGGAACGCCGAGGTGACGGTGCTGGTCAACGGGTCGGTCGAGCTGCCCGACAACGCGGTCGCGTCGCTGCGCCAGACCAGCCTGCTGGGCGAGAAGTTCGTCGAGCTCGCGCCGCCCGAGGGCGACGTGGCGGCGTCCGGCCGGCTCGGCGACGGCGACGTGATCCCGCTGAGCCACAGCGGCCGCAACCCGGAGGTCGAGGAGGTGCTGGGAGCGCTGTCGCTGGTGCTCAACGGCGGCGGCATCGCCCAGCTCAAGACGATCACGGTCGAGCTGAACAACGCCCTCGAGGGCCGCGAGCCCGAGGTGCGCTCGGTGCTGGGCGAGCTGTCCGGCTTGATGGGCCAGCTCGACGACAACAAGCAGGCGATCATCACCGCGATCGAGAAGGTCGACCGGCTGGCTGTGTCCGTGCGCCGCCAGGAGGACGCGATCGTGAGCGCGCTCGACACCATGCCGCAGGCGCTCGAGTCGCTGGACGATCAGCGGGCGGCGCTGGTACGGATGCTCGACTCGCTGGACCGCCTGGGCCGGGTCGGCACCCGGGTGATCGAGGCGTCCAAGGAGGACACCCTCGCCAACCTGCGCAACCTGGTGCCGGTCCTCAGCCAGCTGAACCGGGTCGGCGAGGACATCCCGCGGGCGCTGGGGCTGGCGCTCAGCTACCCGTTCGTCGACGCGGTCGTCGGCACCACCCCGGTCGAGGCCCGCAACCTGCACACCGGCGACTACACCAACCTCGAGATCCAGGCCGACCTCAAGCTGGAGACCGTCCTGCAAGGCCTGCCCGAGCTGCCGGACCTGCCCGACGTGCCCGGCGGCCCGGACCTGCCGGACCTGCCGGACCTGCCCGGACCTGCCGGGTGCGGGAGGCGGCGGTGCCGGTGGCGCCGGTGGCGTGGCGGTGGTCCGGCGGCGACGGCGGGGGTGGCGGCCTGCTCGGCGGGGGTGACGGCGGCGGCATCCTCGGGGGCGGCGGCGAGGGCGGGGGCGATGGCGGCGGCATCCTCGGCGGAGGAGGCGGCGGTGCTGGTGGCGGCAGCGGTAGCGACGACGACGGCTGCACCCTCCCGCTGCTGTGCCGGGCGACACCGTTCGCCGCCACGGCCGACGGGTCGTACGCCCCGGGCCTGCGGCCGGCGCCGACCGCCGAGGACCTGGGCTACGCGCCCGACGTCACCGCGATGCTGCTCAGGGGGCTGATGGCGCCGTGATCAGCCGTACGGTCAAGATCCAGCTCGCGTTCTTCGTCGCGATCACCCTGGTGGGGTGCGCGTTCGTCGGCGCCCGCTACGCCCAGCTCGACCGGCTGGTGACCGACCAGAGCTACACCGTCTGGCGCACTTCGACGCCTCCGGCGGCATCTTCACCGGTGCCGAGGTGACCTACCGGGGCGTCTCGGTCGGCCGGGTCGGACCGCTGACGCTGACCGACGAGGGCGTCGACGTCGCGCTCGAGATCGACAAGGAGCACGACGCCATCCCGCAGGACCTCGAGGCGGTCGTCGCGAACCGGTCGGCGGTGGGGGAGCAGTACGTCGACCTCCAGCCGCGCGCCGACGACGGGCCGTACCTCGACGACGGGTCGCAGATCGCGCTGGCCGACACGACCGTCCCGCTGTCCACGACCACGCTGCTGATCGACGTCGACGAGCTGGTGACCTCGGTCGACGAGGACAGCCTGCGCACGACCGTGGACGAGCTCGGCGCCGCGTTCGAGGGGGCCGGGCGCGACCTGGGCACGATCATCGACACCGGCAACGCCTTCATCGAGGAGGCCGACGCCAACTTCGCCGTCACCACCCGGCTGATCCGCGAGTCCGAGACCGTCCTGGACACCCAGATCGACTCCCGCGGCGACATCCAGACCTTCGCCCGCAACCTGGCCCTGTTCTCGGACACGCTGGCCGCGAGCGACGCCGACCTGCGCCAGGTCATCGACAACGGCAGCGGTGCCGCCACCGCGCTGCGGCGCCTGATCGACGACAACGCCGACGAGATCGCCGCCCTGATCGGCAACCTCATCACGACCAACGAGATCGTCGTGGCCAGGCTGGACGGCATCGAGCAGGTGCTGGTGATCTACCCGTACGTCGTGGAGGGCGGCTACACCGTGATCGCGAAGGATCCGTACTCGGGGCTCTACGACGCCCACTTCGGGCTGGTGCTGACCCAGGAGCCGCAGGTCTGCACCGAGGGCTACCAGACCACCGACAAGCGGCCACCGGCCGACACCACCGAGACCCCGCTCAACCGGGAGGCGCGGTGCGTGGCAGCCCAGGCGGAGTCCAACGCCCGCGGCGCCCAGAACGCCCCGGCCTACAACCGGGCGCCGGTGGTCGGCGCCTACGATCCCGGACACCGGGCGGCTGCGCCCGGCCAGCCACGCGCCGGACCGGCGGGTGGTGTCCGCAGGAGGTGAGGCGCCGATGCTGGGCGACGACTCGTGGCAGTGGCTGCTGCTCGGCCCGCTGGTGCAGCGATGACGGCCGCGCGCACGCGGACGCCGGTGTGGGCCCTCGCGGTCGGCGTGGTGCTGGTCCTGCTGCTGCTCACCGCCGGGCTGGTCGGCTACCGCTCGTGGGACCAGGTCCAAGCCGCGGAGGCCGACCAGCAGCGTCGCGACGAGGCGGCACAGGCGGCCAGCCAGTTCGTGCACGACGTCAACAGCTACTCCTACCGGGACATGGACGGACATCGCGATCGGATGCTTGCCCAGACCACGGGGACGGTGGAGGAGGAGTTCGAGAAGCAGTTCAAGAGCCTGTCCGAGCTCGCCCAGGCGACCAAGCTGACCTCCACCGGGTCGGTCCTGCGCACCGGGATCGCCACCGTCGACACCGACTCGGCCACCGTCCTGGTGGTCGCCGACGCGACCGCCCACTCGACCCTGCAGACCCGGGAGCGCTTCTTCCGCGCCGAGGTGTCGATGGTCCAGGCCGACGGCGACTGGCTGGTCGACGACTTCACCCCCATCGTCGAGTAGTACGAGCAGGAGTCAGCGTGCCCACCGAGCAGATCCCGTCGCGTCGCCGCCGCATCGCCGGCGAGCGGACCCGGCGTGCCGACGACCGTCCTGACGACGGCCCCGACGACAGCGCGCCGCCTCCCGGGCCGTCGGCAGCACCGGCGCCGCCGGCAGCGACGCCCCCACCCGGCCCGGAGCCGGCCGCGGAGCAGCCCGGCGTCGTGCGCCGCCCGCGACTGTCGATGCCTGCCGTCGTCGTGCTGGCCGTGCTGGCCGCCGTGACCGCGCTCGCCCTCGTCCTCGCCGGCCGGCTGTGGCTCGAGGCGCAGGACCAGAACGACATCGCCAGCGCGCGCGACGAGGCGTCCAGCGCCGCGCAGGACGCCGCCGGGCCGGTCCTCAGCATCCAGCGCAACGACATCGAGGGCAGCGCCGAGACGGCCAGGTCGTTCATGACCGATGACTACGCCGACGACTACCAGGACGGCATCGACAAGCTGATCGCGGGCGCCACGGAGGAGACCGGGCGGAGCATCACGCGCCAGCGTCAGCGCGGTCGCGGTGGTGCCGTGCGGTGACGCCTGCTCGGCCGACCGCGTGGACGTGCTGCTGTACGTCAACCAGGTGACCCGGGGACCGTCCGATCCGGAGCCGTCCCGGACCCTCAACCGGGCCGTCTTCACCATGGAGCAGGTCGGCGACGAGTGGCTGGTGGACGACATCACCGGCTTCTGATCCGTCCACACCGGGCCGGGCGGGTGCTTGACGGGGAGCGACGGACGAGTCATTCTCATCGGGCGAGGTCGGTGTCCGGGCCCGTGACTCCACCGGGCAGGCGCCGAAAATGCCCAGGCCGGGCGCTCCGAGGGCTCCGGCTAGACAGCAGTGCGCCGAGAGGCTAGACTGCTAATTTGCGCTGCCTTCCGCCCTCCCCAGCCCTTGACCGGGGCGGTTTGGCATGCGCTCGGACCGGTCCCCGGTCCGCCGATGCAGATGACTCGCGAGCTCTCGGAAGGACCCCTCTTGGCCGCCTCGCGCAACCCCGCAGCTAGCCGATCCACCACCAGCACCGCCCGCACACCCCGCAGCAACGAACTCGCACCCCGCCGCATCTCCTTCGCCAAGATCGCCGAGCCCCTCGAGGTCCCCGAGCTCCTGGCACTGCAGACCTCCAGCTTCTCCTGGCTGCTCGGCGACGAGGAGTGGAAGGCCCGCACCGAGGCCGCCCTCGCCGAGGGCCGGCCGGACGTCTCCCGCACCTTCGGCCTGGAGGAGATCTTCGCGGAGATCTCCCCGATCGAGGACTTCTCCGAGACGATGTCGCTGTCCTTCGCCCAGCCGCGCTTCGAGCCGCCGAAGTACTCGGTGGACGAGTGCAAGGAGAAGGACTTCACCTACGCCGCCCCGCTGTTCGTCACCGCCGAGTTCATGAACAACGAGACCGGCGAGATCAAGAGCCAGACGGTCTTCATGGGTGACTTCCCGCTGATGAGCGACAAGGGCACCTTCATCATCAACGGCACCGAGCGTGTCGTGGTGTCCCAGCTGGTCCGCTCGCCGGGTGTCTACTTCGAGCGCAGCGCCGACAAGACCAGCGACAAGGACATCTACACCGCCAAGATCATCCCGTCGCGCGGCGCCTGGCTCGAGTTCGAGATCGACAAGCGCGACATGGTCGGCGTCCGGCTCGACCGCAAGCGCAAGCAGAACGTCACCGTCCTGCTCAAGGCGCTCGGCTGGACCGAGGCGCAGATCCTGGAGGAGTTCGGCCAGTACGAGTCGATCCGCCAGACGCTGGAGAAGGACCACACCTCCGGCCAGGACGACGCGCTGCTCGACATCTACCGCAAGCTGCGTCCGGGCGAGCCCCCCACCCGGGAGGCCGCGCAGACGCTGCTGGACAACTACTACTTCAACTCCAAGCGCTACGACCTGGCCAAGGTCGGCCGGCACAAGATCAACCAGAAGCTCGGCCTCGACGCGCCGTTCGACCAGCAGACGCTGACCGTCGACGACATCGTGGCCGCGATCCGCTACATCGTGGCGCTGCACGACGGCCAGACCGAGCTCGAGGGCCCCAAGGGCGCCGTGGTCGTCGAGGCCGACGACATCGACCACTTCGGCAACCGCCGGATGCGTACGGTCGGCGAGCTGATCCAGAACCAGCTCCGCACCGGCCTGGCCCGGATGGAGCGGGTGGTCCGCGAGCGGATGACGACCCAGGACGTCGAGGCGATCACGCCGCAGACCCTGATCAACATCCGCCCGGTCGTGGCGGCGCTGAAGGAGTTCTTCGGCACCTCCCAGCTGAGCCAGTTCATGGACCAGACCAACCCGATCGCCGGGCTGACGCACAAGCGCCGGCTCAACGCGCTCGGTCCCGGCGGTCTGTCCCGCGAGCGGGCCGGCTACGAGGTGCGCGACGTGCACACCTCGCACTACGGCCGGATGTGCCCGATCGAGACCCCGGAGGGCCCGAACATCGGCCTGATCGGGTCGCTGTCGACCTACGGGCGGATCAACGCCTTCGGGTTCATCGAGACCCCCTACCGCAAGGTCGTCGAGGGCCTGGTGACCAACGAGGTGCACTACCTCACCGCCTCCGAGGAGGACCGGTTCGTCATCGCCCAGGCCAACGCGGTGCTCGGTGACGACAGCCGGTTCGTCGACGACAAGGTGCTGGTGCGCCAGCGCGACGGCGAGGTCGGCCTGGTGCCGGGCGAGGTCGTCGACTACATGGACGTCTCGCCGCGCCAGATGGTGTCGGTCGCGACCGCCCTGATCCCGTTCCTCGAGCACGACGACGCCAACCGCGCGCTGATGGGCTCCAACATGCAGCGCCAGGCGGTGCCGCTCATCCGCAGCCACTCCCCGCTGGTCGGCACCGGCATGGAGTTCCGTGCCGCGGTCGACGCCGGCGACGGCGTGGTGGCCGAGCAGGCCGGGGTCGTGCGCGAGGTCAGCGCCGACCTGGTCGAGATCCTGCAGGACGACGGCACGGTGCGTACCTACCGGCTGGCGAAGTTCCGCCGGTCCAACCAGGGCACCTGCATCAACCAGCGACCGCTGGTCGTCGAGGGCGCCCGGGTGCAGTACGGCCAGCCGATCGCCGACGGCCCCTGCACCGACGAGGGCGAGATGGCCCTCGGCACCAACCTGCTGGTGGCGTTCATGCCGTGGGAGGGCCACAACTACGAGGACGCGATCATCTTGTCGCAGCGCCTCGTGCAGGAGGACGTGCTCACCTCGATCCACATCGAGGAGCACGAGGTCGACGCCCGCGACACCAAGCTGGGGCCGGAGGAGATCACCCGCGACATCCCCAACGTCAGCGAGGAGATGCTCGCCGACCTCGACGAGCGCGGGATCATCCGGATCGGTGCCGAGGTCGGCAACGGCGACATCCTCGTCGGCAAGGTCACGCCCAAGGGCGAGACCGAGCTGACGCCGGAGGAGCGGTTGCTGCGCGCGATCTTCGGTGAGAAGGCGCGCGAGGTGCGCGACACCTCGCTGAAGGTGCCGCACGGCGAGTCCGGCACGGTCATCGGCGTCCGGCTGTTCGACCGCGAGGAGGGCGACGAGCTGCCGCCCGGCGTCAACCAGCTGGTCCGCGTCTACGTCGCGCAGAAGCGCAAGATCTCCGACGGCGACAAGCTGGCCGGCCGGCACGGCAACAAGGGCGTGATCTCCAAGATCCTGCCCGTCGAGGACATGCCGTTCATGGAGGACGGCACGCCCGTCGACATCATCCTCAACCCGCTCGGCGTGCCCGGCCGGATGAACATCGGCCAGGTCCTGGAGACCCACCTCGGGTGGGTGGCCAAGGCCGGCTGGAAGGTCGACGGCAAGAAGGAGGAGTGGCAGAAGCGCCTGCACTCCATCGGTGCCTCCGAGTCGCCCGCCGACAGCAACGTCGCCACCCCGGTGTTCGACGGTGCCAAGGAGGACGAGATCACCGGCCTGCTGGCCTCCACCCTGCCCAACCGGGACGGGGACCGGATGGTCGGCGGCGACGGCAAGTGCGGGCTGTTCGACGGTCGCAGCGGCGAGAAGCTGCCCGACCCGGTGGCGGTGGGCTACATGTACCTGCTCAAGCTGCACCACCTGGTCGACGACAAGATCCACGCCCGGTCGACCGGTCCGTACTCGATGATCACCCAGCAGCCGCTGGGCGGTAAGGCGCAGTTCGGCGGTCAGCGGTTCGGCGAGATGGAGGTCTGGGCGCTCGAGGCCTACGGGGCGGCGTACGCCCTGCAGGAGCTGCTCACCATCAAGTCCGACGACGTGCTCGGACGCGTCAAGGTCTATGAGGCCATCGTCAAGGGCGAGAACGTCCCCGAGCCCGGCATCCCGGAGTCCTTCAAGGTGCTGGTCAAGGAGATGCAGTCGCTGTGCCTCAACGTGGAGGTGCTGTCCAGTGACGGCACCACCCTCGAGATGCGCGACACCGAAGACGACGTCTTCCGTGCTGCTGAGGAGCTCGGCATCGATCTGTCCCGCCGTGAGCCCAGCAGCGTCGAGGAGGTCTGAGGCGGCTCCTAGCGCCCCCGCGAGGCGCCTCATTCCTGCTCACCAGCGTTCGAAAGAGAGTCAACAGTGCTGGACGTGAATTTCTTCGACGAGCTGCGCATCGGCCTTGCTACTGCCGATGACATCCGTCAGTGGTCCCACGGCGAGGTCAAGAAGCCGGAGACCATCAACTACCGCACGCTCAAGCCCGAGCGTGACGGTCTGTTCTGCGAGAAGATCTTCGGTCCCACCAGGGACTGGGAGTGCTACTGCGGCAAGTACAAGCGGGTCCGCTTCAAGGGCATCATCTGCGAGCGCTGCGGCGTCGAGGTGACCCGCAGCAAGGTCCGTCGCGAGCGGATGGGCCACATCGAGCTGGCCGCCCCGGTCACGCACATCTGGTACTTCAAGGGTGTGCCCAGCCGGCTCGGCTACCTGCTCGACCTGGCCCCGAAGGACCTCGAGAAGGTCATCTACTTCGCGGCGTACATGATCACCCGCGTCGACGACGAGGCACGGCACCGCGACCTGCCCTCGCTCGAGGGCAAGATCGATGTCGAGCGCCAGGGCATGGCCCAGCGGCGTGACTCCGACATCGAGGCGCGGATGAGCAAGCTCGAGGAGGACCTCGCCGCGCTCGAGGCCGAGGGCGCCAAGGCCGACCAGCGGCGCAAGGTGCGCGACAGCGCCGAGCGCGAGCTCAAGCAGCGTCGCGACCGCGCGCAGCGCGAGATCGACCGCCTCGACGAGGTGTGGAGCCGGTTCAAGAACCTCAAGGTCCAGGACCTCGAGGGCGACGAGGTGCTCTACCGCGAGATGAAGTACCGCTTCGGGCAGTACTTCGAGGGCTACATGGGCGCCGAGGCGATCCAGAAGCGGCTCGAGTCGTTCGACCTCGAGGCCGAGGCCGCCTCGCTGCACGACGTCATCAAGAACGGCAAGGGCCAGCGCAAGACCCGCGCCCTCAAGCGGCTCAAGGTGGTCTCCGCGTTCCGCGAGACGACCAACTCGCCGCGCGGCATGGTGCTCGACTGCGTCCCGGTCATCCCGCCGGACCTGCGCCCGATGGTGCAGCTCGACGGTGGCCGGTTCGCGACCAGCGACCTCAACGACCTCTACCGCCGGGTGATCAACCGCAACAACCGGCTCAAGCGGCTGCTCGACCTCGGCGCGCCCGAGATCATCGTCAACAACGAGAAGCGGATGCTGCAGGAGGCCGTCGACTCGCTGTTCGACAACGGCCGCCGCGGCCGTCCGGTCACCGGGCCGGGCAACCGCCCGCTCAAGTCGCTGTCCGACATGCTCAAGGGCAAGCAGGGCCGGTTCCGGCAGAACCTGCTCGGCAAGCGCGTCGACTACTCCGGCCGTTCGGTCATCGTGGTCGGCCCGCAGCTCAAGCTGCACCAGTGCGGCCTGCCCAAGCAGATGGCACTCGAGCTGTTCAAGCCGTTCGTGATGAAGCGGCTGGTCGACCTCAACCACGCGCAGAACATCAAGAGCGCCAAGCGCATGGTCGAGCGCGCCCGGCCGGTGGTCTGGGACGTGCTGGAAGAGGTCATCGCCGAGCACCCGGTGCTGCTCAACCGCGCACCGACCCTGCACCGGCTCGGCATCCAGGCGTTCGAGCCGCAGCTGATCGAGGGCAAGGCCGTCCAGATCCACCCGCTGGTCTGCACCGCGTTCAACGCCGACTTCGACGGCGACCAGATGGCGGTGCACCTGCCGCTGTCCGCCGAGGCGCAGGCCGAGGCGCGGATCCTGATGCTCAGCACCAACAACATCCTCAAGCCGGCCGACGGCCGTCCGGTGACGATGCCGACCCAGGACATGGTCATCGGCATCTACTTCCTCACCCTGGACAAGGACGACGAGCTCGGCGAGGGCAGGGCGTTCTCCTCGGTGCCGGAGGCCCAGATGGCCTTCGAGCGCGGCGAGATCACGCTGCAGAGCAAGATCAAGATCCGCTACCGCGACCTCGTCCCGCCGCCGGAGGCAGAGCTGCCGGAGGACTGGGAGCCGGGGCGTCCGATCCTGTACGCCACCACGCTCGGCCGGGCGCTGTTCAACGAGGCGCTCCCGACCGACTACGCGTTCGTCAACCACGAGGTGGGCAAGCGGCAGCTCGGGGTCATCGTCAACGACCTCGCCGAGCGCTACACCAAGGTCGACGTCGCGGCGGCGCTGGACGCGCTCAAGGACACCGGCTTCCACTGGGCCACCCGGTCCGGCGTCACGATCTCGATCTCCGACGTCGTCACCCCGCCGCGCAAGCAGGAGATCCTCGCGACCTACGAGGACCAGGCGGCGAAGGTCCAGAAGCAGTTCGACCGGGGTCTGATCACCGACGAGGAGCGCCGCCAGGAGCTCATCGAGATCTGGACCCAGGCGACGAACGTGGTCGCGAAGGAGATGGAGAAGACCTTCGAGAAGACCAACCCGATCTACATGACGGTGCACTCGGGCGCGCGCGGCAACATGATGCAGGTGCGCCAGATCGCCGCCATGCGTGGGCTGGTGGCCAACCCGCGGGGCGAGATCATCCCGCGGCCGATCAAGGCCAACTTCCGTGAGGGCCTGTCGGTGGTCGAGTACTTCATCTCCACCCACGGTGCCCGCAAGGGCCTCGCCGACACCGCGCTGCGCACGGCCGACTCCGGGTACCTCACCCGGCGCCTGGTCGACGTCAGCCAGGACGTCATCATCCGCGAGGACGACTGCGGCACCGAGCGCGGCCTGCCCAAGCAGATCGGGCAGCGTCTCGAGGACGGCAGGGTCGTCCCGGCCGACAACGTCGACACGTCGGCCTACGCCCGCTCGGCGGCCACCGCCGTCGTGCACCCCGACACCGGCGAGGTGCTGGTCGAGGGTGGCGGCGACATGGGTGACCCGAAGATCCTCGAGCTGGTCGAGGCCGGCATCGAGTCGGTCAAGGTGCGCTCGGTCCTCACCTGCGACGCCCGCACCGGCACCTGTGCCAAGTGCTACGGGCGCTCGCTGGCCACCGGCAAGCTGGTGGACATCGGCGAGGCGGTCGGCATCATCGCCGCCCAGTCGATCGGTGAGCCCGGCACCCAGCTCACCATGCGTACCTTCCACACCGGTGGTGTGGCGGGTGACGACATCACGCACGGTCTGCCCCGCGTGGTCGAGCTGTTCGAGGCCCGTACCCCCAAGGGCAAGGCGCCGATCACCGAGAGCGCCGGCCGCGTCCGCATGGACGAGACCGACAAGGCCCGCAAGATCATCGTCATCCCCGACGACGGCGGCGAGGAGCAGCCCTACCCGATCAGCAAGCGCTCGCGCCTGCTGGTCGAGGACGGCGACCACGTCGACGTCGGTCAGCAGCTCACCCACGGCACCCCGGACCCGCAGGACGTGCTGCGGATCCTCGGCGTCCGCAAGGCCCAGGAGCACCTCGTCGACGAGGTGCAGGAGGTCTACCGGAGCCAGGGCGTGTCGATCCACGACAAGCACATCGAGATCATCGTGCGGCAGATGCTGCGCCGCGTCACGGTGATCGAGCAGGGAGCGGCCGAGCTGCTCACCGGCGACCTCGTGGACCGGGTGCGCTTCGAGGAGGAGAACCGCCGCGTGGTGGCCGAGGGTGGCCAGCCCGCGTCGGGTCGTCCGGTCCTGATGGGCATCACCAAGGCGTCGCTCGCGACCGAGTCGTGGCTGTCGGCGGCCTCCTTCCAGGAGACCACCCGCGTCCTCACCGACGCAGCCATCCACGGCCGTTCCGACTCGCTGATGGGGCTGAAGGAGAACGTCATCCTCGGCAAGCTCATCCCCGCCGGCACCGGCCTGGAGCGCTACCGCAACATCCGGGTGGAGCCGACGGAGGAGGCGCGCACCGCGGCCTACTCGCTCACCGGCTACGAGTCGTACGACTACGACTTCGGCCAGCCGACCGGGCAGTCCGTGGCGCTGGACGACTTCGACTTCGGGTCGTTCCGCAACTGACGCACCACCGGGCACCGTCCCGTCGCTGCACCGCACCGCCGCCAGGGGCGGCTCTCCTTCCGGGAGGGCCGCCCCTGGCGCGTACGGCGACGGCATAGCCTCGGCACGTGAGCGCGCAACCGCAACCGCCGGGCGGTGCGAACGGGCAGCCGGTGCGCCGGCAGCGGATCTCGGCCTACGCGCTGGTGCTGCGCGAGGGGTCGGACGGCCAGGAGGTGCTGCTCACGCTGCTCTCCGACATCACGACCCGGCCGGGCGCCTGGACGCTGCCCGGCGGCGGTGTCGACCACGGCGAGGACCCGACCGACGCGGTCGCCCGCGAGGTGCACGAGGAGACCGGTCTCGACGTCGAGGTCGGGCGGATCCTGGACGTGCACTCGCTGCACCACGAGGGGGTCGCGCCCGACGGCGTGCTGGAGGACTACCACGCGCTCCGGCTGGTCTACGAGGGCACGGTCGCCGACGACGCACCGGAACCGCGCGTGCTGGAGGTGGACGGCACCACGGCCGACGCCCGGTGGCTGCCGCTGCGCGACGTCCGCGGCGACTCCGCCGAGATGGTCGGACTGGTGACGTGGGCGCTGGCCGCCAGCCGCCGGCCGAGCCGGGCCGCCCGGGCGGTGCGGCAGCTCCACGACGCGGTGGGGATCGAGACGCCACCGGCGCCGGTGGCGGCGCCGTCCTGGCCGCAACGCGCGGCGATGATCCGCGAGGAGCTCGAGGAGTACGAGACCGCCGCGCGGGCCGGCGACGTCGACGGCATCGCCGACGCCCTGGCCGACCTGCTCCACGTCGTCCACGGCACCGCGCTGGTGCACGGCATCTCGCTGGACGAGGTGTTCGCGGAGGTGCACCGCTCCAACCTCACGCCGGTGCCGGGCGAGCCTCTGGAGGCGGGCGCCAAGGCGCCGAAGCCGGGGCTACCGCCGCCCCGACGGGCCGGCGTGCTCGACCGCCACCGGGAGGCGACCGTGCCGGCTGAACCGAGCGACCGGTCGAGGCGGTGCTGCTGGACGCCGGTGGCGTGCTGCTGCTGCCCGATCCGGCCGTGCTGCTGCCGGTGCTCGCCGACGCGGGCGCCGAGCCCGGCCCCGACCTGCTCGTCCGCGCCCACTACCGCGCGATCGCGGCGCTGGACAGCTCCGCGGACGGTGCCTGGGCGTCGTACGTCGGTGCCTTCGCCACCGCGGTCGGGGTGCCCGACGACCGGCTGCCGGCCGCGGTCGCGGCCTGCTGGAGGCGGTGACCGCGCACGTGTGGGTGCAGTCGACCGACGGCGCCGCCGACGCGGTGCAGGCGCTGGTCGATGCCGGGCTGCGGGTCGCCGTGGTGTCCAACGCCGAGGGCACCGTGGAGCAGATGCTGGCCACGGCCGGCGTCTGCCAGGTCGGTCCCGGCGCCGGGGCGGAGGTGGCGGCGGTGCTGGACTCGTACCTCGTCGGCTCGGCCAAGCCGGACCCCGGGATCATGCGGCTCGGGCTCGCGGCGGTCGGGGCGACCCCGGAGACCACCGTCTTCGTCGGCGACACCCTGCGCTACGACGTCGCGGGGGCCGAGGCGTGCGGGGTGCGGGCGCTGCACCTCGACCCGTGGGGTGACTGTCCGCGCCCGGCCGGCCACGAGCACCTGCGGGGACTGGCCGACCTGCCGGCGCTGCTCCGCCCGGCATAGGTTGGGACCGTGCCCGACCGCGCCGAGACCGTGTTCACCTACGCCGCTCCGCAGCTGCTGTTCGGCCCCGGTTCGTCGGCCGAGATCGGCCACGACCTGGCCCGCCGCGGGGTCCGCCGGGTGCTGGTGGTCACCGACCCCGGCGTCGCGGCGACCGGGATCCCGCAGCGGGTCGCCGAGCAGCTCGCGGGCTACGGCATCGAGGCGCCGGTCTATCGACCGCAGCCACGTCGAGCCCACCGACGAGAGCCTGACCGAGGCGATCGAGCACGCCCGCGCGACCGGTCCCTACGACGCGTACGTCGCCGTCGGAGGTGGCTCGAGCATCGACACCGCCAAGGCGGTCGACCTGCTCACCACCAACCCCGGCGAGCTGCTCGACTACGTCAACGCCCCGGTCGGCGGTGGCAGGGCGCCGGCCGAGCCGCTGCTGCCGCTGGTCGCCGTGCCCACGACGACCGGCACCGGCGCCGAGAGCACCACGGTCTGCGTGCTGGACGTGCTGGCGCAGCGGGTCAAGACCGGCATCAGCCACACCGCGCTGCGGCCGACGCTCGCGGTGATCGACCCCGATCTCACGATGACGCAGCCGCCGGGGGTCACGGCAGCGGCCGGCATGGACATCTGCTGCCACGCCCTGGAGAGCTACACCGCGCGGCCCTACACCGGCTACCCGCACAAGGAGCCGGAGCAGCGGGTCCCCTACTGCGGGTCCAACCCGATCGCGGACATGTGGTCGGAGCGGGCGCTGGGGCTGCTGGCCACGTCGTTCCGCCGGGCCGTACGCGACGGCGACGACCGCGAGGCGCGCGCCGACATGGCGATGGCGGCGACGTTCGCCGGCCTCGGGTTCGGCAACGCCGGGGTGCACATCCCGCACGCCAACGCCTACCCGATCGCGGGCCGGGTGCGCGACTTCCAGCCGGCCGACTACCCGCCCGGGCACCCGATGGTGCCGCACGGCATGGCGGTCTCGCTCACCGCGCCGGAGGCGTTCCGGTTCACGTTCGACTCGGCGCCCGAGCGGCACCTGCGGGCCGCCGAGCTGCTCGCGCCGGGCGCCGAGCGGCCGGACGACGCCGCCGGTCTGCTGCCCGCCGTGCTCGTCGGTCTGATGCGCGACATCGGCATCCCCGCGGGCATCGGCGCGGTCGGCTTCGGCGAGGGCGACGTCGACGACCTGGTCGAGGGCACGCTGCAGCAGCAGCGGCTGCTGTCGATGGCTCCGCGCGAGCCCAGCGCCGACGACCTCGCGACGATCCTGCGCGACTCGGTCGAGCTGTGGTGACGCGCGCCCGACGTCGACTGGCTCGCGCCCCGGCTGGAGCGGCGGTCGTGCAGATGGCCGCGGCGGTCGCCGCCGCTCCCGCCCGACGCGCCGGTCGCGACCTGCCCCGGCTGGGACGTCCGGCGGCTGGTCGACCACCTGGTGGGGGTGCACCGCTGGGCGGCCGCGATCGTGCTGACCGGTCGAGAGCAGCGACCCCGGAGCGCGGTGGCGCCGCAGGACGGGCTCGCGGCTGGTACGCCCGGTCCGCCGCGGCGCTGCTGGCCGCGCTGCGGGCCGTCGAGCCCGACCAGCAGGGCTGGACCCTCGTCGGCACCGGTCAGCGGCGGGCAGCGTTCTGGTGGCGCCGGCAGCTGCACGAGGTGACCGTGCACACCGTCGACGCCGTGCTGGCGGCAGGCGGACGCCCGAGCGTCGACACCGTCGTCGACACCGTCGTCGACCCTTCGCCGGTCGCCGCCGACGGCGTCGACGAGGTGCTGACCGTGTGGCCGCGGCGGCTGCGGCAGCGCGATCGCCACGTCGTGGTCCCCGGGCCGGTCGAGGTGTCGGCCACCGACACCGGCGACCGCTGGCTGCTCGAGCCCGGCGAGCCGGTGCCTGCCGTCTCGCACCCCGACGGGACCGCGGGCGCCGACGACCTGGTCGCCGGGTCCGCCGTCGACCTGTACCTGCGGCTGTGGGGCCGGGGCGGCGCGGGACGTCGCCGTCACCGGGGCCGCAGCCGCCGGCTGGCTGGCCGGGCCGCTGGTCCCGTGAGCCGCCCGCCCCGTACCCGCGCGTTTTGACCCTCCCCAGGCGACCGGGTAACCTTCATAGCCGTGCCTGGGGAGGCCCAGGATTCACGTGTGCCGTCTTGCAGGTTCCGACACGCCCGACTTCGGGGGTCGTCCTCCGAGCCCGGTCGGCGGCCCGCACACCAGCAGACCCACGCTCCTCGAAACCGAAGGAAGTACGCGGTGCCCACGATCCAGCAGCTGGTCCGCAAGGGCCGTCAGGACAAGGTGTCGAAGAACAAGACACCGGCCCTGAAGGGCTCGCCACAGCGGCGAGGCGTGTGCACCCGCGTCTACACCACGACGCCGAAGAAGCCGAACTCCGCGCTGCGCAAGGTCGCCCGCGTCCGGCTGTCCAGCGGCATCGAGGTGACCGCGTACATCCCCGGCGTCGGGCACAACCTGCAGGAGCACTCGATGGTGCTGGTGCGCGGCGGCCGGGTGAAGGACCTGCCGGGCGTGCGCTACAAGATCATCCGCGGCTCGCTCGACACCCAGGGCGTCAAGAACCGCAAGCAGGCTCGCAGCCGCTACGGCGCGAAGAAGGAGAAGAGCTGATGCCGCGCAAGGGCCCCGCCGCCAAGCGCCCGGTCGAGATCGACCCCGTCTACGCCAGCCCCCTGGTCACCCAGCTGGTCAACAAGGTGCTCGAGGACGGCAAGAAGGCTGTCGCGCAGCGCATCGTCTACAAGGCGCTCGAGGGCGGCCGGGAGAAGTCCGGGGTCGACCCCGTGGTCACGCTGAAGCGCGCGCTGGACAACGTGAAGCCGACCCTCGAGGTGCGCAGCCGCCGGGTCGGCGGTGCCACCTACCAGGTGCCGGTCGAGGTCCGCGGGACGCGCTCCAACACCCTCGCGATGCGCTGGATCGTCAAGTACGCCGCCGAGCGCCGCGAGAAGACCATGGCCGAGCGGCTGATGAACGAGCTGCTCGACGCGTCCAACGGGCTCGGCGGCAGCGTCAAGCGCCGCGAGGACACGCACAAGATGGCCGAGGCCAACAAGGCCTTCGCCCACTACCGCTGGTGAGCCGCCGGCGCGGCGTCACGACCTGACGCCGGCGACCGGCCCCGCACCCCCAACGACACGAAGGGTTGACGTCCACAGTGGCTGTCGACATCACGACCGACCTCGGCCGTGTCCGCAACATCGGGATCATGGCGCACATCGACGCCGGCAAGACGACGACGACCGAGCGAATCCTGTTCTACACCGGCATCAACTACAAGATCGGCGAGGTCCACGAGGGCGCCGCCACGATGGACTGGATGGAGCAGGAGCAGGAGCGCGGCATCACGATCACGTCGGCCGCGACCACCTGCATCTGGAAAGACCACACCATCAACATCCTGGACACCCCGGGCCACGTCGACTTCACCGTCGAGGTGGAGCGCTCGCTGCGCGTCCTCGACGGCGCGGTCGCGGTGTTCGACGGCGTGGCGGGCGTCGAGCCGCAGTCGGAGACCGTCTGGCGCCAGGCCGACCGCTACAAGGTCCCCCGGATCTGCTTCGTCAACAAGCTCGACCGCACCGGTGCGGAGTTCCACCGCTGCGTCGAGATGATCCGCACCCGGCTCGCCGCCGTGCCGCTGGTGCTGCAGCTGCCGATCGGCACCGAGGCCGACTTCATCGGCGTCATCGACCTGGTCGCCATGAAGGCGCTCACCTGGCGCGGCGAGACCGACAAGGGCGAGGCCTACGAGGTCGAGGAGATCCCGGCCACGCACACCGAGGCCGCCCGCGAGTGGCGGGACCGGCTCTGGGAGACCGTCGCCGAGGCCGACGACGAGATGATGCACCTGTACCTGGAGGGCCAGGAGCCCGACCCCGAGGGTCTGGTCGCGGCCATCCGACGGGCGACGCTGGCCAGCGCGCTGACGCCGGTGCTGTGCGGCACCGCGTTCAAGAACAAGGGTGTCCAGCCGCTGCTCGACGCCGTGGTCGCCTACCTGCCCTCGCCGATCGACGTGCCCGCCATCACCGGTCACGCCGTGGGCGACGAGGAGGCCCTGGTGCAGCGGCTGCCGCGCGAGGAGGAGCCGTTCTCCGCGCTGGCGTTCAAGATCATGGCCGACCAGCACCTCGGCAAGCTGACCTACCTGCGGGTCTACTCCGGCCGGCTGGAGACGGGCACCCAGGTGCTCAACCCCACCAAGGGCCGCAAGGAGCGGATCGGCAAGATCTACCGGATGCACGCCAACAAGCGTGAGGAGATCGCCAGCATCGGGTCCGGCCACATCGTGGCGGTCATGGGGCTCAAGGACACGACCACCGGCGAGACGTTGTGCGATCCCTCCAACCCGGTCGTGCTCGAGTCGATGAACTTCCCGCCCCCGGTGATCCACGTGGCGATCGAGCCGAAGTCCAAGGGCGACCAGGAAAAGCTCGGCATGGCCATCCAGCGGCTGTCGGAGGAGGACCCGACCTTCCAGGTCCGTACCGACGAGGAGACCGGCCAGACGATCATCGCCGGCATGGGCGAGCTGCACCTGGAGGTGCTGGTCGACCGGATGCGCCGCGAGTTCCGGGTCGAGGCCAACGTCGGCAAGCCGCAGGTGGCCTACCGCGAGACGATCAAGCGCGCGGTCGACAAGGTCACCTACACCCACAAGAAGCAGACCGGTGGGTCCGGCCAGTTCGCCAAGGTCGTCATCGACCTGGCGCCGACGGGCGGCAACGGGGACGGCGGCTACGAGTTCGTCAACTCCGTGACCGGTGGGCGCATCCCGCGCGAGTACATCCCGTCGGTCGACGAGGGGGCCCAGGAGGCCATGGAGTTCGGCGTCCTCGCCGGCTACCCCATGGTCGACGTGCAGGTGACGCTGCGGGACGGCCAGTACCACGAGGTCGACTCGTCCGAGCTCGCCTTCAAGATCGCCGGCTCGATGGCGTTCAAGGAGGCCGCGCGGCGGGCCGACCCGGTCCTGCTCGAGCCGATGTTCGCGGTGGAGGTCACCACGCCCGAGGACTACATGGGCGACGTGATCGGCGACCTCAACTCGCGCCGGGGGCACATCTCGGCCATGGACGAGGGCCCCAGCGGCTCGAAGGTCGTCCAGGCCCTCGTGCCGCTCTCGGAGATGTTCGGGTACGTCGGCGACCTGAGGTCGAAGACCTCCGGTCGCGCCGGCTACTCGATGCAGTTCGACTCCTACGCCGAGGTCCCCAAGAGCGTGGCGGAGGAGATCATCAAGAAGGCCCGGGGCGAGTGATCCCGCCCCTGCCCTAAGGTCAGGGGTTCACGGCACCACGCACGGCAGCAGATTCAACAGACCAGGAGGAGCCAGAGTGGCTAAGGCGAAGTTCGAGCGGACGAAGCCCCACGTCAACATCGGCACCATCGGCCACATCGACCACGGCAAGACCACGCTGACCGCGGCGATCACCAAGGTGCTGCACGACAAGTACCCGAACCTCAACGAGGCATCGGCGTTCGACCAGATCGACAAGGCTCCCGAGGAGCGTCAGCGCGGGATCACGATCTCGATCGCGCACGTCGAGTACCAGACCGAGCAGCGGCACTATGCGCACGTCGACTGCCCGGGTCACGCCGACTACGTGAAGAACATGATCACCGGCGCGGCCCAGATGGACGGCGCCATCCTCGTGGTGGCGGCCACCGACGGCCCGATGCCGCAGACCCGTGAGCACGTGCTGCTCGCCCGCCAGGTCGGCGTGCCGGCCATGGTGGTGGCGCTCAACAAGTGCGACATGGTCGACGACGAGGAGATCCTCGAGCTCGTCGAGCTCGAGGTCCGCGAGCTGTTGTCCGACCAGGAGTTCGACGGCGACAACGTGCCCGTCATCAAGGTCGCCGCGCAGCCGGCGCTCCAGGGTGACGAGAAGTGGGGCGAGGCCGATCGTCGAGCTGATGAACGCGGTCGACGAGTACATCCCGCAGCCCGTGCGCGAGATCGAGCGGCCGTTCCTCATGCCCGTCGAGGACGTCTTCACGATCACCGGCCGCGGCACCGTGGTGACCGGCCGGATCGAGCGTGGCGTCGTCAAGATCAACGAGACCGTCGACCTCGTCGGGATCCGCGAGACCAAGCAGACCACGACGGTCACCGGCGTCGAGATGTTCCGCAAGCTGCTCGACGAGGGTCAGGCGGGCGAGAACGTCGGCCTGCTGCTGCGCGGCACCAAGCGCGAGGACGTCGAGCGCGGCATGGTCGTCATCAAGCCGGGCACCACGACCCCGCACACCGAGTTCGAGGCGCAGGTCTACATCCTGAGCAAGGAGGAGGGCGGCCGCCACACGCCGTTCTTCGACAACTACCGGCCGCAGTTCTACTTCCGCACCACGGACGTGACCGGTGTCGTGCACCTGCCCGAGGGCACCGAGATGGTGATGCCGGGGGACAACACCGAGATGAAGGTCGACCTGATCCAGCCGATCGCCATGGAGGAGGGTCTCCGCTTCGCGATCCGCGAGGGTGGCCGCACCGTCGGCGCCGGCCGGGTGACCAACATCAGCAAGTGACCCGCTAGCTCCGCCCGCAGGGGCCCGTACCGATCCGTCGGTGCGGGCCCCTCGCACGCCCCCACCCCGCCGATCTTCCGGCGACAGCGTCGTTATGGCGCTGGTACGGCCGGAAGATCGCGGGACCCGGTCGCCGATCTTCCGGTGACCGCGTCGTCCTGGCGCTCGTACGGCCGGAAGATCGCGGGACCCGGTCGCCGATCTTCCGGTGACCGCGTCGTCCTGGCGCTCGTACGGCCGGAAGATCGCGGGAGGGGGATTTGGCACCGCGTGCCGGGTCTGGCAGACTGTCCGGGTTGCTCCGGCGGGGACGCCGGGGTGCGTCTGCGCCACGAGAACCCGGCGGCGGACGTGCCGCACCAGGAGTCCCGGCCGACCCTCGGCAGCCGCCGGGGATCCACCCCCTACCTGATGCGGGGAACGGGTGCGCGCTCCGCGCTGAGCGCGACACACCCGACCTCGGGGGTCGGGCGTGGGGTATAGCGCCGGAGCGCTACGGACAGCGGGGCACGACGACCGAGAAGGACGAGAGACGAAGGCTATGGCGGGACAGAAGATCCGCATCAGGCTCAAGGCGTACGACCACGAGGTCATCGACTCGTCGGCGCGCAAGATCGTCGACACGGTGACCCGTACCGGCGCCCGGGTCGCGGGCCCGGTGCCGTTGCCGACGGAGAAGAACGTCTTCTGCGTCATCCGGTCGCCGCACAAGTACAAGGACAGCCGCGAGCACTTCGAGATGCGCACCCACAAGCGCTTGATCGACATCATCGACCCGACGCCCAAGACCGTCGACTCGTTGATGCGTCTCGACCTGCCGGCGGGCGTCGACATCGAGATCAAGCTCTGAGGCTGCAGAGGAAATCCACGGACCCATGAGCAGACACACACGAACCGTCCGCGGGCTGCTGGGCACCAAGCTCGGCATGACCCAGGTGTGGGACGACGCCAACCGCATCGTGCCGGTGACGGTGATCGCCGCCGGCACCAACATCGTGACTCAGGTGCGCAAGCCCGAGACCGACGGCTACTCCGCCGTCCAGCTCGGCTTCGGCGAGATCCCGGGCCGCAAGGTGACCAAGCCGGAGGCCGGGCACTTCGCCAAGGCCGGCGTCACCCCGCGCCGGCACCTGGTCGAGATCCGCACCGACGACGCCGCCGACTACGAGCCCGGCCAGGAGCTGTCGCCCGACCTGTTCACCCCCGGTGAGCAGGTCGACGTGACCGCCACCAGCAAGGGCAAGGGCTTCGCGGGCGTCATGAAGCGGCACGGCTTCCACGGCGTCGGCGCCTCGCACGGTGCGCACCGCAACCACCGCAAGCCCGGCTCCATCGGCGGGTGCGCCACACCGGCCCGGGTGTTCAAGGGCATGAAGATGGCCGGCCGGATGGGCGGCGAGGCGGTCACCACGCTCAACCTGACCGTGCACTCGGTCGACGTCGACAAGGGTCTGCTGCTGCTCGTCGGCGCCGTGCCCGGTCCCCGAGGGGGCCTGGTGATGGTCCGCGGCGGCGTCAAGGCCAAGCAGAGGGAGGCCGCCAAGTGACCAGCATCGACGTGCGCGACGCCTCCGGCAAGAAGTCCGGCAGCGTCGACCTGCCCGCCGAGATCTTCGACGTCCAGGTCAACATCCCGCTGATCCACCAGGTCGTCGTCGGGCAGCAGGCGGCCGCCCGCCAGGGCACCGCCTCGACCAAGACCCGCGCCGAGGTCGCCGGCGGTGGGCGCAAGCCCTACCGCCAGAAGGGCACCGGCCGGGCTCGCCAGGGCTCGATCCGCGCACCCCAGTTCACCGGCGGTGGCGTGGTGCACGGCCCGTCCCCGCGCTCGTACGACCAGCGCACGCCCAAGAAGATGAAGGCCGCCGCCCTGCGCGGTGCCCTGTCCGACCGGGCCCGCGGCGAGCGGGTGCACGTGGTCGAGAGCCTGGTCGAGGGGGACACCCCGTCGACCAGGTCCGCGCTGGCCGCGCTGCGCAGCCTCACCGAGCGGCCGCGCGCCCTGGTGGTGCTCGACCGCGACGACGAGGTCTCCTGGCTGAGCCTGCGCAACGACCGCGGCGTGCACCTGGTCTTCGTCGACCAGCTCAACACCTACGACGTGCTGGTGAGTGACGACGTCGTGTTCACCAAGGCCGCCTACGACGCGTTCGTGGCGGGCCGCACCCCGGCCGGCGAGAGCGAGGGCGACAAGTGAGCACCATCCACAAGGAAGCCCGCGACGTGCTGATCGCCCCGGTGGTCAGCGAGAAGAGCTACGGGCTGCTGGACCAGAACAAGTACACGTTCCTGGTCCGCAAGGACGCGAACAAGACCGAGATCAAGATCGCCGTGGAACAGGTCTTCTCGGTCCGGGTCACCGCCGTGAACACGGTCAACCGCGTCGGCAAGCGGCGCCGTACCCGCCAGGGCTACGGCTCCCGTCCCGACACCAAGCGGGCGATCGTGAGCGTGGCCGAGGGCCAGCGCATCGACATCTTCTCCGGCCCCGGCGCCTGAGCGGGCCGGGCTGAGAAGACGAGAGGACTGACACCATGGCCATCCGCAAGTACAAGCCGACCACCCCGGGCCGTCGCGGCTCGTCGGTCGCCGACTTCGTCGAGATCACGCGCACGACGCCCGAGAAGTCGCTGGTCCGTCCGCTGCCCAAGAAGGGCGGGCGCAACAACCAGGGCCGCATCACCACCCGGCACCAGGGTGGTGGCCACAAGCGTGCCTACCGGATCATCGACTTCCGTCGCTACGACAAGGACGGCGTGCCGGCCACGGTCGCGCACATCGAGTACGACCCCAACCGCACCGCCCGGATCGCGCTGCTGCACTACGCCGACGGCGAGAAGCGCTACATCGTGGCGCCGCAGGGCCTGCGCCAGGGCACACCGGTCGAGGCGGGTCCGTCGGCCGACATCAAGCCGGGCAACAACCTCCCGCTGCGCAACATCCCGGTCGGCACCACGGTGCACGCCGTCGAGCTCCGTCCGGGCGGCGGGGCCAAGATGGGCCGCTCCGCCGGTGCCTCGGTGCAGCTCGTCGCCAAGGAGGGCCCGCGGGCCCAGCTGCGGCTGCCGTCGGGCGAGATGCGCTACGTCGACGTGCGCTGCCGGGCGACGGTCGGTGAGGTCGGCAACGCCGAGCAGTCCAACATCAACTGGGGCAAGGCCGGCCGGATGCGCTGGAAGGGCAAGCGCCCGACCGTCCGCGGTGTCGCCATGAACCCGGTCGACCACCCGCACGGTGGTGGCGAGGGCAAGACCTCGGGTGGGCGGCACCCGGTCTCGCCGTGGGGCCAGGCCGAGGGCCGTACGCGCAAGCGCAAGGCCAGCGACCAGCTGATCGTCCGCCGCCGCAAGTCCGGCAAGCGGCGCTGAGGAAGGGACCGAAGACATGCCACGCAGCCTGAAGAAGGGCCCCTTCGTCGACGACCACCTGATCAAGAAGGTGGACACGCAGAACGAGGCGGGCAGCAAGAACGTCATCAAGACCTGGTCGCGGCGCTCCATGATCGTGCCGGCCATGATCGGTCACACGATCGCCGTGCACGACGGCCGCAAGCATGTCCCGGTCTTCGTGACCGAGTCCATGGTGGGCCACAAGCTCGGCGAGTTCGCGCCCACGCGGACCTTCCGGGGCCACGACAAGGACGACCGCAAGAGCCGCCGCCGCTGAGGCGCGGACCGACACGGACGATACGAGGAAGTTGCGCAGATGAGTGTTGCAGAGCGCCGACGGGTCACCGCCCGTCGCGACAGCCTGCTGGGCGACGAGCCCGGGGCCTTCGCGGTCGCGCGGTTCGCCCGCGTGACGCCGATGAAGGCACGCCGTGTCGTCGACCTCGTACGTGGTCTCCCGGTCGACGACGCGCTGGCCCTGCTGCGGTTCGCGCCGCAGGCCGCCGCCGAGACGGTCTACAAGACGCTCGAGAGCGCCGTCGCCAACGCGACCGGCGGCGAGGACCTCGACCGGGCCACCCTGGTCATCACCCGAGCCCACGTCGACGAGGGCCCCACCCTCAAGCGGTTCCGGCCGCGCGCGCAGGGTCGCGCCTACCGGATCAACAAGCGCACCAGCCACATCACGCTGGTGGTCCAGCCGCGCGACGACACGTCGGACACCGCGCCGGCCACCGGTACGAAGAGGAGGTCCCGCTAGTGGGACAGAAGGTCAACCCGCACGGGTTCCGACTCGGCATCTCCACCGACCACAAGAGCCGCTGGTACGCCGGCGACCTCTACAAGGCGTACGTCGGTGAGGACGTCAAGATCCGCCGCCTGCTCTCCAAGGGCATGGACCGGGCCGGCATCTCCAAGGTCGAGATCGAGCGCACCCGCGACCGCGTACGCGTCGACATCCACACCGCCCGGCCGGGCATCGTCATCGGCCGTCGCGGCGCGGAGGCCGAGCGCATCCGTGGCGACCTCGAGAAGCTGACCGGCAAGCAGGTCCAGCTGAACATCCTCGAGGTCAAGAACCCCGAGATGGACGCCCAGCTGGTCGCGCAGGGCGTGGCCGAGCAGCTGTCCGGCCGGGTGCAGTTCCGGCGCGCCATGCGCAAGGCGCTGCAGACGACCATGCGCAGCGGCGCGCTCGGCGTCAAGGTGCAGTGCGCCGGACGACTCGGCGGCACCGAGATGTCGCGCTCGGAGTTCTACCGCGAGGGCCGGGTGCCGCTGCACACGCTGCGCGCCGACGTCGACTACGGGTTCTACGAGGCCAAGACCACGTTCGGCCGGATCGGCGTGAAGGTCTGGATCTACAAGGGCGAGGTGGCGGGCAGCCGCGCCGAGCGCGAGGCCCAGGCGGCGGCGCGTGCCGCCGCTGCCGGCCGCAACCGGCCGACCCGCGGCCGCCGCCCCGAGCGCGGCGGCGAGCGCCGTCCGGCCCGCGGCGCCGAGGGCGGACAGCCCGCCGGTCAGGGCGCCCCTGCCGAGCAGTCCCCGGCCGCCCCGACGGCCGAGGCTCCGGCAGCCGCCGCTCCGGCCACCGCCTCGACCACGGCCCCGTCGGCCGCCCCGACCTCTGCCCCCACCACGGCCCCGACCACCGGACAGGAGGGCTGACGCATGCTGATCCCGCGCAGGGTCAAGCACCGCAAGCAGCACCACCCCACCCGTCGTGGCCTGGCCAAGGGCGGGACGTCGCTGGCGTTCGGCGACTTCGGGATCCAGGCGCTCGAGGGTCACTACGTGACCAACCGCCAGATCGAGTCCGCCCGGATCGCGATGACCCGCCACATCAAGCGTGGCGGCAAGGTGTGGATCAACATCTACCCCGACCGGCCGTTGACCAAGAAGCCTGCCGAGACCCGGATGGGTTCCGGCAAGGGTTCGCCGGAGTGGTGGATCGCCAACGTCAAGGCCGGCCGGGTGATGTTCGAGCTGTCCGGCGTCGACGAGACCGTGGCGCGCGAGGCGCTGCGGCGGGCGATGCACAAGCTCCCGATGAAGTGCCGGTTCGTGACCCGCGAGGCAGGTGAGTACTGATGGCTGCGACGATCACCGCGGCCGAGCTGCGCGCGCTCGAGGCCGACGACCTGGCCGAGAAGCTGCGCGAGGCCAAGGAGGAGCTGTTCAACCTCCGCTTCCAGGCCGCCACCGGCCAGCTGGAGAGCCACGGCCGGCTGCGCACCGTCCGGCACGACATCGCGCGCATCTACACGGTGCTGCGCGAGCGCGAGCTGGGCATCATCGAGTCCGAGACGAGTGAGGCATGAGCACCGACCAGACCGAGCTGCAGGACGAGCGCCACCGCCGCAAGACCTTTGAGGGCCTGGTGGTGAGCGACAAGATGGACAAGACCGTCGTGGTCATCGTCGAGGACCGCGTCAAGCACCCGCTGTACGGCAAGGTGCTGCGCCGCAACTCCAAGCTCAAGGCGCACGACGAGCGCAACCAGTGCGGCACCGGCGACCGGGTGCTGCTGATGGAGACCCGGCCGTCGTCGGCGACCAAGCGCTGGCGGGTCGTGGAGATTCTGGAGAAGGCCAAGTGATCCAGCAGGAGTCGCGGCTCAAGGTCGCCGACAACACCGGTGCCAAGGAGATCTTGTGCATCCGGGTGCTCGGTGGCTCCGGCCGTCGCTACGCCGGGATCGGCGACGTCATCGTCGCCACCGTCAAGGACGCGATCCCCGGCGGCAACGTCAAGAAGGGCGAGGTCGTCAAGGCCGTCATCGTGCGCACCGTCAAGGAGCGCCGGCGGCCCGACGGCAGCTACATCCGCTTCGACGAGAACGCCGCCGTGATCTTGCGCGAGAGCAGTGGTGAGCCGCGCGGGACCCGCATCTTCGGGCCGGTCGGCCGCGAGCTGCGCGAGAAGCGGTTCATGCGGATCATCTCGCTCGCACCGGAGGTGTTGTGATGCCGAACCACCTGAGCATCAAGAAGGGCGACCTGGTCCGCGTCGTCGCGGGCCGCGACAAGGGCGTCGAGGGCCGCGTCATCGCGGTGCGTGCCGAGCAGGGCCGCGTCCTGGTCGAGGGCGTCAACCGGGTCAAGCGGCACACCAAGGTCGTCCGCCAGGGCGGCCGCGGCGGCACCACCGGCGGCATCGTCACGCAGGAGGCTGCGGTCGACGTCTCCAACGTGATGCTGCTGGTCGAGGTCGACGGTGACAAGGTGCCCACCCGGATCGGTTTCCGCCGCGACGAGGTCGAGAAGACCCGTCCCGACGGCACGACGTACACCGCACAACGCAGCGTCCGGATCGCGAAGCGGACCGGCGAGGAGATCTGATGAGCACCACCCAGACCGAGCAGCCGACGATCCCGCGGCTCAAGGCGCGCTACCGCGAGGAGGTCGCGCCGGCCCTGCGGGAGCAGTTCGCCTACCCCAACGTCATGCAGGTTCCCGGCCTGACCAAGATCGTCGTCAACATGGGGGTCGGCGAGGCGGCCCGCGACTCCAAGCTGATCGAGGGCGCGATCCGCGACCTGACCACGATCACCGGCCAGAAGCCGCAGGTCACCAAGGCCCGCAAGTCGATCGCGCAGTTCAAGCTGCGCGAGGGCATGCCGATCGGCTGCCACGTGACGCTGCGCGGCGACCGGATGTGGGAGTTCCTCGACCGGCTGCTCTCGCTGGCGCTTCCCCGCATCCGGGACTTCCGCGGCCTGTCGCCGACCCAGTTCGACGGCAACGGCAACTACACCTTCGGTCTCACCGAGCAGGTCATGTTCCACGAGATCGACCAGGACAGGATCGACCGCCCCCGGGGCATGGACATCACGGTCGTGACCACCGCTACCGAGGACGAGCAGGGCCGGGCCCTGCTCAAGCAGCTCGGCTTCCCCTTCAAGGAGTCCTGACCGATGGCCAAGACAGCCCTCGTCGTCAAGCAGCAGCGGACGCCCAGGTACAAGGTCCGTGGCTACACCCGGTGCCAGCGATGCGGCCGGCCGCGCGCCGTGTTCCGCAAGTTCGGCCTGTGCCGGATCTGTCTGCGCGAGATGGCGCACCGCGGCGAGCTCCCCGGCGTCACCAAGAGCAGCTGGTGACCCACCACGTCGTCGAAGGTCCGGCCCAGGCCGGAAACCACGACGGGAAAGTAGTACTCACACCATGACGATGACCGACCCGATCGCAGACATGCTGACCCGGCTGCGCAACGGCAACCAGGCCTTCCACGACACGGTGAGCATGCCCTCGAGCAAGCTCAAGACCGGTGTTGCCGCGATCCTCCAGCAGGAGGGTTACATCTCCTCCTGGAAGGTCGAGGAGCCGCGCGAGGACGAGGTGGGCAAGACGCTGACCCTCGTGCTCAAGTACGGCCCGCAGCGCGAGCGCGCCCTGGCCGGCGTGCGCCGGATCTCGAAGCCGGGCCTGCGGGTCTACGCCAAGCACACCGCCCTGCCGCGGGTGCTCGGCGGCCTCGGGGTCGCGATCATCTCGACCAGCGACGGGCTGCTGACCGACCGGCAGGCCAACCACCGAGGCGTGGGCGGGGAAGTCCTCGCCTTCGTCTGGTGACGACGGGACAGGGAGGAGACATCTGATGTCACGTATCGGCAAGATGCCCATCACGATCCCGTCCGGTGTCGACGTCGCCGTCGACGGCCAGCACGTACGGGTCACAGGGCCCAAGGGCGAGCTGGCACACACCGTCGTGGAGCCGATCACCGTCGACCGCAGCGACGACGGCCCGCTCGAGGTGCGACGGCCCAACGACGAGCGCACCAGCCGGGCGCTGCACGGGTTGTCGCGCACCCTGCTGGCGAACATGGTCATCGGCGTCACCGACGGCTACGAGAAGAAGCTCGAGATCGTCGGCGTCGGCTACCGGGTCCTGTCGAAGGGCCCGACCGCCATCGAGCTGAACCTCGGCTACAGCCACGCGATCACCTTCGAGGCGCCGGACGGCGTGACGTTCGCGGTCGAGTCGCCGACCAGGTTCTCGGTGGCCGGTATCGACAAGCAGCTGGTCGGTGAGGTCGCCGCCAACATCCGCAAGCTGCGCAAGCCCGAGCCGTACAAGGGCAAGGGCATCCGCTACGCGGGCGAGCAGGTCCGACGCAAGGTCGGAAAGGCAGGGAAGTAGACGATGGCGATCGCACTGAAGCAGAAGAAGTCGGTCGCGGGGCGCACCGCCTCGCGGCTGCGCCGGCAGGTCCGGGGCCGCAAGAAGGTGTCCGGCACGACCGAGCGGCCGCGGCTGGTCGTCACCCGGTCCAGCCGGCACATCGTCGCCCAGGTGGTCGACGACGTCGAGGGGCGCACGCTGGCCTCCGCGAGCTCGATGGAGGCCGACCTGCGCGGTCTGTCCGACGACAAGACCGCCAAGGCCAAGCGGGTGGGCGAGCTGGTGGCCGACCGGGCCAAGGCCGCCGGGGTCGCGACCGTGGTCTTCGACCGGGCGGGCAACCGCTACCACGGGCGGGTCGCGGCTCTGGCCGACGGCGCCCGCGAGGGCGGGCTCGCCTTCTGATGCTGAATTCGAGTGTGCGCAAGCAAGGGAAGAGGGACATCTGATGAGCGGACCCCAGCGCCGCAGTGGCGGTGCAGGTGACCGTCGAGGTCGCGACGGAGGTCGCGGCCAGTCGGCGGACAAGACCGCCTACATCGAGCGAGTCGTCAGCATCAACCGGGTCGCCAAGGTCGTCAAGGGCGGGCGGCGGTTCAGCTTCACCGCGCTCGTCGTCGTCGGTGACGGTGACGGCACCGTCGGCGTCGGCTACGGCAAGGCCAAGGAGGTGCCCGCCGCGATCGCGAAGGGCGTGGAGGAGGCGAAGAAGAGCTTCTTCCGCGTGCCCCGCATCCAGGGCACCATCCCGCACCCGGTCCAGGGCGAGAAGGCCGCGGGCGTGGTGCTGCTGCGTCCGGCCGCGCCCGGTACCGGCGTCATCGCCGGCGGCCCGGTGCGCGCCGTGCTCGAGTGCGCCGGCATCCACGACGTGCTGAGCAAGTCGCTCGGGTCGAGCAACGCGATCAACATCGTGCACGCGACGGTCCAGGCGCTGCGCGACCTCGAGGACCCCGACGACGTCGCCAAGCGTCGCGGGCTCGCCGTCGAGGACGTCGCCCCGGCGGCACTCCTGCGGGCCAGGGCGGAGACCGCGTGATGGCTCGGCTCAAGGTACGCCAGACCCGGTCCGGCATCGGGCGCAAGCAGAACCAGCGCCACACGCTGCGGACCCTCGGACTCAAGCGGATCGGCGACGTCGTCGTCAAGGAGGACCGCCCGGAGATCCGCGGCATGCTCGCGACGGTGCCGCACCTGGTGACCGTCGAGACGGTGCCCGACGAGAAGGGCGAATGACATGACACTCAAGCTGCACCACCTGCGCCCCGCGCCCGGGGCCAAGACGGCCAAGACCCGGGTCGGCCGGGGCGAGGGCGGCAAGGGCAAGACCGCCGGTCGCGGCACCAAGGGCAGCAAGGCCCGTGGGCAGGTCTCGGCCGGTTTCGAGGGCGGGCAGATGCCGCTGCACATGCGGCTGCCCAAGCTCAAGGGCTTCACGAACCGGTTCCGGGTCGAGCACCAGGTCGTCAACCTCGACCGGATCGCGGCGCTCTACCCCGACGGCGGCGAGGTCACGGCCGAGTCGCTGGCCGAGCGCGGGGCCGTCCGGCCCGGCGAGCCGGTCAAGGTGCTGGGCCAGGGCGAGCTGAGCACCGCTGTCCAGGTGAGCGCGCACGCGTTCTCCGCCTCCGCGCGTACCAAGATCGAGGCCGCCGGGGGCACCGTCACCGAGCTGTGAGGGACGCCATCCACGCTCACCGAGCGTCGGATGTCGCCTGTTAGAGTCGCGGCGGCCGTGCCGTCCGACACGACCGGGTTCCTCAGGGCTGGGGGATCCGCAGGGAGGAACAGGTGCTAGGCGCCTTCGTCAACGCGTTCCGGACACCGGACCTGCGCAAGAAGCTGCTGTTCGTCCTGTTCATCATCGCCGTCTTCCGGCTCGGCTCGACGGTCCCGGCGCCCGGCATCAACGTCCCGAACGTGCAGAGCTGCGTCAACCAGGCCGAGGGCAACAGCCTGTTCAGCCTGATCAACCTGTTCTCCGGCGGCGCCCTGCTGCAGCTCACCGTGTTCGCGCTCGGGATCATGCCGTACATCACCGCGAGCATCATCCTGCAGCTGCTCACGGTGGTGATCCCGCGGCTGGAGACCCTCAAGAAGGAGGGTCAGGCCGGCCAGACCAAGATCACGCAGTACACCCGCTACGTCACGCTGGGGCTGGCCGTCCTGCAGGCCACCGGCATCGTGGCCCTGGCCCGCGGTCGGCAGCTGTTCGGCGGCGTCTGCCAGGAGTCGCTGATGTACCGCGAGGACAGCATCCTCGCGTTCGTGCTGCTGGTGCTCACGATGACCGCCGGCACCGCGGTGATCATGTGGCTGGGCGAGCTCATTACCGACCGCGGCATCGGCAACGGCATGTCGATCCTGATCTTCACCCAGGTCGTGGCCACCTTCCCGGGCACGCTCTGGTCGATCAAGGTCAGCCAGGGCTGGTTCACCTTCGCGGTCGTGGTGGCGGTCGGCCTCGCGGTGATCGCCGCGGTGATCTTCGTCGAGCAGGCGCAACGCCGGATCCCGGTGCAGTACGCCCGCCGCATGGTCGGTCGCAAGATGTTCGGCGGCTCGTCGACGTACATCCCGCTGAAGGTCAACCAGGCCGGCATCATCCCGGTGATCTTCGCGTCCAGCCTGATGTACCTGCCGGCGCTGGCGGCGCAGTTCAACCCGAACGCGGTGTGGGCCGGCTGGGTGACCAAGTACTTCGTCGTCGGCGACCACCCGCTCTACATGCTGACCTTCTTCCTGCTGATCGTGTTCTTCACGTACTTCTACGTGTCGATCACGTTCAACCCCGAAGAGGTGGCCGACAACATGAAGAAGTACGGGGGCTTCATCCCGGGCATCCGCGCCGGCCGTCCGACCGAGGAGTACCTCGCGTACGTGCTGTCGCGCATCACCGCGCCGGGCTCGGCCTACCTCGGTGCCGTCTCGCTGATCCCGCTGATCGCGATCGCGCTGGTCGACGCCAACCAGAACTTCCCGTTCGGCGGCACCACCATCCTCATCATCGTGGGCGTCGGCCTCGACACCGTCAAACAGATCGAGAGCCAGTTGCAGCAGCGCAACTATGAAGGGTTCCTGCGCTGATGCGGACGGTCCTCGTGGGTCCGCCGGGGGCCGGGAAGGGAACGCAGGCCAGTCACATCGCCAAGCACTTCTCCATCCCGCAGATCTCCACCGGCGACATCTTCCGCGCCAACGTCACCCAGCGCACCGATCTCGGGCTGGAGGCGAAGAAGTACATGGACGCCGGCGACCTGGTGCCCGACGAGGTGACCATCGCGATGGTCAAGGACCGGCTGGCCGAGGACGACGCCCAGGAGGGCTTCCTGCTCGACGGCTTCCCCCGCACGGTGCGCCAGGCGGAGGCGCTGGACCAGATCCTGGCCGAGCTCGACGCCAACCTGGACGCCGTGCTCGAGCTGTCGGTCGACGAGGAGGAGGTCGTGCGCCGGCTGTCCGGGCGCCGCACCTGCCACGGCTGCGGCCGCAACTGGCACCTCGAGTTCGACCGGCCGTCCGAGAACGGCGTGTGCGACGCGTGCGGCAGCGAGCTGTTCCGCCGCGACGACGACGCCCCCGAGACAGTGCGGCACCGGCTCGAGGTCTACGCCGAGCAGACCGCGCCGCTGGTCGAGCACTACGACGAGTCCGGGCTGCTGCGCCGGATCGAGGCCATCGGTTCGGTCGACGAGGTCACCGAGCGCGCGATCGGGGCGCTCGAGTCGGCCTGCGACGGCTGACGGAGCAACGGTGTTCCAGGGCCGCGGGGTCGAGATCAAGACCCCCCAGCAGATCCGGCTGATGCGCCGGGCGGGCCTGATCGTGGCCGAGACGCTCGAGCTGGTACGCCGCGCGGCACGCCCGGGTGTCACGACCGCGGACCTGGACGCCCTGGCCGAGGACTACATCCGCGACCGCGGGGCGGTGCCGTCGTTCTACGGCTACCAGGGCTTCCCGGCCAGCCTCTGCCTGTCGGTCAACGACGAGGTCGTGCACGGCATCCCGGGTGCTCGGGTGCTGCGCGACGGCGACGTGCTGTCGGTCGACTGCGGCGCGATCGTCGACGGCTGGCACGGTGACGCGGCGACCACGCTGAGCCTCGGTGAGCCGTCGCCGGACGTGACCCGGCTGCTCGAGGTGTGCGACGACGCGCTGTGGGCCGGGCTGTCGGCGGTCCGGCTCGGCGGACGGGTCACCGACGTCTCCGCCGCCGTCGAGACCCTGGTGCACAGCCGCGGCGACCTGGGCATCGTCGAGGACTACGTGGGCCACGGGATCGGGTCGGAGATGCACCAGCCGCCCAACGTCCCCAACTACGGGCGCCCGGGCAGGGGTCCGCGGATCGTTCCCGGTCTCGCGCTGGCCGTCGAGCCCATGCTCACGCTGGGCAGCCCCCTGACCCGGGTCCTCGACGACGAGTGGACGGTCGTCACGATGGACGGCTCCCCGGCGGCGCACTTCGAGCACACCGTGACGGCCACCGAGAGCGGTGTCTGGGTGCTGACGGCCCTGGACGGCGGGCGCGAGCGGCTCGGCGCGCTCGGCGTGCCCTTCGGCGGAGCAGAGGTCGGCGGACCCTAGGCCGCCCCGCCGGCTGGCGTGGATCCCGTGCTGGTCTGGTCCCGGCGGAGCTCGTACTCGACCTCGCCGCGCTCGGCGGCGGGGACCGCTTCGTCGTACTGCTCGCGGAACGAACGGACGTAGGTCAGTCCCAGCGAGGCGAGCGTGGCGCGCGACGCGGCATTGGCGGCCATCGTCTGCGCGAAGATCCGGGTCAGGCCGAGGTCGTCGAAGCCGTGCCTGATGAGCTCGCGGGCACCCTCGCTGCCGAGGCCCTGCCGCCACCAGCGGCGCAGGACCCGGTAGCCCAGGTCCGCCTCGCCCGGGACGAAGACCTGACTCGGACCGTGCGGCGGCGTGAGCATCCAGAGGCCGACGAACGGTCGGGGGCTCTCGGCACGGTGGAAGCCTGCCCACATCCCGAGGCCGTCGACCTGGCGTCCGCGGGCGAGCCGCTGCTGGTGGTCGCCCTCGACCTCTTCCCGGGTCCTGGCCCGACCCCACAGGTAGCGCATCACCTCGGGGTCGGAGTCGAGCTCGACCTCGTGCTCGAGATGCTCGTCGGCGAGCGGGACGAGCTCGAGGCGTGGCGTGATCAGCACGGCCTGGGCGGCGGCTGCATGGGTCGGCACGGCAACAGGTTGCCCCGCCGGACGAATCGGCACAAACAGATTGGTCGGCGCCGACCCCGCCTATCCTGCGCCCATGGACGCGCCGGGAGTGGCCCTGGTCGTCGGGTTCCTGGCTCTCGGCATCGCCTACGCGGCCGCCTCGACGTACGTCTGGCGCCGTCGGCAGGCGGTCGGCGCCCGGGCGCTCGCGGTCGTCCTCGCCGCCGTGTCCTGGTGGACGGTCGCGTACGCGCTCGAGCTGGGTGTCAGCGACTGGCAGGTCCAGGTCTTCTTCGGCGAGCTCAAGTACGTCGGCATCGTCGCGCTCACCCCGGCCTGGCTGATCTTCATCCTGCAGTACACCGGCCGGGCGGTCAGCCTGAGCCGGCGAGTGATCGGGTTGCTGCTGATCGAGCCGGTGACGGTGCTGGTGCTGCTCGCGCTGCCGGCCACCGACCAGCTGATCCGCTACTACCCCGCGGCCGTGGTGGGGGACGAGATCCCGGTCGCCTCGGTGGGGCCGCTGTTCTGGGTGCACGCTGGCTACACCTACCTGCTGCTGGTCGGCGGGCTCGCGCTGTTCGTCCGTACCCTGCTCCGGCTGTCCGGCCGCTACTGGCTGCCGGCGGTCCTCCTGGGTGGTGGGGCCGCTCTTCCGCTGGCGTTCAACGCCGCCTACAACCTCGGCGTCGAGGTGGCCGGCCCCGTCGACCTGACGCCGGTGCTGTTCGGGCTGATCGCGATGACGCTGGTGTGGGGGTTGTTCCGGTTCCGGCTGCTCGACCTGATCCCGATCGCCCGGGACGTCATCGTGGAACGGATGAGCGACGGCGTGCTGGTGCTGGACGCGTACGGCCGGGTGATCGACCTCAACCCGGCCGCCGCCACCCTGCTCGGCCTGACCCGCCGCGAGGTCGTGGGTCGTCCCGGCCCGGAGGTGCTCCCCGGCCTGCCGTCGGAGGCGACCGACAACCCGGTCGACATGCCACCGCCGCGCGACGGCGAGGGGGTGCGCTGGGGCAGCCGCGACCTCTCGGTCATGGTCACGACGCTGACCGTCCGCGACGGAGGCCGTCCCGGCCTGCTCGTGGTGCTGCGCGACGAGACCGAGCGGCACGACGCCGACCGCCGGCTCAAGCAGCTGCTGGCCCAGCGCACCCGGACCGCCCGCACCCTGCAGGAGGCGCTGCGCCCGGCCGCCTTCCCCGACCTGCCGGGCGTGGAGCTGGCCGGGCGGTACCTCCCGGCCGGGGGCGGGCGCGAGGTGGGCGGCGACTTCTACGACGTGCACCACACCGCGGACGGGTGGGGCGTCGTGATCGGCGACGTCTCGGGCAAGGGCGCGGACGCGGCGGTGCTGGCGACGCTGGTCCGCTACACCACCCGCACACTCGCCGTACGGGCCGCCGGGACGGCGACGCTGCTGCGTGGTGTCAACGACGCCGTCCGCGCCCAGGTCGACCCCGAGCGGTTCTGCACCGTGGCCTACGCGGCCGTCACCCTGCGCGACCACGGGTGCGACGTCCGGCTCTGCCTGGCCGGGCACCCGCCGCCGCTGCTGCGCCGGGCCGACGGCCGGGTGGAGGGGTGCGGCGTCCCCGGCACCGCGCTGGGCCTGCTGGCCCGCCCGCAGCTCACCGAGATCACCCTCACGATGCGGCCCGGTGACCTGATGTGCCTGTTCACCGACGGCATCCTGGACGCCCGGCGGGGCGACCAGGTCTACGGCGAGGAACGGCTGGCCCGCCGGCTGGCCGACGGCCCGGAGGCGGCCGAGGCGGTGGCGGACGCGCTGCTGGCCGACGTGGCGGCCTTCCGGCGCGAGGAGGGCGCTGTGGGCGAGCCCGGTCGTGACGACGCCACCCTGCTGCTGCTGGGCCTGGTCTGACGCGGATTGGCACCAATCACCGCCCGTCCCGTACACTGGACAGTCGGCCCGTGGTGTGCCGCGTAGGTGGCTGCCCGGGTGCCGAAACCGACATCCCAAGACGACCAGGTGTGGAGGACGATGCCCAAGAAGGAAGGGGTCATCGAGATCGAGGGCTCCGTTGTGGAGGCACTGCCCAACGCCATGTTCCGGGTGGAGCTGACCAACGGCCACAAGGTGCTGGCCCACATCAGCGGCAAGATGCGCCAGCACTACATCCGGATCCTCCCCGAGGACCGGGTCGTGGTGGAGCTCTCGCCGTACGACCTCACCCGCGGCCGCATCGTCTACCGCTACAAGTAAGAGAGAGCTCGATGAAGGTCCAGCCGAGCGTCAAGAAGATCTGTGACAAGTGCAAAGTGATCCGTCGCAACCGGCGGGTCATGGTGATCTGCGACAACCCTCGCCACAAGCAGCGGCAGGGCTGATCCAGGACAAGCTCATCCCAGCGTGACCGCTCACGGGTCCCCGGCCAGTCCGGGCGCCCCGTGTGACCCCCGGACGGAGGCCGGGGCCCGGCCGAGGAACCGTCCCCGTGAGGGGACCGCCTCGAGGCGAGTCGGGACGCGGCACGCACGACACCTCCGCACGATGTGAAAGGACGCCATCGCCATGGCACGACTCGTCGGCGTCGACCTCCCCCGCGACAAGCGGGTCGAGATCGCGCTCACCTCCATCTTCGGTATCGGTCGTACCCGCGCCCAGCAGACCCTCGAGGCCACCGGGGTCAGCCCCGACCTCCGGGTGCACCAGCTGGGCGACGAGGAGCTGGTCAAGCTCCGCGACTTCATCGAGGGCAACTTCCAGATCGAGGGTGACCTCCGCCGCGAGGTCGCCGGCGACATCCGTCGCAAGGTCGAGATCGGCAGCTACCAGGGCCGTCGCCACCGCAGCGGACTGCCCGTACGCGGCCAGCGGACCCGTACCAACGCGCGCGGACGCAAGGGTCCCAAGCGCACCGTGGCCGGCAAGAAGAAGGCCATCAAGAAGTAGGGCCCCGCCCTGCGCCCGACTCGCCCCACCTCCCGTCGCCGACACCCTGGAGTACCGCGAAACCATGCCTCCCAAGAGCCGAACGGCACCAGGCACCAAGAAGGTGCGCCGCAAGGAGAAGAAGAACATCGCCGTGGGCGCCGCCCACATCAAGTCGACGTTCAACAACACCATCGTCACGATCACCGACCCCGTGGGTGCGGTGATCGCGTGGGCCAGCGCCGGCACCGTCGGCTTCAAGGGCTCGCGCAAGTCCACCCCGTTCGCCGCGCAGATGGCCGCCGAGGCCGCCGGCCGGCGGGCGATGGACCACGGGATGAAGAAGATCGACGTCTTCGTCAAGGGCCCGGGCTCGGGGCGGGAGACCGCGATCCGCTCGCTCGGGGCTGTTGGCCTCGAGGTGGGCACGATCCAGGACGTCACCCCCACGCCGCACAACGGCTGCCGCCCACCCAAGCGGCGCCGGGTCTGATTCCCGGCGCCACCCCAGAGCCCGTACGTATCAAGGAGACCTGACTCACATGGCCCGCTACACCGGACCCATGACGAAGAAGTCGCGCCGACTCGGGGTCGACCTCGTCGGTGGAGACCAGGCATTCGAGCGTCGCCCCTACCCGCCCGGCCAGCACGGTCGCGGACGGGTCAAGGAGAGCGAGTACCGACTGCAGCTGCAGGAGAAGCAGAAGGCCCGCTTCACCTACGGCGTGATGGAGAAGCAGTTCCACAACTACTACGACGAGGCCAGCCGTCGTCCCGGCAAGACCGGTGACAACCTGCTGCAGCTGCTCGAGGGCCGGCTGGACAACGTGGTCTACCGCGCCGGCTTCGCCCGTACGCGCCGCCACGCCCGCCAGCTGGTCGTGCACGGCCACTTCGTCGTCAACGGCCGCAAGGTCGACATCCCCTCCTACCAGGTCAGCGAGCACGACGTCATCGACGTACGGCCGAAGTCCGTCGAGTCGACGCCGTTCATCATCGCCCGCGAGACCCAGGGTGAGCGCGTGGTGCCGGCCTGGCTCGAGGTCCTGCCCAACAAGATGCGCGTGCTCGTGCACCAGCTCCCGGTCCGGCAGCAGATCGACGTGCCGGTCCAGGAGCAGCTGATCGTGGAGTTCTACTCCAAGAAGTGACCCACCCCGGACCGGTCCCGACCGGTCCAACGACCCGCGCCGTCATATAGCGGTCGGTGCGGAAAGGAACACATCGTGCTCATCGCCCAGCGTCCCAGCCTGTCCGAGGAAGTCGTCGGCGACCACCGCTCGCGCTTCGCCATCGAGCCGCTCGAGCCCGGTTTCGGCTACACCCTCGGCAACTCCCTGCGCCGTACCCTGCTGTCGTCCATCCCCGGCGCCTCCGTCACCTCGATCAAGATCGACGGTGTCCTGCACGAGTTCTCGACGGTCGAGGGCGTCAAGGAGGACGTCACCGAGATCATCCTCAACCTCAAGGAGCTCGTGGTCTCGTCGGAGCACGACGAGCCCGTGACCATGTACCTGCGCAAGCAGGGACCCGGCGACGTCACCGCCGCTGACATCGCCCCACCCGCCGGCGTCGAGGTGCACAACCCCGAGCTGCACCTCGCCACGCTCAACGACAAGGGCCGGATCGAGCTCGAGCTGGTCGTCGAGCGCGGGCGTGGCTACGTGTCCTCCGCGCAGAACAACCTCGGCGACGGTGAGATCGGCCGGCTCCCGGTCGACTCGATCTACTCGCCGGTGCTCAAGGTGACGTACAAGGTCGAGGCCACCCGGGTCGAGCAGCGCACCGACTTCGACCGGCTGGTCATCGACGTCGAGACCAAGCCGTCGATGAAGCCGCGGGACGCGATCGCCAGCGCCGGCAAGACACTGGTCGAGCTGTTCGGGCTGGCCCGTGAGCTCAACGTCGAGGCCGAGGGCATCGACATCGGCCCGTCGCCGGTCGACGAGCAGCTCGCCGCCGACCTGGCACTGCCGGTCGAGGAGCTCAACCTCACCGTGCGGTCCTACAACTGCCTCAAGCGCGAGGGCATCCACACCGTGGGTGAGCTGATCTCGCGCAGCGAGCAGGACCTGCTCGACATCCGCAACTTCGGCGCGAAGTCGATCGACGAGGTCAAGGCCAAGCTGGTCGAGATGGGTCTGGCGCTCAAGGACAGCGCGCCCGGCTTCGACCCGCAGGCGGCGCTCGAGGCGTACGGCGACGACGACCAGTCCTTCGTCGAAGACGAGCAGTACTGATCCCGCACCGAGAAACCCGATCGAGGAGACTGACCGATGCCCACGCCCACCAAGGGACCACGGCTGGGTGGCAGCCCCGCGCACCAGCGGATGATCCTCGCCAACCTCGCGACGAACCTGTTCGAGTACGGCAAGATCACCACGACCGAGGCCAAGGCGCGGCGGCTGCGGCCCTACGCCGAGCGGCTGATCAGCAAGGCGCGGCGTGACGACCTGCACGCGCGCCGGCAGGTGCTGTCGGTGATCCGGGACAAGAGCGTCGTGCACACGCTGTTCACCGAGATCGCGCCGCGCTACACCACCCGGCCCGGTGGCTACACCCGGATCACCAAGGTCGGGCCGCGCAAGGGCGACAACGCGCCGATGGCAGTGATCGAGCTGGTCGAGGCCAAGGAGTTCGCGACCCGCTCGTCCACCGCCGCGACCGCGTCGAGCGAGCCCGCTCCCGAACCGGCCCCGGCCGACGACGCCGCCTCGCCCGCCGACGAGGAGACGACCGAGTCGACCCAGGTCGAGGAGGACGCCCGCGACGAGGAGGCGGGCGTGGCCGAGGAGGGTGCAGCCGGCGAGGGTGCGGCCGACGAGGGTGCGGCCGACGAGGGTGCGGCCGACGAGGAGGCCGACGACGTCGACGACACCGATGCCGGCGACGCCTCCGAGGAGCCCAAGGCCTGACGGGTCGCCGGGTGCGGCTGCGACTGGACCTCGGCTACGACGGTTCCGGGTTCTCCGGGTGGGCCCTCCAGCCCGGCCGGCGCACGGTGCAGGGCGAGCTCGAGACCGCGCTGGGCCGGGTGCTGCGGGTGGACGCGGTCACGGTGACCTGTGCGGGGCGTACGGATGCCGGCGTGCACGCGCGCGGTCAGGTGGTGCACGTCGACGTGCCCGACAGCGTGGAGCCGGACGACGCGTTGACCCGACGGGTGAACAGTGCGCTGCCCGACGACGTGGTCGTCCGGGACGTGGTTGTCGCACCGGCCGGGTTCGACGCGCGGTTCTCCGCGATCTGGCGGCGTTACGTCTATCGGATCTGCGACCAGTCGCAACGCGGCGACCCGCTGTTGCGCGGGCACGTGCTGGCGTGGCGACGGCCGCTGAACACCGTGCTGATGAGCGACGCGGCGTCCGGACTGGTCGGTGCGCACGACTTCGCCGCCTTCTGCCGACCCCGTGACGGAGCGACCACGGTGCGTACCGTGCTCCGGCTGGAGCCGATGCGTCCCGACGGGCTGGTGGAGGTGACGGTGGTCGCCGACGCGTTCTGCCACCACATGGTGCGCGCGCTGGTGGGTGCGCTGGTCGCGGTCGGTGAGGGCAGGCTCGCGGTCGAGGAGCCGGCACGCATCCTCGCCGGCGGACGACGCGATCCGCGCGTGCAGGTGCTGCCCGCGCACGGCCTCACGCTCGAGGAGGTCGGCTACCCGCCGGACGAGGAGCTGGCCGGCCGGGCGCAGCAGGCACGGTCACGCCGGGTGCAGCCCCGATGAGCGAGCACTACTTCTCGCCCGACCCCGCCTCCCGGGTGCGGCACGCCGACGTGGCCGCGCGGGTGTGGGGCCGTGAGCTGCTGCTGCGCTCGGCCAGCGGGGTGTTCTCGCACGGGCGGGTCGATCTCGGCACCGGCGTGCTGCTGCGCACGGCGAGGCCTGACCCGGCCGCCCGCACGGTGCTGGACCTCGGCTGCGGCTACGGGCTGCTGGCGGTGGGGCTGGCGCTGGAGCTGCCGCGCGCGACCGTGTGGGCGGTGGACGTCAACGAGCGCGCCCTCGCGACCACCCGGGCCAACGTCGAGGCGCAGCGGCTGACCGACCGGGTGCGGGTGGTCGGGCCGGACGAGGTGCCGGCGGACCTGCGCCTCGACGAGATCTGGTCCAACCCGCCCATCCGGATCGGTAAGCCGGCCGTGCAGGCGCTGCTGAAGGACTGGCTCGGCCGGCTGGCCCCGGACGGCCGAGCGGTGCTGGTGATCGGCCGCAACCTCGGCGCAGACTCGTACCAGCGCTGGCTGATCGACCGCGGGTGGGCGTGCGAGCGGCTGGGCAGCGCCAAGGGCTTCCGGGTGCTCGAGGTCCGTCACGGCTGACCCGACGAGACCAGCCCGCGCCAGCGCAGCAGCTCGTCGAACCCGTCGACGTCACCGGCCCGCAGCTCGAAGGTGTAGGGCCAGCCGGCCATCCGCGCCGGCTGGATCGTGGGAACAGCAAGGTCGGGACCGCTGACCGGCACCGGGGGGTACCGGGTCGGGTGGTCGCCCTGGAAGCCGTGGGCGCGCAGCACGTCCCGGTGCGCGCGGCTGGTCCGCCAGGTCAGTGGCGACGGGTCGTCGTGCGGCCGCCCGCCGTACCACCGGGCCCAGTACTCGGGGCGCAGCCGCTCGCGCACGTCGAGGTGCGGCGGCACCTGCCGCCCGCCGCGGTCGCGCCGGTCGTCGGTGCACCCGACCGCCAGCGGCGTCCCCGTCGCGGAGTCGACGAGCGCCACCGCCAGACCGAGGGCGCCCAGCAGTTCGCGGGCGACGGCGAGCGTCGGCCGCCGACGCCCCGTCTCGTAGTCAGCGACCGTCGACTTCGGCACCCGCGCCCACCGCGCGAGCTCGCGCTGGCTCATGTCGCCGCGACGCCTCGCCCACCGCAACACGTGGTCGAACCGATCCAGATCCTGCACGCTGCCACTACACCCCGATCGCCCACCCGCCGGCCGCCGCCCGGTCCCGACCTGTGGACGACCCCCGGTCCACAGGCCCGCTGTGGAAACTCCCCGGCCCGCCCCCGGGTGGCGCCCGCGGTGTTGTGCCTTGCCCGAGATCTCGGGCAAGTGGCAACGAAGGCGTGGGCGCGGGCGCGTGGGCGGGGGGCGCGCGGGCGGGGGCGCGGCCGGCGGGGGCACATCCGGCCGGGGTGTCGCCGGCGCGCACCCGCGGCGACGTGCGGACCGTGGTACGGAGGACGTCGTGTGGCGGTGGGGTGGGCATGGCAGCGTGGGACCTGTGACACGGGTCGGCGGCGGGCTGGAGCGGGGCGGGGACGCGGTTGATGCCGGGGTCGGGGTCCCGGTGGGGGCGGGGCGGCGATGAGCACGGGAGCCGCACCGGGTGGCGCGAGCGGGGACCAGATCGGGCTGGAGCGGCTGGTCCTGTTCAGCGACGCGGTGTTCGCGATCGTGATCACCCTGCTCGTCCTGCCGCTGACCGCGGAGGTGGAGCTGCCGACAGACTCGGCGGAGGCTGCCGCGGCGGTGGCGGACCTGTGGCCGCGGATCGTCACGTTTGTGATCGGGTTCCTCGTCGTCGGGCAGTTCTGGATAGCCCACCACGGGACGTTCGGTCTGCTGCGCTCGTACGACCGCGGGTTGTTGTGGCTGAACCTGGTCGGGCTGCTCACGGTGGCGTTCATGCCGTTCCCGACCGCGGTGCTGGGCGCCGCGGAGCTCGACGACCGGTTCCCGGCCATGTTCTACGCCGCCAGCATGGCCGTCGCCAGCGCCGTCCTCACGCTCACCTGGCTGTACGCGCTCCGGCGCGGGCTGGTGGACCCCGCCGCCGGCCCCGCCGTCAGGCACGCCCACACCGTCCGCGGCGTGGCCACCGCGTCCATCCTCGCCCTGTCGGTCGCCGTCGCCGCGATCGGGCTGTGGGCCGCGATGCTGTGCTGGCTGCTGGTGATCCCGGCCACCCGGGTCCTGCTCACGCGGCGCCAGCAACGGGTGGCCTCGACCGGCTGACCTGCGAATTCGCTCGCCGGGACGGGCCACCGCGACGCAGACTGGTCGCTTGTGGGACACGTGGAGCTGAGCGGGGTCCGGTTCGAGCTGCCGGACGGGCGGGTGCTGCTCGACGACGTCGGGTTCCGCGTCGGGGACGGGGCCAAGGTGGCGCTGGTCGGTGCCAACGGGGCCGGCAAGACCACGTTGCTGCGCATCGTCACCGGCGAGCTCACGCCGCACGCGGGCACGGTGGCGCGCACCGGGGGGCTCGGCGTCATGCGCCAGATGGTGACCCCTGCCGGCGCGGACTGGAGCGTGCGCGACCTGCTGCTGTCGGTCGCCCCACCGCGGGTACGGGCTGCCGCGACCGCGGTGGACGACATCGAGCTGCTGCTGATGGACCGCGACGACGAGCGCACGCAGCTGCGCTACGCCACCGCGCTGGCCGAGTACGCCGACGCCGGCGGGTACGACGCCGAGGTGGACTGGGACGCGTGCTGCACGACCGCACTCGGCGTCCCGTACGAGCGGGCCAGGTGGCGACCGGTGTCCACCCTCTCGGGCGGCGAGCAGAAGCGCCTGGTGCTCGAGGCACTGCTGCGCGGACCCGACGAGGTGCTGCTGCTCGACGAGCCCGACAACTTCCTGGACGTGCCGGGCAAGCGCTGGCTCGAGGACCGGCTGTCGGGCTCGCCCAAGACGGTGCTCTACGTCAGCCACGACCGCGAGCTGCTGGCGCGCACCGCGACCCGCGTGGCCACCCTCGAGCTCGGCGCCGCCGGTAACACCGCCTGGGTGCACCCGGGCGGCTTCGGCAGCTACCACGCCGCCCGCAAGGCGCGGTTCGAGCGGCTGGAGGAGATGCGCCGCCGCTGGGACGAGGACCACGCCAAGCTCAAGGCGCTGGTGCTGATGTACAAGCAGAAGGCCGCCTACAACGACGGCATGGCGTCGCGCTACCAGGCCGCGCAGACGCGGCTGCGCAAGTTCGAGGAGGCCGGGCCGCCGCAGGCCATCCCGCGCGAGCAGGACGTCAAGATGCGGCTGGTCGGGGGCAGGACCGGCAAGCGCGCGGTGATCTGCGAGGAGCTCGAGCTGACCGGCCTGATGAAACCGTTCGACCTCGAGGTGTGGTTCGGCGAACGGGTCGCGGTGCTCGGCTCCAACGGCTCCGGCAAGTCGCACTTCCTGCGGCTGCTGGCGGCAGGCGGCAGCGACCCCGACGTGGAGCACCGACCGGTCGACGACACCCCCGTCGCGCCGGTGCGGCACACCGGGCGGGCCCGGCTCGGTGCCCGGGTGCGCCCGGGCTGGTTCGTCCAGACCCACGCGCACCCCGAGCTGGTCGGCCGCACGCTGCTGGAGATCCTGCACCGCGGCGACGAGCACCGGGCGGGGATGCCACGGGAGCAGTCCGCCCGCGCGCTCGACCGCTACGAGCTGGCGTACGCGTCCGAGCAGCGCTTCGAGTCACTGTCGGGCGGGCAGCAGGCCCGGTTGCAGATCCTGCTGCTTGAGCTGTCCGGGGCCACCTTGCTGGTTCTCGACGAGCCGACCGACAACCTCGACGTGCAGTCGGCGGAGGCGTTGGAGGACGGGCTCGAGCGGTTCGAGGGCACCGTGCTCGCGGTCACCCACGACCGCTGGTTCGCGCGCGGCTTCGACCGGTTCCTGGTGTTCGGCGCGGACGGCTCGGTGTACGAGTCCGACGAGCCGGTGTGGGACGAGGGCCGGGTCGTCCGCGCCCGCTGAAACAGTCCGCTCAGCTCGACGCAACCTCTGTCGCTAGCGACGGGTGCCGGGCCACCATCTACGGCGAGGTGCGCGGCAGACGGCCGGCCACAAGGATCAGCGGCAGACCCGTGGCCGGACCAGCCGCCAGGCCCGGCTGTCAGGCCCAGCGCTTCTCGCGCGGTGTGAAGTCGAGGGTGCGATCGCCGGTGTAGATCTGCTTGGGACGGGCGATCTTCTGGTCCTTGTCGTCGACCAGCTCGGCCCACTGCGCGAGCCACCCCACGGTGCGGGGGATGGCGAACAGCACGGTGAACATCTCGGGCGGGAAGCTCAGCGCCTCGTAGATCAGCCCGGAGTAGAAGTCGACGTTGGGGTAGAGCTTGCGCTCGACGAAGTAGTCGTCCTCGAGCGCGATCTTCTCCAGCTCGACCGCGATCTCGAGCAGCGGGTTGACGCCGGTCACCTCGAAGACGTCGTCGGTCGCCTGCTTGATGATCTTCGCCCGCGGGTCGTAGTTCTTGTAGACCCGGTGGCCGAAGCCCATCAGCCGCTCGTCGCCGTTCTTGACGCCGGAGATGAAGTCGCTGATGTTGTCCTTGCTGCCGATCCGGCGCAGCATCCGCAGCACCGCCTCGTTGGCGCCGCCGTGCAGCGGTCCGTAGAGCGCGGCGATGCCCGCCGACACCGCGGAGTACGGGTCGACCTGGCTGGAGCCGACCGAGCGCACCGCGTTGGTGGAGCAGTTCTGCTCGTGGTCGGCGTGCAGGATGAACAGGATCTCCAGCGCCTTGGTCAGCCGCTCGTCGGCGTGGAACTTGTGCTCGCTCATCCGGAACAGCATCGACAGGAAGTTCTCGGCGTAGGACAGCTCGTTGTCCGGGTAGACGTACGGCTTGCCCTGGGCGTGCCGGTAGGCCCATGCCCCCAGCGTCGGCATCTTGGCGATCAGCCGCACCATCTGGATGTGCCGGTTGTCCTCGTCGGTGATGTTGCGCGACTCGGGGTAGAACGTCGACAGCGCCCCCACCGACGCCATCAGCATCCCCATCGGGTGCGCGTCGTAGCGGAAGCCCTGCATGAACGTCTTGACGTTCTCGTGCACGAACGTGTGGTAGGTGATCTCGTGCACCCACGCGTCGTACTGGTCGCGTCCGGGCAGCTCCCCGTGGATCAGCAGGTAGGCGACCTCGAGGAACGTCGAGTCCTCCGCCAGCTGCTCGATCGGGTAGCCGCGGTACTCCAGCACCCCCTTCTCACCGTCGATGTAGGTGATGGAGCTGCGGCAGGACGCGGTGTTGGTGAAGCCGGGATCGTAGGTCGCGATCCCCGGCGCTTCGTCGTCGGTCCTGATCTGGGCCAGGTCACCGGCACGGATGGTGCCGTCGGTGATCGCCAGCTCGTAGTCGCGTCCCGTACGGTTGTCGCGGACGGTGAGGGACTCAGTCACGCCCCAAACCTACGGGCGCCGGGGTGCAGCGTCGAATCCGGACCCCGATCCGGCCCGGTTTTGACCCCTCCACCCCCGCCCGGGTAGCCTGGGCGGTCGTCGTGTGCACGACATCCGTCGGCCCTGCCCGCGCGGACCGCACACCCGGCGTCCCCATCGATCGACGAGAAGGTCCACCACCGTGCGTACGTACAGCCCCAAGCCCGGTGACGTGCAGCGTCAGTGGCACGTCATCGACGCCACCGACGTGGTGCTCGGCCGGCTCGCCGTGCAGATCGCGACCCTGCTGCGGGGCAAGCACAAGGCGACCTTCGCGCCGCACGTCGACTCGGGCGACTTCGTGGTCGTCGTCAACGCCGGCAAGATCGCCCTCACCGGCGACAAGCGCGACTCCAAGCTCGCCTACCGGCACTCCGGCTACCCCGGCGGCCTGCGGTCCACCACCGTCGGCGAGCTGCTCGAGCGCGACCCGCGCAAGGCGGTCGAGAACGCCGTGTGGGGCATGCTGCCCAAGAACCGGCTCAGCCGGCAGCTGATCAAGAAGCTCAAGGTGTACGCCGGGCCGGAGCACCCGCACGCCGCTCAGCAGCCGCAAGCCTTCGAGATCACCCAGATCGCCCAGTGACACTGCCAGCGAGACCGAGGACCGACACCGTGGCCGACAGCGCCCCCGCACCGACCAGCACCGACACCCCCGAGCCCGACACAGGTGACGTCGCCGGCGCCGCCGACAGCACCGCCGACAGCACCGGCGCCGGCGTGGAGGGCGAGTCCACGGTCGCGTACAGCTCGGAGAGCGCCGCCGCGCCCGACGCCCCGCCCCGTCCCGCCCACGTCGCCCCCGCCGCCGCCACCGGCCGGCGCAAGGAGGCGGTCGCCCGGGTGCGCCTGGTCCCCGGCAGCGGTCAGTGGACGATCAACGGCAAGACGCTGGACGAGTACTTCCCGAACAAGGTCCACCAGCAGACGGTCAACGAGCCGTTCGTGCTCACCGACCTGTCCGACCGCTTCGACGTGGTCGCCCGTATCCACGGCGGCGGCATGACCGGCCAGGCGGGGGCGCTCCGCCTCGGCATCGCGCGCTCGCTGAACGAGCTCGACGTCGAGGCCAACCGCCCGTCGCTCAAGGGTGCCGGCATGCTCACCCGCGACGCCCGGGTCAAGGAGCGCAAGAAGGCCGGCCTGAAGAAGGCCCGCAAGGCGCCGCAGTACTCCAAGCGCTGACCCTCCCGTGGGTCGCCTGTTCGGCACCGACGGCATCCGCGGGCTCGCCAACCGCGACGTCACCGCAGAGACCGCGCTGGACCTGTCGGTCGCCGCTGCCCACGTGCTCGGCGAGGCGGGGGTCTTCGCGGCCCGGCAGGACCGGCCGCGCCCGCTCGCCGTGGTCGGCAGGGATCCCCGCGCCTCGGGCGAGTTCCTGCAGGCTGCGGTCATCGCCGGGCTGGCCTCCGCGGGTGTCGACGTGCAGCGGCTGGGCGTGCTGCCCACCCCTGCCGTGGCGTACCTGGTGGCCGAGCTGGACGCCGATCTCGGCGTGATGATCTCGGCCAGCCACAACCCGATGGCCGACAACGGGATCAAGTTCCTCGCCCGCGGCGGCCACAAGCTCGCCGACGCCGCCGAGGACGCCATCGAGGCCCGGATGCGCGAGCCGTGGGCCCGGCCCACCGGGGCGGGTGTCGGCCGGGTGCACCCACCTGAGGGTGCGTGGCGACGCTACGTCGACCACGTCGTCTCCACCGTGCCGCACCGGCTGGACGGCCTGGACGTGGTGCTCGACTGCGCCAACGGCGCCGCATCGAGGGTCGCCCCCGCTGCGTTCGCGGCCGCCGGCGCGACCGTGCACACCATCCACGACCACACCGACGGCTACTCCATCAACGACGGCTGCGGCTCCACCCATCTCGGTGACCTGCAGGCGGAGGTCCTGCGGGAGCGCGCCGACCTCGGCTTCGCCTTCGACGGCGACGCCGACCGGTGCCTGGCCGTCGACGCCGGGGGGAACGTGGTCGACGGTGACCAGATCCTCGCGATCCTGGCCTGGGCGGCTCGCGACCGGGGTGAGCTGGTCGCCGACACCGTCGTCGCCACCGTGATGAGCAACCTCGGCTTCCTGCAGGCGATGGAACAGCTGGGCATCACGGTCGTGCAGACCGCGGTCGGCGACCGGTACGTCCTCGAGGCGATGCAGGCGGGGCGCTTCGTCCTCGGCGGCGAGCAGTCCGGGCACGTGATCATGGCCCTGCACGCCACCACGGGCGACGGCCTGCTCACCGCCCTGCACGTGGCGGCGCAGGTCGCGGCCGCCGGGCGCCCGCTGGCCGACCTGGCGGCGATCATGACCCGGCTGCCCCAGGTGCTGGTCAACGTCTCCGGCGTGGACAAGGCACGGGCCGGCAGCGACCCGGACGTGGCGACCGCGGTCGCCGAGGCCGAGCAGGAGCTCGCCGGCGCCGGGAGGGTGCTGCTGCGGCCGTCGGGCACCGAGGCGCTCGTCCGGGTGATGGTCGAAGCACCCACTGCCGAGCAGGCCGACGCCGTGGCGCACGGGCTCGCTGCCGTCGTCGAGCGCGCCCTCACGTTGCGCTAAAGGGCTCGCTGCGGGGTGGTCGCGTCGCCTAGCGTGCTGTCACGTGCGGATCAGACTCGTCGACGTCGCCAGCGACGACGACTTCGCGCGCGCGTACGACGTCTATGCGGCCGCCGACCGGCACGGCCGCCCGTACCCGGTGACCTGGCCCCTCGACGAGGTGAAGGCGACGTTCCGCACGCCGTCGAGCACCCAGATCGACCGGATGTACGTCGCCGAGGACGGCACCGAGGCGGTGGGGGTCGCCCGGCTGGGGCTCCCGCTCGCGGACAACCTGCACCTGGCCGAGACCACGGTCTACGTCCGACCTGACCGCTGGCGACGAGGCATCGGTACCGCGCTGGCGGCGCGACTGCGCGCGGAGGCGGAGGCGGCCGACCGGCGACTCGCGGGCTCCTGGGTGCCCGGCCGGCAGGTGCGCGCCGACGGCGGCCAGGCCGATGCCGCGGGACCGCCGGGTGAGGCCTTCGCCCGGGCCTGCGGTCTGACCGAGCGCAACACCGACCTGCACCGGGTGCTGCCGCTGCCGGTCGACGACGAGCTGCTCGACCGGCTGGCGGCCGATGCCGCCCGCCACCACGCGGACTACCGGTTGGTGAGCTTCACCGGCCGGTGCCCCGACCAGTACGCGGCTGCGTACTGCCGGCTCAAGGCCGCGATGCTCGTCGAGGCGCCGATGGGCGACTCCGAGATGGAGCCGGAGGTCTGGGACGAGCGCCGGCTGCGCGAGGAGGAGGCCGAGCTCGCGGCGATGCGGCGCACCCGGTTCAGCGTGCTGGCGCTCGACGCGGCGGGCGAGGTGGCGGGCTTCAACGAGCTGCTGCACGCCGAACACGACCCCGGGCGGCTCTGGAACTGGGACACGATGGTGCTCCCCGCGCACCGCGGCCACCGCCTGGGCATGGCGGTCAAGGTCGCCAACCTGCGCACCGTCGCGCCGGCCCATCCCGAGGCCCACGAGGTGCACACCCACAACGCAGTGCAGAACGGCCCGATGATCGCGGTCAACGACCGGTTGGGTTTCGTGCCCGTGGAGCGGGTCGGTGAGTGGCAGGGCCCGGTCGCGGGCCTGCCGGCGGCGCCGTGAGCCTGCGCATCGTCCCGGTCACGGGCGACGACGAGGCGGAGTACGCCGCCGTGCACGCGGTCCGGGTCGAGGCGTGGCTGCACGAGCGGCCGTACGGCGACCTCACCGGCGCGGAGTCCGAACGGGTGCAGCTGGTGCGGCCCAGCACCATCCTCGACACGCAGGTCTGGGCAGCGGTGGAGGACGGGCGGTTCGTGGGCGCTGCCAGCGTCGGCTGGCCGCTGCTGGACAACACGCACACCGGTGACGTCTCCCTCGCCGTGCTGCCTTCGCAGCGCCGGCGCGGGGTCGGCACGTCGCTGCTCGACACGGTGCTCGCCGAGGCCGCGCGCAGGGACCGGACCACGCTGTTCGCCGAGACCGACCGGCCGCACGGCGTCGGGCCGGAGCAGCACGGGGGCACGGCGTTCCTGCGCGCCCGCGGCTTCCGGGTGGGCCTGGAGCAGACGCACTACGCGCTGGGGCTCCCGGTGCCGGACACCGACCTGCGACAGCTCGCCGACGAGTCGGCCGGGCCGGCGGAGGGGTACTCCCTGGTCTCGTGGGTCGACAGGTGCCCGGACCGCTGGGCCGAGTCGCTGTGCCGCCTGCTGACCGCTTTCCTCGCCGAGGCGCCGACCGGTGACCTCGAGATGGAGGAGGAGGTGTGGACGGTGGATCGGCTCCGGGAGAGCGAGCAGCGCCGGATGGCCCAGGGCCGCACCAGCCAGACCACGGCGGCCGTGGCGCCGGACGGTGCGCTGGCGGGCTACACCGAGCTGGTGGTGGCCGGTGACACCGTGCGCGGCGGCGCCGTCCAGTCCGGCACGCTGGTGCTCCCGTCCCACCGCGGTCACCGGCTGGGGCTGGCGATGAAGGTGCAGAACCTGCGACGGCTGCAGGCGGCCGACCCGCGGGACCGGTTGCTGCACACCTGGAACGCGAAGGGCAACGTCGCGATGATCGACGTCAACGCCCGGCTGGGCTTCGAGGCCGTCGAGACGTCCGACGGCTGGCACCGGACGCTGGGGGCGGAGCAGTGATGGTCGAGATCCGACCGCTGCCCTGAGCGCAGCCGCTGCTAGCGCTTGCGCAGCCGCACCCACCGCACCGTGTGGTCGCCGTCCTTGCGCAGCACCAGCGTCGCCCGGCCGCGGGTCGGCTTGATGTTCGCCTCCAGGTTGGGCCCGTTGATGTCGTCCCACAGCTGCCGGGCGCGGCCCACCGCCTCCGGCTCGGTGAGCGAGGCGTAGCGACGGAAGTACGACGCCGGGTCGCGGAAGGCCGTGCCGCGCAACCGCAGGAACCGTTCCACGTACCAGCGCCGGATGTCGTCGGTAGCCGCGTCGACGTAGACCCCGAAATCGAAGAAGTCGCTGATCGCCAGCCCCTGTCGGCCGTCGCCGCGCACCCGGGCGGGCGCGAGCACGTTCAGTCCCTCGACGATGACGATGTCCGGGCGGTGCAGCACGACCCGGTCGTCGGTGACGTCGTAGACCAGGTGCGAGTAGACCGGGGCGCTGACCTCGTCGACGCCCGACTTGACCTCCATCACGAACCGCAGCAGCGCGCGCCGGTCGTACGACTCGGGGAAGCCCTTGCGCTCCAGCAGCCCGCGCTTCTCCAGCTGGGCGTTGGGGAACAGGAAGCCGTCGGTGGTCACCAGCTCGACCCGGGGGTGCTGCGACCACCGGGCGAGCAGCTCACGCAGCAGCCGGGCCGTCGTGGACTTGCCGACCGCCACCGACCCGGCGATGCCGATGACGAACGGGGTGCGCGGTGGCTGCGGGCGCTCGAGGAAGCGCTCGGTCGCCCGGTGCAGCTGGGCGGCGTGCCGTACGTGCAGGCTCAGCAGCTCGCTCAGCGGCCGGTAGACCTGCTGCACCTCGTCGAGGTCCAGCGCGTCGCCGAGGCCGCGGATGCGGTCCAGCTCGGCATCGCTGAGCGCGGAGCCCCAGCCGCCGTCCTGCCCCTCGGACGGTGACGAGGCCAGCCGTGCCCACGCGTCACGGTCCAGCTCGACGTACGGTGACGCGTCGGCCATGCCGCACATCATGCCGGGGTGGCCTCGGTACCCTGACGGCCATGTGCGGGATCGTCGGGTACGTGGGTGGCCAGCAGGCGCTCGACGTCGTCGTGGACGGCCTGCGGCGGCTGGAGTACCGCGGATACGACTCCGCGGGGGTGGCCCTCGCCGCCGACGGCGTCCTGCACTCGGCCAAGCGCGCCGGCAAGCTGGCCAACCTGGACAAGGCACTCGCGCAGGAGCCGCCGCCGCCGGCGACGACCGGCATCGGCCACACCCGCTGGGCGACGCACGGCGCGCCCAACGACGTCAACGCCCACCCGCACTCCGACACCGCCAACAGCGTCGCCGTGATCCACAACGGGATCATCGAGAACTTCGCCGAGCTGCGGGCCGAGCTGGAGCGGGACGGGCGCGACCTGGTGTCCGAGACCGACACCGAGACGGTGGCGCACCTGCTCGGCGCGGCCCTGCCCGAGCACGGCGGCAACCTCGCCGACGCGATGCGGTCGGTCTGCCTGCGGCTCGAAGGCGCATTCACCCTGGTGGCGGTCGCCGCCTCCGACCCCGACCGGGTGGTCGCCGCGCGGCGCAGCTCGCCGCTGGTCGTCGGCCTCGGTGACGGTGAGAACTTCGTCGCCAGTGACGTGTCGGCGTTCATCGCCCACACCCGCGAGGCGCTGGAGCTCGGCCAGGACCAGGTGGTCGAGGTGACCCGCAACAGCGTCACGGTCACGAACTTCGACGGCTCCCCGTCGCACGGGACGCCCTACCACGTCGACTGGGACGCGTCGGCCGCGGAGAAGGGCGGCTACGACTGGTTCATGCTCAAGGAGATCGACGAGCAGCCGCGGGCGATCACCGACACCCTGCTCGGGCGCCGCAACCCGCAGGGCGCGCTCCAGCTCGACGAGGTGCGGCTGTCCGACGAGGAGCTGCGCGACGTCGACAAGGTGGTGATCATCGCCTGCGGCACCGCGTTCTACGCCGGACTGGTGGCGAAGTACGCCATCGAGCACTGGACCCGGCTGCCGTGCGAGGTCGAGCTCGCCTCGGAGTTCCGCTACCGCGACCCGGTCGTCGACCGCTCCACGCTGGTGGTGGCGATCAGCCAGTCCGGCGAGACCATGGACACCCTGATGGCGATCCGCTACGCGCGGGCCCAGAACGCGCGGGTGCTGGCGATCTGCAACACCAACGGGTCGACGATCCCGCGCGAGTCCGACGCCGTCATCTACACCCGCGCCGGGCCGGAGATCGCGGTCGCGTCGACCAAGGGCTTCCTGTCACAGATCGTCGCCTGCTACCTGCTCGGGCTCTACCTCGCGCAGGTGCGCGGCACCAAGTTCGGCGACGAGATCGGGGCCATCCTCGAGCAGCTGCAGCAGGTGCCGGCGGCCGTGCAACGGGTGCTCGACGGCGCAGAGCAGGTGCGCGCGCTGGCCAGGGAGCTCGCGTCCAGCCGCTCGGTGCTGTTCCTCGGCCGGCACACCGGGTTCCCGGTTGCGCTGGAGGGTGCGCTCAAGCTCAAGGAGCTCGCCTACCTGCACGCCGAGGGGTTCGCCGCCGGCGAGCTCAAGCACGGCCCGATCGCACTGATCGAGGAGGGCCTGCCGGTGTTCGTGATCGTGCCGCCACGCGGCCGGGACGCGCTGCACGGCAAGGTCGTCAACAACATCCAGGAGGTACGCGCCCGCGGCGCCCGCACCGTGGTGCTGGTCGAGGAGGGCGACGAGACCGTCGTGGCGTACGCCGACGAGATCATCCGGCTGCCGAAGGTGCCGACCCTGCTGCAGCCGCTGGTGGCGACGGTGCCGCTGCAGATCTTCGCGTGCGAGGTGGCCACCGTGCTCGGTCACGACGTCGACCAGCCGCGCAACCTCGCGAAGTCGGTCACCGTCGAGTGATCGTCGGCGTGGGCATCGACGTCGTCGACGTGGCCCGGTTCGGGCAGACGCTGGAGCGCACGCCCGGACTGCGTACCCGGCTGTTCACCGCGCACGAGGCGGACCGCCCGGTCGCCTCGCTGGCGGCCCGGTTCGCTGCCAAGGAGGCGCTGGCCAAGGCACTGGGCGCGCCCGCCGGGCTGCACTGGGTCGACGCCGAGGTCGTGACCGCGGACGACGGCCGCCCGCACCTCGCGCTCTCCGGAGCGGTGGCGGCGCGGGCGGCCGACGTCGGTGCCGTGCACGTGCACGTGTCGCTGTCGCACGACGCCGGCATCGCGTCGGCGGTGGTGGTGCTGGAGAGCGGCCCGTGACCCGGCGGGCCTACGCGGTCGACGCCGTCCGCGCGGCCGAGCGGCAGCTGATGGACACGCTGCCGGAGGGCGTGCTGATGCAGCGGGCCGCCGCCGGCCTGGCCGCAGCCTGCGCCGACCTGCTCGGTGGGTCGCGCGGTGGGGTCTACGGCGCGCGGGTGCTGGTGCTCGCCGGCAGTGGTGACAACGGCGGCGACGCGCTGTACGCCGGCGCTCGGCTGGCCCGCCGCGGAGCAGGGGTCGAGGCGCTGCTGCTGAGTCCGGACAAGGTCCACGCAGCGGCGCTCGCTGCCCTCCGTGCCGCCGGCGGCCGGGTGGTGGGCGGTGTCGGGCCGGCCGATCTCGTGCTCGACGGCATCGTCGGCATCGGCGGCTCCGGCGGGCTGCGCGCGGACGCGGTCGACGTCTGGCACCGCGTGCGTTCGCTCGGCGCGACCGTCGTGGCCGTCGACGTGCCCAGCGGCATCGGCGTCGACGACGGCACCGTCGACGGCGAGCACGCCGACGCCGATGTCACGGTGACCTTCGGCGCGTACAAGGTGGGCCTGCTGGCCGGGCCGGGGGCACGCGCTGCCGGCGTGGTGCACCTGGTCGACATCGGGCTGTCCGACCACCTGCCCGACCCGGTGCTGCTCGCCCTGACCGCCGACGACGTCGTCGCCCGGCTGGTCGAGGTCGCGCCCGGTCCGGGCGACCACAAGTACACCCGGGGCGTCGTCGGGGTGGCCGCCGGCTCGGCGGAGTTCACCGGTGCAGGCGTGCTCGCCACCGCCGGCGCCGCGTGCGGGCTGGCCGGCATGGTGCGCTACGACGGACCACGCGAGGTCGCCGACCTGGTACGAGCCCGGCACCCGGAGGTCGTCGTCGGTCCCGGCCAGGTGCAGGCCTGGGTCGTCGGGTCCGGCGGGGGAGGGGACGCCGAGGCGGTGCTCGACCGGGCCCGGGACGACGGCGTGCCGCTGGTGGTCGACGCCGACGCGCTGCAGCACGTGACCGGGCCGCTCGGCGTGCCCGCCCTGCTGACGCCGCACGCCGGTGAGCTGGCCGGGATGCTCGATGTGCAGCGGGCCGAGGTCGAGGCCGACCCGCTGCGCCTCGCCCGCGAGGCCGCCGCGCGGCTGGAGGCGGTCGTGCTGCTCAAGGGCGACCGCACCGTCATCACCGACGGCGACCGCACGTACGTCAACACGACCGGCACGCCGTGGCTCGGAACCGCGGGCGCCGGTGACGTGCTGGCCGGTCTCTGCGGGGCCGTGGTCGCGACGTCATCCGCCCACCAGGCCGACGACGATGTCGACGTGCTGCGGGCCGGCGCCGTCGCCGCCTGGCTGCACGGCGCCGCCGCCACCCTGGCGGGGGCAGGGGGGCCGGTCGTCGCCGGTGACGTGGCGGCCGCGCTGCCCCGGGTGCTGCGGGAGCTGACCGCGTGAGGCTGCCTGCTCGCGCCGAGGCGGTGGTCGACCTCGACGCGGTGCGGTCCAACGTCTCCCGGCTGCGTGAGGTGGCACCCGGGGTCCAGCTGCTGGCGGTGGTCAAGGCCGACGCCTACGGGCACGGGCTGGTGCCGGTGGCGCGGGCGGCGCGGGAGGCTGGTGCGCAGTGGCTCGGGGTCGCGGTGCGGGAGGAGGCGCTCGCGCTGCGCGCGGCCGGCGACACCGGCCGGGTGCTGTGCTGGCTGGCGACGCCTGGAGAGCCGTACACCGACCTGCTCGACGCCGGTGTCGACGTGACCGCCTCGTCGCGGTGGCAGCTGGCCGAGATCGTCGACGCGGCCCGCGCTCGCGGGGAGCGGGCGCGGCTGCAGCTCAAGGTCGACACCGGCTTGTCCCGCAACGGCTGCCTGCCCGGCGACTGGCCCGACCTGGTCGCGGCGGCCGCCCGGGCGCAGCGCGACGGCCACCTGCTGCTGACCGGCGTCTGGTCCCACTTCGCCTGCGCCGACCAGCCCGGGCACCCGGCCAACGACGCCCAGCAGCAGGTCTTCGACGAGGCGCTGGGTGTCGTCGCGCACGCCGGGCTCGAGCCCGAGGTGCGGCACCTGGCGAACTCGCCGGCCACTCTCACCCGCCCGTCCGCGCACTACGACCTGGTCCGACCGGGCCTGGCGCTCTACGGCCTGTCGCCGGCACCCGGGGTGGCGAGTGCCGCCGAGCTGGGGCTCCGGCCGGCCCTCACGCTGACCTCCCGGCTGGCGGCGGTGAAGCCGGTGCCCGAGGGTGCTGGGGTGTCCTACGGCCACACCTTCGTCTCGCCGCGGCCAACCATGCTCGGGCTGGTGCCGCTCGGCTACGGCGACGGCATCCCTCGGGCCGCGTCCAACGTCGCGCAGGTGCAGGTGGGCGGCCGCCGGGCGCGGGTGGTCGGTGCCGTGTGCATGGACCAGCTCGTCGTCGACCTCGGCCCCGACGCCGCTGCCGAGCCCGGCGACGACGTCGTGCTGCTCGGCCCCGGCGACGGTGCCGAGCCGACCGCGCAGGACTGGGCCGAGTGGACCGGCACCATCTCGTACGAGGTCGTGACCCGGCTCGGCGGCCGGATCACCCGTCGGCACACCGGGCAGCGGCCGTGACCCCGGGCTGGAAGCGGGCGCTCGGCGTCGGGGCCGCCGTGGCCGGTGCCACCGCCGCCGCGGCCGCGGGCGGCCTCGCCGCGCAGCGCACCATCGCCGCCCGGCGGGTCCGGCGGGGCGAGCAGCACCACTTCGGCTCGCTGCGCGCCGAGCCGCACACCGTGGTGGCCGACGACGGCGTCGCGCTGCACGTGGAGGTCGACGAGCCCGACCAGGCCGACCCGGCTGCGCCGACGGTCGTCTTCGTGCACGGCTACGTGCTCGACCTCGACTGCTGGCACTTCCAACGGGCGGCCCTGCGTGGCCGGTACCGGATGGTGTTCTACGACCAGCGCAGCCACGGACGCTCGGGGCGGTCGTCGGCCGCGCACAGCACCATCGAGCAGCTCGGCCGCGACCTCGGGACGGTGCTCGCCGAGGAGGTGCCGACCGGGCCGATCGTGCTGGTCGGCCACTCGATGGGCGGCATGTCGCTGATGTCGTTCGCCGAGCAGTACCCCGAGATGGTCGCCGAGCGGGTGGCGGGTGTGGCCTTCCTCGCCACCAGCTCCGGCGGCGTCGCCCAGCTGCTCCCGGGCGCACCGGGACGGGTGCTCGACCGCGCACAGCCGCTGCTGGCCGCTGCCCTGGCCCGGTTGCCGTGGCTGGTCGAGACCGGCCGCCGCACCACCGCGTTCGCGCTCACCAAGCAGCTGGCTTTCGGCGGCGAGGTGCCGGACGCCTACGTCGTCTTCGTCGACGAGATGATCAGCCAGACGCCGTCGGACGTGATCTGGGACTTCTTCCCGAGCTTCCGGCACCACCTCCGGGAAGGTGCGCTGGCTGCGTACGCGGACGTGCCGAGCCTGGTGATCGGCGGCCAGCTCGACCACGTCCTGCCCTACGGGCACACCGAACGCATCGCCGAGGTGCTGCCGCGGTCGCGGCTGCTCGGCCTCGAGGGCGCCGGCCACATGCTGATGCTCGAGCGGGAGCACGAGGTGACCGAGTCGCTCGAGGCGCTGCTGGCCGAGGCGGCCGCCGAGTACCGGGCCCGGCCGTCGTCCACCCGGCGCTCCCGGCGACGGCCCGCACGGCGGGCCTCGCGATGAGCCGGACCGAGTGGGCCGAGCTGTCGTCGCGGATGTCCACCTGCACCGCGTGCGAGCTCGCGCACTCGCGGCAGCGGGTGGTGCCGGGACAGTTCCCGCCGGGTGCGCGGGTGCTGCTGGTCGGCGAGGCGCCCGGCCGTGAGGAGGACGCGGGCGGGGAGCCGTTCATCGGTCGCTCGGGGCGGCTGCTCGACGAGCTGCTGGCGGAGGTGGGCCTCGACCGCTCGGCGATGGCGGTCGTCAACACCGTCAAGTGCCGGCCGCCGGGCAACCGCGCGCCGCGGCGCCGGGAGGCCGCGACCTGCCGGCCCTGGCTCGACCAGCAGGTGGCGGTCATCGATCCCGCGGTGGTCGTCACGCTGGGCGGATCGGCGCTGGCGTGGGCGCTGGGCACCGGGCTCCGGCTGCGCGACGTCCGCGGCCGGGTGCACAGCGATGGACCGGGCGGGCACCCCCTGGTCGCGACCTACCACCCGTCGGCGGCGCTGCGCTTCGGTCCGATGGGGGAGCCGCTGGCGGGGTTGCGCGACGACCTCGCGCTGGTCGCCGGGCTGCTGGAGGAGCAGTGACCTCGTCGCTCTCCCTCGCCGAGGCCGGGCCGGCGGACGCCGCCGACGTGCTGGCGGTGCTGCGCCGGGCGTTCGGGGTCCGGCCGCCGCTCGACCCGCCCAGCACGGCACTGGACGAGACCGAGGAGACGGTGGCGGCGGCGCTGACCCGTTCCGGCGGCCTGCTGGCGCGGTGGCACGAGCGGCCGGTGGGGTCGGTGCTGTTCGACACCGACTCGCGGCCGGGACGGCTCGGGCTGCTCCGGGTGAGCGTCGACCCCGCGCAGCAGGGCCACGGCGTCGCCTCCGCGATGGTAGGCGTGGCCGAGGACGTGGCCGAGGGCCGCGGTCTGGACGGCGTCTGGCTCACCGCGCGCGAGGAGCGGCCCGACAACGTGGTCTTCTGGGAGCGCCGAGGCTACGTCGAGGTCGCCCGGCGCGGCCCCAGCATCGAGCTGGCCAAGACCCTCTGGCTGGCCCGGGCGCTGCCGACGGCCGCCGACACCCGTGCGTTCGGCAGCCGGCTGGCCGGCCTGCTCGTCCCCGGCGACCTGGTGGTACTGACCGGCGAGCTCGGCGCGGGCAAGACCACGCTCGCCCAGGGCATCGGCGCCGGGCTCGGGGTGCGCGGCGACGTGACCTCGCCGACGTTCGTGATCTCGCGGGTGCACCCGTCGCTGGCCGGCGGGCCCGACCTGGTGCACGTCGACGCCTACCGCCTCGGCGGTGCGCCCGAGCTCGACGACCTCGACCTGGACACCTCCCTCGCCGACTCGGTGACGGTCGTCGAGTGGGGCGCCGGGCTGACCGAGGGGCTCGCCCCCTCCTGGCTGGACGTCCGACTCGACCCGCTCGCCACCGACGGCGAGGCCGCCCTCGCCGCGGCCGGGCCGGGTCGCCAGGTCCCGCCCGCCGACGAGGAGACGCGGGTGGTCAGCGTGCGGCCGCTGGGACCGCGCTGGGCCACGGTCCCGCTGCGCTCCACCCTGCTCGGCTGACCGCCCGGCGGGAGCGGGGCCTAGGCTCGACGACCGTGCTGCTGCTCGCCCTGGACACCGCGACCCCGGCGGTCACCGTGGCGGTGCACGACGGCACGGCGGTGCTGGCGTCCCGCACCACGGTCGACCCCCGGCGGCACGGCGAGCTGCTGGCCCCGATGCTCGCCGCAGTGCTCGCCGACGCAGGGGCCGCGCCGCGGGACCTGACAGACGTCGCGGTGGGGATCGGCCCCGGGCCGTACACCGGGCTGCGGATCGGGCTGGTCACGGCACGGACCACCGCCGGCGTGGTGGGGGCGTCCCTGCACGGGGTGTGCACCCTCGACACCATCGCGCTGGCCGCCCGCCGGGGGACACCGCTGGTGGTGGCCACCGATGCCCGCCGGCAGGAGGTGCACTGGGCCGCGTACGACGCCGACGGCCGTCGTACCGAGGGACCTGCCGTCGACTACCCGGCGACGCTGGCGGCGCGGCTGGCCCCCGGGACCCTGCTGGTGGGACGCGGCGCCGAGTTGTACGCCGACCTGCTGCCGCCCGCAGAGGGGCCGCTCGACCCCGACGCCGCGGTGCTCGCGCGGGCCGTCGTCGACGGGCGGGTGGCGTTGCTGCCGGTCGAGCCGCTGTACCTGCGCCGCCCCGACGCCTCACCACCCGGCCCGCCGAAGCCGGTGCGGTGAGCGCCACCCTGCGGCCGGCCGGCCCCGACGACCTGCCCGCCCTGCTGCTGCTGGAGACCGCGGCGATGGGCGCAGACGCCTGGAGCGAGTCCGCGCTCGCTGCCGAGCTGTCCGCCGTGCCGAGCACCCGGCACGCCGTGGTCGCCGTGGACGAGGGCATCGTGGTCGGCTACGGCATCGTGCGTGGTGGTCGCCGGCTCGGGCGACGTGCAACGGGTCGCTGTCGACGCGGCGCACCGCGGGCGGGGGACCGGCCGGCTGCTGCTGGACGCGCTGCTGGCCGAGGCGGCCCGGCGCGGGTCCGTCCAGGTGCTGCTGGAGGTGGCCGCCGACAACGTCGCGGGACAGGCGTTGTACGCGTCGGCCGGGTTCGTCGAGATCGCCACGAGGCCGCGCTACTACCCGGGCGGCCGTGACGCGGTGGTGATGCGGTGCTGATGCGGGCCGGTGGGGCTGGCTAGGTTGAGCGCGTGCGCGACCTGACCTACCCGCCGGTCGTGATGGCGGCGAAGACGGCGTTCCGGCTGCTGGACGTGCGCTTCGACCTCCGCGGCACCGAGCACGTGCCCACCTCCGGCGGTGCGGTGCTGGCGCTCAACCACGTGAGCTACGTCGACTTCGTGTTCGGCGGGTTCGCGGCGCAGCCGAGCAAGCGGCTGGTGCGGTTCATGGCCAAGCGGGAGCTGTTCGCGCACCGGCTCACCGGGCCTGCGATGCGGTCGATGCACCACATCGAGGTCGACCGTGCCGGCGGCCGTGCGTCGTACGACCTCGCGTGCCGCTATCTCGCGGCCGGCGAGGTGGTCGGCGTCTTCCCCGAGGCGACCATCAGCCGGTCGTTCGAGCTCAAGGCGTTCAAGACCGGTGCCGTGCGGCTGGCGGCCCAGGGCGCCGTGCCGCTCGTCCCGGCGGTGCTGTGGGGCACCCAGCGGATCCTCACCAAGGACCACCCGCGCGACCTGTCCCGCGGCCGGACGGTCGCGATCACGGTCGGTGAGCCGCTGCACCCGACGGGCGTCGACCCGGTCGCCGAGACCGCCGAGCTGCGCAAGCGGATGGGCGTGCTGCTCGACGAGACGGTCCGTCGCTACCCCGAGTGCCCGGCCGGTGCCTGGTGGGTGCCGGAGTCGTACGGCGGGTCGGCCCCCACGCCCGAACGGGCCGCGCAGCTCGACGCCGAGGAGCGCGCCGCCCGCCGCCGCTGACCGATCTTCCGGTGTGGCGATCGTCCGGGCGAGCGTACGGCCGGAAGATCGGGGCTGTGAGGCTCAGTCGCCGACCACCCCGTCGGCCATCTCGCGGAGCAGGTCGAGGTGACCGTTGTGCCGAGCCGTCTCCTCGACCAGGTGCAGCACGATCCAGCGCAAGGTGGCGTGGTCGCCGTCGCGCAGCTCGCGCACGGCCCGGTCGTCGAGCTGGTGCGCAGCGATGATCTCGTCGGTACGCCGGATCTGCTCCCGGTAACCCGCGAGCACCTGGTCGAGCGGACCCTCGGCGCCCAGCGTCATCTCGCGATCGGGCTCCTCGTCGGTCCACGGCCCGCGGTCGGGCTCGCCGAGGAACACCGTCTCGAACCACGAGTGCTCCACCCATCGCAGGTGGTTGACGAAGCCCCCGATGCTCGTCAGCGGCGAGGTCGGGAGCGGAGCCCGGCCCGCCAGCTCGTCCGACAGGCCCTCGCACTTGGCGATCGCGGTCTCCCGCACGTACGTCAGCATCGTCAGCAACGTGCTGCGCTCGTCCCACTCGGTCGGCTTGTCGGTACGTGTCGTCGTCATCGGGTGCGACGCTCGCACCCCTGCGGCGTGCTGTCGACCCATGACCCGCGCAGGCGCACCGCGGCCGCCAGCGCGGCGTCGTCCGCGGCCGTGTCAGCGTCCGACCAGGGCTCGGCCGGTGGGTGCCGCAGATGCCACCGCACCGACTCCGCGACCCGGTCGGCAGGATCGGCCGCCTGCCAGCCCAGCAGCTCACGCGCCCGGGCGGGGTCGACGACGACGTCCTGCGGGATCGCCTTGGTCAGCGCCAGGTCGCCGGGGACCACGTCGTCGGGAACGCGCACCAGGGCGGCGGCGCTGCCGGCCGCGGTCAGCACCTGCTGGTGCCACTCGGCCATGGTGGGTGCCGTCGGCTCGGCGATGTTGACGACCTCGCCGACCGCAGCAGACGTGTCCAGGGCGGCGAGCACGGCGAGGGCCACGTCGTCGACGTGCGCCCGGCTCCAGCGCAGCGTGCCGGCGCCGACGGGCAGGGCGGTCCGACCCGCGCGCACCCGGCGCAGCACCGGGTCCTCGCGGCGCTGAGCGTCGTGCGGCCCGTACACCATCGGCAGCCGCAGCACGGTCGCCCGGCGCGGGCGGTAGGCGTCCTCGACGTCGAGCTTGCTGTAGGAGTCGAGGTCGCTGCCGCTGCCTGCGTAGGGGTACCGGTCGTGCCGCAGCTCGGACCGCTCGGTGACCGGGTCCGGCCACAGCAACCGGTCCTGCTGCACGCCCTCGAACGCGCGGTAGACGTCCTGGCTGGACAGCACCACGACCGGTACGTCCGGCAGCGCCGGGAGCACGGCGGTGACGTCGGCGCCGGTGAGCGCGAACGTGTCGACGACGGCGTCGGGCCGGAACCCGGCGACGTCGCGGCTCCGCGCTGCCAGCGCCGCACGGTCGGCGTGCAGGTGCGCGCACGCGGGGAGGTCGGTCGGCTCCGACTCCCCGCGGTGCGCGACCAGGACGTCGTCACCGCGGTCGTGCAACCGTTCCACGACCCGGCGGCCGATGAACCGCGTGCCGCCGAGCACCAGTACCCGCATGCCTCCATGGTCTCCCCTGGTCGCTGCCCCGTGGTCGGCGCGGGTCACCAGCGCAGTGTCAGGCGCACGTCCTCCTCGTCGAATCCCAGTGCCGCGTAGAACGCGCGCGCCGGTGCGTTGGCGGCCCCGGTCGCCAGGGTGAGCCGGGTCAGCCCGCGCCGCGCCGCCCAGGCGCGGGCACCGTCCACCAGCGCCCGGCCCACTCCGCCCCGCTCCTCGTCGCGGTCGACCGCCAGCTCCCCGATGTAGGCGTCGAGCCCGCCGGACCAGTGCTGCTGCTCGGCGACCGTCACGAACCCCGCGACCCGGCCGTCGCGCTCGGCCACCAGGATGGCGCGGTCGTCGGCAGCAGTGCTGGCCAGTGCCTGCTCCACCCAGCCGCGTACGGCCGTGGCGACGCCGGCGGGATCGCGCCACGGTGCCACGCCCTCCGTTAGCCGTCCGGCCAGCCCGAGCACAGCCGGGTGGTCGCCGGGGCGGGCGGGCCGTACGTGCACGGCGTCGGTCATGGGCCCAGGCATACCGCACCGGCGCGGTCGGAGCGCGGGCACCGCCCGGCCCCGGGTCAGGGCTCGCGGGTCAGCGCCTGCAGCGACTCCACCGGCCGCAGTCCGCAGGACCGGAACATCGCGATGCCGGGCTGGTTGCGACCCGGCGTGGACAGCGCGACCCCGGATGCTCCGGCGCGGTGCAGTGCGTCGATCGCGGCCAGCACCACCCGCCTGCCGTGGCCGTGATCGCGGTGCTCCCGGTGGGTGCCGACGGGCTCGAGGATCCCGCACTTGTCCCGGCCCGAGGACCAGGCCGTGGCGGCCGCCACCGGGCGACCGTCGGAATCGCGGGCCAACAGGTCGAGGGCCGGGTCGAAGCCGGTTCCGGCGGCCATCCGGTGCCACCCGTCGACGGCGGGCGTCGAGTGCGTGAAGGCCAGCGGCTGCACCGACACCCGGTCGTGGACGTCCTGGTCGCTCGCGGTCGGTGCGACCCCCTCGACGGCGGCCGCCGCACGCAGCACGCCGGGAGCCAGCTCGTCCCAGCCCGCGCTGAACGACAGGTGCAACGACACCCAGACGTCGCGGTCGAGGTCCCAGCCGCGGGCGACCAGCAGGGTACGGAGCAGCGAGCCCGGCGCGGCGTCGGTCCAGGCCTCGTCGCCCGGCATCGCGTCGACGAGCCCGGCCACGGCCTCGCAGACCTCGCGGTCGCCGAGACAGTCCGGTGCCAGCCGCGGCCGGGCGATGACGCCGTCGACGAGGGCGACGGCGACCAGCCGGTCGTCGCGCCACCAGCCGTGCAGCCGTCCCTCGACGTGGTCGTCGGGCAGGCGCAGGTGCCAGCCGACGTCACCGGCGTGCAGTCCGGCCACGTGCCCGCCGAACGGCTCCCACGCGGCCAGGGCCGCGACGAGCGGCGTGGCGCCCTCGCGGCCCACGGAGCGTCGCTCGATCGGGGTGGTCATGGACGCCGACGCTAGGTGGCTGCAGCGGGCGGTTCCACCGATTTCGCGGCGGGCGCTGTCCTCGCGCCGCTAGCGTCACCGGATGGACCTCGATCCCACGCTGACCAATCCGCAGCACTACGCAGTCGTCTTCGAGAACGACCGGGTCCGGGTGCTCGAGTACACCGACGTGCCCGGCGACGTCACAACGGTGCACGCGCACCCGGACAGCGTCATGGTCACCTTGAGCTCGTTCCGCCGTCGGCTGCACCTGGGCGACCAGCAGCGTGACGTCGAGCTCGAAGCCGGCCGAGCGCACTGGGTGCCGGCGCAGCAGCACTACGGACACAACATCGGCGACACCGAGACGCACTCGATCTTCGTCGAGCTCAAGGAGCCGGTGGCGGAGGGCGGACCGGGTCGGCTGGGGCCGGACTGAGCCGGTCCGGCCGACAGCATCTGGCACTCGGGTTGACCGAGTGCTAACCGCGGCATATCTTCATCCTTGGCACTCTCGCACCGAGATTGCCAACGGCTCGCGCACGACCCCCGCGACGGCGTGCGACCGGGCCGGAACCCCGTACACGCCCACACGTCACCACCCCTGAGAGAGGGAGGGTCGGCAACAGTGTCGATCAACATCAAGCCGCTCGAGGACCGCATCGTGGTCCGGGCCCTGGACGCGGAGCAGACCACTGCTTCCGGCCTGGTCATCCCGGACACCGCCAAGGAGAAGCCCCAGGAGGGCGAGGTCCTCGCCGTCGGCCCCGGCCGATTCAACGAGGCGGGCGACAAGCGCGTCCCGCTGGACATCAGCACCGGCGACGTCGTCGTCTTCAGCAAGTACGGCGGCACCGAGGTCAAGTACGGCGGCGAGGAGCTTCTCATCCTCTCCGCGCGTGACGTCCTCGCCGTCGTCAACAAGTGACACCCACCAGCAACTGACCCGCGTCCGCCCCGGTAGCCCAGCTGGGCGCCGGGGCGGACGGGCGAAGGGACCGGAACACCCATGCCCAAGATCCTGGAGTTCGACGAGCACGCGAGGCGCGCGCTCGAGCGCGGTGTCGACAAGCTCGCCGACACCGTCAAGGTCACGCTCGGCCCCAAGGGCCGCTACGTGGTCCTGGACAAGAAGTGGGGCGCCCCCACGATCACCAACGACGGCGTGACCGTCGCTCGGGAGATCGAGCTGGACGACCCGTTCGAGAACCTCGGCGCGCAGCTGGCCAAGGAGGTCGCGACCAAGACCAACGACATCGCCGGTGACGGCACCACCACCGCCACCGTGCTCGCGCAGGCGATGGTGCACGAGGGCCTGCGCGCCGTGGCTGCCGGTTCCAACCCGGTCGGCCTCAAGCGCGGCATCGACGCCGCCGTCGACGCGGTGTCCACCAAGCTGCTCGAGGTCGCGCGCGACGTCGACGACAAGGGCGACATGGCGCACGTGGCGACCATCTCCGCGCGCGACTCGCACATCGGCGAGCTGATCGCCGAGGCCTTCGACAAGGTCGGCAAGGACGGCGTCATCACCGTCGAGGAGTCCAACACCCTCGGCACCGAGCTCGAGTTCACCGAGGGCATGCAGTTCGACAAGGGCTACGTGTCGCCGTACATGGTGACCGACACCGAGCGCATGGAAGCCGTGCTGGACGACCCGTACGTGCTGCTGCACCAGGGCAAGATCTCGGCCGTCTCCGACCTGCTCCCGCTGCTGGAGAAGGTCGTGCAGGCGGGCAAGCCGCTGTTCATCGTGGCCGAGGACGTCGAGGGCGAGGCGCTGTCGACGCTGGTCGTCAACAAGATCCGCGGCACGTTCACGTCCGTCGCGGTCAAGGCACCGGCGTTCGGCGACCGCCGCAAGGCGATGCTGCAGGACCTGGCGGTCCTCACCGGCGCCGAGGTCGTGGCCCCCGAGGTCGGGCTCAAGCTCGACCAGGTCGGGCTCGAGGTGCTGGGCAGCGCCCGGCGCGTCGTGGTCACCAAGGACACCACGACCCTCATCGACGGCGGCGGCAAGCAGGGCGACGTCGACGCGCGGGTCAACCAGATCAAGGCCGAGATCGAGGCGTCCGACTCCGACTGGGACCGGGAGAAGCTGCAGGAGCGGCTGGCCAAGCTGGCCGGCGGCGTCTGCGTGATCCAGGTCGGTGCGGCCACCGAGGTCGAGCTGAAGGAGAAGAAGCACCGGATCGAGGACGCCGTCTCCGCGACGCGCGCCGCGATCGAGGAGGGCATCGTCGCCGGCGGCGGCGCCGCCCTGGTGCACGCGTCCCTGGTGCTCGACGACAGTCTCGGCCGCACCGGTGACGAGAAGGTCGGCGTGCAGATCGTGCGCCGGGCCGTCTCCGAGCCGCTGCGCTGGATCGCCGAGAACGGTGGCGAGCCCGGCCTGGTCATCGTCGCCAAGGTGCGCGAGCACGGCGAGGGCGTCGGCTACAACGCCGCGACCGGCGAGTACGGCGACCTGGTCGCGCAGGGCGTGCTCGACCCGGTCAAGGTGACGCGCTCCGCGCTGGCCAACGCCGCGTCGATCGCCTCGATGCTGCTCACCACCGAGACCCTGGTGGTGGAGAAGCCCGAGGAGGACGACGAGTCCGACGGCGCCGGACACGGGCACGGGCACGGCCACTGAGCCGAGCCCCGAGCCGAGGAGGAGCCGTCCGGTGATCCGGCGACTGCCGGGTCACTGACCCGCGATACCTGCACTGCCCCAGCGTTATTGCGCTGGGGCAGTGCGGTTTTCGCAAGGGACCTTGCGAAAACGACGGCCCGCACCCCCGCCCGCTACTCGGGGCTGTTGTCGTCGTCGCCGCCCACGAGGTACGGGGTGGTGACGCCCTCGTACATCAGGTGCGCGACCAGACCCTCGGCCGCGTGCTGCAGGTTGTGGCAGTGGTCCATCCAGATGCCGGGGTTGTCGGCGACGAACGCGATCTCGTACGTCTCACCGTCGCCCACGTCGAGCGAGTCGACCCACCACGGGCTGCCGCTGGCCTCGACCCCGTCCCGGCTGAGCACCAGCGCGTGGTGCCCGTGCAGGTGCATCGGGTGCACCTGACCGCTGGAGTTCTCCAGCGTCATCCGCACCACGTCGCCCTCGGCGACCATGTACATCGGCACGTCCGGCCACAGCTTGCCGTTGATCGTCCACCACAGCCCGGGCCGGCCGTCGAGGAAGCCGGGGCGGCGGCCGATGCGGTAGTCGAAGTCGCGGTCGAAGCTGGTCACGTCGAACGGCGGCGGCAACGGTGTGCCGTAGGACAGCAGGTCGAGCTCGTCGTCGGGCATGTCCGTGCCCGGCGTCTCGGCGTCCTCCGGGCCGATCACCATCGACGTCTGGCCACCACCGCCGCCGATGCGCACCGCCGACCCGTCGTCGGGCACGGTCACCTCGACGTCGACCCGACCCCCGGCGGTGACGAGCACGGTGGTGTCCTCCACGTCGGTCGGCTCGTTCAGCTCCCGCGCGTCCACCGCCACGACCCGGTACGGCGCCCCGGCCACCCAGGTGCGCATCGGCCCGTTGTCGGTGTTGACCACGCGGACCCGGGCGGTGTCGCCGGGCTCGGCCTCGACCCATGTCTCGCCGACGGTGCCGTTGATCGTGTCCTGCCCGTCGTACCCGTGCACCGCCGCCACGACGTCGAGGTCGGGTGCCTCGGCCGTCTCGTCCCGGCGCGGCTCGACGACGAGTGTCCCGTACAGCCCGCCCTTCACCTGCTCGTGCGAGACCTGGTGGGAGTGGTACCAGTACGTGCCCGCGTCCTCCGCGACGAACCGGTAGACGTGCTCGTCGCCGGTGCCCACGGCGTCCTGGGTGACGCCCGCGACGCCGTCCTCCGCGTTGGGCACGTCGACGCCGTGCCAGTGCAGGGTCACCCCGTCGGGGACGGACTCGTTGACCAGCGTCACCTCCAGCAGGTCGCCCTCGGTGACCCGGATCTCCGGACCGGGGGAGGTGCCGTTGATGGTGTACCCGTCGATGGTGTCGCCGCCTTCGACGGGGACGTCACCCTGCTCCGCGGTGAGCGTCACCGCCACGTCCGGCTCGCCGGTCTGCGGCCCGGTGAGCGTCTCCACCCCGACCGCGTCGTGGCTGCCGGCCATCGCGGCGTGGTCCTGCTCGGTCGGGCCGCCGCCGTAGTCCGGCACGCCCATGTCCATGACCGAGTACGTGTCGGGCACCAGGCTGGACCACCACATCCAGCCCAGCGGCACCAGGATCGCCAGGGTGACGCCCGTCGCGATGAGGGCGCGCAGCCGCGGGCTGGGTACGCGGGCCACGGGTCAGTCGGTGCCGGTTCGCTCAGGCGGCGGTCGGAGTGGGCGACGCCGGGGTATCGACCACGGACGCCTGCCGGGAGGCGCGTCCCGCGACACCGGCCAGGATCAGGGCATTGATGCCGTGCAGGAAGCCGATCGCCGGGACGCTGAACGCCACGATCGCGAGCACCCACTGGAGGAGCATGACGCCGAAGACGATGAGCGCCCACTTGACGCCGCCCGGGATCTTTGCGAAGAACGACACGATGAGCAGCAGCAGTGCGAGCAGTGCGGTGGCGACCGCGCCCAGGCTGTGCATCGCGTGGCCAGCATTGGTGTCGTCGTCGATGTCGGCGAACGCCTTGCCCTCGTCCACCGCGTGCAGCACGTCGAACCACGCGAACGCGATGCTCGCCGCCTGCAGCACCACCACGATGGCGATGAGGATGGCCAGCACGCGATAGGTGGACCTCATGGTGCCCCTCTCAGCACAGTGCGCCCGAGCCCCTGCACCCTGGCGTCGGGGGCACTGTACCCACCGGCAGGGCCCTCGGGTACGCATTTCCTTGCGACCCGCCCGGCCTGACGAACCGACCACGTGGCTGCCGCGTCTGGACGGGTGAGGGGCTCGCGGGGGGCGACAGGAAGGGACGGGGTCCGGTGGCTGCCAGGGACGACGACTACACCGCGTACGTCGAAGGGTGCTGGTCCCGCCTGTTCCGGACCGCGCACGCGCTGACCGGCGACCGGCACGAGGCCGAGGACCTGCTGCAGTCGGTCCTGGTCAAGGCCTACGGCTCGTGGGGCCGGGTGAGCCAGGCGGCCGACCGGGACGCGTACGTGCGCCGGGTGATGGTCAACCAGCTGATCAGCTGGCGCCGCCGGCCGCGGCACCGCCGGGAGCTGGCGTACGCCGATCCGCCCGAGCGGGCGACCGCGAGTCACGAGTCCGGGGTCGTCGACAGCAACGCCATGTGGGCAGCGCTCGCGACCCTGCCGCCCCGGCGGCGCGCGGTGGTCGTGCTGCGCTACTACGAGGACCTGAGCGAGCGCGAGATCGCGGCCGTGCTCGGCATCGCGCCCGGCACGGTCAAGAGCCAGTGCAGCGCGGCGCTGCAGTCACTGCGCGAGGCGATGGACGCGACGACGGCTGGGAGCAGGGCATGAACATCGAAAAGATGCTGCGCGACGCAGTCGAGGACCACACCCGGCAGGCCGCGCCGCCGGTTGACGCCGGCTCACTGGTTCGCCGAGGCCGCCGCCGCCGGATGGTCGTGACCGGGTCGGCGGTGCTGGCCACGGTCGCGGTCGTCGCGGGGAGCATCGTCGGCATCGGCCAGCTCGGCGACGACGCGGCCGACCGCGACGGGGCGGGCTTCGTCGGGGACCGAGCGGGTCCCGGACCGGTCCCCGGCCTGCGTGCGGCGTTCCGGTACGACGACGGCCGGCTCGCGGCCGACGGCAGCGTCTCCGAGCCCGGAGCCCGTGCGGACATCGGCATCAGCAGCGAGCAGGTCGTCTACCGCGACACCGACGGCGTCCTGCACGCGTACACCCCCGGAGAGGGAGACCGCACGCTGAGCGACGGGCCGGTGCGCTCGTTCGCGGCCGACCCGACGCAGCCGCTGGTGGCCTTCCCCGACCCGGACGAGCCGGCCCTCGTGGTTGTCGACACCTCGACCGGCGCGGAGGTCGCACGCCGCACGTGGAACCTCGGCGGGTCGCAGGCCGAGGGTTCCGAGTACCTGCTCGAGGTCTCGGCCATGACCGACGGGGTCGTGCTGCTCTACACGTACGAGGACAACTTCGCGTGGGACCCGGCCGCCGAGCCCTCCCGGCAGGTGCTGCGGATCGGCGGTCCGGACCCGGGCAGCGTGCAGCAGGCGCACGCCCGGACGGTGCTGGTGACTGGCGCCCGGGACGCGTTCACCGCGCTGCCGCCCGGCTGGACGGCCACCCCTTCGCAGCAGGGGCGTGACCTCCGGCTGTCCTACGACGGGTCGTGGGTGGTCGACCGCACGGGCACCGCCTGGTCGGTCGACGACCCCGCGGCCACCGTGCCGGTGGATGCTCCGGGCGAGCCGGTCGAGTACGCCTGGGACACCGACGGCAGCGTGCTGGTCATGACCGAGACCCGGCCCGACGGCGACTTCCAGGTCGTCGACTGCGTGCTGGGCGAGGACTGCACCCCGGTGTCCGGGCCGGAGTCGTCGAAGCTGTGGCTCTCGGTGCCCCGGGTCTGCAGCACGGGTCAGTCCGGCCTGGAGTGCTTCCCGCCCGGCGAGAACAGCCTTCCTGCGACCGAGAGCTGACCCGCACCACTCCCGTGAAACGCGCACCCCTCACGGGTGGCCATGCGTGAGCGGTGCGCGTTTCCCGTGGGCCCTTGGGAAAACGCGGGCCGGCGTCAGCCGGCCCGCCGCGGGTCAGGGCAGCATCCACTCCAGCACGTTGGTCTGCAGGAAGACGAGCACGCACATCAGCGCGAGGAACACCAGGCTCCAGCCGACGACCTTGCGGAAGATGTCGCCCTCGCGGCCGGCCATGCCGACCGCGGCGGCGGCGATCGCGAGGTTCTGCGGCGAGATCATCTTGCCGAGCACACCGCCGGACGAGTTCGACGCCGCCATCAACGCGGGGTCGAGCCCCGCACCGCCCGCGGCCGTCACCTGCAGCGCGCCGAACAGCGAGTTCGACGAGGTGTCCGACCCGGTGACGGCGACACCGAGCCAACCGAGCACCGGCGACAGGATCGCGAACGCCGACCCGGCCTCGGCCATCCAGGTGCCGAGCGAGGTGGTCTGGCCCGATGAGTTCATCACGTAGGCGAGGCCGAGCACGGCCATCACGGTGACGATCGCGAGGGCCAGCTGGGCCCAGGTCTTCCAGTACGCCTCGAGCGCCTTCGCCGGCGAGATGCCGATGATGGGCATCGTGATCAGGCCGGCGACGATCATCAACGTTCCCGCGGCGCCAAGCCAGTTGAGGTTGTACGTGGGCAGCGTCGACGGGTCCCCGCCCGCGGTGAGCAGCTCGAGCCCCGGCCACTGGAAGCTGTAGAAGAACGGCTCTTCCGCGAGGGCGTCCTTGATCGCCGGGATCTGCACGATGCTGAAGATCGCGATGATGACGAGGTACGGGGCGTACGCCTTCGCCACCTCTGCCTGCGAGTCCTTCACCGGCTGACCGTCGCTGCCGACGTCGGTCGCGGTCGTCGCGGCCGCGTCGCCACCCCCCGTGGCGCGGCGACCAGTCGCCGCCGGCTCCTCCTCCCGGTCGAGCTCGCTGTACTGCTCTGCCGGCTGCCACACCCGCAACAGCACGACCGTCGCCAGCGCGCCGGCGAGCGCAGCCACGATGTCGGTCAGCTGGACCGAGAAGTACGACGCCGTCAGCCACTGCGCCGCTGCGAAGGCGACGCCGCACACGATCGCCGGGATCCAGGTCTGCCGTACCCCGCGCTTGCCGTCGATGATGAACACCAGTGCCAGCGGCACGAACAGCGCGAGCACCGGTGTCTGGTGCCCGACCAGCGCGCCGAGGGCCTCGACAGTGAAGTCGTCCTGCTCGCCGGCGGGCGCGACACCCCTCGTGACCTCCGACAGCGTGACGATCGGCGTGGCGAGCGCTCCGAACGCGACCGGCGCCGTGTTGGCCACCAGCGCGAGCGTCGCCGCCTTGAGCGGCCGGAACCCGAGTGCTATCAACATCACGCTGGTGATTGCCACCGGCGTACCGAACCCTGCCAGCGCCTCCAGCAGCGCCCCGAAGCAGAAGGCGATGATGATCGCCTGGACCCGCATGTCGTCGCTGACGGTCGCGAACGACCGGCGCAGCACGTCGAAATGCCCGGTCGTGACGGTCATGTTGTAGACCCAGATCGCGTTGATGACGATCCACATGATCGGGAAGAACCCGAAGGCCGCGCCCTGGGTGCCGGCGAGGAGTGCCTGGTCTACCGGCATCGAGTACGCGGTAATGGCGACCACGAGGGAGACGGCCAGCGCCGCCAACCCCGAGATCCATGCCGTGATGCGTAGGGCGCCCAGCATCACGAACAGGGTCGCGAGTGGGAGTGCGGCGACGAGGGCGGTCGCGGTGAGCGATCCACCTACGGCTTCGATGTCCGGCTGGTACATGCGTGCTGTCCCTGTCGTCGGCGGAGGGGCGGATCAGCGGTCGGTCAACGTGTGCACGGGCAGTCCTGAGATCGAGGCGTCGAGCACCTCGACCGTGTGTGCGGTGGCGATGGAGGAGGTGCCGGCCCGGCGCAGCGCGGAGGTGATCTGCAGCAGGCAGCCCGGGTTGGCGGTGACGAGCAGGTCGGCACCGGTCGCGGCCACGTGGCCGGCCTTGCGGTCACCGAGCTCGCGGGCGGCCTCGGGCTCCAGCAGGTTGTAGACGCCGGCGCTGCCGCAGCACATGCCACCCTCGGAGATCTCGCTGACGGTGAGCTCGGGCACGCCGGCCAGCAGCTCACGCGGCGGCGTGCGCACGCCCTGGGCGTGGGCCAGGTGACAGGCGTCGTGGTAGGCGACACTCACCGGCAGCGGGTGCCGCTCGGCGACCGGGCCGAGCTCGACCAGGATCTCGGTGACGTCGCGGACCTTGGCGGCGAACTCCTCGGCCCGATGGGCGTACGACGGGTCGTCGCGGAGCAGCGTGGCGTACTCCTTCATCGACGAGCCGCAGCCCGCGGAGTTGACGACGACGTACTCCACGCCGGCGTCGGCGAAGCTGTCCACCAGTCGGCGGGCGAAGCGTTGCGCCTCCGCCTCCCTGCCGGTGTGCAGGCTGAGCGCACCGCAGCAGCCCTGCGTCGGCGGCACGACCACGTGGCAGCCCTCGGCGGATAGCACCCGGGCGGTGGCGGCGTTGACGTCGGGGAAGAACTCGCGCTGCACGCAGCCGGTGAGCATGCCCACCACGGCCCGACGCTCGCCCAGCGCGGGCACCTCGTGCGGCAGGGCGGTGCGGCGGCGGATCGGCGGTGCCACCGCCTCCATGGTGCGCAGCGTCGGTGACAGCCGCTCGAGCAGGCCGCTCCTGCGCATCACCCGCTGCAGCCCGCTGCGCTGGTAGGCCGCCAGCGGCCCGCGCATGGCCCGCAGCCGTCGGGGGTAGGGAAAGACCGCGAAGATCGACTCGCGCAGGAGTCGCTGCCGGCGCGGCCGCCGGTGCTGGGTCTCGACCTGGGCCCGCGCCGTCTCGATGATGCGGTCGTACTGCACTCCTGACGGGCACGCGGTGACGCACGCCATGCAGCCCAGGCACGCGTCGAGGTGCCCGACCGTCGACTCGGGCAGCACCCCGGTGTGCGCCGCCTGCTCGACCAGGTGGATGCGCCCGCGCGGGGAGTCCATCTCCTCGCCCCACAGCGAGTACGTCGGGCAGGTGGGCAGGCAGAAGCCGCAGTGCACGCAGTCGTCGAGGTCGTCCTTCAGCTGCTGGGTGGCGTCGAAGCGGGCGTTGGGCGCGGCGGTCATCAGATCCCTCCCACGAAGCGGCCGGGGGCGAACCGGTGGCCGGGGTCGAACTCGTCCTTGACCCGGCGCATCAGGTCGATCGCGGGCACCGGCCCCCAGCAGTCGACCCGCTCCCGCACGGCGGGCGGAGCCTGCAGCGCTACCGCGCTGCCACCGGTGGCGGTCTCCCGCAGCGCCGTGACGGTGGCCGCCTGGTCCGCGGGGTCACCGGCGACGACGGCGTGCAGCACGCCGACGCCCGCGCTGCCCTGCACCCGGCACCGCACCCCGTGCCGCTGCTCGACGGCGCGGGCGGTGTCGAGCACGCCGGCCACCCCGGTGAGCGGCACCGCGACCTTGACCACCACGTCGTCGGGCCCGGCGTCCACCCGGGCCAGCTGGTCGGTCGTCGTCGCCGACGTGTCCTCGGTCGCACCGAGCGCCCGCGCGGCCTCGTCGGATCGGTCGGCCACGCCGCGCTCGGTGCCCTCCAGCAGCACCAGCACGGTCGCGTCATCGGCACCGGGCTCACGGCGCACCTCGACCGCGCTCGGCGCGAGCTGCGACCCGGCGAGCTCGAGTGCGACGGCCGCGGCCTCGGGGTGGGGGAGGGTCCGGGCCAGCCAGCGGGACTCCGGGGGCAGCGGGTGCAGCCGCACCACCAGCTGGGTGATCAGGCCGAGGGTGCCCCACGCGCCGCCGAGCAGCTTGGCGAGGTCGTAGCCGGCGACGTTCTTGACCACCTTGCCGCCGGACTTGGACACGACCCCGTCGCCGCGGACCATCGTGGTGCCGACCACCAGGTCGCGCGGGGTGCCGTAGAGCATCCGCCGCGGACCGCTGCGGGTGGTCGACATCGCACCGGCGACGCTCGACCCCGGCAGGGGCTGGTCGAGGGCCAGCTGCTGACCCTGCCCGCCGACGTGCTCGTTGATCGCGTCGATTCTGGCGCCGGCCTGCACCACGCACACCAGGTCGCCGGCGACGTGCTCGACGACGGCATCCATCCGGTGCGTGCTCACGACCAGGTCGACCCGGTCCGGCGGCGGCCCCCAGTGCAAGGCGGTCCCGCGGCCCCGTACGAGCACGAACAGGTCGTGCGCCGCCGCCGCGGTGAGCAGGGCGGACGCCTCCTGGGTCGAGCCGGGAGCGGCGGTGAACCGGGGGGTGACGCCGCCGACCGCGTCGCCGTCGGTCGCCTCCGCCGCGTGGCCGCCGACAGCGGCGGTCAGGTCGTCGAGCAGCGCGGTACCGGTGGCGGCGGGCATCAGAAGACCTCCGCCAGGCCCGCCTCCTGCAGCGGGTGGGCGCCCTGGCGCCGGCCGGGGCGCTCGCCGCACAGCCGCGGCGTGGGGAAGACCTTGCCCGGGTTGGACAGGTGCCGCGGGTCGAACGCGCAGCGCAGCAGCTGCATGGTGTCGAGGTCGTCGGGGCCGAACATGTCGGCCATGTACGGCGCCTTGTCGGCACCGACGCCGTGCTCACCGGTGATCGAGCCGCCGTGCTCGAGGCACAGCGCCAGGATCTGGCCGGAGACGTGCTCGGCCCGCTCGGTCTCCCCGTCGTTCTCCGCGTCGAACAGCACCAGCGGGTGGAGGTTGCCGTCGCCGGCGTGGAAGACGTTGGCGACCCGGATGCCCGCGTCATCGGCCAGCACACCGATGCGGTGCAGCACCTCCGACAGCGCGGTGCGCGGGATCACGCCGTCCTGGACGATGTAGTCGGGGCTGATGCGCCCGACCGCCGCGAACGCGGACTTGCGCCCCCGCCAGATCAGCGCCCGCTCGGTGTCGTCGGCCGCCTGCCGGATCTCGAACGACCCCGACTCCTCGCAGTGCCGGATGACCTCGTCCAGCTGGGCGTCGACCTCGGCGCTCGGGCCGTCCAGCTCGATCACCAGCACCGCGCCCGCCCCGGCGGGGTAGCCGCACTGCACGGCCTCCTCGGCGGCCTCGATGGCCAGCGCGTCCATCATCTCGATCGCCGCGGGGACGACGCCGGCGCCGATGATCGCGGAGGTCGCGGTACCCGCGTCGTCGGTGCTGCGGAAGCCGGCCAGCAGCGTGCGCACGCTCTGCGGGCTCCGGGTGAGCTTGACGGTCACCTCGGTGACGACACCGAGCGTGCCCTCCGAGCCGACCACGGTGCCGAGCAGGTCGTAGCCGGGTGCGTCCGGGGCGGTGGTGCCGAGCGTCGTCTCCCGGCCGTCGGGCGTCACCATCTCGACCGACAGCACGTGGTTGGTGGTGAAGCCGTACTTGAGGCAGTGCGCGCCGCCGGAGTTCTCCGCCACGTTGCCGCCGATCGAGCAGATCTGCTGGCTGCTCGGGTCGGGTGCGTAGTAGTAGCCGTGCGGCTTGGCCGCCGCGCTCACGTCCAGGTTGATCACGCCCGGCTGCACGGTCGCGCGCTGCGCGAGCGGGTCGACGTGCAGGATGTCGCGCATCTGGCTGAGCACGATCAGCGCCCCGTCGGCCACCGGCAGCGCCCCGCCGGAGAGCCCCGTGCCCGACCCGCGGGCCACGAACGGGACGCCGAGGTCGTGGCAGGCGTCGAGCGCCTCGCGCACCTGCTCGGCGCCGGTGGCCAGCACGACGACAGCAGGCACCACGGCGTAGGCCGCCAGGCCGTCGCACTCGTACGTACGCCTGCGTGCCTCGTCGGTCAACACCGACTTCTCGCCGAGCGAGGCCGTGAGCCTCGCGACCAGCGCCTCGACCGCCGCCGAGCCACGCGCGTCGGCGTCGTGCTCGGTGTCAGCCTGGGTCGTGGTCGGGTGCGTGGTCATGGCATCCGTTCGTAGGCGGGGAGCGTGAGGAACTCGGCGAAGTCGTCGGCCAGCGCCATCTCCCGGTAGAGCGCCTTGGCGTCGTCGTACCGGCCCTTGCCGAACGCCTCGTCGCCGATGACCTCGCGGATGCGCTCGAGCTCCTCGTCGATGACCTCGTCGGCCCACTCGCGGGTGACCTCGCGGCGGCCGCCGTCCTCGGTCTCGATCTCGACGTTGAGGGCGATCCACTGCCAGACCTGTGCGCGCGAGATCTCCGCGGTGGCGGCGTCCTCCATCAGCCCGTAGATGGCGACCGCGCCGCTGCCGGCGAGCCAGGCGTTGAGGTACTGCAGGCCGACGCTGACGTTGTTGCGGAGCCCGGCCTCGGTCATGTCGCCCTCGGTGGACTTCACGTCCAGCAGGTCGGCGGCGGACACGTCGACGTCCGCACGCAGGTTGTCGAGCTGGTTGGGACTGTCCCCGAGGTACTTGTCGAAGACCTCCTGGCAGATCGGCACCAGGTCGGGGTGCGCCACCCAGGAGCCGTCGTAGCCGGCCTTGGCCTCGCGCTCCTTGTCCTCCCGGACCTTGGCCAGCGCCTTGTCGTTGACCTCCTTGTCGCGCCGGCTCGGGATGAACGCCGCCATCCCGCCGATCGCGTGCGCACCGCGCTTGTGGCAGGTGCGCACCAGCAGCTCGGCGTACGCCCGCATGAACGGCGCCGTCATCGTCACCGCGTTGCGGTCGGGCAGCAGGAAGTCGGTGCCCCGGGTGCGGAACTTCTTGATCACGCTGAACAGGTAGTCCCAGCGGCCGGCGTTGAGGCCCGCCGAGTGCTCGCGCAGCTCGTAGAGGATCTCCTCCATCTGGAACGCGGCCGGGTAGGTCTCGATCAGCACGGTGGCGCGTACGGTGCCGCGCGGGATGCCGACCGCCTCCTGGGCGCGGACGAACACGTCGTTCCAGAGCCGCGCCTCGAGGTGGTGCTCCATCTTCGGCAGGTAGAAGTACGGTCCGCGGCCGGCGTCGATCTGCGCCTGGCCGGAGTGCAGCAGGTAGAGCGCGAAGTCGAAGATCCCGCCGGAGACCGGCTGGTCGTCGACGAGCACGTGCTTCTCCGGCAGGTGCCAGCCGCGCGGCCGGACCACCGGGACGGCGTGCGGGCCGTCGTTGAGCGCGTACTCCTTGCCGTCGGCCTGTGTGAACGCGAGCGACCCGTCGATGGAGTCACGCAGGTTGGCCTGCCCGGCGAGCATGTTCTCGAACAGCGGCGAGTTGGCGTCCTCGAAGTCGGCGAGCCAGACCTTCGCGCCGGAGTTGAGGGCGTTGATCGCCATCTTCTTGTCCGTCGGCCCGGTGATCTCGACCCGGCGGTCCTCGATGCCGGGCGCGGGCGGCGCCACCCGCCAGTCGGGGTCCTCGCGCACGTCCTTGGTCTCGTCGGCGAAGTCCAGGGTGCCGCCGCTGTCCAGCTCCGCGGAACGGGCGGTGCGCTGCTCGAGCAGCTCGGCCCGGCGGGACTGGAACGTCCGGTGCAGGTCGGCGACCAGCTCCAACGCCTCGGTGGTCAGCACCCGGTCCAGCAGAGCGGGGTCGGACAGGTCGCTCGGCTGGACGGTGACACGGACGCCGGGGGGCAGATCCACGGTGGCCTCTCTTCCGGATCGTGGAAGTTTCGTTGCATTTTGCGGAAGTCGATTCGCAACGTAGACCAGCCTCGGGCCGGGCGCCACCTGCCCTGTTTGTCCCGGTCGCCGAGCGTGCCGGGACGCGAGCCGAACGGGCGGGCGCGCGCCCTCGGCCCGCGGCGCGGACGGCGGGGCTGCGGGGGCGCGCTTGGCTAGCATGGGGGCCTGCCGCCCCGCGACCCGGAAAGGGCTGATGGACACCTCTCCCGGCGATCTCACCGCCGACCAGACCGGCTTCGCCCCGCTCGGCCTCACCTTCGACGACGTGCTGCTGCTGCCCGGTGAGACCGACGTCGTGCCCAGCGAGGTCGACACCAGCTCCCGGCTGACCCGGGGGATCACCGTCGCCGTTCCGCTGCTGTCGGCGGCCATGGACACGGTCACCGAGGCGCGGATGGCGATCGCGATGGCCCGCCAGGGCGGGGTGGGCGTGCTGCACCGCAACCTCTCGGTCGCCGACCAGGCGCACGAGGTCGACGTGGTGAAGCGCTCGGAGTCGGGCATGGTGAGCGACCCGGTCACCGTGGGGCCGGACGCCACCATCGCCGAGCTCGACGCGCTGTGTGCCAAGTACCGCGTCTCCGGCCTGCCGGTCGTCACCGACGACCGCACCCTGCTGGGGATCATCACCAACCGCGACCTGCTGTTCGTGCCCGCGGTGGAGTTCCCCGTCCGCCGGGTGCGCGAGCTGATGACGTCGATGCCGCTGGTGACCGCGCCGGTCGGCATCGCGACCGACGACGCCGCCGCGCTGCTGGCCAAGCACAAGGTCGAGAAGCTGCCGCTGGTCGACTCCGAGGGCCGGCTGGCCGGTCTGATCACCGTCAAGGACTTCGTCAAGACCGAGAAGTACCCACGCGCCACCAAGGACGACGAGGGGCGGCTGCGGGTCGCAGCGGCGATCGGGTTCTTCGGCGACGCGTGGGAGCGCGCGGGCGCCCTGGTCGAGGCCGGCGTCGACGTGCTGGTGGTCGACACCGCGCACGGGCACGCCCGGCTGCTGCTCGACATGGTGCGCCGGGTCAAGGCCGACCCCGCCATGGCGCACGTGCAGGTGATCGGCGGCAACGTGGCCACCCGCGCCGGCGCACAGGCACTCGTCGACGGTGGCGTCGACGCCGTCAAGGTCGGTGTGGGTCCCGGCTCGATCTGCACCACCCGCGTCGTCGCCGGGGTGGGGGTGCCGCAGATCTCCGCCATCCACGAGGCCGCCCAGGCCTGCCGCGCCGCTGGCGTGCCGGTGATCGGCGACGGTGGCCTGCAGTACTCCGGCGACATCGCCAAGGCGCTCGTCGCCGGCGCCGACACCGTGATGCTGGGCTCGCTGCTCGCCGGCTGCGACGAGAGCCCCGGGGACCTGGTGTTCATCAACGGCAAGCAGTTCAAGCAGTACCGCGGCATGGGCTCGCTCGGGGCGATGGCCTCGCGGGGACGGGTGTCGTACTCGAAGGACCGCTACTTCCAGGCCGACGTCGACACCGACGACCAGATCGTGCCCGAGGGCATCGAGGGCCAGGTCCCCTACCGGGGTCCGCTGTCCGCGGTCGCCCACCAGCTGGTCGGCGGGCTGCACCAGTCGATGTTCTACGTCGGCGCGCAGGACATCACCGAGCTCAAGGAGCGGGGCCGGTTCGTGCGGATCTCCGCCGCCGGTCTCAAGGAGAGCCACCCGCACGACATCCAGATGACGGTCGAGGCGCCCAACTACACCGCGCACTGACTCCTGCGGCTGACCGCGCCGCCGGTCGACTGGCGCGAAGTCGGGCTTCCGGCCCGGCGGCCAGCCCGGTTTCGCGCCACTCGACGGCGGAGCGGGCCTCGATCGGGCGCGGATAGCCTGTCGGCATGGAGATCGACATCGGGCGGGCCAAGCACGGCCGACGGGCGTACTCGTTCGACGACATCGCGATCGTGCCGAGCCGGCGCACCCGTGACCCCGAGGAGGTCTCGGTCGCGTGGCAGATCGACGCCTACCGGTTCGAGATCCCGGTGATCGCCGCCCCGATGGACTCGGTGATGTCGCCCGAGACAGCGATCGCGTTCGGCAAGCTCGGCGGCCTCGGCGTGCTCGACCTCGAGGGGCTGTGGACCCGCTACGAGGACCCGACGTCGATGCTCGAGGAGGTCGCCCGGCTGCGCGGGCACGAGGCGACCCGCCGGCTCCAGCAGGTCTACACCGCCCCGGTGCTCCCTGAGCTGGTACGTGACCGGCTGCAGCAGATGCGCGACGCCGGGGTGACGGTGGCGGGCGCACTGTCGCCGCAGCGGACCAAGCAGCTCGCGCAGACCGTGGTCGACGCCGGCGTCGACCTGTTCGTCATCCGCGGCACGACCGTCTCGGCCGAGCACGTCTCCGGCAACGCGGAGCCGCTCAACCTCAAGGAGTTCATCTACGAGCTCGACGTGCCGGTCATCGTGGGCGGCTGCGCGACGTACCAGGCCGCTCTGCACCTGATGCGCACCGGCGCCGCGGGCGTGCTGGTGGGTTTCGGCGGCGGCGCGGCGCACACCACCCGCTCGGTGCTGGGGGTCGCGGTGCCGATGGCGACCGCTGTGGCCGACGTGGCGGCGGCACGTCGCGACTACCTGGACGAGTCCGGCGGGCGCTACGTGCACGTGATCGCGGACGGGTCGGTCGGACGCAGCGGTGACGTCGCCAAGGCCATCGCCTGCGGAGCCGACGCGCTGATGGTGGGGTCGCCGTTCGCCCGCGCCGAGGAGGCGCCCGGTCGCGGCTTCCACTGGGGAGCCGAGGCGTGGCACGCCGACCTGCCCCGCGGCGAGCGGGTCGAGATCGGCACCGTCGGCAGCCTCGAGGAGGTGCTGTTCGGCCCGTCACGGGTGGCCGACGGGACCATGAACCTGATCGGCGCGCTGCGCCGCGCGATGGCCACCACCGGCTACACCGAGCTCAAGGAGTTCCAGCGGGTCGAGGTCGTCGTCCAGTGACCCTGCCGCTGCTGCGGGTGGCGGCGTGCCAGGCCGCGGCGACGGCGGGCGACGTCGCCGGCAACTGCGCCACGGCGGCACGGCTGGTCGCGCGGGCCGCCGGCGAGGGTGCCGTGCTCGCGGTGCTGCCCGAGCTGTTCCTCCCCGGTTACGACGTCGCCGGGCTCGGTGCCGACACCGGTCGCGACGTCGACGCGGGGGCGCTCGACTCCGACACCAGGCTCGAACCGCTGCGGGAGGCCTGCCGCGAGGGCGGGGCCGTCGCGGTCGTGGGAGCGTCTCTGCGGCGTGCGGACCGCCGCCGGCTGTCGGTGCTGGTGGTCGACGACGCGGGCGCGGTGTCGGCCCCGTACGACAAGCAGCACCTGTCCGGCGACGAGCACACGGTGTTCACACCGGGCGAGCTCGGCGCCGCGGTGCACGTCGGCGGCTGGCCGGTCGGGCTCGGCGTCTGCTACGACGGCTGCTTCCCCGAGCACGCCCGCGCGGCCGCGCTCGCCGGCGCACTGGTCTACGCCTGCCCGGCCGCCTACGTCGTCGGCAGCGAGCACCGCCGCGACCTCTACTACCGGGCCCGCGCCATCGACAACGGCATGTACGTCGTCGTGGCCGGACTGGTCGGTCCGTGCGGAGAACTGGCGTTCACCGGAGGGTCCGCCGTGCTCGACCCCGAGGGCCGGGTCGTGGTCCAGGCGGGCGAGGAGCCGGAGGCGGTGCTGGTGGCCGACCTCGACCCCGACCTCGTCGCATCCACTCGCACGGCGCACCCGATGCTCGCCGAGCTCACGGCCGATTTTCCGCGAACGGGTTGACACGGCATCCGGCCCGGAGTTGCGTCGCCCGCGTGACCGCTGAGACCGCGCCCTCCCCCGCACCGGCAGGGAGAGGCGTCGGCCTGCTGATCGGGCTGCTCCTCGTCGGCGCGGCCGTGTCGGTGTCACTGGGTGTCTACGCACGCGTGCACACCCCGACCTTCGAACCCATCACGACGTTCGGCTTCGACGAGATGTTCGACATGAAGGCGTGGTTCGGCTCGGTGGCGGCGGCCTTCGGGGTGGTGCAGGTCGTCAGTGCGCTGCGGATGTACGGCCGGCTCGGGAGCAGTCCCGCGTCCCGCGCGGTCAGCGTCACGCACCGCCTGTCGGGAGTCCTGGCGGTGCTGTTCACGCTGCCGGTGGGCTTCCACTGCCTGTGGGCGCTGGGTTTCGGCACCACCGACACGCGGGTCTGGGTGCACTCGGTGCTCGGCTGCGCGTTCTACGGCGTGTTCGTGACCAAGATGCTGGTGCTGCGCACGTCCCGGGTGCCGGGGTGGGCACTTCCGGTGCTGGGCGGCGTGCTGTTCTCCGTGCTGGTGGTCGTGTGGTGGACGTCGGCGTTCTGGTACTTCACCGAGTACGAGCCGCACTGACCGCGCCCAGGTCCGCCGGTGCAGTCGCCCGGGTGGACCTGTCCGGCAGGTGGGGGATAGTGTGCTGAGGCTTGCCTAACAACGAGCAGCCTTGCCTCACCTCTGACCCCTGAGGACCCCGATGCCCAGCACCCGCAGCCTGCGTCCCCGCCCCGTCGCCGCGTGCGCGGCCGGCGCCCTGGTCCTCGCCGCCCTGGCCGGCTGCTCGTCCGACGAGGGCGGCGGCTCGGACTCCGGCGACGGCGTGGTCGACGTGACCGCGGCAGACGACTCCTGCGACCTGTCCGACACCGACCTGCAGGCCGGCGTGCAGACCTTCGAGGTCACCAACGAGGGCTCGCAGGTGACCGAGTTCTACGTCTACGCCGAGGGCGACCGGATCATGCAGGAGGTCGAGAACATCGGCCCCGGTCTGAGCCGTGAGCTGCGGGTCGAGCTGCCCGCCGGCGACTACGAGGGCGCCTGCAAGCCGGGCATGGTCGGCGACGGGATCCGTACCGACATCTCGGTGAGCGGCGAGCAGGCCGAGCCGCTGTCGGAGTCGCAGCAGCTGACCCAGGCGGCCGAGGACTACTCGCGCTACGTCGAGACGCAGTCCAAGAGCCTGATCACGCTGACAGAGGAGTTCGTCGGCCTCGTCAAGGCAGGCGACGTCGAGGAGGCCAAGCAGCTCTTCCCGCTGGCGCGCACGCCGTGGGAGCGGATCGAGCCGGTGGCCGAGATCTTCGGCGACCTCGACCCCGCCGTCGACGCTCGGGTCAACGACGTCGCCGAGGGCGACGAGTGGACCGGCTACCACCGGATCGAGAAGCAGCTGTGGGTGGCCGGCAACACCGAGGGCATGGAGCCGCTCGCCGACAAGCTGCTCGCCGACGTGCAGGAGGTCGTCCGGCTGGCCGAGCAGGAGCCGCTGACCGCACTGCAGCTGGCCGAGGGCTCCAAGGCCCTGCTGGACGAGGTCGCGACCGGCAAGATCACCGGCGAGGAGGACCGCTACTCGCACACCGACCTGTGGGACTTCGCCGCCAACGTCGAGGGGTCCAAGGCCGCGATCGCCGCGCTGCGGCCCGTCCTCCAGGAGCGCGACCCCGAGCTGCTGGCCGACATCGACGAGGGGTTCGCCGAGGTCGAGGCACTGCTCGAGGAGCAGCGCAGCGGTGACGGGTACGTGCTCTACACCGACCTGAGCGAGGATGAGATCCAGGGGTTCGCCGACGCCGTCGCGGCGCTGAGCGAGTCGGTGAGCCAGGTGGCGGCAGTGGTGGCCGGGCAGTAGCCCGCCGGGAGGTGCAGTGACGGACGACCGGAAGGACGTCGAGGAGCAGCCGCAGCGCGGCCCGCGCCGGATCAGCCGGCGTGGCCTGCTGGGCACGGCCGGGGTGGGAGCGATCGCCGCCGCCGGCGGGGTCGGCTACGCCCTCGGTGACAAGCCAGACGAGCTGGTCCCCACGTCGCACAGCGCGGAGGCGGAGGTCTTCGAGGGCACGCACCAGGCGGGCATCGTCACCCCCGCGCAGGACCGGCTGCACTTCGCGACGTACGACGTGACGACCGACGACCGCCGCGAGCTGATCGCGCTGCTGCGGGAGTGGACCGAGGCGGCGCGGGCGATGACCGCCGGGCGCGAGGTCGGCGTGGGCGCCGTCGCCGGGTCGCCGTACGCCCCGCCGGACGACACCGGCGAGGCGATGGGCCTGCCGCCCTCACGACTGACCATCACGGTGGGCTTCGGGCCCGGGCTGTTCGAGGACGCCGACGGCAGGACGCGGTTCGGGCTGGACGGCCAGCGCCCGCCCGGGCTGGCCGCGCTGCCGCACTTCATCGGTGACGACATCCGGCCGGAGCGCTCCGGGGGCGACCTCGCGATCCAGGCGTGCGCCGACGACCCGCAGGTCGCGGTGCACGCGGTCCGCAACCTCACCCGGATCGCCTTCGGCCGGGCCGAGCTGCGCTGGAGCCAGCTGGGGTTCGGCCGCACCTCGTCGACGACCGCGGAGCAGACCACGCCGCGCAACATGTTCGGCTTCAAGGACGGCACGAAGAACATCAAGGCCGACGAGGTCGGCGACCTCGAGAAGTGGGTGTGGGTCGCCGACGGCGACGGGCCGGACTGGCTGACCGGGGGGTCGTACCTCGTCGCCCGCACCATCCTGATGCGGATCGAGACCTGGGACCGCGAGTCGCTGGTGGCCCAGGAGGAGATCATCGGGCGCACCAAGGGTTCCGGCGCGCCGCTGTCGGGCGGCGACGAGTTCACCGAGCTCGACCTCGACGCCACCAACGACGAGGGCGAGCCAGCGATCCCCGAGGTCGCGCACGTGCGGCTGGCGCACCCCTCCCTGCACCACGGCGCCCGGCTGCTGCGGCGCGGGTACACGTTCGTCGACGGCAACGACGACCTCGGGCAGCTGGCCGCCGGGCTGTTCTTCCTCGCCTACCAGCGCAACCCGCAGACCCAGTTCGTGCCGATCCAGCAGGCGCTGGCCGACTCCGACATCATGAACGAGTACATCGTGCACGTCGGCTCGGCGGTGTTCGCCTGCCCGCCCGGGGTCGACGGCAGTGGCTGGTGGGGCGAGACGCTGTTCGCCTAGGGCCGGTGGAGCTCCGCCCGCCACCGGTGCTCGCCGGGGCGGTCGGGCAGGTCGACGACCTCGACCTGTACGGGCGCCAGATCGCCGGCGGCGAACGCGTCGACGTCGGCGCGGGTCAGCGGCCACGGTGGCCCGTCCCCGGTACCCGCACCCTCGGGGTCGGCGAAGGCGACCACGACCAGCGTGCCGCCCGGCGCGACCAGCGTCGGCACGCTCGCGATCGCGGCGCCCCGGATCGACGCGGGCAGTGCCTGGACGGTGAAGATCTCGACCACCAGGTCGAACGCCCCGGTCCACTCCGCAGGCAGGTCCAGCAGATCGGCCTGCCGGTACGTGACCGCCGAGCCGGGATGCCGCTCCCCTGCCTGCCGGATCGCGGTGGCCGACAGGTCGAAGCCGACCGTGTCGAACCCCAGCCCGGCGAGGTACTCCGCGTCGGCGCCCAGCCCGCACCCGACGACCACGGCGCGCTGGCCGGCGCCGGTCAGTCCGCGGGCCCCTGCCCAGTCGGCGAGCATCGGGTGCGGGGCGGTGCGGTCCCACGGCATCGGCACCTCGCCCGCGACCGCCGAGCTGTACAGCCGCTCGAACCAGCCGGTCGGGTCGCCGGCCGCCAGCGACGTGGCGGCGAGCCGGTCCGCCTGCTCGTCCCACCCGCCGGACGTGTGCGACAACAGCGCCGGGACGACCAGGTCCCAGGCGGCAGGGGGCGGCACCTGGTGACCGCCTCCCTCCAGCGGGAGCAGGCGGGCGTCGGGGATCTCGGCGGCCAGGGCCTCCGCGTGGGCGTACGGGAACAGCGGGTCCTCGGTGCCGTGCACGACGAGCGTCGGCGCGGTGATCTCGTCGAGCCGGGCGCTGAGCTCGGCGCCGCTGTCCATCACCCAGTGGTTGGTCAGGCTCGCGGCGATGTCGACGGTGCGGTCGTAGACCTGTCCGGCGAGAGTCCGCACCCGGGCCTCGTCCAGGGGGACCGAACCCGCGAAGGTCCGCTCGCCCGCGACGATGTACTCGAGCACCGCGTCCCGGTCCGACCAGTCGGGAGGTGGTGGCGGCGTCGCGAACATCGCCCGGACCCGCTCGACACTGGGCGGCAGGTCCGGCCGGCCGGGCTCGCGGTCGACCGCGGGACTGGTCGACATCAGGGTCAGCGACGCGACCCGGTCGGGGTGGCCGAGGGCCAGGTACTGGGCGATGCCGCCGCCCATCGAGAGCCCGACGACGTGGGCCCGGCCGATGCCGAGCCCGTCGAGCAGGCCGACGGCGTCGTCGACCAGGTCGCCTCCGGTGTACGGCGGCGACCCGGCCGGGAAGCCGGTCGAGCGGCCGGTGTCGCGGTGGTCGTACCGGATGACGTGGCGACGCCCGGCCGCCAGCCGCTCGCAGAACCCGACCTCCCACCAGTCCATCGAGGCGGCCGCGCCGCTGATCAGCAGGACGGCCGGGTCGGCCGGGTCGCCGAAGGTCTGCACGCACAGGTCGACGCCGTTGGCGCGCACTGTGCGCTGCCCGGTGGTGTCATCGGTCTCGGTCATGCGGTCGATCCTGCCTCGTGCCGGTCGGTACCGTGGAGCCGACGCGACGAGGTCCACGTCGAGGGGTGCCCACGATGAGCGAGCGGGAGCGCCGGTTGCGCCAGGCGGCGCTGACCCGAGCCACCCAGCAACCGCCCGAGCCGGCGGACGACGAGGACGAGCCGGCCGACGACTCCGCCCTCGCTCGGGCGCACCGGGTCAAGCACCAGACCAAGTGGGTCGACCACCAGGTACGACAGGCGATGGAGCGGGGCGACTTCGACGACCTCCCCGGCGCCGGCAGGCCGATCCGCGGCCTCGACGGGACCCACGACCCGGACTGGTGGGTCAAGGGCCTGATCGAGCGGGAGCAGCTCAGTGGCGTCGCCCCACCTGCCCTCGGGCTGCGCAAGGAGGACGCCGAGCTCGAGCAGCGGCTCGACCGCGAGTCGACCGAGCAGGGCGTGCGGCACACCGTCGAGGACTTCAACCAGCGGATCGTGGACGCGCGTCGGCAGCTGCTCGGCGGACCGCCCGTGGTCACGCCCACCCGCGACCCCGACCAGGAGGTCGCGGCCTGGCGCGTCCGCCGCGCCGAGCGCCGGCAGCGGTCCCGCGCATCCCGCCCGTCAGCGGCACCGGCCCCGGTGTCGTCCGGCCGGACGCGGTGGTGGCGGCGGCGGTAGGTCCTGAAACCTCCCGCCGCGCACCCAGGAGAGGACCCGGATGACGACGACCTGGCTCGACGGGGCACCCCCGCCCGCCGCACTGCTGCTCGACGCCACGATCGCCGCGGTCGAGTCCGACCAGCGTTTCGTGGGGCTCCTGGTCGCCGGTTCCGGCGCCACCGGGACCATGGACGAGTTCTCCGACCTCGACCTCGTGCTGGTGTCCCGCGACGACAGCCACGCCGAGCTGCTGGCCGGACTGCCCGCGTTCGCGGCCGGCCTCGGACCACTGCTCACCGCCTTCACCGGGGAGCACGTCGGCGAGCCCCGGCTGTTGATCGCGCTGTACGGGCCGCCGCTGCTGCACGTCGACCTCAAGCTCGTCGCCGACCACCAGCTCGACGACCGGGTCGAGGACGGCCGGGTGGTCTGGGAGCGCGACGGAGCCGTGCAGATGGCGCTGCGCCGTGCGCCGGCGGTCTGGCCGCGCCCCGACGTCCAGTGGATCGAGGACCGGTTCTGGGGGTGGGTGCACTACGTGGCCACCAAGATCGGCCGGGGCGAGCTCTTCGACTGCCTGAGCTCGCTGGCGTTCCTGCGCGAGCGCATCTTCGGGCCGCTGATCGTGCAGCAGCACGGTCAACGCCCCGCGGGCGTGCGGCGGATCGAGTCGATCGCGCCCGATGCGGTCCCGGCACTGGAGGCGACACTCGGCAGCCACGACCGGCTCGGCTGCGCCCGTGCCCTCAGGGCGGCGATCGACCTCTACCGCGAGCTGCGCGACGCGTACCCGGAGGTCCGGCGGCACCCGGGGGCCGAACAAGCCAGCCTCGACTACCTCGCCGACATCGAGGCGCGGTTCGTGCGCACGCGGACGTAGCTGCCGTCCGGGTGTGCTCGGACTGCAAACCGTCGTACGCCCTGCCGCAATGACGATCGCCACCGGGTCGCCAACACTCGTCGGGCGGCGTTCCCGCCGCATGCCCACCCGAGGAGGTGACCACGTGCGCGTCGCGATGCTCGCGGCCGGGACCCGCGGCGACATCCAGCCGGTCGTGTCCATCGGCACCGAGCTGGTGCGGCGCGGGCACTGCGTGACCGTCGCCGTCAACTCCGACCTCGCGGCCTGGGTGCAGCGCGCCGGGCTCGACGCGGTCCCGACCGGGCTGGACGTCGGGCGGTTCCTGGGCTCCGCCGAGGCGCGACGTTTCCTCGCGAACGGGCGGGCCGGCACCGCGATGCGGCGCATCGCCGCCGACGAGCGCCGGGCCAACGATGCGATCGTCGAGGCGTGCGTACGCGCAGCCGACGGCGCCGACCTCGTGCTCAGCACGATGATGATGGGCCACCGCGGCCAGTGCCTCGAGGAGGCCACCGGCGCCCCGAGCCGCACGCTGTTCTCTTTCCCCTTCCAGGCGACCGCCGCCTGGGCCAGCATCCTGAGCCCGGTACGCGACTGGCGGCTCGGCTGGGCCAACCGGGCGACCGGGCACGCGTTCCACCGGCTGATGTGGGCACTGCAGCGGAGCAACATCGACGACATGCGGCGCACGCTGGGCCTGCCGCGCCACCGGCTCCACCCCGGCCTGCAGGACCGGCCCGGCGCACACCTGTACAGCGCCGAGGTGGCACCCGCCGCCGACCTCGACCCGCAGCACGAGCTCGTCGGGTGGACCCAGCTGTCGGCGTCGCTGCGCGAACGGCTCGGCGAGACCGACCTGCCCGGCGAGCTCACTCGGTGGCTCGACGCCGGACCACCCCCGGTCTACTTCGGGTTCGGCAGCATGCCGGTGCTCGATCCGGCTGGTCTGCTGCGCGACCTCGCCGGCATCACCGCGCGGCTCGGCGTACGCGGCCTGGTCGGTGCCGGCCGGACCGACTTCGGCGACGCGGCGGCCGACCTGCCGGAGCACCTGTTCGTGGCGACGTCCGAGTTCGACCACGACCGGGTGCTCCCTCGGTGCCGGGCTGCCGTGCACCACGGCGGGGCGGGCACCACCGCTGCAGTGCTGCGGGCGGGACTGCCGTCGGTGGTGGCCAGCGTCTTCGCCGACCAGCCGTTCTGGGGATGGCGCCTCGAGCAGGCCGGTCTCGGTGTCACCTTCCCGTTCCGCCGGCTCTCGCCTGCCCGGCTGGGCGCGGCGCTCGACCGAGTGCTGGACGAGAAGCCGGCCCGTCGCGCCCGGGCCGTCGGTGCCGCCGTCCGCAACGAGGACGGCAGCCGCCGCGCGGCGGACGCGGTCGAACGCTGGGCGGACGGGTCCGACCGGGCCGGACAAGGAGCGTCGTCATGACCACGATCGCGAACCACCGGGTGCCGGGAGACCTGGTCGACGGGCTGCGTCGTCAGCTGTCCGGACGGGTCGTGAGCCCTGACGATGCCGACTGGGAGGCCGAGCGGCAGGGCTGGAACCTCGCCGTCGACCAGCGGCCCGGTCTGGTCGTGCACGTCGCCGACGCCGACGACATCGGCACCGCCGTGGCCTTCGCCCGGCGGCACGGGCTGTCGGTGTCCGTGCAGCCGGTGGGGCACGGAGCCAGCACGGCGCTCGACGGCACGATCCTGCTGCGCACCGGCCGGATCCGGGACATCGAGGTCGACGTCGGGGCGCGCACGGCGCGGGTCGGTGCGGGGGTGCGCTGGCAGCAGCTGAACGAGGCACTCACCGGCACCGGCCTGACCAGCCTCCCCGGCAGCTCGGGTCACCCGTCCGTCGTCGGCTACACGGTGGGCGGCGGCGTGAGCTGGTTCGGTCGCGCGTACGGCGTCGCGGCCGGCTCGGTGCGCGCCGCCGAGCTGGTCGGTCCCGACGGCCGGTTGGTCCGGGTGACCGAGGGGACGGACCCCGAGCTGTTCTGGGCGCTGCGCGGGGGTGGTGGCGACTTCGGCGTCGTCACCTCGCTGGAGGTCGACCTGCACCCGGCCGAGCACGTCCACGGCGGGCGGCTGGTGTGGGCGGCCGAGCACGCCGCCGCGGTGTTCGCGGCGTACCTCGACCTCATCGCGACGGCACCGGACCACCTCACCGCGTGGGTGCGGCTGCTGAACCTGCCCGACCTCGTCGTCGTCCCGGAGCCGTTGCGTGGCAGGTGGACGGTGGCCGTCGACGTCACCTACCTGGGCAGCAGCGACGACGCCACGCGACAGCTCGATGGTCTGCGCCGGCTGCCCGCTCCGCTGGTGGGCACGCTCGGCACCGTGCCGCTCGCGGGCCTGAGCGACGTCTGTGCCGAGCCCACCGATCCGAAGTCCGTGCTGGACACCGCGACGCTGCTCGACGACTTCGACCAGGTCGCGGTCGAGGCGCTGCTGGACGCCGTGCTGTGCCCGCGCCCGGCACCGCTCGCCCTCGTCGGGATCCGGCACCTGGGTGGCGCCCTCGCGCGCGCGGCGGACCACCCGGGCGCCCTCGTCCAGGTGCCGCAGCCGTACGCGCTGCTGGCCAACGGCCCGACAACACCCGAGACGGCGGACGACACGAGGGCGAGTCTCGACCGGGTGCGTGCGGCGGTGGCGCCGTACGACAGCGGCCGTGACCCCGCGAACTTCGGCGCCGTCGAGCGCATCCATGCCCCGGACGTGCTGGACCGGCTCCGAGACCTGAAGCGACGACGCGACCCTGCCGGCGTGATCCGCAGCAACCGACCCGTGCTGTCCCAGAGCGGATGAGGGCCGCACTCCCTTACCCCGTTGCCGTTCCGGCCCCCGGGTCGGACACTGAGGTGATGAGTGTGGTCCGTCGCGCCACGGACGAGCCCGCGCCGGCCCGTCCCGACTACTGGCGCCACGTGGTCAGCGACACCTTCGCTCCGATGGACATGGTCTTCGAGGACGCGGAGCTCGACGACGAGCTGGTCACGCACGAGGTCGGCGCCGTGCGGGTCTCCGAGTCGTGGTGCGGCCCGGGCGAGGTCCGACGGACCGCGCGGCAGATCCGGCGCCAGGACCCCGACTCCTACCAGGTGATCGTGCCCGTGCACGGACGGACCGCGGGCGAGCAGGACGGCAGGCGAGCGGTGCTCGGGCCGGGGGACTTCAGCGTGGCTGACCTGTCCCGCCCGCTGCACTGCGTGCACGAGCGCCGGCACGCGGTGCTGCTGACGTTCCCGCGGGCGCTGATGCCGTTGCGCCACCAGGAGGTGGCGCGGCTGGCGGTGACCCGGATCCCGGGGGACCGCGGTATCGAGGCGCTGGTCTCCACGATGGTGCGCCAGCTGCCGCGCCGGCTGGCCGAGCACGACGGCAACGAGCGGGCGCGTCTCGGGACGGCCGTGCTCGACCTGCTCGCGGTCGCACTGAGCGACCGGCTCGACATCGGCACCCGGCTTCCCGTCGAGACGCGCCGCCAGGCGCTCGCGACCCGGATCGACGCGTTCATCGAGACCCACCTCGCCGACCCCTCGCTCACGCCGGCCCGGGTGGCCGCCGCCCACCACGTGTCGGTGCGCTACCTGCACAAGCTGTTCGAGGACCGTGGCCAGACGGTGGCCGCACTCATCCGGCAGCGGCGGCTGGAGCGGTGCCGGCGCGACCTGCTCGACCCGGCCCTCGCCGACCGGCCCGTCTACGCCACGGCCGCCCGCTGGGGGCTGCTCAGCTCCGCGCACTTCAACCGGATGTTCCGGGACGCGTACGGCCTGCCGCCGGGTGAGTTCCGGCACGCGCATCTCCCGCAACACCCACCGCAGCATGACTCGGAGTAGTGGAACCCCCCCAGACACCGGCTGAATGGTCACTCATCGTCGACAACGCGCGAGGTTTCGGGGCCGATGTCCACAACCGCCGGGGACGGTACTTTCGCCAAGCGGGCTTGACGATCCTGACCGAACGGACGAGTGCTGCATGACAGTCCGTGCTGTTACGTTGACGCAACGTCAGGAAGACGGGCGGACGCCGATCTCGGGGCTCTCGGCAACGCCGGCTGAGGACAAGGAGCCCCGCGTGACCAGAACGCGCACCCGCGCCGCCCCACTGATCGCCACCACCGCAGCGCTGGCGGTGACCGCCGTCGTGTGGGCGCCGGTGTCACCCGCGGAGGCGGCCGACCCGCCGTTCGTCGGCTGGTCCGTGATCCTGCCGCCGCTGGCCCTGCAGTACGAACCGACCAGCTCCGACGCCTGCGTGGCTGGCGGGGTCGAGTGCGTCGAGAGCACCGTCGAGCAGATGCGCACCCGGTTCGCGCCGCTCGCCGAGCGGTGTGACCACGACGCGGTGTTCGCTCTGGCCTACCTGCGCACCACCGAGGTCTACCTCGAGTCGACACGGACCGAGGGGTTCTTCGACGAGCCCAGCATGGTCAACCATGAGGACGTCGCGTTCGCGCGGATGTACTTCGACGCGTACGACGACTGGGCCGCCGACCGCGTGCAGCAGGTGCCACCGGCCTGGCGGGTGGCGTTCCGCGCCGCGGACGCACGACGGGTCAGCGGAACCGGAAACCTGCTGCTCGGGATGAGCGCGCACGTCAACCGCGACCTGCCGTTCGTCCTCGCGGCGACCGGCCTGGTCGCTCCCGACGGCGCCAGCCGCAAGGCCGACCACGACCAGATCAACGTGATGCTCAACCACGTCGTCCAGCCGCTGATGGCCGAGGCTGCGGCGCGGTTCGACCCCCAGCTCGCAGCCGTGCAGACACCGTACGGCGTCGGCTACACCGGTCTGATGCAGATGCTCATCGCGTGGCGGGAGGCCGCGTGGCGTCAGGCCGAACGGCTGGTCGCGGCACCGACCGACGCCGCGCGTGACCGGGTGGCCCAGCAGATCGAGGCCAGCGCCGCTGCCGCCGCGCAGGTCATCGTGACTGCGACGTCGTACGTCCCGCCGGTGACGACCGCACGCTCACGCGACAATTACTGCGCGGTGCACGGCAACCCCTGACCGGGCGTGCCCGGGCGGCGCTCCGAGCTCACCCCTGCCGTGGGGCGACGTTGTGGTTGCCGGAGAACACGTTGTCCGGGTCCCACTCCTGCTTGAGCGCCGCCAGCCGGTCGTACTTGGCGTCGCCGAAGCCGGCGCGCACGTCGGACTCCTTGGTCTCCGGCTCGAAGTTCAGGTACACGCCGCCGGTGAGGGCCGGCTCGAACGCCTCGGTGAAGCGCTCGACCCAGGCCAGCTCCCCGTCGGTCTCGGCCGGGTCCGCCCAGCAGGCGATCGGGTGCGCCATGTACGGCGCGGACCGGTTGCTCGCCGCAGTCGCGTCCTCGGCGACGGCACTGATCTCCCCGCCGTTCTTGAAGATGATGCCCTGGGTCATCGGCGAGCCGATCGCGCGACCGACGTCGAGGTAGTCGTCCAGGACCGCGTCGGGCAGCGAGCCCAGGTGCTGGCCCCGGTGGTAGTTCAGCCAGCCCTTCGGCGCGAACGGGTCGAGCATCGCCTGGAACGCGGTGTACGGCATCGGCTGCACCAGGTCGACGCCACCCTCGGCGATCTTCCGCAGCGGTTCCACGGCGGCCTCTGCGTCGGCAGGGTCGCCCAGCCACGCGGTGACGATGCCGAGTATCGGCTTGCCGTGCAGCTCCGAGGGCACGAAGTCGGCGGGTGGGGCGAGCAGGGTCGCCAGGCCGAGGACCAGGTCCGCGGGGCCGTTCTCGACATAGTCCCGTGCCGCGCGCGCGATGTCGCCGGCGCGGTCGTCGTTGGGGACGGCGAACAGTCCGGCCATCATCAGCGGTGCGATCGGGTGCACGCGGAACTCGAACGACGTCACGACGCCGAAGTTCGCACCGGCGCCGCGCAGCGCCCACATCAGCTCCGGGTTGGTGTCGTCGGTGACGTGCATCAGCTGCCCGTTGGCGGTGAGCAGGTCGGCACCGATCAGGTTGTCGCAGGTGAGGCCGTACTTCGTGGACAGCCACCCGTAGCCGCCGCCGAGGCAGAACCCGCCGACGCCCGTCGTCGTCACCCGGCCGCCCGGCGTGGCGACGCTGAACATCTCGCACTCGCGGTCGTACTCGCCCCACAGCACGCCCGCGTTGGCGCGCGCGGTGCCCCGCTCCGGGTCGACGTGCACGCCCTTGAGGCTGGACAGGTCGATGAGCACGCCGTCCTCCACCGCGCTGACGCCGGCGACGCTGTGCCCGCCGCAGCGCACCGCGAGCGGCAGCTTCTGCTGGCGCGCGAACGCCACCGCGTCGCGTACGTCGGCCGCCCCGACCGGCTGGACGATGAGGGCGGGATGCCGGTCGATCATCCCGTTGTAGACGGCCCGGGCGGCGTCGTACTGCGCGTCCCCGGGGCGGAGGGCAACCCCCCCGAAGCCGTCCGGTAGACCGATCTCTGCTGCGGCGACGTCAGCGCTCATGGGTCAGCTCCTTGCCGACGGTTGCGGGATGAGGTCCCGACCAGGCAAGTACTGTTCGGACCACCCGGCAATAGTCATTTCGCGCCATTTCGGCCCGCGATGGCGCCCGTCTGCATACCGACAGTACGCTCGGGCCGTGCCCGCCTCCCCGTTGTCCACCGGCCCGGCCGACCCGGCCGTCGACCCGTCGGCGTCGTACGCGCTCGACCCGGCCACGACCCGGCGGCTGGTGGCGCACGCCCGCGTCGCCCGCCCGGCCGCCGCGGCCGTGCACCGACCCACCGCGCCCTTCACCGGCCAGCCCCTCGGCGACGTGCCCGTGGGCACGGCCGACGACGTCGTGTCGGCGGTCGAACGTGCGCGGGTCGCCCAGGACGGCTGGGGCCGGGTGCCGGTCGCCGACCGCCAGCGGGTGCTGCTGCGACTGCACGACGTGGTGCTCGCGCGCGCCGCAGACCTGATGGACCTGATCCAGTGGGAGTCCGGCAAGGTCCGCAAGCAGGCCTACGACGAGGTCGGGCACATCGCGCTCACCGCCCGCTACTACGCCCGCCGCTCGGCCCGGCTGCTCGCGCCCCGCCGTGCCATGGGCGTCATCCCGGTCCTCAGCAGCGTGCAGGTGCACCAGTCACCCAAGGGCGTGGTGGGGATCATCGCTCCCTGGAACTACCCGTTCGTGCTGTCGATGTGCGACGGCATCGCCGCACTGGCCGCCGGCAACGCCGTGGTGCTCAAACCCGACCAGCAGACGTCGTTCACCGCGCTGCGTGGCGCCGAGCTGCTGGCCGAGGCCGGGCTGCCGGACGACCTCTGGCAGGTCGTGCCCGGCGAGGGCGCGGTCGTCGGCACCGCGCTGGTCGACACCTGCGACCACATCTGCTTCACCGGGTCGACCGCCACCGGCAGGCTGGTCGCCGAGCGCGCCGCCCGCCGGCTGGTCGGCTGCTCGCTCGAGCTCGGGGGCAAGAACCCGATGCTGGTGCTCGCCGACGCCGACCTCGATCGCGCCGCCGAGGGTGCCGTACGCGCCTGCTTCGACTCCGCCGGACAGCTGTGCGTGTCGATGGAGCGGTTGTTCGTCGCCGACGAGGTGCACGACGCCTTCGTCGACCGGTTCGTGCGCCGGGTGCAGGCGATGCGGCTGTCCGCCCAGCTCGACTTCGGCGGTGACATGGGCTCGCTGGTGTCGCCACGGCAGCTGGACACGGTCCGCGACCACGTGGCCGACGCGGTCGCTCGGGGCGCCACCGTGCTGGCAGGCGGCAGGGCGCGGCCCGACGTCGGCCCGCTGTTCTTCGAGCCCACGGTGCTCGCCGGCGTGACCCCGGAGATGACCTGTCACGGCACCGAGACCTTCGGCCCGGTGGTGTCCGTGCACCGGTTCGGCTCCGACGACGAGGCGGTCGCCCGCGCCAACGAGGGCGCGTACGGCCTGAACGCGAGCGTGTGGAGCCGCGACACCGGCCGGGCCCGCCGGGTCGCCCACCGGATCCGTTGCGGCTCGGTCAACATCAACGACGCCTACGGCGCGACCTTCGGCAGCATCGACGGCCCCATGGGCGGCATGCGTGAGTCCGGCCTCGGCCGGCGGCAGGGGCCGGAGGGACTGCTGCGCTTCTGCGAGCCGCAGACCGTCGCCGTGCAGCGCGGCATCCCGATGTCCGGGCCCGACTGGCTGTCCGACCGGGCCTGGACCCGGACGCTGGACGTGGCACTGCGGGTGCTGCGCCAAACGGGTCGCCCGTGAGCCACGACTACGACGTCCTCGTCGTCGGGTCCGGCTTCGGCGGCAGCGTCAGCGCGCTGCGCCTGGTCGAGAAGGGGTACCGCGTCGGCGTGCTCGAGGCGGGACGTCGCTTCGCCGACGACGAGCTGCCGGAGACGTCGTTCGACGTGCGCCGGTTCCTGTTCGCTCCGGCCCTCGGCTGCTACGGCATCCAGCGCATCGACGTGCTGCGCGACTGCCTGATCCTGTCCGGTGCCGGCGTGGGCGGCGGCTCGCTCAACTACGCGAACACGCTGTACGAGCCGCCCGAGGCGTTCTACCGGGACCGGCAGTGGGCCGACATCACCGACTGGCAGGCTGAGCTCGCGCCGTACTACGACCAGGCCCGGCGGATGCTCGGCGTCACCACGTACGACCGGACGACGCCGAGCGACCGGGTGATGCGTGAGGTGGCCGCCCGGATGGGGGTCGAGGACACGTTCGGTCCCACCCCGGTCGGTGTGTTCCTCGGCCTGCCCGGCGAGCAGGTCGACGACCCGTACTTCGGTGGCGCCGGACCGCGGCGCACCGGCTGCGTCGACTGCGGCTCGTGCATGACCGGGTGCCGGCACGGCGCGAAGAACACCCTGGTCAAGAACTACCTCTGGCTGGCCGAGCAGGCCGGCGCCGAAGTGCACCCGCTCACGACCGTCGAGCGGGTCGCGCCGCTGCGCGGGGGCGGGTACGCCGTCGACACCCGGGCGACCGGGCCGGGCCGCCGGCGCCGCCGCCGGCTGACCGCCGGGCAGGTGGTGCTGGCCGCGAGCGCGCTGGGGACCCAGCGGCTGCTGCACCGGATGCGGGACGAGGGGTCGCTGCCGCACCTGTCCCCGACGCTGGGCCGGCTGACCCGGACCAACTCCGAGTCGATCCTCGGCGCGATCGCGCCACGCGGCGGGGGCGAGGACTTCAGCCGCGGTGTGGCGATCACGTCGTCGTTCCACCCGGACGGCGACACCCACGTGGAGCCGGTGCGGTACGGGCCGGGCTCGAACCTGATGTCGCTGCTGCAGACGGTGCTGACCGACGGCGCCCGGCCCGGCGAGGACAGCGAGCCGCGGTGGCGCAGCTGGCTGCGGGAGATGTGGCGGCAACGCCGGCACGTGCGCGACCTGTACGACCTGCGGCACTGGTCGGAGCGCACGGTGATCGCGCTGGTGATGCAGTCGCTGGACAACTCGATCACCACGTTCTCCACCAGGGGACGGTTCACCGGCCGGTGGCGGCTCAGCTCGCGGCAGGGCCACGGCGCGCCCAACCCGACCTGGATCCCGCAGGGCAACACCGCCGTCCGGCACATGGCAGCCGTGGTCGGTGGCACCGCCGGCGGCAACGTCGGCGAGCCGTTCAACGTGCCGATGACCGCGCACTTCATCGGCGGCTGCGTGATCGGCGCCGGTGCCGACAGCGGGGTCGTCGACCCGTACCACCGGGTGCACGGCCACCCGGGCCTGCACGTCGTCGACGGCTCGACGATCTCGGCGAACCTCGGCGTCAACCCGTCGCTCACCATCACCGCACAGGCCGAGCGGGCGATGGCGCTGTGGCCCAACCGCGGCGACCCCGATCCGCGCCCGCGGCCGGGTGAGCCGTACGCGCGGCTGGAGCCGGTGCTCCCGGTTCACCCGGCGGTGCCCGCCGACGCCCCCGGTGCCCTGCGGCTGCCGGTCACCGTCTGACGGGCGCGCCCCGCAACGACCCCGGAATGGCCGCGGGCCCGACCGGGGAGGGAGATGGCCGGGCCCGCGAGCCGGCTGGCTTGTGCGACCAGCCAGGACCCGGCCCAAGGGAGGGAGCGGAGGGACTGGGTCCTGCCCGCGTCAACGAAGCAGCCGGGGGGCGGTTACGGACCAGGTCGATCCAGTTTCGCGGCGTCTGTCCCGGATACGCTGCGGGGGTGAGTGCGGACCTCCCCGACCACGACCTGGTCCTCGTCGTCGACTTCGGCGCGCAGTACGCCCAGCTCATCGCCCGACGGGTGCGCGAGGCGCGGGTCTACTCCGAGATCGTGCCGCACCAGGTGGCCGCCGAGCAGGTGCGCGCGCGTCGGCCGAAGGCCGTCATCCTGTCCGGCGGCCCGCAGTCGGTGTACGCCCCCGGGGCGCCGCAGGTCGACGCCGCGCTGTTCGAGCAGGACGTGCCCGTGCTCGGCATCTGCTACGGGTTCCAGGCGATGGCCCTGGCGCTCGGCGGAGACGTCGCGCGTACCGGCCGGTCCGAGTTCGGGCGCACCCAGGTCGACGTGCACGACGCTGGCCGGCTGCTCGCCGGCCTGCCCAGCGAGCACCGGGTGTGGATGAGCCACGGCGACGCCGTGGCCGCGGCGCCGCCGGGGTTCCGCACACTCGCCGCGACCAAGGACACCGCGGTGGCGGCGTTCGAGGACCTCGACCGCGGCTTCGCGGGCGTGCAGTGGCATCCCGAGGTGCTGCACACCGAGCACGGGCAGCGGGTGCTCGAGCACTTCCTGCTGGACGTGGCCGGGTGCCGGCCGACCTGGACGATGGTGAACATCGTCGAGGAGCAGGTGGAGCAGATCCGGTCCCAGGTGGGCGGCAAGCGGGCGATCTGCGGGCTGTCCGGCGGTGTCGACTCCGCGGTGGCGGCGGCGCTGGTGCAGCGCGCGGTGGGCGACCAGCTCACGTGCGTGTTCGTCGACCACGGCCTGCTGCGCAAGGGCGAGGCCGAGCAGGTCGAGCGCGACTACGTCGCCGCGACCGGTGTCTCGCTCAAGGTCGTCGAGGCGGCCGAGCGGTTCCTCGTGGCCCTGGCCGGCGTCACCGAGCCGGAGGAGAAGCGGCGCATCATCGGGCGCGAGTTCATCCGCGTCTTCGAGACCGGGGCGCTCGAGGTCGTTGCCGAGGCCGGTGCGCAGGGCGAGGTGGTGGAGTTCCTCGTGCAGGGCACGCTCTATCCCGACGTCGTCGAGTCCGGCGGGGGCGAGGGCGCGGCCACCATCAAGAGCCACCACAACGTGGGCGGGTTGCCCGAGGACCTGCAGTTCACGCTGGTCGAGCCGCTGCGCACCCTGTTCAAGGACGAGGTGCGCCGGGTGGGCGAGGAGCTGGGGCTGCCGGCCGACATCGTGTGGCGCCAGCCGTTCCCCGGGCCCGGGCTCGGCATCCGGGTGATCGGTGCCGTCGACGCCGACCGGCTCGCGGTCCTGCGCGAGGCCGACGCGATCGCCCGGGAGGAGCTCACCCTCGCAGGCCTCGACCGCGACGTGTGGCAGATGCCGGTGGTGCTGCTCGCCGACGTGCACTCGGTGGGCGTACAGGGAGACGGCCGCACGTACGGGTACCCGGTGGTGCTGCGTCCGGTCACCAGCGAGGACGCGATGACCGCCGACTGGGCGCGACTCCCGTACGACCTGCTCGAGCGCATCTCGACCCGGATCACCAACGAGGTTCGCGAGGTCAACCGCGTGGTGCTGGACGTGACCAGCAAGCCGCCGGGCACCATCGAGTGGGAGTGAGCCGACCGCGCTGACCTGCGTGGCGGGTTGTTCCGCCTGCGTCAACACCCACGCACGCAAGGGCAACCATCTCGCCCGGGCGAACCGGCAGCGTGGTGCGTGTGTTTGCCTCACTGAGAATGCACCGTGCCCGCTGGACGCGAGCGGTGCGGGTGACGATGGGTGTCCTGGCGGTCGCGTTCGTGGTCCCCGTGCTCGCGGCCCAACCGGCGCAACCGGTCGCCGCCACCACCGACGAGGGCACGCAGGGCAGGTTGCTGCTCGTCCTCGACTCGTCGGGGTCGATGCGGGAGCCGGACGCCTCGGGGACCACCAAGATCGCGGCGGCCAAGCGTGCCCTCCGGTCGGTGGTCGCCGACCTCCCCGTGGCCGCGGAGGTCGGGATGCGGGTGTACGGGGCCACCGTGTTCGACCGGTCCGACCCCGGTGCGTGCACCGACTCACAGCTGGTGGTCCCGATCGCTCCGGTGGACAAGGCCACCTTGCTGCAGCAGATCGGGAGGTACCGGCCGTACGGCGAGACGCCGATCGCGTACTCCCTGCAGCAGGCGGCCAAGGACCTCGGCCCGGACGGGAGCGGCACGATCCTGCTGGTGTCCGACGGCGAGGAGACGTGTCACCCGGATCCCTGCGCCGTGGCCCGGCAGATCCACGACCGCGGCATCGACCTGCGGGTCGACGTGGTCGGGATGAGCGTCCCCGACCAGGCCCGCCGGCAGCTGCAGTGCATCGCCGATGCCGGGGGAGGGGAGTACTGCGAGACCGACGACGCCGACGAGCTGGGCGGCTGCCTCGGCCGGGCGTCCCTGCGCGCCTTCCGTGAGTTCAGCGTGTCCGGGGATCCGGTGCAGGGCACGACCGACCGAGCCGGGGCGCCCGAGATCGGCCCGGGCCGCTACACCGACACCCTCGGCGGTGACGAGCAGGTGACCGGGCTGAGGTACTACCGGATCCCCAAGCCCCCGGGAACCACGCTGCACGTGGCGGTCACCGCGAGGACCGAGAACCCTCAGCAGTCGGACGCGATCAGCCTGGGTCTGCTCAACAGCGCGGGTCAGGAGTGCAGCTCCGGCGGCCAGACCACGTTGTCCGAGTACCAGGGCAACCCGGTGATCAACGCCAGCACGATCTTCCGCCCCGATGAGTCCGACACGTTCGGCTGCGGCGCCGAGGACGAGCTCCTGCTCGAGGTGCGCCGCGGCGACGAGATCCAGGACCGGGCCCCGGACACCGGCGACCTGCCGATCGAGATCCTGGTCATCAGCGAACCAGCGGTGACCAACCGGTCCGAGCTGCCGCGTCAGGCCGGCGAGCAGAGCATCGACGACTCGCCGGTCCCGGCCGGACCGGTCCAGGGGCCGGTCGTCGGGGGCAGCACCTTCAGCGATGCGCCACTGCTGGAGCCCGGCACCTGGAGCGACACGCTGCAGAGCGGCGAGATGCTCTTCTACCGGGTCAGCGCGGACTGGGGCGAGGCCCCGCGCATCACGGTCCGGATGCCGGCCGACCCGGCCCTGGAACAGCAGATCGACGTGCCGGGGACGCCGGTGACGACGTTCGCGTACGCACCGGACCAGACGCCGATCTCGCTCACCGGCTCCGACCAGGGGTACACGGGCAACTACCTCGGCAACGACGAGGTGGTGATGGGAGCGGCGCTGCCGCCAGTGCGCTACCGCAACCGTGAGCACTACTCCTTCGGCACCACGCCGATCGGTCCCACCTCACTCGCCGGCGACTACTACTTCGCCGTGCACCTGCAGGACGAGCCCGGGCAGCGGCGCTACCAGGCGCAGACGACGCTCTCGGTGGACGTCGGAGGCACGCCTACCGGTGCGCCGGACTACGTGGAGATCGTCGAGCCGGTGACCGAGACCACCTCACCGCCGTCGACCGCGCCAGAAGGGGGTACGCACGACAGCCAGGCGCAGACCCGACCGGCAGCAGCCGAGGACGACGGAGGCGCGGACCCGGCGCTGATCGCGGCCGCCGGAGCCGGCGGAGTCCTGGCAGCGAGCCTCGTCGCCGCCGTACTGGTGTGGCGGGTGCGGAGCCGGAGGTCGGGCCTCCGCGGCGGCTCTATACACTAATTCATAATTAGTGTATGGTCGCGTCCATGCAGGTCAAGCGCGTGATCGGGTACGTCCGGGTGGCTCCGCGTGAGCAACGGTCGATGCGCCCCGGGCGGCGCGACCAGCGCCGGGTGATCGAGGCCGAGTGCCGCAGCCGGGGCTGGCAGCTGGTCCGCGTCGACGAGGACGTCCGGTCGGGCCGCTCGCTGCGACGTCCCGGCCTGCTCGCGGCGCTCGACGCCTGCCGCGCGGGCGAGGCGGACGGCATCGTCGTCGCGCGTCTCGACCGGCTGACGTACTCGGTCGAGGACCTCGCGTACCTGATGCACCGAGCCGTCGACGACGGGTTCAGCATCGTCGCACCGGACCTCGGCATCGACCTCGCCACCGATGCCGGCGCACATCTCGCGCAGGTGCTCTCGGTGGCCGCGCAGTGGCAGTCCCGCAGCGTGGGCCGTCGGGCGCGGCTCGCGCTCGAGCACCACCGCGACGGCCGCGGCCGCGGGCGCCCCTCCTCGACGCCTCCCGCGCTCGCCGATCGCATCCGGAGCCTCCGGGCCAGCGGCCTGACCCTGCAGGCGATCTGCGACACGCTCAACGCCGAGGGCGTCCCGACGCCACGCGGCGGCACGCACTGGAGACCGACGTCGCTGCGAGCGATCCTCCAGCCCCGCGCAGTTCCGGCACCGCCTCACGATGGTCTGGTGAGGTCATGAACACACAGCTCGAGTTCAGGATCGATGCTCTTGAGCGGCAGGTCGCGTTCCTCACCGGACAGCTCGCAGGTCGCACGGCGCCGATCCCGCCGCCGCGACCCACCGGCGTCGTCCCCGACGCGACTCGACGGGTCGCGACGCTCGACGTCGGCGTGCGAGCACCCGCGCCGCGGCTGGACCACGTCCCCGTCGTCGACGTCGCACCCCTGCCGCCGCCCTCGCGGCCGCCGCTGCTGCCGCTTCCGGCTCCCCGGCAGCCGCGCGAGCTCGAGGACCTTCTCGGTGGCCGGCTGCTGGGAGTCGTGGGAGCGGTGTCGGTCGTCCTCGGGATCGCCTTCTTCGTCGCCCTGGCGATCGACCACGGCTGGATCGACGAGACGGCGCGAGTCGTCCTCGCGACGTGCGGGTCGGGCCTGCTCCTGGCGGCGGGGATCTGGCTGTACGAGCACAAGGGCCGGGTGCAGGCGGCGCTGGCCATGGTCGGCGCAGCGATCACCGGCCTGTTCCTCTCCCTCACCGTCGCCACGGCGGCCTACGGACTCGTCCCGCTCCCGCTCGCCCTCCCGCTCGCGTTCGGCATCGGTGCGCTCGCGACCGCGATCGCCGTCCGCTGGAACGCACGGACGGTGGCAGCCCTGGGCGTGGGCGGCACGCTGCTGGCGCCGCTGCTCGGCAACAGCCTCACGACTGCGGGGATGGGCTTCCTGGCACTGGCGAGCACGTCCGCGGCGGCTGTCCTCGTCTGGCGCCGCTGGCCGTGGCTGGCGGTGGCAGCCACCGGCGTGACGCTGGCGCAGGTCGCGGTCTGGGCGATCGGGGACGTACCCGCCGCGCAGCTCGTCGGTGTCCTGGCCGTCTTCGCGATGCTCAACCTCGCGCTGGCGGTCGGTTACGAGCTCCGGGTCCCGACGACCACCCTGGAGCGCTCCTCGGCCGTGCTCGTCCCGTTCGGCGCCTTGATCCTGGGCGCGCTCGGCTACTTCGGCCTGCCCCACGGCGACGGCGAGCTCGCGGGCGGGCTCTGGCTGGTCGCACTCGCTGTCGCGCACGCGGCGCTGGCGGCTGTCGCCTTCGGGCTGCGACGGGTCAGCGCCGAGATCGGACTGGTGCTGCTCGGCGCTGCCGTGGTGCTGGGCGACGTCGCGTTCGGTCTGCTGGCCGGCGGCTGGGTGCTGGGCGTGGGCTGGGCAGCGACCGCTGTCGGCCTCGCCGCGGCTGCTCGCCACTACACCGACCGCGCCGAGCTCATCCAGCTGACCCTCGGCGCCCAGCTTGCCCTGTCCGTCGGGCACATCCTGCTCTTCGACGCTCCGCCCGCGCTGCTCGAGGAAGGCGGCGGACCCGGCCCCGGGGCGACCACGGCACTGCTCGCTGTCGTCGTGGCTGCCTTCGCGAGTGCGCGCCTGGTCGTCCACGACGAGCGACCCGAGGTCCGCATCATCCTGGACGCGCTCACCATGGCGGCGCTCGCGTACGTCATCGCCGTCTCGCTCGACGGGCCTGCCCTGCTCGTCGCGTGGGCCGCGGCCTCGTGCGCGCTGGCCCGAGCGGCGCAACGCTTCGACGATCGCATCGCCGGATGGGGGGCACTCGGCTTCCTTGCCCTCGTCGCCGGACACGTGCTGGTGTTCGAGGCACCGCCGTCAGCGCTGGTCTACGGGCTGGACGCGCCAGGCGCGGCCGCTCTCGGACTGCTGCTCGTCGCCACCTGCGCCGCCGTGGGCGCGAAGCTCGACCCGACGCGGACCGCCAACGAGCGCCTCGGCCTCTGCGCGGTCACCGCAGTCGCGCTGCTCTACCTCGGGTCCACGGCGATCGTGACGCTCTTCCAGCCCGGTCCGGACGCCATCGACACCGGCATCGGTGTCGGCAGCCGCCAGCAGGGACAGGCCCTGCTCTCGGCGTTCTGGGCCATGTGCGGGCTGATCGCCTTGTGGATCGGGCTGCGCGGCAACGCCAGGATCGTCCGGCTGGGTGGCCTGGGCCTGCTCTGCCTGGCCGCCGCGAAGGTGTTCCTCTACGACCTGTCGACGCTGGGTTCGGACTACCGTGTCGCCTCGTTCATCGCGCTGGGGCTGCTGCTGCTCACGGGGGCCTTCTTCCACCAGCGGATGCGGGTGACGAGCTAGCTCCCCCGGCACCGTCCCCGTGCTTGTCGGTGGGGCAGCGACGATACTGACGCCCGGACGAGGTTGTGTGCTGGAGCGGTCGAGTGGGAGTGAGGGCAGCCGACACCATGCATCAGATTCCCGAACCGGTGCGCGTGCTGATCGACGCCGCCAACGCCGGTGACGTCGACGGGTTCCTCGCGGGCTTCACCCCGGACGGCGTCGTCGACGACTGGGGCCGGGAGTTCCGCGGCCCGGACGCGATCCGCGGCTGGAGCGACGCGGAGTTCATCGGCAAGCAGGTCAGCCTGGCGGTGACGTTGGTCGAGGAACGGGCCGGCGAGACCGTGGTCGGCGCCGAGGTCGGTGGCAACGGCTTCAACGGCCCGAGCCACTTCTCCTTCCAGGTCGAGCAGGACGCTGTCGCCAGGATGACCATCCGCGCCTGAGCCGCCCCTGCCCCGGGACCACCGGGGAGAACCCCGGCGAGCCCGGCTTTTCCGGCTCCGCGGCGCACACGTGTGCAGACGGCGCGTACGAAGGATCGTGGCGACTTCACCCGGGCGAAACGCTTGACATCGCGGCGCTGGGCAGCAAACGTTTGCAGCCTGTCCCGGGTTCACCGCGCCAGGCCGGGTCCGGGCGGGTGGACGAGCCGACGGAGTTGGTGAGGCGATGCAGGTGGCGCAGGTCGACAGGGGCGCGACGCGGTCCGGGACGACCCTGGCCGTGCACGCCCGCGACGTTGTCGTCGAGTACGAGCGGACCCGCGACAAGAGCACCTTGGTGGCCCTCGAGGACTTCAGCCTGGACGTCGGCGAGGGCGAGTTCGTCGCCATCGTCGGCCCCAGCGGCTGCGGCAAGAGCACCTTCCTGAACGTCGTCGCCGGGCTGACCTTCCCGGTCGCGGGCGAGGTCTTCGTGCACGGCAAGCAGGTGACCGGGCCGGGCCCGGACCGCGCGGTGGTCTTCCAGGACTACGCGCTGATGCCGTGGCGCACCGTCGAGGCCAACGTGCGCTTCGGCCTGGAGATGCAACGGCGCCTCGACAAGGACTCCCCGGCCAAGATCGCGCGGTACATCGAGATGGTCGGGCTCACCGGCTTCGAGAAGGCCTACCCGCGCGAGCTGTCCGGCGGCATGCGGCAGCGGGTCGGCCTGGCCCGCGCGCTGGTCACCGAGCCCCGGCTGCTGCTGATGGACGAGCCGTTCGCGGCCGTCGACGCGATGACCCGCGAGATCATGCAGGACGAGCTCGCGCGGATCGTCGCCGACACCGGGCAGCCCATCCTGTTCATCACCCACAGCGTCGACGAGGCGATCACTCTCGGCGACCGGATCGCGGTGGTGACCAACCGTCCCGGGCGGATCAAGGAGATCGTCGACGTCGGCCTGCCCCGCCCGCGCAGCCGGGCCAGCCGGCAGCTGCCGGAGTTCCAGCAGCTCCGCGACCGGATCTGGGACCTGCTGGCGGGCGAGCGTCCGGCGCAGGCCGAGGCGGCGATCGCCGGCGAGCCGGTCACCGCACCGGTCGAGGCGCGCGTCACCGACGACCGTGCGGGCGGCGGGATCTGACGTGACCACCGCGACCGTACCCGCGACCGCTCGGCAGCGCCCCCGCCGGATGCCGCGGTGGGAGCGGATCGTCCGCAACCGGTTGCCAGGGGTGCTCAGCTTCATCGCGTTCATCCTGATCTGGCAGCTGTTGATCGTGATCTTCGAGCCCGACCCCATCCTGTTCCCGACCCCGGGCCAGGTCTGGGACGAGTTCGTCATCGCTGTCCGTGACGGGACCATGTGGCCGGCCTTCACCGACAGCATGTCCGCCCTCGCCGCCGGCCTGGCGCTGGCGCTGGTGACCGGCATCCCGCTCGGCCTGATGATCGGCATGTCACCGACGACCGACCTGCTGACCTCGCCGTACCTGTGGGGCTTCTTCGCGATGCCACGGATCGCCCTGGCGCCGTTGATGATCCTGTGGTTCGGCTTCGGCATGGAGGTCAAGGTCTGGCTGGTCTACCTGTCGGCCGTGATCCCGTTGATCCTCAGCTGCAAGGACGGGGTGCAGACCGTCGACGCGTCCCTGGTCCAGGCGGCGCGCAGCTTCGGTGCCGGCCGGTTCAACATGTTCGCCAAGGTGATCGCGCCGAGCACCCTGCCGTTCATCGCCAGCGGGATCCGCAACGGCATCTCCCGCGGTTTCGTGGGTCTGCTGGTGATCGAGCTGACCGTCGGCTCCGGCGGCATCGGCAGCCAGGTGATGCGGTCGATGCGCGACTTCAACACCGCGCGGATGTTCGCCTTCGCCAGCCTGCTGGTGGTGGTGGCGCTGGTGCTGATCTCGCTGTCGCGGCAGCTCGAGAAGGTGGCCAGCCGGTGGCGCGAGGACGTGGCGTTGTGACGACGACGAGTGGGTCCCGCCTCGCCAGTCGTCGGACCACGGGCACACCGAGCGAGCCGGCCAAGCGGCGTCCACGCGGCCGGCGGGTCTACTCCCGCAGCCAGCGCTGGATCATCGGTGTGCTCAACCTGGCCACGTTCTTCCTGCTGTGGCAGCTCGCGGCCACCATGAGCGACATCCCGCAGCTGTTCCTGCCGGCGCCCACCGACGTCTTCCGTGAGCTCCAGGAGATGAGCGAGGAGGGCATCCTGTGGGGCAACCTCTGGATCAGCATGTGGATCTACCTGGTCGGCCTGGCGATCTCGTTGGTGATCGCGATCCCGATGGGGCTGACCGTCGGCGGGATCCGCATCCTGGACAAGATCCTCAGCCCGTACATCTGGGCGCTCTACACCACGCCGCGACTGATCCTGATGCCGCTCATCCTGCTGTGGGTCGGTATCAACGACACCGCCCGCATCGTCATCATCGTGCTCTCCGCGGTGCCGGCCACGCTCGTCGTGGTGATGGAGGGCGTCAAGACCGTCGACAACTCGTTGCTCAACGCCGCCCGCTCCTTCGGGGCGGGGCGGGTCGAGATGTTCCGCTTCGTGGTCTTCCCCGCGACGGTTCCGTTCATCGCGACCGGTGTGCGGATGGGTGTGTCCCGGGGCTTGATCGGCCTGTTCATCGGTGAGCTGTTCACCGGCACGAACGGGATCGGCTACATCATCACGCTGTCCAGCAAGACGTTCAACAGCGCGCGCACGTACGGGATGCTGCTCATCTTCATCTTGTTCTGCATCGCGATGGTCGGGCTGAGCCAGCTACTCGAACGCAGGGTCTCGCAGTGGCGATCGCAGCCACTGGCGGCCTAGCACAGGGGGTCCGGTCGGCGGCAACGGCGACATCACGAGGTGCGTGCAAGAAAGGAAGGGTGAACCTGATGAAGGGTTTCCGACTGACGACGGCCCTGCTGGGTGCCGTCGCGTTGCTCGCCGCCGGATGCGGCGGTGACGACGACTCGGGGGACGACGGTGGCCTGAGTCCGAACCAGGTAAAGCTCGCGATGGACAACGACGACTACATGAACCAGCTGGCCTGGATGGTCGCCGACGAGAAGTACTGGCCGGACCTCGGCTTCACCGAGCCGGCCGAGGTCGTCGCGTCCGACGAGTACCTCGCCGGTCTGTTCGGCGGCAACGTGTGGGTCGCGCAGGGTGAGAGCGACGTGATCTGGTCCGCGCTGGCCGAGGGCAGCGTGCCGATGAAGATCATCGGTGTGGAGAAGGACACCGAGGCCTGGTTCCTCGGCATCCGCGAGGGGGTCGACAAGAACGACCTCGAGGGCCTGAAGATCAGCGGTGGCCCCGCGGGCGACCGGAACATCACCGTCGGGGAGAAGATCCTCGACGAGCTCAGCGTCGACCCCGACTCGATGGAGTGGGTGCAGATCGAGGGCGGCTCCGACGACCGGCTGCAGGCGCTGATCGCCGGTCAGATCGATGTCGCCGTGCTCCAGCCGCGGCACCTCATCCCGCTCGACGAGGCCAACGGCGAGATGATCTTCCAGGAGTACCACGACGCGCCCCAGGAGGTCTGGGTCGTCACCGAGGAGACGATGGAGAACGACCACGAGGCGGTGTGTGCCTACCTCGAGGGTCGGATCGCCGCCAAGCAGTGGATCTCCGAGGGCGAGGACTACACCGACAACCAGGACGCAGCGGTCGCCATCACCGAGGAGCGCGACCTGGCGCCGAGCGAGGGTGACCTCGCCGAGTGGCAGATCGAGATGGAGTACAACTGGGCCCTCGACGGCGGCGCGCCCGAAGAGGCGTTCGACCAGTGGAACCAGGACATGATCGACAACGAGAACGTGCCCGCGGACTTCGACTGGCGGGACCACGTCGACTTCTCCTGCCTCACCGAGGCGCAGGAGAACCTCGGCCTCGAGCCGGAGCCCGGCGACATCTCCTGACCACCCTTCTCCGAACGATCCGACCTGATGATCGCTGGGGCGCTCGTACGGTCGGATCGTTCGGGAAGCAGGTCAGCCGCGGACCGGGCCGTCCAGCTCCTCGGTGTTGGCGCCGAGCTCGGGGTGCGGGAAGAAGCAGACCAGCTCCACGTCGCCCGGCCCGCTCGCCACGGTGACGTGCGGCAAGCCGACGGGCACCAGGACGACGTCGCCGGGTCCCACCGGGGTCGAGGTGTCGCCCTGCCAGTGCTCGCCCGTGCCCGCCACCACGTGCATCACCTCGACGCTGTGCGGGTGCCGGTGCGGCGTACGCGGCCCAGGTGCGACGACGACCACGCGCACGCTGCACCCGGCCGCGTCGAGACCGGCCAGCGGGTCGCCCGCGCGGCGCCCGACGAGGTGGGCGAACGTCACGTCAGCACGCCGCACGACCGGCATGGTGCAGCACCTCCTCGTACGGGCAGCAGGGCTCAGGACACGGTGGCGGTGGCGCCGGCGTCGTGGATCACCTCGGCCACGTCGACCGCCTCGCCGTTGCGCTGCGACGACTCCAGCACCGACCGTACGACTGCCAGCGCCCGCACCGCCTCGACGGCCCCGACCTCGACGGTCGCCTCGCCGCGGATCGCCAGCCCGAACTCGTCCAGCTGCTCGCGGAACATGTCCGTGCGCGGCAGCTCGACCTGCTGGCGCACCGACTCGCCGTAGAACTGCGACCGCAGTGTCGACCAGTCGTCGGCCTGGTGCGACTCGTCCCAGTGGGTGAAGTCGAGGTCGTACCGCAGGTTGGCCTTGGTGCCCTGCAGGTTCATCGTGTAGATGCCGGGAGATGCCCAGCCGGTCCCGATGTAGCCCAGCGCACCGCTCTCGAACTCGCAGATCGCCATCACCGCGTCGGGTACCTCGGACTTCGTGTAGAGCTGTCGAGCGTGCGCGGTCACCCGCCGGATCGGGCCGAGCAGGAACTGCAGGGTGTCGGCGTGGTGCACACCGAGCTGGATGAACGCGCCACCGGGACTCTTGTCCGCGTAGTAGCGCCAGGTCTGCGGGGTGAGCTCGAGCCCGCGCTCGTTGGAGAAGTTCGCCTCGGCCAGGCTGATGTCGCCGATGCGTCCGTCGTCGAGCCAACGCTTCATCTCCCGGTGCCCGGACAGCCGGCGCGAGCTGTGACCCACCGCGAAGACCTGGTCGGTGTCGGCGACCGCGGCCGCGATCCGGTTGGCGTCCTCGAGCGTGTGGGCGATCGGCTTGTCGGTGTAGACGGCCTTGCCCGCCTCCAACGCCTGGACGATCACCTCGCGGTGGGTGTCGTTGGGCGTCGTGATGATGACGCCGTCGACCGCGGGGTCGTCGAGCAGCTCCTGGTACGAGTTGGCCGCGTTCGGCACGCCGTACTCCGCGCAGAACGCGTCGCGGCGCTGCTCGTCGCGGCTGAAGCAGCTGTACAGCTCCACCACGTCGCCGCGCTGCGCGCCGCGTGCGAGCACCCGGGCCCAGCGGCCCAGGCCGACCGGTGCGAGGCGAACCTTCTCTGCCATGGACAGTCCTTCCAGCGGTGCCGTTGTCAGTGCGGCTCGGTACGGGACCTGCGGGCGGCCACGACGCCCTCGACCAGCTCGACCACGCCGTCAGCCACGACCTCGGCGAACGACGCCGCGCGTTCGGTTGTGGCCCAGTGCGGGTCGCCGTACCACCCCTCGTCGGCCAGCTCGGTGACGTCGGTGACGAAGCCGTAGACCTCGTGCGAGCGCCGCATCCGGTCCATCTCCAGGGCGCCCGGCGGGCGGGTGGGCTCGCCCGCGCGATCGGTCTTGACCAGCGCGGCGTCGTGGGCCAGCACCGCCAGGGTCTCGATGCCGCCGCCGTGCGTCAGCTCGCCGCCCGCGTCGCGGTACATACGCTGCGCCACGTAGCACGCCTGTGCGGCGACGAAGGTGACGTCGTGACGGTCCTGCAGTTCGGTCGCCACCGCGTTCATCGACGCGATGTTCCCCTCGTGCCAGTTGACCAGCACGACCGTGCGTACGCCGAGCGCGATCAGCTCGGTGCACACGTCGCGCAGCAGCGCCTCGAACGTCTCGCGCCGCAGGCTCACCGTGCCGGGGTGGCCGGCGTGGATGGGCGTGACGCCGTAGGGCACCAGCGGGGCGTAGACCGCGTCCAGCCGGTCGGCGACCGCGCGTGCCACCAGCTCGGCCGCGAACGTGTCGGTGCCGTTGGGCAGGTGCGGCCCGTGCTGCTCGATGCTGCCGACCGGCATCACGACGGTGCGTGAGCGGGCGACCGCATCGGCGGCCTCCGGGCTGGTCATGGTGGTGAGTTCGTGGATCACGAGACGGTGCCTCCGATCTCGACGACCGGGTCGCGCAGCGGCTCGCCCCGGAGCAGACGGGCGGCCTCGGCGGCGGCCTTGCGTCGCATGTCCAGCTCCGACTCCTCGGTGTACCACGCCATGTGCGGCGTGAGCAGGACCCGGTCCTGCACGCCGGCCAGCACCGACTCCAGTGCCGACACCTCGGGCGGCTCGGACGGGAACACGTCGAGCGCCGCGCGGGCCGGCCGGCCGGCGGCCAGCGCCGCGGCCAGCGCCTCGAGGCCGACCAGCGATCCGCGGGCGGTGTTGACCAGCACACTGCCCGGCCGCATCCGGGCCAGCTCGTCGGGGCCGAGCAGGGGCGAGCCGTCGGCGTTGCCGGGCGCGTGCAGGGTGACGACGTCGCTGCGCTGCAGCAGCTCGTCGAGCGTCACCGCGTCGACGTCGGCCTCGGCCGCCACGTCGACGTACGCGTCGTAGCAGCAGACCAGCATCCCGAACGCCCGCAGGTAGTGCGCGACCTGCCTGCCGATCCGGCCGAAGCCGACCACTCCGGCGACCAGGCCGCTCGGCTGGTGCAGCGGGCGCAGACCGGCCACGCCCCACTGCCCGGAGCGCAGCGCGCGGTCGGCGTCGACCAGCCGGCGCAGCTGTGCGAGCACCAGCGACACGGCGTGCACCGCGACGGCCTCGGTGCCGTAGTCGGACACCCGCGCGACGGCGACCCCGTGCCGGCGCGCGGCGTCGAGGTCGATGGAGTCGGTGCCGATGCCGTAGCGGACGATGCCGCGCAGCCGGCCGTCGACACCTGCCCCCTCGCCCAGCCGGGCGACCACGTCGGCGGTGAAGCGCGGTCGGCTGCCCGCCAGGACGACATCGGCACCGGCGGCCACCGCGACGATGTCGTCGGGGGACCCGCCGTCGCCGGCGACCAGCCGGGCACCGACGGGGCCGAGCGCGTGCTCCTCGACCGAGAAGTCGGCGTAGCGCGTGCCGAGGATCGCCACCACCGGTTGGGCCACCCTGACCTCCCTTTAGGACCGCTCCCGGCTCACGGTAGGAGACAAACGTTTGCAGGGTCAATGCCCGGCCCGGCCACGCCCGGGTGCCGCCGCACGCCGGATCCCGGACCGGACTTCTTGACGCCGGAGTCGCAAACGATTGTAGGCTGCCTTCCGAACGGGAGGCGCATGTCCATGGTCGTCGAGGCCGGAGGAAGCAAGGGCCCGGCCACGCTCATCGACGTGGCCAGGCGCGCCGGCGTGCACCCGTCCACCGCCTCGCGAGCGCTGAACGGGCACAGCCGGAGCAAGGTCAGCCCGGCGACGGTGGCAGCGGTGCTCGACGCCGCCCGGCGGCTCGGCTACCAGCCCAACGCGCTGGCCCGCGGGCTGAAGATGAGTCGTACGTTCACCGTCGGCATGCTGGTGCCCGACCTCACCAACCCGCTGTTCCCGCCGATCGTCCGCGGGCTGGAGGACCGGCTGCGTGACTCGGGCTGGACCCTGGTGCTGGCCAACACCGACAACGACGACGGCAAGGAACGCTCGCTGCTGCGCACGATGACGACGCGACGCGTCGACGGGCTGGTGCTCGCGACGGCGCGTCGCTCGTACCCGCTGCTCGCCGAGATCGAGAGCAGCGGGGTGCCCACCGTGCTGGTCAACCGGACGACCGACGAGCCCACCGTGCCCGCGGTCCTGGGTGACGACCACAGCGGCATCGGTCAGGCCGTACGACACCTGGCCTCGCTCGGCCACACCAAGATCGCGTTCGTCGGCGGCACGCAGGAGGTGTCGACGGGTCTGGTCCGCTACCACAGCTTCGTCTCGTGGATGCGCAGCGAAGGTCTCGACGCCGACCCGGAGCGGATCGTGTTCGCGCGTTGGTTCCGTGAGGACCTCGGCGCCGACGCGTTCGAGGAGCTGATCGGGCGCGGGGTCGAGTTCACCGCCGCCGTCTGCGGCAACGACCTCATCGCGCTCGGCGGCTACACCGTGCTGCGCGCACACGGGCTGCGCTGCCCCGACGACGTGTCGGTCATCGGCTACAACGACACCCCGTTCAACGACAAGTTCTCCCCACCGTTGACCAGCATCCGGCTGCCGCACTACGAGATCGGCCACCGTGCCGCGGACCTGCTGATCGAGGGCATCGAGCAGCGCGGGACGACGCCGGCCGACATCCGGCTCAAGCCGGCGCTGATCGTGCGCGGGTCGACCGCACCGCCGCGGTCGTGACCGGTTCAGTCCCGCGCGGTCCGTACGTCCCGGCCCACCTGCTCGTCGACGGCCTGCCAGCGTTCAGTCCCGGGGAGCTGAGCCGCCGCCGCTCCGACCTGCTCGCCGCGGCCGCCGAGCGCGGGCTGCGCCGGGTGCTGCTGGTCGGGGCCGACCGGGCCGGCACCGCGGTGCCGTGGGTGACCGGCTGGCCGGTGACCCGCGAGGCCTGGGCGGTCGTGGAGGAGGGGCGTCGCGACGCGCTCCTCGTCGGGTTCTACAACCACGTCCCGCAGGCCCGTGCGGTGGCCCGCGACGCCGACGTCGACTGGGTCGGGCCCTCGGCCGTCGCCTCGGTGGTCGCCGAGCTCGGCCGGCGGGGGCACGGCACCGATCCGCTCGGGGTGGTGGGACCGCTCTCGGCGCGCGCCGCCAGCGGACTTGCGGCGGCCGGTGTCGAGGTCGTCGACCTGGGCGCCGACTACACCCGGCTGCGGCAGCACAAGTCCGCCGCGGAGCTGGAGTGGCTGCGGGTCGGAGCCGCGCTGTCCGACGCCGCCATCGACGCGCTCCGCACCGGACTGCGCAGCGGGTTGACCGAGTGGGAGCTCGCCGACCTCGTCGAGCGTGCGTACGTCCCGTACGGCGGCACCACCCACATCCACTACTTCGGCGTGACGCCGATGCGCGACCCGCGTCGCGCCAACCCGGCCCAGCACCCGTCCGGTCGCCGCGTGCGACCGGGCGACGCGGTCGTCGTCGAGCTCAGCGCGGCGTTCGGCGGCTACCCGGGGCAGGTGCTGCGGACGTTCGCCGTCGAGGACGACCCGACCCCGCTCTACCAAGAGCTGCACGACGTCGCCGAGGCGGCCTTCGACGCCGTCGTCGCGGTGCTGCGCGACGGCACCACTCCCGAGCAGGTGCAGGAGGCGGCGGGCGTGATCGAGGACGCGGGCTTCACCACCCTCGACGACCTGGTGCACGGCTTCGGCGGGGGCTACCTGCCGCCGGTGCTCGGGTCTCGCAGCCGCGACCACGACCCGACGGGCGAGGGCACGTTCCGGGCCGGCATGACCGTGGTCGTGCAGCCCAACGTGGTCACGCCCGACGGCCGCGCCGGCGTCCAGACCGGCGAGCTGGTGCACGTGACCGACACCGGCGTCGAGCGGCTGCACGCCGCCCCCCGCGGCCTGCACCGCGCCGGCTGACCCACCCCGATCTTCCGGCGAGGCGGTCGTCCGGGCGCGCGTACGGCCGGAAGATCCGTGCGGAGGCCCGGTGGGGCGGGGTCAGTGGCGGACGTCGTCGAGCAGCCGCTGCAGGTTGCCGGCGAGCACCAGCCGGCGCTCGTCGGCGGTGAGACCCGGCACCTGGTCGAGGGTGGTGATCGGGTCGAGGTCGCCCATCTCGAACGGGTAGTCGCTGCCGAGCACGACCCGGTCGGCGCCAACCACGTCCAGCAGGAACCGCAGCGAGGCCGGTGAGTGCAGCACGGTGTCGTGGTGGATCCCGCGCACCCACTCGCTCGGCGGCCGGGTGAGGTTCGCGGCCGCGCCGCGGGCGTCGCGGTGGAAGCCGCGGTCCCAGCGGCCGAGCTGGTACGGGGCGAAGCCACCGCCGTGCACCATGCAGACCCGCAGCTCGGGGTGCCGCTCCAGCACGCCGCCGAACACCAGGTGCCCGAGTGCGACCGTCGACTCGGCCGGGTTGCCGACCAGGTTGTTCAGGAAGTACCGGCTGACGCCTCGACCTGCCAGCGAGGCGTACGGGTGGATGAGCACCAGGCACCGCAGCTCCTCCGCGGCGGCCCAGAACGGCTCCAGGTCGGGGTCGTCCAGGTCGCGACCGTCGACCGTGGTGGCGATCTCGACCCCGTCCATGCCCAGCCCCACCACCGCGTGGCGCAGCTCGGCGACCGCGACCTCGGGGGCCTGCAGCGGCACGGTGCCGACCGAGCGGAACCGGTCCGGCTGGGCGGCGGCGGTGCCCGCGAGTGCCTCGTTGAACATCCGGGAGTAGCGGGCGCCCGCATCGGCGGGCAGAGCGTAGGCGGTCATGTCGATCCAGCTGGAGAGGACCTGCACGGCGACACCGGCGGCGTCCATCGACTCCAGCCGCGGTGCCATGTCGATCAGGTCGGGCCGCAGCGGTCCCGCGTGCACCCGTCCGGCGATGAGCGCCGCGCGACGCCCGTCGCGCTCGACGATCTCGACGCCGTAGCGCCCACCGTCGGCGACCAGCGTGTCGACGACTCCGACGGGTACGACGTGGGCGTGCACGTCGATGCTGGTCGCAGCGCTCACAGCGCCGCCCCGGTCATCCGTGTCGACAGCGCGTCGTCGGGCTGCAGCACGTAGACGCCGCCGTTGACCCGGTCGGTGACGTAGACCAGGTGATCGGTCGCGACGTAGACGTCGTTGATCTGCGCAGCCTCCTGGCCAGGAGGTGTCTCGGGGATCCAGTGCGCGACCTCGACGGGCGCTTGCGGGTCGGCGACGTCGTAGACACGCAGGCCGGCGTTGAAGTACGTGACGAACACCAGCTCGGCGCTGCGGTAGCTGCCAGGCCGGTTCTCGTGCGTGCAGTGCGGCCCGAACCGCAGTCCGCGCTCGCAGAAGTCGCCCTGCGGCGGCGGGCACACCGACAGCACGCGCGGGGATCTCGGGTCGGAGACGTCGACGACGCGGACCAGGTGCTCCTCGCCGGCGCAGCGGTCGGTCACCGTCTCGTCGGTGACGACCAGCAGGTCGCGGCCGGGCAGCGGCATGCAGGTGTGGGTGTCGCCACCCGGTGACCAGGACAGGTCGGCCAGCTTGGCGGGCCGGGTCACGTCACTGACGTCCAGCACCACCACCCCCGCGTCGCAGTAGCCGACGTAGGCGACGTCACCGTCGAGCAGGCCGTGGTGCGCGGCGTAGCGCGTGCCGTCGGGCCAGGTCGGCTCCTCGCCGTCGTGCTGGCCCGGCCACCACCAGCGGCCGGCCTCCACCGGGTGCGTCGGGTCGGCCATGTCGACGACCACCCAGATCCGGTCGTCGAAGCCCTCCGGGATGGCCGAGACGTACGCGTACCGGCCGCCCATCCACACGATCCGGTGCACCCCGCGACCGGTGGAGTCGAACCAGCCGACCTGCTTCGGCTCGAACGGGTCGGCGAGCTCGTAGACCGCCATGCCGGCGCTGTACGGGTCGCCGCCGCGGAACTGCTCGTGGTTGACCAGCAGCAGCCCGTCGGCGACCTGGACCTTGTGGGTGTGCGTGCCGGCGGGAGCGCGCCACTGGGTGACCAGCCGCAGGTCGGTCGGGTCGGAGGCGTCCAGGATGCTGGTGCCCGCGCCGGTGGGCCCGAAGTGCCCGACGTACAACGCGTCTGCCTCGCGCTGCACCTGCATGCCGTCGCCCATGCCGTCGAGGTCGTGGTGCCCGATGGTGCGCAGGCCCTGTGCAGACGCGTGCGTGGTCACGGTGTCTCCCGGTCGTCGAGTGGGGCGTTCAGGTGATCGGCGACCCAGTCGGCGACCAGTGGTCGCACGACGGGTGCCAGGTTCTGGCAGGAGTGGCCGCCGTCCGGCTCGAGCTGCATCCGCACCCGTGGCCCCAGGCCGGCCGCGATCCGGTGCGCGTGCCGGACGTCGATGATCGTGTCGCGCTCGCCGTGCACGACGAGCACCGGCGGCCCGGTCGGCCCGATGACGCCGTCCAGGGTCACGTCGGCGAGCAGCGTCCGGGCCTCCGCGGCGTCCGCCGCGCCGACGAACGCGGTGAAGCCGTCCTGCGTCACCGGCTGGAGCTCGTCGAACGCCAGGAGGTCGTACGGTCCCGCGATGTCGACGACTCCGACCACGCCCGCGAGGTCGCCAGCGTGCCGCAGTGCCAGGTAGCCGCCGAAGCTGGTGCCGAGCACCACCACGCGGGACCCGTCGACGCCATCAGCGCCGGGTGTGAGGCCCGCGACGTACGCGCCGACCGCACGCATCGCGCTGGTGCACGTGGCAGAGCGGAACGGCGTCGTCCAGCCGCCCTCGCCCTGCCCCGGACCCTCGACCGACAAGGTGGCGACGCCGCGCCGCAGGAAGAACGGCTCGTACGTGCTGAACTGCTCCTTGGTCGACTCCAGCCCCGGCAGCAGCACCACCACACCGGGCGCGGACACACCCGGGGGCACCCGCAGATACCCCACGACCTCCCCTTCGGAACCGCCGGTCGGGTACGGGATCGTCACCCGGACGGCCGGTGGGTCGAGCAGCGGGGCGGCGGTCGCGTACAGCTCGACCTGGCGGCGCTGCAGCTGCCGCCGTGCCTCGGGATCCTCGGTGAGCACGAACTGGGCGAACTGCAGCGTCAGCGCGGCCCGACGCAGGTGCTCGGCCGCCGTGACCCGGTGCCCGTCGGTGAGGGCCTGCTGCCCCAGCGCGGCGTAGTCGTCGGCGCGGTCGGTCCACACCGGGGCCCAGTCGTCCCAGTCGTCGATCCGGTCCAGCATCCGCCGCACGTCGAGGTAGTCGATGCCGTTGGCGAGGAACCGGGGGAACCAGTTCGCCACCACCGCCTCGACCTTGGCCGCGCCACCGGGTGCGCTCATCGACCGACCCCTTCCCGCAGCGGCCCGGTCTCGGGCAGCAGGGCCGTCGCCGCCACCGCTCCGACCACGAGGACGGCGCACACGACGCCGACCGCTGCCCGGGTGCCGGCCGTCTCGTAGACGGCGGCGGCGATCACCGGACCGCCGACCAGGCCGATGTCGCCGGCGAAGCGGTAGCGGCTGAGCGCGCGGCCCAGCTGGTCGCCGGGTGCGCGGTCGCCGAGCATGGTCGCGCCGATCGCGTGGCCCGAGGACCCGAACGACATCAGCACGATCGCGGCCAGCCACCACGCCACTCCCTCGGGTGCGGCCAGCAGCGCCACCCCGGCGGCCTGGATCGCCAGGCACGGGATCAGGGCCGCGCGCCGGGACACCCGGTCCGAGACGGCACCGGTGATCACCGCCCCGAGCAGCCGGGCGAGCCCGCCTGCCCCGAGGGCGAGCCCGATGGTTGCGGTGGTGAGGTGCAGGTCGCCGGCGCCGACCAGCGGGAGCAGCGTCTGCGGCATCGCCCCGACCGTGAAGAACACCGTGAAGCCCACGCTGAACAGCACCGTCTGCTGCACAGCGTCCAGCGGGGGACCGTCCGGCTCGGGCCGCTCGCGGCGGGCGCGCGTCAAGCGGGCACCGCTGCCGCCGCGGCGGGACACCGCGGCGCCGACGGCCACGACCAGCGCGATGCCGGCCGCGGTCCACGCCGCGGTACGCCACGTACCGAACGTGGTGACGGCCCCGGCAAGGGCTGGGCCGAGCGCCTGCCCGACCAGCAGCGACCCCGAGAACAGTGCCATCGCGGACCCGCGCCGCTCGACCGGTGCGGCGCCGGAGACCGCTGTCATCCCGGTGGTGTTGCCGGTGGCCGACGCCGCGCCCAGCAGGAAGCCGGACAGCAGCACCCAGCCCGGCGCCTGCGCGAGCGCGAGGATCCCGCTGGCCACGCAGAGCGCCAGCGCGGAGCCGGTGAACAACCGCAACGGGTCGACCCGGTCGGCCAGGCTGCCCGCCGGCAGGTCCATCGCCAGCCGGCCCAGCCCGAACAGCGTCACCGCCCAGCCGACGGCCGTCGGCGACATCGCCAGCTCGTCGCCCACTGCCGGCAGCAGGGGCACCCGGAACCACGCGACCGTCGACACCAGCAGCACGCAGACGGCCAGCGGCAGGACGGTCGGCAGCCACGGCGTCGTGGTCTCGGCGCCGGGACGGCTCGACGGAGCGGTCACCACGTCCCGGCGACCACGGACGTGGTCGTCTCGGTCATCAGCGGGTCCCGTCGCCGGCGGCAGCAAACGTTTGCAGCCTCGCGCCAGCCGTCCCCGGTGTCAACATCCGGTCCACGTCCGCCGCGGTGCCGGCGGGTCAGGTGAAGATGCTGACCCCACCGGGCCCGACCAGCAGACCGACGACGATCAGCAGAGCCCCCCAGAGGATCGCGCCCCGCACGATCGACACGATCCCGGAAACCACGAGGATCACGGCGATGATCCAGAGCAATAACTCCATCGAAGCACTCCCAGCGTTCGTCACCGGGAAGGTCCCGGCGCCGTCGTCATGGTGGACCTGCACCCGTGCGGGCGCGAATCGGGGGCACCCCTAGGGTGCGGCGCATGGAGACGCGCACGCTCGGACGTACCGGCCGCGAGGTGTCGGTGATCGGGCAGGGCTGCTGGCAGCTGGGGGCCGACTGGGGAGACGTCAGCGAGGACGACGCGCTGGCGGTGCTGCACAGCGCGATCGACGCCGGGGTCACGTTCCTCGACACCGCGGACGTCTACGGCGACGGGCGCAGCGAGCGACTGGTGGGCCGGGTGCTCGCGGAGCGTTCCGACGCCGACCTGTTCGTGGCGACCAAGATGGGCCGGCGGGCAGACCCGTTCGAGCCCGGCGCGTTCACCGAGGAGGCGTTCCGCGGCTGGCTCGACCGCAGCCGGCGCAACCTCGGCGTCGACACGATCGACCTCGTCCAGCTGCACTGCCCGCCGACGGCGGTCTATGCCGACGACCGGGTCTTCGACGCGCTCGACCGACTGGTCGGTGACGGCGTCGTCGCGGCCTACGGGGTCTCGGTGGAGACCGTCGACGAGGCGCTTGCGGCCATCGCCCGGCCGCACGTTGCCAGCGTGCAGATCATCCTCAACGTCTTCCGCCGCAAGCCGCTGGAACGGGTGCTGCCCGCGGCCGCCGACGCGGGTGTCGGCATCGTCGCGCGGGTGCCGCTCGCGAGCGGGCTGCTGTCCGGCCGCTACGACGAGCACACGACGTTCGCCGCCGACGACCACCGGACGTTCAACCGCAGCGGTGCCGCCTTCGACGTGGGGGAGACGTTCAGCGGCGTGCCCTTCGACGTGGGCGTGCGTGCCGCCCGGGAGGTCGCGGCCTCGACGCCTCCGGACGCCACCACCGCCCAGCTCGCCCTGCGGTGGGTGGTCGACCAGCCGGGTGTCACCACCGTCATCCCGGGCGCCCGCTCGCCCGAGCAGGCCCGGGGCAACGCGGAGGCGGCCGGGCTCGCTCCGCTCGGCGACGAGGTCCTCGACGCGTTGCGCGACGTCTACGACCGCGAGGTGCGCGAGCACGTGCACGACCGCTGGTGACGGTAGCGTCCGCGCCGTGAACGGGACCCGGATCGCGGTGGCCGCGCCCAACGCGCTGTCCACGGCGGCCGCGACCAGGGTGGCAGCCGACGGGGGCAACGCCGTCGACGCCGCCCTCGCGGCGGTCCTGGTCACGATGGTGAGCGAGCCCGGGCTGGTCTCGCTCGCCTCGGGGGGCTTCCTCACCGTCCAGCCGGCCGACGGGTCCGACCCGGTGACCGTCGACGGCTGGGTCGACGTGCCTGGTCGTGGGTTGCCCGACGACCGCCGCGGCCGAGGCGTGTGGGACATCGAGACGGCGTACGGCGGCGGCACCCGGATGACCATCGGCCACGGCTCGGTCGCGGTGCCCGGCACGCTGCGGGCACTCGACCTCACCCACCGCCGCTACGGGCACGCGCCGTGGCGCGAGGTCGTGGCGCCCGCCGTCGAGGCGGCCCGTGGCGGCTTCACCATGGGCCCGGCCACGTACCAGTACCTCGAGTACGTGCACGCCAAGATCTTCGGCTGGCACCCTGACAGCCACGCCGTGCTGCACGACGAGTCCGGAGCCCTGCTCGACCACGACGCCACCGTGCACGTGGCGCACCTGGCCGAGTCGCTCGAGCTGATCGCGGCGGAGGGTGCCGACGCGATGTACACCGGTGAGCTGGCCCGGCTGATCACCACCGACATGACCGCGCACGAGGGGCTCGTCACCGCGGCCGACCTGGCGGCCTACCGCGCCGTGCCGCGGCCCGCGTTGGCCGTGGAGCAGGGCGGCTGGCGGCTGGCGACCAACCCTGCGCCGGCACGCGGCGGCGTCGTGGCCGCGGCGCTGCTCGACCGTCTCCGCGGCCGACCGGCCGCCGCCACCTGGGACGACGACGACCTCCGGCACCTGGTCGCCACCGAGCACACCGTGCTCGCGTCCGAGCCCGGCGCGCTCGGTTCGCCCAGCACCGCGCACGTGTCCGTCGTCGACGACGAGGGAACGGCGTGTGCGGTCACGGTGTCGTCCGGCTACTCCTCGGGCGTGCTGTCACCCGGCACCGGGATCTGGATGAACAACTGCCTCGGCGAGCAGGAGCTGGTGCCTGGTGGCATCCACGGGCTGCGGCCCGGTGAGCGGCTGCTGTCGAACATGGCCCCCACCGTGGGCCGGCGCGCGGCCGACGGCGCGGTGCTGGCGATCGGCTCGCCCGGTTCCGACCGCATCCCCACCGCGATCGCGCAGGTGCTGGCGCTGCACGTCAACGGCGGCCTCCCGCTCGCCGACGCGGTCGCGCACCCCCGCGTGCACGTACGGGTCCGCCCTGGCCTCGACCCGCCGGTGCGGGTCGACCACGAGCAGGACCTCCCGCTGCCGGACGGGCTCGGGCAGCCCACGTTGGCGATGCCGGCCCACTCGATGTACTTCGGCGGGGTCGGCGTCGCCCAGTGGGAGCCGGGCGGCGGTCTGAGCGCCGCCGGCGACCCGCGGCGCACCGGAGCCGTGGCGGTGACCGGCGGCACGGCTGCGGCGGCCGACTGACGGTCGGTCCCTAGCCACACCCCACCTCGAGGCGCGAGTGGCGCGAAAGTGGGCGGAGTGGACGGCTCGGCGGCCGGTTTCGCGCCACTCGACGACGCACCGACGAGTTCGCCCGGGTGAGGTTCGAGCACAACCACACCCTGCTCGTCCGCATCAGCGACGAGGCGGGCAGCGGCTGGACCACGGTGACGCTGGACCGCGGGACCCAGGAGTGGTCGGTCGCGCAGCGCGACACCCAGCCCGCGGCGGCCGAGGCGGCGCACGAGGCGCTGTACAGGAAGGCCCCGGAGCCGGGCCGCTATGCTCCCCACAGCCGGGGGGACGACATAGTCGTGGCTCCGGGAGGGGATGGTCTCGACGAGAAGCGATCCCTCGCGGCCGCTGCAGCAGCGACTCCCGCGCCCGTCCGGTGCGGCGCCACTCGGCAGGCTGATCGAGCAGCTGGCTGACCCGGAGCACCCCGACGGTGACGTCCGCCAGGCGGTGCAGCGCGCGCTCGACGCCGTCTGCGACTTCACCGGCTGGCCGATCGGGCACGCGTTCAGCCGCGAGCCGATCAGCGGCGTGCTGCTGTCCATGGACGTGTGGCACCGCGCCTCGCCCGACCGCGACGAACGCTTCGTGGCGGTCAGCCGCACGCTGATCCTGCGGGCGGGCAAGGAGCTCCCGGGGCGTGTGCTCGAGTCCGGCCGGCCCGAGTGGGTCGACGACTTCGGCACGCACGAGACGTCCCGGCGTGCCGAGGCAGCCGAGGCCGCCGGCGTCCGGGGCGCCTTCGCGCTGCCGATCGTGTCCAGCCGGGGCGTCGAGGGCGTGCTGGAGTTCTTCGCTCCCGCCGGGACCGTCCCGGACGCCGTGCAGCTCGACCAGCTGGCGGCGGTCGGCTCGCACCTGGGCGAGGTCATCGACCGCTCGCGGGCGCTGTCGCAGCCGGACGCGTCCCAGAACCAGTTCGGCAAGCTGCTGGAGCTGGCCCCCGACCCCCTCATCGTGATCGACGAGCAGGGCCTGATCGTGCTCGCGAACGAGCAGGCCGAGGTGCTCACCGGCTATGCCAGTACGGACCTGGTCGGGCGACCGGCGGACAGCCTGGTCCCGGAGTCGGCGCGCAGCGCGGACCAGGGCACGTTCCTGCACCCGACCGCGGACCACAACGGCGAACGCTTCGACCTCCAGCTGCGCACCTGCACCGGCGCCGAGGTGCCGGTCGAGGTGAGCCTGTCGCCGGTCGAGGCGTCGTCCGGCCGGGTGGTGGTGGCGTCCATGCGGGACGTCTCCGAACGCAGACAGGCGGAGACTGCGCTGCACGAGAGCCGGCAACGGCTGGCCGAGGCGCAGCGCATCGCCCACATCGGCTCGTGGAGCTGGTCGGTGGCGACGGACTCGGTCAGCTGGTCGGACGAGCTCTACCGCCTGTACGGGCTCGACCCGGCCACCGGGCCGGCGTCGTTCGCCGACTACCTGCAGCGCGTCCATCCCGGCGACCGGGACCGCGTCGCTGCCGCGATCACCAGCACGGTCCAGTCGCTCGCGCCGTACGAGCACGACTACCGGATCGTGCTGCCCAGCGGTGCGGTCCGGCGGATGCATGCCCGCGGGGAGGTGACGGCGCGCGACGGCGATCGGGCCCTGCAGCTGATGGGCTACTGCCATGACGTCACCGAGCACTGGGAGGTGGACGAGAAGCGACGTCAGGCGCAGGACGAGCTGGCCAGCCAGCAGCTGGTGCTGCAGCGCATCGCACGCGGCCAGCCGCTCGCGGCCACGCTCGACCTGATCTGCGCCGAGATCGAGCGGACGTACCCGGGCTCGATGTGCTCCGTCCTGGTCGTCGACGCAGACGACCGGTCGCTGCGCCTGGCGGCGGGGCCGTCCCTGCCCGGCGCCTTGCGACGAGGCGTCGACGGTCTCCCGATCCGCGAGGGTGCGTCGGCGTGCGGCACCGCGGCCGCACGCAACGAGACGGTGGTCGTCGAGGACACCCTCCTGGACCCGCTGACGGCCGACTTCACCGATCTGGCCATGGAGGAGCAGCTGCGCTCGGTCTGGGCGCGACCGCTGACCAACGCCACCGGCGAGGTGGTCGGGACGTTCGCGGTCTACCGGCGCGTGCGCCACCGGCCGGACGAGTCGGAGCGGCGCGCCGTGGCCGCCGCGGTGAGCATGGCCGCGCTGGCGCTGGAGCGGAGCCAGAACCTGGAGCGGCTGAGCGCCGCCGCCCGCTTCGACTCCCTGACCGGACTGTCCAACCGGGCCTGGTTCCTGAGCGAGCTCGGCCACCAGCTGACCGACAGCCGACTGCTCGCGGTGATGTTCCTCGACCTCGACGGCTTCAAGTGGATCAACGACTCTCTCGGTCACCCGACCGGCGACCGCATCCTGCTCGACGTCGCGCGTCGGCTCAAGACCGCACTGGGCGACCGCAGCACGTTGGCGCGGTTCGGTGGTGACGAGTTCGCCCTGATGGTCGTCGACGCCGAGGTCGGTGTCGTCGAGGAGGTCGCCGCCCGGATCGAGTCGGCGATGTCGGCGCCGTTCGTCCTCGATCGCGGCGAGTTCTTCCTGTCCGTCTCGATCGGGATCGCGTACAGCAGCAAGCAGGTGCGCCCCGACGAGCTGATCCGCGACGCCGACACGGCGATGTACGCCGCCAAGGAGCGCGCCGGGTCCAGCCACGCGACGTTCAACTCCCGCCTGCGCGACCGCGCCGTGCACCGGATCACCCTCGAGTCCGAGCTGCGCCGTGCAATCGAGCGGGACGAGTTCGTGATGCACTACCAGCCGATGGTCGACCTGCGTACGCGGACCTGGGCCGGGGTGGAGTCGCTGGTGCGCTGGCAGCACCCGACCCGCGGCCTGCTCGCACCCGACCTGTTCATCCCGTTCGCCGAGGAGTCCGGGCTGATCGTGCCGCTCGGGGCGGGACTGCTGCGCCAGGTGGTCGAGTTCGGCGCCCGGCTCGGTGACCGGCTGCCGGGTCGTGGTGTCACCCTGAACGTGTCCGCCCGGCAGCTGTCCGACCCGGTGTTCGGCGACGAGGTGCTCGCGGTGCTGCACCGGTACGGCCTGCGTGCCGACCAGCTCGGTATCGAGATCACCGAGACCGCGTTGATGCGGGAGTTCACCGAGGTGCACCTGGCACTCGACCCGCTGGCGGACCAGGGGATCTCCCTCGTCATCGACGACTTCGGCTGTGGCTACTCGTCGATCGCGCGGCTGCGCGAGCTCCCGGTCACCGGGATGAAGATCGACAAGTCGTTCTGCTCCGACCTCGGCACCGACCAGGGCCGGGACAACGTCGTCGCGTCGATCGTCGACCTCGCGCACGCGCTCGACCTGTACGTGGTGATGGAGGGCATCGAGTCGGCACTCGCGGCGCAGACGTCCGCCGATCTGGGCGCCGACCTCGGCCAGGGGTTCCACTTCGCCCGGCCGATGCCCGCCGACGACCTGCTGGCGGTGCTCAGCCGGCCCCCGCAGTTCTGACCGCCAGCTCAGGAGGGACGGGCGGTCCTGGCGTCGAGCAGCTGCAGCAGGTCGTGCGCGGCCAGCTCCACGTCTTTGTGCCTCCACTCCGACGCCCGGTAGACCGAGGCGATGAGCCCGGTGCGGTGCAGCCGGCGGAAGTCGCCGAACACGAAGGCGTACCGCGCCTTGGTCTCGTCGTTGGCACCCTCGGTGAGGCCGAGGTGCCACTGCGCGTACTCGTCCCACGAGTGCCGTTCGAGATAGGCGTTCTGCTCGGGCGCCGACGGCTGGACGTCGCCCCAGTCGCTGTCCAGCACGTACTGGCCGGCCCGGATCAGCTGTTCCGCCTTCTGCACCGCCGAGCGATTGACCGAGTACGTCGCCATCGATTCCTCCTGCCCGGGATCTCTTGACCTCGACCCAGCATGATGCAGTCACCGAATCCGCCGAACACCGCCAATTGGTGGGGGTTTGTGTCATCGTCGGCAGGTCTGGTCGGTCACACCCGCTCGAGGGGACGTCATGAGGTCAACCTGGTCCCTGCGCGGGGCAGTGGCGGTCGTCGCGCTGCTCGTCGTGGTCGGCGGCGGCTCGTTCGCCGCAGGCACGCTGGTGGCCCCGGCCGGTGACCGTGCCGCGCCCCGGGTGAACGCACCGGCCAGCCCGGCCTTCAAGGTCGGGGCGCAGCTGCAGGCTTCACCGCTGCCCGGCTGGTACGTCGAGGTGCCGGTGCAGCTCACCTGGACCGCGGCCGACCCGTCCGGGATCTGCAGCTACAGCGTGCACGGCACCCATGGCAACTACGGCTCGGGCTTCCCGTTGTGGAGGGTGGCCAACCACCTGCGGCGGCCTGCCTTCGTCACGACGATCAGCGACTACGACGAGGGCTTCGGCAGTGGCGGCGGGTACCTCGACGGGTTCGTCGTCGAGGCACACGACTGCCGGTTCAACGGTGCCGGTGTCGTGGCGATGGACCGGAACCCGACGGTGTGGCAGGACGACGGGTACACGGCACAGGGCGTGGGCTCCGACGACGGCACGATCAGCTATTCCGGCGGCTGGAGAATCGGACGGTGTGACTGTGCCTCCGGCGGCACCCAGCGGTGGACCAGGCGAGCAGGAGCCACGATGACGATCACCCGGACGTTCCGCGAGGGCGACCACTTCGCGCTGGTCATGGCCAAAGGTGCCGACCGCGGCAGGGCGATGGTCTACGTCGACGGCGTCGCCGCGGGCAGGGTCGACACCCACAAGCGTGGACCGAACCTCAACCGCGTCATCGTCTTCGACCGCGCCCTCAGCGCCGGAGCGCACACCATCCGCGTGGTCAACAGGGCGACGCCGGGCCACCCGCGCATCGACTTCGACGGGATGGTCGTCAGCTAGTGATGTTCGACGTCAGCGCGGAGGCCTACGCCCGGTTCATGGGCCGGTTCTCCGAGCCGTTGGCCGACCAGTTCACCGACCTCGCTCGGGTACGTACGGGCGACCGTGCGCTCGACGTCGGGTGCGGACCCGGGGCCTTGACCACGCGCCTGGTCGAACGCCTCGGCGCGAGCGCCGTGTCGGCGATCGACCCGTCGGCATCCTTCGTCGCGGCTGTTCGCGAGCGCTTCCCCGACGTCGACGTGCGGTCCGGCACCGCCGAGCGGCTGCCCTTCCCCGACGACGGCTTCGACGTTGCGCTGGCCCAGCTGGTCGTGCACTTCATGACCGAGCCGGTGTCGGGGTTGCAGGAGATGGCCAGGGTCACCCGCCCCGGCGGTGTGGTGGCCGCCTGCGTGTGGGACCACGCGGGAGGTGCGGGCCCGCTTGCGACGTTCTGGCGCGCGGTGCACGACCTCGGTCCGGGTGCGCAGGACGAGTCCACCCTGCCCGGGGTTCGGGAGGGGCACCTGGCGGAGCTGTGCGAAGCGGCCGGGCTGGACGACGTCGAGTCCACGTCCCTGACCGTCGAGGTGCCGTTCGCGACCTTCGACGACTGGTGGGAGCCGTTCACGATGGGGGTCGGACCGGCGGGTGCCTACGTCATGGCATCGGACCCGTCGCGACGCGAGTCCCTGCGGTCGCGGTGTGCCGAGCTGCTGCCGCCGGCGCCGTTCGCGCTCAGTGCGTCCGCCTGGTGCGTGCGGGTACGTGTCTAGCCTGGGCCGGCCGCGTCAGCCGGACACGCCGATCCGGTCCCGCGCCGCTACCGGGCTCGGCAGGTGCAGTGCCTGCCCCTCGTGCGCGGAGAGCAGTGCGGCCAGGTCGCGGTGCGGCATCGGCCGGGCGTACAGGAAGCCCTGCGCGAAGTTGCAGCCGACCTCCTCGATCTCCTTGCGCTGGACGTCGGTCTCGATGCCCTCGGCGGTGACGGCGAGGCCGAGCACGTGCGCGAGGTTGGTGACCGCGCCGATCAGCTCGGAGCCCGCTGGCTGCGACTCGACGCCGGACATGAAGCTCGGGTCGATCTTCACGATGTCGACGGGGAACCGGCGCAGGTGGGCCAGGCCCGAGTAGCCCGTGCCGAAGTCGTCCAGCGCCAGCCGCACGCCCAGCGCCTTCAGGTCGGCGAGCACGGTGATGGCCCGGTCGGTGTCGTCGATGAAGATGCCTTCGGTCATCTCGAGGATCAACGCTGCCGGGTCCATCGCGGTCTGGTCCAGGATCGTCTCGACGGCGGCGCTGAAGCCGGGTCCCATCAGCTCGTGTGCCGAGACGTTGACGGAGAGGTCGAGCGTGTCGCCGGGTCGCTTGCTGAGCAGCGCCACGTGGTCGGTGCACGCACGCCGGAGCACCCACGCGCCGATCTGCACGATCAGCCCGTCCTGCTCGGCGAGGTTGATCATCGTGCGTGCGGGGACCGGTCCCCGGAACGGGTCGGTCCAGCGCAGCAGCGCCTCCACCCCGGTGAGGCGCCCGTCGTCGGCTCGCACGATGGGCAGGTAGGCCAGGTCGAGCTCGTCCTGTGCGAACGCTGCCTGCAGGTCGCGCCGCAGGTTCTTCCGGTCGCTGACCTCGTTGCCCGCACGCAGGTCGATGACCTGGTGGCTGCGACCGCCCCTGCGCTTTGCCTGGTACATGGCGGCGTCGGCGTCGACGACGAGCCGGTGGGAGATCTCCTCACCCGGGCCGGCAAAGGCCAGCCCGACGCTGGCGGTCACCACCAGCAGCAGCTCGTCGGTGTTCGGCAGCACGAACGGCTCGGCGAAGGACTCGACGACCCTGGCGGCGAGGGCCTCGACCTCGTCGGCGCTGGGCAGGTCCTCGCACAGGAACACGAACTCGTCGCCGTAGAGGCGGGCAAGGGTGTCTCCCGGCCGGACCACGCTCGACAGGCGCTCGGCGACGGCGCGCAGGAGCTGGTCACCGACCTCGTGACCGTGCGTGTCGTTGACGGCCTTGAACTGGTCGAGGTCGACGAACAGGACGCCGGCGAAGGAGCGCGACCGCTCGGCGCGCTGGGACGCGTGCTCGAGTCGCTGCTGCAGCAGGACCCGGTTGGGAAGCCCGGTGAGCGAGTCGTGCAGCGAGCTGCTCCGGAACTGGTCGGAGGCCTGCTGCGCGTCCTCGCGGGACTGTGCGTTGATCAGGTAGGCCGCGGCCACGTCGGCGAGCGTCTGTGCCGCCGCGAGGTCACGCTGGTCCAGCAGCCCCGGGGTGTCGCGGTACAGGTCCAGCGAGCCGAGCCGACCCTCGCCGTGGTGCAGCGGGAAGGTGAACACAGCGGCCAGGCCGGCGGCCATGGCCGGTGGTGCGAACACCGAGAACCTCTCGTCGTCGGACAGGTCCGGCACGACGACCGCCTCGCCTGACTCGTACGCGAGCAGGCACGGCCCCTGCCCGACCTCGGTCTGCAGCTGCTCGAACCGGAGCGCCGCAGGGTTGGAGGCGGCAACGTACTTCGGGGCGAGCCCGGGCGAGATCAGCGTGACGCCGGCGCCGGTGACGGGCAGCACCTCGACGATCCGCTCGACGAGATGGTCGAGGATCCCCTGGATCGGGAAGTCGGTCACCAGTGTCCGGGCGAACTCGCTCAGGACCGCCGCGAGCTTGCCTTCCTGAACCACGTCAATGCCCCCCAACACAGGCCACACCTGGGGCCGCGGGGTCCGGGCGGCTCGCGCACGATGGTGCGCAGACAAGTCCTACTTTATCGCGAGCCGGCCCTGAGTCAGGTGAGGTGATCGAAGTCGCCGCTGACCCAGCCGATGTAGCGGTCGGCCGACCGGCGCACGACCGCCCGGGCATCGGCCTCGATGGTGTGCCCGAAGTTGTCGTACAGCCGGTCGAACGTCAGCGCCTCGGCGCCCCGGGTGACGCGTTCGACCACCGCAGCCGACAGCGGGATCCGGTTCGGGTAGCTGCGCATGAACGTTGCCGACTTCCGGTCCGGATTCGCCTGCATCGTGTCGCCGGTCAGCAGCACGCCCTTGCCGTTGGCTCCGGCGGGCCACAGCACGACCGCGCTGCCCGGGAAGTGCCCGCCGAGCTGGAGCAGGGTGACTCCCGGGAGGACCTCGACCCGGCCCGCCCAGGGCCGGATCGACGGGTCCGGACGTGCCACCCACCCCAGGTCGGGCTCCGAGACCAGCACCGGCACACCGCCCAGCGCCCGGCTCCACTCGACCTGAACCCCGAACATGTGCGGGTGGCTGCTCGCGATCGCGGCCACCTCGCCCAGCTCCCGGATCCGCCGGACGCCCTCGTCGTCCACGAAGCCGTTGGGGTCCCAGAGCAGGCTGCCCGCCGGCGTACGGACCAGGTGCGCCTGCTGACCGATGCCGACGGGTGGATCGACCGTGACACCGAACAGGTCGGGCTCGAGCTCCTGCAGCCGGGTCGCGTGCCCGGCCGCGGTCAGCTCGTCCAGGGTGGCCCACTGCTGGCCGGCAGCCGGCACCCACTGCCGGTCGTCGGCACAGATGGCACACACGTCGACCCGCTCGGCGTGCTCGACGCCGCAGGTCCGGCAGATCCACACGGTGGGGCTCCTCTCCACGGGGCTACGGCGCAGCCAGGTCCGGCCTACCTTGTCAGGCGCCGTTGCCACGTCGGCGGAGCAGCCGGCGTGAGATCGACCAGCGGTGCACCTCCGACGGCCCGTCGTAGATGCGGAACGGCCGGACCTCCCGGTACATGTGCGCGAGGGGTGCGTCGGTGCTGACGCCGAGGGCGCCGTGCACCTGGACGGCCCGGTCGACGACCCGGCCCACCGCCTCGGCCACGAACGCCTTGGCGATCGAGGTCTCGTGGTGTCCCCGGTCACCCTCGTCGAGGGCCCACGCCGCGCGCAGCACCAGCCCGCGGCCGGCGTGCAGGTCGATCTCGTTGTCGGCGATCATCGCCTGCACCATGCCGAGCTCGCCGAGCCGCGAGCCGAACGCCGAGCGTTCGGCCGCCCGTGCGATCGCGAGCTCGTGCGCCCGCTGCGCCAGCCCCATCCACCGCATGCAGTGCGTGAGGCGGGCCGGTGCGAGCCGTACCTGTGCCTGGCTGAACCCGTCACCGACACCACCGAGCACCGCCTCGTCCGGCACGACGCAGTCGTCGAAGACAACCTCGCAGTGCCCGCCCATGAACCCGGCGTCCAGGGTCGGGATGTGCCGCACGATGCGCATCCCCGGGTTGTCGGCGTCGACCAGGAACAGCGTGGCGGCGGCTCGCCCCTCGTCCGCCGTCCGCGCCATGCAGATGGTGAAGGCGGCACCGTCCGCCCCGGTGATGAACCACTTGCGCCCGTCCAGGCGCCACCCACCCGCAACCTGCCTCGCCGTGGTCTGCAGCGCCGACGGGTCCGATCCGGCGCCGGGAGCCGGCTCGGTCATCGCGAAGCACGACCTGATCTCGCCCGCTGCGAGCGGACGGAGGTAGCGCACCTGCTGTGCCGGATCCGCGACGAGGTGCAGCAGGTGCATGTTGCCCTCGTCGGGCGCCGCGGCGTTCATGCCCAGCGGCCCGAGCACGCTGCGCCCAGCCTCCTCGAGCACGATCGCGAGGTCGCGCATGTCGAGTCCGAGCCCGCCCCAACGGACGGGCACGGTCGGGGCGAAGACCCCCGCGTCGCGAGCGCCGGCCTGCAGTCGCCGCCGGATGTCGTCCCCGGTCTCGTCGGGGTCCTTGTCGCTGTCGCCGAACGCCGCACTCTCCTCCGGCACCGCGACCTCGCGTACGTACCGGCGGACCCGGTCGCGGAGCTCCGCGACCTCCGCCGAGCAGCTGAAGTCGACTGGCATGGCGGCCGAGCCTATCCCCGCCCCCGGTCGGCTACAGTCGGGCCGCGATGGACGGGACGCGGGCACCCGCTGAGCGCGGCCTCGACCTCGTGGCGGTCGAGCGATACCTGACCGACGTCCTCGACCTCTCCGGCCCGCTGCGCGCCGAGCTCGTCGAGGGCGGCAAGTCCAACCTGACCTACCGGTTGACCGACGGCGACGGCGCGTGGGCGCTGCGGCGTCCGCCGCTGGGTGTCCTGACGCCCAAGGCGCACGACATGGCCAGGGAGTTCCGGGTGATGGCGGCCCTGACCGACACCGCGGTGCCCGTGCCGCCGGCGGTGCACCTGTGCGAGGACCCGTCGGTCACCGGGGCACCGTTCAACCTGACGGCGTGGGTGGACGGACGCGTCCTCGTCTCGGCCGACGACGCCCGTACCCTCAGCGAGGCGCAGGCGAGGGAGTGCTCGCTGGCTCTCGTCCACGTGCTCGCCGGACTGCACGCCGTCGAGCCCGCCGGCGTCGGCCTCGAGGACTTCGGCCGGCCAGCGGGCTTCCTCGGCCGCCAGGTGCGGCTGTGGTGGAGCCAGTGGGAGCGCATCAGCTTCCGCGAGGTCGCGGGTGTCGACCGCCTGTACGAGCGGCTCGCCCGCGACGTCCCGGACCGGTCGCGAGGCACGATCGTGCACGGCGACTACCGCCTGGACAACACCATCGTCGCCTCGGACGACCCGAGCCGGATCCGTGCGGTCGTCGACTGGGAGATGGCCGCGCTGGGCCACCCGACCATGGACGTGGCGGTGCTCCTCGCGTACTGGGACGAGGACTGCGCGACCCTGCTCGGCGGCAGCCACGCGGTGAGCGCCAATCCCGGTTTCCTGTCCGCCGATGCGCTGGTCTCCGCCTACGAGGAGACCACCGGGCGGCCGGTTGACGACCTCGAGTTCTGCCGCGGGCTGGCGTTCTTCAAGCTCGCCGTGATCGCGGAGGGGATCCACGCCCGGCACACGCAGGGGCTCACGGTGGGCGCCGGCTTCGACCGGGTGGGCGAGGCGACGGAGATCTTCGTGGCCAAGGGCCTGGAGCAGCTCGCGTGACCGACTCGTCGACTGGCACCCCGTTCGGCGGTCCCGTGCTGACCCCGGCGACCTTCCTCGAGCGCGCCCGTACGAGCCACGGTGAGCGGGTCGCCGTCATCGACGGCGACGTGTCGTACACCTATGCGGAGCTGGCGGACCGCGCGCAGCGGCTGGCGTGGGCAGTGCGCGACCGCGCCGGTGGGCGACCGGTCGCCCTGCTCAGCCCGAACAGCCACCTGATGGTGGAGGCGCACTTCGCCGTCCCCTCGGCCGGCGTGCCGATGGTGCCGCTGAACATCCGGCTGTCGGCCCGCGAGCTCGGCTACGTCGTCGACCACGCCGACGCCGCCCTGCTGCTGTACGACGCCGAGCTCGAGGACCTGGCGCGAGCCGTGCACGAGCTGGTGCCGGGGCTGGCGACGGTGCGCCACGGTGGGGCCGACGACGAGTACGAGCAGCTGCTGTCCACCGCCGTCGCGTGCGAGCTCCCCACCGTCGACGAGCTGGACGTGCTGAGCATCAACTACACCAGCGGCACGACGGGCAGGCCCAAGGGCGTGCGCTGTCATCACCGCGGTGGCTACGTCCAGGCCCTCGCGCAGATCGGCCACGCGCAGCTGGACGTGTCCACGGTCGAGCTGTGGACGCTGCCGATGTTCCACTGCAACGGGTGGGGGTACGTCTGGGCGCTCACCGCCGTCGGCGCCACGCAGGTCTGTACCCGGGCCGTCGACGGGGACTCGATGTGGTCGCTGATCCACGAGCACCGGGTCACCCATCTCAACGGCGCGCCGACCGTGCTCACCGCCCTCGCCGACGCGTCCACGGCGCGGCCCCTTCCGGCCGGGCACCGGCTGGACGTGGGCACCGGGGGAGCCCCGCCGACACCGGCCCTGCTGGCCCGGCTCGAGTCGCTCGGCGCGCACGTGACCCACCTCTACGGGCTGACCGAGACGTTCGGTCCCGCGCTGATCTGCGACTGGCGACCGGCCTGGGACGAGCTGCCCGGCGAGGAGCAGGCCCGGCTGCGGGCCCGGCAGGGCGTGCGCACGCTCGGGATCGACGCGGTCGGCGTGCTGGACGAGTCCGGCGAGGAGGTGCCGTGGGACGGGAGCACGATGGGTGAGATCGCGGTGCGCGGGCAGACGGTCATGCTCGGCTACCACCAGGACGAGGCCGCGACCGACGACGTCAACCGTGACGGCATGTTCCTGACCGGCGACCTCGCGGTGCGCGACCCGGACGGCTACGTCCGGATCCTCGACCGCAGCAAGGACACCATCATCTCCGGCGGCGAGAACATCGCCAGCATCGAGGTCGAGAACGCGCTCTCCGAGCACCCGGCGGTGCTGGAGGTCGCGGTGGTGGCGGTGCCCGACGAGCGCTGGGGCGAGGTGCCGGCGGCGTACGTCACCCTGCGCCAGGGCCAGGACGCCGAGGCGGATGAGCTGGTCGAGCACGTGCGGGAGCGGTTGGCGCACTTCAAGGCGCCGAAGTACGTCTTCTTCGGCCCCCTTCCCAAGACGGGCACCGGCAAGATCCAGAAGTACCTGCTGCGTGAGCAGGCGGTCGGCGACTCCGGGCAGGGTGGCTGACCGCTTCCTCACGTGGGCAGGCTCTGCGGCAGCCCGAGCTGGTCGAACCACCGTGGTCCGAACGTGGTGATCTCGGCGATCGCGTCGTCCTCGATCCGCAGCACGTCGAGCTTGAACCCGCGGAACTCCCTGTCGCCGGGCCGCTTGAGATAGCTCGCCGCCGTCGGCATCCGGTTGACCATCGTCGGCAGCAGCCGCCAGTCGCCGTCGCGCTCCGGACCGAACGCGCGCTCCAGGAGCGGCGCGATCGCGTCCCGCCCGTCGAAGCACATCGGCGCGGGCGGCATGGTGATGCGCAGGTCGGTCGCGGCGATGGCCACCGCGGCCGCCGCGTCGCACCGCTGGTGGGCGTCGATGAACCGGTCCAGCAGCTCACGCTCGGCCGCGCTCGGCTCCTGCGCGGTCCAGTCGTTGCGGTGCGACGGCAGGTGCTGCTTCATCGTCGACCGCGCCCGTTGCAGCGCGCTGTTGGCCGCTGCCACGCTGGTCTCGAGCAGCACGGCCGTCTCGGCGGCGGGCATGCCGAGCACCTCGCGCGCGAGCAGGGCGGCTCGCTGCCGCGGCGGCAGCACCTGCAGCGCCGCCAGGAACGCGAGCTCGATCGTCTCGCGCGCGACCGCCAGCACGTCGGGGCCGGCCTCGTCCGAGACGACCTGGTCGAGCACGGTGTCCGGGTACGGCGTCAGCCAGCTGACCTCCGCGTACGAGTGCAGCTCCGGCACCCGCCGTCCCTTCGCCCGGATCATGTCCAGGCAGGTGTTCGTCGCGATGCGGTAGAGCCACGCCCGCAGGTGATCGCCGTCGAACGTCTCCCAGCTGCGCCACGCCCGGAGGAAGGTCTCCTGGACGGCGTCCTCGGCGTCGTCGTACGAGGCGAGCATGCGGTAGCAGTGCACGTGCAGCTCCCGGCGGTGCCGCTCGGTGGCCGCCGCGAACTCTTCCTCGACGCGCACGCTCACGTCAGCCGCGCGGGTTGACGTGCTGGACCGCCCACGAGTTGCCGTCGGGGTCGGAGAAGAAGATGAACGAGCCGTAGTCGCGGCGCTCCGGGTCGGGGCCGGGCGTCATCGCGCCGTCCTCGAAGTGCTGGATGCCGCCGTGCGTGACGTCGTTCGCGTCCAGGTGTGCCAGCGCGGCCTCGATGTCCTCGACGACCAGGTGCATGCCCTTGGTGGTGCCCGGCTCCCCGGCGCCGACATTGATGCCGATGGTGATCGAGCACGCGGACCCGGGGGGAGTCATCTGGACCACGCGGAACGACTCGCCCATGTCGTGGTCGACGTCGAGGTGGAAGCCGAGCTGTTCGGTGTAGAAGGCCTTCGCGCGGTCGACGTCGCTCACCCCGACGATGATCAGCTCGAGCTTCCAGTCCATGACGTTCTCCTCGTTCCTGGGGCGTCCCCGCCCACCGGGTGTGGTCCTGTGCACGGTGAAACGACCGCAGGCGCGAGAACTCATCGGTGCACCGATGATCCGTACCACGAAGGTGAACGACGGTGGTCGGTCCGGCGTCCGGTCGGTGCCTCCGGTTTCGCGAATGTCCGATTCAGGGCAGCATGCCCGGCATGAGACCGATCGTCACTCTCGCCGCCGCCGGACTGAGCGCCACCCTCGCCCTGGGCGCCGCCGTCGCTGTGCCGTCGGCCGCCGCGCCAGCGCCCGCCGAGACCCAGGCAGACACCGCCCGGCAGGTGGCCAGACCGCTGGTGCTCGGGCACCGCGGCGCCTCCGGCTACCGGCCGGAGCACACCCTCGCGTCGTACCGGCTCGCGATCAGGCTTGGCGCCGACTACATCGAGCCCGACCTCGTCGCCACCAAGGACGGCGTGCTGGTCGCGCGGCACGAGAACGTCATCACCGACACGACCGACGTCGCCGAGCACCCGGAGTTCGCCGCCCGCGAGACCACGAAGACGATCGACGGCACCGCGGTCACCGGCTGGTTCACCGAGGACTTCACCCTCGCCGAGCTGCGCACCCTGCGCGCCGTCGAGCGGCTCCCCGACCTGCGACCGGGCAACACCGTCTACGACGGCCGGTTCCGGGTGCCGACGTTCGAGCAGGTGCTCGACCTGCTGGACCGGTACGAGGCGCGCACCGGTGACCGGGTCGGCGTGTACCCCGAGACCAAGCACCCGACGTACTTCCGCTCGATCGGGCTGCCGCTCGAGCGCCGGCTGGTCGCCGAGCTGGACGAGCACGACCTGGACACGTACCGCTCGAAGGTGTTCGTGCAGAGCTTCGAGACCCGCAACCTGCGGCTGCTCAACCGGCTGACGTCGAACAAGATCATCCAGCTGCTCGACGCGACCGGCGCACCGTACGACTTCGTCGCCAGCGGCGACCCGCGCACCTACGCCGACCTGGTGACGCCCGAGGGGCTCAGGTTCATCGCGCAGTACGCCGACGGCATCGGGCCGAACAAGAACCTGGTGATCCCGCGCGACGAGGACGACTTCCTGCTCGACCCGACCACCCTGGTCGACGACGCGCACGCCGAGTCCCTGCTGGTGCACGCGTTCACGTTCCGCAGCGAGAACGAGTTCCTGCCGGCGGACCTGCGCCGCGGTGACGACCCCGCCGAGCACGGTGAGGCGATCGCCGAGGACCTGCTGTTCCTGCAGCAGGGGCTGGACGGCTTCTTCACCGACTTCCCCGACACCGGCGTGAAGGCCCGGGACCTCTACGTGCGTCGGCCGGCTGGCTGACGGCGCGCGCACGGTCACGTCCAGCAGGTCACGTCCGGGCGGGCTCGCCGTGCCACGACCGCCACAGGTCGGCGTACGACCCGTCGGAGTCGATCAGCTCGTCGTGCGGCCCGATCTCGGCGATCCGGCCGTCCTCGACGACCGCCACCCGGTCGGCGTCGTGCGCGGAGAACAGCCGGTGCGCGATCGCGACCACGGTGCGGCCCTCGAGCACCGCGGCCAGCGAACGCTCCAGGTGCCGCGCCGACCGGGGGTCGATCAGCGACGTGGCCTCGTCGAGCACCAGCGTGTGCGGATCCGCGAGGACCAGCCGCGCGAGCGCGACCTGCTGGGCCTGCGGCGGCGTGAGCACGTACCCGCCCTGGCCCACGGCCGTGTCCAGTCCGGCGGGCAGCTCCTCGGCCCAGTCCATGGCGTCCACGGCGTCCAGCGCCTCCCACAGCCGGCGGTCGAGCTCCTCCGACCACCCGTCGCCGTCCACGGCGCCGTCGTCGAGGACGGGGTCGAGTGCCATCGCGAGGTTGACCCGCAGGCTGCCCATGAACACGTGGTGCTCCTGGGTCACCAGCGCGACGTGCCCGCGCAGCTCGTCCAGCGGCAGCTCGGTGACCCCGACGCCGCCGACGGTCACGCTGCCGGCACGCGGCGGGTGGATGCCCGCGAGCAGCCGGCCCAGCGTCGACTTGCCCGCACCGGACGGGCCCACCATCGCCAGCCGCTCGCCGACCCGCAGCTCGAGGTCGACGCCGTGCAGCACGTCGCGGCCCTCGCGGTAGGAGAACCGCACCTCGCGCGCCGCGAGCTCCTCGTCGTGCGGCTGCCGCCCCGTCGGCGTCCGGTCGTCGGGCACCTCGGCGACGCCGAGCAGCCGGGCCAGCGACGCGCCCGCCATCTGCAGCTCGTCCAGCCACGAGATCAGCCGGTCGACGGGGTCGATCAGCTGCTGCACGTACAGCGTCGCTGCCGTCACCGCACCCAGGCCGACCTGGCCCTGGTAGTACAGCCAGCCACCGAACACCAGTGTCGCCACCGTCGGCACCAGGTAACCGAACTCGACCACCGGGATCCAGACCGTGCGCAGGAAGAGCGTCGCCCGCTCGGCGGCGTACGACGCCCCGATGTCGTCGTCGGTGCGGACGGTGCGCGCGCGCTGCAGCCCCAGCGCCTCGACCGTGCGGGCACCCTCGACGGTCTCGGCGACCCCGGCGTTGATGTCGGCGTAGGACGCGCTCTCGCGCAGGTACGCGGGCGTGGCCCGCTTGAGGTACCAGCGGGTGCCCACCCAGAGCAGGGGAACGCCGGCAACCAGCGGCACGAACACCCACAGCCCGACGACGAGGCACGCGGCAACGGTGAACACCATGGTGATCAGCGCGATCACCGTCTCCGGCACGGCGTAGCGCAGCGACCAGCCGAGCTGGTCGACGTCGCGGGACGTGCGGGTCAGCAGGTCGCCGGTGCCCGCCCGCTCGACGGTGCCGACAGGCAGCCCCAGCGCGTCGTCGACGAAGTCCTCGCGCAGCTCGGCGAGCGCCCGTTCGCCCAGCACCGACGAGGTGTAGCGGGCGTACCGGGTGAGCACGGTCTGCGCGACCAGGAAGCCGGCCAGCCAGAGCACGACCCGGTCGACGTCTGCCGTGGTCGTGCCGTCCTCGACGCTCTGCACGAGGTCGCCCAGCAGCCAGGGTCCGGCCAGGCCGGCGATCGCGGCCAGCACGTGCAGCGCGACCGAGCGCCACAGCTCCCGCGGGTGTCGACGCGCGAGCGAACGGGCGTAGCGGCGGACCTGGCGGGTGTCCGCGACCGGGAGGTTCTGCTTCATGCGTCCTCCCCCCGGGTGACGACCGCGCGGTAGCGCGGGTCGGTGTCCAGCAGGTGGCGGTGGTCGCCGGTGGCGGCCACGACGCCGTCGACCAGGAAGGCGACCTCGTCGACCCGGTCGAGCAGCAGCGGGCTGGTGGTGGTGACCACGGTCGTGCGCCCCGCCCGGTGGTCCTGCAGCCGGGCGGCGATCCGGGCCTCGGTGTGCGCGTCGACGGCTGACGTCGGCTCGACCAGCACCAGCACGTCCGGGTCGGCCAGCAGCGCCCGGGCCAGCACCATCCGCTGGCGCTGCCCACCGGACAGGGACCGGCCACGCTCCTCGACGTCGGTGTCCCAGCCGTCCTCCGACGCCTCCAGCACGTCGGCTGCCGATGCCGTGTCGACGACGCGGGCCAGCGTCGCGTCGTCGGCCGTGCCCCGTACGTCGACGACGTCGCGCAGCCGGCCCCCGAACAGGGCGCTGCCGGTGTCACTCACCAGCACCCGCTCACGCACGTCGCGGCGGGTCGCGGCGGTGAGCGGCACCCCGCCGTACGTGACGTCGGCGTCGACGTACAGCCCCAGCCGGTCGGCCAGGTGCTCCGACTCCTCCGGCGTGTCGGCCACGACCGCCGTCATCAGCCCGGGCCGCACGACCAGACCGGACGCGGCGTCGACCAGCTCCCCCTCGCGGGGCAGCGGAACCGGCACGTCCGGGTCGGCCAGCGACGGCTGGACCCGCCAGAGCCGGCACACCCGGGCGGCCGCGACGTGGGCACGGATCAGCTTGTTGGCGAACTCGGTGGCCGTGCGCAGCGGCATCATCAGGAACGCGGCGTAGCCGTAGAACGCGACCAGCTCGCCGACGCTGATCTCGCCCTGCACGGCGAGCCGGGCGCCCAGCCACACGACCAGCACCACGAACATCCCGGGCAGCAGCACCTGCAGCGCGTCGAGCACCGACTGCAGCCGGGCCACCTGCACGCCGGCGTTGCGCACCCGTTGCGACTCGCGGGAGTAGCGGTCGTGGAAGACCCGCTCGCCCCCGATGCCGCGCAGTACCCGCAGCCCGCCCACGATGTCGGCGGCCAGGCCGTTGAGCCGGCCGGTCATCTCCCGCTGGGACAGCGTGCGGGTCTGCAGCGGCCTGAGCAGCGGGCCGATCGCGAGCAGCAGCGCAGGGACACCGATCAGCACGACCAGGCCGAGCGTCACCGAGGCGTCCAGCAGGATCAGCGCGACCACGACGAAGGACACGACGGAGCCGGCCATCCGGCCGAGGGTGTCCATCATGCCGCCGATGTGCGCGAGGTCGGTCGCGCCGATGCTCACCACCTCACCGGTGGGCACCTGCTGCGGCAGCGCCGCGCCCACGTGCGTGCTGCGCCGGATGACCAGCTGCACGGTCCGGTAGGCCGCCGTCAGCCAGTTGGTCACCGAGAAGCGGTGCCGCATGACGCCGGCCACCGCGCCGACGACCCCGAGGCCCAGCAGCACGCCTGCCCACAGCAGCAGCCGTTCGCTGTCGCCGCCGGCCACGCCCTGGTCGATCGCCCGGCCGACCACTGCCGGGGTCAGCGCCTGGGCCAGCATCCACACGATGCCGAAGGCCATCGCCGCCAGCAGGGTGTGCCACTGCCCCCGCGCCATCCACCACAACAGGCGGCCTGGCGAGCGGGTGTCGGGGACGCCGGGGTCGGCGAGGGGCAGGTGGCGCATAGCCCCCCAACGGTACGGACTACACCGGCCCCGCAGCGAACGGATTACGGAGCCACAGCCGTCACGCCGAGGTCAGTGCTGGTCTAGTGCTTCAGCCTCCGGAACGCCGCCACGACGTCGACCAGTCCGTGCCCCTTGTCGAACGACGTCCGGCCACCACGCGGGTCGGCGACGTAGCGGGCCCCGTCGGTGAACCGGTGCGCCGTGAGCTTGAGCGAGCGCTCGACGGCGCGTACCGATGCCCGCGGCACGCCCTCGAGCAGCTGCGCGACGATGCCCGCGATGTGCGGGGCCGCCATCGACGTGCCGCTGATCGTGTTGAAGTCGCCGTTCTCCTGCGGGTCGCCGCCGGTCGAGCAGATCGGCAGGTAGATCCGGCACGAGGAGGTGATCTCCTCGCCCGGTGCGGAGATGTCCGGGTAGGTCGACAATCTGCCCCGCTTGCCGCGCGACGAGAAGTCGGAGACGACCCCGTTGCGGGTGCCGGTGTTGCGGTCGAAGTACGACGCCACCGAGACGACGCCCGGGGTCGGGTCCTGGCCGGGCGGGTTGGACACGTTCTGCGAGCCGTTGCCGCCGTCGTTGCCGTTGGCCCACACCGTGAGCACGCCCTCGGACGCGAGCTCCCGCTGCAGCTTGACCGTCGCCGACCGCGGGTCGAACCGCCCGCCGCCGGTGGGGCCGTACGAGTTGTTGGTGACCCGGATCGGTGGGCAGGCCCTGCGGGAGACACCGGGCCCGCACGGCCTGGCGTGGTGCTCCAGCACCCAGTTGAGGGCCGCGTCGGCGCCGAGGATCACCAGCGCGGCGCCGGTCGACAGCGAGACCAGGTTGGCGCCGGGGGCGGCTCCGCGGATCGTGCTGCCGTCGGACAGCTCGGTGGGCCGGCCGGCGATGATGCCGGCGACGTGGGTGCCGTGGCCGCCTGCAGCCGTGGTGTCCGTGTCGACGTCGGTGGGCACCTCGATGACCTGACAGGTCGACTCCAGCGGGTCGCAGAGGACCTTGAGGTTGGCGACGACGGCCGTCGAGCCGTCCTGCTCGGTGAGGAACGGGTGGGTGGGGTCGACGCCGGAGTCGATCAGGCCGACCGAGACGCCCGAACCGTTCAGCCGGCTGCCGTCGCGGCCCTCGAACCGGCGGGACGCCTGGATCCCCCGGGTCGCCCGGTGCGAGGTCTCGCCGCTGTAGGCGATCGGCTGGTTGCCCTCGAGGTAGGTGACGCCTCGCGCCGTACGCGCCGACTGCACCTCGGCCGCGGTGCCGTTCGCGACGGCCACCCCGATCCGGTCGAACGTGGTCACCAGCGTCATGCCGCTGGCCTCGACCGCGTCGGTCGCGTCGGCCAGCGTGCGGCCGTGCACCAGCACGGTCGTCGGCGCCGCCGTGTCGAGCCGGGTGAGCTGGTGCGCGAGCCAGGGCTGCACGTCGGCTGCCCGGTCGCTCGGCGCCGCACCGGGTGCGGGGGTGGATCCGGCGGTTGCCGGTCCGGCCGCGAGGGCGGTGACGACGAGTGTGGCGGTGAGGCCTGCGCCCCACAGCGCGCGGTGGGTACGACGCATGCGTTTCCCCTCCAGGAGGAGCTCCGAGGGACGCCGCCGCGCGACATCCGGTGCAGAGGGTGCAACGACCCGGCCCGGCTCAGGTCACGCGGCGGCCTCGTCGTCGACCGGGCGGGACCCGGCCGGGGACCACAGCGAGGCGGCGATCCCCCCGGCCCCGGCCAGCAGCAGGCCGGCCGGGACGAGCCAGGAGTAGGCGTGCCCAGGGATCGCGTCGGTCCACCACAGGCTCCAGCCGGCCACGGCCAGCAGGACGACGACCCCGGCCACCAGGGCCAGTGCGTCGACAGGGTGTCGCCTCATGCTCTGTCCACCTCGATCCGTCCGACGGTGTTGGTGACCTCGATCTCGAGGTCGGGTGCCGACGTGTCCGGGTCGGCGACCCTGATGCGGCTGTCCGTGCCGTGGTCGGCGCGCACGCCGTAGACCTCGACCTCGCCGAGGTCCGCGTCTGCGGTCACCGTGACGTCGACGCCGTCGGGCACGGTCACGACGGTCTCACCGACCTCGGTGTGGACCCGCACCGTGCGTCCGTCCAGGGCCTCGACGTCGGCGACGTCGGACAGGTCGATCTCCTGCCGGCCCACGCCGAGCTCGTACGCGTCCTCCACCGCCGACGCGGCGGTCGGGTTCACCCGGCGCTCGCCCACCGACCAGGACGGCGTCAGGGAGGTGATCGCCAGCGCACCGCCGAGCAGCAGCGCGGGCAGCACCAGCGGCCGGGCGTTGCCGATCCAGGTGCCGGCCACCAGGCAGGCGCCGACGACGCCGAGGGCGGTGGCCACCACGTAGGCCGCCTCGACCGAGCCGCCGGCCCGATCCATGATCCACGCACCGGCGAACACCAGTGCGACCAGGCTCAGGCCGAGCAGGGTCAGCCGGCCGCCGTCCCGGCGCCGCTGGCGCGGGGAGGGTGGTGGCGGGGGCGGCGGAGCGGACTCGCCGGGCGGTACCTCGGGGGGCACGGCCGGGGGCACGGCGGATCCGCCGCGGTCGTACGGGGGGGCGTCGGGCAGCGGCACGGTGGTGGTGGGCGCCTGCGGAACCGAGGTCGTCGCCGGCTCCGAGCCGGCCTGCGGCGGCGCCGCGGCGGATGCCGTCGCGGCGCTGGCATCGCGGTCGCGGTCGCGCAGCAGCAGCCACGCCACCACCCCCACGACGACGAGGAACGGCCACGGCGCCCACCACAGCACGCCCGGACCCACGATCGCGCCGACCGCGAGCAGCCCGGCGAGGACCAGGACGACCGGTCGGGTGGCGCCGGTGGCGAGGTCGTCCACCGGGCCGAGCGGTGCCCGGTCGCTGCCCTCCTCGGGCGTGAGCAGCCAGACGGTGCCGTACAGGATGATGCCCAGCCCGCCCACGACGGCCAGCGCCACCATCAGCACCCGCACCACGACCGGGTCGAGGCGCAGGTAGCGGGCCAGCCCGGTGCACACGCCGGCGATCATGCGGTCGCCGACGGGGCGGCGCAGTGCCAGCACCGTCCGCAGCCGTTGCGCGTCGAAGCCGGCATCCACCGGGCCCGCGGTCGTCTCGTCCATACCGATCATCGTGGTGGTGCGGGCGACGACAAACCATCGGGGTCGACCCTGGTCGGCACCTGAGTGCGCCCGGCCCCGGTCCAGGGGGAGGCACGGGTCTCGGCCGATGGTCCGGCGGTGCCCGGCTGTGTGAGCATCGAGGGGTGACGACGTCGGCGGTCCCCACCGCCGGGCCCTCGCCCGGCCCGGTGGCGTACCGCCGCGCCGTGCGTCCAATGGACGACCGGATGCTCGCGGGCGTCGGTGCCGGGCTGGCCGCCCACCTCGGCGTGAGCGCGCTCGCGGTGCGGATCGCGCTGGTGATCAGCGTCGGGCTCGGTGGTGCCGGCGTGGTGGCCTACGCGCTGCTGTGGCGGCTGCTGCCGCAGGAGGTGCCCGCCGAGGAGCAGACGTCTCCCGGCCTGGGTGCGGCCACCCGGCAGGGTCGTCGGTCCGGTCCCGGCACGTCGCCGCGGGCGCCCAGCGACGGGGGCCAGATGGTCGCCCTCGCCGTGCTCGGGCTCGGCGTGGTGCTGCTGGCGGCCGGGGTCGGCGCGGTCGGGCACCTGGTGGTGCCGGCGCTGGTCGGAGCCGTCGGTGTCGCCCTGGTGTGGTGGCAGGCCGACCAGGTGCAGCGCTCGCGCTGGTCCGAGCGGGCACCGGGGATGCCGGTGCTGGCACTGGTCCTCGGCGGCGCCGGCTGGGGCGCGGTCGCGCGGCTGGTCGCGGGCGGGGCGCTCGTGGTCGGCGCGGTCTCGGTCCTGGTCGCCCAGTCGGCCGGCTGGTCGGTACTCGACGACGTCGTGATCGCGCTGGTGCTCGCACTGGCGGGACTGTGCCTGCTGCTCGGGCCCTGGGTGGTGCGGTTGGTGCGTGAGCTGGGCGCCGAGCGCCGGGAGCGGGTACGCGCCCAGGAGCGTGCCGACGTGGCCGCCCACCTGCACGACTCGGTGCTGCAGACCCTCGCCCTGCTGCAGCGGCACGCGGGTGACGAGCGCCGGGTCGCCACGCTCGCCCGCAAGCAGGAGCGCGAGCTGCGCGCCTGGCTGTTCGGCGACCCGTGGGGAGAGCGGGAGCCGACGGCGGAGGGCAGCCGACCGACGTTCGCCGCGCTGCTGGCCGAGGTCGTCGCCGAGGTCGAGGACGCGCACGCCCTGCCGGTCGAGCTGGTCGTGGTGGCCGACACCCCGGCCGACCGCGACGTCGAGGCGCTGGTCCGGGCCGCGCGCGAGGCGGTGGTCAACGCGGCCCGCCACTCCGGTGCCGACCGGGTCGACGTCTACGCGGAGGTGCAGCCCGGCCGGCTGGAGGTGTTCGTGCGGGACCGCGGCCGAGGCTTCGACCCGGACGCGGTGCCGGCCGAGCGGATGGGGCTGCGTGGCTCGGTGCACGACCGGATGCAGCGGCACGGTGGCGAGGCGTCCGTGCGCAGCGCACCGGGGGAGGGCACGGAGGTACGCCTCGTGCTGCCGCTGGCACGTACCCGCGACGACACCGACCCGGCCGGCCGGCCGGGGACCGACGAGCAGGGAGCACCGACATGAGCGACGAGACACCCACCGGCACCGAGGGGCGCCCGCGGGTGGTGCTGGTCGACGACCACCAGATGTTCCGCTCGGGGGTGCGCTCGGAGCTCGGCGACTCGGTCGACGTGGTCGGCGAGGCGGGCGACGTCGACGAAGCGGTGGCGGCGATCACCGCGACCGCACCCGACGTCGTGCTGCTGGACGTGCACCTGCCCGGTGGCGGCGCGACCGAGGTGATGCGCCGGATGGTGGGCAAGCTCGGGCGTACCAGCGTGCTCGCGCTCAGCGTCAGCGACGCCGCCGAGGACGTGATCGCGGTGATCCGTTCCGGGGCGCGTGGCTACGTCACCAAGACGATCACCGGCCCGGAGCTGGTGGCCGCGATCAAGCGGGTCGGCGACGGCGACGCGGTGTTCTCGCCCCGGCTGGCGGGCTTCGTGCTGGACGCGTTCGCCCGGTCCGACACGAATCGGGTCGCCGTCTCGGACGTCGACGAGGACCTCGACCGGCTCAGCGAGCGCGAGCGCGAGGTGATGCGGTTGATCGCCCGCGGCTACGCGTACAAGGAGGTCGCCCGCGAGCTGGTCATCTCGATCAAGACCGTCGAGACCCACGTGTCGTCGGTGCTGCGCAAGCTGCAGCTGTCGAACCGGCACGAGCTCACCCGGTGGGCGGCCGCCCGCCGCCTGGTCTGAGCCCCGCCGCGCCGCCACTGCGGTCGAGTGGCGCGAAACCGGGCCGGCCCGGCACCGCTGACCCCAGATTCGCGCCACTCGCGTGGGGGAGGGCGCGGGCGGGAACCCTGGCGCGACGCGGCCCGCTGGGAGAGGCTGGCGAACGTGAGGGATCGCGCGCGGGACACCAGCGGCCACAACATGAGTCCGGTCGACCCGCACGTGGTGGTGATGTTCGGCGCGACCGGTGACCTGTCGCGGCGCAAGCTGCTGCCGGGACTGCTGCACCTGTTCCAGGCCGGGCTGCTGCCGAGCTGCCGGATCCTCGGGACGTCGCTGGACGACTTCGACGCCGACGCGTTCCGTGAGTTCGCCCGCAAGGCGTACGACGAGTTCAGCCACGGCCCGGTGGACGAGGAGCTGTGGGTCGAGTTCAGCGCCCTGCTCGACTACGTGCCGCAGACCGAGGGCCCGGAGGCGCTGGCGGCGGCGGTGGCGCGCAACGAGGCGCTGCTCGACGGTGAGGCGCGTCGGCTGCACTACCTGTCGGTGCCGCCGAAGGCGGCGCTGCCGGTGGTGCACACCCTCGAGCGGGCGGGGCTGGTGGAGCGGTCGCGGATCGTGATGGAGAAGCCGTTCGGCACCGACCTCGACAGCGCCGTGGAGCTCAACGCCCGGCTGCACGAGGTGTTCGACGAGTCACAGATCTTCCGCATCGACCACTTCCTGGGCAAGGAGGCGGCGCAGAACATCCTCGCCTTCCGGTTCGCCAACGGGCTGTTCGAGCCGATCTGGAACCGCCAGTTCATCGACCACGTGCAGATCGACGTGCCCGAGCTGCTGGGCCTCGAAGGGCGCGGGCAGTTCTACGGGGCGACGGGCGCGTACAAGGACATGGTCGTCACCCACCTCATGCAGGTGCTGGCCTTCATGGCGATGGAGCCGCCGACCGCGCTGGCGCCGGACGCGATCAGCGAGGAGAAGAACAAGGTCTTCCGCTCGATGAAGCCGATCGACCCGACCGGCGTCGTGCGCGGCCAGTACACCGGCTTCCTCAACGAGCCCGAGATCGACCCGCAGTCCGACACCGAGACGTTCGTGGCACTCAAGTGCGAGATCGACAACTGGCGCTGGGCAGGGGTGCCGTTCTTCCTGCGGACGGGCAAGCAGCTGGCCGAGGGTGCCCGGATCATCTCCATCGCGTTCCGCGAGCCGCCGAAGTCGATGTTCCCGGCCGGGTCCGGCGTCGGATCGATGGGACCCGACCACCTGACCTTCGACCTGGCCGAGGCGGCCAAGCTGTCGTTGTCGTTCTACGGCAAGCGGCCGGGCACCGGGATGAAGCTGGACAAGCTGAGCCTGCAGTTCGCGATGGAGGAGACCGGGCAGGAGAGCTCGGTGCTGGAGGCGTACGAGCGGCTGATCCACGACGCGCTCCGTGGCGACCACACCCTGTTCACCACCGCCGAGGGCATCGAGCGGCTCTGGGAGCTGTCCCAGCCGCTGCTGGACGACCCGCCGCCCGCGCGGGCCTACCAGCCCGGCTCCTGGGGCCCGAACGCGATCCACCAGCTGGTCGCGCCGCACGCGTGGCGGCTGCCGTTCGAGCGCACCTGGCGCAGTCGCAGCAGCATCTGAGCGGTACGTCCCGGCGCAGTCAGCCGGTCGACACGACGAAGAACTCCTCGGCGAGCCGGTCCGCCTCCAGCTGGTGCCGCGCGGCGGTCGCGGTCAGGAACTCCCGCATCCGCGGCCGCAGGCCGCTCGGGTCCGGGTGCTGGCTCGTGTGCGCGAGGATCGCGGCGATCTTGCGGTCGAACGTCGCGGTGATGTCGACGGCGTGGTTGGTCTCCGGGTGCGCCATCAGCCACATCTCGGCGACGGTCCACGGCTCCAGGCCGTCGGCGAGCAGGTCCGGGAAGGCGTACGGGTTCCGGGCGGCCGGGTAGACGGCGCGCACCGTGGCCTCTCCGGCCGCGAGGTGGTCAGGGTGGCTGCGCCCGATCCGGTCCCAGACCCGCTCCGGGCTGTGCGTGAGCAGTCGCTCCGGGCGCACCTGCCGGATGACCCGGCTGATGTCGCGCACCAGCGTGGCCGACGGCTCCAGCTCGCCGTCGACGTGGCCGAGGAAGTGCACGTCGCTCACCCCGACCTCGGCGGCGGCGGCCAGCTGCTCGTCGCGGCGGATCCGCGGGATGTCGGCGCGGTTGACCGCGTCGTCGAAGCCGCCCGCCTGCCCGTCGGTGCAGATGCAGTACGTGACGGCGACGCCCGCACCGGTCCAGGTGGCGACCGAGCCGGCGATGCCGAAGTCGACGTCGTCGGGGTGCGCCGTCACCACCAGCACGCGGGAGATCTCGGCGTCGGGTCGCGGCGTGGCGGTCTCGGGCGCGGCCATGGGCCCGGACGCTAGCAAGGCACACCCGGCAGGACGCGGCACCCGCGTCGGCTCCCGCCCGTAGGCTGGCCAGGACATGAGTGCGCCGTTCCCCGTCCCCGCCGTGGACGAAGCCCCGCGGAAGCGCCGACCCGACCCGGAGACGCTGCTGGAGGGGCTCAACGACTCCCAGCGGGCGGCCGTGGTGCACGAGGGCAGCCCGTTGCTGGTGGTCGCCGGAGCCGGGTCGGGCAAGACCCGGGTGCTGACCCGGCGGATCGCCTGGACGATCTCCGCCCGCAAGGCCCACCCCGGCTCGATCCTCGCGATCACCTTCACCAACAAGGCTGCCGCCGAGATGCGCGAGCGCGTCGCCGCGCTGGTGGGGGGCCGGGCCCGGCTGATGACGGTGTCGACCTTCCACTCCGCCTGCGTGCGGATCCTGCGGCGCGAGGCCAAGCACTTCGGCTTCTCGTCGTCGTTCTCGATCTACGACGAGGCAGACTCGCGCCGGCTGATGACCCTGGTCTGCCGCGACCTCGAGCTCGATCCCAAGCGGTTCCCCCCGCGGGCGGTGCGGCACTGGGTGTCGAACCAGAAGAACGAGCTGCGTGACCACGAGGAGGCCGCGCGGCGGGCCGACAACGACATCGAGCGCAGCTACGCCGAGGCGTACGCGCGCTACCAGCAGCGGCTGACCGATGCCAACGCGCTCGACTTCGACGACCTGATCATGACCACCGTGCACCTGTTCCAGGCGTTCCCCGACATCCGCGAGGCCTACCGGCGCCGCTACCGGCACGTCCTCGTCGACGAGTACCAGGACACCAACCACGCGCAGTACGCCCTCGTCCGCGAGCTGTGCGCTGCCAGTATCGACGCCGACCCCGACCCCGACCCGTCCGCCGTCGAGCCCGCCGAGCTGATGGTGGTCGGCGACTCGGACCAGTCGATCTATGCCTTCCGCGGCGCCAACATCCGCAACATCCTCGAGTTCGAGCAGGACTTCCCCGACGCCGACACCGTGCTGCTCGAGCAGAACTACCGCTCCACCCAGTCGATCCTGTCCGCCGCCAACGCCGTCATCGCCCGCAACAACCGTCCGCAGGCCAAGCGGCTGTGGACCGACGCCGGTGCCGGCGACCAGCTGGTGGGCTACGTCGCCGACGACGAGCACGCCGAGGCGCAGTACGTCGCCGACGAGATCGACCGGCTGCACGACGAGAAACTGGCGAAGCCCGGCGACGTCGCCGTGTTCTACCGCACCAACGCGCAGAGCCGGGTGTTCGAGGAGGTCTTCATCCGGGTCGGGCTGCCGTACAAGGTCGTCGGCGGCGTCCGCTTCTACGAGCGGCGCGAGGTCAAGGACGCCCTGGCCTACCTGCGCACGCTGATCAACCCGCGCGACACCGTGTCACTGCGTCGCATCCTCAACACCCCCAAGCGCGGCATCGGCCAACGGGCCGAGGCGTGCGTCGCGGCGCTCGGGGAGCGGGAGCGCATCGGCTACTTCGAGGCGCTGCGCCGGGTCGAGGAGGCGCCCGGCATCGCGACCCGCTCGGTGACGGCGATCCGCGCCTTCGTCGACATGATCGACGACCTGCGACTGCTGGTCGACGTGGGCGAACCGGCCGACGTGGTGCTCGAGGCGGTGCTGACCCGCAGCGGCTACCTCGCCAGCCTGGAGGAGTCCGACGACCCGCAGGACGAGACGCGGGTCGAGAACCTCTCCGAGCTGGTGGCGGTGGCCCGCGAGTTCGTCACCGACGCGGCCGACGTCACCGAGGCGCCCGAGCCTGCCGGCACCGACGACCCGATCGACCCGGGGTCGCTGGAGGCCTTCCTCGAGCGGGTCGCGCTGGTCGCCGACTCCGACCAGATCCCCGACGGCGACGACGGCGACGGCGTCGTCACGCTGATGACGCTGCACACCGCCAAGGGGCTCGAGTTCCCTGTCGTGTTCCTGTCCGGGTTGGAGGACGGCGTCTTCCCGCACCTGCGCTCGCTGGGCGACGCCCGCGAGCTGGAGGAGGAGCGGCGGCTCGCCTACGTCGGCATCACCCGGGCCCGCGAGCGGCTCTACGTCAGTCGCGCCACCGTGCGGTCCGCGTGGGGGGCGCCGCAGCACAACCCCGCGTCCCGCTTCCTCGACGAGCTGCCCGAGGAGCTGGTCGACTGGCGCCGCACCGAGGCCGACCAGACCCGCTGGGGCGGGGGAGCGGTGCCGACGCGGCGTCCGGCGTCACGTCCGTCCGGTGGTCGTGGCGGGGCCACCGAGCGGTCCATCCCGTCGCTGGAGCCGGGCGACCGGGTCACGCACGACTCGTTCGGGCTGGGCACGGTCGTCGCGATCGACGGGGTGGGGGAGCGCAGCGTCGCCTCGGTCGACTTCGGCTCGGAGGGCGTCAAGCGACTGCTGCTGCGCTACGCCCCGGTCGCCAAGCTCTAAGGCGTGACGCCGTGCTCGACGAGCACGCTGTACGGGTCGACCGCGTCGCCACCGTCGGGGTGCACCTCGAGGTGCAGGTGCGGCCCGGTGGTGTTGCCGGTGGAGCCGACGGCGCCGATGGTCTCACCCGGAGCGACGACGTCGCCGACGCTGACCGTCTGCGACGACTGGTGGCAGTACCAGATGTCGGTGCCGTCCTCGAGGGTGAGCACGGTCTTGTTGCCGTAGGCACCGTCGTAGGCGGTCTCGGTGATCGTGCCCTTCGCGACGGCGACGAGCGGCGTGCCCTCGCCGGCGGCGAAGTCGAGGCCGGTGTGCACCGTGGACCACAGGTAGCTGCTCTCGCCGAACGTGGCGGTGATCTGGTAGCCGGCCAGCGGCAGCACCCACTGCTCCGAGCGGAGCTCGTTGGCCCGCGCCTGTGCCGCGTCGGCCAGCTCGGCCAGTGCCCTCAGCCGTTGGGTCGCCTGTAGCTCGGCCTGCTGCTGCAGGGTGTCGCGGTCGATGTCGCGACTGACGTCGACGACCGGGGCCGAGCGTCCCTCCGGGACACCGACGTCACCGGCCTCGGGTGCGGCATCGGGTGCGGCGTCGCTGTTGCCGGGCAGGCGGACCGACAAGGTCTGCAGATCGCCGCCCGCGGCGGTGGCCGGCGCGGGGCCGGTGGCGCCCGACGAGACGAGAACGGCGCCGACGCCGGCGATGACCAGCGCGGTGGCGCCGGCGATGGCCGGCGAGGGCAGCCAGCGGCGGCTCGCGCGCGCTCCCCGGCGGGACCTGCCGGGCGTGCGGACGGTGCTGGTGTGGGTGCTGGTGTGGGTGCTGGCGGGTGTGCTGGCGGGTGTGCTGGGGGGTGTGCTGGTGGCAGCGGTGTCCGCGCGGCGCCGGCCGCCCGTGCGGGCCGACCCGTGGCCTGTCGTCCCCGAGACCGGGCGCTGAGCGCCGGTGGGACGCTCCGCGCGACGACGGCCAGGCGATCGGCCGGAGTCGTGGGAATGGGGCACGGTGGACCTTTCGGGGGGATCTGGGTGGCTCAGGGCAACCCGCGGAACGATAACGGAATGGTGACGCGAACAGAAACGAGTGTCCCCCGGACGGGTCATGTCTACACATGCTTCCGGCGACGAAGAGTCCCAAGAGACGAGCAATGTCTGGCTGTCCGGACGAGGAAATGGTGGCGCACTGTCGACACTGCTCACTCTCCGTAGTCATGCGGCGCGAGGAACGTCACTCCGACGATCTCGGGACTGACTCGGCAGGCCCTCGGCTACCGTGACCGCGTGCCGAGACGGATCGTGGTGGCCAAGCCGGGCCTGGACGGCCACGACCGCGGCGCCAAGGTGGTCGCGCGGGCTCTGCGGGATGCCGGGAACGAGGTCATCTACACCGGGCTGCACCAGACGCCGGAGCAGATCGTGGAGACCGCGCTGGCCGAGGACGCGGACGCGATCGGTGTCTCGGTGCTCTCCGGTGCGCACATGACGCTGTTCCGCACCCTCATCGGGCTGCTGGACCAGCGCGACGCCCGCGACATCGTGGTCTTCGGCGGCGGGATCATCCCGCGCGACGACATCCCCGAGCTGGAGCGGCTCGGCGTCGCGACGATCTTCACCCCCGGCGCCACCACCACCGAGATCGCCCGCTGGGTCGACGAGCACGTCGCCGACGCCAGCGCCCAGCCCGGCTGAGTCAGAGCCACCGCAGCGGCGGCTGCGGGGCTACCCCGGACCGGCCGAGTGCTGTGTCACGAACTCGCGCACCAGCCCGGCGACCAGGCCCGGGTGGGTGCGGGGCACCCAGTGGCCGGCGTCGACGTCGACCCGCTGCAGCCGGGGCACCGCGTCGGCGACGTACCGGAGCGAGGCGGGGGTGATGTAGTGGTCGTGTCGCGGCGCCACCAGCAGCACCGGCAGCCGGGTGGCGCCCTCGCCGGGGTGCCGCAGCCGGCGCCGCACGTTGGCCCGGTAGAGGCCGAGCCCGCGGGCCGCGTCGTCGCCGAGGCTTGGCGCCCAGTGCCCGCCGGGCCCGTCCGTGGTGACCAGGCGCTCGGTGCGCGCCATCCGCTGTCGCATCGGCCCGGTGAGGTGCCGCCACGCCAGCTCGGGCAGTACCGGGACGTGGAACGCCCGGACGTACCAGGAGCGCTTGCGCTGCGCCTGCACCTCGTCGTCGGGCGCGCGCCGGACGAACGCCGCGAGGTGGTCGAGCGACGGCCCGCTGATCGACGTGTACGACGCGATCCGGCCGGTCAGCCGTGGGTCGTGCTCCTCGGCGCACACGGCGTCCCACAGCTGCACCGAGCCCCAGTCGTGGCCGAGCAGGTGCACGGCACCGTCCGGCGCGAGCGCGTCGAGCACGGCGACGAGGTCGTCGACCAGCCGCTCGGTGCGGTAGCCGTCCTGCGTCGCCGGGGAGCTGGACCCACCGGCGCCGCGGACGTCGTACGTGATCACCCGGTGGTCGGAGGCGAGGTCGGTCGCGACGGGGTCCCAGACCAGGTGGGTGTCGGGGTAGCCGTGCACGGCGACGACCGTCGCGGCGCCGGCCGGGAGGTGCGGGCGCTCGTGCACGTACGCACGAAGGGCGACGTCACCGGCGTCGACGACGGTGGGCCGGCAGTGCGGGTCGGAGGTGCTCACGCGGCCCATCCTGCCCCGGTCTAGAGTCGTGGCGCCCCAGCCGACCACCCGCCCAGCGGACGAAGGACGCGTGCCGTGGACCTGATGGAGTACCAGGCGAAGGAGCTTTTCGCCAAGCACGACGTACCGGTGACCCTCGGGGTCGTGGCGACCACCCCCGACGAGGCGCGAGCCGGCGCCGAGCAGCTCGGCGGTCGGGTCGTCGTCAAGGCCCAGGTCAAGGCCGGCGGCCGCGGCAAGGCCGGTGGGGTCAAGCTCGCCGAGAGCCCGGACGAGGCGGGGGCCCGTGCCGACGACATCCTCGGCATGGACATCAAGGGCCTCACCGTGCACCGGGTGCTGATCGCACCGACGGCCGACATCGCCGAGGAGTACTACTTCTCGTTCCTCGTCGACCGCGCGAACCGCGACTATCTCTGCATCGCCAGCGTGGAGGGTGGTGTCGAGATCGAGGAGGTCGCGCACACCAACCCCGACGCGGTGGCCAAGGTGTCGATCGACCCGGTCACCGGCGTTGACGAGGCGAAGGCGCGCGAGATCGTCGAGACCGCGAAGTTCCCGGCCGAGCTCACCGAGCTCGCGGTCGACATGGTGCAGAAGCTGTGGCAGGTCTTCATCGTCGAGGACGCGACCCTGGTCGAGGTCAACCCCCTTGCCCGGTTGGGCAATGGCACTCTCGAGGCGCTCGACGGCAAGATCACCCTCGACGCCAACGCCGACTTCCGGCACCCCGACCACGACACCTTCGAGGACACCGCGTCCGCTGACCCGCTCGAGCAGCTGGCCAAGGACAAGGACCTCAACTACGTCAAGCTGGACGGGCAGGTCGGCATCATCGGCAACGGTGCCGGCCTGGTCATGTCGACGCTCGACGTGGTCGCGTACGCCGGCGAGGCGCACGGCGGCGTCAAGCCGGCGAACTTCCTCGACATCGGCGGCGGCGCGAGCGCCGAGGTGATGGCCAACGGCCTCGAGATCGTGCTCGGTGACCCGGGGGTCTACTCGGTCTTCGTCAACGTGTTCGGCGGCATCACGGCGTGCGACGCGGTCGCCGACGGCATCGTGTCGGCCTTCCGGCTGCTCGAGGAGCGGGGCGAGCCGGTCACCAAGCCGCTGGTCGTGCGGCTCGACGGAAACAACGCCGACGAGGGGCGTCGGATCCTGGACGAGGCCGGCCTGGCCGGCGTCGAGCGGGTCGACACCATGGACGGAGCCGCGGACCGTGCGGCCGAGCTCGCCTTCGCGGCGAAGTGAGGGACTGAGACTGCGATGGCGATCTTCCTGACCGGCAGCAGCCGGATCATCGTGCAGGGCATGACCGGCTCCGAGGGCTCCAGGCACACCCGCCGGATGCTGACGGCGGGCTCGACCATCGTGGGCGGAGTCAACGCCCGCAAGGCCGGCGAGCAGGTCGACTACGACGGCACCACGCTGCCCGTGTTCGGCACAGTGGCCGAGGCGATGAAGGAGACCGGTGCCGACGTGTCGGTGGTCTTCGTGCCGCCGAAGTTCACCAAGGACGCGGTGCTGGAGGCGATCGACGCCGCCATGCCCCTGGTCGTCGTCATCACCGAGGGCGTACCCGTGCACGACACGGCCGTCTTCCGCGCGCACGCCGAGGACGTCGGCACGACTCGGATCATCGGTCCGAACTGCCCGGGTGTGGCCTCGCCCGGCGCGTCCAACGCCGGGATCATCCCGTCCGACATCAGCGGCCCCGGGCGGATCGGCCTGGTGAGCAAGTCCGGCACGCTGACCTACCAGCTGATGTACGAGCTGCGCGACATCGGCTTCACCACGTCGGTCGGCATCGGCGGCGACCCGATCATCGGCACCACTCACATCGACTGCCTGCAGGCGTTCGAGGACGACCCCGACACCGATGCGATCATCATGGTCGGCGAGATCGGCGGAGACGCCGAGGAGCGGGCGGCCGACTTCATCAAGGCCAGGGTGAGCAAGCCGGTCGTCGGCTACGTGGCGGGCTTCACCGCCCCCGAGGGCAAGACGATGGGCCACGCCGGCGCGATCGTGTCCGGCTCGTCCGGCACCGCGGAGGCCAAGAAGCAGGCGCTCGAGGCCGCCGGCGTCCGGGTCGGCAAGACCCCCAGCGAGACCGCCCGGCTGATGCGCGAGATCGTCCAGTCCCTCTGAGCGGTCTCGTGGTTTCGCAAGTGCACTTGCGAAACCCGCACTCGGACAGCGCAATAACGCTCAGGCAGTGACGATTTCGCAAGGGACCTTGCGAAACCCGCACCCGCGTTTCAGGGGGCGAGGCGGTCGAGGGCGACCGTGAGGGCGCCCTCGATCGGTGTGGGACCGTCCGGGTAGTTGTAGTCCTGGCCCACCAGCCGCTCGGAGACCAGCACCACGCGGTCGCCGGACAGGCCGACCGCGGTGGCGTCGAACCAGCCGCCTTCGCGGACACCCTCGACCGGCCCGTACTGCACCATGGTCGCGACGCCGTGCCCGCCGGCAGCCTCGACCCGGCCGATCGGGTTGACCGCGACGTCGTCGAAGACCGACACCCCCGGCGCGTGCTTGCAGGTCTTGACCCACTTCAGCAGCGAGTCGTACGCGGCCCGGGCGGCTTGCCTGTCGACGAACGCGGCGACCACGACTCCGGCCGTCGACGGCGGCTGCTCGGGATCGGTGGTCGTGCTGGACTGGTCGAGCAGGGTCGAGACGTAGTCGCGGGTGAAGACGTCGGTCGCACCCAGTCCGGCCACCGAGCTGCGCTGGCAGATCGACACCGGCTCCTGCCCCTCGTCCGGCGCGGTCCGCGTCGCCCGCCAGCCCGTCAGCTCGTTGAAGCCCGGCAACTCCTCGGCCGCCGGCAAATCGGCTTCTGTCAGCCCGGGCTCCTGCGTGGCGGGAGCGACCGGCGCACGCCCGGCCTCGTCCCTGGCGGTGCCGAACGCCACCGTGCCGACGCCGACCACCGCGAGCGTCACGACGGTTGCCAGCGCAGTCACCCGGCGCCGGTGCCGGCGTGCGCCGCGCGCCCTGACCTCGGCCGCGGCCACGCCTGAGCTACCGCGTGCGCCCTTGTCTGCGAGCGCCCGCAGCTCACGGGTCAGCCGGTCGTCGCCTGGCTCAGGCATGGCTGTTCTCCTCCTCGTGGGGGTCGTCCAGCAGGACGGCCAGTGCGGCGCGGCCACGGAAGAGTCGGGCCTTCACGGTTCCGGTCGGTACGCCGGTCTCCGCGGCGATCTCGGCGACCGACCGGTCGCACAGGTAGTGCAGGACGAGGGCGCGGCGCTGCTCCGGCGAGATCTGCCGGAGGGCGGCGACCAGCGCGGTGTGCGCGACGTCGGGCTCCGGCGTGGTGAGCCGCGGTCCCCGAGCCCGGTCGGGTGCACGCAGCGCGAGCCTGGTACGCCGCCACCGGCTGACCGCGAGTCGCCAGGCAACGGTCCGCACCCAGGCCTCGGGCGAGTGCGCCTGGTCCAGCGCACGGCGTCGGTCCCAGGCGCGCACGAACGCCTCCTGGGTGCAGTCCTGGGCCTCGGTCAGGTCGCCGCACATCGCGTACACCTGACCGACCACCCGCGAGAACGAGCCGGCGTAGAACGCGTCGAACGCGTCGGCGTCCACGGTCAGCCCCCGCCCACCGGTGCAGTGCTCATGTCCGGTCTACGCGCCGGCGCCTCCGCCGGTTGCGCCCTTGGGCCCACCCTTACGTCCGAGCTCGCCCAGCCGCTCCCCGGCGCGCTCCACCAGGTCGGCGAACGCCCCGGCGTCGACGTCGGCCCGGTCGGTGCCGGAGAACGACACCTGCGCGACGCGGCTGCCGCTCTTCACGATGCCGAGGCGGTACGCGACCGCCGTCCCGTCGCCGATCTCGAAGCTGAGTTCCCAGACCCGGCCCTGGACGGGGCCGTCGTCGATGACCCGCAGCGACTCGACGCTGGCCGACAGCTCACGGTCCTCACACCCGTCGACGTCGGCCGCGACCTGGTCGAGGAACGCCTGTGCCTGCACGCCGTTCCGCAGCTCGCCGAGCGTCTGGCTGATCCCGAAGCGCTGCGCCACGTCGGCGCGGGGCATCACGAACGTACGGGCCCGCGCCCGGACGAAGTCGCTGCCGGTGAACTCCGCCTGGTCGCACAGCGTCGCCGCGGGGTTGGTCTGCGCCCGCACCGGCTGGGTGCCGGCCCACGCCGTGTCCAGGTCACCGACGGGTGGCAGGTCGACCACGGCGAGGAACCCGGGGCCCTCCCCGCTGGGTGGCGGCGGCTCCGCCTCGGCCGGGGCGTGCGAGCCGCACGAGCCCCGGCTCGTCGTGCACAGCATGGTGAGCGCGTGCCGCGTGGTCACGGCCATCGCCTGGCCACCGGGGGCATCCGGGCGGGCGACCTCGTGCACGAGCCGGGTGGTCACGATGCCGCTCTGGGCGATCGACACCGTGATGCTGCGGGTGGGGTCGTCCCACGCGCGCATCGACAGGATCTGGACGTCCGTGCCCGGCACCGGCACCCGGTAGGCGTCGACGAGCTGCATCCGGGGCTCCTGGCAGGAGGCGTACCAGTCGATCATCTGCTCGTACGCCCTGGTCGCCGCCTCCTTGTTGCGCGACACCTCCACGGTCTGCACCAGCTGCTGGTCGGCTCTGCTGTCCGCCCGGAACGTCCGCACCGCCGCGTTCTGCACCCGCGGGTCGGCGTACTGGGCGGTCTGGCACGGCGACATCGCGTCCCGCGCCCGGTTCCGCGCCACCCGCCAGGTGGCCGGGGGATCGATGGTCGCGATGAGCGGGGGGTTCATCAGCTGGTCCTCGCCCGCGCCCGGAGGCTCCGGCTCGGCCACCTCGGGCGGTGTCTCGCCGATCTGCTTCCGCTTCTCCATCGCCACCTGCGGGTCGGTCTCCGCGGCCGGTGCCGCCACCAGGAAGCCGGCACCCACCACCACCGCGACGCTGGCTGCGACGGCGGCCAGCGTGGTGCGGCGCTGCCGGCGGCGGCCCTGGCGCCGGATCGCTGCGGCCCGGGGCATCGCCACCCGCTCGCTGATCGAGTGCAGCCCGGCGAGTCGGCCCTCGAGGTCGTCGATAGCGTCCGGACCGCTGGTGAGCCGGTGCACGGCCGCGTCCGTCGCCTCGAGCGCGTCCTCGTCGGTGGTGGCGACCTCACGGGCGGCGGCAGCCAGGTCGAGGTCACCGAGGGTCTGCAGCAGCACGAGTCGTCTGCCGGTGGCCGGCAGTGCCTGCAGCGCCTCGAGCAGCTCGGTGTCGGCCCCGGTGTCGTCGAGGCGTCGCCGCAGGTGCGCGCTGTGGCGCAGGGTCGCCAGCCGCCCGGCCTCCTGACGGACCCAGGCCTCGGCGTCCCGCGCGCGCAGCCGGTGCCAGTGCTGCCAGGCGCGCGCGAAGGCGTCGCGCAGGGCGGCAGCAGCGGCACCCAGGTCCCCGGTGAGGGCGTACGTCACGTGCAACAGGCGCGAGCGGGTCTGCGCGTAGAACGCGTCGAACTCCTCGGCGCGGGGCATCGTGGTCCTTCTGACTGCTGGTGATCGGGGAACAGTCGACGGTACGCGACCGGCGACGCGTGTCGCGAACCGGACAGCGGCGCACCGTGCCGGAGCATGGGTGCCGATGGCCGATCTCACGACCCGTCCCGCCCGGTCGGGCGCTGCTGCGACCGGCCCCGGCGGGCCACTGCCGACCCGGCCGCTCGCCGTGTCGGTGCTGTTCGTCACAGGCGCACTCGCCGCTGCGGGGATCGTGCTCGCTGCGGGGCTGGCGGTCGTGGGCTGGCTGGCCGCGCACGACGGCAGCGTCGAGGGGGCGATGCGCGTCGGCGTGACCGGGTGGCTCGCCGGTCACGGCGCTGCGCCCCAGGTCGACGGCACGCCGGTGCGACTGGTGCCACTCGCGGTCCCGCTGCTGGTGCTGCTGCTGTCGGCGCGCGGGGCGCGCTGGGCAGTGGCGACCTCCGCCCAGGCTCGCGACCGGGACGCCGCCGTGGCGGTGCTGTCGGCCGGCCTCGCCTACGGCCTGGTGGTGGCCGGGCTGTCGGTGACCGCCGTCGGGGACGGAGTGGTGGTCGACCCGGTGCGGGCCGGTGTGCTGGCCGGGCTGCTGGTGGCTGCCGGCGTTGCCACCGGAGTGAGCCGTGCCCTGGGCTGGCCCGAACGGATCGGTGCGCTGTTGCCCGAGCCGGTACGACCGGCGCTGCGCGGCGCGGCCGTCGCCCTGCTCGGCGTGCTCGGCCTGGCCGCCCTCACCCTGCTGGTCGTCCTCGTCGCGCACGCGGGCGACGTGTTCTCGCTGGGCGGACGACTGGATCCCGGCCCCGTGGGTGGGGCGCTGCTGGTGCTCGGGTGCCTGCTTGCCGTGCCGAACGCCGTGCTGTGGTCGGCCGCGTACCTGCTCGGGCCGGGGTTCGCCGTCGGTGTCGCCACGTCGGTGTCACCGTCCGGCGTCGTGCTGGGCCCGGTGCCGGCGTTCCCGTTGCTGGCCGCACTGCCGGCGCCGGGCGAGGCGCCCGCCTGGGCGACGGCGCTGCTCGCCCTGCCCGTCGTCGCCGGTGCGGCCGGCGGAGTGCTCGCCGGCCGAGAGCTGCCCGACGGACCGTGGTGGCGCACGGCCGCCACCGGCGCAGCCGCCGGTGCACTGGCCGGCGGCGTGCTGGCCGCGCTGCTGCTGGTGTCGGGCGGCGCCGTCGGACCTGACCGGATGACGGAGACGGGCCCGGTGCCCGCAGCGGCACTGGTGGCGGTCGCGTCCCTGACCCTCGGCGGTCTCGTCGGTTCGCTCGGCGCGCGTGGCTACGCCCAGCGCGCCAGCCTGCTCGACCGCATCCCGATCCGGCTGCGGAGGTCTCGCTAGGGTCTGGCGGGTGCCCGACACCTTCGGCCCGTTCGGGTCAGCCGGACCGGCGCGACTGGTCGTGCTGGTCTCGGGGTCGGGCACCAACCTGCAGGCGCTGTTGGGCGCCTGTGCCGAGGCGGACTACGGCGCCGAGGTGGTCGCCGTGGGCGCCGATCGCCCGGGCACCGGGGGAGCGACCCGGGCAGAGGCGGCGGGAGTCGACACGTTCGTCCTGCCGGTCGGTGAGTTCGCCGACCGGGCGGCGTGGGACGCGGCGCTCACCGAGAAGGTGGCGGCGTACGGTCCCGACCTGGTCGTGTCCGCCGGGTTCCTCAAGCTCGTCGGTCCGGCGTTCCTGCAACGGTTCGGTGGCTCGTACCTCAACACGCACAACGCGTTGCTGCCGTCGTTCCCCGGCATGCACGGCCCGCGCGACGCGCTGGCCTACGGCGTGAAGGTCACTGGTGCCACGCTGTTCGTCGTCGACGACGGCGTCGACACCGGCGTGGTCGTGGCCCAGGTGGCCGTGCCGGTGCTCGACGGCGACGACGAGGACGCGCTGACCGAGCGGATCAAGGCCGCCGAGCAGCAGCAGCTGGTCACCTGTGTGGGCCGGATGGTCCGGGAGGGCTGGACCGTCGACGGAAGGAAGGTCACGATCCCGTGAGCACCGAGCCGACCGAGGGCCGCCAGCCGGTACGCCGCGCGCTGGTGTCCGTGTACGACAAGAGCGGGCTGGAGGAATTGGCGGTCGGCCTGCACGACGCTGGTGTCGTACTGGTCTCGACCGGCTCCACCGGGGCGCGGATCGAGGCGGCCGGGGTGCCGGTGACCCGGGTCGAGGACCTCACCAGGTTCCCGGAGTGCTTCGACGGGCGGGTCAAGACGCTGCACCCACGGGTGCACGCGGGCATCCTCGCCGACCGCCGGCTCGCGTCGCACCGCGACCAGCTGGACGAGCTCGGCATCGAGGCCTTCGACCTGGTCGTGAGCAACCTGTACCCGTTCACCGAGACGGTCCTGTCGGGCGCGAGCACCGACGAGTGCGTCGAGCAGATCGACATCGGCGGGCCGGCAATGGTGCGCGCCGCTGCCAAGAACCACCCGAGCGTCGCGGTCGTGGTGTCGCCCGACCGCTACCCGGAGGTGCTGCAGTCGGTACGTGCCGGCGGCTTCACCCTCGCGCAGCGGCAACGGCTGGCGGCCGACGCGTTCGTCCACACGGCGACGTACGACGTGCACGTGGCCTCGTGGGTCGGCAACGTGCTCACCGACACGTCCGACGGCAGCGGCTGGCCGGCGTGGGTCGGCGCGACGTGGGACCGGGCCGACATCCTCCGCTACGGCGAGAACCCGCACCAGCGCGCGGCGCTGTACGCGTCCGGGTTCGCGCCGCGGCCCGGGCTTGCGCAGGCAGAGCAGCTGCACGGCAAGCAGATGTCGTACAACAACTACGTCGACGCCGACGCGGCCCGGCGCACCGCGTACGACTTCGAGGAGCCGGCGGTCGCGATCATCAAGCACGCCAACCCGTGCGGCATCGCGCTGGGTGGTGACGTGGCCGAGGCGCACCGCCGCGCGCACGCCTGCGACCCGGTGTCGGCGTTCGGTGGCGTCATTGCCGTCAACCGCCCGGTGTCGGTGGCGATGGCCGAGCAGGTCGCCGAAGTGTTCACCGAGGTGGTCGTCGCGCCAGGCTACGACGCCGGTGCGCTCGACGTGCTGACGGCGAAGAAGAACGTGCGCGTACTGCGCTGCCCCGCGGAGTCACCCGGCGGCACCGAGACCCGGCCCGTGTCGGGCGGTCTGCTGATGCAGGAGCGGGACGCCGTCGACGCCGAGGTCGAGGGCGGCGGCGACGCCCGCTCGGCGTGGCGGCTCGCCTGCGGCCCGGTGCCCGACGAGCAGACCCTCGCCGACCTCGCCTTCGCCTGGCGGGCCTGCCGGGCGGTGCGGTCCAACGCCATCCTGCTCGCGTCGGGCGGCGCCTCGGTCGGCGTCGGCATGGGCCAGGTCAACCGGGTCGACTCCGCCCGGCTCGCGGTGTCCCGTGCCGGTGAGCGGGCGGCGGGTGCGGTGGCGGCGTCCGACGCCTTCTTCCCCTTCGCCGACGGGCTGCAGGTGCTGCTCGACGCCGGCGTCCGCGCCGTGGTGCAGCCCGGCGGATCGGTCCGCGATGCCGAGGTCGTCGCCGCCGGCGAGGCAGCAGGGGTGACGATGTACCTCACCGGCACCCGGCACTTCTTCCACTGACCGAGACGCCGCCCCCCAACACGGTCGAGTGGCGCGATCCCGGGCGCCGGCAGTGGGTAGAGGCCCATCTTTGCGCCACTCGCGGGGGAGAGCGGCGGCGCGGGCACGGGGGGCGCGGGCGTGGACGCGTGCGAGGATGCGCCCCGTGACGGCACAGATCCTGGATGGCAAGGCCACTGCCGCCGCGATCAAGAGCGAGCTGCGGGTACGGGTCGAGCGGCTCCGCGAGGCCGGGGTGACACCGGGTCTCGGCACCGTGCTGATCGGTGACGACCCCGGCAGCCAGTGGTACGTCGCGGGCAAGCACCGGGACTGCGCCGAGGTGGGCATCGCGTCGATCCGGGTCGACCTGCCGGCTGACACCCGACAGGCCGAGGTCGAGGACGCGGTCGACCGCCTCAACGCCGACCCGGCGTGCACCGGCTACATCGTGCAGCTCCCGTTGCCGGACGGCGTCGACGACAACGCGATCCTCGGCCGGATCGACCCCGCGAAGGACGCCGACGGCCTGCACCCGACCAACCTCGGCTGGCTGGTGCTCAACCAGCCGGGACCGTTGCCGTGCACCCCGCACGGGATCGTCGAGTTGCTGCGCCGCCACGACGTCCCGATCGCCGGTGCCCGGGTCTGTGTCATCGGCCGCGGCATCACCGTCGGCCGCTCGCTCGGCCTGCTGCTCACCCGCCGCAGCGAGAACGCCACCGTCACGCTCTGCCACACCGGCACCCGCGACCTCGCGGCCGAGGTGGGCCGCGCCGACATCGTGGTCGCGGCAGCCGGGGTGCCCGGCATCGTCACCGGCGCCATGCTCAAGCCGGGCGCGGCCGTGCTCGACGTCGGGGTGAGCCGCGGACCTGACGGCATCGTCGGTGACCTCGCACCGGACGTGCACGAGGTGGCCGGCTGGGTCTCACCCAACCCGGGCGGCGTGGGCCCGATGACCCGGGCGCTGCTGCTCAGCAACGTCGTCGAGGCTGCCGAGCGGGCCGCCCGCGGATGAACGCAGCCGGGTCCGGCCGCCGCTGGGCACCAGGAACGCTGGTCGTCGCCCTTCAGGTGGCGGTGACCGCGGTCGCGCTGGGCCTCGTCGCACTCGGCAGCTGGCGGGTGGGAGTGGGGATGCTCGGGGCCGGGCTGATCTGCGCGTCGTTCGCCCGCAGCCTGCTGCCAGAGCGTTCCGCTGGGCTGCTGCGGGTACGCCGCGCCCCGGCCGACGTCGTGGTCATGACCAGCCTGGGGGTGGTGCTGGTGATGCTTGCCGTACTGGTGCCCGAGCCGCCTCCCGGCCTCTAGATCAGGCCCAGCCCGCGCACCGCCTCGCGCTCGTCGGCGAGCTCACCGGCGCTCGCGTCGATGCGTCCGCGGCTGAACTCGTCGATCTCCAGGCCCTGGACGATGCTCCACCCGCCGCCGCTCGTGGTGATCGGGAACGACGAAACCAGTCCTTCGGGCACGCCGTACGACCCGTCGCTGCGCACGGCCATCGACGTCCAGTCGTCCTCGAGAGTGCCGAGCACCCAGTCGCGGGTGTGGTCGATGGTGGCGCTGGCGGCGGACGCGGCGGACGAGGCGCCGCGGGCGTCGATGATCGCCGCGCCGCGCTTCTGCACGGTGGGGATGAAGTCGTTCTCGACCCACGCGTGGTCGTCGACCAGCTCGTAGGCGTTGCGTCCTCCGACCTCGGCGTGGAACAGGTCCGGGTACTGGGTGGCCGAGTGGTTGCCCCAGATCGTCATGTGCCGCACGTCGGACACGCTCGTCCCGGTACGCGCCGCCAGCTGGGCGAGCGCCCGGTTGTGGTCGAGGCGGGTCAGCGCACTGAACCGCTCGGTCGGGATGTCCGGCGCGTTGCTCATCGCGATCAGCGCGTTGGTGTTGGCCGGGTTGCCCGTGACGGTGACATGCACGTCGTCGGCCGCGTGCTCGTTGAGTGCCTTGCCCTGGGTGGTGAAGATCGCGCCGTTGGCCTCCAGCAGGTCGGCGCGCTCCATCCCCTTCGACCGCGGCCGGGCACCGACCAGCAGCGCGAGGCTCACGCCGTCGAACACGGTGTTGGCGTCGTCGCCGATCTCGACCCCGGCCAGCGTGGTGAACGCGCAGTCGTCGAGCTCCATCACCACCCCCTCGAGCGCGGGGAGCGCGGGAGTGATCTCGAGCAGCCGGAGCTCGACCGGGGTGCCGGGCCCGAGCAGGTCGCCGCTCGCGATCCGGAACAGCAGGCTGTAGCCGATCTGGCCGGCGGCGCCGGTGACGGCAACCTTGACGGGCGGACGGCTGTCGGCTGGGCTCACGGGCGGCTCTCCTTCGGACGGGTGGCACGACGCTAGCAACGGGCCGGGCGCACCGTACGCTCGCCCGGTGCCAGAGGGTCACGTCGTCCATGCCGACGCCCGCCGCTTCAGCGAGCGGATGCGCGGCCGGGTCGTGCACGCCGTCAGCCCGCAGGGCCGCTTCGCCCAGGGTGCGGCTGCGCTGGACGGTCGCCGGCTCGGGCGTGCGGAGGCGTACGGCAAGAACCTGTTCCTCCGCTTCTCGGTGCCGCGGAAGGCGACCGGCGAGCGCGCGAAGCCGTGGCTGCACGTGCACCTCGGGCTGATCGGCGGTTGGCGCTGGTACGACGGCGACGGCACGCAGACCGCGGGCCGCCAGCTGCGCGGCGCGGGTGGCGGCAACCGGCGACTGGTGCTCACCGCCGGTCACCGTGACGAGCAGGTGAGCGTCGACCTGCGCGGGGCGATGACCTGTGCGCTGCTCGACGACGGCGGGCTCGACCACGTCCTGGACCGGCTCGGTCCCGACCCGCTGCGCGACGACGCCGATCCCGCCCTGGCGTTGCGGAAGGTGCAGGGCAGCCGTGCCCCGCTCGGGACCCTGCTGCTCCGTCAGGACGTCGTCGCGGGTGCCGGGCTGATCTGGCGGTCGGAGGCGCCGTTCCTCGCCGGCGTCGCCCCGCAGCGGCCCGGCCGCGAGGTCGGTGACCAGGAGTGGGACGCGCTGTGGGGCCATCTGCGCACGATCATGGGGGCGGCAGAGCACGACGACTTCTTCCTGTTCCGGCGCGGTGGTGAGCCCTGCCGGGTCTGCTCCACGACGATCCGCGCCGCGTCGATGGCGGGCCGCACGGTCTGGTGGTGCCCCACCTGCCAGCCGGGCTGACCCGGCCCGATATCTTCACGGCCCATGGCCAAGATCAAGGTGGACAACCCCGTCGTCGAGCTCGACGGCGACGAGATGACGCGCATCATCTGGCACTTCATCAAGGACCGGTTGATCCACCCGTACCTCGATGTCGACCTGCAGTACTACGACCTCAGCATCGAGTCCCGCGACGCCACCGACGACCAGGTCACCGTCGACGCGGCCAACGCCATCAAGCAGCACGGCGTCGGGGTCAAGTGCGCGACGATCACGCCGGACGAGGCTCGGGTCGAGGAGTTCGACCTGAAGAAGATGTGGGTCTCGCCCAACGGGACCATCCGCAACATCCTCGGCGGCGTCGTCTTCCGTGAGCCGATCATCATGGGCAACATCCCGCGGCTGGTGCCGGGCTGGACGAAGCCGATCATCATCGGCAGGCACGCGCACGGTGACCAGTACAAGTCGACGAACTTCAAGGTCCCCGGCCCGGGCACGATCACGATCACGTTCACGCCGTCCGACGGCGGCGAGCCGATCGAGCACGAGGTCGTGCAGATGCCCGAGGACGGCGGCGTCGCGATGGCGATGTACAACTTCAACAAGTCGATCGAGGACTTCGCCCGGGCGTCGCTGTCCTACGGGCTGCAGCGCGAGTACCCGGTCTACATGTCCACCAAGAACACGATCCTCAAGGCCTACGACGGTGCCTTCAAGGACATCTTCGAGCGGGTGTTCGAGGAGGAGTTCAAGGCCGACTTCGAGGCCAAGGGCCTCACGTACGAGCACCGGCTGATCGACGACATGGTCGCCGCCGCCATGAAGTGGGAGGGCGGCTACGTCTGGGCGTGCAAGAACTACGACGGCGACGTGCAGTCCGACACGGTCGCCCAGGGCTTCGGGTCGCTCGGCCTGATGACGTCGGTCCTGATGACGCCCGACGGCCGCACCGTCGAGGCCGAGGCCGCGCACGGCACGGTGACCCGGCACTTCCGCCAGCACCAGCAGGGCAAACCGACCTCGACCAACCCGATCGCGTCGATCTTCGCGTGGACCCGGGGGCTCGCCCACCGGGGCAAGCTGGACGAGACCCCCGAGGTCACCGGCTTCGCCGAGGCGCTCGAGCAGGTCTGTGTCGAGACCGTCGAGAGCGGCACCATGACCAAGGACCTCGCGCTGCTCGTCGGGCCCGACCAGGGGTGGGCGACCACCGAGGAGTTCCTGGCCGCGCTCGACGACAACCTGGCGAAGCAGCTCGGCTGACCCGGTCCCCTCAGCAGAGCACCGCGTCCAGCATCGCCTCGACCGCGGGCTCGGGGTCGGCCGGTCCCCACGGGGTGATGGAGACCGTGACCTGGCGGTCCGCCGCTCGGTCGACGAACGTCCAGGTGACGTACCCGAGGCTGTCGCCGTCGTGCCCGAACGCCGTGACCCCGCAGTCCAGGTCCTGCCGCATCAGCCCCAGCCCGTACGGCGTCCCGGCGGGCGGGGTCATCGCGTGCAGCTGGCGGCGGGGCAGCAGCCGGCCGTCGAGGAGCGCGTCGTAGAAGCGGTTCAGGTCGCCGGGCGTGGAGATGATCTCACCGCTGGCCCACATGAGCGATCCGTTCATCCGGGTGATGTCGACCGGGCGTGCCGCGTCGCCGCGCCCGATCATGGCGTAGCCGTGCGGGTGCGGTCCGCGGATGCGCAGGCTCGTACCCGGCAGGTACGTGTGCTCCAGCCCGAGCCGGTCGATGACGCGGTGCTCGACCGCGGTCGCGTACGGCTGCCCGGTGACGCGCTCCACGATCATCCCGAGCAGCAGGTAGTTGGTGCTGGAGTAGTCGAAGGCCCCGGCCCGGGCGGCGTGACCGTCGGCGGCCAGCGCGCGATCGATCAGCTGGATCGGTGTCCACGTTCGTAACCGGACGTCGAGGAACCTCGGCCGCGGGGGCAACGGCAACGTGGCGACGTAGTCGGGGACACCGCTGGTGTGGCTGAGAAGCTCGCGCACCGTCACGTCGTCGCCGTTGGGGAGCACGCCCGGCAGCCACCGCTCGACGCTGTCGCGCAGCCGCAGCTCGCCGTCGGCCACCAGCTGCAGGACCACCGTGGCGGTGAAGGTCTTGGTGATGCTCCCGGCGCGGACGGCCGAACGGAGCGGCACCGGCTGCGCGCCGTGCAGCCGGGCAGTCCCGCTGGACCCGCGCCAGACGTGGTCCCGGTGTCGCACCTCGGCGACGACTCCCAGCGCGCCGGAGGCAGCGATCGTGTCGAGCCGGTGCTGCAGGCCGGGTGGCTGCGGCGGGGAGTCGGCAGGTGTTGCAGCCGTGGGTGCTGCGGTGGCTGCCACGGGCGCGGCGGCCACCGCCAGCACGGTCGTCGCGGTCAGCAGCGCGGAACGCATCCTCATCGTCGGTCCTCCGTGTCGTCGATCCGGTACGTCGAACCTCCTCCGACGGCGGGCCCGGCGACATCGGGGACACCCCCCAGCACCCCCGGGCGGGACCCTTCGACCGTGGCCGGGGGACGCACCAGACCTTCCGGACACGCGTACGAACGAGGCCGCTCGCGGCTCCTGACCCACGACACCCCGTCGGTCAGGAGCCGTTGCCATGCACTCGTCCGTGGTCGCCCCGAGCAGTTCCGTCCGCCGCAGCACCCGCGCCCACGAGCCCGAGACGCCGTACCTCGCGCTCGACCTCGACGTCACCGTCCGTCGCTACGCCGAGCTCGCCGCCGCGTTCCCCGGCACGGCCGTCCACTACGCCGTCAAGGCCAACCCGCACCCCGACCTGCTGTCCCGGCTGGTAGGCGCTGGCTCCCGCTTCGACGTGGCCAGCCCGGCCGAGCTGGAGGCGTGCGTGCGCGCCGGTGCCGAACCGGCGCAACTGATCTACTCCAACCCGGTCCGGCTGCGCCGCGACCTGGTGACCGCGCACCGGGCCGGCGTCCGCACGTACGTCGTCGACTCGGTCCCCGAGCTGGAGAAGGTCGCCGACGAGTGCCCCGGTGCCGACGTGCTGTGCCGGCTGGTCACCAGCGGCGCCGGCTCGGACTGGCCGCTGTCGCGCAAGTTCGGCGCCACCGAGGCCGAGTGCGTGCAGATCCTCGACCGCGCCGACCGGATCGGTCTCGTCGCGGCCGGGGTGGCGTTCCACGTGGGCTCGCAGCAGCGCGAGCCGGCCCGATGGCGACCACCCATCCGGCAGGCCGCGCGGGTGTTCGCCGAGCTGCGGCTGCGCGGACTCGACCCGTGGCTGCTCGACCTCGGCGGCGGCCTGCCTGCCGACCACGAGGGCGACCACCCGCCGCTGGAGATGTACGCGCGGGCGATCGACCACGAGCTGACCGAGAGCTTCGGCTCCTGCCGGCCGCAGACCATCATCGAGCCGGGCCGGGCGGTCGCCGGCGACGCCGGCGTGCTGGTCGCCTCGGTGGTCGGTGTGTGCTGGCGGGCCGGGCGCCGCTGGGTGTACCTGGACGTCGGCGTCTTCACCGGGCTGATGGAGACCGTGGGCGAGGCGATCCGCTACCGGGTCGAGGCGGCCCGCTCCAGCGGCCCCACCGGTCCCGCCGTCCTTGCCGGCCCGACCTGCGACAGCGTCGACGTGATGTACGAGCAGACGCCCGTGCAGCTGCCGCTGGACCTCGCCGAGGGCGACCGGGTCTGGCTGCGCTCGGCGGGCGCCTACACCAGCTGCTACTCCACCGTCGGCTTCAACGGGTTCGCGCCCCTGACGACCCGGCTGGTCGGCGGCGCACGGTGACCGGACGGCCCGGGCGCCTGGTCGCGGCGCACGGGCTCGCCGCCGTCGCGATGGCGATGCCGTGGCCGGCGCTGCTGGCCGCGACCTGGGGTGCCACCGGCAGCGAGCTCTGGCTCGGTGTCGTCGGCGCTGCGCGGATGTTGCCCTACGTCGCGCTGTCCTGGCTCGCCGGCCGGCTGGCCGACCGGGTGCCGAGGCTGGGGCTGGTGCGCGTGGTCACCGGTCTGCGCGCCGGCCTGCTGATCGCGTGCGCCCTCCTGATGGCCCGCGGCGACGCGTTCGGTGCCGTCGTCGTGGCCACGCTCGTGGTTGCGGTGGGGACGCCTGCCTACCCCGCGCTGGCGGCGGCCATGCCGCGGCTGGCGGGTGCCCGGTCCGAGTCGGTGACCACCTGGCTGGTGACCGTCGAGGTCAGCGCCTTCGTGGTCGGGCCGGCCGTCGGCGGGTTGCTGCTCGGTCCGCTGGGTGCCGGCGGCTCGGTCGGGCTGGCGGCGGTGACCGCGGTGGCGGCCTCCGCCGTGCTCTCCACCGTCGACACCCGCCACGACGTGCGTGCCGGCGCCGCGCGGCACCCCGGGCACGTCGGTGCGCTGGTGCGGTCGCCGGGTGCCGTACGTGCCATCGCGGCGGTCGCGGTGGTCAACGCCGTCGAGGCGGCGGCGGCGATCGCGCTGCTGCCGATGACCGTGCTGGTGTGGGGAGGCGGCGACACCACCTTCGGCACCGCGACAGCGGCGCTCGGCTTCGGGGCGCTGGCCACGCCGCTGCTGCACCGGCTGGCGCACGGGATGCGACTGGCCGTGGTGCTCACCGCGGGTGCCCTCGTCGCCGTCGCCGTGTCCCCGGTGGTGGGACTCGCCCTCCTCCCGCTCGCGCTGGTGGGCACCGCCGGGACCCAGGTCGAGTGCGAAGCGACCGCGGTGATCCAGTACGCCGTGCCCGACGAGCTGCGGGCATTCGCGCTCGGGGTCACCGACACCGCGATGGTGTCGGCGGCGATGGTGGGCGCCGCCGTGGCACCGTGGCTGGCCGGGGCTGTAGGACCGCGGGTGCTGTTCGCCTCGCTCGGCGCAGCCACGTTGGCGGTGCTCCTCGCGCACCGGCCCGTCCGGCTGCACCTGCGCGCCCCCCGGGCGCCGGCGGTCGACGCTGCAGCAGGATGAGCGGCATGGCCCAGTCGGTCGAGCTGCTCCTGGACGACGCCTCGGACGCCGCCGTGCGCGCGCAGTGGGACGCGCTCGCTGCTGCCGCGCTGCCCAGCCTGGCCCGCCAGGACACCCCCTCGCACCGTCCGCACGTCACGCTGGCCGCCCGGCGCTCGCTCGACCCGGCGCTCGAGCCGGCCCTTGCCGAGGTGGCGACCGCGTTGCCGCTGCCGGTACGGATCGGCGCCCTGGCCTGCTTCGGGCGCGGGCCGTACGTGCTGGTGCGGGTGCTGGCGGCGAGCACCGCCCTGCTCGAGCTGCAGGCAGCGGTCACCCGTGTGCTCGGACCCGATCCCGCGACCGAGCACCACTTCGGCACCGGCCGGTGGACGCCGCACACCACGCTGGGGCGCCGGCTCACGGCCGACCAGGTCGCCGCCGCGCTCACCGTGCTGTCCGGCCCGACCGAGCAGGACGGGAAGGCGGTCGGCTGCCGCCGCTGGGACGGCGACGCGCGGCGCGAGTGGCTGCTCGTGTGAACATCAGGTGACGTTCCGCCGGCAGCGGAATGGGACGCTCGACCCAGTGCGTTCCCCCTCATCGTGCCCACGACTCTCATGACGCGTACCCGCGCGACCGCTTTTGCCGGTCCGGGTACCGACACGCCCCCGCGCCGGCGCGCCGGGCTGGCCATGGTCGCGATGGCGATCGGCGGCTTCGCCATCGGGACCGCCGAGTTCGTGACGATGGGGCTGCTGCCCGAGATCGCCACCGGTATCGGCGTCAGCATCCCGGAGGCCGGGCACCTGATCACCGCCTACGCGCTCGGCGTCGTGGTCGGCGCCCCGCTCATCGCCGCCCTCGCCGCCCGGATGCCCCGGCGGCGGCTGCTGGGCATCTTGATGCTCGCCTTCGCCCTCGCCAACGTGGCCACCGCGGTGGTGCCCGGCTTCGTCGGGATCACGGCCTCGCGGTTCCTGGCTGGGCTGCCGCACGGCGCGTTCTTCGGGGTCGCGGCGCTGATCGCGGCGTCGCTGGTGCTGCCCGAACGGCGCGGCCAGGCGGTGAGCAGCGTGATGCTCGGGCTCACCGCCGCCAACGTCGTGGGCGTGCCCGCCGCCACCTGGCTGGGGCAGGCGCTGGGCTGGCGCAGCGCGTACTGGACCGTCGCCGCACTCGCCCTGCTGTGTGTGCTCGCAATGGCGGTGTTCGTGCCGTCGGCGCCGGGGGAGCCGGACGCGACCGTGCGCCGCGAGCTCGGTGCGCTCCGGCGTGCGCAGGTGTGGCTGACGCTGCTGGTCGGCACGGTGGGCTTCGGCGGCATGTTCGCCGTCTACAGCTACATCGCGCCCACTGCGGTCCAGGTGGCCGACATGTCGCCGGCCCAGGTGCCGCTGCTGCTGCTCGCCTTCGGGGTGGGCGGTGTGTTCGGCACCATCGTCGGTGGCCGGGCCGCCGACCGGGCACTGGTGCCGACCCTGGTCGGCACCCTCGCGGTGACCGTGGGTCTGCTGGCCGCGTTCACGGTGGCGGCCAGCAACCCGGTGACGATCGCGGTCGCGGTGTTCGTGATCGCGTTCAACGCCTCGGTGCTGGTGACGTGCCTGCAGATGCGGCTGATGGACGTCGCCGGGGACGCCCAGACCCTGGGCGCCGCGCTCAACCACGCCTCGCTGAACGCGGCCAACGCGCTCGGTGCCTGGCTCGGCGGAGTCGTCATCGCGGCCGGTCTGGGCTGGCTTGCCCCGGCCTGGGTGGGCGCCGGGCTGGCGGCCGCCGGGCTGGTGATCCTGGGCGTCTCGGTACTGCTGGAGCGACGCACCTCGAATCGCTTGTGACGGGGCTTCGCGGACGCGTACGCTGAGCGGACTGGTTGTGCGTCATCAGAAATGAGTTGTGCGATGCGCAACACGCTGCGTCCCCCGGCATCTCGTGCCGCGCTCTCGCGCGCCCGCTACGAGGTGCTGCCCACGCCCCGGGTCGAGGCGGCGGTGCTGGCCTACGTGCCCACCGACGTGCGGGTGACGATCACCGCGTCGCCGGCCAAGGGGCTGGACACCACCCTCGCGTGCGCCGAGCGACTGCTCGCCCAGGGCTACCGGGTGACTCCGCACCTCGCGGCCCGGATGGTGCGCGACCGGGCCCACCTCCGCGACCTCGTGCAGCAGATGGTGGCGATGGGCGTCGACGACGTGTTCGTGCCGGCCGGCGACGCCGACCCCGCGGCCGGGATCTACCACGGCTCGCTGGACCTGCTGCGGGACCTGTCCGAGATCGGACGCCCCTTCGCCCACGTGGGCATCACCGGCTATCCCGAGAGCCACCCGGTGATCAGCGACGACGTCACCGTGCAGGCGATGTGGGACAAGCGTGAGCACGCGACGTACGTGGTCAGCAACCTGTGCTTCGACGCGGCGCAGATCGGCCGCTGGGTCACCCGGCTGCGGCGGCGCGGCATCGGGCTGCCGATCCTCATCGGCATGCCGGGGCCGGTCGAGCGCACCAAGCTGCTGACGATGGCGACCAAGATCGGTGTGGGGGAGTCCACCCGGTTCCTCGCCAAGAACGCGTCCATCTTCGCGCGGATCGCGGCGCCCGGCGGCTACTCCCCGGCGCGGCTGCTGGAGCAGGCGGCACCGCTGTTCGGCGACCCGGCGATGGCGGTCACCGGCGTGCACCTGTTCACCTTCAACCAGGTCGCCGAGACCGAGCAGTGGCGCCGGGCCCTGCTCGGCACCGCGGTGCGCGCCACCGGCTGACCGACGGCGGCCGCGCTAGCCCAGCCGCGTCTCGGCAGCCGCCAGGTAGCCGGCCAGCAGGGCCCGCGCGACCGCACCCACCAGTGCGTCGTCGGGGACGAACGTTGGCTGGTGCAGCATCGTGGTTCCCGCCTCGTCGCCGCAGCCGACGAACAGCATCAGGCAGGCGGTGGCGTGGCCGTAGTAGGCGAAGTCGTCGGAGCCGGCCGAGCGGAACGTCTCCCGGCGCCCGGCGCCCACCGCGTCGACCCAGTGCCGGGCCCGGGTGGCCAGGGCGGGGTCGTTGTCCAGCGACGGCTCGGTCGCCAGCACGTGCAGCTCGCCCCGGCAGCCGTAGGTCTCGGCGACGGTGTGGGCGGCCGCTCGCAACCGGGTGAGCATCCGGTCCCGGTCGTCGGACTCGAACGACCGCAGGGTGCCGGTCGCGCTGGCCAGCTCCGGGATGACGTTGGCCGCGCCGCCGGCCCGCAGCACCCCGAACGACAGCGTGCAGACCCGCATCGGGTCGACCACCGCACGGGCCAGCGCCGGGGCGGCCAGCACGTAAGCGCTGAGCGCGCCGACGGTGTCGTCGGCCAGGTGCGGGTACGCCCCGTGGCCGCCGCTGCCGGACATCCGTACCTCGAACTCGTCCACGGACGCGTTGACCACGCCGGGGTCGGCCGACACCGTCCCGGCGGGCAGCCGCGGCTGCACGTGCGCCCCCACGATCGCGCGCACGTCGTGGCCCGCGAGCACACCGGCCGCGACGACGTCCTCGGCGCCGCTCGGGGACAGCTCCTCCCTGGGCTGCAGCAGTGCCAGCAGCCCGGCCGGCAGCGCGTCGGCGGGTGCTGCCCGGGCCAGCGCCACCAGGGCGGCGAGGTGCACGTCGTGGCCGCAGGCGTGCATCGCCTCGCCGTCGGCCGCGTACGCCGCGGCGGACCGCTCCCGCAGCGGCAGCGCGTCCAGCTCGGCGCGCAGCGCGACGGCCGGCCCGTCGACCGGGCCGACCCGCACCAGCCGTCCGGTGCCCGCGACGGTGGGCGCCTCCGGCGCGCCGAGGGCGGCGGCCACCCGCTGGGCGGTCCAGACCTCCTGACCGGACACCTCGGGGTGCGCGTGCAGCTCGTGGCGCAGGTCGACGGCTGCCGGCAGCTCGCGCTCCAGCGCCTGCGACCACTCGGTCGCGAGCTGGTCCAGGCTCACCCCGTGTCCCCGTCCAGGCCGTAGACCCGGCGAGCGTTGCCCGCACCCAGCAGCTCGGCCACCCGGAGCGCGTCCGCCTCCGACCACTCACCGCTGCCGACCCGCTGGTCGAGCAGGGACCCGAGTGCGCCGCGAAAGACGTGCGCGCCGAGGTGGTACAGCTCGGCCAGCCCGAACGCGTCGGACGAGAACAGCAGCTTGGCGAAGGGTGTCAGCTCCAGCGCCTCGGCCAGGATCGTCCGGGCCGCGCCCGGCCCGGCGAAGGTCAGCGTGAGGCCAACGTCGAGGTGCACGTTCGGGTAGACGTGCGCGAGGTAACCCGCCTGACGCATGAACGGGTAGCAGTGCAGCAGCAGCACCGGCACCCGCGCGGGGACCCGGTGCAGCCAGTCGGTGAGCAGTGCGGGGTCGGTGCGGTGCAGCCGGATGTCGCTGTCGCCGAAGCCGACGTGGAACTGGATCGGCAGCCCGAGCTCGACCGCGGCCCACAGCAGCATCCGCTCGAGCACCGGGTCGTCCAGCCGGCCGGGGCTGCGCGCCAGCCAGGCCGCAGCCGCCGCCTCCACCTCGACCGCGCTCGGCGGCGCGGGATCGAAGTCGAAGCCGGTGCGGTAGGCCGCGACTGACTTCACCCCGACCGCGCCGCGTTCGCGCACCGTGCTGGCCAGGGTGTCGGCGAAGACGGCGCCGAACAGCGACGGGTCGACGCCGTCGGCGGCCACCTGCTCGGCCACCGACTCGAGCCGGACGATCTCGTGCGCGGACGCACCCGACTGCTCGGCCATCTGGCCCGGGTCGAGCAGGCTGTCGCCGTGGAACCCGGTGTCGACCAGCAGCGTGCCGAGCCCGGAGGCACGGAGCAGCCGCCTCGACGACTCGGCACCACCGAGCTCGGCGCGACGGGCGACGTAGTCGTCGGGGCCGGCGTGCCTCGGGAGGTCGAGCACCTCGGCGCAGTGTCGCCGGATGGCGAGCCCCACCGGCGAGTCGAAGGCAGTGGTGCCGGGTGCGGGCGCGTCGCCCTCCGACATCATCGCCTCCATCGCGGCCCGGTCGAGATCGGTGGTGACCACGCCGTGGCAGTGGTGGTCGATCAGCGGCAGGCCGGACAGCAGGTCGGTCACGGCGTCGGTCACGGGGTCGGTCACCAAAGCCCTCTCAGTAGACCCAGCGCAGGGCGGCCGCGACTGCGTCGGGATCAGCACCCTCGAAGCGGGCCGATTCGGCCCGGCGTACGGCAATCACGGCGTCGGCCAGCACGTCGCCGAGCGCACCCCGCAGCACGTCGCTGCCCGCGAACGCGTCGGTGGCAGCGTCCAGGCTCTCCGGCAGCCGGGCGATGCCGCGACGGGCTCGCTCGTCGTCGTCGAGCAGCCCGGGATCGCCCTCCACCGGCTCGGGCAGGCTCAGCCCGGCCTCGATGCCGGCGAGTCCGGCGGCCAGCAGGCAGCCCACCAGCAGGTACGGGTTGGCGGCCAGGTCGACCGACTTCACCTCGAGGTTGGCCGACTCCTGCCAGCTGCCGGCGCTGCCGGTGACGAAGCGCAGCGCCGCCTCCCGGGTCTCGTGACCCCAGCATGCGAACGCGCCGGCCCAGTGCGACGGCACCAGCCGCAGGTAGCTGGCCACGGCAGGAGCGCCGACGGCCAGCAGGGCCGGCAGCTCGGCCAGGACGCCGGCCGTGAACGCCCCGCCGCGCTCGGTGATGCCGAACGGCCCGTCACCGTCGGCGAACAGGTTGCGGCCATCGGAGGCCACGGACACGTGCACGTGCCCGCCGTTGCCCACGTGGCCGGCGATGACCGACGGCGCGAACGACACCCGCAACCCGTGCCGGGCCGACACCGCGCGCACCGTCTGGCGCACGAGCACGCTGCGGTCGGCAGCGCCGACGGGGTCGCTCGGCTCGACCGACACCTCGTACTGGCCGTCGGAGTACTCGGGGTGCAGCTGCTCGACCGGGACCCCCTGCTCGCGCAGCGCGACCAGCACGTCGCGGGCGTAGTCGCTCAGCTCCACCAACCGCGTCATCCCGTACGCCGGCCCGGTGCACGCGGCGGCGAACTCGTCCGGCTCACCGGCCAGCGAGACCGCCCACTCGATCTCGACCGCCATCCGTGCGGTCAGCCCGAGGTCGGCGGCCCGCTCGACCATGCGGCGGGCGAACGACCGCTGGCACGCCGGGTAGACCTCGCCGTCCTGGGTGTAGCGGTCGACCGGCGCCCAGGCCCAGCCGGGCTGACCGGCCAGCACCGTCAGCCGGTCGAGGTCGGGGAGCAGGCGCAGGTCGCCGTCGGGGCTGCCGAGCACGTCCGTGCTGGTGATCGAGTCGTCGGAGACGAAGGTGTCGAACACCGGGGACATCCCGACGCCCCAGCCGGCGGCCCTGCCGAGCCGGTGCCTCGGCACCGTCTTGACCCGGGTGATGCCGGCGGTGTCGACGAACGTCAGCGCCACTCCTTCGACGCCCTGGTCGGACAGCTGTGTCGCCAGGATCTCGCCCCGCTTGCCGCGTGCCTCGCGGTCGAGGGTCATCCGCCGGCTCCTTCCGTCGTCGGCGCCGCTGTGGGCGGGTGCGCGTCCAGCGCCCGGGCCAGGTCGTCGGACAGGGCGTCCAGCGGCTCCAGCCCCACCGACAACCGGATCATGCCGGGGGCGATCCCGGCCCGCAGCCGCTCGTCGACGCCCAGTGAGGCGTGCGAGGAGTTGTACGGCATGCTCACCAGCGTCTCGACACCACCCAGGCTGGTCGCCTCGCAGGCCACCCGCAGCGCGCGCATCACCGCGAGCCCCCGATCGTCGTCGTCGAGCACGAACGTCACCATCGCACCGCCTCGCCCGCCGCGCAGGACGCGGTCCGCCAGCGCCCGGCCGCGGTACGACGGCAGGCTCGGGTGGATCACCGTGCCGACGTCGGGTCGGTCGGCGAGCCAGCGCGCCAGCGCGGCGGCGGTGTCGCTCTGCTGCTGCACCCGCAGATCGAAGGTCTGCAGGCCGCGCCAGAGCAGGTATGCCGCGTGCGGGTCGAGACTGCCGCCGAAGGTCACGATGCGGAGCCGCACCTCCCGCAGCGTCTCCTCGTCGCCGGCCACGGCACCGGCGATGACGTCGGAGTGGCCGTTGAGGAACTTCGTCGCCGACTCGATCACCAGGTCGGCACCCAGCTCGAGCGGTCGCACCAGGGCCGGGCTCACGAACGTGTTGTCGATCAGCAGCCGTGCCCCTGCGGCGTGCGCCAGGTCGGCGAGCGCGGGCACGTCCACCAGATCGAGCGTCGGGTTCGACAGCGTCTCCGCGTACGCGAGGGCGACCGGGCCGCGGGCCAGCGCATCGCGCCACTGGTCGAGGTCCGTGGCATCGACCATGTCGACGGTGATGCCGAGCCGCGGGAGGTCACGTACGAACAGGTCCCGGGTGTCGCCGTAGACCTGACGGGAGGCCACCACCCGGTCGCCGCTGCGGCAGACGGTCAGCAGGGTGGTTGCGATCGCCGCCATCCCGCTGCTGGTCAGCGCCGCCGCGGGGGCACCTTCCAGCCGGCGCACCAGCTCGGCAGCGGCCTCGACGGTGGGATTGGAGAACCGGGAGTACCAGGTCTCGTGCAACCCGCCCTCGCGGATGTCCTTGTAGGCGGTCTCGTCCAGCAGGTACGTCACCGAGTGGTGCACCGGCGGCACCACCGGCGTGGTGCGGGACTGGTACGACGCGGCGTCGTCGGGGCGCGACGGCATCACCGGCGACCGGTACCGGCCGCGGGATCGACGGGTGCGAGCCCCTCGGAGCGGGTCAGCAGCTCACCGGCCCGGCGGGTCGCCTCCGGCCGCACCAGCACGATCAGCACGCCGATGAGGATCCAGACGGCGCACACGACCGGGAGCCAGCGCGCCGCGCCTTCCTCCGGGTAGGGCCACACGTTGCGGTAGAGCGTGTAGCCGAGCACCGCGATGGCCGCAAGCGGCACCACGATCTCCCAGGCCGGCACCAACCGGCGTCCGGAGAAGAACAGGAACCGGACCGCCCCGATCACCGTGACCAGGTAGGCGAAGATCAGGATCAGCGTCCCGATCGTTGCCGACCACAAGAAGACGTCGAACGGCTCGGCGTCGAAGGCCACCCAGTCGACCAGCACGATCAGGGCCATCACCGGGATGATGACGCCGGCCGCCCTGGCCGGTGTGCCCCGCCGCTGGTCGAGACCAGCGATGGACGCCGGTCCCACCCCGTCGCGGCACAGCGCGTACAGGATGCGGGTGGCTCCGACCGCGCAGGCGAGGGCGCAGCCGAAGGCGCTGATCGCGGTGCCGAGCGTGACCACCTCGCCCACCCAGTCGGCCACGTACACCGAGCCCAGGTCGCCCAGCAGCGACGGTGACACGCTGAACGCGGCAACCCCCTCGGCGTCGGTGCCGAAGCCCATCACCTCAACGGCGGTGACGATCACGAAGTAGACACCGCCGAAGATCGCGGTGCCGAGGATCGCCCGGGGAATGTCCCGGCGCGGGTGCTTGGCCTCCTCGCCCAGCGTGGCCGCCGCCTCGAACCCGGCGAACGACAAGAAGCCGAACACGATGCCGAGGAACAGCGCGGAGGTGTCGGTGCCCGCCGGCACCGTGAACACGTCGAGGTCGAACTCCTGGCCACCCGGGGCATTGCCGGCGAGCAGCCGCACCAGCACCACGGCGGTGATGATGACGATCAGCGCCACCGTGACCGCCTCGATGATCAGCAGCAGCCGGGTGCCGCCGCGGGCGGGAACGATCACCAGCGCGTAGACGCCGACCAGGGCGATCCCGACCAGGACGAACGGCGCCCACGTCGGCGGGGACTCCCACAGGCCGACCTCGTGCAGGAACTCCACGCCGAAGATTCCGGCCGCCGACGACGTCACGACGCCGTAGAAGGTGTACGTGCCGAGCAGTGCCCAGCCGGCGACCACTCCCGGCCGGGCGCCGAGCATCGCGCCCACGAACCCGTAGACCGACCCCGAGTGGTGGAACTGCTGCGTCAGACGCACGAAAGTGTGGGCGACCAGCAGCACGCCGAGCGTCGCCAGCGCGAACGCCAGCGGCACGGCGCGGCCCACCAGGCCGGCGGTGCCCTGCGGGTTGATGTTGGCGGCCATCGACGGGGCCATCAGGGCCACCGAGATGCCGATGGCCTCCCAGACGTTGAGTTCCCGGCGCAGGCCGGCGGGCTTCGTCGCGCTGTCCATGCCGCCAGCGAACTGGGACGACGCCGCGGCGTCAACCGCCCTGGAGCACCTGCTCGAGGGCTGACTCCAGGCCCTCGTCGCCGACGTCGACCACCCGGAGCGGAAGCCCGATCGCCGCGGCTGCCTCGTCGGCCCGACGGCGCAGGTCGTCGGTCTGCCGCTGGGCCAGCCACACCACCTGCGTGTAGTGGCCGAAGTAGGCGTCGCGCAGCTCGGGGTGGCGGTCGAGCCCGAGCTCGGCCAGCACGGTGCGGGCGAACGAGCGCACCAGGAAGTCGGTGAGCACGTACGTGCCCGGCTGCTCCTCGAACCAGCCGGCCAGCCGCTTCGCGCCGCCGTAGACGTCGTAGCAGTGCAGCCCCTCGAGCCGGCGCAGGCCGAGCCGCTCGCAGACCTCGTCGAGCGCGCCGTAGGTGCCGCAGTCGGCGTAACCGACGACGACGTGGTCGTAGCGCGCCGACAGCTCACCGGCCAGCCGCTCGACCTCGCCGGCGATCTGCTGCGGCTGGTTGTGCAGCAGCGGCGGCAGCGGGTGCACGTCGAGCGGCCACCCACGACGGGCCGCGACGTCGGCGACGCCCTGCGCGAGTGCCCCGCACGCGATCACCGCGGTGCGCTCAACCGGGGAAGGCCAGCTGGTCGACGAACCGGTCGTTGAACTCGGGACGGTCAGAGAGCTCGACATAGCGCACCTCCCTCAGCAAGGCGTCGGCGCCGGCACGCTCCTGCGCGCTCAGCAGCACCATCTTGGCTCCCTCGCCGGCGACGTTGCCGGCACTGACGATGCGCAGCACCGGCAGCTTCGGCACCAGCCCGATGCGCACGGCGTTGCCCGGCGACAGGTACGAGCCGAACGACCCGGCGAGCAGCACCTGCTGCACGTCGCCGGCCTCGACACCCAGCTCCTCGAGCAGCAGGGCCCACCCGGTGGCGATGGCTGCCTTGGCGAACTGCAGCTCGCGCACGTCCCGCTGCGACACCTGCACGGACTGGTCGACGTCTCCGACCTCGCCGCGCCACGCGAGCACGAACACGCGCTCCTCGCCCACCCGGGTCAGCCGGTCGGCGATGCCCGGCAGCGCCGCGGCCACCTGGTCGTCGGGAGCGAACCGGCCGCTCACGTCGATGACGCCCACCCGCACCAGCTCGGCGACGGCGTCGACCAGCCCGGAGCCGCACAACCCCTGTGGCTCCACCGAGCCGGTACCGTCGTCGCCGATCACCTGACAGGTCACGTCGTCGTCGCTGATCCGGACGACCTCGATCGCTCCGGGCGCGGCGCGCATCCCGCAGCGGATCGCGCCGCCCTCGAACGCGGGGCCGGCCGGGGCGGCGGTCGCGAGGATCCGCTCGCCGTCGCCGAGCACGATCTCGCAGTTGGTGCCGACGTCGATGAACAGCCGCAGCCGCTTGTCGCGGTCGACGCCCGAGGCGAGCATTCCCGCCACGATGTCGCCGCCGACGTACGCACCGAGCGACGGGAAGACACCGGCGGGTGCGGCCGGGTGCACGCCGATCCCGAGCTCGGCGGCGGTGAGGCCGGCGAACGAGTTGGCCGTCATGACGAACGGCGCCACGCCGAGCGGCTCGGGGTCGATGCCGAGCAGCAGGGCGGTCATCGTCGCGTTGCCGGCCAGCGCGACCTCGTACACCTGCTCGCGGGGCACGCCCGCCTCGGTGCACACGTCGCCGACCAGGACGTCCAGGGTCTGCTGCGCGAGCAGCTGGAGGCGGGGGAGGGCCTCCGGGTCGAGCATGGTGGCGGAGATGCGAGTGATGACGTCGGCACCGTAGGGCTGCTGCCGGTTCAGCATCGAGTGCACGGCCGAGGGGGTGCCGGTCGAGAGGTCGAGCAGGGTGGCGACGACAGTCGTGGTGCCGAGGTCGAACGCGATCGCGTAGCGGGTGCCGGTGGTGTCGCCCGGCTCGACGTCGATGAGCATCTCGTCGACGACCACGGCGGTCGCCTTGAAGTCGCTGCCGCGCAGCACCTGGGGCAGCCGCCGCAGCGCGTGCAGGGTGGGCCGGACCTCGAGGTCGTCGATCGCGTCGGTCAGGCGGTCGAGGTCGGGCCGCTGGTCGTGCAGCGTCGGCTCGGTGAGCTCGACGTAGCGCTTCTGCACCGCCGGGCGCAGGATGACCTGCCTGCCGACGCCGACGGTGGCGGCCTTGGGTCGGGTGGTGAGCGGCGGCACCTCGATCTGCAGGTCGCGCACCGCGCCGACCCGGCAGGCCAGCCGCCAGCCGTTCCGAAGCTCGTCGGTGGTGAACGCGCGCGCGTCGAGCGGCGAGATCGGGGCCGCGTCGTCGGCGATGCGCACCTTGCACTTCTTGCAGGTGCCGTGGCCGCCGCACGTGGAGTCGATCGCGATGCCGTTCCAGCTGGCCGCGTCGAACACCGTGACGCCGGGCGGGACCGTGATGTCGCGCTCGTTGCCGTCCGCCGTGGTGGCGAACCGCAGGTGCACCCGGCCGGTGCCGTCGTGCGGCGACAGGTCGGTGTCGACCGGTGCCGCCGGCGGCTCGATCAGGCCTTCGCGGCCGAGGTCCTCGACGGCCGCGGCCGGCGCGATCGACACGTCCCTGGCCACGTCAGCCCGCCCGTGCCTGTTTGGCCCGGTGGGCGGCGATCCAGCTCGAGCCCCACTCGTCGTGGCCGAGCAGCAGGTCGGCGGCCCGGACGGCCTCGACGATCTGCGGCGTGCGCGCGTCCATGATCGCGCTGGTGAGTCCGGCGGTCATCGCCATCGGCAGGAACGTCGCGCCGAGCACGTGCCGCCCGGGCATGCCGAACGACACGTTCGACGCGCCCAGGGTCATGTTGAGGCCGTACTCCCGCTTGATCCGGGCGATCGTCTCCAGGGTGGTGTTGACCACCTGGGTGTCGGCACCGATCGGCATCGCCAGCGGGTCGATGAGGATGTCCTCGATCGCGATGCCGTAGGTGCCGGTGGCGGTGTCGACGATCTTGCGGACCAGGTCGAGCCGCTTGTCGGCCTCCATCGGGATCTCGTCGTGGTCGTTGGGCAGGCAGATGACGGCGGCGTCGTACCGCTTGACCAGCGGCAGGATCTGCTCCATCCGCTCGTCCTCGGCGGTGATGGAGTTGACCAGGGCGCGGCCCTCGTACGCGTCCAGTCCGACCTCGAGCGCCTCGACCACCGACGAGTCGATGCAGATCGGCAGGTCGGTCTGCGCCTGCACGAGCTGGATCGCCTTGCGCAGCAGCTCGGGCTCGTCGGTGAGCGGCACACCCATGTTGACGTCGAGCACGTCGGCTCCACCCGCCACCTGCGCCGCCACGTCGCGCTCGATGGCGGAGAGGTCACCGGCGCGCAGCTGTTCCTGGAAGATCTTGCGGCCGGTGGGGTTGATCCGCTCCCCGATGACGGTGAACGGCAGGTCGTGGCCGATCACGTGCTCGCGGGAGGCGGAACGCAGAACGGTGTGCAGTTCGGGCATGAGGTCCTCGGCGTACGGCTCGGGGTGCTCGGGTCAGGCGGGGATCGGGTCGGCGGCGCGGCGCTTGGCGATCAGCTCCTTGGCCTGCTTGACGGTCGCCGAGGCGTCGGCGGCGTAGCCGTCGGCACCGACCGCCTCGGCGTACTCCGGCGTGACCGGCGCCCCGCCGACCATCACGATGACGTCCTCGCGGATGCCGGCCTTCTGCAGGGCGTTGATGTTGGCCTTGAACATCGGCATCGTCGTGGTGAGGAAGGCGGAGAAGCCGACGATGTCGGGTTGGTGGATGCCGATCGCCTCGACGAACTTCTCCGGCGCCACCTGCACGCCGAGGTCGATCACGTTGAACCCGGCGCCCTCGAGCATGATGTTGACGAGGTTCTTGCCGATGTCGTGCACGTCGCCCTTGACCGTGCCCATCAGGAACGTGCCGACGGTCTGTGCGCCGGTCTCGGCCAGCAGCGGACGGAGGACCTCCATCGCCCCGCTCATCGCGCGGCCGGCGATGAGCATCTCGGGCACGAAGAAGTCGCCGCGCTCGAACCGTGCGCCGACCTCCTCGAGGGACGGGATCAGCGCGTCGAACAGCATCGTCTCCGGGCCCATGCCCAATGCGAGCCCCTGGTTCGTCAGAGACAGCACGTCGGGCGCGTTGCCCACGAGCGTCTGGTCGTAGAGGCCTTGCAGGATCTCGTCGGGGCTCATTTGGGGGCTCATTTGGGGGGTCATGAGGGTCCTTCCTTGCGGGTACGTCGGCGGAGCAGTGTCGAGATGTTCCCGGCGTGCTCGACCAGCAGCTGGGCGACGGCGTCCAGCTGAGTCGTCATGCGGGCGCTCGGCCCGTGCAGCCCGACCGCGGCGATCACGCCGCCGTCGCGGCCGAGCACCGGGGCGGCGACGGCGCACAGCCCGATCTCCAGCTCGTCGACGGTGGTCGCGTACCCGCGTCGCCGGACCTGCTCGAGCTGGTCCTCGAGCTCGGGCAGCGAGCCGATCGACCAGTCGGTGAGGCGGGTGAGCCCCTGGTCGGGCCCCTCACCCTTGGGCAGGTCGAGACAGTCGTGGGCGTAGAGCAGCTTGCCTGCGGCGGAGCAGTGCGGCGGCACCTCGACGCCGACCCAGTCGCGGGCGCCGAGCACGTACGTCGAGTCGACCTGGGCGATCTGGACCGTCATGTCCCGGGCGCGGGGGATCGTGAGGTAGACGCTCTCGCGGGCGGCGTCGCCGAGCTGCTGCAGGGCCGGCTGGACGAACCGGACCACCTCGCCCCACGGGTCGTGCCGGGCGGCGTACAGCGCGAACAGCGGGCCGGCCGAGAACGAGCCGGAGCCGTCCCGCTCGAGCAGGTGGTTGCGCTCGAGCGCGGCCAGCAGCCGCGAGGTGGTCGACCGGGCCAGCCCGCTCTCCTCGACCAGCTCGGTGAACGTGATCGGCTCGTCCGCGCGCACGACCAGCGCGACCAGCGCGGCGGCGCGGTCGACGGCCTGGGTACCGGTGGTGGCCACGAAGGGTTCCGTCTCGTCTCGGGTGCGTGTTCCAAACGTGTTCCATAACCTGGAACCACTATCCCACATCATGAGGCTAAGATCTCCCCGACGCGCAGGTCAAGGAGGATCGGATGTTCCGGAACCGGATGCCCCGCTACGAGGTGCTGTCGGCCGACGCGATGCAGACGCTCGACGGCGGCTGGCGCCGGCTGCTGACCGAGGTCGGCGTCGAGTTCATGGCGGAGCCCGCCCTCGAGCTGTTCCGGCAGGCCGGGCAGAAGGTCGAGGAGAACACCGTCTTCCTCGACCCCGAGTTCGTGCTCGAGCAGGTCGCCAAGGCCCCGCCTGAGTTCGACATCCAGGCGCGCAACCCGGCCAACACCGTGCACATCGGCGGCGACTCCATGGCGTTCGGCGCGGTCTACGGACCGCCGTTCGTGCGCGAGGGCGAGGTGCGCCGGGACGCGACCATGGACGACTTCCGCAACTTCACCAAGCTGGCGCAGGGCTTCTCCGTGCTCGACTCGGCCGGCGGCGTGATCTGCGAGCCCAACGACACGCCGCTGGACTCCCGCCACCTCGACATGACGTACGCGTTGATGACGCTCACCGACAAGATCTTCATGGGCAACGTGGTGTCGGGGCCCAACGCCGCCGACACGCTCGCGATGTGCGACATCCTGTTCGGCGGCCGGGAGGCGATCGAGCAGACGCCGGCGTGCATCTCGCTGATCAACTGCAACTCGCCGCTGCGCTGGGACGACCGGATGCTCGACGCGGCGTTCGAGTACGCCGCGGCCGGGCAGCCGGTGATCATGACGCCGTTCCTGCTGATGGGCGCGATGTCACCGGTGACGATCCCGGCTGCGCTGGTGCAGCAGATCGCCGAGGCGTTGTCCGGGATCGCGCTCACGCAGCTGATCCGGCCGGGCGCGCCGGTGGTGTTCGGCTCGTTCCTGTCCAACATCGACATGCAGTCCGGGTCGCCGACGTTCGGCACCCCGGAGTCGGCGATGGGGCTGCTGTGCACCGGCCAGATCGCCCGGCACTTCGGGCTGCCGTTCCGTACCGGCGGCGGGCTGACGTCGTCGCAGGTGGCAGACGCGCAGGCCGGCTACGAGGCGCTGATGACGCTGCTGCCGACGTTCCTGGCCGGGGCGAACTGGGTGATGCACTCCACAGGCTGGCTCGAGGGCGGGCTGGTGTCGGGGTACGAGAAGTTCATCGTCGACGCGCAGCTGCTGGAGATGCTGCAGCACGAGTTCACGCCGCTGGAGATCGACGAGGAGTCGCTGGCGTTCGGTGCGCACGAGGAGGTCGGTCACGGCGGCCACTTCCTCGGTGCGATGCACACGATGGAGCGCTTCCGCACCTGCTTCTACCGCCCGTTCCTCAACAGCTCGGACAACTACGAGCGGTGGATGCGCGGCGGTGGCGTCGACACCGCCGGCCGCGCCGCCGCGATCTGGCCCAAGCGGCTGGAGGACTACGAGCAACCGCCGCTGGACGAAGGCGTCCGGGCCGAGCTGGAGGACTACGTCACCCGTCGGCGGGCCGAGCTCGGCGACTGACACCGGGGCCCGGACGTGCGGCCCCGCCGCGAACTCACTCGCCTGGCGGTACCTGGAAGGCCCGGACCTCGATCCGGCCGCCAAGGGCCTTCGACGCGCGGGCGGCCCAACCAAGGGCGGCCTCCTCGTCAGCGACATCGATCACCCAGAAACCGCCCACGTACTCGGGAGCCTCGACGAAGGGGCCGTTGACGGTGCTGAGCGACTCGCCGGTGTTGTCGACGGTGATCGCGCTCGAGGGCGGCATCAGCCCGCCCGCGAAGACGAAGGCGCCGGTCGACGTCAGCTCCTCGATGATCGCACCGGTGGCAGCCATGGCCGCCTCGAGCTCGGCCGGGTCCATGGTCTCCATGGTCGGCTCCTCGTCGGAGTTGTGCGGGACGGTGAGTAGGTATTGGCTCATGCCGAGTACGACCGTCCTCGACACGGGAACTCATCGGCCGAGTTTCCATCCCCGCTTCCGCGATCCTCGCCATCCGACGCCGCGTCGAGCTCGGCGACTGAGCACGGCCCGCGGCGGAGCTCAGTCCTTGGGGACAGGGACCTCGCTGACCGGCGTGATGATGCTCGTGCACGTCGTGAAGCCGGGCCACAGGAACCGCTGCAGGGCATTGACGTCGTCGGCTTCGACGATGAAGAACAGCGTGTGCTGGGCGTTCGCGCCGTAACGCCCGATCAGCGTGAGGCCGTCGACGCTGTCGTCGTACAGCGAGTTGGAGCCGCCTTCGTCTCGTGGACAGCTCTCAGGACTGTGGACCTGCGAGATGTGGAAGAGCACCGGACCTCCTCGTGAAGCGTTGGATGCGTACTGTACGAGGACGACCTCGGGAACCTCGGCGATCTGGCCTACGAGGCCGAGCGGGCACGACCATGCACAGTCGCCCGCCACCCGAGCGCAACGGCGAGCAGCGCGAGCAAAGCGGCACCGACGGCTGCCCACAGGTCCCGCATCACGATCCCGATGACCAGTGCGGCCAGGGGGACCGGAACCAGCCAGAGCCATGGCCGACGTACGGCTGGCGGTCGGGGGGCGAGCGGCAGTCGCCTCAGGACGATGACGGAGTACGCCGCCACGACGACGGAGCCGACGATCGTGGACACGATCTGGAGCCAGCTGTAGAGCGGGAACGGGCCGTACTCGTCCCGCAGGACGGGGAACTCGTGCACGACGAAGCCCCAGTCGTGCGTGATGGAGTCCCACAGGACGTGCGTGGCCGCGCCGATCGCGAGACCGAGCGGAGCCAGCAGCCAGGCCCGCCGGTCGAGTCGGGCTCTCGCCGGCAGGCGTCGTCGCAGCGGCGGCGTCAGGTCCACGACGGCGTCCCGCAGCAGCGCGAACCACAACCACAGCACGACCAGGCCGATGACGACGTCGACGGCGATCCCCCAGCCGCTGTGCGTCGTCTGGTAGCTCACCCCCACCGGCAGGTAGACCGGCGCGTCCGGCGCCACCGCGCCCACGACCAGTGCGCTCAGCGGCATCCCGAGCCGCTGCAGTGGCAGCACGACCGCCGGGTGCGCAGGCGTGAGGGGCATCTGGTGAGGATAGGGACGAGGCCCGTTCGAATCGCGCTAGGCGGGAGCGACGACCACCTTGCCGAGAGCGCGCCCCTCGCCGACGTGGGCAAGCGCGGCGGGAACCTCGTCGAGCGCGAAGGTGCGGTCGATGTGGATCCTGACGTCCCCGGCGACGCAGAGGTCGGCAAGGGGCTCGAAGTGGGCGGGCCCCTGCTTCACCACGAGCACCCCGATCGAGCGACCGGTGAGCCGCGCCGCCACTGAGCCGACGGTGAGCACGCGCAGCAGCGCGCGCACCGACCCGCCCACGCACCGGTACCTGCCACCAGGTGCCAGCGCGCGCCGGTAGGCGAACACCGACCGGTGCGCGACCAGGTCCAGGATCTGGTCGTACGGCCGGGTCGTCCGGGTGAAGTCGTCCCGGCGGTAGTCGATCACGACGTCCGCGCCCACCGACCGCATGAACTCCTGCTTGGTGGCGTTGTCGACACCCGTGACGTGCGCACCGAGCCGCCGGGCGAGCTGGATGGCGAACGATCCCGACCCGCCACCGGCGCCGTTGATCAGCAGCCGGCTACCCGGCCCGAGCTTGTCAGTGCCTCGCAGGGCGATCGCGCCCGCCTGCGGGATGGTCGACGCCTCCGCGAACGTGAGCTCGGCCGGCTTGTGGGCGAGTACGGACTCCGGTGCGACCGCGTACTCCGCGAAGCCACCCATCAGCGCGAGGTTGTCGCCGTAGACCTCGTCGCCGGGCCGGAACCGGGTCACCCCTGGCCCCACCTCGTCGACCACGCCGGCGATGTCCGACCCGAGGGTGCGACGGGCCGGGGAACGCAGCCCGCCGATCCGCGCGTAGGCCGGCGACCCGCGCAGGCTCTCCCAGTCGCTGAGGTTGACCGACGTCGCTGCCACCTCTACCCGCACCTGCCTGGCGGCGGGTGACGGCAGCGGGACTTCCTCGACATGCAGCACGTCGGGGGACCCGTACCGCTCGTAGACGACCGCCTTCACGACCGCCCCCGCTCTGCGGTGCACCCGGTCACGGCGACAACGTAGACCGCGAGCGCCCGACCTGTCGTGGTTCGTCTGATGCGTGACAGGTACTAGGACCAGTGGACTAGAGACAGCCGTCCAGCGGGGTGGGACCGTGGCCCCACCCTCGGCCTCCGGAGGCCTCGATGCGTCGGCTGTCCGTGCGTCTCGCTCTCGTCATCGTGCTGGTCGGAACACTCGGGTCATTCGGTGCCGCCTCGTCGTCGGCCGCGCCCACCGTGGACGGGCGACAGTGGCGGGAGCTGTACGAGACGACCGGCCTCTCGTGGTCCCAGGTCGCCTCGGTGTGTCCCACCGACGGCCAGACGCCGTGTACGGGATCGGTCGGGGGCAAGGACCTCACCGGTTGGACGTGGGCCACGTCCGACCAGGTCCTCGGCCTGATGGACGACTACGCCCCCGGGCTGGCGACGGCCGAGCCGCCGGTGGTGTCCGGCATCGAGGGGTTCTGGGCGTCGATCAGCTTCCTCGGGGTGATGCGGTGGACGACGTACACCGCGTCCACGTACTCGTACTCGGAGTGGACCGGCGGATGGACGGCGTCCAAGAACACCGAGACCGGGCTGCCGATCAGCGGCGGCGCCGGTTACTCCCACCGGCTGGCGGGCAGCACCGCCACCGGGACCATCGGTCTGGGCACCGACGCCGATGCGGCCAGCTTGATCCGCGGCGTGTTCCTCTGGCGCCCCTCAGGCGACTACACCGCCCCGGTGGTCACGCCCACGGTGACCGGCACCCTGGGGAGCAACGGCTGGTACCGCTCGGACGTGTCGGTGAGCTGGGCGGTGACCGACAACGAGTCACCGATCACCTCGACCGAGGGCTGTGACCCGTCGACGCTGTCGGTCGACAGTGCGGCCAGCACCTACGCGTGCACGGCGACCTCGGCCGGGAGCGGCGGACCAGGCTCCGGTTCGGTCACCGTGAAACGCGACACCACGCCTCCCACGGTGTCGTGCGGGGCCGCGCCCACGTTCGAGCTCGGCCAGTTCCCCGCGCCGGTCAGCGCCACCGTGACGGACTCGCTCTCCGGAGCCGCCTCGGCCACGACCAGCAGGCAGGTCCCGACGAGCAGCGTGGGAGTGAAGACTGCCGTCCTCACCGGTATCGACCGGGCGGGGAACACCCGGAACGTGTCGTGCTCCTACTCCGTGGTCGTGCCCAGGTGTCAGGGCCTGACGCCGACCCTGGTGGGGACCGGCGGCAACGACGTGCTCACCGGCACGCCCGGCATTGACGTGGTGCACGGACTCTCCGGCGCGGACAAGATCGACGGTCTCGCGGGCGCGGACAAGGCCTGTGGTGGTGAGGGTGTGGACGTGATCAAGGGCGGCGCCGGAGCCGACACGGTCGATGGCGGCGGCGGTAACGACGACATCTACGGCGGTGACGTCGCCGACACCCTCGACGGCGGCCTGGGATCCGACTCCATCCGTGGCGACGCCGGCGCCGACCGCTGCAGGAGTGGCGAGGTCCGGATGTCGAGCTGCGAGACAATCTTCTGACTACACGGCCAGCACGGCCTGTTCCTCGGCGGCCCGACGGAACAGCCAGGCAGACAGGCTGAAGAGGGCGGCGTACATCGCGTTGACGCCCAGGATGTCGACGACCGATGCGCCCTCGGTGTGGTGGAGCCCGGCGAGGAGGGCGACCGCGGTGACGACGACCTGAGTGATCGCCGTCGCGACGAGGACCAGCGCCATGCCCTGCGGCCGGAAGCGTGCGACCACCGTGCCGATGGCGAGGACGGCGAGGACGGCGGCGTAGATCCGGTCGGGTCGGCCACCCGCGCCGATGATGCCGAGTGCCCCGATCGCCAGGATCAGGAAGAGCACCGTCGCGAGCGCGACCGCGATGGCGAGGCGGTAGGAAGTCTTGGCTGTCATCGTCTGCTCCTGGTGGGATCGGTCAGCGGTTCGCGTCGGTACGCAGCAGGCGCCAGCCGCCTGCCAGCAGTGCGCTGACGGCCCACGCCGCGAGGGTGAGCCGTGCCGACGCCGTGGTCATGTCGTCGCCCGGGCCCTCGCCGAAGATCAGGTAGAGGGCGCCCGATCCGGGCAGCAGGGCGGAGAGGTCGACGGCCCAGTCGTACGGGAGCTGCGCCAGCAGCACCGGCAGCACGAGCACCAGCGCGATGACGGTCACCAACCCGCCAGCAGTGCTGCGGAGGAACAGCCCCAGGCCCACCGCGAGCAGCGCACCGCTGGCGAAGACGAAGGCGAGACCCCCGAGGACCTCGGCGCCGACTCCCACCGGCAGCCCGAGCTCGGGCACGAACGCCCACACGACCACGCTTGCCGCCGCCACCACCAGCACGCCGAGAAGCGTCGCCGTGACGACGATGACGCCGCCCCGGGCGGCGAGCAGGACACCCCTCCGGGGCGTCCACTGCAAGCTCGGCACGATGGCACCGGTGGCGTGGTCGGCGGTGCTGGTGACCACGGACATCGCGAGGATCCCGAAGAGCGCGAACATCGCGGTGGGCTGGCCACCGTCCCACGCGGTTGCGCCCCGGCCTGCGCCGGAGGGGTTGTCGGCGGTGTCGTACCCGATCATCGTGCCGAGGCCGACCACCGCGACGGCGGTCACCAGGGCGACGATCCAGCTGGAGCGGATGCTCCAGATCCGGCTCCACTCGGCGCCGCTGGTGCGGGTGAGGACCTCGGTGGTGCTCATCGGGCAGCTCCGTTCGCGACCGGCTCGGGCGTGTGGCCGTGGTAGTCGACGCTGTCGTCGGTGAGGGAGAGGTAGGCGTGCTCGAGCGACCGCTCGACCTCTGCCAGGTGGTGCACGGGTAGGCCGAGGGTGTGCGCGAGGTCGCCGATCTCGGTGGCGGGCAGGCCGGTGACCTCGAGCTCGCCGGGGGCCGTGCGCTCCACGGCGGCGAGGTCGCCCAGGCGACGGTGCAGGTCGTCGACCCGAGGCGTGCGGACCCGTACGCGCTGACCGCCCATGCCCCGCAGCACCTCGCCGATGTCGGCGTCGGCGATGAGCCGGCCGCGACCGATGATCACGACCCGGTCGGCGATCAGCTGGATCTCGCTCATCAGGTGGCTGGAGACCAGCACGGTGCGACCCTCGTCGGCGAAGCCCCGCAGCAGGGCCCGGATCCAGCGGACCCCGTCGAGGTCGAGGCCGTTGACCGGTTCGTCGAAGAGCAGCACCTGAGGGTCACCCAGCAGTGCGGCCGCGATCCCGAGCCGCTGCCGCATGCCCAGGGAGTAGCCCGTGATCCGTCGGCCGGCCGCCGCGTCGAGGCCGACCTGGTCGATGACCTCCTCGACCCGCGACCGGGGGATTCCGTTGGTACGGGCCCCGATGCGCAGGTGTGCCCGGCCGGTGCGGCCGGGGTGCATCGCCCCGGCGTCGAGCAGAGCCCCGACCGCGCGCAGCGGTGCGGCGAGCTCGACGTAGGGCTTGCCGTTGACGGTCGCGGTCCCGGCGGTTGGCCGGTCGAGGCCCATCACCATGCGCATCGTCGTCGACTTGCCGGCCCCGTTCGGGCCCAGGAAGCCGGTGACCTTCCCGGCCGCCACGTCGAACGTCAGGTCGTCGACGGCGCGCACGTCGCCGTACCGCTTGGTGAGTCCTCGCACGCTGATCATGGCTCGGACGCTAGGGGCACCGCTGGTCACGAGGCGGGGAGGACGTGTGGAGGTTCTGTGCAGATCAGGGCCGGGGCAGGATGGCCGCATGACCGAGGAGGAGCGGAGCGGCGTACGGCTGACCAATCTCGACCAGCCGCTGTTCGCCGACGCCGGCGCCAGCAAGCGCGACCTGGTCGACTACCTGGACGCTGTCGCGGACCGGTTCCTGCCGGTGCTCGCCGGGCGTGCGTTGAGCGTGATCCGGGCACTGCGCGGGCAGGCGCCGTTCATGCAGAAGAACATGCCGAAGTACGCCCCGGCGTCGATCCCGACGCTCGAGGTCGCGACGCAGGACGGGAAACGCGTGGTCCACTACCCCGTCTGCGACGACCGGGCCACGCTGCTGTGGTTCGCCAACCAGCGCGCGGTCGAGTACCACCCGACCCTGTTCCGCGGGCACGAGTTCGATGCTCCGACGCACCTCGTCGTCGACCTCGACCCGCCCGCGGGCTCCGACGCCTTCGTGCGCGCAGTAGAGGCCGCGTTGCTGGTTCGGGAGGCGCTCAGCGACGCAGGCATGACCGCGATGGCCAAGAGCAGCGGCGCCAAGGGTGTCCACGTCGTCGTACCGCTGGCGCCGGGTCAGTCGGCGGTCGACGTCGCCGCCGCCACCCGCGCTGTCGCGGTGCGCGCGGAACGGCTCGACCCGGAGCAGACGACGACGGCGTTCGTCGTCGAGGAGCGCGAGGGCAAGGTCTTCCTCGATGCGACGCGGGCCGGGGGCGGAACGGTGGTGGCGGCCTACAGCCCGAGGGTGCGCGCGGGCGTCCCGGTGTCGTTCCCGCTGGCCTGGGCCGATCTCACCGGCGCGTCCCCGGCTGACTTCACCATCCACAGCGTGCCCCGGCTGCTCGGTGACACCGACCCGTGGACCACGTTGATGCCGCCGCCGCAGGTTCTCGACCGCGGACTGGTCGAGGAGGGGCACACCATCCCGGTCGCCCGGGTGGCCGCGATGCACGCGGGCAAGCGGCGCGCGCGAGCCCGCCGGGCTGCAGACGAGGAGGGCTAGCCACGACTCATGTCTGTCGGTGGGTCACAGCTCGTAGGTGCGCCGAACGCTCGTGCCGGTGCTGAGGTCTGCGCCGTACGCGTGCAGCGTGATCGCCACCGTGTCGCCGGTGTTGCAGACCCGGTGGATGTCGTCGGGCGGTGCGACGCCGCTGACCGAGCCGGTGGGCCGCTGGCGTTCCCCGACCACGACCAGGCGCTCCCCGTCGATGCCGTACAGCGTCTCGGTCTCGGCGCCCTGCAGGATCATGAACGAGCACCAGACCAGGTGGTCGTGGATCTCGGTCTCCTGTCCCGGCCGCCACACGACGGCCTGCAGGGAGAACGTCTCCTCGGCGTGCAGGACGTACCGGGTGTAGCCATCGGGTGACCCGGCACGTTCGGCCTCGGTGAGCAGGTCTGTGCTCGGCTTCATCTCCGCCAGCACGTCGGCGACCTGCTCGGCGATGGTCTGGGCGTCGGCCTGCTGGCGTGCGCGGGGTTGGATCCGCTGCACCAGGTCGGCCAGCCCCGGTCGGGGCGGTGCGTCCACGGGGACAAAGCTCTGCTCGGTCATGGGACCGATGGTGGCGTGCCAGCGGCATGACGTCTAATGCCAAAACATCCCGGCTCCCATAGATAACATTGATGCATGTTGAACCTCACCCAGCTCCGGGTGCTGGAGGCGGTCGCCCGCCATGGCTCGGTGACCGAGGCGGCCAAGGAGCTGCACTACTCCCAGCCGTCGGTCAGTCACCACCTCGGGCGCCTGGAGACGGCCGCCGGGGCCAAGCTCATCCAACGCGTGGGCCGCGGCATCCGGCTGACCCCCGAAGGCGAGCTGCTCGCGGCCAGGGCGACGGAGATCGTGGGCCGGGTGGACGCAGCATCGGTCGAGCTGGCCGCGCACGTCGGACTTCGTGCCGGACGGGTACGCCTGGCCGGCTTCCAGTCGATCCTCAGCACCCTCGTTCCGAAGGCGGCAGCCGAGCTGTCCCGGTCGCACCCGGGAATCGAGCTGAACCTCACCGACGTCCACCCGGTCGAGGCGCTGACGATGCTGAGCTCCGGACAGGTCGACATCGCGGTGATCTTCCGGCACGCCGACACTCCGCTCGAGGAGGAGGGGTTCCGACTCACCCACCTGATGGAGGACCCGCTGTACCTCATCAGTCAGCAGCCCGACCCTCGTCTCGTGGACCAGCGGGACGCTGCCTGGGTCGGCGGGTGCGAGCGCTGTCGAGCAGCCTTGATCACGATGTGCGAACGGGCCGGGTTCTCGCCTCGCATCGCCTACTCCACCGACGACATGGTCGTGACCCAGTCGCTGGTGGCGTCCGGCATGGGCGTCGCCACGCTGCCCGGACTGGCGCTCGAAGCCCACCCGACGCCCGGCATCCACACCACCGAGCTCGCGGACGACGCCCGGCAGATCTTCGCCGTCACGTACGGCGACCCACCGGACCCACCCGCCACCACCGCGCTGATCGAGATCCTCACGGCGATGGCGTAGGCCGGGCGAGCACCGTCTGTGGGGAGTCCTACGGTGAGTACATGAACGCAGCGGCCAAGCAGCCCGTCGACGTGCTCTCCGATGCTCTCGACCAGACCACGGACGTGCTGGCCGCCATCCGGCCCGACCAGCTGGGCGACAGCACTCCGTGCGGGGACTGGGACGTGGCCCGACTGGTCGCCCACGTCGTCGCGACCCCTCGGAACTTCCTGGTGATGTGCAGCGGCGGACAGCCGGACTGGTCCGCCGAGCCGCCGCTGCCCGACGACTGGACGGCCGAGTTCCGCTCCGGGGCGGACGACCTGCTGCGCTGGTGGCGTGAGTCCGGCGACTCGGGGTCCGCACCGCCGGTGGAGATGCAGCTCGGCGAGCTGGCGATCCACACCTGGGACCTGGTACGCGCGACCGGTCAGTCCCGCGAGCTCGACCCGCAGGTCGCGCAGCGAGGCCTCGCCTTCATGAGCGCCGCCCTGACGCCGGACAACCGTGGGGAGGCGTTCGACCCGGCCGTGGCGCTCCCGGACGACGCCCCGGTGTACGACCGGTTGGTGGCGTTCGCCGGCCGCGATCCCCGCTAGACCCGCTTCGTGGACGCCGCGGACCTGGCCCGACGCTTCGGCCTCGGCCGTGCCGCGAGGCTGTCGGACGGACCGGTCGCCCGCGGCAAGCAGGGCGTCGTGTGGCGGCTGGAGACCGCCGACGGCTCCTGGGCGGTCAAGGTGCCGTTCGAGCCGGAGACCGAGGAGGAGATGCGGACGAGCACCGCGTTCCAGGAGGCTGCACTCGCCGCGGGCGTGCCGACGCCGACAGTGCGCCGCACCACCGAAGGACACGTCTTCGCCACCGTCGGCGGCAGCCGGGTCCGGGTCTACGGGTGGGTCGACCTGCTGCCTCCCGACCGGCGTCTCGACCCGGCGATGGTGGGTGCGGCGGTGGCCGCGATCCACCAGGTGCCGTACACCGAAGCCGGCCCTCCGCACCCCTGGTACACCGAGCCGGTCGGAGCCGAGCGGTGGGACCAGCTGGTCGAGCAGCTGCTGGAGGCGGGCGCTCCGTTCGCCGGCCGGCTGGCCGAGCTGCGCGACGAGCTGGTCGCCCTGGAGTCGTGGCTCGAGCCGCCGCAGCAGCTGCGGACCTGCCACTGCGACCTGTGGGCCGACAACCTGTTGCCGACCGCGGACGGCGGGGTGTGCGTCATCGACTGGGAGAACAGCGGACCGGGCGACCCGAGCCAGGAGCTCGGGTGCGTCCTCTTCGAGTTCGGCCACTCCGACCCGGGACGCGCCCGCGACCTCGTCACCGCCTACCGCGAGGCCGGCGGGCCAGGAACGGTCCAGCGGCGCGGGGACTTCTCGATGCTCATCGCCCAGCTCGGGCACATCACCGAGATCGCCGCCTCCGACTGGCTGCAGCCCAATCCCCGCATGCCCGAGCGCGCCGACTCCGCCGCCTGGATCGCGGAGGTCCTCGACGAGCCGCACACCCGCGCCGCGCTCGACGGTCTGCTGAGCGCGGCGCGGGGGTAGCGGGAGGTGCTCGCGGGTCAGTGCATCTCGCGAGCGCGCCGCGGCAGCAGCCAGCCCAGCGCCCACGCCACCGCCAGCAGTCCGATCACCAACAGCAGCGTGTCCTCGGCCGCGACCAGGTGCCGGCCCGCCGCGACGGCGACCTGCGGGCCACCGTCCTCGAGCGCGAACCGGTCGAAGAACAGGGTGGCCAGCACGGCCACGCCGAGCGACGCGCCCAGCTGCTGCAGCGACTCGAGCAGGCCGCTGGCCGAGCCGACCTCGTGGTCGTCGATCTCGCCCATGATGATGCTGAACAGCGGGACGAAGATCATGCCCATCCCGAGGCCGAAGACGAACAGCCCCGGCGCCAGGTCGCCGAGACCCACGTCACCGTCGGCCCGGGTCAGGGACCACCACAGCAGCGCTGTTCCGGCCGCCATGCCCGTCAACCCGACGTGCAGGATCGGCCGGCCGACTGCGGTCGCTGCCCACGCGCCGACAGCCGAGCCGAAGAACGCGCCCACCGCCAGTGCGGCCAGGTAGAGGCCGGCCTGCATGGCGCTGTATCCGAGCCCCACCTGCAGGAACAGCCCGATGGTCAGCGAGAAGCCGACGATGCTGCCGAAGAACACGATCGTGAACAGCACGCCCGACACGTACGAGCGCTTGCCCAGCAGGCTGAGCTCGAACAGCGGCGCCCGGCCGGCGCGCAGCCGCGCGCGCTGCTGCACGACGAAGATGCCGAGCACCGGCACCGAGGCCGCGAGCAGCACGAACATCCACGCCGGCCAGCCCTGGGTACGACCGTCGACCAGCGGCAGGACCAGCAGGAAGCTCGCGGCAGCCAGCAGTGCCGTGCCCACGACGTCGAGCCGCGCCCCCGCGTGAGTGGCCGCGCCCGCCGGCAGCACCTTCGCGCCGACGACGAGAGCGGCGACCCCGATCGGCAGGTTGATGAGGAACAGCGCCCGCCAGTCGGTGCCGAACACGTCTGCCTTCATCAGCAGCCCGGCGACCACGGGGCCGAGCACGGTCGACAGCCCGATCACCGGGCCGAACGCCGCGAACGCCTTGCCGATGTGCTGCGGAGGGAACAGGTCGCGGATGAGCCCGAACGTCTGCGGCACCATCACGGCCGCCGCCAGACCCTGTGCCGCGCGGCCGGCGACGAGCACCTCGCCGGACCAGGCGAACGAGCAGAACGCCGACGACGCCACGAAGCCGGCCAGGCCGATCAGCAGCAGCCGCCGCCGCCCGACCATGTCGCCGAGCCGGGCTCCGGTCATCAGTCCGACGGCGAGCGCGAGGGTGTACGACGCGGCCACCCACTCGAGCGCGGACGTGCTCATCGCCAGGTCCGCCTGGATGGCCGGCGCCGCGACGTTGACGATCGTCGAGTCGAGGATGTTGAGGATCATCGCCGCGAGGATCACGCCGAAGCCGATCCAGCTGCGGCTGGTGAGCCCCGGATGCGCCGGTGGATCGGCCGGCCGGTCGGCCGCGACGTCCGGTGCGGGGGTGACGGGCGGGTCGAGGACTGGAGTGGTTGTCATGCACCGCACGCTAGGCCGCCATCAGGCACGTTCCGTTCCTGATTCCGGGCTAATCTGCGGGTCATGGCAGAAACCTCGGCACGCCTGCTCAAGCTGCTCTCGCTGCTGCAGACTCCGCGCGAGTGGTCGGGTCCCGAGCTCGCCCGACGGCTCCGGGTGACCCAGCGGACCGTACGCAACGACGTCGACCGGTTGCGCCAGCTCGGCTACCCGGTACGCGCCACTCGCGGCGCCACCGGTGGCTACCGGCTGTCGGCCGGGGCGGCGATGCCGCCGCTGCTGCTCGACGACGACGAGGCGGTCGCCATCGCCGTCGCGCTCGGCAGCACCGGCGGCGGCGCAGTCGAAGGGATGGAGGAGACCGCGCTGCAGGCGCTGACCAAGCTGTTGCAGGTGCTGCCGACCCGGCTGCGCGGCCGGGTCGACGCGCTGCAGGCCCACACCGTCCGGGTACGCCGCCGCCGGCGCGGCACCGACGTCGCCGGCAGCGTGCTCGCCTCGCTCGCCGCCGCGTCCCGCGACCGCGAGGTGGTGCGGTTCGCCTACTCCGACCACTCCGGCTCGGCCTCGGAGCGCCGGGTGGAGCCGTACCGACTCGTCAACTGGGGGCAGCGCTGGTACCTCGTGTGCTGGGACGTCGCGCGCGACGACTGGCGGACCTTCCGCGTCGACCGGATGAACGAGGTCCGCTCGGTCGGGCACCGGTTCCGGGCCCGCGAGCTGCCCGCCGACGACGTGGCGGCGTACGTCGCCGCGAAGACCCGCCAGGTGCAGATGAAGGTCGTCGGCCGGGTCGTCGTGCACGCACCGGCGTCGATGGTCGAGGAGCGGATGGGCTGGTGGACGCAGGGCAGCATCGAGCCGCTCGGCGACGACCGGTGCCGCGTGCAGGTCGGCGGTCGCTCGCCGCAGGACATCGCGTTCTGGCTCGGCATCCTCGACGTCGACTTCGAGGTGGAGGACTCGCCCGAGCTCACCGCGGCCGTCCGGACGCTGGGGGAGCGGTACGCCCGCGCGGCCGCCTAGTCAATGGCTCACTGCCGGGCGGGCGCTCCGACGCGTTGTCGGAACCGGCGGTGCCGGATGGGTGCCTTGGGTCCGTGCGCACCGGGTGGCGGAACCATCTCGGGGATGCCGTCGTCGGCGACGTGGCACCGCCAGCCGCGGTCGTGGACCAGGTGGTGGTGGAACGGACAGAGCAGGGCACCGTTGGCGAGGTCGGTCGGGCCGTTGTCGGCAAGCCACGGGCGGCAGTGGTGGGCCTCGCACTGGGCAGGCGGCCGCCAGCACCCGTCGGCCACGCAGCCGCCCTGCCGGGCTGCCAGCGCGATGCGTTGGTGCCAGGTGAAGTAGCGGCGACTCCGGCCCAGATCGAGCGGCACCGAGTCGCCGCCCAGCACCATCGGAAGCAGCCGCGCAGTGCAGGCCAGCCGACGAGCCTGCCCGGCGGTCATCCGTTCGCCGTTCGACAGTGTCGCCGTACCGACTCCGCTGCTGAGCACGTCGGGATCGAGGGTGACGGTGAGCACCGGCGTGGCTCGGCCGAGGTCGGGCAGCTCGCCGACGGGGAGGTGTTCGATGAGCTCGCAGAACGCCAGCCCGAGCCGCTGTTCGTAGGGCAGCCGCTCCTGGTCGAGGTCGGGATCGACCGGCTCCCGGTCGGAGACGTCGTCACTGGGCGCACGCTCGGTCGCGCGCGAAGAGACCAGCGCGTCCAGCGCTGTCTGGAGCATGCCCGCCTGGGCGTCGGGGATGCAGAACCCGCCCCGGGTCTTGCCGTCGCCTCGCGCGCGTGCCCAGAACCGGGCCGCTGCCCGCGCCTGTCGCTCCTGCCGGGCCAGCAGCCGCGCCTCGTAGTCATCGGCCGCGTCGGGGGCGACCACGTCGAGGACCCGGTTGCCCAGCCGGCGCAGGTCTTCCGGGCCGAAGGTTGCTGCTTGCACGACCAGGTGCCGCTCGGCGGCGTCGACCACGTCGGGCGGCAGGTCGTCGGGCAGGCGACGCAACGCCAGGCAGATCACCTGCGCCTGCTCCACCCCCATGGCTCCGCGGGCCAGCGCCGTGCGGACGTGCTCCCGACGCCGGTCGAGGTCGGCGGCCAGGCGTATGTCAGTGCCGGCGGCCCGCCGCGACGTCCGCTGCTCACCGGCCAACCAGGCCGTTGTCGACGCCGCACCGGAGGCCAGCCGCAGGTCGCGGGAGTCGGCCTGGGCGACCAGCCGCAGTCGCAGCTCGTGCACCCGGGCCTCGATCCGGTGCAGGCGGGTGAGCGCGGCGGCCGTCTCGTCGTCGGACAGTCCCCAGCAGGGGACGTCGCCGACAACGTCGAGGGCGTCCTCGAGCATCGCGACCGTCCGCACCAGCGGGTGCGCGTCCACCTGCACCGTCATGACCAACACTCTAGACCGCGACACCGACACTCTCGTACATGCGTTCGACCCCTGTGGACTGCGCTGCTGATCCACACGCTCAAGCACTCGCACGCCGGGCACGCCGACGTGACGGTCCGGTACGGCGCCGACGACGTGCGCATCGAGGTGCGGCCGGACGGCACCGGCGCGGACCATCACGCGGATGAGGCGGTCGGCCCGGCCTGTCCGACGCCGAGATGGCGGCTGCTCCGGTGATCGGCGAGATGACGTCAAGCCGCACGTCACGCAACATGCAGCAGCAGCTTCACTGCGCGATCGCGTGCCGGCGGTCGTGCTCGCGTACCAGAACGGGTACCTCGAAACCCGACGGCACCTGTCGAAAGAGCAAACACTCTGCTGTCCGTGCCGAATCGGCAAAGGGCGGGTCGTCCTGCCCAGCACGCGTGATACTGAATCGTGGCTGCGGGGGCCTCTGCGGGGGCATCGGGCACCGGTGCGAACGCCGGTGCCTCGTCGCCGCGCCCCGACAGGACCGCACCGGCGATTCGTACGTTCCTCATCGCGGACATCCGCGGCTACACCACCTACACGCGCGAGCGCGGTGACGAGGCCGCAGCCGCTCTGGCGGGCCGTTTCGCCGCCTCGGTCGAGGAGACCGTGGCCGACTACGACGGCGACCTGCTCGAGCTGCGCGGTGACGAGGCGTTGGTCGTCTTCGACTCCGCGCGCCAAGCCATCCGGGCGGCGGTCGCCCTGCAGACCGCGTTCGGCGCGAGTGCGACGAACGCCTCGCCGCCCGTCCCGGTGGGTGTCGGTCTCGACGCCGGGGAGGCGGTGTCGGTCAGGGGAGGGTTCCGCGGTTCCGCGCTGAACATGGCCGCCCGGCTGTGCGGACTCGCCGCCGCGGGCCAGGTGCTGGCGACGCCAGAGGTCGTGCACCTCGCTACCCGGATGGACGGGGTGCTGTTCCGCGACCAGGGTGCCGTCCAGCTGAAGGGCCTTGCCGACCCGGTGCACGTCGTCGCGATCGAGGCCTCCGACGACGCCCCGCCGACGGCACGCCCGGGCCGGCTCATGCCGTGGCGGCGACGCCCGGCGGGCAGCGGGGCACCGGCGAACCGTCGCCGACGTCGCGCGATCGCCCTGACCGTGGTCGGCGTCGTAGTGGTGGTCCTCACCGGCCTTGCGTGGGGACCGTGGCTGCCGCCTCCGCGCTCGAGCACGTCGGGCGGTGCCTCCCAGGCCGAGGCCGCGGATCCGTTGCTGGCGGCCGTCCTGGTCAATGACGAGTTCGCGAGTCCCGTCAGTGGCAACTACCGGCACTACATGTTCCCGGAGGGCAGTCTGCGACCCGACGAGTACCCGCCGCTGCGCCTTCGTAACAGCCGCGCTTTCGACTACTGGGACGGCAACCACGGTGGCGTGCCCGTCATCTACCAGACGGTGCGTCTCGTGCTCGAGGGCGCGGGGGAGGAGCCGGTGCTGGTGACGCGAGTCGATCCACGAGTCATCAGCAGGGATCCGCCGCTGGCGGGTTGGTACCTGGTCCCCGAGGGGGGCAGCAAGGCCGGCATCCGCTACGTCGAGACCAACCTCGACTGCCCGGACCCGCAAGCGGTCGTGGTGGGTGCGGGGCGTGCGTCCGGTCGCGACACCGTCTCGTCGTTGGACCTCGAGGTGAGCAGCCTCGACAAGGAGCAGCTCGAGATCAGCGCCTACACCACCCGCAGCGACATCCACTGGGGCGTCGACATCACCTACGTGTACGGCGGCGAGGTGACGACTCTCGAGGTGCGCGACCCGCGACTGCACGTCACCGCGGAGAGCCGCGCACTCCGGGCGTACGTCGCGGAGTACGTGCCGGGTCCGCTCCAGCGAGCACCGAGGTTCGATCCCGCACCGCCGCACGACATGACGGTGACCGCCCGCAGCATCGCGGCACTCTGCGAACGCTAGCGTGCGCCCGCAGGGCCGAGCGGATCGCTCGACGCGGAGCTCAGCTCGCCGGTGCGTAGCGGAGGTGCAGCACGCCCGTGTCGAGGGTGGAGCTGTGCATGAGCCGGAGCGGGTAGGTGGGCGTGTCCTCGAAGAGGCGCTGGCCCGACCCGACGGCGATCGGGTGCACCAGCAGCGCCAGCTCGTCGAGCAGCCCGTTCGCGAGCAGCCAGCGCACGGTGGTGGCGCTGCCCGACATCGTGAGGTCGCCGTCGGTGCGGTCCTTGACCGCGCGCACCTCGTCGACGTCCCCCGACAGCACCGTGGTGTTCTGCCATTTCGCCTCGCCGAGCGTCGTGGACAACACGTACTTCGGGATGGTGTTGATGAACTCCGAGAACGGCTCGTCCGGACTCTGCGCGGGCCAGTACTCGGACCACTCGCCGTACAGCGTGCGCCCCATCAGGAACGCGCCCGTGGTCTCCATCCCCGCGCCGACGATGGCGCCCATCGCGTCGTCGAAGTACGGGAAGTGCCACTGGTCCGGCGACTCGACGACGCCGTCGAGCGAGATGAAGAAGTTCGCAACGATCCTGCCCATGACGCCGCTCCTCGAGGTGTGGTGGGTCCGTCAGCAACCTAGACCGTGCCGGGCGCACGGACTCATCGCTGTGGCCTCCTCGCTCTCAACCATCGCGGTCAACCGCCGTGCCGCACTGCATCGCGAGCCTGGCGGAACCGGACCGTCTCGTAGCCGACGAGGCAGACGAGGACGCCGGCCACGAGCCCGAGCGCCACGAGGGCGGGCAACTGCCAGGCAACCGGCAGCAGCGCGACGAGGACCACGATCGCCACCATGCGGTGCGGGTTCCACGAGCCGACGTTGCGCCTGCGGAAGCTGACGTGTCCTGCGAGGTAGACCGCGACGCCACCGAACAGGGCGACCAGGGGCACCCCGGTCAACGGGTCCGTCAGCTCGTGGTGGTCGTCGTCGGCGACGTACTCCAGCACCTTCTTGAGACCGAGGGCGATGAACACGATCGACGCCACGATCGGGAAGTGCAGGTAGGTGTAGGAGTCCCGCGCGAGCCGGCTGCGCTCCTGCCCCTGCGTACGGCCGAGCACCTGCTCCGCGACGTGCGCGACCACGTCGAAGTACAGCCACCACAGGCTGACGGCGATCGTGATGCCGAGCATCGCGGCGACGAGCACCGGCCAGGAGAGCGGCTCGTTCCCCACCCCGACCCCGATGGCCACGATCGACTCACCGATGGCGATGATGACGATCAGACCGTGCCGCTCCGCGAAGTGTCCGGCGCTGTTGAGGCGCCAGCCCGACGTCCCCGCCACCCAGATCCCCACGTAGTCGACGACCAGCGCGCCCGCCCACAGGAAGGTCTGCGCGGGCGGGCCGATCGCGCCGCCCGCGACCAGCAGGCAACCCGCCGCCACCACCGGCACCGCCGTGATCAGCAGCTGGCGGCGCAGGTCGGCGTCGTCGCCGGCGGCGACCAGGTAGCAGCCCAGGTGGGCGAGCCGGACGAGCAGGTAGCAGGCGGCCAGCACGAGGGCAGCGTTCAGGCCACCCGGCAGGTCGACGAACGCCTCGGGGATGGACAGTGCCACGACGAACATCGCCGCCATGGCGACGATCAGCGTCGCCCGCACGACGCCCTCGTCGGCGTGCGCCTGGTTGCCGAGCCAGGCGTACGAGCACCACGCCCACCACAACAGGGCGAGCAGGACGATCCCGCGCAGCACACCGACCGGGGTCGGTTCGTCGGCCAGCAGCTGGGTGACCTGGGTGAAGGCGAAGACGAACACCAGGTCGAAGAGCAGCTCGAGGGTGGTGACCCGGTGGCTCTCGTCGGCGGGGCGGAACAGCACCCGAGCGCGCGACGGCTGCTGCTCGGGCGCGGGCACGCCCCATTCTGGCGCGACTGCGGGAGACTTGTCCCCTCGCCGGGGTGACAGGGAGGGCGGTCATGCGCGTCGCGATCATCGGGGCCGGTCCGGCCGGCCTGCTCGTGGGGAGCGTCCTCGCCGGCCGCGGCCACGACGTGGTCGCGGTCGACCGCGACCCGGGTCCTCCCGGCGACGCGTGGTGGCGGCGCCGCGGCGTCATGCAGTTCCACCACGCGCACGGCTTCCGCGCCCAGGTGGGAGACGTCCTCGAGGAGCACTGGCCGGACGCCCTCGACGCGTGGCTCGCGCTCGGCGCCGAGCCGATCACGTTCGACATCCCCGGTCGCGGGCCGGTGCGCGCGGGTTTCCGGTCCCGCCGCGACACCTTCGAGCGGGCGCTGCGCGCGACCGCGCAGTCGGTGCCGCGCCTCACCCTCAGGCAGGGCCACGTCGACCACGTCCTGATGCTGGGCGGCCGGGCCAGCGGGCTCGTCGTCGACGGTGCCGATCTCGGGGCCGACCTCGTGATCGACGCGTCCGGGCGATCCGGCAAGGCGGCCGACGGTGTGCGCGCGCCCAAGACGGCGGGTGGCCGGTGCGGCATGGCCTACGTCGACCGGCAGTACCGACTCCGTGAGGGCGCCGAGACGGGGCCGATGTCCAACCCGTTGGCCTGGCAGGCGGACTTCGACGGCTACCAGGCGATCCTGTTCCTGCACGAGCGCGGGTACTTCTCCGTGCTGCTCGTACGTCCCACCGCCGACGCGACCCTGAAGCCGCTGCGGGTCGAGGCGGCGTTCGAGGCCGCGTGCCGGGCGATCCCCGGGCTCGCCGAGTGGACCGACCCGGAGCGTGCGTTGCCGGCCACCGACGTGCTGCCCGGCGGCGAGCTGCGCAACGCCTACCGCGGGCAGCGGGGCGTCGACGGCCAGCCGGTCGTGCCCGGGCTGGTGAGCATCGGCGACGCGGTCGCGACCACGACGCCGATCTTCGGCCGGGGCGTGGCCACGACCTTCCTGCAGGCCGACCGGCTGCTCACCCTGCTCGACTCCGAGGACTCGGACACGGTGGCGGCGCCGTTCGACGCGTGGTGCCAGCAGAACATGCTGCCCTGGGTGCTCGACCACGTCCGGATGGACACCGACCTGGTCCGCCGCTGGCAGGGTGGTGACGTCGAGCTGGGCCAGCGGCTCCCGTCCGACCTGATCCTGGCCGCGGCGCAGGCGGACCCGCGCATCGACGACGCCACCGGGGGCTACTACTCGATGCGGGCGCTGCCCGACTCCCTCGATCCGGTGGAGCCGCTCGCCCGGGCCGTGTACGAGTCCGGCTGGCGGGCGCCGTACAGCCCCGGACCCACGCGCGACGAGCTGGTCGACATCGTGGAGGCCGCGGCCCGGCCGGCGCCCGCCCGGTCGAGCTGACCTACCTCACTCGCAACCGAGGCCGTCCTCGTACCCGCTGATGTCGCCGGTCTCGAGCAGGTCGACGTACTCCCACAACACCTCGGGGTAGTCGCCCTCGGCGTTCATCCACTGCAGCACCGGCCAGTTCGGGCTGGACCGCAGGGCGTCAACGGCGTAGGGGTTGCCGGCCTCGTACTTGGCGAACCAGTCGCAGCTGACGGCCGCAACGAAGGCGACCCCTGCCTGGTAGCGCGACTGCGGCAGGTTGAGGAGCTCGGTCGTCACGTCGAGTCCCTCCGGCACCGGCACGCCCTGGTCCACCTCGGCCAGGAACTCCTCGCCCTCGGACGGCAGGACCACGTCGTCGCCGAGCGACTGGTGCCAGGTCTCCGCGTCGACCCGCTCCAGCTGGCCCATCAGCTCGCGGTACTCGGCCGCGCTGCCCACGGTGGCATCGACCTCGAGGAACCAGTCGCCGACGACCGGGAAGATCGTCGCGACCCTGGTGTCCACCTGGTCGGGGTCGGCGACACCGCCCGAGCCCGGCTGCGGCCGGTCCTCCGGGATCATGCTCGGCTGCCCATCGGCGCCAGACCGCTCTCCCGCCGGCTCGGAGTCCTGGTACGTGAACGCCCGCCCGACCTGGCCGAGGGCCTCGATGCTGCTCTCGGGTCCCTCTATGGCTCGGTCCCGGATGTAGGTGTCGTACTGGTCGGCGCGGTACGTCACCAGGCTGAGCCACTGGTCGCCGCGCATGAAGGACAGATCGGAGCCGTACGCGCTCTGGCTGAGACCGTCGACCTCCCAGCCGGGGGCGTTGACGACCACGTGCACCAGGTTGTCGCCGGTGGGGGGCAGCCCGGGGTCGCCGGCTCCCACTGCGACGTCGGGGCTACCAGTGCCGGTGCTGGCGGCGTCGCCCGAGGTCGTCGCACCGGGGCCGTCGCCGGACGAGCCGAGGACCACGCCGGTCCCGACGACGAGCGCGCCAACCGCGGCCGCCGCGACGACCGGCACCCATCGGGCGCCCTGCCGCGCCGTCCACGACCGCCGCCGAGGCCGGCCCCGGGCCAGGATCTCGTCCAGCAGCGCCTGCTGCGCCTCGTCGACGGGCACCCGGTCCAGACCGCGCGCGCGGTCGACCGAGTCCAGGACGGACTCGACGTCACGGTTCATGACTCCTCCTCGGTGTCCGGGCGCCGCCCGGCGCCTGTCACCCGTTCATGTCCGGCACCGACCGGTTCGTCACCGAGCGCCGCCCGCAGCCGCGCCCGGGCCCGGGTCAGCCGGGTGCGTACGGTCGTCGCCGGGAGGTCGAGCACCACCGCCACCTCGTGCGGCCGCAGGTCCTCCCACCCGACCAGCTGCAGCAGCTCGCGGTCGCCCGCGGACAGTGCGTTCATCGCCGCGCGCACCCGGTCGACGTCGTCGGCGGGGTGGCCCGGGTCCGGGGTGTTCGCCTCGGCCAACGTCGCACGCAGCCGGGCGCCGAGCCGTTCCCGCCGCCGCAGCGAGCGCCGCTGGTTCGCCAGCACCCGCCGCGCGACGCCGTACAGCCACGGCCGCGCCTCGTCGCCGGGCGGCACGTCGTCGAGGCGGCGCCAGGCGACCAGGAAGGTGTCGGCGACCACGTCGGAGGCGTCGTCCGGCCCCTCGGTGCGCCGCACCGCGAACGCGAGCACCGCACCGAAGTTGTCGGTGTAGAGCCGCCGGAAGAGAGCCTCGTCCCGTGGGCTGGTCCCCGTCATCGCGCTCCTCAACGTACGTCCGCCGCACCCTGTCATGTCCGGACCGGGCAGCGGCGTGACATCCGACGGGATCCTTCGACCCGCGCGGACCTATCGCCCGACGTAGACGGTGTTGGCCGACTCCCCTCCGGTGAGCGGGTTGGGGAACGTCACGACGTGCGCCTCGGCGCTGGCGAAGACCTCGGCGAGCACGGCACGGAACGCGTCGTCGGGCGGGTCGTCGGACCACAGTGCGAACACGCCGCCGGGATGCAGGTGACCGGTGAGGGCGCGGAGACCCGCGGGCGTGTAGAACGCGGCGTGGGTCGGGTGCAGGACGTGCCGCGGCGTGTGGTCGACGTCGACCAGCACCGCGTGGAAGCGACGATCCGGTGCTGCCGGGTCGAGTCCGGCGCCGGCTCGTACCAGCGCGAAGAAGTCACCGGGCACGAGCCGCACCCGCGGGTCGGAGGCCAGGCCGGCGGTGTCCGGCAACAGCTCGCGCCGGTGCCAGTCGATCACCTCGTCCAGCGCCTCCACGACGACCAGCGAACGCACCCGTGCGTCCTCCAGCACGGCACGTGCGGTGTAGCCGAGCCCGAGTCCGCCCACCGCGACGTCGAGGTCGGTGTCCGGCAGCCCGGCCAGGCCGAGGTGGGCGAGCTCGATCTCGGCGACGGTGAACAGGCTCGACATCAGGAACTCGTCGCCGAGCTTGACCTCGTACACGTCCACCTCGAGCGACGGCTCCAGCCGGCGACGCAGGCTGATCGGCCCCATCGGCGTCTCGGCCCAGGCGAGCTCCGCGAAGCGTGCGCTCACGCCCTCACGCTAGTGGGGTCGCGACCAGGGCGCGGTAGAGCAACCCGTGCGCGCCGGCGGTGAGCCGGAGGGTGTCGCCGTCGAGGTCGAGCTCGATCTCGCCGTCGTGCAGGACCCGCAGCACGTCGCGCTCGACGGCGCCGCGCGCGCCGGCGCAGGCGACCTGCGTCAGCAGCAGGTCGCTCAGGTGCATGCTGCCGGCCTCGACGGAGACGGTCGCGGAGCCGGTGTTGCAGCCGGTACGCACCAGCAGGAGGTCGTCCCCGCGCAACCGCAGCGTCGCGAGCACGCGGCCGGGGATGCTGCCCACCGAGGCGTCCGGTCCGGCGCCGTCGACGATGCCCTCGAGCACCCAGGTCGTGCCCGTCAGCCCGGTGTCGGTGTCGCCCACCGGTCCCAAGGAGATCACGGTGAGGCCGGATGTCAGCGTGAGCACGTCGCCGTCGAGCCGGTAACGCGGGTCGCCGGTGAGGAAGTCCGCCAGCCACGCGTCCTGCCGCATCCTGGCCGGGGCGCAGCCCATCTCGGTGCCGCCGACGACGTCGACGGTGAGCCTGCCGCCGGCGTAGCGCGCCTGACCGCTCATGTGGTTGCAGCCCGCGTCCGCGGACACGCCCCCGTCGGTGAAGCCGATCTGCACCGTGGTGCCGTCGACGAGCGGGTCCGGCTCCCCGTCCACCGTGACCCCGGTGGCCACGAAGGTCTGTCCCGCCAACCGGTCGTCGCTGTCGGCGACACCTGGATCGCCCGCCTCCGCGCCGCAGCCGCCCACCGCGACGGCGGCGAGCAGGGCGGGGACGACGAGGAGGCGTGCTGTCACACGGCTCCGACGCCGCCGGGCGCGTGCGGGTTCCGTCACCGGCGCCGCAGCACCCGCGCCTCCCACGGGCGCAGGTCGGCCAGCGCCTCCGCGGGCGGGTCATCGGTGTTGCCCAGCAGGAGCTCCGCCGACAGCCACGTCCCGCCCAGGCCACGTACGTCCAGGGACTGCTCCGGCGCCCGAGACGTTGCACAGCACCAGCAGCTCGACCGCGTCCAGCCGGCGGGTGAACGCGTAGACGAACTCGTGGTCCGGCAGCAGCATGGTGAAGTCGCCGTGCGCCACCACGGGTTCGCGGTGCCGCAGCTCGATCAGCCGCCGGTAGTGGTGGAAGACCGAGCGCTCGTCGGCGCGCGCGTCGAATGCGTTGACCTCCACGTGGTTGGGGTTGACCGGCAACCACGGGGTGCCGGTGGTGAACCCGGCGTGCGGCGACGCGTCCCACTGCATCGGTGTGCGTGCGTTGTCCCGGCCACGCGCGCGCAGCTGGTCCAGCACGACGTCGGGGTCGAGGCCGGCGGCCGTCCGCTCGGCGTACGCGCGCAGCGACTCGATGTCGGCGAAGTCGTCGACGGTGGCGAACCACGCGTTCGTCATCCCGAGCTCCTCGCCCTGGTAGACGTAGGGCGTGCCGCGGTGCAGGTGGAGCAGGGTGCCGAGGCAGGTGGCCGACCGGACCCGCCAGGTGCCGTCGTCACCGAAGCGCGACACCACCCGTGGCTGGTCGTGGTTGTTCCAGTAGAGGCTGTTCCACCCCCGCTCGGCCAGACCCGCCTGCCACCGCCCGAACGACGCCTTGAGGTCGCGCAGGTCGAGCCGGAACGCGTCCCACTTGGTCGCGCCGTGGTCGAGACCGACGTGCTCGAACTGGAAGACCATGTCCAGCTCGGCCCGCTCGGGGTCGGTGAACAGTGCCGCCTCGTCGACCGTCACCCCCGGCATCTCGCCGACGGTCAGGAGCTCACCGTCGCGACCGGCGAACACCTCCCGGCGCATCTCGGCGAGGAACTCGTGCAGCCGCGGGCCGCCGAGCACGTGCAGCCCCGCGTCCCCGTCCGGCAGCGCCGGGTTCTTGGAGATGTGGTCGATCACGTCCATCCGGAAGCCGTCGACACCCTTGTCCAGCCACCAGCGCATCATCGAGTAGATCGCCTGGCGCACGTCCGGGTTCTCCCAGTTGAGGTCCGGCTGCTTGCGGGAGAACAGGTGCAGGTAGTACTCGCCCGTCACCTCGTCGAGCTCCCAGGCGGACCCGGAGAAGGTGGAGCGCCAGTCGTTCGGGCGGGGTCGCCACCAGTACCAGTCCCGTTTGGGGTTGTCGGTGCTCGAGCGCGACTCCACGAACCAGGGGTGCTCGTCGGAGGTGTGGTTGACGACGAGGTCCATCAGCAGCTTCATCCCGCGGCTGTGCACGGCGGCGAGCAGGGCGTCGAAGTCGGCCATGGTGCCGAAGACCGGGTCGATCGCCTGGTAGTCGCTGATGTCGTACCCGTTGTCGTCCTGCGGCGAGGCGTAGACCGGGCACAGCCACACCACGTCGATGCCGAGCGCGTCGAGGTGGTCGAGGTGGTCGGTGACGCCGCGCAGGTCGCCGACGCCGTCGCCGTCGGAGTCGGCGAAGCTGCGCGGGTAGATCTGGTAGACGACGGCGGAGCGGAACCAGGCCGATTCGGTCATCTCAGCGGAAGACGACGGTGCGCGCGCCGTTGATCAGCACCCGGTTCTCGGCGTGCCAGCGCACCGCCCGGGCCAGCACCCGGGCCTCGATGTCGCGGCCGGCCTGGGCCAGCTGGGCCGGGCCCATGTCGTGGCTGACCCGCTCCACGTCCTGCTCGATGATCGGTCCCTCATCGAGGTCGGCGGTCACGTAGTGCGCGGTGGCGCCGATCTGCTTGACGCCACGAGCGTGCGCCTGGTGGTAGGGCTTCGCGCCCTTGAAGCCGGGCAGGAACGAGTGGTGGATGTTGATGGCGCGACCGGCCAGTGCCTTGCACGCGTCATCGCTCAACACCTGCATGTAGCGGGCCAGCACGACCAGGTGGATGCCGAGGTCGTCGACCATCTCGAGCAGCCGGGCCTCTGCCTCTGCCTTGGTGTCGGCCGTGACCGGGATGTGGTGGAACGGGACGCCGTACTGCGCCGCCAGCGGCCGGAAGTCCTCGTGGTTGGACACGATGGCGGGGATCTCGATGTTCAGCGCGCCGGTGCTCCAGCGGAACAGCAGGTCGTTGAGGCAGTGCCCGAACCGGGAGACCAGCACCAGCGTCCGGAACGGCTCGTCGGCGGGGAACAGCTGCCAGGTCATCGCCCAGGTGTCGGCGACCTGGCCGAAGCCGTCCAGCAGCTCGTCCAGGCCGACCCGGGGGTCGACCAGCTCGAAGTGCACCCGCATGAAGAACCGGCCCTCGAGCCGGTCGTCGAACTGCTGGCTCTCCAGGATGTTGGCCGCACGGAGCACCAGGTACGACGCCACGGCGTGCACGATGCCGGGCCGGTCGGGGCAGTCCAGGGTCAGCACGAACTCGGGTGCGGGCGAGTTCTGCGCGGGGGTGCTCACCGGCGCCATCCTGGCACTAGTGTTTCGGCATGGGCAACGCCGGTGCGGATGGCGGAACGGCTCCGACCGTGCAGTCCGTCGACCGCGCGGTCACCGTGCTGGAGATCCTCGCGCACGCGGGCGAGGCCGGGGTCACCGACATCGCGGCCGAGCTCGGGGTGCACAAGTCGACCGCCTTCCGCCTGGTCGCCGCGCTCGAGCAGCGCGGGCTGGTCGAGCAGCACGCCGAGCGCGGCAAGTACCGCCTCGGCGTCGGCATCCTGCGGCTGGCCGGGGCCACCACCGCACGGCTCGACCTGGTGCAGGAGTCGCGCCCGCTGTGCCGGGCGCTGGCCGCACGTACCGGTGAGACCGTCAACCTGACCGTGCTCTCCGACCGGGCCGCGCTCTACCTCGACCAGGTCGCCGGCTCGTCCGCGCTGCAGCCGCACAACTGGGTCGGCCAGCGGATCCCGCTGCACGCCACCTCCAACGGCAAGGTGTTGCTCAGCGGGCTGCCGGACAGCGAGGTCAGTGCGATGGTCGGGCGCCGCCCGCGCTCGTACACGCCCGCGACGCTGACCACCCCGGCGGAGGTCCTGGCCTGCGTGCGGGAGGTGCGGAAGACCGGCTTCGCCCTCGCCGTCGACGAGCTCGAGCAGGGGCTGACCGCGGTGGCGGCTCCGCTGCACAACGTGCACGGCGACATCGTGGCGTCGATCAGCGTCTCCGGGCCCACCTTCCGGCTCGGACCCGAGCGGCTCGAGGTGGTGACGGCCGACGTCGTCGACACCGCGACCGAGGTGAGCCGCCGGCTCGGCTGGCGGGGTGCAAGCACGCAACAAGTGGCAGGAGGCGTTCAGTAATGCCGGAGCTGTACGTCGGGGGCACATGGGTCGCGGCGCGCAACGGCGCCACCCGGGAGATCAGATGTCCCGCCGACGGCAGCCTGGTCCGTACCGTCGACGAGGCCGACCGCACCGACACCGAGGCGGCGATCGTCGCGGCGCGGCGCGCGTTCGACAGCAGCGGCTGGCCGCACACACCGGCACCCGAGCGGGGTGCGCTGCTGCACCGGGTCGCCGACCTGCTGGTCACGCACAAGGCCGACGTCGCCCGCGCGGAGTCGCTGGACACCGGCAAGCGGCTGGTGGAGTCCGAGTACGACGTCGACGACGTCGTCGGCGTCTTCCGGCACTACGCCGGGCTCGCGGGCGAGGACGCCGGCCGCGTGGTCGACACCGGTCAGCCGGGCATCGTCAGCCGGGTCGTGCACGAGCCGCTCGGGGTCTGCGGCCTCATCACCCCGTGGAACTACCCGCTGCTGCAGACGTCCTGGAAGGTGGCGCCGGCGCTGGCCGCAGGCAACACGTTCGTGCTCAAGCCGAGCGAGCTCACGCCCTCGTCGGCGATCCTGCTGATGCACTACCTCGAGGAGGCTGGCCTGCCCGGCGGCGTCGCCAACCTGGTGCTCGGTGCCGGCCCCGCCGCGGGGGCGCCGCTGAGCGAGCACTCCGACGTCGACCTGGTCTCGTTCACCGGCGGGCTGGAGACGGGCAAGCGGGTGATGGCCGCCGCTGCCGGCACGGTGAAGAAGGTCGCGCTCGAGCTCGGCGGCAAGAACCCGAACATCGTGTTCGCCGACGCCGACCGTGAGACCGCGCTGGACATGGCGCTGACCGCCGTGTTCCTGCACTCCGGCCAGGTCTGCTCGGCGGGCGCCCGCCTGGTGGTGCAGGACTCGATCCATGACGCGTTCGTCGACGAGCTCGTGCGACGCGCGTGCCGGATCCGGCTGGGCGGCCCCTTCGACGAGTCCGCCGAGACCGGCCCGCTGATCTCCGCGGCCCACCGGGACAAGGTGGAGGCCTACGTCGCGGCCGGCCTCGCCGAGGGCGCGACGCTGCGCTGCGGTGGGGTCCGTCCCGACGACGACCGGCTGCGTGACGGCTTCTACTACCTGCCGACGATCCTCGACGACTGCAAGCCGGGCATGAGCGTGCTGCGCGAGGAGTCGTTCGGCCCGGTGCTCACGGTCGAGACGTTCGGCTCCGAGGACGACGCCGTGACGATCGCCAACGACAGCCGCTACGGGCTGGCGGGTGCGGTGTGGACCGGCGACGGCGGGCGGGCCGAGCGGGTGGCCGCGCGGCTGCGGATGGGCACGGTGTGGATCAACGACTACCACCCGTACGTCCCGCAGGCGGAGTGGGGCGGGTACAAGCAGTCCGGCATCGGCCGCGAGCTCGGCCGCGCCGGGCTGGACGAGTACCGCGAGACCAAGCACGTGTGGCACAACATCGCGCCGGAGCCGCAGCGCTGGTTCGGCGGTGACGCATGAGCCGGGACAGGTACGACGTCGTCATCGTCGGCGGCGGGTCGGCGGGGTGCGTGCTGGCGAACCGGTTGAGTGCCGACCCGTCGACCAGCGTGCTGGTGCTCGAGGCGGGCCGTACCGACTACAAGTTCGACCCGTTCATCCACATGCCGGCGGCGCTGCCGTTCCCGATCGGCAGCCGGTTCTACGACTGGCGCTACCACTCCGACCCCGAGCCGCAGATGGGCGGCCGGCGGGTGTTCCAGGGCCGGGGCAAGCTGCTCGGTGGCTCGTCCAGCATCAACGGGATGATCTTCCAGCGCGGCAACCCGCTCGACTTCGAGCGCTGGGCCGCCGACGCAGGAATGGAGGGCTGGGACTACGCGCACTGCCTGCCGTACTTCAAGCGGATGGAGACCTGTCTGGCCGGTGCGGACCGGTGGCGAGGCGGCGACGGCCCGCTGGTGCTCGAGCGCGGCGCGGCCACGAACCCGTTGTTCGGCGCCTTCTTCGAAGCGGCGCAACAGGCCGGCTACCCGCTCACCGACGACGTCAACGGCTACCGCCAGGAGGGTTTCGCCCGCTTCGACCGCACCGTGCACCGCGGCCGCCGGCTCAGCGCCGCCCGCGCGTACCTGCACCCGGTGAAGCGGCGGCCCAACCTCACCGTGGAGACGGTCGCGCACGCCACCAGGATCGTCTTCGAGGGCGACCGGGCGGTCGGCGTCGACTACCTGCGGGCCGGCCGGCTCCGTCGCAGCGTGCGCGCCGGGCACGTGGTGTGCAGCGGCGGCTCCATCAACACGCCGCAGCTGCTGCAGCTGTCCGGGGTCGGCGACGCCACCCTGCTCAAGGACCTGGGCATCGACGTGGTGGCCGACCTGCCCGGCGTCGGCGCCAACCTGCAGGACCACCTCGAGGTCTACGTGCAGCACGCGTCCAGCCAGCCGGTGTCGATCGCACCCGGGTTGCGGTGGCGGCACCGGCCGCGGATCGGTGCGGAGTGGTTGTTCCTGCGCCGTGGGCTCGGGGCGACGAACCACTTCGAGGGCGGCGGCTTCGTGCGCACCAACGACGACGTGGCCTACCCCAACCTGATGTTCCACTTCCTGCCGATCGCGATCCGCTACGACGGCAGCCAGCCGCACGGCCTGCGGCCGGGCGAGCACGGCTACCAGGTGCACATCGGGCCGATGTACTCCGACGCGCGCGGGTCGGTGACGATCAGGTCGACCGACCCCAAGCAGCACCCCTCGCTGAGGTTCAACTACCTGTCGACCGATCAGGACCGGCGCGAGTGGCTCGAATCGGTGCAAGTCGCGCGCGACATCCTGGACCAGCCCGCGCTGGCTGCGTACAACGACGGCGAGCTGTCGCCGGGCCCGTCGGTGCGTACCGACGAACAGGTGCTCGACTGGGTGGCGCGCGACGCCGAGACCGCCTACCACCCGTCGTGCACGGCCCGGATGGGCGCCGACGACATGGCGGTGCTCGACCCCACCACGATGGGCGTGCACGGCCTGCGCGGGCTCAGCGTCGTGGACGCGTCCTCTATGCCGTACGTGACCAACGGGAACATCTACGCACCGGTGATGATGCTCGCCGAGAAGGCCGCAGACCTGATCGCGGGGAACACGCCGCTGCCGCCTGCGGATGTGCCGTTCTACCGACATGGCGCGGGGTCGCCGCTCTACGCTCCAGGTGACCCCCGCAACCATCCAGGCAACCATCCAGCCGACGACGAGAAGGGTCGGACATGAGTGACGCAGCACTGTCGGTCCACGAGCTGTGGAAGGTGTTCGGCCCGAAGGCCGACCGCATCATCGGCAGCGCGGACGCCGATCTGCCGCGCCCCGAGCTGCTGTCCAAGACCGGTTGCGTGGCCGCGGTCAAGGACGTCTCCTTCGACGTCGCACCCGGCGAGGTCTTCGTGGTGATGGGGTTGTCCGGTTCCGGCAAGTCGACGCTGGTGCGCTGCCTGACCCGGTTGATCGAGCCCACGGCAGGCCGGATCGACCTCGACGGCGAGGACGTGCTCGCGATGTCGGAGTCACGGCTGCGCGAGCTGCGCCGCACTCACGTGTCGATGGTGTTCCAGCACTTCGGTCTGCTCCCGCACCGCCGGGTGATCGACAACGTCGCGTACGGCCTGGAGATCCGCGGGGTCGCCAAGGCGGAGCGGCACGAGAAGGCCCGCGAGGTGGTCGAGCTGGTCGGGCTCGGCGGCAACGAGAACTCCTACCCCGACCAGCTGTCCGGCGGCATGCAGCAGCGCGTCGGCCTGGCCCGCGCGCTCGCGGTCGACCCGACGGTGATGCTGTTCGACGAGCCGTTCTCCGCGCTCGACCCGCTGATCCGCCGGGACATGCAGAACGAGGTCATCCGGCTGCACCACGAGGTCGGCAAGACGATGGTCTTCATCACCCACGATCTGCAGGAGGCGCTCAAGCTCGGCGACCGCATCCTGATCATGCGCGACGGCGAGATCGTCCAGGTCGGTGCGCCGGCCGAGGTGGTGGCGGCACCGGCCGACGACTACGTGCGCGACTTCGTCAGCGAGGTGCCGCGCAGCCACGTGCTCACGCTTCGCTGGGTCGCACGTGCGCCGCGCGACGGCGACTCGATGGAGGGCCCGGTCATGCAGGCCGACCGGATCGTCCGGGACGCCGCGCGCGAGGCGCTCAGCTCCGACCTCCCCGTACGCGTCCACGACGGGGGCACGTTCATCGGGATCATCGACGACGACGACCTGCTGCGTTGCATCGTCGCCGAGGAGAATTCGCCGCAGGAGGTGCCCGCTCAGTGAGCGCGACAGCTCCTCCGCAGGCGCCGCGCCAGCGGGTCGAGGACGCCCCCGCCGGGCCGGGTGCGTTGGACGGCGTCCGCCGCTGGTACGCGGTCGGCGTCGTCCTGGTGCTGTGGGTGCTGGGCTGGGCGCTGTTCAAGGGCAAGCAGACGCTGGAGATCGGCGTCGCGGAGAACACCGACTTCCACCGCTGGCTGCTCGATGTGCGCGACAGCGTCGAGAGCCAGCGCGAGTCGAACTTCGTCCTCAACTACGTGGTCGGCGGCATCAGCGACTTCCTCGACTGGCTGGTGACCTTCCTCCAGGAGCTGTTCAGCGACGCCGCGTTCCCGCGGCCCGTGCCCGAGGTCGGCTGGCTCGGCGTGGTCGCCCTCGCGGTGACCCTTGCGTACGCGCTGGCCGGAGCCCGGATCGCGGTGTTCGCGGGCGCCAGCCTGATGCTGTGCGGCTACCTCGGCTACTGGCAGGACACCATCGACCTGCTGATCGTCACCGGCGTGTCGGTCGGCATCTGCGTGGTGATCGGGCTCCCGCTCGGCATCTGGATGTCCCGCAGCAAGCGCGCGACGAACCTCCTCACCCCGGTCCTGGATCTCCTGCAGACGATGCCGGCGTTCGCGTACCTGGTGCCGCTGGTGCTGTTCTTCGGGATCGGGGCGGCGTCGGCCGTCGTCGTCACCATCATCTACGCGTTGCCTCCGCTGGTGCGCATCTCGGCGCACGGGTTGCGCTCGGTGGCCCCCTCGACCGTCGAGGCGAGCCGTTCGATCGGGTCGACCAAGACCCAGCTGCTGCGCACCGTTCAGCTGCCGATGGCGCGGCGCACCATCTTGGTGGGCGTCAACCAGACCACGATGGCCGCGCTGTCGATGGCGACCATCGCCGCCCTGGTCAGCGGCCCCGGCCTCGGCGTTCCGGTCCTCGAGGCCCTGCAGATCAACGACGTCGGCGAGGCATCCGTCGCCGGCCTGTGCATCGTGCTGCTGGCGATCATGCTCGACCGGGCGACCACGGCCGCCGGGGAGCGGGCGGAGATCGCCCTGCGCACCGGCCAGGACCCTCGGCTGCGGCGGATCGTGCTGGCGGTGCTGGGCGTCCTCACGGTGGTGGCGATCGTGCTGTCGCGACAGCGTCTCGCGCTGGCTGAGTTCCCCGACTCCGAGCTGGGTCCCAAGCTCACCGAGTGGATCAACTCCTTCACGGACACGTTCGTCGACGGCGTACGCCCGGTGACCCAGGCGATCAAGGACTTCATCACCTATGGGCTGCTGAACCCGCTCGAGTCGCTCCTGTCGGAGTCACCCTGGTGGCTGATGTCGGCCGTGCTGATCGCGTTGGCGTACCTGCTGGGCGGCACCCGGGCGCTGGTGTCGACCGCCATCTGCGTGGCGATCATCCTCGGCACCGGGCTCTGGAACGAGTCGATGAAGACGCTGGCGATGACGCTGGTCGCGACCGTCCTCGTCATCCTGCTCGGCATCGTCGTCGGTGTGTGGATCGGCCGGAACCGGCGTGCCGAGACGGTGATCAGGCCGTTCCTCGACGCCCTGCAGACGCTGCCGCCGTTCGTCTACCTGGTGCCGGCGCTGGCGCTGTTCGGCGTGACCCGGCTCACCGCGATCATCGCGGCCGTGGCCTACGCCGCCCCCGTCGCCATCAAGCTGGTGGCAGACGGCATCCGCGGGGTCCCCGCGACCACCGTCGAGGCGGCCGAGTCGGCCGGTACGAGCACCGGGCAGATGATCCGCAAGGTGCAGCTGCCGATGGCCCGCGGCGCGGTCGTGCTCGCGCTCAACCAGGGCCTGCTGTACGTGCTGTCCATGGTCGTCGTCGGCGGCCTGGTCGGAGGCGGTGGCCTCGGGTTCCTCGTGGTCAGCGGCTTCGCACAGTCCGAGGACTTCGGCAAGGGCCTTGCCGCCGGCATCGCGATCACCGCGCTGGGCGTGATGCTCGACCGGATCAGCGTCTACACGGCCGCCCGCTACGGACGGGCAGCCACCCCATGACCCGCAGGAATCAGCCAATTGCGAAATATGCCTCGGGAGACCGCGGCACGACAGAAGGAGACAGCGTGGCACGAAGGAACCGACGGGGCGGCCGACGGGCGCTGCCCCTGTCAATGATCGGCGTCGTCGCGGCCACCGCGTTGGTGGCCTGCGGCGGCGGAGACATCGAGTCGGCCGACACGCCAGAGGGCGCGGCCGAGTGTGGCGACTTCAACATGGCCATCAACCCCTGGGTCGGCTACGAGGCGTCTGCCTACGTCGTCGGCCAGGTGGCGGCCAACGAGCTCGGCTGCAACGTGGAGTACAAGACCCTGAAGGAGGAGCTCGCCTGGCAGGGCTTCGGCTCCGGTGAGGTCGACGTCGTGATCGAGAACTGGGGTCACGACGACCTCAAGAAGAAGTACGTCGAGGAGCAGGGCACCGCAACCGTCGTGGGGCCGAACGGCAACATCGGGGTCATCGGCTGGTTCGTGCCGCCGTGGCTGGCCAAGGAGCACCCCGAGGTCCTCGACTGGAAGAACCTGAACGACTTCGCGGACGAGTTCGAGACGTCGGAGTCCAACGGCAAGGGTCAGCTCCTCGACGGCGACCCGTCCTTCGTCACCAACGACGAGGCGCTGGTGCAGAACCTCGACCTCGACTTCGAGGTCGTCTACGCCGGGAGCGAGAACGCGCTCATCTCGGCCTTCCAGCAGGCCGAGGAGAACAAGGAGTGGGTCATCGGCTACTTCTACGACCCGCAGTGGTTCATGTCGGTCGTGCCGCTGGAGAAGGTCACGCTTCCCCCGTACGAGCCCGGCTGCGACGCAGACCCGGAGAAGGTCGACTGTGACTACCCCGAGTACACGCTGGACAAGATCGCCAGCGCGGAGTTCATGGAGGAGGACGGCCCGGCAGCCCGCCTGGTCGAGGCCTTCGAGTGGACCAACGAGGACCAGAACACCGTCGCCAAGTACATCGCCGAGGACAAGATGGACCAGGAGGACGCCGCGGAGAAGTGGATCGAGGACAACCAGGACAAGGTTGACGCCTGGCTCGAGAGCCAGTAGTCACACCCAGCCGATCATCCGCGCAGTACGCCTCGGGCGTGCTGCGCGGATGATCGCGTGCGTCAGGGAGTGAGGCGGTGGGCCTGGCCGTCCATCGGCCGGATGACGTCGATCCCCATCGCGGCCAGCACCGTCGGCATGATGTCGACCGATCGGATCCGTTCCCTGCTGTCGGCCGCCGACGTGCCCGCGCCGGCGAACACGATCGGGATGCGCTGCACGTGCCGGTTGATGCCGCCGTGGTCGCCCGCCACGCCGTAGGACGTGTTGTCGCGCAGGGTGGCGATCAGGTCCGGCCCGTACCTGGCCGCCTCGGTGTCGACCAGCGTCTGGGCGTGGGCCCGGAACCACGCCCACTCGTCGTCACCCATTCCGGCGCGGCCGAGGTGCGACACCTTCTCGTAGTGCCGGCCCTGCCGGGACCAGACCGCCGTCACGTCCGGCAGCTGCTCCATCACGGCTGCGGTCTCGGCCGTGGCACCGGGACTCCGGTCGTCCAGCCAGGTGCGGATCGCGCCGTCCTGGAACGTGAGGTCGATGTTGCCGGTGTCGATCAGCGGCTGGAGGTCGGGCGCGGGGTCGTCGTAGTCGCCGTTGGCCGTGTTGCCCCAGTACCAGTTGTAGTCGCCCCGGCCGGGCCCGTCTTCACCGTGGAAGCGCCGCGACGGCTGCTGGCCGTGGTCGGACGTGAGCACGACCAGGGTGTCGTCGAGCTGGCCGCTGCGGCGCAGGTAACGCATCACCCGGCCCACCTGCTCGTCGGCGACGGCGGCCGCGCGGCGCATGTGCGTCATCGGCGCCGGGCCGCCCGGGTCGTCGATGCCACCCCACATGTGCATGGCCTTGTCGAGGCCGGGCAGGGACAGGAACATGCCGCTCCAGTCCGACTCGTTGCGCATGATCCGCATGGCCGCGTCGGCGGCCCACACGTCACCGCCCTGGTGCGCGGGGTCACGACCGACCGTGTAGCGGTTGCCGTCCAGCGGGTACATCCACGCCGGCGTCCGGTCGGTGTCGTACGGGATCGACGACGACGACTCGACGTAGAACCGGCCACACTCCGGCGACCTCAGGTAGCTCGGCACGTTGACGCCGTCAGGCCCGCGCCAGGTGAGGTCCGGCGTCGCGTCACCGTCGCAGTCGTAGTTGCGGCTCGAGAACGTCACGATGATGTCCGAGCCGGAACCGCCCATGGCCCACGCGGCGTACGACTTCGGGCTGACCGTGGCGACCGTCGAGCTGGGCCGTGCCATGTGCAGGTAGTCGGCCAGCTTCGGGTACCCGGCGTGATGCTGCAGCGCGAACATCTGTTCGCGGGTGAGGCTGCCGGTCAGCCAGTACGGGTTGCCCGGCTCGGTAGAGCCGGCGGTGAGGACGCGGTCGACGTCGCGGTAGTACTCGTCGGTCCAGCCCATCCGCTTGGGCATGACCCCGGTGGTGAGCACGTTGTGCGTGACCACGGTCTCGGCCCCGAGGTGTCCCAGGGTCGCGCGTGGGTAGTCGGTGCCGCGCTGCATCAACGCCTGCACGTTGTCCATGTCGTAGCGGTCGACCACCTGCTGCGACAACGAGTCGACCAGGATCACCACCACCTTGGTCGGTGCGTCGGCCCCCGCGGCGGCGGGGGTGGGACCTGCGGACACGGAGCCGGTTCCGGCCCCGGCGGCGACCAGTGACGTCACCCCGAGGGCGGCTGCGGCCAGGACGGATGGGACGGATCGACGCATTGCGACCTCCTGGGTCGTCGACAGCCTGCCCGGACCCTAGGCCCGCTCCCGGATCGGCGGCAAGGGTCGACCGGGAGCGGCCGGCTCCGCTACGCTGTTGCGCATAGCAAGGCGTGTTGCGTTCAGCGCAACAACACGTGAGAAGGGGAGAACCCGATGGCGACGGTTCCGGACAGCGCGCGCGTCGTGGTCGTCGGCGCGGGCATCGTGGGCAACAGCCTCGTCTACCACCTGGCCCGGCTGGGCTGGCGCGACATCGTGCAGATCGACAAGGGGCCGTTGCCCAACCCCGGCGGCTCGACCGGGCACGCGTCCAACTTCATCTTCCCGGTCGACCACTCGCGCGAGATCACCGACCTGACCCTCGACAGCGTGGTGCAGTACCAGGAGATGGGTGTCTTCACCGAGTCCGGTGGCTTCGAGGTGGCGCGCACCGAGGAGCGGATGGAGGAGCTGCGCCGGCGGATGTCGTCGGCGCGGGCGTGGGGCATCGAGTCCGTCCTGGTGTCGCCGGAGCAGGTGGTCGAGCGGGTGCCCTTCCTCGACCCCTCGGCGATCGTGGGCGCGTTCTGGACCCCGTCGGTCGGCGTCGTCGACTCGCTGCGGGCGGGCACCATCATGCGCGAGCGCGCGCTCGAGCTCGGCGCCCTGCAGGTCGTCTCGACCGTCGAGGTCACCGGCCTCGACGTCGAGGACGGGCGCATCTGCCGGGTACGCACCGACGGCGGCGACATCGAGACCGGCACCGTGGTGATCGCGTGCGGCGTCTGGAGCCCGCGGCTGGCCGCGATGGCCGGTGCGCACATCCCGCTCACACCGGCGGTGCACCAGATGATCAGCGTCGGGCCCATCCCGCAGCTCGCCGACCGTCCGGGCGAGATCTCGTTCCCGATCGTGCGCGACATGGACACGTTCTGCTACGAGCGGCAGCACGGCAGCGACATGGAGGTGGGCTCGTACGCCCACCGGCCGATCCTGCACGACGCCGACGACATCCCGTCGATCGAGCAGGCGACGCTCTCGCCCACCGAGCTGCCGTTCACGCAGGACGACTTCGACCCGCAGCTCGAGCAGGCCTTCGAGCTGATGCCCGAGGCGCTCGGCGCCGAGGGCGCCACGATCCGTTACGCGATCAACGGCCTGCTGTCGTTGACGCCTGACGGCGCGCCGTTACTCGGAGAGACGCCGGAGGTCGAAGGTCTCTGGTCGGCCGCAGCGGTCTGGGTCAAGGAGGGGCCGGGGGTCGGTCGCGCGGTCGCGGAGTGGATGACCGACGGCAACCCCGAGATCGACGTCGGCACCTCCGACATCGCCCGCTTCTACCCGCACCAGCGCACCCGGGCCCACATCCGGGCCCGCACCGGTGAGGCGTTCAACAAGACCTACGGCATCGTGCACCCGGGCGAGCAGTGGGCCAGCGACCGCGACAAGCGGCTGGCTCCCATGCACGCCGACCAGCAGCGCCGGGGAGCGGTGTTCTTCGAGGCGGTCGGGTGGGAGCGACCGTTCTGGTACGCGTCGAACGAGTCGCTGCTCGGTGACTACGGCGACCGCGTGCTGCCCCGCGAGCACGAGTGGGACAGCCGGTGGTGGTCGCCGATCATCAACGCCGAGCACCTGGCCATGCGCGACCGGGCCGGCATCGTGGACCTGTCCGCCTTCGCGATCTTCGACGTGGTAGGCCCGGGCGCCAAGGACGCGGTGCAGGGCATCGCGGTCGCCCAGGCCGACGTGGCACCGGGCCGGGTCGTCTACACGCCCGTGCTGGACGAGCGCGGCGGGTTCCGTTCCGACCTCACCATCATGCGGCTGGCGCACGACCACTACCGCGTGGTCACCGGTGGCGCGCACGGCATGGTCGACCGGAAGTGGTTCGCCGACCGGATGCCGGCCGACGGCACCGCGCAGGTCGTCGACCTGACGTCGTCGTACACGACCATCGGGCTGTGGGGCCCGCGCGCCCGGGACATTCTCGGCGGGCTCACCGCCGCCGACGTGAGCCACCAGGGGTTCGGGTTCGGCCGCTGCCGCAGCATCGAGGTCGACTCCATGGACGTGCTCGCCTCGCGGATCTCCTACGTCGGAGAGCTCGGCTGGGAGCTGTACGTGCCGATGGAGCAGGGCGCCCGGCTGTGGGACCTCGTGCACACCGCCGGTGAGCCGCACGGCGCGGTGCCGGTGGGCATCGGCGTCTACGCCACCACGGGTCGGCTGGAGAAGGGCTACCGCGCGTACGGCTTCGAGCTGGACAGCGAGCGCACGGTGGTCGAGGCCGGGATGATGCGGCCCAAGGTCAAGGACGCCGACTTCATCGGCCGCGAGGCCTACCTCAAGCAGCGCGCCGAGGCCCCGGTGTCCGTGCTCTGCACGCTGACGGTCGACGACCACACGTCGGCCAACGGGCAACGGCGCTACATGCTCGGCGGCGAGCCGATCGTGACGCCGCGACGGCGAGCCGCTGGTCGACGGGCACGGGCACCGCCCGTACGTCACGTCGGCCGGGTCGGCCCCGTCGCTCGGCACCCACCTGCTGATGGCCTACCTGCCGCCCGACCAGGCAGAGGTCGGTACGAAGCTCGCGGTGAGCTACATGGAGCAGCGGTACCCGGTCACGGTCGCGGCCGCGGACGCGACCGCACTGTTCGACCCCACCAACGAGCGGATCAAGGGGTAGCCATGGGCGACGTCCTGGTGTGCATCAAACGCGTCCCGGGCAGCTCCGGCGAGGTGCTGCTCACCGACGACGCGCAGAGCGTCGACGCCCGGCACGTCGGGTGGACGGTGAGCCCGCACGACGAGTGCGCGGTCGAGCTGGCCATCCAGGCCGCCGGAGCCACCGGGGGCACCGCGACGGTGCTGACCGTCGGGTCGGCGGACGGGGTGGAGCAGCTGCGCGACGCCGTCGCGGTGGGCTGCGGCGCCGCGGTGCTGGTCGACACCGACACGGCCGGCTACGGACCCGCGGACGTCGCGGCCGTCATCGCCGACGTGGTGCGCGCGCACGAGGCGGACGGCCGGACCTACGACCTCGTGCTGCTCGGCAACGACGCCTCCGACACCGGCGACTTCCAGGTCCCGGTGCGACTGGCGTACGCGCTGGAGCGGCCGGTCGTCACCGGCATCTCCAGCTGTGCGGTCGAGGGCGACGTGGTCGTGGCGCGCGGCGACGGGCCCGACGGCGAGGAGGTCTTCGAGCTCCCGGTGCCGGCGGTCGTCGCGGTGATGGAGGGCGGCGTGACACCGCGCTATCCCTCGGTGATGGGCCGGATGAAGGCCAAGAAGGCGGTCATCGAGACCGTCGCGACCGACCGGCAGCCGGTCGGGTCGGGTCGGGTCCGGCTCACGCTGCCGCCGGAGCAGCCGAGCCAGGTGCAGGTGCTGGGCGACGGGCCGGAGGCCGCACCCGCGGTCGTCGACCTGCTGGAGCGGCTGGGGGTGCTGTCGCGATGATCGTGGTGCTGGTGGAGACCGACGACCAGGGCGCGACCGTGGTGTCGCGGGAGGCGCTGACGTTCGCCCGTGACCTCGCCGCCCGTACCGACGACGAGGTGCACGCGGTCGTGTTCGGTGCGCCCGGCGACGACCTGCCTGCCGGTGTGCTTGCGCACCTCGGTGAGCAGGCCGTGGCGCACGTGCACCTGGTCAGCGAGCCGCGACTCACGTCCTACGCCGCCGCTGGCTGGGCGGCCGCGCTCGTCGACGTCGCCCGGACGTCGGCCGCCTCGGCGGTGATCGCCGCCGGAACGCAACGGGGCAACGAGGTCCTGGCGCACGTGGCCGTACGTCTCGACGTGGCGATGGCGGCCAACGTCGTCGGCGGTCGACGGCGTCGACCCGCTCGTCGTCAGCCGGCAGGTGGTCGGCGGCTCGGCGCTGGAGCAGATGCGGCTCGGCGACGCGGTCGCCGTGCTGAGCGTGGCGGGCCACGCCTGCGACCCGGAGCAGGCCGAGCAGCCCACCCAGCCGGCGGTGTCGACCACGTCGCCGCAGCTCACCGACGCCGACCTGGTGGCCCGCGTGGCGCGTACCGGCGATCCGCTGGTCGACGAGTCGGCGGCGCTGACCTCGGCCCGGGTGGTGGTGGGCGCCGGGCGGGGGGCCGGCAGCGCCGACGGCTTCAAGGACCTGCTGCAGCTGACCGAGCTGCTCGGGGGCGCCCTCGGGGTGTCCCGGGTGGTGACCAGCCTGGGCTGGCGGCCGCACCACGAGCAGGTGGGCCAGACCGGCAGCCGGATCGCCCCGGACCTCTACATCCCCTGCGGGATCAGCGGGGCGATCCAGCACTGGGCCGGCTGCCAGAGCGCCAAGACGATCCTCGCGATCAACAACGACCCGGACGCGCCGATGGTCACCCGGGCGCACTACGCCGTGATCGGCGACCTGCACGAGATCGTGCCCGCGATCAACGAGGAGCTGCAGCGCCGGGCCGGCTGACGGCACGAGGCCGAGGCGGGAGCCGGTTAGGGTCGCGCCGTGGAACGCAGCGAGGCGGCCAGCACCCGCGCCAACGACGAGCACCTGTCGGGGTTCGAGCGGTTCGTGGAGTCGGCCAACCACGTGGTGAGCCGCGCGCCGTTCTTCGGCGTGTGCGTGGCCATCGTGGTCGTGTGGCTGGCCAGCCTGCCGCTGTGGCCCAGTCCGAAGGAGTGGCAGGTCGCGATCCACACCGTCGGCACGGTGATCTCCCTGCTGCTGCTGGTGCTGCTGGAGAACGCCGGGCGGCGCGCCGACGAGGCGGCCCAGGAGAAGCTCAACGTGATCGCCGAGGCGTTGGCGGCGCTGATGGACTCGCGGGCGCGGGAGGACGAGCACCTCGCCGAGGCGACCCAGCGGCTGCGCGACGCCGTCGGGCTCGAGGAACGGCACTGAGCCACCTCGAGGGGCAACCTTCCGGCCCGCCGCTGCGTCATGCTGTGCGAGCAGACGAACCGCACCACCAACGGGAGGACCCATGAACAAGCGCATCCTGCGTACCGTCACGACCGTCGCCGCTGCCGGTGCGCTGGCTGCCGGCACGGTCGTCGTCGCCTCGCCGGCCGACGCGGCACCTCGCCGCGCGCACATCACCGCCCACCCGTCCGACTCGACCGTGGACAGCGGCGAGCAGTTCGTGGTGCGCGGCCGCTTCACCGTCGACGGGCACGCCGCTGGCAGTCGTCCGGTGAAGATCCAGCGGTGGACGGGCGGCGGCTGGCAACCGGTGACCGGCGCCCACGTCCAGTCGCGCAGCGACGGCACCTACCGGGTGCGGGTCATCCTGTTCACCGACGGCAACCGCGTGCTGCGTGCCGTCGGCGAGGCGCCCGGCGGCCTGCGCAACGCCTACGACCGGTTCACCGTCTGGGTCGACTGACCGGCACGGTCGGTCGCGAGCTGGTCGAACCAGAGCCCGTCCTCGTACGTGCCGTCGCCGAGCCTGCCGTCGAGCCGGAAGTGGCCGACCTGCCGGTAGCCGGTGCGCTCGGCGATGCGCGCACTCGGGGCGTTGCCGTACGACATGCCGAGCTGGAGCCGGTGGCAGCCGAGCCCACCGTCGGACTCGGCCGCGAAGGCGTGCCGGGTGACCAGCTCGACCGCCTCGGTCACCGCGCCACGCCCCCGGGCGTCAGGGTGCGCCCAGTAGCCGACCTCGGCGCTGCCGGGGCACATCGTGTTGTCCAGGTCGAAGACCGAGACGTTGGCGAGCAGCTGGTCGGTGTCCGGGTCGGCCACGGCCCAGGTCACCTTCTTGCCCAGCGACGCCCCGAGCCGGCAGCTCTCGACGAAGCTGCGGGCCGACTCCAGCGTGTACCGGTCGGCAAGCGTCGGCAGGTAGTGGCGGGTGGTGGGGTCGCTGCACGCCTCCACGATGCGGCCGAGGTCGGCCTCGGTGTGCGGGCGCAGCCGTACCTTCTCGCCCTCGAGCACGGGCGCGGACAGCCACCGGGTGCTGGGGCGCTGCTCGTCGTCGGCGCGGAGCACCGCCAGCCAGGCGTCGCGCAGCTCGCCGCGCTGGGGTGAGTACCCGGGCATCGTGGTCTGGAAGGCGAAGCCGCAGGCCCACGCGACCCGCCAGGAGGCGAGGTTGCCGGCGTGGCACTCCCAGTGCACCAGCGGCATCCCCAGGGTGTCGAAGCCCCACCGGGTCGCCAGCCGCACCGCCCGTGCCATCAGCCCGCGCCCGCGCGCCCAGGGGTGCAGCCCGAAGCCGATGTCCGGCCGCGGGTTCGTCCGCAGGTCGACGTTGCCGGCGAACCGGGAGCGCCCGTCGTCGTCGGGGGCCTCGATCGCCCAGCCGAACGACGTGTGCTCGCGCCATCCCGCCGGCACGATCTCGGTCACGAAGTGCTCGGCGTTCGCACGCGCGTAGGGCACCGGCACGGTGGTCCACCGGCTGAACTCGGCGTCGCGGCACATCTCGGTCACCGCGTCGACGTCGTCGACGGTGTGCGCGCGCAGCGTGACGACGCCGTCGGTACGGACGGGGACCTCGGGGTCGGAACTCATGTGCCATCGTCCGTGGCCGGGACTCCCTGCCGCAAAGGGGTTTCCGGCACGGCGCTACAGCCGGCCGGCGCCCGGGGACGGCGCGACGGTGAGCAGCCGTGGCTCGTCCCAGCCGTAAGCGGCGAAGGCCGCCTTGAGGCAGCCGACCACCGTTCCGGACGCACCTTGTGGCAGCAGTGCGATCGCACTGCCGCCGAAGCCACCTCCGGTCATCCGGGCCCCGAACGCGCCGGCGGTCTCGGCGGTCGAGCACGCGGCGTCCAGCTCGTCGCAGCTGATCTCGAAGTCGTCGCGCATGGACGCGTGCGACGCGCTGAACACCTCGCCGACCGCCACCCAGTCGCGCTCGGTCATGTGCGCGACGGTCGCCAGGACCCGGGCGTTCTCGGTGACGATGTGCCGCGCCCGGCGCTGCAGCACGGCGCCGTCCGGGTCGAGCCCGGGCAGCCGGGCCAGGTCGTCGTCGGTCGCGTCCCGCAGGGCGGCGATCCCGAGCAGCTCGGCCGCGCGCTCGCACTCGCGTCGCCGGGTGGTGTAGCCGCCGCCGTCGGCGAGCCGGTGCGACGCGCGGGTGTCGATCACCATCAGCAGCATCCCGTCGTCGACGAACGGGGCCGGCTCCTGCTCGACGGTGAGGTCGCGGGTGTCGATGAGCAGGGCCTGCCCGGCCCTGCCGTGCACGGAGGCCAGCTGGTCCATCACGCCGGTGGGCGCCCCCACGTAGTCGTTCTCGGCCCGGCGGGCCAGCGCCGCGATGCCGTCGCCGTCGAGCCCGGTGCCCGCCAGCTCGTCCAGGGCGAGCCCGGCCGCGCACGCCAGCGCTGCCGACGAGGACAACCCGGCGCCGATCGGGACGTCGCTGTCGACCCACAGGTCGACCCCGGGCAGCACGTGCCCGTCCTGGCGCAGGGCCCACACCACGCCGGCCACGTAGCCGGCCCAGCCGGCGACGTCGCCGGGAGCGGTACCGGTGGTCGTCTCGACCGGCTCGTCGGCCTGTGCCGAGTGGATCCGTACGACGTCGTCGTCGCGCTGCCGCAGCACCGACCGGGTGCGCTGCTCGATGGCGAACGGCAGCACGAACCCGTCGTTGTAGTCGGTGTGCTCACCCATCAGGTTCACCCGGCCAGGCGCTGCCCACGCCCAGTCCGGGCGGCCGTTCGCTGCGCTCACGCGCTGGGCACCTCCGGACGCTGGGTGCTGCTGCGGGCCAGCACCACCTCGTCCACATGCTCGCAGAGCAGCACCCGCGCGTCCCGGCTCAGGCCCTCATCGGTGACGATCACGTCGGCGTCGTCGAGCGGTGCCACCGTCGCGATCCCGACGATGCCCCACTTGGTGTGGTCGGCCACCACGACCAGCCGCCGCGCGGCCTGCACCAGGGCCCGGTTGGTCTCGGCCTCGAGGAAGTTCGGGGTGCTGAAGCCGCTGCGCGCGTCCATGCCGTGGGTGCCGAGGAAGACGGTGTCGAGGTTGACCGAGCTGAGCGAGCCCACCGCCACCGGTCCCACCAGGGCGTCCGACGGCGTGCGCACCCCGCCGGTGAGCACCACGGTCTGGTCGGCGCGGGTCGACTCGTGCAGCGCCTCGGCGACCGGCAGCGAGTTCGTGACCACGGTCAGCCCCGGCACCTCGCGCAGCTGCAGCGCGAGCGTCCACGTCGTGGTTCCCGCCGACAGGCCGACCGCCTGGCCGGGGCGCACCAGCTCGGCCGCGGCACGAGCGATCGCCTGCTTCTCCGGACGCTCCCGCAGCGACTTGGCCTGGAAGCCCGGCTCGTCGGTGCTGCCGCCGGACGGGGTGGTGGCGCCGCCGTGCACCTTGTCGACCAGCCCGCGGCGTGCCAGCGCGTCCAGGTCGCGCCGGATCGTCATGTCGGAGACGCCGAACTCCGCGACCAGGTCGGAGACCTTGGCGGCACCGTGCCGCCGGACCACCTCGAGGATCCGGCTCTGCCGCTGTTGGGCGAGCACCTCAGCCTCCCCGGACGACCGCGACGCCTCCGGGCACGAGGTCGACACTGCCGGTGACGACGTCACCGGTGACGAGGTCGGTGCCGTCGGCGACCACGGACGCCGTCTCGTCGGTGTGGTTGAGCACGAACAGGAACGTGTCGTCGCCGTCACGGCGGCGCACGACCTCGACTCCCGTCGGTGCGACGGCCGCGGGCGTCACGCCGGCGTCGTCGCACACCTCGCGCAGCAGCAGGTCGGTGGTCTCGCGATCGGTGCGGGTGGCGACGTACCACGCCACCCCGGACCCCGCGGTGTGCCGGGTCACCGCGGGCGTGCCCGTCCGCGGGCCGTCGGCGTACGCCAGCACCGGGTCGGCGCCGGCCAGGTGGAGGTCCTCGATCCAGAGGTCGCCGCGGCCGGTGCGCCCGTCGTCGCCGACGAGGCTGACCGACTGATCGGCCAGCAGCGGATGGAACTCCTCGACCCGGACTCCCAGCAGGTCGCGGAACGCCCCCGGGTAGCCGCCCAGCCGGACGTGGTCGTGCTCGTCGACGATGCCGGAGAAGTACGTGACCAGCAGGTGCCCGCCCGCCTCGACGTAGGCCGCCATCGACTCCGCCTCGGCGTCGGTCACCAGGTACAGCGTGGGCACGAGCACCAGCCGGTAGCCGGACAGGTCGGCGCCGGGGCGCACCACGTCGACGGTGATGCCCTGGCGGAACAGCGCGGCGTGCAGGGCGTGCGCACGGTCGCGGTAGGCCACGTCGTCGCTGGGCTGCGTCGCGCCCTCGCACGCCCAGCCGGCCTCCCAGCTGAGGACCAGCGCCACCTGCGCGTCGACCGTCGAGCCGGCGACCGGCTCGAGCCGGCGCAGTGTCTCGCCGAGCTGGACGACCTCGCGCCACAGCCGCGAGTCGGCGCCCGCGTGCGGGACCATCCCGGAGTGGTACTTCTCCGCCCCGGCGCGGGACTGCCGCCACTGGAAGAACAGCGCACCGTCGGACCCGCGGGCGACGTGCTGCAGGCTGTTGCGCAGCGTCTGCCCTGGCAGCTTGGGCACGTTGCGCGGCTGCCAGTTGACCGCGCTGGTGGAGTGCTCCATCAGCAGCCACGGCCGCCCGCCCGCCAGCCCGCGACTGGTGTCGGCCTCGAAGGCCAGGTCGACGTGGTTGTCCGGCTGATCGGCCTGCAGGTAGTGGTCGTTGCTCACCACGTCGAGCTCGCCCGCCCACGCCCAGCAGTCGACCCTGTCGCTGTGCGCCATGAAGTTGGTCGTGACCGGCACGCCAGGGGTGAGCGCGTGCAGCAGGTCCCGCTCGGCGGTGAAGCACGCGAGGTGCTCGTCGGACGAGAACCGGCGGAAGTCCAGCAGCTGCGTCGGGTTGGCGAAGGTCGGCGTCGCGCGAGGCGGCAGCACCTCGTCGAGCTCGGTGTAGCGCTGCGCCCAGAACGCCGTGCCCCACGCCTCGTTGAGCGCGTCGACGGACTCGTAGCGGTCCGCCAGCCAGACCCGGAAGGCGGCGGCGCTGACGTCGCACCAGCAGCACGTGACGTGGCAGGCGTACTCGTTGCCGACGTGCCACATCGCCAGCGCCTCGTGGTCGCGGTAGCGGGTGGCCAGCTGTTCGACCAGGGCCGCCGCGTGCTCGCGGAACACCGGCGAGCTGGGGCAGTACGCCTGCCGGCTGCCGTGGCCGAGCACGGTGCCGTCGGCAGTGACCGGCCGGGTCTCCGGGTGCCGCTGCCCCATCCAGGCCGGTGGCGACGCGGTCGCGGTCGCGAGGTCGACGCGGACGCCACCTTCCGCGAGCAGGTCCATGGCCTCGTCGAGCCAGTCGAACGCGTACCGGCCGGGCTCGGGCTGGAGCCAGGCCCAGCCGAAGACGCCGACCGACACCAGGTTGACCCCGGCCTGCTGCATCAGCGCGACGTCGTCCCGCCAGGTCGCCCGCGGCCACTGCTCCGGGTTGTAGTCACCGCCGTACGCGAGCCCGCGTACCCCCACCGCCAGCCTTGTCATGGGGGTCAGGGTGCGCTACCGGGCACGGTGGAGTCAACACGTTCACACATGGATGGACAGGCCGCCTCTCCGGCGGAAAGTCCCCGGCCAGGGGTTGACAGCAGCCCGCCCGCATCGTGAAATGCCTCCAATACATGTTGGATTTAGTCCGGAGTTGTTGACCGCACCCCGTCCCCTGGAGGGCACCATGGCCCGTCGCCCGTCCCCCCTGTACCTGCCCCGCGCGTACCGGCGCCCGGTCACCCGCCGCGGCGTGCTGCGCGGCGCCGCGATCGGCGGCGGCCTGGCGGCGTTCCCGGGCCTGGCCGCGTGTGGCGAGCGCGGGTCCAGCTCCGACGACTCGTCGAGCGGCGGGACGACCACGTCACTGGGGTCGAACTACTCCGACGAGGTGCCGAAGGCCGCGCTCGCCGCGAGCCTCGCCGCGTTCACCGAGGCCGAGGGCATCGACGTCGACGTCAACACCGTCGAGCACGAGCAGTTCCAGGAGCAGATCACCCGCTACCTGGGCAGCGGTCCCGACGACGTGTGGGCGTGGTTCGCCGGCTACCGGATGCGCTACTTCGCCGCGCAGGGCTTCGCCGGCGACCTGTCCGGACTGTGGAGCGACACCCTCGACGACCAGTTCACCGACGCGTTCAAGCAGGCCTCGACCGGCGACGACGGCAAGCAGTACTTCGTGCCGTTCTACAACTACCCGTGGGCGGTGTTCTACCGGAAGAGCCTGTTCGAGGAGAAGGGCTACGACATCCCCACGACCATGGACGACTTCGAGGCGCTCTGCCAGGAGATGCAGACCGACGGCCTGCAGCCGCTGGCCTTCGCCGACCAGGAGGGCTGGCCGGCGATGGGCACCTTCGACGCCATCAACTTCCGGCTCAACGGCTACGACTTCCACGTCGCCCTGATGGCGGGCGAGGAGTCGTGGGACAGCGACGAGGTCAAGGCCGTCTTCGAGACGTGGCGCGACCGGATCATGCCCTACCAGACGCCGGTCGACGAGGCGCTGGGCCTGGACTGGCTCGACGCCGCGCCCGACTTCGTGCAGAAGCGGGCGGGCATGTTCTACCTCGGCATGTTCGTGGGCCAGGCCTTCACCAAGGAGGAGGACCGCGAGGACCTCGACTTCTTCCCGTTCCCCGAGCTCAACCCCGAGTTCGGCCAGGACACGATCGACGCACCCATCGACGGGTTCGCGATGGCCGCCGACCCCGACGACCAGGAGACGGCGGAGAAGCTGCTCGCCTGGTTCGGCAGCGCCGAGGGCCAGGAGGCATACCTGGCAGAGGACCCGAACAACGTCGCGGCCAACACCGACGCCGACACGTCGAACTACAACAACCTGCAGAAGAAGGCGGTTGAGCTGATCGGCTCGGTCGACAACATCACCCAGTTCCTCGACCGCGACACCGACCCGAGCTTCGCCTCGACGGTGATGATCTCCTCCATCCAGGACTTCCTGAAGGCCCCGGACGACATCGACAACATCTGTGCCAGCATCCAGGAGCAGGCGGCGTCGATCTTCGACGCCTGAGTCGAGGACCGCGCACATGACCTCGACCTCGGCACCGACCCGCCCGCCGCGCCGCAAGCGGCTCCGCCGGCTCACCCGGGCGGACAAGATCGTCCTCGCCGTGTTCATCGGCGTCCCGACGTTCCTGCACGTGTTCCTGATCTGGGTGCCCACGGTCGGCTCCGTCGTGCTGTCGTTCAGCAGCTGGGACGGCATCAGCCCGCTGGACCAGCTGGAGTGGGTCGCTGGCCGCAACTACGAGCAGATCTTCACGATCTACCCGGACTTCTGGCCGGCGGTGCGCAACAACGTCATCTGGCTGGCCTTCTTCCTCATCGTGCCGACCACGATCGCGCTGCTGCTCGCCTACCTGCTGGACAAGAACCTCACCGGTACGCGCTTCTACCAGAGCGCGATCTTCGTCCCGGTCGTGCTGTCCGCCGCCCTCGTCGGGTTCATCTGGGAGCTGATCTACAAGGACGAGACCGGACTGCTCAACAACGTCATCCGCTCGACGGTCAACTCCGACTTCCATCGCCAGTGGCTGGCCGAGTCCGGGAACCTCTACGCGGTGCTCATCGCCGCGTCCTGGCGACACATCGGCTACGTGATGATCCTGTTCCTCGCCGGGCTGAAGAGCGTCGACCCGAACCAGCGTGAGGCGGCGGCCCTGGACGGTGCCAACGAGTGGCAGATCTTCCGGCACGTGATCTTCCCCGCGCTCGCGCCGGTCAACGTGGTGGTGCTGGTGGTGACGGTCATCGAGTCGCTGCGTGCCTTCGACATCGTGTTCGTCATCAACAAGGGCCGCAACGGACTCGAGCTGGTGTCCGTGCTCATCTACGACAACGTCGTCGGTGAGGCGAGCCGGATCGGGTACGGCTCGGCGCTGGCGGTCATCTTGTTGATCATCACGATGATCGCCGTCCTGCCGTACCTCTACCGCACCTTCCACTCGGAGCTACCCCAGTGAGCGCGCTCGGCTCGACCGCCGTCGACGAGATGCTCCACCCGCACCACCCGACCAGCGTGCCGGTGAAGGCACGGCGGTGGCCGGTGGTGCTGTCCTACGTCGTGCTGATCACTGCCACGGTCGGGGTGCTCACGCCGATCCTGTGGGCCATCTACACGTCACTGCGCCCGATCTCCGACACCCTCGAGAACGGCTACTTCTCCCTGCCAGGCGAGGGTCTGACGCTCGACAACTACACCACGGCCTGGGAGCGCGCCGACCTCGGAAGCTACTTCGTCAACACGCTGGTGATCGTGCTGCCGGCGGTCTTCGTGGTGCTGCTGCTGTCGTCGTTCATCGCCTACGCGGTCAGTCGCTTCTCCTTCAGACTGAACCTCGCGCTGCTGCTGCTGTTCACTGCCGGCAACCTGCTGCCGCAGCAGGTGGTCATCACGCCCCTCTACCTCATGTACTCCAAGGTCCTGTGGCTGCCGTTCGCCCTGAGCGAGGACGGCTACTGGATCAACTCGCAGACCGGGTTGGTGATGATCCACATCGCCTTCCAGATGGGCTTCTGCACGTTCGTCATGAGCTCGTACATGAAGACGATCCCGGGCGAGCTGACCGAGGCGGCACTGGTCGACGGCGCCAGCGTGTGGCGGCAGTTCTTCTCGGTGATCCTGCCGTTGTGCCGGGCCCCGCTGGCAGCGCTGGCGACGCTGGAGTTCACCTGGATCTACAACGACTTCTTCTGGGCCCTGGTGCTGATGATCGGCAACCCGGCCGACCAGCCGATCACCACGGCGCTGAACTCGCTGACAGGTACCTATTTCACCAACGACAACCTGGTGGCCGCGGGATCGGTCCTGGCCGCGCTGCCAACCATCCTGGTCTTCATCATCCTGCAGAAGCAGTTCGTGGGGGGTCTGACGCTCGGGGCCAACAAGGGATGATGTCGCGGTGACCACGACCATGCTGCGGCGCGCGGGGGCCGCGGTGCTGCTCACGCACGCCGGCGACGCCCTCCCCGCGATCGTCCACTGGGGAGCCGACGTGGGCGACCTCGACGACGCCGCGCGCGACGAGCTGGTCCGTGCCCTTGCCCCGCACTCGCCGCGGAGCGCGCTGGACGAGCCGGTACGCGTCGGGCTGCTCGCCGAGCCGGCCCGGGGGTGGAGCGGCCGCCCGGGTGTCGCCGGGCGCGGAACCGGAGCCTGGACGCCTGCGTTCCGCACCGAGTCCGTCGACGTCGACGACGACCCGGACGGCCCGGTCACCTGCACGGTCGAGGCCACCGACCCGGACCTGTCCCTGCGGCTGACGGTCACCGTCGAGCTGACGCCGCAGGGGGTGCTGCGGGTGCGGCACGCGCTGCGCAACGACGGGTCCGAGCCCTTCGGGCTGCACGCGCTGCTGCCCGCCCTGCCGCTGCCCGGGCCGGCCGTGGAGCTGCTCGACCTCACCGGCCGGTGGTGCCGCGAGCGGGCGCCGCAGCGGCACCCGCTGCACCAGGGCGCCTGGGTACGCGACGCACGGCACGGGCGCACCGGTCACGACGCGACGCTGCTGATGGTGGTCGGCACCGCGGGCTTCGGCTTCGGGACCGGCGAGGTGTGGGGCGTGCACACCGCCTGGAGCGGCGACCACACGACCTGGGCCGAGCGGCTGCCGTCGGGCGAGGGGCTGCTCGGTGGTGGCGAGCTGCTGGGCCCCGGCGAGGTGGTGCTCGCCCCCGGGGAGTCGTACCGGACGCCCTGGCTGGTGGCCGCGTGGTCCGACGAGGGGCTGGACGGACTGACCGCGCGGGTGCACGCCTACGTCCGGTCCCGGCCGGAGCACCCGCGGCGCCCGCGGCCCGTCGTGCTGAACACGTGGGAGGCCGTCTACATGCGCCACGACCTCGACGTCCTGCGCGGGCTGGCCGACACGGCGTCCGCGCTGGGCGTCGAGCGGTTCGTGCTCGACGACGGCTGGTTCCACGGCCGGCGCGACGACCGCCGCGGTCTCGGTGACTGGTGGGTCGACACGACCGTCTGGCCCGACGGGCTGCACCCGCTGGTCGACCACGTGCACGAGCTCGGGATGGAGTTCGGGCTCTGGGTCGAGCCCGAGATGGTCAACCTGGACAGCGATCTGGCCCGCGAGCACCCCGACTGGGTGCTGCGGGGCCGCGACGCCGACCCGCCCTCGTGGCGCCAGCAGCAGGTGCTCGACCTGCAGCACCCGGACGCCTACGCGCAGGTGCGCGATCAGCTGCTCGCGCTGCTCGACGAGTACGACATCGGGTTCCTCAAGTGGGACCAGAACCGGGACCTGGTCGACGCGGCCCACGGCGGCCGGCCGGCCGTGCACGGGCAGACACTCGCGGCGTACCGGTTGATGGACGACCTGGTGGCGGCCCATCCCGGCCTGGAGATCGAGAGCTGCTCGTCGGGCGGGGCGCGGGTCGACCTCGGGGTGCTCGAGCACACCCACCGGGTGTGGGCCAGCGACTGCAACGACGCCCTGGAGCGGCAGGCGATCCAGCGGTGGACCGGGTTGCTGCTGCCGCCCGAGCTGGTCGGCAGCCACGTGGGCCCCGCGGAGTCGCACACCACCGGCCGCGTGCACCGGCTGGGCTTCCGTGCGGCGACGGCGCTGTTCGGGCACTTCGGGATCGAGTGGGACGTCGCCTCGGCGAGCGACGACGAGCGGGCCGAGCTGGCGCGCTGGGTGGCGCTCTACCGGGACGAGCGCGAGCTGCTGCACAACGGCCGGGTGGTGCGTGGCGACCACCCCGACCCCACGCTGTGGGTGCACGGCGTCGTCACCGCCGTGCGCGACCGCGGGCTGTACGCGGTCGTGCAGGTCGCGAGCTCACAGACCACCAGTCCGGTGCCGGTGCGCCTGCCCGGTCTCGACCCGGGCCGGCACTACCGGATCGAGGTGGTGGCCGGGGCCGAGACCTCACCGCTCCTGCACTCCCCGCCGAGCTGGACCACCGACGAGGTCGGACCGGTGCTCTCCGGCGCGGCGCTGGCGTCGGCCGGGCTCGGCCTGCCGACGCTGCCGCCCGAGTCGGCGCTGGTGCTGCGGGCGGTGCCGGCATGATCCTCACCGCAGGTCCCTACTCGGCCACCGTCGACCCGCTCGGCGCCACCCTGGAGCGTCTCAGCCACGAGGGCCGCGACCTGATCGTGCCGGCCGGGCCGGACACGCCCCCGGGCACCTATCGCGGTGCCACCATCGCGCCCTGGCCCAACCGGGTCGGGAGCGGACGGTACCGGTTCGCCGGGATCGCGCACCAGCTGCCGATCAACGAACCCGCCCGCGGCCACGCGCTGCACGGGTTCACGGCCGACCTGGTGTGGGTCGAGGCCCGCGAGTCGGAGACCCGTGCGGTGCTGCTGCTCGACCTGCCGCCGCAGCCGGGCTACCCGTTCTCGCTCCGGCTGGCGAAGACGTACGCGCTCTCCGACGACGGACTGCGGATGGAGCTCACCGCGCAGAACACCGGATCCGAGGAGGCTCCGTACGGGTGCACGATCCACCCCTACCTCACCTGCGGCACCCCGACGGTCGACGGCGCCGTGCTCACGCTGCCGGCGGCGACCCGGGTGGAGGTCGACGACTGGCTGATCCCGGTCGGGACGGCGCCGGTGGAGTCGGTCGGCTGCGACTTCCGGGGCGGCGACATCATCGGGGACCGGTTCATCGACCACGCCTTCATCGACCTCGACGGTGCCGCCGACGGCACGGTGTCGGCCGAGGTGACCCGTCCGGACGGTGGCGGTGTGCGGATGTCCTGGGGACCGTGGGCGCGCTGGGTGCAGGTGCACACCGCCGACCGGCCCGAGCCGGCGGCGAACCGCGTCGGGCTGGCGCTCGAGCCGATGAGCTGTGCCCCCGACGCCTTCAACTCCGGCGACGGGTTGGTGGTGCTCCCACCCGGCGGGGAGCACGCGGCATGGTGGACGATCTCTGCGTGCTGACCGACCTGCGCGTACTGCTCACCGAGCACCGGCTGCTGGCGATCGTCCGGGGCGACGACCCCGAGGCGTCGCTGGGCTGCCTGCAGGTGCTCGCCGACGGCGGGGTGCGGCTGGCCGAGGTGTCGCTGACGGGCACGGGCGCGCTCGACGTGCTGCGCCGGGCGAGCGACGAGCTCGGCGACCGGCTGGCGCTTGGTGCCGGCACCGTGCTGACCGCCGGCCAGGCCCGCGAGGCCACGGCGGCCGGCGCCGCCTACGTCGTGACGCCCGCGGCCGGGCAGGGTGCCGACGCCGCGCTCGCCGACGGGGTACCCGTGATCACCGGCGCGCTGACGCCGACGGAGGTGTGGGCAGCGCACGCGCGGGGTGCTGCTGCCGTCAAGCTGTTCCCGGCCGCCACGGTCGGGCCGGACTACGTCCGGGCGTTGCGGGCGCCGTTCCCCGACGTGGCGCTGGTGGCCGTCGGTGGGGTCGACGAGTCGGACGTGGCCGGCTACCTCGAGGCGGGCGCGGTGGCGGTCGGTGTCGGGTCGCCGCTGCTCGGCGACGCGCCGGCGGGCGGTGACCTGGACGCCCTCGCGGACCGGGTGCGGCGCTTCCGCAAGGCGGCCGCATGAGCCCCGCAGCTGTCGGCCGGGTGGTCTGCGTCGGCGAGACGATGGTCAGCGTGCGCGTGCAGGGCCGGCTGAAGCTGGGGCACCCGGCGGTGACCTCGATCGGCGGCTCGGAGAGCAACGTCGCGATCGGGCTGGCCAGGCTCGGCCACGAGGTGGCGTGGGTGGGGGCCGTCGGCGCCGACGAGCCCGGCGAGCTGGTCGTACGCACCCTGCGGGCCGAGGGCGTCGACGTCGGCCACGTGCGCCGCGACCCCACCCGCCCGACCGGGGTGATGTTCCGCGAGCAGCGCACCGGCGACATCGCCCGGGTCGACTACGTACGAGCGGGTTCGGCCGGCTCGGCCGTCGACGACGACCTGGTGAGCCGGGCGCTGCACCCGACGCCGGCGCTGGTGCACGTCAGCGGTGTCACCGCCGCGGTGTCGCCGGTGGCCGCGGCCGCGACCGCCACCGCGCTGCGCGAGGCCCGGCGCCTGGGGGCGGTCACCAGTCTCGACATCAATCACCGGTCGCGGCTCTGGTCCGCCGACGAGGCCTCCGCCGCTCTGACACCGCTGCTCGCCGACGTGGACGTGTTGTTCGCCTCCGCCGACGAGCTGCCGCTGGTGCACGCCGGCGCGACCACGCCGCCGTCGCCCGGTGGGCCGGCGGAGGTGGTCGTCACCCACGGTGCGGGGGGTGCCGAGGCGTGGGGGCCGGACGTGCACCACCGGGAGCGCGCACGGCCGGTCCGGGTCGTCGACGTGGTCGGCGCGGGCGACGCGTTCGTCGCCGGCTACCTGTCCGCGCGGCTGGACGGGCTCGGTCTCACCGAGCGGCTGGTACGCGGCAGCGACGTCGCGGCCGTGGCCGTCTCCAGCGCCGGGGACTGGGAAGGGCTGCCGACCCGCGCGGAGCTCGCCACGCTCGGCGGGCCCCACGACGGCACCCTGCGCTGACGCGCCCTGACGCGCCCTGACGCGCCCTGACGCGCCCTGACGCGCCCTGACGCGCCCTGACGCGCTGGGGCCACTCGGCGCTACCGTGGGCGGACATGGACGACAGCGAAAGACCCGTGCGACCAGCCGCTGTCCCGTTCCCCGGGAACCGGTGACCGGTGGACTCCGTCTGGCTCAACAGCCTGCTGATCTTGTTGTTCGTGATCTTCGGCGGGTTCTTCGCCGCCGCCGAGATCGCCCTGGTCTCGCTGCGCGACGGGCAGATCAAGGCGCTGGCGGCCACCGGCCGTCGCGGCGAGACCGTCGCCCGGGTGGCGGAGAACCCGAACCGGTTCCTGTCCGCCGTGCAGATCGGCGTCACGCTGATGGGCTTCCTGTCGGCGGCCTTCGGCGGTGCGACCCTGGCCCACGAGCTCTCGCCGGTGTTCGTCGACTGGGGGATGTCCGACGGCGTCGCCGACGTGGTGGCCCTGGTGGCCATCACGGTCGTGATCTCGTACGTGTCCATCGTGCTGGGCGAGCTCGTGGCCAAGCGGCTCGCGCTGCAGCGGGCCGAGGGCGCGGCGCTGCTGCTCGCGCCCCTGGTCGACCGGGTCGCTGCCGTGTCCCGGCCGCTGATCTGGCTGCTGTCGATCTCGACCGACGCGGTGATGCGGCTGCTGGGCGGTGACCCGACCGCACAGCGGGAGTCGATGAGCGACGAGGAGCTGCGTGAGCTGGTGAGCAGCCACGAGACGCTGACCGACGAGGAGCGGCGGATCGTGGAGGACGTGTTCGAGGCCGGCGACCGGCAGATCCGCGAGGTGATGATCCCCCGCAACAAGGTCGACTTCATCGACGCGTCGACGCCGGTGTTCAAGGCGGCGGCTTTCGCGTCCGAGCGGCCGCACTCGCGCTACCCGGTGATCCGCGGCTCGTCCGACGACGTCATCGGCTTCCTGCACGTGCGGGACCTGTACGCGCCGGAGGTCAACGGCCGGTCGGTACAGGTGGGTCAGCTTGCGCGCGACGCGCTGATGCTGCCGGACACGAGGGAGGTGCTGCCCGCGCTGGCCGACATGCGCCGCGAGGGCGTGCACCTGGCCATCGTCGTCGACGAGTACGGCGGCACGGCGGGCATCGTCACGCTCGAGGACCTGGTCGAGGAGCTGGTCGGCGACATCCGCGACGAGTACGACGTCGAGGAGTCGGTCACCCACCGGCTGGTCAGCGGCGAGGTCGAGCTGGACGGTCTGCTGAACCTCGACGACTTCGAGGACGAGACCGGGCTGACACTGCCGGAGGGGCCGTACGAGACCGTCGCCGGTTACATCGCGTCCTGTCTCGGCCGGCTGCCGACGACAGGGGACGATTGCAAGGTCGACGGCCACCTGCTCAGCGTGGTCGCGATGGACGGCCGGCGGGTCGACCGGGTGCGGGTGAGCGTGGCTCCGCCGGAACCCGACGATGAGGGACCGGACCAGGCGCAGGTGACCGAGGCTCGGCGCAGCCGCTAGCACGGCCGCTGGCAGAATCGCGGCATGCCCCCCGACCCGCACTTGTCGCAGCCCCGCGTGCTGTCCGGCATCCAGCCGACCGCCGACTCGTTCACGCTCGGCAATTACCTCGGCGCCGTGCGGCAGTGGGTGGCGCTGCAGGACGCGTACGACGCGTTCTACTGCATCGTGGACCTGCACGCGATCACGGTCGAGCACGACCCGGTGGCGCTGCGGGAGCGGACGTACGTCGCCGCGGCCCAGCTGCTGGCCGCGGGCATCGATCCCGACCGGTCGACGCTGTTCGTGCAGAGCCACGTGCCTGAGCACGCGCAGCTCGCGTGGGTGCTGGGCTGCCTCACCGGGTTCGGCGAGGCCAGCCGGATGACCCAGTTCAAGGACAAGTCCAGCCGCGGCGGCGTCGACCGCGCCACCGTCGGCCTGTTCACCTACCCGGTGCTGCAGGCCGCCGACATCCTGCTGTACCAGGCGCACCAGGTGCCGGTGGGCGAGGACCAGCGCCAGCACCTCGAGCTGACCCGCGACCTGGCCGGCCGCTTCAACCACCGCTTCGGCGAGACCTTCCAGGTGCCCGACCCGTACATCGTCAAGGACACCGCCCGGATCCTCGACCTGCAGAACCCGGACAAGCAGATGAGCAAGTCGATGCCGGGCGCCGGCTGCCTGTTCCTGCTGGACGAGCCCGCGGCCAACGCCAAGAAGGTGCGTGGCGCTGTCACCGACTCCGGCCGCGAGGTGCGCTACGACGCCGAGGAGAAGGCCGGGGTGTCGAACCTGCTCACCATCCAGTCCGCCCTCACCGGGACGTCGATCGCCGACCTCGAGCGGGCCTATGTCGACAGCGGGTACGGCGACCTCAAGAAGGCGGTGGCCGAACAGGTCGTCGACTTCGCCGCACCGTTCCGCGAGCGCACCCGCGCGCTGCTCGGCGACCGGGCCGAGCTCGACCGGCTGCTGGCACAGGGCGCCGAGCGGGCCGGTGCGGTGTCGGCATCGACCCTCCGCGACGTCTACGACCGGGTCGGCTTCGTCCCGCCCCTGGCCTGACCGGCGCGGATCGGCCGCACTCCGGGTCGGCGGCTAGGGTCACGCCCATGGCGTCCGACCCGGTGACTGTGGGGGTCGCGGTGTCCGTGCCGGAGCCGTACGCGTCCGAGCTGCGCGACCAACGGGCGTCGTTCGGCGACCCTGCCGCCGACACCGTTCCCACCCACGTGACGCTGCTGCCGCCGACTCCGCTGGAGTGCGGCGACATGGCCGAGGTGCAGGCACACCTCGGGGTGGTGGCCCGCCGGCACCGCGCGTTCCCGATGCGGCTGCGGGGCACCGGGACGTTCCGCCCGGTCTCACCGGTCGTGTTCGTTGCTGTGGCCCGCGGCATCTCCGAGTGCGAGCTGCTGGCCGAGTCGGTCTGCACCGGGCCGCTCGACCGCGAGCAGGCGTTCCCGTACCACCCGCACGTGACCGTCGCCCACGACGTCGCCGAGTCGGAGCTGGACCGCGCGTTCGACATCCTGGCCGACTACACCTGCTCGTTCGACGTGGACGCCTTCACGCTGTACGTGCACGAGGCCGGCCAGGGATGGAGACCGGACAGGGTGTTCCCCTTGCGCCAGGATTGACCGGTGAGCAGCGGGGAGCCGGACGCCGAGCAGCGCAAGCCGGGCCTGAAGGACCGGTGGTCGGCGCGCGCCACCGCGGCCCGCGAGCGGATCGGGCTGCTCGACCACGCGGTGTGCGCGTGGCAGCACTACGGCAACGTCCAGGGCAACGTGCTCGCCGGGGCGGTGACGTACTTCGGCTTCCTGTCCTTCTTCCCGTTGCTCTCGCTCGGGTTCGCCGCGGTCGGCTACCTGGCCCGCGGGTACCCGGACGCGGAGGCGGACCTGCTCACCGCGTTGCAGGAGGTGCTGCCCGGCCTGGTCGGCTCCGAGAGCTCGGACGCGCCCATCAAGGTCTCGACGTTCAGCGACGCGGCGGGCGCGGCCACCGTCTTCGGCCTGCTCGGCCTGTTGTACGCCGGACTCGGCTGGCTGTCCGGGCTGCGGGAGGCGCTGCAGGCCGTGTTCGCGGTCCCGCCGGGCGACAAGCGCAACCTGGTCATGGGCAAGCTGTTCGACCTGCTGACGCTGCTGGTGCTCGGTGCGGTGCTGCTGCTGTCGGTCGGTCTGTCCGGTGCGGTGACCGGCTCCCTGGACTGGACGCTCGAGCAGCTCGGGCTCACCGACGTGCCCGGCATCGGCGGCCTTGCCTGGGCCGTGGCGGTGCTGCTGGGCATGGCGGCGAGCACGGCGCTGTTCCTCGCGATGTTCAAGCTGCTGCCCAACCCCGACCTGCCCCGGATGGCGTTGCTCAAGGGCGCGCTGTTCGGCGCGGTCGCCTTCGAGCTGCTGAAGTCGCTGGCCAACACCCTGATCGCCATGGTGACCCGGAACCCCGCCTTCGCCCTGCTCGGCATCTCCCTGGTGCTGCTCGTCTACATCAACTACTTCAGCCGGATCGCGCTGCTCGCCGCCTCGTGGGCCGCGATGTCGTCGGAGGGCAAGCCGGTGGTGGCACGTCGCGAGGTCGAGGAGGTCGAGCGGATCATCGGCGGCGACTCGACGGTCCCCGCTGCCGTGGGCACCTTCCGGGAGGCGAGCACCCCGGAGGGTGCGGCTGCCCCGTGGCCGCCGGAGCTGCCCGAGGACGAGCGCAACAGCCGGGCACTGAGCCCCGAACCGCGGGCCGCGGCCGGACCGGACCAGCGCCTGGCCCTGGTCAAGGGTGCCGCGGCCGGGGCCGCCCTCACGGCGGTGGTCATGCGGGTACGCGCGCGGCGCGCCGCCCGGCGGGCCGACCCGGTGGCCGACGAGTGACCCTCCGGCTCCCGGGCGCCGCCGACCTCGCAGCCGCCGCCGAACGTCTGTCCGGTCGGGTGCGCCGCACCCCGCTGCTCGCCGTGCCGGGCGACGAGCTCGGTGTGCCGGGGCGCGTGTTGCTCAAGCTCGAGCTCACCCAGCACACCGGGTCGTTCAAGGCCCGCGGCGCGCTGAACAGCCTGCTCGCGAGCACGCCTCCGGCAGACGGCGTCGTCGCCGCCTCGGGCGGCAACCACGGCGCGGCGGTCGCGTGGGCGGCGCAGAGCCTGGGCGTGCCGGCCACGGTCTTCGTGCCCACCACCTCGCCTGCGGAGAAGGTCGAGCGGGTGCGCTCCTTCGGGGCGGACGTCCGGGTGGTCGACGGCTTCTACCCGGCGGCGGCCGACGCCGCCCTCGACTGGGCGCGCGACCGCGACGTGCTCGCGGTGCCGGCCTACGACGGCTTCGACGTCGTCTGCGGCCAGGCGACGCTCGGGCTGGAGATCCTCGAGCAGGCACCCGGTGCCGGGCTCGTCGTGGTCGGCTGCGGCGGGGGCGGGCTGTTCAGCGGCGTCGCGCTCGCGGGCGAGGGCCGGGTGCCGGTGACCCCGGTCGAGCCGGACGGCTGCCCCGCGCTGCACGCGGCCCTGGCGGCCGGGCACCCGGTCGACGTCGAGGTGGGCGGTGTCGCGGCAGACAGCATGGGCGCACCGCGCATCGGTGCGCACGCCTTCGCCGTCGCCCGGCGGCTGGGCACCCGCAGCGCGCTGGTGACCGGCGAGCAGGTGCTGGCGGCGCGGCGCTGGCTGTGGGACCGCTGCCGGGTGCTCGCGCGAACCGGGTGGCGCGGTCGCGCTCGCCGGCGTGCTGAGCGGCGCGGTCGCCTACGAGGGCGACGTGGTCGTGGTGGTGAGCGGCGGGAACCACACCGACGTCCCGGGGTGACCGCGGGGGCTAGCGTGGCGTGATGGAGGTCGTCTACTGCGCGCTGCTCGCGCTCGGCTGCTTCGGGCTGCTGACGCTGGTGCTGCGCAGGCGGGCGATGGGACCACGGGCGCGCCCGCTCGGCATGGTGCTGATGCTCGCGGCGTTCGCGTCGCTGTTCGTCGGCGTGCTCATGACGAACCCGCCCGAGTGGCTGCCGTACGTCGCCTGGTCGGTCGCCGGCGCCGCCGTCGCGCTGCTGCGGCACGCGCCACCGGTGCCCGCCGGCGACCGGGGCTGACGACGCTCAGTCGTCGCCCGGCCAGACCGTCTCCAGCAGCCGGTCGGCCGCGAGCGTCGCCGTGAGCTCGCCGGCGCGTACCTGACCCTCGAGCGCCGGCCGCAGCTCCCGCACCCGCTCGTCGCGGTCGAACCGGTCCAGCAGCCGGTCGCGCACCATCGACCGCACCCAGGCGACCTGCTGGTCGGCGCGTCGCTCCGCCAGCCGGCCGTCGGCGGCGAGCACGTCCCGGTGCGCCACCACCTGGTCCCACACCTCGTCGAGGCCCTCCTCCTCGAGCGCGCTGCAGCAGACGACCGGCACCGTCCAGCCGGCGTCGCGCGGCTGCAGCATCCGCAGCGCGCCCTTCAGGCCCCGAGCGGTGCGCTGCGCCGCCGGCGCGTGCTCGCCGTCGGCCTTGTTGACGGCCACCACGTCGGCCAGCTCGAGGATGCCCTTCTTGATCCCCTGCAGCTCGTCACCGGTACGCGCCATCGTCAGCAGGCAGAACGTGTCGGTCATGCCCGCGACCGCCACCTCCGACTGCCCGACGCCGACGGTCTCGACCAGCACCACGTCGTGGCCCGCCGCCTCGACGCACGTGATCGACTCGCGGGTCGCGCGGGCGACGCCGCCGAGCGTGCCGCCGGTGGGCGAGGGCCGGACGAAGGCGTTCGGGTCGGTCGCCAGCCGTCGCATCCGGGTGCGGTCGCCGAGGATGCTGCCGCCCGCCCGGGACGACGACGGGTCGACGGCCAGCACCGCGACCCGGTGCCCCTGACCGGTAAGGCGGGAACCGAGCGCGTCGATGAACGTCGACTTGCCGACCCCCGGCACGCCGCTGATGCCGACCCGCACGGTGGGCACCGGGGCACCTCCGGTGCAGCTGCCGGCAGCAGCCGGACCAGCAGGTCCTGCGCCAGCCCGCGGTGGTCGGCACGGGTCGACTCGACCAGGGTGATCGCGCGGGCCAGGTCCTTGCGGGAGCCGGACCGTACGCCCTCGGCGATGTCATCGACGTCAGCCATCGCTGCCCGGGTGGTGCAGCCGGCCGGCCAGCGTGGCCAGCAGGTCGAGCGCTGCGTCCGGGATAACGGTGCCGGGACCGAAGACGGCGCCCGCCCCGGCCTGCTTCAGCGGCTCGAGGTCCTCCTGCGGCACCACGCCGCCGACGACGATCATGATGTCGTCGCGGCCCTGCTCGGCCAGCGCGTCGCGCAGCGCCGGCACCAGCGTGAGGTGGCCCGCGGCGAGGGTCGAGACACCGACCACGTGCACGTCCGACTCCACCGCCTGCGCGGCGACCTCGGCCGGGGTCTGGAACAGCGGCCCCACGTCGACGTCGAACCCGAGGTCGGCGAACGCGGTGGCGATGACCTTCTGGCCGCGGTCGTGGCCGTCCTGGCCCATCTTGGCGACCAGGATGCGCGGCCGCCGCCCCTCGTGCTCCTCGAAGGACGCCACCGCCTCCTGCATCCGGGTCACGCTGTCCGACACCCCGACCTCCTGGGAGTAGACGCCGCTGATGGTGCGGATCTCGCCGGTGTAGCGGCCGAACTCGCGCTCCAGCGCGTCCGAGATCTCGCCCACGGTGGCGTGCGCGCGGGCCGCGTCGATCGCCAGCGCCAGCAGGTTGTGCTCCAGGCCGGACGCGGGCTCCGCCGCCGACCGGGTGAGGGCGTCCAGCGCCGCCCGGCACGCCTCGTCGTCGCGCTCGGCACGCAGCCGCTGCAGCTTGGCCACCTGCTGCTCGCGCACGGCCCGGTTGTCGACGCGCAGCACGTCGACGTCCTCGTCGACGTCGACGCGGTACTTGTTCACCCCGATGACCGGCTGGCGGCCCGAGTCGATCCGGGCCTGCGTACGCGCGGCCGCCTCCTCCACCCGCAGCTTGGGGATGCCGGCCTCGATCGCCGCCGCCATCCCACCGGCCTCCTCCACCTCCTGGATGTGCGCCCAGGCCTGCTTCGCCAGCTCGTACGTCAACCGCTCGACGTACGCGCTGCCGCCCCACGGGTCGATCACCCGGGTGGTGCCGGACTCCTTGGCCAGCAGCAGCTGGGTGTTGCGTGCGATCCGGGCGGAGAAGTCGGTCGGCAGCGCCAGCGCCTCGTCCAGCGCGTTGGTGTGCAGCGACTGGGTGTGACCCTGGGTCGACGCCATCGCCTCGACGCAGGTCCGGACCACGTTGTTGTAGACGTCCTGCGCCGTCAGCGACCAGCCGGACGTCTGGCAGTGCGTGCGCAGCGACAGCGACTTGGGGTTCGACGGCTCGAAGCCCTGCACCAGCCGGGCCCACAGCATCCGGGCCGCGCGCATCTTGGCGACCTCCATGAAGAAGTTCATCCCGGTCGCCCAGAAGAACGACAGCCGCGGCGCGAACGCGTCGATCTCCAGGCCCGCCGCCTGTCCCGCGCGCAGGTACTCGACGCCGTCGGCCAGCGTGTACGCGAGCTCGAGGTCGGCCGTCGCCCCGGCCTCCTGGATGTGGTAGCCGGACACCGAGATCGAGTTGAACCGCGGCATCCGCTGCGAGGTGTAGCTGAAGATGTCGCTGATGATCCGCATCGAGGGTGCCGGCGGGTAGATGTAGGTGTTGCGGACCATGAACTCCTTGAGGATGTCGTTCTGGATGGTCCCGGCCAGCTGCTCCGGCTGCACCCCCTGCTCCTCGGCGGCCACTACGTAGAGCGCGAGCACCGGCAGCACGGCGCCGTTCATCGTCATAGACACGCTCATCCGGTCCAACGGGATGCCGTCGAACAGCTCGCGCATGTCCAGGATCGAGTCGATCGCCACCCCTGCCATGCCCACGTCGCCCCCGACCCGGTCGTGGTCGGAGTCGTAACCGCGGTGGGTCGGGAGGTCGAACGCGATCGACAGCCCCTTCTGGCCCCCGGCGAGGTTGCGCCGGTAGAACGCGTTCGACTCCTGCGCGGTCGAGAACCCGGCGTACTGCCGCACCGTCCACGGCTGCGTGACGTACATGGTCGGGTAGGGACCGCGCAGGTACGGGGCCAGGCCGGGATAGGTCGCCAGGAAGTCGAGCCCGTCGGTGTCGTCGCGGGAGTAGACGCGGGCGACGTCGATGCCCTCGGGTGTGGCCCACGGCTCAGCCGACCCGTCCAGTGCCGCCCACTGGTCGGCGGAGTCCTTCGGCGGGTCGAGGTCACCGAGCGGCACGTCGGCGAAGCTGTCCAGGCCGGTGCGGTCGCTCACGCTGCCACCCCCAGCAGGTCGAGCGCCGCCGCCAGCGCCGCCACCAGGTCGTCGTCGGGGCCGAGGTGCAGGTCGGCACCCGTGGCCTCGCGCTGCCCGGGCGGCACCCCCGCGGCCAGCACCGCACCCGCACCGTCGTCGCGTCGGGCGCGGACGGCCGCGGCCACCTCGTCGGCGGGCACGTCGTCGGCGACGCATAGGCAGACGGCGGTGGCGTCGGGGTCGTCGCTCGTCGTCTCGATGCCCCCGGGCCGCAGCGCGTCGGCGGCCCAGGTCGCGCGCGCGCCCGCCGGCCGGTCGTCGCCGAGCGGCACGAGGAACACCCGCGGCCACGCGCCGGTCGACTCGTGGTGCGCGTCGGCGCGGTCCCGCAGCGCCTCGTAGGGCTCCGCCCAGCGCCGCCGCGGGAGCCCGCCGCCGGGCTCCGGCGGCACCGGCTCGCGGGTGACGGTGCGCTCGTCCAGCAACGGGAACTCGCTCACCCCGGTCACCGTCAGCTCGCGGTGCGCCAGCTGCCGGGACCGTTCGGCCGCGGTGGCGGCGAGCTCGTCGGCCACCAGCCCGGAGGCCAGCGCGTCGGCGATGCCGCCCTCGGCCTCGAGCCGCTGGAACCACGTCCACGCGGCGGTCGCGAGCTCGCGCGTCAGCGTCTCGACGTACCAGGAACCGCCGGCCGGGTCGACCACCCGGGACAGGTGCGACTCCTCCTTCAGCAGCGTCTGGGTGTTGCGGGCGATGCGCCGGGCGAACGCGTCGGAGCGGCCGATCGCGGTGTCGAACGGCAGCACGGTCACCGCGTCCGCTCCTCCGGCACCCGCGCCGAAGCACGCCACGGCGCCGCGCAGCAGGTTGACCCACGGGTCGTGCCGGGTCGTCATCGCCCAGGAGGTCACCGCGTGCTGGCGCTGGCCGCGGCGCTCGGCCGGCACCCCGGCCACCTCGCCGACCCGGTGCCACAGCAGCCGCGCCGCGCGGAGCTTGGCGATGGTGCGGAACTGCTCGGCCGTGGCGGCGACCCGGAACTCCAGCTGGCTGGTCGCGTCCGCCGGCGCCAGCCCGGCCTCGGCCATGGCGCGCAGGTAGGCCACCCCCGTCGCGACGGCGGCACCCAGCTCCTGGACGTCGGAGCCGCCCGCGTCGTGGTAGGGCAGCGCGTCGACGGTGACGGCCCGCAGTCGTGGCGACTCCTCGGCACAACGGCGTGCCCACGCGACCGCCTCGCCGAGGTCGTGCGCGTCGCCGCTGCGCGCCTGCAGGCCGATCGGGTCGAACCCCAGCGAGCCGGACAGCTCGTTCGCATCGACCTCGCGCTCGGCGGCGATCCCGCGCAGCGCCTCGGCGGCCGCGGACGACTCGGCCCGCGCGTCCACGGCGAGCGGGGCGCTCGGGAGGTGCACCCCGTCGAGCACCTCGGGCAGGTCGTCGACCGCGATCCGACCGGGCCCGAGCCCGAGCCACAGTGACGTGACCCCGTTGTCGAGGTCGGCCAGCACCGCCGCTGCGGCGCGCGCCGGGTCGGGGTCGCTGTGGTGCTGCCGCACGTCCCAGCCGTCCGGACCGGCCCCCTGGGCGCGGCTGCCGCGTGCGTACGGGGAGACGCCCGGGTGACCGATCTCGGCCGGTGCGTCGTCGGCGGTGTACAACGGGCGCAGGGTGACGCCGTCGAGCGTCGCGGTGCCGAGCGCCCGTACCGCGGCGTCGCCGCCGGCCGCCTCCACCCACTGCGCACGGCTCACCGGGTCGAACCGGGCGGCCAGCGCCAGCTCCTCCACCTCCGGAGGATCCTGCGCGGTGACGTCCATCCGGCCTCCTCGCACGACGGCTGTCCCCGGCAGCCTAGGCCGGACCGCACCGCGCCCGGCGAGTAGCCTCATGAGGTGCCCGGCGCCCCTCCGGACGACCCCGTCCACCCTTCCGCCGCCACCACCATCGCCGACCTGGCGCAGGTGGTCGACGGCCGCGCCCGCGACCTGGTGGCGATGCGCCGCGACCTGCACGCCCACCCCGAGCTGGCCTGGCACGAGAAGCGCACCACCGACGTCGTCATCACCCACCTGGAGGCGGCGGGGATCGTGGTGAAGCGGGTGGACACCAGCGGGCTGATGGCCGAGGTCGGCCCGGCGAACGGGCCGGTCGTCGCCCTCCGCGCGGACATGGACGCCCTGCCGGTGCCGGACGAGACGTCCGACCCGTGGCGCTCCACGGTCGAGGGCGTCGCGCACGCCTGCGGGCACGACGTGCACACGGCGGCGCTGACCGGCGCTGGCCTCGCGCTCGCCGACGTGCACCGTCGCGCGCCCCTGCCCTACCGGGTGCGACTGCTCTTCCAGCCGGCCGAGGAGATCATGCCGGGCGGGGCGCAGACGCTCATCGCCGCCGGCGCGCTCGACGACGTGGAGCGCATCTTCGCCCTGCACTGCGACCCCACCCTCGACGTCGGCTACGTCGGCCTCCGGCACGGTCCGCTCACCGGCGCGTCGGACGCGCTCACGGTCACCCTGACCGGGCGCGGCGGGCACACCTCCCGCCCGCACCTCACCGAGGACCTGGTCTTCGCGATCGGCGTGCTGGTCACCCAGCTGCCGTCGGCGCTGTCCCGGCGGCTCGACCCCCGGGCGGGCGCCAGCCTGGTCTGGGGCATGGTCCGGGCCGGCGAGCCGCTCAACGTGATCCCGGCCCGCGGCCGGCTCGGCGGCACGCTGCGGATGCTCGACGCCACCGCGTGGCACGAGGCGGAGCACCTGGTCCGCCACCTGGTGCGCAACCTGCTGGAGCCGTACGGCGTGACCGCGTCGGTCGACTACGTCCGCGGCGTCCCGCCGGTGGTCAACGACCCGGTGGCCACCGAGGAGCTGGGCCGCGCCGTGACCGGCACGCTCGGCGACAGCGCGCTGGTGCCGACCAGGCAGAGCCTGGGCGGCGAGGACTTCGCCTGGTACGTCGAGACGGTGCCGGGCGCGATGGGCCGACTCGGTACCCGCAGCCCCGGTGGACCGACCTTCGACCTGCACCAGGGCAACCTGCGCATCGACGACCGGTCGACGGTCGCCGCGGCCAAGGTGCTCGCCGTCGTCGCCGCGACGGCGGGGAGCCCCCGCCTTGCGATCACGTAACGACCGGCGACATCTGCGTGGAGTCGGCCATGACGGGGTGCCGGACTGTCTAGGATGCGCTCGCGACCTACGTCCGGACGGGGCGGGGCGACAAAGGAGGCATAGTGCGGCACAGGGCACGATTGGCGGCAGGAGTGCTCGCCGTCGCGGCGCTCGTTCTCAGCGGGTGTGCGAGCGGGGACGGCGACGACGACACGGACTCCGGCAGCGACGGGGAGACAGCGGCCAGCGAGGACGTCTGCGAGAGTGCCGACGGTGACGGGCCCGCGATCGGGCTCGCCTACGACGTGGGTGGCCGCGGCGACCAGTCGTTCAACGACTCGGCGTACGTGGGCCTCGAGAAGGCCGTCGACGGAGCTCGACGCGACCTGCGCCGAGGCGGAGGCACAGGCGGGCGAGAACGACGCCGACCGCGAGGAGCGGCTGCGCACGCTCATCGACGGCGGCTACGACACCATCATCGGCGTCGGCTTCGTCTACTCCGTCGCGGTCTACAGCGTGGCTCCCGAGTATCCCCGAGGTCAACTTCGGCATCATCGACGGGTTCAACCCCGACGATACGGCCGACGTCTCCGCCCCCGACGAGCCCAACGTCGCGAACATCAACTTCGCCGCCAACGAGGGCTCGTTCCTCGTCGGTGTCGCCGCGGCGCTGACCACCCAGGCCGACAACGTCGGCTTCATCGGCGGCACCAACACGCCGCTGATCCAGGGCTTCGAGGCCGGGTTCAACGCCGGTGTCGAGGAGATCAACCCGGACATCGAGATCCAGAGCCAGTACCTGAGCCAGGACGACCCGGTCAAGGGCTTCGAGAACCCCGCCGGCGGTGAGACGGCGGCGACCGGCATGTACGACAACGGTGCCGACGTGGTCTACCACGCCGCCGGCAAGTCCGGCCTCGGCCTGTTCGACGCGGTCGTGCAGGCCGGCGAGGGCAACTGGGCGATCGGTGTCGACTCCGACCAGTACCTCTCCGCGGACCCCGACCAGCAGCCGCTTCATCCTGACGTCGGCGATCAAGCGGGTCGACACCGGCGTGTTCGAGTTCGCCGAGGGCGTCGCGGACGGCGAGGCGCTGTTCGGCTACGTGGTCTACGACATGGCCAGCGGCGGGGTCGACTACTCGACGTCGAACCCCGACCTACCGCAGGACGTCATCGACCAGGTCGACGACTACAAGCAGCAGATCATCGACGGCGAGATCGAGGTCCCCGCCGCGCTGTGACCGGCTGAGGCCGAGGGCAGAGGAGCCCGGGGGCGCGCGATAGCGTGCCCCCGGGCTCCGGCCTGTCCGGTGCCTAGAGTGCCGTCCGATGCCCAGCCGGAGCCAGCGGAGGCGAGACGAGCGACACGGAGCGGTGCCGGCTCTGGGGAGGTCCCGGCCGTCCGGCTGACCGGGATCGCCAAGCGCTTCCCCGGTGTGGTGGCCAACCACGACGTCGCCGTCGAGATCCGCCCCGGCACCGTGCACGCCCTGGTCGGCGAGAACGGCGCGGGCAAGTCGACGCTGATGAAGATCCTCTACGGCGTGCAGAAGCCCGACGAGGGCAGCGATCGAGGTCGACGGCGAAGGCGGTCAGCTTCTCGTCGCCCAGCGACGCCATCGGCCGAGGCATCGGCATGGTGTTCCAGCACTTCCAGCTGGCCGACAACCTCAGCGTGCTCGAGAACGTCGTGCTCGGCGCCGAGAAGCTGCACGGCATCGGCGACCGCGCCAGCCGCGAGATCCAGCGGATCTCGAAGGCGTACGGCTTCGACCTCGATCCCGACGAGCTGGTCGAGACGCTCGGCGTGGGGGAGCGGCAGCGGGTCGAGATCCTCAAGGTCCTCTACCGCGGCGCCCGCATCATCATCCTGGACGAGCCGACCGCGGTGCTGGTGCCGCAGGAGGTCGACGCGCTGTTCGCCAACCTGCGCGAGCTCAAGCGCGAGGGGCACACGCTGGTGTTCATCTCGCACAAGCTCGACGAGGTGCTCGCGATCGCCGACGACATCACCGTGCTGCGGCGGGGCGCGACCGTGGCGACGGTGCAGCCGGCCGACGTCACCCCGCACGACCTCGCCGAGCTGATGGTGGGCGCCGAGCTGCCCAGCCCGAGCACCGAGGAGTCGACGGTCACCGACCGGACCGTCCTCGAGGTCGAGCGGCCTGCGGGTCGACGACGCCATCGGCCGCGCGCTGCTCGACGACATCGACCTCGTCATCCAGGCCGGCGAGGTGCTCGGCGTCGCCGGCGTCGAGGGCAACGGCCAGACCGAGCTGGTCGAGGCCGTCGTCGGGATGCGTCCGGCCGCCACCGGCAGCGTCGCCCTGGCGGGCACCGACGTGACCGGGTGGGGCACCCGCGACCGGCGCGACGCCGGTGTCGGCTACGTCCCGGAGGACCGGCAGCGGCACGGGCTGCTGCTCGACTCGCCGCTGTGGGAGAACCGCATCCTCGGGCACCAGACCCGACCGCCGAGCACCAAGGGTTTCTGGCTGAACCCGCGCGGTGCCCGCGACCGACGCGGAGCGCATCGTCGACGCCTACGACGTGCGCACCCCGGGCGTCGACACCACCGCGCGCGCCCTGTCCGGCGGCAACCAGCAGAAGTTCATCGTGGGCCGGGAGATGAGCGGCGACCCGGTGCTGCTGATCGCCTCGCACCCCACCCGCGGCGTCGACGTCGGCGCGCAGGCGGCGATCTGGGACCACATCCGCGAGGCCCGGCGACAGCGGTCTGGCGGTGCTGCTCGATCTCCGCCGACCTCGACGAGCTGATCGGCCTGTCCGACACCATCCGGGTGGTGCTGCGCGGCCGGCTCGGCGGTGAGTTCGACCCGCGGACGCGTGACGCCGCAGCAGCTCGGGTCGGCGATGACCGGCGCAGAGACGAAGGAGTCGGCATGAGCATCGGCCGCCGGATCCTGCTCTGGCTGTCCGGCGCCGCTGCTCGCGTTCGTCGTCGCGGCGATCGTGACGTCGCTCGTCCTGGTCGATGGCCGGCGACTCGCCTGCAGACTTCTGGGAGGTGCTGCTGTCCGCGCCCGAGGCGCGCAACTACGTCTCCATCGCCAACAGCGCCGCCGTGCTGTACCTGTCCGGGCTGGCCGCCGCGATCGGGTTCCGGATGAACCTGTTCAACATCGGCGTCGAGGGTCAGTACCGCGTCGCGACGTTCGCGGGCGCGGTCGTTCGCCGGGCGAGGCGCTGCTGCCCGGCGTACGCTGAACACCGTCGTCGCGATCCTGGTCGCCATGGCGGCCGGCGCCTTCTGGGCGGGCATCGCCGCCCTGCTCCGGGTCACCCGCGGGGTCAGCGAGGTCATCTCGACGATCATGCTGAACGCGATCGCGCTGTCGCTGGTGGCGTACCTGCTGCAGAAGGTCGGCAGCCGCAAGGGCCAGACGTTCGGTCACCGACGAGATCCCCGAGTCGTCCTGGGTGCCGAGCTTCCCGCTGATACCGGGCGAGGCGTCGCGAGGTCTACGGGCTCGCGCTGCTCGCGGTCGTGGCCGGCATCGCGTTCGCGGTGCTGCTCAGCCGCACCAGGTTCGGCTTCGACCTGCGTGCCACCGGCCAGTCGGAGTCGGCCGCGGTCGCCAGCGGCGTCGACGTGAAGCGGATGGTCGTCTACGCGATGCTGATGTCCGGCGCCGTCGCCGGGCTGATCGGCATGCCCGAGATCTTCGGCGCCTCGCACGCCTACGGCTCCACCATCCAGACCGGCATCGGCTTCACCGGCATCGCTGTCGCCCTGCTCGGGCGCAACAGCCCGTGGGGCATCGCGATCGGTGCGCTGATCTTCGCGTTCCTCAACCAGCAGGCGAGCCCGCTCGGCATCGAGGCGGGCATCTCCACCGAGATCATCGCCGTCACCCAGGGCGTGGTCGTCCTCTCGGTCGTCATCGCGTACGAGGTCGTGCGCAGGTACGGCGCCCGGCTCGAGCAGACCGAGGTCGCCCGTGAGCTGCGCAGACAGCGCGGCCGGGACCAGGAGGTGACCGCATGAGCGTCGTCATGTCCCCGGAGGCGGCGCCCGCGCCGCCGCAGGACCGCCGCTGGGTGAGCAAGGGCGGCCGGCTCTGGCTCTACGCGCTCGCCGTCCTTGTTGCCTTGTCGCTGGTGCGGGTGCTCACCGGTGCCGACGACCTGACCTCGGCCGGCACCATGCGGGCCGCGATCATCGCCGCCATCCCGATCGCGATGGCCGGCCTGGGCGGGCTGTGGTCGGAGCGCGCGGGTGTGGTCAACATCGGGCTCGAGGGGATGATGATCCTCGGCGCGATCGGTGCGGGTTACTACACCTACTACCAGGGCGTGTGGATCGGCCTGCTCGGCGCGATGATGTTCGGCGCGGTCGGCGGTGCGCTGCACGCGCTCGCCACGGTGGTCTTCGCCGTCGACCACATCGTCTCCGGTGTGGCCATCAACATCATCGCGGCCGGCGTGGCCGGCTTCCTCGCCGAGGTCTTCTTCGCCGACCTCGAGGGCGGCGGGCCGACCCAGTCGCCGTCGCTGGACCGGCCCCCGACGGTCACGGTGCCCGGGCTCGCTGACTGGTCGGGCGACCTGGCCGACAAGGGCTGGTTCTTCGTCTCCGACCTGGCCGGCCTGGTCAACGCGCTGACCGAGAACCTGTCGTACTTCACCATCCTGGCGGTCGCGATGATCGCCGGCACCGGCTGGCTGCTGTGGCGCACGGCGTTCGGACTCCGGCTGCGCTCGTGCGGCGAGGCACCGCAGTCGGCCGAGACGCTGGGCGTCCACGTCTACCGCTTCAAGTTCCTCGCGGTCACGATGTCCGGTGTCTTCGCCGGCTTCGGCGGGTGCTTCCTGGTCCTGGTGGCCTCGTCGGGCTACGCCAACGGGCAGACCGGCGGCCGCGGCTACATCGGCCTGGCAGCGATGATCTTCGGAAACTGGCGACCCGGCGGGCTGCTGACCGGGTCGCTGCTGTTCGGGTTCACGGAGGGCGCGCGGCTGCGGCAGGGCGGTGAGTCGGTGCACGCGCTGCTGCTGCTGGCCGGCGTCCTGCTGGTGGGGCTCGCCGTGTGGCAGCTGTTCCGCGCCCGCCGGCTGGCGGCGCTGATGACCGGGCTGATCGGAGCGGGCGCGTTGTGGTGGTACCTCGCCACCGACACCATCCCGGACCCGTTCACCGAGATGGCGCCCTACGTGACCACGCTGCTGGTGCTGGCCCTGTTCTCGCAACGACTACGGATGCCGGCCGCCGACGGGCAGCCGTACCGGAAGGGCCAGGCCGGATGACACCGGCGCCCGAGGTGGACTGGGACGACCTGCGCCGGCGGGCGGTCGAGGCCATGCGGCACGCCTACGCGCCGTACTCGCACTACTCGGTGGGAGTCGCGGGCCTGGTCGACGACGGCAGGGTCGTGGTGGGCTGCAACGTCGAGAACGCGTCGTACGGCGTCGGGCTGTGCGCCGAGTGCGGCATGGTCTCGGCGCTGCACGTGAGCGGCGGTGGCCGGCTGGTCGCCGTCGCCTGTGTCGACGCGCAGGGACGGCCACTGATGCCGTGCGGGCGCTGCCGCCAGCTGCTGTGGGAGAACGGCGGTCCGGACTGCCTGGTCGACACGTCGACCGGCGTGCGGCCCATGCGGGACGTGCTGCCCGATGCCTTCGGCGCCGACGACCTGGACCGGGCGTGACCGTCGGCGCCGCCCCCGCGACCGGCCTCGACCTCACCGACCCGGCGTTCGTCGAGGACCCCTACCCCGCGCTGGCCGAGCTGCGCGCGCTCGGACCGGTCGTGCGGCACGAGCCGACCGGGATGCTGCTCGTCACGACCCACGCGGCGGTGTCCCAGACGCTGCGAAAGCGCGGACTCGGCCGGATCTGGCACGACCGTGCGCCGGCGGAGACGTACGAACCGTTCAACACCCTGCACCGCAACCAGATGATGGAGAACGAGCCGCCGGCACACACCCGGCTGCGGCGGCTGGTGGCGGGGGCCTTCGCCCGCGGGCACGTGGAGCGGATGCGGCCGCGGATCGAGGCCATTGCCGACGACCTGCTGGACGGGCTGGCAGCCCGGCCGGGTCCGGTCGACCTGGTGGCGGGCTACGCCGAGCCACTACCGGTGGCGGTGATCGCCGACCTGCTCGGGGTACCGGCGGCGGACCGCAGCCTGCTGCGGGACTGGTCGCAGGCGATCGTGCGGATGTACGAGTACGACCGCAGCGGCGACGTGGAGCAGGCGGCGCTGCAGGCCAGTACCGACTTCGCCGCCCACGTGCGCGCGCTGGTCGAGCACCGTCGCGACCGGCCGGGCGACGACCTGCTCACGGACCTGATCGCGGCCCGGGACGAGGGGTCGAGACTCAGCGACGACGAGCTGGTCGCGTCGGTGGTGCTGCTGCTCAACGCCGGGCACGAGGCGTCGGTCAACACCTTCGGCAACGGGGTGGTGACGCTGCTGCGGCAGCGTGCCGAGCTGCGCCGGGTGACGACCGGCGAGGTGCCGGTCGCGGCGACGGTCGAGGAGCTGCTGCGCCACGACGCGCCGCTGCAGCTGTTCGAGCGGACCGCGACGACCGACGTCGAGGTGGCCGGCGCGCCGGTGCCCGCCGGCTCGACCGTGGCGGTGCTGCTCGGGTCGGCCAACCGCGACCCGGCGGTGTTCGCCGACGCGGACCGGTTCGACGCCGGCCGCGAGCCCAATCCCCATGTGGGCTTCGGGATGGGCGTGCACTTCTGTCTAGGAGCGCCGCTGGCGCGGCTCGAGCTGGGGATCAGCGTCCAGCGGCTGCTGGCCCGCTGGCCCGACCTCGGGCTGGTCGGCGAGCCGGTGCGCCGGCCGACGTTCGTGCTGCGCGGCTACCGCGAGATCCGGGTCGAGCTGGGGGAGGAGCCGTGAGCGAGACGCACGACGCAGTCGACGTCATCCGTACCAAGCGGGACGGCGGTGCGCTCGACGACGCACAGATCGACTGGGTCGTCGACGCGTACACCCGAGGCGTGGTGGCCGACGAGCAGATGTCGGCGCTGGCGATGGCGATCCTGCTCAACGGCATGGACCGGCGGGAGGTGTCGCGGTGGACCGCCGCGATGATCGCGAGCGGCGAGCGGATGGACTTCTCGTCGCTGTCGCGCCCGACCACCGACAAGCACTCGACCGGCGGGGTGGGCGACAAGATCACCCTGCCGCTGGCGCCGCTGGTGGCTGCGTGCGGAGTGGCGGTGCCGCAGCTGTCCGGGCGCGGGCTCGGGCACACCGGCGGAACCCTGGACAAGTTGGAGTCGATTCCCGGCTGGCGGGCCGCGCTGAGCAACGAGGAGATGATGGCGCAGCTCGAGGACGTCGGCGCCGTGGTGTGCGCCGCGGGCTCGGGCCTGGCGCCGGCGGACAAGAAGCTCTACGCCCTGCGCGACGTCACCGGCACGGTCGAGGCCATCCCGCTGATCGCGAGCTCGATCATGAGCAAGAAGATCGCCGAGGGCACCGGCGCGCTGGTGCTCGACGTCAAGGTCGGGTCGGGCGCGTTCATGAAGGAGCTCGGCACCGCGCGCGAGCTGGCCGAGACGATGGTCGCGCTCGGCACCGACGCGGGCGTACGGACGGTCGCGCTGCTCACCGACATGTCCACGCCCCTGGGGCTCACCGCCGGCAACGCGCTGGAGGTGCGGGAGTCGGTCGAGGTGCTGGCCGGCGGCGGCCCGGCCGACGTGGTCGAGCTGACGCTGGCGCTGGCCAGGGAGATGCTCACCGGCGCGGGGGTCGACGACGTGGACCCGGCCGACCGGTTGGCCGACGGCTCGGCGATGGACGTGTGGCGGCGGATGGTCGCCGCGCAGGACGGCGACCCCGACGCCGAGCTGCCGTGGGCCACCGAGACCCAGGACGTGGTCGCCGGGTCCGACGGTGTGCTCGAGCGGCTGGACGCGCTCGCCGTCGGTGTCGCCGCCTGGCGGCTCGGCGCCGGCCGGGCGCGGCAGGGCGAGCCGGTGCAGGCCGGGGCGGGCGTCGCGCTGCAGGCCAAGCCGGGCGACCGGGTCAGCGCCGGTCAGCCGCTGCTCACCCTGCACACCGACACCCCCGAGCGGTTCGACCGCGCGCTCGCCGCGCTGGACGGCGCGTGGTCGGTGACCGCGTCGGCCGACGACCGGCGGCCGAGCCCCCTGGTGCTGGACCGGGTGGGCTGACCCATCCTGGACGCTTGACAGGCAACCAAATGGTTGCCTATGTTGGCGGACGATGGACGCGGTGTTCAAGGCGCTCGCCGACCCCACCCGGCGGCGGCTCCTCGACCTCCTCAACGCCCGCAACGGTCAGACCCTGCACGAGCTGCACGAGGGCCTGGACATGTCGCGCCAGGCGGCCGCCAAGCACCTGCGGGTGCTGGAGGACGCCGGCCTGGTGGCGACCTGGCGGCGGGGGCGGGAGAAGGTGCACCACCTCAATGCCGCGCCCGTCAACGAGATCGCCGACCGCTGGCTCGGCACGTTCCGCGGGCGGGCGCAGGCGCTCGCCGACATCACCCGAGCACTGGAGGACAGCGCAGTGAGCGACACCCGCTTCGTCTACGTCACGTACGTCACGACCACGCCGGAGGCGCTGTGGGAGGCGCTCACCGAGCCGGTGTTCATCCGCCGGTACTTCGGCGGGGGAGGGCCGTCCTCGGACTGGCAGGTCGGATCCAAGGTGCTCTGGCAGATGGACGCCGAGGACCCGGTGCACGACTGGGACCAGCGGGTCCTCGAGTGCGAGCCGCACCGCCGGCTGGCCTACAGCTGGCACAGCTACCAGCCGGAGATGGCCGCGATGTTCGGCTGGTCGGACGAGAGGCTGGCCGAGCTGCGCCGCGAACCGGTGTCGAAGGTGTCGTTCGAGATCGAGCAGCTCGGCAAGGCGTGCAAGCTCACCGTCGTGCACGACGACTTCGTGCCGGACAGCGAGATGCTGCAGGGGATCAGCGAGGGGTGGCCGGGGATCCTGTCCGACCTCAAGTCGCTGCTCGAGACCGGCCGCACCGTCTCCGAGGCCGCTGCGGCCTGAGTGCCGGTCAGGGGACCAGCAGCACCAGGGTCTCGGCGACGCAGGCGGGCTTGGGCTCGTCCTCGATCTCGACGGTCCAGCTGACGGTGACCCGGACGCCGGCCGGCGTCTGCTGGGCGCCGGCGACGACGCCGCGGCCCCGGATCCGCCGGCCGACCCGCAGCGGGGCGGGGAAGCGGACCTTGTCGGTGCCGTAGTTCACCTTCGCGCTGCATCCCTCGTAGGTCACCAGCCCGGCGGCCAGCACCGGCACCAGCGACAGGGTGAGGTAGCCGTGCGCGATCGTGCCGCCGTACGGCCCGGCCGCGGCGCGCTCGCGGTCGACGTGGATCCACTGGTGGTCGTCAGTCGCGTCGGCGAAGGCGTCGACCCGCTCCTGGGTGACCTCGACCCAGTCGCCGGGACCGAACACCTCGCCGACGGCACCCAGCACGTCGGTCGGCCGTTCGAAGACCCGCACGCTCACTCCTCCCGCCGGATGTCGGGCTCGAGGTAGATCAACCGGGCGACCGGCTCCGCCTCACGGACCCGCTGCTCGGCGGCGTCGATGACCTGGGCGACGTCGGCCGCCGTCGTGGCGTCGTCGACAGCGATCTTGGCGGCCACCAGCAGCTCGTCCGGGCCGAGGTGCTGGGTGCGCATGTGGATGACCGACCCGATCCCAGGCGTCCCGGTCAGCGCTGCCTCGATCCGGTCCTCCGCCTCGGGCGTCGCGGCCTCACCGAGCAGCAACGAGCGCATCTCGACCGCGAGCACCACCGCGATCACCACCAGCAGCACGCCGATCATCGCCGTGCCGGCGGCGTCCCAGCGGCCGTTGTCGGTCGCGAGCGTCATCGAGACGCCGAACAGCGCGAACACGAGCCCGAGCAGCGCGCCGAGGTCCTCGAGCAGTACCACCGGCAGCTCGGGTGCCTTTGCCCGGCGCACGAACTGCGCCCAGCTCTGCCGGCCGCGCTCGCGGTTCGACTCCACGACCGCGGTGCGCAGCGAGAACGACTCGAGCACGATCGCCACCACCAGCACGAGCACCGGAACCCACTGCCACGAGTCGATCGGCTCGGGGTGGGACCACTTGTGCCAGGCCTCGTACAGCGCGAACAGGCCACCGAGGTTGAACAGCACGATCGAGACGATGAATGCGTACAGGTACCGTTCGCGCCCGTAGCCGAACGGGTGCATCGGCGTCGCGTCGCGGCGGGCCCGGCGCGCACCGACGAGCAGCAGCAGCTGGTTGCCGGAGTCGGCGAGCGAGTGGATCGACTCGGCGAGCATCGACGACGACGACGTCAGCACGTACGCGACCATCTTGGTGACGGCGATGCCGAGGTTCGCCAAGAGGGCCGCAACGATCGCGCGCGTCCCGCCCTCCGTCGCCACGGCTGCACCCTAACCAGCGCGCTGGTCAGACCCCGATCGGGTGCCAGACCGTCTTGATCTCCAGGCTCCAGCCCAGCCGGCCGGTCCCGGGGTCGGCGTACCAGTCCTCGGCGGCCGGGCGGCGGACCCGCTTGAGGTTCTCCGCGGCGCCTTCCTCGAGCTCGCGGGCCAGGTCGGCGTCGCCCACGCCGGTCAGGTCGAGGGCGTTGACGTCCAGGTGGGTCGCCAGCCACGGCGCCACCTCGGCGACCCGGCCGGTGAGCAGGTTGACCACCCCGCCGGGCAGGTCCGACGTCGCGAGCACCTCGGCCAGCGTGATGGCGGGCAGGGGCGCGCGCTCGGCCGCGAGCACGACCACGGTGTTGCCGGTGACCACCGCGGGGGCGAGCACGCTCACCAGGCCGAGCAGGGACGAGTCCTGCGGCGCCACGGCCGCCACCACCCCGGTGGGCTCGGGCGTGGACAGGTTGAAGTACGGCCCGGCGACCGGGTTGGCGCCGCCGACGACCTGGGTGACCTTGTCGGCCCAGCCGGCGTACCAGACCCACCGGTCGATGGCGGTGTCGACGGCGGCGTCGGCCTTGCGCGCGCTCAGCCCCTCGCCCCGCGCCACCTCGTCGGCGAACTGCGCCCGCCGGCCCTCGAGCACCTCGGCCACCCGGTAGAGCACCTGTCCCCGGTTGTAGGCGGTGCGTCCCGCCCACCCCGGCTGCGCCTTGCGGGCCGCGACGACCGCGTCGCGGGCGTCCTTGCGGGAAGCCTGTGCGGCGTTGGCGAGGAACCGGCCCTTGGCGTCGTCGACGACGTAGGACCGCCCGCTCTCGCTGCGCGGGAACGCGCCGCCGATGTAGAGCTTGTACGTCTTGCGCACACCCAGTCGGTCGCCGGCTCGCTCACTCATCGCAGGTACCCCTCCAGGCCGTGCCGGCCGCCCTCGCGGCCGTAGCCGGACTCCTTGTAGCCGCCGAACGGGCTGGCGGGGTCGAAGGCGTTGAACGTGTTGGCCCAGACCACGCCGGCCTTGAGCCGGTCGGCCATCCAGAGGATCCGCGAGCCCTTGTCGGTCCAGACCCCGGCCGACAGGCCGTACGGGGTGTTGTTGGCCTTGGCGACGGCCTCCTCCGGGGTACGGAACGTCAGCACCGACAGCACCGGACCGAAGATCTCCTCGCGGGCGATCCGGTGTCCTTGGCTCACGCCGGTGAACAGCGTGGGTGCGAACCAGAAGCCGTGCGCGGGCAGGTCGCAGGGCACCGTCCAGCGCTCGGCGCCCTCGGCGTCGCCGACGTCGGACAGGGTGCGGATGCGGGCCAGCTGCTCGGCGGAGTTGATCGCGCCGACGTCGGTGTTCTTGTCCAGCGGGTCGCCGACCCGCAGCGTCGTCATCCGCCGCTTGAGCCGGTCGAGCACCTCGTCGTGCACCGACTCCTGCACCAGCAGCCGCGAGCCCGCGCAGCACACGTGGCCCTGGTTGAAGAAGATGCCGTTGACGATGCCCTCGACGGCCTGGTCGAGCGGCGCGTCGTCGAAGACGACGTTGGCCGCCTTGCCGCCGAGCTCGAGCGTCAGCTTCTTGCGGCTGCCGGCGACCGTGCGCGCGATCTGCCGGCCCACCGGCGTCGAGCCGGTGAACGCGATCTTGTCGACGTCGGCGTGCTCGACCAGCGCCTGGCCGGTCGCGCCGGCGCCGGTGATGATGTTGACGACGCCTGGTGGCAGGTCGGCCTGCTGGCAGATCTCGGCGAACAGCAGGGCGGTGAGCGGCGTCGTCTCCGCCGGTTTCAGCACCACGGTGTTGCCGGCCGCGAGCGCGGGGGCGATCTTCCAGGACAGCATCATCAGCGGGAAGTTCCACGGGATGACCTGGCCGGCCACGCCGAGCGGCTTCGGGTCCGGGCCGAACCCGGCATGCGTGAGCTTGTCCGCCCACCCGGCGTAGTGGAAGAACCACGCGGCCACCAGCGGGAGGTCGACGTCGCGGCTCTCGCGGATCGGCTTGCCGTTGTCGAGGCTCTCGGCGACCGCCAGCTCGCGCGAGCGCTCCTGCACGATCCGCGCGATCCGGTAGAGGTACTTGGCCCGCTCCCGTCCCGGCATCGGGCCCCAGACCTTCTCGTACGCGCGCCGGGCGGCCCGCACCGCCGCGTCGACGTCGCTGGCACCGGCGTCGCTGACCTCGGCGAGCACCTCCTCGGTGGCCGGGTTGACGGTCTTGAAGCTGCGGTCGCCGTCGGCGCCGACGAACGCGCCGTCGATGAACAGCCCGTACGACGACCGCAGGTCGACGACGGACCGGGACTCCGGTGCCGGTGCGTACTCGAAGGTCATGGTCGTCTCAGTCCAGCGTGACGTAGTCGGGGCCGGAGTAGTGGCCGGTGGACATCTTCTGCCGTTGCAGCAGCAGGTCGTTGAGCAGGCTGGAGGCGCCGAAGCGGAACCAGTCGGGGTCGAGCCAGTCGGCGCCCGCGACCTCGTTGACCATCACCAGGTAGCGGATGGCCTCCTTGCTGGTACGGATCCCGCCGGCCGGCTTCACGCCGACCTGCCGGCCCATGGCCGACCGGAAGTCGCGGACGGCCTCCAGCATCACCAGCGTCACCGGCATCGTCGCCGCGGGCTGCACCTTGCCGGTCGACGTCTTGATGAAGTCGGCGCCGGCGAGCATTGCCAGCCAGGAGGCACGCCGCACGTTGTCGTACGTCACCAGCTCGCCGGTCTCGAGGATCACCTTGAGATGGGCACCGCCGCACGCCTGCTTGACCGCGACGATCTCGTCGAAGACCAGCTGGATGTCGCCGGACAGGAACGCGCCGCGGTCGATGACCATGTCGATCTCGTCGGCACCCGCGGCAACGGCGTCGGCGGTGTCGCGCAGCTTGACGTCGAGCGACGACCGGCCGGAGGGGAACGCGGTGGCGACGCTCGCGACGTGCAGCGGTGCGCTGCCCAGGGCGGCCCGTGCGGTCGGGACCATGTCCGGGTAGACGCACACCGCTGCCACCGACGGGCAGGTCGGGTCGGTCGGCTCGGGCCGCAGCGCCTTGGCGGCGAGCGTCCGCACCTTGCCCGGCGTGTCTGCGCCCTCGAGCGTGGTGAGGTCGATCATCCGGATCGCGAGGTCGATCGCGTACTGCTTCGACGTGGTCTTGATCGAGCGGGTGGACAGCATGGCCGCCCGCGCCTCCGCGCCCACCTGGTCGACACCGGGCAGCCCGGCCAGGAAGCGGCGCAGCGAGGTCGTGGACGCCGTCACGTCGCTCGAGGTGGTCGTCACCTTCGCAGTGTAGGAGGCACAATGCCGGTATGGCCGACCAGCCCGCAGACGCGCTCCCGGTCGAGCGCTTCCACCCCACGTCGGGGGTCTGGCTCGGCTGGGCGGGCATCGCCTTCCTGCTCGGGTCGGCCGTAGTCGTGCTCTGGTCGTCGACCTCGGTCGTGTCGGTCGCCACCGCGATCGGCCTCTGCTGGGGTGCCCTGGTGGTCTGGCTGACGCTGGTGCGGCCGACGCTTCGGGCGCACGCCGACCACCTGCTGCTGCGCAACATCCTTCGCGACACCGAGGTGCCGTGGCACCTGGTCGACGACGTGGTGGTGCGGCACACGCTGCGGGTCTACGTCGACGACGAGGTCCACCACGGCGTGGCGCTGTCGCGCAGCACCCGGCAGATGCTGCGACAGGGCCAGCCGAACGCGCCGCGCGGTCTCCTCAACATCATCGGCAGCCGGTCGATGGAGGAGCACGCACAGAGCCCCACGCTGTCGGGCACCTACCAGTCCTCGATGGACTACCCGGACTTCGTCGAGATCCGGCTGATGGAGCTGGCCAGCAAGCGCGCCGAGGCCTCGCGACAGCGCGACGCCGTGACCCAGCGGTGGGCGACGATCGTGACCGCGACGTTCGTCCTGCTCACGCTGCTCACGCTCGCGATGATCGTGCTCGCGGCCAGCTGACCTACAGCCCCAGTGCGGCGGAGACATCGGCCGTGATCGCGTCCAGCCGTCCGGCACCGGCGATCCTCGCGGCGGCGACGGCGTCGGACCCGGCCCCGGAGCCCTCCACCTCGACGACGACCTCGAGGTAGCACTTGAGCTTGGGCTCGGTGCCCGACGGGCGTACGACGACGCGGCCGTGGGACTCAAGGCGCAGGCGCAGACCCTCGGTGGGTGGCAGGTCCGCGGTGCCCCGGGCCAGGTCCTCGACCTCCTCGACGGCGAGGCCGCCCAGCGACGTCGGCGGCTGCGCGCGCAGCCGCGCCATCGCGTCCGCGATCAGGGACAGGTCCGTGACCCGCACCGAGTGCTGGCCGGTGGCGTGCAGGCCGTAGGCGACCGCCAGCTCGTCGAGCCGGTCCAGCAGGCTGCGCCCGCGCGTACGCAGCCGCGCGGCGAGGTCGGCGACCAGCAGCAGCGCGCTGATGCCGTCCTTGTCGCGCACCAGGTCCGGCGCGACGCAGTAGCCGAGGGCCTCCTCGTAGGCGTAGTCGAGGCCTACGGGCCGGGTGAGCCACTTGAACCCGGTCAGCGTCTCCTCGTAGCCCGCCCCGCGGTCGCCCGCCATCCGGCCCAGCAGCGAGGCGGAGACGATCGTCGTCGCGTACGTGCCCAGGCGCCCCCGCTCCAGCAGCGCGTCCGCGAGCAGCCAGCCGACCTCGTCGCCGCTGAGCATCCGCCACTGTGCGGTGCCGCCGTCGTGCAGCGGCACCGCCACCGCGCACCGGTCGGCGTCCGGGTCGTTGGCGACGACCAGGTCGGCGTCGACCCGCTCGGCCAGGGCCAGCGCGAGGTCCATCGCGCCCGGCTCCTCCGGGTTGGGGAACGCCACGGTCGGGAAGTCGGGGTCGGGCTGCTCCTGCTCGGCGACGGGGTGCCGGTCGGTGAAGCCGGCCCCGTCGAGCACCTCGGCCACGACCGAGGCGCCCACGCCGTGCAGCGCGGTGTGCACGAGCCGCAGCTCGCGCGGGCCGTCGGCGACCGTGCCGCACACGCCGGCGACATAGTCCGCCCGGACCTCGTCGCCCAGCCGGCGGAAGTCGTCCGCCCGGGGCAGCGCGTCGACAGGCCCGACCCCGCTGATCGCGGCCGCGATCTCCCGGTCGGCGGGCGGGACGATCTGGCTGCCGTCACCGAGGTAGACCTTGTAGCCGTTGTCCTCGGGCGGGTTGTGCGAGGCGGTGACCATCACGCCCGCCGCGCACCCGAACGGCCGGATGGCGTACGCGAGCACCGGCGTGGGCAGCGCCTCTGGCAGCAGCAGCGCCTCGCACCCGGCACCCTGCACGATCGCGGCGGTGTCGCGGGCGAACACGTCGGAGTTGCGGCGCGCGTCGTAGCCGATCACGACCCGCGGCCGCCCGCCCGGGTCCGCGTTCGCCAGCAGGTAGGCGGCCAGCCCGGCCGCGGCCTGCGCGACCACGACGCGGTTCATCCGGTTGGGTCCGCCGCCGAGTGCGCCCCGCAGCCCCGCGGTGCCGAACTCGAGCCGCCCGGCGAACCGGTCCTCGAGGTCGGTGGCGGCGGCCGGGTCGTCGGACGATGCCGCGAGCAGCGTCTCGAGCTCGGACCGGGTCTGCGGGTCCGGGTCCTGTGCCACCCAGGCGCGCACCCGCGCGGCCAGGTCCGGGGTCGCCGTCACAGCCGCGGCAGCAGGTCGGCGAGCAGGGGTCCCATCCGGTCCGCGGCGTCGCGCCCGGCGGCGAGCACCTCCTCGTGGTCGAGCGGCTGGTCGGACACCCCGGCGGCGAGGTTGGTGACCAGCGACAGCCCGAGCACCTCCATGCCCGCCTCGCGGGCGGCGATCGCCTCGAGCGCGGTGGACATGCCCACCAGGTGCCCCCCCAGCGTCCGGACCATCGCCACCTCGGCAGGCGTCTCGTAGTGCGGTCCCGGGAACTGCACGTAGACCCCCTCCGGGAGGTCGGGGTCGATCTCGTGGGCGAGCGCCCGAAGCCGGGCGGCGTAGAGGTCGGTGAGGTCGACGAACCGGGCGCCGGTGAGCGGCGAGGCCGAGGTCAGGTTGACGTGGTCCGTGATCAGCACCGCGGTGCCGGGTGCCCAGGTGGGGTCGAGTCCGCCGCAGCCATTGGTGAGGACCACCGCGCGGCAGCCGGCCGCCGCGGCGGTACGCACCCCGTGCACGACCGGGTCGACGCCGAGGCCCTCGTACAGATGGGTGCGACCGAGGAACACCAGCGCGCGCCGGCCGTCCGGCCCGTCGCCGCCGCCGATCTCGATCGAGCGGACCCGGCCGGCGTGGCCCTCCACCGCCGGCGGCGCGAAGCCCGGCAGGTCGGTGCTCGCGACGTCGGCGACCGTGCGGCCCAGCGCGTCGGCGACCGGCAGCCACCCCGATCCCAGCACCAGGGCCACGTCGTGGCGTTCGCAGCCGCTCAGGCGGGTCAGGCGTGCGGCGGCCTCGTCGGCGCGCGCGTAGGGACTTGTCACGGCGGCACCCTAGTGGCCGAGCGAGCGGCACGGTCGGGCCCGCAGGGCGGCGACGTAGTCGTCGGGTGCGCCGGCCGCCTGGGCGGCCTCGGCGAGGATCCCGAGGTGGATCGCCGAGGGCAGCCCGCCCTCGTACGCGTCCAGCACGTAGAGCCAGGCGCTGTCGTCGCCGGCCAGGGTCTGCACCCGCACCCGGGTCTTGCGGTACAGCCCGATCTCGACGCCCTCCCAGGCGTCGAGCACGGTGGCGTCCTCGTCGGTGACGTCGTACAGCGCGACGAAGACCTGGTCGAGCGGGTCCTCGACCACGGTGCCGAGGGCGCCGTCCCAGCCGTGCTCCTCACCGCCGAAGGTCAGCCGCCAGCCGACCAGCCAGCCGGTCTCGCGCAGCGGCGAGTGCGGGCAGCGCTCCGCCATCCGGGCGGGGTCCATGTTCGACCCGTAGGCGGCGTACAGCACGACCGCCGATCCTAGACGTCCCCGGGTCGGCGATGATGGATGCGTGACGCGTGTGGCGATCCTCGGCGGCGGACCCGGTGGCTACGAGGCGGCGCTGGTCGCCGCCCAGCTCGGCGCCGACGTGACCGTGGTCGACAGCGACGGCATCGGCGGGTCCGCGGTGCTCACCGACTGCGTGCCGAGCAAGACCCTGATCGCGACCGCCGAGCTGATGACCGCGGTCGAGGGCGCCGGCGAGCTCGGCGTGAGCCTCGACGACGCGGACGGACCCAGCGTCGACCTCGCCCGGGTCAACGCCCGGGTCAAGAGCCTGGCCCGGGCGCAGTCCGACGACATCGAGGGCCGGCTCAGCGGCGACCGGGTACGCATCGTGCACGCCCGCGGCCGGCTCGACGGCCCGGAGACCGTGGTGGCCGAGCCTGTCGACGGAGCCGCCGAGCGGATCGACGCCGACGTCGTGCTGGTCGCGACCGGCGCGCAACCACGGGTGCTCGACACCGCCCAGCCCGACGGCGAGCGCATCCTCACCTGGCAGCAGGTGTACGACCTCGACACGCTGCCCGAGCGGCTGGTGGTGGTCGGGTCGGGCGTGACCGGTGCCGAGTTCGCCGGCGCCTACCAGGCGCTCGGCAGCGACGTCGTGCTGGTCTCGAGCCGCGACCGGGTGCTGCCCAGCGAGGACGCCGACGCCGCCCGGGTGATCGAGGACGTCGCCCGCCGCCGGGGGATGGACGTGCTGTCCCGGTCCCGGATGGAGTCGGTGCGCCGCGAGGGCGACGGCGTCCGGGTGCAGCTCACCGACGGCCGGGTCGTGGAGGGGTCGCACTGCCTGCTCGCGCTCGGCTCGGTGCCGTCGACCTCCGGGCTCGGGCTCGAGGAGGCGGGGGTCGTGCTCGACGACCGGGGCTGCTGCGAAGTCGACCGGGTGTCGCGTACGAGCGCCCGCGGCGTCTACGCGGCCGGCGACTGCACCGGGGTGCTGCTGCTCGCGTCCGTCGCCGCGATGCAGGGACGGATCGCGATGTGGCACTCGCTCGGCGACGCCGTGAGTCCGCTCGACCTCGCCGAGGTGTCGTCGAACGTGTTCACCGCACCGGAGATCGCGACCGTCGGCTGGACCCAGCGGCAGGTCGACGCCGGCGAGGTGGACGCGACGGTCGTGCTGCTGCCCTTGAGTGGCAACGCGCGGGCCAAGATGCAGGGCGTGCGCGACGGCTTCGTGAAGCTGTTCTGCCGGGCGGGCACCGGCATCGTCACCGGCGGCGTCGTGGTCGCCCCGCAGGCCAGCGAGCTGGTGCACGCGGTCGCGGTCGCGGTGGCCTGCCGGCTCACCGTCGACCAGATGGCGCACGCATTCACGGTGTATCCGTCGATGACCGGCTCAATTGCCGAGGCCGCGCGTAAACTACACAATTCCTAGGGAATTTCACGGCTGTCATTCCGCTGGTTTCCGGGGCATTCTCGGCTGGAGACGTGCCTGCCGAGAAATCGTGGACAAATAACACCGATGGAATTCAACGAATAACGGTCGGGAATTGTCCCCAGCGGTTGTCCTTCGCCGACTGCATATGTTCATATCGAGCCTCAGTCCCATCAGAACCACCTGTCACACCGGTCACGACGTGAGGGCTCAGACATGACTTTCGGGGACGTACGCCGCGCTGCCGTGATCGCGCTGGTGCTGGGCGTGGCAGGCGCGCTGCTGCCCACGGGCGGTCCGGCCGCCGGCACCGCTGCGGCCACCGTCTCCACCACCGTCCCGTCCGCCGTCCCGTCCGCCGCCGTCACGCCGGCGCGTACCGGCTCCGGGCTCGCGGTCGAGAGCCTGCGCGTCCCGGTCGCCGACGGCGCCGCCCGTTCCGCCGGCGCCTCCGCCGAGCTGCCGCCCACGACCGTCGAGGCCTTCGCCCTGGTCGGCGTGACCTGGCAGGCGGGCACCATGCCGCCGAGCAGCAGCGTCGAGGTGCGGCTGCGCGACCGGGAGGGGTGGAGCGGGTGGCAGCCGCTGACCTGGGAGCCGGAGGAGGGGCCCGCGCCCGCCGAGGACGCGACCATGCGCGAGGGCACCGGCCCGCTGTGGGTCGGCGAGGCCGACGGGGTCGCGGCACGGGTGCTGAGCCCGACGGGCGCACAGCCCGCCGACCTGCAGGTCGTCACGGTCGATCCAGGTGACGATCCGGCGACGGACGCCACCGCGCGGACAGCGGATCGCGCGGTCGCCTCCGGGCACCCGCAGAGCGGCAGCGCGATCGGCCGGGCACCCAAGTTCCCCCACAAGCCTCGGGTGATCACCCGCAGGCAGTGGGGAGCCGACCCGTCGCTGACCGACTCGTGCGACTCGCCGCGATACGGCCGCAGCGCGAACATGGTCTTCGTCCACCACACGGTCAACGCCAACCGCTACTCGCCGCGTGAGGCGCCGGCGATCGTGCGCAGCATCTACGCGTACCACACGCAGGGCCAGCACTGGTGCGACATCGGCTACAACGCGCTGATCGACCGCTTCGGCAACATCTACGAGGGCCGCCGCGGCGGCATCAACAAGCCGGTACGCGGCGCGCACGCGGGCGACTACAACACCGGCACGGTCGGCGTCTCCATGATCGGCAACTTCCAGCAGCGCCGGCCCACCGCCAGGATGAAGAACGCGCTGGTGCGCTTCATCGGGTGGCGCCTCGGCACCAGCTACAAGCCGGTGCGCGGCAGCGTGCGGGTCAACGGGTCGAGCTTCCGGCGCATCTCCGGGCATCGCGACGCCATGTCGACCGCCTGCCCCGGCCGGTACATGTACGAGCGGCTGCCGTCGATCCGCGCGCGCACGGCCGACTACCTGCACCGGTACGACTCCCGCCTGGCCCGCAAGGCCAAGGCGCTCGGTCGCCAGTTCACCGGTTCGGTGTGGAAGGGCGAGCGAGCCGTCAACGGCGGGTTCCGCACCGTCTTCCACAAGGGCGTGATGTACGGCAAGAAGGGAGTCGGGGCGCACATGATGCGCGGCCGGCTGGTGGGCAGGTACCGCCACACCGGCGGCACCGGCGGCGTGCTCGGGTGGCCGACGACCGACGTCCGTAACACGCAGGTCGGTCACGCGCGGGTGATGGCCTTCCGCAAGGGCCGCGTCTACCTGATCCGCGGCACGCTGCCGAAGGTCGTGCACGGCGGCATCTTCAAGCGCTACCGCAAGGCCGGGCTGGCGCAGGGCCGACTCGGTCTGCCGACGAGCAACACCCAGCGCAACGGTTCGGTCCGCCGGGTCGAGTTCCAGCACGGCACGATCTGGTGGAACGCCGCCACGGGCAAGACCCGGGTGAAGTTCACGTGAGCCGACGCGCCGGTCTCCGCGTCGCCGTGGCGGTGGTGGCGGGCGCCGTCGCGACGCTCGGCGTGCTCCCCGGCGCCCAGGCCGCCGTGCCGGGCCGGGACGACGAGCCGGCTCCGGTGCCGCGCTCGGTCGTGTTCACCGGGCACGGCTTCGGCCACGGACACGGCATGAGCCAGTACGGCGCCCAGGGTGCCGGGCTGGACGGCGTGCCGTACCGGAGGATCCTGCGCTTCTACTACCCGGGGACCCGGCTGGGCGCCGTCGGCGGCCGGCTGAAGGTGCTGCTCACGGCCGACACCTCGTCGGACGTGGCGGTGCGACCGGCAGCCGGACTCAAGGTCCGCGACCTGGCCGACGGCGAGAGCTGGCGGCTCCCGACCGGCCAGGTGGGTGCCAGCGCGTGGCGCATCGCACCCACGAACGGTGCCGCCGCCGTCTCGGCGGTGCAGTACCGCGACGGCGACGGATGGCACCGCTGGAACCTGCCGGGCAGCCGCACCACCCTGCGCGGCGACGGCCAGTTCCGCGCCGACACCCCGTTGTCGCTGGTGCTGCCGAGCGGCACCGTGCGCGGCTACCGCGGCGTGCTGCGGTCGGCGTCCCCGACGCCGCGCGCGACGGTGCGCGACACGGTCAACGTGGTGTCGGTCGACACGTACGTGCGCGGGGTGCTCCCGGCCGAGATGCCGACGTCGTGGTCGATGCCCGCGCTGCGCTCGCAGGCGGTCGCGGCCCGCACCTTCGCGAGCTGGTCCCGGAGCACCTCGGACCACGGCCACTGGGACGTCTGTGACACCACCTCGTGCCAGGTCTACGGCGGGGTGGGGTCCGAGACCGCGCGGGGCAACGCCGCCGTGGTCGACACGGCGCGGGAGATCCTGCGCCACGGCGGCAAACCGGCGTTCACCCAGTTCTCGTCGTCGTCGGGCGGGTGGACGGCAGCCGGTGGACAGCCCTACCTGCCGGCGCAGCAGGATCCGTGGGACGACTGGCCGGGCAACGCCAACCACGACTGGACCCAGACGGTCAGTGCGGCGACGATCCAGTCGCACTACCCCGCGCTTGGCCGGCTGCGCACCGTCGACGTCACCAGTCGCGACGGCAACGGGCAGTGGGGCGGGCGGGTGCGCACCCTGGTGCTGCGCGGCAGCAACGGCAACGTGGCCCTCAGCGGTGACGACCTGCGGTTCGAGCTCGGCCTGAAGTCCACCTGGTTCAAGCCGCGGATGACCGGCGGCTGAGCCCTATCCCTCGCCGATCACGCAGACCAGGTCGCCGCCCTCGGCCGACCTGGTCGCCTCGATGACCAGCCGCTCCACCGTGCCGCCGACGGGCGCGGTGATCGACGCCTCCATCTTCATCGCCTCCACGGTGGCCACCGCAGCCCCGGCCTCGACGGTGTCGCCCTCGGCGACGATCGGGGTGACGACGCCGTCGTAGGGCACCGCCACGTGCCCCTTCTCCTGCGGGTCGGCCTTCTCCGCCTCCTCGACGTCACCAGCGACGGAGCGGTCGCGCACCTGCACCGGTCGCAGCTGGCCGTTGATCGTGCACATCACCGAGCGCTGCCCGCGCGCGTCGGCCTCGCTGACCGCTTCCACGCCGAGGATGAGGGTCTTGCCCTCCTCGATCTCGACCGCGGTCTCCGCCTCGGCCTCGGTGTCGAGGCCGTAGAAGAACGCGCGGCTCGGCAGCACCGACAGGTCGCTGTACGCCTCGCGGGCCTCGCGGTAGTCCTTGCTCGGGCCGGGGAACAGCAGCCGGTTCAACGCGTCGCGTCGCTCGTCGGAGGACCCGTCGAGCGCGGTGCGGTCGTCGTCGTCGAGCGGCTCCACGTCGCGCTGCTTCGGCCGGCCCTCCAGCGCGCGCTCCCGGAACGGCTCGGGCCACCCGCCCGGTGGGTCGCCCAGCTCGCCGGAGAGGAACCCGATCACCGAGTCGGGCACGTCGAACTTGCTCGGCTCCTCCTCGAACTCCTCGGGGTCGGCGCCGACCGCCACCAGGTGCAGCGCGAGGTCGCCGACGACCTTGCTGGACGGCGTGACCTTCACGATGTTGCCGAGGATGTCGTTGGCGGCGGCGTACATCTGCTCGATCTGCTCGAACTTGGTCCCCAGCCCGAGCGCGATCGCCTGCTGGCGCAGGTTGGACAGCTGCCCGCCCGGGATCTCGTGCCGGTAGACGCGTCCGGTCGGTGACGGCAACCCGGCTTCGAAGGGGGCGTAGACGCGGCGCACCGCTTCCCAGTACGGCTCCAGGTCGTTGACCGCCCGCAGCGACAGCCCGGTCTCCCGCTCGCCGTGGTCGGTGGCGGCGACCAGCGCCGACAGCGACGGCTGGCTGGTCGTGCCGGCCATGGACGCGCTGGCGGCGTCGACCGCGTCGACACCGGCCTCGATCGCGGTCAGCAGGGTGGCCAGCTGCCCACCCGCAGTGTCGTGGGTGTGCAGGTGCACCGGCAGGTCGAAGCGCTCGCGCAGGGCGGGGACGAGACGGCGAGCGGCGGGTGCGCGCAGCAGCCCGGCCATGTCCTTGATCGCGAGCACGTGCGCGCCGGCGTCGACGATCCGCTCGGCCAGCGCGAGGTAGTAGTCGAGGGTGTAGAGCGACTCGTCCGGGTCGGACAGGTCGCCGGTGTAGCAGAGCGCGACCTCGGCGACCGCGGTGCCGGTCTCGCGCACGGCCCGGATCGCCGGCTCCATCTGCGCCACGTCGTTGAGGGCGTCGAAGATGCGGAACACGTCGATGCCGGTCGACGCCGCCTCGGCGACGAAGGCATCGGTGACCTCGGTGGGGTACGGCGTGTAGCCGACGGTGTTGCGGCCGCGCAACAGCATCTGCAGGCAGATGTTCGGCACCGCCTCGCGCACGGCCGCGAGCCGCTCCCACGGGTCCTCGTAGAGGAACCGCAGGGCCACGTCGTACGTTGCGCCGCCCCACGCCTCGAGCGACCACAGCTCCGGCGTCGTGCGGGCGACGTGCCCGGCCACCCGCAGCAGGTCGATGGTGCGGACCCGGGTGGCCAGCAGCGACTGGTGCGCGTCGCGGAACGTCGTGTCGGTGACGGCGACCCGGTCCTGGTCGCGCAGCCGGCGCGCGAACTCCTCCGGCCCCACCTCGGCCAGCAGCTGCCGGGAGCCGTCGGGCGCTGCCTTGCCCAGGTCGACGTCAGGGAGCTTGCTGCGCGGGTCGACGTCGACGGGCGCGGCACCGTGCGGCTGGTTGACGGTGACGTCGGCGAGCCAGTTCAGCAGCCGGGTGCCGCGGTCGGCCGAGGTGTGCGCGGTGAGCAGCTGCGGACGCTCGTCGATGAACGACGTGGTGAGCCGCCCCGCGCGGAAGTCGTCGTCGGCGAGCAACGCCTGCAGGAACGGGATGTTGGTGGAGACGCCACGGATCCGGAACTCGGCGACCGCACGGCTGGCCCGCTCGACGGCCGCGGGGAAGTCGCGGCCCCGGCAGGTCAGCTTGGTGAGCAGCGAGTCGAAGTGGGCGCTCACCTCGGCGCCGGTGTAGGTGGTGCCGCCGTCGAGGCGGACACCCGCTCCACCGGGTGAGCGGTAGGTGGTGATCTTGCCGGTGTCGGGCCGGAAGCCGTTGGTCGGGTCCTCGGTGGTGATGCGGCACTGCAGCGCGGCGCCGCGGACCCGGATCCGGTCCTGGGCCAACCCGAGGTCGTCGAGCGTCTCGCCGGACGCGAGCCGCAATTGGGCCTGCACCAGGTCGACGTCGGTGACCTCCTCGGTGACCGTGTGCTCGACCTGGATCCGCGGGTTCATCTCGATGAAGTGGTGCCGGCCCTCGCGGTCGACGAGGAACTCCACGGTGCCCGCGCAGGTGTAGCCGATCTGCCGGGCGAAGCGCACGGCGTCCGCGCAGATCCGCTCCCGCAGGTCCGGGTCGAGATGGGGCGCGGGAGCGATCTCGACCACCTTCTGGTGCCGGCGCTGTACCGAGCAGTCGCGCTCGAACAGGTGCACGACCTCGCCGGTGTGGTCACCGAGCACCTGCACCTCGATGTGCCGGGGGTCGAGCACGGCCTGCTCGAGGAAGACGGTGGGGTCGCCGAAGGCGCCGTCGGCCTCCCGCATCGCCGCCTCGACGGCGTCGCGCAGGTCGTCGGGCTCGTCCACGCGGCGCATGCCGCGCCCGCCGCCGCCCGCGACCGCCTTGACGAAGACCGGGAACTCCATCTCGTCCGCGGCCGCCACCAGCGTGTCCACGTCGTCGCTGGGATCGACCGACGAGAGCACGGGTACGTCCGCGTCGCGGGCGGCGCCGACCGCACGGGCCTTGTTGCCGGTCAGCCGCAGCACCTCGACGCTGGGTCCGACGAAGGTGATCCCGGCGTCGGCGCAGGCCTGGGCCAGGGCCGGGTTCTCGGACAGGAACCCGTAGCCGGGATAGACGGCGTCGACCTCGGCCTGCACCGCCGTCTCGACGATGCCCTCGGGGTCGAGGTAGGCGCGGACCGGGTGCCCTCGCTCGCCGATGACGTACGCCTCGTCGGCCTTCAGCCGGTGCTCGGAGTTGCGGTCCTCGTGCGGGAACACCGCCACCGTGCGCGCACCCAGCTCGTAGGCGGCGCGGAACGCGCGGATCGCGATCTCACCGCGGTTGGCCACCAGGACCTTGTCGAACACGGGCTACCTCCTAGCGGACCAGCGGCTGCGCGGTGTTCAGCCGCGCAGTGGCGAGTATCCCGTCCATCAGCTCCTTTGCCGCGGCGTCGTCGCCGGCGGTCGCGACGACGATCGCATCATGTTGCGGGAACGCGAGCACGGTGATCGGCAGACCCTCGTTGCTGGTCAGCGAGCCCCGCAGCGCGGACAACCCGCTCTCCAGGGTGAACGGCTCGTCGGCCTCCGACTGCCACAGGGACCCGAACTCGCCGTACAGCCGGTCCATGACGACGTCGGAGACACCTGGCGCACGCTCGCCCACGCAGGGCAGCTCGATGGGCCTGTCTCCGAGCACGACGGTGTTGCTCTGCGGCGTGCCGCACCGCACGTCGTCGCGCGTCCAGTCCTTCGGGACGTCGAGGGTGATGCCGACGTGGGTCACCGGCCGCGTCTCGACCCCGGAGGGCAGGGTGGCCCGCGGGGTCGGGTCCGGTGTCGGTGTCGGGGGAGTCTGTGCCTCGTCCGACTGCGGCGGGACGGCACGGTGCACGGTACGCAGCACGATGTCGACCAGCGCCTGGTTGCTGGAGCGGGCGACGGCGATCGCGCGCAGGTCGGGCACGATCATGACCGTGATGGTCTCGCCGTTGGGAAGGAGCCGCGTGCCGCGCGCGCCCTTGACGCCGCCGAGCAGCGTCACCGGCTCGGTGGCCACGACGCCCCAGCGCTTGGCGTACTCGCTGACGGCGCCGTCCTCGCTGACGGTGCTGTCCAGGGTGATGTCGGTGACGTCGTCCGGCCGCGTAGCCGGGCACTCCTGGTCCGCGGGACTGGTCAGCCGGGGCCGGCCGGGGTAGCCGAGGATGACGGTGTCGGACTGGACCTCCCGGCACTTCACGTCGTTGACCGTCCAGGTGTTCGGCACGTCGATCGCGGCCATCAGGTAGGCCACCGTGCGGGTGGCCCGGGACTCGACGGGCACCGGCTTCGCCGTGGCCAGGATGTTGTTGACCAGGGACTGGTCGGCAGACGTGGCGACGACCTTGGCGTCGAGCGACGGGATCTCCAGCACGGTCGTGCGCAGCTCGCTGTCGGGATCGACCCGGCTGATGCCCTTGCGCGCCCGCAGCCCGACCGGCAGCGTGAACGACTCCATCCGTACGTGCGGCGACGGCGCGACGATGCCGCCGCTCATGGCCGACATGACGACGTCGGTCGCCTCCGTGACGCGTTCGCCCTCGGTGCAGGTGATGACGCCGGCGTTGCCGAGGATGAGGGTGTCGTCCTGCGGGTGGCCGCAGTCGTCGAGGTCGTTGAGCAGCCAGTCGCTCGGGATCTGCAGCGACAGCTCCCCGTAGGAGACGGTGCGCGGCTCCTCGACGAGGTCGTTGACGTCGGCCGGCTCGTTGCGCTGGTCGAGCACGACAAGCACGCCGGCGACGAGCGCGGCGATGACCAGTGCGGTGCCGATGGCCCTGATCACCAGCTGACGCGGGGTCGGGAGCGGGAGCGCGTCGAGGCTCCGGCCCTCGTCCCGGTCGGACATCGACCCTCCCACTCGCTCACTCGCCACCCCGCGAGGCGCCCAAGGGTCCAGTCTACGGATCGGAACCAGGTATCGGCGCCGGGTTATTCGGCGCCGGCGACCGGCTCTAGGTGTCGGCGCCGTCGGTGATCGTGCACACCACCTCGCCGGCGGTGACCGACGCCCCGGTCTCGGCCTGGAGCCCGGTGATGGTGCCGGCCTTGTGCGCCGACAGCGGCTGCTCCATCTTCATCGCCTCCAGCACGACCACGAGGTCGCCCTCGTCGACCTGCTGGCCCTCCTCCACGGCGACCTTGACGATCGTGCCCTGCATCGGGGACGTGAGCGCGTCACCGCCGGCAGCCGCGCCGCCGCCCGACCCGCCGCGGCGGCGGGTGGGTCGCCGGGCCGCGCGTGCGCCTGCGGTGGCGGCGGCGCCGAGGCCGCCCGGCAGCGACACCTCGAGCCGGCGCCCGCCGACCTCGACGGTGACGACCTCGCGCTCGACGGGCTCGTCCGGGTCGGTTCCGTCGCCCGCCCAGGGCTCGACAGTGTTGTCCCACTCGGTCTCGATCCAGCGGGTGTGCACGGCGAAGTCGCCGTCGGCGGCCACGTACGCGGGGTGCTCGAGGACCGCACGGTGGAACGGGATGACCGTCGGCATGCCCTCGACGACGAACTCCGCGAGCGCCCGCCGGGACCGCTGCACCGCCTGCTCGCGGGTGGCGCCGGTGACGACGAGCTTGGCGACCAGCGAGTCGAACGCCCCGGGTACCTCCTCGCCCTGGTCGTAGCCGCCGTCGACCCGCACGCCGGGGCCGCCGGGCGCGTGCCACCTGCGCAGCGTGCCGGGGGCGGGCAGGAAGCCACGGCCGACGTCCTCGGCGTTGATCCGGAACTCGATCGCGTGCCCGCGCGCCGGCGGGTCGTCGTAGCCCAGCTCCTCCCCGGCGGCGACCCGGAACATCTCCCGCACCAGGTCGATGCCGGTGACCTCCTCGGTCACCGGGTGCTCGACCTGCAGCCGGGTGTTGACCTCGAGGAAGCTGATCGTCCCGTCCTCGCCCACGAGGAACTCGCAGGTGCCCGCGCCGACGTAGCCGGCCTCGCGCAGGATCGCCTTGGAGCTCTCGCGCATCGTCTCGACCTGCTCGTCGGACAGGAACGGTGCGGGAGCCTCCTCGACCAGCTTCTGGTGCCGGCGCTGCAGCGAGCAGTCGCGGGTGGACACGACGACCACGCCGCCGTGGCGGTCGGCCAGGCACTGCGTCTCGACGTGTCGCGGCTTGTCCAGGTAGCGCTCGACGAAGCACTCGCCCCGCCCGAACGCCGACTCCGCCTCGCGCACCGCCGACTCGTACATGTCCGGGATCTCGTCCTCGGACCGCGCCACCTTGAGCCCGCGACCCCCGCCACCGAAGGCAGCCTTGATCGCGATCGGCAGGCCGTGCTCGGCCGCGAACGCCGTCACCTCGTCGACCCCGCTGACCGGGTCGGCCGTGCCGGGCACCAGCGGCGCGCCGACCTTCTGGGCGATGTGGCGGGCCTGCACCTTGTCGCCCAGCGCGGTGATCGCGTCCGGCGGCGGGCCGATCCAGATCAGCCCGGCGTCGGTCACCGCCCGGGCGAAGTCGGAGTTCTCGGCGAGGAAGCCGTATCCGGGGTGCACGGCGTCGGCGCCGCTGCGCTCCGCGGCGGCCACGATCTTGTCGATCGAGAGGTACGAGTCCGCCGGCGTCGCGCCGTCCAGCGTGTACGCCTCGTCGGCCAGCCGGACGAACAGCGCGTCCCGGTCGGGCTCGGCGTAGACCGCCACGCTGCCGATGCCCGCGTCACGGCAGGCTCGGACGATCCTGACCGCGATCTCCCCGCGGTTGGCGACCAGCACCTTGGCGATCTGCCGGACCTTTTCCGCCACGACGCACTCCTCCTCGAAGTGACTGCAGCGGGAGTCTAGGGCGCGTGTGACGACGCGCCTCCAGCCACTGGCGCAGCTGCGTCGCGGGCATCGGCCGGGCGTAGACGAATCCCTGGGCCATCCGCACACCGGCCCGGCGCAGGTGCTCGGCCACCTCCTCGGTCTCGACCCCTTCCGCCACGACCTCGATCGACAGCGTGCGGGCCAGGTCGACGACCGCGCGGACCAGCGCGAGGTCACGATCGTGCGGGCCGAGTCCGTCGGCGAAGAAGCGGTCCAGCTTGAGCACGGAGACCGGCAGCGTGCGCAGGTACGCGAGCGACGACCAGCCGGTGCCGAAGTCGTCGATCGCGCAGACCACGCCCTGCGAGGCCAGCCGGTCGAGCGTGCTGCGCGCGCGGACGTCGATCAGGGACGACTCGGTGACCTCCACGCTGAGCAGCTCGGCCTCGGCGGCGAGGGTGTGGGTGAGCGCGTCGGCCGTGGACGGGTCCCGCAGCGCTGCGACGCTCAGGTTGACCGCGACCCGCAGGTCGAGGCCCTCTTCCCGCCACTGCCGGGCCTGGTCGGCCGCCTCGCGCACCACCCACGCCGTCAGCTCGGCGATCAGCCCGGTCTGCTCCGCGAGGCCGATGAACTCACCCGGCGGTACCAGCCCGCGCGAGGGCCGCCGCCACCGCACCAGCGCCTCCACCGAGCCGACGTCGCCCGACACCAGGTCGACGACCGGCTGGTAGTGCAGCTCCAGGGCGTCACCGCGGATGCCCGCCCGCAGCTCGGAGATCATCGCCAGCCGATCGCTGCTCGGGGAGTCGACGCCGGCGTCGTAGAGCGCCCAGCCGAGGCGCTCGGACTTGGCCCGGTACATCGCGACGTCGGCGTGCCGCATCAGGGTCGCGACCGTGGTGCCGTGATGGGGCGCCAGCGTGACGCCGATGCTCGCCGACAGCGACACCTCCAGCCCGTACAGCAGGAACGGCTCCTCGACGGCCGCCACCAGCCGCTGCAGGACGGTGTCGAGCCCCTCGTCGGTGAGCGGGCCGGGGACGCAGACGGCGAACTCGTCACCGCCGAGCCGGGCCACCGTGCCCCACTCGGAGCCCGCCTTGTGCAGCCGCTCGGCCAGCTGGGCCAGCAGCGAGTCGCCGACGGTGTGGCCGAGCGAGTCGTTGACGTCCTTGAACCCGTCGAGGTCGAGCAGCAGCAGTGCGGCCGTGCCCGCGCCGGCACTCGCGGCACGCGCCGCCTCCTCGATCCGCCGGTACAGCACCGACCGGTTGGGCAGTCCGGTGAGCGCGTCGTGGTTGGCCTGGTGCCGCAGCCGGTCCTCGACCTGGTGCCGACGGATGGCGGTGCTCAGCACGTGCCCGGCCTGCTGCAGGAACAGCAGGTCGCCGTCGGTGAACGCGTCCGGCCGGTCCGAGGCCGCGGCCAGCAGGCCCCAGATGCCGTTCTCGTCGAACACCGGCACCGACACGTCGCTCTCGATGCCCACCGAGTCGGTCGTGGGCGGCAGTCCGTCGGGGCGCAGCCGCGTCGGGTAGCGGGGGCTCGGCACCCGGGCCGGTCTGGCGCTCACCAGCGACTCGTACAGCGCGGTGCCGACCAGGTCGGTGCGGGTCATCAGCAGCGTCTCGTCGCGGACGTCCTGCTCCGGCGAGAGCCCGGCCCGCAGCTCGAGCGTCTCGCCGTCGTCGAGCATCATCATCACGGCGACCCGGCCGACCTGGAACACGGTCTCGACCCACTGCACCGCCTCCGCGAGCAGCGTGTCCAGCGCGGCGCCGCCGAGCGCGAGCTGGCCGAGCTCGGCGACCGCCCGCTGCTGGGCCTCCCGGGCCTGCAGGTCCGCCGCCGAGGGCGCGTCGCCGACGTCGACGAGCTGCAGGGTCAGGCCGCCGTCGGACGGGGTCGCGCGGACGTCGAACCAGGTGCCGCTGGTCGCGTGCCGGTGCCGGAACGCGACCGGGTGGCTGCCGACCAGTACGCGGCGACAGGCGGTGGCGAACGCCGCGGTCGCGAAGGGCGGGGCATCGGTCAGCGGCCGGCCCAGCAGCTGGTCCCCGGGGACTCCGAGGACGGCACCGGCACCGGGATGGAGACTGGTGACGACGAGGTCGGGATCGAGTGTGACGAAGGCGTCGCCGAGGCTGTCGAGCATGAGCTCGTACCGCCGCACGGCCGCGGCGGGCGCGACCGCTTCCGGCTCGTCCACCGGGCCATGGTCGCTCAGCTCGGAAGCGGTGGGTCGGGTTCGTCGGAAGGTCCAACCGTTCGACCGTCGGACGACTCGGCCATCTGGCGACGAACCCGACATCGGTCGGCTACCCGCCACGCTCCAGGGCCGCGAGGTCGTCGACACAGCGCCGGGCGACCTCGTCGAGCTCTGCCAGCGTCTCGTCGATGTCGCGTCGGCGCTGCGCCAGCTCGGCCCGGCGGTCGGTGATCTGGTCGAGCAGGTAGCGCAGCTGCCCGGCCTCGCCCGGCTCGGCGTCGTACATGTCGACGATGGTGGTGATCTGCGCCAGCGAGAAGCCCAGCCGGCGCCCGCGCAGCACCAGCGCCAGCCGGACCCGGTCGCGGGGGTGGAAGACCCGCAGCGTGCCGCGGCGCTCGGGCGTGACCAGGCCGCGGTCCTCGTAGAACCGGATGGTGCGCAGGGTGACCCCGAACTCCGCCGCGAGCTCGGTGATGGTCCAGGTGCGCTTGCCCATCGCGCCGCCTCTCACTTACCTTTACGTAAGCGTAAACCACTCCCGGAGGTCGCCCGCCATGACGCCGTTCGCCCTGTCCCGCGAGCACGAGGAGTTCCGGCGCTCGGTGCGCGCGTTCGCCGAGGAGCGGATCGCCCCGTACGCCGCCGAGTGGGACCGCAAGCACCACTTCCCCGTCGACGTGGTCCGGGCGATGGGCGAGCTGGGGCTGTTCGGGCTCACCGCGCCGGAGGCGTACGGCGGCGCCGACGGCGACTTCACCAGCCTCTGCGTCGCGATCGAGGAGCTCGGGCGGGTCGACCAGTCGATGGGCATCACCCTCGAGGCGGCGGTCGGGCTTGGGATCACGCCGCTGCAGGCGTACGGCACCGACGAGCAGAAGCAGCGCTGGCTGCCCGACCTGGTGACCGGCCGCGCGCTGGCCGGCTTCGGGCTCACCGAGCCGGGGTCAGGGTCGGACGCCGGCGGGCTGCGGACCCGCGCGGACCTGCGCGACGGCCAGTGGGTCGTCAACGGGGCGAAGCAGTTCATCACCAACGCAGGCAGCGATCTGACGTCGCTGGTCACCGTCGCCGCACGCACCGGCGAGCGCGCCGACGGCAAGCCGGAGATCTCCGCCATCGTGGTGCCGAGCGAGACGCCGGGCTTCGTCGCCGAGCCGGCCTACGACAAGCTCGGCTGGCACGCCTCCGACACCCATCCGCTGACGTTCACCGACGCGGCGGTGCCCGAGGACCACCTGCTCGGCGAGCGGGGCCGCGGGTTCGCGCAGTTCCTGGCCACCCTGGACGACGGTCGGGTCGCCATCGCCGCGCTCGCGGTCGGCTGCCTGCAGGCGTGCCTGGAGATGAGCACGCGCTACGCCGGCGAGCGGACCACGTTCTCGGTCCCGATCGGCAGCAAGCAGGGAGTGGCCTTCCAGGTCAGCGACCTGGCCGTGATGACGGAGGCAGCGCGCATGCTCACCTACAAGGCGGCCGCGATCAAGGACGCCGGCCGGCCGGCCGCCGAGTTCACCCAGGCTGCGGCGATCGCCAAGCTGTACGCGACCGAGTCGGCGGTCAGCGCCACCCGGATCGCCACCCAGGTGTTCGGCGGCTACGGCTTCATGGAGGAGTACCCGGTGGCCCGGTTCTACCGCGACGCCAAGGTGCTCGAGATCGGCGAGGGCACCAGCGAGGTGCAGCGGCTGGTCATCGCCCGGGGGCTCGGCCTGCCGGTGGAGTGACCACGGCGGTCGACGAGCGATGTTCGCACCCGCGAAGCACGCTTAGCGATGGTAAATTCGGCATCGTGGCGGCGGAGACCCTGGAGCGCAACAAGGCCGAGCAGGAGCGCCTGTACGGCTCGACCCTCGCGGACCTGCTGAGCCAGGTCTCGCAGGCCCTCGGCATCAGCCAGGCGAAGGTCGCCGACGTGCTCGGCATCTCGGCGCCGATGCTCAGCCAGCTCAAGAGCGGGCAGCGGATCAAGATCGGCAACCCGGCGGCCGTGCAGCGGCTGCAGTCGCTGGTCGAGCTCGCCGACGCGGTCCAGGCGGGCCGGGTGTCGGTGGGCGACGCGGTGGCCGACCTGGACCGCACCGGGCGGATGAGCGGGGTGCTGAGCCGCTCGACGACGGGGCTGACCCCGCCGGAGCAGCGCGGCGACGACGGCACCGAGCACGTCCAGGCGCTGCTGCGCGCGGTCGCCTCCGCGCAGGAGCTGCTCGATGCCGCCGCCCGGCTCGAGCCCGACTTCCCGGCGATCGCCGAGGTGCTGTCCCTCTACGGCGCCGGTCGCACCGACCAGGCCCGCGCCCACTACCAGCGCGTCCACCCCTGACCCCCATGGGCGAGGTCTTCGCCGGCCGCTACGAGCTGGTCGACCCGCTCGGCGCGGGCGGGATGGGCACGGTGTGGCGCACGTGGGACCACCGGCGCGGCCAGTACGTCGCGGCGAAGCTGATGCGCCAGTCCGACGCCAGCGCGCTGATCCGGTTCGTCCGCGAGCAGTCGTTCCGGGTCGCGCACCCGCACGTGGTGGCGCCGGACAGCTGGGCCGGCTCCGACGAGCAGGTGCTGCTCGCGATGCCGATCGTGCGGGGCGGATCGGTCTCGATGCTGCTGAAGGACTTCGGCACCCTGCCGGCCGACTGGGCGGCCGTGCTGACGAGCCAGCTGCTGGAGGCGCTGGAGGCCGTGCACACGGCCGGTCTGGTGCACCGCGACGTCAAGCCCGGCAACCTGCTCCTGCACCCGACCGGCCGCGCCCGCCCGTACCTGCTGCTGTCCGACTTCGGCATCGCAGCCGGCGTCGGTGAGCCCCGGCTCACCCGCGCCAGCGCGGTCGTGGGGACGCCCGGCTACCTCGCCCCCGAGCAGCTCGCCGGTGCCGATCCCGACCCGCGCCAGGACCTCTACAGCTGTGGCGTCGTGCTGCACGAGATGCTCACCGGGATCCGTCCCGCCCACCGGGTGGACGAGCGCGGGTTCGACGACGTGACCGGTCCGCTGCACGACGTGGTCCGGACGCTGACCGCCCGTCAGCCCCGTGGCCGGCCGCAGACGGCCGCCGAGGCGCGCCGGCTGCTGGTCGGCACCGGCCTGCTCGACGGGCCCGACCCGGCGGCGGCCGACGTCGAGGTCTTCGACCACCTGCCGGCACTGCCGGCCGGGTGGGGGCCGGCGGGCAAGGTGTCGGCGGAGCCGGCGACCCCCGCTCCGGTGACCCCCGCTCCGGTGGCGCCCGCGGTGTCGCCCCCCGGGTGGAGCACCCGCGGGCAGCCGGAGCGGAACCGCGCGCTGCCGTGGTCGGCCATCGCCCTCGGACTGCTCGGCGCCGTGCTGCTGGCGGCGGCGCTCGTGACCGCCGTGCGCGGTTGAGGACGGGCGTGCCTCAGCCCCGGCGGCGGGACCGTACGACGAGCAGGGCCGCACCGCCGAGGGCGGCCACGCCCGCGCCGGCGAGGCCCACCGGGACCAGCACGTCGGCGGACCCGTCGTCGGCCTGTTCGCCGGACCCGCCCGCCTGAGCGTCGTCGCCGTCCGGGTTGTCGGTCGGCGAGTCGGTGGGCGAGCCGGTGGGGCGGACGGCGAGGTCGTCCGGCTGCCCGCCCACGTAGGCAGGTCCGCTGTCGGGCGTCCCGTCGACCTGCAGCCGCATGCCGTATTCCAGCGGCTGGCCGGCCGCACCGGGTTCGCCGGCCACCGACACCTCGACCGCGTACGTGCCGGGCACCGTCGCACCCAGCAGACTGCTGTAGCCGCGATTGAGGTAGCGGACCTCGTAGGTGGAGCCCTCCATCGTCGCCGGCGAGGTACCCACGATGGTCTGGCGGCTCCCGAACAGCGCGCTGGCCGGCCGCCGGGTGGACCCGTACAGCTCGAGGTGGGCGACGGACGCCTCGGCGTCGTCCGTGCGCAGCCGGGGGAAGGTGAGCGCCGCCTGCAGCCGCTCTCCCCACTCGAGCTCGACGAGGTACAGCTGGGTCTCGCCGGGGACCACGTCGCTGCTGTAGTCGCCCGGCTCGAGCAGGGGCGCGTCGTCGAACGACGTGCCGCCGACCACGTCGGTGCCCGTGCCGGCCCGCGGGTGCCGCACCGTGATCTCCTGGTCGTCGGCCGCTTCCGGCAACCCGGCGGTCCCCTCGACGGGCGGCTCCTCGACGACGTACAGGCTCAGCGGGACCTCCTGCTCGCCGGCGAGGGCGCCGTCGGCGGTGCCGCGTCGCACCGTGACCACCACCCGGTCACCGGCCAGGCAGGCGCGGGGCTGGTCCAGCAGGGTGTCCGGCCCCACGAGCACACCGGCGCTGGTGAGCTCCCGCCAGTCGAGCTGCTGGAACGCCTGCTCCTCGTCGCACTCCGCGCCTGGCCCCGACCCGGTGTCGGCCCGGGCTTGCACCGTGATCGCCTCCTGGTCGCCACCCTCGCCGAGGATCGAGGCGGAGACGTGCAGGGTGGAGCCCGGGACGGCCCGCTCGACGAGGTACGTCCGGCGGCCGGTCTCGTCGCCGAGCTCGCCCAGCGTGTCGACCCAGGCTCCCGCGCCGATGGTCGGCGTGTCCTCGTCGAGCTCCGAGGTCCCCTCGACCGGCGTGCCCTGGAATCCGAACGGCCGTGCCGCCCGGTCGCTGGAGCGCGTGAGGCTGGCCCGGAGCCCGGCGGCGTCGTCGGCGTCGTAGTAGGTGCCCCGGCCCGCGGCGGCGATGCACTGCAGCTGGCGGCGGGCCGCTCCGGACACGTCCAGGCCGACCACGTCGATGGTCAGGTCGATGCCCTGCTCGGCCAGGGTGCGGGCGACCTGGCACGGCTCCGGCGGGCAGGTGGCCTCGCCGTCGGAGACCAGCACGATCGTGCGGTGGCCCTCGGCGCCCAGGTCGGCACCGGCCTGCTCCAGCGCGTAGCCGATCGGGGTCTCGCCGTACGGCTCGTAGCGGTCCACGGCCGCGTCGAGTGCGTCCGCGTTGTCGGTGCCGGGCGGCACGACCTGCTGGGAGTCGGTGCACGCGCCCCGGTCGGAGCGGGCGAAGACCGTCGCGCCGTAGACCCGCAGACCCACCTGCTGGTCGCTGTCGAGCCCGCCGATCACCTCGTGCAGCGCCGTCTTGGCCGCCTCGATCTTGCTCTGGCCCCCGCCCGCCGGCTCGGCCATCGAGCCCGACGAGTCCAGCACCAGCATGAGGCGTCCGGCGTCCTGCGCGGCGTCGCTCTCGTCATCGGCGTACGCGCTGCCGACGCCGGTGAGCAGCAGCGGCAGGGCGACGGCCATCGTCGCGAGGGCGACGACGCGACGGCTGGCGCGAGTCGGAGCTGTCATGGAGGCGATCCCTTCGATCGTTCGCAATCGCAAAGGTTGCACACGATGCTCACCGGCGCAAGCCCGGCGTCTCACCCCCGAGCCAGGTTGCGAAGGCAAATCTAGGAACGGTGTGCCCACAACCGGTGCCAGACCACCCCGAGGTCGAGGGCCAGCACCCGCAGCAGCGGCACGCTGATCCCGACGACCGTGTGCGGGTCGCCGTCGACGCCGCGCACGTACGCCCCGCCCAGCCCGTCCAGGGTGAAGGCGCCGGCCACCGCCAGCGGCTCGCCGGAGGCCACGTACGCCGCGATCTCGGCGTCGTCGGGCTCGGCGAAGTGCACCGTGGTGGAACCCGTGGCGCGACGCTCGGGCACCGGGTTGGCGCCGCCGAGCAGCCGGACGCAGTGCCCGGTGTGCAGCACGGCCGAGCGGCCCCGCATCCGCTGCCAACGGGCGACCGCGTCCGCCGCGTCGGCGGGCTTGCCCTGCGCCTCGCCGTCGAGATCGAGCACGGAGTCGCAGCCGACCACCAGCGCGGGACGGCTGCCGGCCAGCTCCGCCGCCACCGCGGCGCACTTGGCGGCGGCCAGGGCCTCGGCGAGCACCGCCGGGGCCACGTCACCCAACGCGGCGCCCACGGCGTCCTCGTCGACCCCGGACACCATCACGGCGGGGTCGAGACCCGCCGCGCGCAGCGTCGCCAGCCGTGCCGGCGACGCGGAGGCGAGCACCAGACGGGGGGCGAGTACAGCCGGCACGGGTCTCCCGGGTATCTGTTCGCGGAAATGTGTCTCCTGTCCGGTACGACAGGGTCCATCATGGACTGCACGTTCGCAGCCGGACGACGCCCAGGAGCCCGCATGACCAGCCAACCGACCACCGAGTCCCCGGCGACCGTCCCGCGCCCTCGCGACGCCAGCGCGGCCACGGCCAAGCCGCACACCGCGCACACCTTCCGGGAGTACTGGGATCTCGACCGGTGCGCCTGGGTCCCCTGCCCCACCCGAGCCGAGAGCTGACCCTCAGCCCTCGTGCGGGCGGCGCCGCCCGTCGTCGCCCAGCCCCGCGAGCGACAGCGCGACCGCGGCCAGCACCAGCCCGCCCACCGGATGCCCGTCGATCACGGCAAAACGTCGCCACCGCCAGGCAGAGCACCGCTACCGCGTGCCAGGCTGGCGCCCATGGGCCGGCTCGATGCGGTGGACCTCAGCCTCCGGCTGTCGAAGAAGCAGGAGAAGGAGCAGCTCGCCGAGCAGCAGCGGCGGCTGCTCCAGCTGCGGCTGGTGCTGGGAGGTCAGGTCGGCGCCGGCGAGGTCGGGCCGCCGCTGTGCGTGGTCTTCGAGGGCTGGGACGCCTCCGGCAAGGGTGGTGCCATCAAGCGGCTGGTCGACCATCTCGACCCGCGGCACGTACGGGTCGCGCAGTTCGCGGCTCCGACCTACGACGAGAAGCGGCACCACTTCCTGTGGCGTTTCTGGCCGGTGCTGCCGGGCCGCGGCGGCATGGCCGTGCTCGACCGGTCCTGGTACGGGCGGGTGCTGGTCGAGCGGGTCGAGGACTTCGCCACCGAGGAGCAGTGGCGTCGCGCGTACGGCGAGATCGTCGACTTCGAGCGGAGCCTCGTTGCCGAGGGGACGATCCTGGTGAAGTTCTGGATGCACCTGTCGCCCGAGGCACAGCTGGAGCGCTTCGAGCGGCGGCGCACCGACCCGCTCAAGGCCTGGAAGCTCACCGACGAGGACTGGCGCAACCGGGACAGGCGCGCGTCGTACGAGGTCGCGGTCGAGGAGATGCTGGAACGCACCGACCAGACCATCGCGCCCTGGCACGTCGTCGCCGCCGAGGACAAGCGATGGGCGCGCGTCGACGTGGTGCGTCGGGTGTGCGAGGCGATCGAGGCGGCGGGGGTGCAGCCGGCCACGCCGTGACGGCGCAGCTTCGGCCGGAGAAGTGATTCCGCGGAATCACTTCGGGTCCTGTTCTCGGGGGTGTCGGCGCTGGGCACTAGCGTCTCGAACACGCGTTCGATCACGCGCCAACGGGGTCACGACTGACGGGGGAGCGACCGATGACGGATTCAGCGGCGACGGAGCTCAGCGACGCCGAGCTGGAGGAACAGCTGTGCACGTGGGCCGGGCGGCTGGCGTCCGCCACGGCCGAGTTCCTGCGGTTGCTCGCCGAGTTCGACGAGCGCGAGGCATGGGCGGGCTCGGGGGTGCGCTCGTGCGCGCACTGGCTGTCCTGGCGGTGCGGCATGGGCCTGCAGGCGGCGCGCGACCACGTCCGGGTGGCGCGTCGGCTGCGGCCGCTGCCGGTGACGGCCTCGGCGTTCGCCGAGGGGCGGCTGTCCTACTCCAAGGTCCGCGCCCTGTGCCGGGTCGCGACACCGGCCACGGAGGGCGACCTCGTCGAGGTCGCGCTGTGCTCGACCGCGTCCCAGGTCGAGCGGGTCACCCGGACGCTGCCGACGATTGCCCCCGAGGCCGTCCCTGCGTACGCCCCGGCCGGCCGTCGGCGCGAGGCGCAGCCCCGGCTGCACTGGCGCACCGACGAGGAGACCGGGCGCACCCACCTGTCCGGCTGGCTCGAGCCCGAGGACGCGGCCCTGGTGCTCTCGGTCCTGCGGGCAGCCGCTGACGAACGAGCCCGGATCGCTGCCCCCGAGGATGCCGGTGCCGGTCCAGAGCCTGCGCCCCCGCCCGACGTCACCGGCTCGCGGGTCGCCACCGCGGGCTCGTTCTCTGCAGCCGTCGTCATGGATGCCTTTGCGGCCGCCACGCAGGGTCTCGAGCAGATGGCAGCCTCTGCCGCCGGCGCGACGGTCACGGCCGGCCCGGTGGAGGTCGAGGTGCACGTCGACGCCGACCTGCTGACCCGGTTGCGCGCCGAGGCCGATCGCGAGACCGCGCGCTGCCACCTCGAGGGCGGCGCCGCGCTCACGCTCGCGGTCGTCGAGCGGCTGGCCTGCGACGGCGGGGTCCGGCTCACCACGCACGGCTCCGACGGGCGAACCCTCGACATGGGGCGGCGTCGACGACGGCCCAGCTCGCGCCAGCTCAAGGCGCTGGTGAGACGCGACGGCGGCTGCGCCGCCCCCGGGTGCGGTCGGACCCGGTTCCTGCACGCGCACCACGTCGTGTTCTGGTCCCGCGGCGGACCGACCTCGCTCGACAACCTGGTCCTGCTCTGCGGCGAGCACCACCGGGCACTGCACGACGGCGCCTTCGCGATCGAGGCCGTCGGCCGGCAGCGGTTCCGGTTCAGCGACGCTGGCGGCACAGTGATCGAGTACGGCCCGGCCCTGCGCGGGACCGCGGCCGACCTGGCCGCCCACACGCTGGTCGCCGGCGACACGCTCACGCCCGACTGGTCCGGCGACGCCCTGACCCGTTTCGGCCTCGGCGTCATCGTGGACACCTACGTGCTCAACCGGGCCGCTGACCAGGAAGGCGATCCGTGGGCCGAGGCGGCGTGAGGTGATTCCGCGGAATCACTCCGCAGCGCTCAGCCGGGCAGCGCGGACCGTCGCCAGCCGTCGGGTCCTGGGCGGTGGTCCCGTCGGACCGCGCTCGCCGGGTGCCCCCAGGCCGAGCGGGGGTACTGGGGACGGACCCCGGCCGTCGCCACCGAGCGGGCGGCGATGACCGCTACCAGCGCGGCCAGCTCCTCGGGGGTCGGGTCGCCGCGCACCACCCGCAGCAGCGGGCGCGGCGCGTCGGAACCCGTCTCGGTCGGCTCGTCGCTCACAGCGGGATGTTCCCGTGCTTCTTCGGCGGCAGCGTCTGGCGCTTGCTGCGCAGCAGCCGCAGCGACCGCACGATCTCGATCCGGGTCTCGTGCGGCGAGATCACCGCGTCCACGTAGCCGCGCTCCGCCGCGACGTACGGGTTGGCCAGGGTGTCCTCGTACTCGGTGATCAGCTCTGCCCGCCGGGCCTCCGGGTCGTCGGCGTCCTTGAGCTCGGTGCGGTACAGGATGTTGACCGCTCCCTGCGCACCCATCACCGCGATCTGCGCGGTCGGCCACGCGATGTTCATGTCCGCGCCGAGGTGCTTCGACCCCATCACGTCGTACGCGCCGCCGTACGCCTTGCGGGTGATCACGGTGATCAGCGGCACGGTCGCCTCTGCGTAGGCGTAGATGAGCTTGGCGCCGCGGCGGATGATGCCGTCCCACTCCTGGTCGGTGCCCGGCAGGAAGCCGGGGACGTCGACGAATGTCAGCACCGGCACGTTGAACGCGTCGCAGGTGCGCACGAACCGGGCCGCCTTCTCGCTGGCGTCGATGTCCAGCGTGCCCGCGAGCTGGGAGGGCTGGTTGGCGACCACGCCGACCGAGCGACCCTCGACCCGGCCGAAGCCGATGATCATGTTGGGCGCGAACAGCGGCTGCACCTCGAGGAACTCGCCCTCGTCCAGCACCGCCGTGATCGCGGTGTGCATGTCGTAGGGGGTGTTCGCGGTGTCGGGCACCAGCGTGTCGAGCGCGCGGTCCTCGTCGGTCACCTCGAGCAGCGCGGCCTCGTCGTACGCGGGCGGGTCCTCGAGGTTGTTGCTGGGCAGGTAGCTGAGCAGCGCCTTGACGTAGTCGAGTGCGTCGGTCTCGTCCGCACCCATGTAGTGGGCGTTGCCGGACTTGGTGTTGTGCGTCCGCGCGCCGCCGAGCTCCTCGAACGTCACGTCCTCGCCGGTGACGGTCTTGATCACGTCCGGTCCGGTGATGAACATGTGCGAGGTCTGGTCGACCATCACGGTGAAGTCGGTGAGTGCGGGGGAGTAGACGTGCCCGCCGGCGCAGGCGCCCATGATCAGCGAGATCTGCGGCACCACCCCGGACGCGTGCACGTTGCGGCGGAAGATCTCGCCGTAGAGGCCGAGCGAGACCACACCCTCCTGGATCCGCGCGCCGGCGCCCTCGTTGATGCCGACGAGTGGGCTCCCGGTGCTCACCGCGAGGTCCATGACCTTGCAGATCTTCTCGCCGTAGACCTCGCCGAGGCTGCCGCCGAACACGGTGAAGTCCTGCGCGAACACGCACACCTGCCGGCCGTCGACCGTGCCGTAGCCCGTCACCACGCCGTCGCCGTACGGCCGCCGCTTCTCCAGCCCGAAGGCCACGCTGCGGTGCCGGGCCAGCTCGTCGATCTCGACGAACGACTCCTCGTCCAGCAGCTTGTCGATGCGCTCGCGGGCGGTGAGCTTGCCCCGGGCGTGCTGCTTCTCCACCGCCCGCGCCGACCCGGCGTGGATGGCCTCGTCGAGTCGGTGGCCGAGGTCGGCGAGCTTGCCCGCCGTGGTGTGGATGTCGACGTCGGCGTGCTCTTCCTCGCCGCCGTCGCCCTCGACGCCGCTGTCGTGCGACACCTCGTTCGCTCCGCTGCTCACGGGCTGACCCTAGCGACCGTGGCAGGCTCGGCCGGGTGGCGTTCCACGACCTCGACCGTCCCCCGCTCGACGAGCAGGCGTTGCGGCGGTCGTTGCGCGCCGGCAGTCCCGGCTCGTGGTGGCGCGCAGCCGACGTCGTCGCCGTCACCGCGAGCACCAACGCCGACCTGGCCGAGCAGGCCCGCGCCGGCGCCGCCGAGGCCGCAGCGCTCGTCGCCGAGCACCAGACCGCCGGCCGGGGCCGGATGGGGCGGGGGTGGGAGGCGCCCCCCGCGTCCGCGCTGACCCTGTCGGTGCTCGTGCGCCCGGGTGTGCCGTCGGCGCGCTGGCCGTGGCTCCCGCTGCTGGCCGGAACGGCGGTCGCCGAGGCGGTGTCCCGTACGACCGGGGTCGACGCCGGGCTGAAGTGGCCCAACGACGTCGTCGTCGACGACCGCAAGCTGGCCGGCGTGCTGCTGGAGCGGGTGGAGACCGCGACCGGTCCCGCCGCCGTCATCGGCGTGGGGCTCAACGTGTCGCTGCGCCGCGACGAGCTGCCGGTGCCGACCGCCACCTCGCTGGCGCTGGAGACCGGCGCCCCGGTCGACCGGCAACCGCTGCTGCTGGCGGTGCTGCGCACCCTCGCGTCGCTGTACAAGGCGTGGGCGGCCGAGGAGGGCGATCCCCACGGTCTGCACCTCGCGTACGTGCGGCGCTGCACGACGATCGGGCAGCGGGTACGGGTCGACCTGCCCGACGGCACGGTCGTCACGGGCACGGCCGAGTCGGTGGACAGCAGCGGCCGGCTGGTCGTGGCGTCGGCGGGCGGGCGGCAGACGCTGGGTGCTGGTGATGTCGTTCACGTGCGCCCGGTTGTCTGACACGATCTCCGCATGTCGGTGCCCAACAAGCTGCTCATCGAGGGCGAAGAGATCATCCTGTCGATGCGCACGCACGCCAAGGCGCTCATCATGCCCGCGGTGGTGCTGATCGTGCTGGCAGCGCTGGGCGGGTTCCTGCACGCGATCCTGCCGGAGAGCTCGGTGCAGGGCTGGGTACGGCTCGCCATCTGGGTGGCCGTGGGGCTCGGGATGTTCTGGTGGGCGGTGGCGCCGTTCGTCCGCTGGCTCACGACGGAGTACACGATCACCTCGAAGCGGGTCCTGCTCACCACCGGGGTGTTCACCCGTTCGGGGCGGGCGATCCCGCTGCACCGGATCAACGACGTGACGTTCGAGAAGCAGCTGCTCGACCGGATGCTCGGCTGCGGGACGCTGGTGGTCAGCGACGCCACCGAGCAGACCGGCATGCGGTTGGCCGACGTGCCGCGGGTCGAGTGGGTGCACCGCCAGCTCACCGACCTCGTGTTCGGTCGGCAGGAGGGTGCCGACGACGACGGCACCCGCGAACCGGGACGATGACCGCCATCGGCGACGAGCGACGCCTGCCCGACCAGCCTCGCAGCGAGGCCCTGACCAGCGCGGAGGTCGCCGCCTCCGCGGGCGTGAGCCTGGACGAGGCCCGGCGGCTGTGGCGCGCGCTCGGCTTCCCCGACGCGGGCGGCGACGCCGCCTTCACCGAGGCCGACCGCCGGGCGCTCGAGCTGGTCGCCACGATCGTCGAGGAGGGCAACCTCGACCTCGACACGGTCGTCCGCCTGACCCGGGCGCTCGGCCGCACGATGTCCCGGCTGGCGGAGTGGCAGGTCTCCGCGCTCGCCGGCCGCAGCGACCTGGCGGGCATCGGTGAGTCGGTCGCGCCGGCGTTCGAGCAGCTACTGGTGTACGCGTGGCGCCGCCACCTGGAGGCCGCCGCCGGCCGGATGCAGGGCATGGGAGCCGGGTCGGAGGAGGACGTCCTGGTCGCGACCCAGTCCGTCGGGTTCGCCGACCTGGTCGGGTTCACCGCGATGTCCAACGGGATGGACGAGGACGAGCTGGCGACCCTCGTCGAGGGCTTCGAGAGCCACTGCGCCGACCTGGTCGCGGGGCACGGCGGGCGGGTGGTCAAGACGCTCGGCGACTCGGTGCTCTTCGCCGCCGACGACGTGGTCGTCGCCACCGAGATCGCGCTGGCGATCGTCGAGACCATCGGCAGCGAGCCGGACCTGCCCGACGTCCGGGTCGGCATCGCGACCGGCCCGGTGATCATGCGGATGGGTGACGTCTACGGCACCCCGGTCAACCTCGCCTCCCGGCTCACGACCGTCGCCCGCCGCAACCGGGTGATCTCCGACGCCGAGACCGCGGATGCCCTGCCGCGCGAGCTGTTCGACACCCGGGTGCTCCCGGCGCGGCCGATGCGGGGGTTCGGGGACGTCGAACCGATCGCCGTGCGCCGTCGTTGGGTGGCGGGCTAGCCGGTCTGATCGGGCCCGGTGCCCGGTCGTTCCCGCGGGAACACGTGCGTGCGGTAGCCCCAGAAGCGGAACGTCGTCCCCAGCACCAGCCCGACCCCGTTGGCAGAGACGTTGTCGGCGAGCGCGCTGGTGTAGCCGAGCAGGTAGTGCGAGACGGCGAGGCACACCAGGGAGATGGCCAGTCCGAGCACGTTGACGACGAAGAACAGGATCACCTCGCGGTGCACCCGCTGTCGGGGGCGGCCGCGCCAGGTCCAGTGCCGGTTGCCGACGTACGTCACCAGGGTGGCGACCACGACGGATACCACCTTGGCGGTCAGCGGCTTGTCCTCCAGCACCCCCGGGTCGCCCGCGTAGCGCAGCAGGTTGAACACCCCGACGTCGACCGCGTACCCCACCAGCCCGACCACGCCGAACGCGCCGAGCTCGCGCACCAGCCCCACGCGTCGGCGCAGGGCGGCTGAGACGGTCACGGGGGGCGAGGGTAGCCCGGCGGCCGCTCGCTACGCTGCCGCGGTGACGCCGCGAGTGGCTGTGGTCGGTGGCGGCCAGCTGGCCCGGATGATGCAGCAGGCGGCGATCCCGCTCGGCATCCCGGTGCGGCTGCTGGCGGAGGGGCCGGACGTGTCGGCCGCCCAGGTCGTCCGCGACCCGCTGGTCGGCGACTACCGCGACCTCGACCGGCTGCGGGAGGTCGCCGAGGGCTGCGCGGTCATGACGTTCGACCACGAGCACGTCCCCACCGAGCACCTGCACGCCCTCGCCGCCGACGGACTGGCCTGCCGGCCCGGCCCCGCCGCGCTGGTCCATGCCCAGGACAAGTCGGTGATGCGCGAGCGGCTCACCGCGCTCGGCGTGCCGTGCCCCCGGTGGCGGCTGGTGACCGGACCGCAGGAGGTGGCCGCGGTCGCCGAGGCTCTCGGCGGGTTCCCGTTGGTGCTCAAGACCGCACGGGGCGGCTACGACGGTCGAGGGGTCTGGTTCGTCGACGCGGCCGACGACCCCGGTGCGGCGGCGGCGTTCGGCGCCGGGGCAGCGGTGCTGGCCGAGGAGCGGGTCGACTTCGCCCGCGAGCTCGCCGTGCTCGCCGTGCGCTCGCCGTCGGGGCACACCGCGGTCTACCCGGTCGTCGAGTCCGTCCAGCGCGACGGGATCTGTCACGAGGTGACCGCGCCCGCCCCGGACCTCGACCCCGACCTGGCCGTCGCGGCGCAACGGATCGCGCTGCAGATCGCCGGTGAGCTCGACGTCACGGGCGTGCTCGCGGTCGAGATGTTCGAGACCCGGGACGGCCGGGTGCTGGTCAACGAGCTCGCGATGCGACCGCACAACACCGGGCACTGGACGATCGACGGCGCCACGACGAGCCAGTTCGAGAACCACCTGCGGGCCGTCCTCGACCTGCCGCTGGGCGCCGTGCGGGCCCGGGCACGCTGGTCGGTGATGGTCAACATCCTGGGCGGTGACATTGGGCGGCTCTACGACGGCTACCCGCACGTGCTGGCCCGCGACCCGACCGTGCGGGTGCACCTGTACGGCAAGGAGGTCCGGCCGGGACGCAAGGTCGGACACGTGACGGCGTACGGCGACGGCCTGGAATCGGTTCGCGCCCGGGCCCGGCACGCGGCAGGGTGGTTCGCCGGCATCGAGCAGGAGGACGGATGAGCGAGCAGGCACGGGTCGGGATCGTCATGGGGTCGGACTCCGACTGGCCGACGATGCAGACGGCCGGCGAGGCGCTGGAGGAGTTCGACGTCGCGTACGAGGCCGACGTCGTGTCCGCGCACCGGATGCCGCACGAGATGTTGGCCTGGGGGGCGGAGGCGCACGGGCGGGGCCTGCAGGTGATCATCGCCGGCGCCGGGGGAGCGGCGCACCTGCCGGGGATGCTGGCGGCCGTCACCCCGTTGCCCGTCATCGGCGTACCGGTGCCGCTGCGGCACCTCGACGGACTCGACTCGCTGCTGTCCATCGTGCAGATGCCGAACGGGGTGCCGGTCGCGACGGTGGCCGTGGGCGGCGCGCGCAACGCCGGGCTGCTGGCGGTCCGGGTGCTCGCGGCCACGGACCCCGGCCTGCGCGAGGCGATGGTCGCGTTCCAGGGCAGGCTCGCCGACGAGTCGCGGGCGAAGGGCGAGTCGGTGCGGCGCGGCCGGCCGGGGCAGGCCGGCTTCCGCTGACCCCGGGGGATCGGGGTGTCGTGCGACGATGGTGTCCACGGCCGGCCTTCTGCAACGAACCCGTCACGACCGGGGTCATCGAGCAACCTTCGGCCCCCTGTCGACGTCTTCTCGTCGACATCACCCCTCGAGGACGGGACTCATGAGATGAATCGTGGTCGCACCCTGCGCCACACCGTGACGATCGCCGCGGCCGCGTGCCTGATCGCCACCGTCGCAGCACCAGCGTCCGGCACCTCCGCCGACACCACCTCTTCCGGCACCGGCGACTCGGCCCGGGCCGCCGTCGACCGGCCCGCCCTGAGTCTTCGGGCCGCATCCACGAGGGTGACCGCGCACAAGGACGGTGAGCAGGTCTACCTCGACCTGGGCATGTACATCGTCGCGGGCAACGACCCGTTCCAGGTCAACAGCACCCGGGCGTCGTACCGCAAGCCGATCGTGGGCACCGTCATCGGTGATCCCGCCGATCCCAACGACGACATCGAGCTGACCCAGGACATGGTGGACAGCTTCCACGGGCTGCAGGACTTCGTGCACCTGCGCATCCGCGACCGCGCCGGTCACCTGGTCGGTGAGCGGACCCGCGGCTTCTGCGCCGGGAGCGGCTCGGTCCGGATTCGCCCGAACGCGCCGGACACCTCGGGGTTCCCGAACTCCGACTTCTACGGCGGCGGCTGCTACTACCACCCGTTCACGCTGGGCAGCGTGCTCGGCATCCAGGCCGGGTGGGGCGCCCCCGCGCTGGGCTACGGGATCCGGATGGAGCTGGCCAAGGGCCGGTACGTCGCCACGCTCACCATCGACAAGGCCTACCGCGACCTGCTGGGCCTGTCCGCCGACGACGGCCGGGTCGACGTGAAGCTGCGCGTCGTCAAGGGCGAGGACCACTGCGAGGAAGGGCTCGGCTGCGCCGGGACCCCGGACGCCGCCGGCGCCGCCCCGCAGCCGCGGGCGCACGCGCCTGCCCACGACACCGCGCTGCCCGCCGGCGGCAACTTCGCCGACCTGCGCTCGCTGCCCTCGACCGGCATCCGGGTGCGCAACGGCTACCTGACCTTCGGGGCCACCGTGTGGAACGCGGGCCCGTCGCCGCTGGTGGTCGACGGCTTCCGCAAGCGGCACCAGGACGTCATGGTCTCGTGGCAGTACTTCTACGACGAGGACGGCAACCCGACCGGGCACCGCAAGGTCGGCACCATGGAGTGGGACCCGCGGTCCGGGCACTTCCACTGGCACTTCACGGACTTCGCCCGCTACCGCTTGCTGGACGCGGACAAGGACAACATCGTCCGCAGCAAGAAGGAGTCGTTCTGCCTCGCCGCCACCGACGCGGTCGACTACACCGTGCCGGGCGCCGACTGGAACCCGTACTACACCGACCTCGAGACCCAGTGCGGCGGCTACAGCTCGCTCGGGGTCCGCGAGGTGCTGGCGGCCGGCTCGGGTGACACCTACTCGCAGTCGCGACCGGGGCAGTCGTTCCGGCTGGCCGGGCTCCCGAACGGGATCTACTTCATCGAGACGACCGCCAACCCGGCTCACAACCTGGTGGAGACCGCGTACGACAACAACACCTCGTTGCGCAAGATCCGGATCGGTACCGACCGCACCGGCAAGCGCACGGTGAAGGTGTTCGACGTCGGCCTCGTGCACACCCGCTGACGGTCAGCGGCTGCGCCTGCGCAGCAGCACGCCGAGGGCCCGGCCCGCCACCGCGTTGCGGTCGGCGAGCCGGGCCCCGGCGCGCCTGACCCGGAACGTCAGCGCCCGCAACCGGCTGGCGCCGCGGGCCCGGGCGTCGACCTCGACCTCGTCCTCGTCGCCGCGGGTCTCCCACCACAACGTGGCGTACGCGTCGGCCAGCCCGGCCAGCGCGTGCAGCGAGCTGTCCAGCAGCTCGGACTCGGTGGACTGGTCCGGCAGCCGCCCGGTGCCCTGACGGGGCTCGAGGTCTGCGAGGTCGCCGACGACCGGGTAGCCGGCGACCCGTACCGCGTCGGCCATGACCGCGCCCCGGCGGCGGGCCCAGTCGAGATCGGGGCCGGGCAGGACGAACCGCACCGGCTCGGTCGAGGCAGCGAGCGCGCGCACGACGGTGCGCTTCATCGCGCGGTCGTACTGGCGCTGGCGCAGGTCGGACAGCATCGGGTTGAGTCGCCGGATCAGCTCGGTGCCGACCACGCCGACGGTCTCGTTTGCCCACGGGGCGGGCCGGGTCAGGTCGGCCGGGTCGAAACCGATCACCGATCCCAGCCGCTGCAGCAGCAGGTCCGCCGGCGACCCTGCGGGGGGCACCGTCACCACGTGCACCCGCTCGACCGGCACGGCTCGCGCCCAGACGTCGAGGATGGCCGGCAGGTCCTGCCGGATCCAGAACGCCCGGGCCGGGCTGACCCCGGCCTGGGACGGGTCCTCGACCGCAGCCGAGAACTCCTCCCACGTCCACGCACCACGGTTCTTGACCTCCTCCTGCCAGGACGAGGCGAGCGTGCGACCCAGGTCCCGGGCGGTCACGACGACGTGCACCTCCCGACCGGGGAAGGCGCGGGCCGCTGTCGTGGCCTGCCCGGCCGTCGCCAGGGACAGGTGCTCGTCGGAGATCAGCACCACGTCGTCGTCGGCGGCGTTGATGCCGTCGACCAACCCCTGCCACGAGCCGGAGATGCGGGTGTCCACCTCGCCCGAGGGACGCCTGCCGAGCAGGTCCCACACGGCGAAGACCTGGCTGGGCAGGTTCTTGCCACCGGCGTAGAACACGCCGTCGCGACGGAGCCGCTTGCGGTTGGCGCGCATCAGCTGCTGCACGTACGTGGTGCCCGTCTTGTGCAGGCCGACGTGGAGGTAGACGCGCTTCACGGCCGACATGCTGGCAGAGCGCCCGCCGCCCGGGTCGGCGGTGGTCAGTCCCCGTGAGCAGCTTCCGACCGCCGGATCCGCGCCCGCACGCCCAGGAAAGCCCGCATCGCCCGCTCCGCGACCCGGTTGCGGTCGGCCAGCTCGGCGCCGCGCCGCTTGGCGCGGAACGCCGCGCCGCGGACCCCACTCGCCAGCCGCGCACGCGACCGCTCACCCGCGACCCGGGAGTCCGGACGTCGGCCCTTCCACCAGCTGGTGGCGTGCCGCTCGGTCATCGCCGCGAGTGCGTCCAGCGCGGCGTCCAGCAGCTCGTCGCTCGAGGCGGCACCCGGCCGGCGGCCGGGCCCGTCGGTGCGCGGCCGCAGTCCGTCGAGGTCGCCGACGACGTCGTACCCACCGGAGGACACGTGGTCGATCATTCGTTCCGCCTCGGCGGACACCCACTCCTCGTGCTCAGGGGGCAGGCGCATCGGCTGGGCCTGCCCCGACCCGCGCAGTGCCGACGCGACCTGGTGCTTGACCACGGTGTGGTACTGCCGCTGGTTGAGCCGCTGCCCGAGGCGCTCGTTGAGGCGGCGCACCACCTCGACCCCGGCGGCGCCGATCGACTCGTTGGTCCACGTCACCTCCTGACCGAGCCGGTCCGGGTCGACGCCCACCACCGAGGCGAACCGGGCCACGAGCTGGTCGGTCCCCGATCCGACCGGGGGCACCACGACGACGTGGATGCGGTCCGCGGACACCGCCGAGCGCCAGGTCTCGAGCACGGCGGCCAGGTCGTGGCGCAGCCAGAACCCACGAGCCGGGTTGCGGGCGCGCGCGTCGGGGTCGCGCAGCGCCGTGGCGTAGTCGTCCCAGGTCCAGGTCTGGTCGTTCTTGACCGCCTCCTGCCAGGCGGAGACCACCACCCGGCCGAGGTCGCGGGCGGTGACCACGACGTGCACCTCCGCGTCGCCGAACGAGGCGACCGCGCGGCGCGCCTGGGTGACCGTGGCGAGGCTGAGGTACTCGACCGACAGCAGCGCCGTCGGCAGGTCGGAGGACGACACCTGGGCGCACAGCGCGTCCCACTGCCCGGCGATGCGGTCGTCGCGGGTCCCGCGGGGGCGCCGCCCGACCAGGTCCCACACGGCGAACGCCTGGACGACACCGTCCTCGCCACCGGGGAAGCACACCTGCTGCTCGGCGAGCTGCGCGCGGTTGGCCTGCAGGACGCTCTGCAGGAACGTCGTGCCGGTCTTGTGCAGGCCGACGTGGAGGTAGACGCGCTTCACGGCCGACATGCTGACAGACACCGTCAGGACAGTCAGAACAGGAAGTACGCCGACACCGCGGCCGGCACCAGCCCGGCCAGCAGCCACGGCGACAGCGGCGAGCGCTGGTGGATGACCAGGCACCCGCCGATGGTCAGCACCCCGGTCACGGTTCCCATCACCCAGAGCCCGGTGGGAACAACGACCGCTCCCCGCCGGTTGGACGTGGAAAGAGATGGTTGACGTCTCAACTACGTGAGGAGCAGCATGCAGCTCGGGATCTTCACCGTCGGTGACGTGACGCCGGACCCGACGAACGGCCGGACCCCGTCCGAGGCCGAGCGGATCAAGGCGATGGTGACCATCGCGCTCAAGGCCGAGGAGGTCGGGCTGGACGTCTTCGCGACCGGTGAGCACCACAACCCGCCGTTCGTGCCGTCGTCGCCGACCACGATGCTCGGCTACATCGCCGCGCGTACCGAGCGGCTGCTGCTGTCGACGTCGACCACGCTGATCACCACCAACGACCCGGTCAAGATCGCCGAGGACTACGCGATGCTGCAGCACCTGGCCGACGGCCGGGTCGACCTGATGCTGGGCCGTGGCAACACCGGCCCCGTCTACCCGTGGTTCGGCAAGGACATCCGGCACGGCCTCGCACTCGCGGTGGAGAACTACGAGCTGCTGCACCGGCTGTGGCGCGAGGACGTCGTCGACTGGAAGGGCAAGTACCGGACGCCGCTGCAGTCGTTCACCTCGACGCCGCGGCCGCTGGACGGCGTGCCCCCGTTCGTCTGGCACGGCTCGATCCGTACCCCGGAGATCGCCGAGCAGGCCGCCTTCTACGGCGACGGGTTCTTCGCCAACCACATCTTCTGGCCGACCGAGCACTCGCAGCGGCTGGTCAACCTCTACCGCCGCCGGTACGAGCACTACGGCCACGGCACCGCCGACCAGGCGATCGTCGGGCTGGGCGGCCAGGTGTTCATGCGCCGCGACAGCCAGGCGGCCGTGCGGGAGTTCCGGCCGTACTTCGACAACGCACCGGTCTACGGGCACGGCCCGTCGCTGGAGGACTTCAGCGCGCAGACGCCGCTGACCGTGGGCAGCCCGCAGCAGGTGATCGAGAAGACGCTGACGTTCCGGGAGCAGTTCGGCGACTACCAGCGGCAGCTGTTCCTGCTGGACCACGCCGGCCTGCCGCTCAAGACCGTGCTCGAGCAGCTCGATCTGCTCGGCGAGGAGGTCGTGCCGGTGCTGCGTCGCGAGCTCTCGCCGCTGGCCGGGAGCACCCGATGAGCCGGCGCCGGATCGCGGTCGTCACCGCGGGGCTGAGCCAGCCCTCGTCGACGCGGCTGCTGGCCGACCGGTTGACGGCGGCGATCACCATGGCGCTGCAGGCGCGGGACGTCGACGTCGAGGTCGACACCCACATCGACGTGGTCGAGCTGCGCGATCTCGCGCACGACCTGACCGATCACGTGCTCACCGGTTTCCCGAGCCCCACGCTGCGGGACGCGCTCGACGCGGTCGTCCGTGCCGACGGGCTGGTCGCGGTCACGCCTGTGTTCGCGGCGTCGTACAGCGGGTTGTTCAAGACCTTCGCCGACGTGCTGGACGACGACGTGCTCGCCGGCATGCCGGTGCTGGTGGCCGCCACCGGTGGCACCGAGCGCCACTCGCTGGTGCTCGACCACGCGCTGCGACCGCTGTTCTCGTACCTGCGCGCCGTCGTGGTCCCGACCGGCGTCTACGCCGCGTCGTCGGACTGGGGGAGCAACGCCGGTGCCGATGGTGCGCTGCAGCAGCGGATCGAGCGGGCAGCGGGCGAGCTGGCCGCCCTGGTCGCGGGCGACCGCGCCGCGCGCCCGGTCGACCCCTGGGACGAGCCGACGCCGTTCGCCGAGCTGCTGCTCGGCGACTGACGTCACGGCCCGACGTCGCCCATCAGCAGCACCACCAGGGACGCGACCACGGCGACCACCAGCACCACGGCCGCGACCACCGGGCCGTTCGTCGACGCCCCGGTGACGTAGCGGCCGTCCTCGAGCTCGCGGGCCACGGCGCGGTAGCGCAGCACGGCGTAGCCGACGCCCAGTCCGCCCGCGACGAGCAGCACGGTGCCCGCGGCCACCGCGGACGCGGTGATCCGGTCGCCGGCGCCGAACCGGGCGATCGCCAGCCCGACGATCATCACGTTCGCGGCGGTGCGCAGCCAGGCCAGGTAGGTGCGCTCGTTGGCCATGTGGTCCCGGGCGCGGCTCGAGCCCGCGGTGGCCGTGCCGGCGGGCTCGTCGGGCGGGTCCGGCTGCATGCGGCCATCATGTACCGGGGGACAATCGGTACATATCTCCGGGACCAGGAGGTCGTGATGGGTCGCAACGCACAGACGTGGGCAGCGGTCGCCACCGGACTGGCGGTGATCGCGTTCGGGTGGCCGATGGCCAGCGGCAGCGCCCAGCAACCTCCGCCCGCACCGTCCGCGGGGGGTCCGGTGGAACGGGCCGGCGACTGCTACACCTCCGACGACGTGCCGCTCACGGTGGAGGAGCAGCGGCTGGCCGAACCGTTGCCGGGTGCCGACGACACCCCGGCGTCGGTGCGCTTCATCGAGGCGGCGGGCCTCGACCGGCTGGTCGCGTCCTTCGAGCGCCGGCTGTGCGGGGTGGACGACGTCGACGCGGCGTCCGACTTCGTGCACGCCGCCGGCGCGCGGCTGTGGCGCACCGCCGTGCGCCGGGCGCAGGGTGACCTCGCGCTCGGCGAGATCGACCGCTACGACGACCGGCCGCTGTACTGGGCCCGCACCACGATGTCGAGCGCCCTGCGCCAGTGGGAGACCGACTTCGAGCTGATCGGTACCCAACGGCTGGCGCTGGTCCGGATCCTGTCGTACGAGTCCCGCGGCATCGACCAGGTCCGCTATCCCCGGGAGGGCGGTGTCACCCGCGTGCTGATCAGCGGGTTCGACACCTACAGCCTCGACGACAGCCTGCGGAACTCCAACCCGTCCGGCGCCACCGCGCTGCAGCTGGACGGTCGGACCTTCCGTACGCCCGGGGGTCCGGTGGCCGTCGAGTCGGTGGTCTTCCCGGTCAACTGGACCGACTTCGACCAAGGCATCGTCGAGGACGCGTTCGGGCCGCGACTGGCCGGCTCCGCCCGCAGTCGGGTGGACATGATCATGACGATCAGCCAGACCAGCCGTGGCCGGATGGACATCGAGCAGTGGGCCGGCGCCTTCCGCGGCGGCTTCCCCGACAACAACCGGTCCCAGAACTACGGTCCGATCTCCGCCGCCGCTCTCTGGCCGCAGCCGCAGCCCTCGCCGCAGTGGATCGAGACGACGTTGCCGTACCGCAAAATGATCCGCGCCGGCACCGAGCCGTGGCCGGTCGTGCTGCACGACGGCATCTGCGAGTGGCCGCAGGGCTCGTATCCCGAGCCGGGCGCGATCCGCTGCAAGGCGGACCCGTCCCAGGGGTCGACGGCAGCGTCCGCACCGGGCGGCAGCTATCTGTCCAACGAGAGCATGTACCGCACCAACCGGCTGCGGCTCGCGGCCGGGCTGAAGTCGCTGCCGGGCGGGCACCTGCACATCTCCGCTCTCGTCTACCCCAACGACGAGAATCGCCTTACCAGCAAGCGGTTCGAGCGGGATCGCAAGGCCGTGGTCGACCAGACGATCGCGTTGCTGCGGGCCGCTGGGCGGGCGGTTGCGGGAGGCTAGCGTGGACGAGCTGAGCGACCTGTTCCAGCGCGCCGCTAGCGCGGCCGCGGAGTTCCGATGGGGCCTGGCGACCCGCCCGGTCGCTCCACCTGTCGACCGGGCCGCCCTGACCGCGGCCTTCGGCGGGCCGCTGCCGGCCGGCCCGACCGCCCCGTCCGACGTGCTCGAGCAGCTGGTACGTGCTGCCGGCCCGGGCCTGGTGGCGAGCGCGGGCCCGCGGTTCTTCGGCTTCGTGGTCGGTGGGGCGCTGCCCGCCGCGACCGCCGCCGACATGCTGGCCGCGGGCTGGGACCAGAACGGGTTCAACGCCGTGCTCTCGCCGGCCGCCGCCGCGGCGGAGGAGTCGGCCGGTGGCTGGTTGCAGGACCTGCTCGGCATCCCCGCCGGCGCGTCGGTCGGCTACGTCACCGGTGGACAGGCCGCCAACACCGTCGGGCTGCTGGCCGGGCGGCACCACGTGCTCGCCGAGGCCGGGTGGGACGTCGAGCGGGACGGCCTGCTCGGCGGTCCGCCGGTCCGCGTGGTCGCGAGCGAGGAGCGGCACGCGACCGTCGACCGGTCGCTGCGGCTGCTCGGGCTCGGCACCGGCTCCGTCGAGACGGTGCGCACCGACGACAACGGTGGCACCGACGTGGCCGACCTGGAGCGGGTGCTGGAGTCCGGACCGGTGGGGCCGACGATCGTCTGCCTGCAGGCAGGCAACGTCAACACCGGCGCGTGCGACGACCTCCGGGCCGGCTGCGGGGTCGCCCGCAGCCAGGGTGCGTGGGTGCACGTGGACGGGGCCTTCGGGCTGTGGGCCGCTGCCAGTCCAGCGCTGCGGCACCTGGTCGACGGGGTCGAGCTCGCCGACTCGTGGGCCTGTGACGCGCACAAGTGGCTGAACGTGCCCTACGACTGCGGGCTGGTCTTCTGCTCGCGACCCGACGTGCACGCGGTCGCGGCCTCGTACACCGCGGCCTACCTGGTCGGCTCGGGCGGGCAGGTGCCCGGGCTGGCCGATCTCGCCCTCGAGTCGTCGCGGCGGGCCCGGGGGTTCGCCGTGTGGGCGGCGCTGCGCGAGCTCGGCCGGGACGGGGTGTCCGACCTCGTCGACCGCTGCTGCGCGCTCGCCCGACGGTTCGCCGACGGCCTGGCCGCGGGCGGCTGCGAGATCGTCAACGACGTGGTGCTCAACCAGGTGCTGGTCGGGTTCGGCGACGACGAGCGCACCGACCGGGTGCTGGAGGCGGTCCAGCGCGACGGCACCTGCTGGCTGGGCGGCACGACCTGGCACGGCCGGCGGCTGATGCGGGTCTCGGTCTCGAACCACGCCACCACGGAGGCCGACGTCGACGTGTCGGTCGACGCGGTGCTCCGGCTGGCCGCCAGCATTGACCAGCAGGGCTGACCAGCAGGTCTGCCCCGTACAGTTCAGGAGTGTCCGAACCCGCGACGACCGCACCCGCCAAGCCCTGGCACCGACGGCTGCCGGGCTGGCTGGAGCTGATCGTGATCGTCCTGCTCGCGGTCGCGGTCGCGGCGTTCACGAAGGCGTTCCTGGTGCAGAGCTTCTTCGTGCCGTCGGGGTCGATGCGTCCGCTGCTGCACGGCAGCGAGCGCACCAACGACGACGACCGGATCATCGTCGAGAAGGTCTCGTACTGGAACGGCGACATCCACCGCGGCGACGTCGTGGTGTTCGACGACAGCCTGCACTGGCTGCCGGCGTCGGCGGTCGAGGCGGCGTCCGGTCCGGTGCAGCAGACGCTGGAGAAGGTCGGGATGTGGCCCACCGGCGGACACCTCGTCAAGCGCGTCATCGGGCTGCCCGGGGACAAGGTCGCCTGCTGCGACGACCAGGGCCGGGTGACGGTCAACGACGTCGCCCTGGACGAGGACGACTACCTGGCGCAGCCGGGGCAGCCGGCGTCGACGCCGTTCTCGGTGACGGTCCCCGACGACGCGTTGTGGATGATGGGCGACAACCGCGCCAACAGCGAGGACTCGCGCGCGCACGCCGGCGACGAGTCCGGCGGATTCGTCCCCGTGGACGACGTGGTGGGCAAGGTGCTGGCGATCGTGTGGCCGCTGGACCGGGCCGGCCTGCTGGACCGGCCGGACACGTTCGACAACGCGGCGCTGGACGGCGGCTAGCCCGGCCGGCCAGCGACTCGTCACAGGTGCACGCGGCCGAACAGGCCGCGCCGCCGCGGCGCCCAGTCGACGACGACCCGCTCGGGGTAGCGGAAGTACGCCCGGATCCCGACCCGCACGCGCCGGGGCGTCTGCAGGCACGTACGCGGCACCGAGACCTGGATCCGGTCGGGGCCGAAGGCGTCGGCCCGCCCGCTCAGGCCGCGACACCGCACCGCCGCGCCCGAGCCGACGTCGCGCCAGCCCTCGATCCTGCGCAGCGCCGGCCCGGTGCTGTTGGGACTCAGCCGCACGAGGTACTCCGGCCCGGCGTCCCGGCGCCGCGCCTCGACGAAGAACACGAACGAGTCGGCCGGCGCGAGGTCGCCGACCGCGACGCGGACCACCAGTCGGCGTCCGCTGCGACCGCCGTGGTCGACGACGACCCTGGTCAGGTCGGACTCGACCCCGGTGTCACCGGCCCGGTCGCGGAACCTGCGGGTGTCGGCGTCGGCCGGCCCGACGGTCGACGACAGCACCAGTGCCGCCGTACCCGCGGCCACGGCGATGCGAGCCACCAACCGTCGCGCCATGCCGCCCCCCGATGTGTGGACGGTGCTGACGCTAGCGGTCCGGGCTCAGCCGGGCTCGATCACGCGCACGGGGGAGCCGTCCAGCCAGCCCACGATGTCCTCGACCGCCCCGGTGAAGCACCGGGAGTAGTTCTGCTCGGTCACGTAGCCGATGTGGGGTGTCGGAAGCGCGTTGGTCATGGTGCGCAGCGGGTGGTCGCCGGGCAGCGGCTCGGTGCCGTAGACGTCCACGGCGGCGCCAGCGATCCCTCCCTCCCGCAGCGCCTCGACCAGTGCGTCCTCGTCGACGATCGGCCCGCGTGAGGTGTTGACCAGGCGCCCGTCCGGTCCGAGCAGGGCGAGCTGCTCCGCCCCCACCAGGCCGCGGCTGCTCCCCGACAGCGGGAGGTGGATGCTCACCACGTCGCTGCGCCGGAACACGTCGTCGAGGTCTGCCGCACACTCGGCACCGTGCTCGGCGGCGCGCTCGGGCGTGAGGTGCGGGCTCCACGCGAGCACGTCCATCTCGAAGGCACGGCCGTAGCGCGCCACCACGCTGCCGATCCGGCCCAGGCCGAGCAGGCCGAGCGTACGGCCGGCCAGCTCGGTGCCCACCGTGGTCTGCCACCCGCTCCCGCGGATGTTGCCCCACTCGGTCTCCAGGTGCCGGTGCAGGGCGATGATCAGCCCCCACGTGAGCTCGGGCGTGCCGGACGCGGTCAGGTCGGTGCCGCAGACCAGCACGTCGTGCTCGGCCGCGGCGGCCAGATCGATCGAGGCGTTGCGCCAGCCCGTGGTGACCAGCAGCTGCAGCCGGTCCAGCCGCGCGATCAGGCTGGCCGGGAACGGCGTGCGCTCGCGCATCGCGACCACGACGTCGTAGGGCTGCAGCCGCTCGGCGATCTCGTCCTCGTCGTCGAGGTGCGCGGTGAGCACGGTGATCTCCGCGCGTCCGTCGAGCGGGGACCAGTCGGCGCTGCTCAGCGCCACCTGCTGGTAGTCGTCGAGCACCGCGACGCGGATGGGACTGCCTGCGGGGTTGGTAGCCGGTGTCATCGCCCGAATACCGAGGCGAGCTCGGCACCGGACTGCATGTACTCGCGCCTGGGAACGCCGAAGTTCTCCAGGATGGCTGGCGTGATCGACAGCGCAGAGACCTCGCTACGGTCTCGCGGCTTGTGCGACCGGTCGGCCGGGTCGTAGATCGTCAGCAGGCCCTCGGGAACGTGGTAGGCAGTCGTGTTCGATCGATCCTCGATCTCCACGGGCTCGAGGCCCAGGCTCTGCGGAGCGCACACCTTGCCCTTGAAGCGGACTGCCTTGGGGCGGTTGTGCAGATTGAGGTGACCGAGCTGCAGTGAGTAGAACCCGTTGTCGGCAGAGCGGTACGCGAGTGGGGCGCCGCGAATTCTCAACTTCTTCAGGTTCTGCTCGAAGGTGTCCCGGTAGGGCGCAGCGATCTCCACGTTGGTCTGCGGCAGCATCGCCGGACGGGTTTCCCAGCCGTGATCCGCGGGGAGGCCCATCGCCGACATGAAGGTCGGCACCTCGGTGAGGTAGAGCGCGGTCTCGAGGGGCTGGGCGACGGTCGGACCCTGCCCCATGCTGGCGGCGATCCAGAGCGTGTAGTCGGGGTGAGAGTCGACGAACTCCACCAGCCGCTGGATCATCTTGTCGGCCTGGGCCATGGCCCACGGGATCTCCTCGCGGTACTTCTCGATCCAATCGGCACCGAGCTCGACGGTGTCGTAGTCCTCGGGGTACGTGGCGGCCCAGTAGCGATGCATGGCCGAGGCGACGTGGTTGGTGAAGAACGAGGCGAAGGCCGGCTGCCGCTGTCCCAGCTGTTTCATGAACAGGTCGAACGCGAGCACGGCTTGGAACGTGCGCCGCCGGGTGCTCCGCCACGGACGCCTGCGCTCCGCGATCAGCTGACGCGACAGGGCTGCGTACGTCTGGGGGCGGATGCCCAACGCCGGCGTCTTCTTGAGCACGGTCAAGGCGTCCTTGACCGGAACGCCGGTGTCGACGTTCCGTGCCGACTCGCGAGCCATCTTGAGGTTCAGGCTCTGGAATGTCGACAGCTCCGGCGGGAAAGCCGCCGGATCCGAGGCAAACGCGTCTGGCACGTAGAAGCTGTAGGAATCCATGTCCGGGGGCACCGGATAGGTGTGCAGGCTTCCGAAGACACCTACCGACACACCTGACGCGTGCAACACCTGCCAGATCGGCGGGTACTTCTCATCGGCCGCCGAGTGGTCCTGACCGAGGTCCCCGATCATGTGGTGCTCATCGTTCACACCGCGGTGCAGGGAGGGCCACGTCGTCCACGGCGACAGGTGTCCACGATCCGCTGCCACGGCGCAGAAGCTGTGTGACACCGGAAGCAGGCCCGCCAGGGCGCTCTGCCGATGTGCATCGACGTGATCGTCCACTATCCGCCAGGGGACTTCGTTCAGCTCGAGCAGAATGACCTTACGAGGCATGGGCGGGAGGGTACCCAGGACCGGCGCAACCCCGCACGGTCGGTGGGGTCTGCCAGTCTGATCGGCACCGAGCACTCCTGGAGGTGCCAGATGGCTGTCTCGTACCAGCTCGTGGTCGACTGCACGTCGCCCGAACCGCTGGCGCACTTCTGGGCCGAGGCCTTGCACTACGTCATCGCACCTCCGCCGCCCGACTTCGACTCGTGGGACGACTTCTTCCGGTCGATCGGTGTGCCCGACGACGAGCTGGGCCACGGCGCCGACAGCATCGAGGACCCGAACGGTGAGGGTCCGCGCATCTGGTTCCAGATCGTCCCGGAGAAGAAGTCGATCAAGAACCGCCTCCACATCGACGTCAACGCGAGCGGTGGCCGCGGTGCGTCGCTCGACGTGCGGCGCGAGCGGGTCGAGGCGGAGGCGGCGCGGCTGGTGTCGCTGGGTGCGACGCGGCTGCACACGATCGTCGAGGAGGGCCTGGACCACTACGCGGTCGCGCTGACCGATCCCGAGGGCAACGAGTTCGACATCAACTAGCGGGACACCGGCTGGCGGCTCCCGAACCGGGTCAGCAGCGGCGGCGCCACCAGCGCGAGCACAGCGATCGCCCACAACGTGATGGTGAGCGGGGAGCCCCAGAGCACGGACCAGTCGCCCTCGGACAGTGCGAGGGCGCGGCGCAGCTGCTCCTCGGCGATCGGCCCGAGGATGAGGCCGACCACCGCGGGAGCGACGGGCACCTCGGCCAGCCGCATCAGGACGGCCAGCAGGCCGAGCACGTAGAGCAGCATCAGGTCGGCGAACGACCCGCCGGAGGCGAAGGTCCCCAGGGTGGCGAACACCAGGATGCCGGCGTAGATGGTGTGCGCCGGGATCGTGAGCAGCCGGGCCCAGATCCGCACCAGCGGCAGGTTGAGCACCAGCAGCATGACGTTGCCGATGTAGAGGCTGGCCAGCAGCGCGTACACAAGCGGGCCCGACTCGGTGAACAGCTCCGGGCCGGGCTGGAGGCCGTACGACTGGAACGCGGTGAGGATCACAGCGGCCGTCGCCGACGTGGGCAGCCCGATCGTCAGCAGCGGGACCAGCACGCCGGCTGCGGCGGCGTTGTTGGCGGCCTCCGGTCCGGCCACGCCCTCGATGGCGCCGTGGCCGAACTCCTCGGGGTGCTTGGACAGCCGTTTCTCGGTGGCGTAGCTGAGGAACGTCGGGATCTCCGCGCCGCCCGCCGGGAGGCTCCCGATCGGGAACCCGTACGCAGTGCCGCGCAGCCATGCCGGCCAGGACCGGCGCCAGTCCTCGCGGGACATCACGGCGCGGCCGCGCAGCGGCTCGACGGTGCCGCCACCACCGCCCGCCAGCGCGTGACTGAACACCTCGCCGAGGGCGAACAGCGCGACCACGACGATCACCACGTCGATGCCGTCGAGCAGCGTCGGCATCCCGAAGGTCAGCCGGGCCTGCCCGCTCAGGCTCTCGATGCCGACCAGCCCGATCGTGACCCCGATCAGCAGGCTGGCGAGGCCCTTGAGCAGGTTCGGTCCCAGCAACGTGGCGACCGTGACGAACGCGATCGCCATCAGGCCCACGTAGTCGGCGGAGGTGAGGCTCACCGCGACGTCGGCGAACCACGGCGCGACGAACGTGAGCGCGATGGTGCCGATGGTGCCCGCGACGAAGCTGCCGATCGCGGCGGTCGCGAGCGCGGAGGCGGCGCGGCCCGCGCGGGCCATCTTGTTGCCCTCGAGGGCGGACACCATGGACGCGCTCTCGCCCGGTGTGTTCAGCAGGATCGAGGTCGTCGACCCGCCGTACATACCGCCGTAGTAGACGCCGGCGAACATGATCAGTGCGCTGGTGGGCTCGAGCTTGAACGTGATCGGCAGCAGCAGCGCGACGGTCAGGGCGGGGCCGATGCCCGGCAGCACGCCGACCGCGGTGCCGATGGTGACGCCGACCAGGGCCCACATCAGGTTCTCCGGCGTGAGGGCGTCGCCGAAGCCCTCGATCAGCTGGTTGAGCGCATCCATCTCAGAACCCCCACGGCCCGGCCGGGAGGGTGATGCCGATCAGCTCGTCGAAGACCAGGAAGACCACCGCCGCGACGATCCAGCCGTACGCCAGCGCGCGGGTGCGGTTCGGGGCGCCGAGCAGCAGCGCGGACGTGGTGAACAGCAGCGTCGACGACACGACGAAGCCGAGGTACGGAACCAGCGCCGCGTACAGCACCAGCGTGCCGACCACCGCCGCGAGCCGCAGCCACTGCTGCTTGGTGGTGTGCTCCGAGTACTCCCACACGCCCATTGACCTGCGGCCCTGCACCACCAGGCCCAGGCCCACGACCAGCAGCAGCACCCCCACGAGGAGCGGAGCGGCGGCAGGCCCGACGGTCTCGTCGCTGTCGGGCAGTCGCAGCGCGTCGACGACGGTCACCACCGCCATCACCGCGAGGACACCGCCCAGCACCATCGTCGCGGGCGCCGTGCGGCGGTCGTCGTCGACGCCGAGGGCCCGGGCCTCCTCGTCGCCGACCAGCGACTCCCGCAGGCTGTGCGGCTCGTGCTCCCTCGGGTGCTCGCGGTCGGTCATGCCACCTCTCCGATCTGGAGGTCCTCCACGACCTGCGCGGTGCGCTCCTCCTCGGCAGCGATGAACTCCTCGAACTCCGGGCCGGGCAGGGTGGCGTCGCCCCAGCCGTAGCTCTCCAGCGCGTCCGCCCACTCGGGGGTGTCGATCATCTCCATCACCAGCTCCTCGAGCTCGGCCTCCTGCTCGGCGGATATGCCCGGCGGGGCGACCACCCCGCGCCAGTTGGTGATCTCGACGTCGATGCCGGACTCCACCAGCGTCGGCACGTCCTCGAGCAGCGGCATCCGGTCGGCGCTCGACACGGCCAGGGCCCGTACGTCGCCGGAGTCGATCTGGGGCAGGATCTCGGAGACGCCGAAGATGCCGATCGTGGCGCTGCCCGACAGCACCGTCGCCACCGCCTCGCCACCGCCGGCGTGCGCGATGTAGTTGACGTCGCCGGGGTCGGATCCGACCGCCTCGGCCATCAGTCCGGACATGATCTGCTCGACGCCGCCCGCCGAGCCGCCCGCGATCGACACGCCTGCGAGGTCGGTCTCCATCTGCTGGGCCAGGTCGTCGACGGTCTCGAGCTCGGAGTCGTCGGGCACCACGATCACCTGCGAGTCGGTGGTGAGCCGGACCAGCGGTGTCGTGTCCTCCAGCGTCACCGACGTGTTGTTGGCCTCGATCGCGCCGATCATGATCAGTCCGGTCACCATCAGCTCGTTGGGCTCGCCGGTCAGCTGCTCGAACTGGCTCAGCCCGATGGTGCCGCCCGCGCCGCCGACGTTGTAGACCTCGCTGCGGCCCACGACGTCCTGCAGCGCCTCCTGCATCGCCCGCGACGTCTGGTCCCAGCCGCCGCCGGGGTCCGCGGGCGCCATGATCTTCAGCTGCTCGCCCTCGAGCACGTCCTGGGTCACGTCGTCGCGGGCGTCGTCGGCGCGGACGCTCAGGACCACGAGCACGACGGCCAGCGCGAGCGCGAGCACGTACGGGAGGGTCCGCAGCCAGGACCGGCCGGCAGCTGTCATGGTTCCTCCGGGTTCGGGGTGGTTCCGGGAGCGTACCGGGTAGACTGTATACAGTTGTATCCCTGACCTGGCGAGGAGGACCGGACGTGGCGGACGCGTGGCACGAGCAGGTCGACGTGGTGGTCGTCGGCGGAGGCAACGCGGGCTTCAGCGCCGCCCATGCCGCCGTGGCGCGTGGCCGGCAGGTGCTGCTGTGCGAGAAGGGCACGCCGGACGAGGCGGGAGGCAACAGCTACTACACGGCGGGTGCGTTCCGGATCGCGCACGACGGGCTGGCCGACGTCGCCGACCTGCTCGACGCCGACGACCGGCTCGCGACCACGGTGCTGCCTGCGTACGACCGGGAGGCGTTCACCGCGGACATGGAGCGGATCACCGCGGGGCGCAACGACCCCGGGCTGACCCGGGTGCTCGTCGACGACAGCCAAGCGACGCTGCGCTGGCTGCACGGGCTCGGGCTGCGGTTCCGGCTGATGTACGAGCGCCAGGCCTACCCCGGTCCGGACGGTGGCCACGTGTTCTGGGGCGGGCTCGCGGTGGGCAGCGTGGACGGCGGCAAGGGCCTGGTGGCCCAGCACACCGAGGCGGCCCGGGCCGGCGGGGTGGAGATGCGCTACGGCCGTGCCTGCACCGACCTCGTCCACGACGGCGACCGGGTCGCCGGGGTGCGCTGGCGCGACGCCGACGGCAGCAACGGCACGACCCACGCCGAGTCGGTCGTGCTCGCCGCCGGTGGCTTCGAGGCCGACGCCGCGATGCGCAAGGAGCACCTGGGCTCCGAGTGGGCCCGGGCCAAGGTCCGCGGCACGCCCCTCAACACCGGTGACATGCTGCGCGCGGCGCTCGAGATCGGCGCGGCCCCGCACGGCGACTGGGGCACCTGTCACAGCGTCGCCTGGGACGCCGGCGCCGCCGACGAGGGCGACCGCGAGCTGACCAACCGGCTGACCCGTGGCGGCTACCCGCTCGGCATCGTGGTCAACCGCGACGGCGTGCGCTTCGTCGACGAGGGCAGCGACTTCCGCAACTACACCTATGCCAGGTACGGCGCCGAGATCCTGCGCCAGCCCGGCGGGGTCGCCTACCAGGTCTTCGACGCCACCACCCGGCCGATGCTGCGCACCGAGGAGTACGACAGCCCCGGCATCTCGGTGCACACGGCGGACAGCGTGTCCGGGCTGGCCGCGGCGGCCGGCATCGACGCCGACGCGCTGGCGCGCACGGTGCGCGAGTTCAACGCGTCGATCGACCGGTCGGTGCCGTTCGACGCCGCGGTCAAGGACGGTCGTGCCGCCCCGGTGCAGCCGCCCAAGAGCAACTGGGCGCTGGCGCTGGAGGAGCCGCCCTACTACGCGTTCCCGGTGACCTGCGGGATCACGTTCACCTTCGGCGGCCTGCACACCGACACCGACGGGCGGGTCCTGGACGCGTCCGGCGGGCCGGTGCCGGGGCTGTGGTGCTGCGGCGAGATGCTCGGCGGTCTGTTCAGCGGCAACTACCCGGGTGGCACCGGGCTGACCGCGGGTGCGGTGTTCGGCCGGCGGGCCGGGAGCCTGGCCTGAGCCCGGCTGACGTGGAGGGCTAGCCGGACAGCCCGCTCGGCCGGCAGAGGTCGTCACTGATGTCGTCGGTGCGGTCCTCGATGATCAGCTCGAACAGCTGGTCGGAGCGCTCCTCGTCCCAGGTCGCGTCGCCGGCGGCCAGCGGCACCGTGCAGGTCTTGCCGCCGCCGCTCACCTCTCCCATCGCCCACGCGAACCGGGCCAGGTCGATCGGCCCGACGTCCTCGCCGATCCGCAGCGAGTCGGAGCCGGAGTTCGCCAGGCTGAAGTACCGCCACGGGTTCAGCAGCGTCCAGGGTGACGCGGCCTCGTCGGCGATCGAGCTCACCACCTCACGCTGGTTCTGGACCCGCTGCAGGTCGGCGATCGCGAACTTGCGGGTGCGGGCGTAGCCGAGGGCGGTCGGCCCGTCCGCTTCCTGGCAGCCGGACTCGATGTTCAGGCCGGCCTTCTTGTCCTCGATCGCGTCCTCCGGGCAGATCTCCACGCCGCCGAGCGCGTCGACGATGTTGACGAAGCCGCCGAGGCCGATCTCGACGTAGCCGTCGACCCGGATGCCGGTGTTCTGCTCGACCGTCTCCACGAGGAGCTCGGGGCCGCCGAACGAGTACGCCGCGTTGATCTTGTTGGTTCCCTCGCCGGGGATGTCGACCGGCGAGTCGCGCGGGAGCGACACCAACGTGGTCGGGCCGTCGCCGGTGTGCAGCAGCATGATCGTGTCGGTTCGGTCGCCCTCGGCGTTGCCGGTGGACAGGTCCTGGCGCTCCTCCTCGGTCAGCCCCTCGCGGCTGTCCGAGCCGACCACGAGGTACGTCGCCCCGGGCTGGTCACCGGGCCGGTCGCCGTCCGGCTCCGCATCGACCTTGCCGATCTGGGTCCAGGCCCAGATCGGCACCGCGATGAGAAACAGGATCCAGACCAGGAACAGCGCGAGCAGCACCCGGCGGATGGTCCGGCCGCGGTTGCCCGGCTTGCCCGGCTTGCCGGGCGGCGGCGGGGTGGGCCCGTCCCGCCGCACCGGTGTGCCGGGAGGGGGGAGGTTCGGCGGGGCCAGCGCCTCCTGCGGGGGCTGCGGCTGCTGTGACTGGCGTGGCGGGGGGTCCCGCGGCGCGGGCGGCGGGCTCGCGGACGGCGGCCTCGCGGGTGGCGGGTCCGCGGGCGGCGGGTCCGCGGGCGGCGGGTCCGCGGGCGGCGGGTCCGCGGGCATCGCCTGGGTGGCGTCCGGGTCGGGCCCCTGCTCCCCGTCGGAGGGCGGCGGCATGGCCCGGGTCGCGTCGGGGTCGGCGTCCTCACCGCCGGGCCGCGACGTCCCGTACAGCCAGCGGTACTGGTCGTCGTCGGACGAGCCGGGGCGATCGGGCATCCGGTCAGCGTACGGGAGCCACGCCTGCTCCGATCGCACCGGCGTGCCGTGACTGCTGTGACGCCTGATGCTGGTGATACTCGGACGGTGACCGATCAGGCAGCGCCACCGCCGGCCTCCACGGTGCGCGCCCGAGTCCGCGCGGCGAGCGACCGGCTGCGCTTCCGGCGGGCGCTGACGCTGCTGGCGATGACCGTGCTGCTGCCCGGCTCGGCGCAGCTGATCGCCGGCAACCGGCGGGTCGGCACGATCGCGCTGCGGATCTGGGCCGGGCTGTTCGGGTTGCTGCTCCTGCTCGGCGTGGCGACGTGGATCGACCGCGGGGTGGGGGTCGCGCTGGTCACCGACCCGCGCGCCCTGCTGCTGGCGCGGGTGCTGCTGATGGTCGTCGCCATCGGCTGGGTGGTGCTGCTGCTCGATGCGTGGCGGCTCGGCGACCCGCCGGCCCTGCCCCAGCGGCGCCGGCTCGCGCTGGCGGGCACCAGCACCGCGCTGGTCGCCGTCCTCGCGTCGACGCTGCTGTTCTCCGCGCACGTGGTCGCCGTGCAGCGCGACTTCATCGTCTCGGTCTTCGGCGACGGCCCGGCCGCGGACGCGGTCGACGGGCGTTACACCGTGCTGCTGCTCGGCGGCGACTCAGGAGCCACCCGCTGGGGCCTGCGCCCGGACTCGATCACGCTGGCGAGCATCGACGAGGAGACCGGCCGTACCGTGCTGTTCGGGCTGCCGCGCAACATGGCGAACGTGCCCTTCCCCGAGGGCACCCCCATGGCGGAGAAGTTCCCCGACGGGTTCGACTGCGAGGGCTGCTACCTCAACGGCGTCTACACCTACGGGCTCGACCACCCGAAGCTGTTCCCCGACGAGAAGGACCCCGGCCTGGCCGCCACCCGGCAGGCCGTCGAGGCGATCACCGGACTGCCCGTCAACTACTACGCGATGGTCAACATGAAGGGCTTCAAGGACCTCGTCGACGCCGTCGGCGGCGTGACCATCAACGTACGAACCCCCATCGGCATCGGGAGCACCGAGTACGTCGGCGACGAGATCCCCGCGGGCGTCCAGCACCTCAACGGCTACGAGACGCTCTGGTACGCGCGCAGCCGCGCCTTCGACGACGACTACTCCCGGATGGCGCGGCAGAAGTGCGTGATGAACGCGATGCTGCAGCAGCTCAGCCCGCAGCAGGTGCTGCTGCACGTGCAGGAGATCGCCGATGCGAGCAAGCAGCTGCTGAGCACCGACATCCCGGCCACCGAGCTGGACCGCTTCGTCGACCTGGCGCTGCAGGCCCGCGAGCTGCCGCTCACCACGCTCTCGTTCGTGCCGCCGCTGGTCGACACCGGCGATCCGGACTTCGAGCTGATCCGCGAGCGGGTCGACGAGACCATCGCCAAGGCGGAGGGTGACACGGACGACGGCGGTCACCCGAAGAAGAAGCCCAAGAGCACCAAAGCGGCCAACCACAGCGGCGACCTGGCCCGGGCCTGCTGACCAGCCGCCCGCTACTGTGGCGCGGCCCGCCTGCCCGTGAGCCGAGGATGCGTGATGGATCGCGAGCCCCGCGTCGTGGCGGTGGTCGTCACCTGGAACCGCCGCGACCTGCTGCGCGAGTCACTCGCCGCGGTGATGGCGCAGTCGACCCCGCCCACCGCGGTCGTGGTGGTCGACAACGCGTCCACCGACGGGACCGCGGCACTGGTCGCCACCGAGTTCACCACCGCCGACCTGGTCGTCCTGACCCGCAACACGGGTGGCGCCGGCGGCTTCGCGGCCGGTGTGCAGCGGGCCGTGCACGGCCACGACGCCGACCTGGTGTGGCTGCTCGACGACGACACCGTGCCGCGGCCGGATGCGCTGGAGGCGCTGCTCGCCGCCAGGGCGGCGTACGGACCGCCCGCCCCGGCGCTGCTGGCCAGCCGGGTGCTGTGGACCGACGGCCGCGACCACCCCATGAACACGCCGCGGGAGAAGCCGCGAGTCGGCCACCCCGAGCGCACCGCCGCGGAGCGCGTCGGCTGCGTCGCGATCCGGTCGGCGTCGTTCGTCTCGGTGCTGGTCGACGCCGAGCAGGTACGCACCCGGGGCCTGCCGGTGGCCGACTACTTCCTGTGGAACGACGACTTCGAGTTCACGACCCGGCTGCTGCGCGGACGGCGCGGGCTGTACTGCCCCGGCAGCCAGGTCGTGCACAAGACCCGGACCTTCGGCTCGACCGACGCCGATCCCGGCGAGCGGTTCTACTTCGAGGTGCGCAACAAGGTGTGGCTGTTCGCCCGCAGCCACGGCCTCACCCCGGTGGAGAAGGCGCTGTACGGCGGGTCCACGGTGCGGCGCTGGGCACGTACCTACCGGACCAGCCGCGACCGGGCCACCCTGCGCCGCGCGATGCGGCGCGGGCTGGCCGACGGCGTGCGCACCCGGCCGCGCCCGAACGAGACGGTGCTCGCGGAGGCGGGGCACGATGGCTGAGCAGTTCAGCCTGCTGATGTGCCTGTGGTCGGGGGACCGGCCCGACTTCCTCCGCCAGGCGTGGGACAGCACCGTCGTGGAGCAGACCCGGCGCCCCGACGAGGTCGTCGTCGTGCAGGACGGGCCGATCGGCGAGGCGCTCGCCGACACACTCGGCGACCTGGTCGCCTCCAGCCCGGTGCCGGTGCAGCACCTGGTGCTGCAGGACAACCGTGGCCTCGGGCCGGCTCTGGACCGTGGGCTGGAAACGTGCACGCACGACGTGGTCGCCCGGATGGACGCCGACGACGTCTCGCTGCCGCAGCGCTTCGCGGTGCAGCTGCCGGTGATAGAGGCGGGAGCCGACATCGTGGGGTCCGCGCTGATCGAGTTCGTCGACGACATCGCGGTTGCGGAGGAGGTGCGCATCCCGCCGACCGATCCGGAGTGGATCCGGTCGGCCGCGCAGTTCCGCGACCCTTTCAACCACCCCACCGTCGTCTACCGTCGCCAGGCCGTGCAGCGGGCCGGCGGCTACCAGGACCTGCCGCTGATGGAGGACTACCTGCTGTTCGCACGGATGCTGGCGGGAGGGGCGCGCCCGGCGAACGTGGCCGAGCCGCTGGTCTACTACCGGGTGGGCGCAGGCGCGTACGCCCGCCGGGGCGGGCTGGCGCTGCTGCGCTCGGAGGTCGCGCTGCAGCGTGAGTTCCGGCGGCAGGGCCTGACCAGCCGCCGCGAGTACGCGCGCAACCTGGTGGTGCGCGGCGGCTACCGGCTGGTGCCGACCCGGCTCCGTCGGCTCGCCTATCGGAGACTCATCGCACACCGAGGCTTCGGCGATCCGCCGACACCTCCTCGATAGACTGATCGATGCCCTCATGTGCCCTCGGCTGCCCAACACCCTCCGGATGTCTGGTGGAGACACTGCGTGAACACTGACCTCGTCGTCGTCGGATCAGGCCTGTTCGGCCTCACCATCGCCGAACGCTGCGCCCGCGACCTCGGCCTCCGGGTGCTGGTGCTGGACCGCCGTCACCACATCGGCGGCAACGCCTACTCCGCACCCGACCCCGAGACCGGCATCGAGGTGCACCAGTACGGCGCGCACCTGTTCCACACCTCCAACCAGCGGGTGTGGGACTACGTCAACGGCTTCACGTCGTTCACCGGCTACACGCACAAGGTCTTCACCAACTTCCGCGGTCGCATCTACCCGATGCCGATCAACCTGGCGACGATCTGCGAGTACTTCGGCCGGGCGATCACCCCCACCGAGGCCCGCGAGCTGGTCGCCGAGCAGGCCGGGGAGATCGACAGTGCCGACGCGCAGAGCCTGGAGGAGAAGGGGATCTCGCTGATCGGCCGCCCGCTCTACGAGGCGTTCATCCGGGGCTACACGCTCAAGCAGTGGCAGACCGACCCCAAGGAGCTGCCGGCCGAGATCATCAGCCGGCTCCCGGTCCGCTACAACTTCGACAACCGCTACTTCAACGACACGTTCGAGGGCCTGCCCACCAACGGCTACACCGCGTGGCTGGAGAAGATGGCCGACGACGACAACATCGAGGTGCGCCTCGAGACCGACTTCTTCGACCAGCGTGACGACATCCTCGGGAACGTGCCGGTCGTCTACACCGGGCCGGTCGACCAGTACTTCGGCAACGAGCTCGGGCACCTGTCCTGGCGTACCATCGACCTCGAGACCTCGGTCGAGCCGGTCGGCGACTTCCAGGGCACGTCGGTGATGAACTACGCCGACGAGGACGTGCCGTTCACCCGGATCATCGAGCCGAGGCACTTCCACCCCGAACGGGTCGACCGCTACCCGAGCGACCGGACCGTGATCCAGCGGGAGTACTCGCGCTCCGCCGAGATCGACGACGAGCCGTACTACCCGATCAACACCGCCGAGGACCGGGCGAAGCTGCTCAAGTACCGCGACCTCGCCAGGGGGGAGAAGCAGGTGCTGTTCGGCGGGCGCCTCGGCACGTACAAGTACCTCGACATGCACATGGCGATCGGAGCCGCACTGTCCATGTACGACAACAAGATCCGGCCGCACTTCGCCGACGGGCAGGAGCTGGCCAGCGGAGGGGTCGACGCGTGATGGCGAAGACCGAGCCGACCACGGTCCGGCGGGTCCTGCAGCGCGTGGTGCTGCCGACCGACCGCGACCTCGACGTGCTGCCGCTCTACGTCGACCACGGCACCGGCATCACCGCCTCCCGCGAGGACGACGACATCGCGGTCAAGCCCGAGGTCACCCGGGTGCTCGACACCACGTCGCAGGCCCGGCGGCCGGAGGACATCCTGGACCGCTTCCGGCTGCGGGTGCCGGCCGACTCCCGGGTGTCGTTCGGCACCTACTTCAACGGGTTCGCGGCCAGCTACTGGCGGATGTGGAGCGTGCTCGACACGGTCTCGCTGACGGTGCGGGTCTCCGGCGAGGCGACGGTCATCGTCTACCGCTCGACCCCCGACGGCAGGGCGCAGCGGGTGTCCTCGGCGTCGACCGACAACGACTCGACCGGCGACTTCAGCTTCACGCTGCCGCTCAAGCCGTTCGGCGACGGCGGCTGGTACTGGTTCGACGTCTCCTCCGGTCCCGAGGACGCGGTGCTCGAGGAGGCGTACTGGGCCGCCGAGGTGCCGCTCGAGCACTCCGGCCAGGGCACGGCGACCGTCGGCATCACCACGTTCAACCGGTCCGACTCCTGCGTGGAGCTGCTCGGCCAGCTCGCCGACGACACCGACGTGCTGAAGGTGCTGGACGAGGTGATCGTCGTCGACCAGGGCGACGAGCAGGTCAAGGCCGAGGCCGACTTCGCCCGGGTCGAGTCCGCCATGGGCGGCAAGCTCCGGGTCATCGAACAGGGCAACGTCGGTGGCTCGGGTGGCTTCGCCCGGGCGCAGTACGAGACCGCCAAGGCAGGGCGCAGCGACTACGTGCTGCTGCTCGACGACGACATCGTGGCCGAGCCCGAGTCGGTGCTCCGGGCCATCACCTTCGCCGACCTGGCCAGCAAGCCGACGCTGGTGGGCGGGCACATGTTCAGCCTGTTCTCGCGCTCGCAGCTGCACAGCTTCGGCGAGCGGGTCGACCGCTACCGGTTCTGGTGGGGGCCGGTGCCGGGCGTCGAGCCCGAGCACGACCTGGCCAGCCGCAACCTGCGCAGCACCCGCTGGCTGCACCGGCGGGTCGACGTCGACTTCAACGGCTGGTGGATGTGCCTGATCCCGCGCCAGGTGATCGACGAGATCGGGCTGGGCCTGCCGCTGTTCATCAAGTGGGACGACGCCGAGTACGGCCTGCGAGCGGCCGCGCACGGCTACCCGACGGTGTCGATGCCGGGTGTGGCCGTGTGGCACGTGCCGTGGACGGACAAGAACGACGCGCTGGACTGGCAGGCCTACTTCCACCAGCGCAACCGCACGGTCGCGGCGCTGCTCCACTCGCCGTACCAGTTCGGCGGACGGCTCGTGCGCGAGAGCTTCAACCACCAGGTCAAGCACCTGTTGGCGATGCAGTACTCCACCGCCGAGCTGCGGCTGCTGGCGCTCGAGGACCTGCTCGAGGGCCCCGAGCAGCTGCACCCCAGCATCGTCACCAGGCTCGGCGACGTGCGGTCCATGCGCGCCGAGCACATCGACGCCAAGACGGCGCCGCACCCCAACGCCTTCCCCTCGCCCAGGCGGGCCAAGCCGCCCAAGCGTGGGCGCGAGCCGGGTGACCCGCGCACCCCGGCGGGCGCGACGGTCGCCGCGGTCAAGGGTGCGCTGCGCCAGCTCCGTCCGGTACGCAGCCTGGCGCGCTCCTACCCGGAGGCGCGGCTCACCGCCCGCGACGCCCGGTGGTACCGGCTCGCGTCGCTGGACGGCGCGATCGTGTCGACCACCGACGGCACCGCGACGTCGTGGTACCAGCGCGACCCGGACTCCTTCCGCACCCTGCTGGCGCGCACCGTCCGCGTGCACGAGCGCTTCCTGCGCGAGTGGCCGTCGCTGGCCGCGCGCTACCGCGAGGCGCTGCCGACGCTGGTCTCGCCCGAGGAGTGGGAGGAGACCTTCGACGCCGTGCGGCCCACGTTCGCGCCGAGCGTGCGCACCGAGTCCCCGTCCGTGGAGCCGCCCGCGGAGCCGCCCGTGGAGCCGCCCGCATGACGGCCGCCGTTGGCGCCGCACCGGGGGAGGAGCTCGGCCCGCTGCGCCCTCCCGGGGACGTCACCGGCCTGTTCGGCGTCTTCAAGCGCAGGTACCTGCTCAAGCTGCTGGTGCAGAAGGAGCTGCGGGTCCGCTACCAGGCCTCGCTGCTGGGCTTCGCCTGGTCGTACGTGAAGCCGCTGGTCCGGTTCATGGTCTATTACCTGGTGATCGGCACCCTGCTGGGGCTGCGGGACACGGTCGAGGACTTCCCGCTGCACATCTTCGCCGGCCTGATCATGGTCACGTCGTTCAGCGAGACGCTCACCGCAGGCACCAAGTCGGTGATCAAGAACAAGTCGCTGGTGCGCAAGATGAACGTGCCCCGCGAGATGTTCCCGATCGCGTCGGTCCTCGTCACCGGCTACCACGCGATCCCGCAGTACGTCGTGATGCTGGTCGCCTGCTTCTTCGTCGGCTGGTCTCCCGACGCCTATGCGCTGGCGTGCGGCGTGCTCGCGTACGCGATCCTGGTGAGCTTCTCGGTCGCCATCGCGCTGAGCTTCAGCGCGCTGTGCGTCTACTTCCGCGATTTCGGCAACTTCGTCGACACGCTGGGCATCCTGGTCCGCTGGTCGGTGCCGATGATCTACCCCTTCACCCTGGTCGCCGACGTCGCGCCGGCGTGGGCCGAGCAGCTGTACCTGCTGAACCCGATCGCACCCGCGGTGCTGCTCAACCAGGAGGCGTTCTGGATCCCGGCGCTGAGCGACCCCGCGTCGGCGCAGGGCGACTTTCCCCCGCACCTGATGACGCGCGGCCTGCTCACTCTCGCGGGCTGCCTGGTGCTGATCTGGGTCGCGCAGAAGGTGTTCAGCAAGCTCGAGTACGGCTTCGCGGAGAGGTTGTGACCGTGGCCGAGTCGGTGGTGGTGGAGAACGTCTCGAAGCACTTCACGATGCTGAACGCGCGCACCCTCAAGCAGCGGGCGGTCCGGAGGTTCAAGGGCGAGAAGCGGAACCCGAAGTTCCAGGCCCTCGACGACGTGTCGTTCACCGTGCAGCAGGGCGAGGCGATCGGGCTGATGGGGCTCAACGGTTCTGGCAAGTCGACCCTGCTCAAGCTCGTCTCCGGGGTGATGCGGCCGGACAACGGCCGGGTGCTCACCCGCGGCCGGATCGCCGGTCTGATCGAGGTCAGCGCCGGCTTCCACAACCAGCTGACCGGCCGCGAGAACATCTACCTCAACGGCGCGATCCTCGGCATGTCCGAGTCCGAGATCAACCGCAAGTTCGACGACATCGTGGAGTTCGCCGGGATCGGCCAGTTCCTCGACTCGCCGGTGGGGCAGTACTCGTCGGGCATGTTCTCGCGGCTCGGCTTCTCCATCGCGGTGCAGGCCGAGTCCGACATCTTCATCATCGACGAGGTGCTCGCGGTCGGTGACCCGCCGTTCAAGAAGCGGTGCCTGAAACGGATCGCCGAGGTGCGCGAGGAGGGGCGCACGATCGTGTTCGTCTCGCACAACACCGCACAGGTCAAGCGGTTGTGCAGTCGCGCGATCGTGCTGGAGAAGGGCCGGCTCGGCTTCGACGGTGCGGTGCCCGACGCGATCCACTACCTGAAGTACGACGCCGACGACCCCAACGACGAGGACGGCGACTTCGGGGAGTACTGAGCCCGGCGGGTGGGGGACCAGAGCATCGTCCACATGGCTGTAGTTCGGCCTCCGGCCGCGACCGCGGGCTGTGACGGGTGTGATGGTCGGGACGTCAGTGACGTCGCTCCCGAGGGACCTTCATGCGCCAACATCGCCGCCCCTACCGTCTGACCGCCGCACTCCTGCCCACCGCCGCCATGGTGGGCACGCTGCTGGTGGTCGCCGTTCCCTCGGCCGGCGCAGCCGCTCCCGACGGGTACGTGGCCTCCGGTCCGGTGACACCGGTCGTGCAGCAGGTGCCGGTCGGCGGCGTCGACCCGGCCGCTGCCCGCGCGCTGGCCGACGAGCGGGGACGCAACGCGCTGCACGGCGTGGTCGCGCTCTCGGCGCCGGTGCCCGCCACCGGCTACGCCGCGGTCGGCGCGGTGTGGGACCAGGCGGCCGACACCTCCGGACAGCGTGCGTCGGTGCGGACCGAGACCGACGGCGACTGGTCGGCGTGGACCGCGCTGCACACCGACCCCGAGCACGGACCCGACCCGGGCACGGTCGAGGCCGCCGGGTCCCGCCCCGGCACCGACCCGTACGTGGTGGGCGACGTCGACGCCGTGCAGCTGCGGGTGTCGGGCCGTCCCGGTGACCGGGCGCCTGCGGGTCTGACCCTCGTCGTGATCGACCCCGACGCGGAGCAGGACCAGTCCGCGGCGCGCCTCGGCCGGCCGCACTACCGCGCGACGGACGGCAACGACGTGGCCACTCCGCGGCCGGGCATCTACTCCCGCGCGCAGTGGGGCGCCGACGAAGGGATGCGGGACGGGTTCGCCGGCTACGGCGAGATCAGCGGCTCGTTCGTGCACCACACGGTCAACGCCAACGACTACTCCGCCAACCAGGTCCCGTCGATCCTGCGCTCCATCTACGCCTACCACGTGCAGGGACGCGGCTGGAGCGACATCGGCTACAACTTCCTCGTCGACCGGTTCGGCCGGGTCTGGGAAGGGCGCTGGGGCGGCATCGGACGCGCCGTCATTGGTGCGCACACGCTGGGCTACAACGAGGAGTCGTTCGCGATGTCCGCGATCGGCAACTTCGAGAACGTCCAGCCCCGCAAGGCCATGCTGCGCGCCTACTCCCGGCTGTACGCGTGGAAGCTCAGTCTCTACGGCGTCGCCGCGCAGTCGACGGTGCGCATCGACGGCGACTCGTTCCGGGCGGTCAACGGTCACCGCGACGCCGCGTCGACGGCCTGCCCGGGCCGGCACCTGTACGCGAGGCTCGGCCGGATCCGTACGACGGCCACCAACCACCAGTCCGGCTGGGCCGGTCGGGGACTGGGCCGCTCGGTGGTCGGCGATCCCCGACCGGACCTGCTCGTCCGCGACGGTGCGCAGCTGCGGGTGCTGGCGGGCGACTCCAGCGAGCAGCTGCTGACCGAGTCCGGCACCGTCCGGGGGAGCTGGGAGTCGTACTCGTGGCTGCGGATCGTCGGCGACTGGAACGGCGACGGTCGCCGGGACCTGATGGGACGCGAGGACGGCGAGCTGTGGCTGTTCCCCGGCCTCGGCAACGGGCGCTTCGGCGCGCGGGTCGGCGGCTGGGACGGCTGGGGATCGCGGACGATGCTCACCCCGCTCGGCGACTGGACCGGCGACGGTCGGCCCGACCTCGCCGCCCGGCTGCCCGGCGGCACGCTGTGGCTGTTCCCCGGACGTGGCGGCAAGGGCGTGCGCGACGGCTACGCGCTGGGCGGCGGCTTCGGCGACGTCGGGCGGGTGCTCGGCGTCGGCCGGTGGAACGCCGACGGCGCGCCCGACCTGATGACCCGCGACCGCGACGGCGCCCTGTGGCTGTGGCGTGGCAACGGTCCCGGGGGACTGCTGCAGTCGCGGCGGGTTGCGACCGACGCGAGCCGGTACGACCTGATGCTCGGCAGTGGCGACCTCGACCGGGACGGAAACCCCGACCTGGTGGCCCGGGACCGCACCAGCCAGCAGCTGTACCTGCTCCCCGGCACGTCCGGCGGCTCGCTGGGCCGGCGGGTGCCGATCGCTGGTGGCCCGACGGCCGGTGACCTGCTCGGCTAGCGGGACGGCGAGCCGGACGCGGCGGTCCACGCCTTCCAGGCGCTGGCCATCATCTCGTCGACGGTGTGCGACATCCGCCAGCCGAGGTCGCGGGCCGCAGCCTCCCCGCTCGCGACGATCCGGGCCGGGTCGCCGGCTCGGCGGGGTTGCACCTCGGGGGTGAAGTCGATGCCGGTGGCGCGGGCGATCGAGGCCATGATCTCGGCGACGCTCATGCCGTCACCGCTGCCGAGGTTGTAGACGGGCGCGAGCTCGCGGCCCTCGGCCAGCGCCTTCGCCGCCGCCACGTGCGCGTCGGCCAGGTCGCCGACGTGCAGGTAGTCGCGCACGCAGGTGCCGTCCGGCGTCGGGTAGTCGTCGCCGTAGATCTGGGGCGTGCGTCCCTCGGTGAGCGCCTTGAGCACCAGCGGCACGAGGTTGTGCGGGCTGGCGTCGTAGAGGTCGTCGTACGCCGACCCGACGACGTTGAAGTAGCGCAGGCTGGTGTGCCGCAGCCCGGTCACCCGGAAGACGTTGCTCAGCAGCCACTCACCGATCAGCTTGCTCTCGCCGTACGGCGACTCGGGGCGGGTCGGTGTGTCCTCGCTGACGAGGTCGACGTCGGGCGTGCCGTAGACGGCTGCGCTGGACGAGAACACGATGTTGCCGACACCGGCGCGGTGCATGGCCAGCAGCAGCCGGCGGGTGCCCTCGACGTTCTGCTCGTACGTGTGCAGGGGACGCTTGACGGAGACGCCGGCGTACTTGAACCCGGCCAGGTGCACGACCCCGGTGACGTGGTGCCACTTGAGCACCCGGGTGAGCAGCTCGGTGTCGAGGACCGTGCCGCGGTGCAGTGACACGTCGTCGGGGACGAACGACGCGTGCCCGCTGGACAGGTCGTCGACGACGACGACGTCGAGCCCGGCCGCCGCGAGCGCGCGCACGACGTGGGCACCGATGTAGCCGGCGCCGCCGGTGACCATCCAGCTCATGGGGTGGAGCCTAACCAGCCAGCGACCCGGCCCGGACGTCCGGCCGCTCCGCCGTCAGCGCCGCCGGGTCGGGGCTCGTGAGCAGCACCAGCGAGCCGCCCACCACCAGCGGGGCGAGCACGGTGTCGACCAGCCCGTCGCGGGTGCAGGGGCCGACGTCGGTGGCGAGCCGGTCGCCGGCACCGAGTCCCAGCGCCTCCGCCCGGCGCTCGGCAGCCGCCAGCAGCCCGGCGTGGTCGTGGTCCTCGGTGGCTGCGCTGGCGGGGCCGGGCGGGTCGTACGCGACCAGGTCGTCCGGCTGCCCGAGCACCTCGGCGCCGGCGTCGAGCCCGCCCGCGGGCACCGGCACCCGTGACCGCCCGCCGAGCGGCGCCAGGCCGACCACGACCAGCCGGTCCGCAGGCGCCACCTCCCCGGCGTCGGCGACCACCGGCACGTCGGCCGCGCTGTCCGAGCCTGCGGGCAGCACCACGGCACCCACCGACCAGCAGGCCAGCGGCCAGGCGACCGAGAGCCAGTGCGTCGGCAGGTCGAGACGGATCCGCTCGGCTGCCTCGACCTCGGCGACGTCCTGCAGCAGGCCGCCGATCTTCGCGACCCAGTTGGCGAGGGTGGCCCGGCTCAGCTCGACCCGTGCGCCGCTCGGCGGGTCGATCCAGGTGACGGCCGGGCGGCCGGGGTCGTCGCGCAGCAGGTCGGCGAGCAGGGCAGGGACGGTGGGGGCAGCGGGCACCGCGTCACGCTAGCGGGGCGGCGCCTCGGCGCCGCGTTGACGCAGCACCTCGAGGATGCGACTGCTCGAGTCGGTCTTGTCGTCGCCGCCGACGCCGAACCGCATCTCGATGCCGGCCTCCTCGCAGGCCCGCGTCTCGTGGTCGGGGATCTCGTCGACCCCGCGCCTGTCGCCGCCGTTGCAGAACACGATCCTCGCGTCCGGGTAGCGCTGGCGAACGGTGCGCAGCGAGTCGCCGACACCGGGACCGTCGTCAACCGCGACGAACCCCTCGTCGACGACCCGCAGGGCGAGCACCAGCCGCAGCCGGTCGTGCTCGGAGGTGATCTCGACACCCTTCTTGGCCCGTTGCTGCGCGTCGTTGTTCACGACGGCGACCAGTCGGTCGGCCCCGTCGTGGGCGTCCTCCATCAGCATCAGGTGGCCGACGTGCAGCGGGTTGAAGTAGCCGCTCACCACGGCGACCACGGCCGGCTGAGCGTCAGGCACCATCGGGCTCGAGCGAGTTGGACTGCGGGTAGTCGTCCATGAACTGCTCCAGCGCCTCGCCGCTGGGCTGCTCGCAGTACAACCAGACACCCTCGCCCTGGCCCTCGGCGGCGTCGTCGCCCTCGGCCAGCCAGCGGGCCAGCGCCACGTGGGTGCCCTCCGGGAACGGTTTGCCGTCGGACTCGGTCCAGGGCGCGGCCACGAACTTGTTCGCGTTGTACTCGGCCTGGTCGTCGACCTCCTCGACGCTGCCGACGTCGAACTTGGCCGCCAGGTCCTCAACGGTCTGCAGCTGGGCGGCGTCATCGGCCACGGTCTGGTCGTACCACAGGATCGTGTAGCCGTGCTCCAGGTTGTGCACCAGCTCGGCCACCTCCGGGCGGTCCTCGGCGGTGTAGAACTTGCGACCGAACTCGGCCGGCTGGGGCCGGTGCGGACCGAACGCCGGCGGCGCGTCGGCGTAGGGGATCGGGGTCGGCGGCTCGATGTGCTCGGAGCTGCCCTCGGCCGGCTTTGTCACCACGTCCTGGCAGGCGGCGGCGTCGGCGCTGACCCCGATGTCGGACAGCGGCTTGCCGGCCAGCTCGTCGTCGGCCTTGTTGTCCTGGTACAGCTTCCACCCGGTCAGGCTGACGATCACCAGCGCGATCACGACACAGACCACCACCACGGTCATCGTGCGGCGACGCTCCGCGCGCTGCGCCTCACGCTGCAGCCGCTCCATCCGCTCGCGCCGCTCGTTGCGCTCGGTGTTCTTGTCCTTCTTCGCCACGGTGTCCTCTGCTGGTCGTCTCGTCCGGTGCCGGGTCGACGTGTGGTCGCCGAGTCTACGGAGCCGGGCTCAGCCGCCACGTCCACACCTGCGGGTCGGGACCCCGCGGCTGCGCGTCGACGACGAGGCCCTGTGCCCAGCCGAGCACCCCCAGGCGCTCGGCCAGCACGCCCGCTGCGTGCGCGTCGCCGCGGGCCTCGACCACTGCGCGCTCAGCACCGTTCCCGGCGTGGAACTCGACCGTGAGCGGCACCCCGTCGGCCGCCGCGGCCACCACGCCGGCCAGGTCACCGTCGCCGCGCGCGAAGCCGCGCCGGTTGCCCGGACCACGCCGAACGGCCGCCTGCACGGCGTCGAGGGCGCCGAGCCCGAACAGGTCGTCGGACTCCGGCCGCACCAGCGCCGTCGCTCCCGGGCCGTGCTCGCCGGTGGGGAGCACCAAGCTTCCGAGACCGCCGACCACGGCGACGGGGGTGAGCGCGTCCTTGCGGAGCACCAGCTCGGCGGCACCGGCCACCTCGTCGGCCACGGCCGGGGCGGTCACGGCGAGCTCGGTGCCGTACGCATCGGTGCTGCCCGCGAGGTCGACCATCGGAGGCAGGCCGGCACAGCCGACGGCGATGTCGGTCTGGCCGTCGCGCCAGGCCCGCCCGGCCGTGTCGGTGACGACCACGGCGACGTTGCACCCCGACCCGGCGGCCAGCCCCTCGCGGAGCGCTCGCGCGGACGCGTCGGGGTCCAGCGGCAGGGGCACCACCGTTCCCGGCTCGGTGTTGGACGCGTCGACGCCTGCTGCTGCGAGCACCAGCCCGTGCCGGGTGCGTACGACCCGCAGCGGGCCGCGGCTGGCGACCAGGTGCTCGGTCTCCTCGTCGACGACGTCGTCGCGGTCGGCGACGCGGCGGCGGCCCTCGGTCTTGGCGACTGCCTTGCTGGACACGCAGAGCACGTCGCCCTCGGACAGGGCGTCCGGTCCCAGGGCGACGAGCAGCAGGGCGGCCAGGTCGTCGCCCGGGCCCAGGCGCGGCAGACCCGTCACCGGCCGGACCTGCAGGGTGGTCACGCCGGTGCTGCCAGGTCGGCGGCCAGGTCGAGCGCCGACCGGGCCATGGCCGCCGCCGAGCCGACGTCGGGCATCAGCAGCGGGACCGCGCGGGTGGCCAGCCCCGCCGCCTCCAGCACCGGCACCGCGGACGCGTCGGTCTCGTCGACCAGCCACCCGTCGAGCACGCCGCCGCGGTCGCGCGCACCGTAGTGGGCGCCGACGCCTGCGGCCGAGACCTCCACACCGAGGTGGCGCAGCAACGGCGCCGCCATGCCGCGCACGGCCGCCCCGCCCACGATCGGCGACAGGCCGACCACGGTGGCCGAGGTGGCGCGCACGGCGTCGCGCAGCCCCGGCACCGCCAGCACGGTGCCGACGGAGACGACGGGGTTCGACGGCGGGACCAGCAGCAGGTCGCACTCGGCGACGGCCTCGAGCACGCCGGGTGCCGGTGCGCTCTGCTCGACGCCGACGAACACCACGTCTCGTACCGGGGGCTCGGCGTGCAGCCGCACCCAGTACTCCTGGAAGTGCACGGCCGCCCGCTCACCGTCGCGGTCGACCACGACGTGGGTCTCCACCCGGTCGTCGGTCATCGGCAGCAACCGCACGGCGGGGACGAGGCCGTCGAGCCAGCGGGCGCACAGCGCGGCGGTCACGTCGGACAGCGGGTAGCCAGCCTGCAGCATCTGGGTGCGCACGACGTGGGTGGCCAGGTCCCGGTCGCCCAGGCCGAACCAGGTCGGCTCGACGCCGTACGCCGCCAGCTCGTCCTTGGCCTGCCAGGTCTCGTCCCGCCGGCCCCAGCCGCGCTCCTCGTCGATCCCGTCGCCGAGGGTGTACATGACGGTGTCGAGGTCGGGGCAGATCTTGAGGCCGAACAGCCAGATGTCGTCGGCGGTGTTGCCGATGACCGTCACCTCGTCGTCCGGGCCCAGGGCGCGCAGCAGCCCGCGCAGGAAGCGGGCGCCGCCGATGCCGCCGGACACGGCCGTGATCCGCATGGTGCCAGTCTCCCCGGTGTCCGGCCGGCACCGGTGCGCGGCCCGGCAGCGGCCCGACAGCGGCCCGGCAGCGGCCCGGCAGCGGCCCGGCAGCCGGCCGGCAGCGCACCCTGTGGCACCCTTGTCCGATTCGTGACCTGCGCCACCACCGAGACCGGGGAGGTCCCGTGCCCAGCCTGTCGACGTCACCGCCGCGTGAGCGCGCCGCTCTGGTGCTGCTCGGCTACACCGGGCTGGTGCTGCTGATCAACTTCGTCCTGCTGTTCCCCGGCGACGCCGACTTCTCGGTCAAGGCGACGCAGCTCAGCGGAGCGTTCGTCAACCCGCTGTACGTGGGGCTGCTGGTGGGTGCGGTCGCGCTGGTGACGTACCGCGAGCACACGCCGCTCGCGCGACCGGTGACCATCGGGGCGCTCGGCGTGCTCGGCGCGATGGCGGCCTGCGCCGTCCTCACCTGGCTGGCGGGCCTCGCCGTCGACACCGGACCGTTCAGCCAGCCCACCGGCCTCGGTGGCGTGGCCCGGGCCGGCAAGGTCGGCGGCACGTTCCTGATGCTGCTCGGGCTGGCGCTGATCGGCGCCGCCGGCTACTACGTGCTGGCGCAGCTCGCGAAGCTGCCGGCACCGGTCCGGAAGCCGCGCCCGCAGCAGCCCATCGCACAGCCGCCCGCGCACCAGCCGGTGCCCCAGCCGGTGGCGGCGGGCTGGGGGCAACCGGTCGCGGAGCCGGAGCAGACCCGCGACTTCTCCGCACCCGACCTGACCTCACCGGTGCCCGAGCCCGCCCCGTTGCGGGACCCGGTCGCCCCGGCGCCGGTCGCGCCACCGGAGCCGGTTGCGCCGCCGGAGCCCGTTGCGCCGCCGGAGCCTGTCCCCCCGCCGGAGCCGGTGGACCCGCCCCAGCCGGTGGAGCCCGCCCCGACGCCCGAGCCGGTGCCGGAGCCGGCGCCGGAGCCCGTGCCCGACCCGGTGCCCGACCCGGTGCCCGACCCGGTGCCCGACCCGGTCGACGCGGACGACGAGGACGACGACGACCGGCCGATCTGGCGGCCGCCCGGCAGCTGACCCGACCAGCTGCCCGACCAGCTGACCCCAGCTGAGCTGTGCCCGGGTTGTCGCGAATAGACGCCCGGACGGCTTCCGCACACCCTCTCGAGCCCGATCTTCGGGTCCGATACCACCGTACGGCTTGACTATCGTGCATTGACAGGCATGTAATTTCAGTCGTGTCATTCGGTACGGGCCCGCGAACCCGTACCCGGCACGCGTCAGAGCCGGCAGCCGAGTCAGCAGGACCGGTGATGTGGGCACGAGGGTCGAGGGAGGCAAGACCGTGCGGGACTTCCAGGTACTCGACGGTGAAGCCGAGAACGAGCTGTTGTGGCAGGAGCGTGCGCTTTGCGCACAGACGGACCCGGAGGCGTTCTTCCCGGAGAAGGGTGGCTCCACCCGCGAGGCCAAGCGGGTGTGCCTCACCTGCGACGTCCAGGCCGAGTGCCTGGAGTACGCGCTGGGACACGACGAGCGGTTCGGCATCTGGGGCGGGTTGTCCGAGCGCGAGCGGCGGAAGCTGAAGAAGCGGGCGGTCTGACCGCCGGGCGTCCCGGCGGCACCCGGTCGCTAGAGTGACCGGGCCGCCGGACCGAGCGCCGACGCACATGACGGCGGCTTCCCCCGCTCCCTGACCGCAGAAGGTGCCGCCGCGCATGACCGACGTCGCCGGCCGCTCCTCCCACCGGCGCGAGCCCGAGACCGGCCGCCCGCACGTCACCGCCGTGCTGGTCAGCCACGACGGCGCGGGCTGGCTGCCGCAGGTCATCGCCGCCCTCGGCGCCCAGACCCGGATGCCGGACGCGTGGGTGGCGGTCGACACCGGCAGCGCCGACTCCTCGCTGCAGATCCTCACCGACACGTTCGGCGCCGACGACGTCGTCGCGCTCGGCGCGGACGCCGCCTTCGCCACCGCGGTCGCTGCTGGGCTCGAGCACCGGCCCCCGCGCGACGACGGCTGGGTGTGGCTGCTGCACGACGACTGCGCCCCCTCGCCGGAGGCACTGACGGCGCTGCTGGCCGAGGCGGGCAGTGCGCCGGACATCGCCGTGGTCGGCCCCAAGTCGCGCGAGTGGCCGTCGTTGCGCCGCCTGCTCGAGGTCGGCGTCACCCTCAGCGGCACCGGCCGCCGCCAGACCGGGCTCGAACCCGGCGAGCCCGACCAGGGCCAGCACGACGTGGCCCGGGACGTGCTCGCGGTCGGCACCGCGGGGACGCTGGTGCGCGCCGACGTCTGGCAGCAGCTCGGCGGGCTCGACCCGCGGTTCGGGCTCGGCGACGACCTCGACCTGGGCTGGCGGGTCTCCCGGTCCGGGCAGCGGGTGCGCGTCGCGCCGGCCGCGGTGGTCTTCCACGTGGAGGCCGCGAGCCGCGGCCGCCGCACCCCGGGCGCCGTCCGCGGGTCACCGCGCCGAGAGACCCGGCGGGCCGCCCTGCTGGTGCTGCTGGCCAACTGCCGGCGGGCGGTGCTGCCGGTGCAGCTGGTCCGGCTGCTGCTCGGATCGCTGCTGCGGGTGCTGGGGCTGTTGCTGCTCAAGGCGCCCCGCGACGCGTGGGACGAGCTGCGCGCGGTCGCGTCCGTCTACGCGCACCCCGTGCAGCTGTGGCAGGCCCGGCGGGCGCGTGCCCGCACCGCCCGGGTCCCTGCGCGCGACGTCCGCCGGCTGCTGCCGCCGGTGTGGCACCCGTACCGCGCGGGGGCGGCCACGCTCGCCGAGGTGGCCGCCGGCCTGCTCGGCACCGGTCGGACCACGGTGCCGCGCGCCGTGGCGGAGACCGGACCGGTCGCGGAGGAGGCGGAGTCGCTGGTGCCCGAGGCCGGGCCGATCGCCCGGCTGGTCGCCCACCCCTGGGCGAGCACGCTGCTGCTGATCACCGTGCTCGCGCTGGTGTCCGTCCGCGGCCTGCTGGGCGGCGACGGGGAGCTGCAGGGCGGTGCGCTGCTGCCGGCGCCGGCCGGCGGCAGCGCCTGGTGGGCCGAGTACGTCTCCTCCTGGCACCCCGCCGGGGTCGGCAGCACCGTGGACGCGCCCGCCTACGCCGGCCTGCTGGCCGGGCTCGGTCTGCTGACCCTCGGCGACGCCGGCCTGCTGGTGTCGGTGCTGATGCTGCTCGCGGTGCCGCTGTCGGCGCTCGGCGCGCACCTGTTCCTGCGCCGGCTCGGGCTGCCCGCGGCGTCGCGGATCTGGGGCGCGTCCGTCTACGCGGTGACCCCGCTGCTCACCGGTGCGCTGGCGCAGGGTCGCCTCGGCACCGTGCTCGCCACCGCGTGGCTCCCGCTGGTGGCCAGCGCCGTGGTCACCCTCGGCCGGTCCCGCGCCGGCCGCGACACCCGGCTCGCGGTGTGGACCCGCCGGGCGCGCGCCGGGCTCGCCCTGGGGGTGCTGGTCGCGCTGGTGCCGATCGCGTACCCGCTGGCCCTGGTGGTCGCCGCCGGGATGCTCGCCGTCTCGTTCCGGCCGGGCACGGGCGTCCGGCCGGCCAGCGCCGTGGCCTCGGGGCTGGTCGTGCTCGGCGTGCCGTGGCTGCTGGCGCCGTGGTGGCTGCTCGACCGGGTACGCGACCCCGCGACCTGGTGGTGGGAGGCCGGGCTCGCCGACGCCGGGGTGGGGACCCTGGATCCCAGTGCCGTCGAGCTGGCGCTCGGCCAGCCGGGCGGTCCGGGAGCCGCGGTGAGCGCCTGGCTCGGCGCCGGGGTCGTCGTCGGTGCGGTGCTCGCACTGGCCCGGTCCGACGCCCGTGCGGTCGTGCTGCCCGCCTGGTGCGTGGCGGTGGCGGGGCTGGCCCTGGCCGCGGCCGGCGCCGGGCGCATCGTCACGCTGCCGGTCGGCCCGGTGCCGGTGTGGGTCGGTTTCTGCCTGGTCGTGTGGTGGGGCGGCCTGCTGGTGGCGGCCAGCGCGGGAGCCGCCGACCTGCGTGACCGGCTGACCGGGCGCAGCTTCGGACTCAGCCAGCCGGTGGTCGTGCTGACCGCGGCGGCCGCCGTGGTCGGACCCCTGCTCGCCCTGTCGACGATGGTGTCCGAGGAGATCGAGGGGCCGCTGGAGCGCGACGTGGCCTCGCCGGTGCCGTCGTACATGGCCGACGACGCGGGGTCCGGCACCCGCCCCTCGACCCTGGTGCTTTCGCCCGGGTCGGACGAGAGCCTGACGGCCACGATGGTGCGCGCCGACGGGTGGCGGCTCGGCGAGGAGCCGTTCGCGGCGGCCGCGGGCACGGCCGCGTTGTCGGGCGCAGTGGGTGACCTGCTGGTCTCACCGGGCACCGACAGCGTGGCGATCCTGGTCCGCTACGGCGTCGGCTACGTCTACGCGCCCGCCCCGGTCGACCCGGACGTCGCCGCGGCGCTGGACACCGCGCCGGGCCTCGTACGCGCCGGTGCCCCCGAGGGTGACCGGGCCTGGCAGCTCGACGTCGAGGCGGGCCAGCTGCGGGTGCTGGCCGGATCCGCCGACGACACCGCCGACGTCACCACCGGTACCGCGCTCGACATCGGGTCCGCCGCCGCCGACGGCGGGCTTCCGTGGACCGCCGACCTCCCGCCGGCCGACGACCCGCAACGGCTCACCGTCGCAGCGCAGCCCGACGCGGACTGGACCGCGCACGTCGACGGCGCCGGGATCGACGCTGCCGACGACGGCGACGTCCAGACGTTCGACATCGACTCCACCGCCGGCGACGACCGCGAGCTCCTCGTCGAGCACCGGACCACGCGCGGCTGGTGGGTGACGGCGCAGTGCGTCGCGCTCGCCCTGCTGCTGGTCCTGGCGGCGCCCACCCGCAGGAGACGCGGATGAGCCCCCGCGCGTCCCGTACCTCCCGGAGCTCGCGGCTGACCGGCCTGCTCGGGCTGGTGCCGATCGCCGTGGCGGCCACCGCACTGGCGTGGGCCGACAGCCAGCCGGCCGACGAGCCGGCCCTGCCCGCCGACCCGGTGACCCGGCTGGTGGGCGCGAGCGCGCTCGCCTGCCCCACGTTCCCGTTCGGCGACGACAGCGACTCCCAGGGCGCAGCAACCGACGTGGCCGTGGTCGCTCCCGACGGCGGTGGGCGCTCACCGGGGGGAGACGTCGTGATGCGGACCGAGTCCGAAACCGCGTCCGCCACCGGGTCCGACGGGACCACGGTGGCGGAGACCGACGAGGCCGGGCCGTGGCAGACGGGGTCGCTGACCCGCGAGCAGGCCGCTGACCTGGTGGTCGAGGCCAGCGGCGGGCTCGGCACGGGTGCCGCCGCGTTCGCCGCCCAGCAGCTGCCGCCCGGCGCCGGCGGCGGCCTGGCCGTGCAGCGGTGCGCGGCGCCGGCCCGGCAGTGGTGGTTCGTCGGCGCGGGCAGCAGCACCGAGCGGGACAGCACGCTGGTGCTGAGCAACGTCGACGGCACCGACGCCGTCGTCGACGTCACCCTGCGCACGGCCGACGGGGTTGCCGAGACCGTGGGCACCGACGGCGTGCGCGTGCGGGCCGGCGAGACGGTGACGATGCGCGTGTCCGGGGAGGTGGCCGGGGAGGACGAGGTCGCCATCGAGGTGGACGCCACCCAGGGCCGGGTCGTGGCGGGCGTCGCCGACGACTGGTCCGGCGGCGTCGACAGCCTGGGCAGCGACTGGCTGCCGGCGAGCCCCGCGCCGGCGACCTCCGTGCTGCTGCCCGGTGTCGTCGACCCGGGGCCGCGCTCCGCGCTGGTGGTCGCCAACCCGACCGACACCACGACCCCGGTCCGATTGTCGGTCGTCGACGAGTCCGGGACGTTCGTGCCGACCGGCAGGCAGTCCCGGCTGACGCTGCCGGCAGGAAGCCTGACGTCCGTCCCGCTGCCCGACGACATCGGCGACGCGGCGGCGGTGCTGGTCGAGGCGGACACCCCGGTGCAGGCCACCGCGCGCGTCGCCTCCGGCAGCGACATCGGCTACGCGGTGGCCGCACCGGACCTCGACGACGCCGCGGTCGTGCCGCTCGACCTCGGTGACAGCACCGAGGACGTGGACGTGAGCGTGCAGCTGTCCGCCCTGCTCGAGGACGGGACCGATGACGCCGCGACCCGCACCGCCACCGTGACGGGCTACACCGAGGACGGCTCCGAGACCGGGCGGGCGCGGGTGGAGGTGCTGGCCGGCACCGCACAGCTGGTCGAACCCCAGGACGCGCTGCGCCTGACCCGGCCGGAGCTGGCCGACACCGCCTACCTCGTGGTGGCGCCGCACGGTCGCAGCGCCGCCCCGCTGGTCGGCACCACGGTCATGCGCGGCACCGACGGCCAGGTGGCGGTGCTGCCGCTCGACCCTGGTCTGGTCCGCGTGCAGACGCCGGTGCTGGTGCCCTCCGTGGTGCCGGGCCGGTGAGCCGCTGCGCTCAGTCCGTCGCCGGGCGCGGGTCGACCTCGTCGGGGTCGCGACCGAGCAGGTCGGCCACCTCCTCGACCAGCACGTCGAGCACCAGCGTCGCCGTCTCGTCGCGCCCACGGACCCGTTGCGTCACCGGCAGCCGGTAGACCACCACCCGCGCGGCCTGGCGCCGGGCGGCCGCGCGGTGGGTGCCGAGCGGTACGTGGCCGGTCCAGTCGTCCGGCAGCACGGGAGTCTCCTCCACTCCGAACTGCACCTCGTCGAGCTCGCCGGGCAGGTGCAGGCGCATCCGGTCCACCGCCTGCCGGACCACCTCGTCGAACCGCGCCGAGGGCACCGGCTGCGGCAGCGGGCCGTCCGGGCTCAGCGGGCCTGGCAACGCCAGCGGACCCCGCATCCCCCGACCGCGCCGGTCGCGCCGGCGCTCGCCGCGCGGCGGGTACTGCGCGGAGGCGGACCCAGTCACCCGACCGACCCTACGGCCGCGCCTGTGCCACCGGGGCCCGGGCGGGCGCTAGCGTCTGCGGCGTGAGTGTCCGTCGCCGCTGTTCGCGCACCGCGTGCGGACGCGGCGCCACGGCGACCCTCACCTACGTCTACTCCGACCAGACCGCGGTGCTCGGGCCGCTGGCCACGTACGCCGAACCGCACAGCTACGACCTCTGCGACCAGCACTCCGAGCGGCTGTCCGCGCCCCGCGGCTGGGAGGTCGTCCGGCTGGCGCCCGACCCGGACGCCGGGCAACCCAGCGGCGACGACCTGCTGGCCCTGGCCGACGCGGTGCGCGAGGCGGCCCGGCCGCTGCCGCCGGCGCCGGGGGTCGAGCCGGTCGGCAGTGCCGTCGAGGTGGGCCGGCGTGGCCACCTGCGGGTGCTGCGTTCCACCGACGACGGCTGAGCGTGCGGGTGACGGGGCCGGGCGCTCTCGACAGCGTCGTCAAGGCGTACGACGTCCGCGGCCTGGTGCCCGACGAGCTGGGACCTCGCGAAGCGGCGGCCCTGGCCGGCGCGTTCGTCCGGCTGCTGGCCGCCGAGGACGCGGTGCCGGTGCACGCCGTGGTGGTCGGGCGGGACATGCGGACGTCGTCGCCGGAACTGGCCGGCGCCGTCGTCGACGCGGTCGCCGCCGAGGGGGTCGACGTCGTCGACATCGGGCTGGCCTCGACCGACCAGCTGTACTTCGCCAGCGGCCGGCTCGACCTCCCCGGCGTGATGGTGACCGCGAGCCACAACCCGGCTGCGTACAACGGGCTCAAGCTCTGCCGCAGCGGCGCGCGGCCGGTCGGTCGGGACACGGGTCTGCCCGACCTGCAGCGCACGGCCGAGGCGATGCTGGGCGGTCCGGCTCCGGTCGACGGACGTGGGACGGTCGAGCGCCGCGACGTGCTCGCCGACTATGCCGCGCACCTGCACCGGCTCGCGCCGGTACGCGGCCGCAGGTTGCGGGTCGTGGTCGACGCTGCGAACGCCATGGCCGGCCACACCGTGCCCGCCGTCCTGGGGCCGCTGGACGTCGACGTGGTGCCGCTGTACTTCGAGCTGGACGGGACCTTCCCGCACCACCAGCCCAACCCGTTGGACCCCGCGACGATGACCGAGCTGCAGGCGGCGGTGCGCGCGCACGACGCCGACCTCGGGTTGGGCTTCGACGGGGACGCCGACCGGTGTTTCGTGGTGGACGAGCGCGACGGGCTGGTGTCGCCCTCCGCGGTCACTGCGCTGATCGCCGCTCGCGCGCTCGCCACGGAGCCCGGGGCACGGGTCGTGCACAACCTGATCTGCTCGCGGGCGGTGCCCGAGGTGGTGCGCGAGCACGCCGGCGTCCCGGTGCGCACTCCGGTCGGGCACTCGGTCATCAAGGCCGAGATGGCACGTGTCGGCGCCGTCGTCGGTGGTGAGCACTCCGGCCACTTCTACTTCCGGGACTTCTGGTACGCCGACTCGGGCATGCTGGCCGCGCTGCACGTGCTGGCCGCGCTCGCCGCCGTCGACGAGCCGCTGTCGCGGTTGCTGGCACCGTACGAGCGCTACGCCGGTTCGGGGGAGCGCAACCACCACGTCGCGGACGCAACGGGCGTGCTGGACTCCGTACGCCACCAGTGGGCGGAGCGGGACGGTGTCACGCTGGACGAGCTCGACGGCCTGACCGTGAGCCACCCCCGCTGGTGGTTCAATCTGAGGGCGTCGAACACCGAGCCGCTGCTGCGCCTCAACGTGGAGGGCGTCGACACCGCCACGATGGTCGCGGTCCGTGCCGAGGTCGAGTCAGCCGTTCGCGGGTACGCGCCACGGCAAGGATCTGCGGAAGGGACACCATGAGGATCGACGACGACCTGCTGGCCATCCTCGCCTGCCCGGCCTGCCGGTCGCCGCTGACGGTCGACGAGGCGCAGGACGAGCTGGTGTGCACCGGATGTGCGCTCGCCTACCCGGTGCGCGACGACATCCCGGTGCTGCTGGTCGACGAGGCGCGCCGCCCACCCGGTGACACGGCGGGCGAGGGGACGGTGCCCGCCGATGGCGGGTGAGGTGTTCGACGACTCCGTCCTCGACGACGAGGACGCGCTGCGTCCGGCCGACCCGCTGCTGCGTCGGCTCGCCGAGGCCGGCGCCCGGGTGCGGCGCGAGGTCGACTCGACCGGTGAGGCCGTGGCCCGGCTGGACGCCGACGCCCAGTTCCGTGCCCTGGTGGTGGCGGGCGCCGACTCGCGGCTGCTGCGGGCCGTGCTCGAGCCGTGGTGCCCGGTGCCGTTCGTGGCCTGGCCCGGCCCCGGCCTGCCCGGCTGGACCGGCGCGAACGACCTGGTCGTGGTGCTCGCGCCCACCAGCGGCGACGACGCCGCGACCACGGCGGTGGCCGAGGCCGTGCGCCGCGGCTGCACGCTGCTGGTCGCCGGCCCTGCGCACGCACCGGTGGCCGAGCTGGCCGCCGGTCGCGAGACCACGCTGCTGCCCACCGTGACCGACGACAGCCTCGCGGTCGCTGTCGCCGTGCTCGCCGCGTTGCACCGGCTCGGGCTCGGACCGGAGGTCGACCCGGACGCCGTCGCCACCGCGCTGGACCAGGTCGCGGTGACCTGCTCGCCGTTCCGGGACCTGGCCGGCAACCCCGCGAAGGAGCTGGCCATCGTGCTGGCCGAGTCGACCCCGCTGGTGTGGGGCGGGTCGGTGCTGGCCGCCCGCGCCGCGCGCCGGGTCGCCGAGGCGCTGCGCCGGGCATCCGGCCGGGCGGCGTTGGCCGCCGACGCCGACCACCTGCTGCCGGTGCTCGCGGCGGCGTCCCCGGCCGACCTGTTCGCCGACCCGTTCGCCGACCCGTCCGGTGCGGTGCCGCCGACGCTGCTGCTGCTCGACGACGGCGACGACGCCCCGGTCGTGCGCGAGCAGCGGGGCCGGCTGGTCGCCGTCGCCGAGTCGCACCGGGTCCGGGTGCACACCGTGACCGGCACCGAGGGCGGGGCGATCGCGCGTTACGGGTCGCTGCTGGCCACCGGGTCCTACGCCGCGGTCTACCTCGGCATCGGGCTCGGGCGGCGTCCGGAGGAGCCCTGACCGGGCCAGTGCCCCCGGACGTCTACCCTGGGACCCGTTCCGCCCTGCCCTGACCTGCCCTGAACCGACTGCCCGAACTGATAGAGGACACCCATGACTGTCGACCACAAGGTCGCCGACCTGACCCTCGCCGAGTACGGCCGCGACGAGATCACGCTGGCCGAGCACGAGATGCCCGGCCTGATGGCGATGCGCGAGCGGCACGGCGGCTCCAAGCCGCTGGCCGGCGCCCGCATCACCGGGTCGCTGCACATGACGGTCCAGACGGCTGTGCTCATCGAGACGCTGGTCGCGCTCGGTGCCGAGGTGCGGTGGGCCAGCTGCAACATCTTCTCCACCCAGGACCACGCCGCGGCCGCGGTCGCCGTGGGTCCGGACGGCACGCCCGACGACCCGCAGGGCGTCCCGGTGTTCGCCTGGAAGGGCGAGAGCCTCGCGGAGTACTGGTGGTGCACGGAGCAGGCGCTGACCTGGCCGGACGGCCAGACCCCGAACATGATCCTCGACGACGGTGGCGACGCGACCCTGCTCGTGCACCTCGGCGTCGAGTACGAGAAGTCCGGCGTCGTCCCCTCGCCGGACAGCACCGACAACCTCGAGCTGCGCGAGATCCTCTCCGTTCTCACCCGGTCGGTCGCCGAGACGCCCTCCCGGTTCAGCGACATCGCGGCCACCGTGCGCGGCGTGACCGAGGAGACCACCACCGGCGTGCTGCGGCTCTACGACCGCTTCCGCGAGGGCACCCTGCTGTTCCCGGCGATCAACGTCAACGACTCCGTCACCAAGTCGAAGTTCGACAACAAGTACGGCTGCCGGCACTCGCTGATCGACGGCATCAACCGCGCCACCGACGTGCTCATCGGCGGCAAGGTGGCCGTGATCTGCGGCTACGGCGACGTCGGCAAGGGCTGCGCGGAGTCGCTGCGCGGGCAGGGCGCCCGGGTCGTCGTCACCGAGATCGACCCGATCTGCGCGCTGCAGGCGGCGATGGACGGCTACCAGGTCGCCCGGCTCGACGACGTCATCGGCGAGGCCGACATCATCGTCACGGCGACCGGCAACAAGGACGTCGTGACGGCCGAGCACATGGGCCGGATGAGGCACCAGGCGATCCTCGGGAACATCGGGCACTTCGACAACGAGATCGACATCGCCGGGCTCACGGCCGTTGCGGGCGTCGTCCGCAAGACGGTGAAGCCGCAGGTCGACACCTGGACGTTCCCCGACGGCCACGTCGTGATCGTGCTCAGCGAGGGCCGGCTGCTGAACCTCGGCAACGCCACCGGCCACCCCTCGTTCGTGATGTCGAACTCGTTCACCAACCAGGTGCTCGCCCAGATCGAGCTGTACACGAGGACCGAGGACTACCCTGTCGGCGTGCACGTGCTGCCCAAGCACCTCGACGAGGAGGTCGCCCGGCTGCACCTGAGCGCGCTCGGCGTCCAGCTCACCGAGCTCACCAAGGACCAGGCGGCCTACCTCGGAGTGGACATCGCCGGGCCGTACAAGTCCGACGCCTACCGCTACTGACACCGGTTTCGAGCCGTCCCGGCGTACCCTGACCTGCGTGCAGACCGACGACGGGGCAGCGCCCACCGTGACGGGGCGTGGGCGGGTACTGGTCGTCGACGACGACCCGAGCCTGGCCGAGATGCTCACGATCGTGCTCCGCGGCGAGGGCTTCGAGCCGCACGTCGTGAGCAGCGGTGACAAGGCGCTGGCGGCGTTCCGCCAGCACCGTCCCGACGTGGTCCTGCTCGACCTGATGCTGCCCGGAATGGACGGCATCGACGTGTGCAAGGCGTTGCGCGCCGAGTCCGGCGTGCCGATCGTGATGCTGACCGCCAAGACCGACACCATCGACGTCGTCGTGGGCCTCGAGTCCGGCGCCGACGACTACGTGATGAAGCCGTTCAAGCCCAAGGAGCTGGTTGCCCGCATCCGGGCCCGGCTGCGCCGCTTCGACGACCCCGCACCCGAGTCGATCACGATCCGCGACCTCACCATCGACGTCGCGGGGCACAGCGTGAAGCGCGGCGACGAGGTGCTGACACTGACACCGCTGGAGTTCGACCTGCTGCTGTGCCTGGCCCGCAAGCCCTGGCAGGTGTTCTCCCGCGAGGTGCTGCTGGAGCAGGTCTGGGGCTACCGGCACGCCGCCGACACCCGCCTGGTCAACGTGCACGTGCAGCGGCTGCGCTCGAAGATCGAGCACGATCCCGAGACGCCCGAGATCGTCGTGACGGTGCGTGGTGTCGGGTACAAGGCCGGCACGGACTGACGGCCCGGCGGACGAGGCCGCCGAGCCGCCGCGTGTCGTCGTCGCCGATGCCCTGGTGCTCGCGCGGCGCGTCGCCGGGTGGCCGTTCCGGTCGCTGGTCCAGCTGTGGCGGGTGTCGCTGCAGGCCCGCGTCGTGCTCCTCACGCTGGCGCTGGGTGCCGTGGTACTGACGCTGACCGCGTGGCTGCTCTCGAACCAGATCGCCGACGGACTGGTGGACAGCAAGCGGCAGACGTCATTGGCCCAGGCGCGGGCCGGCTTCGCCGAGGCGCAGACCCAGCTGGACGCCGCCGGGGAGCCGTCGACCGGCAGCGGACAGCTGCTGCAGCAGCTGGTCGAGCGGCTGGCGGCGGCGGCCGGGTCGCCGCCCGCGTACGACGTCGTGCTGGCCGGCCCGCTGTCGGCCGACGGCTCCAGCCTGGCCGCCAGCCGGGCCTCCGCCGCCCTCAGCGCCGACAGCATCCCCGCCGAGCTGCGCGACACGGTCCGCACCGAGACCGGCGCGTACTGGTCGTACACCGAGCTGCAGTACACCGGCGCGAGCGACCAGCGTTCCGACGTCGCCGGCATCGCGGTCGGCACCCTGATCCAGGTGCCGGGCAGCACCGACACGTACGCGCTGTACTACCTGTTCCCGCTGGACGAGCAGCAGCGGGCGCTGGTCCTGGTCAGCCGCGCCGTGCTGACCGCCGGACTGGTGCTGATGGTGCTGGTGGCGGGCATCGCCTGGCTGGTCACCCGGCAGGTCGTGACCCCGGTCCGGTTCGCCCGCCGGATCGCCGAGCGGCTGGCGGCCGGCCGGCTCGAGGAACGCATGCAGGTGCGGGGCGACGACGACATCGCCCGGCTGGGCCGGTCGTTCAACCAGATGGCCACCAGCCTGCAGCGCCAGATCCGCCAGCTGGAGGAGCTGTCGCGGCTGCAGCGGCGGTTCGTCTCCGACGTGTCGCACGAGCTGCGCACGCCGCTGACCACGGTCCGGATGGCTGCCGACGTGCTGCACGACGCCCGGGGCCAGCTCGACGGCGCCACCGCGCGGTCGGCCGAGCTGCTGCAGGGTGAGCTGGACCGGTTCGAGGCGCTGCTGGCGGAGCTGCTCGAGATCAGCCGCTTCGACGCCGGGGCCGCGCAGCTCGAGCTCACCGACGTCGACCTGGTCGAGGTCGCCGAACGGGTCCAGGTCCGCTACGGATCACTGGCCCGGCGGGCCGGCGCCACCCTCTCGCTGCGCGCGTCGTCGCGCCCCGCCCTGGCGCAGGCCGACCTCCGGCGGGTCGAGCGGATCGTCCGCAACCTCGTGGCCAACGCGATCGCGCACGCCCGCAGCGACCGGATCGACCTGCTGGTGGCAGCCGACGAGGAGTCCGCGGCGATCGCGGTCCGCGACCACGGGGTCGGGCTGAGGCCCGGCGACGCGGCCCTGGTGTTCAACCGGTTCTGGCGCGCCGACCCGGCCCGCGCTCGCACCGGCGGCACCGGGTTGGGGCTCGCGATCGCCCTCGAGGACGCACAGCTGCACGGCGGCTGGCTGCAGGCGTGGGGCGAGCCGGGCAACGGCAGCCAGTTCCGGCTCACGCTCCCGCGGCGGGCCGGCGACGACCTGCGCCGCTCGCCGCTGCCGCTGGTGCCCGACGACCTGGCCGGCGTCGTCGGCGTTGCGTACCGCCGGGTCCAGGAGCCCCCCGCGCCCGTCGGCGCGCCACCGGGCCAGGAGCGCCCGTGAGAGCCGGGCGCCGGCCCGCCGTGGCGGCGCTGCTCACCCTGGCGTGCGGCCTGGTCGCGGGCTGCGTGTCGGTGCCGACGAGCGGTCCGGTGGACTCGGTCGGCGAGCCCCCCACCGTCGGCTCCGGCCAGGTCAACGTCCCTGCCGGGCCGGCGCCGGGCGCGAGCCGGGGAGACGTCGTGCAGGGCTTCCTGGCCGCGATGGAGGCGTTGCCGGTCTCGACCGAGGTGGCGACGACGTTCCTCACCGAGCAGGCCGCCCAGCGGTGGCACCCGGAGCGCCGCACGGTCGTCTACTACGACCCCGAGGCCAGGGCGCTGCCGGGCCGCAAGGTGGCGGTGCGGGTGCGGCAGGTCGCCAGCCTCACCCGGCGCGGCACGTACGTCCCGGCTGGCGCCAACCAGATGCTGCGGGAGGTCTTCTCGCTGGCCCGCGTCGACGGTGAGTGGCGCATCGACCGGGCGCCGGACGCAGTGCTCGTGCGCGGCTACTTCTTCGAGCAGAACTACCGGGCCTTCGACCTGTACTTCCCCGACCCGTCGGGCACGGCGCTGGTGGCGGAACCGGTCTACCTGCCGATCGGCGACCAGCTGGCCACCCGGCTGGTGCAGGGGCTGCTGGCCGGACCTACCCGGTGGCTGGGCGACCAGGCGGTGGCCGCGGTGTCGCGGGACACCGAGGTGGAGGTGTCGGTGCCGTTGCAGCCCGACGGGATCGCCGACGTGCAGCTCAGCGAGCACGTCAACGAGGCGTCCGCGCACCAGCTGCAGCTGTTGTCGGCACAGCTGGTGTCGACGCTGGCCCAGGTCGAGGGCATCGACGGCATCCGGATCACGGTGGACGGGTCGCCGCTCTCGGTCGAAGGGGCGGGAGTCGTGCAGTCGATGGACGCCTGGCCGCAGTACGACCCCAGCGGCTCCGGTTTCCGCGACCAGCTGTACGCGCTGGACCGCGGCGCGTTGACGGTGGTCGGCGAGGAGGGCTCGGTCTCCGGGTTCTGGGGGAGCCGGCGGGCCCGGCTGGTCGACTTCAGCGTGGACCGCTACGGCACCGTGATCGGCGCCGTCGACCAGGGGCGGACCCGGTTGCTGGAGGGGAACCTGTCCGACGAGAACCGGTCCGCGGTCAACACCTGGTACACGGCACGAGGCCGGCTCAGCGATCCCCAGTGGGACGTCTACGGGCGGTTGTGGGTGCTGGACCGTACCCGTTCGGGGACGTCGTGGGTGGTCGCGGACGGCAACGGCGCCCGGCGGGTGCAGGCCGGGCCGCTCGAGAGCCTGGACGTCTCCGCGATGGCGGTCTCGGCAGACGGCGCACGGGTCGCGGTGCTCGTCGACCGGTGGGACGGTCCGGTCTGGGGCGGCGGCCGGGTGGTGGGCGAGGCGGTCGTGGTGGCCCGCGTGGTTCGCGGTGGCCCCGGTCGTGGCGTGCAGCGCCTCGACCAGGCCTACGCCGTGCCGACGCGGGGGGCGACCTTCACCCACGTCTACGACCTCGACTGGGGCGCTCCCACGCGCGTCGTCGTGCTCGCCGACATCGGCCCGCAGCCGACCCAGCCGTTCGAGCTGGCGCTGGACGGGTCCGCGCTGCTGGGCGGGCCGTTGTCGGGCGAGGCGCTGCTGCCCGACGTGGGAGCTCGGACCCTCGCGGCAGTGGGGATCGACGACGCCCCCACGGTCGTGGGCGATGCCCGCGGCAACCTGTCGGTGCTGGGCGTCGACGAGCCGTGGTCGGTCGTGGCCGAGGGACTCCGTCGCCCGCACTACCCGAGCTGAGCGTCGTCCACCGGCGGGACCCGCGCACCGAGCGTCCACAGCCGGTGCGGCGCGATCCGCCATCGGCAGCCGGCACGGGGCAGGCTGCGGCATGCCCATCGACCTGCGCACGGCGGCGGCCGACCTGCTGCTCGGCAGCCGGTGCGCGGGCTGCGAGCGGCCCGGCGGTCCGCTGTGCGCGCAGTGCCGGCCGGCGGTGGTGCCGCACCCGGTGCGGTGCTGGCCCGACCCGGTGCCGCCGGGCCTGGTCGACCCGGTGCCGGTGCAGCCGTGGGCGGCCGGTGCCTACGTCGACCCGCTGCGCCGGCTGCTGGTGGCGTACAAGGACCGTGGTCGCGCCGCGCTGGCCACCCCGCTCGGTCTCGCGCTGGCGGCGACGATCGAGCAGGCCGTCGGCGGTGACCGCCCGGCCATCGGCAACGGGTCCGAGGTCGAGCTGGTGCCCGTGCCCTCGTCGGCGGCGAGTGTGCGGCGGCGCGGGCGCGACGTGGTCGCCGACCTGGCGCGAGTGGCCGCTCGGCGGCTGCGCAGACGCGGGTACGACGCGCGCACCGTCCGGCGGCTGCTGATCGTGCGGCGGCTCGCCGACCAGGCGGGCCTGACGGCGACGGCCCGTGCGGACAACCTGCGCGGCGCCTTCGGCGCCCGGGCCGGAGCCGTTCCGGGCCGTCCGGTGGTCGTGGTCGACGACGTGCTGACCACCGGCGCGACGGCTGCTGAGGCGGTGCGGGCGCTGCACGCGGCGGGGGTTCCGGTGCGGGCCGTCGTGGTCGTGGCGGCAACTCCACGCAGGTGGCCGACCCGTCGGTCGGCCGGACGGCCACTTTCCCCGGCGAACAGTGGCGGCTAGCGTCGGTATCCCCAGAGCATCGGGTGACAGCCCGTCTGGCAGGAGGAGGTCCGTCTTCGTGGACGTCATCGTCTCGAGTCGCCACTGTGAGGTGTCCGACCGTTTCCGCCAGCACCTCGACGAGAAGCTTGCCCGGCTGGAGAAGTACGACCACTCGGTCCATCGCATCGACGTCGAGGTGGAGCAGGAGCGGAACCCGCGCCAGGCCGACCGCGCGGTCCGCATCCAGCTGACCGTGCACTCCCGCGGGCCGGTGGTGCGTGCCGAGGCGGCGGCCGAGGACAAGATGGCGGCGCTCGACGGTGCGCTGCTGCGGCTGCAGGCGCGGCTGCGCAAATCGGCGGACAAGAAGCGGATCCACCGGGGCAACCGCACCCCCACCTCGTTGGCCAGCGCGGCCGCACTGGCCGCGCCGCACCCGTCGCTGCCCGACCAGGTCGACGGTGACGAACCGGGCCCCGACGTGCCGCGACAGGTGGGCGGCGTGACCGTGATGGGCGACGGACCGATGGTGGTCCGCGAGAAGACCCACAGCGCTGCCCCGATGACCCTCGACCAGGCGCTGTACGAGATGGAGCTGGTGGGACACGACTTCTTCTTGTTCGTGGACAAGGAGACCGAGCTCGCGAGCGTCGTCTACCGGCGCAGGGGCTACGACTACGGCGTCATCCGGCTCGAGGTCTGAGTCCGCTCAGCAGCACGGTCGGGGCCGTTCTGCCATGCTGCGTGGGTGAGTGCGGGCGGCGATGGGGTGGAGCCACCGACTGACGAGCGCATCCGCGTGCTCGTGGTCGACGACCAGGAGCTGTTCCGGCGCGGCCTCACCATGGTCATCGGTGCCCTCGACGGCATCGAGCTGGTCGGTGAGGCCGGCGACGGCCAGGAGGCGATGGAGGTCGCGCTCCGCACCGATCCCGACGTCGTGCTGCTGGACGTGCGGATGCCCGGTCGCAGCGGCATCGAGACCTGTGCGGAGCTCAAGGCCACCATGCCCTCGCTGCGCATCGTCATGCTCACCGCGAGCGACGAGGAGGCCGACCTCTACGACGCTGTCAAGAACGGCGCGTCCGGCTACCTGCTCAAGGACGCCTCGATCGACGAGGTGGCACACGCGGTGCGGCTGGTCGCCGACGGCCAGTCGCTGATCAGCCCGGCGATGGCCGTCAAGCTGCTGGACGAGTTCAAGCAGCTCACCAAGCCCGGCCGCTCGGCGGTGGTAGCGCCACGGCTCACCGAGCGCGAGCTGGAGGTGCTGCGGCTGGTCGCCCGCGGCAAGAGCAACCGCGAGATCGCCCGGGACCTGTTCATCAGCGAGAACACGGTCAAGAACCATGTGCGCAACATCCTGGAGAAGCTGCAGCTGCACTCCCGGATGGAAGCCGTGATGTACGCGGTGCGCGAGCGGCTGCTCGACGTCCCCTGACGCTGTCGGTGGCGTGCACTACCGTCCGCGGCGTGGCACGGACGGTCGATTCGCTGAGCCGGGCGCAGGCGCGCCGGGTCGCGCTGGTGGCGCAGGGGTTCCGCGACCCCCGACACACGATCCCGACCATGCGCACGTTCAGCCGCACGCTGGCGCGTACCGCGGTGCTGCAGATCGACTCCGTCAACGTGCTCCAGCGCGCGCAGTACGTCCCGCTGTACTCCCGGATGGGCCCCTACGACACCGACCTGTTGCGTCGCGCCGCGGAGAAGCCCCCGCGCCGGGTGGTGGAGTACTGGGCGCACGTGGCGGCCTTCATGCCGGTCGAGCTGTGGCCGATGATGCAGCACCGGATGCGGCACTTCCGCGAGAACGGCCACGAGTGGACGGCGATCCGGCACGACGCCGAGCTGGTGGAGTCGCTGCTCGCCGAGGTCGCCGAGCGTGGCCCGTCCACCGCCCGCGACCTCGACGAGGGCCTCCCGCGCCTCAAGCAGCACTGGGGGTGGAACTGGTCGGCGTCGAAGAAGGCGCTCGAGTACCTGTTCGCCGCCGGCGGGCTGGCGGTCGCCGGGCGCAACAGCCAGTTCGAGCGGCTCTACGACCTGCCCGAGCGGGTGATCCCACCGCACGTCCTGGCCGCACCCGTGCCGGCCGACGACGACGCGCACATCGAGCTGGTGCGCCGGGCGGCGGTCGCGCACGGTGTCGGCACCGAGCCCTGCCTGCGCGACTACTTCCGGATGCGGCCCGAGCACAGCCAGCGGGCCGTACGGTCGCTGGTCGAGGCGGGCGAGCTGCTCCCGGTGCGGATCGAGGGCTGGGACCGCCCCGCCTACCTGCACCGCGACGCCGCGCTGCCGCGCCGGGTGCACGCCCGCGCACTGCTCAGCCCGTTCGACCCGGTGGTGTGGGAGCGCACCCGCACCGAGAACCTGTTCGGCTTCCGCTACCGGATCGAGATCTACGTGCCCGAGCGCCAGCGCGAGTACGGCTACTACGTGCTGCCGTTCCTGCTCGGCGACCAGCTGGTGGGCCGGGTCGACCTCAAGGCCGACCGCAGGCAGGGCGTGCTGCGGGTGCTGGCGGCGTGGTCCGAGCCCGGCGCGCCGCCCGGGACGGCACCGGAGCTGGCCGCCGAGCTGGTCTCGCTGGCGCAGTGGCTGGGGCTCTCCGACGTCGTCGTGGGCCGTCGTGGCGACCTCGCGCGGGCGCTGGCGGCCGTACGCGCGTGACCCGTCGCCTACGATGGCGACGGCCCACTGTGTTTCACCGTCATCGTCACCGTCATCCCAGGAGCTCCGCGCGTGCCCGCACTGATCGACAAGATCCTCCGTATGGGCGAGGGCAAGATCCTCCGCCGGCTCGAGACCGTCTCCAAGCAGGTCAACACGCTCGAGGACGAGTTCCGCGCCATGTCCGACGACGAGCTGCGGGAGCAGACCGACGAGTTCCGCAAGCGCTACGACGGCGGTGAGTCGCTCGACGACCTGATGCCCGAGGCGTTCGCCACCGTCCGCGAGTCCGCGCGCCGCGTCCTCGGCCAGCGGCACTTCGACGTGCAGATCATGGGCGGCGCCGCGTTGCACCTGGGCAACATCGCGGAGATGAAGACCGGCGAGGGCAAGACGCTGGTCGCGACCCTTCCCGTCTACCTCAACGCCCTGACCGGCAAGGGCGTGCACATCGTCACGGTCAACGACTACCTGGCCAAGTACCACGCCGAGTGGATGGGTCGCGTCTACCACTTCCTCGGCATGTCGGTGGGGATCATCCTGCCCGGCCTGAGCTCGGCCGAGCGGCGCGAGGCCTACGGCGCCGACATCACCTACGCCACCAACAACGAGCTCGGTTTCGACTACCTGCGCGACAACATGGCCGGGTCGGTCGAGCAGTGCGTGCAGCGCGGGCACCACTACGCGATCGTCGACGAGGTCGACTCGATCCTCATCGACGAGGCGCGTACCCCGCTGATCATCTCCGGACCCACGCAGGAGGAGGTCCGCTGGTACGGCGAGTTCGCGGTCATCGCCAAGCGGTTGACCAAGGACGAGGACTACGAGGTCGACGAGAAGAAGCGCACCGTCTCGGTGCTCGAGGGCGCCATCGACCAGGTCGAGGACCACCTGGGCATCGAGAACCTCTACGACTCGGTCAACACCCCGCTGATCAGCTTCCTCAACAACGCGATCAAGGCCAAGGAGCTGTTCCGCCGCGACAAGGAGTACGTCGTGATGAACGGCGAGGTGCTCATCGTCGACGAGCACACCGGCCGCATCCTCGAGGGGCGTCGCTACAACGAGGGCCTGCACCAGGCGATCGAGGCCAAGGAGCAGGTGCGGGTGCGCGAGGAGTACCAGACCCTCGCCACCATCACGCTGCAGAACTACTTCCGGCTGTACGAGAAGCTCGCCGGCATGACCGGCACGGCGATGACCGAGGCCAGCGAGTTCGACAAGATCTACCGGCTCGGCGTGGTGCCGATCCCGACGAACATGCCGGTGGCGCGGGTCGACCAGCCCGACCTCATCTACCGCACCGAGGACGCGAAGTTCGCCGCGGTCGTCGAGGACATCGCCGAGCGGCACGACAAGGGCCAGCCCATCCTGGTCGGCACGACCAGCGTGGAGAAGTCCGAGCGGCTGGCCAAGCTGCTGGTCAAGCGCGGTGTCCCGCACGCCGTGCTCAACGCCAAGCAGCACGAGCGCGAGGCCGCGATCGTGGCCATGGCCGGGCACAAGGGCACCGTCACCGTCGCCACCAACATGGCCGGCCGCGGCACCGACATCATGCTCGGCGGCAGCGTCGAGTTCCTCGCCGACCAGCAGCTGCGCGAGCGCGGTCTCGACCCGAGCGAGACGCCCGAGGACTACGAGGCGGCCTGGCCGGACGCGATCGAGTCGATGAAGTCCCAGGTGGGCGACGAGCACGACGAGGTCGCCGACGTGGGCGGGCTGATGGTGCTCGGCACCGAGCGGCACGAGTCGCGGCGCATCGACAACCAGCTGCGCGGTCGCTCCGGCCGGCAGGGCGACCCCGGCGAGTCGCGGTTCTACCTCTCGCTCGAGGACGACCTGATGCGGCTGTTCAAGTCCGACTGGGTCGACTGGGTGCTCACGACGCTCAAGGTCCCCGACGACGTGCCGATCGAGAACAAGCGCGTGACCGGCGCGATCGCGTCGGCGCAGGCGCAGGTCGAGTCGCAGAACTTCGAGTCCCGCAAGAACGTCCTGAAGTACGACGACGTGATGAGCCGGCAGCGCGAGGTGGTCTACACCGAGAGACGCCGGGTGCTCGAGGGCGAGGACCTGCACGCGCTGTCGCGGCAGATGATCGACGAGACGATCGAGGCGTACGTCGTCGGCGCCACGGAAGGCTTTCCCGAGGAGTGGGACCTCGACGCGTTGTGGACCGCCCTCAAGCAGCTGTACCCGATCTCGTTCTCGCAGGCCGACGTCGAGGAGGAGGTCGGTGGCCTCGACGGGCTCGACCGAGAGTTCCTCGTCGAGCGCATCCGCGACGACGCCCGCGCCGCCTACGACCACCGCGAGGAGGAGCTCGGCGGCGAGGTCATGCGCGAGCTCGAGCGCCGGGTGCTGCTGAGCGTGCTCGACCGCAAGTGGCGCGAGCACCTGTACGAGATGGACTACCTGCGTGAGGGCATCGGCCTGCGCGCGTACTCGCAGCGTGACCCGCTGGTCGAGTACCAGCGCGAGGGCTTCGACATGTTCCAGTCGATGATGGACGGCATCAAGGAGGAGTCGGTCGGGTTCCTGTTCAACGTCGAGGTCCAGGTCGAGGAGGACGAGCCCGACGACGCGCCGGACGACGCTGACGCCGCACCGCTGCTCGACTCGTCGGCACCCGCTGTCGGGGCCACCCCGGTGGGCGAGCGGCACCCGCACATCCGGGCCAAGGGCCTGAGCGGCATCACCACCCCGCAGCGGCTCACCTACGCCGCGCCCAGCGCGGAGGGCGACGTGGAGGTGCGCTCGGAGCGCACCGAGACCGACGGCGACGGCGCGCCGCGACCCCCCAAGGCCAAGTCGGGCCAGCGCAACCAGCCGCGGCAGGGCTCCAAGAAGTCGCGGAACAAGAAGAAGCGCTGACGGCTCCCTCGATCTCAGCGGCCCCTCAGCCCCACTGCAGGGCGGTGCACACCCAGCGGTCGCGCCGGTGCTCGAGCCGGGCGGCCATGGCCCGGCTGCGTCCGGCGTGCCGGACGTGCCCCGAGACCTCCGCGACGGCGGTCGCGGGCTGCGACACGTGCACCGACACGACCCGAGGGCGGCCGGTGTGCGCCCGGTCGTTGGCGTCGGAGCCGGCGACGGCCGCATCGGCGCGCCGGGACACGTCGGCGTAGACGTCGGGTGTCGCCCAGCGCAGCAGCTGGGTGACGGGCCGGTCCGCGCCTGCCATCTCGACGACGGCCTGGAGGAACCGGCGGGCCCGGGCGCGCAGCGCGTCCCGGGCGTCCTCGTCGGGCAGGACGCTCAGCTGCGGCGGCGGGCTCGGCGTGACCGATGCCAGGTCGAGCGCGAGCGCACCGCTGGTCAGTGCCCCCGCGGGCACCGGCGGCCAGCGCAGCACCTCCCCGGGCAGCGGGGCGGTGCGGCGCAGCCCGAGGTCGACGACGGTTGCTGGCAGGGTGGCGGGCAGGGTGGCGGGCAGGGTGGCTGGCGGAGTGGCTGGCGGAGTGGCGGGCGGAGTGGCGGGCGGAGTGGCGGCAGTCATCGCGGGTTCCTCCCAGGTGTCGGCACGGCGGGTGCGACCAGCCGCTGGCCGGGCAGCAGCAGGTCGGGGTCGGGGCCGACGGTGCGCCGGTTGGCGGCGTACCAGGCCCGCCAGGTGCGGTCGACCACGGAGTCGGCGGCCCGCGCGGGCAGCTCCGCGGCGGCCAGGTCCCACAAGGTGTCGCCCGACCGGACCGTGACCTCCGCCGGTGCCGGCGAGCGGGTCCCGCCGCCCACCGGTCGGTCGGGCAGCGGCAGGCCGTCGAGCCCGGCGGGCGCGGGGGCAGGCGGCCCGGTGCCGGCGGGGTCGGCGGCGGCGGCGGCTCCGGTGCCGGCCGTGACGGCGAGGCCCAGCACGACGACGGCAGTGGCGCGCCAGGCCCTCGGAACCAGCAGTCCGCCGGTGCTCCCGCAGGCGGTGAGCACCAGCGCCAGGCACCAGTGCGTCCAGGCCAGTGCCGCGACGACGACGAGGGTCGACGACACGACGGTGCCCACGCGATCGGCCACCGGCACCGCGAGTCGGCCGGCGGATGCCAGGTCGCGGCACGCCTGCGGCGCCAGCCCGACCAGCACTGCCTCGACCAGCGCCGCGAGCAGCAGCGCGGTGGCTGCCCGCATCCTGTGTTGCGTCACGTCGACCCCGGATGATGCCGTTTGCTTGTGTTTACTTATATTCGGTTCGATCCGCGCTCGGTGTCAATCGCCCGTCCACAGCCTCCGACGGTCGCCCGGCGGCGGCAGTACGGTCCCGGCATGCGCTGGGACCGGCTGTTCGCCGAGCTCGAGGCGGAGGCCGACGAGCTGGCCGTCCGCGACCGCGACGCCGAGATCGCCGACCGCACCCGGGCCGAGCTCGGGCGTACCCGCTGGGCCGACCGGCTCCGGGCCGCCGCGGGCGACGTCCGAGTGCGGCTGCTCGGCGGGGTCGTGCTGGCCGGCCGGGTCGGTCACGTCGGCGACGACTGGCTGCTGCTGGGCACGGAGTCGCACGACGTCCTGGTGCCGGGGCACGCGGTGGTAGGAATCGAGGGGCTGGGGATCGCGGCCGCGCCGCGGGCCGACGGCACGGTCCCGCACACCTGGACGGCCGCCTGGCGGGTGCTCGCCCGCGACCGCGCGGCGGTGCGGGTGGCCCGGGTCGACGGCAGCGAGGTGCGCGGGGTGCCGGTCCGGGTCGGCGCCGACTTCGTCGAGCTGGACCAGGGGCTGGCCGGTCCGCGGGACGGTGTGGGTGGAGCCGAGGGCACGGCCACCGTGCTGGTGCCCTACCCGGCGGTCACGGCCGCGTACGTGCCCCGCGGGGACGAGCCCTGACGGTCAGGACTCGGGCGGAGGCTCGGTCAGCTCCACCTCGCCGAACGGGTGCGTCTCGATGAACGCGCGGGTCTCGGAGTAGAGCCGCTGGATGTAGGCCTCCAGCTCGCTGGCCTCCACCCGCCAGGCGCCACGGCCGCCGATCTTGATCGCCGGCAGCTCCCGCCGGCGGACCAGGGCGTAGGCCTGCGCGGGGGAGATGTTGAGGATCTCGGCGACGTCGGCCAGCTGCAGGAAGCGCGGCTGTCCGGACCCGAGCGGCATGGGCTCAGTCTGCCAGTGGGGTCGGCGGCGACCGCTGGTCGGACCGGGTCTGTGGACAAGGGTTGACCAGGCGGCCGGTCGCCGCAGAATGTCCGGTATGCCGGATCGTGCCGCCTCCGCGTGGGTCACCCGGCTGCGCCGTCCTCGCTGGACCGACCCGCGGCTGCTGGTCGGGCTCGCGCTGGTCGCGGTGGCGACGGTGGCCGGGGCCCGGCTGGTGGCGACCGCCGACGACACCGCGCCGGTGTGGGCGACCGCCGACGACGTCCGCGCGGGCGACCCGGTGCAGGCCGCCGACCTGGTGGTGAGCCGGGTACGGATCGGCGACGGCGGCACCGAGGAGGCCTACCTTCCGGCCGCGGACGCGCCGCCCGGCGGTGTGTTCACCCGTGACCTGGCCGCGGGCGAGCTGGTGCCGGTCGCCGCGGTGGGGGCCGAGCCGGGGGCGGACGGCGCCGAGCTCTCGCTGTCGGTGGCGCTCGGCGACGCGCCGGCCGACCTCGCGGCCGGCGACCTGGTCGACGTCTGGGCCGTGCCGGCCGAGGCGGCACCCGGCCAGGCCGCCGACGCCGAGCGCGTCCTGGAGGCGCTGCCCGTGCTCACCGTCGCGGAGCCGGCCCAGGCGCTCGGCGGGACCGAACGGCAGGTGCTGCTGCGGCTCGACGACTCCGGCGACGACCTCGCCGATCCGCTGGCCCGGCTGGCCGGCGGCACCGTGGTGCTGGTGCGGGTCGGCCGGTGACCGGCGGACCGCCGCGGCTGCTGCTCGCCGCCGCCGGGGAGACCTGGGAGGCCCGGCTGCTGCCGGTGCTGGCGGCGCCCGGCGCGCCGGGTGTGCTGGCCCGGCGGTGCGTGGACGTGCCGGACGTAGTTGCGGCCGCTGCCGCCGGTCAGGGGACGGCGGCGGTGGTCTCGGCCGAGCTCGCCGGCCTCGACTCCGACGTCGTCGCGCGGCTGCACGACAGCGGGGTCGCGGTGGTCGCCGTCGCGTCCGGCGATGCTGCGGCCGCGCGGGCGCACGCACTCGGGATCGGTCCGGTGCTCGACGCCGGCACCGTCTCCGCCGACCCCGCGGTGGTGCTGGCCGCGGTGGCCGAGGTGGTCACCCCCGCGACGGCACCGACGGAGCCCGAGCCGGTCGCCGCCAAGGCCGACACCGGAAGGATCGTCGCCGTCTGGGGACCGACCGGCGCCCCCGGCCGGTCGACCGTCGCGCTCGGCGTCGCCGCGTGTGCGGCTGACGCCGGTATCCCGACGATGCTGGTCGACGCCGACGTCTACGGCGGCGCGACCGCGCAGATGCTTGCCGTGCTGGACGAGGTCTCCGGGGTGCTCGCCGCGGCGCGGGCGGCGTCGACCGGTGGTCTCGACGACGTGGCCCTGGCCGAGTCCGCGCGACAGGTGACCCCGCGGCTGCGGGTGCTCACCGGCCTGCCCCGGGCGGAGCGCTGGACCGCGCTGCGACCGGCCGCGCTGCGCCAGGTGCTGTCCCGGGCACGTACGGCGGCGCACCTGGTCGTCGTCGACTGCGGCTTCAGCCTCGAGCAGGACGAGGAGCTGTCGTACGACACCGCCGCACCCCGCCGCAACGGGGCGACGCTCACGGCGGTCACCGAGGCCGACCTCGTCCTGGTGGTCGGCAGTGCCGACCCGCTCGGGCTGGCCCGCCTCGCGCGCGCCCGGTACGAGCTGCGCGAGGCCGTGCCCGCGGCCCAGGTGCGGCTGGTGGTCAACCGGGTGCGCAGCGGGCTCGGCTGGTCGCGGGACGACGTGTCCCGCACCCTGCTGCGCGCGATCGGCGAGGTGCCGCTCGGGTACCTCCCGCTCGACCAGACGGCGGTGGACGCCTGCTGGGTCGCGGGCCGCACCCTTCCGGAGGTGGCGGGGCAGTCGGCGCTGGCGCGGGGCACGGCCGAGCTCGCCGAGGCCGTGGCCCTCGACCTCGGGATCGCCACCGGCCCGGCGCACTCAGCGGGCCGCCGTGGCAGGCTGCGCCGCCGGGTCACGCGTTGAACAGCAGCAGTAGCCCGCCGACGGTGTAGCCGACCATCACCAGCAGCATCGCCAGCTGCCCGACCACCGCGTGCCGGGCCGGCAGCAGCCGGACCGCCCGGTCGTGCGCGGCGACGACCGCCAGCACGTGGCCGGTGATGATGAAGACCACCTTGAGCACCGCCAGCAGGCTCGGGTGGGCGGACAGCGGGTACTGCACCGCCATCGACGCCGTGCCGAGGTAGTCGTCTCCACGGGTCAGCGGATCGGACAGCTGCACCAGCACGCTCTGGCCGTACTCCACCAGCAGCGTGAGGTAGTGCGCGAACACGTAGCCGACCGCGATCGGCACCAGCGAGTGCGCCAGCTGCCGCGGCAGCGCACGTCGCTCCGGCCAGGGGACACCGGGGGCGGTCATCGCCGCCACGCTGAAGGTCACCGCCACCAGCGCGACGAACCCGAGCAGCACCAGGGTGTCGCGCAGCACCGGGTCGAACGTGCCGGGGCGGGCGGTCTGCTGCAGCCAGTACGTCGACGCGGCGAAGCTGTCGAACGCGGTGGACCCCAGCAGCACCGACACCACCGCCACCAGGCCGCGGTCGACCGGCGTGCCGTCGAGGCCCTCGAGCGGGTTGCGCACGACGACCCGCGACGTCCCGTCCGGTTCGGTGCGGCGCCCCCACGGCGACAGTCGCGCGACCAGCCCGAAGTAGACCTCGAACGGGTCGGCACGCTCGAACCACCGGGTGCCGAACACCGCCCCGCCGACCAGCATCACCGCGACGTACAGCAGGCACCACGTGACGATCGTCGACACGAACGCGGAGTCGGGGTCGACCAGCTCGGTCCAGACGAACGCGAACAGCCCCGCCGCGGCCGGCCAGTAACCGAGCCAGGAAGGGTAGCGCAGCACGCCGCGCCCGGGGTCGCCGCGCGCCACCCACGTCATCGCGAGGTGCAGGGTCCGGGCCGGTGACAGCAGCGGCCAGACGTTCCCGAACAGCAGGCTGACCGGGACCATCGCGACCCACAGGTAGACGTAGAACACGCCGATCGTGGGGTTGACCGCGAGGTCCTCACCGGCGAGCGCGGCCCACGCCGTGTAGGCGGTCAGCACCAGCCCGGCTGCGCGCACCAGCCCACGCGTCGCGGACGAGTCGACCGCCGTCGTCACCCACGCCGGCAGCGGACGGCCGGCCCGGTCGCCGCGGAACCGCGAGGTGCGCCAGGAGAACGCGAGCACCGCGAACGACACCGTGAGCGCCCACGCGGCGCCGACGATCGCGTACGAGAGCGGGATCGGCAGGTCGGTGGCGCCACCGAAGCCGTGCGCGAGCTGGGTCAGGGCGTCACGACCAGCTCGGCGACCACCACGCCGGTCTCGTGCGTCTCGATCTCGACCTGGCCGGGCTGCTGGACGGTGAAGGTGAACACCTGGCCGTCGGCCGGCTTGACCTCGAACTCGTGCTCGGGGTTGCTGTGCACGTGCAGCTCGTCGGCGGCGTCACTGTCGACCCGCAGCTCGATCGGCTGCCCGACCTTCGCCTCGACGGTCGTGCCCGCGGGCGACACGTCGCCGTTGGCGATGGTGATGTCCAGCACCACCGCGTCGTCGTCGGGCTCCTCGGTCGTCTCGCTGTGGTGCGACGGGTGCTCCGACTCGTCGGGCGTCGTGGTGGTGGTCGCAGAGCTGTCGGCGTCGTCGCCTTCGCTGCCACCCTCGTCGCCACCGTCCCCACAGCCGGCCGCCCCGAGCGCCAGTGCGGCGAGCAGGGCCAGCCAGGTGGCCGGGCGACGGAGGGCGGGACGACGCATGGGTGCTCCTCGTGGACGGGCGCGTGGCCGCAACCGGGAGTGTCGGTGGCGTACGGTGCCACGATGCCAGACCGGATGCGGGCGGAAGACGTCGCCTTGCTCACCGCGGAGACGTCGCGCGCGCCGCGCCAGGTGGCGGTCGTCATGGTGCTCGACCCGGGGCCGGACGGCTTCGACCACGACCGGCTGCTGCGGCTGATCGACGACCGGATCGCGCTGGTGCCGCGCTACCGCCAGCGGGTGCAGCCGGTGCTCGCCGGCATCGCCGCGCCGGCCTGGGTCGACGACGAGGACTTCGACCTCAGCTACCACGTGCGCCGTTCGGCGCTGCCGCGACCGGGCACGATGCCGCAGCTGCGCGAGCTGGTGGCTCGGCTGGTGGCGCGGCCGCTCGACCGGGAGCGGCCGCTGTGGGAGGTCTACCTGGTCGAGGGTCTCGAGGGTGGCCGGGTCGCGATGGTCGTCAAGTCGCACCAGGCGTTGGTCGACGGCACCGAGACCGTCGCCCTCGGCCAGATCCTGCTGGACGAGACCGCGGAGGCGCCGGCGCTGCCGTCGGAGAACTGGGTGCCCGAGGCCGCGCCCTCGCAGCTGGGGCTGCTGTCGGAGTCGCTGCTCGACGTGGCCCGCCACCCCGACCGGCTCGGCCGGTTCGCCGCCGGCGCGGCGCACGGGCTGGCCGACGTGGCTGGCCGGTTCGGGGACGTCCTCGGTCTGCCGGGTGCGAGCGGCGTGCCGCAGTCGCCGTTGGCCGCGGAGCTGTCGCGGCAGCGCCGGTTCTCGACCGCCGCGACCCGGTTGGACGACCACCGCGCCGTACGGGAGGAGCACGGCGGCACCGTCAACGACGTGGTGCTGTCGGTGGTGACCGGTGCACTGCGTGCGTGGCTGCTGACCCGGGCCGAGCCGGTGACGGCGGGCACCCGGATCAGGGCGATGGTCCCGCTGTCGGTGCACGACGACCAGGCCGAGCCGACGTCGCTCGGCAGCTCGGTCGCCGGGCACCTGCTCTCCCTGCCCGTCGGGGAGACCAACCCGGTGATGCGGCTGCACCAGGTCTCGTACGCGCTCAAGGCGCACAAGGAGACCGGCAAGGCGGTGGCGGCCAGCAGCCTGGTGTCGCTGCCGGGCTTCTCGTCGACGACCTTCCACGTGCTCGGTGCCCGGGTCGCCGACGGGCAGGCGTCGTTGCCGTACCAGCTGGTGATCACCAACGTCCCCGGCCCGCAGGAGCCGGTCTACGCCGCCGGTGCGCGGCTGCTCGAGACCTACCCGGTGCTCCCGCTGCGTGAGCCGCGAGCGCTCGCGATCGGGGTGACCTCCTACGACGGGGGCGTCTACTACGGGATCAACGCCGACCGGGACGCGATCGGCGACGCCGACGTGCTGGCGCAGTGCATCGGCGAGGCGCTGGAGGAGCTGGTGGAGACGACCCGACCGGACCGGCCGCGGGCACCCCGCGGCAGGTCCCAGCCGGCTGCGGCGGGTACGGCCGCGAAGAAGCCGGCCCGCGCGCCCGCCCGGCGCCTGCGCGGCAAGAAGCGCGGCTCGTGAGCGGTCGCGTCTACGTGCCGCTGGCCCACGACGGGCTGGCCCGGCTCGCTGACGACGGTGCGCTCGGCCCGGCCCCGCTCGAGGCGTACGCCACGACGCCCGCGCTGCGCCGGTGGTACGGCGAGCCGGAGGCCGGCGACGAGGAGCTCGAGGCGGTCGCGGCCGCGCTCGCCGGCCAGGCCAGCCTCGGGATGCTCACCATGGACGAGGAGGTCCGGCTGGTCGCAGCCGTCGATGCCGGGTGGACGCCCGACGAGGACGACCAGCCGGGCCGGGTCAGGCTCGAGGCGCCGGTGCCCGGGTCCGACGTGGCCGCGGTGCTGGCCGACACTGCCGAGGCGGCCGACGACGTACGCGCGGCGGTGCGGCTGCTGGCGGTTGCGGCGCCCGACGCGTCCGAGGTGGAGCGCGCGCTCGACCAGGTGGAGCGCTACCCGCTGGCCTGGTTCGCCGCGGCCGAGGTGCCGGTGCTGCTCGAGGGTTTGGGTGGTCGAGGGTCCCGGTGACAGGATCGGCGCCATGATCGACGCGCGCACCCATGTCCCCACCCCGGTCAACGAGCCGGTGCTCACGTACGCACCCGGCAGCCCCGAGCGGGCAGAGGTCGAGCTGCGGCTGGCCCACATGCAGGCCGAGCGGGTCGACCTGACCAACACCATTGGCGGCACCCAGCAGATGGGCGGCGGGCGCCGGATCGACGTGGTGCAGCCGCACGCGCGCCGGCACGTGCTCGGCACCATGAAGAACGCCACCGCCGCCGACGCGCGGCAGGCGGTCGCCGCGGCCAAGGCCGCCGCACCGGACTGGCGCGCGCTGCCCTACGACGAACGTGCCGCGGTGTTCCTGCGCGCGGCCGAGCTGCTGAGCGGTCCGTGGCGGCAGACCCTCAACGCGGCCACCATGCTCGGCCAGGGCAAGACCGTCATGCAGGCCGAGATCGATGCGGCCTGCGAGCTGATCGACTTCTGGCGCTTCAACGTGACGTTCGGCAACCGGCTGATGGGCGAGCAGCCGGAGGCCAACGCGAAGGGCATCTGGAACCGGCTCGACCACCGCCCGCTCGAGGGCTTCGTGCTCGCGATCACGCCCTTCAACTTCACCGCCATCGGCGGCAACCTGCCGTCCGCGCCGGCCATGATGGGCAACACCGTGGTGTGGAAGCCGGCGCCGACCCAGACGCTCGCCGCGTGGTACACGCTGCGCATCCTCGAGGCCGCCGGACTCCCGCCCGGCGTCATCAACATGGTCACCGGCGACGGCACCGCGGTGTCCCAGGTGGCGCTGGCCGACCCCGACCTGGCCGGCATCCACTTCACCGGGTCGACGCCCACCTTCCAGCACCTGTGGCGCGAGGTCGGCGCCAACATCGGTTCCTACCGCAGCTACCCGCGGATCGTGGGCGAGACCGGCGGCAAGGACTTCATCGTCGCGCACCCCAGTGCCGACCTCGACGTGCTGCGCACCGCGATGGTGCGCGGGGCGTTCGAGTACCAGGGCCAGAAGTGCTCCGCGGCCTCGCGCGCGTACGTGCCGCGCAGCCTGTGGCGCCGGCTGAGGTCCGACCTCGCCGACGTCACCGAGTCGCTGCCGATGGGTCCGGTCACCGACCTGTCCAACTTCATGGGCGCCGTGATCGACGACCGGGCGTTCGCCAAGCACTCGGCCGCGCTCGACCGGGCGGCCAAGACCGACTCGGTGGACGTGCTGGCGGGCGGCACCTACGACGACCGCGAGGGCTGGTTCGTGCGGCCGACGGTGCTCGTCGGCGACGACCCCGACGACGAGGTGTTCACCACCGAGTACTTCGGGCCGATCCTGTCGGTGCACGTCTACCCCGACCGGCAGTGGGACCGGATGCTCACCCAGATGGAGCAGGCGGCGCCGTACGCGCTCACCGGTGCCGTGGTCGCCACCGACCGGGCCGCGATCGTCGACGCGCAGGACCGGCTGCGCTACGCCGCCGGAAACTTCTACGTCAACGACAAGCCCACCGGCGCGGTCGTCGGGCAGCAGCCGTTCGGCGGCGCGCGGGCGTCGGGCACCAACGACAAGGCGGGCGCGCTGCAGAACCTGCAGCGCTGGACGTCGACCCGCGCGATCAAGGAGACGTTCGTGCCTCCGGTGGGCCACGCCTACCCGCACATGGACTGAGGGAGCGGTCGACCACCAGGGCAATCCCGCTCGCGACGTCGGCCGGTTCGCCTGCCGGCAGCACCACGTGGCTCACGATGTGCCGCACCAGGACGTCGACGACTGCCGCGCCGTCGCCCGCCGCCATCCGCTCCGGCCACCGGTCCTGCGCGTAGACGAGCAGCATCGCGGTGGCGGGCTCGACCACCGCGTCGGCGCGGGTGGTGAGCAGCGGGAGCAGTCCGCCGTCGTGTCCCTCGCGGCTGTCGGCCAGCAGTCGCTGCAGCACCCGGTGGTCGTGGCAGAAGTCCAGCACCCACGTCACCGTGGCCTCGACCGCCTCGGCCAGGTCGTCGTGGCGCTCGAGCTCGGCGGCGATCCCGGTGAGCACCCGCCGCACCTCGTGCTGCACCGCCGCCGCGGCCAGCCCGTCCTTGCTGCCGAACTCGTTGTAGACCGTCTGCCGGCTCACGCCCACGTCGCCGGCGACATCGGCCATCCGCAGCCGGTCCCACGGCTCGTCGGCGGCGCGGGCCAGGGTCGCCTCCAGCAGCTGGTCGCGCAGCAGTCCCTTCACCCGGGTGCGGAACGGGGCGGACACGTCCGGCAGTCTAGGTCGGTCGCTTGACATACCAGCAGTACGTGTGTGTCTACTTGACACAATGCATCAAGATGTAAAGCCACGCCGAGGGGCGACGCTGGCCGGGGTGGGGCCGTGGTGGTCGATCCCGCTGGCACTGCTGCCGGCGACCGCCCTGGCCCTGGCCTGGCGGACCTGGCAGGGCCTGTTCGCCTTCGAGCACGGTCTCGACGCGGCCGCACCGGAGTACCGCACGTACTGGCTCTCGCTGGTCGCGGTCAACCTCACCGTGCTGCCGCTCGCCGCCGCCGCGTGGTACGCCGTCACCTGGGTCACCGGCCGCCGGATGGCCGACGACATGGCCCGCGACGGGCTGGACCCGCAGACCGAGGTGCGGCGGATCTGGCGGCTGTGGCTGATCCTCGCCGGCTTCGCCACGGCGGCGTACTGGGGTGGCTCGTTCTTCGCCGAGGCCGATGCCGCGTGGCACCAGGTGACGATGCGCGACACCGCCTTCACCCCGACCCACACCTCGCTGTTCTACGGCGCGTTCCCGCTGATGATCTACGCCAGCGCCGGTGCGTTCCTCTACGCCCGGAGCCGGTTGCCGCACCTGTTCGGCGGCACCCGGGTGCCGGTCGCGTTCGCGCTGCTGGTCGGCGGCTCGCTGCTGTTGCTGTTCCAGGTCGCGTTCAACGAGTTCGGGCACAGCTTCTGGCAGGCGGAGGAAGTCTTCTCCGCACCGCTGCACTGGCCGTTCGTGCTGTTCGCGTACCTGCTCGTCAGCGCCTTCGCGATCTGGCTGGTGTCGGCCCGTCGGCTGCTCACCCTGGCGCCGGAGCTGCCGCGCCGCTGGGACGTGCTGTTCTGCCTGTCGGTGCTGCTGCTGGTGATGGGCGGCATCCACATGAACAACCAGCTGCTCGCCGGCGACTGGTCGTTCTGGGCGGACTGGAAGGACCGGCAGTGGTGGCCGCTGCTGACGCCGGCGGTCAACATCGTGCTGCCGGCGGCGTTCCAGTACCTCGCGTGGACCCGGCTGCGGCTGCCGGTGGGGGCCACCTTCGCCGCGCTCGGCCTGCTCGCCGCCCAGTGGGTCTCGCGCGTCGTCGACTTCCACCTCCTGGCCCACCTGCCGCTCAACTTCGTGTGGCCGGAGATCGTCGTGGTCACGGCGGTGCTGCTCGACGTCACGCTGCTGCTGTCGCGCTCGGTGCTCGTCACCTCGGTCATCGGGGCGATGGTGTGGGGCGGTTTGTTCTGGGCCGCGAACTACCCGGCGCTGGCGCCGTTCCTGCAACCGGTCGTCACCGACGGCACCCTGCTCACGGTCGCGGACACGTTGTCGGCGCAGCTGCCGCGCTCGCAAGGCCCGGAGTACCTGCGGACGGTCGAGGAGGGCAGCCTGCGGGCGCTGATCGGCGAGATCACCGTGGTGGTCAGCCTGTTCGCCGCACTGCTGTCGTGCGTCACCTACTGGGTGGGCGTCGGGATCGGGCACTTCGTCGGCCTGGCGCCGGTCGGGCGCAGCGTCGCGATCCGGTCCGACACCGACGAGGAGACCTGAGCATGTGTACGACCGCCCGGCTCCTCACGCGGATGATGGCCGCCCTCGTCGTGCTCGGCACCGCGCTGGTGCTGCCCGCCGCACCGGCACACGCGCACGGCGAGGAGACCCAGCAGGCGTTCGTCCGCTCGTCGACGGTGCTGCTCTACGACGTGGCGTTCACCCGCACCGAACTCGACGTCGGAGACGAGCTCACGATCAGCGGCACGGTGCGGATCATGGACGCCTGGCCCGATCACACCGTCGCCGAGCCCCACACCGGCTTCCTGTCCGTGATCGCACCCGGCCCGGTGGTCTCGGTGCAGAGCCGCACCCTCAACGGCGTGCCGACGCCGCAGTCCGTACGCATCGAGCGCGGGCAGACGTACGACTTCGAGATCGTGCTGCGCGGTCGCGAGGAGGGGGTCTGGCACGTGCACCCGTCGTTCGCGGTCGAGGGCGTGGGCACGCTGGTCGGTCGCGGCGAGTGGCTCGACATTGGACCGGGGGACTACGTCCAGACCGCCGAGACCGCCGGTGGCGACGAGCTCGACCTGACCAGCGTCGGGCTCGACCGGGTGGTCACGTGGCATCTGGCCGGGGCCGCGGTCGGAGTCGGCTGGCTGGTCTACTGGCTGCGCCGCCCGGTGCTGGCCCGGCTGACCGCCGTCGACGCGGGACGCGGGCGCGGGCTCACGTCCCGCAGCGACGTCGTCGCGGGCGTGCTGTTCGCGGCGGCAGCGCTGGGCCTGCTCGGGGTGGGCAACGCGGTCACCGCGGCGACCCTGCCCGACGACCTGGTGCCGCTGCAGGTCTCCCGCTCGACGGTGCCGCCCGCACCGGAGCCGCAACGACTGGTGTCGAGCACCGTGACCCGAGCCGACTTGGACCGTGCCGCCGACGAGCTCAGGTTCTCGGTCGACGTGCGCAACCAGACGTCCCGACCGGTGCGGCTCGACCGCATGCAGGTGGCCGAGCTCGACCTGGCCGGCGCGATGACGGTCGGGCCCACGTCGACGGTTCCGGCCGGTGCCCGGCACAGCCTCACCGTCACGGTCGACGCCGGCTGGCTGGCCGACCACGAGCTGCTGCCGCTGGACGAGCCTCAGGTGCGCTTGACCGGGCTGGTCTTCTTCACCGACGGGCGGGGCCACCAGCAGGTGAGCGAGGTCGACGAGGTGACCGCACCGGTGCTGCCCTCATGACCGTGCTGGCCCACGTCGGTGGGATGCCGGTGCAGGAGATCGGGCTGCTCGGCGTGCTCGCGTTCGCGCCGCTGCTCGTGCTGGCAGTCGTCGTGCTGGTCGTGAGGCGGCTGGACCTCAGGCCTTCGAGGGACCGGGGATGTCAGTGGGGTCCTTGACCACCTGTGCGGCGACCTCGCTGAGCCTGCGGTTGGTCGCCCGCGCGTGACCGCGCAGCAGCTCGAAGGCGAGATCGACGTCGATGCCACGGATCTGCGCGAGCGCGCCCTTGGCCTGCTCGATCACGATCCGGCTGTTCAGTGCCGACTGCAGCTGTTCGGCGAGGACCTCGGCGCGGCGGACCGCGCGCTCCTGCAGCAGCCCGATCGTCGCGGCGTCGGCCAGCGCCTGCACGACGTGGGCGTCGGCAGCCTCCAGCCGCCACTCGCGGTCACCGAACAGGTTCAGCGCGCCGATGACCTGGCTGCGCAGCCGCATCGGGAACGCGTGCACGGTGCGAAAGCCCTGCCCCGTCGCGTGCGCGGCGAAACGCGGCCACCGCGTCGCGGGGTCGTGCAGATCGGCGTTGATGACCGCTGCGCCCGTGCGGAAGCACTCCAGGCACGGCCCCTCGTCGTTCTGCAGCTGGAAGAGCTCGAGCATCTTGGTGGCCTCGCTGGAGGCGGCCATGAAGCGCAGCTGGTCGTGCTGGTCGGCGAGCACCAGTCCCGCGGTCGAGCCGTCGATCAGGGAAGCGGTGCGCACGGTCACCACGTGCAGGAAGTCGATGACGTCGAAGTCGTCCACCAGCGTGTCGGCGATCTCGACGAACACGTCGGCCAGCCGTTCTACCGGGATCGTGGTCATCGGTGCCCCTTCGTCGCGTCCATCATCGCAGAGCGTTCTCTACCCCGTCGCGGCCATCCGGCTTCTCGGTGAACGCCAGCCGGCGTGCCACCACGTCCGCCGCGACGTCGCTCAGGTGACGGTCCTGGGCAAAAGCGTAGGCACGCATCCGCGCCAGCGCATCGCCCAGGCTCGATCCGAGCTGGATCATCACCATCCCCTGGGCCTGGTAGAGCTCGGCCCGGTAGCGGGGCGACTCGTCCAGGCCCGCGGCAGGCGCGCCGTCGGGAGCAGCGGACTGGCCGTCGAGCAGGGTGCCGACAGCAATCTCGGCGAAGGTCAGCGCCCAGGTCAGCTCGTCGTTCGCCAGCGGTCCGGCGTGCTCACGGTAGAGCTCGAAGGAGCCCAGCGCGACGGCCCCGACCTGCAGCGGGAAGGCGAAGACCGCGCGCAGGCCGTGGGAGTCAGCCGCGGCAGCGAACCCCGGCCAGCGCCGGGCTTCGGCGTCCACCAGGTCCGCGACCAGCACCGGCCGGGCCGACGCCGCTGCCTCCAGGCCGGGACCCACCCCCGTGGCGAGCTGGAGCTCGTCCACCGCGGCCGTCGCCGCGTTCGACGCCGCGACCAGCCGCGGGACGCCGTCCCCGGCCAGCAGGGTGACGCTGGCGCCGGACGCAGGGACGACCCGCACCGCCACCTGGCACACCCGTTGCAGCGACGACGCCACCTGCTCGGGGGTCTCGCTGGTCCGCGGTTCGGCCGCGATCAGTGCGCGGGCGCGAGCGTACCGGTCGTCCACGCGCGATCACCCACCCTCGGCGACGACACCGCGCTGCCAGCGGCGTGCGATCCCACCGTACCCCCGCAGTGCGAAGCGACGTCCGGCACCGATGGGGGTACGGTAGGCCGCGAAACGGGCACTGCTCAGGACCCCGGCAGCCTGTGATCCGGCGCGGGGATGGGCGGTCCATGGACCAACAGCGGCTCACGACGGCGCTGGTCGAGTTCGCCCGGACACTGACGTCCGAGTTCTCGATCCAGACCCTGCTCGACAGCCTCGTCGAGCATGTCGTGCACGTGGTCGGCGTGACGGGCGCCGGCGTGCTGCTGATGGACGACGAGCACCGGCACCGGTTCGTCGCCGCGTCCGACGGCATCATCCGTCGGATCGAGGTGCTCCAGCTCGAGAAGGGCGAGGGCCCGTGCCTGGAGGCCTTCCGCACCGGCACGTACGTCGCGATCCCCGACCTGGCCACGGACACCCAGTTCGACGAGTTCTCGCCCGTGGCATGCGCCGCCGGTCTCGGCGCTGTGTACAGCTTCCCGCTGCGGATCGACGACACCCGGCTCGGCGCCCTCGAGGTCTACACGGCCCTGCCGGCCCGACTCGACGCCGACGAGGTCACGGCGGCGCAGGTCCTCGCCGACGTCGCCGCGGCGTACCTGTTCAACGCCGAGGCGCGCCGGCTGTCGCACGAGTCCCTGGAGACCATGCAGACGCAGAGCCTGCACGACGCCCTCACCGGTCTGCCGAACCGCCTCCAGCTGCACGACCGGCTGGACAAGCTGATGGCCGGGTCGGCCGACGGGACGTTCACGGCGCTGTTGTTCCTGGACATCGACCGGTTCAAGTCCGTCAACGACGCGTTCGGGCACGCGGCGGGCGACCTGCTGCTGATCGAGTTCGTACGGCGCGTGCAGCCCGTGGTGCCGGTCGGGGGGATGTTCGCCCGGCTGTCCGGGGACGAGTTCGTGCTGGTCTGCGAGGGCCTCACCGACGTGGCCGCTGCCCAGCAGGTGGCCGCGCGTGCCGTCGCCGCCATCGACGAGACCTTCGCCATCGGTGCTGCGGGGATCGCAGTGACGGTGAGCGTCGGCATCGCGTTCTGCGGGCCCGGCCGCGACTGCCCCGACGTGGCCCTGGCCAAGGCGGACGCGGCGATGTACGAGGCCAAGCAGAAGGGTGGCCGCCGCCACGTCACCGCGTCGTCGTCGGGGATCCCGCTGAGCGCCGACCCCCGGCGCACCATCGAGAGCGGCCTGGCCGCGGCCATCCGCGACGACCAGCTGCACCTGGTCTACGAACCGATCGTGGACGCGAGCACCGCCCGGTTGGTCGGGGTGGAGACCTCGCTCGGCTGGGAGCACCCCGAGCTGGGGTCGTTGCCCGCGCCGGACATCCTGAGCGCCGCCCGACGCGTGGGCCTGAGCGTGCCGCTGCTGCGCTGGGTGCTCTCGACCGTGTGCGACCGCCTGCAGGACTGGGACGAGCGGTTGCCGGACGACGCCCCGGGGTTCGTCGGCATCAACGTTGCCCTGCGCGAGCTGCTGCAGCCCGAGCTGGTCGAGATCATGTCCGAGGCGCTGGCCTCGTCGCGCCTGCCCGGCAGACGGCTGTGTTTCGAGATCACCGAGGACATCTACCTCGGGGACGACTCATCTGCCTCGCGGACGCTGCACTGGCTGCGCGCGATCGGCGTGCGCATCGCGCTGGACGGCTTCGGGAACGGCTTCTCCTCGTTGCTCGACGTCAAGACGTTCCCGGTCGACGTGGTCAAGATCGGTCCGGCCTTCGTTGCCGGTGCTTCCGACAGCGAGGTCGACCAGGCGATCGTCGCGGCGGTGGTCCACCTGGCCAGGTCCCTGGACCTGAAGGTCGTCGCGGCGGGGGTGGCGACGGCGGCCCAGCTGTGCCACGTCCGGGACCTCGGCTGCCACTGGGTGCAGGGCCCGTTCTGCTCGGTCGCTACGCCAGATACGTCTGTCCGATCTCGTGCTCCTTCGTCAGCGCCATCGTGATCGCCTTGGACAGCTCCTTCTCCAGCCGGCCGCCGACCAGCGGGATCCGTACCTTGAGGTCGCCGCTGACCAGCAGCTGGGTGCCCGCCTCCGACGGCGCCAGCGTGCTCGACCCGGTCATGGTCGCCGGCTGACCCTTGACCCGGAGCTCGACGTCGGCCCGGCGGGTGCCGTCGTCGGCCGCCGGCCCCCAGGTCTCGGTCTGGGTCACGGTCACGGTCTCGCCGACGATCGCCTTGACGGAGGCGGGGACGTCGGAGGGCATCACCCGGGTGACCTCGACGGTGCCGCCGGTCTCGTCGGCGTCGACGAAGACGTCCCAGGTCGACGCCCCGGTGGCCGCGCACACCTGCTCCCGCCAGGCCGGGTCGGTGATCATCGCCCAGACCGCCTCGGGCCCGGCGGCGTAGTCGTGCCGTTCACTCAGCTTCATGGCCACACATGGTGCACCGCGGCGGAAGGACTAGTGTCGGGAGGGCCGCACAGTGTGGTGCGGCACGTGGCGTGGCCACGGGGCATCGCGGAGGTTTGCGCCATGCGCGGCACGCACGACGAGGCGCTCGCCGACGTCCTCGACGACGCCTGCAAGGTCGCCGCCGCGCGACGCGCCACCTCCGGCGTCGACCCCGGCACGGTGCGCACCCTGCTGGAGGCCTACTACCACCACGTCGCCCCCGAGGACCTGGTCGGACGGGACGCCGAGGACGTCTACGGCGCGGCGATGAGCCAGTACCGGCTGGCCGCCCACCGGCCGCAGGGCACCGCCACCGTCCAGGTCACCACCCCGACCGTCGACGAGCACGGCTGGTCGGCCGCCGGGCACACCGTGGTCGAGGTGGTCACCGACGACATGCCGTTCCTCGTCGACTCCGTGACGATGTTCCTCGCCCGCCACGACCACGGCATCCACCTGGTCGTGCACCCGCAGCTGCAGGTCGTCCGCGACGTCACCGGCGACCTGCGCGGCCTGGCCCTCGGCGAGCCCGGTGACGTCGACGAGTTCGGTGCCGTCCGCGAGTCGTGGATGCACGTGGAGATCGACAGGGTCGAGGACCCCGAGCGCCTCGGCGAGCTCGAGCAGGGCCTCGCCGACGTGCTGCGCGACGTGCGCGAGTCGGTCGAGGACTGGACCAAGATGCAGGACCGCGCGCTGGCGGTGATCGACGACCTGCGCAACGAGCCGCCGCCGGTGCCCCGGGAGGAGACCGACGAGGTCTGCGCGCTGCTCGACTGGCTGGCGCAGGACCACTTCACGTTCCTCGGCTACCGCGAGTACGTGCTCGGCGAGGGTGAGGGCGACGACGGCACGCACGTGCTGCGGGTGGTGCCCGGCACCGGGCTGGGGATCCTGCGATCCGACCCGCGCGAGCCGACCCGGCTGCCCGCACCGGTGAGCGCGCGGGCCCGCGACCGGGAGCTTGCGGTCATCACCAAGGCCAACTCCCGCTCGACCGTGCACCGCGCAGCGTACCTCGACTACGTCGGGATCAAGCGCTTCGACGAGCACGGCGCGGTGGTGGGCGAGCGCCGCTTCCTCGGACTGTTCTCGTCGGCCGCCTACACCGAGTCGGTGACCCGCATCCCGGTGGTGCGGCGCAAGACCACGGGCGTGCTCACCGCCCTGGGGTTCCAGTCGATGAGCCACAGCGGCAAGGCCCTGCTCGACCTGCTGGAGACCTACCCCCGCGACGACCTGTTCCAGACGCCTGTCGACGAGCTCGCCGAGATCCTGCACGCGGTGCTGCACCTGCAGGAGCGCCGGCAGCTGCGGTTGTTCGTGCGCCAGGACGCCTACCGCCGCTACCTGTCCTGCCTGGTCTATCTCCCGCGCGACCGCTACACGACGCAGGTGCGGGAGAAGATGCAGGCGATCCTCGCCGGTGCGCTCGGCGGGATCGAGCACGGTGTCGGCATCGACTACACCGCGCGGGTCAGCGAGTCGGTGCTCGCCCGATTGCACTTCGTGGTCCGACCGCCCCGCGGTGAGGTGGTCGGCGAGGTCGACGTCGCGGTGCTCGAGCAGCGGCTGGGCGACGCAACCCGGTCGTGGTCCGACGACTTCTCCCAGGCCGCCTACGAGCTGCGGGGCGAGACCGAGGGTTCCCGGTTGGTGCGCACCTACGCCGACGCGTTCCCCGAGGCGTACAAGGAGGACTTCGGCGCCCGGGTCGCGGTCACCGATCTGGCCCGGCTCGAGGAGGTCGACCCCGCCGACGGCGTGGGCCTGCACCTGTACGAGCCCGCCGACGCGCCTCCCGGCGAGGGGCGGTTCAAGGTCTTCCGCACCGGGACGCCCCTGTCGCTCACCCAGGTGCTGCCGCTGTTCAGCTCGCTCGGGGTCGAGGTCGTCGACGAGCGCCCGTACGCGCTGACGACACCCGCAGCGGTGCTCCCGAGCGCATGGATCTACGACTTCGGCCTGCGCTACGACGGGGAGCCCGGCGAGCGCGGCCGGGCGCTGCTGCAGCAGGCGTTCCTCGCGTGCTGGCGCGGTCACGCCGAGGCCGACGGGTTTAACCGGCTGGTGCTGGCAGCGCGGCTCTCGTGGCGCCAGGTCAGCGTGCTGCGGGCCTACGCGCGCTGGCTCCGCCAGGCCGGCACCCCGTTCAGCCAGGAGTACATCGAGGACACCCTGCAACGGCACTGCAGCGTCGCGCGGATGCTGGTCGAGCTGTTCGGCGCGCGGTTCGACCCGGGCGCCCACGACCTGCCCGCCGACGGCGAGTCCCGCACCGCGAAGGTCAGCGACGTGACCGGGCGGATCAGCGCGGCGCTCGACGACGTCGAGAGCCTCGACCACGACCGGATCCTGCGTGCCTACGTCAACGCCATCGGCGCGACGGTGCGCACCAACTTCTACGTGCCGGACGCATCCGGCTCCGACCGGTCGTACGTCTCGTTCAAGATCGAGCCGCAGCGGCTCGACGACCTGCCGCGTCCGCGGCCGCGCTTCGAGGTGTTCGTCTACTCGCCGCGGGTCGAGGGCGTGCACCTGCGGTTCGGCCACGTCGCCCGTGGCGGGCTGCGCTGGTCCGACCGGCGGGAGGACTTCCGCACGGAGGTCCTCGGACTGGTCAAGGCGCAGATGGTCAAGAACGCGGTGATCGTGCCGGTGGGCGCCAAGGGCGGCTTCTACGCCAAGCAGCTGCCCGACCCCGCCGTCGACCGCGACGCCTGGCTGGCTGAGGGGATCGCGTGCTACCGCACCTTCATCTGCGGGCTGCTGGACGTGACCGACAACCTCCGCGGCGAGCAGGTCGTGCCCCCGCCGCGGGTGGTGCGGCACGACGGCGACGACGCCTACCTCGTGGTCGCCGCCGACAAGGGCACCGCGACGTTCTCCGACATCGCCAACGGGGTCGCCCAGGACTACGGCTTCTGGCTCGGCGACGGGTTCGCGTCGGGCGGCTCGGCCGGCTACGACCACAAGGCGATGGGCATCACCGCGCGCGGCGCGTGGGAGTCGGTGAAGCGGCACTTCCGCGAGCTGGGCGTCGACTGCCAGAACGACGCCTTCACCTGCGTGGGCGTCGGCGACATGTCCGGTGACGTGTTCGGCAACGGCATGCTGCTGTCGCGGCACACCCGGCTGGTGGCCGCCTTCGACCACCGCCACATCTTCATCGACCCCGACCCCGACACGGAGCGGTCCTACGACGAGCGCCAGCGGCTCTACGACCTGCCCCGCTCGAGCTGGGCCGACTACGACGCCGACCTGATCTCCGAGGGCGGCGGCGTCTGGCCCCGCACCACCAAGTCCGTCCCGGTCAGCAGGCAGGCACGGCAGGCGCTGGGGCTCGACGAGTCGGTGCAGAACCTGTCGCCTCCACAGCTGATGCAGGCGATCCTCAAGGCGCCGGTCGACCTGTTCTGGAACGGCGGCATCGGCACGTACGTCAAGGCCAGCACCGAGACGCAGGCCGAGGCGGGCGACAAGGCCAACGACGCCATCCGGGTCGACGGCGCCGACCTGCGGGTGCGCTGCATCGGTGAGGGCGGCAACCTCGGTCTCACCCAGCTCGGCCGGATCGAGTACGCGCGCGCCGGCGGCCGCGTCAACACCGACTTCATCGACAACTCGGCGGGCGTCGACTGCTCCGACTACGAGGTCAACATCAAGATCCTGCTCGACCGGGTGGTGGCCGACGGCGACCTCACCGACAAGCAGCGCAACCAGCTGCTGGAGCAGATGACCGACGAGGTCGCGCAGCTGGTGCTGGTCGACAACGTGGGGCAGAACCTCGCCCTCGCCAACGCCGCGAGCGCGGCGCCGTCGCTGATGCACGTGCACGCCGACTGGATCCGCAGGCTCGAGCGGCGCGGACGGCTCGACCGCGAGATCGAGTTCCTGCCCTCGACCAAGGAGATCGCGCGCCGCCGGGCGGCCGGCGAGGGACTGACGGTTCCCGAGCTGGCGGTGCTGCTCGCGTACACCAAGATCGTGCTGGCCGAGGAGCTGATCGACACCGACCTGCCCGACGACCCGTTCATGCGCGGACACCTGTACAGCTACTTCCCGACCCCGATGCGGCAGAGCTACCGCGAGCGGATGGACGCGCACACGCTGCGCCGCGAGATCGTCGTCACCCAGGTCGTCAACCACCTGGTCAACCACGCCGGCATCACCTTCTTCCACCGGCTCTCCGGCGAGACCGGGGCGGCGGCCGACGAGCTGGCTCGCGCGCACGCGATCGCCGCGGAGATCTATGGCTCGGAGGCGCTGCTCGACCTGATCGGTGCGCTCGACCACGAGGTCGATGCCGGTGTGCAGACCCGGATGCGGCTCGAGGTGCGCACGCTGGTGGAGCGGGCCACCCGCTGGTTGGTCAACGAGCGCTGGCACACCGACGCCGAGCGCACCGTCGACCACGTCGGTACCGCGCTGCAGAAGGTCGTCCGGGCGCTGTCCGACACCCTCGCCGGACGCGACCTCGACCGGCTCGAGCAGCGGGCGCAGGAGCTGCGCACCCACGACGTGCCCGACGAGCTCGCTCACCGGATCGCCGCGCTGCCGCCCGCGTACAGCGCACTCGCGATCGTCGAGGTGGCCCAGGCCCGCGACCGCGACCCGCTCGAGGTCGCCCGGTTGCACAGCGGGATCGGTCAGCGGCTCAACATCGACCTGCTGTACGACCGGATCGTCGCGCTGCCGCGCACCGACCGCTGGCAGACGATGGCGCGCGCCGCACTGCGCGACGACCTCCAGCACGTGCACGCCGGACTGACCGCCAAGGTGCTCGACTCGGTCGGCGACGACCCGGTCAACGGCGCCGACGAGGTCGAGGCGCGCATCGACGCGTGGACGGTGCAGGAGGGCGTGGTGTTCGAGCGGGCGCTCGCGACGCTTACCGAGATCTGCCGCGACGACGCGGCCGACCTGGCCCGGCTGTCGGTGGCCCTGCGGGTGGCACGCACGCTGCTGGGCTAAACCGGGCTCGACGTGCGCGAACGCGACAATTCAGTACGGTGCTGAGGGTCCCGACGATGGAGACCCCCGTGTCCACGAACCCCGGCCCGAACCCCTCCGCACCCGCAGAGTCCCGTACCCCCGAAGCCGCGGAGCCCCAGGGGCCGATGGCCTGGTGGCAGACGCTGAGCCAGCGCGGGCGCCGGGCGTTCGTCGGCTCGTTCATGGGTTACGGCCTGGACTCCTACGACTACTGGGTGCTGCCGCTCGGGCTGGCCGCGATCACCGCCACGTTCGGCCTGACGACCGGCGAGGCCGGCCTGCTCGCGACGACCACGCTGGTCGCCTCGGCGCTGGGCGGCGTGCTGTCCGGTGTGCTGGCCGACCGGATCGGCCGGGTGCGCACGCTGATGCTCACCATCGTGGTCTACGCGGTGTTCACCGCGCTGTGCGGGCTGGCGCCGTCGTACGAGGTGCTGCTGGTCTTCCGCGCCCTCCAGGGGCTGGGATTCGGTGGCGAGTGGGCGGCCGGAGCCATCCTCGTCGGTGAGTACGCGCGGCCCGAGCACCGCGGCCGCGCGGTGGCCGTGGTGCAGAGCTCGTGGGCCGTCGGCTGGGGGCTCGCGGTGCTCGTCTACACCGCCGCGTTCAGCTTCCTCGACGACGAGACCGCGTGGCGGGTGCTGTTCCTGAGCGGCGCGCTGCCCGGTCTCGCGGTGCTCTACATCCGGCGGTCGGTTCGCGACGCCCCGCTGTTCGAGGAGAAGCGCGACCAGGTCTCGGACTCGTCGCTGATCGACATCTTCAAGCCCGACCTGCTCAAGACCACGATCTTCGCCTCGCTGCTCGCCACCGGTGTGCAGGGCGGCTACTACACGCTGGCGACCTGGGTGCCGACGTACCTCTCGGAGGACCGCGGGCTGGACGTGATCGGCAGCGGCGGGTACCTGACGTTCCTCATCACCGGCGCCTTCGTGGGCTACCTCACCGGCGGCGTCTTCGCCGACTGGCTCGGGCGCAAGCACACGTTCCGGCTGTTCGCGGTGCTCAGCGCGGTGCTGATGATCCTGTACACCCAGCTGCCCGCCGACGCCGGCACGTTGGTCATGGTGCTCGGCTTCCCCCTCGGCTTCTGCTCCTCCGCGATCTTCTCCGGGTTCGGGTCGTACCTCACCGAGCTGTTCCCGATCCGGGCGCGCGGTGCCGGGCAGGGCTTCTGCTACAACGTCGGCCGCGCGATCGGCGCTGCGTTCCCGGCGCTGATCGGGTTCCTGGCGGAGACCAGGGGTGTCGGTGCCGCGATGGCGTTCGGCACACTGGCCTACGCGTTGGCCGTGGTGGCGCTGTTCGGTCTGCCCGAGACCAAGGACCGCGAGCTGGCCTGACCGGGGAGGCCCGACATGCCCGTGGCACGGGAGGGGACGCTGACGCCCGCCGAGGCACGGAGCCGGTTCCGCGCGGGGGAGCGGGTGCCGACGACCGGCTGGGCCGACGGTTTCGCCCAGGCCAACCTGGTGACCGTGCCGCAGGAGTACGCCTACGAGCTGCTGCTGTTCTGCCAGCGCAACCCCAAGCCGTGCCCGCTGCTGGACGTGGCCGACGCGGGCGCCTGGACGACCGAGCTGGCACCCGACGCCGACCTGCGCACCGACCTGCCGGCCTACCGGGTGTGGGAGCAGGGCGAGCTCGTCGCCGAGCCCACCGATGTCACCGGGGTCTGGCGCGACGACCTGGTGACGTTCCTCATCGGGTGCAGCTTCACCTTCGAGGCCGCACTGCTCGAAGCGGGAGTGCCGGTGCGCCACCTGGAGCAGGGCGTCAACGTCCCGATGTATCGCACCACCCGGGAGTGCCGTCCCGCCGGTCGGCTGCACGGTCCGCTGGTCGTGAGCATGCGGCCGGTGCCGGCCGACCTGGTGTCGCTGGCCGTGCAGGTGACGGCGCAGGTGCCCGCCGTGCACGGTGCCCCCGTGCACGTCGGGGAGCCGACGACCCTCGGCATCACCGAGCTCGGCCGGCCCGACTACGGCGACCCGGTCGGGGTGCGCGCCGGTGAGCTGCCGGTGTTCTGGGCCTGCGGCGTCACGCCACAGGCGATGATCGAGCAGGCGCGGCTGCCGTTCGCCATCACGCACGCGCCCGGGCACATGTTCGTCACCGACCTGCGCGACGCGGACCTGCGCGGGGTCTGACGGTGTCGCAGGGGGAGGGGGAGCCGACCGCGCCCCGGGTGCTGCCCTACGGGGAGCACGCGGCCCTGGTCGAGCTCGCCGACCTCGACGCCGTGCTCCGCCTCTACGCCGGCCTCGACTCCGACCGGCCCGACGGGGTCGTCGAGCTGGTCCCCGCGGCCCGCACCCTGCTGGTGGCGTACGACGCCGGCGCCACCTCGTTCGACAGCGTGCGCGGCCGGGTCACCGACCGGTGGGCGACGGTCGCGTCCGCACCGCCGGCGGAGTCCGAGCAGACCGACGACGACGCGGTCGAGGTGCCGGTGCGCTACGACGGCCCCGACCTGGCCGACGTGGCCGGGCTGGTGGGGCTCGACGAGGCCGAGGTCGTGGCCAGGCACACCGCCGGCACGTACCGCAGCGGCTTCTGCGGCTTCGCCCCAGGATTCGCCTACCTCACCGGTCTCGACCCCTCGCTGCACGTGCCCCGCCGCGACGACCCGCGCACCAAGGTCCCGCTGGGGTCGGTGGGGCTGGCCGGCGAGTTCACGGCGGTCTACCCGCGGGCCTCGCCCGGCGGCTGGCAGCTGATCGGCCGCAGCGACCTCACCCTGTGGGACCTCGACCGTGACCCGCCGGCCCTGCTGGTGCCCGGCACGCCGGTGCGGTTCGTGGACGCGTCGTGAGCGCGGGGCTCGAGGTCGAGCGCACCGGGCCGCTCGCGACCGTGCAGGACCTCGGCCGGCCCGGTCTGGCGCACCTCGGGGTCGGCCGGTCGGGCGCTGCCGACCGCGGGGCGCTGCGGCTGGCCAACCGGCTGGTCGGCAACGACGAAGGCGCCGCCGCGATCGAGGTGGCGCTGGGCGGGTTCGCCGTCCGGGCGCGGGAGCCCCTCCAGGTCGCGCTGACCGGGGCGCCCTGCCCGGTGCGCGTGGGTGGGCGGGCCAGCGGCATGTACGGGCCGGTGCAGCTGGCCACCGGCGACCTGCTCGAGCTGGGCCCGTCCACCGCCGGCTTGCGGACGTACCTCGCCGTGCGCGGTGGCGTCGACGTGCCCCCGGTGCTGGGGTCCCGGTCGACCGACACGCTCGCCGGGCTCGGCCCGGAGCCGCTGTCCGAGGGCGACCGGGTGCCGGTGGGGGCCGAGCACGGTGCGGCGCCGGGCGTGGACGTGGCGCCCCAGCCGGAGCTGCCCGACGGGCTGGTGCTGCGGGTCCGGGTGGGTCCGCGGGACGACTGGTTCGCCGAGGGTGAGGTGCAGCGGCTGTGCCGTACCGGGTGGCGGGTCAGCAGCGACACCGACCGGGTCGGCATCCGGCTGGAGGGCGAGCCACTGCGGCGGCGCGGGGACGACGAGCTCCAGTCGGAGGCGATGGTGCGCGGCGCGATCCAGGTGCCGCACGGCGGGCAGCCGATCGTGTTCTCCGCCGACCACCCGGTCACCGGCGGCTACCCGGTGATCGCCGTCGTGGCGGCCGACGACATGGACCGGGCCTCCCAGGCCCGGCCCGGCCAGGTGCTCCGGTTCCGAGCCGTCGACTGACGCGTACGAGTGCCCGTCGCTGCGACCTTCACCCGACGCCCGATCGTCCGAACGGACAGTGCTCGGCGCCGCCCGGTGGGTGACCGGGCGGGGCTTGTTGCCTGGCCCCGGGGCGGACCCCAGTATCGGTGATGCACCGCGCGCCATGTCGCTTCCAGGAAGGCGGTGCCTTTGATCGCGGGTAAGGGAGCGACCACCTGAACCCGCAGGCGAACGCCCCGGACGCGACCACCGGGGCGTTTGCCATGTCTTGGGGCCGATCCTGGTACGCGCCGGTCCATCCGCTGCCAGAATCCGGCACCATGCAGCCGGGTCCGGAACAGGGGGAGGTCGAACGCGTGGTCGACCGTGTTCCCGGCCAGGACCCGTACGAGACCGCGTTCCTGATGACCCCGCTCGGCATGTCGATCATCTCGCCGGGCCGGCACATGCTCCAGGTCAACCCGGCGCTGTGCAGGCTGCTCGGCCGGTCGGCCGGCGAGCTGGTCGGGATGCAGGCCGACGAGTTCACCCACCCCGACGACCTCAACGTGCACACCGTGGCGCACGAGCGGCTGCTGGCCGGTGAGATCGACGACTACCAGGTGGAGAAGCGCTACCTGCGACCCGACGGCAGCGTCATCTGGGCCGCGCTGCACGTGGCCGCGGTCCGGGACCAGACCGGCCGGGCGGTGGCGCTGGTGTCACAGGTGCACGACATCACCGCGCAGGTGAGGCACCGGGAGCGGCTGAGCTGGAACGCGTCGCACGACGCGCTGACCGGGCTGGCGTCGCGCCGGCTGCTGTTCGACGTGGTCGAGAAGTCGCTGACCGGCGGTCGTGGCACCGACCGGTGCAACGGCCTGGTCTACATCGACCTGGACGGCTTCAAGACCGTCAACGACACCTACGGGCACGAGGTCGGTGACCAGCTGCTGGTGGAGACCGCCCGGCGGATCCGCCGGGTCGTGCGCAGCCACGACACCGTTGCCCGGATGGGTGGTGACGAGTTCGTGGTGCACCTCGACGGGATCGACCGGGCGGCGGACGCCAAGCTGGTGGCCGAGGTGGTCCGGGCCGAGCTGGAGGCCACCGTGCGGCTGCCGGGCAACGGCGACGAGGTGCTGGTCGACCTCACCGCCTCGGTGGGCGTGGCGGTCGCCTCCGCCGTCGACGCCGACGAGCTGCTCCGCCGCGCGGACGCCGCGATGTACGTCGCCAAGCGCACCGGCCGCAACCGGGTCGTCCCCGCCGACTGAGGCCTCCCGGGCGCCTCGCGCCCCGCGTTGTGGCGGCAACACGCTGAAGACACGCCGTACGGGCCAACCGGATGCCGCCACACCTGTCGTCGGACTCGTACGCGCGAGACGCCAGACCGTCTTCCACAGATCGCGAATGCCCCTTCCCGGCGGCCGGATCGAGGTCTAGGGTCGCGGGCAACTCGCACCATTTGTCCGATCCCCGGGGGTGACGGATGGCGGCCTCGCCGACGACGCCGGCGCCACCCTCGACGGCGGCTGCGCTGGCCGAGGAGGTCCGGGCCGAGGTCCGGACTCGCGGAGTCGACCCGCACCTCGACCCGGCGGCGGTGCGTCGGCTGGCCGAGGACGCCGCCCGCCGGCACGAGCGGCGCAGCCTGACCGGCGCGGTCGACCCACTCGACGACGAGGCGCTGGCGGTCGGCGAGATCGTCGCCCGGGTGGCGGGGCTCGGGGTGCTGCAGCCGCTGCTCGACGACCCCGAGGTCGAGGAGATCTGGGTCAACGATCCGAGCCGGGTGTTCGTCGCGCGCCGGGGCCGGCACGAGCTCACGCCGCTGGTGCTGAGCGCCGAGGAGGTCCGCGAGCTGGTCGAGCGGATGCTCAAGGCCAGCGGCCGGCGACTGGACCTCTCGCAGCCGTTCGTCGACGCGATGCTGCCCGGCGGGCACCGGCTGCACGTCGTGCTGGACGGGATCTGCCGCGGCTTCACCGCCGTGAACATCCGCAAGTTCGTCGCCCGCGCGCACCGGCTCAGCGATCTGGTCGACCTGGGCACGATCACCACGCCGGCCGCGGAGTTCCTGGACGCGTCCGTACGCGCCGGGCTGTCCGTACTCGTCTCCGGCGGCACCCAGGCGGGCAAGACCACGATGCTCAACTGCCTGTCCGCCTCGATACCCGGTCGCGAACGGGTGGTGTCGTGCGAGGAGGTCTTCGAGCTCCGCTTCGCGCATCCCGACTGGGTGGCGCTGCAGACCAGGCAGTCCGGGCTCGAGGGCACCGGCGAGGTGCGGCTGCGCAGCCTGGTCAAGGAGAGCCTGCGGATGCGGCCGTCGCGGCTGGTGGTGGGCGAGGTGCGCGCCGAGGAGTGCCTCGACCTGCTGCTCGCGCTCAACGCCGGACTGCCGGGCATGGCCAGCCTGCACGCCAACTCCGCGCGCGAGGCGCTGGTGAAGATGTGCACCCTCCCGCTGCTGGCCGGAGAGAACATCGGCTCCCGGTTCGTGGTCCCCACGGTGGCGGCCTGCGTCGACCTGGTGGTGCACCTCGCCCTCGGGCCGGACGGCGCCCGCCGGGTGGAGGAGATCGTCGCGGTGCCCGGACGGGTCGAGGCCGACGTCATCGAGATCGAGCCGATCTTCACCCGGCTGGCCGGCGAGCTCGAGCGTGCGGGCGGCCGACCGCCACACCCCGAGCGGTACGCACGCGTCGGCATCGACCTCAACGAGGTGCTCTGACCCGTGGGCGCGCTGGTGGGGGTGGTGCTCGGTGCCGGACTGCTGCTGGTCTGGCTCGCCGTCAGCGACCCCCGGCCACGGGACGAGCAGGTCGCGAGCCGTCCGCAGATCGAGCCGGTCGAAGGGCTCCGTCAGCTGCTCGCGCGCGCCGGCGCCGCGCAGGTCAGCATTCCCGGACTCGCGCTGTTGTGCACCGGCATCGGCCTCCTGGTCGGCCTCGCGATGACCACGGTCTCGGGTGCGCCGCCGGTCGGTGTCGCGTTCGGGGTCGTCGCGGCGTACGGCCCGATCGCCCTGCTGCGCGGCCGGGCACGCCGGCGCCAGCACGAACGCGCCGAGCTGTGGCCGGACGTGGTCGACGACCTGGCCTCCGGCGTACGGGCCGGCATGTCGCTGCCCGACGCACTGGCCCGGGTGGGTGACCGCGGGCCGCAGGCGCTGCGCGAGGCGTTCGTCGCGTTCGGGCGCGAGTACCAGACCACCGGACGCTTCGGCGCCTGCCTCGACCAGCTCAAGGCGTCGCTCGCCGACCCGGTCGGCGACCGCGTCGTCGAGGCGCTGCGGGTGGCCCGCGACGTCGGTGGTGGCGACCTCGGTCCGTTGCTGCGGGCGCTGTCCGGCTACCTGCGCGACGACCTGCGCACCCGGGCCGAGCTGGAGTCGCGGCAGGCGTGGACCGTCAACGCCGCCCGGTTGGCCGTCGCCGCGCCGTGGCTGGTGCTGCTGCTGATGTCGTTCCAGCGCGACGTGGTGGCGCGCTACGCGAGCGTCACCGGCAGCGTCGTCCTGCTCGGCGGCGGCGCGCTGTGCCTGCTGGCCTACCGGCTGATGGTGCGCATCGGGCGACTGCCCGCCGAGCAGCGGGTGCTCGCATGAGCGCCGCCGGCACCGGCGCGGTCGTCGGCGCGGTGGCGGGCCTCGGCCTTGCGCTGGTGCTGCTCGGCCTGCCGCTCGCGCGCCGACCGCGCCTCGACGACCGGGTGCTCCCGTACCTGCGCGACATCACACCCGGCGCCGCTGCGGCATCGGGCGGTCCGGCGACCGGCGCCTCCGGGGCCGCCGCCACCGTGCGTGGCGTCTTCGGGCCGACCCTCGCTCGCGCCGGCGAGGTGGTCGAGCGGGTGCTCGGCGGCTCCGCCGACGTGCGCCGCCGGCTGGTACGCGCCGGCAGCACGACGACCGTCGAGCAGCTGCGGGTCGAGCAGGTGCTGTGGGGGCTCACCGCCGCCATGGCCACCGCGGCGGTCGGCCTGGCGGCGGCGCTGCGCGGCTCGGCGGGAGTGGCGCCTGTCGTCGTCGCGGTGCTGGCGGCCTTCGTGCTCGGGGTGCTGTTCCGCGACCGGCGGCTGTCCGCGACGGTCCGGGAGCGGGAACGGCGGATGCTGCTGGAGTTTCCCGCGGTCGCCGATCTCCTCGCCCTGGCCGTCGCCGCCGGCGAGGGACCGGTCGCAGCACTCGACCGGGTGACGCGGGTGGCGCGCGGGGAGCTGCCGCGCGAGCTGGCGATGGTGCTCGGCGAGGTGCGCACCGGCACGCCGGTGGCCGTCGCGCTCGACCGGTTGGCGTCCCGCACCGGGGTCGCGGTGGTGGCCCGGTTCGCTGCGACGCTCGCGGTCGCGGTCGAACGCGGCACGCCGCTGGTCGGCGTGCTGCACGCGCAGGCAGCAGACGTGCGGGAGGCAGGCCGGCGGGCGTTGCTCGAGACGGGCGCGCGCAAGGAGGTTCTGATGATGGTGCCGGTGGTGTTCCTCGTGCTGCCGGTGACCGTCGTCTTCGCGTTCTTCCCCGGTGTGGTGGGACTGCGGCTCACCACGCCCTGAGGTGATGGAGGTCGGGATGGATCTGGTGTTGAGGGCGGCGGGTATCGCCTTGCAGACAAGGATGTCGGCGCGCGACGAGCGCGGCGACGTACCGGGCTGGGTGATGATCGTGGTGATGACCGCGGGTCTGGTCGCGATGCTGACCACGGTCGCAGGTCCGCAGCTGCGGTCGATGCTCGACACCGCGCTCAGCAGCGTGGCCGGCTGACCGCTGCCGATCGTGCATCGGCTCGAGCGCGGTGCCGCGGTCGTCGACTTCGTCCTGGTGATGGTCGTGCTGGTGCCGCTGGTACTGGGCATCGCGCAGGTGGCTCTGGTGCTGCACGTACGCAACACGCTGACCGCTGCGGCGTCGGAGGGCGCCCGGCTCGGCGCCACCGTCGACCACGGGCCGGCGGACGGGGCGGCGCTCACCAGCTCGCGGGTGGCCGGGGTGCTGGCGGGGGACTACGCGCAGGACGTGACCGCCACCCAGACCGATGTCGACGGCTACCCGGGCGTGGAGGTGCGGGTCCGTGCCGAGGTGCCGGCGCTCGGCCTGTTCGGCCCGGCCGTCTCGCTCGAGGTGGAGGGGCACGCGGTCGAGGAGCGGCTTCCGTGACCAGGGTGTCCCGGCGACGCGAGCACGGCAGCGCGGTGGTCGAGTTCACCTGGCTGGTGCTGCTGTTGCTGGTGCCGCTGGTCTACCTGCTGCTCGCGGTGTTCGACGTGCAGCGGGCCTCGTACGGTGCGTCGGCCGCGAGCCGTGCCGCCGGGCGCGCGTTCGTGCTCGCGCCGGACCAGCAGACGGCGTACGCCCGGGCCGAGGACGCCGCCCGCGTGGCGCTGGCCGACCAGGGGGTGGACTCGTCGGCGGCCGGCGTCGTGGTCAGCTGCAGCCCGACACCGGGTGCCTGCCTGACGCCGGGCTCCAGGGTCACGGTGGCGGTCACCGTGCAGCAGCCGGTGCCGCTGGTGCCGGGCGTGTTCGGGTCGTCCGTGCCGACGGTGCGAGTGAGCAGCACCCACGTCGAGCCGTACGGCACCTTCCGCGAGGCCCGACCGTGATCCGCTCCGAGCGGGGCACCGTCACCGTGCTCACCGTCGGCTTCCTGGTCGTGCTCGGGCTGCTCACCGCCGCGGTCGTGGACGCCTCCGCCGCCTATCTGCGGCGGCAAGCGATGACCGGGGTGGCCGACGGTGCCGCGCTGGCGGCGGCCGACGGCGCGCAGGGCGAGGCCGTCTACACCGAGGGCATCGGCACCGAGGCGCCCATCGACCCGGTGGTGGCCGAGGCAGCGGTCGCCGAGTACCTGCGCTCCACCGGCGCCCAGACGTCGTACCCGGGCCTGTCGTGGACGGTCACGACGACCGGCACCACGGTCACCGTGCGGCTCAGCGCCCCGCTGGACCTGCCCCTCGACCCGGCCGGCTGGGGCGGCTCCAGCACGGTGGTGGGCAGCGGCTCCGCGGTGGTCACCGTGCAGTGATGCAACGGGATCTGGTCGTTCCCGACCTTTCGCCTGTTGGACGTGGCACGATCGCGGCCCACGGCCGCACCACAGGGGGTGGCGCCGCCTCGAAGGAGTGATCGTCATGCGTCCCGTCAGTCGTGTTCTGTTGGCAGTCGCGGGCTGCGTTGTGGCCATGCTGCCGATGTCGGCAGCGCAGTCGGCCGGCGGTGGCGAGTGGGTCGAGGCCGGTATCCCGGCCCCGTTCGCCGCCGCGTCCATCGCCAACCGGGGCCACCTCGCCGGGCACCCGGGCAACTGGCACTCGATGGCGATCGACGTGGACGGCGACGACGACTGGGTGACCGGTGGCCTGATCGACTGGCACTGCCCGGGCGGCGCCGACTCCGAGTTCGGGGAGAACTGCACCCGGTTGTTCGAGTGGGAGATGCTGGACGAGGGGCCCGAGCCGATCCGCGTCACCTGGTCGAAGGGCCTGCGGCACATGCGGGTGTTCGGCCCGGTGGAGATGTATCGCAACGACACCGGCGAGAAGGTGCCCACAATGCTCCGACTCCGACTGCATGCCGTCGGAGTCCTGACGAAGAGCGTCTTCATCGAGACGAACCCCGACGGCTCCCAGACCAAGTACGTCGAGGCGGACCGCCTGGACGCCACTGCTACCGCCGCGAGCCTGGGCTGGGTCTCGCTGGGGCCCGACTCGGTCATCTCCGTCGGCAACGGTCCCTCCCCTGGGATCAGCGTCAACCGCCTGCTCACCCGCGGCTAGGGCGACACCGTCCGACTCCCGCGGATCAGCGGTCGTCCATGTCGAGGGAGCCGGACACTTCCGGGTCGGCGTGCCGCAGCAGGTAGCCCTGCATCGAGTTGTGCACGTGCCGGCGCACCAGCTTCGAGGCGGTGGCCGACTCGCCGGCCCGCACCGCGTCGGCGATCTCGCGGTGCTCGGCCCACGAGTGCTCGCCCCGGACGTCGACGTCCATGGCGTAGAGCCACTCGATCTTGGACGACACCTGCCGCAGCAGCGACCGCAGGCTGGCGTTGCGGCTGAACTCCGCGAGCGAGAGGTGGAACTCGGTGTTCAGCGGCGCCAGCGGGGTCCGGTCCGGCCCGCGGAACGTCCCGGACCCGACCTCGACCAGCTCGGTCAGCTGCTTGTCGAAGGCCCGGACCTCGGCGTCGTCCGGCGTCAGCCGAAACCGCTCGGCGCACCTGCGGACCGTGGCGGACTCGATGATCATGCGGACCTCGAACAGGTCGGCCGCCTCGTAGGCGTTCATCCGCGTCACGGTCACACCCGCGTACGCCCGGGACTCGACGAAGCCCTCCACCTCGAGCTGCTTGAGCGCCTCGCGCACCGGGACCCGCGAGACGTCGTACGCCTCGCAGAGCCGCGACTCGGTCAGCCGCTCCCCGGGTGGGTACCTGCCGGCGACGATGTCGTCGCGGAGCTGCCGGAACACCTCGTCGGTGCGACGGCTCATGCCAGCACTTCCGCGCCGGGGATCGCCCCCAGCAGGTCGCGGGTGTAGTCGCATTGGGGGTCCTCGAAGACGGCATCGACGGTGCCGGCCTCGACGACGCTGCCGTCGCGCATCACCAGCACGTCGTGGGCAACGAGCCGGACCACGGCCAGGTCATGGGTGATGAACAGATAGGTGAGGCCGAGGTCGCGCTGCAGGTCCGCCAGCAGGCTCAGGATCTGGTCCTGCACGATGACGTCCAGCGCCGAGACCGCCTCGTCGCAGATCACCAGGCGGGGGTCGAGCGCCAGGGCACGCGCGATCGCCACCCGCTGCCGCTGGCCTCCCGAGAGCTCGCCCGGGTGCCGGCGGGCGGTCGACCGCGGCAGCGCCACGTGGTCGAGGAGCTCGGCCACCCGTGCGCTGCGCGAGCGCCGGTCGCCGATCCGGAACACCCGCAGCGGCTCGTCCACGATGTGCTGGACGGTGAACATCGGGTTCAGCGAGGCGTACGGGTCCTGGAAGACCGGCTGCATGGCCCGGCGGATCGCCCGCCGCTGCGGGCGGTTCGCGGTCGCGACCGGGGTCCCGTCGATGCGCACCTCCCCGGAGGTCGGCGTCTCGAGGCCGAGCGCCATCCGGGCGACGGTGGTCTTGCCGGACCCGGACTCGCCGACCACGGCCGTCGTGCTGCCGGCCGGTACGGAGAACGACACCTCGTCGACCGCGGTGAGGTGTTCGCGGCGGCCGCGGATCTTGTAGGTCTTGGTGAGCCCGACCGCCTCGAGGATCGGCGCCGCGTCGCGTGCGGGCACGGGGGCGGCGGACTCCGTCGCGGCGACCCCCGCGTGCGATCGCGCGGCTCGCGCGCTCGCCAGCGAGGGCGCGGCGGCGACCAGCCTGCGGGTGTAGTCCTCTTGCGGGTCACGCAGGATCTGCGCCGCGGGACCGGACTCGACGACGCGGCCCTGCCACATCACCACCACCCGGTCGGCCCGCTCCGCGGCGAGCCCGAGGTCGTGGGTCACCAGCAGCATCGACGTGCCGCGCGAGGCGCGCAGTCCCTCCAGGTGGTCCAGGATCTGCCGCTGCACGGTCACGTCCAGCGCCGATGTCGGCTCGTCGGCGACCAGTAGCTCGGGCTCGCAGGCCAGCGCGATGGCGATGAGCACCCGCTGGCGCATCCCGCCGGAGAACTCGTGCGGGTACTGACGGCTGCGGCGCCCCGCGTCCGCGATCCCGGCCTCGCCCAGCAGCTCGACCGCCCGCTGCGAGGCCCCGCCGCGGCCGGCCATGCCGTGCGCGCGCAGCGTCTCGGCGACCTGGTTGCCGACCCGGGTCGCCGGGTTCAGGTTGGCCATCGGGTCCTGGGGCACCAGGCCGACCTGACGGCCGCGCAGCCGGAGCAGCCGCTTCTCGTCCGCGTGGGTGATGTCCTCGCCCCGGAAGTGGATCGTGCCGCCGGTGATCCGCCCCTGACCCGGGAGCAGCCCGATGACGGCAGCGGCGGTGGTGGACTTTCCCGAGCCGGACTCGCCGACGAGCGCGACCCGCTCGCCGTCCGCCACCGTCAGGTCGATCCCGTGCAGCACCGGTGCCGCGTCCGGGTGCCCGCCGTAGCGCACCTCGAGTCCGGAGATGGCCAGCAGCGGCTCGGCCTCCGATGGTCGGGTGGTCTCAGCGGCCGACGGCATATCCCTGCGCTCCTCTCGGGTTGGCGGCGGCCGACATCTGGCCCGACGCCGGGTCGCGGGTCACCGCCGAGAGGCGGCCGAGCGCCCAGGGCCCCCCGCGGGTGACCAGGTGGCCGCGGCTCTCCAGCTCACCGATGACGTCGTCGCCGAGCCGGTCCTCGACCACCGCGCCGCCCGGCGTCCAGTGCCGCGGCCAGAACGAGCCCGGCATCGACGTGGTGTGCAGGGCCGGTGCGTCGATGGCCTGCTGCGGGGTGTATCCGCCGACGATCGTGCGCAGCAGGTAGAGCAGCTGCCACTGGTCCTGCTGGTCGCCGCCGGGGGTGCCGAGTGCGGAGACCGGCACGCCGTCCTCCAGCAGCAGCGTCGGGCTCAGCGTCGTACGCGGTCGCCGCCCCGGCCGGAGGGCGGACGGCGCGGCCTCGTCGAGCCACGTCATCTGCAGCCGGGTGCCGAGGCAGAAGCCGAGCTCGGGGATGGTGGGAGACGACTGCAGCCAGCCGCCGGACGGTGTGGCCGACACGTAGTTGCCCCACCGGTCGACGATGTCGAGGTGGCAGGTGTCGCCGCGGGTGCGGCCTGTCACCGTCACGGTCGGCTCCCCGGCACCGGCGATGCCGGGCTGGTCCTCGGCGGTCACCAGCGGTGGCAGGTACGGAGTCCGCCCGGTCACCGAGCCGGGCCGGTAGTCGTGCGACGCCTTGTCGTCGATCAGCTCCCGGCGGGAGGCGGCGTACGCGGGCGAGAGCAGCTCCTTGAGCGGGACGTCGTCACCGTCGCCGTACCACGAGTCGCGGTCGGCCAGCGCCAGCTTGAGCGCCTCCAGGACGCGGTGCGCGCCGCCGCCGGTGGACGGGTCGATCTCGTGCGGCTCGAAGCCCTCGAGGATCGCGAGTGCCTGCAGCAGCACCGGTCCCTGGCCCCAGGCGCCGGTCTTGGCGACCGTGACGCCGTGGAAGTCCAGCGTGGTCGCCGGCTCGTAGGTCGCGGAGAACCCCGCCATGTCTGCGGCGGTGATCACGCCGGCATGGTCGCCGCCGGTGGAGTGCCGGTGCGGGGTCCGCACGAACGTCTCGATCGCCTCGGCGACGAAGCCGCTGCCCCACTCCCTGCGGGCGGCGTCGATGCGGTCGGTGCGCTGCTCGCCGGTGGCCGCCGCGCAGAGCCGGCGCAACGTCTGGGCGTACTGCTCCAGCCGCACCACGTCACCCGCCTGCGGTGGCCGGCCGTCGGGCATCCACAGCCGGCCCGACGACGGCCAGTGCTGCTCGAACAGGTCGCGCATCGTCGTGATGACCGAGCACGCTCGTTCGGAGACGGCGTGGCCGTCGTCGGCGTAGGAGATGGCGTAACCGAGGACGTCGGGCAGCTCCCAGGTGCCGTGGTCGCGCAGCAGCAGCAGCCACGCCTCGACCGCGCCGGGCACGGCGGCAGCGAGCGCACCCGCGCCGGGCACCAGGTCGAGGCCCTCGCTGCGGTAGTGCTCGATGGTGGCAGCAGCCGGCGCGGGACCCTGCCCGACCAGCACCGTCGGGGACGGGTCGTCGGCGGTGGCGAACAGGCCGGTCATGTCGCCGGCGGGGCCGTTGAGGTGCGGCTCGACCACGTGCAGCACGAACGCTCCGGCGACGGCCGCGTCGAAGGCGTTGCCGCCGCGCTCCAGCACCGACTGGGCGGAGGCGCTCGCGATCCAGTGCGTGGACGCGCACATCCCGAAGTGGCCGCGCAGCGTGGGTCGCGTCGAGAACGGGTCGGGCGGCACGAACGGCGAGCCGGCGTCAGTCGTCACGTGCGTCACCTCGTGATCGTCGGGTCGAGCGCGTCGCGCAGCGCGTCGCCGAACAGGTTGAAGGCCAGGCAGATCACCGCGACGGCGACGCCGGGGAAGACCGCGGCGGTCGGAGCGCGGAAGATGTACTGCTGCGCGTCGGACAGCATGATGCCCAGGCTCGGCGTCGGCGGCTGGATGCCGAGGCCGAGGAACGACAGCAGCGCCTCGCCGATCACCGCGACGGGCATGATCACGGTTGCCTGGACGATGATCGCCGACGCCGCGTTGGGCAGGATGTGGGAGAGCAGGATCCGCCCGCCCGATGCGTCCAGGCTGCGCGCGGACAGCACGAACTCGAGCTCTCGGTGCCGCAGCGTCTCGGCGCGTACGACGCGGACCATCGTCGGCACCTGCGAGATGCCGAGCGCCACCGTCGCGTTGGCGAGGCTGGGCCCGTTGATGGCCGCCAGCCCGACGGCGATGATCAGGAACGGGAAGGCCAGGGTCAGGTCGGTCACCCGCGAGACCACCCCGTCGAGCCAGCCCCAGTAGCCGGCGGCGAGCCCCAGCGGCGTGCCGACCACCACCGCCAGCAGCACGGACAGGGCGCCGACCACCAGCGAGACGCGAGTGCCGTAGACGATGCGTGAGAGCACGTCCCGTCCGAGGTCGTCGGTGCCGAGCGGGAAGCCGACCGTCAGTGGTCGCTGGAAGGGCGTGTCGAAGTGCACCTGGGTGGGGGAGTAGGGAGCGAGCAGCGGCGCGAACACCGCGGTGAGCACCACGATCAGCAGCAGCACACCGCCGGTGATGCCCAGCGGGTTGCGCAGCACCTGGCGGAGCACGCCGCGTCGGGCGAGGCCCGGCTCGACGCTGGTGTCGGCGATGGCGGGTGTGGCGCTCATCAGGCCTTCCCTCCCACCCGGATCCGGGGGTTGATCAGCGAGTACAGGACGTCGATGGCGAAGTTGATGATGATGTACGCCGCGGTGGTCACGATGACCACGGCCTGGATCACCGGGTAGTCGCGGGTGAAGACCGAGTCGAGTGTCAGCTTGCCGAACCCGGGGAGCCCGAAGATGCGCTCGGTGACGACCGCGCCCGAGATCAGTCCGCCGAGCTGCAGCCCGATGATCGTGACCACGACGATCAGCGAGTTGCGCAGCGCGAAGCCGGTGAGCACCTGCCGCCGCGGCAGACCCTTGGCCCGCGCGGTGCGGACGTAGTCGGTCGCGAGGGACTCGAGCATCGACGAGCGGGTCTGGCGCATGACGACCGCGGCCATCGCGGTGGCGAGCACCAGCGCGGGGAGGGTGAGGTGGTAGAGACCGCGCAACGGTTCCTCGCTGACCGGCACGTAGCCCGACGCCGGGAACCAGCGCAGCCCGATCGCCAGGTAGAGGATGGCCAGGATGCCGAGCCAGAAGCTGGGCACCGAGAGCCCGACGAGGGTGAACCCGTTCGCCGTCCACTCCGGCCACCGCCCGCGGTAGACCGCCGCCGCGACGCCGGCCGCGATGCCGACCAGGACGGCCACCGTCAGCGCGTACATCGAGAGCCACAACGTCACCGGCAGCGTCGTCGCGATCAGCTCGGTGACCGGCAGCCCGGTCGCGATCGACGTGCCCAGGTCGCCCTGCAGGAGCTGGCCGAGGAACTTGACGTACTGCACGAGCACCGGGTCGTCCAGGCCGAGGTCGGCGCGGATCGCCTGTACCGTCGCCGGGTCGGCCTCCTCGCCCGCGAGTGCCAGCGCGGGGTCGCCGGGCAGCGCGCGGACTCCGACGAAGACCACCAGCGTCGAGAGCAGCATCGTCACCAGCGACTGCCAGAGCCGGTTGAGCAGATGGCGTCCCATCGGTCCTCCCTCAGTCCTCGTCGGCCACGAAGGCGGCGTCGCTGAGCCGGACCACGCCGTCGGCGAAGGTCGAGATGCCGACGACGTCGTCGGAGTACGCCGTGAGATTGCGCTGCCGGTACAGGTAGATCAGCGGGTCGTCGCGGTGCACCTGCTCGATGACCTGTCCGTAGGTGCGGGCCCGTTCCGGGGTTGCCACCTGCCGGGCGGCCTTGGCCAGCAGCCGGTCGACGCGCGGGTTGCTGTAGCCCGAGTAGTTGCTGGACTGCCCGGTCGCCAGGAAGGCGTACATGTTGCCGTGCGGGTCGATCCGGCCCGACCAGCCCAGCTGCAGCATCTCGAAGTCACCGCGGGTCTGGGTGTCGAGCAGCGTGGTGTATTCGACCGGCTGGATCTCGACGTCGAAGCCGCCGTCGGAGACGCTGCCCTGGATCGCCTGCGCGAGCCGGAGGGAGTCCGGCGTGTTGGAGACGTTCATGGTGATCTCGAGTGGCGGGTCGATGCCCGCCTCCTCCAGCATCTCCAGGGACCGGTCGGGGTCGTAGGGCGGACAAGCCTTGCTGGCCGGCGTCGCGAAGTCGGTGGTCGGCGCGATCGGCGAGCAGGCGGGCTCGAACCAGTTGTTGAACACCGAGTTGACCAACGCCTCGCGGTCCAGCGAGAGCTCGAACGCCTGCCGGACGCGCCGGTCCTGGGCGAACGGGGTGTCGATCTCACCCGGCGGCTCACCCACGCCGTCCGTGTTGCCGACGTTGAAGGTCACGGCCTGGTAGCCGAGCGAGCCGGACTGCAGCAGGCCGACGCCGGGCTGGCGCTGCAGCACCTCCACGTCCTGCGGCGAGACCGTGTCGACCACCTGCACGTCCCCGGACAGCAGGTTGGCCGCGCGGATGTTGGCGTCGGTGATGATCCGGTAGGTGATCGAGTCGAGCATCACCCGGTCGGCGTCGTAGTAGCGCGGGTCCTTCTCGACGGTGATCGACGTCGCCGGGACCCGGTCGACGAACCGGAACGGGCCCACGCACACCGGCGCGTTGCCGAAGTCCTCCCCGAGCTCGTCCAGCGCCTGCGGGGACATGATCATCCCGGCCCGGTCGGCCAGCGAGGCGGTGATGGGCGCGAACGGCGTCTTGTACTGGAGCACCACGGTGTTGTCGTCCGGGGTGCTGATGTCGGTGATCGGGCCCATCTCCGCGGCCCGCGCGGAGTCGTTCTTGTTCAGGTGCCGTTCCAGGGTGGTGCGTACGGCGGCCGCGTCGAACGGCGTGCCGTCGGCGAACTCGATTCCGGTGCGCAGCGGGATGGTGACCCGGTGCCCACCGTCGGACAGCGACGGTAGCCGCGTGGCGAGCTGCGGGACGATGTCGCCCGCGGCGTCGATGTCGTAGAGCTTCTCGCAGATCGCGTTCATCACGTAGCGCGTGTAGAGCGACGACGACGTGGTCGGGTCGAGCTGGTCGGGCTCCGCCGACAGCCCCATCGTGAGGTCGCCGCCCTGTTCCAGCTCGTGGCCGGCTCGCGACACCGTCGTCCGGTCCTCCCGGTCGGCGGCCTCCTGCCGGGGCTGCACCTGGTAGCAGGCGGTCGTCCCCAGCAAGGCGACGAGCAGGGTCGCCAGCGCGGGACGAGCGACCCGGGACTGCCTGGTTCTCACGGTCTTCTCCCTGCGGATGGGTCTCCGTGCGCTCTGCGTGAAATGTATACAATCCACGCGAAAGGGACGATCTTCGTGCGGGCGGGGCGATCTGTCAACGCGGCGTCGCCGCTCGACGACAGGCCGCGTATGCACCATCGATGCCGTGCGCCGATTCCACGAACAAGCCGGCACGCCAGGGAATACGGTCCGGGTGTCCACGGTCGGCAGCCCGCACCGAGCACTGGGATCGAACCATGCGCCTCGTCAGATCGATCGGAACCGGTGCCCTGACGATCGTGCTGCTGTCCGCCTCGACAGCAGGTGCCGCGGTCTCGGCAGGCGAGCCGCCGGCTGCGGCAGCGGCCGCCCCGGCAGCACCTCAGTCCGGCGAGCTGCCGGCCACCGGTCGATGGACCGGCACGATCAACTGGACGCAGTCCTACAGCTACGGGGACAGCGCCAACTTCTCCCGAACCATTGGCAGCTACGCACTGCGCCTGACCCGGCCCGGCGCCGATGACAGCTTCCACTTCTCGTACCCGCACGCCACGGCGAGCAACGCGACCCTGTCCGCGGTCTCACGCGACACACCGCCCGGGCCCAGGCCCTGCATCACCAGGACCAACGGCTTCTGGGGGGAGGTCACCGGCCCACGCCCCGGGTATCCCTACATCGGCGCCCAGGTCACCGTGCACGACCCACCGCCCGGCAGCGGCCAGCCGGCGACGTACACGGTCGCGCCGCTGGGGCTGGCCGTCAGCGGCGAGATCACCACCACGCGCAACAAGAACTGCAACAGCCCGGGAAGCACCACGGACGACAACGACTGGTGGCTCGAGGGGCCGTGGCCCGAGCCGGAAGCCCGACCCTTGCCGGCCAACCCCCGTCACCTCGTGGGCCAGTCCTCGCACGATCTGCCTGGCGGGCTGACGGTCACGATGTCGTACGACCTGCGCTGGCACGACACCCTCACCTACCGGCTCGGCCACCGCTTCACGGCCGGCTTCGCGAAGCGGGGCGCGACCTCCGTCTCCGGTTACGACTACATCCATCTGGACGGCACGCCGGATGCTCTGGCACGGGTCGACAGGGTGTGCGTGCGCTATGACTGGTCGGCGGTGCTGAAGAAGCCGAGCGCCTCGACGGTGCCGGGCTTCTGGGCGTTCCACGACCAACCGTCGGAGCCGATTCCCTCCGAGGAGTATCAAGCCGTCCTGAACACCGCGAAGACCACCGGCATCCGGCGACTGCCTGGAGCGGACGGGTCCGGGTTCTGTGTGGCCGGGCCGCACCTCGTCCTCAACAAGGGTCGGGGCGGCGCGCCGAGCCTCTACGTGGTCGGCAATCGGGATGCCCTGCGCGGCATCCCCATCATCGGACTTTCGCACGGCGCCACGTTCACCGTGCGCTTCGTCAGCGGCGCGGTCGTGCGGCTGCAGTCGCCCGGCAGTCGCGCGGTCGTCGGGCTGCCACGGATGAGAGCCGCGAGCTCAGGGGAGATCTACGCACGGTGACCCATCCGGCACCGTTCGGTACTCGTTGGCGCACTCACGATCATCAGGTGCGGTAAGCGCTTCCGTCCTGACCCCGCGACCCCGCATGATGTGCGGCGAACCGATCCCCGACGACGGGCCACGCATGCACCCGCGACGCCGCGCGACCGACCCCCGGGGCGGTGTCGTCGGCTGGCTGGCGCCCGGGCAGCCCGACCGCGCCATCGTGCCCTGGTGGCAGGACCCCGGGATGTGGGCCGCTGCTGCCTGGGCCGTGGCCGTCCTCGTGTTCAACACCACCGCCTCCGGCGACCTCGGCCAGGTCACCGGCACGCTGGTCGCCTGCCCGCTGCTGGCCGCCGGCATGGTGCAGCGGGTGTGGCGGGTCGTGGCCGCCGGGGCGATCGCGGTCGCCATGCTGTTCGTCTCGGCAGCGGTGAACGGACCCGACTTCGACTTCGCCCAGCAGGTACGCGTCGGCGGCATCGTGGTCGCGACGATGGCCGGCGTCGGCGTCGCGCTGGTGCGGCTGGTGCAGCGCCAGCAGCTCGTGACGATCGGCGAGATCGCCCGGGTCGCGCAGGACACGATCCTGCAGCCGATCCCGTCCCGCGTACGCGGCCTGGAGATCGAGACCCGCTACGTGTCGGCCCGTGAGGACGCCAGTGTCGGCGGCGACGGCTACGAGCTCGCGGACACCCGATTCGGGCCGCGGCTGCTGGTCGCCGACGTCCGGGGCAAGGGCCTGGGGGCCACCCGCACGATGGCGATGGTGCTCGGCGCGTTCCGCGAGTGGGCGCACGAGGAGGAGCGCCTCGACCGGCTGCTGGTACGGCTGCACGACTCGGTGTCCCGCCAGCTCGACGAGGGTGACTTCGTCACGGCGCTGGTGGCCGAGCTCGGCCCGCACCGGCTGCGGTTCGCCAGTGCCGGACACCCGCCGCCCTTCCGCGGCCGCGGCGCCCTGGTCGAGTGGCTCGAGTGCCGGCCCAGTCCGCCGCTCGGGCTGCTCGACATCGAGTCCGAGGGAGGCGACGGCAGTGATGGCACCGACGGCACCAACCGCCAGGTGCGGGTCGAGTCGTTGCGACAGCTGCCCGGCGACGTCCTCGCCTTCGTGACCGACGGCCTGCTCGAGCCGCACGAGCGCGGCGGCGAGCTGCTGCCCTGGCAGACCCTGGTACGGCCGATGAGCGACTCGGTGCACGGCCGGGACGGCCTCACCAGCACTGCCGACTCGATGGTCGGTGTGGCCCAGGACTGGACCCGCGACGGCATGATCGACGACGCCGCGCTGGTGCTGTGCCGGGTCCTGCCCGCGAGCGAGCACGAGCGGTCCTAGGACCACTGGGCACTGGTGACCGGCACCGCCGCAGCGCGACGCTGACGCGGTGACCACTCGTCCCGGCCCCCGCGCCGCCCTCGCCGCGACCGGCAGCTGCCTGTTCGCCGCCGCGATCCTCGCACCCTCCACCGCGGCCGCGGCACCCGCCGACTACGACTTCACCGTCGTGGCCGACAGCGTGGCCGACGACCTGGACCCCACCGAGTTCGGCTGCGCCACGATCAACGCCGGCGGTGACATCGTCTTCCGGGCCGGCCGGCCCGGAGTCGACGGGGCCTCCGGCGTCGACGGCATCTACCGCGCGGACGCCGGCCGTACCGGCCTCGTCACGATCGCCGAGGACGGCGAGCGGTTCGACTTCCTCGGCAACAACCCGACGATGAACGACGAGCGACAGGTGGCGTTCGCCGCGGAGCTCGAGGACGGCGGCGAGGCGATCCTGCGCGGACGCGGCAGAGCGTTGCAGACCATCGCGCGCACCGACCCGGGCAGGTTCAACTTCTTCGGTTTCGACACGTCCATCAACAACGACGGCCGGGTGGCGTTCAAGGCCGAGCTGGACGAGGAGCTCGGCTTCGACGAGGGGCTCTTCTCGGGAGCCGGGGCCGCGGTGGCCACCCACTACCTCGCCTCCACCTCCCGGTTCGAGGGCACCGACACCCGGCCCTCGCTCAACGACCGCGGCAACATCGCGTTCGACGAGGTGACACCGCGCGGGTCCGGGGTCTTCGCGACCAGGCGGGAGGGCTTCCGCACGATCTCGCCCCCCGACCCGGAGAACTTCGCCGGACCGCCGGTGCTCAACAACGTCGGCATCGCCGCCTTCGCGACGACGTTCACCGAGGACGCCGTGTTCGTCAACGCCCTCGTCATGGGCAGGCGGGCGCCGCTCACCACGATCGTCGACACCCGCGGGCCGTACGGCGACCTCGGCTTCGGGCCGCCCGCGCTCAACGACGCCGGCGAGGTCGCGTTCCACGCCACCCTCGACGACTTCGTCACCAGCGGTGTGTTCACCGGGCCCCGGCCACGTCGCGACGCGGTGATCCGCACCGGTGACACCCTCGACGGCGACACGGTGACCAACGTCGTCGTCTGCGAGGAGGGACTCAACGACGCGGGTGAGGTCGCCTTCGTCGCCACCCTGGACGACCCCGAGTCGCCCGAGGGCGCACGGACGGTCGTGGTGCGCGCCACGCCTGACCAGGGCTGACACCGCGCCGCGTACGCTTGCGGCCGTGGCTGCACCCGATCTCGAGACCCGCATCAAGGAGCTCGACCAGACCGTCCGGTCGCTCGAGCAGGTGCTCGACCTCGACACCATGCGGGCGGAGATCGCCGAGCTGCAGGAGCAGGCGTCGGCTCCCGATCTGTGGGGTGACCAGGCCAACGCGCAACGGGTGACCGGCCGGCTCTCGGTGCTGCAGGCCGACATCGAGCGGGTCACGTCGATACGCCGGCGGCTCGACGACGTCGGCGTGCTGCTCGAGCTCGCGGGTGAGGAGGACGACGCCACCTCGGCGGCCGAAACCCGCGCCGAGGCAGAGGCCGAGGTCGTCAAGCTCACCAAGGAGATCGACGCCCTCGAGGTGCGCACCTTGCTCTCCGGCGAGTACGACGCGCGCGAGGCGCTCATCACGATCCGCTCGGGCGCCGGCGGTGTCGATGCCGCCGACTTCGCCGAGATGCTGCAACGGATGTACCTGCGCTGGGCCGAGCGGCACCGCTACCCGACCGAGGTCTACGACGTGTCCTACGCCGAGGAGGCGGGGCTCAAGTCGACGACGTTCGCGGTCAAGGCGCCGTACGCGTACGGGACGCTGTCGGTCGAGTCGGGCACCCATCGGCTGGTGCGGATCTCGCCGTTCGACAACCAGGGCCGGCGGCAGACGTCCTTCGCGGCCGTCGAAGTCGTGCCGCTGCTGGAGCAGACCGACGAGATCCACGTGCCCGAGGACGAGATCCGGGTCGACGTCTACCGCTCGTCCGGCCCGGGCGGGCAGAGCGTCAACACCACCGACTCCGCGGTCCGCATCACGCACCTGCCGACCGGCATCGTGGTGTCCTGCCAGAACGAGAAGTCCCAGCTGCAGAACCGTGCCAGCGCGATGGTCATCCTCAAGGCCAAGCTGCTGGTGGTGAAGCACGCCGAGGAGCGCGCTCAGCTGGACGAGCTGCGCGGCGACGTGCAGGGGTCCTGGGGTGACCAGATGCGCAACTACGTGCTGCACCCCTACCAGATGGTCAAGGACCTGCGCACCGAGTACGAGAGCGGTAACCCGTCCGCCGTGCTCGACGGCGAGATCGACGAGTTCATCGAGGCGGGCATCCGCTGGCGGCGCGGGGCGGAGAACGTCACCGCCTGACTCAGCTCGGGCCGTAGTTGTACAGCGCTCCGCCCGGGCCCACCTGGCTCGCGCCGTCGGTCGCGTAGCCGCCGTATGCCTGCGGTCCTTCGTAGAACGTCCAGCCGCCGATGGTGAAGCCGTTCAGCGGGACGTACCAGCCGTTGAGGTTCGCGTCGTACTGGCGCAGCGCGAAGTGCACGTGCGGTCCGCTGGCCGACCCGCCACAGGACACGTCGGTTCCCTGGTAGCCGAGGAAGTCGCCGGCGTTGACCCGCTGGCCGGTGCCCGCGATGTTGCCCGTCAGGTGGTAGTAGTCGGTCGAGAACCCGTTGTCGTGGATGATCCGCACCCAGCCGACGCCGCTGCTGCACATGGTCCAGGCCGCGCCGGCACCGGCAGCCCGCGCCGTGCCGTCGCCGCCGGAGAAGTCGGCCGAGCTGAACGGGTGGCTGTAGCCGTCCCAGCCGTGCGGGCCGCCGGTCATCGTGATGCTGGTACCCACCGCCCACGGCAGCTGCAGACCGGTCGCGGCGAGCGGCTGCGCCTCGGTGTGGGTCCGCCCGCTCGGTGCCGCGTCGGCGAGCACCCGGCTCTCGTACGGGCGCAGCAGGGGAGCGCGCTCGGCCAGCCGTGCGAACGAGCGCTGGCCCTCGAGTCCGACCGTCCACCCCCGGGCGCCGTGTCGCGCGAGGAACAGCCAGCCCTGCGGAGCGGCGTGCTCGTCGGTCGGCGCCGTCACGACCGTGGTCCCGAACGCCCAGGCACGTCGCGTGGTGTCGGCTCGATCGAGGCTGACCTGGATCTCGCGGTCCTGGCTCGCCAGCCGGGCCGGCGCGGCGGCGGTGACGGCCCGCACCTCCGCGACGACAGCTCGGGTCACCGCGTCCGGACCGGCCGACCGGGCGGCGCCGGCGAGCCCGGCGCGGGCCGCGGCTGTGACCTGGATGTCCAGGCCGTCGTCGGCGGGTTGGGCCTGCGCGGGCGCAGGACCGGTCAGCGCGGGACCGGCCAGCGCCGCCACTGCTGCGGCGATCGCGGCCAGCGACCAGCGGGCGGCTCGTCGGTGTGTCCTCATGGCAGCACGGTATCGGGCCAAAAGGTCACAAAACAGACCGTCGACCACCGGGTTCTGCCGCGTCCCGGCGCGTACGGCATGCTCGGCCTTGTCGGTCCCGACCCCCCGTTGGAGGCGCCACCATGTCCCTGAACGACCGCGAGCAGTCCGTGATCGACGCAGTCGGGACCGGGTTGTTCCTGCAGGGGGAGTGGCGCGACGCCGAGGGCGGCGGGACCTTCGACGTCGAGGACCCGTCGACCGGCCAGATCCTGACCCAGGTCGCCGACGCCGGGGTCTCCGACGGTGAGGCCGCGCTGGACGCCGCGGTGCAGACGCAGGCCGAGTGGGCGGCGACGGCGCCGCGCGAGCGCGGCGAGATCCTGCGCCGGGCCTTCGAGCTGATCACGGAGCGCGCCGACGACCTGGCGCTGCTGATGACCCTGGAGATGGGCAAGCCGCTCAAGGAGTCCAAGGCCGAGATCGCCTACGGCGCGGAGTTCTTCCGCTGGTTCTCCGAGGAGTCGGTACGGATCTCCGGCCGCTGGTCGGTGGCCCCCAACGGCGCGACCCGGCTGCTCACCATGAAGCAGCCGGTAGGCCCGTGCCTGATGATCACACCCTGGAACTTCCCGCTCGCCATGGGCACCCGCAAGATCGGCCCGGCCGTCGCCGCCGGGTGCACCATGGTCGTCAAGCCGGCCTCGCTCACCCCGCTGACGATGCTCGCGCTCGCACAGATCATGGTCGAGGCGGGCCTGCCCGACGGCGTGCTCAACGTCGTCACCACCACGTCGACCGCCGATGTGATGGAGCCGCTGATCCGCGACCCACGGCTGCGCAAGCTCACCTTCACCGGCTCCACCGAGGTCGGCCGGACCCTGGTCGAGCAGAGTGCGCAGGGCCTGCTCCGGGTGTCGATGGAGCTCGGTGGCAACGCGCCGTTCCTCGTCTTCAACGACGCCGACCTCGACGCGGCTGTCGACGGCGCGATGCTCGCCAAGATGCGCAACATCGGCGAGGCGTGCACGGCCGCCAACCGGTTCATCGTGCACTCGTCGGTCGCCGACGAGTTCTCCCGCCGGCTCGCGGAGCGGATGGGTGCCCTGGTCGTGGGCCGTGGCACCGACGACGGCGTCGACGTCGGCCCGCTGGTCGAGGCCAAGCAGCGCGACAAGGTCGCCGAGCTGGTCGACGACGCGGTGCACAACGGTGCCGACGTCGCGGTCGGCGGCAACCCGGGCCAGGGGGCCGGGTACTTCTACGCACCGACGGTGCTCACCGACGTCTCCGCGGAGTCGCGGATGTTCCGCGAGGAGATCTTCGGCCCGGTCGCCCCGGTCTTCACGTTCGACGAGGACGACAAGGGCATCGCGATGGCCAACGACACCGAGTTCGGCCTGGTGGCCTACGCCTACACGCAGGACGTCTCCCGCGCGATCACCGTCGCCGAGCGGCTGGACACCGGCATGGTCGGGCTCAACCAGGGCGTGGTGTCCAACCCGGCCGCGCCGTTCGGCGGGGTCAAGGCCAGCGGCTTCGGCCGCGAGGGCGGCGCCGAGGGGATCGAGGAGTACCTCGAGACCAAGTACGTCGGGCTGGCCCTCTGATCCGCCGAACGCCCCTCGGCTGAGCGGACCCGGGGAGTCGTCCGTTCGGGTCACCCTGGTCGCAAATGCCGGTCTTCGCGCTGTGAGGGCGGGCCTCGTGCGTAGCCTGGCTGAGTCGGGATCTCCGACATCGACTCTGAACCGGGAGAGGGGGACGAGCCCGCATGACCGTGCTCCCCCTGCCCCGGGCACTGGTCCCTCAGGTGCTGCCGGCGGACAGCCACGCCCCGGGTACGACCCAGCTCGAGCTGCCGCACGACGTGGCGCTGCGGCTGGGGTGGCCCCGGCGCACCGCGGTGCTGCTGTCGGCCGAGCCGCACGACGAGGTCGTCGACGTGCTGCGGGCGAACGGGTTCACCGCCATCCGCTTCAGCCACGACCAGCCGCTCGACTCCCTCGAGACCCTCGATCCGTTCACCTTCCTGCTCATCGGCCCGGAGGCCGTCGAGGACGCCACCGGGCGCGAGGTGGTGGGGAACCTGCGACTGGTGAGCCCGTACGCGCGGGTGCTGCTGCTGGCCGACGGCGACACCGCCGCACCCACCCTGCTGGCCGCGCTGCGCTCCGGCGTCGACGACGTCGTCGATCCCTGCGACGCCGACGCCCTCTCCACCGCCGTCCGCAGCCACCTGGCGACCGCCGGCGCGACCCGTGAGCGGGTCCTCGCCATCGGCGCCCACCCTGACGACATCGAGATCGGCTGTGGCGGCACGCTGCTCGAGCACCGCCGCCGCGGCGACCGCGTCTCCCTGCTCACGATGAGCCACGGCGCCGTCGGCGGTGCCGCCCACGAGCGCGGCGACGAGTCCGTCGCCGCCGCCGAGACGCTCGGCGGACAGCTGCTGCTGGCCAACCTGCCCGACACAAGGATCAGCGACGGCATCGAGACCATCCGGCTGATCGAGGCGGTCGTGCGGGCCATCGATCCCACCGTGGTCTACGTGCACTCCCGCCACGACAACCACCAGGACCACCGCTCGGTGCACTCGGCCACGCTGAGCGCCACCCGCACGGTGCCGCGCGTACTGGCCTACCAGTCGCCGTCGGCGACCAACGAGTTCAACCCGACGAAGTTCATCGCGATCGACGAGGTGCTCGTACGCAAGCTGGACGTGCTGTCGCGGTTCGAGTCCCAGCGCCTGCGCAGCTACCTCGAGGCGGAGGCGGTCGTCTCGGGCGCCCGCTACTGGGCCCGGCACCTGGCGCCGCGGGCACGCTTCGCCGAGCCGTTCGAGGTCATCCGCGCCAGTGAGCACCCGGGCGCGAGCGCGTCCGCGGCTCGCCGCGCCGCGGGCACCGTCGTCGCCGAACCACTGCAGCTGCCGCGCGGTTCGGCCATCGCGTGAACGCCCCGGACCCGGAGGCAAGCCCCACCGACCTCGGCACCGTCCTGGTCACCGGCGCAGGAGGCGCGGCGGCGGTGACGCTCATCCGCGCCCTGCGCGGACGGGCCACGGTGGTCGCCGCCGACATCGATCCGGTCGCCGCCGGCCTCTACCTGGTGCCGGCCGAGCGCCGGGTGCTGCTGCCGCGCGGCGACGACCCGGGCTTCGTCGCCGCGCTGCTCCGGGCTGCGATGGCGCACGGCGCCGATCTCGTCGTCCCCACCGTCGACACCGAGCTGCGTCGGGTGTCGGTCGCGCAGGACCGGTTCGCCGCCCTGGACTGCGCGGTGCTCGTCGAGTCGGTGCACACCCTCGACCTGTGCCTCGACAAGGCGGCCCTGGTCGAGGCGTGCCGGCCCGTGGTGCGGGTGCCGGTGACCGTGGTGCTCGGCACCGACCTCGACCCGGCCGATCTCGCCCGGCTCGGCACCCCGTTCGTGGCCAAGCCGCGCAGTGGTTCAGGCGGACGCGGCTTCGAGGTCGTCACCGACCCGCGGCGACTACGCGAGCTGCCCCGCGACGGCAGCATGCTGCTGCAGGAGCTGCTGCCCGGCGAGGAGTACTCGATCGACGTGCTCGCCGACCGCACCGGGCACGTCGTCGCTGCCGTCCCGCGGGCCAGGGACAAGGTCGACTCAGGCATCGCCGTCGCGGGACGTACCCTGCGCGACCACGCGCTCGAGGGCTTCGGCCGGTCCGTCGCCAAGGCCGTCGGGGCACGCGGTGTCGTCAACGTGCAGGCCCGCCGTGCCCGCAACGGGATGCCCACGCTGCTCGAGGTGAACCCGCGCTTCCCCGGCACCATGCCGCTGACGGTCGCGGCCGGTGTCGACATGCCGCTGCTGGCCGTCGCGCACGCTCTCGGCCACCCGCTCCCGGACCGGGTCGCGCACCGGGAGGTGGCGGTCGTGCGGCACTGGGAGGACGTGGTCGTCCCGCTCGACGAGTACGCGTTCGGCCGGACCCCCGGCGAGTGGGTCGCCGCAGCGACCGCCTCGTCGTGACCGACGCGGCGTTCGACCAGCACATCGACACGCTGGCCGACTGGCACACCCACTCCGACCTGACCGACGGCGCCGACACCCCGCAGGCGATGGCCGACGCGGCGGCGACGGCCGGCCTGACCCGCTGGGCGTTGTCCGACCACGTCCGGGCGTCCAGCACCTGGGTGCCCGACTACGTGACCCAGGTGCGCGCGCTGCGGGTAGACGGCGTGCAGGTGCTCTGCGGCGTCGAGGCCAAGGTCCTGGATGTCACCGGCCGGCTCGACCTGCCGCCGGACCTGCCCGAGCTCGACCACGTCCTGGTGGCCGACCACCAGTTCCCCGGGGTCGACGGCCCGGAGTACCCCGACCGGGTGCGCACGGCGCTCGCCGACGGCAGCAGGGATCCGGCCGAGGTGCTCGCACAGCTGGTGACCGCCACCGCCCGCGCGGTGGCTGCGGCGCCGTACCCGCCGATCGTGGCGCACCTGTTCAGCCTGCTGCCCAAGACCGGGCTCACCGATGCCGAGGTGGGCGACGACCTCATCGACCTGCTGGCCGACGCCTGCCTGGCGGCGGGCGCCCGGGTCGAGGTCAACGAGAAGTGGCGCTGTCCGTCGCTGCGGGTGCTGCACCGGCTGGCGGCGCGCGGTGTCGAGCTGACGGCCGGCAGCGACGCGCACCGGGTCGCCGACGTCGGCCGGTGGAGCTACGTGGACGAGTACCTGGCCTCCCGGGCCGCGGCGGTCTGAGCCATGACGCTTCTCGAGGCCGCGCTCGAGGCCGGTCACTGGACCCTGCTCACGCTGGTGCTGCTCGGTGCGGTCCCGGCCCTGTGCGGGATCTGGCAGTTCGTGCTGGTCGCCCGGCACCGCTGGCACGACCACTACGACCTCGCCGACTTCGAGCACCTGCCGCGTACCGCCATCATCGTCCCGGCCTGGAACGAGGTCGCGGTGCTCCGCTTCAGCATCGACGCCATGATGCGGATGGACTACCCGGCCGACCGGTTGCGCCTGGTCGTCGTCGACGACGGCAGCACCGACGAGACACCGGAGCTGCTCGCCGCCAAGCAGGCCGAGTACGGGGACCGGCTGCTGCCGCTGCGACGGGAGAACGGCGGCCAGGGCAAGGCCCACACGCTCAACCACGGCCTCGACGAGGTGCTGTCCGACGACTGGGCCGAGGCGGTGCTCATCACCGACGCCGACGTGGTCTTCCAGCCCACGGCACTGCGACGCATGACCCGCCACCTCGCCGACCCGAAGGTGGGCGCCGTCAACGCCTTCATCCGGGAGGCGAGCAGCTCGCCGGGCTGGGTCAACCGCACCATCGGCTACGAGTACGTCGCGGCGCAGGCGGCCGGACGCCGGGCCCAGAACGTGGTCGGGGCCCAGGCCTGCCTCGCCGGCGGCGCCCAGCTGCACAGCCGGGCGAACCTGCTGGCGCTCGGCGGCCGGGTCGACACCACGACCCTCGCGGAGGACACCGTCACGACGTTCCTCACCCAGCTCGACGGCCGCACGGTGGTCTTCGACGGCAACGCCGAGTGCCTGGCCGAGGAGCCGGGCTCCGTGGTGGCGCTGTGGAAGCAGCGACTGCGCTGGTCGCGGGGCAACGTCCAGGTCGCCCGCCGCTTCCACGACGTCTTCTTCCGCGGCTCGGACACGCACCGGCTCGGCGGGTCGTGGTTCGGGCTGATGTGGTGGTCGACCCTGCTGATGCCCGCGCTGATGATCGTCTCGTCGGCGTCGCTGGTCACGCTGTGGTTGACCGACGCGGGCTCGGCGTGGGTGGCCTTCCGGGCGCTGTGGATCACCTGCGCGCTGGGCTTCGTGTTCACCACCGTCTTCACCCTGCTGCTGGACCCGCGGATGGCGCGGCAGAGCTGGCTGCAGGCCATCGTGTTCCCGGGCCTGACGAGCCTGCTCGTGATGGCGTGGGTGCTGGTGCCCGGACCGATGCACGCGTTGCTGCACGGTGGCGTCGCGGTGGCAGGCGGCGAGTGGACGCGCGAGACCCGCTCGCTGGTCGCGCTCGCGGCCTACCTGTGGGTGTCGGTCTGCATGCTCGCCGCCTGGGGCATCTACCGGCTCGAGCGGTCCGGCCGCGCCAACTGGCTGGTGAGTCCGCTGGTCGCCGTCGTGGGCTTCGGGCCGCTGCTGTGCGCCATCACGTTCGCGGCGTACGTCGCCGAGGCGCGGGGTGCCCCGGCGCGCTGGGACAAGACGGTCAAGACCGGGAACGTGGTGGGGGTCGGATGAGCCGCGGGGAGCGACAGGCCGAGCTGGCGGCCGACGCGCGGCACGAGCGTCGGGTGCTCTGGCTGGGCGTCGTGGCGCTGCTGGTCGTTGTCGGGCTGGTACTGGTGCGGCACGCGTGGTGGGTGTACGGCTAGCCCATGGGGATCACCAGGCCGACCGGTTACCGCTTCGACGCCTCGACCCGGCTCACCAGTCTGGCCCGCCGGCTCGCGGACGGCAGGCAGGGCGTGCTGTGCGCCGAGCGGGTACGTGTCGTCGCGAGGGTCGCGACCGAGCTGCTCACCAGAGCCGAGCCCGACGTGTTCGCCGAGCTGGCGCACGGTCAGGTCCACCGCGACGACCTCGTCGTCTCGGCCCGGTACGGACGACCGCTGGTGCTGCAGGCCGCCGAGTTCGTCGACATCGTGCAGGGCCTCGGCAGTCGCGGGTCGGCCGTGCCGCTGCCGGCCTGGTTCGACCTCCGGTTCGAGCTGCGGTTCGCGGAGGACCCGCAGGACCCGGACGCGCGCTGGTGCTACGCGCTCGCCTACACCGACAACGCCCGGTTCGAGCGCGCCTGGGCGACGTTCCCCGGGGTGGAGTCGTACCCGCTGGCCGACACCGGTGACGTGACCGACGCGCACGACCCCGACTCCGACGAGCGCCGGCGGACCTGGGACCGGGTGCTGGCACCGCTGCAGGAGCACGCGGCACTGGGTCTGCATGTCTCCGAGCGTGACCTCGTGTTCGACGTCGCGCAGTCGCTGGCCCAGCCCGAGCTCGACGACGAGCGCGCCGAGGCCGACCAGGTGACCGTGTCGCTGATCCTCGGGGAGGTGCGCAGCCTGCTCGGCGCACGTGCCCCGGCCGACCTGGCCGACCTGCTCACCCGACGCGAGGCCGGTTGAGGGCGGACGCTCAGCCGGCGGCCTCGAGCGCGGCCGCCACCCGGTAGAGCCGGGCGTCGAGGTCGCGTGGTGCCATCAGCTGCACGCCCACCGGCAGCTCGGTGTCGGGGCAGATCCCGTGCGGCAACGACAGCGCCGGGATGCCGGTGAGGTTGGCCAGCACCGTCCAGCAGTCGGTGCGTGGTGCCGTCATCGGGTCGTCGAGCCCGAGCCCCAGCAGCGGCGCGGTGACCGGCATGGTCGGCGACGCGAGGATCGTGCACCGCGCGAACGCCGCCGCGACCTCCGCGCGCAGCACCCGCACCGTGCGCCGTGCCTTCGCCAGCTCGCGCGGCTCGGCGACCAGCCGCAGGCCGTGGTCGTAGCGGCGCTGCGCCTCGGCACCCAGCAGGCCGCTGTGCGCGTACGGCGCCAGCGACGCCACGCACTCGTACGACGAGATGGCGTAGTAGGCGGCGAGGCCCTCGGCGGCACTCGGCACCGAGATCTCGACCACGTCGGCGCCGAGCCCGGAGAGCACGCCGAGGGCGTGGTCGAGCCGGCTGCGTACGCCGGAGGCGTTGCCCGCACCGGACAGCTCGACGACGACACCCACCCGGTGCCCGTCCAGGCCGGTGTCGGACGCGCCGGCACGGGCCGCGTCGGCCAGACCGTGCCAGCCCGACATCACCTCGTGCAGCAGCGCGGCGTCGGCGACCGTGCCGGCCAGCGGTCCGGCCTGGTCGAGTCCGGGCGCGAACGGCACCACGCCCCGGCGCGGGACCCCTCCCGGCGAGGGCTTCACGCCGACCACGCCGCACTGCGCCGCGGGCTCCCGTACGGAGCCGCCGGTGTCCGTGCCGATCGCGAGCGGCACCTGTCCGGACGCGACCGCGGCCGCGCTGCCGCCGCTCGACCCTCCCGGAGTGCGGGAAGGGTCGTGCGGGTTGTGGGTGGCGCCGAAGGCCGAGGTCTCCGTGGTCGCGCCCATGCCGAACTCGTCGAGGTTGGCCTTGCCGACGATCACGCCGCCGGCCGCCCGGACCCGGCGTACCAGCGTCGCGTCCCGGGTGGCCGCGACGTCGGAGCGGGTCCGGGACCCGCAGGTCAGCGGCATGCCGCGCACCGCGATGTTGTCCTTGACGACCAGCGTGCTGCCGACGAGCGGGCCGAGGTCGCGGCCCAGGGCCTCGGCCCGGTCGAGCCGGCGGGCGCTCGACAGCGCACCGGCTGGGTCGACGTGCAGCAGCGCGTGCAGGTACGGCTCCGTCGCGGCGATCACCGACAACGAGCCGGTGACGGCGTCCACGACGGTGCGGGGCGCGACGGCGGGGACGCCGACCGGCCCGACCCACGGCTGCTCCGTCATGAGCCGAGGATGAGGCCGCTCTGTTTCGGCCGTGTTTCCGTTGCCCAGAAGGTTCCGAAGAGTTGTCGACGCGTCCGGTCAGGCGGTGGCGAAACGCCCCAGTACGCGCCCGGAACGGATGCCCTGCAGTCGCTCGGCGAACATCCGCTGGTAGCCGAGCTCCTCGCGGCTGCGGGCGGGCGGGAGGCCGGGCACCCGGGCCTGTTCCCAGTCGTCGTCGGGCGCCAGGTCGGCCGCCCGCTCTGCCATCACGTCGGCGGTGCCGGACCCGTCGCCGAACTGCTCCTTGCGACGCCACAGGATCTCGTCCGGGATCCAGCCGGTGAACGCCTCCCGCAGGATCGCCTTCTCCTGTCCGGCCTCGCCCGGCAGCTTCCACCCGATCGGCACCCGCTGCGCCACCGCGATCAGGTCGAGGTCGAGGAAAGGCACCCGGGCCTCCAACCCGTGCGCCATCGTCACCCGGTCGCAGCGCTGCAGGTTGAGGTTGTGCAGACCCTCGACGCTGCGGATCAGCTCGAGCCGCAGCTCGTCGGCGTCGGCGATGTCGCGCAGGTGGTCGTAGCCGGCGAACAGCTCGTCGGCGCCCTCGCCGGTGAGCACCACCTTGACGTGCTGGGCGGCCAGCTCGGAGAGCAGGTAGTTCGGCACCGCGCTGCGGACCAGCGACGGCTCGAACGACTCGATCGACGCGACCACCGTCGGCAGCACCTCGACGACCTCGTCGGCGGTGTAGACCCGCTCGTGGTGGTCGAGCCCGAGGTGGTCGGCCACGATCCGGGCGGCCGCCAGGTCGGAGCTGCCCGCGGTGCCGGCCGCGAACGAGTGCACCACCTGGTCGGGCTCGCTCTCGCGGGCCAGGATGGCCGCGACCAGGCTCGAGTCGAGCCCGCCGGACAGGAACACCCCGACCGGCACGTCGGACATCATCCGGCGGCGGACACCGCGCACCAGACCGTCCCGGATCGCCTCGTGCGCCTGCTCCCGGCTGGTGTACTCCCGGGTCTCCTCCATGATCTCGCCGTAGCGCACCAGGCCGTCGGCCGGCGTCCACACGTGCCCGGGCGGGAACTCCTCGACCAGCGGCCGCCACGCGGTCTCGAACGCCTGCAGCTCGGACGCGAACGCCACCACGTCACCACGCGTGGCCCAGTACAGCGGCTTGACCCCGAGCCGGTCGCGGGCGGCGAGGAAGTAGCCGTCGACGCCGGCGACGCAGAAGGCGAACATGCCGCGCAGCTGGGCGACGCCGGCCAGCCCCTCGTACGACGCGTGCAGTGCCGCCTCGCTGTCGGAGCGGGTGAGGAACGGGCCGTCGAAGTCGTCGCGCAGCACCTCGTGGTTGTAGATCTCGCCGTTGCACACGACCCACCGGGTGCCGGACTCGTCGGACAACGGCTGGTCGCCGCCCTCGAGGTCGACGATCGACAACCGGGTGTGCCCCAGCCAGGTCGGACCGACCTCCCGGGCGTGGGTGCCGTCGGGACCACGGTGCTCCAGCCGCTCCAGCATCGGGGTGCCGAGCGTGGCGAGCAGGGAGTGGTCGGGGTCAGCGCTGGTGTCGTGGAGGACGGCGATGCCGCACACGAAGAGCCCTTCTTATGGGTGCCCCAGGATACGCTGACCCGTCAGCTGCCCGGCGGGAGGCCCGATCGTGCTGGTCCCGAAGCGCGGCTGGCCCGCCGCTGTCCTCCTGCTGGCCGGTACCGCCCTCGCGCCGTTGAGCCCGGCTCCGGCGGCCCCCGACGTCCCGCCCCCGGCGCCGGGCGTCGCGGTCCGACACGTCATCGCGATCTCGGTCGACGGGCTCAACCCGCGGGCCCTCTCGATGCTCACCCCGGCCCAGCTGCCGGGCTTCACCCGGCTGACGGAGCGGGGCGCCTCGACCCTCAACGCGCGCACCGTCATCGAGCGCACCCAGACGCTGCCCAACCACACGTCGATGGTCACCAGCCGCCGGGTGGCCGTGCCGGGCGGCACCGGCGTCTTCTTCAACGAGGACCCCGGGACCACCGTGCACGTGTCGGCGGGGGAGTACGTCCCGAGTGTCTTCGACGTCGCGCACAACCGCGGGCGACGCACCGGGCTGTTCGCGACCAAGACGAAGTTCGCCTTCCTCGACCGTTCCTGGAACGGCACCAACGGCGCCCCCGACCCGGTCGGCCCACCCGACGGGCGCGACAAGATCGACGTCTTCCGGGTGTCGTCGTCGGCCACTGTCACCTCGCAGCTGCTGCGGCACCTGCGCAGCGCGTCACCGCCGGACTTTGCCCTGCTGCACCTGCGCGACCCCGACGTCGCCGGGCACGCGGACGGCTGGCTGTCGGAGCCGTACCTGCAGGCGGTGCGCGACGCCGACGCCCAGGTCCTGCGGGTGCTACGGGCGGTGGCCCGCGACCCGCAGCTGCGCGCCGACACGGTGGTGGTCGTGACCAGCGATCACGGCGGCACGGGCACGTCGCACAGCGACACCACGTTGCTGGCCGACTACCGGGTCCCGTTCTTCGTCTGGGGGGTCGGGGTGGACGCCGGCGCCGACCTGTACGCGCTGAACGGCGACGACCGCCGGGACCCGCGCCGCCGGCAGCCGCCGTACGCCGCAGCGGTGCCGCCGATCCGCAACGCCGAGGTGGCCAACCTCGCGCTGGCGCTGCTGGGGCTGCCGCCGGTGCCCACCAGCCAGATCGGTGCCGACCAGGGCCTCGACGTCGGCTGAGCCGGTTGCCCAGTGAGCGGGTCCGCTGACACGCTGACCGGATGGTGCAGGTCAGCGGGCCGGCGCGCATCGCCGAACCGGGCGAGGCGATCTCGTACGACGAGCTCCAGCTCGCCACCCGCAACCACGGGATCGCGCTGGAGGCGATGGCCTACGACGTCACGCCGGCCGGGCTGCACTACCTGCTGATCCACTACGACGTGCCCGTGCTCGACCCCGCCGACTGGCGGCTGCGGGTGACCGGTCGCGTCGACCGCCCGCTCGACCTCGGCCTGGACGACCTGCGGGCGATGCCGGCCCGGTCGGTGACGGTCACGTTGGAGTGCGCCGGCAACGGCCGCGCCCGCCAGGAGCCGCGTCCCCAGAGCCAGCCGTGGCTGGTCGAGGCGGTGGGCAACGCGACCTGGACGGGTGTTCCCCTGCGGCTGCTGCTGGAGTCCGCCGGTGTCCGCGACGACGCGGTCGACGTGGTCTTCACGGGTGCGGATCACGGCGTCGAGCGCGGCGTCGAGCAGGACTACCAGCGCGGGCTCGCGGTCGGCGACGCCCTGGCCGACGACGTGCTGGTCGCGTACGAGATGAACGGGCAGCCGCTGCCGCCGCAGCACGGCTTCCCGGCCCGGCTGGTCGTCCCGGGCTGGTACGGCATGGCGCAGGTCAAGTGGCTGGTGGGCATCGAGGTGCGCGACACCGCGTTCGACGGGTTCCAGAACGCGGTGGCCTACCGGATCCGCAGCGGGCCCGACGACCCGGGCGAGCCGGTGACCCGGATCGAGCCCCGGGCGCTGCTGATCCCGCCCGGCTACCCCGACTTCATGTCCCGTACCCGCGTGGTCGCCCAGGGCCCCTGCGTGGTGCGCGGCCGGGCCTGGTCGGGGTGGGCACCGGTCGACCGGGTCGAGTTCACGGCCGACGACGGCGCGACCTGGGTCGAGGCCGAGCTGGACCCGCCCACCAGCACCGACCGATACGCATGGCGGGGCTGGCGCGTGACCTGGGACGCCCAGCCCGGGGAGCACTGGCTCTCGGCCCGGGCGCAGGACTCGAGCGGACGGGTGCAGCCGGTGCTCGCGGCCTGGAACCGCGGCGGCTTCGCCAACAACTCGGTGCAGCGGGTGCGGGCGGTCTGCGGGGCTCGGCTGGAGTAGCGGGCGCGCAGCCCGTCGAACGGCCCGGATGCTCAGGGCGTCGGCGTAGCACGGATCCGGCCGCCACGCGCGGGGGCGTGCTTGCGTCGAGCGTCCACCGGGGCGACGTAGACTCCACGATCGGCCGGAACGCCGTGGGGCTGTGCCGCCGCGGCCCCTCCTCCTGCTCCCGACGCCGGCCGCTAGGCGCCCCGTGATCCGCTTCGAGAACGTCACCAAGTCCTACGACGGCCAGCACCGGCCAGCCCTCGACGCCATCGACGTCGAGGTGGAGAAGGGCGAGTTCGTCTTCCTGGTCGGGGCCTCCGGCTCCGGCAAGTCGACCTTCCTGCGGCTGGTGCTGCGGGAGGCGCGTCCGACGTCCGGCCGGGTCTACGTGGCCGGCAAGGAGATCAACCGGCTGGCCAAGTGGAAGGTGCCCGGCCTGCGCCGCCAGATCGGCACCGTCTTCCAGGACTTCCGGCTGCTGCCCAACAAGACCGTCACCGAGAACGTCGCGTTCGCGCTGCAGGTCATCGGCAAGCCCCGATCGCTGATCCAGCGGGTGGTGCCCGAGACGCTGGAGCTGGTCGGCCTGGAGGGCAAGGGCGAACGGATGCCCGACGAGCTGTCCGGCGGGGAGCAGCAGCGGGTCGCCGTGGCCCGCGCGTTCGTCAACCGGCCGATGATCCTGATCGCCGACGAGCCGACCGGCAACCTCGACCCGAACACCTCGGTCGGCATCATGAAGCTGCTGGACCGGATCAACCGCACGGGGACGACCGTCGTCATGGCCAGCCACGACGCCGGCATCGTCGACCAGATGCGCAAGCGCGTGATCGAGCTGGACGAGGGCCAGGTCATCCGGGACCAGAGCCGCGGCGTCTACGGCTACCAGAGCTGATCCGAGGAGTTATGGCTTTCACACACCTGCTGTCCGAGCTGGGCACCGGCCTGCGGCGCAACGTCTCCATGACGGTGTCGCTGGTGGTCACCTTGCTGGTGTCGCTCGCCCTGGTCGGCGTCGGGTTGCTGCTGCAGATGCAGATCACCAAGACCGAGGCCTACTGGGGCGACCGGCTGCAGATCCAGGTGCAGATGTGCTCCGACTCGTCGCTGGCCGGGTCGTGCATCGACGGAGCCGTGACCGAGGAGCAGAGCCGCCGGGTCGCCCAGGTGATCGAGGACAACCCGCAGGTCGAGTCCTTCTACCTGCAGACGTCGACAGAGGCGTACGACAAGGCTCGGGAGCTGTTCGGGCAGAGCGACACCGGTCGCCGCCAGTTCGAGACGCTGACTCCGCAGTCCTTCGGGCCGTCGTACTGGGTGACGCTCGACGACCCCAACCAGGACGAGGCGGTGACCAGCGAGGTGCTGGGGCTGCCGGGGGTGGAGCAGATCCGCGACCTGCGGACCACGCTGGCGCCGCTCTACGACATCCTCACCGTGATGCGCTGGGTCGCCCTCGGCACCGCCGGGGTGCTGATGCTGGCGGCGGTGATGCAAGTCGCGAACACGATCCGACTGGCGGCCTACGCCCGGCGCCGCGAGATCGGGATCATGCGGCTGGTCGGCGCGTCGTCGTGGCACATCCAGCTGCCGTTCGTGCTGGAGTCGCTGCTGGCGGCGGTCGTGGGGGCGACTCTGGCCTGTGCGGTGCTGGCCGGATTCATGCAGTTCCTGGTGCGTGACCAGCTGACCCAGAAGTTCACCACGTTCACCCCCTGGGTCGAGTGGAGCGACGCCTTGGTCGCCGGCGCTGTCACCGCCGCGTTCGCCATCGTGGTCGCCGTGGTGCCGACACTCGTGATGACCAGGAAATACCTGGATGTCTGAGTAGGTCCCGATACGGTTGGGGCGCCAGTGACACCGGACGACAGTTGAGGCGACCCCGTGGCCCGATCCTTCCCCCCAGGTCGAGGCGCCCGCACCACCCGGTTGGTGGTGGGGGCGCTCCTGCTCTCCCTGGCCGGCGCGGCGTTCTCGCCGGCCGTTGCCGACCGTGAGGACAACCTCGAGAGCCGCGAGGACCGGCTGGGCGACAAGATCTCCGACGCCCGCCAGGACCTGGACTCCTCCAGCAAGCAGCTCTGGCGGGCCAGCACGGCGCTGACCGTGGCCAAGGCCACGCTCAGCGACGCCCGTGACCGGCTGGCCGACCTGCGCGGCCAGCTCGCCGCCGCACGTGCGCTCGACGAGGAGATGCAGCAGCGGCTGCGCGAGGCCGAGCAGGAGCTCGCCGCCGCCGAGGCCGACCTGGGCGCGGCAGAGCAGGTCGTCGACGACCAGCAGGACCAGATCGAGCAGTTCGCGGTGGAGTCCTACAGCAACGGCGACCCCCGGCTGCTCGCCCTCGGCACCGTGCTCAGCGGCGACAGCCCGCTGGAGCTCACCGAGATGTTCTCGGCGACCGACTCCGTGCTGGCGGCGCAGACCGGTGACCTCGACGAGCTGGACGCGGCCCGGATCATGCTGCAGCTGCGTCAGGAGCGGGTCGAGGAGCTGCGCGACGACGTCGCCGAGCGGCGCCAGGAGGCCGCCGACAACCTCGACCGGGTGCACGAGCTGACCGTCCAGGCCGCGGCCCAGACCCAGACCGTCCGCGGGCTGGTCCAGGACCGACGGGTGGCCCGCCAGCGCGCGGCGCGCGCCAAGCAGCACGACCACGCGGTGCTGGCGCGGATGGAGCGCGAGCGCGACCGGGTCGAGAACATGCTGGCCGCCATGGCCCGCCGCCAGGTGCGTCGTCACGCGCCGTCGCACACGACCAGCAGCGGCAACAGCGGCGGCTTCCTCAACTACCCGATCCCGGGTGGTTACATCACCTCGCCGTACGGCATGCGGATGCACCCGATCCTGCACTACTACAAGCTGCACGACGGCACCGACTTCAGCGCCGGCTGCGGCACCCCGGTGCGCGCCGCTGCCTCCGGGAACGTGGTGTCGGAGTACTACAACTCCGGCTACGGCAACCGGGTGATCATCAACCACGGCATGGTCAACGGCGTCAGCCTGTCGACGTCGTACAACCACCTCACCAGCTTCGTGGCCAGCCCCGGCGAGCACGTGGCACGGGGCGAGCTGATCGCCTATTCGGGCACCACCGGCTACTCGACCGGCTGCCATCTGCACTTCATGGTCTATGTCAACGGCGGGACCGTTGACCCGATGAACTGGCTGTGACCGCGCGCTCCCGGGCGTACGCGACAATGGCGGGATGAGCCGGGAGCAGCAGCCACGCAAGCAGGTGGCGGCGAACCGCAAGGCCTACCACGACTACTCGATCGAGGACACGTGGGAGGCCGGCATCGTGCTGACCGGCACCGAGGTCAAGGCGCTGCGCGCCGGGCGGGCGTCGTTGGTCGACGGGTTCGGCGAGGTCGACGGCGGCGAGGCCTGGCTGAACGGCGTGCACATCCCCGAGTACACCCAGGGCACCTGGACCAACCACAGCCCGCGGCGGCGGCGCAAGCTGTTGCTGCACCGCACCGAGATCGACCGGATCGAGCGGAAGCTCAGCGAGAAGGGCTTCACGCTGGTGCCGCTGTCGCTGTACTTCAAGGACGGCCGGGCCAAGGTCGAGATCGGGCTGGCGCGCGGCAAGCGGCAGTACGACAAGCGCCAGTCGATGGCCGAGAAGGACGCCCGCCGGGACGTCGAGCGCGAGATCGGGCGGCGCGCGAAGGGCCGGGTGTGAGCCTGCCGCACGTGGTCGCGGACTCCGACGTCCCCGGCTGGTGGGGGGCGCTCGGGCTGCCCGGGCTGGCCGACGCGCACGTGCACTTCCTGCCGCCGGCGCTGATGCGGCGCGTCCGGGAGCACTTCGACACGGCAGGACCGTTGATCGGGCGGGAGTGGCCGATCCGCTACCGCGGCGACGACGACGAGCGAGTGGCGCGGCTGCGCGCGATGGGCGTGCGCTGGTTCACTGCGCTGCCCTACGCGCACCGACCAGGTGTCGCAGGCTGGCTCAACGACTGGGCCGCCGAGCTGGCGGACCGTACGCCCGGCTGTGTGCGCTCGGCCACCTTCTTCCCCGAGGACGGTGTCGGCGACGAGGTGCGCCGCCGGCTCGAGGCCGGCACCCAGGTGTTCAAGGTGCACGTGCAGGTGGGTGGCTTCGACCCTGCCGACCCGGTGCTCGACACCGTCTGGGGCCAGCTGGCCGAGGCAGGGGTGCCGGTGGTCGTGCACGCGGGGTCCGGCCCCGTGCCTGGCGCGCACACCGGCCCGGGCCCGGTCGCCGAGGTGCTCGGTCGCCACCCCCGGCTGGTCCTGGTGGTCGCGCACGCCGGTGCGCCGGAGTACGCCGAGTTCCTCGCGCTCGCCGAGCAGCACGAGCGGGTGTGCCTCGACACGACGATGGCGTTCACCGACTTCTTCGAGGCCGAGGCGCCGTACCCGAAGGACCTGCTGGCCCGGTTGCGCCAGCTGGGGCTCGCCGGGCGGGTGCTGCTCGGCTCGGACTTCCCGAACATCCCCTACCCGTACGCGCACCAGCTGGAGGGGCTGGCCCGGCTCGACCTGGGCGACGACTGGCTCCGGGCGGTCTGCTGGGAGTCGCCCCGGGCGGTGCTGGGCCTGCGCTGACGGGCCATGGCGCTCGGGGCAGAGTGTCGGTGGCGGGTGCTGTGGTGGGGCCATGTTCGACGAGGTGCTCGGTCTGGTCGGCGAGCTGCCGACCACTGCCAGCACCGACTTGTCCGCGGGTGACCTGCTCGCACGGATCGGCACGGTCGAGCGCGCGATCGCGGCGTTGCAGGCGCAGCAGGTGCGCGACCTCGCCAACTTCGCCGACGCCCGGGTGACCGACGACGAGGAGCGCGGGGTGCCGTTGCACCTGACCGGGCGCACGGTCGGCACCGAGGTGGGCGAGGCGGTCGGGGTCAGCGCCCAGGCCGGGTGACCATGCGCGGGCTGGAGACGGTGCTGCGCCAGACCGAGGCGCTGTCCGACCGTGACCGGGGCGTGGTCGACGCCTGGTCGCCGACGACGCGCACCGCGAGCGGCTGACCCCCACCCGGCTGGGCCAGGCAGCGGCGCGGCACGCGCTCGCGGTCGATCCCGAGGCCGCGGCGAAGCGGGCCGATCGGGCGCGCGAGCGCCGCGGCGTGCGACTGCTGGAGCCGGTCGACGGCGTCGCCGTGCTCGACGCCGTGCTGCGGGCCGAAGAGGGCCTCGCGTGCCACCAGACGCTCGAGCGCACGGCCCGGGCGATGCGTGCCGAGGGGGACGTCCGCTCGGTCTCCCAGCTGATGGCCGACCTGCTGGTCGAGCGTGTGTTGGGCGGCCGCGTCGCGACCACGGACGAACCGATGGGCCCGGCCCGCTGGGCGACACCTGACGGATCCGCGCCGTGGCCCGACGACGTCCCGGCGAGGGCGACGTCGCTCGACCCCGAGCCCGACGACCCCGTCTGGGACCTGCTCCCGACGCAGCTCCCCGATCCGGCCGCGTCACCGGTGCAGTCGCGTCCGCCGCCGCGTGGCCACCCGCCCTACGCGGCGGAGATCCAGGTCGTGCTGGGTGCCCGCACCCTGCTTTGGCTCGACGACGAGCCGGCCCTGCTGCGGGGCTACGGACCCGTCGCCGCCTCGGTCGCCCGGGAGCTCGCCGACAACGCCGCCCGCCGCAGTATGCGGGCCTTGTTCGCCGACCCCGTCGACCAGCGGCTGCTGACGATGGACTCGTCCGCGCGCTTCTTCACCGGCCGGCTCGGCGACCTGTGCCGCTGGCGCGACCAGGCCTGCCGGCTGACCGGCGGGGCGATCCGCGACGTCGACCACCGCGAGGAGCGGGGCCTTGGCGGCGCGACCAGTGCCCGCAACGGCCAGTCGCTGGGCCGCAACGCCCACGTGGTCAAGGACCACCCCGGCATCCACTGCCGCCCGGTCGACCGGGAGCCCGTGGGCGACGGGCTCGACGCCCTGCGCCGGGACGCGCCCGACGTCGAGTGGCGGCTCCCGGCGGGCCAGGTACGCACCGCCGTGTGCCGCCCGTGCTGGGCGACGGCGCCCGGCCCGATCCCGACGCGTGGGCCGGCGAGGTGGCCGACCGTCGCGACGATCTCGCCGGCTACGCGGTTCTGCTCGACGCCTGTTCCTGACGCCGGATATCCGGTGTCCCTCGACAACCGCACCGGTCACCATGGAGGCGTGCTGGAGGTGCGCAGGATCGGTCCCGACGACTGGGCCGAGTGGCGTGCGCTGCGGCTGGCCGCGCTCGAGGAGGCGCCGGAGGCCTTCCGCTCCCGCCTGGCCGACTGGGACGGTGCCCAGGAGGAGCGCTGGCGCGCCCGGCTGACGACCGCCGACCAGTGGTGCAACCTCGTCGCCCGGCTCGACGGTCGGCCGGTGGGACTGACCTCAGGGTCGCGGACGGACGACGGGGCGACCGAGGTGCACTCGATGTGGGTCGACCCCTCGGCGCGCGGCCAGGGCGTCGGCGACGTGCTGATCGGTGCGGTCGTCGCCTGGAGCGCCGAGCAGGGCGCCAGTGAGGTGCGGCTGGACGTACGGGAGGCGAACCGGGCGGCCATCAGGCTCTACGAGCGGAACGGCTTCGTGGACTCAGGCCCCGCCGACCCGGTGCCAGGGGAGCCTCCCGAGCGGGTGATGACCCGGGTGCCGCCGGAATAGGCTCCGGCCCGCGCGTGCTCTACCGGTACGCTGGAACGACAACTCAACAAGGGGCTGAACGGTTTCGACTTCGGTCGTACGGTTCAGGAGAAGCGGGCCGAGGACCCACGGTTATCTCGTAAACGATCCGTGGAACCTTACAAGTGCCAAGGAATCGCGCACTAACTTCGCTCTCGCTGCCTGAGCAGTGAACGAAGGGTCGGTCCGGGAGCGCCTCCGTCCCGGTTGCCGGCCTCATCAAGGAGGCTCACCGCCACGACCCGGCCGCGGGGTCGTGGCGGGACATCAACAGCGGCTGAGCCTGTCGACGACGTGTCCGTGCGAGCGTCGGGGCTGAGAAAACGACACCACGGACTGCGCCCGGAGAATGCCTGAGTCGGCATCGGAGGACGCGGGTTCGATTCCCGCCAGCTCCACTGACGAGAGCGACGAGGCCCGACCTGACGGTCGGGCCTCGTGGTCGTTCTCGGGCGAGCACACGACGGGTCGCGAGAGGATCGAGCATGCGCGTCGGCATCGTCGGGGGAGGGATCGGGGGACTGGTCACCGCGATCGGGCTCCAGCGCGCCGGGGCAACGGTCGACGGGTTCGAGCGGGTGCACGAGCTTCGAGCACTCGGCTCAGGCCTGTCCGTGTTCGGCAACGGGTTCGCGGCGCTGGAGGCCGTCGGCGCGGGCGCCGCGGTCCGTGCGGTCGCGGGTGACGCCGTCACCACGCTGCGCGCCGGACAGCGCACGCCGGACGGCCGCTGGCTGACCACGACGTCTGCGGCCGCTCTGCGTGACCTACGGGTGGTGCACCGTGCAGACCTGCACCGGGTGCTGAGCGGCCTGCTCGCTCCGGGGACGTTGCGCGGGGGCCACGACGTGCGGTCGGTGTCGGCCGACGGCACCCGCGTCACGTTCGCCGACACCGACAACGACACCGGCTCCGAAGCCGGGGCCGCGAGCACGGAGAAGTTCGACGTCGTCGTGGCAGCCGACGGCATCCGCAGCACGCTGCGGACCGGATGGCCGGGCGACGCCGGGATCCGCTACAGCGGGTACAGCGCCTGGCGCGGCGTCACCTCCGAGCCCGTGGACCTGGGAGGTGCGGCCGGGGAGACGTGGGGTGCCGGGCTGCGCTTCGGCATGGCGCCGTTGCGGGACGGCCACGTGTACTGGTTCGCGGTGGCCTCGATGCCCGCGGACCAGCACATCGACGACGAGCACGAACACGTCGAGAGCCTGTTCGCCGGCTGGCACGCTCCGATCGACGAGCTCATCGCTGCGACAGCCCCGAGCCGGGTGCAGCGGCTGCCGATCGAGGACCTGGCCCGGCCGCTGCGCACGTACCGGCGCGGGCGCTGTGTGCTGCTGGGCGACGCGGCGCACGCGATGACGCCCGACCTCGGCCAGGGCGGCAACCAGGCGATGGAGGACGCCGCCACGCTGACCGCGCTGCTGGCACCGCTCGCGGCGGCCGACGCCCCGGACGACGGCCGGATCTCGAGTGCGCTGGAGACCTACGACGCCGTGCGGCGCCGCCGCACCCAGCCGATCGCGCGCCGCGCCCGGATGGTCGGGAGGGTCGCGCAGGCGCGCGGCCCGGTGCGGGTCGCGCTCCGCAACGCCCTGCTGCGCGCCGTCCCTGACGCGGTTGCCGACCGTCAGCTGGTCGCGATGCAGGCCTGGCATCCGCCGAGCACGTGAGTCAGGGCACCGCCTGGACGCCGAGGCGGTCGAAGTTCTGGTTCGTCTCCGGTACGCCCGGAGTCGACTGGCTGAACACGTCGTAGCCGCCGCTGGTCCCACCGACGGCGACCATGCCGCCCTGCGTGACGCCCTCGTCCTCGAACGACTCCCGCCAACCGACGGCCAGCTCTGGCGCGCCGTCGCCGTCGACGTCGGCGGACCAGACACCGCCGCCGAACTGGTCGTCGTCCTCGTTGTCCTCGCCGGTGTCCCCCTGCCGTTCACGGACCTCGCCGGCCCCCTCGCCTTCGTCGTCGACCACCCAGTCGAGCACGCTCACCATGCCGGCATCGGTGTCGCTGCCGATGTCCTCACCGGGCCAGGACACTGCCCACACGCCGGAGTCGAGACCGGTCACCGCCCGGCCGAACTGCTGGCCGGCGACCACGTCGTCGGGATCGCCCAGACCACCGGGCGACAGGCCCCCGACCGGTACGAGCCCCGCCCCGTCGCTGCCGACGAGCACGCCGATGGCGCCCACGTCGACGGCGGGGTCGTCGCCGGGGTCGTCGTCGAACGGAGCACCCGCGACCAGGACCGGCAGCGACGTGCCGCCCTGCTCGGTGAGCGCGACCGCCGTGCCGAACCGGTCGCCGTCGTCGCTGCTCAGCTCCTCGTCGGCAACGAGCCCGCCGACCCCCTCCTCGAAGTCGCCCAGTGCGAAGAGCTGGTCGGTCGCGGTGCTGAAGCTGGTGCCTGACCCGTACAGCACCTGCACGACGCCGGCGTCGGTGCCGCCGCCGGTGTCCTCGCGCGGCACCCCGACCACCAGGTCGTCGCGACTGTTCTGACCCGCGCGTCCTGCGGTCAGCGCCGCGCCGAACCCGTCACCGGGCTCCGCCGCGCCGGAGACGCCGGCCCGGTGCTGGCTCCACCGCGACGGCGCGCTGACGAACCCGGCCGCCGTGGCCCGGTAGAAGAACACGGCGCCTGCACCGGGGTCGCCGCCGACTTCCTCGCCCGGTGCGCCGACAACGAGGTCTTCGTCGCCGTCGTTGTCGAAGTCGCCGGCGGCGAGAGCCGTGCCGAAGCGGTCACCCGCCGCCGGCACGTCGGCACGGAACTCCTCGATCAGCTGCTGGCCGGCCGTGGTGAGTCCGTGGTTGCCCCCGAACAGCACCTGGACCCGCCCCGCGTCCACCGCGCCCCTGAGGTTGTCGCCGGGGATGCCGATGGCGAGGTCGTCGTAGCCGTCCTCGTCGAAGTCGCCGGACGTCCACGACTCGCCGAACCGGTCGCCGGTGGCCGCCTGGCCCGCGAGACCGGGCGTGCCCTGCGTCCAGATCTGCGATGCCGCGGTCCTCGTCCCGCCCGGCGCGCCGTTCAGCACCGTGACCGCGCCCGCGTCCTGGATCGTGCCCAGGCTCTCGCTCGGCACGGCGATCACCAGCTCGTCGTCGCCGTCACCGTCGAAGTCCGTGTGACCCCAGGTGCCGGTGCCGGCAGCGGACGCCGGTGCCGGGGCGGCGGCGACCGGCGTGATCGCGACCGCGACCAGCAGGGCTCCGCCCAACCACCGAGCACCAGGTCCGTTGCGCATGCGCAGCCGGTCAGCGCGGGGAGCTCAGCCAGGGGTCGCGCAGGTCGAGGAAGTCGACGTCGCCCTCGTGCAGCGAGCGTTCCTCCTCCATCAGCGCCTTCAGCGCCTCCGGCGGCTCCTCGCTCTCGCCCTTGCGCGCCTCTGCCTCCGAGCTGAAGTAGATCGCGTTGGTGTAGCCGCCGTCGCCGTGCAGGGCGACGACGCCGCCGAGGACGTCCGGACGGAACCCGGCGCTGGCCTCCTCGAACTGCTCGCCGATGGCGCGCATCCGCTCGACGTCGGTGACACGGCCCTGCATCACCTGGACGAACCCGGCGTCGTCGGTGCCGCCGCTGCCCATCAGGACGACGTCGTCGCAGTCGTGCACGGTCGGCTCGCCCTCGATCAGGTCCACGGTCCCGGCCCACCACTCGCCCTGCTCGGGGCGGTCGCTGTTGCGCCGGGCGGCGTCCGCGGACTCGAACCGGGCCATGGCCAGGAACCGGCCGTCGTCGGACACCCCGGCGGTGGTCCCCAGCCAGCCCACCGCATCCGGCGCGAGCCGCTCCATCCACTCGTCGAGTCGTCGACGCAGCCCCTGCGGGTCGGTGACGGTCCCCTGGATGACCTGGACGAACATGGCGACCTCCTCGTGCCGTCGCCCGTACCCGCGACGGTCGGTGTCACGCTAGGTCCGGTGCCGCGACGGGTCCAGGGACAAAGCGGGCGTGCGCTGCGCCGCACTGTGTCCCACCGCCCAGGCCAGCGCGTAGTCGGCGACGGCCTCCCAGCCGGGAACGCCGATGGTGAAGTGCGGCCGGCCGGGGAACTCGTGGTAGTCGGTGACGGTGCGGGAGGTCTCGTACCGCTCGACGTTCTCCCGGTTCAGCACCGGCGGGACGACCCGGTCGGCGCCTCCCGCGATGAACAGCAACGGAGCCCGCGTGTCGTTGCGCAGGTTGACCCGCGTCTGCGGGCGTCGGCGCAGGTTCGCCGTGGCCGCCTGCCACAGCGGCCGTCCGGGCGTCGGCACGTGGTAGCGCTCGTAGAGCGCGTCGGAGGCGCCGCGGTCGAGCGTGCCGCAGAACGACCGGTGCCACTGCTCGGGCGTGAGCGCGACGGTCCGGCGGCGGTTGGCCGGGTTCCTCAGCACCGGGAAGGCCGCGCGCAGACTGCTCGCGGGGAGCCGACGCACCCCCCGGACCGGCGCCGAGTCGATCGCGACACCCGTCGAGCCGAGGCCGCGGTCCAGCAGGATCTGCGTGACCAGGCCGCCGAAGGAGTGGCCCATCAGCACCGGTGGCGCGGCCAGGGACCTGATGATCCGTTCGTAGTGGTCCGCGACCTCGGTGACACCGAGCCCGTCCATCACCGACGGGTCCTTGCGGAGGGCCGCGACCCCGACGCCCATCAGCGGCCAAGCCGGTGCGAGGACGGTGTGCCCGGCCTCCTCGAACCGCGCGACCCAGTGCTCCCACGCGAGCGGCGTCAGCCACAGCCCGTGCACGAGCAGGATGGTCCGGTCGCCCGGCGGGTGGGGTGCGCGACCGTGCACGGCGCGGTCCTTCCTGCGTGCAGCAGGGGCCGGACCGCACGGTGCTGGTGGTGATGGCCTCGAGATCCAGAGCCTACGCCCGGACGACCACGCCCAGCACTAGCTGCCTGTCGATTTGCCGGTCGACACCGCCCCGTTAGGTTGGCGCGCTGGAGAGGGACACCGATCGTGGAGGCTGCATGAAGACCATCCTGGCCGTCGTCGTCGTCGTGTGGCTGGTGATCGGCCTGGCGGCCGCCTTCCAGCGCGACTACTTCTCCGGTGACGAGACCAACTGCGCAGAGGTCGGCAACATCGCGCTGACGATCGTGTCCGGACCGCTCAACTACACCGGGGTCAACCCGAAGGTGAAGTGCGACGTGCCGGAGCCCTCGCAGTAGCCCGCGAGTCAGCCGCCCACCTGTGGCAGTCGGGTGAGCGGGTCGGCGAACCTGTCGTCGCTGAGCTCCTCGTCGACCATCCGGCCGCCGAGGAACGCGTCGTAGGCCGCCATGTCGAAGTGGCCGTGCCCGCACAGCGCCGTGAGGATCACCTTCTCCTCGCCGGACTCGGTGCAGGCACGGGCCTCGCGGATGCAGGCGGCCAGCGCGTGCGTCGGCTCCGGGGCCGGCACGATGCCCTCGCTGCGGGCGAAGGAGACGGCGGCCTCGAAGCACTCGGTCTGGGCGATCGCGACCGCCTCCATCAGACCGAGCTCGTAGACGTGCGAGATCAACGGGCTCATGCCGTGGTAGCGCAGACCGCCCGCGTGGATCGGGTCCGGCACGAAGTCGTGCCCGAGCGTGTGCATCTTGAGCAGCGGGGTGAAGCCCGCGGTGTCGCCGTAGTCGTACGCGTAGACACCACGGGTCAGTGAGGGGCACGAGGCCGGCTCGACCGCGCGGATCACCGGCGACATCCGGCCGGCCAGCTTCTCGCGCAGGAACGGGAACGCGAGCCCGGCGAAGTTGGACCCGCCACCGGTGCACCCGACGATCAGGTCGGGGGCGTCACCGGCGTCGGCCATCTGCAGCAGCGCCTCCTCGCCGATGACGGTCTGGTGCAGCAGCACGTGGTTGAGGACGCTGCCCAGCGCGTAGTGGATCGTCGGGTCCTGGGCCGCGGCCTCGACCGCCTCGCTGATCGCGATGCCGAGGCTGCCCGGGTGGTCGGCCTGGTCGGCGCGGATCTTGCGTCCCGACTCGGTCAGGTCCGACGGGCTGCGGTGGACGGTCGCGCCGAAGGTCTCCATCATCGAGCGCCGGTAGGGCTTGCCGTCGTACGAGGCACCGACCTGCCAGACCTCGCACTCGAGGCCGTACTGCGCGCACGCGAAGGCCAGCGCCGTGCCCCACTGGCCGGCTCCGGTCTCGGTCGTGACCTTCGTGACCCCGCTCTTCGCGTTGTAGTACGCCTGCGGCACCGCGGTGTTGGGCTTGTGCGATCCGGCCGGCGACACGCCTTCGTACTTGTAGTAGATGCGTGCCGGGGTGCCGAGCAGCCGCTCGAGCCGGTGTGCGCGGTAGAGCGGCGACGGCCTCCACAGCCGGTAGACGTCGAGCACGTCGTCCGGGATGTCGACGTACGAGTCGGCCGTGACCTCCTGGGCGATGAGGTCCATCGGGAACAGCGGGGTCAGGTCGTCCGGCCCCACCGGCTGCAGCGTGCCGGGGTGCAGGGGCGGTGGTGGTGGCGACGGCAGGTCGGGGATCACGTTGTACCAGCGGGTCGGAAGCTGGGACTCGTCGAGCAGGAACTTGTGCTGCTTGGGCATCTGGTCGCCTCACCGTCGGCTCCGTGCGCGGGGCAGAGACGCTACCCGATCGTGTCTTGTGCGAGCCGCGCCACCGTGCTCGGCTGGGTACACGTGGGTGCACGCGCCGCGGGTACCCGTTCGGCCTACGGGGGTGGGAGGTGCACATGGACACGGCTGCGCTGCACAGCAGGAGCGTCGCGGGCTGGCTGCAGCGGGTGGCAGCGGTGGACGCCGACGACTGGGACCGGCCGACGCCGTGCTCCGAGTGGTCGGTGCGCGACCTCGTCAACCACGTGGTCGGCGAGGACCGCTGGACGGGACCGCTGATGCAGGGCCGGACCATGGCCGAGGTGGGCGATCGGCTCGACGGCGACCTGCTGGGGTCCGATCCGCGGGCGGCCGCCAGGGCAGCGGCCGACGAGGCCACTTCGGAGGTGGGGGCGCGGCTCCCGGCCGGCGCACACGTGCACCTGTCCTACGGCGACGAGGACCCGGAGGAGTACGTCCGGCAGCTGATCGCCGACCACGTCATCCACGCGTGGGACCTGGCCGTCGCCGTGGGCGCCGACGACACCCTCGACCCCGAGCTGGTCGACGAGGTGGCGACCTGGTTCGCCGGCCGGGCGGACATGTACCGCGCCGCCGGCATCGTCGCCGCACCGCTCCAGCCGGACGTCAGCGGAGCGCAGGCTGCGCTGCTCGCGTCGTCCGGCCGCGATCCGCGGTGGAGTCCCACGCGCGCCGCGGTGCTGCGGCTGGCCGACGCGTTCGGGGCGGGCGACGTCGACGCGATCATGGCGGCGATGAGCCCGGACTGCGTGTTCGAGGCGACCTCACCGCCTCCCGACGGGACCCGGGTCGAGGGTGCCGACGCCGTCCGCGCGGTCTTCGCCGACCTGTTCGGGCAGACGCCGGAGGCCCGTTTCGAGACCGAGGAGGTCGTCGACCTCGGTGACCGGGCGGTGCTGCGCTGGCGGTTCTCGTGGGGCGGGGCCGAGCCGGGCCACGTCCGCGGCATCGACCTGCTGCGGGTCGACGGCGGCACGGTCACCGAGAAGAGGTCGTACGTGAAGGGCTGAGCCGAGCGGGGCGCGCGGCGTCCTTGAGGTGTTCTTGAGCAAGCCTGCGGCAGATGTTCGGGCTGAGTGCGGTGGCTGCTTGAAGTGCGAGCCACAAAGTGGTCCTTGTCAGCACGACCCGGCACCACTCAGCTCGAGGAGCACCAACATCATGGAGAAGACACTCAGCACCACTCGCGGCAAGGTCCTCGCCTCGGCGGCGGTCGTCGCCGCCGCGGCCAGCGTCGCCGGCCTCGGCACCTTCGGTTCCTTCACCTCCACCACCTCCGCGTCGACCTCGGTCGGCTCCGGCACCGTGGAGATCGCCCTCGGCGCCAACGGGGTCGCCAACCGGCTCAACGTGGCCGCCTCCGGCGTCGTCCCCGGCGACACCATCCAGCGCGCCGCGACGCTCACGAACACCGGCAACCAGAACCTCGCCGACGTCACCCTGACCACCTCGGCCGCACCGTCCAGCCTGCTGGACACCGACGCCACCAACGGTCTGCAGGTCAAGGTCGAGAAGTGCTCCAACGCGTGGGTCGAGGCTGGCACCGCGCCGGCGTACACCTACACCTGCACCGGCACCACCTCCACGGTGCTGGCCCAGCGTGCGGTCGTCGGCGCCAACCTGGCGCTGAACAACCTCAGTGCGACCACCGCGGGCGCGACCGACAACCTGCGGGTCACGATGACCCTGCCCGCGTCGGCCGGCAACACGTTCCAGGGCAAGTCCAGCGTCGTCTCGTTCGCCTTCACCGGAACGCAGCGCGTCGGCACCGACAAGTGACCCACCGCTCCACCCGCTGAACAAGACCCGCCGAGCAGCTGACGCTGCCCGCCTCCGAAGGAGCCAGGATGAGCACCATCACCGCACCGCAGGCCGGACCTCGGTCCAGCCGGCACCGCGGTGAGGCTCCTCGGAGGCGGGCTGTCACGGCCGGCCGGGCCGCCCGGACCACCCGGGTGCTCACGCGGATCACGGCGAGCATGCTGCTGCTGCTCGCCGTCGCCGCGTTCGCCGGCCTCGCGGTCGGCCCCCACCTCTTCGGCTACCGCACCGCCACCATGCTCACCGGCAGCATGGCCCCCGGCATCGAGCCGGGCGACATCGTCGTCGCGGTGCAGGAGCCCAGCTCCGAGGTCGCCGTCGGCGACGTCATCACCTACCACATCCCGGTGGAGGACCACCGGGTCGAGACGCACCGCGTCATCGAGGTCGAGCACGCTGCCGACGGATCGGTCGCCGTCCGTACCCAGGGCGACGCCAACAACGGCCCCGACCCCTGGACCGCCACCCTCGACGAGGACAGCGTCTGGCAGGTCAAGACCGTCGTCCCCTATGTCGGGGACGTCATCCGCGCACTGCGCGCCCCCCTGGTCAGCAACGCCCTCATGTACGGGGTCCCCGCGATCCTCATCGCCTGGATCCTCGCCTCCATCTGGCGCCGTCCCACGGACTGACGCCGTCGCTGCCCGTGCGGGAGACTCGCCCGGGTGACGGCACTCGCGCTCGGCCTGGCGGCACTCGGCCGGCCCGCCTACCTCACCCTCGGCCGGAAGGCCTCCCTGCCCGCCGAGCGCACCGTCGAGGTGATGCGGGACCGCTGTCACCGGGTGCTCGATGCGGCGTACGCGGCCGGCATCCGGCACGTCGACGCCGCGCGCTCCTACGGCCTGGCCGAGCAGTTCCTCGCCGCGTGGCTGGCCGACCGGGGCCACGACGACGTCGAGGTGTCCAGTAAGTGGGGGTATGCCTACGTCGGTGGCTGGCGGATGGATGCGGCCGTGCACGAGGAGAAGGCCCACGACCTCGAGCGCTTCCGCTCGCAGTGGGACGAGACCCGGGACCTGCTCGGCGACGCGGTCTCCCTGTACCAGGTCCACTCGCTCACGATCGACAGCCCGCTGTTCGACGACGACGCGCTGCTCGCCGCTCTGGCCGGGCTGCGGGACGGGGGAGTCCAGCTGGGGTTCTCCACCTCCGGGCCGGACCAGGCCGCGACGGTGCGGGCCGGCACCGGGCTGGCCGTCGACGGCTCCCGGCTGTTCGACGCCGTGCAGTCGACGTGGAACCCGCTCGAGCCCTCGGTGGGCGGCGCGCTCGCCGAGGCGCACCAGGCGGGGGTACGGGTCCTGGTCAAGGAGGCGCTGGCCAACGGCCGGCTGGCCGTCGACCCGCCGGCTGCCCTGGCCGGGGCCGCCGCTCGACTCGGCGTCGGCCCCGACGCTGTGGCCCTGGCCGTGGCCGCGGCCCAGCCGTGGGCGGACACGGTGCTGCTCGGGCCGGACAGCATCGAGCGGCTGAGCGCCAACCTCCGGCTTCGCGAGGTGGCCGTCGACGAGGCGCTGACCGGGGCGTTGTCCGGCCTGGGCGAGCCGCCGGAGGCGTACTGGCGGCACCGCGGCGAGCTGCCGTGGGCGTGACTTGAGGCTGCCTTGAGGAATTGAGCCAACCCTGCGGGGCCGTCCGGGTCCGACTTGAGGTGGCGGCGGCACAGTGGTCGTCATGAGCAAGCACCGCAGGACGGAGGCCGCCAGCAGGCGTGGCGTCCTCCGCACGACCAGGGGCAAGCTGCTGGTCTCCGCCGCCGTGGTCGGGACCGCTGCCGCCGTGGCCGGCCTGGGCACCTTCGGCGCCTTCACCTCCACGACCTCGGCGTCGGCCACTGCCGGCTCCGGCACCGTCAACATCGCCCTCGGCGCCAACGGCCCGGCGAACCGGCTCAGCGTCGCCGCCACCGGCATCGTGCCGGGCGACACCATCCAGCGTGCGGTCACGCTCAGCAACACCGGCAACCAGGCCCTCGCCGCGATCACCCTGACCACCGCGGCCACCACGTCCAGCCTGCTCGACACCAACACCACGATGGGCCTGCAGGTCAGACTCCAGGACTGCTCGGTGCCGTGGACCGAGGCCGGCACCGCGCCCGGCTACACCTACACCTGCTCCGGCACCACGACCACCGTGCTCGCCCAGCGGGCGATCATCGGCAGCAACCTCGCGCTGACCGGAATGGGCGCTCTCACCGCTGGTGCGGCCGACAACCTGCTGGTCACCATGACCTTCCCGGCGGCTGCGGACAACACCCTCCAGGGTCAGTCCAGCGTCATCGGCTTCACGTTCACCGGAACCCAGCGCGTGGCCGCCAACAAGTAGCCCGCTCAGCTGTCCGGCAGTCCCAGCGACGGCAACGAGGCGGCGATCTGCTCCCGGTCGGGCTCCAGCCACGGCGGCAGCTTGAGGTGCCGGCCCAGCTCGAGCAACGGCTCGTCGACGTCGAAGCCCGGCGAGTCGGTGGCGATCTCGAACAGCACGCCGCCGGGCTCGCGGAAGTAGATGGACTTGAAGTACTGCCGGTCCTTGATCTCGGTGACGGCCACCCCGGCCGCCAGCAGCTCGCCCTGCCAGCGCGTCATCGTCTCCAGGTCGGGGGCGCGGAAAGCGATGTGGTGCACCGTCCCGCCCGCCTGCAGCCCGCGCTGGGACCCACCCGTGGCCACGTCGACGAGGGCGCCCGCGGCGCCGTCGGCCATCGCGAACCGGGCGGAACCGGGCGCCTCGACCCCTGTGTCCATGCCGAGCAGCTGGGTGAGCATCGCCGCGGTCGGGTCCAGCTGGTGCTCGGTGAGCGTCACCGAGTGCAGTCCCCGGACCGCGTGCTCGACCGGGATGTCGCCCACACCGTCCCAACCGGACCGGTGGTCGCCGTCGCTGGCCACCAGGTCGATCACCATGCCGTCGTGGTCCCGCAGCGACACCACGTCCTCGGCGTCGCGCGTACGCGGTGCGTCGACGTCGACCTCCATGCCCTGCAGCCGCTGGTGCCACCAGCCGAGCGACTCCGCCGGCACGCTGAAGGCGGTCGCGGTGGTGAGCCCGCTGCCCTGCCGGCCGGGTGGGACGTCCGGCCACGGGAAGAACGTGAGGATGCTGGACGGGGTCCCCTGCTCGTCGCCGTAGTAGAGGTGCCAGGTGTCCGGGGCGTCGAAGTTGACCGTCTGCTTGATCAGCCGCAGCCCCAGCACCCGGGTGTAGAAGTCGACGTTGCGGTGCGGGGCGGAGGCGATGGCGGTCACGTGGTGCAGCCCGTGCGGCGCGATGGTGGTCACCCGCCGACTCTAGGCCCGCCGGCTTGAGGCCTGCTTGAGGAAGTCCTGAGCCAATGTTGCGCCCACGCCGCACGGCGGCTTGAGGTGCGGAGCACAGACTCCAGTCATGACCAAGACACTCACTTCGACCCGCGGCAAGGTCCTCGCCTCAGCGGCGGTCGTGGCAGCCGCGGCCAGCGTCGCCGGCCTCGGCACCTTCGGTTCGTTCACCTCCACCACCTCGGCCTCCGCCTCGGTCGGCTCGGGCACGGTGCGGATCGAGCTGGGCCCGGCTGCCGGCGCCAACCGGTACGAGATCGACGTCGTCGGCATGGTGCCCGGTGACACGATCCAGGGCGCCGCGACGCTCAACAACACCGGCAACCAGAACCTGTCGGCGATCACGCTGACCACCGCTGCCACCACGTCCAGCCTGCTGGACACCGACAGCAACGGACTGCAGCTCAAGGTCGAGCGCTGCTCGACGGCGTGGACCGAGGGCGGCACCGCCCCCGCGTACACCTACACGTGCCCCGGCACCCTCTCCACGGTGCTGGCCCAGCGGCCGGTCGTGGGCACCAACATGGCGCTGCCCGGCCTGAGCGCGACCACGGCCGGTGCGAGCGACAACCTCAAGGTGACGATGTCGCTGCCCGCCGCGGCCGGCAACGCCTTCCAGAACCAGTCCAGCGTCGTGTCGTTCTCCTTCACCGGTACCCAGCGCACCAGCACCGACAAGTGACATGAGCACCGCCGTGACCGCCGTGCCGACCCGGCACCAGCACGACCAGAGCAGCCCCGTCCGGGGCCGCCGCTGGTCGGTGCCGGCCGCCCGGGCCGGCAGGGTGGCCTCCAGCCTGCTGCTGGTCACGGCGATGCTGGCCTTCGTCGTGCTCGCGGTCGGGCCGCACCTGTTCGGCTACCGCACCGCCACCATGCTCACCGGCAGCATGGCCCCCGGCATCGTGCCGGGCGACGTCGTGGTGGCCTTCCCCGAGCCCGCCTCGGAGGTCGCCGTCGGCGACGTGATCAGCTACCACATCCCGGTGGGCGACCACCGGGTCGAGACGCACCGCGTGATCGAGGTCCTGCGGCACCACGACTCGATCGCCGTTCGCACCCAGGGCGACGCCAACGACGGCGCCGACCCGTGGACCGCCAGCCTGGAGGGCGACACCGTCTGGCAGGTCCGGGCAGTCGTCCCCTATGTCGGCGGGGCCATCCGCACCCTGCGCACCCCCGTGCTCAACCACACCCTGATGTACGGCATCCCCGCCCTGCTCGTCGGCTGGGCGCTGGTCAGCATCTGGCGACGACCGGTCCGGAGATGAGTGTCATGACGGTGCTGCACGACCGCCCCCTGCCCGCCCCCAGTACGTCAGCCGGTGCGCCAGCCGGGCAGGCCGTCCTCGACCCGTACGTGATCCGCGCCCTCGGCGAGGAGCTCGGCGACCAGCGGGCCGCCGCCCGGGTCGCCGGCCGGTTCCTGTCCCTGCTGTCGGCGCGTACCCAGCGTCTGCAGTGCACGGTGACCGCCCGGGACGGGGACAACGCCCTGGACTGCGTGCTCAGCATCAAGGTCACCGCAGCCATGGTGGGCGGGCGCAGCCTGCACGCCCAGGCCGAGCGGCTGGAGGGACTGGTCCGCGCCGAGAGCTGGATGGAGGCCCGGATCGCGCTCGGCTGTGTGCAGCGGGCGGCGGGCCCGCTGGCCGACCAGCTGCAGACCCTGGTCGACGACCTGAGCAAGTCTTGAGGTTCCGCGCCGGGCCCGCTTGAGGCCCGCCGGACAGACTGATCGTCACCAGCACCCGACAGCGAAGGATCTTCCCCGCCATGAGCACGTCATGAGTGGCCAGCACCGCGCCTCGCGCGCCGCGACCGGTCGTCGACCGGCCGCGCTGCTGCGCGTGCTGGCGGGGCTGCTCGCGGCGGCCGTGGCGGTCGTGGTGCTGCCGGCAACGGCCGAGGCGGTCTTCACCCGGACGGCCGCGTCGTCGGCGAGCGTGGGCTCGCTCACCCTCGTCGCCCCCGCGTCGGTGACCCTCAACAACATCGTCTGCGCGCCCGAAACCCTGAACGTGCGGGTGAACTGGCCGGCGGTCACCGGAGCGACCACCTACCGGGTCACGCCCATCATCAACGGGGTGGCGCAGCCCCCGGTCAACCTCGGCAACGTTCTGCTGTACAACCACACCGCCCCGACTCCTGGGCCGGCGACGAGGACCTTCACGTTCACGGTGCAGGCGCTGCGAGGCACCTGGACGGGCGCCGGCCGAACCTCGGCGGGCACCGTCTGCTGAGCAGGTGTTAGGCGAGCACCGTCACGGTGACGGTCGTGCCGCCGCCGGGGGTGTCGCCGAGCTCGAGGGTGCCGCCGTGTGCCTGCGCGATCCGCCGGCAGGTCGCGAGGCCGATGCCGCTGCCGGCATGCTGGGCGTCGCGCTCCAGCCGGGTCAGCGGCTCGAGCACGCGGATCCGCTGGTCCTCGGGGATGCCGGCTCCGTGGTCGACCACGCGCAGCAGCCAGCCCGTGCCCACCGACTCGCCCCGGACCTCGACGGTGCCGTGCAGGGTCCCGTCGGCGTGGCGGGTCAGGCCGTACTTGAGCGCGTTGGCGACCAGGTTCTGCACCAGGGCCTGCAGCTGCACCGGGTCGGCCAGCAGGGTCACGTCCGTCGCCGTGACCTTGGCGCCGTTGCGGCGCACCAGGCCGGCGAGGTCGTCGGTGACGTCCTTGACCAGGGGCTTCAGGTCGACCGGGGTGACGGTCGTACGCCCCCCGACGGCGGCGAAGGAGAGCAGGTCGTCGATCAGCACGCGCATCCGCTGCCCGGACCGCATGATCCGGCTCACGTAGCGGACCGCGCGCGGGTCCTCGTCGACCGACGGCAGCGCCTCGAGCACCTCGGCGAACCCCAGCACGGCGGTCAGCGGTGTCTTGAGGTCGTGGCTCAGGCGCCCGGCGAAGTCGGTGAGGATCGCGTTGCTGCGGGTCAGCTCGGACAGGGCGAGGTCGAGCCAGCGGGTCTGCCGGCGCAGCTCGAGCACCTCGACGACCTGGTTGGCGAGAACCTGCAGGCTGTCGCGCTGCTCGCTGGACAGGGACCGCCGGACGGTGTCGAACACGCAGAGCGTGCCCAGCGCGTGGCCGGTGGGAGTCAGCAGCGGCGCGGACGCGTAGAAGCGGATGTCGCCGAGGCGGCCGGTGACGAACGGGTTGTCGGCGAAGCGGGGGTCGAGGGACGCGTCGTCGACGACCACGAGCTCGCGGTCGGCGAGGATCTGCGCGCACATCGAGTCCCGGAGGGAGCAGACCATCGGGTCCGTGCCGATCGCGGCGACCTGGTGCTGGTGCTCGGCGTCGATGATGTTGATGACCGAGCTGGGGGTGTAGCAGACCCGGCCGGCCAGTCGCGACAGCGCCATCAGGTGCTCGTCGGTGGGACCGGTCGCGAGGGCGAAGTCGACCGTCGACCCCTGGGGGGTGGCGTCCGAGCGGTTCCTCGGGAGTCCGGTGCGTGTGGTCATGGCCATCTGTCGGCGCCCCTCACGCCGCCGCGGAGGCGAGCCGGTAGCCGACTCCCCGCACCGTCTTGATCCAGCGGGCGGTCCGTGCGTCGTCGCCGAGCTTGCGGCGCAGGTTGCCGACGTGGACCTCCACCAGGTGGTGGTCGCTGGCCCAGTCCGAGCCCCACACGCTGTGCAGCAGCATCTCCCGCGTCCACACCCGCCGGGGGGCGCCGAGCATGGTGGCCAGCAGGTCGAACTCGATCCGGGTGAGCTCCAGCTCCTCGTCGCCGAGGGTGACGACGCGGCCGTCGAGGTCGACCTCGAGCTCGCCGTGACGGAGGATCTCGTGCTCGGGCGGTCCCGGCTGGGCCGGTACCGCGGCGGGCAGGTGCCGCGGCCGGCGGAACAGCGCGGCCACCCGGGCCTGCACCTCACGCGGGCTGAACGGCTTGTTGACGAAGTCGTCGGCGCCGATCTCCAGGCCCAGCAGGCGGTCGATCTCGTCCGCCCGGGCGGTGATCATGATGACGTACGCGTCGGTGAACTCGCGGATGCTGCGGCACACCGTGATCCCGTCGACGTCGGGCAGGCCGAGGTCGAGGGTCACCAGGTCGGGCCGGACCTCGCGGACCAGCTCAATGCCGTCGCGGCCGCACGACGCCTCGTGGACGGTGAATCCCGCCATCTCGAGCACGTCGCGCAGCAGCATCCGGATGTCCGCGTCGTCGTCGACGACGGCGGCAACTCTCGCTTCGGTCACGGACACATGATGTCACGTGTAGTCACTCTGAGTAGTCAACTACAGCCCGAAACTGGTCCAAACGGTGGAGCAGAGTCACCTCATCGGACAATCGGACGCGCCCGGAAGCGCCCGGAAGCCGGTGCGGACCTACTGCAGCGACATCTGCGGCTCGCCGCCCACCAGGCCGTTGCCGGTGCGGGTGCAGGTGCCCCCGGCGAGCGCGAGGTAGGCCTGGCGCACGCAGCTGCGCACCGCGAGCTGGCCCCAGTAGTTGGGGTGCAGCGACTCCTGCACGTAGTAGTCGCTGCCGATCGTCGAGACGGTGCGGATCTGATTGACCCACTCGGTGAGGTCGACGGCTCCCGGGCTCTGCCAGTTCGCGAGCCCGACCTCCTCGTACATGCCGACGCCGGTCTCGCACAGCCGCCGCCCCTGGAAGGTCGACGCCAGGTCGAGCACCGAGGCGTTGGTCAGCCCCGCGCGCGACACCCCGTCCAGCACGGCGGCGTTGATCGTCGGCAGCGCCGACGCGTTGGCCCAGTCGGCGTCGGCGTTCCAGAAGCCGCAGCCGCCGGTGCTCTGCCGGGTGAAGCCCGACTCCTGGTAGCGGAAGCCCGCACCGTCCGGGATCGGCGAGGGGTAGGTCTGCACCAGCAGCCGCCAGTCGGTGTCCGCGTAGCCCGCACCCTGCATCGCGGTGCGGACGTTCTGCAGGGCGCCGGCGATCCGAGCGGTCACCGCGTCGACGTTCGCGGGGGTGAAGTGCTCGGTGACCGACCCGTCGTCGTGGCAGTAGTCGGGGTCCCACGACGGCGAGGTGAGGAAGTCCTCGACGCACTGCTGCACGATCGAGGCGAACCCGAAGTCGTTGCCGCCGACGGACACCACCACCATGTCGACGTCGTTGGCCGTGGCGAACTGCTGCAGCGCGAGCGCCTGCCCGACGTGCCCGGCCCCGTCGTCGTAGAAGTCGAGGCCGGGCTTGAACCGGCCCTCGGAGGTCGTGTACGTGGCCGTCTCGGCGCCGGAGCAGGCCAGGTTGGCCGACCCGATCCCGCCGCCGATGTGGATCTCGGCGCTGGACGCGCGGTGGCAGCGCTCGATCGCCTCGCCGCCACCGGCGTCGTGGTAAGCGCCGTCGCCGAGGGCGTCGGCGCGGCTGGCCGAGTCGTTCGAGCTGCCGGCCCACCGGCCGGCCTCACCGGAGATGTACGAGTCGCCGAGCGAGACGACGTATGGCGTGCCCACGCCCGGGGCGGCCGACGCCGTGGGCTGGCCCGCAGACAGGGCACCCCCCGTCGTCAGCGCGCTGCTCAGCACGGCCAGGCCCAGCACGACACCGGTGCGTCGGCGCATCTGTCTCCCTCTCACCCCGTGGGCGCGCGGCGGCGCCCGCACGGGGGAGGAATGCCCGAGATGTCCTGGAACCAAACCGGCGCGGCGGGGACTCGCTCCCGCAGGTCCTGCGGCAGGGCGAGCTCATGGTCGACGATGTCGACGTGAAGAAGGCGCTGTCGGCGCTCGCGACGTGGCTGCTGATCGCGCTGTTCGTCGGCATCGTCGCCGGGGGAGCGGCGCTGTACGACGCCACCGCCGACGTGCCCGCGGACCTGCTCAGCGACCTCACGCTCGCCGGCTCGGCCGACGACGCGCGGGCGGTCCTCTGCCAGGCATCCGCCACCAGGTGCACGTCCGCTCCCGATCTGCCCGACCAGGTACGTGCCTCACTGGCGCCGGACTTCTTCTTCCTCACCCTCGGCTACACCCTCGGTCTGGGCGGCATCTGCTGGCTGGCGATGCGTACGCTCCGGGCCAAGTCCGCGCGGCGGATCGCCCGGGTGGGTGTCGGCGCCGTGCTGCTGGCCGCCGTCAGCGACGGGGTCGAGAACCTCTCGCTGCGGGCCGCACTGGCCGACACCGGCGAGGGCGACGGGTGGTGGGTGCTGGTCGCCGCTGCCGCGACGACGAAGTTCGTCCTGCTCGGTGCCGTGGTCGTCGTGACCACGGTGGCCCTGCTGGTGATGCTCGCGCGGTTGCTGAGCCCCCGACAGGACTTCCGCTGGACCCAGCAGGGCGTCGCGGCGGACGGCACGACGTCCCCACCGGCGGTGATCGCGAGGCGCGGACGTCCGGCGGGGCGCCCCGCAGCGGCGTACGGCATGTCCGTGTCCGGCGGCGGCATCCGGTCGGCGATCACCGCCCTCGGCGTGGTCCAGGTGCTGCGGGAGGAGCAGGAGTTCGCGAAGCTGCGGTACCTCGTGTCGGTGTCCGGCGGTGGGTACTTCACGGGTGCCCTGCGACTGGCCGTGCAGGCCCCGGACCCCGACCACGCCTCCAAGGAGAGCGTCCGGCAGGCAGCGCCGCTGACGAGCACCGCGCAGAACGCCTTCGGGGTCGCCTCTCCCGAGCTCGACTACCTGCGGCGGAACGGGCGGTACCTGGCCGACACACCGGGCGAGTGGCTGAACGTGCTGTTCGTCCTGCTGCGCGGCGTGCTCTCGTCGCTGGCGGCGCTCGCGGCGGTCGTGACCTGCGTGGGACTGACGCTCGGGGCCTTCTTCTGGGCCGCTCCGATCGCGGACGTCGAGGGGCTGACCGGCTCCGGCGGCCTCACCGGTGACGACCTCGCGGACGCGCTCCTTCCGGGGGGCTACACCGCCGCGGTGGGCTGGGCCGGGCTGGGGCTGGTCCTCACCGGGGTGGCCTACTTCTTCCGCGCGGTCTTCCCGGGCACCCGGGCCAGCCGGGGGTGGGCGCACGGGGCGATCAGGGCGGCGCGGGTGGTGCTGGCGCTCGCGGCCGTCGTCGCCGTGCTCGCGCTCGGCGTGCCGGCACTGGTGTGGAGCCTCGGAGCGCTCAACGACGAGCAGGACGACATCGGGCCCGGGTTGTCGGGTCTGGTCGCGGTGCTGGGCACGTACGTCGGCGCGCTGACCGCCATCCTGTGGCGCAGCAAGGGACAGCTGGCCCGGCTCAAGGAGCGGTTCACCAGCGCGCCGGGCGATCCGACGCTGCGGCGCCGGGTGCCGGCGAGCATCCTGCAGTGGCTCGTCGTCGCCGTGGTGCTCGTCGTGCTGCTGCTGCTGTCGGTCGCCCTGCTTGCGGGCGTGGTCGCCGCTGCGGTGGGCGGCGACGCGTGGGCGCTGTGGCCGGAGGGGTGGGCGGCGGGGCTCGCCGCCCTGCTCCTGGTCGCCGCGGTGTGCGGGGTGCTGGCCGGGATCTGGTGGCAGGACCGGGACTCCGGCCGGACCGGGCGCTGGGTGGCTGCCGGGTACGTGCTCGCCGCCGTGGCCGCCCTGGCGGCGACGGCCTGGCCGGCGATGTGGGTCGACTGGTCGACGCCTGCCCTCGAAGGCGACGACCTGACCCGGCTGTTCTGGCCGCAGCTGTGGTGCCTGCTCTTCCCGCTGGGACTGCTGGTCCTCGCGCCGATCACCGACCAGACCTGGATGAGCCTGCACCCCTTCTACCGCCGCCGGCTGGCGGGCGCCTTCGCCGTGCGGCGGGTCGGGACCGTGGCCAGGAGCTACTCCTTCGACAGCGAGACCACCCGGCTCAGCAAGTACGCGAAGCCGGTCGAGGGCATGCCGCAGCTGATCTTCGCCGCCGCGGCCAGCTACAGCGGGCGGAACCGGACGCCACCCGGGCGCCGAGCGGCGTCGTTCACGTTCTCCCACGACTGGGTCGGCGGGCCGGAGATGGGCTACGTGCGGAGCGGCCTGCTCGAGGACAACACCCCGGCCGCGATCAGGTCGGACCTGACCGTGCAGAGCGCGATGGCGCTGTCCGGGGCGGCGTTCGCGTCCGCCATGGGACGGCAGGCGCGACCGGCGCAGAAGCTGCTCACGATCTCCAACGCCCGGCTCGGCAGCTGGCTGCCCAACCCGGAGTGGCTGGACGGCACCCGCGGGGCGCCGCACTGGGCCGAGCCGCGGCTGCCCGGCCGGCGGCGCCTCACGTACCTGCTGCGTGAGGTGTTCGGCCGGTTCTCGCCCGAGGACCGGCTGCTCTACGTCACCGACGGCGGGCACTACGAGAACATGGGGCTCATCGAGCTGCTGCGCCACCAGGTGCGCACCGTGATCGCAGTCGACGCCGGCGGCGACGTCCCGCCCGCGACCAGTGACATCGCCGACGCGATCGCGCTGGCCCGCGAGGAGCTCGGTGTGGAGATCACGCTGCGCCAGCCGTGGCGGCTCACACCGACCGACAGCACTGACGACGACGTCGATCCGACCGGGACGCTGAAGGGCCGGATGTCGCCCGACTGCTGCGTGACCGGTACCATCCGCTACCCCGAGGCCTTCCGCGTGGAGGGCGAGACGGAGGACTCCGCGGACGGCGAGATCATCGTGGTGAAGCTCCGGCTGACCCAACGGATGCCCTACGACCTGCTGACGTACGCGCAGACCCACGCGGAGTTCCCGTACGACAGCACGGCCGACCAGTGGTTCAACATCGGTCAGTTCAACGCGTTCCACGCACTCGGCAGGCACCTGGGCACCCGGGCCGTCGAGGAGCTGCAGGGGCTGGACAAGGGCCGGTCGACGGGGCGCTCCGCAGATCCGGTCCGGCCGTGGTGGCGCTGGACGGGTTGGCCCGGCGCGTGAGCGGGGCGGTCGACCGCTAGACCATCATCGGGAGCCGGCCGAGCGGGCCGAGCAGCTGTTCCTCCTCGTAGGCCAGGTGCGAGAGCAGCACGCGGGACAGCCGCGCCGCCGCCGCGCGCAGGTCGTCGACCCCGCTGCCCGCCGACACCATCGCGACCAGCGTCCGGTCCAGGCGGTCGAGCAGCCCGGCGATCACCAGGTGCTCGGCCTCCAGCCGGTCCAGGACCGGGGTGAGGCCCGGCTCGGCGGCGGCCACGTCGGGGAACATCCGGTGGTCCTCGATGGCGTGGTGGGTGGCGACGGTGCGGCAGTACGCCGCACAGAACGCGCCGAGCGAGAACCGGTCCTGACGGGAGGCGAGCCGCTGCAGGAACGCCCGCACGTCGCCGACGACCGCCTCCTGGTCGAGGTCGCCGGACACGGCGAGCTCGTCGAGTGCCTCCACGATGCGGGCGAGCTCGTCGCGCAGGTGGGCGTGCACCTGCGCGAGCAGCTGCTGGTTCGGGTGGCCGTCCCGCGCCTCGGCGGGGTCGGTGACGACCGGCCGGGTGGCCTCGTCAGGCCACCCGTCGTCTGCGAGGTCCGGCACGCCGCAGACGGTAGCCGAGCGCGGCTGGCATACCTCAGGGCGCGGACCTCAGCGCAGCGGCACGAACCGGTACGCCCCGTGCTCGGTGGTGCGGACGCGCCCGTCCTCCCCGCGCTCGACGCGGGTCATCTCGCCCGCCACCGGGATGACCAGGACGCCCGCGGGCCCCAGCTGGTCGACCAGCTCCTGCGGCATCCGCCGGGCCTCCGCCGAGACCAGCACCCGGTCGTACGGCCCCTCGTCCGGCGCGCCGAGCACGCCAGGAGCCGCCTCGCGGAGGCTGGCCCAGGAGCGCTGCCGGCGGTCGACGTTGGCACCGCCCCACCGGGCCAGCTCCGGCGACAGCTCGATGCCGAGGACCCACCCGGTGGGCCCGACCAGCTCGGCGAGCAGGGCGGTCGTCCAGCCCGAGCCGGCGCCGACGTCGAGCACCCGGTGGCCCGGGTGCACGTCCAGCAGCGCGAGCATCGCCGCGACCGTCCGCGGCTGGGAGCTCGTCTGGCCGGCGCCGATGGGCAGCGGGCGGTCCTCGTCGGCGAGGGCTCGCTGGTCGTCGGGCAGGAAGTCCTCGCGGGACACGGCCCGCAGGGCTCCGGCGACGTCCATCCGCCCAGTCTGCTCCCGCCCGCCGGTCCTGACACCATGCAGCCATGGACAGCAGGACCATCCCCGTACGCACCGGCGACCGCGACACCGTGCACGACCTGACCGCCGACTGCGCCGCGTTCCTCGAGCAGGCCGCCGCGGGCGGCGACGGCCTGCTGCACGTGTTCGTCCCGCACGCCACCGCGGGCATCGCGATCCTCGAGACGGGCGCCGGCAGCGACGACGACCTGCTCTCCGCCCTGGCCGACCTGCTGCCCGCCGACGACCGGTGGCGCCACCAGCACGGCAGCCCCGGTCACGGCCGCTCGCACGTGCTGCCGGCCCTGGTGCCGCCGTACGCGACCCTCCCGGTCGTCGGCGGCCGGCTGGCGCTGGGCACCTGGCAGAGCGTGTGCCTGGTCGACCTCAACGTCGACAACCCCGACCGCGAGGTGCGGTTGTCGTTCCTTGCCGGCTAGGGCCGGCTAGGGCCCGGCTAACGGCTAGGAGCCGACGGCCGCAGCCATCAGGTCGTCGACCGGCGGGTGCCCTGCCTGCTCGCGGGGTCGGGACAGGAAGAAGTCGCAGTGGTACCACCCGGTGTCCTCGCGACCGGCCGGGTCCAGCCCCCGCCGCCGCACGGCGTCGAGGGCGGCGTCCCGCTCGTCGTCGTTGACGAAGCGGCGCTGCGGCACGGTCACCGTTGCCCGCTCGGTCACCAGACCGTGCCGGGCCAGGGAGGCCGCGACGTCGTCGTAGGGGTAGGTGCGCAGGCAGAAGGCAGCAACCCACGGGGCCGGGTCGGACGGCAGCCGGTCGAGCAGCCGGTCGAAGGTGCGTGCGGAGACGTAGCCGATCCCCCCGGTGATCGTGACCATCTCGACGTCACCCACCTGCTTGGCGAGCTCGGGTGACGGGTCCTCGGCCTCGAGGTCCTCGGCCCACCCGTCGTCGAGCAGCCCGACCTGCCGGGCGTACGCGACGGCGTTGCTCGCCACGTCCAGGCCCAGCGCCCGAGGCGCGTCGGGGCGACGGTGGCGGGCGTACCAGTCGCGGTCGCTGTCGGCCACCTCGGCGGGCGACAGCTCGGCCAGCTCGGCGTCGGTGTAGTGGTCGTAGAGGTCGGCCAGGGTCAGGTCGTGGCTCAGCAGCGCGGCGTTGATGCCGTAGGAGCAGCACACGTCCAGCACCGATCCGGCACCCGACTCGGCCACCAGCCGCCGGAACACCGGCTGCGCGTGGGCCGGTATCTGGTACTCGCTGGGCTGCAGGGTGCGGAAGTACTCCCGCGGGTCGCGCAGGTCGTAGATGTGGTCGAAACCGGCCTTGCCGTCCGTCCTGGGAGGAGTCATGTCGCTATAGCCAACCGAGGTCCGGTGGGGTGGTCAACCGGAGCGGCGTGTCCGACGGCCGTCCCGCGCCCGCAGGTAGTCGGCCACGACGTACTCGCCCAGCCGGCCCAGCTCGGGGGTGAAGACGCGCCCGCCGTTGCGCCGGGCGATGGCGTCGACGAACCGGGCCAGCCCGGGATCCTCGCCCAGCATGAACAGGTTCAGGGTGGCGCCGTAGCGGGTCATCTGGTCGACCTCGCCGACAGTGGCCCGCAGCGTCTCGGCGGTCGTGGGCCAGCAGAAGTACGGGACCCCGTCGGGCTCGAGGTGGGCGGTCGGCTCGCCGTCGGTGACGACCATGACGACCGGCTCGGCCTCCGGGTGCCGGCGCAGGTGCCGGCCGGCCAGCATCAGCGCGTGGTGCAGGTTGGTGCCCTGTACCCACTCCGGCTCGATGTCGGCCAGCTGCAGCGGTGTCAGCCGGCGCGCGACCCGGTCGAAGCCGATGATCTCCAGCGCGTCCTCCCGGAACCGGGTGCCGACGAGGTGCGCCAGCGCCAGGGCGGTCTGCTTCATCGGACCCCAGCGGTCCTCCTGGACCATCGAGAACGACAGGTCGACGCACAGTGCGACCGCCGCCTGCGTACGCCGCTCGGTCTCCGTCACCGCGAAGTCGTCGACCTCCAGCCGCACCCCCGGCCCTCGCTGCTCGGGCACGGAGGCGCTGCGGAGCACGGCGTTGCGCACGGTCTGCACGGCGTCCAGCGGCCGCTCGTCACCGAACGTCCAGGGCAGCGTGCCGCCGGTGCGCTCGTCGGCCGCCCCGGTGCGCGGGTCGTCGTGGTCGCCGCGGCCCGAGGCGTCGAGCGAGGCGAAGATCCGCCGCAGGGCGGTCTCGCCGAGCCGCCGCAGCGCCTTCGGGGTCATGTGCAGCCCGTCGTGGTCGCGGCTCACGTAGCCCTGCCGCTCCAGCTCCCGCTCGAGGTCGCGCAGGGCCCGCAGGTCGGCCGCCGCCGACGGCGCCAGCTGCCGCTCCATGGCCTCGACGTCGACGTCGTCGAGGGTCGCGCCGGGGTGCTCCTGGCCGAGCTGCCGCTCCAGCGCCTCCAGGTCGGCCAGGTCGGCGACCGCGCCCACGGCGTCGCCGTACCCCATCGGCTCCTCGCCGTTCATCCGCACCGGCTGGCCGCGCCCCAGCCCGGGGCGGAGCCCGTGCAGGTTGTCCCGCAGCTGGGCGAGCTGGCTCTCCAGGTCGGGGTCGTCCATGGCCTCGGCCATCAGCCGGGCCAGCTCGTCGCGCTGCTCGGGGGACAGCGACCGCAGCATCCGCTCCGCGGCGTCCTGGCGCCGGGCGAGCAGGTCGATCAGGTCGTCGGTGTCCTGCGGGTCCTCGGGGAAGAACTCGCCGTGCTTGTCCATGAACTCGCGGAACTGCTCGGTGGTGTCCTCCCCGCGGGCGTGCGCCGCGAGCAGCTGGTTGAGGTCGGCGATCATGTCGCGTACCGCCTGCATCGCCTCCGCCGAGCCCTCCTCGCCGTCGCGGGCGGCCTCCAGCGCCCGCTTCATCCCGGCGAACTGGGCGTCCAGCACCTCGGCGCGCAGCATCTCCCGGATCTGCTCGTAGCCGGCCCGCGCCTCGTCGCTGTGCCAGTCGTACGGGGCCAGCTCGCGCACGGCGGTCGCCGTGTCGTCGGGCAGCGCGTCGAGCTGCATCTCGTCCAGCCGGGCCTGGTCGCCCTCCTCGGCCGCCAGCGCCTCCCGTTCGGCGGCGAGCACCTGGTCGAGCTGGGCGCGTACCCGGTCGAGGGTGCCGGCCAGGTCGCCTCGGCGCTGCATCTCGCGCCGCCGCTTGCGGATCTGCCGCCGCAGCGCGTCGAGGCCCTGGCGGCCGTCGTGACCTCGCCGCAGCAACGAGCGCAGGGCGTCGCGCAGACTGGCGCCCTCCATCACGTCCTGGCCGATCTCGTCGACCGCCGCACGGACGTCAAAAGGCGCGGCGAGCGGGTCGTCGCCACCGCGCCACGAGCCGTAGCGGTAGCGGCGGGGGACCGGCACCTCAGCCCCCGTAGACCGTGCGGCCGTCGGCGCTGTCGGCGCTGTCCTTGTCCAGGCGCCGGGTCAGCCACAGCCCCTCGAGCACCAGCTCGGCCGCCGCCGCGACCTGCCCGGGCGACACGCTGTCCTCGTCGACGCCGAGCCGGTCGAGCACGCCGGCCAGCCCGGGAACGGCCCCCAGCTGGTCGAGCAGCTCGGCGGCCGGCACCAGCACGCCGGTCTCCACCGTGTCGCCCTCGGCGAACCGGCCGGTGAAACCGGTGAGGTCGGCCCCGGCCAGCCGGGCCCGGAACGTCCCGGCGATCGCCAGCCGCAGCAGGTGGTCGAGCACCTCCTCCTCGCGGCCCTCCTCGCCCATCTCGAACTCGACCTTGCCGCGCAGTGTCGGGACCACGCCCGGCAGGTCGCCGACCCGCGCCACCGGGTGCTCCTCGCCGGTGAGCGCGGCCCGGCGCAGCGCCGATCCCGAGGCCGCTTCGGCCGCGGCGACGGCCAGCCGGGCGGACACCCCGGAGCGCTGGTCGATGGCCGCCGACTCGCGCAGCTCGCGGGCGAAGCGGGCGACGACCTCCAGCAGGTGCACCGGCACGTCGGCGACCAGGTCGGCCTCCTGCGTCACCAGCGCGATCTCGTCGTCGACGTCGAGCGGGTAGTGGGTGCGGATCTCGGCCCCGAACCGGTCCTTCAGCGGGGTGATGATGCGGCCGCGGTTGGTGTAGTCCTCGGGGTTGGCCGACGCGACCACGAGCAGGTCGAGCGGCAGCCGCAGGGTGTAGCCACGCACCTGCACGTCGCGCTCCTCGAGCACGTTGAACAGCGCCACCTGGATGCGCTCGGCCAGGTCGGGCAGCTCGTTCAGCCCCAGCACGCCGCGGTTGGTGCGCGGCAGCAGCCCGTAGTGGACGGTCTCCGGGTCGCCGAGCGTCCGGCCCTCGGCCACCTTGACCGGGTCGACGTCGCCGATCAGGTCGCCGACGCTGGTGTCCGGCGTCGCCAGCTTCTCGCCGTAGCGGAGGTCGCGGTGCCGCCACGCGACGGGGAGGTCGTCGCCGAGCTCGATCGCCAGCCGCTGCCCGGTGACGCTGACCGGCGCGGTCGGGTCGTCGAAGGTCTCGGTGCCGGCGACGTACGGCTGCCACTCGTCCAGCAGTCCGACCAGCGTGCGCATCAGCCGGGTCTTGCCCTGGCCGCGCTCACCGAGCAGCACCACGTCGTGTCCTGCCAGCAGCGCGCGTTCGAGGTCGGGCCGCACGGTGTCGTCGAAGCCGACGATGCCGGGGAAGGGGTCGCGTCCGGCGCGCAACGCCGCCAGCAGGTTGGCACGGATCTCGGCCTTGACGGTGCGCGGCTCGTAGCCGCTCGCCTTCAGCTCGCCCAGCGTGGTGGCAGTGGGGGACGTCACCTTCAGCACGGTACGTCGCCGGGTCGGGGGAATCGACCGGTGCGGGTGCTGGCGGCGTGCGACGCTGGCGCTCGCCGTTCCCGGGGAGCCCGACCGCCATGACCGCCGACCCGCGCCTCGTCACCCGACGCCGGCTGCTGGTGGGCGGCGGGGGCGTGGCGGTGCTCGCGGCCGGTGCGGCGGTCGGCTGGGTGGTGACGCCGCGGCGGTACAAGATCCGGCTCGGCCTCGGCCCCGACCCCTACGTGCCGGACAGCCCGCAGGGCGAGGTGCGGCTGGAGACGGTGACCTCGCGGGCCCGCGGCCAGGACGTGGGGCTGTTCACGGCCGTGCCCGCCGGCCACGGCATCGGCGCCGGGCTGCCGGTCGTGGTCGTGCTGCACGGGCGCAGTGCGGAGGTGGCCGACTACGAGCCGTTCGGCCTCGGGCGCTTCGTCACCGCCGCGGTCGAGCGGGGCGCGCCCCCGTTCGTGCTCGCGGGTGCCGACGGCGGCGAGAACTACTGGGAGCCCGACGGCAGCGACGACCCGCGCGCCATGGTGCTCGACGAGCTGCCGGCCTGGCTGGCGCAGCGCGGCTTCGACGCCGACCGGCGGGTGCTCTGGGGCTGGTCGATGGGCGGGTACGGCGCGCTGCGGATCGCCGAGCTCGAACCCGGGTGGGCGGCAGGGGTGGCCGCGTTCAGCCCTGCGGTCAGCGTCGGCGACGCGGTCTTCGACGGCGTCGACGCGCTCGAGCCGACCCCGCTGGCCGTCTGGTGCGGCGACGACGACCCGTTCAGGCCCGCCGTCGACGAGTTCCTCGACGTGCTGCCGCAACCGCCCGAGCTGCTGAGTCTCGGTGCCGGTGAGCACTCCCGGGTGTACTGGAACGACCACACGCTGGACGCCTTCGACTGGCTCGCCGCCCAGCTCTGACGTTGTCCGGACCGGCGCCCGGGTGCGAGGGTGACTGCATGCGTACGAACCGTGCACTGGCCGTGATCGTCGGATCCGCGCTCGTGGCGACCATGGCAGCGGCACCCCCGACCTCCGCCGCTCCGGTGGCGGCCCCGGCCGCGTCCGGCGGCAGTGCCGTGGGCACCGCGGCCACCGCGCACTCCGACGACCGGCTGCCGAGGCCGCGGCTGCGGGTGCGGGTGGTCAAGGGCGGGCTGGACATCCCGTGGGACCTCACGTTCCTGCCGGGTGGCGGGATGCTCTACACCCAGCGCGACCGCCTGACGATCCGCTACCACGGACCGCGGGGCGCGGACCACAAGGTGCGGATCCGTACCAAGGGCATGTGGCACTCCGGTGAGACCGGACTGATGTCGATCCTGGCGCTGCGCGGCTTCCGGAGCTCGCGGAAGTTCCTCACCTGTCACGGCTCGTTCGCCCCCGGTGGGCACGAGGTGCGGGTGGTGCTGTGGAAGCTGTCGAAGAACCGCTCCCACGCGAAGCGGGTGCGCAAGATCATCACCAACCTGCCGGCGACGTCCGGGCGCCACGGCGGGTGCCGGCTGCGGTTCGGCCCCGAGGGCGCGCTCTACGTGGGCACCGGCGACGCCGCACAGACCCGTAACCCGCAGAGCCTCAAGTCCGGCGGCGGCAAGGTGCTCCGGGTCCGCCCCAAGACCGGCAAGCCGTGGCCCGGCAACCCGTTCATCCATGCCGACAGCAAGATCAAGCGCAAGATCTTCACCTACGGACACCGGAACGTCCAAGGTCTCGCGGCGCGGCCGCACGGCGGCATGTGGTCGGTCGAGCACGGCACGTTCCGCGACGACGAGGTCAACAAGCTGCGCAAGGGCGGCAACTACGGCTGGCGCCCGGGGCCGGGGTACGACGAGTCCCCGCCGATGACCAACTACTCCCTGCCCGGCAAGCAGATCGGGGCGAAGTGGCGGTCGGGCAACCCGACCATCGCACCGTCCGGCGCGGTGTGGCTGCGGGGCAAGAAGTGGGGTGTCTGGCGGGGCTGCCTGGCGATGGCCGTGCTCGGTCACACCCAGCTGCGGATCCTGAAGTTCAACCGCAAGGGCAAGTTCATGCGCGGCTGGATCCCGCTCAACGGCAACCGGCTGCGCAGCGCCGTCCAGGGCCCGGACGGCAACCTCTACCTGACCACCGCCAACGGCGGCGGCAACGACAAGATCCTCAAGGTGGTGCCGAGACGATGATGATGCGCCGCCTGGTCGTGGCCATTGCGGGAGCCGTTCTCCTGGGCGGGGTGGTCGCGACACCGGCGGCGTCCACGGCGCCGGCACCGGCGTCTGCCCACCGCGGCCCGGCGGCCGCGGTGCCCAGCCTGGACGTGTCGACGGTCCAGGCCGGCCTGGACATCCCGTGGGACCTCACCTTCCTGCCCAACGGCGCCTTCCTCTACACCCAGCGGGACCGGCTGGCGCTGCGCCTGCACCGCACCGACGGCAGCGACGTCCCGGTGGCGATCGACACCGGCGGCATGTGGGCTCGAGGTCGAGACCGGGCTGATGTCCGTCCTCGCCTCGCAGACGTTCGCGACCGACCGGCTGTTCTGGACCTGCCACGGTGCGGGCTTCCCCGACGACCTCCAGGTCCAGGTCACGCTCTGGCGGCTGGGTCCGGCCGCCCGGGCCGCCCAGCGCGTGCGTGACGTCGTCAGCGGCCTGCCGTCGATCGGCGGCCGGCACGCCGGGTGCCGGCTCCGGTTCGGCTCCGAGGGCGCGCTGTACATCGGCACCGGCGACGCGGCCACCACGGAGAACCCGCAGAGCCTCACGTCCGGCGGCGGCAAGGTGCTGCGCGTCGTACCCCTCACCGGCCGGGGGTGGCCGGGCAACCGCTACGCCGACGCGAAGAACCGGATGAAGCAGCGGATCCTGACCTACGGGCACCGCAACGTGCAAGGACTGGCACTGCGTCGCAGCGGGGTGATGTGGTCGGTGGAGCAAGGCACCGGCCGCGACGACGAGGTCAACCGGCTGCTGGTCGGCGGCAACTACGGCTGGCAGCCCGGGCCGGGATACGACGAGTCGCGCCCGATGACCGACTTCTCCCTTCCTGGCAAGCAGATCGGCGCCCGCTGGAGCTCCGGTCGGCCGACCATCGCCACGTCCGGAGCCGTCTGGCTGGAGGGTGAGCAGTGGGGGGCCTGGGACGGCTGCCTGGCCGTCGCCACCCTCAAGAACATGTCGCTGCGGATCCTGCGCTTCGACAAGACCGGCGACTTCGTGCGGATGTGGACGCCACCCGAGCTCGACGGTGACGAGCGACTGCGCACGCCGGTGCTCGGGCCGGACGGCCACCTGTACGTCACGACGGCGAACGGTGGCGGCACGGACCGGATCGTCGAGGTGGTGCCGCAGCTGCCGTGACCGTGCCCTCATAGGGTGGCGCACCGACCCAGCCGCTCGCCCGGGAGGACACATGCAGCGCTTCACAGGACGGGTCGCGGTCGTGACCGGTGGCGCCCGCGGGATCGGCGCGGCGACCGCTGCGCGGCTCGCAGCCGAGGGTGCCGCCGTGGCGGTGCTCGACCTCGACGAGGAGCAGGCGTCGGCCACGGCCGCAGCGCTGGACGGACCGGGTTCGATCGGGGTCGGGTGCGACGTCACCGACCCCGACTCGGTGGACGCGGCGGTGCAGCGGGTCGCGGGCGAGCTCGGCGCCCCGCACGTACTGGTCAACAACGCGGGCATCACCCGCGACAACCTGCTGTTCAAGATGAGCCCGGACGACTGGGACGCCGTCATGGGGGTGCACCTGCGCGGCGCCTTCCTGATGACCCGGGCGGCGCAGCAGCACATGGTCGAGCAGCGCTACGGCCGGATCGTCAGCCTGTCCAGCGTGTCGGCGCTCGGCAGTCGCGGGCAGGCCAACTACAGCACTGCCAAGATGGGGCTGCAGGGCCTCACCCGCACGCTGGCGATCGAGCTGGGGCCCTTCGGCATCACCGCCAACGCGGTCGCGCCGGGCTTCATCGTCACGGACATGACCGACGCCACCGCCCGGCGGCTCGGCCTGACGCCGGAGCAGTTCCGTGAGCAGTCGGCGGCGGAGACGCCGGTGCGCCGGGTGGGACACCCCGCCGACGTAGCCACCGCCATCGGCTTCCTCGCCAGCGAGGAGGCTGGGTTCGTCACGGGTCAGACGCTGTACCTCGACGGCGGCAGGAAGCTGTAGATGGACCTCTCGCTGACCGAGGACGAGCGCGACGTCCGCGACTGGGTACGCACCTTCGTCGAGCGCGAGATCCGGCCGCTCGAGCCCGAGGTGCTGCGTCGCGAGCGTGCCGGCGAGCGTGGCCTGCCGGCGGACCAGCTCGCCGCACTGCGCGCCAAGGCGCGGGAGTCCGGCTTCTGGGGCGTGCTCACCCCGACGGACTACGGCGGCATGGGGCTGTCCGCGGTGATGGCCGCGCTGATCGAGGCCGAGCTCGGCACGTCTTTCGTGCAGTTCTCGTTCGGTGGCACCGCCGACAACATCTTGTTCTCGGCGAGCGCGGAGCAGCAGCAGCGGTACCTGCTGCCGACCATCGAGGGCGAGCGGACCAGCTGCTTCGCCATCACCGAGCCCGGTGCCGGCTCCGACGCGAAGGCGATCCGTACCTCGGCCCGCCGCGACGGCGACGACTGGGTGATCAACGGCGAGAAGACGTTCATCACCGGGGGGAACGACGCCGACTTCTGCATGGTGTTCGCCGTGACGGACAAGGAGAAGGGCGCCGACGGCGGCGTCACCTGCTTCATCGTCGACCGCGACCGCGGCTGGACGTCCCACGTCATCGACACCATGGGGGAGTGGGGCCCGGCCGCCCTGGTGTTCGACGACGTGCGGGTGCCGAACGACGCCGTGCTCGGCGAGGTGGGTCAGGGATTCGTGCTCGCGATGCAGTGGATCGGCCAGGGTCGTTACCTGCTGCCGGCGCGTGCCGTCGGCGCGTGCGTACGGCTGCTGGAGATGGCGATGGAGCACGCCCGCACCCGGCAGACGTTCGGCGCGCCGATCGCCGAGCGGCAGGCGATCCAGTGGATGATCGCCGACTCCGCCGTCGAGCTGGACGCGCTGCGCTGGCTGGTGATCTCGGCGGCCTGGCAGGTCGACCGCGGCGTCGACTCCCGGCACGCGCAGGCGATGGCCAAGCTGTACGGCGGCGTGAAGGCCAACGAGATCGTCGACCGGGTGCTGCAGATCCACGGCGGGATGGGTTACACCCGTGAGCTTCCGGTCGAACGGTGGTACCGGGAACTGCGATTGCTGCGCATCTACGAGGGCACCGACGAGATCCAGCGGCGCACGATCGCGCGCAATCTGCTCAAAGGGCACGAGTCCGTACGAGGGGTGCTCGGCTGACCATCGCGTGATCCACAGCACGGTGCTGCGAGTTGGCAATCGCCGTGCGATGTGCGTACGGTCCCAGGGTTCGCGACGGCCTCCGGGTCGGCGCAGCCACAACTGAATCGGTGAGCGGCCGACGCCGAGTCCTGCCCCGACCCGCTCGCCTTCCATGACGTCAACTTGTCGTCTCGGGCAGGAGCGGGGGACCCAACGGCGGTCCCACCGTCACCGTCCGGCCCGGCCCACCTGGCCGATCCGGACTTGGGGTGAAGTCGCGCACCACGTGATTCGCGACCGGGCACCTTCTCGCCCGAACCCGACAGCTCACCTCGCAGGCGTGAGAAGGAAGCCGACACATGTCTGCGCTCATCCGTGCGCAGCGCCTGCTGGTGCTGCCCCTGCTCGTCGCGTTCCTGGCCGCCGCACTGGTGGCCGCCACCTGGCTCACGGCCCCTCAGGCCGACGCGGCCACCAAGCGCGAGAAGAAGATCCACCACGCGGTCAAGATCGCCCGGAACCAGATCGGCGACCCGTACTCCTACGGCGCCAACGGTCCCGGGGCATTCGACTGCTCCGGCCTCACGTCCTTCGCGTACAAGAAGGCTGGCCTGTACCTGCCGCGCTCCTCGGACTCGCAGTACCGGTTCCTGCGCGGCATCCGCAAGGAGAACATGAAGCGCGGTGACCTGATCGCGTTCCACGGCGGTGGCGGTGTCTACCACGTCGGCCTGTTCGTGGGCTGGCGCGACCACCGGCGGCTCGTCCTGCATGCCCCCAACTCCGGCGAGCGGGTGCACGTCCAGAAGCTGTGGACCCGTTCCTGGTGGGCCGCGACCGCGCGCCAGAAGAACTGACCTAGTCCACTCAGGTCGATTTGGATTCGACCGCGACACGACGGAGGGCCACCGCCGGTACGGGGTGGCCCTCCGTCACCATGGAGACCATGACTGACCTGCTTTCCCGGGCACACATGCGCCGCCCGGTCGCCGTCCTGAGCACCCTCGGCCTGCTCGCCGGCCTCGCCGCCTGCGGCGGTGACGACGACAGCTCGGACGACGCCAGCGACGACCAGAGCCGTGCCGGCGGCAGCGCCGCGCTCACCTGGCCGCTCACCGGCGAACCGGTCGACGGCGACCTGCCCGACTACCCGGTGATGGCGGTCAAGATCGACAACACCAGCGCCTCCGCTCCGCAGCTCGGGCTCGGCGATGCCGACCTGATCACGGAGGAGCTGGTCGAGGGGGGCCTGACGCGGCTGGCGATCTTCTACTACTCGTCGCTGCCCGACGTGACCGGGCCCGGTACGGTCCATGCGGGCCAGCGACATCGGGATCGTCAAGCCGGCCGAGGCCGTGCTGGTCGCCTCCGGCGGGGCGGGCAAGACCAAGTCGCGGATCGAGGGCGCCGGCATCGAGACCTACCTCGAGGGCGCCCCGGGCTACGAGCGGGCCAGTGACCGGTCGGCTCCGTACAACCTGATGATGAAGCTGCCCGACCTGGCTGACACCCTCGACGGGGTCGAGCCGCCGCCGCCGTACCTGCCGTTCGGCGAGAACGACATGAGCGGTGGCAAGCCGGCGCCCGCGTTCGACGTGGCGTTCTCAGGCGGACAGCCCACGTCCTGGAAGTACGAGCAGGGCACCGGCTACACCCGCCCCGGTAGCAACGCCGACCCGGATGACGACTTCGTGGCCGACAACGTGCTGGTGCTGCGGGTCAAGATCGGCGACGCCGGCTACAAGGACCCCGCCGGCAACCCGGTGCCGGAGACGATCTACGAGGGCACCGGCGACGCGATGCTCTTCCACGACGGCAAGGTCGTCGAGGGCACGTGGTCCAAGGACGAGCTGAAGTCGCCGCTCACGCTCAAGACCGCGTCCGGTGACGAGCTGACCGTGCCCGTGGGGCGCACCTGGATCGAGCTGGTCCCGGCTGACGGCGGCTCGGTGACGATCAAGAAGAAGTAGCGGGGCGGGCGCCGAGCAGTGCCGCCGCGTCGGTGAGCTCGCCGCCCGAGTCCGCCAGCCGGCGCAGGCCGGCGAGCAGCGCGCCCAGCACGACGGCGATGCGTTCGCCGGCCTCGCCGGCGTCGTCGGCCTCGGCGATCGCCTGGCCCCCAGCGCTCAGCGCCCCGAAGAACACCTGGGCGAACGCGTCCAGCAGCCCCTCGTCGACGGTGTGCCCCGCGAGCAGGTCCTCGGCCACGCCGCGGATCAGCCCCATGGTGGAGCGCTGCTCGGTCTCCCGCCAGACCTCGACCCCCAGCGCCACCGGGCCCTCCTGCAGCACGATCCGGCGGTAGGCCGGCTGCTGGCAGGCCGCGAGGAAGCCTCGCACCCCGGCCTGCGCGCGGTCCCAGGCGTCCGGCTCCTCGGCCATCCGGCCCTGGATCTCGGCGATCGCCCGGCTCTCGGTCCGGCTGAACACGGCGTGGAACAGGTCCTGCTTGCCGGAGAAGTGGTGGTACAGCGCACCTTTCGTCACGTCCGCCCGGGCGACCACCTCGTCCAGGCTGGTGCCGGCGTAGCCGCGGTCGGCGAACAGGGTGGCGGCCTGGTCGATCAGGCTCTGCCGCGTGGTCTCCGAGAACTGACGACGGGTCGAGGATCCGTGCTCCTCAGACCGGCGCGTCCGGGTACTCCGCGTCATGGCGACACCCTACGCACCAGGGTGCGACGGGCGTCACGTCGCACCACCCGCCACGTGGCATGACAGCATGACGGCGTGGTCGCGACCCCCAGCATCTCGTACTCGATCACGGTCCGGCTCGAGCTCCCGTCCGCGGGTTCCGGAGTCGGCCAGCTGACCGCCGCCGTCGAGAAGGCGGGTGGCATGGTCACCGCCCTCGACGTCACCGCTTCCGGTGCCGAGCGGCTGCGGATGGACGTCACCTGCGCGGCGTCGTCCACCGAGCACGCCGAGCTGATCGTGGCCGCGCTCGAGGCGCTCCCCGGCATCACCGTGCACAAGGTGTCGGACCGTACGTTCCTCATGCACCTCGGCGGGGTGATCGAGATGCAGTCGAAGCACCCGATCCGCAACCGCGACGACCTGTCCCTGGTCTACACCCCCGGCGTCGCCAGGATCTGCCGCGCGATCGTCGACAACCCCGAGGACGCGCGCCGGCTCACCACCAAGCGCAACGCCATCGCGGTCGTCACCGACGGCTCGGCGGTGCTGGGACTCGGCAACATCGGCGCGTCCGCGGCGCTCCCGGTGATGGAGGGCAAGGCCGCGCTGTTCAAGCGCTTCGCGGACATCGACGCGTGGCCGCTGTGCCTGGACACCCAGGACGCCGACGAGATCGTGCGCACGGTCGTCGCGATCGCCCCCGGCTTTGCCGGGATCAACCTGGAGGACATCGGCGCGCCCCGCTGCTTCGAGATCGAGCAGCGGCTGCGTACGGCGCTCGACATCCCGGTCTTCCACGACGACCAGCACGGCACCGCGATCGTGGTGCTCGCGGCGCTGACCAACGCGCTGCGCGTCGTCGGCAAGCAGCTGCCGGACGCGCGCGTCGTGCTGTCCGGAGCCGGCGCCGCCGGCACCGCGATCCTCAAGCTGCTGCTGCACGCGGGTGCCGGCGACGGTGCGGGCAGCGTGCTCGTCGTCGACATCGACGGGGTCGTGCACCGCGGCCGTGACGGCATGGGCTCGCAGCTGTCCTGGATTGCCGAGAACACCAACGACGACGCGCTGGGCGGAGACCTGCGCGGCGCCCTGCGTGACGCCGACGTGTTCATCGGGGTGTCCGCACCGAACCTGCTGGACGCCGACGACGTCGCGACGATGGCGACCGACCCGGTGGTCTTCGCGCTGGCCAACCCGGACCCCGAGATCGACCCGGTCGAGGCGCGGCGCCACGCGGCCGTCGTCGCGACCGGCCGGTCGGACCACCCGAACCAGATCAACAACGTGCTGGCTTTCCCCGGCGTCTTCCGCGGTCTGCTGGACGCGCAGAGCAGGACGATCACGGAGGACGTGCTGCAGGCGGCGGCGCACGCCATCGCCTCGGTGGTCAGCGACAGCGAGCTGAACGCGAGCTACGTCATCCCGAGCGTCTTCCACCCCGACGTGCACGACCGGGTGGCCGCGGCCGTCCGCGACGCGGGGCGCTCTGCCGTGCGCGCTGGCGGGAACGCCTGAGCGACGCCATGGTCGACGTGCCCCAGTGGTGGACCGGCCAGCTGCTGGTGGCGAGCCCGAGCCTGGCCGACCCCAACTTCGCCCGCAGCGTGGTGCTGGTGCTCGACCACGACGACGACGGCGCGCTCGGCGTGACGCTCGACCGGCCGTCGGAGCTGGCGGTGGCCGATGTGCTGCCCGGCTGGGCGGAGGTGGTGAGTGCGCCGGCGCAGCTGTTCGCCGGCGGCCCGGTCTCCACCGGGTCGGCGCTGGGGGTGGCCCGGCTCGCCGCCGAGACGGAGAACGCACCGCTGGGGTGGCGTCGCGTCTTCGGCGACACCGGCCTGCTCGACCTCGACACCCCGGTCGAGGTGCTGTCCGGTGCGCTGGACGGGCTGCGCATCTTCGCCGGCTACAGCGGGTGGGCGGCCGGCCAGCTGGAGGCGGAGGTGGAGGAGGGGTCCTGGCTGGTCCTGCCGGCCCGCCCCGGCGACCTGGTCACCTCCGTGCCTGAGGAGCTGTGGGCCGAGGTGCTGCGTCGCCAGCGGGGACGCACGGCGCTGTTGGCGACCTTCCCGACCGACCCGATGCAGAACTGACCGTCCTCGAGTGTCGGGGTTGGTTCGCATCTGCTTGACTACCGACCGTGAGTGTCCAGCCCAGCCCCGGCGTACAGACAGTCGAGGACGTACGGACCCGGCCCACCACGGAAGACGGCGACCACGAGCGGTTCTCGCACTACGTGCCCAAGGACAAGCTGACGGCCGCGATGGTCGAGGGCACACCGGTGGTGGCGCTGTGCGGCAAGGTGTGGGTGCCCAGTCGCGACCCACAGCGGTTCCCGGTCTGCCCGGAGTGCAAGGAGATCTGGGAGTCCATGCGCCCCGGCGACGACGGCGCGGGCGACGACCAGCAGTAGCGGGGCGAAAACGGGGACTCACGCAGCGGACTGGCGGCGCAAGGGCTGCCGGCTGCAGCCACAGAAGGGGAGATCTGAATGAGCAGAGGGACCGGAACGCGGGCAAAGAAGCTTCGCGCCCTCGTCGTCGGCGGCGTCGGGGCTATCGCCCTGGTGGCCTCGACGGCGCCCGGCACCACGACTGCGTCGGCGGCGCCAGCGCCCGACCAGCGGGACGCCAAGTGCGTCAAGCGCCACGACAGCAGCGCCGCCCGGATGGCGGGGGGTCACGGTCAGGCCGCGGACCCGAACTCACTGACGCGCCGGCAGGCCGCAGCGCTGAACAGTGAGTACCGCGCGGCGGTCCGGCAGCTGCCGGCCGGCGTGCGCGCCGACAAGCCGCGCTTCATCAACATCGACGTCTACGTCCACGTGATCAAGGGCAGGGACGACAAGGGCGCCGTGCGCAACCGGGCGCTGCGCAAGCAGGTCGAGGTCCTGAACGACTCCTACGCCGGTCGGACCGGACCGCACGCGCACAGCACGCCGTTCCGGTTCCGGCTCCGCGGCATCGACCGGACCACCAACCCGGCGTGGTACCGGCACTTCCCCGGCTCCAAGGCCGAGAAGAACATGAAGCGCGCGCTGCGGGTCGGTGACGCCCGCACGCTGAACCTGTACACCGCCAAGCCGCGCCCGCAGGACCTGCTCGGCTACGCCACCTGGCCGCAGGACTACGCGAACAAGCCGAGGCTCGACGGCGTCGTCGTGCTGACCGAGAGCCTGCCCGGCGGCAGCGAGGCCCCGTACAACAAGGGTGACACCGGGACGCACGAGGTCGGCCACTGGCTCGGGCTCTACCACACCTTCCAGGGCGGTTGCGGGGTCAAGAACGACTACGTGACCGACACCGCGAAGGAGCAGTCGCCGGCGTTCGGCTGCCCCGAGGGCAGGGACACGTGCCCGGCTCCTCGCCGCGACCCGATCCACAACTTCATGGACTACACGGTGGACAACTGCATGTACCTGTTCACCAAGGGCCAGGCCAACCGGATGCGGCTGACGTTCCAGGCGTTCCGCAACAACTGAGTCCCTTCCTGACAGCCGTGGCTGTCAGGGCCACGGTTACCGTGTGGTCATGACGTCGACGCCCGGTCCCGCTCCTGGGGCCGGGCGTCGACGCGTGTTCCGGCGCCCTCGTCGTCCTGACCCCGAGGGGCCGTGGTCGAGCACCCGGTGGCGCACCACGACCGGCGTCGTCGCGCTGGTCTCGCTGGTGGCGTTCGAGGCGATGGCCGTGGCCACCGCGATGCCGATCGCGGCCCGGGAGCTGTCCGGGCTGGGGCTGTACGCGTGGTCGTTCACCGGGTTCCTCGTCACCAGCCTGTTCTCGACGGCGGTCGCCGGGCAGATCTGTGACCAGCGCGGTCCCCGGCTGCCGTTCGCCGCCGGTGTCGGGCTGTTCGCCGTGGGGCTGGCGATCGCGGGGGCGGCTCAGGAGATGGTGCCGTTCGTGCTCGGGCGGCTCGTCCAGGGTCTCGGCGCGGGCGCGATCATCGTCGCCGTCTACGTGCTGGTGGGCCTCGCCTACCCCGACCGGCTGCGACCGCGGATCTTCTCGTACCTGTCCGCAGCCTGGGTGCTGCCGGCCGTGATCGGCCCGCTGGTCGCCGGAACGCTGGCGGAGAACGCCTCCTGGCGGCTGGTGTTCGTCGGGCTGCTGCCGCTGGTGGTCGCCCCGGTGCTGCTGCTGTGGCCGCGGCTGCCCGGCCGCCCGGTGGCCGGCGGCTCCGCCGTCACGGGACCGCGGCGGATGGTGGTGGCGTTCGTGCTGGCCGCCGGCGCCGCCATGGTGCAGCTCGGCGGGCAGCGGGTCGAGCACGGCCGGGTGGTGACCGGGGTCGTCGTGGGCGTCCTCGGGCTGGCGGGGGTCGTGGCCGCCGCCCGCGAGCTGTTCCCGCCCGGCACCGGCCGGCTGCGCCGTGGGCTGCCGTCGGTGGTGGCGCTGCGCGGTGTCCAGGCGGGGGCGTTCTTCGGCGTCGAGGCGTTCCTGCCGCTGATGCTGGTCGAGCACCGCGGCCTGTCGGCGACAGCGGCCGGCGCAGTGCTGACCGGTGCGGCTCTCGGCTGGTCGGGGGGCTCGTGGTGGCAGGGCCGGCCCGGTCTGCGACTCGAACGCGGGCGGCTGGCGCTGGTCGGCGCGTGCGCCGTGCTGGTGGGTCTCGCCGTCGCGTCGACGGCCGTGATCACCGACCCGCCCGTACCCGTGCTCGTCGCCGCCCTCGGGTGGATCGTCGCCGGCTCGGGCATGGGCGTGACGTTCTCCACCCTGTCCGTGCTGCTGTTCCGGCTCTCGCCGGAGGCCGAGCAGGGCCGCAACTCCGCGGCCCTGCAGATGTCCGACGCCCTCGGCTGCGTGCTCACCGTCGGCGCCGCCGGCGTGGCCTACGCCGCGCTGCGCGACCAGGGCGGCTGGGCGTTCGCCGCCGTCTTCGCCGGCATGGTCGCCGTGCAGCTGTTCGGCGTCCTGGTGTCCGCCCGCGTCGCCCCGGCCGGGGCTGAGGCCTCTGGAAACCAGATGGGCACCTCAGACGCCGAGGTGGGCGAGGACGGCGAGGACGCGGACGTTGTCGTCGGCTGAGCCGGCCAGGCCGAGCTTGGCGAAGATGTTGTTGCTGTGCTTGCTGATGGCCTTCTCGGTGACGAAGAGCCGGGCCGCGATGGCCGCGTTCGACCGGCCCTCGGCCATCAGCCCCAGCACCTCCCGCTCGCGCGCGGTGAGCCGGGCGAGCGGTGCGTCCGCCTCCTGCCGGGACAGCAGGGTCGACACCACCTCGGGGTCGAGTACGGTGCCGCCGCCGGCCACCTGGCGCACCGCGTCGACGAACCGGGTGACGTCGGCGATCCGGTCCTTCAGCAGGTAGCCGACCGCACCCTCGCGGCTGCTCAGCAGCTCGCGGGCGTACAGCTGCTCGACGTACTGCGAGAGCACCAGCACCGGCAGACCGGGCTGCTCGACCCGGGCCTCGATGGCGGCCCGGAGCCCCTCGTCGGTGAACGTCGGCGGCAGCCGCACGTCGACGACCGCGATGTCGGGCCGCTGCTCGCGCAGCGCGCGGACGAGCGACGGCGCGTTGTCGACCGCCGCGACCACCGCGAGGTCGTGCGCCTCCAGCAGCCGGGTCAGGCCGTCCCGGAGGAGGGCGAGGTCCTCGGCGATGACAACTCGCACGGAACCTCCATGCGGATGACGGTGGGCCCGCCTGGCGGGCTGGACACCGCCAGTGTGCCGTCGAAGGCCGCGAGCCGGCGCGCGACCCCGGCCAGACCGGTGCCCGCCTCGAGCGAGGCACCGCCGACCCCGTCGTCGCCGACCTCCACCGCGAGGACGCCGTCCTCGTGCACCAGCTCGACCCAGGCCCGCTGCGCGGCGCTGTGCCGCCCGATGTTGGCCAGCGACTCGGCAATGGCGAAGTACGCGGCGGTCTCCACCGGCGCCGGCGGACGACCGGCCATCGACACGGTGACGAGCACCGGGATCGGCAGGTCGAGGGCCAGCGCCTGCACCGCACCCACCAGGCCGCGATCGGCCAGGACCGGCGGGTGGATGCCGCGCACCACCGTGCGCAGGTCGGCCAGCGCCGAGGTCGTCGTCGTCCGCGCCTCGCGCAGCCACTGCTTGGCGGCCTCGGGATCGCCGTCGAGGATCTTCTCGGCCATCCCCAGGCTCATGCCGAGCGCCACCAGTCGGGCCTGCGCGCCGTCGTGCAGGTCGCGCTCGACCCGCCGCAGCTCGGCCGCGGAGAAGTCGACGCTCTCGGCCCGCGACTCGGCCAGCGTCTGCACCCGGCGCTCGAGGTGCTCGGTACGGCTCGGCGCGAGCAGCGACCGGTCGACCCGGGCCCGGGTGCGGCCGAGCGCCGGTGCGAGCCACCACCACAGCGCCAGCGCCACCAGCATCCACGCCCACTCGAGGAAGGCCTCGGCCTGGGTGTCGATGACGAACACGCCGTAGTTGGTGTCGAACACACCGTCCGGGGTGATGGCGAACAGGAACGGGAAGAGCGCGTACCAGCCGATCGCGAACAGCAGGGTGACGACGACCATCGACAGCACGAAGCCGAACGTCATGTTCCACAGCAGCCACAGCAGGTCGCGCCAGCGAGCGCCGTCGCGCGCCCAGCTGTTCAGCAGCGGCAGCAGCCCGCTGTCGGTGGGGCGACGGTAGGCGGCGACGACCGGCTCACCCAGCATCCGGCCGGCAACGCTCCGGAAGCCGTTGGCCAGCAGGGCCGTCAGCGGCACCGCCACGAGCAGCAGCAGGATGCCCGCGGTGACCAGCACCAGCGGGATGCCCACCACGGTGATCACGAACAGCGCGATCGCGGGACCGAAGGCGAGCACGCCCAGCCCGCAGTAGCCGGTCCACTGCAGTCGGCTCGTCAGCGGGTGGCGGTGCACGTTCGTCGTCATGCCCCCATCGTTCCCGTCGCCCCCCTGCGAGGACAGGGGGCGTAGGACCACCACCGGTGGGGCGCAGGCACCCGTGTCCACCGGCGCCGCCGCCACGAGGCTCGGTACGGACCGGCAACCGACCGGTCAGCACCGATCCGTCGAGGGGACGAGACGATGAGCAAGCAGCCGACCGGCAAGCAGCCGGTCACCGTACGGATGGCGATCTGGAGTGCCACTCACCCCTGGCGCGCGATCGGGCTGTGGGTGGTGTTCGTTGCCGCGTCCATCGCGCTGGTCGCGACGGTCCCGACCCAGGCAGCGACCGACGCCGACCTGCGGGTGGGGGAGTCAGGTCGTGCCGACCAGCTGATCACCGAGGCCGGGCTGGCCGAACCGGTGACCGAGTCGGTGCTGATCGGCTCCGCGACGGGCGAGCTGGACCGGGCCGACGCCACCGACGCCGTCCGCCAGGTGCGCACGTCGATGTCAGAGCTGCCGGCCGTCGAGGACGTACGGGCGCCGGTCTGGTCCGAGGACGGCCAGCACGTGCTGGTGCCCGTCGACATGGCGGGGTCCGACGACGACGCCGCCGACGGGGTGGAGTCGGTGCAGGACGTGACTGCCGACATCGCCGGCGACCATCCGGGCCTGCAGGTCGAGCAGGCCGGCGGAGCGTCGGTCGACGCCGGCATCTGGGAGCAGGTGGGTGCCGACCTGGCGTCGGCCGAGCGGCTCAGCCTGCCGATCACCTTCGGGGTCCTGCTGCTGGCGTTCGGCGCCCTCCTCGCCGCTGGCATCCCGGTGCTGCTCGCGATGTCCGGCGTGATCGCCACGCTCGGCATCTACGCCCCGCTGTCGTACCTGGTCCCGGACGGTGGCAGCACCGCCAACGTGGTGCTGCTGATCGGGCTGGCGGTGGGTGTCGACTACTCGCTCTTCTACCTCAAGCGCGAGCGCGAGGAGCGTCGCCGCGGCCGGGGGACGGTCGATGCCATCGCGGTCGCAGCGGCGACGTCGGGGCACTCCGTCGTGGTGTCGGGAGTCGCAGTGGTCGTCGCCATGGCCGGCCTGTTCGTCGTGCAGGACGCGAGCTTCTCGGCGCTTGCGACCGGTGCGATCGTGGTCGTGGTCGTCGCCGTGCTCGGCTCGCTCACCGTGCTGCCCGCGATGCTCTCGCGGCTCGGCCGCTGGGTCGACCGCCCGCGGGTGCCGCTGCTGTGGCGGCTCAACCGGCGGATCGGCCCCGGCGGGATCAGTCGGCGCCTGCTCGGCCCGGTGCTGCGCCACCCGCGCGCGTCGATCGCGATGTCGGCGGTGGTGGTCGGAGCGTTCGCGGTGCCCGCCCTCGGCATGCACATGCAGGAGACCGAGCTGTCGGCGCTGCCGGACGAGATCCCCGAGGTGCGGACCCTGCTCGCCATCGAGGACGCCTTCCCGGCGGAGGGTTCGACGTACGACGTCGTCGTCGCGGCCGGCCCGGCGCAGCTGCCTGCGGTCGAGTCGGCCCTGCACGAGCTCGAGCGGTCCGCCACGCACGGCGCCGGGTTCGAGGCCGTACCGGGTGAGTCGGTCCGTACGTCACCCGACGACGGCGTCGCGGTGCTGACCCTGGGCTCATCGGCAACCGAGGCCAGCGAGCAGAGCCGGTCGGTGCTGTCGACACTGCGGACCGAGCTGGCACCTGCAGCGCTGGACGACGTCGTGGGCGCGGAGTGGGCGGTCGGCGGGTTCGCGGCGGAGTCGGTCGACTTCGTCGACAACCAGACCAGCAAGCTGCCCTGGGTGATCGCGTTCGTGCTCGGGCTGACGATGCTGATGATGGCGGTGACGTTCCGCAGCGTCGTGCTGGCGCTGCTCACCACGGTGCTCAACCTCGCGTCGGTGGCGATCGCGTTCGGCGTGCTCGCGCTGGTCTTCGAGCACACCTGGGCCGAGTCGCTGCTGAACTTCACCTCCAGCGGCTACGTCATCAGCTGGATCCCGCTGTTCCTGTTCGTGATCCTGGTCGGGCTGTCGATGGACTACCACGTCTTCGTGCTCAGCCGGATCCGCGAGGGGGTGCAGCGCGGACTGCCGCACCGGGTGGCGGTCGAGGCCGGCATCACCGAGACCGCGGGTGTCGTCACGAGTGCGGCGGCGGTGATGGTCACGGTGTTCGCCGTGTTCGCGACGCTGTCCATGCTGGAGATGAAGCAGATGGGCATCGGCCTGGCGGTCGCCGTGCTGGTCGACGCGACGCTGGTGCGGATCGTGATGCTGCCCGCGCTGCTGCTGCTGTTCGGCCGCGTGACCTGGTGGCCGGGTGGCCCGCGTCGCCGCTCGTTCGAGGCCACCCCCACGCCCGAACGATCCGACCAGGTGCCGGTCCTGGCCATCACCAGGTCGGATCCTGCGGGGGGCTGAGCGAGGGGCTGAGCGGCTACCAGCCGGCCCCGAAGCACACCAGTGGGGCAGGGGCGGCGTCGGAAGGGAGCGCGGCGACCGCCGCGGCCAGAGCCATGGCCGGGCGGTCGCCGCGCGCGAGCCGTTCGTGGTGCACCGCGAGCACGTCGCACGCGGTGTCGTCGTTGACCCGGACCGGTGACGCGACGACGGTACGGGCGCCGGCGTGCAGCCAGGCCGCCGTCATGCCGAGGGTCTCCTCACCCGCGCGCACCGACGACCGGCCGAGCTCGCAGGCAGAGAGCACCACGTGGGCAGGCACCGGGTCGACGGCGGCGATGTCGTGGCCGAACCACGGCCCGCCGATCAGCTCCAGCCCGGAGAACAGCGGGTTGTCGGCACTGTGCGTGCCGTGCGCGGCCACGTGCAGCAGGTCGACCCGCGAGGCCAGCGCGGTGACCGCCGAGGCGGTCGCCCGGGACCCGGACAGCACGGCGGTCGACTCGTCCAGCCGGGGCCAGGCCTTCACCGCCCGGGCCACCTCCTCCCCGGCGCGGTCGACCGCGGGGCCGGCGACCAGCCCGACGGTCGACACGACCTCGTCGGGCCGGCGGGTGAGTGCCCACGAGGTCGCCGTACGTGCCAGGGCCAGCGGCCTGCCCGCGAGCGCGGGCAGCATCGTCCACGGCACCGCGGCCAGCGCCGCCGAGGGCACCAGCAGGACCGGGCCGTCGGCGAGCGGGAGCGGGTCGACCAGCTCGCGGCCGAGCTCGGCGCACGCGCCCTGCAGGGCCGTGCCGACGACGGTCGCGGATCGCCGGTGGCAGCCGGGTGGCGGCGGTGTCCAGGTCGACGCCGATCCTGGTCACCAGCGACGCCACCGGCGGGAACGCACCGAGCCGGTGCACGGTGACGTCGTTGCCGGTGACGACCAGTGCGTGCAGCTGGTCGTCGACGACGAGGTGGCTCACCAGCGTCGCGTCGTCGACGGCCACCCGGGCGCGCACGTCGTCGAGCCCCAGCGGCTCGGTGACGATGCCCGGGCCGGGCGGGTAGAGGGCGCGGTCGCGGACCTGGCGCTCGAGCTCGCCCATCCGGCGCCTGGTGGCGGCGTCCGGGTCTCCCGCGGACTCCGCGCGCAGGGCCCGCAGCTCCTCCAGCGCGACCGCCGCGGCGCTGTCGGCCGGTGCGCGCACCGACGGCACCCGCGAGGCGAACGCCCGGGCCCGCTCGCTCCAGTCGAAGACGACTTCGGGCCGCCCGTCGGCCACCGCGGCCTGCAGGGCGCGGACGGCCAGCGCGCGGCCGTGCGCCGCCACACCGGTCTGCAGGTCGAGGCTGCCGAACGACGACTGCCACGCGAACAGCTCGGCGAGTCCCCGGCGCAGGTGCCCGGCCGCGTCGGCCCGCCGGCCGCGGGCGGTGGCGACGTCGGCGCGTACGCCTCGGTCGAGCAGCCGGGTGGTGATCGGCGCCGAGGCCGGGGTACGGACCGCGTGGACGGCCGCGTGCGCCTGGTCGGCGTGCCTGGCCTGCAGCAGCCCGCGCACGACGTGCAGCCGCACCGTCCGGGCCTCGTCGCGCAGCCGCTCGCCGTCGAGAGCGTCGGCGAGCTCCGGACCGGTGCGCAGAGCACTGGCCTGCCTTCCGCAGTCGACGAGGCCCGCCAGCACGACGGCGTCGGCACGCAGCGCCCAGGACCGGCTGCCCCGGCGGCGGAAGCGCGCGGCGGCCCGGCGGCCGGTGCGTACGGCGTCGCCCGGCCGACCCGACGCGAGCGCGAGCTGCGCGCGCAGCAGGTCGACCTCGCCCTGGCTCTGCCGCAGCCGCTGGCGGCCGAACGACGCCGCGGCCTCGGCAAGGGTCCGGTCGGCTTCCGAGGGCAGTCCCGCGGTCATCAGCGCCTGGGCCCGGTCGGTGTCGCAGACCGGTACCAGCGCCGGTGCGGTCCGCGCGAGCTCCTCGCTGGCGGCGGCCATCTCGCGCAGCGCCGCGGGGAGGTTGCCGGCCAGCAGCTCGACGTAGCCGAGGTTGTGCCGGGCCTTGGCCACCAGTACCGGCAGGTCGTTGCGGGTGGCGACGTCGACGCACCGGGCGAAGTCCCCGGCGGCGCGCCGGAGGTCGAGGCGTTGCATGAACACGTTGCCGCGGTTGATGCACGCGCGAGCCACGGGCGCGGGGTCGTCGCCGAGGCCGTCCAGGGCGACGGTGAAGGCGTGCAGCGCGCCCTCGGAGTCACCGCCGCGCATCAGCAGCAGGCCGCGCTGGCTGGCGAGCAGCGCACGCAGGTGGCCGGGCAGGGCGGCGCGACCGTCGTCGGCGGAGTCCAGCAGCGCCAACCCGTCGTCGACGCGGCCGCGCTCGGCCTCGTGGTAGGCCAGGCTCAGCAGGACGCGGGCGCGGAGCTCGGGATCGTCGGTACGTTCCAGGGCGGTGTGCAGCGCCCGGGCCGCCTCGGCGAGCCGGCCGTGCTCGAGCGCGCGTACCCCCCGGTCGTGGAGCTCACGGGCCGACAGCACCCGCTCATGATGGACTCATGCCGGTGGCCTTCTCCAGTGCCGCCCACGCCCGCGCGACCGCGGCGGCAGGGTCGGACTCCTGGTGCTCGAGCGGGTGCGCACCCGACTCGGAGGCCGCGAGCAGCTCCGCGGCGATCTCGCCCGCGGCAACGGGGGCCGCGAACGAGGTGCCGCTCCACACCCCGAAGCCCGACCGGTAGCTGTCCGGGTCGAGCGACGCGCGCACCCGGCCGAGTGCGAACGCCTTGCCCTGCGGCTGGAAGCCGCCGTCGAAGGTCTCCGGCATCGTGCTCACCAGAGCCGCACCGGGCGCCCACACGTGCACCCACGGACCGCAGTTGCTGAACAGGGCCACCGATCCGTCCGGGTTCTCGGCCCCGACCGCGACCACGGGGGCGCACTCGTCGGACGGGGACGGGACGTGCCCGCCGGGGAACGGCGAGAACGCAGCGGGGTACTGCGGCCGCGAGATCGCGTCGTTGCCGGCCGCGGCGACCACCAGGGTGCCGCAACGGCCCATGGCCTCCAGCAGGCCGAACATGACCGGGTCGAACGACGCGTCGCTGCCGGTCTCGTGGTAGTAGCCCATCGAGAGGTTCAGCACGTCGACGGCCAGCCCGTCGGGCTTGCCGTGCGCGTGCCGGCGGATCAGCTCGGCCAGGGCGCCGAGCGCGTCGACCAGGTCGGACTCGAGGATCACCCCGTCGGAGTGCACGACCCGGATCGAGCAGATGTCGGCGTCCGGGCAGATCTGGTGCACGAGCCCGCAGATGAACGTGCCGTGCCCGGCCAGCGCGTCGATGGCGCCGTCGAGCGGCCCCGCGAGGTCGCCGCTCACCTCCGGGTCGCTGGCCGGTGCCGTCAGGCCGACCGGCTCGCCGTCGAGGGTCGCGCCACGCGTGACGATCGTGTCGGCGTCGGGCCGCGGGTCGGTGGCCGAGTCCCACCAGCGGTGCTGACCGCACCCGGTGTCGACCACGACAACGCGTGGGCGTCGGCGGCGTACGCTGGCGCGCTGCGGCGCGGGCCCGAGCCAGGTGACCGGCTGCCGGCCGCCGCCGCCGGGCACGGCGTATCCGGCGATGGCACCGCCCTCTCCCACCGGGTTGGACGAGTGGAAGGGATTGGACGAGTGGAAGGGGTTCGACGAGTGGAACGGCGAGCCCATCAGTCCCACGTTCGCGAACAGCACGTGGTCGAGCTGCACCCGCGCAAGCAGCGGGTCGTCACGCCGGGCGGCGCGCGCGGCCTGCAGCAGCGTCCACGCGTCGGGTGCTGCGGCTCGGTCGTCGGCGGGTCGTAGCTGGGCCACGGTGACGCCGAACGTCTGCTCCCTGCCGTCCTTGTCGGGCAGCTGGACCCGTCGGCGGGCGGCGGCGGTGTCGTCACCCTCGAGCGACACCACGACGTACGGCTGCCCGGCCTCGTTCAGCGCCGCGACGATCGACCGGGTGTCGCTCTCGGTCAGGTCGGCGGGCAGCAGCAGCCGGTCGGCGACGTAGGCCGTGGAGTGCAGGCGCTGCTGACCCGGCAACCGCACAGCGGTCGCGGGGTCGAGCACCCGGATCAGGGGCCGGTTCGGGTACGCGGACAGCACACCCGCCGGCGGGAAGGGCGGATCGACGTCGCGGGCTCGCGGCACGTCCTTGCCACGTCGGACCCGGCAGCGCGGCAGCATCGTCGTCAGACCTCCACGGTGGGGGTGATGAAGGGGGTCGAGTTGTCGTCGTCGGTCGCGGGGAAGAACACCAGTCGCAGCATGCCCGGCGGCACGTCCTCGAGCACGAACCGGCCGGTCGCGTCGGCGACCGTCTCCCGCTCGCCCGTCGCGGTGTGCGCGACGACGCGTGTCTCGGTCGCCGGTGCCACCCAGCCGTCGATGCGGCGGGCGTCGGTGTCGAGGCCGGCGACCGCGAGCATCACGGTCAGGTGCTCACCGGAGAACGTGATGTGGGTGGCGCTCGACGTCGTCCCGCGCGGTGCCCGGGTGCCGGCCAGCGCGTCCGAGCGCTCGGTCAGCCGCAGCAGCTCGAACTCGGTGTCGAGGTCCTCGAGCTCGAGGGCGAACAGCACCCGGTCGGCGAGATCGGCGGGGGGCGGGTCGAGCTGCTCCCACATGCCGCGAACCCGGCGCATCAGGATCGCGTCATCGGTCATGAGGTTCCCTCCTTGGTAGCTCCGGTGGGCGCCATCAGGGCGCGGAGCTTGTCGAGGCAGCGGCCGCGGGTGGGGCCGATGCTGCCCACCGGCATCTGCAGCTCCTCGGCGAGACCCGCGTAGTCGGGCCGGTCGGAGAAGGCGATGACCCGCAGCAGTCGCTGGCAGCGGTCCGACAGCCTGCCGACGTAGTTCCACAGGGCGCGCTGCTCGTCGTCGCGCACCGCGATCGTCTCGGCGCTGGCCTGCCGGGGCAGCACGGACTCGAGCAGCTCGTCGTCGGACGGGGTCGCGCGGCGGGACTGCTGCGAGGTGCGCCAGGCCTCGCGGCGCGCCGTGATGGTGAGCCACCGCAGCACCGCCCGCTCGTCCCGGATGGCGTCGCCGCGGCGTACCAGCGTCAGCCAGGTGGTCTGCACGACGTCGTCGGCGGTCTCGCGGTCGAGACCGTACGCGCGGACGATGTGCCAGAGCACGGGTGTGACTGTGCGGACGAGCGAGTCGAGTGCATGCTGGTCGCCGGTGCGCCAGGCGACGAACAGCGTCTCGGCACGCTGCCACAGCGGGTCGCCTTCGGTGGGCGCGGCGGCAGGAGCCGCCGATGCCGGCGTGGGCGTGTCCACGGTCCCTCCCTGGGTCCGAGCACGGCCACGGTAGTGGGACTTCGCCCTCGTCGGGAACTCTGCCGCCTGGACGGGCAGTCGGGTACGCGGTGCCGACGAGGTGAGGGGTGACGTCACGAAGGTCAGGAGCGCGGTGTCCCCACCCTGATACGTCAGCGGCTGTTGCCCACCAGGTCGACGTGCCGGCCGGCCAGCGTGCCGGTCAGCTCGAACGGGCCGGACCGCTCCAACGCGAAGTCGATGCGCAGCACCAACCGGCCCGTGACGCCGCGCGGTCCGTCCACCACCCGGAGCCGTGCCACCGTGTCCGCGCCCGAGAAGGGCTGCCGGAGCGATCCGCTGATCGCCAGGTCGCGGGTGAACCGGAAGCGGTCGAAGTCGATGAAGTACGCGCGCCCGTTCGCCGAGTCGGTCAGGCGCCCGCCGTACAGACCCGGGCTGGTCGTGAGGTCGCGTCGGAACGTGAGGATCCACGCGTCCAGCACCGCCTGCCACGCGGCTCCGGCCAGGTGCCTGATCCGCGGGGTCGAGTGATCCTTGCGCGGGTGGCCCACCCGTAGCGGGACGGCGTCAGCGGCGTGCTCCGGGAACGACGGCTGCACGAACCAGTGCAGCGCGGACCGCGGCGCGCAGGTCGAGCCCACCGGACCGAGACCGTCGATGAAGGCCTGGGTCCGGCGCGGTGCGCACCGGAAGAACGAGGCGACGTGGGGCACCTTCCCGACATCGAGCAGCTGATGGTCGGGGAACATCTCTGCGAGGGCGATGGTGTCCTCTGGCGTGACGTTGCCGTCGTACTCGCCGGTGATGGCCAGCACCGGCACGTCGGGCAGCTCGCTGCCGCGAGGCAGGAGCCGGTCGGCGTCGGGGACGTCCGGCCACGACAGGCACAGTCCCAGCTCGTTGCTGAACACCTTGACGGGGTGCCGCATCAGCGAGCGCGCCCGCCACGGCGCGATCGCGCCCGGTGGGATGGCCGCCGCCGACCGGCGCGCGGCGCGCACGCGCTCGGCACGGGTCAACCCGTCGGCCCACGGCAACGGGCGCGCGTCCGCGCAAGCGGTCGCGAGCAGCGCACCGAACGAGAACTGGTTGGCAGGCCCGGAGTCCTGCCACACGTAGAAGCTCTTTGCCGCCGCCGTCAGCCGCAGGATCGGCTTGCGGTTGCCTGCCCGCAACGATCGGAGCGCGGCGCCGAGGTCGCCCGGGAACGTGACGGCCGCGTCGGTGGTCACCGCGATCTGCGCCAGCGTGGTCTCGTTGACGAACACCCGAAGTCGGTTGCCTGCCGGGTCGTCGCCGAACCCGGTGAAGGGGTGGTGCCGCAAGAACCGGGCGCCCCAGGCCAGCAGCGCCCGGGGGTGCTCGATCGTCCGACGGCAGCTGGGCGAGCCCTCGCACAGGCCGGAGAAGACGCGGCGCGACAGCGTGGCCTGGCGCCGCAGGTTGGTCCGGAACCGGAGGCTGGACGGTCCGACGCTCGATGCCAGGACGACCGAGCGGACGTGGTCGGGGAACCGGCCGGCGTACGCGACCGAGTCCATGCCGCCGTACGAGAGGCCGAACAGGTCGAGCTGGTCGATGCCCAGAGCGGCCCGCACCGCCTCCAGGTCGCGGGCGTTGTTGGCGCTGGCGTAGTCGTCGATCCGGTCCCCGAGCTGGCGGGTGCACTGGCGCACGGCCCGCCAGAAGGTGCCGGTCGCGTGCTGCAGGGACTGGCACCGGATCGCCTCGGAAGCCCCGCGGCCTCGCTGGTCGACGAGCAGCAGGTCATGGGTGTCCAGCAGGCCCCCGAGCATGAACAGCGCGCCGCCGGCGTCCTGGATGGTGGAGCTTCCTGGCCCGCCGCCGATGTACGTCGTGGTGGAGACAGCCGGGCCGGGCGCGCTGTGCGGGAAGAGCTGCCACGCGACGGTGAGGGTGTCGCCGCCGGGCCGGTCGTAGTCCTGCGGCACCTCGAGGGTGCCGCACACGGCACCCGACCCGTCATCACACGGCTCGGCGCCCAGGGCGCGGGCGCGCTGGACGACGGCGAGGTCCGGACGCGGCTGCACCCGCAGCTCGCTCGCCGGGTCGAGTCCGAGCAGCCGGCACCGGGCCTCGCCCACGCACCACGCTCCCGGCCGGACAGCCGCCGGCTGGACCTGCTCCGCCGACTGCCGGGCGGCCGTCGGGCCGGTCGACGCCGGCGCGGCCAGGACACCGGCCACGACGAGGGCGAGGGATACGGTCAGCAGCAGGGCTGCGCGCGACGCGTGACGCATGGCGACCTCCGGCGGCCCGCGACGGGCCTGCGACTCATCTCACAGGGACGGTCCGCCGGGCGCCACCGGTTTCACTTGATCGGTCGCCCGCGGCCTCGATCAGCGGGCCGGTGCGGTACCCGATCTCGGTGGCCAGGGCGATGACGGTTGACGCCCGCACGATCCCGTCCACCGCGACGACCGCGTCGATGACCCGTTGCAGGTCCGCGTTGGACCGGGCGACGACCCGGCACCACACGTCGCCGCTGCCGGTGATGGTGTGCGCCTCCAGCACCTCGGCGATGCCGGCCAGGTGCTCGGTGACGGGATCGTGGCCCTCGTGCTGGCGGATCTGCAGGCTGAGGAACGCGGTGACCGGCCAGCCGAGCGCGGCCGGGTCGAGCTCGGGGCCCCAGCCGCGGATCACGCCGTCGGCGGCCAGCCGGTCCAACCGGGACTGGACCGTCCCCCTGGCCACCCCGAGCCGCCGGGACGCCTCCAGCACGCCGATCCGTGGCTGCTCGGTGAACAGGGCCAGCACGGCGGTGTCCAGGCTGTCGACGGGGCGGGGGGTGGGTGTGGGCACGGCGCCTCCAGCGGGACAGGGTGTGCAGCCGGTGGGGGCCGCGAGCGGGTGGTGACTGGGCAGGTTGTGCAGTCGTACGGTGCTTCGTTGCCCATCCTGCCCGATCTGGTCATGCTGAGCCGCATGACCGAGACCCTCACCCCGCGAGAGCGCCTGGCCGACCTCGACCTCGACCAGCTCAAGCAGCTGGTCGGGCTCGTCGACTACGACGAGACCGCCGACCCGTTCCCGGTCACCGGCTGGGACGCCGTGGTCTTCGTGGTCGGCAACGCGACCAAGACCGCGCACTGGTACCAGTCGGCTTTCGGCATGGAGCTGGTCGCCTACTCCGGGCCCGAGACCGGCAACCGCGACCACAAGGCGTTCGTGCTGGAGAGCGGCTCCTGCCGGTTCGTGGTGACCGGCGGGGTGGCGCCCGGCAGTCCGCTGCTCGACCACCACCACGCGCACGGCGACGGCGTCAGCGACATCGCCCTCGAGGTGCCCGACGTCGACCGCTGCGTGGCGCAGGCCCGGGCGCAGGGCGCGACCGTGCTGGAGGAGCCGCACGACCTGACCGACGAGCACGGCACCGTGCGACGAGCGGCGATCGCGACGTACGGCGACACCCGGCACTCCCTGGTCGACCGCTCGGGCTACACCGGGCCGTACCTGCCCGGCTTCGTCTCCCGCACCTCGACCTACGAACCACGCCACGACGCGCCGAAGCGGTTGTTCCAGGCCCTCGACCACGTGGTCGGCAACGTCGAGCTCGGCCAGATGGACGAGTGGGTCGCGTTCTACAACCGGGTGATGGGCTTCGTGAACATGGCGGAGTTCATCGGCGACGACATCGCCACCGACTACTCGGCCCTGATGAGCAAGGTGGTGGCCAACGGCAACCACCGGGTGAAGTTCCCGCTCAACGAGCCCGCGGTCGCCAAGCGCAAGTCGCAGATCGACGAGTTCCTCGAGTTCTACGGCGGGCCGGGCGCCCAGCACCTCGCGCTCGCCACCAACGACATCCTGCGCACGGTCGACCGGATGCGTGCCGAGGGCGTCGAGTTCCTCGAGACCCCCGACTCCTACTACCAGGACCCCGAGCTGCGGGCCCGGATCGGCGAGGTGCGGGTGCCGATCGAGCAGCTCCAGCGCCGCGGCATCCTGGTCGACCGCGACGAGGACGGCTACCTGCTGCAGATCTTCACCCGCCCGATCGGCGACCGGCCCACGGTGTTCTTCGAGCTGATCGAGCGGCACGGGTCGCTCGGCTTCGGCAAGGGCAACTTCAAGGCGCTGTTCGAGGCAATCGAGCGCGAGCAGGAGCGTCGCGGCAACCTCTGACCCGACGGCCGCACGGGCGGTGAGTGCCCCTGCCGCACGACGTTAGGCTGCGGGGCGGTGGGCTATCGCCGCCGACTCCGTCGACAGGGGGACTCTCCACATGCACCGGCTCCGCGTACGGCTGCCCTCGACTGCGGTCGCCGTCGTGGCGCTGCTCGGGACCACGCTGTCGCTGCAGCCGGAGCTGCCGACGCGACCCGGCCGGTGGCCGGCGGAACCGCCGAGGTGAGCGCCACCGGTGCCCGCGCCGACGGTACCGGCGGCCTCGGGGACGCGTACTTCCCGCGCTACGGCAACAGCGGCTACCGGGTCGGGCACTACCGGATCCGGGTGGCGTTCGACCCGCGCAGCGAGCGGCTGCGGGGCACGACGCAGGTACGCGCCCGGGCGACCGAGCGCCTCACCCGGTTCCACCTCGACCTGGTGCTGCGTGCCAGCCGGGTGCGGGTCAACGGTGAGCGTGCCCGGTTCCGGCAGACCGCCCGCGAGCTGGTCGTGCGGCCGGTCTCCCCGGTGCGCAAGGGTCACCGGTTGCGCGTCCAGGTGACCTACGCGGGCACGCCCGGCCAGCGCACGCTCGGCGGCTTCACCCCGTGGGCGACGACCCGCGACGGCGCTGTCGCGGTGGGAGAGCCCGAGATCGCCGCCTGGTGGTTCCCGAGCAACGACCACCCGTCCGACAAGGCGTCGTTCGACGTCGCTGTCACCGTGCCCCGGCACAAGCAGGTCGTGAGCAACGGCCAGCTGGTCGGCAAGCGAGTGGCGCACGGCGACGCGACCTATCGCTGGCGCACCCGGTCGCAGATGGCGCCCTACCTCGCGTTCATGGCGGTCGGCGACTTCATCATCCGGCGGGGTCGCGCCGCGGGCCTCCCGTACGTCTACGCGGTGAGCAAGGCGCTCAGCCCGCGGGTGCGCAAGAACGCGCTGCGCGGGCTCCGCTACACCAGTGCCGCCACCCGGTTCCTGGTCAACCAGTGGGGTCGCTACCCGTTCGCGCAGATCGGTGGCGTCGTGCCGGGGCCGGTGACGAGCCACAACTTCGGCTACGCGCTGGAGAACCAGACCCGGCCGCTGTACGCGCCGGCCTCCTTCTCGTCCGGCCGGGCCCGGTCGCTGGTCGTGCACGAGATGGCCCACCAGTGGTTCGGCGACGCGGTGGCGCTGCGCCGGTGGAAGCACATCTGGCTCAACGAGGGTCTCGCGACCTACTCGGAGTGGATCTGGTCGGGACACCGCGGCGGCGACACCGCCGACGAGACCTTCCACCGCTACTACGACAACCTCGAAGCAGGCAACGGCTTCTGGAAGATGCGGATCGGCGATCCCGGGCCGAAGCGGATGTTCAACAACCGCGTCTACGACCGCGGGGCGATGACCGCGCACGCCCTGCGCACCCGGATCGGTGACCGCGACTTCTTCCGCACCATGCGCCGGTGGGTGCACGACAACGCCGACGGCCTGGGCACGACCAAAGAGCTGAAGTCGCTGGCGCAACGGGTCAGCGGCGAGCGCCTGGGCGGCTTGTTCCGCGCCTGGCTGCAGACGCCCCGCAAGCCGGCGGCGACCCGCGCCAACGGTGTGATCGGGTGACGGTCCGGCGCACTGCCGCCACGACCGCCGCGGTCGTCGCGGTCGTCTGCGGGCTCGCGGTCGCGCTCCCGGCGGATGCCGGGCCGGGACCCGCGGCTGACTTCACCCCCGGCGGCGCCGGGATCGGGGACCCGTACTACCCGGTCTACGGCAACGGCGGCTACCTGGTCGACCACTACGACGTCGACGTCGCCTACGACCCGGACAGCCTCGTGCTGACCGGGCACACGGTGGTCGAGGCCACCGCCACGCAGGACCTGTCGCGGTTCAACCTCGACCTGCTGCTGGAGGTCAGCCGGGTGCGGGTCGACGGCGAGCGGGCGCGGTTCCGCCAGCGTGGCGCCCAGGAGCTCGTGGTCACACCATCGCAGGGGGTGGCCGACGGCCAGTCGTTCGAGGTCGCGGTCGACTACTCCGGCGTGCCGTCGGACGCGGTCGGGCCCGGATCGGTCCAGACATGGGTGACCACGCCGGACGGGGCGGTCGCGGTCGGCGAGCCCGAGGTCGCCGCCTGGTGGTTCCCGAGCAACGACCACCCGCGCGACCGGGCGCTGTTCGACATCGCGATCACCGTGCCCACCGGTGTCGAGGCGATCAGCAACGGCACCCACACCGGCACCGAGCCCGCCGGCGGCGGAAGGCGGACCTGGCACTGGTCGCCGGCCGAGCCGATGGCGACGTACCTCGCCTTCATGGCGGTCGGTCAGTACGCGATCGAGGAGGGCTCCGACAGTGGCGGACGGCCCTACCTGTACGCGTTCTCGACCCGGCTGGACAGCGGCGTCGCCGACCGGGCCCGGCGCTCGCTGCGGCAGACCGCCGGCATCACCCGTTTCCTCGAGACGAAGTTCGGGCCGTACCCGTTCGACCAGGTCGGCGGAGTGGTGCCCGGCGACTTCGGGTACGCGCTGGAGAACCAGACCCGGCCGCTGTACTCGTCGTCGTTCTTCGGCGGCGTCAACCCGATCGTGGTCGCGCACGAGATGGCCCACCAGTGGTACGGCGACGCGGTCACCGTGCGCAACTGGCGCGACATCTGGCTCAACGAGGGGTTCGCGACCTACGCCGAGTACCTGCTGACGGCGCGTGGGGCGGCGGGGACACCGACGCAGGAGACGTTCCTCACGAACTATCGGGCACATCCACCGGCCAGCAGCCTGTGGGACCTGCGGATCGGCGACCCCGGTGCGCACAACGAGTTCGCGAACCCGGTGTACGAGCGCGGAGGGATGACGCTGCAGGCCCTGCGCAACAAGCTCGGAAGCCACGACTTCTTCGCCCTGCTCCGCGCGTGGGCGGCGGCCGGTGGCAGCCGGCGGATCGCGGACTTTGTCGACCTCGCCGAGTCCTACCGGGGCGCACCGCTCGACCGGTTCTTCCGGGTGTGGCTGTACACCGGTGCGAGGCCGGCGCCGACGGTTGCCAACGGTGTGCACCCGCCGGGTTAGGCGGGGGAGGGCTGCACGCGGCCGCGGACCTCGCCGAGCGCGATCCGGCCGCCGAGGGCACCGGGGGCCGACGCGGTGAGCACCACCTGGTCGCCGTCGACCAGCCAGGCCCGCTGCGAGCCGTCGTCCAGCATCAGCGGCCGGGTGCCCGCCCAGGTGAGCTCGAGCAGGCAGCCCCGCTCGCCGTCACCCGGGCCGGACACCGTGCCGGACGCGTACAGGTCGCCGGTGCGCAACGCGGCGCCGCCGCTGGTCAGGTGCGCGAGCATCTGGGCCGGCGACCAGTACATCGAGGCGTACGGCGTCCGCGCGACCATGCTGCCGTTGATCGCCACGTCGATGTCGATCGCGTAGCCCGCGGCGCCGGCCACGCGCAGGTGCTCCGCGGGCGGCGGGTCCTGCCCCGGCAGGTCGACCCGCGCCGCGTCGAGCGCGTCCAGCGGTGTCACCCACGGCGAGACCGACGTGGCGAACGACTTGCCGAGGAACGGTCCGAGCGGCTTGCTCTCGTACGACTGGACGTCCCGCGCCGACCAGTCGTTGAGCAGGGTGACGCCGAAGACGTGCCGGTCGAACCCGCCGACCGGCACCCGGTCACCCGGCCGGGTCGGCACGCCAACCGCGAACGCGAGCTCGGCCTCCAGGTCGAGCCGCTCGGTCGGACCGTACGCCGGCCCGCCCGGCCCCGACCTCCGCAGCCCGCGAGGGCGCCGCACCGGCGTGCCGGAGGCGACCACCGAGCCCGCCCGTCCGTGGTAGCCGATGGGCAGGTGCCGCCAGTGCGTGGGCAGCGGCTCCTCGCCGGGCCGGAAGATCTGGCCGACCCGGGTCGCGTGGTGCAGCGAGCAGTAGAAGTCGACGTAGTCGGCCACCTCGAACGGCAGCTGCAGCCGGACGTCGGCGACCGGGACCAGCCACGGCTCGACGGCCGGCCGGTCGGCGGTGTCGGTGAGCAGCTCGACCAGCCAGCCGCGCAGCGACGACCAGGCGTCCCGGCCGAGCCGCATCAGCGGGGCCAGCGTGGGGGCGCCGAACACCTCGCCGTGCTCGAGCATCTCGGCCGCCGCCAGGGGTGCGATGTCGACCAGGAGGTCGCCGATCCGCACGCCCACCCGTGGGTCGTCGCCACCGGACGAGAACACCGCGTACGGGAGGTTGTCGACGTCGTGCGGGCCGCCCGCGGCGCCCTCCACCCAGGTGGGCGGCAGCGGGGAGGCGGGCACGGGCCGTGAGCCTAGGGCACGCGCACCTCGGCGACTGTTGACAGTGTCCGGCCGCGCTGCGCATGGTGCGGCGATGACGTACTACCAGCGTGTGGGCGACGTACCGCCGAAGCGGCACACCCAGTTCCGGGACAGCGGGGGTGCGCTCTACCGCGAGGAGCTGATGGGGGAGGAGGGCTTCTCCTCGGACTCCTCGCTGCTCTACCACCGCGGGGTGCCGTCGGCGCTCGTCGACTCGCAGGTCTGGGACCTGCCCGACCTGAGCACCACGCCGAACCACCCGTTGCTGCCACGGCACCTGCGGCTGCACTCGCTGTTCGACGACAACGAGTGGAAGGCGCTCGACGCCGTGACCGGCCGGCGGCTGGTGCTCGGCAACGGCGACGTCCGGATCTCGTACGTCGTCGCCGGCGAGGTCTCGCCCTACTACCGCAACGCGGTCGGCGACGAGTGCGTGTTCGTCCAGGCCGGTGCCGGCACCGTCGAGACCGTCTTCGGCGTGCTGCCGTTCCGCACCGGCGACTACGTGCTGGTGCCGCGGGCGACGACGCACCGCTGGGTGCCCGACGCGGACGCGGGACCGCTCCGCGCGTACGCGATCGAGGCCAACAGCCACATCGCGCCACCGAAGCGCTACCTGTCCCGCTACGGCCAGCTGCTCGAGCACGCGCCGTACTGCGAACGCGACCTGCACGGCCCGGGGGCGCCGCTGCTCATCGACGGCGACGACGTCGAGGTGCTGGTCAAGCACCGCGGCAACGGCCCGAGCGGGCTGGTGGGGTCGCGGCTGACGTACGCCACCCATCCGTTCGACGTGGTCGGGTGGGACGGCTGCCTGTACCCGCACACGTTCAACGTGTCCGACTACGAGCCGATCACCGGCCGGGTGCACCAGCCGCCGCCGGTGCACCAGGTGTTCGAGGGGCAGAACTTCGTCGTGTGCAACTTCTGCCCGCGCAAGGTCGACTACCACCCGCTGTCCATCCCGGTGCCCTACTACCACTCCAACGTCGACTCCGACGAGGTCATGTTCTACGTCGACGGCGACTACGAGGCGCGCAAGGGCTCCGGCATCGACAAGGGCTCGATCTCGCTGCACCCGGGCGGCTACGCGCACGGCCCGCAGCCGAGCGCCATCGAGGCGTCGCTCGGTGCCGAGTACTTCGACGAGCTCGCGGTCATGGTCGACACGTTCCGCCCGCTGGAGCTCGGCGAGGGCGGCACCGCCAGCGAGGACGACGCGTACGCCTGGACCTGGGCCGGCCGCCGCCGCTGACCCGCGCTGCGGTTGGTCGCTTTCCCAAGGGCCCACGGGAAAGCGGCACCACCCACGGGTGGCCACGCGTGAGTGGTGCGTGTTTCACGTGAGCGGCGCCCACCAGATCGCCCCCGACACCCGTGCCGAGAAACAAATCTGATCGCGGCACCCATCCGGCACCTGACCCGGACCGAACCGGGGATGTGGCGGGTGTCACATCGGTCGTCCGGGTTGAGCGGGCGGGGAAGGGGGCTAGGACCTCCCCAGTGACTCGTGGAGGTCGTTGGTCGACAGCGTGCCGTCACCGCCCGGCGCGCATTTCGCAACCCGACCCCGGGGGCCGGACAGGCCCCGACGAAAGGGAAGCAGATGCGCAAGTTCACCCCAACGCGCCGTCGCACCGCGGCGGCATGCGTCGGATCGGGCGCCGTGCTGCTCGCCTCGGGACTGATCGGACTCGGTGGTCAGGGCGTGCAGGCGTCCAGCCACCGCGAGGCGCCGCTCATCGCAGGCCAGCCGCAGTACGACACCACCGACGTGTACGCGTTCCGCAGCCCGGACCGTCCTGGCACGGTCACCATGATCGCCAACTGGATCCCGTTCGAGGAACCGGGAGGCGGCCCGAACTTCTACCCGTTCGCGACCGACGCCCGCTACGACATCCGCATCGACAACGACGGCGACGCGAAGGCCGACATCACGTACCGGTGGACGTTCCAGGACCGGTACCGCACCAAGCGGACCTTCCTCTACAACACCGGCCCGGTCAGCGGGCTGCGTGACCCCGACCTGAACTTCCGGCAGACGTACACGCTCGAGCGGATCGTCAACCACCGCTCGCACACCGTCGTCAGGAACGTCCGGGTGGCGCCGTCGTTCGTCGGCGACGCGTCCATGCCCAACTACCAGCGACTGCGCAACCAGTCCCTGGGCTGGACCGGGGACGTCAACACCTCCGGGCGCGTCTTCGCCGGGCAGGCAGAGGACCCGTTCTTCCTCGACCTGCGGGTCTTCGACCTGCTGTACGGCGGCGACCTGACCGAGGTCGGCGACGACACGCTGGCCGGGTTCAACGTCAACGCCGTTGCCCTCCAGGTCGGCCGGCGGCAGCTCGCTGCCGACCGCGACGTGGACGGGAACCCGGTGATCGGCGTCTGGTCCACGACGTCGAAGCGCGGAGCCGACGGCCGCTACCACCAGGTCTCACGGCTCGGCATGCCGCTGGTCAACGAGGTCGTGATCCCGTTGCGGGACAAGGACGTCTGGAACGCGTCCCGCCCGGCCGACGACGGCCAGTTCCTGAGGTACGTCACCAACCCCGAGGTGCCGCGACTGATCGAGGCCATCTACGGCATCGACGCGCCGGACACCCCGCGTGACGACCTGGTGTCGGTGTTCCTCACCGGCGTCGACGGGCTCAACCAGCCCGAGGGCGTGGTCGCCAGTGAACAGCTGCGGCTGAACCTGACGACTCCGGTCACCGGCGACCCCGACCGTCTCGGGGTCATCGGCGGCGACAACCAGGGCTACCCGAACGGTCGCCGACTGGGTGACGACGTCATCGACATCACCCTGCAGGTCGCCGAGGGCGAGCTGGTCGGCTCGCCGAACAACCTCGGGGACGGCGTCAACACCAACGACGCCGAGTTCGCCGAAGCGTTCCCGTACGTCGCGCTGCCCGCCTCCGGGTCGGACACCACGCCGCACCAGAGCGACTCGGCGGGCGTCACGCTGCCCAACGGAGGCGCGGTCCCGGACGGTGGTCTGCCGGTGCCGCAGGAGTCGCCGGTGCTGCCGATCCTGGCGATCGCGCTGGGGCTCGTCGCCGTCGCAGGCGGTGTCGTGACCTGGGTGCGCAAGCCGACCCCGGCCATCGCCTAGCCCACCGACCACAGGGGTGCCCGGTCGTGCGGTGCGGACACCACCGCACCGCACGACCGGGCGTAGGGCAGGAGGCCACCCGATGAGACGTCGCGCGTACGTCCTGGCAGCGGCGGCGAGCCTGGCCGCGGTGCTCGTCGTGTCCGGAGCCGTGGGACTGGTGCCCGACGACCCCGCGGCCACCGGCGGAGTGGTCGGCGGCAGCGACGCCGCCGCCCTGGCACAGGCCGGTGCCCGCGACCTCGACCGCACCGTCGAGGTGCTGCAGGACCACCTGCGCGACCAGCCGGACGACGCCCGCAGCTGGGCCACGCTCGGGCTCGCCTACGTCGAGCAGGCGCGGGTGACCGTCGATCCCGCCTACTACCCGAGGGCCGAGGGAGCGCTCGTCCGGTCCGTCGAGCTGCAGCCCGACGACAACAGCCTCGCCCTGGCCGGGCAGGCCGCCCTCGCGGCGGCCAGGCACGACTTCGCCGGCGCGCTGCGGCTCGCCCGCGCGTCGCTCGCGATCAACCCGTACGAGGTCGGCGCCCTGTCCGTACGGGTGGACGCGCTCACCGAGCTCGGCCGCTACCCGCGGGCGCTGTCGGCGCTGGCCCAGGCCGACCGCCGCCGGCCCAGCACGCAGGTCTTCGCCCGCTACTCCTACGCGGAGGAGCTGCGCGGGCACACCGTCCGGGCCGAGGCGCTGCTGCACCGGGCGCTCGACGGAGTCTCCAGCCCGGCCGACCAGGCGTACCTGCTGGCGCTGCTGGCAGATCTCGAACGGCGCGACGGACGTCTCGCCCGCGCCGGTGGCCACCTGCGGGAGGCGCTGCGGCTCGACCCCGGACACGTGCCGGCCCTGGTGGGTCGGGCACGGCTCGCGCTCGCCCACGCGGACGTCCGCGGCGCGGTGCGGATCTGGCGCCGGGTCGTCGAGGTCGCTCCGTTCCCCGGTCACCTGCTCGAGCTCGGCGAGCTGTACGAGGCGACCGGCCGTCCGGTGCTGGCCGCCGACCAGTACCGAGTCCTCCAGGCGACCATCGGGCTGCTGCGCGACAGCGGGGTCAGCACCGACCTCGAGGTCGCTCGCTACCTCGCCGACCACGGCAGCGCCCGTGCGGCCGTCGCTGCCGCCCGGTCGGCCTGGCGGCAGGCGCCGAGCATCTGGGCGGCGGACGCGCTGGGCTGGGCGCTGCACGCCGCCGGGCGCGACCGGCAGGCGCTCGCCCGCAGCCAGGCCGCCACCCGGCTCGGCACGCCGGACGCGATCCTCTGGCTGCACCGCGGCACCATCGAGGCCGGACTCGGCCGCGACGCGGCCGCGGCCGCGCACCTGCGCGTCGGGCTCGACCACGACCCCGGGCTCAACGTCTGGCAGGCCACCCGCGCCCGCGCGCTGCTCCGCCAGCTGGAGCGGTCGCGATGAGCACCCGCGGGCGCAGGATGGCTGCGCGGCTCGTCGGCGGGCTCGCGATCGTGGCGGGCCTCGTGCTGCTGCCGGCTGCTCCGGCGTCCGCCCACCCGCTGGGCAACTTCACCGTCAACCACTACACCGGCCTGCTGGTCGCTCCCGACCACGTCGAGATCGACCACGTCGTCGACCTCGCCGAGATCCCCACCACACAGCTCGGCGCCGCGGTCGACGACCTGCCCCAGGTGGCCGCCGACCAGTGCACCGACGTGGTGGACGGGATCGCACTGACCGTCGCGGGCGCGGAGGTCGACCTTCGGGTGACCGACGCGCAGGCCCGTCTCGGCGACGGGCAGTACCGGCTCGACGTGCTGCGGGTCGAGTGCCGGCTCCGCGGCGACTACCCCTCCCTCGGCGCCGACACCTCGGTGCGGCTGCGCGAGACCATCGGCGGCGACCGGCTCGGGTGGCGCGAGATCGTGGCCACAGGCGACCGCACGACGCTCACCCGTTCCGACGTCCCGGCCAGCAGCACCAGCGACCGCCTCTCGGACTACCCGACCGACCTGCTCGCGTCCCCGCTCTCGATGCGCAGTGCCGCACTGACGGTCAGCCCCGGCGGCATGCCGGCGACGCTGGACGCCGGGGTCGACGCGCCGCTCGGCGGACAGGCGGCCGGCTGGGTCGAAGACCTCACCTCGCGCGTCGTCGGCCTGCTCGACGGGACCGGCTCGGCTGCCCTGCTGCTCGCGCTGCTCGCGGCACTGGTGCTCGGCGCGGCGCACGCGGTCGCCCCCGGGCACGGCAAGACGATCATGGCGTTCTACCTGGTCGACCAGCCGAACCGCTCGCTGCGGGCCGCGCTCGCGGTCGGGACAACGGTGACGGTCGCACACACGTCGTCGGTCGTGGTGCTGGGCCTCGTCGTCGCCTCCGGCGCGAGCGTGCTGCCGGAGCGGCTCTACCCGGTGCTCACGGCGATCAGCGGTCTGCTGGTGCTCGCGGTCGGTGCCGTGCTGGTGCGCCGGCTGTGGCGCGAGAAGCAGCACGGACACGGGCACGGGCACGGGCACGGGCACGGGCACGGTCACGGGCACGGGCACGATCACGGGCACGGCCACGGCCACGGGCACGGCCACGAGCCGGCCGAGACGCCGGCCCGGGCACGGTGGGCGGGCCTGGTCACCGTCGGGCTGGCCGGCGGCATCCTGCCCAGCCCGTCGGCCCTGCTGCTGCTGCTCGGCGCGGTGGCGCTCGGCCGACCGTGGTTCGGGGCGCTGCTGGTGCTCGCGTTCGGAGTCGGCATGGCCCTCACGCTGTGCGCGGCCGGTTTGCTGGCCAGGACGATCACCGACCGGGTGGAGCGACGCCTGGCCGGCCGCGGCCGACTGTCCCGGTGGGCCCGGATGGGTGTCTCGTACGGCGCCGCGGGCGGCGTCTGCGCGGTGGGCGCCGGGCTGGTGCTGCGGGCAGCGCTGACGCTGTGACGGCTAGGGGATCCGGCGGGCCGAGCTCCAGCTGCCACCGCCCCGGGCCGGCTCCCACGACATCAGCACCCGTGCACCGTGCACATCGACCGCGCCGTCGACCTCCAGCCACAGCCCGTGGTCGCCCGGTCCGAGCCGGACCCGTTCGGCGGCGACGGTGCCGTCGGCCCGGTCGTGCACGAACAGCCGCGCGACCCCGCGCGCCTGCGCGTGCACCCGTACCCGGACGTCGTTGCCGCTGACGCGCACGATGTCGGCGACCCACGCCCGGTGTCCGCCAGCGGCGGCCGGCCCGCCGGCAAGCGGCACGCCGGTGTGCGCCGCCTGCGCGATCGACTGCGGCGAGCGCAGGCTGCTGAGCGCCTCCGTGGGGACCACCGGTGCGGTGGCTTCGACGGTCGGCGGGTCCCACCCGGGCAGCCGGGCCACGCCCCACCGGTACGGGTCGCCCTGCACGCCGCCCCAGGTCGACCAGCCGATGCGAGTCTGGCCGGTCAGGTCCTGGGTGTCGGAGTCGTAGACGAACAGGTTCAGCCCCATCGCGTCGGGGTCGACGGTCTCGGGCAGCTCGCGGGCCGGGATGCTCGCCTCGACCACCCAGCCGTCGCCCGAGGTGGACGACGCGATGGCGACACCCGGCGCCGTCTGCGGGCCCGGTCCCTGGTGGTGGTCGGCGTCTCGCTCGTAGCACGGCCCGCCGTCGCCGCCGCCCGCGTCGTCGGTGCGGGGGAGCACGGCCATCTTGAACGTGCTCACCGTGTTCTCCGAGTCACCGGTCGGGTCGATCGCGATCTCCACCGAGTCGGTGCGCCAGTGTCGCTTGCAGTCGCTCGGCGCCAGCGCGGTGCCCAGGGTGTCGTCGACCACCTCGACCCCGACGAAGAGCCGGTTGCCGTGCCGGCTGAGGTGGCCGGTGGCGGAGCAGTCGGCCGTGGACGCGCAGTCCTCGCCCTCCCAGAGCCGGCTGAGGTCCAGCGGCTGGCCCGCGTACTCGCCGGCCCCGACGGTGCCGTCGACCTGCGGGGCCTGCGGCGCCGGGCGGATCGCCGTCGTCGGCACCAGCTCGAGCGCGGCCGCGCTGTCGCTCGTGCCGCCACCTCTGACGCTGGTCCGGATCGTGTAGCCGTAGTCACCCTCGTCGCCGCCCTCGTTCGACGTCGGCAGCGAGTCATCGGTGTTCGTCACCCGGAAGTGCACGACGGTGCTGTCACCGGGGGCCAGCCGTGGGTACGGCCGGAAGGTGGTCGGGGTGGCGAAGCCGTCCGGCAGCTGGAGCCGTACCCGGCCGCGGTGCGCGCTGGTGTCCTCGTTGGACACCTGGACCCGGACCCGGCGGCTGCCGCCGGACGCCAGTGGCAGCACCGGCGCCACGAAACCCTCCAGCTGCGGGTAGTCGTTGGCGACCGCCCAGCGCTGGAACTGCCGCACCTGGGGAAGCAGCTGCTGGGTGCCCTGAACCGGGGGGACCACGTCGAGCTCCGACCACGACGAGCCGGAGCGCTGCTGCGCGCGCAGCGTCGCCGACACCGTGACGCGCCGGGTGTTCGTGTCGTCCGGTGTGGTGACGGTGACCTCGCGCACCACCCGCTCACCCGCGCCGAGCCGGCCGACCGGGCCGTCGCCCGCGACCGTCCAGCCCGCGGGTGCTCGCACGTGCAGCCGGGCCCGCCCGAGCGCCCGGTCCTGCGGTGCCCTGGCCCGCACGGTGAGCGTGGTCGCGGTGCCCGGTGCCAGCGAGAACGGGTCCGGGTCGACGCTGAGCCGGGTGCCGAGCGGCAGGTCGCCGGGCGCGCGCAGCAGCGACCCGCGCAGCACGGTGGTCGGGTCGGTCGTGTCCGCGCCGAGGTCGCCGCGCACGTACGGGACGCGGGCGTCGACCTGGGTGAACATGTCGCAGCCGAGCTCGTCGGGATCGCTGGGCACGTCCGGGAACCCTGCCCAGCCCTGGCTCTTGTACTTGCGCTGTGCCACCCGCTCGACCGCCGCCCAGGTGGTGCCCCAGCGGGTCGACTCGGTGCCCGACCACACCCCGTAGAGGTCCTGCGTCGGCCGCACCGGGTCGAACTCGGTGGGGCAGTCGGCGCCGGTGCCGGTCGACTCGCCACGAGCGCTGCCGAGCAGCACCTTGTCGGCCGCCCAGGTGGCCAGCCCCTCCGGCCCCAGCTGGCGCGGGAAGACGGCGGGGTCGCCCGCAGCGTGGAAGGCCTCCAGCGCCATCCGGCCCGCGTACTGGTGGTTGCCGTGGTTGCCCGGTGACGGCGCCGGGTCCATCGTGACGATCACCTCGGGGGTGGTCTCCCGCACCACCCGGACGACCTTGCGCAGAGTCGAGTCGTGTCCCCACACCTGCTCGGTCAGTGCCGCGCTGACGGTGTAGAAGAAGTCGACCTCGTCGATGTTGTAGACGTCGGTGATGCCCGCCCGCGAGACCGCGCGCCGCTCCTCGGCCTCGCGGATGAGGCCGAGCGCCGGCCCCTCCTCGGGACCGACGGCGTTGCCGCCGCCCTCGCCGCGGGTGATGGTGAGCACCCCGGTGCGCACGTCGTCGTCCTCGCCCCACTGGCCGTACGTCGAGAGCGCGAACGCCTCGTCGTCGGGATGGGCACCGACGAACAGCACGTCCAGGTCAGCATCGCGGTGGCGCTCAGCCGACTTTGGCGCCGGCGTGGTCGGTGGCGACGCACCGGCGGGTACGGACAGCGTCGCGGCGGCCACCCCGGCCGACACGGCGATCGCGAGGACGGGCAGGGCGCGCAGTCGGGACACGGCACTCCTTCGGGCCACAACGGTCAAAACGCTCGGTGCCAACTGTTCGCCCTGCCGCCCCGCCGCGCAAGAGCGGATCCAGGACAGTCGGCTCAGCCCTTGACCGCTCCCTCGAGCATGCCGCGGATGAAGTAGCGCTGGGCGAACAGGTAGACCACGACCACCGGCAGGGCGACCAGCACGGCACCGGCGGCGAGCAGCGCCGTGCCCGAGGTGTACTGCCCCTGGAACCGGGCCAGCCCGAGCGGCGCGGTGGACAGCGACGGCTCGTTGATCACCATCACCAGTGGGATGAGGAACTCGTTCCAGGTCCACATGAAGGTCAGCAGCACCATGGTGACCACGGCCGGGCGCCCGAGCGGCAGCAGCACGTTCCACAGCGTCCGCCAGTGCCCGGCACCGTCGAGCCGCGCCGCCTCGACCAGCTCACGCGAGCTGCTGCGGAAGTAGGCACGCATCCAGAACGTGCCGAACGCGAGCGACTGCGCGATCTGCGGCGCGATCATCGCGGCATAGGTGTCAGTGAGCCCGAGCGCCGAGAACGTGTAGTACAGCGGAATGATCACGGCCTCGCTCGGCACCATCAGCCCGACCAGCAGCAGGTAGAACAGCGCGGTCGAGCCGGGGAAGCGCATGGTGCCGAACGCGTAGCCGGCGAGCGACGACAGCACGGCGGCCACGATCACGACCGTGCTCGACACCAGCGCGCTGTTGGTGAGGAAGCGGCCGAACTCGCCCTCGGTCCACGCGGTGCCGAAGTTGGCCAGGCTCAGGCCGCTGTCGCCGACCCGGGCGGGCTGCACGGCGACCCACACCACCTCGCCCAGTGGGAACAGGCACCAGACGGCCGCCAGCCCGAGTACGGCGTACGTGCCCAGCCGCTCGGCCCGGCCGATCACGGCGCCCTCTCCGCGAACCGGTTGACCCCGACGGTGATCGCGAGGATCAGCAGCGTCAGCACGACGGCAACGGCCGCGGCCGACCCGACCTCGCCCTTGACGAAGGCGCGGTCGTAGACCTCGTACGACGGCACCCGGGTGCGCCCGCCCGGACCCCCGCTGGTCATCACGTACACGAGGTCGAAGGTCCGGAGCGCGGCGATGACGGTCAGCGTGATCGCCACCGCGATCTCACCGCGCAGTGCGGGCAGCCCGACGGCGAAGAACTCCCGGACCGGACCGGCGCCGTCGAGCCGCGCCGCCTCGTACTGCTCCCGCGGCACCTGGGAGAGTCCCGCGAGGAACAGCACCACGCACAGGCCGGTGCCGACCCAGGTGCCTACCAGGCCCACCGACGGCAGCGCCCACGCCGGATCGCCGAGCCACCCCGTGGTCAGGGCGCCCAGCCCGAGCGCGGACAGCGTGTCGTTGAGCGGGCCGGTCGGCGCGTAGATCGCCGACCACGCGATGCCGACGACGACCATCGCCACGACCTGGGGCAGGAACAGGACGGTGCGGAAGAAGCCGAGCCCGCGCAGCCGGGCCCGCGACATCACCCCGGCGAGTCCGAGTCCCAGCACGACCGGCAGGACCGAGAAGAACACCACGAGCACCAGCGCGTGGACGAACGGCGCCCGCAGGCTCGGGTCGCTGGCCAGCGCGCGGTAGTTGTCCAGCCCGGCCCAGCTGCCCTGGCTGAGGCCGTCCCACTCGTAGAACGACAGCGACGCGGTCCGCAGGATCGGCCAGAGCAGGAACGCGCCGAAGACGAGCAGCGCCGGCGCGACGTACAGGTAACCGACCAGCCGCGGCTCGCCGGGCGGCGCCCCCGTGCGTCCGCTGTCAGCCACCGCTGCCGGTGAACGAGGTGTACTCCTTCTCCAGCGCGTCGAGGAACGCGCCCGGGTCGGTGTCGCCGGCGAGCAGGTCCTGGATCTGGGCAGTGAGCAGGTCGTAGGAGTCGAGCGTGGCGTAGTCGAGGTAGGGGACGATCAGGCCCTGGTCGTTGGCCGCCGCCCAGGAGTCCAGCACGTCTGACTGGGCCGCACCCGCGTCCGGCGTCGTGGCGTAGCCGTAGACCGGCAGGCTGCCCGAGTCGCCGATCTGGACCATCGCGTCCGGGCTGGAGATGAAGTCGATGTACGCCGCCGCCGCATCGGCGTGCTCGCTCGACTCGGTGATGGCGAACGGCACCCCGGGACCGCCGGTGACGGCGCTCTCGCCGGACTCGCCGGTCGGCGGAAGCATGAAGCCGAGGTCGTCGCCCATCGCCTCGGGCAGGTCCTCGGCCAGCAGCCAGGTGCCGGCGATCAGGAACACGCCGTTGCCCTTCGCGAAGTCCTGCCACGCCGGGTCATAGTCGACGCCGTTGAAGTCCTTGGTGAAGTAGCCCTTGTCGGCCCACGACTGGATGGTCTCCGCGGCCTGCTGGTTCTCCGGCGACGTCCACGACGCGCCCTCGATCCCGAAGGCGAGGTCACGGATCTGGTCGGCGGGCACGAACTGGTTCTGCACGAAGCCGAAGTCGTGGATGCCCGGCCAGCCCTCCTTGTTGCCCAGCTGGATGGGGATCTCGCCGGCGTCGGCGGCCTTCTGCAGCGCGTCCTCGAGATCGGCGGCCGTCGCCGGGACGGCCGCGCCGATCTCGTCGAGCTTGGACTTCGAGTACCAGAGGCCCACCAGCTCACCGGTGAGCGGGACGCCGTAGAGGTTGCCCTCGCCGAAGACGTTGCCGTCGTCGCCGTACGAGCTCATCGCGGCGATCTCGGGTGCCAGCCGCTTGTCCCAGTCGTAGGCCTCGGCGTAGCCGTCGAGCGAGACCAGCCGCCCCGCTTGGACGAACGCCCCCATCGTCGAGCGGCCGTTGTTGGCCTGCACGACGTCGGGGGCGTCGTTGCTGTTGATCGCCAGCCGCAGCGTCTTGTTCAGGTCCTCGAGCTCACGCGACACCCGCTCGATGGTGACGTTGGGGTACTGGTCCATGAACGACTGGTTGAGCGACTCCAGGGTCGCGTTCATCCCGCCGCGCACCTCCTGGTCCCAGACCGTGAGGGTGAGGTCGCCCATCCCGCTCACGTCGGTGTCGACGTCCTCGGCGCTGGTCTCCTCGCCGCCTCCGCTGTCCTCACCGGGGGCACAGCCGGCCGCGGTCAGGGCCAGGGCGCAGGCGGCGACGGCGATCCAGCGGAAGCGGCGCAGCGGTGTGCTCATGGGGTGGACTCCTCTCCCAAGGACGGTTCCGTGGTGGCGTCGGCCGGGTCCGGGGTGGACGTGCGGTCGGGGTTGAGCTCGGCGGTCGTCGTGAGCGGCAGCCGCAGCCCGATCGTCGCCGATGCGCGGGAGACCCGGCGCGGCGGGCCCGGCGGGATCACCTCGTCCAGGAACGAGTAGTCGGCAGACCGCCGCGACGTCCCGCGCGTCTGGCGCCACCAGGCGTGCACCTCGCCCCACCCGGGCGCCGCCAGCGCCCCGCCGAAGTCGCGTACCGACAGGGCGGCACAGAGGTTGGCGAAGCGGAGCCGCTGCTGCAGCGGCCAGTCCCGCAGCGTGCCCAGCACCAGACCCGCAAGGAAGACGTCGCCGGCACCGGTGGGATCGAGGGCCTCGACCGGCACGGCCGGCGCCCAGGCGGTCTCGCCGCTGATCGCGTCGGCGGCGAGCGAGCCCCCGCTCCCCAGTGTCACCACGGCGAGCGGCACCCAGTCGCGCAGGGAGTCGAGGGCGGCGCCCGGGCTGTCGGTGCGGGTGTAGGCCATCGCCTCGGCGGCGTTGGGCACGAACGCGTGGCAGCCCTCGAGGCCCCGGCGCAGCGCGCCGGCGTCCCAGATCTCGGTGGCGTCCCAGCCGACGTCGGTGAAGACCATCGCCCCGGCGGCAGCCGCCTCGGTCACCCACGTCGGCTGCACCATCCCGTGCCGGTCGCGGGTGTCGCCGCCGAGCTCGGTGAAGCACACCCGGCTCGGCGGGGGCTTCCCGATCATCGCGTCCGGCGACGTGGGGGCGGGGTGTCCGTGGGTGACCATCGCGCGGTCGTCGTCGAAGCACATCGACACCGTCACCGGCGAGTGCCAACCCTCGTACCGGCAGGACGGCGACAGGTCGATGCCCTCGCCGTCCTCCAGCACGGTCCAGCAGAACTCGCCGTAGACGTCGCCGCCGAAACCGGCGGCCAGCGAGGTCTGCAGGCCCAGCCGGCTGCAGGCGACCGCGAGGTTGGCCACGCCGCCGGGGCTGGAGCCCATCCCCTCGGTCCAGACCTCGTGCCCGCTGCTGGGCAGGTCGCCCATGCCGGTGAAGACGATGTCCAGGAAGACGGTGCCGGCGAGGAAGACGTCGAGCGGCTCGTCACTCGTGCTGGCGTCGCTCACGCGGGCAGTCTGCGCCCTTTCGTCGGCTCCGTGCAAAGGGGCGGCGCCCGTAGGTCAGGCGGCGCAGGACGAGCTCGGCCGGCCCGCGGTAGCCGCGCCGGTCCATCGCCCAGGCTCCCGCCAGCGAGATCACCCATACGCCGCAGGCCGCCGCACCCGCCACGAACGCCGTGCTGCCGTGGTCGCCGAGCGCCAGCATCCAGGGGGCGAACAGCAGGGTCCACGCGACCGACTGGAACAGGTACCCCGACAGCGACCGCTGACCGAGCGCCGTCACGGCGGTCAGCGCGGGCCGCGCCGATCCGTCCGGCCGGTGGCGGGTCAGTCGCAGCGCCAGGAGTGCGAACAGCGCGACGTAGCCGGGTCCTCCGTACTCACCGCTGACGGCGTGCAGCAGGGCCATCGCATCCACCGTGGACGCGTCGACGTGGATCAGGCCGGCGCCGACGAGCGCGTACGGCAGTCCACCGACGACGGTGATCGTCAGGCCTGCGATGGCGACCCGGCGTAGCAGCACCCGGTGCTGCGCGGGGTCCTCGAGCAGGCGCCGGCGCGCAGCCCAGATGCCCAGCCACACGATGACGATCATCGGCACCACGGTGGCGGTGTGCACCGGCCACTCCGCGAGCCGGTCGGCCATCGCGCCGGCGAACGACGACGCCTCGAGCGACGGGTTGGGGGAGTTGGTCAGCAGCGCCTCGCCGGACCCGCCGGCCACCCGGGCGACGACCATCGCGGCCAGCGCCAGCACGTAGCCGAGCTGGATCGCCCACAGCCACAGCACCAGCCGGTGGAACCGGTCGCCCCGGCGGATCAGCAGCACGGTGGCGAGGACGCCGATGATCCCGTACGCGCCCAGGAAGTCGCCGAAGTAGAACAACGTGGCGTGCACCAGGCCGAACACCAGCAGCCAGCCGTTGCGGCGCAGCAGCACCCGGCGCGGGTCGCCGCCGGCCGCGACCTGGCGGCGCGCGATCTGCACGAGTCCGTAGCCGAACATCACCGCGAACACGGGGTAGGCGCGGCTGTCGACCAGGGTGAGCATCAGCAGGTTCCACACCCGCTCGAGCCCGTGCGGTGTCGGGTCGATCCCGGGCTGCCCGGCGACCGCGAAGTTGGCCGCGTTGGCCAGCGCGATGAACAGCAGCATCGCCCCACGGGCGAGGTCGGGCGCCAGGGCGCGTTCGGTGCGTCGAAGCGGGCCACGCGCCGGCGACATCGGGTGCTTCGTGTCGGTCTCAGCCATGGGCACCAGCCTCGGGACCGCGGGTCGTCCGATCGATGGCGCTGTGCCCCTTTCCGGTGGTGGTGCTGGACCCCCTGCTCCCCGGTGGCCGAGCGGTGGCAGAGTCGGCCGGGTGCGGCTGGCGATCGTGGGTGGCGGCGGGTTCCGGGTACCGCTGGTCTACCGGGCGCTGCTGGCCGACGCGTCCGACCGCCGCGTCACCGAGGTGGCGCTGCACGACACCGACCCGGGTCGGCTGCGGGCGGTCGGGCGGGTGCTCGACGCGCTGGCCGACGGAGCCGCCCACCCGCCTCGGGTCAGCGTCGGCACCGACCTGGGCGAGGCGGTTCGCGGCGCGGACTTCGTGTTCTCCGCGATCCGGGTCGGCGGCCTCGAGGGCCGGGTTCGCGACGAGCGGGCGGCGCTGGCGCAGGGGGTGCTCGGGCAGGAGACGACCGGTGCCGGCGGGGTGACGTACGGGCTGCGCACCGTGCCGGTCGCCGTGCGGCTGGCCGAGACCGTCCGTGCGGTCGCCCCCGAGGCCTGGATGATCAACTTCACCAACCCGGCCGGCATGGTCACGCAGGCGATGGCCGCTGCCGAGGGCGGCGGGCTGGGGGACCGCGTGATCGGCATCTGCGACTCGCCGGTCGGGCTCGCGAAACGGGTCGCGCACGCCCTGGGCATCGACCCCGCGTCGGCCCGGTTCGACTACGCGGGGCTCAACCACCTGGGCTGGCTGCGCCGGGTCGACGTCGACGGCGCGGACCTGCTGCCACGGCTGCTCGGCGACGAGGGTGCGCTGACGTCGTTCGAGGAGGGCCGGCTGTTCGGCGCCCACTGGCTGCAGGCGTTGGGCTCGGTGCCCAACGAGTACCTCTGGTACTGGTACTACACCGCCGAGGCGGTGCGCGCCGCCTCCGGTGCCGACGTGACCCGGGGGGAGTACCTGGCCGCGCAGCAGGCGCGCTTCTACGCCGAGGCCGCGACCGCAGCGCCGGCGGACGCATTGGCGGCCTGGGAGCGGACGCGGCACGAGCGCGAGGCGTCGTACATGGCCGACAGCCGTGCGGCGGCCGGTGCCGGTGAGCGTGAGGCCGCCGATCTCGACGGCGGTGGCTACGACCGGATGGCGCTCGCGCTGATGCACGCGATCGCCCACGACGAACCCACGACGATGGTGCTCAACGTGCGCAACCGCGGCACCCTGCCGGGGCTCGACGACGACGCCGTGGTCGAGGTGCCCTGCCGGGTCGACGCCGCCGGCCCACGCCCGCTGCCCGCAGCACCCCTCGACGGCCACCAGCTCGGCCTGGTGCAGTCGGTCAAGGCGGTCGAGGTCACCACCATCGAGGCCGCCCTCACCGGTTCGTACCCGCTCGCGCTGCGGGCCCTCGCCACCCACCCGCTGGTCGACTCCGTGACCCACGCCCGCGCCATCCTCGACACCCAGCTCGCCGAGGTGCCGGCGCTCCGCGCCGTGCTGGTTTCGCAAGGGCACGTGCGAAACCCGCACTGACGGGGCGTTATTGCGCGGGGTAGGTGCTGTCTTCGCGGGCGAAGCGGGGAGCAGAGGGGCTGGGCAGCCGCCGCCCGGTGATGCACAATCCGGTACGACCCCGGCGAACCGCCCCCGAGACCCCGGGCCCGGCCGCCCTCGCCACCGCCGTCCGGAGGACCACCCGTGCCCGACGCCCCACCGCCCGTTGCCCCGCTGCCCCTGCCCGACCCACCCGCGCCCACCCGGCGCACCGTGCTGCGCGGCGCCGCGGCCGCCGGCGCACTGGCCGCCTCCGGTTACGCGACCGACGCCGCCGCCGCCACCGGCCGGCGCGACGGTCATCGTGGCGGCTACCGGCTCACCGTGCTGGGCACGACCGACCTGCACGGCAACGTCCTCAACTGGGACTACTTCAAGAACGCCGAGTACGACGACAGCGCGCACAACGACATCGGCCTGGCCAAGGTCTCCACCCTGGTGTCGGCGATGCGGGGCGAACGCGGGCCGCGCAGCACCCTGCTGATCGACGCGGGCGACACCATCCAGGGCACGCCGCTCGCCTACTACTACGCGCGGATCGACCCGATCACCTCCGGCGCGAAGCACCCGATGGCCACCGCCATGAACACCATCGGCTACGACGCGGCGGCGCTGGGCAACCACGAGTTCAACTACGGCATCCCGCTGCTGCGCGCGTTCGACGAGCAGCTCGACTTCCCGTTGTTGGGCGCGAACGCGATCGACTCCGCCAGCGGCCTGCCGGCGTTCCCGCCGTACGTGCTCCGACGGGTCGACGTCGGCGGCCCCAAGCCGGTCACGGTCGGCATCCTCGGCCTCACCAACCCCGGCATCGCCATCTGGGACAAGACCAATGTCGAGGGCCGGATGGAGTTCCCCGGCCTGGTGTCGGAGGCGAAGCGCTGGGTCCCGGTGATGCGCGAGAAGGGTGCCGAGGTCGTCATCGTCGCCGCCCACTCGGGCGCGACCGTCTCGTCGTCGTACGGCGACGCCCTCCCGCACGTCGAGAACGCGTCCTCGCTGGTCGCCCGGCGGGTGCCCGGCATCGACGCGATCCTGGTCGGGCACGCGCACGCCGAGATCCCCGAGCGGTTCATCGAGAACAAGGCGACCGGCAAGCCGGTGCTGCTCACCGAGCCGCTGCGGTGGGGCATGCGGCTGTCGGTCATCGACATCGACCTGCGCCGCCGCGGCGGGCGCTGGGAGGTCATGCGCACGGGCTCGCAGGTGCTCAACGCCAACACCGTCGAGGAGGACGGCTACATCGCCGCGCTGCTGCACAAGCAGCACCGCCGGGTGGTGCGCTACGTCAACTCACCCATCGGCGAGTCGACGGCCGCGATGTCGGCCGCGACCGCCCGCTTCGAGGACGTCGCCGCCCTCGACTTCATCAACTACGTGCAGTCGCTGTCGGTCAAGGAGGGCATCGCCGGCACGCCGTACGCGGACCTGCCGGTGCTGAGCATCGCCGCACCGTTCAACCGCGACGCCGCGATCCCCGAGGGCACCGTGAGCGTGCGTGACGTCGCGGGTCTGTACATCTTCGACAACACCCTGCTGGGCATCGTCCTCACCGGCGCACAGGTCAAGGACTACCTGGAGAAGTCGGCCGAGTACTACCAGCCGGTGACGTCGACCGGGCCGCACGACCCGGCCGACATCACCAACGCTGTCACGCCGAGCGCGCCGGGCGGCACCCCCGACTACAACTACGACGTGATGGCGGGACTGGACGCGCCGCTCACGTACGAGATCGACCTGGGCCGTGCGGTGGGCGACCGGATCGTGGGGCTGCAGTACGACGGCGCGGCCGTGCCCGCGGGCCAGCAGTACGTGATCGCGATCAACAACTACCGCCAGTCCGGCGGCGGATCGTTCCCGCACGTGGTCGGGGCGCCGGTCGCCGACAACCGGCAGCAGGAGATCCGCCAGCTGCTGATCGACTGGGTGGGGGAGCAGGGCACGGTCGACCCCGCGACGTTCGCGAGCATCGACTGGCTGCTCACCTACCAGGGCGAGCCGCTGGAGGTCACCGGGGCGACGAACCCCGTACCTGCACCCCTGCGGCGCTGAAGGCCTCCAGCGAGGCGTCGAGGCGGTCAGGCGCGACCGCGGCCGTGAGCTCGAGCAGGACGGTCGTGGCGAACCCGGCCGCAGCGGCGTCGAGGGCCGTCGCGCGCACGCAGTAGTCGGTGGCGAGCCCGCAGATGTCGACCTCGTCGACGCCGCGCTCGCGCAGCCACTCGACGAGCGTCTCGCCCTCTTCGCCGGCGCCCTCGAAGCCGGAGTAGGCCGCCTCGTACTCGCCCTTGTGGAACACCGCGTCGAACGGCCGGTGCTCCAGGTGCGGGTGGAACTCCGCCCCGTCGGTGCCGACCACGCAGTGCGGGGGCCAGGTGTCCACGAAGTCGGGCTCCTCGGCGAAGTGGCCGCCAGGATCGATGTGGTGGTCACGCGTGGCGACGACGACCGGGTAGTCGCTGCGTACGTCGCCGTTGAGCATCTCGGCGATCGCCGCGGCCACCGCCGACCCGCCAACGACAGCGAGGGAACCGCCCTCGCAGAAGTCGTTCTGCACATCGACGACGAGCAGTGCCTTGGTCACGCTCCTGCCTCCTGGTACTCGGTGGGGATGGCGGGCTCCCCGCGGGAGAGGTGCCGCGCCGACATGGGCAGCTCCGCCCGGCTGCGCAGGTGGCGGGCGCGGGAGTCGTCCAGCGGCTCGCGCCACACCCGCGTACCGGCGCGCAGCATCTGCACCTGCAGCGGCCGGCCGCCGTGGGTCGGGCCGCCGAGCGAGATCAGCTCCGTCTGTGCGGTGCCGAGGGCGCCGACCCGGCGGCTGGCCCACTTGCGGCCGCCGCGGGTCTGCTTCTCCGGGCTGTTCTTGGCGACAGGTACCAACGGGCCGTCGGGGTCGTCGCCGGTGCGGGCGACCAGCTTGTAGACGAAGCCCATGGTCGGCTGGCCGGAGCCGGTCACCAGCGCGGTGCCGACCCCGTAGCCGTCGACCGGGGCGGCGGCCAGCGCCGCGATGCCGTGCTCGTCGAGGTCGCCGGTGACGACGATCCGGGTGTCCTTCGCGCCGAGCACGTCCAGCTCGTCGCGTACCTGCTCGGCGAGGTCGGCCAGGTCGCCGGAGTCGATCCGCACCGCGCCGAGCTTGGGTCCGGCCACGGAGACCGCGGTGCGTACGGCCTCGCTGACGTCGTAGGTGTCGACCAGCAGCGTGGTCTCCTCGCCGAGCGCCGCGACCTGCGCGGTGAACGCGTCCCGCTCGGTGTCGTGCAGCAGGGTGAAGGCGTGTGCGCTGGTGCCGCGGGTGGGCACCCCCCAGCGCTCGCCGGCGCGCAGGTTGGAGGTGCCGGCGAAGCCGGCGAGGTACGCCGCCCGCGCGCACGCGACAGCCGCCTCCTCGTGGGTGCGGCGCGAGCCCATCTCGAGGATCGGGCGCTCACCCGCGGCCCAGCTGATCCGCGACGCCGCAGCCGCTATCGCCGAGTCGTGGTTGAAGATGCTCAGCGCCAGCGTCTCGAGCAGGACCGCCTCGCCGAACGACGCGTCGACGGTCAGCACCGGCGAGCCGGGGAAGTACGTCTCGCCCTCGGGGTAGCCCCACACGTCGCCGGAGAACTCGAACCCGGCCAGCCACTGCAGGGTCTCCTCGTCGACGGTGCTGGTCTGCCGCAGCCAGGCGAGCTCGTCCGGTCGGAAGCGGAAGTCGGCCAGTGCGTCCAGGAACCGGCCGGTGCCGGCCACCACGCCGTAGCGCCGCCCGCCGGGCAGCGACCGCGCGAACAGCTCGAAGACCACCCGGCGGTCCGCGGTGCCGGAGCGCAGCGCGGCCTGCAACATGGTGAGCTCGTAGTGGTCGGTGAGCAGCGACGTCGACGTCACCTGGACAGCGTAGGGACGTACGCGACCCGGCCGGTCGTGGGGCCGACGGGCGGGCTAGAGCCCGTACTCCTCCAGGAATCGCAACCAGATCTCGCTGATCGTCGGAAAGCTCGGCACCGCGTGCCACAGCCGGTCCAGCGGGACCTCACCGGCCACGGCGACCGTCGCGGAGTGCACCAGCTCGGCGACGTCGGGGCCGACCAGGGTCACGCCCACGAGCACCCGCCGGTCCTCGTCGACGACGAACCTGGCCTTGCCGGTGTAGCCGTCGCGGTGCAGCGACGACCCGGCGACGGCGATGTCGAGGTCGACCACCCGGGTGCGCACGCCGGCGTCGCCGGCCTCGGCGGCGGTGTGACCCACGGACGCCACCTGGGGCTGGGTGAACACGACCTGCGGGACGGCTCCGTGGTCCGCGGTCGTGGCGAACGGTGACCACGGCTGCGGCGCTGCGGGGAGGTCGCCGCCGGCGCGCGCGATCACGACCGACCCCACGATCCGCGCCTGGTACTTGCCCTGGTGGGTGAGCGGCGCCCGCCCGTTGACATCGCCGACGGCGTACAGCCACTGTCCGTCGACGCCCTGCACCAGGCCCTGGTCGTCGACCGCGAGCGGCTTGCCGGGTGTGAGGCCGACCGTCTCGACGCCCACGTCGCTGGTCGCCGGCCGGCGGCCGGTGGCCACCAGCAGCTGCGCTGCCTGCACCGTGGAGCCGTCGTCGAGCACGACCTCGACCCGGGAGCCGTCGGAGCGTACGGCCGTCGCCTGCACGCCCAGCCGCACCGTCGCGCCCTGTGCGCGCAGCGAGTCCGCGAGCAGCTCGCCCGCGAACGGCTCGGCCCGGGCCAGCAGCGCCGGGCCGCCGATCAGCGTCAGCTCGCTGCCGAGCCCGAGGTAGGCCTGTGTCATCTCGACGCCCACGACGCCGCCGCCGAGCACCGCGAGGCTCGCCGGGACCTCCTTGGCGCTGGTCGCGTCCCGGCTGCCCCAGTGCGGGGTGTCGGCCAGGCCGTCCAGCGGCGGCTCGCTCGCCACCGAGCCGGTGGCCACGACGACCGCCTGCCGTGCGGTGAACCGGGTGGTGTCGCCGTCGAGCTCGACCTCGACGACCCGCTCGCCGCCCAGCCGTCCGTGCCCGCGGATCACCTCGATGCCGGCTCCCACCGCCCACTCGACCTGGCCGGTGTCGTCCCAGCCGCCGGTGAAGGAGTCGCGCCACCCGAACACGCCCGGCGCGTAGAGCGGTCCGGACACGGCGGCGTCCGCGCCGGGGAGGTGCCGCGCGGCGTCGAGCGCGGCGACCGGGCCGAGCAGGGCCTTGCTGGGTATGCACGCCCAGAACGAGCACTCGCCGCCGAGCAGCTCGTGCTCGACGATCACGGTGGACAGTCCCGCCGCCGCGGTGCGTCCCGCGGCGTTCTCGCCGACCGGACCGCCGCCGAGCACGATGACATCGACAGTGCGCTCAGTCCCCATGCCGCCACCCTGGCACGCGCTGCGCGACAATGCTGCGGTGACCACCGCACCCAGCGAGGTCGAGCAGACCGGCTCCGACGAGCAGGTCCTGCCCGACCTCCCGTGGATCACGATCGTGTGGAACGACCCGGTCAACCTGATGTCGTACGTGGCGTGGGTGTTCCGCACCCACTTCGGCTACTCCGAGGCCAAGGCCGACAAGCTGATGCTCGCGGTGCACCAGGAGGGCAAGGCGGTCGTGGCGAACGGCACCCGCGAGGCGATGGAGCGTGACGTCGAGGCGATGCACGGCTACGGCCTGTGGGCCACGTTGCAGAAGGCGGACGCGTGACCACGGGGTTCACCCGCGTACGCCGCGGCGGCGCGCACGCCCGCTTCGACGTCGCCGAGGCCACGCTGGTCGTGTCGCTGGCGGGACAGGTGGCCGAGCTGCTGCGCGACGGCGTGCCCGACCCCCAGGTCGCCGACGACCACGACGACCCGCTGGCGCAGCTGGTCGGGATCGAGGGACCGGGCGACCCGCCCGACGACCCGGTGCTGGCGAGACTGCTGCCCGACGGTTACTCCGACGAGAACGCCGAGGATGCCAACGCCGACTTCCGCCGCTACACCGAACGCGGCCTGCGGGACGGCAAGGTGGCCAACGCGCGGACGGTCATCGCATCGCTGCGCGAGGCCGGCGTGGACACCGCCGAGGCCGACGACCCGATCGACGTCGAGCTGGACAAGGCCGAGGCGCACGCGTGGCTGCGCTGCCTCACCGACGTGCGGCTGGCGGTCGGCACCCGGCTGGAGGTGGCCGAGGGCGACGACGACCGCTGGGAGTCGCTGCCCGACGACGACCCGGGCAAGGCGATGCACGACGTCTACGAGTGGCTCGGCTACGTGCAGGAGACGCTGGTGCACTCGCTGCGCTGACGTTCCCGTCCCGAACGATCCGGCCTGTTGGTCGCTCGGACGCTCGTACGGTCGGATCGTTCGGGGGAGGTCGGATCGTTCGGGGGAGGTGGCGGGGAGGCGGGGCGAGCGTCTCGCGATGTGGACGCGAGTCCGGTCTGCACAGGAGGCCCGGTGCGGCCTCGTACCCTCCGGACGTGCTCACCCTGGACCAGCAGATCGCCGAGGCGATCGTCGCGCACGCCCGGCGGGACCATCCCGACGAGGCGTGCGGGGTGGTGGCCGGGCCGGCGGGTTCGGACCGTCCGCAGCGGCACGTTCCGATGCTGAACGCGGCGATGTCGCCGACGTTCTACGAGTTCGACTCCGGCGAGCTGCTCCAGCTGTACAAGGAGATGGACGCCCGCGACGAGGAGCCGGTGGTCATCTACCACTCGCACACGGCCACCGAGGCGTACCCGTCGCGCACCGACATCGACCTCGCCCAGGAGCCCGCCGCCCACTACGTGCTGGTCTCCACCGCCGACGGCGGGAACGAGGGCCATGGCCCGCTGCCGTTGCGCTCGTTCCGCATCGTGGACGGCGAGGTCACCGAGGAGGACGTGCGGGTCGTGACGGAGAGCACGGAATGAGCCGGGCCTGCGGGACGGTTCCTACTGAATGACGTCAACTGTGAGGAGCAACAGGCCAATGGCGATCGAGGTCAAGGTGCCGACGATCCTGCGGACGTACACCGGCGGCGACAAGGCGGTGAGCGGGTCGGGCGGCACCCTCGCAGAGGTCTTCGACGACCTCGACGCGCGCCACCCGGGCATCAAGGAGCGGGTGGTCGACGGCGGCGACCTGCGTCGCTTCGTCAACGTCTACGTCAACGACGAGGACGTCCGGTTCACCGGCGGGCTCGACACGTCCCTGTCCGACGGTGACACCGTGGTGATCCTCCCGGCCGTCGCCGGCGGCTGACCAGACCGGCTGCCCGTGCGCTTCGACTCGCTGCTCGACTCCGTCGGCCGGACCCCCCTGGTGGGGTTGCCGCGGCTGTCGCCGTCTCCGGACGTGCGGTTGTGGGCCAAGCTCGAGGACCGCAACCCGACCGGGTCGGTGAAGGACCGGGTCGCGCTGGCGATGATCGCGCAGGGCGAGAAGGACGGCAGCCTGCGGCCCGGCTGCACCATTCTGGAGCCGACGAGCGGCAACACCGGCATCTCGCTGGCGATGGCGGCCCGGCTCAAGGGCTACCGGCTGATCTGCGTCATGCCGGAGAACACCTCCGAGGAGCGGCGGCAGCTGCTGCGGATGTGGGGCGCCGAGATCGTGTCCTCGCCCGCGGCGGGCGGCTCCAACGAAGCCGTGCGGGTCGCCAAGCAGCTGTCCGGTGAGCACGCCGACTGGGTGATGCTCTACCAGTACGGAAACCAGGCGAACTCCGACGTGCACTACTCCACGACTGCACCCGAGATCCTCTCCGACCTCCCGGCGGTGACCCACGTGGTCGCCGGTCTCGGCACCACCGGGACGCTGATGGGCATCGGCCGCTACTTCCGCGAGCACAAGCCGGAGGTGCGGATCGTGGCGGCCGAGCCGCGCTACGGCGAGCTGGTCTACGGGCTGCGCAACCTCGACGAGGGCTTCGTGCCCGAGCTCTACGACGAGTCGATGATCGACTCCCGGTTCTCGGTCGGCCCGCGCGACGCGGTGCGCCGGGTGCGCGAGCTGCTCGACCTCGAGGGCATGTTCGTCGGCATCTCCACCGGCGCGATCCTGCACGCCGCACTAGGGCAGGCCGCCAAGGCGGTGCAGGACAACCAGCGTGCCGACATCTGCTTCGTCGTCGCCGACGGCGGCTGGAAGTACCTGTCGACCGGCGCGTACGAGGGCACCGTCGACGACGCCGAGGAGCGGCTCGAGGGCCAGGTCTGGGCCTGACAGACCGGCTTGTCGCGTGCTCCGGCACGCCGGATTCGCAGCCTGGGCTGCGAAAACCGCACCGGGGGAGCGCTGCAGCGCCCGGGAGGCGACACCGTCGCTGCCGCAGTGAGCTAACCCGGCTCGGGGAGCGGCGCGTTGTGGCGGCAACACGCGGGCGACACGCCGTCGGGACCGGCAGCATGCCGCCACAACCCGAGCCGCGGGGCGGCGGGCTGTCGACCTGATCGCTGCACCGACGGGCCTCAGCGGGCCATGATCACGTGGTCACCGTGGGTGCCGTAACCGAGCACCTTCTCGCCCCAGGCCGTGCCCTCGAACGTCACCATCAGCTCGGTGCCCAGCGACGAGCCGTCCGGCAGCGGCAGCAGCTGCGGGTGCGGGATGTTCGTCCCGTACGGTGCCGGCAGGTTGCCCACCCGCCGCATCGCGAGGTCGTAGGCGACGTACTCCTTGCCGCGGCCGTCACTGGCCAGCACCCGCCAGGCGCCGTCGACCCTGGCCAGGATCGGTCCCTCGCACTGGTCCAGCGACGTGTCCGCGCCCACCAGCGCGAGCTCCTCGCCCCACGCCGCTCCGGGCGGGCCGGCCGCGAGCGCCGGACGGAAGGCGAACGGGTCCTGCGACGGGCTCTCCACGAACGCCACGTGCCAGCGCCCGTCGATCAGGGTGGTGGCCGGGTCCCACGCGCTGTGCGGTGTCGGGACCGCGAGCGGATCGGTGTCGAGCACGTGCACGCCGTGCAGCACGTCCAGCCCCGTCTCCGCCTGCCGCAGGTGTACGCCGACCTTCGGGCTGAAGTCGCCCCACGAGCTGGTCGCGATCCGGCACCGGCCGGACGGCTCGTCGACCACCACCTGGCCCGCGTGGTCGCCGAGCACCAGCCCGTCGCGGCGGGAGAACAGGTGCCCCACCTGGGTGAGCCGCTCCGGCGCGGACAGGTCGAGGGTGAACACACCCCAGTGCGCCTGGGCAAAGAAGCCCATGCCGGCGCAGGTCATGGTGAGGTACGCGAGCCCGTCCCGGACGTACGGCGTGCCGTCGGCGTGCTGCACCAGGTGCGGGTCACGGACGCCGGTCATGCCGAACACGCCGGCCCGCACGTCGCCGACCGTCAGCCCGCCGGCGGCCGGCTCGGCCGGACCCCACGCATAGGACAGCCCGGACAGGGTCGCCGGGTCGCGCAGGTCGAGCCGTCGGCCCACCGCCTCGCGCGCGGTGACGACCGGGTGCCAGCCCGCGCGCCGGTCGACCAGCGCGATCACCTGGTTCTCGCACAGGACGAAGCCCAGCCGGCGCGGCGGCGCCCCGCGGACCCGCTTGCGCGCCACCACCCGCCGCTGCCCGTCGGCCGTCACGACGATGCGCACCTGGTGGCGTACCGGCTCGTACGTGACCAGCACTCCGTCGCCGTCGGGGCCGGCCAGCCCCGCAGCAGCGCCGCCGTCGCCCACGTCGGCGAGCTCGACCTCGACGGCGGCGAACGGCGCGGGCGGTGACACGCCGCTGTCGTGCAGGACGGACAGCCGTGCCGCAGTGCCGACCACCTGCTCGAACCCGGGTGACACGACCGCGAACGGCCGGGTGCGGCCGACGATCCGGAACGGTGGCTGCGAGGGCATCCCGGCGAGGCTACCGGCCGAACCGTCGAGCCCCGTGGCCCGTGGCAGCTACCCTGGCGCCCGTGCGCGAGCTGGTGGTCTTCTCGGGGACCGCCCATCGCGGTCTCGCCCGCCAGATCTGCTCCAACCTCGGCGTGCCGCTCTCGCCCGCCGACGTGATCCGGTTCAGCAACGACTGCCTGCAGGTGCAGCTGCAGGCCAACTGCCGGCAGCGCGACGTCTACGTGGTGCAGCCCCTGGTGCCGCCGACGCAGGAGCACCTGATGGAGCTGCTGCTCATGCTCGACGCCGCCCGCGGCGCCTCCGCGTCGCAGGTGACCGCGGTGATCCCGCACTTCGCGTACGCGCGCTCGGACAAGAAGGACGCGTCCAGGATCTCGATCGGCGGACGACTGGTCGCCGACCTGCTGGTCGCGGCGGGCGCCAGCCGGGTGCTGACGATGACGCTGCACGCGCCGCAGGTGCACGGCTTCTTCTCGGTGCCCGTCGACCACCTCACCGCGATCGGCGAGCTCGCCGACCACTTCCGCGGCACCGACCTCACCGACACCGTCGTCGTGTCGCCCGACCTCGGCAACGCGAAGACAGCCACCCTCTTCGCCCGGCTGCTGGGACTGCCGGTGGCGGCGGGCAGCAAGCAGCGGCTCTCCGACGACCGGGTCATCATCGACGCCATCGTGGGCGACGTCGCCGGCAAGCGCGCGATCGTCCTCGACGACGAGATCGCCACCGGAGGCTCGATCGTCGAGCTGCTCGACCGGCTCGAGGCCGACGGCTGCCACGAGGCGGCGGTCGCGTGCACGCACGGGCTGTTCACCGGCAAGGCGCAGCAGCGGCTCACCGGCCACCCGCGCATCACCGAGGTCGTCACCACCGACACCGTCCCGCCACCGGCGGACTGGCCGAACCTGCGGGTGCACTCGGTGGCCGGACTGTTCGCCGAGGCGATCAGCCGCATCCACGAGGGCACGTCGGTGAGCAGCCTGTTCGACGGCGTGGACCCGACGCACGGGCCCCCGCAACCGCGGCTGCCCTTCGACGAGGCACCGCTGGACGGGATGCCGGACCACCCCGCAGGCTGAGCCGCCCCGCGCTCAGCCGGTGGCCTGTCCGTCCTCCTGCCGGCCGCTCGGGCGTCCGCCGCGCAGGTCGTCCTCGATCCCGGCGGCGGCCAGCAGCAGTCGCGGCAGCAGCTCGGTCTGGACGCTCTCGGGGGTGCCCCGCCCGGCGCTGGCCGAGACGTTGACCGCGGCCACCACGTCACCGGCCGGGTTGCGTACCGGCACGGCGATCGAGCGCAGTCCCTCCTCGAGCTCCTGGTCGACCAGCGCCCACCCACGGGCCCGGACGGCAGCGAGCTCGTCGCGTAGCACGTCCGGGTCGGTGATCGTGTACGGCGTCAGCGCCCGCAGCGTCGTCGAGGCGAGGTAGCCGGCCAGCCACTCGTCGCCCTGCCCGGCCAGCAGCACCCGGCCCATCGACGTGGCGTACGCGGGGAACCGGGTGCCCAGCGCGATGGCGACGGTCATGATCCGCTTGGTCGCCACCCGCGCGACGTACACGATGTCGATGCCGTCGAGCACCGAGACCGATGCCGACTCGTGTGCATCGGCGGCCAGCCGCTCGAGGTGCGGCATCGCGACCTGCGGCAGCGTGAGGCTGGACAGGTACGCGTAGCCCAGCTCCAGCACCCGCGGCCGCAGCCGGAACACCTTGCCGTCGCTGCTCATGTACCCGAGCGCGACCAGAGTGTGCAGGATGCGGCGCGCGGTCGCGCGGGTGAGTCCGGTGAGCCGCGCGGCCTCGGACAGCGTCAGCTCGGGGTGGTCGGCGTCGAAGGCGCGGATCACCGCCAGACCACGCTCGAGCGACTGCACCGTCTCGGTGAGAGGAGCGGACGGGTCGGGCTCGGTCACGGGCCGCACTGTACGCTCGCGGACGCACCGTGTTCGTACCGCGCACACCTGTGCGCCCGGTTTTCGGAGGCCTCGTGGCGTTGCTCGACGAGTCGGTCTGGCAGGGACGGATCCACCTCGACGGGGACTGGTCGGCCGGGTCGGGCGGCGAGCAGGACGTGGTCGAGCCGGCCACCGGCGAGCGGCTCGGCAGCACCGGGCGGGCCACGGCCGACGACGTCGCGCGGGCCGCCGAGTCCGCGTCCCGGGCCCAGCAGGAGTGGGCCCGGCGCCCGCACACCGAGCGCGCGGCGGTGCTCCGCCGCGCCGGTGACCTGTGGCAGCAGCACGCCGAGGAGATCTCCGGCTGGAACATCCGCGAGGTCGGTGCCGTGCCCGGCATTGCCGGCTTCGCGCTGCACGTTGCCGCCGAGGAGTGCTTCGCCGCATCCGCGCTGCCCGGGCTCGCGTACGGCACCCTGCTGCCCAGCGAGGAGCCACGGCTGTCGATGGCGCGACGGGTCCCTGCGGGCGTCGTGGCGGTCATCTCGCCGTTCAACGTGCCGATCATCCTGGGCATCCGCTCGGTCGCCCCGGCGCTGGCGCTGGGCAACGCCGTGCTGCTCAAGCCCGACCCGCGCACCGTCGTCACCGGCGGCGTCGCGCTGGTGCGCGTCCTCGAGGAGGCCGGGCTGCCGCCGGGCCTGCTGCAGCTGCTGCCCGGCGGGTCCGACGTGGGCGAGGCGCTGGTGACCCACCCGCTGGTGCGGGTGGTGTCCTTCACCGGATCGACGGCGGCGGGGCGGCGGGTCGGCGCGCTGGCCGGCGAGCACCTCACCCGTGCGCACCTCGAGCTGGGCGGCAACTCCGCGCTGGTCGTGCTGGACGATGCCGACGTGGAGCAGGCCGTCAACCTGGCCGCCTGGGGGTCGTTCCTGCACCAGGGGCAGATCTGCATGACCACCGGCCGGCACCTGGTCGCCGACGGGCTCTACGACGACTTCGTGCAGGCCCTCACCGACAAGGCCGCCGGGCTCCCGGTGGGCAACCCGGCGACCGAGCAGGTCGCGCTCGGCCCGGTCATCGACGAGGCGCAGCGGGACAAGATCCACGGCCTGGTGACCGCCAGCAAGGGCGACGGCGCCCGGGTCGTCACCGGTGGCGAGTACGACCGGCTGTTCTACCGGCCGACCGTGCTCGCCGACGTACCGGTCGCTGCTCCGGCGTTCGCCGAGGAGGTGTTCGGTCCGGTCGCCCCGGTGACGCGGTTCAGCAGCGTCGAGGACGCCGCCGGGCTGGCCGCGGACAGCGCGTACGGCCTGGCGCTCGGCATCGTGACCCGCGACGTGATGCGCGGCCTGGCGTTCGCCGAGCAGATCCCGAGCGGGATCGTGCACATCAACGACCAGACCGTCAACGACGAGGCCAACGCGCCGTTCGGCGGGGTCGGGGTCTCCGGCACCGGGTCACGCTTCGGTGGGGCCGATGCCAACGTCGAGGCGTTCACCGAGACGCAGTGGGTGACCGTCCGCGGCACCCCGCCGACGTTCCCGTTCTGACCCGGTCGGTCAGTCGGCTGCGAGCCGCGGCAGCCAGGTGCCCCACAGGTAGGTCCCGTCAGCCGCGTCCATGACGTAGACGAACGGCTGGGTGGTTCCCGGCCCGTCGTCGTCGGGGGTGTTCGCCGCCAGCGCACTCATCGAGCCGCGGTCGGCGTTCGGGATCCACACCACCCAGACCAGCCGTCCACGCACGGTCGGCGGTGCCGCTGCGGTGGCGGTGCGGAGCAGCACCCCGGCACCGTCCATCGCGGCGCGCGGCAGGCCGCTGCCGAACCACGCGAGCTCGGCCGCGCGGCTGCGGTCGATGGAGGGCTGCCCCTGCGGCGCCCGGGTGGGCAGCCCGCTGTGGGCGAGCGGCCCGAGCAACCCGGGCGGGAACGCGCTCGCGACCAGCGGCGGAACCGGTGTCATCGTGATCGTCCGCGTGGGCATCACGACGTCGGGACCGTCGTCGGACCCGCCGACGACAGCGACCGCCGCGATGAGCCCGGCCACGAGGACTGCCACCGCGGCGCCCGTGCCCAGCCGCTGCCGACGGCGGGTACGTACCCCCTGCAGGACCGCCTCCGGCAGTCCCGGCGGCGTCGGCGCCTCCGTGGCGAGCTCGCGGAGCGCCCGGACCGGATCGTCCACCCCGGCAGCCCGCAGCGTTGCCAGTGCCCCGTCCAGGTCAACCCGCACGGCAGCCTCGGTGCCGCCCACGTGCTCGCCGATCTCGCCCGGCGCCAGGCCCTCCACGCAGTGCAGCACCAGCACGGCACGGGTCCGCCGGTGCAGCGCGCGCAGGCGACCGGCCAGGTCCTGGTCGGTGTCGTCGGCGGGCCCGGTCGGGAGCGGGGTGACGGGCCGGTGGCGCCATGCCCGCAGCGGGCCGAGGTGGCCCCGCACCAGCGTGGTGAGCGCCTCGCCGTGCGGGTCGGCCCGCTCGCGCACCAGGGCCCAGCGCAGCCCGACACGCACCAGCGCGTCTCTCGTGAGGTCGGCGGCGGCGTCGTCCGCGCCGGTCAGCAGCCGGGCCAGCGGCACGAGCCGGGGGACCTCCGCGCGCAGGAAGTCTGCGTAGCCCTCGCCCTCTGGGTGGCCCACCCGTCACCTCCCTGGCCGCGCCGGCCGCACCCTCCCGCGATCCCAGCGTGGCACCCTCCGGGGTGTCGCGGTGGGGAAGGCGACGGGCCGTCCGGGCGCGCCCGTACGCTCGTGCCCGTGGCAGACGCACCTCTGGGGATCTTCGACTCCGGTTTCGGTGGTCTCACTGTCGTCCGTGCGGTGCTCGACCAGCTACCGCACGAGCCGGTGCTGTACCTCGGCGACACCGCCCGCCAGCCCTACGGTCCGCAGCCGCTCGCCGACGTGCGCGAGTACGCGCTGGAGTGCCTCGACCACCTGGTCGCCCAGGGCGTCAAGCTGCTGGTGATCGCCTGCAACTCCGCGAGCGCCGCGGTGCTGCGCGACGCCCGCGAGCGCTACGACGTGCCCGTCGTCGAGGTGATCCTGCCCGCGACCCGGCGGGCCGTGGCCGCGACGCACACCGGCCGGGTCGGCGTCATCTGCACCCGCGCGACGGCCGACTCGATGGCCTACGACGACGCGTTCGCCGCGGCGCCCCAGGTGCAGCTGCACACCCGGGCCTGCCCGCGGTTCGTCGAGTTCGTCGAGCAGGGCGTGACCGGGGGACCGGACCTGCTCGCCGCGACGCACGACTACCTCGACCCGCTGGTCGATGCCGGCGTCGACACCCTGGTGCTCGGGTGCACCCACTACCCGCTGCTGACCGGGATGATCTCGTACGTGATGGGCGACGAGGTGACGCTGGTCTCGAGCGCCGACGAGACCGCCAAGGACGTCTACCGGGTGCTGGTGCGCGACGGGCTGGAGCGCGACACCGGGCTGCCGGAGCCGGCGCACCAGTTCCTCACCACCGGGCGGCCGGCGCAGTTCCGTGACGTCGGGCAGCGCTTCCTCGGTCCCGAGCTCGACGACGTGCACCAGTTCGCCTGGCTGGACGCCACCGTGGGCGGGACGACCCGGTGAGGCTGACCGTCGTCGGGTGCTCGGGGTCGTTCCCGGGGCCGGACTCGCCGGCGAGCTGCTACCTGTTCCAGGCCGAGCACGGCGGCGGTACGTACTCGCTCGTCGTCGACCTCGGCAACGGCGCGCTCGGTGCGTTGCAGCGCTACGTCGACCTCGCGGCCGTCGACGCCGTCGCGCTGAGCCACCTGCACGTCGACCACTGCGTCGACCTGACGTCCTACCAGGTCGTGCGCCTCTACCGCCCCGGCGGCCGGCTGCCGCTGCTGCCCGTGTACGCGCCGCAGGGGGCCGCCGCCCGCATCGACGCAGCCTCCGCGACCACCGACGACGGTGACGCCGACGCGGTGTTCGACTTCGTCGACTGGGTGCCCGGGCAGCCGGTGAGGCTGGGGCCGTTCACGGTCACGCCGGGACGCGTCGACCACCCGGTCGAGACGTACGCGCTGCGGATCGAGGAGGCCGGCCGGGTGCTCGTCTACTCCGCCGACACCGGCCCGTCCGACGCCCTCGTCGAGCTCGCCCGGGGGGCGGACCTGCTGCTGTGCGAGGCGTCGTTCGTCGAGGGCGCCGTCAACCCGTCGCACCTGCACCTGACCGGTCGGGAGGCGGGCCAGCACGCGAGCCGGGCCGAGGTCGCGCGGCTGCTGCTCACGCACGTGCCGCCGTGGCACGACCCCGAGCGTGTCCTCGCCGAGGCGCAGCCGGAGTTCGCCGGCAAGGCCGAGCTCGCCGTGGCCGGGGAGACCTACTCCGTCTGACCGCCGGCGTGGGCGGACGGCAACTACCGGATCGGCGACGACCCGGCGCTGAAGCGGGCCTGGTTGGCGCTGAGCGGCTGAGCGCGGCCAGCACTCGGGACATAGCGCATTTGGCAGATTCCATCCCGTCGCTCGTGCCACGCTCACGACCATGACGAAGATGCGCGGGTACGCGTGTGCTGCCGTTCTGCTCTCGCTCGCTGCGTGCAGCGGCAACAGCATCGAGGGCGACGAGCTCGCGACCGAGGTCGAGGACTCGTTGGAGTCCACGAACGACGGCTCGACCTTCGACCTCGACTGCAGCGATGCCGAGGACGTCAAGAAGGGGTCGGTCGTCGACTGCACGGGTGAGATGGTCGACGAGGCGACGGACGAGGGGCAGCCCGTGGACGTGACGGTGACGTTCGACGACGACGAGGGTCGCTTCACCGCTGAGGTCAAGGCCGGCTAGCACCCGCGCACGGCGCCCGCGGTGGGGCCGGTGAGACTCGAACTCACACTGGCACGGACCTAAACCGTGTGCCTCTGCCGATTGGGCTACGGCCCCGGGCCCGCCATCGTAGGGACCGCCGTCAGGTCAGCGCGCGTACGACGGTCGGGGCGATCGCCCGCAGCGCCCGACCCCGGTGGCTGATGGCGTCCTTGTCGGGGGGCGGCAGGACCCCGTTGCTCACCGTCTGGCCGTCGGCGACGAACAGCGGGTCGTACCCGAAGCCGCCATCGCCCTGCGCGCCGTGCAGCAACCGGCCGCGCATGACGCCCGTCTCGACGACCTCGTCGCCGCCGGGCAGCACCAGCGCCACCGCGCAGCGGAACTCCGCGCCGCGCCGCTCATCGGGCACGTCGGCGGTCTGAGCGAGCAGCAGCGCGTTGTTGGCAGCGTCGTCCTTGGCCCGGCCGGACCAGCGGGCCGACAGCACGCCGGGCATGCCGTTCAGCGCGTCGACGCAGAGCCCGGAGTCGTCGGCCAGCGTCGGCAGGCCGGAGGCGGCGTACCCGGCCCGCGCCTTGAGCAGCGCGTTGCCCTCGAACGTCGGCTCGGTCTCCGCGGGTTCCTCGTACGGCGCCACGTCGTCGAGACCGAGCACCTCGACGCCGGCCAGCTGCGGTGCCAGGATCCGCCGGAGCTCGGTGAGCTTCTTCGCGTTCCGGGTGGCGAGCAGCACCCGCGGCGGGGTCACCCGGACGCCAGTGCCTCGCGCTGCAGCCGGGTGAGCTCCGCGCAGCCGGACTCCGCCAGCGCCAGCAGCTCGTCGAGCAGGGCCCGGTCGAACGGCTCGCCCTCGGCGGTGCCCTGCACCTCGACGTAGCGCCCGTCGCCGGTCATCACGACGTTCATGTCGGTGTCGGCGCTCACGTCCTCCTCGTACTCGAGGTCGAGCACGGGCTGCCCCGCGAACACTCCGACCGACACCGCGGCGACCGAGCCGGGCAGCGGCTCGCCCGCGACGGCCCCACGCTCGCGCAGGGTCGTGATCGCGTCGGCGAGCGCCACGTAGGCACCGGTGATGGCGGCGGTACGGGTGCCGCCGTCGGCCTGGAGCACGTCGCAGTCGATCACGATGGTGTTCTCGCCCAGCGCGGACAGGTCGATGGCGGCGCGCAGCGACCGGCCGATGAGCCGGGAGATCTCGTGCGTGCGGCCACCGATCTTGCCGCGCACCGACTCGCGGTCGGACCGGGTGTGTGTCGAACGGGGCAGCATGGCGTACTCCGCGGTGACCCAGCCCAGCCCCGAGCCGCGGCGCCAGCGGGGCACACCCTCGGTCGCGCTGGCGGCGCACAGCACCCGGGTGCGGCCGAACTCCACCAGGACCGAGCCCTCGGCGTGGTCGAGCCAGCCACGGGTGATCCGCACGTCGCGGAGCTGGTCGGCGGCGCGGCCGCCGGGCCTGGTCGCGGTCATGGGCGGACTGTAGCCGCGGGCCGGGACGGTCCGGCGAACCGGTCAGCCGCGGGATCGGTCAGAGCGCGAGCTCGCGGCGGAGCTTGGCGACGTGGCCGGTGGCCTTGACGTTGTACATGGCCTTCTCGATCCGCCCCTCGGCGTCGACGACGAAGGTGGAGCGGATCACGCCGATGACCCGCTTGCCGTACAGGAGCTTCTCGCCGTACGCGCCCCACGCGGTGAGCGCCTGCTTGTCGGGGTCGGAGAGCAGCCGGATCGTCAGGTCGTCCCGCGCGCGGAACGCGGCCAGCTTCTCCGGCGGGTCCGGGGAGATGCCGACCACGCTGAGCCCGGCTGCCTCCAGGTCGCCCAGGGACTCGGAGAAGTCGCACGCCTGCTTGGTGCAGCCGGACGTCATCGCGGCCGGGTAGAAGTACACGATCGTGCGGCCGCCGCGCAGGTCGCGCAGGGACACGTCCCTGCCGGTGTCGTCGGGCAGGGTGAAGTCGGGCGCCTTGTCGCCGGGCTGGAGGCGCACCGGCGGGGGTGTGGACGCCGAGTCGGATACCGAGTCGGACACCGGGTCGGGCACGAGCAGACCTCCGTACGGGCGAACGGCCGTCGTGCGGCGCGACGGCACCGCGTGGAACACTAACCGCTGACCGATCCGGCATCCCACCGAGGAGGAACCGTGCCCGCACGGCCGAACGACGGCACGCAGACGCCGGACGCGCTCGTCGACGACATCGAGCACACCCGCGACCAGCTCGCATCCACCATCGACGCCCTCGTCGACCGGACGAACCCGAAGAACGTGGCCCAGCGCCAGCTGTCGCGGATCAAGGCGCAGTTCATCGCCGACGACGGGTCGCCACGGATCGACCAGATCGGCAAGGTCGCCGGCGCGGCGGCCGGCTTCGTCGTGGTCATCGTGCTGATCCGCCGGATCGTGGGCTGAGCCCTGACGCCGTGACACCTTCCGCCGAGGCCGGCTCCACCGCCGGCGGGCTGCCGATCCGGATGCTGCACGACCGCATCCTGGTCTCGCTCGACCGCGAGGCCGGCGAGCGCCGCTCCAGCGCGGGCATCGTCATCCCGGCCACCGCCCAGATGGGCCGCCGGCTGGCCTGGGCACGGGTCTCCGCCACGGGCCAGCACGTCCGTCAGGTGCAGCCCGGCGACCGGGTGCTCTTCGATCCCGAGGACAAGGCCGAGGTCGAGGTACGCGGTGAGGACTTCGTACTGCTGCGCGAGCGCGACCTGCACGCCGTCGCGTCCGAGCGGATCGAGGACGGCGGCACCGGCCTCTACCTGTAGTCGCAGGAGGCGCGACGTGACCGACGACGACCGCCGCTGGCCGAGTGCCCGGCAGGCGTTCGACGACGCCCAGGCCGATGCCCCCCGGTCGCCGGTCCACGCCGTGCGCCGGCGACTGCGGCGGCTCAGCGGGTCGTCGCTGGTGGTGATCCAGATCTGCCTGGCCGCAGTCGCCGCGTGGGCGGTCGCCACCGAGGTGGTCGGGCACGTACAGCCGTTCTTCGCCCCGGTGGCCGCGGTCCTCACCGTCACGGCCGGCCTCGGGCAGCGCCGCCGGGTGGTGGTCGAGCTGGTCGTCGGCGTCTCGGTGGGCATCCTGGTCGGCGAGCTGCTGATCGGACTGATCGGTCGCGGCACCTGGCAGCTCGCACTGGTCGTCGCGCTGGCCGCCTTGTCTGCCGCCCTGCTCGACGTGGGCAGGATGGCCGTGGTCCAGGCCAGCACCTCGGCGATCCTGCTGGTGACGGTGCTGCCGACGGCGGGCAGCACCGGGTCAGCGGCGCTCAACCGGTTCGTCGACGCACTCATCGGGGGCGTGTTCGGGCTGCTGGCCACGGCCCTGGTCCCTGCCAACCCGGTACGCCGGCTCGACCGGGAGGTCGGCGCCGTCCTGGGTGAGCTGGCGACGTTGCTGGAGGCGACAGCCACCGCGCTGCGCTGGGGCGACCCGGGGATCGCCTGGACCGCGCTGCAGCGCGCCCGCGCCCTGGAGGAGCCGTTGCAGGCGCTCGGGGAGACCGCGTCGACGGCGCGCGAGCTGTCCCGCATCTCGCCGATGCGTTGGCGCCAGCGCGACCACGTGCAGCTCTACGCCCGCTCGCTGCACCACGTCGACCTCGCGGTCCGCGACTCGCGGGTGCTGTCCCGGCGCGTGCACACCATGCTCCGCCGGGGTGATCGCAGCGGCCTCGTGCTCGCGCCGGTGCTCGAGAGCCTGGCTGCGGCGGTGCGGGTGTTCGCCGACGACCTGTCCGAGGAGGACCGCTTCGACGAGGTGCGCCAGGCGCTGCTCGACACCGCCCGCGAGGCGACGGCCGTGCTCGGCACCACCCGGTCGCTGGGGGTCACGGTTGTCGTCGCCCAGGTCCGGTCCCTGGCCGCGGACCTGCTCTACTCCACCGGCATCACCGCGCCGGAGCTGGACGAGCTGCTCGACCTCGGCGCCGACGACGCGGACGGCTGACCGGGCGGCTCAGCCGCGGAGCAGCTGAGCGACCGCCACCGCGCCGACGAGGAGCGCGAGCAGCCCGGTCAGTGCCCGCTCGGGCAGGTACGGCTGCAGTCGGGCACCGAGCAGGCTCCCGACAAGCCCTCCGGCCCCGACCGCGAGCCCGACCGACCAGTCGGGCGCCGCCGGCCGGGCGCCGAAGTCCACCTGCTCCAGCACCGAGTACGCCACCAGCCCTGCCACCGACGTGGTGAGCGTGGCCAGCAGCGCCAGCGGCGCGACGCGGTGCGGCCCGCGGCTGGTCGCCGCCACCAGGGCGGGGGCCAGCAGCGAGCCACCGCCGAAGCCGATCGCCGCACCGATCAGGCTGGTCACCGCGGCGAGGGCGGCCAGTGATGCGACCTGGCCCGCTGCCGCCTCCGCGGTCGCATGGCCCGTACCCGCTGGTGGCTGGCGCGCAGCGACGCCGACCGCCCCCGCTGCAGCCGGCCGGAAGAACCGCCAGCCCAGGGTCGCGGCGAGCGGCAGCAGCGCAGCGGCGACCAGCAGCCGGAACGTGTCGGCGTCGGCCAGCACCGTGACCCGCAGCAGCGCACCGCACACCGCCGCGGGCACCGCCACGACCAGCACCGCGATCAGGTCGGTGCGGGCCAGCAGCGTCGAGCGGGCCAGCCGGGTCAGCCCGCCCGGTGTCGAGACGACATTGAACAGCAGGTTGGTCGAGCTCACCTGGGGGCCGGCCAGCCCGAGCAGGGAGGTCTGGACCGGCAGCAGGAGCACCGCGCCCGAGACGCCGACCGGGGTGCAGACCAGGGCCACCAGCAGGCCGGCGACCGCACCGAGCAGCGGGTCGCCCACGTCAAGTCATCTTGTCATATCAACATTGTGGACAAAGCGGTGGGACGGGTGGCCGCGCGCCGCGCGCTGCTCAGCCCGCGTCGCAGCGCGCGCAGCGTCCGGTGAGGGCCGCGTGGTGCGGCAGCAGTCGGAACCCCATCTGGTCCGACAACCGGTGCGACAGCGGCTCCAGCCACTCCTCCGGGACGTCGAGCACGGCGCCGCAACCGGTGCACTGCGCGTGCGCGTGCCGTGCGGGCGAGACGTCGGTCGACAGGTGGTACGTCGCCGAGCCGCTGGCCAGGTGGGTGTGCACGACCAGCCCGAGCCGCGTCAGGGTGTCGACGGCGCGGTAGACCGAGGCCAGGTGCAGGTCGGCACCGACGGCCTGCGCGCGCTCGGCCACCTCGGTCGCGGACAGGTGGTCGCCGGTCGAGGCCAGCACCGCGATCACCGCACGCCGCGGCGCGGTGACCCGCTGCCCCATCCGGCGCAGCTCGGCCACCGCCGCGGCCTCGGCCGCGGTGTCCGTGGGGGTGGTGTGTGCCATGACGCTCCCGGCTTGCCTGTGCTGCCCTCGTGGGACATGGTGACAGAGACCCGTCTGGACATCTCCACACAGGATCCCGGAGGAAACCCCGTGGCTGAGTACACCCTGCCTGACCTTCCCTACGACTACGGCGCCCTGGAGCCGCACATCGCCGGGCAGATCATGGAGCTGCACCACGACAAGCACCATGCGACGTACGTGTCGGGGGCCAACACCGCGCTGGAGAAGATGGCAGACGCGAGGGACAAGGGTGAGCACGGCTCGGTCAACATGCTGGAGAAGAACCTGGCGTTCAACCTCGGCGGACACGTCAACCACTCCATCTTCTGGCCGAACCTGTCGCCCGACGGCGGCGGCGAGCCCGACGGTGACGTCGGGTCGCTGATCAACGAGCACTTCGGCACGTTCGACGGCTTCCGGGCTCACTTCGAGGCCAACGCGCTGGGCATCCAGGGCTCCGGCTGGTCGATCCTGGCGTGGGACACCCTGGGCCAGCGGCCGCTGGTGTTCCAGCTGTTCGACCAGCAGGGCAACGTACCGGCCGGCATCGTGCCGCTGCTGATGCTGGACATGTGGGAGCACGCGTTCTACCTGCAGTACAAGAACGTCAAGGCCGACTACGTCAAGGCCTGGTGGAACGTCGTCAACTGGTCCGACGTCTCCGCCCGCCTCGGCCGGGCCCGCTCGACGGCGGGGCTCATCACCGCCTGATCCGGGCCGGCCCACCACCGGCTCGCGGCCGGTCACGAGTTCACGATTTCGCCACCAGGGCAGCGGGGAAGTGCCACGCTGCAAAGAGCGGCTCCGGGTCCTGCTGTCCCCCATCGGGACCCGGGGCCGCGCTCTGCGTTCGGAGGGCGCATGGCGGCGCCCCGCCGGCACAGGGGGTGGGTACGGCGGGGCGCCTTGAAAGAGCGGAGCCATGCGCCAGATCCTCCGCTCCCTCCACGACAGAGTCTGCTGTGCCGACGGCCCGTTCGCACGTCGACCGGGCAACCAATTTTCACGTTCTGTGAGTACGGGACCCGGCGCTGTCAGGTGCGCGGTCGGCCGGCCAGGCACCGTACGTCGCCTCTGCACGTGCTGTGAGCGGTGACACCGGGGGCGGCTTCGACCGCGAAACCAAAGGTTCCCGCGCGTCGTGACGCGCGGGAACCCTCGGTTTCCCAAGGTCGCTTGGGAAACCCGGAGGCGCCAGCCGCCGCACGGCGGGCGGCTCTGGGACGATCGGGGCGTGGCCGACGACCTGGCAGACGTGGCCGACGAGCTGTACGCCCTGCCGCCGGAGGAGTTCGTGGCGGCCCGGGAGGCCCGCGCCAAGCAGGCGCGCGCCGACGGCGACCGCGAGCTGGCCGCGCAGGTGCGTGAGCTGCCCAAGCCGACGGTCGCCGCGTGGCTGCTGAACCAGCTGGCCCGGCAGCGGCCCGAGGCGGTCGACCAGCTGGTCGGCCTCGGCGACGAGCTCCGGGAGGCGCAGCAGAGCCTCGACGGCGACCAGATGCGCGCGCTGAACCAACAGCGCCAGCAGGTGGTCCGGGCCTTTTCCCGGCAGGCCGCGCAGCTGGCCGAGGCGCTCGAGCGACCGCTCAGCGACGCCGTGGCCCAGCAGGTCGAGGAGACGCTGCGGGCAGCGGTCGCCGACGCGGACGCCGGCCAGGCGCTGCTCAGCGGCCGGCTGACGACGGCGCTGTCGTACGTCGGCATGGGGGAGGGCAGCGTCACCGCAGCGGTCGCGGTGCCGAAGGCGCGGCGGTCGCCGCCCACGACCTCCACGTCGCGCAAGCATGCGAAGCAGCCGCCGCCGGACGACGAGGTGGCAGCCGCTCGCGAGCGCAGGCGCGAGTCCGCGCGGCAGGCCCTCGCCGAGGCCGAGCAGGACGTCACGGACACGGCTGGAACGCTGGCCGAGCGCGAGCAGGCCGTGCGCGAGCTGGACGACCGGCAGGCCGCCCTGGCGGAGCGGCTCGAGACGCTGCGCGCCGAGCTCGAGGAGGTCGAGGCGGAGGCCGCCGACGTCGACGACCGCCAGCAGGAGGCGGCGGACGCGCGAGACGCCGCGGCGGAGGCGGCGCGGAAGGCCACGGAGGCCGTCGAGCGGGTCCGCGGCGAGCTCGACGAGCTGGGGTGAGCATCGTCCGAACGGTCGGCAAGTGGTCGTTTAGGTGGCTTTCGCCGCCGCGGGGGGCCATGCTCAGAGGTGGTGACCCGGTCTAGACCGCAGCCGGGCATGCCTCCCGACGCACCATCGGCACCCCCGTCCCACCGCCTGGTCCCCGCGGCCCTACCGCAGGACCGAGGCAATCCGTGGAGATCGATCGTCGACTGTCGGACGTGCTCAGTGAGTTCGCCCGCACCCTGGTCACGGACTTCCCGATCCAGTCGATCCTGGATCACCTGGTGGTGCGGATCGTGGACGTGCTGCCGGTCAGCGGCGCGGGCGTCACGCTGATCTCCCCGGGCACCGACCCGCAGTACATCGCCGCGTCCGACGAGTCGGCTCTGGGCTACGAGCGCCTGCAGACCGAGCTCGCGGAGGGACCGTGCCTGGTGTCGTACCACACCGACAAGGCCGTCTCGATCCCCGACCTGCGCAAGGACACGCAGTTCCCGGCGTTCTCGGCGCGGGCGGTCGACCTGGGACTGCGTGCGGTGTTCACGTTCCCGTTGCGGCACGGGGACCAGCAGCTCGGGGCGCTCGACCTCTACCGGGGCACGGCCGGCGACCTGAACACCGGGACGATGGCGGCGGCGCAGACCCTGGCCGACGTGGCCGCGGCGTACCTGTTGAACGCGCAGGCGCGGACCGAGCTGCTCGAGGCCACCGAGCGGGCCCGGCTGAGCGCCTTGCACGACGCGCTCACCGGGCTTCCCAACCGGAACCTGCTGGTGCAGCGGCTCGACCACGCGATCCTGCGGTGTCGCCGGTCGGGCACGACGCTGTCGATCCTGTTCGTCGACCTCGACCGGTTCAAGTCGGTCAACGACACGTACGGCCACCACATCGGCGACGAGCTGCTGATCGGCGTTGCTGAGCGGCTGACCGCATTGCTGCGTCCCGGCGACACCATGGCCCGGCTCGCCGGTGACGAGTTCGTCGTGCTGTGCGAGGACCTCGACGACCCTGCGGACGTCGAGCCGATCGCGGCCCGCATCGCAGTCGCGTTCGGCGGGGTCTTCGTGCTCAGCACGGCCGACGTCTACGTCAGTGCCAGTGTCGGGATCGCCTTCTCGGGCCCCGGCGAGAACGTCCCGGAAGACATCCTGCGGGACGCGGACACCGCCATGTACCAGGCCAAGCGGCGCGGCGGCGCCAACCACGGCATCGTCGACCTGCGCGAGCAGAACCTCGCCAGGCACCGCGCCAGCCTGAACCGCGACCTCCCGGGCGCGCTGGCGCGAGGCGAGCTGCGCACCGAGTACCAGCCGATCGTGGCGACCGACGACAAGCGGATCGTCGGCGTCGAGGCGCTGCTGCGCTGGTCACACCCCACGCTAGGGGTGATCCCGCCGACGACCCTGATCCCGCTGGCCGAGCACAGCGGCATGATCACCGAGATCGGACGCTGGGTGCTGGATCGCGCCTGCCGGGACCTGCAGCGCTGGCAGCACCACAACCACGCGCTCGAGGTGTCGGTCAACGTCTCCGTGCGGCAGCTGATGGCGCCCGACTTCGCCGCCACGGTCGCCGAGGTGCTCGCCGAGACCGGCACCGATCCGCGGCGGGTGACGCTCGAGGTGACCGAGAGCGTGTTCATCCACGACAGCGCCAGGGCCCTGCACGTCCTCACCGATCTCAAGCACCTCGGGGTGATGCTGGCCCTCGACGACTTCGGCACCGGCTACTCCTCGCTGAGCTACCTCAAGGAGTTCCCGGTCGACATCGTCAAGATGGACCGCTCGTTCATCGCCGACCTCGGCCGGGAGTCCGCCAGCAGTCTCATCGTCGGCGCGATCGCCGGGCTGGCGCACGGCTTGCAGATGCGGGTCATCGCCGAGGGGGTCGAGTCCGCAGACCAGTACGCGCAGGTGGTGAAGCTGGACTGCGACTCCTGCCAGGGCTACTTCTTCGCCCGGCCCGCCCCGGCGGACGAGATCGAGCTGGTGCTGTCGGCGTAGGGCGTCAGCGCGGCGACCCCACCGGCTGCTCGGACGGGCGCGCCGACCGGCGCAGCCACAGGGCCAGCGGCGCGGCGGCTACCGCGACGCACACCAGCAGCAGCACCAGGGAGGCGGGTCGCTGGACGAACACTGTCACGTCCCCGCCGGCGATCTGCAGCGCACGCCGCAGGTTCGTCTCGATCAGCGGCCCGAGCACGAGAGCCAGCACGGCCGGTGCCAGCGGGAAGTCGAACTCCTGCATCAGGTAGCCGAGCGTGCCGAAGACGAGGACCAGCAGCAAGCTGAAGATGCTGAAGCTCAACGCGTAGGCACCCAGGACGACGAAGGTGAGCACGCCGGAGAACAGCAGCGGCGTCGGGATCGACAGCAGCTTCACGAACACGCCGACCAGCGGCAGGTTCAGCACCAGCAGCACGACGTTGCCGACGTACATGCTGGCGACGATCGCCCACACCAGGCCAGGGTCGCTCTCGAAGAGCAAGGGCCCGGGCTGCAGGCCGTACATCATGAACACGAACAGCAGCAGGGCCGTCGTCGCCGAGCCCGGGATGCCGAGACTGAGCAGGGGCACCATCGCGCCGCCGACGCCGGCGTTGTTGGCCGCCTCCGGCCCGGCAACACCCTCGATCGCGCCCTTGCCGAACTCGTCCTTGCGCTTGGAGATGCGCTTCTCCATGACGTAGGACATGAACGACGCGAGCGAGGGGCCCACACCGGGCAGCACCCCGATCATGAACCCGAGTGCCGAGCCACGCGCGTACGGCCCGGTCGAGCGCCGCCAGTCCTCCCGGCTCATCCACAGCCGCCCCTGGATCGGTTGCGGCCGTTCGTGCGACCCGCGCCGGCACAGGTTGCTGACCGCCTCGGGAATCGCGAACAGCGCCATCGCGAAGATGGCGAAGTCGATCCCGTCCTGCAGCGGCAGCAGGCCGAAGGTCTGCCGCGGAGCACCGGTCTGCGGGTCCAGCCCCACGACGCCGACGGCCAGCCCCAGCAGCACCGACAGCACGGCCTTCAGCCGCGACCCGGTCGTGAGGGTGGACGCCATCATCAACGCCAGCAGCATCAGCAGGAAGTACTCCGGCGCACCGAGGAACACCGCCACCGACACCAGCACCGGTGAGAGCAGCATCAGCGCGACGGTGGCGAGCGTGCCCGCGACGAACGAGCCGATGGCCGCCGTCGCGAGCGCCGGCCCCGCCCGGCCGCGACGGGCCATCTCGTAGCCGTCGATCGCGGTCACCACGCTGGCCACCTCGCCGGGTGTGCGGATCAGGGTCGCGGAGATCGATCCGCCGTACATCGCCCCGTAGTAGATGCCGCAGAGCAGGATGAGGCCGTGCACCGGCTCCATCCCGAACGACACCGGGATCAGCAGCGAGATCGCGGTGATCGGGCCGATGCCCGGCAGCACGCCGACCACCGTTCCGATCAGCACGCCGGCGAACGCGAACAGCAGGGCCGTCGGGGTCAGCGCCAGCGCGAAGCCGGCGCCGAGCCCGGAGAGCAGGTCAGGCATCGTCGATCACCTAGCCCAGCAGCCCGGGTGGCAGGCGCACCTCGAGCCCGTAGCTGAACAAGGCGTAGACCGCGCAGGCGAACACCACCGCGAACACGCAGTTGCGCAGCACCTTCTCCCGGTCGACGTACGTGGACAGGGCCACCAGGAATCCGACGGTCGAGATCACGAACCCGATCGGGATGAAGGCGACCACGTACGCGGTGAGCATCCCGAAGACCACGAGGACCTGGCGACGTCGGCCGGGGTCCGTCGGCTCGGCGTCGGCATCCTCCGACGGGGAGCGGATGCCGCGGGCGACGAGGACCAGCGCGCACGCCACGGTGAGGATGCCGATGGTCAGCGGCGCCACCCGCGGGCCGAGCACCGACGCCGCGGAGGAATCGGGCCGGATCTGCAGCGCGGACGCGGTGTAGACCAGCCCCAGGACCGCGATCACGACACCGGCGACGACGTCGCGCGACGCGCGGAGCGACCTCAGGTCGGGCCACCTGCGGGGCGAGGTGTTGACGGTCACGAGGTGCCCCCGGTGTCCTCGATGCCCTGCCGGATCTCCTCGTTCGCCTTCTCCAGGTAGGCGTCGTACTCGTCACCCTCGAGGTAGAGGATCTCCCACTGGTTGCGCTGGGCGAGCTCCTCCCAGGTGGGGGTCTCGATGACCTCCTGCAGCTTGTCCTGCCAGTACCTGACCGCCTCCTCGGGCATGTCCGGCGGGCCGTAGACGCCGCGCCAGTTGGAGAGGGTGACGTCGTAACCCAGCTCGGGAGCGGTCGGGATGTCGTCAAGCGGGGCGTCCATCCGGTCCTCCTGCAGCACGGCGAGGCCGCGCAGGTCACCCGACTCCAGCTGTCCGCGGAACTCGCTGACGCCCGCGATCGCCGCCTCGACGTCGCCGTTGAGCAGCGCGGTGATCTGCTCGCCGCCGCCCTCGTACTGGATGAAGTTGACCGAGCTCGGGTCGCCACCCGCCTCGCGGACCAGCAGGGCGAACGGCAGCTGGTCGTCACCGGAGCCCGCGACCGGCACCGACTCCGGGTCGTCCTCGATGGCTGCCAGCAGGTCGTCGGCGTTCTCATACGGCGAGTCCGCGGGCACCACCACGATGTAGTGCTCGACGATGATGTTGGCGATCATCGTGACGTCCTCGTACGTCGGTTCGCAGTCACCGCGCAGGTGGTTCGACATGATCGGCGTCGAGGTGATCGCGATCTGGTCGGACGCACCCGCGAAGTCGTTGACCATCTGGTTGAGCCAGACGCAGCCGGTCGCGCCGACGCGGTTCTGCACCGGCATCGCGGTGTCAGACAGGTCCTCGGACTCCATCGCCTCGACCAGGGCCCGGGCGGTCGTGTCCCAGCCCGATCCCGGCTCGGCCGGTGCCGTCAGCGTGATCGGCTGACCGGGGTAGTCGCCGCTCGCCGCGGCCTCGTCGCCGGCGTCGAAGGCATCGCAGCCGACGAGGGCGGTCACCGCCAGAGCCATCGCGGCGCCCCCGACACCGATCCTGCTCCGGGCTTCCTGGCGTACGGACATCATCCGGCTCCTCTCCGCGCGGTGGCGGTCCGACGTGCACGAGTCATGGCAGCCCCGTCACGACCTCTGCAGCTCCTGCCCGGCGGGGGACGGGTGCAGATCCCACGAGGGCTCGGCGCGACTGAGGGCGCTCTCCAGCGGATGGTCGACGAGACCGGCGACCCGGCCCCGGGAGATCGCGAGAACCGCGGACAGGTCGACGCCGGTGTCGACGCCGAGCAGCGCGAGCATGTGCACGAGGTCCTCGGTCGCGATGTTGCCGGTGGCTCCGGGAGCGAAGGGGCACCCGCCCAGCCCGCCGACGGACGAGTCGAACGCGGTGATCCCCGCCGCCAGGCCGGCCAGCACGTTGGACATGCCCATGCCACGTGTGTCGTGCAGGTGCAGCGCGAACTCGACGTCGGGGAAGTCCGCGATCAGCCGCGCCGACATCGCGTGCACGTGTGCGGGGTCCGCCACACCGACGGTGTCGGCGACCGACACCCGCCGCACACCCCACCCGCGGTAGGTGTCCACCACCCACGACACCCGGTCGTAGCCGATCCGGCCCTCGAACGGGCAGCCGAGCGCCGTCGCCATGCCACCGACGACCTCGACCCCGTGGTCGTGCGCGGCGGCCACGACGTCGGCCATACCGGCCAGCGCCTCCGCGGTGCTCCGGTTGGCGTTGGCCCGGCTGTGCGAGTCGCTGACCGACAGCATCGTCTCCCAGGCGGAGGCGCCGTGCTCGACGGCCCGTTGTGCCCCACGCAGGTTCGGCACGAGGACCGAGTACGAGACTCCGTCGGCGCGCCGGATCCTGCGCATCACCTCGTCGGCGTCCTGCAGCTGCGGCACCGCGTCGGGGCGGACGAACGACGTCACCTGGAGCCGGCGGACGCCCGTGCGGGAAAGGGCGTCGATGACCTCGACCTTCTTCGGCGTCGGGATCATGGCCCGCTCGAGCTGGAAGCCGTCGCGCGGCCCGACCTCGTTGATCAGCACCGACCGGGGGACGGCGAACGGCAGCGCGGCACGCTCACCCACGTAGGCATCCACGTCAGCGGACATCAGATGACTCCTCTCTCCGAGAGCTGCGACAGGTCGTCGTCGCTGAGCCCGATCTCGCCGAAGACCTCGGCGTTGTGCTCGCCGAGACGGGGACCCGGGCTGCGTACCGCGCCGGGCGTCTCGCTGAGCTTGGGGACGACGCCCGGGACCCGTACCGAGCCGAGGTCCGGGTGGTCGACCTCGACGAGCATGTCCCGCGCCGCGTAGTGCGGGTCGGCGAAGATGTCGGCGATGCTGTTGACCGGTGACACCGGGACGCCGTGCGCGTTGAGCTGCTCCTGGATCTGCTGCGAGGTCCGCGCGGCGAACCACTCGGTGACGATCCGGTCGACCTCGTCGCGGCGTTCGACCCGGTCCCGGTTGGTGGCGTAGCGCGGGTCGCTGGCCAGCTCGGGCCGGTCCATGGCGGTCGCCAGCCGGCGGAACGTGCGGTCGGTGCTGGTGGTGAGGACGAGCCACGCGCCGTCGGACGAGCCGAACATGCCGGCCGGCACGGACGCCGACAGCTGGTTGCCCGACCGTTCCCGCACCCGGCCGAGCCGGTCGTACTCGGCCACGACTCCTTCGAGCATGCGGAACATCGACTCGTAGAGCGCGACGTCCACCTCCTGCGGCGGCCCGCCGGCGGTGTCGCGGTGGAAGAGCGCGGCCAGCGCGCCGAGTGCGGCGTACAGGCCGGTCGTGTAGTCGGCGAGCGAGATGGACGGCAGCACGGGCGGGCGGTCCCGGTGGCCGGAGATGTAGGTGTAGCCGCTGAAAGCGGTCGCGGGGGTGCCGAAGCCGGCCCGGTCGCGGTAGGGCCCGGTCTGGCCGAACCCGCTGACCCGGACGACGATCAGCCGCGGGTTGGCCTCCCGCAGCCGGGCGAGGTCGAGCCCCCAGCGCTCCAGCGTGCCGGGGCGGAAGTTCTCGATCAGGACGTCGCGCGAGGCGAGCAGGCGACAGAAGATCTGCTGGCCCTCGTCGTGGCGCAGGTCGAGGGTGATCCCGCGCTTGTTGCGCGCGGCGGCCGCCCAGGTGAGGGACTCGCGGCCCTCGAAGGGCTCGAGGCCACGCAACGGGTCGCCGCTGCCGGGCATCTCCACCTTGACCACGTCGGCGCCGAGATCGCCGAGCACAGCCGCGGCGAACGGGCCTGCGAACACGGTGGCGGCGTCGAGGACCCGCACCCCGTCCAGCGGGCCGGTCATGCCGTCACCCCCCGGGTCGCCTCGACGTGGCCGAGGTCGTGCGAGGCCCGGGCCGCGGCGTCGGTCGTGGCGCTGACGACAGCGGTGCGTGCGGCGGCAGGCCGGAGCCGGGCCGACGGCGCGGAGACGACCATCGCGGCGACGACCGCGCCGAAGCGATCGCGTACGGGCGCCGCCACCGACGCCAGGCCACGCTCGCGCTCGCCGTCACTGGCCGCCCAGCCCTGCTTGCGGACCCGGCCCAGCCGGCGCGCGAAGCCGGGCGCGTCGAACGGGTCGTCAGCACCTGTGCGGGCATGGCTCGCCTCGGCCAGAGCCGCGCTCTCGTCCGGGTCCAGCCAGGCCAGCAGCACCCGGGCGCTGGCGCCCACGTGCAGGGGGAGGGGTACGCCGACCTGGCCGATCGGGCGCAGGTGTCGCGGGCTGGCCAGCACCTCGATCGGCACTCGGGTCTCGCCGTGCCGCAGGTGCAGCTCGGCGTTCTCCGCGGTGCGCTCGCGCAGCAGCTCCATGTGCGGCCGGGCGACGTGGCGCACGTCGAGTCCCTCGGCCACCCGGGCTCCGAGGTGCAGCAGGGTGACGCCGAGCCGGTAGCCACCGGGCTCGCGCTCGAGCAGACCGTGCCGCTCCAGACCCTTCATCAGCCGGTAGGCCGTGGGGGTGGTGATCTGCAGGCGGGCGGCGACGTCGCGGGGCTCCAGCCGGGTGGACCCGTCCGGGAAGGACTGCAGGATCGCCACCACCTTGTCCAGCACGCCGGCCGGTGCCACAGGCGACTCCAATATGTGGAGAGATGTCCGATATGTGCAGACACCATGCCTACGAGAGTTCGCAGTCGCCTCGCCAGGTGCTTTCCACGATGTGGGACGGGTGTCCGTTCCGGCGGCCGCGCCCGAGCCACCCGCCGGCCGGTTGCCGGGACAGTCGTCGCCACGCGCCGGATCCGCGTCGGGGCCGCTCGACCACGACCGGCGCGTCCGGGAGCGCCGAGAACACGCCGGACTGCTGGGCCCAGTGGTGGAGGAGTCGGTTGAACGGGGACTGCTGCTCGTGGTGCCGGGATCTCGTCATGGTGGCGACGCTAGGCGCATTCGGCCCGGTAGTACGATCCGATGCAATGCCAGAATCCCAGACCAATCCTCGGTGGGACGTCCTGCTCGACCTGGGCGCGGCCGGCATCGGCACCCGCAACGAGCGGCTCAAGCGGGCCCTGCGTGCGGCCATCCGATCCGGCCGCCTCGCGACCGGGGCCACCCTGCCGCCGAGCCGGGCGCTCGCTGCCGACCTGGGCTGTTCGCGCTGGGTGGTGACGGAGGCGTACGCCCAGCTCGTCGCCGAGGGTTACCTCGAGGCCCGTACCGGGTCGGGCACCCGGGTCTGCTGGGTCGGCTCCACCGGGTCGGGTGAGGTCACGACGCCCCGGTCCCGCCGTCCGCCCGTCCGGATGGACCTGGCCCCCGGGCTGCCGGACCTGCGTGCCTTCCCGCGGGCGCGGTGGGCAGAAGCACTGCGGGCCGCCACCGCCGGTGCCACCGTGCAGGACCTGGGCTACGCCGAGCCGGCGGGGCACCCCGAGCTGCGCGCGGTGCTGGTCGACTACCTGCAGCGCAGCCGCGCCGCGAGTGCTGCCGACGCCCGGCTGCTGGTCACCACGAGCACCACATCGGCCGTGCGGCGGCTCTGCGAGGTCCTGGCCTCCGGCGGTCACCGGTCGGTGGCTGTCGAGAACCCGGGCTGGACCCGGCTGGCTGCCGCCGTACGGGACTCCGGGCTCGAGCCGGTGCCCGTGGGAGTCGACGACGACGGGTTCCGCGCGGACGAGCTCGACGCGCGCGCCGGCACCCGCGCGGTCATCGTGACGCCGGCCCACCAGTTCCCGCGGGGCGTGGTGCTGTCGGCCGAGCGGCGCGCCGCGCTGCTGCGGTGGGCGGACCGCGTCGACGGACTGATCCTCGAGGACGACTACGACGCCGAGTTCCGCTACGACCGGCCCCCGGTGTCGACGATGCAAGGCATGGACCCGCGTCGGGTCGTCCTGCTCGGATCGCTGTCCAAGACCCTGTCACCGGCGGTCGGGATCGGCTGGATGCTGGCCCCGGCCCGATGGGCCGCCGACCTCGGTCGTGCGGGGTCGGCGTCGCCCCTCCCGCCCACCCTGGACCAGCTCGCGCTCGCGCGGCTGCTGACCTCGGGGGCGTACGACCGGCACCTGCGCCGGGTCCGTCGGGCCTTCCGTGCGCGTCGGGACCTGCTGGTGGCCCAGCTGAGGCAGCGGCTGCCGGCCTGCGAGGTGTTCGGCGTCGCGGCCGGTCTGCACCTGTTGGTGCGCCTGCCCACCGACGTGCCGGCGGCCACGGTGGTACGTGCGGCGGAGCAGCGCGGCGTACACGTGGTGGACCTGGACGTCTACCGTGCCGCCGGCTCCGGCCCTCCGGCGCTGGTGCTCGGCTACGGCAACATCCGGGACGCCGTGATCCCGGACGCCGTCGCGGTCCTCGCGGACATCATCGGGCTGGCCGGGTCCGACGACTGATCGGATCGTGGGGCGCACCAGAAGACGCCCTGGGTGCTGTCGTCACCGGACCTCGCCGACCGGTGCCGCACCCAGGGCGTCTTGGGGGGCTCAAGAGATCTCGTCGACCCTCCACACGACCGTGTAGACGGTGTCGGCGTTGGCGTCGGACAGCGTCGACTCGACCTGGCCGGTGTCGCAGCTGAGCCGCGCCCGGTCGATGACGTCCTTGTTGCCGCTGGCCGCGTCGTTCTCGATCAGCGCGACCCGCTCGTGGCCGTTGAAGAAGTCCTGACCGTCGCCGAGCGTGTTGCGGTGCTGGCCCAGGAAGTAGGGGCGCTCGACGGTGCGGCTGTCGCCGAGCCGGAGGAACACCTCGTCCTGCTCCTGGACGTCTTCCTGCAGGTCGTCGGCCTGCACCGACAGCACCCTGACCTTGCACAGGTCGTTGGGGCCACGATCGGCGGGGCTGGCGGCCTGGGCCGGCGCGGTGCCCAGGGCGGCGAGGCCGAGACCTGCGACACCGAGCACGGAGAATGCGATGCGTGTGCTGTTCATGATGATCCCCTTCCGGGACCCGTCCCAGACCTCGTGGCCCGGTGGTGACAACACCATGAGTGCGGGGACCACCGACTGATGTAGGGAGTGCCGCCCTATCCCTGGCGCCGGGAGACTCAGATCTGGGACGGGCCGTCTGCGGGGGGTACAGCGGCATTGGGTCATCGCAAATCCTCCTGGTCACCCGGATCCTCGTGGAAATCACCCTGATCCACGATGATCGCCGGGTAGCCTGTGCTCGTCAGGTACCGGCTACCCAGGGGGAACGATGCCCAGCGAGACGACGATCAGAATCACCATCGAGATCCAGAGCGACGGCACCCCGGTCGTCTCGGTCGACAACACCGCCGGATCGGCGGACCACGCGACTGCTGCTGCGCTGCCGAAGCGGCTGCAGGACTTCGTCAACCACAACCCGGCCGGCTACGCGCAGCAGGCCTACGACCACATGATCGAGCGCGGGTGGTTCGTGTCGCCCTCGAAGAGCGCCAAGATCCTGCACCTCAAGTACGTCGCCAGCGGCCACAGCGCCGTGCTGTACATCAACTCGGCGTCAATCGTGAGCGGCGCCCAGGGCCAGGAGGAGAAGGCGTTGTCCATTCCGGGGGCGCGCAAGTCCGGCAAGCGGGTGAAGTTCTACTACGACTCGCTCGGTGAGACCGGAATCAAGGACGTCATCGACAGCTTCACGGCATGGGTCGACGACGGTCAGCCGTCGCCACCCCACTGAGTGTGCGCCATCAGGGACTCGAACCCCGAACCCGCTGATTAAGAGTCAGCTGCTCTGCCAATTGAGCTAATGGCGCGCGATCGCCCAGCCTAGCAGCGCGCTGGGACGTCCCCGCACGCAGTCAGCGGGTCTCGTCGGTCGTGGTCCGCGGCTGCTCGACCTGGCCGTCGCTACGCGGGCCCGGCAGGTCGGCGCGACGCTTTCCGGGGACGGGCGGCGCGGACTCGGCCGGCTCGGGGGCCGGTTCGGCAGGCGGCTCCACCGGGCCCTCGAGCTGCAGGTTGGGCAGGATCCGGTCGAGCCACCGGGGCATCCACCAGGCCGCGTCGCCGAGCAGGGACATCGCGGCCGGCACCAGCACCATCCGCACCACGGTGGCATCGATGAGCACCGCACCGGCCATGCCGATCGCGAGCATCTTCACCGTCGGGTCGTCGCTGAGCACGAAGCTGGTGAAGACCGTGACCATGATCGCCGCCGCGGTCGTGATGACCCGCGCGGTGGCGCCGATGCCGATGGCGACCGCGCGGTGGCTGTCGCCGGTGGCCAGGTACGCCTCGTGCACCCGGCTGAGCAGGAACACCTCGTAGTCCATCGACAGCCCGAACACGATGGCGAACATCAGCATCGGCACGAACGACGGGATCGGCACCGTCTCCTCGATCCCGACGTACGACGACCCCCAGCCCCACTGGAACACCGCCACCACCAGGCCGTACGCCGCGCCGACCGACAGCAGGTTCAGCACCGCCGCCTTGATGCCGATCACGACGGAGCGGAACGCCGCCGTGAGCAGCAGCATCGCCAGCAGCACGACCGCCGCGATCAGGTAGGGCATCCGCTCTGCGACCTTGTCGGTGAAGTCGACGTAGCCCGCGACCGTGCCGACGAGCCAGGTCTGCTCGTCCTGCCCCGCGAGGACGTCGCTGCGGATGGTGTCGACCAGGTCCGACGTGGCGTGGTCCTGCGGGGCGGTGGTGGGCAGGAGCGTGATCACGGCGGTGGTCCCGGGCTTGTTGACCTGGGGGTCGCCCACCGAGGCGACACCGTCGGTGTTCTTCAGCTGCTTCTGCAGCGATGACAGCATCTTCTGGGTGGCGTTGCTGCTCTGCTTCGGGACGTCGACCACCACGGTGATCGGGCCGTTCGCGCCGGGGCCGAACCCGGTCTCGATGAGGTCGTACGCCTTCCGGCTGCTGTCCGACTCAGGGTCGGTGCCTGCGTCCAGCTGTCCGAGCTGGATCGAGAACAACGGGATGGCCAGCACGACCAGCACGGTGGTCGCCGCGATCGCCCACGGCCACGGCTTGTCGCTGACCCGCCGGCCCCACCGCGCGAACCAGCTGCGCTCGTGCGCCAGCTCGCGCGCGTCGTGGTCGGCGGCCCGCTTGGCCGCGAGGACGACAGGGTCGGCGTCGGGATCCGGTGCGGCGACCTTCCGGTCCGACCGGCGCAGCACCCCCCGACCGGCCAGGCCCAGCAGTGCCGGCACCAGCGTCAGCGCGGACAGCATGGTGACGGCGACGACGATGGCCGACGCCATGCCGAGCGCGCCGACGAACGGGACGCCGGACACGTACAGCCCGAGGATCGCGACCACCACGGTGCTGCCGGCGACCACGATCGCGGACCCGGAGGTCGCCGCCGTACGCCCCAGCGAGGCCCGGAGCTCCATGCCGTCCTCGAGCTGCTCGATGTGCCGGGCGACGAGGAACAGGCCGTAGTCGATCGCGACGCCGAGGCCGAGCAGGGTCGCCACCGTCGGCGCGGTGGTCGGCAGGTTGGTGGTGGCGGCGATGAGGGCGAGCAGCGAGACGCCGGAGCCCACGCTGAAGACCGCGGCGAGCAGCGGCACCGCTGCTGCCAGCATCGAGCCGAACATCAGCAGCAGGAGCAGCAGCGCCATCACGATGCCGATCAGCTCCGACGTGCGGTCGCTCGCCTGCTTGGCGATGTCGCCCGCCGCGCCGCCGTACTCGACCTCCAGGCCGGCATCGGTCGCCGGCTTGACCGCGTCGTCGAGGTCGTCGAGGTAGCTCTGGTCGAGCGACGCAGGCACGACGTCGAAGGACACCGGCGCCTTGACGATGGAACCGTCCTTCGACACGTTGGCCGAGTTCTTGGTGGTGAGCGGGTCGCTCGCGGTCACGACGTGGTCGAGCCCGGCCACCGCGGTCATCGACTTCTTGACCGCGTTCGCGTCGGCGTTGACCTTGCCCTTGCTGGCGTGGAAGACGATCGAACCGGTGTAGCCACCGGCCGAGGCGAACGTCGAGTCCAGGTGGTCCAGCCCGTCGGACGACTCGCTGCCCGGCACCGTGTAGTCGTTGACGAACGTGCCGCCGAACAGGTTGCGCAGCACCAGCACGCCGATCAGCACCACCAGCCAGGCGCCGATGACGATCCAGTGTCGATGCGCCGACCATCGACCCAGCCGATCCAGGAGAGCGTGCACGCGGGCCTCCTCGGTCGGAGGCGGACGCCGCGACCCCTGCCTCCCACGGCCCCTGTGCCGTCACCCGGATTATGGGTCCCGCCGGTGCCGCGCGGCAGCAGATCTGCGGATACCGGCGAATCAGGACTCAGGCACACCCAGCCGCCGAGCGTGAACTTGCGACTCCGCGGGCATTGCGCCCGGATATTGGAGCCACCTAGGGTCAGGTGCCGCGCGCGGGGCACAGCCTCCGCGGCTCTCCGACGCTAGAAGGGTCGTGCGGAATGTCACTGGGCACCGTCTTCGTCTCCGAACTCGCTGGTACGGCCGTTCTGCTGCTGTTCGGCTGTGGCGTCGTGGCGAACGTCGCGTTGGTCAAGACAAAGGGCTTCAACGGAGGCTTCCTGCTCGTCAACTTCGGTTGGGCGATCGGCGTTTTCGCCGGCGTCTACGTCGCGTTCCAGTCCGGCGCCCACATCAACCCAGCCGTCACGCTGGGTATCCTGGCCAGCGGCGCCGACGAGTACGCCCCTGGCGTCGACGTCGACGCGGCCTCCACCCTGGTCTACCTGTCCGCTGAGTTCCTCGGGGCCTTCCTCGGCGGTGTGCTCGCGTGGGCGTCGTACAAGAAGCACTTCGACGAGACGACCGACCCTGAGCCCCTGCTCGGCGTCTTCTCCACGGGCCCGGCCATCCGCAACCCGCTGTGGAACACGGTGACCGAGGTGATCGGCACGTTCGCGCTGGTCTTCGTGATCCTGTTGTTCGGTGAAACGCCCAGCGGGCTCGGACCGCTGGCCGCCGCACTGCTGGTGCTCGGTATCGGCAACTCCCTCGGTGGCCCCACGGGGTACGCGATCAACCCGGCTCGTGACCTCGGCCCGCGCGTGGCCCACTTCGTCCTGCCCATCCCGCACAAGGGCGGCAGCGACTGGGGGTACTCGTGGGTTCCGGTGGTGGGCCCCATCATCGGCGGCGTTCTTGCCGGCGTGGCCGCCAACGCGTTTGTTTCCTGAGCGGTCGTGCATCGGTGCGCAACCCCAGCACAGAGAGGACAGCCGATGAGTGCCCCAGGTGAGTACGAGGACGAGGACGTCGCCGACGACTCGACCCGGCACGAGGCCGAGCCCGAGGGCAGCTTCGTCGACAAGGACGTCGCCCAGAGAGCCGCCGCTGAGCGCCGCAAGGGCGAGTACGAGGACGAGGACGTCGCGGACGACTCGGCACGGCACGCCGAGGAGCCCGAGGGCAGCTTCGTCGACACGGACGTCGCGCCGAGCGCCCCCGATGAGCACGGCGAAGGCGAGTACGACGACAAGGACGTGAACAGGTAGCGCCGGCCGCGTGACTGGCTGCTAGCTCAGGGCTTCACCCCTCACCTGCAGAAGGAGCACAGCATGGCTGACTACGTCGGCGCCATCGACCAGGGCACCACCAGCACCCGCTTCATGATCTTCGACCACAGCGGCAACGAGGTCGGCCGGCACCAGCTCGAGCACGAGCAGATCCTGCCGCAGGCCGGCTGGGTCGAGCACGACCCGATCGAGATCTGGGAGCGCACCTCGTCGGTGGTCAAGACCGCGCTGAACAAGGCGAGTCTCAGCGCCTCCGACCTCGCCGCGGTCGGCATCACCAACCAGCGCGAGACGACGGTGGTGTGGGACAAGACCACCGGCCGGGCCTACTACAACGCGATCGTCTGGCAGGACACCCGCACCGACCGGATCGCCTCCGCGCTGGAGCGGGACGGCCACGGCGACACCATCCGGCACAAGGCCGGACTGCCGCCGGCGACGTACTTCTCCGGCGGCAAGATCAAGTGGATCCTCGACAACGTCGACGGCGTTCGCGAGGCCGCGGAGAAGGGTGACGCGGTCTTCGGCAACACCGACAGCTGGCTGATCTGGAACCTCACGGGTGGCACCGACGGCGGCCTCCACGTCACCGACCCGACCAACGCCAGCCGCACCATGCTGATGGACCTCGAGACGCTGGAGTGGGACGACGAGCTGCTCGGGATCTTCGACATCCCCCGGTCGATGCTGCCGACGATCACGCCCAGCTCCACCGCGGACGGCTTCGGCAAGACGCCGCAAGGACGGGCCGTTCGGCGGCGAGATCCCGATCAGCGGCGTCCTCGGTGACCAGCAGGCCGCCACCGTCGGGCAGGTGTGCTTCTCGCCCGGCGAGGCGAAGAACACGTACGGCACCGGCAACTTCATGCTGCTCAACACCGGCACCGAGCTGGTCCGCTCGAACGCGGGCCTGCTGACCACGGTCTGCTACAAGTTCGGCGACGAGGACGTGGTCTACGCCCTCGAGGGCTCGATCGCGGTGACCGGCTCGGCGGTGCAGTGGCTGCGCGACCAGCTGGGGATCATCAGCGGCGCCTCGGAGAGCGAGTCGCTGGCCAAGCAGGTCGACGACAACGGCGGGATCTACTTCGTGCCGGCGTTCTCCGGGCTGTTCGCTCCGTACTGGCGCAGCGACGCCCGCGGCGCGATCGTCGGCCTCTCGCGGTTCAACACCAACGCGCACCTGGCCCGCGCCACGCTCGAGGCCATCTGCTACCAGAGCCGCGACGTCGCCGAGGCGATGGAGAAGGACTCCGGGGTCGTGCTCGAGGTGCTGAAGGTCGACGGGGGCGTCACGGCGAACGACCTGTGCATGCAGATCCAGGCCGACATTCTCGGCGTCCCGGTCAGCCGTCCGGTGGTCGCCGAGACCACGGCGCTCGGTTCGGCGTACGCGGCAGGGCTCGCGGTCGGCTTCTGGAGCAACACCGACGAGATGCGCGAGAACTGGAACGAGTCGCAGCGCTGGGAGCCGGCCTGGAGCAAGGAGCAGCGCGAAGAGGGGTACACCGGCTGGAAGAAGGCCGTCGAGCGGACGTTGGACTGGGTGGACGTCGACTGAGCCTGCGCCGCGTCCGTCCCCGTACCCAGCCTGGAGGGTCACCACGATGAGGTCGGTCGCACTGTCACCCGAGCAGCGCCAGCGGGCGCTGGACGACATCGCCGGCGACGAGCTGGACGTGCTGGTGATCGGAGCGGGGGTCGTGGGCGCGGGGGCGGCGCTGGACGCCGTCACCCGCGGCCTGCGGGTCGGGCTGGTCGAGGCGCGCGACTACGCGTCCGGCACGTCCAGCCGCTCCAGCAAGCTCGTGCACGGCGGCCTGCGGTACCTGGAGATGCTCGACTTCCGGCTGGTGGCCGAGGCGCTGCGCGAGCGCGGCCTGCTGCTGACCCGGCTGGCGCCGCACCTGGTGCGGCCGGTGCCGTTCCTCTACCCGCTACGCCACCGCGCCTGGGAGCGGGTCTACGCCGGCACCGGGGTGCTGCTGTACGACACCCTCGCAGCGCTGTCCGGGCGGGAGCGCGGGGTGCCGCACCACCGGCACCTCACCCGGCGCGGTGCCCGCAAGGTGGCGCCGTCGCTGCGCAAGGACGCACTCGTGGGCGCGCTGCAGTACTACGACGCGCAGGTCGACGACGCGCGGCACACCATGTTCCTCGCGCGGACGGCGGCGGCCTACGGCGCCTCGGTGGCCTCGCGGTCCCGGGTGACGTCGCTGCTGCGGGAGGGCGAGCGGGTCACCGGCGCCCTCGTGCACGACCTCGAGAGCGACCAGGAGATCCGGGTACGCGCCCGCCAGGTCGTCAACGCCACGGGGGTCTGGACCGACGAGACACAGGCGCTGGCCGGCGAGCGCGGGCAGTTCCACGTGCGGGCCAGCAAGGGCATCCACCTGGTGGTGCCGAGGGACCGGATCCGGTCGGAGTCGGGACTCATCCTGCGAACCGAGAAGTCGGTGCTGTTCGTCATCCCGTGGGGACGGCACTGGATCATCGGCACCACCGACACCGACTGGGAGCTGGGCAAGGCCCATCCGGCCGCGAGCCGCTCCGACATCGACTACCTGCTCGAGCACGTCAACACCGTGCTGGAGACGCCGCTGACGCATGCCGACGTCGAGGGCGTCTACGCCGGGCTGCGGCCGCTGCTGTCCGGCGAGTCGGAGGCGACGTCGAAGCTGTCCCGCGAGCACGCGGTCGCGCACCCGGTGCCGGGGCTGGTCGTGGTCGCGGGCGGCAAGTACACGACGTACCGGGTGATGGCCCAGGACGCCGTTGACGAGGCGGTGCACGGGCTCGAGGTCGACCTCGACCGCTCGGTGCCGGACTCGTGCACCGAGGACGTGCCGCTGCTCGGCGCCGACGGCTGGGAGGCGCTGTGGAACCAGCGGCACCTGCTGTCCCGCCGGGCCGGGCTGCACCTGGTGCGGGTGGAGCACCTGCTGCGCCGCTACGGGGCGCTGGTGCACGAGCTGCTCGACCTGGTCGACGCCGACTCGTCGCTGGGCGAGCCGGTCGTCGGCGCCGACGACTACCTGCGGGCCGAGATCGTCTACGCGGCGTCGCACGAAGGTGCCCGCCACCTCGACGACGTGCTCACGCGGCGTACCCGGATCTCGATCGAGACCTTCGACCGCGGGCTCCGCTCCTGCCAGGACGTCGCCGGCCTGATGGGCGGCGTGCTCGGCTGGAGCGGCGAGCAGGTGGCGCTCGAGATCGAGCACTACCGGCAGCGGGTCGCCGCCGAGCGGGAGAGCCAGCAGATGCCCGACGACGAGACCGCCGACGCCGCCCGGATGGGCGCCCCCGACGTCGTCCCGCTGAGCTGACTCTCTGGGTTTCCCAAGGGACCTTGGGAAACCCAGGGTTCCCGTGCGTCACGAGCCGGGGGAACCTTGGGTTTCGCGGTAGAAGTAGGCCGCAGACAACCGCGGACCGCCTTGGGCGAGCGCCGCGCCGATGCGCGCGATCGTCACGTCGGGGGTGAACAGCTCGGCCCACACGAGGCGTACGACCGACCAGCCGAGCCGGCGCAGCTGGTCCTCGCGGCGCTTCTCCGCGAAGACGGCCTCGCCGGGATCCCGGCCGGAGCCGTCGTCACGCAAGTACTTCTTCGTGCCGTCGAACTCTCCCAGAACTCCTCGCTCCGGCCACGCGAAGTCCGTACGGGCCATGAAGCCGTCCGGCCCGTACACCCAGTACTGCGTCTGCGGACGGGGCAGACCGCGGCTCACGAACAGGTGACGCGCCAGCGACTCGCCCGGGGACTCAGCGCCGGCGTCGAGCTGCGAGACGGCGTACCTCAGGCCGCGGGACCTGGGGTGGTACCACCACTCGTGTGCAACCGCCGCCAGCTCCCGTTGGTCGACGACGGCCTTGTTCAATGCCGAGTCGCCGATGATGATGGCCTTCCGCACCGGATGCAGCAGCATCGCGCCGGCGACGCAGACCGCGGGAGGTCCCACGGCGATCCCGTGGCGGCTCACGCATGCTGAAGGGTCGAGCGGGCCGGCGTGGCGGTTGACGCCGTGTTCGCGGCGTCCGTGCCGCAGGTCGAGATGCGTGGTGTGGACCTGCTCCAGGTCGGGCTCCCACATCTCCACGCCGAGCGCGAGAGCCCCGGTCGTGTGTGATCCCACCTCGCCGCTCGAGGCGCGGAGCACCGCCCGTAGGGTGAGCAGGTGTCGCTGATGGGCTCCGCTGGCTGCCCATTGGGCACCGGTGACGTACGCACCGCGGCGGATGCGGTGCCACACCCTGGTCCGCACGCGTCGGGTGATGGTGGCTTCGTCGAAGCCGCACGACAGCGCCTCGCGCGTCGTGAACACACCGCCGAATGCTGCGGCCAGGCTCATCAGTAGGTCGTCCACGTCGACAGCCTCGGCCGGTGCGGCCGGTTGTGGCGGCTGCTGCCGTGTGACCGGTGGATGACCGGGGGCGCACGCTCGGCTGTGGACGACGGCTGCTACCGCGAAACCGAAGGTTCCCCCGTGTCGTGACGCGGTAGAACCCTCGGTTTCCCAAGGTCGCTTGGGAAACCGAACGTCAGAAGCCCGCGGCGAGGCGGTGGTACGCCTGGTTCCAGCGGAGCTCCTGCAGCAGCCGGCGGGGGGTGGTGTCGTCGTCGATCAGCACCAGCTCGGTACGGGCGATCTCGGCCAGGTCGACGAGGACCTCGGTCGGGAGCGCGGTGCTGAGCACGGTGTGGTGCGGTCCGCCGGCCATGATCCACGCCTCGGTCGACGTACGGAGATCGGGCGCCGGCTGCCAGACCGCGCGCGCCACCGGGAGCCGGGGCAGCGGCTCGTCGGGCGGCACGACCGACACCTCGTTGGCCACCAGGCGGAACCGGTCGCCGAGGTCGCACATGCCGACGACGAACGCCGGCCCGGTCGCCGCGTCGAAGACCATCCGCACCGGGTCCTCCCGGTTGCCGATCGCCAGCGGATGGATCTCTACCCGCGGCCGCTCGGCCGCGATCGACGGGCAGATCTCCAGCATGTGGGCGCCGAGCACCTTCGGCGTGCCCGGGCCCAGGTGGTACGTGTAGTCCTCCATGAACGACGTACCGCCGGGCAGCCCCACCGCCGCGGCCTTGAGGATCCGCAGCAGCGCAGCGGTCTTCCAGTCGCCCTCTCCCGCGAAGCCGACGCCGTCGGCCATCAGCCGCTGCACCGCCATGCCCGGCAGCTGCCGCAACCCGGCCAGGTCCTCGAAGTTGGACGTGAACGCCCGCGCCCCCGTACCCGCGAGCATCTCGCGCAGCCCGACCTCGATCTGCGCCGAGTAACGCAGCGACTCGTGCCGGTCGCCGCCGGGCAACAGCTCAGGCACGACCTCGTACGCGTCCGCGTACTCCTCCACCAGACCGTCGACGCGTCCCGGATCGGCCGCGTGCACGGCGTCGGCCAGGTCGGTCACGGCGTAGCCGTTGACCGTCACGCCCCACCGCCACTGGGCCTCGACCCGGTCGCCCTCGGTCACCGCGACGTCCCGCATGGTGTCGCCGAAGCGCGAGAGCCGCAGCGACCGCGCCTCCGCCCAGCCGAGTGCCGCCCGTACCCAGGCACCCACCCGCCCGCGCACCACCGGGTCGCTCGCGTGCCCGGACACGGTCTTGCGGGTGACGCCGAGCCGGGCCTGTACGTAGCCGAACTCACGGTCGCCGTGCGCGGCCTGGTTGAGGTTCATGAAGTCCATGTCGATGGTCGCCCATGGCAGCGCCTCGTTGGCCTGGGTGTGCAGGTGCAGCAGCGGCGTGCGCAGCGCGTCCAGGCCGGCGATCCACATCCGCGCGGGCGAGAACGTGTGCATCCAGGCGATCACCCCGACGCACGACGCATCGGCGTCGGCCTCCAGCGCCAGCCGGTGGATGGCGTCGGAGCTGGTGAGCACCGGCTTCCACACCACGCGTACGGGCACCTGCTCGGCCTGGTCCAGGAGCGCGGCGACCGCCTGCGACTGCTCGGCCACCTGCCGCAGCGTCTCGTCGCCGTACAGCGCCTGGCTCCCGGTGAGGAACCAGACCTCCGCGTCCGCGTGCACCGGGCCCGTCATGCCGCCTCCAGTCGTCGTCGGTGTGAGCGTTCACATCGTGCCGTACGACGACCAGGCTTGGCGACCCGGTACGGGCCGGAAGGTCAGCTGGTGACGACCTCGCAGTCGTTCGCGATCATGTCGTTCGCCGAGGCGCCGTCGACGGTGTCGATGCCGGGGCCGCAGCGGACCTGGTCGGCGCCAGGGTTGATCGGCGGGCCGTCGCCGGACGAGAGGTCGATCAGGTCCGGGCCGGTGCCGCCGAGGATGCGGTCGTTGCCGCGGCTGCCGAACACGAAGTCGCCGCCACTGCCGCCGTTGACCTCGTCGTCACCGTTGCCGGCGTTGATGCTGTCGGACCCGGCGCCACCGCCGTGGTTGTCGTCGCCGCTCCCGCCGTTCCACACGTCGTTGCCGGCGCCTCCGCGCACGATGTCGTCACCGGCGCCGTCGACGAAGGTGTCGCCGCCCGTACCGGCCAGCAGCCGGTCGTCGCCGCGGCCGCCCCTCAGGTCGTCCCTGCCCGGTCCACCGCGCACGCGGTCGGGCCCGGCCAGGGCGCGGACGACGTCGTCGCCCGCCCTGGCGTCGATCAGGTCGGCGCGGGCGGTGCCACGGATGCGGTCGTCGCCCGGCGTCCCGTTGATGACCGCCGCCGAGGCTGCGGGCGCGGTCAGCAGCGAGGTCAGCGCGATGGTGGCCACCGTTGTCGCGACGGCGGCAGCTGTACGTACGGATGAGCGCATGATTCCTCCCGGGGGTGGTGGATGGACGGCTCGCTACGCAACGTAGCGGCGCGGTCCGGCCGACGGCTACAGCCAGAATCCCGCGGCTGCGGAGGGGTGCCCGGTTCGTCCGTGACTGTCCGGCCGCTGGAACCCTGCTGCCCTCGATCACGTCCCAGCGCCAGCCGGCCACGGCGTCGGGAGGCGGGCAGGCAGGACGCCCGGGGACGGGAGCAACACCATGGGGCAGACAGTGACGATCAGCGTCCGCAGCATCCTGGTCGCGGGGGCGGTGGTCGTCGCTGTGGTGGTGGCGTACCTGCTCGGCTCGGGTCGGTCGGACGCCAGCCCGGTAGCGGCAGCCGCGCCGGCGACGAGGCCCGCGGACGTGCCGAGCATCGCGATGACCGGCACGGGCGAGAGCGCCACGGTCCCGGACCAGATGACGTTCTCGGTCGGCGTACGCACCAGCGCCTCGGACGTGTCGGACGCGCTCGAGCAGGCCAACGGCGTCACCGGCCGCATCCTCGCCGCTCTCAAGGACGTCGGCATCGATGCGGACGACCTGCAGAGCAAGGGCCTCGACGTGCACGCGACTTACGACTACAGCGGCGACGGGCCGCCGGTGATCACCGGCTACGCGGTCGCGCAGAACCTCGCGGTCCTGGTCAGGTCCCTGCCCGACGCGGGTCCGGCCATCAGCGCAGCGGCCGGCGCGGGCGGCAACGCCGTGCGACTGAGCGACGTCCGGCTGCGCGTCGGCGACCCGGAGGCGCAGCTGCGCGAGGCGCGCGAGGCGGCCATCACCGAGGCCCAGGCGAAGGCCGAGCAGTACGCCGAGGCCACCGGGCAGGAGCTGGGTTCGGTCGTGTCGCTGCGGGAGAACACGCGCGGCGGCGGCAAGGTGCTGTACGAGTCCCTGTCCGAGCGCGCCGCACTCGACGTCGCGAGCTCGGTGCCGATCCGCGCCGGCTCCTCCGAGCTCGAGGTCAGCGTCTCTGTCGTCTGGTCACTGCAATGACGTGGGGTGAGTGACGGGACTTGAACCCGCGGCCCCCTGGACCACAACCAGGTGCTCTACCGACTGAGCTACACCCACCATGAGCCGCGGCGATACGTCTCGTCACCGGCGCCACGGCCCGGACGAGTGTAGCGGCCGGGCCGGTGCCGCCCGGACGGGTGGGCGGGGGTCAGCCGTCGGTCGCGGACAGCGATCCCGCGTGCTGGGCGGCGATCGCCTTGGCGGTCTCGGAGTCGGGCCCGGGCGGGCGCACGAACACGGCCGCGCGGTAGTAGCGCAGCTCCTCGATGCTCTCCCGGATGTCGGCCAGCGCACGGTGGCCGCCCTGCTTGGCGGGCGCGGCGAAGTACGCGCGGGGGTACCACCGCCGGGCCAGCTCCTTGATCGAGGAGACGTCGATCATCCGGTAGTGCATCCAGGCCTCGAGCTCGGGCATGTCCCGCGCCAGGAAGGCCCGGTCGGTGCCGATGCTGTTGCCGGCGAGCGGCGCCTTGCGGGCTTCGGGCACGTGCTCGCGCACGTACGCCAACACCTGCTGCTCGGCCTCGTCCAGGCTGACCCCTGCGTCGAGCTGGGTGATCAGCCCGGAGGTGGTGTGCATCTCCCGCACCACGTCGGGCATCTGCGTCAGGGCCTCCGCCGGGGGCCGTACCACCAGGTCGACGCCCTCACCGAGCACGTTCAGCTCGAAGTCGGTGACCAGCGCCGCCACCTCGACCAGCGCGTCCGCGCCGAGGTCGAGGCCGGTCATCTCGCAGTCGATCCACACCACCCTGTCGTTCACGGTCGGCCACCCTACGGTGTCGGCGCGCAGCGGGGCGGTCGCGTACGTTCAATCGTCTCGCGGATCGTCGTCGAGGTGGGTCAGCCGCATCAGCCCGGTGCGCTCGAGCAGCACCGCGATCAGCAGCACGGCGAGCAGGCCGGCCGCACCCAGGGCCGCCTGCCACCACGGCACCCCGAGGTAGGTCGCCAGCGCGGTGCCCGCGCCGAGGCCGACGACGCCGTAGGCGAGCAGTTCCAGGGCCCAGGGCGAACGTCGGCGCAGGTGTCGTCTGCGTCCGCCCGCCACCGGACCAGTATCCGCGCCGCGATCGCCGGTGCCGGGCTGGAAACTCCGGTTTCCCAAGGTCCCTTGGGAAACCCCAGCTTCCCGCGGGTTGTGACACGGGGGAACCCTCGGTTTCCCGGGTTACCTTGGGAAACCCAGCTCACCCCAGCCCACCCCAGCGCACCCCAGCCCACCCGACAACCCCGGCGATGGTACGACCGCGACGCCCGAGTGGCGCGCCGCGGGCACCGGGCTGGAGGCCGGAGCCACACGACGCGCCACTCGGGTGGTGCGATGTGCGGGGTGGTGCGCTGCTACCGGGTCAGTAGACGGACACCCCGTACACGCTCAGCGGCTCGACGACCGGCTGGAAGAACGTCTGGCCACCGAAGGTGCAGTTGCCGCTGCCGCCGGAGGTCAGGCCCAGCGCGGTGGAGCCGGCGAACAGCGAGCCACCGGAGTCGCCGGGCTCGGCGCAGACGTTGGTCTGGATCAGGCCGTTGACCTGGCCCTCGGCGTAGTTGACGGTCGCGTTCAGCGCCTGGACGCTGCCGCTGTGCACGCCAGTGGTGCTGCCGCTGCGCCAGACGGTCTGGCCCACCGACGGGGTGCCGGCACCGGTGATGTCCTGGTACGTGCCGTTGTACAGGTAGACGGCGCCCTGGCCGCCCGCACCCGGGTAGGTCACGATGCCGTAGTCGTCACCGGGGAAGCTGCCGGTGCCGTTCGTGCCCAGCAGGCTGGTCTGACCGGCGTCGGCGTACCAGTTCGACGCGATGTCGGTGCAGTGCCCGGCGGTCAGGAAGAAGTCCGTGCTGCCGTTGGTGACGTTGAAGCCGAGCGAGCAGCGGCCGCCGCCCTCGGCGTAGATGGCCTCGCCGCCCGCGAGCTTGGTCGAGAACGCGCCGGCCACCTCCTGGACGCGGGTGGCTGCGTCGTAGCGGTCGGCGATCCGCTCGACCCGGGCCTGCTTGGCGGCGGGCACGGTCGAGTCGATGCTGACCAGGACGTTGTTGGTGGCGGGGTCGATGCCGAACGAGGTGCCCGGCGTGCTGATCTTGCGGGCCAGCGTCTGGTTGACCGTGCTGAGCCGGCTCATGCTGTTGTCGACCACGCGGACGACGACGCCGTCGGACCGCAGCGTGCGGGCGTCGGCGGCGGCGGTGGTGCCGACCACCAGGTCGCCTGCCTTGTTCACCCACACCCCGGCGCCGCGGTCGCCCAGGGAGCGCTCGAGCGCCCGGGCGTCGGTCGTTGCGGCCATCTCGCGGTCTGCGCGCGCGGCGGCCGGGTCGGCTGCCGCTTCACGGCTGTCGGTGGTGGCAGGCGCCGCAGGTGCGACGAGAATGCCCAGCGCGGTACCGGCAGCCGCAGTCGCCGCGATCGCGGCGGTGCGCTGCCTCAGGCTGAGTCGGCTCATGGAAGCTCCCTCTGGTCATGGGGGCGCACGGTGCGTGCTCCCTCCCTGGTCGCTGTCACGTGCGGTCGGCGGCCGCGCACAGGGGTGGCGTGGGCGACAGAGGATCCCCCGTGACAACTCGTGACGAAATGCCTATCAGGGGTGAAAACGGACACGCAAGGGTCTGCGCCCTTGCACTTCGGCCCGTACCTGCGGTATGGCCCGGCCGCCACGAGTCCGCCGCAACTCCGGTGCCCGCAGCCATGGCGCAAAGCGGCAAAAGAGCGATAATTCTGGCACTCGACACATGTGCGAAGGAGCCGTCATGCCCGTGCCCAACCGCTTCACGCGGCGCGCCTTCATCCAGCGCGCCACCCTCGCCAGCCTGGCGGTCGGCGCGCCCGGGGCCCTGGCTGCCTGCGCCAGCAGCGGCGGGGGCGACGACACCTTCGAGGGCGAGAAGAGCTCGAGCAACCCGTTCGGCGTGCAGGCCGACGCACCGCTCGACGTGGTGATCTTCAAGGGCGGGTACGGCGACGACTACGCCAAGTTCGACGAGCAGCTCTACAGCGCGCAGTTCCCGGACGCGAAGATCAGCCACGCCGGCATCACCGACATCAAGCAGCAGCTGCAGCCGCGGTTCAACGCGGGCGATCCGCCGGACGTCGTCGACAACGCCGGCGCCGAGGCGATGCCGCTGTCGACGCTGGCCGACACCGACCAGCTCTCCGACCTGAGCGACCTGTTCGCGGCCGACGCCATCGGGTTCGAGGGCAAGACGGTCGAGGAGACGCTGCTGCCGGTGGCGATCGAGTCGGCGATGTACGACGACGTCCCGATGGTGCTCAACTACGCGCAGGTGGTCTACGGCCTCTGGTACGACAAGGCGCTGTTCGAGAAGCGGGGCTGGGCACCGGCCGAGACGTGGGACGAGTTCATGGCGCTGTGCGAGGAGATCAAGAAGTCCGGCATGGCGCCGATGTGTCACCAGGGCAAGTACCCGTACTACATCGAGCAGACCCTGCTCGACCTCGCCGTGAAGCACGGCGGCAACGAGGTCATCTATGCCATCGACTCGCTGGAGCCGGAGGCCTGGATGAACGAGTCGGTCAAGATGGCCGCCGAGGCGCTGCTCGAGATCAAGTCCAAGGGCTACATGCTCGAGGGCACCGAGGGTCTCGACCACATCCAGTCCCAGACCGCGTGGAACAAGGGCGAGGCGGCGTTCATCCCCTGCGGGTCGTGGCTGGAGAACGAGCAGAAGCCCGTTGCACCACAGGGATTTGAGACCACTGTGGCGCCGACGCCGCTGCTCGACGGCGCGGCCAAGCCGTACGACTGCACACGGATCGAGGCGTCGGAGTCGTACATCGTGCCCTCGCAGGCCAAGAACGTGCCCGGCGGTCTCGCGTTCCTGCAGATCATGTGCTCGAAGGACGCCGCCGCGAAGTTCACCGAGCTCACCGCCTCGCCGACCGTCGTGATGGGGGCGACCGAGGGCATGACGCTCACCCCGGGCGCCGAGTCGGCGACCGCGCTGTCCGAGTCGGGCGGCGACGAGAACTGGAACTACTACTACGACAAGTGGTACACCCCGATGCAGCCGAAGATCGAGAGTGCCATCGCCGAGCTCGCCGCTGGTCGGCTCACCGCCGACGAGTTCTGCTCGGCGGCGCAGCAGATCGCGGACGAGACGGCGGACGACCCGGCCACCAAGCCGCGAACCCGCAGCTGACCCGCGGCCGCGGCGCGGGAGAAGGAGTCAGATGCGACACGGCCAGGGCCGCTTCATCGCGGGGTTCCTGGTGGTGCCGTTGGCGTTGTACGCGCTGTTCGTCATCTCGCCGTTCGCGCAGGCGTTCTACTACTCGCTGACCGACTGGAGCGGGGTGTCCCCGGAGTTCTCCATGGTCGGGCTGGAGAACTTCCGGACCCTCGCGGACGACTCGGTGTTCCTGCGGGCGCTGCGGAACAACCTCGTGCTGCTGGTCGTGATGCCGGTCGTGGTCATCGCTCTCGCGCTGCTGTTCGCCTTTCTCCTCAACGTCGGGCAGGCGGGCGCGACGGGTGTGCGGGGGGTCCGCGGCGCAGGCTTCTACAAGCTGGCGTTCTTCCTGCCGGTGGTGCTGTCCGTGCCGGTGATCGCGGTGATCTGGGGCGTCGTCCTCGATCCCCGGCCGACCGGCCTGGTCAACAGCGTCGTGGAGAAGCTGGGGATGGGCTCGCCCGGCTGGCTGTCTGATCCCAACCTCGCGCTGTGGTGCGTGGTGTGGGTCCTGGTCTGGAGCGGCGTCGGCTTCTACCTGGTGCTGTTCAGCGCGGCCATGTCGTCGATCCCGCGCGAGCTCATCGAGGCGGCCGTGGTCGACGGTGCCGGGCGGGTGGCGACGTTCGTACGTGTCACCGTCCCGCTGCTGTGGGACACCGTGCAGACCGCGTGGGTCTACCTCGGCATCCTCGCGCTGGACGCGTACGCGCTGGTCGCCGTGATGACCGTCGGGCCGGGCGGGCCGGACAACGCCACCCAGGTCATGGCGCTGCAGATCGCCGACAACGGCTTCCGGTTCGGTCGCGCCGGCTACGCGTCCGCGATGGGGGTCGTGCTGTTCTTCCTGACCCTGGCCGTGGCCGCCGTCATGCTGCGCGCCACCCGGCGCGATCGCATCGAGTACTGAGAGGCGGGCGATGGCTGACACGACGTCCCGGTCCGCCCGGGGGATCCCGGCACCCAACGTCGTCTCGCACGTGGCGCTGGTCGCCTGGTCGGTGGTCGTGCTGGTGCCGTTCTCGTGGGCAGTCGTGTCGGCGTTCAAGGACACCGGCGAGATCTTCGGTGATCCCTGGGGCCTGCCGGCGACGCTGCGCTGGAGCAACTTCACCGCGGCCTGGGACCTCGGGGTGGGCGACTACCTGCTGAACAGCATCGTGGTGGTCGGCTGCGGGGTGGTGCTGACCATGCTGCTCGGGTCGATGGTCGCGTACGTCCTTGCGCGGTACGAGTTCCGCGGCAACCGGTTCATCTACTACCTGTTCGCGGCCGGGATGATGTTCCCCGTCTTCCTGGCGATCGTCCCGCTGTTCTTCGTGGTGCGGAACCTCGGGATGCTGTCCACGTACCAGGGCCTGATCCTGGTCTACACGGCCTACTCGCTGCCGTTCACGGTCTTCTTCATGCACGCGTTCTTCCGGACGCTGCCCACCTCGGTGGCCGAGGCGGCGGTGATCGACGGGGCCTCGCACACGAGCACGTTCTTCCGGATCATGCTGCCGATGGCCAGGCCCGGCCTGCTGGGTGTGGGGATCTTCAACGTGCTCGGCCAGTGGAACCAGTTCGTGCTGCCGGCGTTCCTGTCGCCGGAGAAACCCGTGCTCGCGCAGGGCATCGCGACCCTGCTTGCGAGCCAGCGCTACCGCAACGACTGGGGTCCGATGTTCGCCGCCCTGACCATCGCCATGCTGCCCGTGGTCATCGTCTACCTGGTCTTCTACCGTCAGGTGCAGGCGGGCCTCACCGCCGGGACGCTCAAGTAGGGGGCGACGTGCCGGAGCGGATCCAGCTGCGTCGGACGAAGGGATGGCGCAAGCCTCCCGACGCCGTGGTGGTCGCCCGCCCGTCCCGGTGGGGCAACCCGTTCCGCATCGGCGACCGGCACCCGCTGCACCGGCGGCCGATGACCCGCGACGAGACCATCGACCTGATCCGCACCGCGTACGCCGAGCGGCCCGAGTGGGTCGCCGCGGCTCGCGACGCCCTTGCCGGTCGGGACCTCGCGTGCTGGTGCGCGCTCGACGTGCCCTGCCACGCCGACGTCCTGCTCGAGGTGGCCAACTCCCGGGACTGACGACCTGGCGTCAGCGGACGTGCCGTCCCCGGGGCCGCCCGAGCGCGTGCGAGGCGCCGCTGCCTGCCATCGCGGGCCGCGGTGCGGCGACCGACGACGCCGCCTCGGTGCGCGCGAGGACGCTGTGCCGGCGTCCGTACAGCAGGTAGAACAGCAGCCCTGCCACCATCCAGACGCCGAAGTTGCGCCACGTGTCGACGCTGAGGTTGAGGCTCAGCAAGACGGTGGCCGCCGCAGACAGCAGCGGCACCCACGGGTGTGCCGCCACCCGGAAGCCGCGCTCGAGGTCGGGTTGGCTCCGTCGCAGCACGACCACACCGACCGCGCAGAAGAAGAACGCGAACAGCGCACCGAGCACGAGCAGCTCGGCGAGCGAGCCGAGGGCAGGGTTGAGCGCCAGCAGGCTGGCGGCGACACCGGCGACCAGGGCCGCCCGCGAGGGTGCCGAGAAGCTGCGGCTGACTCGCCCCAGACCCCGCGGCAGCAGCCCGTCGCGGCCCATCGCGAACAGCACCCGGCTCTGTCCGATGAGCACGACGACTATCACCGTCGTGAACGCGAGCAGGCCGCCGAGGTTGACCGCCGAGACGGCCCAGCCGACGCCGACCGAGGCGAGCGCGTCGGACACCGGTGCACCCGTGCCGAGCTCGTCGTACGGGCGCAGCCCCACCAGCACGGCCGCCATCGCCACGTAGAGCACGGTCACCAGTCCCAGGCTGATCAGCATCGCCGCGGGGATCGTGCGCCGGGGATCGTGCGCGTCCTCGGCCGCCGTCGCGATCAGGTCGAAGCCGATGAAGGCGAAGGTGATGACGCTCCCGGCCATCAGGATCCCGAGCAGGCCGAACCGGCTGCTGTCGCCGATCAACACCTGCAACACCGTGGACGCGGCTCCGCCCGCATCGGCGGCCGGGATCGTCTCCGGCACGAACGGGGAGTAGTTCGCGGTGTCCAGGTGGCGCGCTCCGACCGCGATGACCAGCACGATGACGGCGACCTTGGCGAGGACCGCCACGGTCAGCACCCGCGCCGAGAGCTTCGTCCCGGTCACGACGAGCGCGGTCAGCAGCAGCAGCAGGGTCGGGGCGACGAGATTCAGCGTGGAGTCCATCTCCCCGTACTCGACCAGGAGGTCCGGCACCGGCAGGTCGAAGCCCCCGATCGTGGCGATGAAGTACGAGGACCATGCCCGCGCGACCAGGGCGGCGGCGATCAGCATCTCCAGGACCAATGCCCAGCCGAGCAGCCAGCCCCAGACCTCGCCGAAGGCGACGTAGCCGAAGGTGTAGATGCTGCCCGCGGCCGGGATGGTCGAGGACAGCTCCGCGTAGCACAGCGCCGCGGCGAAGCAGACCAGCCCGGCCACCACGAACGAGACCACCACGGCCGGGCCGGCATTGGTCGCGGCCTGCACGCCCGCCAGCGAGAAGATCCCGGCGCCGATCATCACGCCGAGTCCCAGCACCACCAGCTGGCCGGTGCCGAACACCGCGGGCAGCCGGTGGCGGGCGTCGCTCACCGAATGGATCGCCAGCTCGGCCGGAAGACGCCGTCTCGCCATGGCTGCACTCCCGCGCGCCGCAATTCGGACATATGGGTGGCGTGAGAGTACCGGCAGTATGGCCCGTCAGCACCACCAGGCCCATCCGTCACTCTCAGTTGTCACCCGAACACCGGCCTCGTGGGTGTCACCCGCTGGCGGTGCACGATCACGTCGAACCACCGCGCCAGGGTGCCGCCGGCGATGAACGAGTCCGGGACGCCGGGGAGTCCCCGGGTGCGGACGGGGTCGTGCAGCCAGCGGCGCACCGGTGGCGGGGCGGGCGCCCGCAGGTCCAGGGCGAACTGGTCGAGGCCGACCCGGCCGAGGGGCCGCTCGAACCAACCCGGTGCGGGCGCGGGCATGGGGGCGGTGTCTCCGGCACCCGTACTCACCCGGCCGTGGTCGAAGGTGAAGCCGACCGACAGGTACCGCTGGCCGTACCAGCGGCGCAGGTACGAACCAGCGCTGGCGAATCGCATGACGCCGTCGGGCGGCATGACGATGCGCAGCCGCGGCGCGTTGGCGGTGTGCGGGCTGGCCGCCCAGTAGGCGATCTTGTCGCCGGTGAAGGTGCGCCACCAACGCAGGTTCCGCGCCGCGTGCGCGTCTCGGTACGCGAAGCTGTCGCTGTCCGGCAGCGTGTAGTGCTCGTAGAAGGACAGGATCTGCCGGGCGGTGTGGAGCGTCTTCGCGTGCCGCCGGTCCTGGGGGCGGTGCGGCAGGCCCGCGACCAGCTCGTGCACCCGGTGGGCATGGCGGACGTACCGCTGCTGGTCCGGCTGCTTCTCGAACCACGGGATGTACGCGTACATGTTCGAGGTGGACGGCCGGATCACCCGCAGGTGGCGCCGCAGCTCGCGCAGTCGCTGCGGAGCGGTCCTCGCGACGTAGTGCTTGACGTCGTCGTACGCCAGGGGCGGCGTCAGGTAGAACTCGACACCGGCGAACCGCACCTTGTCGGCGTGCCCGGCGTTGTACTCGCGCAACCACCGCAGCGCCTCAGCCACCTCGCCGTACTGCCACTGGCCACTCATCCGGCTCACCAGTCGGTGCAGGCTCCCGCTGCCGGTGCGGATGTACGTGTCGATGCGGCGCCCCAGCGTCCAGTCCTCCTCCCAGGCGATCGAGCGGAAGCCCATCCGCTCGACGAGGAGGCGAAGGGTGCGGAGCTTGAGGTCGATCTCCTGCGCGGCACCGTGGGTCGACTCGCCCAGCCCCACGATCTCTGCGTCGCCGACCGAGCGACGCAGCGGCCGGAGGTCGCCGAGCGGTGCAGCCGGGTCGACCGTGCTCAGCGGGAGCGCGTGCTCACTGGTCCACGCCGTCACCGGTTGCGTGCGCGGGTGGGCGTCGGCGGTGGGCACGCCGGCGACCACCACCAGCGCACTGAGAGCCGGAGCGAGCAGCCGCCACCGGCGGCTCCGGGTTCGCGGGTTCATCTGTTCGTCCTCCTCGATGGGGGGTGCGCGGCGCTCAGTCGACGGTGAGCAGGAACTTCTCGTCCTGCGACGTCAGCTCCCGATCGGGACCACTGGACGGCCGGTAGTACATGCCGACGACGCCGTTGTCGTACGACGTGGCGCTGACCAGCTCCAGTGCACGCTGGTCCCGGATCTGGTCGAACCAGGCCGAGCCCGGCGAGAACACCGGGTGCGTGAAGAACCGGTACTCGTCGATCAGACCGAGACGTGCCAGCGTCGCCGCGAGGCGCGCGCCACCCGCCAAGGTGATGTCGCGGCCTGGCTGCGCCTTGAGGTCGCGGACGAACGCAACGATGTCGTCGTCCGACGTGACGGTGACCGCCTCGGCGTTGTTCCACGCCAGCGCGTCGGTGGCCTGACTGGTGGTGAAGACGTACTTCTTGTAGGCGTTCATCTTCCTCGCCATCGCCTTGTTGATCGCCGAGTCGCCGTCCTCGGTCTCGGCGCCGGGCCAGTAGGCGACCATCTCGTCGTAGGTGGCGGTGCCGACGAGGATCGTGTCGAACGTCTCGTACCCGCGGTCGATGTCGGTGTAGACGTCGTCCGGGACACCGGTGAACCAGACACCTGGATCGTCCAGCCGACCGTTGACCGTGGTGTGCATGGCCAGTACGACGTTTCGCATGATGTTCTCCTTCGTAGGTGGGCGGTTGCTGACGTCCGTAACCCTCGGCCGAAGCCGGTTCCGGAACATCCGCCAGGTGGCCAGACCCGACCTGCGGCGGCAGTGTCGTGGTGACCAAGTCGCTGTGTCGGTTCAGGCGGCGCGGACGGCGATCCCGGGGTAGGTGAGGGCGAGGCCGGACTCGTCGTAGTGCAGGCGGCACGTGAAACCGAACGCGGGAGCGGCGTAGTCGTACTGCTGCTGAGCGTCCTGGTCGCGGACGCGGACGTAGTCCTGTTCCAGCCGCTCGACCGTGAGGCCGAGGGCCCGGACGTACGCGGCCGGCGCCGGTGCGCCGGCGCCGGGTGGCAGATCCATGCGGTGCACCGGGAACGCGTTGGTCAGCGCCGACGACTCCAGGTCGACGTCGAGGCAGCCGTCCAGGTGCGGGGCGGCGTTGCCGTTAACGATCCAGCGACCGAGGCCGTCGGACTCGAGCACCGTCGACGCAGACCCCGCAGGCGACTGGCCGTTGATCTCCGCGCGACGTGTCGTCCAGAACGCGTCCACGGTGATGTCGTAGTCGACGGCCCACACCTGGCCGTCCTCGACCGCTGTGGTGCACCCGCTGACGCGCCAACCGTCGTGGTCCGGCTGGAACCAGACGACCTCGAAGCCGGACCGGGCGCCCTGATGCAGCCAGGCCGCGGTCGGGGGCGGGGCTGCGAACGGCACGCCCAGCACGCTCTCACGGCGCATCGGTCCAGGTCAGCCAGGTGCGCCCGGCAGGATTCGAACCTGCGACCGGTGGATTAGAAGTCCACTGCTCTATCCAACTGAGCTACGAGCGCGTGACCCACCACGATAACGACGCGCCGCTGTGCGAGGGGCGTACGCGGCCGCTGCCGGCGCGCGGCGGCGACCGTACCCTTTGCGCATGTCCTGGCCACCCCCGAGCCGGCCTGAGGGCCCGGGTGCGCCGTCGGGGACGAACGGGCCGTTGATCTCGCCGCCCACCGGACCGCCACCGACACGGATCCCGGTCCCGGCGCCGCCGGGCCCGCCCCCGGTAGGCCTGCCGCGGCCCCAGCTCGACCGGGGACCGGGGCGCACGGTGTTGATCGTCGCCGTGGCGGTGCTCGCGGTGCTCGGGGTGGCGGGAGTCATCGCGGTCGCGGCCCTCAGCACAGGCAGCACCGGCGGGAGCATCCTCACCCTGGTCCTGGCGGCCCTGCCGGTGCCCTTCCTGGTCGGCGCCTACCTCTGGCTCGACCGGTACGAGCCCGAGCCGCTCCGGTTCCTGGTCGGCGCACTGGTGTGGGGCGCCGTGGTCTCGGTGGTGATCGCCGGCTCCGTGGAGCTGGCTGCCAGCGAGTGGTTCGACGCGTCCGAGCGCACGGTGGGTGTCGTGGTGGCGCCGATCGCGGAGGAGTCGGCCAAGGGGCTCTTCGTCGTGCTGGTCATGCTCCGCCGCAGCAAGGTGGTCGACGGCATCCTCGACGGGCTGATCTACGCCGGCCTGGTCGGTGTCGGTTTTGCGTTCACCGAGAACGTCCTCTACTACGCCGGTGCGTACGGCGGCCAGCTCGACCCGGCGCTGCAGGGGGCCGGCGGGGCGACCGGGGTGTTCATCGTGCGCGGGCTGTTCAGCCCGTTCGCGCACCCGCTGTTCACCTCCGCTACCGGGATCGGGGTCGCGCTGGCCATCGTGGCGACCCGTCGCTGGGTCCGCTGGGTCGCGCCGGTGGTGGGGCTGCTGGTGGCGATGGGGCTGCACGCGGCGTGGAACGGCTCGGCCCTGCTCGCCGACGAGGACGAGCTGCCCACGGAGTTCCTGCTCACGTACCTGGTCGCCATGCTGCCGCTGCTCGGTGCCGGCATCGCGCTGGCCGTGTGGGCCCGGGTGCGGGAGGGCCGGGTGCTGTCCCGGTCCCTCACCGACGCGGCTCGGCGCGGCTGGTTGCACCCCGCCGAGGTGCACTGGCTGGTCCGCTTCGGTGACCGGGCGGCCGCGCGCCGGTTCGCGAGGCGGGTGGCCGGACCCCATGCTGCACAGGCGTTACGCGCGTACCAACAGGCGGCGACCGAGATGGCGTTCATGCACGACCGGGTGCTCCGCGGCAAGGCGCCCGCAGACGGCGTCCAGCGCGTGCACGCGCACCTGGTGCGGATGCAGAGCTGGCGCCCGTTCGTGGTGCTGCCGCCGGTCTCGTGGTCGGCCCCGGTCGGCCCGGCGGGCCTTCCACCGGCCCCGCCTCCGCCGTCGCACGGGCCGGGTTAGCCGGCGGGTGCCGTGACCGGCGGTACCCCGGTGGGCTCGACTAGGGTTTGCTCGCGGGTCGGAGCGACCCTGTCACACCCGGTGAGGAGGACATGCGCGATGACTGACTCGCGTGCGTTCGCCGACCTGGTGAGCGCCTTGATCCGACTGCGGCAGAGTCTCGACGACGTGTCGCTGCCGCTCGCGTCCGACGGCGCCGAGCAGGCCCGTACCGCCCGTAGCACGATGGTGTCGCAGCTCGAGGACTACGTGCTCCCGCGGCTGCTGCAGATCGACGCACCGCTGCTCGCGGTGGTCGGCGGCTCGACCGGCGCGGGCAAGTCCACGCTGGTCAACTCGCTGGTCGGCGCCCCCGTGAGCCCGACCGGCGTGCTGCGCCCCACGACCCAGTCACCCGTGCTGGTGCACCACCCACATGACGCCTTCTGGTTCCAGGCCGACCGGATCCTGCCCGACCTGCCCCGCACCAGCTCGCAGACGGAGGGCCACAGCCTGCAGCTGGTCGCTACCGAGGGTGTGCCCCCGGGGCTCGCCCTGCTCGATGCGCCCGACGTCGACTCGGTCAACCGGACCAACCGCCACCTCGCCGACGAGCTGCTCGCGGCCGCCGACCTCTGGGTGTTCGTGACCTCGGCCGCCCGCTACGCCGACCAGGTGCCCTGGCAGGTGCTGGCCGACGCCGCCCGGCGATCGACCGCGGTTGCGGTGGTGCTGGACCGCACCGCCCCCGACCACGTCTCCGAGGTACGCGGCCACCTGGCCCGGATGCTCACCGCTCGCGGGCTGAAGGACTCCCCGCTGTTCGACGTGCCCGAGATCGACCTGACCGACGGCCTGCTGCCCGTCGAGGCGGTGGCACCGATCCGGGCCTGGCTGGTGCAGCTCGCCTCCGACGCCGCCGTGCGCGGCCTGGTCGTCGAGCGGAGCCTGCTCGGTACCCTGCGCAGCCTCGTCTACAGCGCCCACGAGGTGGCCGACGCCGTCGCGGTCCAGGCCGATGCCGCCGACCGGCTGCGGGCCGATGTCGAGGCGGTCTACTCGGAGTCCATCGACGCCGCCACCAACGACGTGGCCGACGGGGAGCTGCTGCGCGGCCCGGTGCTCACCCGGTGGCAGGAGCTGGTGGCCAGCGGTGACCCGGAGCGCTGGGCCGAGGGCCGCGGCGCCGGGCTGCGGGTCCGGCTCTCGTCGGTCGTCCGCAGTCGTACGCGATCGGCGGTGCGGCTGGAGGAGGCCGTCGTCGATGCGGTGGCCGCGGCACTCGTCGACACGGCCACCCGGGCCGCCGAGCAGGTGTTCAGCAGGTGGCGTGAGGGCTCGCCGGGCCTGGTGCCCGCCGGCGACGGCGCGGTGGCCCGCGCCCGCGCCACCCGTGGGCTGCGCAGCCGGGCCAGCCAGCAGGCCACCCAGTGGCAGGAGGGCTCGCTCTCCGAGGTGCGCCTCGCCCTCGCCGCCGACGACTCCGACTCCGAGCGGGAGACGGGCATCGCCGCCATGGTGCAGGTGCTCGCGCTTGCCGGAAGCAGGATCGATGGTCCGGCGACTGCCGACGCCGGACCGGCCGAGGAGACCCAGGCGACAGTCGTCGCCCAAGTACGCGACCTGCTCGAGCGGGCCCTCGACGGCGACCCCACGGCCATGGTCACCCGGGTCGCTGCCGACCTGAGGGCTCGGGCCGGCGAGGTGCTCGCCGGCGAACGCGCCACCCGCCTGGCGGCGGTCGAGTCGCTGGGCAGCGGCAGCGACCAGGTGGAGCGGATCCGCGCGGCAGCGCGCGCGGTCGACGACCTGCGACCGTCGGGCAACGGCGCATGAGCGGCGTGCCCGAGCCGGGCCAGCCCCCGGCAGGGCGCCACGGCGCGGTGTCGGCCGACACGATCGTCACCATGATCGAGGGCCTGCGCGGAGCCGTGGAGGCGGCCCGGGGCCGGCTGGACGGCGAGGAGCTGTCCGCGGCCGCCGAGGTCTCCGACCGCGTACGTGAGCGGCTGCGGCTGTCGGCGGCACACACCATCGTCGCGCTCGCCGGTGCGACCGGGTCGGGCAAGTCGTCGCTGTTCAACTCGCTCAGCGGGCTCGACCTCGCCGCCGTGGGCGTCAAGCGGCCCACCACGTCGTGGGCGACGGCGTGCGCCTGGGACCCGACCGGTGCCGCCGACCTGCTCAACTGGCTGGGCGTGCCGGCCCGCCACCAGGTCTCCCGGCTGTCCATGCTCGACGCGTCGCCCGAGGACAGCGAGCTGCAGGGGCTGGTGCTGCTCGACCTCCCCGACCACGACTCGACCGAGGTGTCGCACCATCTCGAGGTCGACCGGCTGGTGCGCTACGCCGACCTCATCGTGTGGGTCCTCGACCCGCAGAAGTACGCCGACGCGGCGCTGCACGACAGATACCTGCGGCCGTACTCCCGCCACTCGGAGGTGATGTTCGCCGTGCTCAACCAGGTCGACCGGCTCGAGCCCGGCGAGGTCGACCACGCGCTGACCGACGTCCGGCGACTGCTGGCCGACGACGGCCTGCCGGGCATCCCGGTGCTGGCGACGTCGACCGTGAGCGGCGACGGTCTCCCCGAGCTGCGCCGCGCTCTCGTCGACCGGCTGCAGGCCAAGGAGGCCGCCCGGACCCGGGTGGCCGCCGACGTGGCGGTGACCGCCGCGCAGCTGGGCGAGCACGGGGGAGTGGCGCCCGCTGCCGGCGCCGACCCCGCGGTGCACGACACGGCGCACGCGGCGCTCGTCGACGAGGCGTCCCGGTCCGCAGGACTCGACGAGACGTCCGGCCACGTCGCCGACGAAGCGGCGCGGCGGGCCCGTCGCGCCGCCGGGTGGCCACCGGGGGCCCAGCTGTCACGAGGCCGGCGCCGGACCGCTGCGCACGGGCCCATCGCCGTCGACGAGAGCCTGGTCGACGGCGCGTTGCAGGACTACGTGGAGCGGCTCGCCGGCGACATGTCCGAGCCTTGGGCCCGGTCGCTGCGCACCGCGTCCACGTCCGGTCGGCCCAAGCTGGTGGAGCGTCTGGGCGAGCTGTCCCGTTCGGTCGCGGCCTCCACCAAGCCGCCGGTCTGGGCTCGCCTGATGGGGGTGCTGCAGGGGCTCCTCGTGCTCGGTGCTCTGGGTGCGGTCGGATGGCAGCTGGCCGGTGAGCCGGCCGACATCGAGGGGTGGCCGGGTGGCTACGCCATCGCGGTCGTGGCCGGCGCGCTGGCGCTGCTGCTGGCACCGGTCTTCGGTGGGCTCGCGGCGCGGAGCGCGCGGGCCCGGGTGCGGCGCCACTCGGACACCACCAGGGCCGAGGTCGTGGCGGCCGTCGACGACACCGTCGCCGGGCCGGTCGACGCCGAGCTGGCGGCCTACGACGAGTGGTGCCGCGGGCTCACGGCCGCACGCTGGGCCGCCTGACCGTTCGTCCACAGGCGCCGGGCGCGTACCGGCTCGTCCACAGCCGGGCCGCCGCCACCCGCCACCGACGCCTCACCCGACGCATCCTGTGGTCGACCAGCCGCGGACGCGAGGAGGACGGCATGTACGACGGGATGCTCACCATCGGTGGAAACGTCGGCAACGACGTGGACTTCGTGGACAACGGCGGGGCAGCGCTCGCGGTGTTCCGGCTGGCGTCGACCCCGCGGTGGTTCGACCGCGCGACCGGATCCTGGCGCGACCAGGAGACGGTGTGGCTGACGGTCAAGGCGTGGCGCAACCTGGCCCACAACGTCAAGGCCTCGGTGTGCAAGGGGGAGCCGGTCATCGTCACCGGCCGGCTGCGCGCGTCGCGGTGGAAGGACGAGGACGGGCAGGAGCGCACGCGCACCTACGTCGAGGCGGTCGCCGTGGGCCACGACCTCAACCGGGGGACGAGCGCCTACCACAAGAGCGAGCGCGCTGCTCCGCGCGACGACACCGTCGACCAGGAGGCGATGCTGCGCCGGGCCGAGGCCACCGAGTCGTCCGACCCCGCGGTGACCGTCGGTGCCGCCTGACCCGGCACGAGCAGCACCGCCTAGGCTCGGTGCCCATGGCGGAGTTCGTGTTCACGATGCGCGGGGTGCGCAAACGGCTGGGTGACAAGGTCGTCCTCGACAACGTCACGCTGTCGTTCCTGCACGGGGCGAAGATCGGTGTCGTGGGTCCCAACGGCACCGGCAAGTCGACCCTGCTGAAGCTGATGGCCGGGCTCGAGCAGGCCAACAACGGCGACGCGGTGCGCGACCCCGACACAACCGTCGGCATCCTGCTGCAGGAGCCGCCGCTGACCGAGGGCGCGACCGTGCTCGACAACGTGCAGGAGGCCGTCGGCGACATCCTGAACAAGAAGGCCCGGTTCGACGAGATCTCCGAGCAGCTCGCCGACCCCGAGGCCGACTACGACGCGCTGCTGGGCGAGATGGGCGAGCTGCAGACCGACCTCGACCACGCGAACGCGTGGGACCTCGACTCCCGGCTGGAACAGGCGATGGACGCGCTGCGCTGCCCGCCGCCGGAGTCCATGGTCGACCACCTCAGCGGGGGTGAGCGTCGGCGGGTCGCACTGTGCAAGCTGCTGCTGCAGCAGCCCGACCTGTTGCTGCTCGACGAGCCCACCAACCATCTCGACGCCGAGAGCGTGCAGTGGCTCGAGACGCACCTGGCGGCCTATCCCGGCGCCGTCCTGGCCGTCACCCACGACCGCTACTTCCTCGACAACGTGGCCGAGTGGATCCTCGAGATCGACCGGGGCCGCACGTACCCGTACGAAGGCAACTACTCGACCTACCTCGAGACCAAGCAGCAGCGGCTCAAGGTCGAGGGCCGCAAGGACGCCAAGCGTCAGCGGATCCTCGAGCAGGAGCTGGAGTGGGTCCGCTCCAACCCCAAGGCCCGGCAGGCCAAGAACCGGGCCCGGCTGCAGCGCTACGAGGAGCTGGCCACCGAGGCCGAGCGCACCCGCAAGCTCGACTTCGAGGAGATCAACATCCCCGGCGGGCCGCGGCTGGGCGACGTGGTGCTCGAGGCAGACCACCTGGTCAAGGGCTTCGACGGCCGCACCCTGTTCGACGAGCTGTCGTTCACGCTTCCGCGCGCCGGCATCGTCGGTGTGGTCGGTCCCAACGGGGTGGGCAAGTCGACACTGTTCCGGATGGTCGTCGGGGAGGAGAAGCCCGACGCCGGATCCCTCTCCATCGGCGGCACGGTGAAGATCTCCTACGTCGACCAGGGGCGAGGCGGGCTCGACCCCAACAAGAGCGTGTGGGAGCTGGTCTCCGACGGGCTCGACCACATCAAGGTCGCCAACTTCGAGGTGCCGAGCCGCGCCTACGTGGCGTCGTTCGGGTTCAAGGGCCCCGACCAGCAGAAGCGCGCCGGTGTGCTGTCGGGCGGCGAGCGCAACCGGCTCAACCTCGCGCTGACGCTGAAGATGGGCGGCAACCTGCTGCTGCTCGACGAGCCCACCAACGACCTCGACGTCGAGACGCTGCAGTCCCTGGAGGACGCCTTGCTGGAGTTCCCCGGCTGCGCGGTGGTCGTCTCGCACGACCGGTGGTTCCTCGACCGGGTGGCCACCCACATCCTCGCCTGGGAGGGCACCGACGAGGACCCGTCGCGCTGGTTCTGGTACGAGGGCAACTTCGCCGACTACGAGATCAACAAGGTGGAACGGCTCGGCGCCGAGGCGGCGCGGCCGCACCGGGTGACCTACCGGCGGCTCACCCGCGACTGAGCGCCGGTCGCCGGCCGGTGACCGGCGGCGGAGTCAGCACGAGTCGCGGACGGCCTGCTCGCTGGCCCGGAACACCCGTCCCATGGCCACCAGGTCGGCAGGATCGGCCGGGTCGACCAGGTAGCGCCGTACCCCCTCGACGTGGGTCTTTGCCGCTTCGACCAGCCGGGCGTAGCCGCTCTCGGTGAGCAGCGCGACGACGCCACGACCGTCGGTGGCGCAGGCCGTGCGACCGACCAGGCCGGCTGCCTCCAGCCGGGCCACGGTGTGCGTCACCCGGCTGCGTGAGTGCGACACCGACGACGCGAGCTCAGCCATCCGCAGCCGGTGGTCGGACGACTCCGAGAGCCGGACCAGGATCTCGTACTCGGGCAGCGACAGCGCGTGCTGCTCGCGCAGGTCCCGGTCGAGACGCTCGAACAGCCGGGTCGAACCCAGCAGGAAGCTGCGCCAGTCGCGCTGTTGGGACGCATCCAGCCAGCGCGTCCGGGTCGTGGTGCTCGGCATGTGGACAGTCTAGCCGACAGATAGTTGATCGTTGAACTTTCTAGGCGTACTGTCGGGGCTGTTGTTGAAGTCTCAACCATTGACAGGAGCACCACATGACCACCGCCATCACCGAGGTCCCGGGACTTGTCGCGGGCACCTGGGCCATCGACCCCACCCACACCGAGATTGCCTTCACCGTCCGGCACCTGATGAGCAAGGTCCGCGGGACCTTCCAGGAGTTCGAGGGCAGCGTCGTCATCGCCGACGACCTCGAGGCGTCGTCCGCGGAGGCGACCATCCAGCTGTCGTCGGTCCAGACCGGCACCCAGCAGCGCGACGAACACCTGCGCTCCAGCGACTTCTTCGACGCCCAGTCGCAGCCGACGATGTCCTACCGCTCGAAGGGCCTGCGCCCCGTGGACGACGGCTTCGTGGCCGTCGGCGACCTGACCATCAAGGGCGTGACCCGCGAGGTCGAGCTCGCCGTCGAGCTGCTCGGCGTGGGCACCGACGCCTACGGACAGGAGCGGGTCGGCCTCGAGGCCACCGGCCAGATCAGCCGCAAGGACTTCGGCATCGACTTCAACGTGCCGCTCGACGGCGGCAAGCTGCTGATCGGCGACGCGGTCACGCTGACGCTGACCGTCCAGGCGGTCCGCCAGGCCGACGCCGCCTGACCCACCCGCCCGAACCCCGCACCATCGACGATCCGCGCAGCACGCACCCGTGCTGCGCGGATCGTCGTACGTCTGGGCGGCAGTGACCCCGTCGCCACCTACAGTCCCCGGGTGCCGCTCTACCACCACTATCCAGCCTCGCCGGACGCCATCGACGGGTGCGCGTCGCGGCTGTTCAGCAACGCCGGCGCGCTCCGCGGGCTGATGACCGACGTCCAGTCCCGGACCGGCGTCGCCCGCGGCCAGGTCGACGGGCTGCTCACGGCGCCCATGGCCGTCGTCGACGACCCGACCGTCACCACCTGCGCCGAGACCGCACAGGGCTCGCTGTGGGCGGCGGGGGCGGTGCGGTTCTTCTCCGGGTCGGTCCGGACGTTCAACGACGGCGTCGACCAGCTCAACACCGAGTGGGACGGCGCGGTGGCCGACGACTTCGGCGTCCAGCCGCCCTACCTGCTGCCCACCACGTCGCCGGAGACCGCACAGCAGCTGCAGGCCGACCACACCGCCGAGGTCAGCGTGGCGCGCGCTGCCCGCAAGGCCCGGCTCGACAAGCTGTACGCCGAGCTCGAGAAGGCCCTCGACGACGACGCGACGCTCGTCGGCGGCATGCTCGACCGCGGTCCGAACGCCACCGACGGCGCCCGGCTCTTCGAGGCAGGCGTGCTGCAGCCGCTCGGCTCCGAGCTTGCCGACGCGTACAACCCCGTCGACGTGTCCGGTGGTGCGCTGTTCGGCTCCGCCGAGCAGTTCGCGCAGTACGCCGCACGCAACTGGGTGCGCTACGAGCCCGGCAGCTTCCGCGGGCCCTCAGTACGGCTCACGCCCAGCGGCTGGCGGGCGGGCACCTGGATACCGGCGCGGGAGGTGCCCGACGACGTGATGCGTGCCTCGTCGGCCCGCTGGGCGACCCGCTTCAAGGTCGGTGGTGCCGCGCTGAGCCTGGGGACCGCGGCCTGGTCGGAGTGGCAGGACAGCGCGGGCCGACCGACCGACGAACGGGTCGGCCGTACCGTGGTCAACAGCGCCACCGTCGGGGGCGCGAGCATCGCCGGCGGCGCCCTCGGCGCGATGGCGGCGGGTGCCGCGCTGGGCAGCGTGGTGCCTGGTGCGGGCACCGTCGTCGGCGCGGCCGTCGGGCTGGTGGGCGCAGCCATCGTCGGCGGGGCCGCCGGGTACGTGGTGGACCAGTTCAACGACTCGCTGGTCGACCTGGGCGGCGAGGTCGGGGACGCGGTCGGGGACGCCTGGGAGGAGGCCGGCGACGTGATCGGCCAGACCGGCGAGGCGATCGGCGAGGCCGCAGAGGAGGTCGGAGACTTCGTCGACGATCTGACACCCTGGTGAGCATGTCGTCGGTTCTGCAGGCACTCGTCGGTGTCGGCCTGCTGGTCTTCGCGGTCGCGTGCTGGACCGGCCGGATCACCTGGTGGACCCGCAGCGTCATGCCGCCGTGGGCGACCGTCTTCACCCCGGCCCTGGGGCTGCTGCTGCTGGGCAACGCCCTCGCGGACGTCACCGACTCGGTCGCGGTCGGGGCGGTGCTGTACGTACCGTGCTTCGCGTTGTTCGTCCTCGGGTTCGTCGTCGCCATCAAGGAGCCGCGGTGGTCCGGTCCGCGCTGGTACCGCGAGGCCCGGCGGATCACCGGGTGGGGACACGGCGTCTATGACAGCGGCGCGATCCAGCGGGGCAAGGCCATCGCCGCGGGTCTGCCGGACCCGGCTCCCACGGCGCCCGGACCTCCCGACGAGGGCTACGACGAGCTGAGTCCGTTCGACCAGGGCGACCGCGGTGGCCGCTGAGCCGGGCTGGCGCGCGGTCGAGCACCCCCGGCTGGGATTCCGGCTGCTGCTGCCCGACCGGTTCCAGGTACGCCTCGACACCGCTGCGGCGGCACTGGTGGCGGCCGAGCACGAGGCACCGCCGGGTCACCTCGCGGCCAGCGTGGTGGTGACCGCGGAGCCGTTGGACGACCTGCCCGACTGGGTCGGCCGCTCACGCGACAACGTGCTGACCGCGTTGCTGCGGGGCCGGCTGATCGACGAGGGCCCGGGCCGGCAGGCCGACGGCGCGCCGTCGAGCCGGCTGCTGCTGCACTACTTCGACGGTACGTACGGCGGGGTCGCGCTCGAGCAGCGGCTGTGCGAGAGCCCGCGCGGCCGCTTCGTGGTGTCCTGCACCGGAGCGGTGCTGGGCTACGACGACCTCGCGGACGTCTTCGAGCGCATCGGGTCGTCGCTGGTGGGCGTCGACGAGACCGCGAGCAGGCAGCCGTGACGCCGAGCTGGGACGGTGCTCACCGGGTGCTGCGGGTAAGCGAGAGCGGATGGGGCGCCGTGGTGGACGCGCTCGCCACCGGTCGGACCGCCGAGGGGGAGGGCGCCGAGCAGTTGGGGGCCAGCGGGTTCCTCGACGGCCTCGGGGCGGGCGACCCCGCCGCGCAGTCGCTGCTCGCGGCCGTGGCCAACCCCCGGCTGCTCACCGCGTCGCTGAGCTACTCCGGCCGGTCGGCGCAGGCGTGGGTCGACGCGTCGACCGCGGTGCTGGCGCTGCCGGCGACCGACGAGGGTGAGCGCGAGGTGCGGGCGATCGACGTGACCCTGCTGCCCGCAGCCTGGGGTCGGCTGGTCGACCTGCGGCCGGGGCCGGCCGTACCTCCGGCCGAGTCGTGCCCGCTCGACGACCCTGCGCAGGGCGTGCTGCACCGGCGCTGGGAGCTGGCCACCCGGTGGACCACCGACGACGGCCGCGACGGCGGCAGCACCGTTGCGGTCCGCGACACCGACCGCGGCTGGTGGCGCGAGCGGGACGGGCGGCTGGAGCCGGTGCGGGCCACCGAGATCTTCCGGGTGCTCACCGCGCTCGTCATGCGTCGCGACGTCGACGGCCCCGTGTGGGCGCGCGACCGCGTCCCCGCCTGAGCGCCGCCCGGGTCAGGACAGCCGCTCGACCACCATCGCCATGCCCTGACCGCCTCCCACGCACATGGTGATCAGGCCGGTCTGCTTGTCGTGCCAGTCCAGCGAGTTGAGCATCGTCGCCTGCAGCCGCGCACCGGTCATCCCGAACGGGTGGCCGACGGCGATCGACCCGCCGTTGACGTTGAGCCGGTCGATGTCGACGCCGAGGTCCTGGTACGACGGCACCACCTGCGCGGCGAAGGCCTCGTTGATCTCGACCAGGTCGATGTCGTCGATCCCCATGCCAGCGCGCGCCAACGCCTGCTTCGACGCCTCCACCGGGCCGAGGCCCATGATCTCCGGCGACAGTGCCGTCACACCCGTCGAGACGATCCGCGCCAGCGGCGTCAGCCCGAGCTCACGCGCCTTGGAGTCGGACATCACCACCACGGCCGCCGCGCCGTCGTTGAGCGCGCAGCAGTTACCGGCGGTGACCACTCCGTCGGGCCGGAAGACCGGCTTCAGCTGGGACACCGCCTCGTACGTCACGCCCGCGCGCGGTCCGTCGTCGCGCGACACCTCCACGCCGGCGGGGGTGGTGACCGGCGTGATCTCCTGCTCCCAGAAGCCGTCGGCGATCGCCTTCTCGGCGAGGTTCTGGCTGCGGACGCCGAACTCGTCCAGCTCGCGGCGCGACAGGCCGCGCATCTGCACCACGTTCTCCGCCGTCTGGCCCATGGCGACGTAGATGTCGGGCACGTCGCCGCTCTCGCGGGGATCGGCCCACGTCCCGGCGCCACCGGCAGCGCGCTGCTGCGTACGCTCGCGGGCCGCGCCGAAAACGGGGTTCATCGTGTCCGGGAGCCCGTCCGAGCTGCCCTTGGTGAAGCGTGAGACGCACTCGACTCCCGCCGACACGAACACGTCACCCTCGCCGGCCTTGATGGCGTGGAAGGCCATCCGGGTGGTCTGCAGGCTGGACGAGCAGTAGCGGGTGATCGTGGTGCCCGGGAGGTGGTCGTGGCCGAGCAGGATCGCGACCACCCGGGCCATGTTGTAGCCCTGCTCGCCGCCGGGCAGCCCGCAGCCGAGGTGCAGGTCGTCGATGTCGGCCGGGTCGAGGGCGGGCACCTGGTCGAGCACCGATCGGATGATCGTCGCGGCCAGGTCGTCGGGGCGTACGTCGACCAGGGAACCCTTCCCCGCCCGCCCGATCGGCGACCGGGTGGCGGCGACGATGACGGCCTCGGGCATGGCTCCTCCTGGGGTGGCGCCGGCTGCTTTCACAAGGGACCTTGCGAAAACGGCACCTCCCGAGCGTTATAGCACTGGGGGAGTGCGGGTTCCCCGGGGGACCCTGCGAAACCGACCACGGCAGGATGGGGGCCGTGACCAGGCACGTCGTCGACCTCAAGCCCCGCTGGGCGGACATGGACGCCTACGGACACGTCAACAACGTGACCTGGCTGGAGTACCTCCAGGAGGCCCGCGTGGACATGTTCCACGCGCACACCACGGAGCCCGACGCGGGGCTGCTGGCCGAGGGCGTCGTGGTGGCCCGCGCGCTGATCGACTACAAGCGGCCGCTGGTGTTCCGGCCCGCGCCGGTGCGCATCGAGATGTGGGTGTCCCGGGTCGCGGCCGCGTCGTTCACGGTCGACTACGAGGTGCTCGACCTCACCGACGACGGCGGCCGCATCGTGTACGTGACGGCGCAGACCGTGCTGGTCCCGGTCACGCTGGAGGAGTCCCGGCCGCGGCGGATCCGGCCGCAGGAGCGCGAGGTGCTGCAGACCCTCGGCGACGACTGAGCTACTGCAGCGGCAGCGCGCGTACGTCGTCGTCGTGGGTGTTGATCATCATCAGCGACGCCCGCTCGACGTAGTCCCAGAACTGGGCGTCCAGCGCCGGCGGGAGGGCCACCTCGTCGAGCCCTTCGCGGAAGTGCCGCAGCCAGTGCTCGCGGGCCTCGTGCGTGACGGCGAACGGTGCGTGCCGCATCCGCAGCCGCGGGTGGCCGCGTTCCTGCGAGTACGTGGTCGGCCCGCCCCAGTACTGGATCAGGAACTTGGTGAACCGGTCCTCGGCCGGGCCGAGGTCGTCCTCCGGGTAGATCGCCCGCAGCAGCGGGTCGCTCGCGACCCCCTGGTAGAAGCGGTGCACGACCCGCTCGATCGTCTCGGCGCCGCCGATCGCCTCGTAGAAGGTCTGCTCCCCGTCCGCGGTAGACATACCCCCATCCTGCCTCGCCGGGCCCGCTTCTCCCGCACCCGCCCGCCCCGCACCCACCCCGAAGGTTCCGACCTGGTGATCGCCCGGGCGCTCGTACGGTCGGATCGTTCGGGTGGGTGGTGCGCCGCGTCAGGGCGGTTTCAGGGGGTGAGGTCGGAGTCGGGGTCGGCGGCGAGCCGCTCGGCGGCCTGGGCGATGTTGCGCTGCATGCCGCCGAAGACGATGCCGTGGAACGGGAAGACCGCCCACCAGTACGCGTGCCCGAGCACCCCGCGCGGGTGGAACAGCGCCCGCTGGCGGAACGTCGTGCTGCCTCCCGCGCCTGATCCCACCTCGAGCTCGAGCCAGGCCAGCCCCGGCAGCCGCATCTCGGCCCGCAGCCGCAGGAACCGGCCCTGCTCGGCCGCCTCGACCCGCCACCAGTCGAGGGCGTCGCCGACCAGCAGGTTCCGCGGGTCACGGCGGCCGCGGCGCAGACCGGGGCCGCCACTGAACCGGTCGATCCAGCCGCGCACCCGCCAGGCCAGGCCGAACGAGTACCAGCCGTTGTCCCCGCCGATCTCCTCGATCACGCGCCACAGCGCCGCGGGCGGTGCGTCCACCTCTCGCGACCGCTCGTCGGCGTACAGGTCGCCGCCCGCCCAGTCGGGGTCGGACGGCAACGGCTCGCTCGGCGCACCGGCGGTGCTCGCCGACTGCCAGCTGGTGGGCACCTGCAGGTTCTGAACCTTGCTGAGCGCGAGCTGGACCGAGCGGTCGAACCCGATCAGGCCGTCCGGCGGGTCTGGCACGTACTGCGCGATGTCGTGCTCGCCGACCACCGACGTGTGCTTCACCGACTCGACCAGCGGCTTCGCGAGCGACCCGGGCACCGGTGTCACCAGGCCGACCCAGTGGCTCGACAGCCGCGGCGTCAGCACCGGCACCCGCACCATCCGTCGCCGCGGCAGGCCCGCGACGACGGCGTAGCGCTGCATCATCTCCTTGTACGTCAGGACGTCCGGGCCACCCACGTCGAACGCCCGGTCGACGTCGGGCGGCAGGGTGGCGCAACCCACCAGGTAGCGCAGCACGTCACGGATCGCGATCGGCTGCAGCCTGCTGTCGACCCACTTGGGCGTCACCATCACCGGCAGCCGCTCGGTGAGGTGCCGCAGCATCTCGAAGCTGGCCGACCCGGACCCGATCACCACGGCCGCACGCAACACCGCGGTCGGCACCGACGACTCCAGCAGCACCTCGCCCACCCGCTGACGCGAGGCCATGTGGGTGCTCAGCTCCTCGCCCTCCGGCGCCAGGCCGCCGAGGTAGACCATCCGCCCCACGCCGGCGTGCTCCGCCGCGTGCGCGAACGTCCGCGCGATCTGCTCCTCGGTGTCGGCGAAGCCGCTTCCGGAGCCGATCGAGTGCAGCAGGTAGTACGCGACGTCGATGTCCTGCAGCGCCTCTCGTACGGCATCGCGGTCGGTCGCGTCCGCGACCGCGACCTGGACGTCGTCGGACCACTCGCGCCCGCTGACGCGACTCTTGTCGCGCACCATCACCCGTACGCGGTGGCCGGCGGCCAGCAGCTCGGGGACGAGCCGGCCTCCGACGTAGCCGGTTGCGCCAGTGACGAGGCAGAGTCGGGACGAGGTCATGCCTGAGTGTCGCCCGGTTCACCCTTCGCTGCGCGTTCGGAGTCGGCGCCCGCAGCCTTGGCGGCCTCGGGGTCGGCCTGCGGCTCGCCCTGGCGCATCCACACCACCCGCTGCGGGAACGGGATCTCGATGTGCAGCTCGTCGAAGCGGTCCTTGATCCGCTCCCGCAGCTCGCGGGCGACGTTCCACTGCTGCAGCGGTGCGGTCTTGAGCACCACCCGCACGACGATCGAGTCGGGATCCCAGCGCTCGACGCCCCAGACCTCCGGCTTCTCCAGGATCAGCGGGCTGTACTCGGGGTCCTCCCACAGCGCCTCGGCGGTCTCGCCGAGGATGGTGCGGATCCGGCCGAGGTCCTCGCCGTACGCCACCGGGATGTCGAGCACAGTCCGGGCCCAGTTCTGGCTCTGGTTGCCGACCCGCATGATCTCGCCGTTGCGGACGTACCAGACCGTGCCGTTGACGTCGCGCAGCCGGCTGACCCGCAGGCCCACGGCCTCGACCACGCCGGTCGCCTCGCCCAGGTCGACGACGTCGCCGACGCCGTACTGGTCCTCGAGGATCATGAACACGCCGGAGAGGAAGTCGGCGACCAGGCTCTGCGCGCCGAAGCCGAGCGCCACGCCGAGGATGCCGGCGCTGGCGATCAGCGGCGCGATGTCGTAGCCGAGCTCCGACACCACCATGAAGCCGACGATCGTGAACACGATGCCGGTCGTGATGCTCTTGAGCAGCGAGCCCATCGTGCGTGCGCGCTGCTCGCGACGCTGCATGGTGGGTGCGCTGCTGTCGAGCACCTTCTGCGCCTTGCCGCGTTGGAGGACGCCAGGGACGGTGCCCTCGGCGGCCTGGCGGGTGATCCGGTCGATCACCCGGTGCAGCAGCCAGCGGATGACGAATCCGACCAGCAGCAGTCCGATGATGTGCGCCGGCGTGGCCACCAGGAGATCGACCCAGTCGGCCGCGGCTTCGCTGCCGGTGGTCTTCTCGACCAGGGTGCACAGCTGTTCGCCATCGGTGCACGCGGCGGTGGGCAGGCTGACGGTCACGGGGTTCCTCTCGAGCGGGGGGCGATCAACGAAGGTAGAAGAGAGGACCCGGGTGCCCCAAACTGCGACCCGCCCGCGTGGCGGGTCTCACGCCGCGGCGCGCTCAGCCGTGTGCAGCGGTGAACGGCGTCGCCGGGTGCGGCCAGCGGCCGTCGACGACGCTCGCGGCCTCCACCTGGGCCGACAGCGCGAGCAGCCGGTGGTCCTCACCGGGGCGGCCGCCGAGCATCACGCCGACCGGCAGCCCGGCATCGGTCCAGTGCAGGGGCAGTGACACGGCGGGCATGCCGGTGACGTTCCAGATCGCGGTGAACGGGGTGAAACGCTTCTGGTTGTCGAAGTCGCGGGCGGGGTCGTCGTCGTCGCGCAGCCCGCCCACCGGCGCCGGCAGCTGCGCGAGCGTCGGGGTCAGCACGGCGTCGTACGGAGCCAGCGCCTGCAGCACCCGGGCGGCCGCCTGCCGCATGCCGACGAGCGCCCCGGCGAACGCGGGTGCCGACGCGCCGCCACCGCGGCTGCGCAGCCAACGGGTCAGCGGGCGCAGCTGTTCCTCGCTGGCCGGGTCGAGCGGCCACGAGGCGCTGCTGACCGCCCAGACCAGCTCGAACACCGGCAGCGTCCGCTCCGGCAGCGCGAAGTCGATGTCGACGACCTCGTGGCCGAGCTGCCCGAGCAGCCGGCTCGCCCGCTCGTACGCCTCGAGCACCTCGGGTTCGACCGGTCCGTCGCTGATCGGCGGGGTGGCGAAGCGGCCGATGCGCAGCCGCCGCGGGGTCCGGTCGCACCAGCCGAGGTAGGTCTCGTCGTCGGGGAGGGGCGGCGCCCAGGTGGGGTCGCCGACCGCCGGTCCGGACACGGCGTCGAGCAGCGCGGCCGCGTCGCGCACCGTGGTCGCCAGCGGCCCGGCCACCCCGAGTCCGGTGATGTCGCCGTAGACCGGGCTGCCGCTGATACGCCCGCGGGTCGGCTTGACGCCCACCAGTCCGCAGACGCTGGCCGGGATCCGGATCGACCCGCCGCCGTCTGAGCCCTGCGCCACCGGGAGCAGCCCGGCCGCGACCGCTGCCCCGGCGCCGCCCGAGGACCCGCCGGCCGAGCGGTCGAGGTCGTACGGGGTGCGGGCGGGCGGCGCGACCTCCGGCTCGGTGTAGCAGGGGGCGCCGAACTCCGGGGTGTTGGTCTTGCCGAGGCTGACCATGCCAGCCGCCTCCATCCGCAGGACCACCTCGTCGGACACGGACGGCACGTTGTCGCGCAGTGCCGCCGACCCGAACGCGGTGCGTACTCCCGCCGTCTGGTTGAGGTCCTTCACCGCGGTCGGCACGCCGAGCAGCACGGGCGCGCCGTGGCTGTACTCGCGCAGCAGCTCGCCGGCACGGTCCGCCGCCTCCCGCGCCCGGTCATGGGTCACGGTGACGAACGCGCCGACCTCGTCCGAGTGCGCGTCGATCCTGGCCAGCAGGTGGTCGGCGACCTCGCGCGGATGCGTGTCTCCGCGGCGGTAGGCCGCTGCCAGGTCCAGGGCAGTCAGCTGGTGCAGCTCGGGCATGGCGTTACCGTACGGGCATGTCTTCGACGTCTCGGGCGGCGCGGGCCGCGCTCACCGTCTCGGGCGCCGCGGTCGTTGTCGCCGGCTCGGTCCTGGCCACGGCAGCACCAGCGAGCGCCAACACCCCGGTCGGCTGGGAGGAGACCGACGCGATGTCGGTGCTCGACGCCATGCTGCTGTTCGTGGGCGGACCGCTGGTCATCTCCGTCGTGCTGGCCCTGCTGGTGATGGCGCCGTCGGCGATACGCGGCGGTGGGCAGCAGGCCGGGCTGTCGCGGTGGAGCGAGCCGCAGTGGTTCGGCGGTGGCGACCAGGCCGCGGTCGGCCGCTCCGGCGGCGACCACGCCGCGCTGGAGGCGCCGGCGCCCGCCGAGGCTGAGCAGGGGGGTGGCGCCGGTGCTCGGTGGTGAGCCGTTCTCGGCCGACCAGCGACGGACCATCGACCACGCCCGTGAGCGCGCCGGGCGCGGCGGCGGCCTCGACTTCCACGTCTACGTCGGCCCGGCCGACGACGACCCCCGCGCGAGCGCCCGGCGGTTGCACGCAGCGCTCCCCGATGCGGCTCGGTCCGTGCTGGTGCTGGTCGATCCGCCGGGGCACGCGCTGGAGATCGTGACCGGCTTCGAGGCGCGCCGCGTGCTCAGTGACTCCGCCTGCGGGCTGGCCGCCCTGTCCATGCAGACCGCCTTCGCGGCAGGCGACCTGGTGGGTGGCCTGGTGCACGGGCTGGACCAGCTCGGCGACGCCTCCCGCCGTCCGGAGACCCTGCACACCGACCAGGCCTAGCCGGGCCGTGTTCACCGAGACCTTCCCGATCCTGCTCACGCCCGACATGACGCGCGCGCTCGGTTTCTACCGCGATCTGCTCGGCGGCGAGGTCACGTACCAGTTCCCGCCGGAGGGTGACCCCGGTTACGTCGCCCTGCGGCTCGGCTCCAGCCAGATCGGCCTGGGCCTCGACACCACGGTGGTCGCGGACGCGCCGCGGCAGCGGGTTGCGCTGTGGGCCTACGCCGACGACTGCGACGCCGCCGTCGACCGGCTCCGGGCCGGTGGCGTCAGGATCACCGAGGAGCCCGCCGACCAGCCGTGGGGGGAGCGCATCGCCCGCGTCCTCGACCCCGACGGCAACGAGGTCATCATCGGCGCCCCGCCTCCGTCCTGACCGTGCGCGCCGTCCAGTGGCGCGAAACCGGGCTCGAAGGCCGCGCCTGACCCCGTTTTCGCGCCACTCGCGGCATGCCGGGCCGGTCAGCGGGTGGCGGCGCGTCGGTACCGGGCGACCCGGGCGGCCAGCCGGCGCCGCCCGCGAGCGGTGACGGTCGCCGTGCGTGCCGCCGCCCACCACGCGTCGACCCGACGTCGGTCCCGGGGGAGCCCCAACGCGTCCTCCGCGTCGCGGACGATCTGGCCCGGGTCGTGCTCGACCTCGCCACGCGAGTAGCCCCACCGGTCCACCTGCACGCGGCGCAGCGCCTTCTCGCGGCGGAGGTCGTCGACGTGCCGGGCCCGGTCGCGGTGCGACTCACCGTCGTACTCGACGGCTCGAGCGGCACCCACGAGCCACAGGTCGACGCGGGCAACGAAGCGGCCCGCGGAGTCGTGCACGTCTCGCTGCGGCTCGACCTCGAGACCCGCGAGCACGTGTACGAGCCGCAACATCGTCTCGAACCAGGACTCGCTGCGCGGGTCCGCGAGCGCGGTGGCGGTGCGCAGCGAGGCGAGGCCACGCATCCGCGCGGGTGCCCGGTGCAGCACCTCTGCGGGCTGGCACCCGTCGACTCTGGCGGCCGACTCGACGATCGGTACGAGATCGAGCGGTGCGAGGTCCCGGGCGAGCTCGTGCACGGTGCTGGCCGCGGTGACGACGCGGAGGCCGTTGACATTCTCGACCGCAGACCGGGTGCTCCGTCGGACGTACACGCCTGGCCGCTGGACGTGCGTGCCGGTCGAGGTAGTGGCGAACAGCGGGACTCCGCTCGGGAGCATCGGCAACCACCAGCCACGGAGTGCAGCGCTGGTCAGGTGGCCCGCGGCCGCGTCGGCCGGGAGGACCTGGGACACCGCCGCCCACCGGTCCCATCCGGTCGGCAGCCAGTCGGCCGGCCCGTACAGCCCGTGGCTGAGCCGTCGCCACGCCGGACCGCGCAGGACGTCAGGGGTGAGCCCGCGCTGGCTGGCGGCCCGAGCGAGGACGGACAGGTCGAGTGGACGATCCACCGAGGCAGCCTGGTCGCGGCAGCACCGGGTGGCAGCGCGTGCACCGGCGCCTGGGGACAACCGCGGCGGGGCGGCTCGGCTGTGGATCCCGGGTCAGGGGAGCCGCCCAGTGGCGCGAAACCGGGCTCGGCGGCCCCGCCTGACCCCGGTTTCGCGCCACTCGAGCGGCGGGGCGGCGCGGGCGGCGGGGCGGCGCGGGCGGCGGGGCGGCGCGGGAGGGTCAGGGGCGGGCGTCGCGGGCCTGGGCGGCGAGGGCGCGCTCGAGGTCGGCCAGGCCTTCGCCCACCAGCCGGCGGGCCGACGGGTTGGCGTCGGTCGTGTCCAGCCAGTCGCGGATCCGGTCGCGGGTCTGCTCGTCGACCAGCACCTGCGGGAACAGGTAGGTGAGGATCAGCCCGGCGCGGTAGGTGCCCTTGGCCTCCCACACCGTGCTGGCGACCTCGAGGTAGCGCTGCACGTATGGGCGGAGCAGCTCCTCCTGGCCCGGCTCCTGGAAGGCCCACGCCATCTTGCGCTGGGTCTCGTTGGGCACGTCCTCGCGGACCACGACGTCCTGCCAGGCCTCCTCCTTGGCCTCGGCGAGGGGCCGGGCAGTACGCGCGGCAGCGGCCCGCTCCTGGCCGGAGATGGTGTGGTCGCGGTCGAGCTCCTGCGAGATCCGGTCGGCGTCCGCGACGCCCTCGCGGGCCAGCGCGGTGACCAGCGTCCAGCGCAGGTCGGTGTCGACCTCGAGCCCGTCGAGCACGGTCGTGCCCTGGAGCAGCCCGTCGATCAGCTGCAGCGCGCTGTCGCTCCGGGCAGCCCCGGCGAAGGCCCGGGCGAACGCGAGCTGGTGGTCACTGCCGGGTGTGGCGGCCTCGAGCAGCCCGCGGACGCCGGCCTCCCAGCTGGCGGTCAGCGCCTCCCGCCCGGCCGGGTCGGCGTACAGCTCCACCGCGAGCTCCGCCTGCCGGCTCAGCGCCGCCACGGCGGTCAGGTCGGTCTCGGCGCGGAGTCCGCGCAGCACCAGCGCCACGTAGTCACGCGCCGGCAGCTCCGCGTCGCGCGTCATGTCCCACGTCGCGCCCCAGCACAGCGCCCGCGCGAGCGAGCTCTCCAGGGTGTCGATGCCTTCGACCACCGTGCGCAGCGAGTGCTCGTCCAAACGGATCTTGGTGTACGTGAGGTCGTCGTCGTTGAGCAGCAGCAGGTCGGGCCGCCTCTCGCCGACCAGCTCGGCGACCTCGGTCGAGTCGCCCTCGACGTCGAGCTCGACCCGCCGGCGGCGCACCAGCCTCGGTCGGTCACCGGACTCGTCGAGGTCGTACAGACCGATCGCGATCCGGTGCCTGCGCAGCGTCGGGAACGCCGGCAGCGCGGTCTGCTCGATCACGAACGACGTGTACGCACCGGCGTCGTCGCCGGTGAGGACCGGCCGCATGGTGTTGACCCCGGCGGTCTGCAGCCACTCCTTGGCCCACGAGCCGAGGTCGCGGCCCGACGTCTCCTCCAGTGCGCGCAGCAGGTCGACCAGGTCGGTGTTGCCCCAGGCGTGCCGGCGGAAGTACTCACGCAGCCCGGTGAGGAACTCCTCCTCGCCCACCCACGCGACCAGCTGCCGCAGCGCGGAGGCGCCCTTGGCGTAGGTGATGCCGTCGAAGTTGACCTCGACCGCCTCGAGGTCCTCGTTGTCGGCGGCGATCGGGTGCGTCGACGGCTGCTGGTCCTGCTTGTAGGCCCAGTTCTTGCGGCCGTTGGTGAAGCCGGTCCACGCGTCGGTGTAACGCGTGGCCTTCTCCGAGCTGTGGTGCGCCGCCCACTCGGCGAACGACTCGTTCAACCACAGGTCGTCCCACCAGCGCATGGTGACGAGGTCGCCGAACCACATGTGCGCCATCTCGTGCAGCACGGTGTTGGCCCGCGCCTCGTAGGCCGCGACGGTCTGCCGGCTGCGGTAGACGTACTCGTCGCGCAGGGTCACGCAGCCCGCGTTCTCCATCGCGCCCATGTTGTACTCGGGCACGAACAGCTGGTCGTACTTGCCGAAGGGGTACGGCATCGCGAACGTCTGTTCGAAGAACTCGAAGCCCTGCTTGGTGACCTCGAGGATCTCGTCGGCGTCGAGGTGCTGCTTGATCGACTGCCGGCAGAACACGCCCAGCGGGATCTCGCCGTGCGGTCCGGAGTAGACGTCGCGCACCTCGTGGTACTCGCCGGCGACCAGCGCAGTGATGTACGTCGACAGCGGACCGGTCGGCGCGAACCGCCACACCGAGATGCCCGGCCGCCCGTCGGCAGCGAGCTCCGCCGGCTCGGGGGTGGCCGCGTTGGACACCACCTGCCAGTCGCTGGGCGCCGTGACGTGCAGCTCGAACCGCGCCTTCAGGTCCGGCTGCTCGAACGTCGTGTACATCCGGCGCGCGTCGGGCACCTCGAACTGGCTGTACAGGTAGACGCGCTTGTCGGCCGGGTCGACGAAGCGGTGCAGTCCCTCGCCCACCCGCGAGTAGGGCAGCACGGCCTCGACCCGCAGCTCGTTGTCGGCGGCGAGTCCGTCGAGGGTGATCCGGCTGTCGGCGTAGACCGCGGCGTGGTCGAGCGTTTTGCCGTTGAGCGTGATCTCGCTGATCGTGGCGTCCACCAGGTCGGCGAAGACACCGGCTCCCGGCTCGCGGCAGCTGAAGCGGACCGTGGTGGTGGAGGAGAAGTACGTGTCCGACGGCGTGAGGTCGAGCTCGACGCGGTAGGACTCGACGGTGAGCAGCGCGGCACGGGTCAGTGCCTCGTCGCGAGTGAGGTTCTGACCTGGCATGTCCGCATGCTCCCACGTGAGTCGAAGCGGCTGCACCTGCCTATGATTGAACGGTGAACGATTCTCCCCGCGCGTCCGCCGACTTCTGGTTCGACCCGATGTGCCCGTGGGCGTGGCTCACGTCGCGGTGGATGCTCGAGGTCGAGAAGGTGCGTCCGGTCGACATCCACTTCCGGGTGATGAGTCTCGCGGTGCTCAACGAGGGTCGCGACCTGCCGGACGACTACCAGCAGACGATGGACTTCGCCTGGGGGCCGGTCCGCGTCTGCATCGCTGCCGCGAAGGCGCACGGCGACGGCGTGCTGCCCGACCTCTACACCGCCCTCGGCACCCGCTTCCACCTGGAGAAGGCCGACCGGTCGCGGGAGACCGTCGAGGACGCGCTGGTCGCCGTCGGACTGCCACGGGAGCTGGCCGACGCGATGGACTCGACCGACTACGACGACGAGCTGCGGGCGTCCCACCACGCCGGCCTCGACCAGGTGGGCATGGACGTCGGCACCCCGGTGATCGCGGTCGAGGGCACCGCGTTCTTCGGCCCGGTGGTCACGCCGGCGCCGAAGGGCGAGGCGGCCGGGCTGCTCTGGGACGGCGTCCGGCTGGTGGCCGCGACCGACGGCTTCTTCGAGCTCAAGCGCACCCGCGACCGCGACCCCGTCTTCGACTGATCGACCGCGCGGCTGCGTGGCAGGCTGCACCCATGCGCGTCCACCTGGGTGCCGACCACGCCGGCTTCGAGCTCAAGACCCATCTGCTGGCCTGGCTCACCGACCACGGCTACGAACCGGTCGACCACGGGGCTGCGGCCTACGACCCGGCGGACGACTACCCGCCCTACTGCATCGCCGCGGCGACCGCGACGGTGGCCGAGCCCGGCAGTCTCGGCGTCGTCCTGGGTGGCTCGGGCAACGGCGAGCAGATCGCTGCCAACAAGGTGCCGGGCGTACGCGCCGCACTGGCGTGGGACGCCGAGACCGCGCGGCTGGCCCGCCAGCACAACGACGCCAACGTGCTGTCCCTCGGCGCCCGGCTGCTGTCGCCGGACCTGGCGGCGGGGCTCGTCGAGATCTTCTGCTCCACCCCGTTCAGCGGTGACGCGCGGCACCGTCGGCGGATCGACCTGCTCACCGCGTACGAGCGGTCCCGCCCGCGCGAATAAGTCGGGCCAGTCGGCCACATCGGACGGAACGGACCACTACCCTCGGGCCAATGGTCGGCCTGCTGCCTGGCGCGTCCCGCACGCGCCCGGTTCCCCTCACCGAGGCCGGAGGGCGGTACCTGCTGCCCGTGCCCCGCTCGCAGGAGGAGCAGACCTTCGTCCTGCTGGGGCTGATCAGTCTCACTTTCGGGGCGATGGTCCTCTCGGTGGTCAAGGAGCAGTGGGTGCCGATCGCGTCGTTCGCGATCCCGCTGCTGCTCGGCAGCCTGCTGCTCACGATGCGCCCGTTCCTGGTGCTGGTGATCGTGCAGACGGGGTGCGTCGCGGGCGTGCTCGGGGTCAACGGTGCGGACACGTTGCAGGTCTCGGTGGTCGCCGTCCTCGCTGTCTCCGCGGTGATCATGACGTTCGCGGTCGGTCGCAGCCGGCTCGGGCCCATGGGCGAGTCGATGCTCATCGACCTGCGCGACCGGCTCCGGTCGCAGAGCGTGCTCCCGGAGCTGCCGTCGGACTGGTCCGCGCAGGCGGTCATGCGGTCGGCCGGCGGGGCCCAGTTCGCCGGCGACTTCGTGGTCGCGGCCAAGACCAACGGCGGCACCGTGCTCGAGGTCGTGGTCGTCGACGTGTCCGGCAAGGGGCTGGCCGCGGGGACCCGCGCGCTGCTGCTGTCGGGCGCGTTCGGCGGCCTGCTGGGCGCCCTGCCGCCCGAGGGCTTCATGCAGGCCGCCAACGAGTACCTGCTCCGGCAGGACTGGACCGAGGGGTTCGCCACCGCCGCGCACGTGGCGATCACGCTCGACACCGGTGAGTACCAGCTGCACACCGCGGGCCACCCGCCGGGCGTGCAGCTGCACGCCGGATCCGGTCGTTGGCAGGTGCTCGGCTCGTACGGGCCGGCGCTCGGCCTGGTGGTCGACGCCGAGTTCGAGCCGGTCCGCGGCCGGCTCAATCACGGCGATGCGCTGATGATGTTCACCGACGGCCTGGTGGAGACACCCGAGCGGGACTACACGCTGGGCATCGACAAGCTGCTCGGCGAGGCCGAGAGCATGCTGCGCCAGGGGTTCAGCGACACCGCGCAGCGGCTGCTCGACCGGCTCGACTCCGGCGGCGACGACCGGGCGCTGCTGTTCCTGCACCGCACCTAGGCGGTGCGCCGGACGGTATGCCGGACCTCCCGAACGGGCAGCCGGCGCGCGTCACCGGACAGGAACCTGTCGACCGCCTCCCGCTCGCGTCGCTCCCGCGCCATCCGGTGGGCGGCGGCGCGGGCGTTGCGCCGCGAACCCGCCGCGCTGAGCTGCCGGAGTGCCCTGACCATGCACCGACGCTAGGTGCCGTGATGGCACGTCGTGTTGAGCCCGTGTGACGGGTCGGTGAACGTTCGCGCGAGTCGCGGTCAGGCGCGCAGCCGGCGCAGCACGCCGCCGAGGCGCCGCTCCGGCAGCGGTCGCCCGAACAGGTAGCCCTGGCCGAGCCGCCAGCCGTGGTCGAACGCGCGCTGCCGCTGGTCCTCGGTCTCGACGCCCTCGACCACGCCGTAGGCACCCAGGCTGGTCACCAGGTTCCCCACGGTCGCGGTGATCCGGTCGCCACCCGCGCCGTCCCCGAGCCGGGCCGTGAACGAACGGTCCAGCTTGACGCCGGCGATCGGCGCCGCCAGCAGCGAGCTGAGCGCCGAGTAACCGGTGCCGAAGTCGTCCATCACCAGGTCGACCCCGGACTCCGCGATGCGCTGCATGTCGCGCAACGACACCCCGAAGGCGTCCAGCACGCCGTTCTCGGTGATCTCGACCGCCAGCCTCCACGCGGGGACCCCGGCCGCCTCCAGCTCGGTGGCGAGCACCCCGGCGAGGTCGGCCGCGCCGATCTGCTGCGGCGACACGTTCACGAAGACCCGCCAGGGCGCGTCCGGGTGGCGGGCCAGGAAGGCGCAGGCCTGCCGGATGACCAGCCGACCGAGCGGCACCATCAGGTGGGCGTCCTCGGCGACGTCGAGGAACTCGCCCGGCAGCAGCAGGCCACGGTCGGGGTGCTGCCAGCGCACCAGTGCCTCGAAGGCGATGACCGCACGGCTCTCCAGGTCGACGACCGGCTGGTAGTGCAGCTCGAAGGCCTCGTCGTCGAGCGCGCGCCGCAGCGCGTTCTCGACCGACAGCTCGGCCAGCGCCCGCGCCCGCATGGCAGAGGTGAAGACCTCCCAGTGCGAACGGCCGCGCTGCTTGGCGGAGTACAGCGCCGTGTCGGCGTCGCGCAGCAGCACCTCGGCCGAACGTGCCACGCCGTCGCTGATGGCGAGCCCGGCACTGAACGAGGGCGTCACCTCGTGACCGTCGATCTCGGTCGGCCACTCGACCGACCCCTTGACCACGGTGAGCAGCGCGGTCGCCTCCTCCAGCGAACGCACCGAGTCGAGCACGACGACGAACTCGTCGCCGCCGAGGCGCGCCAGGGTGTCACCGGGTCGCAGGGCGTCGGTCATCCGGCTGGCCACCACCCGCAGCAGCTCGTCGCCCGCCGCGTGGCCCAGCGAGTCGTTGACCCGGGTGAAGTGGTCGAGGTCGCAGTAGGCGACGGCCACCATCTCCTGGTCGTCCTGGTGCTGACGCACGGCCTGGTTGAGCCGGTCGAGCAGCAGGGTGCGGTTGGCCAGACCGGTCAGCGGGTCGTACAGCGCGCGCCGTTCGAGCTGGGCCTGGGCGGTGCGTACCTCGGAGATGTCCTCGATCTGGCTGACGAAGTAGCGCGGGGTCCCGTCCGCAGCACGGATGAGGGTCACGGTCAGCCGCCCCCAGACCAGCGAGCCGTCGCTGTGCAGGTAGCGCTTCTCCAGCTGGTACTTCGGGATCTCGTCCCGCAGCAGTGCCTCGACCAGCGCGACGTCGGTGGCGAGGTCGTCGGGGTGCGTGACGTCGTGGAAGCGCAGGCCGGCGAGCTCCTCGCCGGTGCGTCCGAGCAGTCGCTCGAGCTCGGCGTTGACCTCCAGGAAGTACCCGTTGGTGGCCACCAGGGCGATGCCGATGGGCGCGTTCGCGAGCGTGAGGCGGAACCGCTGCTCGCTCTCGCTGAGCAGCCGCTGCTGGACCATCTGGTCGCTGACGTCGACGATGCTCGCGACGGCCGCACCGGGACGCGCCTCGCGCCCACCGACGGCGACCAGTCGGCGGATCGCGGGCGTGTCGGTGAGGCTCCGGGGCAGGGGCATCGCGCGCACGCTCAGCCAGGACTGGGTCCCGTCGGGACGACGGACGTGCAGCAGCTCGTGCTGGGGCAGGCCGGTGGTGACGGCGCGGAGGGCCGGGGCGTCCGCCGCGGTGTACGGACTGCCGTCGCGAAGCGTCGCCTCCCAGCCCGGGTCGAGCGGCTGCGCGCCGGTGATCTGGTCACTGGTGAGCCCCAGCAACCGGGACACTGCCTGGTTGGCCTGCACGACGTTGCCGTCGGCGTCGCAGATGACCACACCGTCCAGCAGCATGTCGACGACGACCGGGGGCAGTGCCGGCGCGGGCAGCACGACGCGCGCGGCCGGTTCTGCCGACGCGGTGACGTGTGGCGCGCGTGTACGCACGTGAACCCTGTCGATCGGTGGGACGGACGGTCCCACGGTGGTGCCTGCCCACCGGTGCGGCAAACCGGCTAGACCTTTTCGAACCGAGCACTGGCGACGGTCGCATGAACGGTTGAGGCATACCTGACCGTTCGTCCCATAAGCCGCCGGGCATGATGCGCCGGTGAGCAGCGCACGGTATGACCCCGCGACCGACCGTTGGGGTATCGACACCCGCTGGGTCGACGCCACCGAGCAGACCCGGAGCGTGCCCGCTGAGACGTTGACCGCGCTGCGCGACCTGATCGGGCAGCCTCCCGACGACCTGGAGCAGCGCGCCCCCATCGTGGCCCGGCCGGGCCGGTCCGTGGGGTCCAGCAGCGCGGCGCTGCCTGCGGAGGTCGACTGCGAGGACGGCCTCACTCGCCGCCTCGACACCGACCGGCTGCCCGCCGACTTCCCGCTCGGGTACCACCGGCTCCGGGGCGCCGACGGGAGCGAGCGCCGGCTGATCGTGTCGCCGGGTCGCTGCTGGTTGCCGCCGGACCGGCGTGCGTGGGGGCTCGCCGTGCAGGTGTACGCGACCCGCTCCTCGAGCAGCTGGGGGATCGGCGACCTCGCCGACCTGCGTGCCGTCAGGGAGTGGGCCGAGCGGCTGGGGGCGGGGTTCGTGATGGTGAACCCGCTGCACGCGGTCGCGCCGACGCTGCCGCAGGAGGCCAGCCCGTACCTGCCGGCCACGCGGCGGTGGCGCAACCCGATCTACCTGCGGGTCGAGGAGGTGCCGGGCGCCGACACCGTCGACCTTTCCGGACCCGCCGCTGCGGGTCGCGAGCTCACCCAGCGGCCGCTGATCGACCGGGACACCGCCTGGCGGCTCAAGCGTGCGGCGCTGGAGCGGGTGTTCGCCGCGCGCGAGGGCACCGACGGCTTCGACGCCTGGAGGGCCGGGCAGGGCAGCGCGCTGCAGGACCACGCGACCTGGTGCGCGCTGGCAGACGTGCACGGCCACGACTGGCACGACTGGCCGGTCGGGCTGCAGCGGCCGGACGGCGTCGCCACGGGACGCTTCGCGGCCGACCACGCCGCGGAAGTCGCGTTCCACGCGTGGCTGCAGTGGGTGCTCGACGGCCAGCTCGGGCGGGCGACCGGTGACCTCACCGTCGTGCAAGACCTACCGATCGGGGTGGCGGGCGGAGGTGCCGATGCCTGGGCCTGGCAGGACCTGCTCGCGGACGGCGTGCAGGTGGGCGCGCCGCCGGACATGTTCAACGCCCTCGGCCAGGTCTGGGGCTCGCCACCACTGATCCCGTGGCGGGTGCGCGCCGACGGCTACGAGGCGTTCGTGCAGTCGATCCGCGGCACCATCGCCGGTGCCGGCGGGCTGCGGATCGACCACGTGATGGGGCTGTTCCGGCTGTGGTGGGTGCCACCTGGCGGCTCGCCGTCCGACGGGGCGTACGTGCGCTATCCCAGCGCAGACCTGCTCGACATCGTCGCGCTGGAGAGCCACCGGGCCGGCGCCGTCGTGGTCGGCGAGGACCTGGGCACGGTCGAGCCGGGGGTGCGGGAGGCGTTGCTGGACCACGGCCTGCTGTCGTACCGGTTGCTCTGGTTCGAGGACGACGACCCGGCCCGCTGGCCCGGGTCGTCGATGGCCGCCGTGACGACGCACGACCTGCCGACGGTCGCCGGGCTGTGGAGCGGTGCCGACCTGGCCGAGCAGCGCGCACTGCGTACCGGCGAGGACCACGAGCTCGTCGCCGGGCGCGATCAGCTGCGGGCCCGGCTGACCGGACCGGCCGGCGTGCCGCAGGACGCCGACGCGGACGAGGCGGTGCTTGCCGCGCACCGGCTGCTGGCCCGAGCCCCGTCGACGCTGGTGACCGCCACCCTCGAGGACGCGGTGGGCCAGCAGCGTCGGCCCAACATGCCCGGCACCACCGAGCGCCCGAACTGGTCGCTGCCCCTGCCCGTGCTCGTCGACGACCTGCCGACCCATCCGCTGGCGAGGGCGGTCACCGACGTGCTCCGGGCCGGGATGTCGCCGTCGGACGCCGCGGAGGAGGATGACCCCTCGTGACCTTCGACATCGCCCGCGTGCGCGCCGCCTTCCCCGCCCTGGTGGACGGGGTGGCCTACTTCGACGGTCCGGGTGGCTCGCAGGTGCCGCGGGTCGTTGCCGAGGCCGTGGGCGCGACGCTGTGCTCCGGCATCTCCAACCGCGGCACCGGCACGGCGGCCGAACGACGGGCCGACGCCGCGACGCTCGGCGCGCGGTCGGCCGTCGCCGACCTGCTGGGGGTCGACGCCGGGGGAGTCGTGTTCGGCCGGTCGATGACGCAGCTGACGTACGACCTCGCGCGCTCCATCAGCGCGCAGTGGGGCGAGGGCGACGAGATCGTGGTGTCGCGGCTCGACCATGACGGCAACATCCGGCCGTGGGTGCACGCCGCCGGGCTGGCCGGCGCGACCGTGCGCTGGGCGGAGTTCGAGCGCGCGACCGGCGAGCTGCCGGTCGAAGCGGTGGCGGGGCTGCTCGGTCCGAGCACCCGGCTGGTGGCCGTCACCGGCGCGTCCAACCTGCTGGGCACCCGGCCGGACGTGCCCGCGATCGCCGAGGCGGTGCACGCCGCAGGCGCACTCCTCTTCGTCGACGGTGTGCACCTGACGCCGCACGCGCCCGTCGACGTTCCAGGCATGGGTGCCGACTTCTTCGCCTGCTCCCCGTACAAGTTCTTCGGGCCACACCTGGGGGTCCTGGCCGCCGACCCCGCGCTGCTGGCCACGGTGCAGCCGGCCAAGCTGCTGCCGCAGACCGATGCTGTGCCGGAGCGGTTCGAGCTGGGCACGCTGCCGTACGAGCTGCTGGCGGGCGTCACCGCCACCGTCGACTTCATCGCCGACCTGGTGCCGGGCGAGGGCAGCCGGCGGGAGCGGGTGCAGGCGTCGATGGCGGCGGTGGAGGTCTACGAGGACGAGCTGTTCGGCTCGCTGCTGGAGCGCCTGGGCGACATCGACGGCGTCACCCTGCACGGACGTGCCGCCCGGCGTACGCCGACCGTGCTGTTCTCGGTCCGCGGCTGCGCCCCGCAGGAGGTGTTCGAGGCGCTCGCCCGGCGGGACGTGAACGCGCCGTCGGGCAGCTTCTACGCGCTGGAGGCGGCGCAGTGGCTCGGCATCGGCGAGCCGGGCGCCGTGCGTGCCGGCCTGGCGCCGTACACGAACGGCGACGACATCGACCGGCTGGTGGAGGGCGTCGCCGCGCTCACCTGAGCCGGCCACGGCGAGGTCAGCGCGCCGGGGCGGGCAGAGCGGCGTGGACCGCGGCGGTGACGCGTTGCCGGTCACCGGTGGCGAGCAGGTCGAGCAGACCGCCGCGGAGCGCCGCGAGCAGCAGGGTGCGCTCGGCCGCTCCGGCCCGGGTGCGGCGGCGGCCCACCGGTTGCGCCGCCGCGAGCACCCGGAGCCAGTCGTCGACGGTCTGTCGGGCGAAGCCCGCCCACGGCCCGTGCGGTTCCACCAGCGAGCGCCCGTAGGCCTCCACCCAGACCGTCAGCAGACCGCGGTGCTCGGGATCGGCCAGCCAGGCCCACACCCGGGTGACCACGTCGGCCAGGTCGTCGCCGCCGACCTCGGCGAGCGCTGCCAGCTCGTCGGCCCGGGCCCGGTCCAGCAGGGCGCGGACGAGGTCGTCCTTCGAGCCGAAGCAGTACAGCAGCACCCGGGGACTGGAGCCGATCGCCTGGGCCAGCGGCCGCAGGCTCATGTCGGCCAGGCCGTGCTCGAGCACGTACGCGTAGGACAGCTCCAGCAGCTCGGCCCGGCGCGCCGAGGGCGGTGACCTGACGGCGTCCACTCGGCTAGTCTCGCACCACTGAAACGACTGTGTCAGTAGGTGAGGCGTGAACCAGTCAGCGGTCTCGATCCGCCCGCTCGGGGAGCCCGGTGACCTGGGCTGGGTCGTCCTCGCGCACGGCGAGCTCTACGCGCGGGAGTACGGGTGGGACCACGACTTCGAGGCGCTGGTCGCCCGGATCGTCGCCGACTACGCCGCGACCGAGCCGGGTGACCGGGCCGCCTGGGTCGCCGAGCTCGACGGCCGGCGGGTGGGCTGCGTGTTCTGCGTGCCCGGCGACGGCGCGACCGCGGTGCTCCGGCTGCTGCTGGTCGACCCGACCGCGCGGGGGCAGCGTCTCGGCACCCGGTTGGTGGAGACCTGCGTGGCGTACGCGCAGACCGCCGGCTACCGCCGGATGCGACTGTGGACCAACGACCCGCTGGTCGCGGCACGGCGCATCTACCTGGCCCAGGGTTTCGCGCTCGTGGACGAGGCACCGCACCACAGCTTCGGGGCCGACCTGGTCGGCCAGGTCTACGAGCGGGCCCTCTAGCCGATCTTCCGGCGCGTGGGTCGTCCTGGCGCGCGTACGGCCGGAAGATCGCGGGCCGGATCGCGGGCCGGTGGAGTGCTAGCACCGAAGGACACTGTCGGCCCGCCCACCGGTCGGCCGACGATGGGCTCGCCTGCCGGACGGCGGTGCTCCATACCCAGGGAGGTTCCCGTGACCAGCATTTCCACCACCCGCAGGACGCTCGGCGGCGCGGCGGTGCTCGCCGCGATCGCCTCGGTTGCGCTGATCGGCCTGGCCGACTCCAGCGGCGCCGTGGGCGGCCTCCAGTGCCGGGGCCAGTCCGCAACCATCACCGGCTCCGCCGGGCGCGACGTCATCAACGGGACGCCGGGGCGTGACGTCATCGTCAGCCGCGGCGGCAACGACGACATCGACGCCGGGGGAGGCAACGACCTGGTGTGCGGCGGGCGCGGCGCCGAGGAGATCGACGGCGACGCCGGCAACGACCGACTGTTCGGCCAGCAGGGCAACGACGAGATCGACGGGCAGACCGGCAACGACCTGCTCAACGGCGGAGTGGGTCGCGACGACCTCGACGGCGAGCAGGGCGCCGACACGTGCGTGAACGGCGAGCACGTGGAGGACTGCGAGGGCTGATCTGCTGGGCCCCTGGGATCCGCACCGTCGGCTTCCTATGCTGTGCGTGCGCCGTGTGCGGCACACGGGCGCAGGAGCGGAGAGGTGAGCCCAGGTGTCGGTGGCCACAGAAGAGCTCGAACCACAGCTCGACCAGTACCGCAGTGAGCTGGTCGGCTACTGCTACCGGATGCTCGGCTCGGCCTTCGACGCCGAGGACGCCGTGCAGGAGACCATGGTCCGCGCCTGGCGGAGCCTGGACAGCTTCGAGGGGCGCTCGGCGCTCCGGTCGTGGCTCTACCGGATCGCCACCAATGTGAGCCTGGACATGCTCAACGGCCGCAAGCGCCGGGCCACGCCGATGGACCTGTCGGCCTCGGCCTGGCAGCCGGTCGAGTCCTCGCTCGAGGCCCGGCAGCCGGAGGCCTTCTGGATCGAGCCGATGCTCGACAGCCAGGTGCTGCCGACCGCCGGCGACCCGGCCGACGTGGCCGTCGCCCGCGACTCGATCCGGCTGGCGTTCGTCGCCGCGCTGCAGCACCTGCCCCCGCGGCAGCGGGTGGTGCTGATCCTGCGCGACGTGCTGCGATGGAAGGCCGACGAGGTTGCCGGCCTGCTCGAGAGCTCTGTCGCCTCGGTCAACAGCGCCCTGCAGCGGGCCCGGGCCACTCTCGGCGCCGGAGGTCTCAGCGAGTCCGCCGCCGCGGACACGATGGACGACGACGACCGCGAGCTGCTGTCGCGTTACGTCGCGGCGTTCGAGAGCTACGACATCGACGCGTTCGTCTCGCTGCTGCACGAGGACGCCACCCAGAACATGCCTCCCTACGAGATGTGGCTGCAGGGCCGCGACGACATCGGCCGCTGGATGCTCGGGCCGGGGCACGGGTGCCGAGGGTCGCGGCTGGTGGCCACCATGGCCAACGGGTCGCCCGCGTTCGCGCAGTACCGCCCGAGCGGGCTGGCCGGCCGGCACGAGCCGTACGCGCTGCACGTGCTGGAGCTGTCCGACGGCCGGATCCAGGCCATCACCAGCTTCCTCGACACCCGGCTGTTCCCCCTGCTCGGCCTGCCGATGCACCCGGACGGGGACGCCTGAGCCGAGGTGCGACCGCGGGACCGATGAGTTCCGCGGGGGGCCGCGGTCATTACTGGCATGACCGCACAGATGAGCTCCGCAGTGACGGCGCCCCGCGCAGGGCGGCGGGAGTGGATCGGCCTGGCCGTGCTGGCGCTGCCGACCACGCTGCTGTCCCTGGACATGAGCGTGCTGTACCTCGCGCTGCCCTACCTCTCCTCTGACCTGGGCGCGTCCAGCACCCAGCAGCTGTGGATCATGGACGTCTACGGCTTCATGATCGCCGGCTTCCTGATCACGATGGGGACCCTGGGCGACCGGATCGGCCGCCGCCGGCTGCTGATGATCGGGGGCACCGCTTTCGCGGTCGCCTCCGTCGCTGCGGCGTACTCGACCAGCCCGGAGATGCTGATCGTCACGCGGGCGATCCTGGGCATCGCCGGTGCGACGCTGATGCCGTCGACCCTGGCGCTGATCAGCAACATGTTCCACGACCCGCACCAGCGCGGCGTGGCGATCGCGGTCTGGATGACCTCCTTCATGGGCGGGATGACAGTCGGCCCGCTGATCGGTGGCGTGCTGCTGGAGCGGTTCTGGTGGGGCTCGGCGTTCCTGCTCGGCGTGCCGGTGATGGTGCTGCTGCTGGCCACGGCACCGGTGCTGCTGCCCGAGTACCGCGACCCCAGTGCCGGGCGGCTCGACCTGAGCAGCGTGGTCCTGTCGCTCGCGACCATCCTGCCGGTGATCTACGGCCTCAAGGTGCTGGCCAAGGACGGCGTGACCTCGACGGCGATGGCGGCCATCGCGGTGGGCGTGGCGTTCGGCGTGGTCTTCGCCCGTCGCCAGCGCCGGCTCACCGACCCGCTGATCGACCTCGACCTGTTCCGCAACCGTGCCTTCAGCACCGCGCTGAGCATCGGGCTGGCCGGTGGCGTCGTGATGGCCGGAACGTTCCTGCTGCTGAGCATGTACCTGCAGATGGTTGAGGGTCTGTCGCCGCTGCGGGCCGGCCTCGCGCTGGTGCCGCTCAACGTGGCCATGGCCGTGGCCTCCATGCTCGCCCCGCAGCTGGTCCGCCGCTACCGGGTCGCGTACGTGATGGCGGCCGGACTGACCATCGCCGCCTCCGGGCTGCTGCTGGTCACGCAGGTGGAGAGCGAGGGCGGGCTGGCGCTCCTGCTCACCGGCTTCCTGCTGGCCTGCGTCGGCATCGCGCTGCCGTCGGCGCTCGGGACCAACCTGGTCGTCGGCTCAGCACCCCGGGAGAAGGCCGGGTCGGCCGCAGCGATGTCGGAGACCAGCGGTGAGTTCGGCATCGCGCTGGGCGTGGCCGTCATGGGCAGCGTCGGTGCGGCGGTCTACCGCAACCAGGTCGACGTGCCCGGAGGCGTCCCGGCCGAGGCAGCGGCCACCGCCGGCGAGAGCATCACCGGTGCCGTGGCGACGGCGGCGCAGCTGCCGGCCGGTCTCGGGGGCGACCTGTTGGACACCGCCCGCGAGGCCTTCACCAGCGGGCTCAACGTCGCCGCCGCCGTGGGGTCGGTCCTGTTCGTCGCACTGGCCGCGCTGGTCGTCCGGATGTTCGCCGACGAGCCGGTGGCAGCCGACGCCGCGACCGATCCGAAGCCTGACGAGTCCCCCGTTTCGCCCGCGCTGACGCAGGAGGTGTGCTGTGTCCAGGACTGACAGCACCAGGGTCACGACCGAGCTGGACTACGGTCAGCCCGTGCTCCGCTTCGAACACCACTACGACTACGACGTCGAGGAGGTGTGGTGGGCACTGACCGGCGAAGCCGACCCGGTGCCCGACGAGAGCGTGGTCGAGGCCGAGGCGCCGTACCTGTTGGTCTGCACCGCCGGCGACGACGTGGTCCGCTGGGACCTGCGCGCCGAGGGCGATGCCGCCCGGGTGGTGCTGACGCTCGTCGTCGGGGACCCCACGCGCCGGTCGCTGATGGCGGCGAACTGCCACGCGGCGCTGGAGCAGATCGGCGATGCCCTCGACGGCGTGCCACCCGCGACCACGTTCGACGAGCTGGTCGAGCACTACGCGCGGGCGCTGCCCGCCGCGTGACCCGTCCCAGGAACGCCCCACCAGGAGGCAGCAGATGTTGGCGAACAGCAAGGCATTCAGCGGTTTCTCGGTCGACGACCTCGAGCCGGCCAAGCGGTTCTACGGCGAGACGCTCGGCCTGACGGTCGAGGACATCCCGGAGATGGGCGGGCTGATGCGGCTGCGGCTCGCCGGCGAGACCGACGTCCTGATCTACGCGAAGCCGGGCCACGAGCCGGCGACGTTCACGGTGCTCAACTTCCCGGTGCCCGACATCGGGGCCACCGTCGATGCGCTCGCGGCGAGTGGCGTGCAGTTCGAGCGGTACGAGGCGATGGCGTCCGGGTTCGACGACAAGGGCATCTTCCGTGGTGGCGGACCGCTGATCGCGTGGTTCACCGACCCGGCCGGCAACGTGCTGTCGGTAATCGAGCAGGACGACGCCTGAGTACCGCGACCGCCACCCGTCAGCATTCGTTGAAGACGGGCTGGCCGGCCTCGGAGATGCCCGCCACCGTTACGCAGAGCTGATCGGACTGCCACTCGGGCTCGTCGGCGAAGGTGGCGACGACCTGATACGTGAACTGCTCGCCCTCGCTCGAGGACGGCGGGACATCCACATAGGTCGCGCTCTCCGGCGGGGGGCTGGTGACGGGTTCACTGTTACGCCACACCGTGTAGGTGACCAGATCGTCGGTGGCCGGCGGATCCCAGATGAGCGCCACCGACCCTTCGGACGGGACGGCGTCGTTGAGGCGCAGGTTCTCCGTCTCTGTGGGCTCCCCGCCGCCCGGGTCGCCGCCGCTGGTCGATCCGTTCTCGGACAACGTACGGAAGATGACGGCGCCCGGGTTGTCGTCGCCGATCAGCGGCTTGGTCACCTTGTCGGGGGCGGCGGCGAAGCCCACGATCGTGATGACGAGGGCGAGTGCGCTGAGGGCGCAGATCGCACCGAGCCGCACGCGGCCGCGCTCACCGGCCTTCCGGGTGGTGAACGTGGCGCTCAGGAGGGGACCGAGGACCGCGCCCGCCAGTCCGCCCCACGGACCGAGCTCGATCTTCGTCGTCAGGACCATTCCCACGATCGAACCGAGGATCGCGAGCCCGAGAGCGCCCGCCGAGAAGCCGTTCGAGGTGGCGACCTGCTGCGCCAGCGAGCCTGCCGGCGCCGAGCCGGCCGGCGGTCCGGCTGGCGCCGTGCGCTCCGGCGTCGCCGACGGATCCCGTGGCGGGGGCAGTGGCTGCGGTGACCAGCTCCTGGGCAGTGCGACCGCGAGCTCGGCGTCAGCGATCCGGATGCGGTCTCCGTGGCCGATCCACGCGGGACTGGTCAGCCGGTCGCCGTTGAGCCAGGTGCCGTTGAGGGAGCCGAGGTCCGACAGCTCGATGCCACCGTCCCGCGGGCGGATCGAGGCGTGACGGTGGCTCACCTGAGAGCTGGACAGACGCAGGTCGCAGTGACGATCTCGGCCGATCAGGACGAGCGCGTCATGGACCTGCACGACGTGGCCGGAGTCGACCTCCGGTTGCAGCACGGTGATGATCGCGGCGACGGGTCTGCTGCCGGCTGCGTGCGCGGGCAGGTCTGGTGTTCTCGCCGATCGACGGACGTCAGCCATGGTGAGCCATCCCCGAGGGCCGGGCAGCGACCCTTTCCTCTTGGGTAGCACACGTCGAGTCGCAATGTTGATTCTTTTGCAGACTGTTGCGTCAGCCGGCGCGCGGGGCGAACGGCCACTCCTCGAAGCGCGAGCAGCGGCCGTCGGCGTCGAGCACCACGATCCACAGGTCCCGGTACTCGCGGTCGACCGGGTCGCCGTAGCGCACCTCCACCCGCACGACGCCGGTGTCACCGTCGACGGCAACCGTCTCGCGGGTCATCGTGAAGACCTCGTCCGGTCCCTCGCGCTCCTCGTCCCAGAACTCCCCGATGGCGGCCAGCCCACGCCGCAGTTCGTCGTACGGGCCGGGGGAGTAGCTCGCCTCCTCGGTGAAGAGGTCCCGCAGCGACTCCGTACCGGCTGTGCGCCAGGCGCGCTCGTAGCGGTCGAGCCAGTGGTCCAACGCCGTGCGGTCCATGGCGCGACGGTAGTGCGCGGCACAACCCGGACAAGGGGCACAATGGCGACCATGGAGGGGGAGGCGTTGCTGGGCAACGTGCTGGTGGTCCCGACCCTGCTGCTGATGGTGCTCGCGTTCGGCGCGGTGATCCGGCGGTTGCTCGGGGTGCGAGTCAGCGCCGTCCGGACCCTGCTGGCCGCCGTGTTCGCGCTGCTGATCGCCGGACCGATGCTGACGGAGTGGCTGCCGGAGCCGGAGAAGGCCTCGACCGGCACGGCTCTGCTCTTCCTGCTGCTCGCGGTCTGTGTCGCCAGCCTGCTGGCCATGGTCGTGCTGGTCGTGGCCGAGGTGATCGTGCCCGACGGGTCGCTGCCCGGGCCGATCGAGCTGTGGCGCAGCTGGCGGTCGCGACTGGCCCGCACCCGCCGCTACGCGCAGATCCTGCGGATCGCCCTGCGGCACGGTCTCGGTCGCTTCCTGCGCGGGCAGCGGCACGCCGGGCTCGAGTCGTCGGCGTCGCGGCGCCAGCTCGCCCGCTCGGTACGACGCGCGCTGGACGAGGGCGGCGTCACGTTCGTCAAGCTCGGCCAGCAGCTGTCCACCCGGCGAGACCTCGTGCCGCCCGAGTTCGTGGCAGAGCTCGCCCAGCTGCAGGACCAGGTGGCGCCCGTGCACTGGGAGGTCGTCGCCCCGGTGCTGTCGGCCGAGCTCGGCGGGCCGGCCGACGACGTGTTCGCGTCGATCGACCGGGAGCCGGTCGCGGCGGCCTCGGTCGCCCAGGTGCACGCGGGGCGGCTGCCCGACGGCGCCGACGTCGTGGTCAAGGTGCAGCGTCCCGGCGTGGCACAGGTCGTCGACCGTGACCTCGACATCCTGCTCCGGCTGGCCCGCACGTTGGAGGAGCGGACCGACTGGGGTCGTGCGCTCGGCCTGCGCACCCTGGCGGGCGGGTTCGCCGAGGCGTTGCGCGAGGAGCTCGACTTCACCATCGAGCGGGACAACATGCGCACCGTGGCGGCGGCGTCGCAGCGCTCGTGCGACGTGCTGGTGCCGACCCCGCACGCCGACCTGTGCACCGCCCGCGTTCTGGTCATGGACCGGCTGGTCGGTACGCCGCTCGGCGCGGCCGAGCCGGTGCTGGACCGGCTCGGCCCCGAACGTCGGCGTGAGCTCGCGACCGAGCTGCTCGAGACGGTCCTCGACCAGGTGCTGGTGCACGGGTTGTTCCACGTCGACGTCCACCCGGGCAACGTTCTGGTCCGCGACGACGGGACGCTGGGTCTGCTCGACTTCGGCTCCGTCGGCCGGCTCGACGGCACCACCCGTTCCGCGATCGGGCGGCTGATGGCCGCGTTGGGGCGCGCCGACTCGGTCGGGGCGACCGACGCCCTCCTCGAGCTGGTCGACCGGCCCGACGAGGTCGACGAGCGGGCGCTGGAGCGTGCGGTCGGGGCACTGATCGTGCGGTACGCGTCGCCGGGGTCCACCACGGGCGCGGCCGCGTTCAGCGCGCTGTTCCGGCTCGTCACGTCGCACCGGCTCGGCGTCCCGCCCCAGGTCGCGGCGGTGTTCCGCACCTTCGCCACGCTCGAGGGCACGCTCACCGCGCTCGACCCGGACTTCGACCTGGTCGGCCGGTCCCGCGAGATCGCCGCCGGCCGGGTGACGGAACAGCTGAAGCCGCAGCACGTGCGGCAGTCGCTCGAGGACGAGCTGGCCTCGTTGCTGCCGCTGTTGCGCCGGCTGCCGCGCCGGGTCGACCGGATCGCGGACGCGGTGGAGCACGGCCGGCTCGGGGTGAACGTGCGGCTGTTCGCCGACGGCCGGGACCGTCAGCTGGTGACCGGCCTGCTGCACCAGGTGCTGCTGGCCGGGCTGGGCGCGGCGGCGGGCCTGATGGCCGTGCTCCTGCTCGGCACCGAGGGCGGTCCCCAGTTCACCGAGCGGGTCGAGCTGTTCGCGGTGCTGGGCTACGGCCTGCTGATCGTGGGCGTGGTGCTGGTCCTGCGGGTGCTGGTGATCATCTTCCGCCGCCCACCTACCTGACCTCACTGCCGCGCGTCGTCGATGCTGCGCAGACCGGGCACGGCCGAGCACCCGACCCACACCGTCGCCAGCGCCACGCCGCCCGCGCCGATGACCATGGCGATCTGGGCGCCCGCGTGGGCGGCGACCAGTCCGCCGGCCGCGGCACCCAGCGGGATGGCGCCCCACGAGATGAGCCGGTAGGCGGCGTTGACCCGGCCACGGACGTAGTCGGGCAGCGCGGTCTGTCGAAGGCTGACGGCGTGCACGTTGGCGATGCCGATCCCGACGCCCATCACCACGAAGATCGCGCACAGCAGCGGGACGGCCGCGTCGCCCGCCACCCCGAGCAGCAGCACCCCGAGCGGAGCGCTGTTGCCGAGGATCAGGGTGGTCAGCAGAACCGGCCCGTACCCGAGGCGTCGTGTCACCCGGGACCCGAACCATGCGCCGACGAACGAGCCCACGCCGCCAGCGGTGAACACCAGCCCGATCGCTGCCGGACCCATGCCCAGCTCGCGGACCCCGTAGACCAGCAGGCCCAGGATGAACATCTCGTTGAACACGTTGAACGTCGTGGCCTCGCCCAGCAGCGCCCGTACGTAGCGGTTGCGCAACGCCAGGCTGAGCCCCTCGGTGACCTCGCGCCGGGCCGACTGCGGGGGTACGGGTAGGGACACCTGGACCGGAGCCCCGACCTGGATGCGGCGCAGGCTCAGCGCCGAGCCGAGGAACGCGAGCGCGTTGACGGCCACGGCGACGGGCGCCGTGAGTGCCTGGATGAGCAGCCCGCCGAGGCCGCGTCCGCCGATCTCGTTGGCCGACTGGCTGGCGGCGATCTTGCCGTTGGCGTCGACGAGCTGGTCGGTACGCACCAGATCGGGCAGCAGGCTGAAGTCCGCGATCTGGTAGAGCACGGTGAGGATCCCGGCGGCGAACACCACCACGTACAGCAGCTCGATCTTCGCGACGCCGGCCCACACGGCGAGCGGGATCGTGGCGACCAGGGCGAACCGGCCGACGTCGGCCCCGATCATCAGCGACAGCCGCTGCCCGCGGCACCGGTCGACCAGCACCCCCAGGGGCAGCGCCGCGAGCAGGAACGGCAGGAACTGCGCGACCCGGAGCGTCCCGACCTCACCGGCGCTCGCGGACAGGGTGAGCAGGGCGAGCAGCGGCAGCGCCAGCTCAGCCACCTCGGAGCCGAACGACGAGACCGTCGAGGCGGCCCACAGCCGGCGGAAGTTGCGGTTCGACCAGGCGGTGGGGCGCTCGGTCATAACCTGTGTCATACCGATAAAGGTTATGAGTAACCCATGAAATGCGCAAGGGGGTTAGGATGTCGACATGACGTCTCGGAGTACCGCCGCGCCCGGTCGGCTGGAGACCGTGCGCAGCCTGGTCAACACCTGGGACGTGGAGGCCGGTGTCGACCGGCTGTCGAGCACCCAGGGTCTCGACGGCTGGCTCGAGCAGGCGTCCCTCGCGGCCGGAGACGCCGGCTGCGGTCCGGCCGAGGTGGAGCGCGCCATCGCTCTGCGCGAGGCGCTGCGGTCGGCGCTCGCCGCCAACCACGCCGGCGCTCCCGTGCCGACCGACGCCGTTGCCGTGCTCAACGACGCCGCCGGGCGGGCCGATCTCTCGCTGGCGCTCACGCCCGACTCGGGTTGGGTTGCCCGGCCCCGGGCCGAGGGGTTCGACGGCGCGGTCGGTGCGCTGCTGGTGACCGTTGCCGACGCGATGGCGGCTGGGACCTGGTCGCGGCTCAAGGTGTGCGCCAACGACACCTGCCGCTGGGCCTTCTACGACCAGTCGCGGGCCCGGTCGGGCCGCTGGTGCTCCATGCAGGTCTGCGGCAACCGGGCCAAGCAGCAGGCCTGGCGGGCGCGCCACGACGCGCCGTGAAAGTCGCACAAACGGCCATGCTCGGGCTCCGGTCGGGGGGCATCGGAGCCTGAAACCCGCTGTTGGCGGCCCGCATCCGGCACGCTGGTGATCTTGCGTGGAGAGGTGAGGCCTGATGATGTCTGCGGACACGCTGCAGGCGCACCCCCATCCGGACGATGCGGACGGTGCCACGCCCGACCGCGCCCAGGCGCGGCTCGAGGCGCACCGGCTCGTCCAGCGTGTCCAGGTGAGCGACTGCGCCGCCGAGGTGGCCGAGCGCATCGCGACGGCGGAGTCCCACGGATGGTCCGAGGTCGTACGGGTGCTGCTCTACGTCGACCTCGTGCACGCCTGGACCGTCAACCGCGCGGACTATGACGTCACCATCCAGCGCCTGCAGGACCGGGCCGAGTCCGACGGCGACGCCGTGCTTCTGGCGGCCGCGCTGGCGAGCCGCGCCGAGTACCGCTTCGCCTTCGCCTCCGCCTCGGTCCGCGAGCAGGCCAACCGCGACCTTGCCCGCGCCGTCGCCATGCTCGAGATCGCCGAGGGTGGCGCGCTGGAGCGGGGCAGCGCGTACACCGACTGCGGGCTGGCGTACGGCCAGCGTGAGCTGTGGGAGCTCGAGGAGGAGATGTACGCGCGCGCCGCCACGCTGCTGCCCGACTGCGAGGAACCACTGCTCGACCGCGCACTCGCCCTCAACCGGCTGGTGTGCAACGTGCACGAGGCCTGCTGCCTGCGCGAGATGGGTGAGAACGACGCTCTGCAACGGATGCGCAGCCGGGTGGCCGACACCGTCGGCACCCGCTCCGAGGGGTCCGCGGACGTGTTCGGGGTGGAGGTGCGGGTGGCCCGGCACCTGCTGGCCCGACTCGTCGGCGAGCAGCCGGCCGAGGACTCGGTGGAGCTCGACCAGGCGCTCACCAATGCCGGACACCCGTACGAGCGGCCAGAGCACGGCATGCTCCGGCTGGCGGACGCGCTGGAGGCAGCCGAGCAGCGCAACTGGAACGAGGTCGCGACCCAGACCTCGACCGCGATGCTGCTGTTCGAGGACGACATCGGTGCACCGATCATCGCCATGACGCTGCGGCTCGCGACCCGGGCAGAGGTCGGCAAGGGGTCCGCGGCGGCCGTGCCGGCGATGGCCTACGGCGACTGGAGCGCACGCCGGCGCTGGGACGCCCGGCTGCAGCTGCTGGCCGCTGCCCGCGCGAGCCTCGAGGCCGAGCAGCTGCGGGTCGAGCGGGACGTACACGTGCACCAGGCCCACATCGACGAGCTGACCGGGCTGGCCAACCGACGTGGCTACACCCGGCACGCGGAGCAGCTGCGGGCCCAGGACGGCTCCCAGTCGATGGCGGTCCTCGTGGTCGACATCGACGCGTTCAAGGGGGTCAACGACTCATTCGGGCACCACGTCGGTGACGCGGTGCTCATCCAGGTGGCCGGGGTGCTGTCCAGCGGGATCCGCCCGACCGATCTGGTGGCCCGGTTGGGCGGCGACGAGTTCGTCGTCCTCCTCGCGGGCCTCGACGCCGAGGCGGCGAGGCGGCGAGCCGCCGACATGATGGACCGGCTCCGGCTGGTCGAGTGGCGCGAGCTGGCACCCGACCTCGACGTCAGCATCAGCATCGGCGTCGCCGCCGGTCAGGGAAACGACCCGCAGCCCTACCTGGTGCGCGCCGACGCGGCGCTGTACCGGTCCAAGGGCAGCGGTGGCGGCGGCATCACCCTCGCCGACTGACGCGTCAGGCGTCGGCCGCGTCCACGACGGTACGCATCCGGCTCGGCGCCGCGAGGCTCACCAGGTAGGCCACGGCCGCCAGACCCACGGCCGCCAGCATGGCGTACCGGGCCCCGGCAGCCTCGACGGTGAGGCCGCTGACCGCGTTGCCCAAGGCGGTGCCCGCCTGTGAGGCCGACAGCAGCCAGGTGAATGCCTCGGCCACGTGGCCGGCCGGCGCCAGGGCTCCGACCACGGTGAACTGCACCACGCTCGTCGGGGCGATGGCCCAGCCGGCGACGAAAAGCGTGGCCGCCAGTGCAGTGGGCCCCGGCGCGGCCAGGGAGGGTACGAAGCCGATCGCGAGGGCACCCAGCCAGAAGCGGTACTGGGACGTGAGCGAGTGATGCACGGCCCGGCGCCCGTACCAGAGGCCGCCGGCGATGCTGCCCAGCCCCAGCACACCGAGGAGCAGGCCACTCAGGTCGCCGACGCCGTGGTCGGTCGCGAATGCGGTGACGGCGACCTCCAGGGCGCCGACGGCGGCGGCAGCGACGACGACCACGACCAGCACGAGTGCCATGCCCGGCGCGGCGCGTGCTCCCCACCACCCGGCGCTGTCGTCGGTACGCGGCCAGCCGCGCACGGCTGGCGCAGAGGCGACCAGCAGGGTGCCGACCAGTGTGAGCCCGGCGATCGTGTGCACGGCAGCCGGCGGCGACATCAGCACGACCAGCAGCGTCACCAGCGGTGGGCCGACGCCGTAGTAGATGACCTGGAGCACGACCGCGTCGAGCGCGAAGGCAGCGCGCCTGAGCTCGGCGGTCGGCAACCGCTGCCACAGCACCCGCACGGCGGGTCCCACCGGCGGCAGCAGCACGCCGACCGCGGCAGCAGTGAGCAGCAGCGGGCCGGTGCCACCGGTCTCCGTCGCCACCACGAGAGCGACCAGTGCGACCGGCTGCAGCAGCCCGGTCACCACCAGCACCGGAGTGGCGCCCAGCCGATCGACCGCGCGACCGCGCAGCGGGCTCGTCACGCCGCTGGCCAGCGCGAAGCAGGCCGTCACCGCACCAGCCAGCCCGAACGAACCGTGCTGTTGGTGCACGAGCAGCAGCAGGGCAAGTGTCGTCATTCCCAGCGGGAGCCGTGCCAACACTGACGGCACAGCGACCCGTACGACGCCTGGTCCGGCCAGCAACGCCCCGTATCGCGTGGTCACGTCCCCAGCCTGCCCGTGGCGCGGGTGACTACCCCTGGGCGAGTCGCTGCAGTCCGGCGACGGAGCGTCGCTCGGCGAGCCAGGTGTCCAGCTCGGCTGCCGGCACGGGCGGGGACAGGTAGTAGCCCTGCGCCTGGTCGCAGCCGTACCCAGCCAGCTCGGTGTAGGTGAGCCGGCTCTCGACGCCTTCCGCGACCATCCGCAGGTCGAGGCTGTGTGCCAGGGCGATGGTCGAGGCGACCAGGGCCGCGGCGTGCCCGGTGTGTCCCATCGGCAGCACGAACGAACGGTCCAGCTTGAGCTCGTCGATCGGCAGGTCGCGAAGGTAGGCCAGCGAGCTGTAGCCGCTGCCGAAGTCGTCGACGGCGATCTCGATGCCCTGGTCGCGCAGCTGGGTGAGGATCGAGCGGGCCCGGTCGCGGTCGCCCATCAGCGACTCCTCGGTGATCTCCAGCATCAGCGCACTGGGCGGCAGGTTGCGGGCTGCGATCATGGCCGCAACGTGCTCCGGCAGCTCGGCGTCCAGTACCGAGCTGGTGGACAGGTTCACCGCGACCCGCAGCGGGCGGCCGGCTGCCCGCCAGACGGCGGCCTGGTCCAACGCCTGTTCGAGCACGACCTGGGTCAGGCAGCGCATCAGCCCGGCCGCCTCGGTCAGCTCGAGGAAGCTGTCCGGGTAGACCAGGCCACGGGTCGGGTGGTTCCAGCGCACGAGCGCCTCCACGCCGTGCACGTCGCCGGTCTCGAGGTCGACCTTGGGTTGGTAGTGCAGCACGAGCTGGTCGGAGGCCAGGGCCGTCCGCAGCTCCTCCAGCGTGCGCAGCCGGGTCTCGGTGCGGGTGTCGTCGGAGTTGGTGAAGACGTGGTGGCCGGCCCGTCCGGCCTTGGCCCGGTACATCGCCATGTCGGCGCGACGCAGCAGCACGTCGAGGTCGCGCCCCTGATCGGGGTACAGCGCGATCCCGATGCTGACATCGGTCTCGAGGGCGATGCCCTCGAGGGTGAACGGTTGGGCCAGCACGGCGCGCAGCTCGACGGCGATCGCCACCGCCCGGTCGTGGTCGGCATCGGCGAGCAGGATCGCGAACTCGTCACCGCCGAGCCGTCCCAGCAGGTCACTGGGCCGCAGCTGTTCGGCGAGCCGGATCCCGACCTGGATCAGGAGGCGGTCCCCGGCGTGGTGTCCCAGGCTGTCGTTGACCTCCTTGAACCGGTCCAGGTCCAGCACCAGCAGGGCGCCTCGCCTGCCCTCGGCGGCCGTCAGCAGCGCGGGGACCTCGGCGTACAAGGCGCGTCGGTTCGGCAGGCCGGTCAGGTCGTCGGTGGTGGCCTGCCGACGCAGGTCGGCCATGGTGACGAGCTGGCGGAATGCGAGGTGGGTTCGTACCGCCCCGCCCAGCAGGGTCACGCTCGCCAGCACCAGTGCCAGGACTGACACATGCGCGCGGGTGCCCAGGATCAGGACGCTCAGAGCCGCTGCCATCGCCATCGCCGGGACCGCGAGTGCGACGTGTCGGCGCGCTCGCTGCGTGGCGACTCGGACGAGGTGCGTGCTGCCGTCGACCCAGACCGCCACCAGCGCCAGGCCGACCACCCAGCCCGCGTTCAGCGCGGTGCCGAAGTGGTAGGTGCCCTGCGCGACCCACAAGGCGAATGTCACGTCGGTCGCGGCGAAGACCAGGAGCCCGAGGACGAGGAGGGTCCAGCGGGGCCCGAGGTCCATACCCGGGGAGACTGCGAGCCCGATGACGGTGGCGATCAGCACCATGTCGAGCAGCGGCAGGGTGACCGAGACGACGCTGGCGGCTGACGGCGGACTCTCGGCGGCGGCGGCCAGGATCGGGCTGAGCACGACGGCCAGCACCGATGCGGCGCCCAAGGATCCCAGCGCACTGTCGAGCCATACCGACCAGGGCAGCGCGCGTGCCTGCTTGCGCACCAGCACGGCCAGGGCGCCGAGGATCAACGGGTAGAACAAGACATAGCCCAGGTCGGCCGCCGACGCGATGGGCATCGTCCCCACCACGGCCTCGACGACCGCGTAGTACGCATTCGAGGCCGAGAATGCCGCTACGGCCGCGGTGGCGAGCAGCACGTCGAGGCGACGGAAGCCGGTGCGTGTCAGCGCCACCACGCAGACCACGGGCGGGAGCAACACCGCGACGACCGTGAACGCGCCGTCCATCACGCCGCCGAACGCGGGTGCCGGCACGGACAGTCGGACCACCAGGCCACCCACCAGCAGGCCCATCAGCCAGAGCAGCGCGTGACGGGACCGGCCTGCGGCGCCAGTCACGACCGGCTGGGGGCGCGAGGGGGTGCGGAACGTCACTGCGAGCCTTTCGGCGGGGTGGGGTCTCACGACGCTAACCCGGCAACGCCCCTGACCTGCGATATCGCCGGCTGCGGCGGCCGAATGGCACCGTCCGGCCCCGGTCGGGTCAACCGGATGGTTCTACCTCGGCCGCGACAGGTGAGCGCGTCAGCGAACATCAGGTACGCCCAGAGCATCGGCTGCGATGAGCTCTGACCGCTACCGAACGACGACACAGCGGGACATCGCGGACAGCTGACCGAGACTTCGGGTCGATGCTGCTCGGCAAAGCCTCGTGCTGGTCCGGATGCAGGCCCTACGGTCGCAGTACGGAACTCGAAGCAGGGCCTGAGGAGGCAGCACATGAGAGGCAAGCTCGTGGCAGTCACGGCGCTGGCGATCGGCAGCACCCTGAGCCTCGTCGGCGGAGCCAGTGCGGTCGGCGGCCCGGCGTCCACCACCGTCACCATCAGGGCGGACGGGCTCGACCTGTCGGGTGTCGTACGGAGCCCCGCCCCGATCCGGTGTGCCAACGAGCGCAACGTGATCGTGTTCAAGCAGATCGGCACCCGCGGTGGCGGCGACGACCAGCGGTTCGCCATGGACACGTCGTCGTTGAACGGCAACCGCTACGAGTGGTCGACCGGGAACACCGGGACGCCGGGCAAGTTCTACGCGAAGGTGCGCCCGAAGCAGGGATGCCGCGGCGACACCAGCCCGACGATCCGCGCCCGCCGGTAGCCCCACCCCCGACGAATCTTCCGGCGGGACGCGCGCCCGGACGACCGCCTCGCCGGAAGATGGGTCATCCACAGCCGAGCTGAGCAGGCGCTCCCAGACGCGCGCCGTGAACGTCGGCAGCACCTTGGCCGAAACCGGTATCGCGGTGACGTCCGGCTGCTAGTTTTTCGCGCACCGGGCAGGGGCGTGGAGTCATGGCAGTACGGCGCATCCGCAGACGGAAGTTCCTCGAGACCACGGCCGGCGGCATCGGTGCCGTGGCCCTGGGCGCGATGGCGTCCTTCCCCGCTCGGGCAGCCAGCTCGCGCCCGAACATCGTCTGGCTCATCAGCGAGGACAACGATCCGTACCTCGGCTGCTACGGCGACCCCCTGGCCCGGACGCCTGCGATCGACGGGTTGGCGGCACAAGGCGTGCGATGGACGAACTCGCACTCCTGTGCGCCGGTGTGCGCTCCCTCCCGCTTCAGCCTGATCACCGGCATGTACGCGACCGGGTTCGGTCCGGCACACCACATGCGAGCACTGGCGACCGTCCCGACCTGGCTGAAGGGCTTCCCCCAGCAGATGCGGGCCGCCGGCTACTACTGCACGAACAACGACAAGACCGACTACAACGCCACGATCGACGTGACGCGCACCTGGAACGAGTCGGGCCCCAACGCCCATTGGAGAAACCGCCCTCCAGGCGCGCCGTTCTTCAGCGTCTTCACCTTGATGGCGACGCACGAGGGTGCTGTCATCCCAGGCGACCGGCAGTACCGGGCCGGTGCGGTGCAGACCGACCCCGGCGCGGTCCGGCTGCCGGCCTACCACCCGCAGACCGCCACGATGCGCTTCGACCGGGCCCGGTACTACGACGCGATCGCCCGGATGGACGCCGATGTCGCCCTCCTGCTCGGGCAGCTCGAAGCCGACGGGCTGGCGGGCAACACGATCGTCTTCTACTACTCCGACAACGGTGGTGTGCTGCCTCGCAGCAAGCGGCTCTGCTACGACAGCGGACTGAGCACGCCACTCATCGTCCGGTTTCCCCAGCCGTCGGCGCGGCTGGCGCCGGCAGCGCCCGGTTCGACGATCTCGGCACCGGTGAGCAGCGTCGACTTCGCCCCGACGGTGCTGCGCCTGGCCGGCCTCACGCCACCCTCCTACATGCAGGGTCGTGCCTTCGCCGGGCCCGACCCGTCACCGCGCACCTACGCGTTCTCGCACCGCGACCGCATGGACGAGCGCTACGACATGCAACGCTCCGTGCGGGACCAGGACTGGCGCTACATCCGCAACTACCACCCGCACCTGACCTACAGCCAGCACATCGACTACGCGTGGAGACAACCTGGCTATCGGGAGTGGGAACGGCTCTTCCGAGCCGGCCAGCTGAACGCGACGCAGTCCGCCTTCTGGGGTACGAAACCGACCGAGGAGCTGTATCGACCGGCTGACGACCCGGACGAGATCGTCAACCGTGCCGCCGACCCGGACAGCCAGGCGGTCCTGCAGCGGATGCGCCTTGCCCTGGACGACCACCTGCGAGCCGTCAACGACAACGGGTTCATCCCCGAGGGTGAGCCGATGCAGGGCTACGCACAGAGCCGGGTCGCGGGCGCGTACCCCCTCACCACGGTTCTCACGGTGGCGGGCGTCGCCATCCAACGCGACCCGGCCAACCTGCCGCGGCTGGTCACCTGGCTGAAGCACGGCAACGCAGTCGTGCGCTACTGGGCTGCGCTCGGGTGCCTCATGCTCGGGCCCGCAGCAAGTGGTGCCCAGGCCAGGCTGATCACCCGGCTGAACGACTCCTCGCCTGCCGTGAAGGGGGCGGCCGCGCACGCCCTGTGCCGTGCGGGACGTGCCGACCGGGGACTGCCGGTGTTGCGCGACCAGCTCGCCGGCGCCACCAAGGTCGAGGTGCGACTCCGGGCCGTCAACGCCTTGGACGAGCTCGGCGAGCAGGCGCGGCCGGTGTTGTCGACGCTGGAGCAAGCCCGGGCGGACAAGGACGTGAACGTGCGAAGGGCTGCGACCCACACCGTGGCCGTGCTGAGAGGGACGTACTCGCCCTAGCCGGGTCGACTCCGCCGCGTCAGTCAGGCAGCTCGAGCTCGAGGTCGAGCCAACGGGCCAGGTCCGTGATCTCCCGGTCGACCGCCGCCGTCATGGCGTCGCTGAAGGGCACGTCCTGGTGCACCGCCGCGACACGGAGCACCCCCTCGTCCTGGTGGGAGCGAGCGTCGAGCTTCCCGACCAGGCGGTCGCCGTAGAGGATCGGGAGCGCGTAGTAGCCCCACCGGCGCTTGGCCGCGGGCTTGTACATCTCCAGGTAGTAGTCGAAGTCGAAGACGTCGGTCATCCGCTTGCGGTCGTGCAGGAGCCGGTCGAAGGGCGACAACAGGGCCGCCCGGCCGGCGAAGGGCTGCCCCAGCTGCGCCGGGTCGACCCGCCACTGGCCGCGGACCCCGGCCACCACCGCCGGCTCGCCCGCCTGGTCGACGTCCAACGGCTCGACCGGGCACTCCGGACCACGTGAGCGTGCGATGCCGAGCGCGCTGAGCCTTCGCTGGTCGCGCAGCCGTCGCGCCTCGTCCGACGGGATCGCGGGGTCGTCGGGATAGACGCGGGACGCCAGGTCCCACAGCCGGTTGCGACCCCACCCGCCGGCCACCGCGACCTCACCGCGCTGCACGAGGAGGTTGAGCATCATCGTGATGTTGCGGTTGTTGTTCCACCCGCTCGAGGCCCAGGGCAGCACGCAGGTGTCGGGCAGCTCGCGCTGGGGCAGCGGCCCGTCGGCGCGGAGCCGCTCGAGGATGTCGTGCCGGCACGCGTTGTTGGTCATGACCCACTCGCGCTGGGCCTCCTGCCAGTCGCGCAGCTCACCGGTGCCCGGCCACTCGGCCATCTCGGCGCGGTAGAGCGCGATGTCGTCTGCCGCTCGCAGCGACCCCCGGAGCTGGATCAGAGCCTGCTCGTCGACAGCGTCCCGCAGCTCGTGCGGCGAGTACGCCGAGCCGAGGCGGCTCCACAGCACCAGGTCGGCGCTCGGCGCGATCGCACTCGTCGGCTCGAGCTGCACCTGCGACAACGCCCGCACCGTCTCCAGCACATCGGTCGGTCGCTGCTTCGTCAGCAGCTGCGCCCGCACCGCGATCCGGCGGGCGTCCGTGCGGCTGAGCTCGTGGACCGTCGCCATGCCGCGAGGGTAGGGCCGGGCACCGACGACCCCTGGCCGGGTCAGAGCTCGACGCCCAGTCGCACCGTCACCGTGTCGCCGACGGTGATCTCCTCGGCTTTCCGGACCAGGTCCTTCAACGGCACGATGTACCCCCCGTCCTTGGGGAACAGCGATGTCGTCCACCGGGTCGACCCGATCCGGACCTCGACCGGGATCATGCCCCAGCCGTACGTCACCATGGCGGACATCGCCTGGAGCTCGACGCTCTCTTCGTCGGGCACGGTGACGAAGTGGTACGGCGACGGCCCACGCCAGAACCACACCTCACCGCTGAACTCCAGGTTCACGCGGTCAGCATAGGAACGGCCGCCCGGGCCGCGACGGGGCGGCTACTTGCGCGGTAGCGACCTGGCGTAGGCGACGCCGTGGTGCACCCAGCGCCGGAGCTCGCCGTCGGTCCGCACCGCCGCCGCGTCGACACGAAGCCACCCGTTCATCTCGCGGCCGCGCATCTCGAAGCGGTCCACGTGCGGCTCACCGACCAGCGAGTCGCAGTCAGCCGGATCGATGCGCAGCAGCAGGCCTCCCTTGCTGCTGGCACTGACCGCCATGTTGCCGTGGATGAGGAAGGCGAGGCCGCCGAACATGCGCTTCTCGGTCACGCCACGTTCAGCCTCGACCACCTCTCGGATCCGGTCCGCGAGCTCGACGTCGTACGCCATGACAGCCAGTCTCTCGCAGAGTGCTCCTGGTGAAGTACCGGCCGACGGGAAACGACATCCCACGGGGCTGAGCCCGAGCCCGCTCCGTGCACGCACGTGTCTGCGTCCGATCATCGTGCGAGGTGCCGGCGGATCGGACTAGGGTACGGACACCCTGCGCCCCTACCGCCGAGGTGTGGCATGAACGCCCCAAGCGATCGCGTCGCCGCCTTCCACCGCCTGCACGCGTCTGGTTGCTTCGTGATGCCGAACCCATGGGATGCGGGGAGCGCGCTCGCTCTCCAACAGATGGGCTTCGAGGCGCTCGCGACGACGAGTGCCGGGTTCGCCTGGACGGTGGGTCGCGCTGACGACGGCGTCACGCTCGATCAGACGATCGAACACCTCCGTGTCATTGCGGAGGCGGTGGACGTCCCGGTCAACGCAGACTTCAAGGATGCATTCGCGGTCGATCCGCAGGACGTCAACGTGAACGTCAAGCGCGCCGCGGCGACGGGGGTCGCGGGTCTCTCGGTCGAGGACTCAACGGGGGACGATGCGCACCCGCTGCACGACTTCGAGCTGGCGGTGGAGCGGGTGCGGGCCGCACGCGAGGCGATCGACGAGAGCGGCACGGGGGTCGTCCTGACCGGACGATCCGAGGGGTTCGTCGTCGGACGGCCCGACATCGACGAGACGATCCGACGGCTGCGCGCGTTCGCCGAGGCCGGCGCCGACTGCCTCTACGCCCCGCGCATCGGGAGCGTCGAGCACGTCACGGCGATCGTCGCCGCGGTCTCGCCCAAGCCGGTGAACCTGCTGATCAACGCTCCGTTCATCACGGTCGCGGAGGCAGCGGCGCTCGGGGTGCGCCGGGTCAGCGTGGGCGGCACGCTCGCGCGCACCGCCTGGGCCGGATTCCTGCAGGCAGCACACGAGATCGCGGACGCCGGCTCGTTCTCCCGGTTCGAGCAGCTTCCGGACGTCGATGCGCTGCTGCAGGGGTGACCTGAGCGGTCGCATCGCCCCCTCCCGCTGGCTCGGGCTCCGGTGACACCGTCACGTCTGCTGAAGGGACCCGCCCCGGTCCTGGTCCTGGTCGTCGCCGCGACCGTCGCGGGCGGGCTGCACGGCGGCTTCACGGATCTGATCGTCTACCAGCACGCCGGCCGGGCGGTGCTCGAGGGTCTGCCCGTCCGCGAGTCCGCCGACGCGGTGACCGGGCTGCCGTTCACCTACCCGCCGTTCGCGGCGGTCGCGATGGTGCCGCTGGCGCTGCTGCCGGAGTGGCTCGCGGCTGCGCTGTGGACCGGGGCGTCGGTGGGCGCGCTCGCTGGGGTCGTCGTGGTGGTGCGCCGCGCGCTCGACCGTCCCGCGCCGGGTTGGCTGGTCGCGCTGGTGACCTGCGGTGCGCTCGCGATGGAGCCGGTGTGGCAGAACCTCACGTTCGGACAGGTCAACGTGCTCCTGATGCTGGCGGTGCTGGTCGACCTGGTCCGGCCGGCACGGCGCTGGTCCGGCGTGCTGGTGGGCATCGCGGCGGGTGTGAAGCTGACTCCTCTCGTGTTCGTCGTGCTGCTGGTGCTGGTCGGACGTCGCAGTGCTGCGGGACGGGCGGCCCTGGCCTTCGCCGGTACGGTCGCGGTCGGGTTCGTGCTGACGCCGGGCTCGGCGGCGGCGTACTGGGGCGACCGTCTGTTCGACGCGGCTCGGGTAGGCCCCCCGGCGCTTGCCCACAACCAGTCGGTGTACGGGGCGCTCACCAGGTTCCTCGACGGCCCGCCGCCGACCCTGCTGTGGCTCGCGGTCGCTGGGCCGCTGTCCGTCGCGGTCCTGGTCGTCGGCGCCGGGTGGTGGCGCCGCGGCGACCGGGTGCTCGGCACCTGTCTGGCAGCGATGGCCATGCTGCTCGCGTCACCGATCTCGTGGTCGCACCACTGGGTGTGGGCGGTGCCGGTCGCGCTGGTGCTCTGGGAGCGCAACCGGTGGGCGAGTGCCGCGTGGACCGCGGTGTTCGTCGCCCGCCCGGTGGTGTGGCCGCCCTACGGCGAGAGCCGCGAGTACGACTGGAGTCCGCTCGACCACCTCGCCGGCAACGCCTACCTCCTCGCCGCCCTGGCCCTGTCCGCCTGGGCTGCGGCCACTCTCGGCCGCCGGGTCGTCTCATCCGCACGTACGGACACCGCCTCGGCGCCTCACGACCCACCGGCTGTCCAGACCCGGGGACCACGGCGCCACCCGACCTGAACCAGGACCGTGTTCGTCCTCAGGCCGGCGCTCGGTCGACGGCGGCGCGCACGTCCTCGTCGACCAGGTCGGCGTTCATGGCGATGGCGGCCGCGGATCCTTCTCCGGCGGCAGTGATCACCTGGGCCCGGGGGTTGGCCACGTTGCCGGCCACCCAGACGCCGGGGACGCTGGTGAGGCCGGTGGCGTCGACGGTGACCCAGCCCGTGTCGTCCATGGCGCAGCCGAGTCCGACCAGCAGGTCGTTGTTGGGCACGAAGCGTGGCGGCACGAACAGCGCGCGCCGAGGGACGGTGCGGCCGTCGTCCAGCTCCACACCAGACAGTAGGTCGTCGTCATCGACCACGACCTGCTTGACAGTGCCCTCCACGACTCCGATGGCTCGTGCGACCAGCTGCGAATGTTCAACGGCCGTCAGGGTCAGCGGCGGAGTGAAGTAGACGAGATCGTCGGTCCATTGGCGGACGATCTGTGCGTAGCGGACGGTCTCTGCGGAGTCGCCGAGCACGCCGAGCGGTTGGTCACGTACCTCCCAGCCGTGGCAGTAGGGGCAGTGCAGGACGTCGCGTGCCCATCGGTCGCCGAGACCGGGGATGTCGGGCAGCTCGTCACGCAAGCCGGTCGCCACCAGCAGCCGGCGGGTGGTGATCCGTCGACCGTCCGACAGCTGCACCGAGAACCCGGACCGTCCGTTCGGCACGAGCTCGGTGGCGGCGCCGTCGACGATGGTGGCGCCGTACCTCTTGATCTCGTCTCGACCGCTGCTCAGAAGCTCACGGGGTGACAGGCCGTCGTGGGACAGGAAGCCCTGCATGTGGGCCGCGGGTGCGTTGCGCGGCGTCCCGGAGTCGACCACGAGGACGCCGCGCCGCGCACGGGAGAGCACCAGGGCGGCGGAGAGCCCGGCGGCGCCTCCGCCGACCACGACGACGTCGACATCGTTCATGTCCTCGAGAGTGCCGGGCCGGACCACGATCGGCAACGAAGGTTGCTGCTCATTCTGGGACGTGGGCCAGTCGAGCTGCGCACGCGAGAGATATTCTTGTCGAGCTGGAGCCTAGGAGCGCACCGATGCCACGCGATCCCCACATTCCCGACGCGTTCGACGTCTACACGCTCGTCGTCCTGCGGCGGCCGGCCGATGCGCCGGACATGTCGGACGAGGAGCTCGACGCGCTCCAGGCCCGCCACCTCGCCTACCGCGCCGAGCTGTGGCGGCAGGGTGTGGTGGTCGTGAACGGGCCGTTCGACGAACAGAGCGACCCGTCGTACCGCGGGATGTCGATCTTCGCCTGCGACCCCGCCGAGGCCGCACGGCTGTCCGACGCCGACCCGTCCGTCGTGGCGGGGCGGCTGGCCTACGACGTGATGGAGTGGTGGGTCCGCTCCGGTTCGCTCGCCTTCCCGCTCAGCGACCGCCCGGTCGGCGACCGCCGCGCGATGCCCGACGACTGACGCGCACGTCAAGCAGTGAGCAGGTCCTCGATCGAAGCGATGGGGACGATCGTGGCTGCCTTGCCCGCCAGGTCGGGATCCACCGTGATCAGAGCGTCGGCCTGCAACCGGGTGACCGCCAGGTACTCCGCGTCACGGAGGGTGTCCCAGTCGTGCTCGAGCGCGATGTCCCACGCGGTGCGGCGCGACACTCGGTCACCGAGCAACCGCATCTTCACCTCCGTCATCCGCTCGTGCCGCTGCAGGGCTTCCTTGCGCGTGCGTCCGCCTCGGCGAACGTCGTGCAGCAGCAGCTGCAATGCCTCGGAACGGATCGAGTTGGGCGCAACCAGCTGATGACCGGCGGCAACGGACAGTTCGCTGTCCACGAGGTGCAGCAACGTGCGGGCGTCGATCACGTAGCGCGCCATCGCCTCAGCGTACGCGGGGCGAACTGGACACGGGCGAGCGTCGTCCTGGCGGCTCGCGGAACGTCAGCGCCAGGCCGCACGCCCTGCGTACTCTGTGCGTGGACATCGGAGAGTCGCCATGCGTAGGTTCACCGTCGCTGCAGTCGTCGCCGGTCTCTGCGTCGTCGCCCTCGTCCCTGCGGGTTCGTCCGCCATGGGTCCGGCCCATCCGGCGCCTGCGCCGACCACGGTCGGCCTGGTGCTCAACTACAGGTTCGACAACGACACGGGTGTCGCCGCGCGGGACACGTCGGCGAACGCGATCCACGGCACGTACGTCAACACCACGGCGGCTGCTGCGAGGTCCGCCGGGGTGCCCGGCCGGTCCTGGGCGATCAAGCTCGTGGGGGCCCAGCGGCAGTACATCTCCGTGCCGGAGCGGAACGCGCTCGACGTCGACCGGTTCACCCTGGCCGCGCTGGTCAGCTACACGGGGATCGAGAACGACCAGACGGTCGGGCGCTGGGAGGTCCTCGAGAAGACGAACGCGTACTGGATGAACGTCCGCACCGACGGCAGGGTCCGCGTGGGCGGGTTCTTCGGCGGCTGCACCTCCGCGGGGTGGAAGTACCTGGACAGCAATGTCGTCGTCGCCACGAACACGTGGACCCACGTCGCCGCGACCTACAACGGCTCCAGGCTCACCGTGTGGGTCAACGGCTCGCAGGCGGGGAGCATGGCGGTCACCGGCAGGACGTGCAGCAACAACCGTCCGCTCGCCGTGGGCGCCAAGAACTACCCTGCGGCGGGGCTGCTCGAGGCCTTCTGGGACGGGCAGCTCGACGACATCCGCATCTACCGGCGGGCACTGTCCGCCACGGAGATCCGCGGGCTGCTGCCGGGGTGAGGTGTGGCCCAGCAGCCGGGCGGCTCGACTGCGACCATGGCGACATGGCGAGCGAGTCGCAGATCACCGAGTCGGAGCTGGCCGAGCTGGTCACGCGGATGGACGAGGCCGCAGACGCCTACATCCGCGGCGACATCCACCACTACGTCGCGCTCTTCGATCACGCCGACGACTACACGTTGATGCCGCCGTACGGCGGTGAGACCACACACGGCTTCGAGTACACCGAGCAAGGCGCAGCAGAGACCAGTCGGTTCTTCGCCTCCGGCGAGGCGAGGCTTGAGCTGCAGCAGTCCTACGTCTCGGGTGACCTCGCCGTGCTGGTGGTGGTGGAGCGACAGCACGGCGCAGTCGGCGGTCTTCCGGACCAGGACTGGTCGTTGCGCGTCACCATCGTCTTCCGTCGGGTCGGAGACCGGTGGCAGATCGTGCACCGCCACGCCGACCCGCTGGTGCAGCAGATCCCGTTCGAGCACTGCGCGCAGCTCGCCAAGGGTCTCGACGTCTGAGCCGGCCGTCGGCGGTCCGACGTCAGCCCGTCGTCCACGGCCGGAGCTTCTCGGGGTTCCGTACCGCCCAGATGTCCGTGATCCGGTCACCTGCGACGCTGAACGCCATCACCGTGCCGGTGACGCCGTCCTGCTGCAGCACCAGGCCGGGCTGGCCGTTCACCGAACGCTCCAGGATCGTCAGGTCGGGTGCCCCGCTGGCGATCTCCACGAGCAGGCGCGCGACCTGCTCGCCACCCTCGACCGGGCGGAGCTGTGCGCTGACAAGGCCGCCGCCGTCGGCGATTGCCGTGACGTCGGGATCGAGGAGTCCGACGAGGGCGTCGATGTCCTTTGCTTCCCATGCCTGCTTGAACTCCCTGACGACGGCGGCGTCCTGGGCGGTCGGACTCACCGGAGCCTGCGCCGTGCGAATGCGACGGCGGGCCGACGACGCCAGCTGGCGACATGCCGCCGGCGTGCGGCCGACGATGTCGCCCACCTCGGTGAAGGAGTAGCGGAAGACGTCATGCAGGACGAACGCGACGCGCTCGGCCGGAGTCATCGACTCGAGCACCACGAGGAACGCCATGTTGATCGACTCGTCGAGGGTGACTCGGTCGGCGGGGTCGGCTGTGCTCTCGCCTGACCGCCCGCTGATCCACTCCGTACGATCGGGCAGCGGCTCCGGGATCCATTCGCCCACGTAGCGCTCCCGCCGGGCCCGTGCCGAGCCGAGCAGGTCGAGGCAGATGCGACTGGCGACCGTCGTCAGCCAGCCGCCGGGGGCGTCGATGGCGTCCTGCTGCTGCTGGGACATGGCGTACCAGCGGGCGTACGTCTCCTGCACGACATCCTCGGCATCGGCCAGGGAGCCGAGCAGTCGGTACGCGAGATTGATCAGCTGTCGCCGCTCGCTCATGATCGCGCGCAGGCTCGGATCAAGCTGGTCGTCTCCTGGCTCGGACGGGCTGGTCATGGTGTCGACGACTCCCTTGGTCGCATCGGCTCTCACCAGTACGACGAGACATCGCACCGAACTGTGAGGTCGGCGGTCACCTCACACTCCGAAGGGCCACGTCGTCGTACTGGTGAACGAACTCCATCCCGCGCATCGAGAACCTCGTCCAAGGAGAACACCATGGGTACCGCATCCACCATCACCGCGACCGGCCTCGACGCCACCCGGAGCCGTTCGCTGCGACGTGGGGCCGCCATCGGTGCGGTCGCCGTGGCGGCCGCCAACGGCGCCGTCTGGGCCGCCGGCCGGGCCGCCGACGTGAGCTTCCGGGTCGTCCCCGTCGGCGCCACGGACGCCATCGAGGTCGGCATCGTCCCGGTCGTGCTGACCACACTGGTCATGTTCGCCATAGGCACCGGGCTGTTCGCTCTGGCCGCCCGGCGTTCCGACCGCTGGGCGCGCGCCGTTCTCACCGCGGGCGTCCTGGTCGCAGTGGTCTCGGCGAGCGGGCCGCTGGCGACGGCCGAGGACACCTCCACCGGTGTGCTCCTCGCGACCATGCACCTGCTGACCGGAGCGGCGTTCGCCATCACCGTCTCGAGGGCACGGCGATAAACCGCCCCACCGAGACTGTGCTTGCCTACGCCGCCTCGACGTCAGCGCACCTTGCGGCCCCATACGGAGATCAACGGTGCGGTCGCAAGATCCAGCTGACCGCCTGCCACGTTGGCCAGGTGCTGCTCGATCTCCTCGTCGGTGGCGAGACCGGCAGCGAGGAGTCGCTCCCGGATCTGTTGCACGGTCGCGATCTCGAGGGCGGTGCACGCCGGCGAGGCGATCGGAAAGAACGCGTCGGCGTGCACCGCGTCGAGTCCCGCCTCTCGCATCAGCCTCGGCAGCGTGCGTCCGTACGCCAGCTCCGCCCCCCGGCCGGCCATCAACGTCCGGAAACCCCGACGCAGCCGGTTCGCCAGCTGCTGCTCCGGCCCGTACTCGTCCGGACAGAGCAGCGGCTGCAACGCCGGGTCGGCGTCCTCGAGGACCAGCCAGCCGCCCGGACGCAGCGCGCGCACCATCGAGGCGAACGCCTCCGCCCGCTGTGGCACGTGGGTCAGCAGCAGCCGGGCATGCACGAGGTCGAAGCCACCCGCCGGCGGCTGGTCGACGCCGACGTCGTGGCGCAGCACCTCGAACGCGCCCTCGACGCGCATCCAGGCAGTGTCGATGTCGGTGGCCACCACCCGACCGGACGGGCCGACCTGGTCGGCCAGCCACGCAGGCACGCTGGCACCGCCCGCGCCGACCTCCCAGCACTCCCACCCCGCCGACACGCCGACCACCGCGAGGTGCCGGAACGTCACCGGATCGAACAGCTCCGACAGCGCATCGAAACGTCGCCCGGCCTCCGACTGCTGATTGTCGAGCAGATAGCCCTCGCCCCACGTCACGCGTCCATCCTGCTCGCCCCCAGGGAACGAGCCCGCGCGGGGAGCACCGATGAGAATCGGCAGCAGGACCGGTCCTTGCTAGCACGCACGACGCGACGGGCGGAGCAACCCTAGGGAGACCGACATGCAGACACACACACTGGACGTGCCCGGCGCGACCATCACCTACGACGTCCGCGGCGGCCTGGCTGACACGACGCCGGAACGCCCGGTGCTGATGATGGTCGGCTCACCCATGCAGGCGTGGACCTATCACCGGATCGAGCCGGCCAGCCTGCTCGGGTTCGACCTGGCGTTCACCGACGCGACCGGCGCCGCCATCGAGCCGCCGCCAGGCGTGCCGTCCGCAGTGCGACACGTCGTCAGCCTCACCCAGGTGGCGGGGGGCCGGACGTCGATGACGATCACCGAGTACGGCTACGGGAGCCAACAGGTGCGTGACCAGTCCCAGGCCGGTCTCGAGCAGTGCCTGGACAAGATGGGCACGCTGCTGCAGAACGACGCGCCGATGAGCCCCCGCGTTCATCTCCGAATCCGACGAGGGGCCGGGCTACTGGCCGATGCGTCCGTCGATCCGCTCGCGCAGCATGTCGGCGTGACCGAGGTGGCGGGCGTACTCGTGGACCGTTCCGACCAGCACCTCGCGCAGCGACATCGACCCGCCGCCAGTGCCGTGCTGGTTCAACGGATCGCTCCCGGTGATGTCGAGACTGGGCGCCTCGGCAACGAACCGCTCGGCGAAGGCCACCTCCGCGCGCCATGCGTCCCACGCCTCCGCGACCACCTGGGGGTCGGGAACCGCGCCATCGAAGTCACCGTCACGATCGGCGTCGGAGCAGAACAGCGGGGGCACGTCCTGTCCCGCCATCAGGACCCGGAACGTGCGACGCTCGATCTCGGCCAGGTGTCGTACCAGCCCCAGCAGCGACATCGTCGACGGCTCGACGGAACGCCGCGCCATGGCCTCCGCATCAAGACCGGCGCACTTCATCTCCAGGGTGAGGCGCTCGCAGCGCAGCACCTCGACCAGTGTGGTGCGCTCGTCGCCCAACGTCGGTCCGTGCTCACGCGGGTCGTCGTCCGACGGCTTGCCGTCCGCGGTGAACATGTCGGCTCGCCGGGTCGTGGCCATGGCCGAGATCATCGGCGACGCGCGCAGCGGCAGTCCACGGATTATCGAACCGGAGTCACGGAGCCCTTAGCCCAGGATAAATCGATCGACGAGTCTCAGCGCGCCCAGCAAGAGCTCGACCGAACGCATCCCCGATCACCGAAGGAGCACCCGCCATGTCACTTGCCCGCGTCCACAACTTCTCCATCTCCCTCGACGGATTCGGCGCCGGCGAAGGTCAGAGCCACGACGCCTATTTCGGTCACGCCGGGGACAGGCTGCACGAATGGATGTTCGCCACCCGGTGGTGGGCGCCCGGCGGTAGCGGCGGCATCGACGACGCCTTCACCCAGCAGTTCGGTCCGGGGATCGGCGCAGAGATCATGGGCGCAGGGAAGTTCGGCCCGCCCGGATGGCACGAGGACCCGAACTGGAATGGCGCGTGGGGTCCCAACCCGCCGTTCCACACGCCGACGTTCATCCTCACCCATCACCCGCGCCCCTCGGTCGAGATGGAGGGCGGCACGACGTACCACTTCATCGACGCTTCGCCCGCCGAGGCGCTCGCGATGGCCCGCGAGGCTGCCGGCGGCCAGGACGTACGCCTCGGTGGCGGGGCCACCATCATCCGGGAGTTCCTTGCGGCGGGGCTCGTCGACCACATGCACGTCGTGGTGGTCCCGATCCTGCTCGGCCGAGGTCCGCGTCTCTGGGACGGGCTGGAGGGTCTCGAGCAGGACTACCAGGTCGAGGCGACGTCCTCGCCCAGCGGAGTCACGCACGTGACGTTCACCCGGGTAGCTGCCTGAGACCGCGTCGGTCGAGCACGTCAGGAGCTGGTGAGGATGACGAGTCGCTGGGTCGCCCGGGTCATCGCGACATAGCGGTCGACCGCGCCTTCGATGCCCGTGCCGAATGACGCGGGGTCGATGAGGACGACCAGGTCGAACTCGAGCCCCTTCGACAGCTCCGGGGTCAGCCAGCGGACGCGTGACGTCGCACGTACCGTGCCGTGTCCGATGTCAGTCGCGCCGATGACGCAGGCGATCCCGTCGGCATGCGCGGCGAGCCAGGTGTCGAGGATCGAGCCCAGGTCCGACGTGGACCCGTGCACGACGGGGACGTCGGTGCTGCGGATGGAGGTCGGCACGTTGGCATCCGGGAGCACGGCCCGGATGACCGGCTCGGCCTCGGCCATGACCTCTTCCGGCGTGCGGTAGTTGATGCTCAGGGAGGCCAGGGTGATCCGGTCGAGCCCGATCCGCTCGAGCCGATCCTGCCACGACTCCGTGAACCCGTGCCGGGCCTGGGCACGGTCGCCGACGATGGTGAGGCTCCGGGACGGGCAGCGAAGCAGCACCATCTGCCAATCTGCGTCGGTCAGCTCCTGAGCCTCGTCCACCACGATGTGCGCGAACGGGCCCGCGAGCAGGTCCGGGTCGGCGCTGGGCAGCGCGGTCTCGTCGACCAGGGCGTCCTGGAAGTCCTCGCCGCGCAGCATCGTCACCAGGCCGGAGCCGTACTCGTCGTCGGCGACCGCGATCAGGTCGTCCACGACCCTGGCCATGCGCTCGCGTTCCGCGGCCACGCCGGCTTCGTGACGACGTGTGCGTCGTGCCGCCTCCGGGTCGCCGAGCCGCTGCCGTGCGGCGTCCAGCAGCGGCAGGTCGGACACCGTCCAGACCTGGGCGTCGCCGCGCTGCAGCTTCTTGACGTCGTCGGGCTCCAGCCAGGGAGCGCACATGCGCAGGTACGCGGGTACCGACCACAGGTCGCCGACGAGGTCGGCTGCGTCGATCAACGGCCACGCCCTGGTGAAGGTGTCGACCAGCTCCGTGTTCTGCACGAGTGACCTGCGCACCAGGTCGGCCGAGACGTCGCCGTCGGGCTCGTGCTTGTCCATCAGGATCGTGAGCAGCTCCTCCCAGACCTGGTCACGCGCCTCGTTGTGCGGGGTGCCGCCTGCTGGTGACTCGAATGCCTCGGTCCAGTCGTCGGCGCTGAGCCAGACGTCGGACCAGGGGGTCTCGACCACCATCCCCTCGGTGGGCGGCTCCTCGTACAACCTGACGGCCGGCTCGATCGCCTTCACCATGTCCGCGGACGACTTCAGCAGCGCCACGTCCGGGTCGGTCTCGATGGGTGCCGCGGCTCCCCCGGGGACGAGGTCACGCAGGGTGCAGGTCTGCACGCCTTCCTCCCCGAGGCTCGGGAGGACGTCGGAGACGTAGGCCAGGTAGGGCTGGTGGGGACCGACGAACAGCACGCCGCCGCGACGGTGCCCGAGCCGGGGATCGGAGTAGAGCAGGTAGGCGGTGCGGTGCAGAGCGACGACGGTCTTGCCGGTACCCGGCCCGCCGTCGACCACGAGCGCGCCCCGGGATCCCGCGCGGATGATGGCGTCCTGGTCGGCCTGGATGGTGCCGAGCACGTCGCGCATCTGGGTCGTACGGCTGCTGCCCAGGCTGGCGACGAACGCTGACTGGTCGTCGAGCGCTGCGTGCCCCTCCAGCCCGTCGGAGGTGAAAACCTCGTCCCAGTAGTCGTTGATCCTGCCGCGGGTCCAGCGGTACCTGCGGCGGCTGGACAGACCCATCGGGTTGGCGTGGGTCGCGCCGAAGAACGGCTCGGCCGCGGGGGAGCGCCAGTCGAGCAGCAGGCGACGTCCCGTGCTGTCGGTGAGGCCGAGTCGTCCGATGTACACAGGTTCCGGGTTGTCCGCGCTGACGATGTGCCCGAGGCACAGGTCCAGACCGAAGCGACGCAGGGCGCGCAGGCGAGCGGTCAGCCGGTGGATCTCGGCGTCGCGGTCCAGCGCCTCCTGGCCGATGCCGCCGGGCGCCTTCCGCGCGGCGTCGAGACGGTCGGACAGGTCGGCGATCGTCTGCTCGAGGCTCTCCGCGATGGCCGCGAAGTGCTGTTCGTCGCCGGCGATCAGCGTCGGATCGGCCTTGGCGGCGAGGGTGTCGGGAAGGGCGAACGCACTGGTGGTCACGGGGTTCACGCCCTCACCACCGCTCGGCTGTCCGCGTCGTTCAGCAGCAGCAGCACACGCACTTCGGCGACTCCCCGTTTCCTCGGCTTCCGGCTTCGGACGGGGATTCTGCGTGACGACCCGGGTCTTGCCGCAAGCCCCGGGGTGCGCTATACGTTGGGAGTGGCAGGGAGCGCATGAGCTCCTTGCCATTGTCTTTGGTCCGTACGGTGTGACCCGGTGGCGGCAGCTCAGTCTCGTCGGTCGTCGCGCCTGGCCTTGCGGCGCCGGTGACGACGCACGACGCCGAGACCGAGCCACGCCAGTGCGCCGAACAGTGCCACCACGATCGTGTAGAGCCACATCGGCCAGGTGAACTCCAGGAAGAGGAACCGGAACCGGACGTCCTCGGTGTTCTGGAAGATGAAGACCAGCAGGACGCCCAGGCCGGAGAGCGACGCGATGACACCCCCACTGAGCTTGCGACCCTCCTCGCTGACGGCAGATTGCTCACTCATGGCGACCACACGTCATCAGACACACCTCGCTCGTCGAGACATGTGGCAAGTGACGCAGAGGACGACTTGCGCGCGCATCCTCCCCAGGGGGTGATCCATCGTCGCGCGATCGCGCCCCTGGCCCGGCTAGAACGGGATCTGGACGCTGAGGAGACCGCTTCCCGACGCGCGACCGGACAGCGTGCGGGCGAACTCGACGGCGTCGAGGGTGATCTCCTCGCCGTCAGTGCCGACTGACCAGGTGCCGCCGGCTGGTCCGGCCAGCTGCAGGTGGAAGGGCTTCCCGTGCCGTTGTGCCCACTCCGTGACGATGTCTGACACCAGCGCACCGTCGTGGTCTGCGGTCAGCACCAGCTGCCGGTCGGTGGCCTGGGCGGTGTCGATGCGATGCATCCAGGTGTCGCGGGTCAGGATGGTCTCGAACATGTAGCCGAAGGTCCACGGCTCCTCCGCGCCGTCGACCACCTGCTTCTCCGGTGCGGTCACGCGGCCGATCAGCGCTGAACGACGCCGGCGACCGCGGACCGCTCGAGCGGTGGCGCGGGCGTAGCGGTCGATGATCTCTGCTGGCCCCATGTCCCGGCGCGCCTCGACCTGGTGTGCGGTGAGGGCGTCGACGCCGTTCTCCGGGCGTCGTCCGGCAGCTGCGAACTGACGGACCATCGATCCCAGTGAGCCGGCCATTTCCACCATGCCGAGGTTGTGGGTCGCCATCGATCGGACGTCCCAGGGCTCGCACTGCGTCGGCCGGGCCCACTCGTCGGGGGTCAGCGACCGCAGCTGGTCGAGGTAGCGGCCGTACTCCGTGGCTGCCAGCCCGAAGGCGGCCGTCCGGTCGAGGGTGGACCGGCGCGCACGGGTTCGTGCGGTGGGGGTGGTCGTGGTCATGCGTCCTCCTGGGGCAGGCCGAGGTTGTCGGCGAACATGTCGATCGCGCGGTCGAGCAGGTCGGCCCATCGCGACCCCCCCGGGTCATTGGCCCACTGCTGGTCCACCAGACCTGCGAGCAGCGCGGTCAAGAGGTCGATGTCGCCGTCGCTCAGGTCGAGGCGAAGGGTGGTCAGAACCTTCTTGAAGTCCTTGATGGCGGTGACCGCCGGGGCGTAGCTCGCCTCACTGGGCGTGAATCCGGGGACGATCCTGGTGTTCATCAGCTGGTGGCGGGCGAGGTCGGCCGTGGCGAAGTCGAAGAAGGTGCGCGCCATCGTGCGGAGGGCGGCGCGCGGGGAGTCGGGCACGCTCTGGGCCCGGTCGTATTCGAGGAACTCGGTCCAGGCCTCGCCGAACATGGCGTCGTAGATCGCGTTCTTCGACTCGAAGTGCGAGTAGAGCGACGGCGGCTTGATCCCCACCCGGTCGGCGACCTCTCGCAGGGTCAACGCCGCCAGCCCCTGCTCACGAGCCACATCCCAGGCGGCATCGAGGATCCGCCGCCGCGCTGCCTCACGTCGATCGGTTACCCAATCGCTGGTAGATTCTCCTAACGCCATTAGGCAATCGTGGCATGAGGTTGCTGCGGCGTCAAGGGTCCTCGGCGGAGGGGGACCCGTACCCAGACCGTTGACAGACCCCAGCTCCGGAACGTACTTTCCTTACCGTCAAGTACTTTCATCAAGCAGGCAGGGACAGGCGATGGAGCCGACGAAGCCGGATGCCGAAGCCATGCTGAAAGACGCCGGAAGGATCGAGACCGCGGTGCGAGCCCGGGCCCCGCGGGAAGCTCCGCTGTACGCCGGGATGGGCCTCACGATCCTGCTCATCGGGCTGGCCGTTGATCTCAACGACGCCGGCGGGGTGGCCAGCGTGGTCGGAGCGACTCTCGTGCTGGTCGCCCTCGCCGTCACGGTGGGCACCAACCTCCCCTACTTGCGTCGGTACCGGCAGGTGCGGGTGCGGAGCACCCCGATGTGGCTGGAGTGGGCGCTCGGGCTCTGGAGCGCCGCCGCCGTGTTCTCCATCGGGATCCTGCTCGACGGCACCATCGGCTTCTCCTTCACCCTGGGGGGCTTCGTGGGCGCCGTGCCGTTCCTGCTGTGGGCCCAGCGGCTCCGTCGCACCGCATGACCGCGCACCCGCGGGCGCGCCTCGACGACCTGGTCCACCAGCCCGTGCGCTTCTCCCTACTCGCCGGCCTGGCCCAGGCCGACGAACTGGAGTTCCGGTTCCTCCGCGACACCCTCCAAATCAGCGACTCGCTCCTGTCCCGCCAGGCCTCGACCCTCGAACAGGCCGGGTACATCGCCATCCGCAAAGGCCACGTCGGCAAATGGCCTCGCACCTGGCTCACACTCACCCCCGAAGGCCGCGCCGCCTTCAACGACCACCTCAACACGCTGCGCGAGATCGTCGAAACCCCGACCGGTGTCTCAACCTGACAGCGCCGGGGGGTGGCGGGTCAGCGGGTCAATCCGAAACCCTCTGACCTGCGGAAACGTTGGAGCGGGTGACCGGGATCGAACCGGCATGACCAGCTTGGAAGGCTGGGGCTCTGCCATTGAGCTACACCCGCGAGCGCGGGCCGAAACCCGGCGCGACCGGCCATGATGCCACGCCCGTACGCCGCCGGGTGACAGCGACAGTCGTCCGATCGGTCCCGATTGGTCGGCCGACCGGCCTGCGCGGACCTGACCTTGTGTCCAGGGGCTCCTCCCACTGCGACCCTCGGAATCTCATCAGCGCACAGCCCGGACAGGAGGAGCAGTGGGGATTCGCCCCCGTCGGCGCCTGCTCCCGTCCTGGCTGCCGCACGGCGGAACACTGCCCCCGGAGGTCTGGGCCGTCCGGCACGGCTGGGTCGTCGCCGTCCTCGCCGTCCAGGTTCCGCTCGTCATCGCCTTCGCAATCTCCGAGGGAGTGGGGACGTCGGACGTCCTGCTGCAGACCATGCCCCTGGTCGGGGCCGTGGCCATCGCGCTGATGCCCTCGTTGCCCCGCCGCCTACGTGCCGTCGTCGCCGGCACCGGCCTGATGCTGGTCTCGGCCGTGGTCGTCAACCTGTCCGGTGGCGCGATCGAGGCGCACTTCCACTTCTTCGTGATGATCCCGGTCGTCGCGCTGTACGAGGACTGGGCACCGTTCGGCGTCGCGTGCGGCTACGTCTTGTTCCACCACGGCCTCGTCGGGACCATCGCCAGCACCGCCGTCTACGACCACATGGGCGCAATGGCGCACCCGTGGCGATGGGCGGCGATCCACACCGTGGCCTTCGGCGCAGCCTGCGTCGGATCGATCGTCAGCTGGAAGCTGCACGAGCAGGCCCGCGCCGAGGGGGACCTGCTCACGGCAGAGCTCAGCCACCAGGCCTTCCACGACCCGCTCACCGGCCTGCCCAACCGCACCGCGCTCGCCCAGCGCGGACGCGCCAGCCTGGACGCGGCCCGCGCGGCCAACCAGCCCGTCTCCGTGCTGCTGATCGACCTCGATCGGTTCAAGGAGGTCAACGACACCCTTGGGCACGCCGCCGGGGACGCGCTGCTGTGCCAGGTCGCGGACCGCCTCCGCGAGCAGATCCGCCCGCAGGACCTGCTCGCCCGGCTCGGCGGCGACGAGTTCGCGCTGCTGCTGCCGGGGCGCACCACGATGGAGGCGCGCGGCACGGCCCGCCAGATCCGGTCCGCGTTGTACGGCGTCTTCGGCATCGACGGCGTCCGGGTCGACGCCGACGCCAGCACAGGCGTCTCCGGCGTACGCGCCGACGGCAGCCTGGTCGGCGACCGCGTGGGCGAGCCCTGCGCACTGGACGGTGACGGCGCATTGTCCGAGCTGCTGCGCCGTGCCGACGTCGCCATGTACGTCGCCAAGCACGGGCGACAGGCCGTGGCGATCTACACCCGCGACGAGGACGCCAACGACCGGTCGCGGCTGGCACTGGTCGCCGATCTGCGACGCCAGCTGGCGGAGAGCTCGATGGAGCTGTTCCACCAGCCCAAGCTCGACCTGCGCACCGGAACGATCGCCGGCGTCGAGGGACTGGTGCGGTGGAAGCACCGCGAACGCGGTCTGCTGCTGCCGGCCGACTTCATCGCCGCCGCCGAGAGCAGCGGCCTGATCGAGCCGCTCACCGTCCAGGTGATCGACCTCGCCCTGGCCCAGGTGGCACGGTGGGCAGAGGTCGGCATCTCGGTGCCGGTGGCCGTCAACATCTCCCCTCGCTGCCTGTTCATGGACCTGCCGTCGGTCATCCGCGAGGCGCTCGACACGTACGGCGTCGACCCCTCGATGCTGCGGATGGAGATCACCGAGGACACCCTGATGGCCGACCCGGACCACGCGGTGGCGACCCTCAACCGCCTGCGGGACTGGGGAATCGCACTGTCCATCGACGACTTCGGCAGCGGCTACGCCGGCCTGTCATACCTGCGTCGGCTGCCAGTCGACGAGCTCAAGCTGGACCGCCAGTTCACCGTGTGCCTCGACAACAGGGACATCGCACCGAACGACCCGGACGTGCTCATCGTGCGCTCGACCGTCGAGCTCGGCCGCAGCCTCGGCCTGACGGTCGTGGCCGAGGGCGTCGAGACGCCGCAGGCCCTCGAGGCGCTCGCGGCGATGGGCTGCGACCAGGTGCAGGGCTTCCTCGTCGCCCGGCCGATGCCCGCCGACCTTGCCACTGGCTGGCTCAAGGCCCACCAGCACGACCGCGCCGCCACCCTGCTGCCCCAGCAACGCGGGGCGGCACGTCCCCGTCGCGGCGCGCACGAGCGGGCCCGGGAAGCCTGAGGGGCCGCCACCGCCTGACCTGGTGGTGGTTCAGGACGGTGGCATCACGGTGAGACGAGTCATGGACTTGGGGTGGATCGTCACGCTCGCCGACCCCGGCGGAAGCGGCCAGGTCAGCCTGTTCACCCACGACGCCACCGCACCGGTCGTGCCCGCGATGTCGGTCGAGGTCGACGACGTCGACGCGGCGTACGCGGCCGCGCGGACCGCGGGAGCCGAGATCGTGCACCCGCTGACCGACGAGCCGTGGGGCGTGCGCCGGTTCTTCGTCCGCGACCCGGCCGGGCACGTGGTCAACGTGCTCACCCACGCCCGAGCCGGCTGCGACGCCTAGAGCTGCACGCCGCGGGTCAGCGCGCCGTCGACGACCAGGTGCGCGCCGGACGTCCGGCTGGACACCGGGCTGGCCAGGAACACCACAGCGCTGGCGGTGTCCTGCGGCACGCCCATCCGGCCGGTCGGGTTGAGTGCCAGCGCCTCGCCGAAGAACTCGGGCATGCCCTGCTGGATGTTGTCCCACACCCCGCCGGTGAAGAACGTGTTGCCCGGCGACACCGTGTTGGCCCGCACGCCCTGTCCCGCGAGCTGGAACGCCAGCCCGGACATGTAGTGCACCAGCGCGGCCTTCGCGGTGCCGTACGGCCCGGCTGCGAAGTCGACCTCGCGCCCCGACACGCTCGAGATCGCGATCACGTTGCCGTTGTCGCTGGCCTCCAGGTGGGGGAGCGCGGCCTTGACCAGCCGCACCGCGCCCATCACGTCGACGTTGAGCGACGCCTCCCAGTTGGCCTCGGTGTCCTCGATCGCGAGCGCGCTCACGTTCGAGACCACGACGTCCAGGCCCCCTAGCGCCGCGGCCGTCTCGCCCACCCACGCGGTCAGCGCAGGCCCGTCCCCTACGTCGACCACCGACCCGTGCGCGTGCTCCCCGAGGGCGGCGTCGGTAGCGGTCACCTCCTCCGCGCTGCGGGCGCAGAACGCGACGTCGGCGCCCTCGGCGAGGAACGCCTCGACGATCGCGCGGCCGATGCCGCGGGTGCCGCCGGTGACCAGCACACGGGAATCGGTGAGCTGCAGGTCCATGGGGAGTCCTCTGGTCGTGGGGTCAGAGCAGGGTCGCGGCGCGGGCCCGCAGGTCGGCGTGCAGCCCGTCGTACGCCATCGCCGCCGGCAGCAGCGCCTTGCGGGCCTTGATCACCGAGCTGTAGTTGGCGTCGACCACGTTGGCGATCGGTGCCTCGGTGATCTGGGAGAGCAGCTGGTACGAGTCCATCGGGTGCAGGTCGTAGAGCTCGCGGAACCAGTGGATCATCTCGCCCTGCGCGATCCGCCAGGCGTCCTCGAGCGGCCGGCTGGAACCGATGGCGAGCCAGTAGGTGTCGTCCTCGACCCGTGGCCACGTCGGCGCGCCGCCCTTGACCAGGTCGACGATCAGCGTCGTGGTCATCGCGCCCTCGACGGCCGTGCCACAGGCCTCGCCCTCGCCCTGGCGGTAGTGCCCGTCGCCGATCGAGAACATCGCACCCTCGACGTTGACCCCGAGGAAGCAGGTCGCGCCGGCCTTCATCTGCGGCGTGTCCATGTTGCCGCCGAACCGCTCGGGCACGAGCGAGCTGCGCACCTCGCCGCCGGGCGGCGCCACCCCGACCGTGCCGAGCATCGGCTCCAGCGGCAGCTCGACCCGCAGATCGCCGAAGCGGGACTCGAACGCGACGGTGCCGCCGGCGGAGTCGAGGTGGTAGATCCAGGTGGTGTCGGGCAGCGCGTCCTGCAGGTTGACCGTCCGGTCCGTGCCGGTCATGCCGCCGAAGAACGGGATGGTCGCCGACGCCCCCCAGTCCCGCGCCGGCTCGAGGCTGACGAAGTGCAGCGCCAGGGTGTCACCCGGTTCGGCGCCCTCGACGTAGAACGGCCCGGTCTGCGGGTTGACGAAGCGCAGGTCGACCTTCTCGCTGGACAGGTCCGCGACCGCCCGCAGCGCCCCGCAGAAGGCGTCGTCGGACCAGAGGCGCAGGGCGGTGCCGGGGGTGATCCGCATGACCGGCTCGTTGCCGCCGAAGGTGAACGCGTACTGCTCGAACGAAGGGGTGAACTCGACGACGTCCATGCCGCGGGACCCTAGGGCACGACCACGTGCTCGTCATCCGCCCCGCAGCCGGACCCGGTCGGGCGTCAGCTCGTCGAGGGTGGTGACCCCCAGCAGCTGCATCGTCTGCCGCACCTCCTTGGTCAGGATGTCGGCTGCCCGCTGCACACCTGCCTCGCCGCCCGCCATCAGGCCGTAGAGGTAGGCCCGCGCGACCAGCACGCTGCGCGCGCCCAGCGCGAGCGCGGCCACGACGTCGCCGCCGTTGGTGACGCCACCGTCCATGTAGACCTCGGCCCGGTCGCCGACCGCGTGCACGATCGACGGCAGCTGTTCCAGCGGCGTCGGCGCCCGGTCGAGCTGGCGGCCACCGTGGTTGGAGACCACCAGCGCGTCCGCCCCGGCATCGACGATGGCCCGGGCGTCCTCGGCGTCCTGCACGCCCTTGACCACCAGCGGACCGGGCCACTGCTCACGCAAGGCGACCACGTCGGCGAGCGTGGCGCCGGGGTCGAAGATCCTGTTGGCCAGCTCGGACACCGTGCCGTCGAAGGAGCTCATCGACGCGAACTCCAGCGGATCGGTCGTGAGCAGGTTGAACCACCAGGACGGGTGCAGCGACATGTCGCCGAGCGTGCGCAGGGTCAGCGCCGGCGGGATCGTGAGCCCGTTGCGCACGTCGCGCAGCCGGTTGCCGGTGATGGGTGTGTCGACGGTGAGCACCAGTGCCTCGAAGCCGTTGCTCCTGGCCCGCTGCACGAAGTCGCGGCTCGCGTCGCGGTCACGCCACAGGTAGAGCTGGAACCACTTGCGCGCCTTGGGTGCCGCCGCTGCGAAGGCCTCCAGGGAGGTGGTGCCCATGGTCGACAGTGCGTACGGGACGCCGACCCGCTCGGCGACGCGGACGACGGCGGACTCGCCGTCGTGGTGCATCATCCGGGTGAACCCGGTGGGGGCGAACGCGAACGGCAACGCGGCCGGCGAGCCCAGCACGGACACCGCGGTGTGCACCTCGGACACGTCGCGAAGCACGCTCGGGCGGAACTCCACGCGCCGGAACGCCGCCCGCGACCGGCGCAGGCTGATCTCGTCGCCCGCGCCGCCGTCGGTGTAGTCGAAGACCGACCGCGGCGTACGCCGGCGCGCGATCGCCCGGAGGTCGGCGATCGAGCCCGCACGGGCGACCCGCCGCTCGGCACCGATGCTGATAGGGGCGGTCCGCAGCAGCGGCCGCAGCTCGGACCAGCGGGGGGCGCGTCGTCGGGTCACGGGTCTCCTCTCGCCGGGCGGTCCACCGAGCACGCTAGTGCGGCAGAGTGGGACGCGTGACGGAGGACCGGAACGTACTCGGTGGCCCGTTGGAGGTATGCGGCACCGAGCCGATGACCGGGTTCCACCGGGACGGGTGCTGCACGACCGGCCCGTCGGACATCGGCAGCCACACCGTCTGCGCGGTGATGACGGCCCAGTTCCTCGCCCATCAGCAGCAGGTGGGCAACGACCTGTCCACCCCGCGCCCGGAGTACCGGTTCCCGGGCCTCGTGCCCGGCGACCGCTGGTGCGTGGTCGCGGCGCGGTGGCTGCAGGCGTACGACGCAGACGTCGCCCCGCCCGTGGTGCTGGCCGCTACCCACTCCCGTGCGGCCGAGACGATCCCGGTCGAGGTGCTGCGGGGCCACGCCGTCGACGTGCCGGACGACCCCGGCGCGCTGGCCTGACGTCGCCCGCCGTTCATCGCACCGTGCGCTCGTGGTGCGTGTGCCGGGTCCGGTCAGCGGGAAGCCTCTCCGGGACCGCCCGTCCCCGCCCGGAGGTGCCCCGCCATGTCTCGTCCGTCCCGCCGCCGCGGCGTGCTCGCCGCCCTGCCACTTCTCGTCTCCCTCCTCGTCGTCGCAGCTCCTGCCAGTGCGCCGGCGGACCCGGCCGCGCGCGTACCGGACGCGACCGCTGGCCAGCGGGCCGGCGACGAGCCGCTCGTCCGCGCGTTCCGCCAGCTCGACCGGACGGTGCCGTGGGAGCTCGTCGACCGGGTACCGCTCGACTTCCCGACCTACCACCCGCAGGGCTTTGCCCTGGTCGGCGACCTGGTGTTCATGTCCAGCGTGGAGGTCATCGAGCCGCCGGTGGTGTGGCCGGAGCCGCACAACGGCTACGACCGTTCGCCTGGCAAGGGCATCGGCCACGTCCTGGTGCTGACCCGCGACGGCGAGCTGTTGCGGGACATCGAGCTCGGGCGTGGGCACATGTACCACCCGGGCGGCATCGACTTCGACGGTCGCCGGGTGTGGGTGCCGGTGGCGCAGTACCGCCCGAACAGCAAGGCGATCGTCTACACGATCGACCCCCGCACGTACGACGTCCGGCGCGAGTTCAGCTACGACGACCACGTCGGCGGCATCGTCCGTGACTACGAGACCGGGCGGCTGCACGGCGTCAGCTGGGGTTCGCGGACCCAGTTCACCTGGAGCGCCCGGGGCAGGCTGCTGGAGGCCACGGCCAACCCCAGTCACCTCGTCGACTACCAGGACTGCGCCTACGTGGACCGGGGCCAGCAGATCTGCAGCGGTATCACCGCGCTGCCCGACGCCGCCGGTGGCAGCTACGAGCTCGGCGGGCTGTCGCTGCTGGACCTGCGCTCGGACGCGATCCGGCACGAGCTGCCGTTCCCGTACTTCTCCGCCGCCGGTCATGTCGCGACCCGCAATCCGGTGCAGCTCGAGCTCGACGGCGGCACCCTGCGGCTGCTGGCCGCCCCCGACGACGGCGAGGAGGCCGCGGGCACCGAGCTGCTGGTGTACGAGACCGCTCGACCCTGACCCGCGGCAGGGTTGCTGCACTGAATGCAGCATAACGTTGCATTCTGCGCACACGGCGGTCACCCTCGGCGAGTGGGAGATGTCGACCGCACCGGCGCGGCGAAGCTGGTCGCGACCCTCGAGGCGCTGGCCGAGGGCGTTCGCGACGGTGGATCCGGCCTGACGGTCGCCGACCTGTCCCGTGCCCTCGGCCGGGACCGCTCGATCGTGTCGCGCCAGCTGCCCCCGTTGGTCGAGCTGGGCCTGGTGGAGCGGGCGGACGACGGACGGCACCGGCTCGGCTGGCGGCTGTTCACGGTGGCCACTCGGGCAGGCGACCAGCGGCTCCGGCTGCACGCGCCGCCGGTGATGCGGCGGCTGATGGCCGTCAGCCAGGAGCGGGTGCACCTCAGCGTGCTGCGCGGCGGGCACGTGCTGACCGTGCTGTCGGAGCGCCCTCAGCGGTCGGTGCAGTCGGCGGGCTGGGTCGGTCGCACCGTGCCGGCGCACTGCACCGCCAGCGGTCGGGCGCTGATGTTCGACCACTCCGACGACGAGGTCCGTGCCCTGTTCGACGCCGACGCAGGCGGCGGTCCGCAGGCGCCCACCGACGGCGATCGGCTGCTCGACCGCGTCCAGCGGGCGCGGCGGCGTGGGTTCGCCACCGTCGACGGCGAGCTCGACGCCGACGAGGTCGCAGCGGCCGCACCGGTGCGCGACTTCAGCGGGTACATCGTGGCGGCGCTGAACATCTCGGCGCCCGCCTACCGGCTGCGCGGACGGCTGGCGCCTGCCGGCGAGCAGGTCCTGGCAGCCGCCGACCACCTGACCTCCCTGCTCACCGACGAGCAGCGATGAAGCGCCACCTGACCGACCCGACGAGGAGCCCCCGCGCCATGCGCACCGTCGCACTGCCCTTCTACAGCAACGGACGCCGGCTCGATGCCGACCTCCACCTGCCCGACGACGACAACCACGGCGCGCCGTACCCGGTCGTGATCCCCGCCAGCGGCTACCAGGGGCTCAAGGTCATCCATCCCGAGCGCTTCGCCCGGGCACTCGCCCCGCGCGGGTACGCGGTCCTGGCGTTCGACTACCGCGGTTTCGGGCTCAGCGAGGGCGAGCGCGGTCGACTGGTGCCGCAGGAGTGGGCCGAGGACGTACGCGCCGCGGTCGACCGGGTGCACGGCGAGCCCGAGCTCGACGTGTCCCGGATCGCGTTGCTGGGCTGGGGTCTGGGCGGTGGAGTCGTCGTGCACGAGGCCGCTGACGACGACCGCGTACGCGCCGTCGTCTGCTGCAACGGGATCGGCGACGGCTGGCGCTCGACCCGCAGCATGCACGACGAGGCCACCTGGCAGCACGTGCTGGCGTCGGTGGCACAGGACCGGGTCGCGCGCACCACCTGGGGCCGGTCGACCACCACGGTGCCGTGGGACATCGTCCGGCTCGACCGCGACGCCGTCACCGACGGCTACGTCGGTGCCGAGCTCTACCAGGCCCCCGGGTTCGGCTCCGGCGTCACCTGGGAGTCGGCCGACTACCTGATGCGGTTCTCGCCCGAGTCCGTCGTGCACAAGATCGCCCCGCGGCCGCTGCTGGTCGTGCACGGCGAGGACAACTGGCTGCACCGGGTCGAGGAGGCGCAGTCGCTGTACGACAAAGCGCTGGAGCCCAAGCGGCTCGAGCTGCTGGCCGGCCGCGGTCACACCGAGTGGATGTTCGACGAGAACCCGACGTTCCGGTACGTCACGGACATGATCGACGCGTTCCTCACGGACTCGCTGTCGGGTGCTCCGGACCGGCTGCCAGCGCTGGCGGCCGCCGGCTGAGCCAGCCGGATGAGGGTTAACCCTGAGCGGCGCCCCCGACTTTCAGGGCTGACTCGCTGCCGTGGGGCCGCTCGAGGATCCACGATTGCGGTATGAGCACGACCGCACTCATCGTCGACGACCACGCGATGTTCCGTGCGTCGACGCGGCTGCTGCTCGACCTCGAGGGCTTCGAGGTCGTCGGCGAGGCTGCCGACGGTGCGTCGGCGGTGGCCGAGGCCGAGCGGCTGCGCCCCGACGTGGTCGTGCTCGACGTGCAGCTGCCGGACACCACCGGCTTCGAGATCGCCCGGGTGCTGCTCGAGCGTCGGCTCGTCGGCCGGATCGTGCTGGTGTCGAGCCGGCACGCCTCTGACTACGGCGAGCAGGTCGGGGAGTCGGGCGCGGTCGGGTTCATCGCCAAGGACGAGCTGTCCGGTGAGGCGCTGCACACGGTCCTCGACGACGCCGGAGGTCACGATGCGACTCCGTGACCAGACCCTGCGACGCCTGGCCTGGGTGGCGGCGGGCGTCTACCTCGTCACGCTGATCGGCGCGACCCTGGCCTTGTGGGCCAGCATCGAGCAGACGAGCGGTCTGGACGCCGCCGAACGCGCCGGTTCCGGTCTCGCACCCCAGGGCACCGTGAACCCTCGCGACTACGTGGTCGTGGGTGTCTTCGGTCTGTTCCCGCTGGTCGGTCTGCTGATCACCCGCAAGCTGCCGCGCAACCGGGTGGGTTGGTTGCTGCTCGCCATCGGGATCGCCTGGTCGTTGGGCGGCGTGCTGGACGCATACATCCGCTGGGCGTTGATCCTCGAGCCCGGGTCGCTGCCCGCCGGCGTCGCAGTCCAGGCCATTGCCTCGGCGGTGTGGCTCCCCCCCGTGGCGCTGACCGGCATCTACCTCATCTTGCTGTTCCCCGACGGGCACCTGCCCTCGCAACGGTGGCGTCCACTGGCCTGGCTGGGTGCGGTCGTGGTCGTCGTCGGCGTCCTGTCCATCAGCCTCACGCCCGGCCCGATCGACGGCGCGATCGCCGAAGTCGGGCAGGACAATCCCCTGGGCGTCGCCGCTGCGGACACCCTGCTCGAGGTGCTGTTCGTGGTCTGCGTGGCGCTTCTGCCCCTCTGCATCCTCGCCTCGGCGACTGCACTCGTGCTGCGCTACCGGCGGTCGCGGGGCGAGGAGCGGCTGCAGCTGAAGTGGCTCACCACAGCAGGGGCGTTCGTGGCCGCGGCCTTCCTGCTCAGCATCCTGGTGTCGCTGGTGTCGGCCGCGCAGCCGGACGACAGCCGGGTCGACGCGTGGAGCGCCGCCGTCGACACGGTCGCGGTCCTGTCGTTCGGGCTCATCCCCGTCGCCATCGGGGTCGCCGTACTGCGGCACGGGCTGTACGGGATCGACGCGATCATCAGTCGCGCCCTGGTGGTGGGCGCCCTAGGTGCGTTCATCACGGCCGTCTACGTGGCGATCGTGGTCGGAGTCGGCGCACTGATCGGTCAGCAAGGGCCGTCAGTAGCGCTGTCCGTCGTGGCGACCGCGGTCGTTGCGGTGGCGTTCCAGCCGGTGCGGGAGCGGGTCCAGCGGCGGGTGAACCGGTGGGTCTACGGCGAGCGGGCGACGCCGTACGAGGTGCTGGCCGACTTCGCCTCCCGGGTGACCGGCCGCTACACGACAGCAGAGCTGTTGCCCCGGCTGGCGGAGACCGTGTCGGAGGGACTGGGCGGTGCCGAGGTGCAGGTGTGGGTACGTACCGGCGACGAGCTGGCCCGCGAGGTCAGCTGGCCCGTGCAGGCCGAGGCGCCCGGTGCCGTCCTCGTCGTCACCGACGAGGCGTTGCCGCTCGTCGGTGACCGCGTGGTGCCGGTCCGGCATCGCGACGAGCTGCTCGGCGCGCTGGTGGTGAACAAGCCCGCGGGCGAGACCGTCACGCCGCCGGAGGAGGCGATGCTCGGCCAGGTGGCGACGCAGGCCGGTCTGGTGCTGCGCAACCTGCGGCTGATCGACGACCTGAAGGGCTCGCGGGTGCGGCTGGTCGCCTCGCAGGACGCGGAGCGGCGCCGGCTGGAGCGGAACCTGCACGACGGCGCCCAGCAGAGCCTTGTCTCGGTGGCGCTGCTGACCCGGATGGCGGCTGCCCGCGCCTCGGACCCCGAGCTGAAGAGGTCGTTGTCCGATGCCGGCGAGCAGCTGCAGGCCGCGATCAACGAGCTGCGCGAGCTGGCCCGTGGCATCCACCCGGTCGTTCTCACCGAGCGCGGTCTCGGCCCGGCGCTCAGCTCGCTGGCCGAGCGCTCATCGGTGCCGGTGCTGGTCGAGACCGACCTGCGCGACCGGCTGCCGGAGGCTGTCGAGGCGACCCTCTACCTCGTCGCCGCCGAGACGATCCGCAACGCCGGCAGGCACGCCGGCGCTGGGACCGTTCGCGTCCGCGTGACGCCCGACGACGCAGCGGTCACCGTCGAGGTCGTCGACGACGGCCCCGGCGGCGCCGACCCCGCCCTGGGCACCGGGCTGCGTGGCCTGGCCGACCGCGTCGCCGCGGTCGACGGAGTGCTCGACCTGCACAGCCCACTGGGTGAAGGCACCCGCATCACCTGCCGCGTGCCGGTCGCCGCCGCTCGGGCCGCCGTGCTGGAGGGCGTCTCATGAGGTCGCCACGCCAGCTCAGCGACGCCACCCTGCGTCGGCTCGCCCGGACCGCGTTCGGCGTGTTCCTGCTCGTCGTCGCCGTCGACATCGTCATCAGCGCAGCGAGCTCGGCGGACACGACGTTCGCCACCGCCGGCGCCACTGCCGGCTTCCTCGGCTTCGTGCTGCTGATGGCCTCGTTCCCGCTGGTCGGCTTGGTGATCGTCGGCAGCCAGCCGCGCAACCGGATCGGGTGGCTCCTGCTCGCGATCGGTGGCGCCTGGACGGTGTCGGGCATGCTCGACGTGTACGCCACGTGGGCGCTCGCCCTGCAGCCCGACGCGTTGCCCGGCGGATTTGTCGCTCTGGCGCTGCTGACCGGTAGCTGGCTGCCCGCCGTCGCGCTGATGGGCATCTGGCTGATCCTGCTGTTCCCCGACGGGCGGCTGCCGTCCCCGCGCTGGCGCTGGTTGTCCCGGATCGGCGTGGTGCTCGTGGTGGTCGGACCCCTGGCCCTGGTGCTCACACCGGGCCGGATCGAGTACCGGCCCGAGCCGGACGGAGTCGAGAATCCGCTCGGCGTGGAGTCGCTGGCACCACTGCTGGACGTGCTGGTGCCGATCTGCCTCGGCCTGCTGCCATGCTGCATGGTCGCGGCCGCGGTCGCCCTGGTGCTGCGCTTCCGCCGGGCGCGTGGCGTCGAGCGGCTTCAGCTGAAGTGGCTCACCACGGCCGGCGCGGTCGTCGCCGTGACGTTCCTCGTCGACATCGTGCTGTCGGTGCCCGTGGTGCGTGACGGGTTGGGCATCGGCAACACCGCGATGGACGTCATCGACACCGTGGCCCTGCTGCCGTTCCTGCTGATCCCGATCGCGGTCGGCATCGCCGTCTCGCGGCACGGCCTGTACGAGATCGACGCCATCATCAGCCGCGCGCTGATGGTGGGCGCCCTCGGCGTCTTCATCACCGGTGTCTACGTGGCGATCGTGGTCGGCATCGGAGCCCTGGTCGGTCAGCAGCGCCCGTCGGTGGCGTTGTCGGTGGTGGCGACGGCCGTGGTGGCCGTGGCGTTCCAGCCGGTGCGGGAGCGGGTCCAGCGGCGGGTGAACCGGTGGGTCTACGGCGAGCGCGCGACCCCGTACGAGGTGCTGGCCGACTTTGCCTCCCGGGTGACCGGCCGCTACACCACCGCCGAGCTGCTGCCCCGGCTCGCCGAGACGGTGTCGGAGGGACTCGGTGGCGCACAGGTCGAGGTGTGGGTACGCGCCGGTGACGAGCTCGTGCGTGAGGTGAGCTGGCCGACGGAAACCGAGCCCGTCGGCCCGGTCCCGGTCGCCGACGACACGTCGCTGCCGCTCGCGGGCGACCGGGTGATCCCGGTCCGGCACCGCGACGAGCTGCTGGGAGCACTCGCCGTCACCAAGCCAGGTGGCGAGACCGTGACACCACCCGAGGACGCGATGCTGGAGCAGGTCGCGACGCAGGCGGGTCTGGTCCTGCGCAACCTGCGGCTGATCGACGACCTGAAGGGCTCGCGGGTGCGGCTGGTCGCCTCGCAGGACGCGGAGCGGCGTCGGCTGGAGCGGAACCTGCACGACGGTGCTCAGCAGAGCCTTGTCTCGGTGGCCCTGCTGACCCGGATGGCCGCAGCCCGGGCCTCGGACCCCGAGCTGAAGAAGGCATTGTCCGATGCCGGCGAGCAGCTGCAGGCCGCGATCAACGAGCTGCGCGAGCTCGCCCGCGGCATCCACCCCGTCGTCCTCACCGAGCGCGGTCTCGGCCCGGCGCTCAGCTCGCTCGCGGAGCGTTCGCCGGTGCCGGTCATCGTGGAGAGCGACCTGCGTGACCGGCTGCCCGACGCCGTGGAGGCGACCCTCTACCTGGTGGCCGCCGAGACGATCCGCAACGCCGGCCGGCACGCCGGCACCGGAACCGTTCGCGTCCGCGTGACCCCCGAGGACGCAGCGGTCACCCTCGAGGTCGTCGACGACGGCCCCGGCGGCGCCGACCCCGCCCTGGGCACCGGGCTGCGTGGCCTGGCCGACCGGGTCGCCGCCGTCGACGGCGCCATCGACGTGCACAGTCCGCAGGGCGCCGGGACCCGCATCACCTGCCGGGTCCCCGTCGCCGCCGTGCAAGCTGCGGCGCCGGCAGCAGTGCTCGAGGCGGTGTCGTGATGGCCACGGACGAGCGGCGCCTGAGCGACCGGGCAGTGCGGCGGTGGGCGTGGGCGACCTTCCTGTTCTACGTCGTGGCATTCGTGAGCAGTGCGGTCGTCGACCTGGTCGGGGGCACGGAGTACTCCGACTGGGGCGGCAGCGGGCTTGCCAGCGACATCGGTTTCGTCGTGATGATCAGCCTGTTTCCCGTTGTGGGCATGCTCATCACCAAGCAGCAGCCGCGCAACCGGGTCGGGTGGTTGTTGCTGGGCATCGGGCTCGCCTGGGCCTACTCCGCCGTGCTGGACTCGTACACGCTCTTGGCGCTGGTCGACCACCCCGGATCCCTTCCGGGCGGCTTCCAGGTCCAGTCGATCTCGTCGGCCAGCTGGCTGCTGCCCATCGGGGTGATGGGGATCTTCCTGATCCTGCTGTTCCCGGACGGCCGACTCCCCTCTCCCCGCTGGCGGGTGCTGGCCTGGACCGGTGCCGCGGCCATCGTGCTCGGGACGATCGGCATCGCGCTGGCTCCCGGGCGGGTCGAGGACGTGCCCGTGCCCACCGCGGAGAACGTGCTCGCGGTCGAGGCCCTCGGCCCCGTCGTGATCGCCGTGCTCGTCGTCGTGCTGCCGCTGCTGCCACTGTGCATCCTCGCCGCGGCCGTGGCGCTGGTGCTGCGGTTCCGGCGGTCCACGGGGGTGGAGCGACTGCAGCTGAAGTGGCTCACCACCGCCGGGGCGTTCGTCGCCGTCGCCTACCTGCTCACGATGGCGACTTCCCTGCCGACGGCGTTCGGCGCGGTGCCCGCCGCCGACTTCGAGCGCTGGATCACCGTCCTGCAGAACGTCTCCCTCCTGTCGTTCGGGCTCATCCCCCTCGCCATCGGGGTGGCGATCTCCCGACACGGGCTGTACGGGATCGACGCGATCATCAGTCGGACGCTGGTGTTCGGTGTGCTCGCGGTCTTCATCACGGGTGTCTACGTCGGGATCGTGGTGGGGGTCGGCGCGCTCGTGGGACAGCAGCGACCGTCGGTGGCGCTGTCCGTGCTGGCTACCGCGGTGGTGGCGGTGGCCTTCCAGCCGGTGCGCTCGCGGGTGCAGCGGTGGGCGAACCGATTGGTCTACGGCGAGCGGGCGACACCGTACGAGGTGCTCTCGGACTTCGCCGGGCGGATGACCGGGGCGTACCCGACGGCTGAGCTGTTGCCTCGGATGGCCCAGATGGTCGGCCGCTGCCTCGGCGGCGCACGCGTGGAGGTCTGGCTGGCCGACGGGCCGGTGCTCGTGCGCGAGGTCGGGTGGCCCGACGACATCGACGTAGGTGCCGAGGTGGCTCTGGCCGACGCGGGGACCTTGCCGGTCGACTGCCAGGTGGAGGTACGTCACCACGACGAGCTGCTCGGGCTGCTCACGGTGACCAAGCCGGCCGGCGAGCCGGTCACACCGCCGGAGCAGGCGCTGCTCGAGCACGTCGCCTCGCAGGCGGGACTGGTGCTGCGCAACCTGCGGCTGATCGAGGACCTGCGTAGCTCGCGCGAGCGGCTGCTCACGGCACAGGAGGTCGAGCGTCGCAACCTCGAGCGCGACCTGCACCACGGCGCCCAGCAGAGCCTGGTCGGTGTGGCGCTGCTGCTGCGGTTGGCGGCCACCCGGCTCGGTGACGACCCGGACGGGATCGGTCCGTCGGTGGTCGAGGCCTCGACCCAGCTCAAGCAGGCGATCGGCGAGCTGCGCGAGCTCGCCCGCGGCATCCACCCCGCGGTGCTCAGCGACCGCGGCCTCGGCCCGGCGCTCCAGTCCCTCGCCGAGCGTTCACCTGTCCCGGTCCGGGTCACCTCCGACCTGGTCGAGCGGCTGCCTCGCACCGTCGAGGGGACGCTCTACTTCGCGGTTGCCGAGGCACTGACCAATGTGGCCAAGTACGCCGCGGCGTCCCGGGTCGACGTCACGATCCGCCGGGACGCCCAGGGCGTGTCGGTGGTCGTGTCCGACGACGGCGTCGGCGGTGCGGACCCGACCCTCGGCTCGGGCCTGCGTGGCCTGGTCGACCGGCTGGCCGTGGTCGACGGGACCGTCGAGGTGGTCAGCCCATCGGGGGCGGGCACCCGGATCACCTGTCGGGTGCCGGTGGCGTCTGGCGAGCAGGCCACCGGCCGAGCCGGGGAGCGCGACGCTGAGCGCGCCGACGAGCTGGAGCCCGTGCGATGAAGCGGATCTCTGATCGAGTGCTGGTGCGGTGGGCGTGGGCGGCACTGGCCGGTTATGTCGCCGCGTCGGTCCTCGACCGGACCCTGATGCTGATGGACCCACCACCCGCAGCCAGCGACTGGAGCACGGGGACGGCGGGGGAGCTGCTGTTCGACCTGGCCATCGGGGCCTTCCCGCTGGTGGGTCTGCTGATCATCCGTCGGCAGCCGAGCAACCGCGTCGGCTGGCTGCTGGTGGCAGTGGGCGTTGCGGCGACGTTCGCCTCCTTCACCGGTGCGTGGACCTGGTACGCGCTGGTCGTGCAGCCCGACGCGCCCGTGGCGGGGTCGCTCGCGCAGGCGCTGGACGCCGCCTCCTGGGTGCCGGTCATCGGCCTGCTCGGCACCTACCTCATCCTGCTGTTCCCCGACGGTCGGCTGCCGTCGCCACGGTGGCGGCCGTTCGCATGGCTGTGCGGCGTGTCGATCGCGACGCTGACCCTGGGTATCGCGATCTATCCCGGGCCGGTCCTCGACGGGGCCCGGCCGACGCTGGACAACCCCATCGGCATCGAGGCCATGAAGCCGGTGCTGGACGCGGCGTCCTTCCTCTTCCTGCTGCTGCCCGCGTGCGTCATCGTCTCGGCCGCAGCCCTCATCGGGCGCTTCCGCGGGGCGTACGGTGTGCAGCGTCTCCAGCTCAAGTGGTTGGCGACGGCCGGGGCCGGGGTGGCGGTGACCTACCTGGTCGCGATGGCGGCATCGCTGCCACAGATCATGAGCGACACGCAGCGGGTGAGCGCGGACTGGGTGCTCGCCGTGCAGAACGTCGCGCTGTTCTCGTTCGCGCTGATCCCGTTGGCCATCGGGGTGGCGATCTCGCGGCACGGGCTGTACGGGATCGACACCGTCATCAGCCGCGCGCTGGTGTTCGGGACGCTCGCGGTGTTCATCACGGGCGTGTACGTGGGCATCGTGGTGGGGGTCGGCGCGCTGGTTGGTCAGCACCGGCCGTCGGTGGCGCTGTCGGTGGTGGCGACCGCGGTGGTAGCGGTGGCCTTCCAGCCGGTGCGCTCGCGGGTGGAACGGCTCGCGAACCGGTTGGTCTACGGCGAGCGGGCGACACCGTACGAGGTGCTCTCGGACTTCGCCGGGCGCATGACGGGGACCTATCCGACGGCTGAGCTGTTGCCCCGGATGGCCCAGATGGTCGGCCGCTGCCTCGGCGGCGCTCGCGTGGAGGTGTGGCTGGTGGACGGTCCGGTGCTGGTGCGCGAGGTGGTCTGGCCCGAGGGTGCCGGGGGGCCGACGTCGGAGGTGCCGCTCGACGATGCGGCTGTGCTCGCTGTCGACCGCCAGGTCGACGTCCGTCACCACGACGAGCTGCTCGGCCTGCTCACGGTGACGAAGCCGGCGGCTGAGCCGGTCACGCCGCCGGAGCAGGCGCTGCTCGAGCACGTCGCGTCGCAGGCCGGTCTGGTGCTGCGCAACCTGCGGCTGATCGACGACCTGCGCAGCTCGCGCGAACGGCTGGTCACCGCGCAGGACGTCGAGCGGCGCAACCTCGAGCGCGACCTGCACCACGGCGCCCAGCAGAGCCTGGTCGCGGTCGCGATGCTGCTGCGGATGGCCACGTCCCGGCTCGGCGGCGACCCGGACGGGATCGGCCCGTCGGTGACCGAGGCCTCCACCCAGCTCAAGCAGGCGATCGGTGACCTGCGTGAGCTCGCCCGCGGCCTGCACCCCGCGGCGCTCAGCGAGCTCGGGCTCGTTCCCGCGCTGGACTCCCTGGCCGAGCGCTCTCCGGTGCCGGTGCAGGTCGACTCCGACCTCGATGAGCGGTTGCCGGAAGCCGTCGAGCCGACCCTGTACTTCGCCGTCGCCGAGGCGCTCACGAACGTCGCGAAGTACGCCGCCGCGTCTGCGGTGGTGGTCACGGTCCGGCGCGAGGCCGAGAGTGTGTCGGTCGTCGTGGCCGACGACGGGTTGGGCGGCGCCGACCCGACCCAGGGGTCCGGGCTGCGAGGCCTGGTCGACCGGCTGGCGGTCGTGGACGGGACGGTCGACGTGGAGAGTCCGCCGGGGCACGGCACCCGGATCACCTGCCGGGTGCCCCTGGCTGCGGGACGTACCGCCGAGCTGGAGCCGGCCCGATGAGCGGCGGCGCGATCCGGACGTTCATGATCGCCGACGTCCGCGGCTACACCTCCTACACGCAGACCTACGGCGACGAGGCCGCAGCGCGACTCGCCGCCGGGTTCGCGGAGATCACCCGCGAGGTGGTGAGCGGTGGGGGAGGCGAGCTGGTCGAGCTGCGCGGCGACGAGGCACTGTCGGTCTTCGGCTCCGCCCGGGACGCGATCGGCGCCGCCGTGGCCCTGCAGGAGCGGTTCGTCAACGAGACGGTGCGCGACGCGGACATGCCGCTGCTGGTGGGCATCGGGCTCGACGTGGGCGAGGCGGTGCCCGTGGAGGGCGGCTACCGCGGTGGCGCGTTGAACCTCGCTGCCCGGCTGTGCAGCCTGGCCGCGCCCGGCGAGATCCTCGCCAGCCAGATGACGACGCACCTGGCGGGGCCGCTGGACGACATCGAGTTCGAGGACCGGGGCGAGACCCGGATGAAGGGGATGCGCGACCCGGTCCCGGTGGTGCGGGTGTCCGGCGGCAACGACATCGTCGGCCGGCTCGCGTCGTCGGCCACACCAGGGGCGATGCGCGTCGCGATCGCCGACGACTCGGTGCTGCTGCGCGAGGGTGTGGCCCGGCTGCTCAAGGAGTCCGGGTTCACGATCACGGCCCAGGCCGGGGACGCCGAGGAGCTGCTGGCCGCGGTCGCGTACGACCCGCCCGACGTCTGCGTCACCGACATCCGGATGCCGCCGACCTGGACCGACGAGGGTCTGCGGGCCGCGCACAAGATCCGGGCGAGGTACCCGGACGTGGGCGTGCTGCTGCTGTCGCAGTACGTCGAGACCGACTTCGCTGTCGAGCTGGTCTCGGCCGGCGCCTCGTCGCTGGGCTACCTGCTCAAGGACCGGGTGGCGAACCTGCAGGAGTTCACCGACGCGGTGCGCCGCGTGGGTGCCGGCGGATCCGTGATCGACCCCGACGTCGTGTCCCGGCTGGTGGGCCGGGCCCGGTCGGCCAGCCCGCTGGACGACCTGACCGAACGGGAACGCGAGGTGCTGGGCCAGATGGCCGAGGGTCGCTCGAACGCGGCGATCTCACACGCGTTGTCGCTGTCGACCAAGTCCATCGAGGGACACGTACGCAACATCTTCACCAAGCTCGGGCTGCTGGACACCCCCGACGACCACCGGCGGGTGCTCGCGGTGCTCCAGTTCCTGCAGGCGTAGGAAAACGCCTCGCCACCCCGCGCACAGCGGCCCTAGCGTCCCCGGCGTGGAGTACGTGTGGAGGGGCCGGTTCGACAACGGCGAGGTCAACGCCTTGCACGCCGAGGGATTCGACCACCCGGTGCTCGACGACGACTGGTGGGCCCAGGTCGCGCGGCACAGCCTGGGGTGGGTCTGCGCCCGTGACGACGCCGGGGCGCTGGTCGGCTTCGTCAACGTCGCCTGGGACGGGTCCGGTCACGCGTTCGTGCTGGACACGCTGGTCACGGAGTGGGCCCGTCGCCGGGGCGTGGCCACCCGGCTGGTCGCCGTCGCGACCGACGCGGCACGTGCCGCCGGGTGCGAGTGGCTGCACGTCGACTTCGAGGAGCACCTGCGCGGCTTCTACCTCGAGTCGTGCGGGTTCACCTCCACCGGCGCCGGCCTGATCGCGCTCTGACCCCTGGGTCGTACGCGCTCAGTAGCGCTGCACCAGGTGCTCGCGTCCCGCCGGCGGCTCGTAGGGCTCCGGCCACCAGTCGGTGATGCGGGTGATCAGCCCGTCGCCGTCGAAGCGGAAGAACACGATCGCCGTGTCGTGGTCGCCCACCCCCACATGCCACTCGAGTCGGCCGACCCCGGCCTGCTCGTCGGCGTACGACTCGGCCAGGCCGAGGTGCCAGTCGCCGGGATAGGCGGTGTTGAACGCACGCAGCCCGTCCCGCCCGGTGATGCGCTCGCGGGTCTGCGGCAGCTCGTAGACCGCGTCGGGATGGATCAGCTCGTCGGCACCGTCCCAGTCGCGCGCCTCGATCCGGGCGACGTAGGCGGCGATGGTGACGCGGTTGGCTTCGCGGTCGCTCATGCCCACCACGCTAGGCCCGGCCTCGGACACGTCGGTGTGCGTACGCTCCCGACGTGACCGTCACGATCGACGGGCACCACCTCGCCCTCGACGAGCTGGTGCGGGTCGCCCGGCAGGGGGAGCGGGTCGCGCTCGCCGACGGTGTCGCGGGCGCTATGGCCCGCAGCCGCGAGCGCGCCGAGCGGGTGCTGGCGCGCGGCGACGCCGTCTACGGCATGACCACGGGGCTGGGCCAGCACAAGCGGCACCGGGTCGACCCGGACGACGTCGGGCGCTTCAACCAGCGGCTGCTGGAGACCCACCGGGTGGGGCAAGGGCCGGCGGCGCCGCCCGACCTGGTGCGGGCCGCCGCGCTGCGCCTGGCGAACGGGCTCGCGAAGGCGACGGTGGGCGTCCGGCCGCTGCTGGCCGAGCGGCTGGTCGAGGAGCTGAACGCCGGCACGCTGCCGGCGGTACGGATGCTCGGCTCGGTCGGCGAGGCCGATCTCGCACCGCTGGCCGACCTGGCGCACGGGGTGTTCGGCGACGTCGGGCTGGAGGCGAACGAGGGCTTGGCCCTGGTCAACAACAACGCGTTCTCCACCGCGCTGGCTGCCCTTGCACTGACCGACACCGCGACGCTGCTCCGCTCGCTGACCGTCAGTGGCGCGCTCGACCTGGAGGCCTTCGGCGCCAACCTCGGCATCCTCGACCCGGCCGTCGGGCGGGTCCGCCCGCACGCCGGCGAGCGGGCCGAGCTGACCGACCTGACCACCGTGCTCGACGGCAGCCGGTGGTGGGACCCGGGCGCCGCGCGACACCTGCAGGACCCACTCGCCTTCCGCTCGATCGTCCAGGTGCACGGCGCGGCGCGGGACGCGGTGGCCTACGCCCGGTCCCAGCTCGATGTCGAGCTCAACGCCCACCAGCACAACCCGCTGGTGCTCGACGACCGCGACGAGGTCGTGTCCGGTGCGGGCTTCGACGCGCTCGCGGTCTCGGCGGCCCTCGACCTCGTACGGATCGGGCTGGCGCCCGCACTGACCTGTGCCATGGAGCGCACCGCCAAGCTGCTGCAGGCGCCGCTGTCCGGGCTGCCCGGCGGGCTGGCGACCGAGCCGGGCGCCGGCGGCGGGCTCGGTGAGCTGCTCTGGCCGGCGCACGCGCTCACGGTCGAGGTCCGGCTGCTGGCGCAGCCGGTGTCGTACGAGCTGGCGACGACGACCAGCGAGGAAGGCATCGCCGACCGCATCACCTCGGCGCCCCTGTCGGCACGACGGCTGGCCGAGCAGGTGGGGCTCGGCCACCGCATCCTCGCCGTCGGCCTGGTCTGCTCCACCCAGGCAGTCGACCTGCGGGACGCGGGACCGCTCGGTCGCGGCACCCGCCGCCTGCACGCGGCGGTGCGGGAGCGGCAGCCGTTCGTCGGGCCGGCAACGCCGTTCCCTGCCGACGTCGAGCCGCTGGTCGAGCTGGTCGCCGCCGGGCTGGGGGAGCCGTCGGCGGATTCGGGCTGACGCGGCCGGTCCACTACACTCACCGGGTTGTTGCGGGGCGTGGCGTAGTGGCTAGCGCGCCTGCTTTGGGAGCAGGAGACCGCAGGTTCGAGTCCTGTCGCCCCGACCGCCGCGACACCCCCGACCCGGCACCGAGGAGCCCGCCCATCGTGAAGAGCGCCGCCGAGAGCCTGAGCCCGACCCGGGTCAAGCTGACCATCGAGGTCCCGTTCGAGGAGCTCAAGCCGAGCCTGGACGAGGCCTACCAGAAGATCGGCCGGCAGATCCAGGTGCCGGGATTCCGCAAGGGCAAGGTGCCGCCGGTCGTGGTCGACCAGCGCATCGGCCGTGGTGCGGTGCTGGACGAGGCCGTCAACGACGCGCTGCCGAAGGTGTACGTGCAGGCGCTGCAGGAGAACGACCTGCAGCCGCTCAGCCAGCCCGAGGTCGACGTCACCAACTTCACCGACGGTGAGGTGCTGGAGTTCACCGCCGAGGTCGACGTCAAGCCCGAGATCGAGCTGCCCGACTACACCAACCTCGAGGCGACCGTCGACGACCTGGTGGTCTCCGACGACGACGTCGAGGAGCAGCTGCAGGGCCTGCGTGAGCGCTTCGCCACCCTCAACGACGTCGAGCGCCCGGCCGCCGACGACGACTTCGTCACCATCGACCTGTCCGCCAGCGAGGACGGCGAGCCGGTCGAGGGCGGCCAGGTCGAGGGGCAGTCGTACCAGGTGGGCAAGGGCACCATGGTGGAAGGGCTCGACGAGGCGCTGGTCGGTCTGTCCGCCGGCGAGTCCGCGACCTTCCGCAGCCAGCTGATGGGCGGTGACCAGGCGGGCCAGGAGGTCGACATCACGGTCACCGTGCACGCCGTCAAGGAACAGGAGCTCCCCGAGCTCGACGACGAGTTCGCCCAGCAGGCCAGCGAGTTCGACACCGTCGACGAGGTGCGTACCGACCTGCGCGAGCGGTTGACCCGGGCCAAGCGGCTCGAGCAGGCCAGTGCCGCCCGCGACGCCGTGCTGGAGAGCCTGCTGTCGCGAGTCGAGGTGCCGCTGCCCGACGGCGTCGTCGCCGACGAGCTCGGCGGGCGTCGCGAGCAGATCGCCCAGCAGCTCGCCTACGCCGGCATGACCCACGAGCAGTACCTCGAGTCCGAGGGCCAGACCGACGAGGAGTTCGAGGCCGACCTCGACCGCCGGGTCCGCGACGCCATCAGTGCGCAGTTCGTCCTCGACGAGATCGCCGAGAAGGAGCAGATGGGCGTCAGCGAGGCCGAGCTCACCCAGCACCTGGTGCGGCGGGCCCAGCAGGCGGGCATCTCGCCGGACGAGTACGCCAAGCACGCGATGGAGCACGACCACATCTCGACGCTGGTGAGCGAGGTCGTACGCGGCAAGGCGCTGGCCCACGTGGTCGAGCAGTCGGTCGTCACCGACGAGTCCGGCAACACCGTCGTGATGGTCGGGCTGCAGCCGGACGGCACGTACGCCGACCCGGCCGAGACGGCCGACGACACGGCCGACGCTGACGAGTCCGCCGAACCCGCCGAGCCCGCCGAGACGGCGGACGACTCCTCCGACGAGACCGAGGACGCCAAGGCCTGACGTGGGAAGCGTCACCGGCGCGGGGCCGTGACCGTGCGGCCGGCGTGCCTGCAGGATGAACACATGACGTCTGTGCGCCTGCCCGCCACCGGTCGCGACAGCCGGCCCGCCCCGCGGCTCACCGACTCGGCGGCGCTGGTGGTCGACTACGCCGACCGGTTGGTGCTCGGCACCGCCCGCGACGTGCACCGCTCGGTGGCGTCGCGAGTGTTCTCCACGACCCGCGGTCTCGGGTCCACCCCGGTCGAGCGGGTGCACGACGGCGTCAGCGGTGCGGTCTACGGCGGCCTGTCGGCGGCGGCCCGCGCGACCAGCCGAGGCCTCCGGGCGCTGGCCAGGCGAGGCATCGGGGCGCCCACGGAGGCGACCTTCACCGGCCGGCAGGTGGTGGCGGCGGTCAACGGCTTCATCGGCGCCGAGCTCGATGCGTCGGCCGAGCCGGGCGCGATCTCGATGTCGCTGCGGGCGCACGGCCGCGACGTGCCCGTCGAGCCGCCGCACCTGGTCGCGGCCTACGGCTCGGTGACCGGGCGGCTGGTGCTGTTCGTGCACGGGCTCGGCGAGAGCGACGAGTCCTGGCGGCTGCGCGCCGATCGGCTGGGCACGACCTACGCCGACCGGCTGCGCACCGACACCGGATGGACGCCCCTCGACGTCCGCTACAACAGCGGCCTGCACGTGTCCGACAACGGCATCGCGCTCGCCGCGATGGTCGACGACCTGATCGAGGCGTGGCCGGTGCCCGTGACCGACCTCGCGTTCGTCGGACACTCGATGGGTGGACTGGTCGTGCGCTCGGCGACCGCGCAGGCGATGGGCGCCCGGCGCCCGTGGGTCGACCAGGTCCGCCGCGTGGTCTGCCTCGGTACGCCGCACCTCGGTGCCTCGCTGGAGAAGGTCGTGCACGTGGGCGCCCGGGCGCTCACCGCGCTGCCGCCGGCGGCGCCGTTCGGGCGCATCCTCGACACCCGCTCGCCGGGCATCGTCGACCTGCGGCACGGCTACATCAGCCGGGAGGAGTGGCACGGCCAGGACCTCACCGCCCGCTGGGGCGGCAGCCGGCTCGCCGCGGCACCGCTGCCGGGTGCCCGCTACCACTTCGTCGCCGCCACCGTCGGGCCGTCGCAGCGGCACGTCGTCAGCCAGCTGATCGGGGACTGGTTCGTCCGCTTCCCCAGCGCCACCGGTCGCGGGCTCCGCGGCGACCCGGTGGTCGACGTCGCCGAGACCGAGTACCTGCCCAGCACCGACCACTTCGCGCTGCTCAACCACCCCCGGATCACCGACTGGCTGGTCGACTGGTTCGGCGCCGACGACCACGACGACCACGACGGTCACGACGCCACGGTCGCCACCGCCGGCTGAGCTGACGGATCTCGTGCTGTTGCGGGGGCTCAGACCCCCGTACGGGCACGACATCTGTCACAGAACGCCGCCCCCACGGGCGTCACCACCCCACGAGCACCGGGGCGGCGGGCGGGCCGTCGTGCAGCAGCTCGACCAGCAGCCCCGGCAGCTCGCGGGGCCCGAAGACGGTGCCGGGCGCCTCGAGCTCGGCCTGCGTCCACCACCGGACCGCGCCGACGCCTTCGGCCAGCAGCTCCTCGTCGCTGAACACGCCCCGTGGCTCGAACGCCGCTGTGCGAACCAGGTAGAAGTCGTCGGTCTGGCCGTCCCACCCCCGGGCGATGCCGTCGCCGACGATCGGGCGGTGCCACACCAGCGGCGGGACGGCGTCCGGCGGCAGCTCCAGCCCCACCTCCTCGATCAGCTCGCGACGCAGTGCCTCCAGGGGCGACTCACCCGGGTCGACGCCGCCACCCGGCGCCGTCCACAGCAGCAGGTCGGGGAAGTCGAACCGCACCAGCAGCACCCGGTCGTCGGGGTCGAGCAGCAGGGCACGTACGGCAGGTCGCAGGCGCAGCGCACTCACGCCCCCGAACGATCCGACATGACGCTCGTCCGGGCAACCCTCCGGCCGGATCGTTCGGGTGGTGGGGGCGGGGTGGGGCGGTCCTGCAGACTGGTCGGGTGATCACGCTCGACCTCGCCCGCCGGCTCCGTGACGCCGGACTCGAGTGGGACCCGGGTGCAGGCGACCGGTTCGTGGTGCCCGACCGGGACATGGACGACGACGTCTTCGTCGTCAGTGACATGACCGTGGAGGTGCACGAGTTCCCGACCGGACGGGTGATCGGCTTCAACGGCACCGTCGAGTGGGCGCTGGACAGCATCGAGCAGCGCGAGGTCGTCTGGCTGCCGCGGGAGACCCAGCTGCGCGAGCGGCTCGGTGACGCCTTCGTCCGGCTCGAGGCGGTTGCTCCCGGCGCGGTGGTCGAGGTGGCGACCGGTTCCGGCACCTCCCGGCACGCCGACTCCGATCCGGAGCGTGCGTACGCCCGGGCGCTGCTCGCCGTGCTCGGCGCAGCCTGATCCGCGAGCGGCACCTTCGCGCACAGCCGTACGAGGCAGTGCGCCGTCAGCGAACAGCCGCCTCCTGGGCGTGGGAAGGTCCGCACCCGCCGCTAGGGTCGACCGCGTGAACCCCATCGACATCCCGATCGACAGCCCGATCGACGCAGAGGGCTCGCCCCGCGCAGCCCAGAACGACAACGGGCACGGGCTCGACGACCACATCTACCAGCGTCTGCTCAAGGAGCGGATCGTGTTCCTCGGGTCCGAGGTGCGCGACCAGAACGCCAACGCGATCTGCGCCCAGATGCTGCTGCTCAACGCCGAGGACCCGTCGGCCGACATCTTCCTCTACATCAACTCGCCCGGCGGCTCGGTCGACTCCGGCATGGCGATCTACGACACCATGCAGTTCATCTCCAACGACGTCGCGACCGTGGCGATGGGGCTCGCCGCCTCGATGGGGCAGTTCCTGCTGTGCGCCGGCGCGTCCGGCAAGCGCTACGCACTGCCGCACTCGCGGATCATGATGCACCAGCCCTCCGGCGGCCTCGGCGGCACCGCGAGCGACATCAAGATCCAGGCGGAGCAGTCGCTGCACATCAAGCGACAGATGTTCCAGCTGATCAGCACGCACACCAGCCAGACCGTGGAGCAGATCGAGACCGACGCCGACCGCGACCGCTGGTTCACCGCCGAGCAGGCCCTGGAGTACGGCTTCATCGACCACGTGGTGGCCAGCGCGGGCGAGGTCTCGCGCCAGGGCCGGCCCGCCCAGAAGTGAGAGGCGCCGACATGAACTACTACATCCCGCAGTGGGAGGAGCGCACCTCCTACGGCTTCCGGCGCATCGACCCCTACGCCAAGCTGTTCGAGGACCGCATCATCTTCCTCGGCACGCCGATCTCCGACGACGTGGCCAACGCCGTGATGGCGCAGCTGCTGTGCCTGTCGTCGATGGACACCGACCGCGACATCAGCATCTACATCAACTCCCCGGGCGGCTCGTTCACCGCCCTGACGGCGATCTACGACACCATCCGTTACATCAAGCCCGATGTGCAGACGGTGTGCCTGGGCCAGGCCGCGTCCGCCGCGGCGGTGCTGCTGGCGGCCGGGTCGCCCGGCAAGCGGCTGGCGCTGCCCAACAGCCGGATCCTCATCCACCAGCCCTACACCGAGGGCTCTTACGGCCAGGCCTCCGACATCGAGATCCAGGCCAACGAGATCCTGCGGATGCGGACGCTGCTCGAGCAGATGATCGCCGACGCCACCGGCAAGGACATCGACGAGGTCAGCCGTGACATCGAGCGGGACAAGATCCTCACCGCGGAGCAGGCCGTGGCCTACGGCCTGATCGACAACGTGCTGGAGACGGCCCCGGCCCTGACCTGACAAGGGTTGACGTGGCGCGTGTTCGCCGCTGGCGTACGGCGCCACGCCGTGCTTCCCACCGCGCCCGGGGGTGGGACGGGGTACGGTCATGACCTGGCACGGCCCGACGAGGAAGGAGCCCGTGCGTGGCACGCATAGGTGATGGCGGCGACCTGCTCAAGTGCTCTTTCTGCGGCAAGAGTCAGAAGCAGGTCAAGAAGCTCATCGCGGGTCCCGGGGTCTACATCTGCGACGAGTGCATCGACCTGTGCAACGAGATCATCGAGGAAGAGCTCTCCGACGGCACCGAGGTCGGCCTCGAGCAGCTGCCGAAGCCGGCGGAGATCTTCGAGTTCCTCAACGGCTACGTCATCGGGCAGGACGCCGCGAAGAAGGCGCTGGCCGTTGCGGTCTACAACCACTACAAGCGGGTCCAGGCCGGTGTGGCCGGGGGCAAGCACAGCAAGGACGAGACGGTCGAGCTGGCCAAGTCCAACATCCTCGTCATCGGCCCGACCGGGTGCGGCAAGACCTACCTCGCGCAGACGCTGGCCCGGATGCTCAACGTGCCGTTCGCCATCGCCGACGCCACCGCGCTCACCGAGGCGGGCTACGTGGGCGAGGACGTCGAGAACATCCTGCTCAAGCTGATCCAGGCCGCTGACTACGACGTCAAGAAGGCCGAGACCGGGATCATCTACATCGACGAGGTCGACAAGATCGCCCGCAAGAGCGAGAACCCGTCGATCACCCGCGACGTCTCCGGCGAGGGCGTGCAGCAGGCGCTGCTCAAGATCCTCGAGGGCACGACCGCGAGCGTGCCGCCGCAGGGCGGGCGCAAGCACCCGCACCAGGAGTTCATCCAGATCGACACCACCAACATCCTGTTCGTGGTGGGCGGTGCCTTCGCGGGGCTCGAGCACATCATCGAGCAGCGCAGCGGCAAGCGCAGCCTCGGCTTCAGCACCGAGCTGCCCAGCGACAAGGACAAGGTCAAGGCCGGTGACGCGGCCTACTCCCAGGTCATGCCCGAGGACCTGCTCAAGTTCGGTCTGATCCCGGAGTTCATCGGCCGGCTGCCGGTGATCGCGACGGTCGAGAACCTCGACGAGGAGGCGCTGGTGCGCATCCTCTCCGAGCCGCGCAACGCGCTGGTCAAGCAGTACCGCAAGCTGTTCGAGCTCGACAACGTCGAGCTCGAGTTCACTGAGGAGGCGACCGTCGCGATGGCCCACCAGGCCATGCTGCGCGGCACCGGCGCCCGCGGCCTGCGCGCGATCATCGAGGAGGTGCTCCTCAACGTGATGTACGAGGTGCCCAGCCGCGACGACGTCGCCAAGGTCGTGGTGACCGACAAGGTCGTGCTCGACAACGTCAACCCGACCCTGGTGCCGCGCGAGACCCCCAAGCGTGAGCGCCGCGAGAAGGCCTCCTGACCGCTGTTCCCCGCCGCGGCGGTGTGACCCGGGCCGAGCGGGCCCGGTCGCTGCCGGGCGACGACCTGCTCGGCCCGCAGCGCTGCATCGTGATGGACCGCGCCGCCACCCTGCCCGCACCACCCGAGGCCGTCTGGCCGTGGCTCGTGCAGCTCGGCAAGGGCCGGGCCGGCTGGTACTGCCCGGCCGCCGTCGAGCGGCTGCTGCCGCGCCGCGGCCGGGGGCTGCGCCACCTCGATCCGCGGCTCGGCACGGTCGCGGTCGGTGACCGGGTCCCCGACTGGGGCCCGGGCGCCCCCGAGTTCCGCGCCGAGCTCGTCGACCCGCCGCACGCCCTGGTGTGGCTGACGCTGCGCGACCGCTCCCACGGCTGGCGCTGGCCGGCGCACGACGACCCCGGACGCGACGACGTGCTCGCGCTGACCTGGGCGCTCGTGCTCGGTCCGGTCGGCGACAGCGCCACCCGGCTGCAGCTGCGGGTGCGGATCCGGCGCCGCGGACGGCTGGCGCCGCTGGTCCAGGTCGGCGGCGGGCTGGTCGACGCGGTCACCGTGTGGTTGCTGGTCGCGGGCCTGCGCGAGCGGCTCACCGGCTGACCGGATGTCCGTTTGGTCTTGACCCGGGAGGTTCGTCACTCCACGGTGGTCCCGGCGGGGGTCGCCGACGAGAGGGCACCGGATGAGGTCTGGGGTCGTGGCCACCGCTCTGACCGGAGCGCTGGCGCTGGTGGGGCTCCCGCTGCTGGCGGTCCCCGTGTCGTCCGCGCCCCCGGCCGCGGCCGGCAGGGCGGCGACGCCGGCCGCCCACGTCTGGCTGACGACGCCGGACCGCACCCACCTGATGAGCGACGAGGGGACGGTCGACTTCGCCCCCGGTGGCTCCGATGCCGTGACGATCACCGTCGACCCGTCGCGGGCGTACCAGCAGATGGTCGGCTTCGGCGCCTCGATCACCGACTCCGCCGCCCGGGTGCTCTACCGCCTCGACCCGGCCACCCGGCGGGCCACCATGCGCGACCTGTTCAGCCCGGAGACCGGCAACGGGCTGTCGGTGCTGCGCCAGCCGATCGGTGCGTCCGACTTCGTCGCCGGGCCGCACTACACCTACGACGACGTCCGACCCGGCCGCCACGACTGGGATCTGTCGCAGTTCAGCATCGACCACGACCGGCAGCGGATCCTGCCGCTGCTGCGCCGGGCGCTCGCGCTCAACCCCGACCTCACCGTGGTCGCGAGCCCGTGGAGCCCGCCGGCGTGGCTGAAGACCAACGACTCCCTGGTCGGTGGCCGGCTGATCGACGACCCACGGGTGTACGCGACGTACGCCCGCTATCTCGTGCGGTTCGTGCGCGCGTACCAGCGGGCGGGGGTGCCGGTCGACGCGATCACGCTGCAGAACGAGCCGCAGAACCGCTTCCCCGACGGCTACCCCGGCATGGCCATGCCGGTGGCCGACCAGGTACGGCTGGCCGCGCAGGTCGGCCCGGCGCTCGAGCGGGCCGGGCTGGACACCGAGATCCTGGCCTACGACCACAACTGGACCGTCCACCCGGCCGACATCGAGAACACCCCGCCGGGCGAGGACCCCGAGCTGGAGTACCCCAGCGAGGTGCTGGACAGCCGGGCCTCCCGCTGGGTCGACGGGGTGGCCTACCACTGCTACAGCGGGGACCCGGCGCGGCAGAGCCGGCTGCACCGGAACTTCCGCGACGTCCCGGTCTGGTTCACCGAGTGCTCGGGCTCGCACGGGCCCGACGACCCGCCGGCGCAGGTGTTCAACGACACCTTGCGCTGGCACGCCCGCAACCTGTCGCTCGGCGTGACCCGCAACTGGGGCGCCACCGTCGTCAACTGGAACCTCGCCCTCGACCCCGACGGCGGACCGCACCACGGCGGGTGCGGCACGTGCACGGGGGTCGTGACGGTCGACGACGACGGCACCGTCACCCGCAACGCGGAGTACTACACGCTCGGCCACCTGTCCCGCTTCGTCCGGCCGGGCGCCGAGCGGATCGCCAGCACGTCGTTCGGCACCACCGGCTGGAACGGCGAGGTGATGGATGCCGCCTTCCGCAACCCCGACGGCTCCCTCGCCCTGGTGGTCCACAACGAGAACGACGAGCCACGCGAGATCGCCGTCGCCCAGGGTGACTGGTCGTTCGACTACACGCTGCCGGGCGGCTCGCTCGCGACGTTCACCTGGCCCGGCTCCGCGGCGGCGCAGATGGACGACGGGCGCCGGCTGGTCGGCCTGGGTGGGGCCACGGTGAGCGCCCGCCCGGCGGTCCCCGCCGACCCGTGCTGCACCGCCGACGTCGCACGCAAAGCCATCGACGCCGAGGCGAGCACCCGTTGGACGACCGGCCGCCCCCAGCAGGCCGGCGACCGGTTGCAGCTCGACCTGGGCCGGCGGCTCACCCTCGACCGCCTGGTGCTCGACACCGGGGTGGCGACCGGCGATCATCCCGGTCGGTGGCGGCTGCTGGTGCGCCACGCCGGGCAGTGGCACCCGGTGGGGAGCGGGGCCGGCGACGGCCAGCGCACCGTCGTGCCCGCCCCCGCCCTGCCGGTGCGCCACCTGCGCATCGTGCTGACCGAACCGGGGCCCGCCTGGTGGTCGGTCGCGGACCTGCGGGTCTACCGCTGACGGCGAGGGTGCGTCGGTTTCGCAAGTGCCCTTGCGAAACCCGCGCAACCCCCCAGCAATAACCGGGGGGAGGTGCGGTCAACGCGGGGGGAGTGACCCGACGATCCCGGGGAAGAGGCCGACGATCGCCCGGTGAGGAGGCCGCAGGACCGCCGCCCCCGGATCCGGACTCGGCGTCTCCGCGATCAGTTGGCGGAGCCGCGCCGGTCCGGCGACGAAGAAGTCCGCGAGCGCGGGGGCGAGCGCGGTCGGCGTCACCATGTGGGTCTGGCCGTCCAGCGTGCCGAGCTGCGCGTCGGGCAGCGCGGCGGCCGTGGCGCGCACCGCCTCGAGCATCCACGTGGGGCTCCTGGCACCGCCGAGCACGAGCGCCGGGACCCGCACCGACGCCCACCGCCGCGGGCTCAGCGGCGGCTCGTCGTCGGTGTCGCACAGCGCGGCCGCGTCGTTCGGGAGGGTGGATGCGACGGCGACGAGCTTCGGCCACGCCGGCAGGAACCGCATCAGGGTGACGCTGAAGCCGGGCACGCCGACGTGCCGCAGGAACAGCCGGACCGCTTCTGCCCCGTGGTCGGCGGCCAGCGCCTGCTGCATCTCCCGGACGTAGTGCTTGCGCGCCCGCCGGCACTCGTCGCCCACGGCGAACGGCGACTCGTACAGCGCGATCCGCGCCATCGGCACCCCGGCCGCCGCGGCGTGCATGACCAGCGCCGCTCCCGACGAGCTGCCGTAGACGCAGGCGGGTCCGCCGGCCACGTGCAGCACGGCGGCGATGTCCTCGACCTCGCGGTCGACCGGGCTGTGCGGTGGGCGGACCGCAGTGTCGCCGCTGTAGCCACGACCCCGGCGGTCGAAGCTGTAGACGGTGAACCGGTCGGCGAGCCGGACGGCCAGCGGCCGGCTCGGCCCCGTCTCGCGGCAGCAGAGCGCGCCGTCGACGAGCAGCAGCGGCGGGCCGTCGCCGCAGCACTCGAACGCGATGGTGGTGCCGTCAGCAGATCGCACCCGTCCGGTCCTGGCTGCGGGCGCAGGCGTACCCCTCATGTCCTGCGGACCGCCCGGCGGCCCGGAACTCATCGGTCTGGCCGGCAGGCTCAGCCCAGCGCGCGCAGCCCGGGCAGCACCTGCTCCGCGAACAGGTCGAGGAACCGGGCCTGGTCGTGGCCGGGGGAGTGGAACACCAGGTGGGTGAAACCCGCGTCGACGTACGGGCGCACCTGGTCGATCACCTCGTCGGGCGCGGAGGCGACGATCCACCGGGAGGCGACCTGCTCGATCGGCAGCTCCTCGCCCGCCCGCTGCATCTCGGTGGGGTCGTGCAGCCCCGCCTTCTGCTCCGGGGTCAGGGCGAGCGCGGCCCAGAACCGGGTGTCCTCCAGCGCGCGGGCTCGGTCGACGTCGTAGGACAGCTTGATCTCGATCGTCCGGTCGATGCCGGCGGGGTCCTTGCCCGCAGCCTCGCGGCCCTCGGCCACCGCGGGCAGCAGCTTGTCGGTGTAGAGGTCCATGCCCTTGCCGCTGGTGCAGATGAAGCCGTCGCCGGCCCGGCCGGCGTACTTCGCGACGACCGGTCCACCGGCGGCCACGTAGACCTGCACCGGCTGGTCCGGCCGGTCGTAGACCGTCGCCTCGACGGTGCGGTAGTAGTCGCCCTCGAAGGTCACCCGCTCGTCGCTCCACAGCTCGCGCACCAGCTGCACGGCCTCCCGCAGCCGGGCGAAGCGCTCCTTGAACGCTGGCCACTCCACCCCCGTCACCGCCACCTCGTTGAGTGCCTCGCCGGTGCCCACGCCGAGCACCACCCGTCCGGGGTAGAGGCAGCCCATCGTGGCGAAGGCCTGCGCGATCACCGCGGGGTGGTGGCGGAACGTCGGCGTGAGCACGCTGGTGCCGATCCGTACCCGGGACGTGCGCTCACCCACGGCCGTCATCCAGGCCAGCGAGAACGGCGCGTGCCCGCCCTCGTGCCGCCACGGCTGGAAGTGGTCGCTCACCCAGACGCTGTCGAGACCGCGCTGCTCGGCGAGGACGGCGAACTCCACCAGGTCGCGGGGGCCGAACTGCTCTGCCGATGCCTTGTAGCCGATGCTCAGCGTCACCCGGTCGATCCTAGGTGTGCGGCGCACGAGACGATCCGGGCATGGCTGCACCCGACGACGGCACGGACTACGACCTGGTGCTGCTGGGCGCGACCGGCTTCACCGGCGGACTGACCGCCGAGCACCTGGCCCGGCACGCGCCCGCCGGACTGCGCTGGGCGGTCGCCGGCCGTGACCCCGCACGACTGGGCGCGGTACGCGACCGGCTGGCCGCCTTGGGCGGCGCCGGCGCCTCGGTCGCCACCGTGACCGCCGACGTCGACGACCCCGTCTCGCTACGCGCGGTGACCGAGCGCACCAGGGTGCTCGCGACCACGGTCGGTCCGTACGTCGCGCACGGCGAGCCCGCGGTCGCGGCCTGCGCGGACACCGGCACCGACTACGTCGACCTCACCGGCGAGTCCGAGTTCGTCGACCGGATGTGGCTCGCGCACCACGAGCGGGCGGTGGCCACCGGCGCGAGGATCGTGCACGCCTGCGGCTTCGACTCGGTGCCGCACGACCTCGGTGCCTGGTTCACCGTGCAGCACCTCCCCGAGGACGTCCCGATCACGCTGTCCGGCTACGTCCGGGCCGGCGCCCGCATCTCCGGCGGCACGTACCACTCGGCCGTGCGCGCGTTCTCCCGGGTGCGGCAGACCAAGGCCGCGGCCGCCGAGCGGCGCGGCCGGGAGCCCCGGCCCGCGGGCCGGCGGGTCCGTGCCCTGCCCGCCGGGCCGCACCGTGGACCAGGCGGTCGCGGGTGGGCGCTGCCGCTGCCGACGATCGACGCGAAGGTCGTGCGTCGGTCGGCGCGGGCGCTGGACCGGTACGGGCCCGACTTCGGCTACGGGCACTACGCCTGGCTGCACCGGTTGCCGATGGCCGTCGGCACCGCCGTCACGATGGGCGGCATGGTGGCGCTGGCCCAGCTGCCGCCCGGCCGGGACCTGCTGCTGCGTGCCCGCGCACAGGGTGAGGGTCCGACCCCCGAGCAGCGCGCCAGCTCGTGGTTCTCGGTGCGGTTCGTCGGGGTCGCCGACGGCCGCAGCGTCGTCACCGAGGTACGCGGCGGCGACCCGGGCTACACCGAGACCGCCACCATGCTGGCGGAGTCGGCGTTGTGCCTCGTGCACGACGACCTGCCCGACACCGCCGGCCAGGTCACGACCGTGCAGGCGATGGGCGACGCCCTGCTGGGCCGGCTGCAGACCGCCGGCCTCTCGTTCCGGGTGCTCTCCGAGGCGTGACGCCGCGGGTCAGGCCTCGGCCGGCACCAGCACCGCGTCGGCGCGCAGGTCGGGCTCGGTGCCTGGGGTGAGCGTCACGTCGCCGACCACCTTGCCCGCTGCCCGCACGTCGTCGAGCGCCTCGGCCAGCAGGTCGAGGTCGTCCTGCAGGGCGTGCACGGTGAGCGCCGAGACCTCGGTGCGCATCCCCACCTTGGCCGTCGACTTGGCGCCGCGGACCCCGGCCAGTGCCTGCGCCGCGACGTCGAGCACCCGCGGCTCCGCGGCCGGACCGAGCTCGTCCGTCGTGGGCCAGCTGGCCCGGTGCACCGACCCCGGCTGCCACCACGACCACACCTCCGCGGTGACGAAGGGCAGGTACGGCGCGAGCAGCCGCAGCTGCACGTGCAGTGCGGTCGCCAGCGTGGCCCGGGCGGACGCCGCCGCCTGTTCGCCGCGGGCGCCGTAGGCTCGCTCCTTGACCAGCTCGAGGTAGTCGTCGCAGAACGTCCAGAACAGCCGTTCGGTGACCTCCAGTCCGCCGGTGTAGTCGTAGCCGTCCAGCGACCGCGTCGCCTGCTCGACCACGCCGGACAGCTGCGCCAGCAGCGCGCGGTCGAGCGGCTCGGTGACGTCGTCGACGTCGGTCGAGGTGGCACCGAGCCCGAGCACGAACTTGCTCGCGTTGAGCACCTTCATCGCCAGTCGCCGGCCCACCTTCATCTGGGCCTCGTCGAACGGGCTGTCCAGCCCCGGCCGCGCCATCGCCGCGCGCCACCGCACGGCGTCGGAGCCGTACTTGTCGAGGATCTCGGTCGGCACGACCGCGTTGCCCTTGGACTTGCTCATCTTCTTGCGGTCGGGGTCGACCACGAAGCCGGAGATCATCGAGTGCGTCCAGGGCACGGTGCCGTTCTCCAGGTGCGCCCGCACGACCCGGCTGAACAGCCAGGTGCGGATGATCTCGTGCGCATGCGTGTTCAGGTCCATCGGGAACACCCGCTGGAACAGGTCCGGGTCGGTCTCCCACCCGCCGGCGATGTGCGGCGACAGCGACGACGTGGCCCAGGTGTCCATCACGTCGGGATCGGCGGTGAAGCCGCCCGGCTGGTCGCGCTGGTCCTCGGTGTAGCCGGCGGGCACCGCCGACGTCGGGTCGACAGGGAGGTCGTCCTCGTCCGCCAGCAGCAGCCGGTCGAAGACCCGCTGACCGTCGGCGTCGAGCGGGTACCACACCGGGAAGGCGACGCCGAAGAACCGTTGCCGGCTGATCAGCCAGTCGCCGTTGAGGCCGGTCACCCAGTTCTCGTAGCGGTGCCGCATGAAGTCGGGCGTCCACCGGATCTCGCGGCCGCGCTCGATCAGCCGCTCGCGCAGCGGCTCGTCACGTCCGCCGTTGGTGATGTACCACTGCCGGGTCGAGACGATCTCCAGCGGACGGGTGCCGCGCTCGTAGAACTTCACCGGGTGCGTGATCGGCCGTGGCTCGCCCTCCAGCGCGCCCGCCTTGCGCAGCATCTCGACCGTCGTCTCCTTGGCCGAGTGCACGGTCTTGCCCGCGAGCTGCTCGTACGCGGCCGCCGCTTGCGGCGACTCGAGCCAGCCCGGCGTCTCGCGGTGGAACCGGCCGGCCCGGTTGATCACCGTGCGGGTGGGCAGGTCGAGCTCACGCCACCAGGTGACGTCCGTCGTGTCGCCGAAGGTGCAGATCATCGCGATGCCGGAGCCCTTGTCCGGCTGCGCCAGCGGGTGCGCGACGACCGGCACCTCGACCCCGAACAGCGGCGTGCTGACGGTGCTGCCGACCAGCGGCCGGTAGCGGTCGTCGTCAGGGTGCGCGACCACCGCGACGCAGCTGGCGATCAGCTCCGGTCGGGTGGTCTCGATCATCACCTGCCCGTCGCCGTCGGTGCGCGCGAACGCGATCCGGTGGTAGGCGCCCGGCGTCTCGCGGTCCTCCAGCTCGGCCTGGGCGATCGCGGTCTGGTCGGTGACGTCCCACAGCGTCGGGGCCTCGGCCTGGTAGGCCTCGCCCCGGGCCAGGTTGCGCAGGAACGCGCGCTGGCTGACTGCGAGGGACCGTTCGCCGATCGTCGTGTAGAGCAGGCTCCAGTCGACCGACAGGCCGAGCTGGCGCCACAGCGACTCGAAGATCTGCACGTCGGACTCGATCAGCCGCTCGCACAGGTCGATGAAGTTGCGCCGGCTGATCGGCAGCTGCCGCTTCGGGTCGGGCTTGTCCGGCGGCTCGAAGTCCGGGTCGTACGGCAGTGACGGGTCGCAGCGGACACCGAAGAAGTTCTGCACCCGGCGCTCGGTCGGGAGCCCGTTGTTGTCCCACCCCATCGGGTAGTAGACGGTCTTGCCACGCATCCGCTGGTAGCGGGCGATCAGGTCGGTGTGGGTGTAGCTGAACACGTGCCCGACGTGCAGGCTGCCCGACACCGTCGGCGGCGGGGTGTCGATGCTGAAGACCTCGTCCCGCGGGCGGGTGCGGTCGAAGAGGTACGTCCCGTCGTCCTGCCAGGCCTGCGCCCAGCGGGCCTCGAGCCCCTCGAGCGCGGGCTTCTCCGGAATGGACGGGGTGGCGTGCTGGTCACTACTCACGAGCGATCACCTTCGTGGGGTGGGGCCGCGTGCGTCCAGGGGTGTCCTGGGTGACGGACGGCGGCCGGGATGGAGACGGTCGGCTGGGCTGGCTGACGAGCCGGGCTGAGGGGGCGCTCAACGGCGCCTGGCTACTCGCTCGCGCAGTCGGCCGGTGTCCATGCCCACAGTCTATGCCTGCGATAGTGGCCGGGTGGCCGCGGACCCGTCGTACGCACAGGTCGAGCACGCGCTGCTGGACCGTTGGCCGGAGACCCGGCTCGACCCCTCGCTGGACCGGATCCGGGGGCTGACCGACCTGCTCGGCGACCCGCAGCACGGCTACGCGGTCGTGCACCTGACGGGCACCAACGGCAAGACGTCGACCAGCCGGATGATCGACGCGCTGCTTCGCGGCACCGGGCTGCGCACCGGCCGCTACACCAGCCCGCACCTGCAGTCGATGACCGAGCGGATCAGCATCGACGGCGAGGCGCTCACCCCGGAGCAGTTCGTGCAGGCGTGGACCGACGTCGCGCCCTACGTCGAGGTGATCGACCGGTCGGCTCCGCACCTGATGTCGTTCTTCGAGGTGGTCACGGGCATGGCGTTCGCCGCCTTCGCCGACGCGCCGGTCGATGCCGCGGTCGTCGAGGTCGGGATGGGCGGCAGCTGGGACGCCACCAACGTTGCCGACGGGCAGGTGGCGGTGGTGACGCCCGTCGCGGTCGACCACGCCAGCTACCTCGGCACCGACCCCGTCGACGTCGCCGGCGAGAAGGCCGGGATCATCAAGGCGGGTGCGCTGGCGGTGCTGGCCGAGCAGTCCGTCGACGTCGCCGAGGTCCTGCTGCGGCGGGCCGCGGAGGTCGGCGCGACGGTCGCCCGGGAGGGCCTCGAGTTCGGGGTCGGGTCCCGGCTGCCGGGGGTCGGCGGGCAGGTCGTGTCGGTGCGCGGGCTGGCCCGCGAGTACGACGAGATCTTCCTGCCCCTGCACGGGGCGCACCAGGCGCACAACGCGGCCGCAGCCGTGGCCGCCGTCGAGGCGTTCCTGGGCAGCAACGAGCTCGACCCCGATGTCGTGCGGGAGGCGTTCGCCACCGTCACGTCCCCCGGACGGCTCGAGGTGGTGCGGCGCAGCCCGACCATCGTCCTGGACGGTGCGCACAACCCGCACGGCGCACAGGCCACGGCCGAAGCGCTGCAGGAGGCGTTCCGCTTCAGCCCGCTGGTCGGTGTGGTCGGCGTGATGCGGGACAAGGACGTCGAGGGGCTGCTGGCGGCATTCGAGCCGGTGTTCGCCGAGATCGTGTGCACCCAGAACTCCACCGGTCGGGCCCTGCCCGTGCACGACCTGGCCGACGTCGCCGAGCAGGTCTTCGGGCGTGACCGGGTGCACGTCGCCCCGCGGCTCGACGACGCTCTCGACACTGCCACCGGGCTGGCCGAGCAGGGCGAGTCCTTCGGCGAGTCGCTCGGCTCGGGCGGCGTGCTGGTGACCGGTTCGGTGGTCACCGTCGGCGAGGCCCGCACCATGCTCGGCGTCACCGGCTGAGCGGGCCGGACCATGCGGGCGATGTGTGCTGCGGTGCTGGCGTTCGAGGCGATCGTGATCGCGCTGTCGGTGCCGGTGATGATCACGGTGACGGGCGTCGACAAGGGGCCGGCGCTCGGCGCAGGCCTCGGGCTGGCCGGGCTTGCGGTCGTCACCGCGGGCCTGCTGCGGTACCCGTGGGCCTACGCGCTGGGCTGGCTGGTGCAGGTCGGGGCGATCGCGCTGGGCTTCGTCACCGGCGCGATGTTCGTGGTGGGCGGGCTGTTCGGCGGCCTGTGGGTGCTGGCGGTCGTGCTCGGGCGACGGGTCGAGGCGATCAAGGCCCAGCGCGAGGCCGACGCCGCCTGAGCGGCCGGCTGTCGCGTACCGTCCCCGGGTGACTGCATCGCCCGCCGTGCTGCTCGCGACCTGCGCGGAGATTCCCGACGGGGACGACGACGAGCAGCTCGGCGTCGAGGCACTCCGCGCCGTGGGCGTGGACGTGGCGTTCGGGGTGTGGGACGACCCGGGCGTCGACTGGTCGGCGCCCGACCTGGTGGTGGTGCGGTCGGCGTGGGACTACGCCCGGCGCCACGACGGCTTCCTCGCCTGGGCGCGCAGCGTGCCCCGCCTCGCCAACCCGGCGCACGTGATCGCCTGGAACACCGACAAGCGCTACCTCGGCGAGCTGGCCGCCGTCGGCGTGCCGGTCGTGCCCACCCGCTGGTACGCGCCCGGCGACGCACCCCCGGTGCCCGACGGTCCGGTCGTGGTCAAGCCGACGGTGAGCGCCGGCGCCCGCGACACCCGCCGGCACGACGACCCGGCCGAGGCGACGGCGCACGCGGCGGCGCTGTTGACCGCCGGGCGCCACGTGATGGTGCAGCCCTATGTCACGTCCATCGACAGCGCGGGCGAGACCGGAGTGGTCTTCCTCTGCGGCGTGTTCAGCCACGCGTTCGGCAAGGGCCCGCTGCTGACTGCCGGCAAGCGCGCCACCAGCGCGTTGTTCGCCGAGGAGGAGATCGCCGCGCGGGAGCCGTCGGCCCGCGAGCTCGAGGTGGCTGAGCAGGTGCTGGAGGCCGCCGAGATGCGCGGCCACGCCACCCGGTCCGAGCTGCTCTACGCCCGCGTCGACCTCGTACCCGGCGAGGAGGACGAGCCGCTGCTGCTCGAGCTCGAGCTCGCCGAGCCGTCGCTGTTCTTCGCCGCCGGGGACGGCGCAGCCGAACGGTGGGCCGTGGCCGTGCGCACCGCTGCGCTCGCCGCCGCCGCCCGTCGGTAGGGTCCCGCCCATGCAGCGCACGCTGGTCCTGCTCAAGCCCGACACCGTCCGCCGCGGGCTGATGGGCGAGGTGCTCGGTCGGTTCGAGGACAAGCGCCTCACGGTCGTCGCCATGGACCTGCGGCACATCGACGCCGCGCAGGCCGACCGGCACTACGCCGAGCACGTCGACCGCGACTTCTACCCGCCGCTGCGCGACTTCGTCACGTCCGGGCCGCTGGTCGCCATGGTGCTCGAGGGCGAGGAGGCGGTGGAGGTGGTTCGGCTGCTCAACGGCGCCACCGACGGACGGAAGGCCCTGCCCGGCACCATCCGGGGTGACCTGTCGCTGTCCAACCGGGAGAACCTGGTGCACGGCTCGGACTCCCCGGAGTCGGCCGCGCGCGAGATCGCCCTGTGGTTCCCCGAGCTGTCACCGTCTGGTTGAGCCAGGGGTCGACCAGCCGGTGACAGGTGCGGGGGGTCAGCGCGTGCGGGCGGTGGCCTCCACCTCGACGGTGTCCCGCACCGCAGGCACGATCGAGATCGCGACCGCGCCGAGCACGGCGACCGCGGCGAACAGGTAGAACCCCCACGGGTACTCCTCGTTGGCGGTGACGAGGAAGCCCACCACGATCGGCCCGACGATCGCGCCGATCCGGCCCACCCCGCTGGCGAAGCCGATGGCGGTGGCCCGGATGCCCGGCGGGTAGAGCTGGCTGACGTAGGCGTAGACCAGCACCTGCGCGCTGAACACGAACAGCCCGGCAGCCAGCACCACCGCGTAGACGCCGACGAGCGGGAGCTTGATGCTCAGCAGCGCGAGGAACGCCGCCGCGAGGCCGAACCACGCCACCGTGATCGGCTTGGTGCCGTGCCGGTCGGCGATCGCGCCCGCGACGATCAGCCCGGTCACCGCGCCGACGTTGAGGGTCAGCAGCAGCGCCAGCGACTGGCCGAGCGGGTAGTCGGCGGCGGTCATGATCGTGGGCAGCCAGGTGTTCAGGCCGTAGACCAGCAGCAGCCCCATGAACGAGGTCACCCAGAACGCCAGGCTGGAGCGCAGGTAGCGGCTCTGCAGCAGCGTGGAGACACTCGCCGCGGGCCGCTTGTGCTCGATCGCCGCCGGGTCGGGCAGCACCAGCCCGTACGTCGCCGCCAGCTCACGCGCCTCGTCGGCGCGGCCGTGCACCAGCAGGTACGACGCCGACTCCGGCAGCCGGGCCCACATCAGCGGCAGGGACAACAGGCCGAGCACGCCGCCCACCAGGAACATCCACCGCCAGCCGTGGTCCTCGACGATCGGGATGGCCAGCAACGCGGTGAGCACTGCGCCCACGTGGTAGCCGGTCATCAGCCGGGTCACCGAGGCGCCGGACGTGCCCGGCCGCGCGTACTCCGCGGCCAGGGCCAGCGCGACCGGGAGGCACCCGCCGAGCGCCAGCCCGGCGAGGAAGCGCAGCACGCACAGCCAGCCGAAGTCCGGCGCCGCCGCGCACACGAGGGTCAGCACCGAGAACCAGGCCACGCAGGCCAACAGGGTCGGCCGTCGCCCGAACCGATCGCTCGCGGTGCCGACGCCCACCGCACCGATCGCGACCCCCACCAGACCGAAGGTGGACAGCACGGACCCGTCGTTGCCGGTGAGCCCCCAGTCCGGCAGCAGCGCCGGCAGCACCGCGCCCAGCACGACCAGGTCGTAGCCCTCCAGGGCCACCGCGAGCCAGGCGAGCAGCACCGGCCAGCGCAGCGGGGTCGGTGACGTCGTCGTCGTGGCCATGGCGGGTCCTCTCAGCGGGGTCAGGGCTGGAACGCGGGATCAGGGGCGACCCGGACCGACAGCAGCAGCGGCTGGACGCGGTCGTACCAGTCGGCCGCGACCTCGTCGAGCGCGGCGACCAGCTCCGGGTGGGTGGTGACGGTGCGGGCGGGGCAACCCAGCGCGGTGGCCAGACCGGCGACGTCGACGTCGTCGAAGTCTGGCCACACCGGCTTGGCCCCGGCCTGCTCGGCGAGCCGGTCCATGACCGCGTAGCGGCCGTTGTCGAGGACGATCAGGACGACCCCGACGTGGTGCCGCGCGGCGGTCCACAGCGACTGCACCGCGTACAGCGACGAGCCGTCGCCGACCACCGCGACCACGGGCCGGCCGGGGTCGGCCATCCGGATGCCGATGGCGGCGGGGAGGGCGAAGCCGAGGCCGCCCATCGCGGCGGAGACGAACCCGCCGGGGCGGCGGGCGGGCACCAGCTCGTGCAGGTCCGGCCGGCTGGACGGAGTCTCCTCGACCACGGTGGCGTCGTGCGGCAGCCGGGCGGCGAGCGCCGCGAAGACCTGGCGCGCGCTCAGCGGCTCGCCGCGCGACGGAGGGCGCACAACGGGGCGGACGAGTCCGGACGGGGCGTGCGCGCGTTCGCGCCGCCTGGTGCGTACCGCGAGCCGCCGGCACAGGCTCGGCAGCGGCGCGACCACCGCGAGCCGTGCGGTGCTGCGGTCGGCCTCGTCGGCGTCGTCGGTGAGCACGACCGCCTCGGCGCCGGCAGGGAGCAGTGGGCCGGGCTCGTAGCCGTACTGGCGCAGCATCGGCGCTCCCACGGTCACCACCAGATCGTGCCCAGTGAGCGCCGCGCGCAACCGTTCACGCCCCGCGGGCAGGTGGCCCGCGAACCGGGGGTGGCCCTGGTCGAAACCGGCGCGGGCCCCGAAGGGCTCCTGCCACACCAAGGCGTCCCACCGGTCGGCGAGGGTCTCCAGCGCCTCCCAGGTCTCGGGCTCGTCGGCGCCGGCACCGACCACCAGTACGGGCTGTCGCGCCGCGTCGACGACCGCGGCCACCTCCGCCAGCGCACGGTCGCCGGCCTCGGTGCCCGCGAGCGCGCGCTCGGGCGTGACCAGCGGCAGGTCGTCGGCGGGGCTGCTCCAGTCGTCCATCGGCACCACCACCAGCGCCGGGCCGCGACCGCGCCGGGCCTGGTGCCACGCCCGGGCGACCGCGGACGGCACGTCGCCGGCACGTACCGGCTGCTCGACCGACACCGGGTAGTCGCCGGCCAGCCCGGTCAGCCGCCCGGCGAGGAACGGCTCCGACGCGAGGTGCCGGCGGTCCTGCTGGCCGACGACGACGACCAGCGGGATGCGGTTGACCCGCGCGGTGGCCAGGGCGCCGACGGCGTTGCCGAGGCCGGCGGTGGTGTGCAGCACCACCAGCTGGGGACGTCCGGTGGCCACCGCGGCGCCGCTGGCCAGGCCGACCACGGTGCCCTCGTGCAGCCCGAGCACGAACTCGATGTCGTCGGGCAGGTCCGTGAGCAGGGGGACCTCGGTGGAACCGGGGTTGCAGTACATCGTGGTCATGGCGCGCTCGCGCCAGACCTGCACCACGGCGTCGCGGACCGTGCGCGGGGACTGCGGCACGGGTCCTCCTCGACAGCGTTCGCTCAGCGAACGAATGTTCTCATTCTGAACCAACCGGACTTTACGGACCCGCTGGGCACGGGTCAAGGCGCGCCTCGCCCGTGCCCAGGGATCCGCCGCCGGCTACCCGGCCGGCGCGGTGGCCGCCTCGACGATCCGCAGCGTCAGCCGGGTCTGGCTCGCGTCGCGGTGCGTCGGGGTGAACGACCAGACCAGCCGGCGCTGCTGGTCGAGGGTCGCGAACATCCCCGAGCTGTAGCCGTAGCGCTCGCCGGTCTTGCCCCAGAGCGTCACACCGTTGACCGTCGCCGTCTGCAGCCCCATGCCGTAGCGGGCCGGGCTGCCGTCGAGCATCCGCACGTCGTCGGGCGGCAGGGTCACCATCCGCTCGAGCAGCCGCGGCGGCAGCAGTCCGCCGGAGAACAGGGCGGACAGGAACCGGGTCAGGTCACCCGTCGTGGAGATCATCTCCCCCTCGCCCCACGAGTCCGAGGGGTTGGCGACGGTGATGTCGCGCAGGCGCCCGTCGCTCATCTCCAGGTAGCCGTGCACGTGCGGTCCGGGAATGCCCGGCCGGTTGCCGGGGACGGAGGTGTCCCGCAGCCCCAGCGGGCGCAGGATCCGGTCCCGGATCTCCCGGCCGTACCGGTGACCCGTCACCTCCTCGACGACCATGGCGGCAAGCACGTAGTTGATGCCGCGGTACTCCTGTGCGGTGCCGGGCTCGAACGCCATCGGCAGACCCTGGTCGGTGACCATGGCGACCAGGCGCTCCGGCGTCCACTGGTCGAAGCGGTGCGCGAACACCGCCTCGGGGGTGCTGAGGTCCGGCAGGTCGGGCCCGCTCTCCGGCGGCAGGCCGCTGGTGTGGTTGAGCAGCTGGCCGACCGTGATCGGCGGGAACCGCGCGGGAAGGACGCCCGGGAGGTAGCGCTGCACCGGCCGGGTCAGGCGCACCCGGTCCTCGCCGACCAGCTGCAGCACGACGGTCGCCACGAACGCCTTGGTGATGCTGCCGATCTTGAACCGGTCGCCGGGCCGTACCGGTCGGTCCGTGCGACGGTCGACGACCCCGGAGGTGCCGTACCAGTGCCCGCCCCAGCCGCTGACCCGGATCTGGGCGGCCGTCACGGGCGGATGCTCCAGGTCGGAGATGGCCGCCCGAAGGGCCGAACGGTCGAGGGGCGGTGCGGTGTCGGCCGACGCGCTCGTGGGCGCGGCGGCGAGGAGGAGGGCGCCCGAGAGGAGGGCGCCGGTCAGGATCCGATAAGTGCGATTCGTCATGGCGGCAACGCTGCTCCGGCGGAGTCGTGCGGCCCAATCGGGAGTCCCCCCGGTGTCTCCCTGCCGTCTCCCTGCTGCCTGCCTGGGGGGCACCCGCAGCGTGCCCCCACGGTCGGCGGCTGGCGCGTGTCGTTGCGCGGGTGCTGGCGCGCTGCCGCCTAGCCTGTGACGGGACACCACTCCTGTGACGAGAGCGAGCCGTGGGGGCCGCGTGGCGAACAGCATCCTCGGCCGCGACATGGCCGTCGACCTCGGCACCGCGAACACCCTGGTCTATGTCCGGGGCCGCGGGGTCCTCCTGAACGAGCCGTCCGTCGTGGCGCTCGACGCGAGCACCCGCGAGATCCTCGCGGTGGGCTCCGAGGCCAAGCAGATGCTCGGCCGTACACCCGGCGGCATCACCGCGATCCGCCCGCTCAAGGACGGCGTCATCGCCGACTTCGAGTCCACCGAGCAGATGCTGCGGCTGTTCATCCAGCGGGTGCACCGGCGCCGCTACTTCGCCAAGCCCCGGCTGGTGATCTGCGTGCCCTCGGGCATCACCGCGGTCGAGCAGCGCGCGGTGAAGGAAGCCGGCTACCAGGCCGGCGCCCGCAGGGTCTACATCGTCGAGGAGCCGATGGCTGCGGCCATCGGTGCCGGGCTGCCCGTGCACGAGGCCACCGGGAACATGGTGGTCGACATCGGCGGTGGCACCACCGAGGTCGCGGTCATCTCCCTCGGCGGCGTCGTCACCAGCCTCTCCATCCGCACCGCGGGCGACGACCTGGACGCGGCGATCGTCTCCTGGATGAAGAAGGAGTACTCCCTGATGCTGGGGGAGCGCACCGCCGAGGAGGTCAAGATCACCCTCGGCTCCGCGTTCCCGCTGGCCCGGGAGCCGCAGGCCGAGGTACGCGGCCGCGACCTGGTCTCCGGGCTGCCGCGCAGCGTGCCGGTGTCGTCGGCCGAGGTGCGCCAGGCACTGGAGGAGCCGCTGCACGACATCGTCGACGCGGTGCGTACGACTCTCGACCGGACCCCGCCCGAGCTGGCCGGCGACATCATGGATCGCGGCCTGGTGCTCACCGGCGGCGGCGCCCTGCTGCGCGGTCTCGACGAGCGGCTGCGGCACGAGACCGGTATGCCGGTGCACGTCGCGGAGGACCCGCTGCACTCGGTCGCCATCGGCGCCGGGCGCTGCGTCGAGGAGTTCGAGGCACTGCACCAGGTGCTCGTCTCCGAGCCGCGCCGATGAGACGACCACGTCTCGGCGGGCCCGAGCGCGACCAGGCCCGTCGGGCCCGTACTGCCCTGGTGCTGTGCGTGCTCACGTCCGTGACCGTCATCGCCCTCGACGCCGGCACCGGCGACTCGTCACCGGTCGACCCGGTGCGTGCGGGCGCGGGCGAGGTGTTCGGTCCGCTCGAGAGCGGCCTGTCGACGATCACCGACCCGGTGGTCGGCGGCGTCGACGCGCTGGGCGACCTGGGTGGGCTGCGCGGCGACAACGAGCGGCTCGAGCGCGAGGTGGCCGAGCTGCGCGCCGAGCTGGCCACCGGCGACGTCGACCGCAACCGGCTGGCGCAGTACGACGCGCTGACCGGCGTCACCGAGGGCAGCGGCTTCGCGCTGGTGCCGGCCCGGGTCGTGGCGGTGGGCCCGGCCCAGGCGTTCGCCCGCACGGTCACCATCGACGCCGGCAGCGACGACGGCGTCGAGCCGGACATGACCGTGCTCGAGGCCGGCGGCCTGGTCGGGCGGGTGATCCGCACCGACCGGTCGACGGCGACCGTGCTGCTCGTGGTCGACGCCGAGTCGGTGGTCGGGGGACGGCTCGGCTCGTCGATGGAGCTCGGCTTCCTGCGTGGCAGCGGCGACGTCGGCGACGACGGCCTGCTCAGCATGGACCTCGTCGACCCCACGGTCGTCCCGCGCGACGGCGATACGGTCGTGACCTGGGGATCGCGTGGCGGCGCACCGTACGTCGCCGGCGTGCCGGTCGGCACGGTCACCGACGTGCAGGCCAGCGCCGGCGACCAGTCGGTGACCGCGTCGATCGAGCCGTTCGCCGACATGTCCGCGCTCGACCTCGTCGGCGTGGTCGTCGGGCCCGACCGCGACCGGTCGCGGGCCGAGCTGGGCCGGGTGGCGCCGGGCGGGGGGTCGTGACCGTGACCGTGCTGCGCCCGTTCGCCGTTGTCGCGCTGGTGCTCGCCACCGTGACCCTGCAGGTCGGCCTGTTCGCGCACCTGTCCGTCGCCGGCGTCGTCCCCGACCTGGCACTGCTGCTGGTGGTGGCGGCCGCCCTGGTGCGCGGGCCGTCGTACGGCGCGGTGCTCGGCCTCGTCGCCGGACTCGCTGTCGACCTCGCCCCGCCGGCCGACGGGGTCGCGGGCCGGTGGGCGCTCGCGCTCGCGGTTGCGGGCTGGCTCGCCGGGCTGGCGCGGGGCGAGGCGCGGCAGTCGGCGGTGGCCACGGTCATCACGGTCGCGGTGTCATCGTTCGCCGCCACGTCGCTGTACGCGTTGTCCGGCCTGGTGCTGCGCGAACCGGGCGTGACCGTGGGCCGGGTGCTCGAGGTGCTGCCGGTGTCGGTGCTCTACGACGTCGCGGTGACCCCGCTCGTCGTACCGCTCGCGGTGCTGCTGTTCCGCCGGCTCGACCCGGTCCCGGTGCGCTGGTGACCGGGCTGTGACGTCGCCGTGAAGGGCCAGCCCCGCGCCATCGACCTGTCACGCACCCGGCTGGTGGTGATCCAGGTCCTGGTCGTCTCGTTGATGGCCACCCTGTTCGTGCGGCTGTGGTACCTGCAGGTGGTCAGCGGCGACGCCTATCAGGCGCAGGCCGCCGAGAACGCGGTCCGCGACGTGTGGGTGCAGCCGCAGCGCGGGCTCATCGTCGACGCGATGGGCCGCCCGCTGGCCGCGAGCCGCCAGTCGTGGGTGCTGAGCGTCGACCGCACCGCACTCGAGGGGCTGTCCCGCCACAAGCGCACCGAACTGTTGCGGCGGGTCGCCGAGATGACCGAGGTGCGCTACTCGGTGATCCGCGACCGGCTGATGCTGTGCGGCGAGGAGGGCGCGCCGCCGCCGCCCCGCTGCTGGAACGGCTCGCCCTACCAGCCGGTGCCGATCGCGGAGGACGTGCCGGAGCGGGTCGCGGTCACGATCCAGGAGCGCAGCGAGGACTTCCCCGCGCTGGTGGCGGAGCGCCAGACGGTGCGCGACTACCCGTCGCCGTTCGGCGTCAACGCCGCGCACCTGCTCGGCTACCTCAGCCCGATCACCGGCGAGGAGTACGAGCAGGCCGGTGAGCGCGACGACGAGACGCTGACCGCCAACTCGCTGGTCGGGCGGTCCGGCCTCGAGCGTGAGTACGACCGGTGGCTGCGCGGGGTTCCCGGCTCCGACGCCCTGGGCGTCGACTCGCTGGGCCGGGTGCTCGGGCTCGAGGGCAGCAGCGCGCCGGTGCCCGGCGACACGCTGGTCACCAGCATCGACGCACGGGTCCAGTCGGTGGTGGAGCGCGAGCTGCGCAACACGATCATGGCCACCCGCAACACGGTCGACGAGATCACCGGTCGGCCCTACGAGGCGACGTCGGGCGCGACGATCGTGCTGGACCCGAACGACGGCCGGGTGGTCGCGATGGCCAGCTTCCCGACGTACGACCCGCAGGTGTGGGTGGGTGGCATCAGCAGCAAGCAGCTCGCCTACCTCTACGACAAGCACTCCGGTGAGCCGCTGCTGTCGCGACCGACGCAGGCGCAGCTGGCACCGGGCTCGACCTTCAAGCCGTTCATGGCGCTCGGCGCCCTGTCGCACGGCTTCACCATGGACTCGCAGCTGAACTGCTCGTCGTCGTTCACGGTCGGCAACCGGTCGTACAAGAACTTCGAGTCGGGGGCCTACGGCTACATCGACATCGCCAAGGCGCTGCAGGTCTCCTGCAACACGTTCTTCTACCAGGTCGGCTACGCGTTGTGGATCAGGGCCGGCGGTGACGACGCACCGACCGGCACCCAGGACCCGCTGGTCGAGGCGGCGCAGGGCGCCGGGTTCGGCTCGCTCTCCGGGGTCGACCTGCCGGGCGAGGCCAGTGGCCGGATCGCCGACCGCCGCTGGAAGATGGCGTACTGGAAGGACAACAAGGACTACTACTGCAAGATCGGCGAGGAGCCAGGCAGCGACTACCTGCACGTGTTCGCGCGCGAGTTCTGTGTCGACGGCTACGCCTTCCGCGCCGGCGACGCCGTCAACTTCGTCATCGGCCAGGGCGACACGATCATCACGCCGATGCAGCTGGCCGTCGGCTACGCCGCCATCGCCAACGGCGGCACGCTGTACGCGCCGCGACTCGGCAAGGCCGTGCTCAGCCCGGAAGGTGAGCTGCTGCGGCGGATCCCGCCTGAGGTGCAGGGGCGGCTGCCGTTCCCGAAGTCGGACATCAGGGCGATCGACCAGGCCCTGATGGGCACCCCGCGCGACGGCACGCTGGCCTGGAAGCTCGGCGGCTTCCCGATCGACCAGGTGCACCTGCGGGGCAAGACCGGCACCGCCGAGGTCTTCGGCAAGCAGACCACGTCGTGGCTCGCGACCTACTCCGACGACTACGTGGTCGTGCAGATGATCGAGCAGGGCGGCACCGGGTCGGGCACCTCGGGCGACTCGATGCGGCGGATCTGGGAGGCGCTGTACGGCATCCAGGACAGCACGGTGCGTGCGCTGCCGCCGCTGATCCCCGGCGTCCAGCCGCCCACCGGTCTCCCCAGCGTCGACGCCACCGGCATGATCGATCCGCCCGGGGCCGGCGACCCGAGCACCGGCCCGCGGCGTCATGGCAACGGGCGCCGTCGAGTGGCGCCAAACCGGGCCGGCGGATGGCGTACGAGCCCGCGAACGCGCCACTCGGCGAGGGGTGGGGGGCGGCGGTGGTAGCGACCCTCCCGGGCCGGGCCGTTCGCCGCCCGGTGGGCTCGCCGGTGCAGCGGCGAGCCGGCTGGTGGCGGCAGGTCGACTGGCTGCTGCTCGGCGCGGTGCTCGCGCTGCTCGCCATCGGCATCGTGCTGGTCTGGTCGGCCACCCAGCACCGCGACGACCTCACCGAGGGCGACCCGGCTGCCTACTTGCGCAAGCAGGGCGTCAACGCGGCGATCGGCCTGGTGCTGGCCGCTGTCGTCGCGGTGACCGACCACCGCTGGCTGCGTGCGTGGACACCGGTGGTCTACCTGGTGTCGGTCGTCGGGCTGGCGCTGATCTTCGTGCCGGGCATCGGCGCGACCGTCAACGGCTCGCACTCGTGGCTGATGGTCGGCGGCCTGTCGCTGCAGCCGGCCGAGGTGGCGAAGTTCGGCGTCGTGCTCGGCATGGCACTCGTGCTGGCCGAGCGTACGGAGGCGCACCTGCGCCGTGGCGTCAACGCCGTCGACGTGGTGCCGGCGCTGGTGATCGCGGCCGTGCCGGCGCTGCTGATCCTCGCGCAGCCAGACCTCGGCACGCTGATGGTGCTGACCGCGACCGTGTTCGGGGTGATCGGGCTGTCCGGTGCGCCCAAGCGGTGGCTGCTGGTGCTGCTCGGCGCCGGCGCGGCGGTGGTGCTCGCCGCGGTGCAGACCGGGCTGCTGGAGTCGTACCAGCTGCTGCGGTTCCAGGCGTTCACCGACCCGTCGCTCGACCCGCGCGGCGCGGGCTACAACACCATCCAGGCGCGGATCGCGATCGGCAACGGGGGCGTCACCGGGCAGGGGCTGTTCGACGGCACCCAGACGCAGTCCGGCTTCGTGCCCGAGCAGCACACCGACTTCGTGTTCACGGTGGCCGGCGAGGAGCTCGGGCTGGTCGGCGCGAGCGTGATCGTGGCGCTGTTCGCACTGCTGCTGTGGCGGGCGCTGCGGATCGCCCGCAACGCCGACGACCTGTTCGGTCGGGTGGCCGCTGCCGGCGTCGCGTGCTGGTTCGGCTTCCAGGCCTTCCAGAACATCGGCATGTGCCTGGGGATCATGCCGGTCACCGGCGTGCCGCTGCCGCTGGTGTCGTACGGCGGCACCTCGATGTTCGCCTCGCTCACCGCCGTCGGCCTGCTGATGAACATCCACCTGCGCACCCAGCGCCGCGCCGGCCACGGCGTCGTCGTCCGCTCCCGCCTCGCCCGCTCCCGCTTCTGAGGGTCTACGGGTTTCCCAAGCGACCTTGGGAAACCCAGGGTTCCCGCGCGTCACGACACGCGGGAACCTTCGGTTACCCGGGGGAACCTGGTCTCGAGGGCGTCAGGCCCCGGCGTGGGTACGGTCCCCGGCCCGCTGCTGCCGGATGACGCCGGCGGCGACGATCACGGCGGTGAGCGCCAGCGTGAGCCACAGGTTCAGCTTGTAACCGTCCCGCTGGGCCATGAACGCCACCGTGCCGACGATGAACACGATCACCACCCACGTGAGCACCGGGTACGCCCACATCTTCAGCTCGAGCTCGGACTCGTCGACCGTCCGACGCATCCGCAGCTGGGACACGGCGATCACCAGGTAGACCAGCAGCGCGATCGCACCGGAGGTCGCGAGCAGGTAGCCGAAGATCTCGCTCGGCAGCACGTAGTTGCCGATCACGGCGAGGAATCCGACCGCGGTGCTCGCGAGGATCGCCCACGCCGGGACGCCGCGCGACGTCACCCGGCTCCACGCCCGGGGCGCCTCGCCGCGCTTCGAGAGCGAGTAGGCCATCCGCGACGCCGTGTACAGCGCCGAGTTGAGGCAGGACGCCACCGCCGTGAGCACGACCAGGTCGAGCAGCCAGGACAGGTTGGCCAGCCCCATCGCGTCCAGCGCGGCCTGGAACGACCCGTCGATCAAGGACGGCTCCTGCCACGAGACCAGGGACACCACCACGAAGATCGAGCCCAGGTAGAACAGGCTGATCCGCCAGATCACCGAGTTGACCGCCCGCCGGATCCCCTTGGCCGGGTCCTTCGACTCCGCGGCCGCGATGGTCACGATCTCGGTGCCCATGAAGGTGAACATCGTGATCAGCATCGCGGTCAGCACCGCACCGAACCCCTCGGGCATGAAGCCGCCGTCCTCCCACAGGTGCCCGACCCCGGAAACCGGTGAGCCGGGCAGCATGCCGAGGATCGCGAGCAGCCCCACGCCGATGAAGGCGACGATCGCGACGACCTTGATCAGCGCGAACCAGAACTCGAACTCGCCGTAGTTGCCCACGCTGGCCAGGTTGGTGCCGGTCAGCAGCGCCGTCACCACCAGCGCGAACACCCACTGCGGCACGTCCGGCATCCAGGACGACAGCACCAGAGCGGCCGCGGTGGCCTCGACCGGGATGACGATCACCCAGAACCACCAGTACAACCAGCCGATCGAGAACCCGGCCCAGGGCCCGATCGCGCGCTCGGCGTACGTGGAGAACGACCCGCTGTCCGGCTGGAGGATCGCCATCTCGCCGAGCATCCGCATCACCAGGACCACCAGCGTCCCGGCCATCAGGTACGCGATCAGCACCGCCGGCCCGGCGGTCGCGATCGCCTCGCCCGAGCCGATGAAGATGCCGGCCCCGATCACCCCGGCGATGGAGATCATCGTGATGTGCCGCTGCTTCAGCCCGGAGCCGAGCTGGCCCGAGGACGCGTCGGGGGACTTCGTCGTCGCCATCGACCCAGCAAACACCGCAATCGGGACGCCTGCATCCGGTGGGCGGGCGCCGCCGCACCCTCGTCTACCGTGGTCACCATGCCCGTCGAGTCCGTGTTCGCCCAGCTGGAACCGCTGCTGCCGCAAGTCAGCAAGCCGATCCAGTACGTGGGCGGCGAGCTCAACTCGGTCGTCAAGGACTGGGACGCCACCGACGGGTCGACCCGGGTGCGGTGGGCGCTGATGTACCCGGACGCGTACGAGGTCGGCCTGCCCAATCAGGGCGTGCAGATCCTGTACGAGCTGCTGAACGAGCGGGACTGGGTGCTGGCCGAGCGCACGTACGCGGTGTTCCCCGACATGGAAGCCGTGATGCGGGAGCACGGCATCACCCAGTTCACCGTCGACGGCCACCGCCCGGTGGGCGCGTTCGACCTGCTCGGCGTCTCGTTCGCGACCGAGCTCGGCTACACCAACCTGCTCACCGCGCTCGACCTGGCGGGCATCCCGCTGCACGCCGTCGACCGCACCGACGCGCACCCGGTGGTGGTGGCGGGCGGGCACTCCGCGTTCAACCCCGAGCCGGTCGCCGACTTCGTCGACGCGGTGGTGCTCGGCGACGGCGAGGAGGTCGCGCTCGCGATCAGCGAGGTCGTGCGGGAGTGGAAGGCCGAGGGCCGTCCCGGGGGACGGGTCGAGCTGCTGGCCCGGCTGGCCGCCTCCGGCGGTGTCTACGTGCCGCGCTTCTACGACGTGGAGTACCTGCCAGACGGCAGCATCCGCGCGGTCGTGCCCAACCGCACCGGCGTGCCGTGGCGGGTGCACAAGCACACCGTCATGGACCTCGACCGGTGGCCGTACCCCAAGAACCCGCTGGTGCCGCTCGCCGAGACCGTGCACGAGCGCTACTCGGTGGAGATCTTCCGTGGCTGCACCCGCGGGTGCCGGTTCTGCCAGGCGGGCATGATCACCCGCCCGGTACGGGAGCGCAGCATCACCGCGATCGGCGACATGGTCGAGCAGGGGATCAAGAGCTCCGGACTCGACGAGGTGGGGCTACTGAGCCTGTCCAGCGCCGACCACTCCGAGATCGCCGACCTGGCCAAGGGCCTGGGCGACCGGTACGAGGGCACCAACATCTCGCTCTCGCTGCCCTCGACCCGGGTGGACGCGTTCAACGTCACGCTGGCCAACGAGTTCAGCCGCAACGGACGTCGCTCCGGGCTCACGTTCGCACCAGAGGGCGGCAGCGAGCGGATGCGCAAGGTGATCAACAAGATGGTCACCGAGGACGACCTGATCCAGACCGTCGCGGCCGCGTACTCGCACGGCTGGCGGCAGGTGAAGCTGTACTTCATGTGCGGTCTGCCGACCGAGACCGACGACGACGTGATGCAGATCGGCGAGCTCGCCAAGCGGGTCATCGAGACCGGGCGCGAGGTGTCCGGGCGTCGCGACATCCGTTGCACGGTGTCGATCGGCGGGTTCGTACCGAAGCCGCACACGCCGTTCCAGTGGGCCGCGCAGCTCGACCACGTCACCACCGACGAGCGGCTGGCGCGGCTGCGGGAGTCGGTGCGCTCCGACAAGCGCTACGGCCGCGCGATCGGCTTCCGCTACCACGACGGCAAGCCCGGCACGGTCGAGGGACTGCTCTCCCGCGGCGACCGCCGGGTCGGCAAGGTGGTGGAAGCGGTGTGGCGCGACGGCGGCCGCTTCGACGGCTGGAGCGAGCACTTCAGCTACGACCGCTGGATGGCCGCCTGCGACGAGGTGCTGGCCGACGAGCCGGTCGACCTGGACTGGTTCACCACCCGCGAGCGCGGCTTCGACGAGGTGCTGCCCTGGGACCACCTGGACGCGGGGCTCGACCGCGACTGGCTGTGGGAGGACTGGCAGGACGCGCTCGACCCCGACGGCGCCCTCGAGGTCGAGGACTGCCGGTGGACCCCGTGCTACGACTGCGGCGTGTGCCCGGAGATGGGCACCGAGATCCAGATCGGTCCGACCGGCAAGCAGCTGCTGCCGCTCTCCGTGGTGTGAGCCGTGGTGTGAGCGCATCCCTTCCACCCATCGGAAGGCACGCCGACCGAGTTGTGGGCCTGCCCGACCCGTCCTAGTTTCGCCGTATGGGCGCACCGACGCGTCCTCGACGACGACCGGAGGCGGACAACAGTGGCTGACAACAAGGCAGTGGCGTACGCAGGACCGGGCAAGGTCGAGGTGCAGGCCATCGACTACCCGACGTTCGAGCTCAAGGACGGGCCGGGCGTCAACCCCGACAACGTGGGGCGGCAGCTGCCGCACGCCGCGATCGTCAAGACCGTCGCCACCAACATCTGCGGCTCCGACCAGCACATGGTCCGCGGCCGCACCACGGCACCCGAGGGCCTGATCCTCGGGCACGAGATCACCGGCGAGGTGGTCGAGACCGGCCCGGGGGTCGAGTTCGTCAAGGAGGGCGACCTGGTCTCGGTGCCGTTCAACATCGCCTGCGGGCGGTGCCGCAACTGCAAGGAGGGCAAGACCGGGGTCTGCCTCAACGTCAACCCCGACCGTCCCGGCTCGGCGTACGGGTACGTCGACATGGGTGGCTGGGTCGGCGGGCAGGCGCAGTACGTCGCGGTGCCGTACGCGGACTGGAACCTGCTGGTCTTCCCGGACAAGGACCAGGCGATGGAGAAGATCCTCGACCTGACGATGCTCAGCGACATCTTCCCGACCGGGTTCCACGGCTGCGTGACGGCCGGCGTGACGGTCGGCTCGACCGTCTACATCGCCGGTGCCGGCCCGGTCGGGCTGGCCGCGGCGGCGGGCGCCCAGCTGCTCGGTGCGGCGGCCGTGATCGTCGGTGACCTCAACGAGGGCAGGCTCGCGCAGGCGCGCAGCTTCGGCTGCGAGACCGTCGACGTGTCCAAGGGCGATCCTCAGGACCAGATCGCGGAGATCGTCGGCGAGCGCGAGGTCGACTGCGGCGTCGATGCGGTCGGGTTCGAGGCCCGTGGGCACGGTGCCGACTCGGCCGACGAGCACCCGGCGACCGTGCTCAACTCGCTGATGAACATCACCCGCGCCGGCGGGGCGCTCGGGATCCCCGGCCTGTACGTCACCGGCGACCCTGGTGCCGCCGACGAGGCCGCGCAGGAGGGGTCGCTGTCGATCCGGCTCGGCCTCGGCTGGGCCAAGTCGCACAGCTTCACCACCGGCCAGTGCCCGGTGATGAAGTACCACCGCCAGCTGATGCACGCGATCCTGCACGACCGGGTGCAGATCGCGAAGGCGGTCAACGCCACCGCGATCACGATCGACGACGCACCGCGCGGTTACGCCGAGTTCGACTCCGGCGAGGCCAAGAAGTACGTCCTCGACCCGAACGGGTACCTCGGCGCCGCCTGAGCCGCACCACCGTCGCCCCGCTGGGCCGGGTGGCTCAGCGGGGTGTGCCGGCGTCGCCGCTCGGGGCGAGCTCGTCCTCGAGCAGTCGCGGCCGGGCGAACAGCAGGCCGGTCCACAGCATCGGCACGGTGAGGACCATCAGCACCACCAGCGGCGCCGTCCACCCGCCGCTGAGGTCGAACAGCACGCCGGTGCCCAGCGGACCGACCGCGCCCAGCAGGTAGCCCACGCTCTGCACGAAGCTGGACAGTGCGGCGGTGCCGTCCACGGTGCGGGTTCGCAGCGCGATCATCGCCAGCGCCCAGGGGAAGGCAATACCGCCGAGCCCCATCAGTGCGGCCCACAGCCACGGCAGCGTCGTCGGCACCAGGATCAGCCCGAGGAGCCCGGCGGCCGTCACCCCGGCGAACGCCACGACGAGCGGGCGGTGGTCGCTGGTGCGCCGCGCGTACGCAGGCAGCACGAGCGGGGCGGGGACGCCGACGACGGTGGCCACGGTGAGCATCAGCGCGGCCGCCTGGCGGGACAGCCCGGCGTCCTCGTAGATGCTCGGCAGCCAACCGAACTGCGCGTAGGCCTGCGCCGACTGCAGGCCGAAGAACACGGCCATCGCCCATGCCAGCCGCGAGCGCAGCAGCCTTCGCGGCGAGAGCGACACCTGCCGGTCCGGCTCGGTGACGTCGTGGCGCAGCAGCCACAGCCACGGCAGCGCGGCCAGCCCGGCCATGACTGCCCACAGCCCCAGGCCGTAGCGCCAGCTGTCCCCCGCCTCCGCGACGGGCACCGTCAGGCCCGACGGCACGGCGGCGCCGGCGAGCAGGGCGCAGGAGTAGACGGCGGTCATGGTCGGGATCCGGTCCGGGAAGTGCAGCTTGACCATCGGGGGCAGCGACACGTTGCCGATCGCCATACCGGCCAGCGCAATCGTCGTCCCGACGGTGAACACGAGGGGCGAGTCGGCCAGCGAGCGCAGCGCCGAGCCGGCGGTCACCGTCAGCAGCGCGATCAGCGCGGTGCGGTGCACGCCGACCTTGTGCGTGAGCGGGTGAGTCAGGGCGCCGACACCGGCGAAGCAGAGCACCGGCAACGTGGTGAGCAGTCCGGCCAGCCAGCCGTCGATGGCGAGGTCGCTGCGGACCTCGCCGAGCACCGCGCCGAGCGAGGTGACCGCGGGCCGCAGGCTCGCCGCCAGCGTGACGATGCCGACCACGACGAGCACCTGCGCCCGCCGGGACGGTGGCGGAGCGGCACCCCTCGCGTCGGCGCCGGCTCCGGTGGCTGTCACTCCGTCCATCCTGCCGGGTCACCCGACGACGGCGTCGACCACCTCCGCGAACATCCGCGTGTGCAGGTCGACATCGGCGTCGGTGGTCGCGGGGCACATCAGTGCCATGTTGTGGAACGGCGTGATGAGCACGCCCCGGTTGAGCAGCGCGAGGTGCAGGTACGCGTCCAGCTCCGGGTCCTCGGCCGCTGCGGACTCCGTGCCGGTGCGGGGCGGCTCGGGGCAGAACCGGTACTCCGTGCGTGCGCCCAGCGGCACGACGCTCCAGGGCAAGCCCCGGCGTTCGACGGTCTCGCGCACCCCGTCGCTGAACCGGTCGGCCAGCCAGGACATGTGCGCGAACGCGTCGTCGGTGAGGACCTCGGCCAGCGTCGCGCGCGCTGCCGCCAGCGACAGCGCGTTGCCCGCCAGCGTGCCGCCGACACCGCCCACGTCGACGAGGTCGGCTCCGTCGCGTTCGACCATCTGTCGCACGCGTTCGGCCAGCGCGGTGCTGACGCCGTACGCGCCGATCGGCACGCCGCCGGCGATCGACTTGCCGATGACCAGCAGGTCCGGCTCCAGGCCGAGCGCACCGGTCATGCCACCGGGCCCGGCGCTGAACGTGTGCGTCTCGTCGATCAGCAGCAGCGTTCCGTGCGCGTCGCACAGCTCGCGCAGTCCGGCGAGGAAACCGTCGTCGGGCAGCACGATCCCGATGTTGGTCAGCGCCGGCTCGGTGATGACGCACGCGACGTCGTCGTGCGCGAGCGCGTGCTCCACGGACTCGAGGTCGTTGAACTCCGCGACCCGGGTGGTCTGTTCGACGGGAACCGCAGGGCCCACGTTGCCGGCGCGGGGCTGTGTCGCGCCGTCGTCGCCGCGGACGACGAACGTCTCGTCGACGGAGCCGTGGTAGCAGTACGCGAAGGCCAGCACCTTCGGCCGGCCGGTCACCATCCGGGCCAGCCGCAGCGCCCACCGGTTCGCGTCGGTGGCGCTCAGCGCGAACGACCACTGCGGCAGCCCGAACCGGCGCGCCAGCTCGTTCCCGACCCAGGCGGCGTCCTCGGTCGGCAGCATCGTGGTCAGGCCGCCCAGGACAACCGCGCGGCGCAGCACCGCGCCCACCGTCGGGCCGGGCGAGTGACCGGCCATCGCGCCGGTGTCGCCGAGTGCGAAGTCGACGTAGGTGAGGCCGTCGACGTCGCTGACCAGGTTGCCGACCGCCGTGGCGTGCACCAGCGGGAAGCCGCCCGGCCACTTGGCCATCCACGTCATCGGGACGCCCGTGAGCAACGCGGTGGACGACTCCGCCGCCTCCCTGCTCCGCGGCCGGGCCTGTACGTAGTCGTCCTGCTCGGCGGCGAGCCGCTCGGACAGCCGGGCACGATCGATCGTGGCCATGTCAGGCATCGTGGCACCACCCCCTGCCCACGTGGGGGAGGCCGGTAGGGTCGCCAGCCGTGCCCCCCGCCCCGGCGACCTCACCGCCGCCGGACCAGCAGCCGGCCCAGCAGCCGGCCCAGAGGCCGGACCAGAAGCCGGCCCAGCAGCCACCGCCGGTGCAGCGGGTCCGGGTGCGCTACGCCAAGCGGGGCCGGCTGCGGTTCACCAGCCACCGTGACATCGGCCGGGCCATGGAGCGTGCGCTGCGCCGTGCCGGCGTGCCGGTCGCGCTGTCGTCCGGCTACAACCCGCACCAGCGGATCTCGTACGCCGGGGCGGCGCCGACGGGGGCGGCCAGCGAGGCCGAGTACCTCGAGCTCGCCCTCGCGCAGCCGTGCGACCCGGACCGGTTACGCGCCGACCTCGACCGGGCGCTGCCGCCCGGGCTGGACGTGGTCGACGCCGTGACGGCCGGGCCGGGCTCGCTGGCCGACCGGCTGGAAGCCAGTCGGTGGCGGATCGAGCTCGACGAGACCGCCCTGGCCGACGTGGCGGCCGCGGTGGAGCGGTTCCTGGCCGCCGACGAGGTGCAGGTCAGCCGGGTGACCAAGAAGGGGCTGCGCACGTTCGACGCCCGCGCGGCCGTGGTACGGCTGGCGCCGGCCGGCACGGCCACCCGGGCGGGTGTGACCGACTGTGCGATACTGGAGGTGGTCGTGCGGCATACCGAACCCGCTGTTCGACCCGACGATGTCCTCGCCGGTCTCCGCGAGATCGCCGGGCTCCCGTCCACCGCGGCACCACGTGTGCAGCGGTTGGCCCAGGGGCCTCTCGACCCGCAGACAGGCACGGTGGGCGACCCGTTGGCCCCCGACCGCGACACGTCCACCCCGCCGGGGTAGGCGTTCGACCGCGGTCGCACCAGCGGATTGCGCGCTGACGCGCGACGGAGGGCGTCGCCGCTCGGCAGCGACACCCCGTTGCCCGCCGAGTGCACCACAGGCTTGCGTACGCAGCCGCCACGGCGGCGCGCACGACGACACGGCCCCCGCGCGGCGCGCAGCGCCCGGGGGCGGAGGAGAGCGAATGCTCGACCAGGACCAGACAGACACCACGAGCACCACGGACACCACGGACACGAGGCAGAGCAGCGGCAGCACCGCGGTGTCCCCGCCGCGCAGCCGGCGGGCGGCCAGCCGCCCGGCCGGACCACCGGCCGCCGTGCCCGACCCGCCGGCCCAGCCGGCCGAGCAGCAGCAGCGGGAGCCCGACGAGGCCGCCCGGAAGGCGCCGCGCCGTACCCGCCGGACCGCCAAGAAGGCGACGGCCGGCAAGACCACGGTGGCAAAGAAGACCGCCGCCAAGCCGGCGGCCGAGGAGCCGGCGGCCGAGGAGCCGGCGGCCGAGGAGCCGGCGTCCGACGAGCCGGCGTCCGACGAGACGGAGTCCGAGCAGGCGAGCGACACCATGTTCTCCGCCTCGGCCGCGCCCGCGCCGGCCCGGCGGACCCGTACCCGCAAGAAGGCGGCCCCGGAACCGGCCGACGACGCCGCGACCGACGAGCCCACCCCGGCCGCCGACACCGAGACCGCGACCGACCGCGAGCCCGCCAGTGACGGCGACGGCGCCACCGCCACGACGCCGCGATCGGTGCCGCTGTTCCAGCCGCCGGACCCGGCCGCCGCGCCGGCGCCGCGCCGGCGGACCCGCCGCCCGGCCGAGCCGGCCGACGAGGCGGCCGACGTGGAGGAGGCGGACAGCTCCGCCGCGGCTGAGACGACGACCGACGACGACACCGATGACGAGACCAGCTCGCGCCGCCGCCGCCGCAGGGGCGGCCGCCGCCGGCGCAAGGGCAGCGGCGAGCCGTCCGGTGAGGAGGCCTCCGAGCAGACCGGCAAGCAGGCCGAGTCGGAGCCGTCCGGCGACCGCGACGACGGGGACGGCAGGTCCGACGGCGCCGGGCCGGACTCCGAGGGCGGCACCACGTCCGGCACCAGCCGCCGTCGGCGCCGCCGGCGGCGGAAGGGGGAGTCCGACGCCCCGTCCGAGGACGACCCCGAGAACACCGTCGTCAAGGTCCGCAGCCGGCGTGACGTCAACGACGAGATCACCAGCGTCGAGGGCTCGACCCGCCTCGAGGCCAAGAAGCAGCGTCGTCGCGAGGGCCGCGAGGCCGGTCGGCGACGCGTCCCGATCCTGTCGGAGTCGGAGTTCCTCGCCCGCCGCGAGTCGGTGACCCGGGAGATGGTCGTGCGCCAGCGTGGCGACCTCACCCAGATCGCCGTGCTCGAGGACAACGTCCTGGTCGAGCACTACGTGGCGCGCGAGTCGCAGACGTCGCTGATCGGCAACGTCTACCTGGCCCGGGTGCAGAACGTGCTCCCGAGCATGGAGGCGGCGTTCGTCGACATCGGCAAGGGCCGCAACGCGGTGCTCTACGCCGGTGAGGTCGACTGGAAGTCACTCGGCTTCGAGGGCAAGCCGCGCAAGATCGAGGACGCGCTGTCGTCCGGCCAGTCGGTGCTCGTCCAGGTCACCAAGGACCCATCCGGCCACAAGGGCGCCCGGTTGTCGGGTCAGATCAGCCTGCCCGGGCGGTTCCTGGTCTACGTCCCCCGCGGCCACGCCAGCGGCATCTCCCGCAAGCTGCCCGACAGCGAGCGCAGCCGGCTCAAGGGCCTGCTGAAGCAGATCCTTCCCGAGGACACGGGCGTCATCGTGCGTACCGCCGCCGAGGGCGCCACGGAGGAGCAGCTCACGCGTGACGTCTCCGCGCTCACCGCCAGGTGGGAGGACATCGAGAAGAAGTCGAAGGGTCAAGGGCCCAAGCTGCTCTACGCCGAGCCCGACCTGATGATCAAGGTCGTCCGCGACCTGTTCAACGAGGACTTCGTCCGGCTGTCGGTGCAGGGCGACGAGGCGTGGGACAACATCCAGGCGTACGTGCAGCACGTCGCGCCCGACATGGCGAAGCGGCTGGAGCGCCACGAGGGCGACGACGTGTTCGCCAACCACCGCATCGACGAGCAGATCGCCAAGGCACTCGACCGCAAGGTGTTCCTGCCGTCGGGGGGCTCGCTGGTGATCGACCGCACCGAGGCGATGACGGTCGTCGACGTCAACACGGGCAAGTTCACCGGCTCGGGGGGCAACCTCGAGGAGACGGTGACCAAGAACAACCTCGAGGCCGCGGAGGAGGTCGTCCGCCAGCTGAGGCTGCGCGACATCGGCGGCATCATCGTCGTCGACTTCATCGACATGGTGCTTGAGTCCAACCGCGACCTGGTGCTGCGTCGGCTGGTCGAGTGCCTGAGCCGCGACCGCACCCGCCACCAGGTGGCGGAGGTGACGTCGCTCGGGCTGGTGCAGATGACCCGCAAGAAGATCGGCACCGGGCTGCTGGAGGCCTTCGGCGTGACCTGTGAGGCCTGCCAGGGTCGCGGTGTGCACGTGCACAGCGACCCCGTGGAGCCGGCCAAGAACGACGACGACGGTCGCAAGGGCGGTCGCCGTCGTGGCGGCGGGCGCTCCCGCGGCGACCAGTCGGACTCGTCCGACAAGGGCAGCGACGACGGCGCCGGCGGGTCCGGTGGCGACGACGCGGGGGACAAGCCGGCCAAGCCCAAGCCGACCAAACCGGCCAAGAAGTCCCCGAAGTCGGGGAAGAAGTCGGGCGAAGAAGTCCGCCGAGAAGTCCACCGAGAAGTCCACCGAGAAGTCCACCGAGAAGGCGGCGAAGAAGGGCGACGACCAGGCCAGTGACTCGTCGGAGCGCGAGCCCAGCCCCGATCCGCAGCCGGTGTGAGGCCGACCGGCCCGCTTTGACCGCCGGCGGGCCGGGTCCGTAGACTGGGCGGTCGATGTGCTCCGGCACGTCGTCCCGCACGCCTCCGTCCCGAGCGCGTGCCCCCGTGTTCCCGTACCGAGACGAGAGTGAGCCCGCGGTGTACGCGATCGTGCGCAGTGGCGCCCGCCAGCAGAAGGTTGCTGTCGGCGACGTCATCGAGATCGACCAGGTCGCGGCCGAGCCCGGCGCCAGCCTCTCGCTGCCCGCGGTGCTGGTGGTCGACGGCGAGACCGTCACCACCGATGCCAAGAAGCTGGCCAAGGTCGACGTCACCGCCGAGGTCATCGAGGCCACGCGGGGACCCAAGATCGACATCCTGAAGTACAAGAACAAGACCGGGTACCGCAGGCGCCAGGGCCACCGTCAGCACTACACCCGGGTCAAGGTCACCGGTATCAAGGGCGCCTGAGGGCTCCCGACCACTCCCGACCACTCGACCGACCACGACCGACCAGAACCAGAGCGAGGACAGAGCCATGGCACACAAGAAGGGCGCCGCCTCGACCAAGAACGGTCGGGACTCCAACTCCCAGCGGCTGGGCGTCAAGAGGTACGGCGGCCAGGCCGTCAACGCCGGCGAGATCATCGTCCGCCAGCGGGGCACCCACTTCCACCCCGGCAACGGCGTCGGTCGGGGCGGCGACGACACGCTGTTCGCCCTGGTCGAGGGCTCGGTCGAGTTCGGCACCCGCCGCGGCCGCCGGGTGATCAACATCGTGCCCGCCGCGGCCGAGTAACCAGCAGCTGCGCCGACAGGCGCGCACGCCGGGGTGGTCCGCTGCTGCGGGCCACCCCGTCGTCTGTGAGAGGGGAATCCGTGGCCGTGCCGACGTTCGTCGACCGGGTCGTCCTGCACGTGGCGGGCGGTCGCGGGGGCGGCGGCGTCGCGTCGGTGCACCGGGAGAAGTTCAAGCCGCTGGGTGGGCCCGACGGCGGCAACGGCGGCAACGGCGGCGACGTCGTGCTGCGGGTCGACCCGGGCGTGACCACGCTGGTCGACTATCACCACGAGCCGCACCGCAAGGGCACCGACGGCGGCCACGGTGCAGGCTCGCACCGCAGCGGGGCCAACGGCGACTCGGTGGTGCTGCCGGTGCCGGACGGCACCGTCGTCCGGGACAGCGACGGCACCGTGATGGCCGACCTGGTCGGCCCCGGCACCGAGCTGGTGGTGGCGCAGGGCGGGCGCGGCGGCCTGGGCAACGCCGCGCTGGCATCCGCGCGCCGCAAGGCGCCTGGCTTCGCGCTCAAGGGCGAGCCCGGCGACGAACGCACGATCGTGCTGGAGCTCAAGGTCGTCGCCGACGTGGGCCTGGTGGGGTTCCCGAGCGCCGGCAAGTCCAGCCTGGTCGCCGCGGTGTCCCGGGCACGGCCGAAGATCGCCGACTACCCGTTCACCACGCTGGTGCCCAACCTCGGCGTGGTCACGGCCGGCGAGACCACGTACACGGTCGCCGACGTGCCCGGGCTGATCGAGGGCGCGAGCGAGGGGCGCGGTCTCGGCCACGACTTCCTCCGTCACATCGAGCGGTGCGCGGCGCTGGTGCACGTGATCGACTGCGCGACACCCGACCCCGGGCGCGACCCGCTCACCGACCTGGAGATCATCGAGGCCGAGCTCGAGCGCTATGGCGGTCTCGACGACCGGCCCCGGCTGATCGCGCTGAACAAGGCCGACGTTCCCGAGGCGCGCGAGCTCGCCGAGCTGGTGCGCCCCGACCTCGAGGCCCGCGGCTGGCCGGTGCTGACCGTGTCGGCCGCCTCGCGGGAGGGCTTGCGCGAGCTGACGTTCGCGATGGCCCGGGTGGTGGCGGAGGTGCGCACCGCCCGCCCGGCGCCGGTGCCGACCCGGATCGTGCTGCACCCGCCGGCGGTGTCCGGCCCCGACTTCACGATCGCTCGCGAGGGCGAGGTCTGGCGGGTACGGGGGGCCAAGCCCGAGCGGTGGGTGCGCCAGACCGATTTCTCCAACGACGAGGCGGTCGGCTTCCTCGCCGACCGACTGGCGCGACTCGGCGTCGAGGAGCGGCTGCTCGAGCTCCGGCGCGGCTCCCGGCGAGGGGGTCGCGATCGGCCCCGACGACGACGCCGTCGTGTTCGACTTCGAGCCGACGCTCGAGGCCGGCGCCGAGACGCTGCTCGGCCCTCGCGGCACCGACCTCCGCCTCGACCCCTGACGGCCGGGAAGTGGGTTGCGGGGGACGGATACCATGGGGCCACAGGCATCGACCCGGCCATCACCGGCGAGCCTCCGGAAGAACAGGCGCCTCCCCGGCGCCCCAGTAGAACCGGACGGGACCGGCCCGTCACAGCCGACGAACGAGCGGTGCGCCCGGCCAGCCGGTCGGCGCACACGCGAGGTGGTACCGCGGTTCTCGCCGATGCGGCGGGCGTCGTCCTCGCACCCGAGAGCTGCGAGGAGTGCGATGCCCTACCCCAAGGCCGGCGGAGACCGCGTCCCGGCGACCCCGTCGTTCCCGTCCCTCGAGCTCGAGGTCATCGACCACTGGCGCACCGACCACACGTTCCAGGCGTCGATCGACCAGCGTGACCCGGGCGTCGACGGGGCCAACGAGTTCGTCTTCTACGACGGCCCGCCGTTCGCCAACGGGCTGCCGCACTACGGCCACCTGCTGACCGGCTACGTCAAGGACGTGGTGCCGCGCTACCAGACCATGCGTGGGCGCCGGGTCGAGCGCCGCTTCGGCTGGGACTGCCACGGCCTGCCCGCCGAGGTCGAGGCGGAGAAGCAGCTCGGCATCGGGCACAAGGCCGAGATCGAGGCGATGGGCGTCGCCGAGTTCAACGCGGTGTGCCGGGCGTCGGTGCTGCGCTACACCGGCGAGTGGCAGGAGTACGTCGAGCGGCAGGCCCGCTGGGTCGACTTCGAGAACGACTACAAGACCCTCGACATCGACTACATGGAGTCGGTGATGTGGGCCTTCAAGTCGCTGTGGGACAAGGGCCTGATCTACCAGGGCTTCCGGGTGCTCGCGTACTGCTGGCGCTGCGAGACACCGCTGTCCAACACCGAGACCAGGATGGACGACGTCTACCGGCAGCGGCAGGACCCGGCCCTCACCGTCGGCTTCCGGCTCGACACCGGTGAGCTGGCGCTGGCGTGGACCACCACCCCGTGGACGCTGCCCAGCAACCTGGCGCTCGCGGTCAACCCCGGCGTCGACTACGTCGTCGTCGCGCACGAGGGTGAGCGGTACCTGCTCGCCGAGGCCCGGCTGCACGCCTACGAGCGTGAGCTCGGCGATGGCGAGGTCGTCGAGCGGCTGCGCGGCGCCGACCTGGTCGGACGGCGCTACACCCCGCTGTTCGACTTCTTCACCGACACCGAGACGCACGGCACCGGCAACGCCTTCCAGCTGCTCCCGAGCGACCACGTCACGATCGAGGACGGCACCGGCGTCGTGCACATGGCACCGGCCTACGGCGAGGACGACCAGAACGTCTGCGCCGCCGCCGGCATCCCGGTCGTGCTCACCGTCGACGACCAGGCGGTGTTCACCTCGGTCGTGCCGCCGTACCAGGGCCAGCACGTCTTCGAGGCCAACCGCGACATCGTGCGCGACCTCAAGGCGCAGGGAGCCGTGCTGCGGCACGAGTCGTACGACCACCCGTACCCGCACTGCTGGCGCTGCGACAACCCGCTGATCTACAAGGCGGTCTCCAGCTGGTTCGTCAAGGTCACGGCGTTCCGGGAGCGGATGCTCGAGCTCAACCGGCAGATCAGCTGGACCCCGGCGCACGTGCAGGACGGCAGCTTCGGCAAGTGGCTGGAGGGCGCCCGCGACTGGTCCATCAGCCGCAACCGCTACTGGGGCAGTCCGATCCCGGTCTGGCAGTCCGACGACCCTGCCTACCCGCGCACCGACGTCTACGGGTCCCTGGCCGAGCTCGAGGGCGACTTCGGTCCGCAGGGGTTCACCCGCCTCGACGACCTGCACCGCCCCGCCGTCGACGAGCTGACCCGGCCCAACCCGGACGACCCGACGGGTGGGTCGACGATGCGCCGGGTCCCGGAGGTGCTGGACTGCTGGTTCGAGTCGGGGTCGATGCCGTTCGCGCAGGTGCACTACCCGTTCGAGAACACCGAGTGGTTCGAGCACCACTACCCGGGCGACTTCATCGTGGAGTACACCCCGCAGACGCGCGGCTGGTTCTACACGATGCACGTGCTGGCCACCGCGCTGTTCGACCGCCCGGCGTTCAGGTCTGCCCTCGTGCACGGCACGCTGCTCGGTTCCGACGGCCGCAAGATGTCCAAGAGCCTGCGCAACTACCCGCTCGTCACCGAGGTGTTCGACCGCGACGGATCCGACGCCATGCGCTGGTTCCTGATGAACTCGCCGGTGATGCGCGGCGGCGAGCTCATCGTCACCGAGCGAGGCATCCGCGAGGGTGTGCGCCAGGTGCTCATCCCGCTCTGGAACGCGTGGTACTTCTTCGCGCTGTACGCCAACGCTGACGCGTACGACGCGAAGTGGGCCACCGACTCCCCGGACGTGCTCGACCGCTACCTGCTGGCCAAGACGCACGAGCTGGTCGAGACGGTGACCGCGCAGATGGACCTGTTCGACGTCGCCGGGGCGTGCGGGTCGGTGCGGGCGTATCTCGACATGCTCACCAACTGGTACGTGCGCCGGTCGCGGCAGCGCTTCTGGTCCGGTGAGTCGGCCGCCTTCGACACGTTGTGGACGGCGCTGCAGGTGCTGACCCGGGTCGCGTCGCCGCTGCTGCCGATCACCAGCGAGGCGGTCCACCGCGGGCTGACCGGCGCGCGCAGCGTGCACCTCACCGACTGGCCGGACCCGTCCGACCTGCCCGCCGACGTCGCGCTGGTGGCGGACATGGACGCCGTCCGGGAGGTGTGCTCGGTGTCGTCGTCGCTGCGGAAGTCGCGCGGACTGCGCGTGCGCCTCCCCCTTCAACGCCTCACCGTGGCGGCGCCCGACGCCGCTCGGCTGGCGCCGTACGAGGACCTCATCAGGGCCGAGGTCAACGTGCGTGAGGTGGTGCTGACCGACCCGGTCGAGGGCGAGCACGGGGTCGAACGGCGGCTCACGGTCCTCGCGCGCAAGGCCGGCCCGCGCCTCGGTCCGGACGTGCAGCAGGCGATCCGCGGCAGCAAGACCGGCGACTGGAGCGACGCCGACGGGCGAGTCGTGTCCGGCGGGGTCGAGCTGCTGCCGGGAGAGTACGAGCTCGACGTCGTGATCGAGGGCGTCGCGGACGACCCGGACTCGGCCACCGCGCTGCTCGGCAACGGCTCGGTGGTGCTCGACACGGCTGTGACCCCGGTGCTCGCCGCCGAGGGGCTCGCCCGCGACCTCGTACGCGTCGTGCAGCAGGCCAGGCGGGACGCCGGGCTCGACATCTCCGACCGGATCCGGCTCGGCATCGACGCCGGCGACGACGTCAACGACGCGGTCGACGCGCACCGCGAGATGATCGAGGCCGAGACGCTCGCGACCGTCATCGAGCTCGGTGCCGTGCCGGCCGACCGGTGCGTCGACGCCGATGTCGGCGACGGCTCCACGGTGCGGGTCACGGTGGAGCGCACCGGGTGAGCCGGACGTGACCGGGCGGCGTGTCGTCGTCAAGGTGGGCTCGTCGTCGCTGACGACCACGCACGGCGGCCTCGACCCCGACCGGGTCGACGCGCTCGTCGACGTGCTCGCGCCGGCGCACGCGGGGGACGACGACATCGTGCTGGTCAGCTCCGGCGCGATCGCCGCCGGGCTCGCGCCGCTCGGCATCGCCCGACGACCCCGCGACCTCGCCACCCAGCAGGCGGCGGCCAGTGTCGGCCAGGGGCTGCTCGTGCACCGCTACGCCGAACGGTTCGCGCGGCACGGCGTGGTCGCCGGACAGGTGCTGCTGACCGCCGACGACGTGACCCGACGCAGCCACTACCGCAACGCCTACCGCACGTTCGCCCGGCTGCGGGACCTCGGCGCGGTCCCGATCGTGAACGAGAACGACACCGTCGCCACCACCGAGATCCGCTTCGGGGACAACGACCGGCTCGCCGCCCTGGTCGCGCACCTCGTGCACGCCGACCTGCTGGTGCTGCTGTCCGACGTCGACGGGCTGCACGACGGCGACCCGCGTCGGCCAGGCGTGCGGCGCATCGCCGACGTGCACGGCCAGTCGGACCTGGAGGGCGTGACCCTGGGGCGTGCCGGTGGCGAGGGCATGGGCACCGGCGGCATGGTGACCAAGGTGGAGGCGGCCCGGATCGCCACCGGGGCGGGGATCCCGGTGGTGCTGACCACGGCCTCCCGGGTCGCGGAGGCCCTGGCCGGAGCCGCGGTCGGCACCCGCTTCCACCCCACCGGGCGACGGCGGCCCACCCGGCTGCTCTGGCTGGCCCACGCCACGGAGGGCCGCGGCCGGCTGGTCCTCGACGCGGGCGCCGTGCGCGCGGTGCGCGAGCGGCGGGCCTCGCTGCTGCCCGCCGGTGTGGTGGGCGTGGAGGGCAGCTTCGGTGCCGGCGACCCGGTCGACCTGGTCGACCCCGAGGGACGGCTGGTCGCGCGGGGACTGGTGAACTACGACAGTGACGAGGTGCCCACCCTGCTCGGCCGGTCCACCCGGGAGCTGGCCGACAGCCTCGGGGTGGAGTACGAGCGGGAGCTCGTGCACCGTGACGACCTGGTGCTGCTGGAGCGCTGACCAGGGCCGTTTCCGTCCCGGCACCGCGCCCCGGATGTCGACCATGTCACGGCCGGGGCATTTGCCCGCGCGGTGTCGCGTCCGTGCACCAGACTGGCGGTCGTGGACAGGGAGGTCGTAGTGCCGATGGAGGAGGAGGCACGGCTCTGGCACGTCACGGTCACCGTGGCGGGAGCCCTGCACGATCCCGAGGTCGTCCGGCAGGCCATGGTGCGGTTGTCGGAGGAGCGGCCGTTCCTGCACGCACTGCGTTTCGCCGGTGCCCGCGCCGAGATCCGTTACTGGGAAGAGGCGTACGACATGCTCGACGCCGCCTCGCTGGCCCTGCGGGTCTGGAACGAGCACCGCGAGACCGCCGGCCTGCCGCGCTGGGAGGTCGTGGGTCTCGAGGTCCTCGAGCGCGAGGCGTTCCAGCGCCGCGGTCACGAGCGCGCCCCCGTCATCGGGCTGCACCGTCCCGTCCCGCAGCCCTTCTGACCCGTCCGTACCCCGCGACTTGTCACCGTCAGATCGCCATCTATGGCGGCGTCGCGGTGACAGGTCGTGGAGGCGCGGCGGGGCGACCTAGGCTGGGACGATGAGCACCGCCGAGGACGACGTACGCGCGGCCGCGGTGCGGGCCCGCACGGCCGCCCGGGAGCTGGCGCTGGCATCGCGTGCCGCCAAGGACCGCGCCCTCGTGGCCATGGCGGACGCGCTGGTCGCGCACACCGCTGACGTGCTCGCGGCCAACGCCGGTGACGTCGAGACGGCCGAGGCCGCCGCCACCGCCGGCCACCTGGTCGACCGGCTCCGCCTCGACGCCGACCGGGTCGCGGGTATGGCGGCAGGGCTGCGGCAGGTGGCCGGGCTGCCCGACCCGGTGGGCGAGGTCGTCCGCGGGGTGACGCTGCCCAACGGTCTCGAGCTGCGGCAGCGGCGGGTGCCGATGGGAGTCGTGGGGATCATCTACGAGGCCCGTCCCAACGTGACCGTCGACGCGGCCGGCCTGTGCCTGAAGTCCGGCAACGCCGTGCTGCTGCGCGGGTCGGGATCCGCCGCCCGCAGCAACGCCTGCCTGGTCGAGGTGCTGCGCGGGGCGATCGTCGAGTCCGGCCTGCCCGCCGACGCGGTCCAGCTGCTCGACCCGTCCAGCCGGGACAGCGCCACCGCGCTGATGCGCGCCCGGGGGATGGTCGACCTGGTGGTACCCCGCGGCGGCGCCGGCCTGATCCGGACCGTCGTCGAGGAGTCGACGGTCCCCGTGGTCGAGACCGGTGTCGGCAACTGCCACGTCTACGTGCACGCCGACGCCGATCCGGACATGGCGCTGGCGATCGTGCTCAATGCGAAGACGCACCGACCGAGCGTCTGCAACGCGGCCGAGTCGCTGCTCGTGCACGAGTCGCTCGCGGACACGTTCGTGCCCAAAGTGGTGGCCGCCCTGCACGAGCACGGTGTCGTCGTACACGGCGACCGTGCGTTCCAGGAGGCGTCGCCAGACGTCGTGCAGGTGACCGACGAGGACCACGCCACCGAGTACCTCTCGCTGCACATGTCAGCGTCGGTGGTGCCCGACCTGGACGCCGCCCTCGACCACATCCGGCGCTGGTCGACCGGCCACACCGAGGCCGTCGTCACGTCGTCGCTCGAGGTGGCGCAGCGGTTCACCGCCGAGCTGGACTCGGCCGCGCTGATGGTCAACGCCTCCACCCGGTTCACCGACGGCGAGGAGCTGGGGTTCGGCGCCGAGATCGGCATCTCCACCCAGAAGCTGCACGCCCGCGGCCCGATGGGCCTGGCCGAGCTGACGACCACCACGACCGTGGTGACGGGCCAGGGCCACGTCCGCTGACCCGGGCGGCTAGATTGTGGCCATGATGAACACCGTCGTCCGCGCGGAGGAAGAGCTGCGGGAGCTGCCGATCGAGCCGCTGTGGATCGGGATCATCACCCTCGGCCTCTTCGTCGTCCTGCTGGTGGCCCTGCTGGCCTTCGGCAAGGGCCGTCCCCACACCTGAGGAGCCTGCTCCGCACCGTGGCCCACCTCGCTCCCGAGTCCGTCGCCGCCGCCGACGGCCGGCCCCGCAGCCGCCGAGTCGGGGTCATGGGCGGCACGTTCGACCCGATCCACCACGGCCACCTGGTCGCCGCCAGCGAGGTCCAGGCCTGGTTCGGGCTGGACGAGGTCGTGTTCGTCCCGACCGGCCAGCCGTGGCAGAAGCAGGACCGCCGGGTCTCGCCCGCCGAGCACCGGTACCTGATGACGGTGATCGCCACCGCCTCCAACCCCCGGTTCTCGGTGAGCCGGGTCGACATCGACCGCGTCGGCCCGACGTACACCATCGACACCCTGCGCGACCTGCGGGAGCGGCGGCCCGAGGACGACTTCTTCTTCATCACCGGCGCCGATGCCCTGGCGCAGATCCTCACCTGGCGCGAGGCCGACGAGATGTTCGGCCTGGCGCGCTTCGTCGGGTGCACCCGGCCCGGCCACCGGCTCGACCCCGACACGCTGCCCGACCTGCCGACCGACCGGCTCACGCTGGTGGAGATCCCCGCGCTCGCGATCAGCTCCACCGACTGCCGCGACCGCGTCGAGCGCGGCGAGCCCGTCTGGTACCTGGTGCCCGACGGCGTCGTCCAGTACATCGGCAAGCACGGGCTCTACGGCGACGCCGTCTCCGACCTACCGCTGCGAGAGAACACGTGACCGCCACCGAGCACGCCCGCGCGCTGACTGTCGCGGCCGCAGAGGCCGCAGCCGACAAGCTGGCCCGCGACCTGGTCGCGTTCGACGTCTCCGACCAGCTGGTCATCACCGACGTCTTCCTGGTCTGCTCGGCAGCCAACGACCGGCAGGTACGCGCCGTGGTCGACGCCGTGGAGGAGCGGCTGCTCGAGCTGGGCGTCAAGCCGGTGCGCCGCGAGGGGCAGCGGGAGGGCCGCTGGGTCCTGCTCGACTTCGGCGATGTCGTCGTGCACGTGCAGCACGAGGAGGAGCGCACCTTCTACGCGCTGGAGCGGATCTGGCGCGACTGCCCGGTCGTCCCGCTGCCCGAGGCCGCCACCCGTGGCCATGACCGGGAAGCGCGGTGACCCGCCGGCTGGTCCTGTGGCGCCACGGCCGCACGGAGTGGAACGCGCAGGGCCGCACCCAGGGACAGTCCGACGTTCCGCTCGACGAGGTCGGCAGGGAGCAGGCCCGCGCCTCCGCTGCCCGGCTCGCGTCGCTGGACCCCGCGGCGATCGTGTCGTCCGACCTGGTCCGTGCCGCCGACACCGCGGCCGCCCTCGTCGCGCTCACCGACCTCGAGGTGACGTACGACGCGAGGCTCCGTGAGGTCCACTTCGGCGAGCGGGAGGGCATGAGCTTCGAGGAGTCCATGCAGCGCTACCCGGACGAGACCCGGAGCTGGGTGCGGTCGGAGGAGGTGCGCTTCCCGGGCGGAGAGACGTACGTGGAGACGGCGCAGCGGTTCGCCGCTGCACTGCACGACGTGATCGCGGGGATGGGGGACGACGACCTGGTCGTCGTCGCCTCGCACGGCGGCGCGATGCGGGTGGGCACCTGCGAGTTCCTCGGCATCCCGCCGGCGCTGTGGACGGCGTTCGGCGGCTTCGCCAACTGCAACTGGGCGGTGCTGCGGGAGAGCCGGCTGGGCGGCTGGCGGATCGAGGAGTGGAACGCCGGCTCGCTGCCCGAGCCGGTGCTCAGTGACGACGAGCGCGAGACCGACGACGCCCGCTCGGCCTGACCCGCGCCGCTACCCGCCCCCGCGGTCCGTCAGGACCGCCACACCGTCGAGCAGCCGGGCCAGCCCGAACTCGAAGCTGCGGGCCGGGTCGTACGCCGCCTGCAGCTCCTTGCCGGCGGCCGGCCCGACCCGTGCCACGGTCGGGAAGCGCTCCGGGTCGAAGACCTGCGCGACGAACGGTTCGGTCGCCTCCCACCACTGCCGCTCGCTGATCCCGGTGGCACGCTCCGCGTCGGACCGCTCGGCAAGCCCGCTGACGGTGCCCTTCACGAACCCGTTGACGAGGGTGACGACGAGGTCCATGTCGACCTCGCTGAGCCCCAGTCCGTCGACCGCGCGCAGCTCGCGCTCGTACTTGGCCATCAGGTGCGGGCCCAGCGGGGGACGCCCGGTCGCCACGTGCAACGCCCACGGGTGGCGTAAGAACAGCTCCCAGTTCTCCCGGGCCACGTGCTCGAGCCGGGAGCGCCAGCCGGCGGCGGCCGGCTCGTCGGCCCGGTAGAGCTCGCCCAGCACCTCGTCGTACATCAGGTCGACCAGCTCACCCTTGCCCGGCACGTACGTGTAGAGCGTCATCACCCCGACGCCGAGTGCGGTCGCGATCCGGCGCATCGACACCGCCCCGATGCCCTCGGCGTCGGCCAGCCGCACGGCCGCGGCGACGACCTGGCCGACGTCGAGGCCGGCCTGGGGACCGCGACCGCGCCGAGCGGGATCGGGCGCGCGCCACAGCAGCGCCATGCTGCGCGCCGGGTCGCCCGCCCCCGTCAGCTCCGTGGCCACGCTGCCTCCTCCCGTACGCCCCGTCCCGGTCCGCCATAGTGGCCTCGTGACTGCGATCCGGCCGGTGACCGACGGGGATCTCGACGAGCTGGTGCCGATGATGGCGGCGTACTGCCGCTTCTACCAGACCATCCCGACCCGGGAGGCGCTGGCCGCATTGGCCAGGGCGCTGCTGGCCGACCCCGAGCACGAGGGCGTGCAGCTGCTGGCACGCGACGACGCGGGCATAGCAGTCGGCTTCGCCACCATGTACTGGTCGTGGGACACCACCGCCGCAGTACGCACGGCGATCATGCACGACCTGTTCGTCGACCCGGCGGCGCGCGGCGGGGGAGTGGGGCGCGCCCTGATCGACGCATGTGCCGCCGTGGCCGCACGCCGGGGGCGGGAGCGGCTCGTGTGGCAGACGGCGCCCGACAACGCGACGGCGCAACGTCTCTACGACGCGACGGCCGCCGAGCGGTCCACCTGGCTGGAGTACTCGCTGGCCCTGTGAGGCCCGGTGAAGCGGGGGCCCGCGATTCGGTCGCGCCCGGCCGGACGGCTATGCTGTCCGGGCTCGTCCGGGCCCCCGTGAGGGCCGGCGCGGGCGACCCGGGGCTGTGGCGCAGCTGGTAGCGCACCTCCATGGCATGGAGGGGGTCAGGGGTTCGAGTCCCCTCAGCTCCACCCATCCGGACGGCCCGCGTCGGCGGACCGTCCGGCGGTGTCATTCCGGCGAGTCGGGCGGTGGTGCCGTGACCACCCCCGAGCCGGAGCCACGGCGCTCGCCGGGCGACGACGTCGTGCCGCTCGGCGAGGCGACCCGCACCTGGTTCGCCATCTCGTTGCAGACCTTCGGTGGGCCGGCCGGGCAGATCGCCGTCATGCAGCGCACCCTGGTGGACGAGAAGCGGTGGCTGGGTCAGCGCCGGTTCCTGCACGCGCTGAACTTCTGCATGCTGCTGCCCGGTCCGGAGGCCCAGCAGCTGGCCATCTACACCGGCTGGCTCCTCAACGGGCTGCGCGGTGGACTCATCGCCGGCACCCTGTTCGTGCTGCCGGGCATGGTCGCGCTGCTGGGTCTGTCGGCGCTCTACGTCGGCCTGGGTGACACCGACGCGGTCGACGCCGTGTTCCTCGGCCTGGCACCGGCCGTCATCGCGATCGTGGTCCAGGCGCTGCTGCGGGTCAGCCGGCGCGCACTGACCCATCCCAGCCTGGTGGTCGTCGCGGTCGCGGCATTCGTCGCACTGACGTTCCTGGCGGTGCCGTTCCCGGTGGTCGTGCTGGGCGCGGGCGTCGCCGGCTGGCTGCTCGGCCTGCGCATCCCGGAGCTGGCGGCTCCCAAGGCCGAGGTCGACGACGACGGAGTCACACCACTCGTGGCCGACGACGACCTGCACGCGGCGCGGCCCAGTAGGCGTCGCGGGCTGGTGATCCTCGCCGTCGGGCTGGTGCTGTGGGCGGCGCCGGTGGTCGCCTTCGCCGTGCTGGCCGGCCGGGACAGCATCTTCGTCGAGCAGGGCCTGTTCTTCTCCGGTGCCGCCCTGATCACGTTCGGCGGTGCCTACGCGGTGCTCGCGTACGTCGCGCAGCAGGCGGTGCAGGTCTACGGCTGGCTGCTGCCCGGCGAGATGGTCCGCGGCCTGGCCCTGGCCGAGACCACTCCCGGGCCGCTCATCATGGTCGTGCAGTTCGTCGCCTTCGTCGGTGCCTACCGCGATCCCGGTGCTCTCGACCCGTGGGTCGCCGCTGTCCTCGCCGCCCTGCTGACCACGTGGGTGACGTTCGTGCCCTGCTTCCTGTTCATCCTGCTGGGCGCCCCGTACGTCGAGCGGCTGCGGCACAACCAGGCCCTGGCAGCCGCACTCTCCGGCATCACCGCGGCGGTGGTCGGTGTCATCGCCAGCCTGGCCGTGTACTTCGCCGAGAACACGCTGTTCGACGCCACCCGGTCGGTGACCTGGGGGCCGTTCGACTTCGCGGTGGCTGAGCTGTCGAGCCTGCAGCCCGCGGAGGTGGCGGTGACCGGCCTGGCCTGCGTGCTGATCTTCGCCTGCGGCTGGGGTGTGCTGCGCACGCTCGGTGTCTGCGCGCTGGCCGGCATCGGCCTGCACCTGCTCGGCGGGTGAGCTGTGGCGGCATCCGGTTGCTTCCGCCGGCGCGTCACCCGCGTGTTGCCGCCACAACGGGGGTGGGGGTGGTCGACTCGCGTGCGACCAGGTGGTGCGGCGCGAGCACCGTACGGGGCGGCAGGTCGGCGTCGTCGAGCCGCGAGGTGAGCAGGTCGAGGGCGTGCTCGGCGATCGCCGCCCGGTCGATGGCGACGGTGCTCAGCGTCGGCGCCGAGTAGCGCGCCTCCGGGATGTCGTCGACGCCCACGACCGCGACGTCGTCGGGCACCTGGACCCCGCGCCGGTGCAGCGCGTGCAGGGCTCCGAGCGCCAGCACGTCGTTGGCGGCGAAGATCGCGTCGACGTCGCGGCGCTCGTCCAGCAGGGTGTCGACCGCCAGCCCGCCGACCCGGCGGCTCCACTCGCCGAACTCGGGCGTGAGCGCGGGGTCGACCCGAAGGTCGGCGGCTCGCAGCGCCTTCTCGTACCCGCGGGCGCGCTGCAGCAGCACGGGGTTGGGCCAGGGCTTGCGCCCGACCATGGCGATCCGCCGGCGACCGGCTGCCAGCAGGTGCTCGGTCGCGAGGGCTCCGACGGTCACGCTGTCGACACCGACCCGGTCGACGGCGGCGTTCTCGCCGTGCTCACCGAGCAGGACGGTCGGGGTGCCGTGCCGCGCCTGCCCGAGCTCGTCCTCGGACATCGTGAGCGGGCTGAAGATGAGCCCGTCGGCGAGCCGTACCGGGTAGCCGTCGGCCGCCTCCCGCTCCCGCTCGAGCTCGCCGTCGGTCTGCTCGACCAGCACGGTGAGGCCCCGTTGCCGCGCGGCGCTGACCAGCCGGGCGGCGAGGTCGGCGAAGTACGGGAGGTCGATCTCGGGGACGGCCAGCGTGATCATGCCGGTGCGCCCCTGCCGCAGGTGCCGGCCGACCGCCTGCGGCCGGTACTGCAGCGCCTCGATCTGCTCCTGCACCCGCGCACGGGTGTCGGGCCGCACGTGGGCGAAGCCGTTGACCACGTTGGACACCGTCTTCACCGACACCCCCGCGGCGCGCGCCACGTCCCGCATCGAGGTCACCCGCTGGGAGGTCACCGGAGCAGTTTGACAGATTTGCCCCGTTCTGTTGACGTGTGAGCGTTCTCACGGCAGGGTCTCTACAACGTTGTAAAGCCGGGAGGGGTCCATGCTGACCAGGCGCGCCATCAGTCGACGTTCGTTCCTCCGGGGCACCGGTCTGGCCGCCGGCGGACTGGCTGCCGGCAGCGCGCTGCCCGGGTGCGGCGCGGTCGTCACCCCCGGCGGCGGCGGCACCCCGGTGGCGTACTGGAACTTCTTCACCGGCAGCGACGGCGCCCGCATGGTCGAGCTCACCGACGCCTTCCGCGACGAGGAGCCGTCGGTCAACGTCACCGCGACGACCCTGATGTGGGGCGCGCCCTACTACACCAAGCTCGCGATGGCCTGCGAGGGCGGCCGCGCCCCCGACCTGGCGACGCTGCACGCCACCCGGCTGCCGGTGTTCGCCCAGGACCTGGTGGAGCCGTGGGACCTCGACGAGCTGGGCAAGCGGGGCATCGCGCTGGAGGACTTCCCGCAGCCGGTGCTCGACCGGGTGATGATCGACGACCAGCTGATGGCGCTGCCGCTCGACACCCACCCGTTCGTCCTCTACTACAACACCGACATCTGCGAAGAGCTCGACCTGCTGGACTCCGACGGCCAGCTCAAGCCACTCGACTCGCCCGAGCTGTTCCTGGACGCCGGTAATCGGGCCGCGGAGGTCACCGGCAGCACCGGCATCGCGTTCGGCGGCAACGACGCGATGATGTGCTGGGAGATGTTCTGGACCTTGTACAGCCAGCAGGGGGCCACCATCGAGCTGCCGATCGGAGGCAAGGCCGAGGCCGACCGCGACGCCATGGTCCAGTCGATGGCCTTCATGGCCGACCTGTGTGACGGCACCATCTCGTCGCAGACGCTCGACGGCGGCGGCGCCTCGGCGCTGTTCGCCAGTGAGCAGACCGCCTTCCTCACCCAGGGCGTCTGGGAGATCGTGACGGCCGAGATGGCCGAGATCCCGTTCTCGATGACACTGTTCCCTGCGTTGTTCGGCGACGAGCACATCGCCCGGGCCGACAGCCACATCTTCGTGCTTCCTCGCCAGCTCAGTCAGGACGACGCCACGCTCTCGGCGACATACGACCTCGCGGCCTCGATGCTGGACAACAGCCTGTCCTGGGCCGGTGGCGGCCACGTGCCCGCGCTGTCGGCAGTGGTGGAGAGCAAGGCATACCAGGAGCTGCAGCCGCAGTCGAACTACCAGGCTGCGGCCGAGCTGGCTGCATTCGACCCCCGGGCCTATTTCGCCGGCTCCGGGTCGAACATGATGAGCCGCGCGTTCCAGGACCTCGGGGCGGTCTGCTCCCACGCCATGACCCCCGAAGATGCAGCCGACAACCTCATCGGCTGGCTCAACGAGCAGCTCCAGCTGCCGCCGCCGGTGTGACCCGGCCGTGCACGTACCGACGACCCCCGCACCTCGAGAGGTGACGTAGCCATGGCGACATCCGACACCATCACCCGGGCCCCGGCCAGCCCCGGGACGCGACAGACCGTGGGGGGCGTCTTCGGCCGGCCGGGGGGCATCGGCACCAACACCGGCGGCCCGTGGTTCGTGCTGCCGTTCCTCGTCGTCTACGCGCTGTTCGCGATCTGGCCGATCATCTACGGGCTCGGCATGAGCTTCTTCGACGTGAGCCTCGTCGGCGGGGACTCGCAGTACGTCGGACTGGAGAACTACCGCGAGATGGTCGGCGACGACCTGGTCTGGACCACGCTGGGGCACACGGTGATGTTCACCGTGCTGAGCACCGTCCCGCTGGTGGTGGTCGCGTTGATCATGGCGCTGCTCGTGCACACCGGCGTCCGGGGCCAGTGGTTCTGGCGCTTCGTCTACTTCGCGCCGTTCCTGCTGCCGGTAGCTACGGTCGTGCTGATCTGGAACTGGCTGTTCCAGAACGACTTCGGGCTGATCAACGGCCTGCTGGCCAAGGTCGGGCTCCCCACCGTCGGGTGGCTCAACGACGCCAACGTGGCGCTGACGTCGACCGTGATCCTCACCGTGTGGTGGACGGTGGGCTTCAACTTCCTGCTCTACCTCGCCGCGCTGCAGGCCATCCCGCAGCAGCTGTACGAAGCCGCCGACATCGACGGCGCAAGCGGCTGGCGCCAGCTGATCTCGATCACCATCCCGCTGCTCAAGACGACCACTGTGCTGGTGATCGTGCTCCAGGTCCTGGCCTCGCTGAAGGTCTTCGACCAGATCTACATCCTGTTCTCCGGCAGCGGTGGGCCGGAGGCAGCGGCAACACCGCTGCTGCAGTACGTCTACGACACCGGCTTCGTCAACTACCGGCTCGGTTACGCCGCCTCGATCTCGTACATGTTCTTCGCGCTGATCGTCGTGGTGTCGCTCAGCCAGGCCTGGTTCACCACCCGACGGGAGCGGACCTCATGAGCGTCGCCACCGACCTGATCAACACCGGCGGTCGCGCGGGCGGTGACGCCACCGTCCGCCGCGGTGGCCGCGACCCCCGCCGCAGCCCGCTCACCGTGCGTATCCTGGTGGTCACGGCGCTCTCGGTGATCGCGCTGGTCTGGCTGGCACCGCTGATCTGGGCGCTGCTGACCTCGCTGAAGTACGAGAAGGACACCACCACGGTGCCGATCGAGGCGGTTCCGCCCGATGGCTTCACCCTGGACGCCTACCGCACGGTGCTCAGCAACGACAACCTCTGGATCTGGTTCGTCAACAGCACCATCGTCGCGGTCGCCGTCACGGTGCTGACGCTGGCGATCTCGACAGCGGCCGCGTACGGCTTCTCCCGGTGCAAGTTCCGGGGCCGGAGCGTCCTGTTCGCGATCACCATCGCCGGGATCATGGTGCCCCCGCAGATCCTGATCGTGCCGCTGTACAAGCAGGTGGTGGCGATGGGTCTCGGCGACACCTACCTGGGCATCATCCTGCCGCAGCTGGTTGCGCCGACGATGGTGTTCATCCTGAAGAAGTTCTTCGACGGGCTGCCGCGCGAGCTCGACGAGGCCGCCCGGGTCGACGGCGCCAGCTCGCTGCGGATCTTCTTGCAGATCGTGCTGCCGTTGTCGCGGCCCATCCTCGCGGCCGTCGGCATCTTCGTGTTCATCCACGCATGGAACAACTTCTTGTGGCCGTTCATCATCATCTCCGACCCCAACCTGATGACCCTGCCGGTCGGCCTGGTGCAGGTGCAGAGCAGCTTCGGCGTCATGTACGCGCAGATCATGGCCTCGGTGCTGCTGGCCGGCCTGCCCCTGGTCGTCGCGTTCATGCTCTTCCAGCGCCAGATCATCCGCGGCGTCGCCACCACCGGTCTGGCCGGCACCTGAGCCCGGCAGACCGGATCCGCACCATCGAGAGAGGACCCTTGTGCCCACTGCCCGTCTGACCGCCGACCCCGCCTTCACCGTTGCCCCGGTGCCGCCCCGGCTGTTCGGCTCGTTCGTCGAGCACATGGGCCGGTGCGTCTACACCGGCATCTACGAACCCGACCACCCGAAGTCCGACGAGCACGGCATCCGGCAGGACGTCGCCGACCTGGTCCGCGAGCTCGGGCCGACCGTGGTGCGCTACCCCGGCGGCAACTTCGTGTCCGGCTACGACTGGGAGGACGGCGTCGGGCCGAAGGAGCAGCGGCCGCGCCGCCTGGACCGCGCGTGGAAGTCGGTCGACACCAACCAGTTCGGACTGGCCGAGTTCGGTGAGTGGTGCCGGCAGGTCGGCACCGAGCCCATGCTCGCCGTCAACCTCGGCAGCCGCGGCGTGCAGGCGGCGTGCGACCTGGTGGAGTACGCCAACCACCCCGGCGGGTCGAAGTTCTCCGACCTGCGCCGGTCGCACGGCGTCGCCGACCCGTTCGGCATCAAGCTGTGGTGCCTCGGGAACGAGATGGACGGGCCGTGGCAGGTGGGTCACAAGACGCCGTACGAGTACGGGCGGCTCGCCAACGAGACCGCTAAGGCGATGCGTTACATCGACCCGGACATCGAGCTGGTCGCGTGCGGCAGCTCCGGGCCGAAGATGGCCACGTTCGGCGAGTGGGAGCGCGTCGTGCTCGAGCAGTGCTACGACGTCGTCGACTACATCTCGGCCCACATCTATTACGAGGAGCGCTCGGGCGACGCCGCGAGCTTCCTGGCCTCGGCGGTCGACATGGACCGCTTCATCGAGGCCGTCGTCTCCACCGCCGACGCGGTCCGTGCGCGCGGACGCCACGGCAAGCCGATCAACATCTCGTTCGACGAGTGGAACGTCTGGTACCAGTCACACCCGCAGAAGGCGGCCGACGAGCCGGACTGGACCGTTGCCCCGCGGGTCATCGAGGACGAGTACTCAGTCACCGACGCGGTCGTCGTCGGCACCCTGCTGAACTCACTGCTGCGGCACGGCGACCGGGTCACCGTCGGGTGCCAGGCGCAGCTGATCAACGTGATCGGCCTGCTGCGCAGCGAGGCCGGGGGAGCCGCCTGGAAGCAGACGATCGCGCACCCGTTCGAGCAGGTGCGCCGGCTCGCGACCGGCGAGATCCTCCAGCTGCAGGTGCGCAGCGACCGGCACGAGACCGATCAGCACGGCGACGTCGACCTGGTCGACGCGGCCGGGACCTGGGACGAGGACACCGGACGGCTGGCGCTGTTCGTCGCCAACCGCGATCTCGACGAGGCCGCCACGGTCGAGGTCGGTCTCGGCGGCTTCGGAGCGCTCCGGCTCGAGCGGGCCCGCACGCTGGCGGCCTCCGACGGCCAGGACCGGCACACGACGAACTCCGCGGACCAGCCCGAGCGGGTGGGCCTGCGGCCGCTGGACACCGTCGAGGTCGTCGACGGTGGCGCCCGGCTGCAACTGCCGGCGTGTTCGTGGAGCGTGCTCGAGCTGGCCCGTACCTGACCGCCGCTTCGCACCGCGTTGTGGCGGCAAAGTGCCGGTGTGCCCGGCGGGTCGGGCGCGTGTTGCCGCCACAACGGGGGTGTGCGGGCGCGGGGGTGGGGGCGCTCAGCCGATGGTGAGCGCGATCAGCACGACGTTCAGCACGATGATCACGGCGGCGACCAGGCCGGCCACGACGGTGGTGACCTGCCGGTTGACGAGGGTGTCCATGACGTCGCGGCGCCGGGTGAGCAGCACCAGCGGCACCAGCGCGAACGGGATGCCGAAAGACAGCACCACCTGGGACAGCACCAGCGCCCGGGTGGGATCGAGCCCGAGGGCGAGCACGATCAGCGCCGGGGCCAGCGTGATCAGCCGGCGCAGGGTGAGCGGGATCTGGCGTTGCAGGAAGCCCTGCATGACGACCTGACCCGAGTACGTCCCGACGCTCGAGGCCGCGAACCCCGAGGCCAGCAGCGCCAGCGCGAAGAACAGCGCGGCAGCCGGACCGAGCGCCGCGTCCAGCCCGGAGTGCGCCTTCTCGATGGTGTCGGCCGGCTGTGGTCCGTGCAGCACCTGTGCCGCGATGACGAGCATCGCGAGGTTGACCAGCCCGGCGATGCTCATCGCCGAGACCACGTCGACCCGCTGGCTGCGCAGCAGCGCCCGCCGCCGCTGCTCGGTGTCGCGTGCGTAGCGGCCCTGCGTGAGGGCACCGTGCAGGTAGATCACGTGCGGCATCACCGTCGCGCCGAGCATGCCGGTCGCGAGCAGCACGCTGTCCGTCCCCTCGAAGTGGGGGACCATCCCGGCCGCGAACGCACCCGGGTCGACACCGCCGCTCACCAGGCTGTAGCAGAAGCCCAGCAGGATCACCGCGAGCAGTCCGGCGATCGCGACCTCGAACGGACGGTGCCCCCGGCCCTGCAGCAGCAGCAGCCCGAAGGCGACGACCGCCGTGATCGCGCCGCCCGCCAGCAGCGGGACACCGAACAGCAGGTAGAGCGCGATCGCCCCGCCGAGCACCTCGGCGAGGTCGGTCGCCATGGCCACCACCTCGGCCTGCACCCACAGCCCGCGGGTGACCGGGCGCGGGAAGTGCGCGCGGCACAGCTCGGGCAGGCTCTGTCCGGTCGCGATCCCGGCCTTGGCCGACAGGTACTGGATGAGCATGGCCATCGCGTTGCTGACGAGCAGCACCCACACCAACAGGTAGCCGTACGTCGAGCCGGCCGTGATGTTGGTGGCGAAGTTGCCAGGGTCGACGTACGCGATCGCCGCGACGAACGCCGGGCCCAGCAGCGGCAGCGGACCACGGACGTACGCGCGCGGCCCACCCGCCGGCGTCGCCGCACTCACAGCCCTCCCCACGGTGCCGCATCCTTGCACCCGCGCGTCGCCGCCCCGCCTGTGACCGGCTCCGGGCGCCGATGACGCCGACCGTCCCGACCTCCCCCCAGGTGACCGTGCCAGCGTCTATGGTGCGCGCATGTCCGCCTCCACACCCTCCGGCCACGACCCCGTCTACACCGCCGTCGACGGCCTCGTACGTGACGGCACGCTCGACCACGGGCAGGCCGACCGGGTCTACGCCGTCATGCGGGTGACCCCGGGTGCGGCCGCACCCGCCACGACCTCCGATGCCGGCCAGGCCTCGGCCGAGACCGTGACCCGCTGGCCACTCATCGAGCGACTGGCCGGCGGACTGGCGCTGTTCGGCGCCGCCGTCGCGGTGGCTGCGGCACTGGTCGCTTCCTATCTGTCCGACCGCTTCGACGACGGCTTCGAGTGGAAGCCGTTCGTCGTGGCGTTGGGCGTGGCCGTGGCGCTCACCGCGCTCACGGCGGGGGTGCACCTGCTCGTCGCCGACCGCGACTACTCCCGCTGGCTCATTGCCGGGCCCGCCGGACTGGCCGTCGCGGCGTTCGCCTTCACGGTCGGCATCGCCCTGACCGACTGGGACCACGTCAGCTACCTCATCGGCGCCGTGCTGCTGCTGGGTGGTGCGGGCGCCTACGTCGTGGTGCGGTCGGGTGCGACGGTCGCCGTCGCGATCCTGGGTGGCCTGGTGCTGCTCGCCGCGTTCCTGGGTGACGTCACACCGGACGACTCGGAGTCGCTGCTGTGGTTGAGCATCCCCGCGGTCCTCTACGGCGCGGCGGTGGCCGGCGCGGGCTGGATCCTTCCCACCCGGCACGTCTCCGCGCTGCTCGGTGGTGTCATCGCGCTGACCGGGGTGCTCCTCGTGCTGGCCTTCGCCGCGTTCGCCGGCGCGTTCGCCCGCGCGTTCGCCGGTGGCTTCGGCGGCGACGGCGGTGGCGACACCGGCACGAGCTATTCCGGCGACGCCGCGACGACGCTGGCGCTCGGCGTCATCGTCTGCCTGGCCCTGCTCGGGCTGTACGCGCTCACGGCCCACCCGGGTTACGCGGTGCTCGGTGGCGTCGGCGCTGTCGGCGTGCTCACGACCGGGCTGTTCGCCGTCGACCTCGACCACACCCTGCGCTGGGCGGCCGGCGTCGGGGTGCTCGGCGTGCTGCTCGCGGCCGCCGCCGGGGCGCTCGCGGTCAGTCGCCGCGGGCACCCGCGGCCACGCCGGGTGCGGCCCACGGCGCCGCCACCTCCGCCGCCGCAGCAGCAGCAGTACCAGCAGCCGTACGCGGGCGACCCCTCCCAGACCCAGGCCACGGCGCAGTACCCGCAGTACCAGCAGCCGCCGCAGCAGCCGTACCAGCAGCCGCAGCAGCCGTACCAGCAGCCGCAGCAGCCCTACCAGCAGCCGCAGCAGCCCTACCAGCAACCGCCGCCGCCGCAGCCGTACCCGCAACAGCCACCGCCACCCACGGAGCAGCAGCCACCACCTCCGCCGCCACCGGCTGAGCAGCAGCCGCCGCCGCCCTACCAGCCGCCGCCTCCCGCACCTCCGGGCCCGCAGCCCTGACCCCCAGCCCGCTCGGGGTGCGGTAACCACCCGGTCCGGGCGCTCCCGGTACCGACCGACGGAATCCGGCGGGTCTCGACGGGCCGAACCGGCGATGCGACGTTACGGTGTCCGTCGCCCCGGCCCGGGGCGACCTCGATCCGGCGCGTGGCCGGGACTGGGAGGACGCAATGCTGCTGGCCGCCGACGCCGACCTCAGCCTCGATGCCCAGTTCGTCGACTACGCGATCGTCGCCCTCTACTTCGTCTTCGTGCTCGGCATCGGGCTGCTGGCCCGGCGCTCGGTGTCCAGCAGTCTCGACTTCTTCCTGTCCGGCCGCTCGCTGCCGGCCTGGGTGACCGGGCTCGCGTTCATCTCGGCGAACCTGGGCGCGATCGAGGTCATGGGGATGTCGGCCAACGGGGCGCAGTACGGCATGGCGACCATGCACTACTTCTGGGTCGGCGCGATCCCGGCGATGGTGTTCCTCGGCGTCGTGATGATGCCGTTCTACTACGGGTCCAAGGCGCGCAGCGTGCCCGACTACATGCGGATGCGCTTCGGCACCGGCGCCCACCTGGTCAACGCGATCAGCCTGGTCGTGGCGCAGGTGCTCATCGCGGGGTTGAACCTGTTCCTGCTGGCGTCGATAGTCGAGGCGTTGCTGGGCTGGGACCTGTGGGTCTCGATCGTGGCCGCCGCCGCGATCGTGCTCACGTACACCGCCCTGGGCGGTCTGTCGGCGGCGATCTACAACGAGGTGCTGCAGTTCTTCGTGATCGTGGCCGCGCTGCTGCCGCTCACCCTGGTGGGGCTGCACAAGGTGGGCGGCTGGGACGGACTCGTCACCAAGGTCACCGCGGATGCGGGGGCCGAGCAGATGTCGTCCTGGCCGGGCACCGAGTTCACCGGGCTGGATCCGTTCTGGTCTGTGGTCGGCATCGTTTTCGGGCTCGGCTTCGTCCAGTCGTTCGGCTACTGGACGACGAACTTCGTCGAGGTGCAGCGGGCCATGGCCTCCAGCAGTCTCTCGGCCGGCCGCCGCGCCCCGATCATCGGTGCGTACCCGAAGATGCTGGTCCCGTTCATCGTCGTGGTGCCCGGCATCATCGCGGCCGTGCTGGTGCCCCAGCTCGCGGCGTTCAAGGCCGGCGACACCGCAAATGCAGAGGGCGTCGACTTCAACGACACGTTGCCGCTGCTGATCGGCCAGCTGCTCCCGAACGGCATGCTCGGCGTGGCCCTGGCCGGCCTGCTGGCGGCGTTCATGGCCGGCATGGCGGCCAACATCAGCGCCTTCAACACCGTGTTCAGCTACGACATCTGGCAGACCTACATCGTCAAGGACAAGCCGGACCACTACTACCTCGAGGTCGGCCGGGTGGTGACGGTGATCGCCACCGTGATCGCCATCGGGACCGCGTTCATCGCGTCGAACTACGACAACCTGATGGACTACCTGCAGACCCTGTTCAGCTTCTTCAACGCGCCACTGTTCGCGGTGTTCATCGTCGGTCTGTTCTGGAAGCGGCTCAGCCCGACCGGGGCCTGGATCGGCCTCGTGCTCGGTACGAGCGCCGCGGTGGTGCTGTTCGTGATGAACGAGACCGGCGTCTACACGCTGCCCGGACAGGGCGGTGCGTTCGTCCAGGCAGGTGCCGCGTTCGTGGTGGGCTCGCTGTCGGCCGTGCTGGTCAGCTTCGTCACGAAGCCACGCGACGAGGCGGAGCTGGGCGGACTGGTGTGGTCGGAGACCGAGACCAAGCTCGGCGACGAGCCCGGCACGCCGTGGTGGCAGTCGGTGGTCAAGCTCGGCTCTGGTGTGATGATCATGACCATCGCCCTCAACCTCGTCTTCCGCTGAGGAGCACGTCGTGACCGACACGTCTGGCAGCTCGACCGGCAAGAAGACCGCCGGCGCCTTCGACATCCGCGTGATCATCGCGGCGCTGATCGGCGTCTACGGGCTGATCCTCGTCGGTACGGGTCTGTTCGCGACCAGCGACGCCGACCTCGACCAGGCCGACGGGTTCAACATCAACCTGTGGGCCGGTATCGGCATGGTGGCCGTCGCGGCGGTCTTCCTGGTGTGGGTGCGCCTCCGCCCGATCGTGGTGGCGACCGAGGAGGACGAGCCCGCCGATCGAGACGACTGATGCGCGGGGAACGGCCCGGCGGTCCGCCGATCCCGGTGCGCTACCCTGGGTCCGTGCGACGGTTCCTGCTTCTTACCGAGCCGCGTTGACGACACCACGACAACGCGGCCGCCCCTCATGCCTGAGGGGCTTTTTCATGTCCGGGGCAGGAGACAGGAGAGGGTCGTGACGGGCCACCAGGAGAGCACCCGGCCGGCAGCCGGCGAGCGTGCGGCGTACGACGTGCGCGCGGTCCAGGACAAGTGGCGGCCGGTGTGGGAGAAGCTCGACCCCTTCCGGGCGCTGGACGACGGCAGCAAGGAGCGTCGCTACGCGCTGACGATGTTCTCGTACCCGTCCGGCGACCTGCACATGGGTCACGGCGAGGTGTTCGCGCTGCACGACGTGCTGGCGCGCTACTGGCGGCTGAAGGGCTACGACGTCCTGAACCCGATCGGGTGGGACTCCTTCGGGCTGCCCGCCGAGAACGCTGCGATCCGGCGCAACGAGCACCCGGCGGAGTACACCTACGCCAACATCGAGACCCAGGCCGAGTCGCTGCGCCGCTACGCGATGAGCTTCGACTGGTCGCGCCGGCTGCACACCTCCGACCCGGACTACTACCGGTGGACCCAGTGGCTGTTCCTGCGCTTCCGCGAGCACGGCTTGACCGAGCGCCGGGACAGCTGGGTCAACTGGTGCCCGAACGACCAGACCGTGCTGGCCAACGAGCAGGTCGTCGGCGGGGTATGCGACCGGTGCGGCGCCGCGGTGACCAAGCGGCAGCTGACGCAGTGGTACTACCGGATCACCGAGTACGCCCAACGGCTGCTGGACGACATGAGCCTGCTGGGGCACTGGCCGGACCGGATCCTGACCATGCAACGCCACTGGATCGGCCGGTCCGAGGGCTCGTTCGTCGACTTCCCGGTCGAGGGTCTGGACGAGCCGCTGCGGGTGTTCACCACCCGGCCGGACACGCTGTTCGGCACCACCTACATGGTGGTAGCGCCGGAGTCGCCAGTGGCCGCACAGCTGGTGAGCGACGAGCAGCGGGGGGCGTTCGAGGCGTACCTGGAGCAGACCCAGCGCTCCACCGAGGTCGAGCGGATGTCGACCGAGCGACCCAAGACGGGCCTCTTCCTGGGCGCGTACGCCACCAACCCGGCGACAGGTGGACAGATCCCGGTCTGGACGGCCGACTACGTGCTGGCCGACTACGGCACCGGCGCGATCATGGCTGTCCCCGGTCAGGACCAGCGGGACTGGGACTTCGCCGTCGCCTACGACCTGCCGATCGTGCGCACGGTGCAGCCGCCCGACGAGTTCGACGGCGAGGCCTACCAGGGCGAGGGCGCAGCGATGAACTCCGCCAACGACGAGATCAGCCTGGACGGCCTGCCGGTCGAGGAGGCGAAGTCGCGCATGATCGACTGGCTGGAGGCGACGGGTCGGGGGGAGCGCACCGTCAACTACCGGCTGCGCGACTGGCTGCTGAGCCGGCAACGCTACTGGGGCTGCCCGATCCCGATCGTGCACTGCGACGTGTGTGGGGAGGTGCCTGTGCCCGACGACGAGCTGCCGGTGGAGCTGCCTCACCTGACGGGCACAGATCTCGCCCCCCGAGGAACGTCTCCGTTGGCCGCAGCGACCGACTGGGTGAACACGCCCTGCCCGTCGTGCGGGCGTCCGGCCAAACGCGACACCGACACGATGGACACGTTCGTCGACTCCTCGTGGTACTTCCTGCGCTACCTGTCGCCTGGGGACACCGAGCGCCCGTACGACCCCGAGGTGGCCGACCGGTGGATGCCGGCGGCGAACTACTTCGGCGGCTCGGAGCACGCCGTGCTGCACCTGCTGTACTTCCGCTTCTTCACCAAGGTGCTGCACGACCTGGGCATGCTCACCACCGTCGAGCCCACGGTGTCGCTGGTCAACCAGGGTCAGGTCATCAACGAGGGCAGGGCGATGAGCAAGTCCCTGGGCAACGGCGTCGACCTGGGCGAGCAGATCGACGCGTTCGGTGTCGACGCGGTGCGGCTGACGCTGGTGTTCGCCGGTCCGCCCGAGGACGACATCGACTGGGCCGACCTGTCACCGCAAGGCTCGTTGCGGTTCCTGCAGCGTGCCTGGCGGCTGTCCCAGGACGTCACCAGCGAGCCCGGGACGGACCCGACCACCGGCGACGACGGGCTGCGCCGGGTCACGCACCGCACGGTGCACGAGGTCGACCAGCTGGTGGAGTCGCACCGCTTCAACGTCGCGGTGGCGCGGGTGATGGAGCTGGTCAACGCGACCCGCAAGACCATCGACGGCGCCGGTGGTGGCGGTGACCCGGCCGTGCGCGAGGCCGTCGAGGCGGTCGCCAAGCTGCTGAGCCTGGTGGCGCCGTACGTCGCCGAGGAGATGTGGGAGTCGCTGGGTCACCAGCCGACGGTCGCCACCACCGCGTGGCCGGACGTCGACGAGGCGCTGCTGGTGGAGGAGACGGTGACCAGCGTCGTCCAGGTGCAGGGCAAGGTACGCGCCCGGCTGGAGGTCGCCCCCGACATCGCTGCCGACGAGCTGGAGCGGCTGGCGCTGGCCCATCCCGACGTGCAGCGCTTCGTCGACGGCCGCCAGGTGCGCCGGGTGATCGTCCGCGCCCCCGGCCTGGTCAACGTCGTCGTCTGAGCCCAGCGTCGGTCAGCTGCCCTCGTCGAGCAGCCGCTGCTTGGCGAAGGCGTAGGCAACCATCCAGTGCGGCTGGATCCGTGCGTACGTGATCGCGGGGCCCCAGCTGCTCGGCGACGAGCCGTAGTGGCTGACCAGGTGGTCCTCGACGGCGGGGAAGTCCGGGTGGTCCGGCGGCAGCAGCTCGACCTGACCGTGGCAGAACACCCCGAGGTCGTCGCCGATCATGTGCGCCGCGCTGACCGCCGGCCGCGCCCGCATGTGCCGGACCTTGGCCGCGGTGGTCGACGTGGTGAAGACCCAGCGGGTATGGAGGAAGTGGCCGTCGACGCCACTGATCCGCGGCTCGCCGGCGGCGGTCACGGTGGCCAGGGCCAACGTGCGCATACCGGTCAGAACCCGACAGGTCTCGGCGGCGTCGAGCGTGCGCTCCCCGTCGGTCACGATGCTGCGCAGGTGCTCGCTCGAGCCGAGCAGCGAACGGGTCAGCAGGGCATCGAGCTGCTCCAGCTCGCCAGGCGTCTCGTGCATGCACACAGCATGCCCCGCTTCGGAGTGCCATCATCTCCGGAGTGGACGTGACCGGGCGGGCCGAGACCGCCACGCAGGCCGAGATCCTGGTGCGGCTGCGTGACGGCGGTCCGCTGTCCCGGGTGGCGCTCGCCGACCAGGTGGGTGTCTCGCGTACGACGATCGGCTCGGAGCTGCGGCGGCTCCAGCAGCTGGAGCTGACCTGTGCGGTAGGGCCGGCCGCGTCGCGCGGGGGACGGCGCAGCACCCTGGTCGACCTCGCCCCCGAGCTGGGCTTCCTCGGCGTCGACATCGGGACCACGTCGATCGACGTGGCCCTGACCGACCGGCGGATGGGGGTCGTGGCCCACCTCGCCGAGGCCTGCGCGGTGCGCGAGGGACCTGACGTGGTGCTGGGACGGGTGCTGGCACTGGCGGCCAAGGTGCGCGCCCAGCGGCCGGACATCCGGCTGCTCGGAGCCGGGGTGGGCGTGCCCGGGCCGGTCGACTTCGATCGCGGTCGGCCGGTGTCGCCGCCGATCATGCCCGGTTGGCACCAACACCCGGTACGCGACACCGTCGCCCGCGAGCTCGGCGTCCCGGTCGTGCTGGACAACGACGTCAACCTGATGGCGCTCGGCGAGCTGCACGCCGGCGTGGCGCGGCGGGTGAGCTCGTACCTGTTCGTGAAGATCGGCACCGGGATCGGCTGCGGCATCGTCGTGGCCGGCCGGCTGTACCGCGGGGTCGACGGCTGCGCCGGGGACATCGGCCACATCCTGGTCGAGGAGACCGGCCCGGTCTGCGCGTGCGGCAACGTCGGCTGCCTCGAGGCGTTCTTCTCCGGGGCGGCTCTCGCCCGGGACGGTGAGGCTGCGGCGGCGTCCGGACGCTCCGAGGTGCTGGCCGAGCTGCGCGCCGAACGCGGGCGGATCACCGCCGTCGAGGTGGCCGAGGCCGCTGCTCGGGGGGACGCGGCCGCGACCGAGCTGGTCCGCGCCGGCGGCCGCCGACTCGGCGTGGTGCTGGCCGGGCTGGTCTCGTTCTACAACCCCGCGATGGTGGTCATCGGGGGACAGGTGTCGCGGATCGGACACGAGCTGCTGGCCGAGATCCGCAGCGTGGTCTACCGCCGGTCGTTGCCGCTGGCCACCAACAACCTGCCGCTGGTGCACAGCGAGATGGAGCAGGTGGGCGGGGTGGTCGGCGCCGCACGGCTCGCCTTCGACGCGCTGCTGATCGGTGACTTTGAAAAGTAAAGTGCAAAAGTCGTCCAGAACTCGTTGACTAACCCCGCTTCCTCTCGTAACTTGCTGCCAGCCACGGCGACGACGGGGGCACCCATGAGCGACACCGGTCCGCTGCTCACGATGGAGGGCATCGTCAAGCAGTTCCCCGGGGTCCGCGCGCTCGACGGCGTGGCGCTCGACGTCCGGCCTGGCGAGGTGCACTGCCTGCTCGGCCAGAACGGCGCCGGCAAGTCCACCCTGATCAAGATCCTCGCCGGTGCCTACCAACCCGACGAGGGCCGGATCGTGTGGGCGGGCGACGAGGTCCGGCTGGCCACGCCGGTGGCGGCGATGCGGCGCGGCATCGCGACCATCTACCAGGAGCTCGACCTCGTCGACGGCCTGAGCGTTGCCGAGAACGTCTTTCTCGGCCACGAGCAGAGCCGGGCCGGCTTCAGCCAGCGCAGCGCGGCGCGCGCGGAGGCCCGCCGCCTGCTCGCTCGGCTCGGGCACCCCGAGATCCCCGTCGGCCGTGAGGTCGGGCGGCTGTCGGCGGCCGCCAAGCAGGTCGTGTCGATGGCCCGGGCCCTGTCGCACGACGCGCAGCTGATCGTCATGGACGAGCCGTCGGCCGTGCTCGACCAGGAGGAGGTGGCCCGGCTGTTCCGGGTCATCCACGACCTCACCGGCTCCGGCGTGGCCGTCGTCTACATCTCGCACCGGCTGGAGGAGATCCGCCGCATCGGCGACCGGGTCACCGTGCTCAAGGACGGCCGTGCGGTGGCCACCGGGCTGCCCGCCGCCGAGACCTCGACCGCCGAGCTGATCCGACTGATGACGGGTCGCTCGATCGAGTACGTCTTCCCACCACGGCCAGGAGTCCCCGACGGCGCCGAGGAGGTGCTGCGCGTACGCGGCCTGCGACGGACGGGCGAGTTCGCCGACGTGTCCTTCGCGGTGCGCGCCGGCGAGGTCTTCGGCCTGGCCGGCCTGGTGGGCGCCGGCCGCTCCGAGGTCGTCGAGACCTTGTACGGCGCGCGCCGGCCCGACGCCGGAACGGTCGAGGTCGGGGGCCAGGTGCTGCGTGCGGGCTCGGTGGCCAGCGCCGTGCGCGCGGGCGTCGGGCTGTGCCCGGAGGAGCGCAAGAGCCAGGCACTTCTGCTGGACGAGTCGATCGCCCGCAACATCACGGTCTCGAGCCTCGCGTCGATGTCGCGTGCCGGTTTCGTCGACCGCGGTGCGGAGCGTAAGGCCGCCAACGAGCAGGCTGCCGGGCTCGACCTGCGTCCGCGGGACGTGTCCCGAGCGGTGCGCACGCTGTCCGGCGGCAACCAACAGAAGGTCGTGCTCGCCCGCTGGCTCCTGCGTGACTGCAAGGTGCTGCTGCTGGACGAGCCGACCCGCGGGGTCGACGTCGGGGCCCGCTCGGAGATCTACGCGCTGGTGCGCCGGCTCGCCGATGCCGGGGTCGCCGTCGTCGTTGTCTCGAGCGAGATCGAGGAGGTGCTCGGTCTCGCGGACCAGGTGCTCGTCATGCGTGAGGGCGCCGTCGTGTACGAGGGTCCGTCCGCCGAGCTGGACGAGAGCCGGGTCCTCGACCTGGTGATGGAAGGCAGTGCGGCATGACCGAACCTCAGGTCGCGGACGACACCACCGCCCGGACGTCGCGGATCCGGCTCGGTGACACCAACGCGGCCCTGCGCATCGCCGGGCTGGTGCTCGCGCTGGTCGGGCTGTGCGTGGCCGGCTGGATCAGCAAGCCGGACCAGTTCGCGACCGTCGACAACATGCTGACGATCCTGCGGCTGGCTGCGGTGATCGGCGTCGTGAGCATCGGCATGACGTTCGTCATCACCGGTGGAGGCATCGACCTGTCGGTCGGCGCGATCGTCGCGCTCTCGTCCGTGTGGTGCACCACGGTTGCCACGCAGGACCTCGCGACCGACGTGCACTGGGTCGTCATCGTGCTCGCCGCGATCGCGGTCGGCATCGGGTGCGGAGTCGTCAACGGGGTGCTGATCGCGTACGGCAAGGTCGTGCCGTTCATGACCACGCTGGCGATGCTGGCGGCCGCCCGCGGGCTCGCCGAGATCATGTCCGACCGGCAGACCCAGGTCGTCTCGGTGGCGGGCTTCGCCGACTTCTTCCGTAGCGAGTTCCTCGGGGTCCCCTTGCTGGTATGCATCTTCGCCCTCGTCGCCGTGGCGGGTTGGGTGCTGCTGAACCGCACCACGTTCGGCCGGCGCACGCTGGCGATCGGCGGCAACCCCGAGGCCGCCCGGCTGGCCGGGATCAACGTGCAGCGGCACACGCTGATGCTCTACGCGCTGCTCGGGCTGTGCTGCGGCATCGCGGCGGCGATGCTCGTGGCGCGTACGACCACCGGCACCTCCACGCACGGCACCCTGTACGAGCTGGACGCGATCGCCGCCGTCGTCATCGGCGGCACCCTGCTCTCCGGTGGCAGAGGCACCGTCACCGGCACCGTCTTCGGCGTCCTGATCTTCACCACGCTGTCGAACCTGTTCGTGCTCAACAACCTGTCCACGTCGGCCCAGGCGATCGCCAAGGGAGCGATCATCGTCGGGGCCGTCCTGCTGCAGCAGCAGTTCGCCCGGCGCGGCTCGTCTCCGTAGCCCGCCACCCTCGAAGGAGAAAGCATGACCAGCAACCTGACCGCGGGCCTCGCCCGCCGCCGCTTCCTGCTCGGCGGCGCCGCGCTCGGTGCCGGCGCCGTCCTCACCGGGTGCACCGGCAACAGCGACGACGGCGATGACACCGAGGCCGTCGTCGGCAGCGGCGGCGAGGGCGACAACGCCGAGTCCGGCCCTGACGTCACCATCGGTTTCCTCGCCCCGGCGGCGGACCACGGGTGGATCGCGGCCATCTCCAAGAACGCCACGGCACAGGCCGAGCAGTTCGACGACGTCACGCTCAACGCCGCCGAGAGCAGCAACGACGTCAACGTGCAGATCTCGCAGATGGAGACCTTCATCAGCGACGAGGTCGACGTGATCGTGGCCCTGCCCTACGACGGCAAGTCGCTGACCCAGATCGCTCAGCAGGCGATGGAAGCCGGCATCCCGGTGGTCAACCTCGACCGGGTCTTCGCCTCCTCCCTGGCCTACCGCACCTACATCGGCGGCGACAACTACGGCATGGGGGTCGCGGCGGGCAACTACATCGGCGGACGCCTCGCCGACGCCGACTCGCCGGTGATCGCCGAGATCCAGGGCATCGCCGCGCTGCCGCTCACCCAGGACCGCAGCCGGGGGTTCAAGGACGCCCTGGCCACCCACGGTCTCGAGGTCACCAACCAGGTCTCCGCGGAGTTCACCTCCGAGAGCGGCGAGGAGGTGACGTCTAACCTGCTCCAGGCGGCACCGCAGATCGACGCGATCTGGAACCACGACGACGACCAGGGCATCGGCGTGCTGGCTGCGATCGCCAACGCCGGTCGGGACGAGTTCTTCCTCGTCGGTGGCGCCGGGTCGACGAACATGATGAACGAGATCAAGAACGGCGACTCGGTCGTCGAGGCGACCGTCACGTACTCGCCGTCCATGGCCTCGTCGGCCATCATGCTCGGCCGGTTGATCGCGCAGGGCAAGAAGATGTCGGACCTGGTCGAGAACGAGGTGCCGGCGTCGATCACCCTCGCGTCGGCGACGGTGACAGCCGACAACGTGGACGAGTACCTCCCGCTCGGCTTCGAGTCCTGAGCCGGGTGGGGAGTCTCCGCGATGACCGAGCAGGAGCCGACGCTGGGCGTCGGGATGGTGGGATCCGCGTTCATGGGTGCCGCCCACTCGCACGCCTGGCGTAGCGCAGGTCGCTTCTTCGACCTGCCACTGATGCCGCGCATGGCCGTGGTGTGCGGGCGGGACCCGGAGCGAACAGCAGCGGCGGCGCGCCGGCTCGGCTGGGAGTCGGCCAGCACGGACTGGAAGGAGCTGCTGCGTCGCGACGACGTCGACCTCGTCGACGTCTGCACGCCCGGCGACAGCCACGCCGAGATCGCGATCGCCGCACTCGACGCCGGCAAGCACGTGCTGTGCGAGAAGCCGTTGGCCAACACCGTCGCAGAGGCCGAGGCGATGACCGCCGCCGCCGAGCGCGCGGCAGGGCACGGCGTCCGCTCGATGGTCGGCTTCACCTACCGCCGGGTGCCGGCGATCGGCCTGGCCCGTCGGCTGGTGCAGCAGGGACGGATCGGCGACATCCGGCACGTGCGGGTGCAGTACCTGCAGGACTGGCTGGTCGACCCCGACGTCCCGCTGATGTGGCGGCTGCAGAAGGACAAGGCCGGCTCGGGGGCGCTCGGAGACATCGGCGCGCACGCGATCGACCTCGCCCAGCACGTCACCGGTCTCAAGGTCGACTCGGTCAGTGCCGCGCTGGAGACCTTCGTACGGGAGCGGCCGTTGCCGGACCAGGCGTCCGGGCTGTCCGGCACGGCATCCGGCGATGCGGAGCGCGGCGCCGTGACCGTCGACGACGCGGCCGTGTTCATCGCCCGGATGGGCGGTGCCCTAGGCAGCTTCGAGGCCACCCGGTTCGCCAACGGTCGCAAGAATGCGCTGCGGCTCGAGGTCAACGGCAGCCTGGGCAGCCTCGCCTTCGACTTCGAGTCGATGAACGAGCTGTCCTTCCACGACGGCACCGAGGACGCCGCCGTCGGGGGATTCCGCCGGATCTACGTGACCGAGGCCGAGCACCCGTACATCGCTGCGTGGTGGCCACCGGGCCACGGGCTGGGGTACGAGCACGGCTTCACCCACCAGGTCGTCGACCTCGTCAACGACATCGCGGCCGGGCGCGACCCGTCGCCGTCGTTCGCCGAGGGACTGCAGGTGCAGCGGGTGCTCGCCGCCATCGAGGACAGCGCCCGCGCGGGCAGCTGGTCCACCATCGACTCCTGACCGAACCTGCCGAGGAAGGAACCCGGATGCCTCGTCCTGTCACCTTGTTCACCGGCCAGTGGGCCGACCTGCCGTTCGAGCAGATGTGCGCGCTCGCGTCCGACTGGGGTTACGACGGACTCGAGATCGCCTGCTGGGGCGACCATCTCGACGTGTGGCAGGCCGCCGACGACGACGCGTACGTGCAAGGCAAGCTCGACCTGCTCGAGCGACACGGCCTGCAGCTGTTCGCGATCAGCAACCACCTCAAGGGCCAGGCGGTCTGCGACGACCCGATCGACGAGCGGCACGAGGCGATCCTGCCGGCGAGGATCTGGGGTGACGGCGACCCCGAGGGCGTGCGTGGGCGCGCGGCCGAGGAGATGAAGATGACGGCCCGCGCCGCCCGCCGGCTCGGGGTGGACACGGTGGTCGGCTTCACCGGCTCGTCGGTGTGGAAGTACGTCGCGATGTTCCCGCCGGCCTCGGAGCAGATGGTCGATGCGGGCTACCAGGACTTCGCCGACCGGTGGAACCCGATCCTCGACGTGTTCGACGCCGAGGGGGTCCGGTTCGCCCACGAGGTGCACCCCAGCGAGATCGCCTACGACTACTGGACGACGGTACGCGCGCTGGAGGCGATCGAGCACCGGCCGGCCTTCGGGCTCAACTGGGACCCCAGCCACTTCGTCTGGCAGGACCTCGACCCGGTCGGCTTCCTGTGGGACTTCCGGGACCGCATCTACCACGTCGACTGCAAGGACGCCAAGCGCCAGGTCGGCAACGGGCGCAACGGCCGGCTGGGTTCGCACCTGCCCTGGGCGGATCCGCGCCGCGGCTGGGACTTCGTGTCGACCGGCCACGGCGACGTGCCCTGGGAGGCATGCTTCCGGATGCTCAACACGATCGGGTACGCCGGGCCGATCTCGGTCGAGTGGGAGGACGCGGGCATGGACCGGCTGGTCGGGGCCCCCGAGGCCCTGGAGTTCGTCCGCCGGCTGGCCTTCGACGCGCCCACCGCGGCCTTCGACGCGGCGTTCAGCACCGACTCCTGAATGCCCCGGGTGGGCGCCAGACGAGGGCGGTAGCCTGCGCGCCATGCCGGGCCGGGTCGTGATCGTCACCGACTCCACGGCCTCTCTCCCCGACGACCTCGCGCGCTCGCACGGCATCGTCGTGGTGCCGTTGCACGTCGTCGTCGGTGCGGAGGAGCTGGAGGAAGGCCCCGAGGCGTCCCAGCGCACCGTCGCCGACGCGCTGCGTGCATTTCACCCGGTGTCCACGTCGCGGCCCGCACCGGAGACGTTCGCCGCGGTCTACCAGTCGGCTGCTGCCGACGGTGCGACGGGCGTCGTGTCGGTGCACCTGTCGGCCGAGGTGTCGGGCACGTACGACTCCGCGGTGCTCGGCGCCGAACAGGTCGACCTGCCGGTCACGGTGGTCGACAGCCGCCAGGTCGGGCTCGCCACCGGGTTCGCCGCGGTGTCGGCGGCCGAGGCCGCCGCGCAGGGCGCTGACCCCGAGCAGGCGGCGGCCGCGGCCCGGGTGCGGGCGGAGGCGGCCACGTCGTACTTCTACGTCGACACCCTCGAGCACCTGCGCCGCGGCGGCCGGATCGGGGCAGCCGCGGCGCTGCTGGGTGCGGCGCTGGCGGTGAAGCCGCTGCTGACCGTCGCCGACGGCAAGGTCGAGCCGCTGGAGAAGGTACGCACCGCGGCGAAGGCACTGGCCCGGATCGAGGAGCTCGCCTGCCAGGCCGCCGGCGACGGAGTCGTCGACGTCGCCGTCCAGCACCTCGGAGCGGAGGAGCGGGCGCAGGCCCTGGCCGACCGGCTGCGCGAACGGCTGCCGAAGGCGGCCGACGTGCTGCTGCGCGAGGTCAGCGCGGTGATCGGTGCCCACGTGGGTCCCGGGATGGTCGCCGTCACGGTGGCACCCCGCACCTGAGCGGCTGCTGTCCACAGCCGGCCGCGCCGGGACCGCCGTCCACAGCCCGCGGTGCGAGGGCCGCCGCCCCGGTGCCCGCGCGCCTAGCGTCTCGACATGCCCAGCCTTTCCCGGCGTGCGGAGCGGGACGAGCAGGCGACCGCGCGGCGGCGCCTCGACCTGCTCGCCGACCAGATCGCCGCCCACCAGCAGCCCGCCGTCGCGGGCCCGTCGGCCGAGCCCGACGCCGACCTCGACGCGGCGGGTCCTGCCACCGCGCCCGACGGCGCGCGGCACCGGGCGCCGGCGTTGTCCGCCCGTCGCCGGGCAGGTGCTGCGGTCGGCGACCTGCTGCCGGCTCCCGCGCAACGGCTGCGCGCCGAGCGCGGCGTGAGCGGGCAGCACGTCGCCGTCGTCGCCCTGGTGCTCGCCGCGCTGGTGGCGGTCGGCGCGTGGTGGGTGCTCGCCGGGCGTCCTGGTCCCCCACAAGCCGTCGCACCCACCGTGGCCACACACACGGACGGTGCCGACACTGCCGGCGGCGCGGTCCCGGCGGGCGACGTCGCCGGCACCGACCCGGCGACGACGCCGGGCCCGACCGGCGCCGAACCGGAGGGCACCGTGGTGGTCGACGTGGTGGTCGACGTGGCCGGCAAGGTGCGGTCGCCGGGGCTGGTCACGCTGCCTGCCGGGTCCCGGGTGGCCGATGCGCTGAAGTCCGCCGGTGGGCCGCGGCCCGGCGTCGACCTCACCACGTTGAACCTGGCGCGGCCGCTGGTCGACGGAGAGCAGATCCTGGTGGGGGTGCAGCCGGCCGACTGGCCGGCGTCGCCGACCGTGCCAGGGGCGACGGTGCCGGGCGCCACGCCCGGCGGCACGCTCGTGGACCTGAACACCGCCACTCTCGAACAGCTCGACACGCTTCCCGGCATCGGGCCGGTGACCGGTCAGGCGATCCTCGACTGGCGCATCGAGCACGGGTCGTTCACCAGCGTCGACGAGCTGCTCGAGGTCGACGGCATCGGCGACGCCACTCTCGCCGACGTCCGTGACCTGGTGACGGTGTGACGGCGTGCCGGAGGCGACGCCCGGCGCGCGCCCGCGCGCCGACCGCCGGCGCGCCCGCGACGTGGAGCCGGCTGACGCGGACGCCGACGAGGGCCCGCGCGCCGACGCGAGGCTGGTGGCGCCTGCGGTGGCCGCCTGGGCGGCGGCTGCAGTGGCGGTCGGGAGTCCCGCCTGGGCGGGCCTGACCGCCGGACTGCTGCTGGTCGGGGGCGGGCTCGTCGCGCGGGCCCGGCACCGGCCCTCGGCGCTGGTGCTGCTCGCCGCGGGTGCTGCCGGCCTGCTTGCGGCGCTCCGGGTGGTGCAGGTCGGTGCCGGTCCCGTGCCCGACCTGGCCGAGCAGCACGCGGTGGTCGAGGCGACCGTCGTGGTCACCGGCGACCCGCGCACGGTGACGGGCGGCTTCGCCGACAGCGACGTGGTCGAGGCGTCGGTGCGGGAGGTGACCGGGCGGGGGGTGCACACCGACGTGCGCTCGCCGGTGCTGCTGATGGCAGGGTCCGGTGAGCTCGCCGCTGTCGAGCTGGGGAGTCGGCTGCGTCTGGTCGGCCGCCTGGTGCCGGCTGACGACGCCGACCTGGCCGGGCTGCTGCAGGTGCATCGGCTGGAGGCCACCGAGGCCTCGCCCGCCTGGTGGTGGACAGCCGCCGACGGTGTGCGCAGCGGGGTGCGCGACTCCGTGGCCTGGGCGGGGGAGCCGGGCGCGTTGGTGCCGGCGCTGGTCACCGGTGACGACCGGGCGCTGCCGAGCGACCTGGCCGACGACTTCCGTACCACGGGGCTCACCCACCTGCTGGCGGTGTCCGGGACCAACCTCACGCTGGTTCTCGGTGCGGTGCTGGGCATCGCCCGTGCGCTCGGGGCCCGCGGCCGGGTGCTCAGCGCGGTGGGCGTGCTCGGCGCGGCCGGCTTCGTGCTGCTGGCCCGGCCCGACCCCAGTGTCCTGCGGGCGGCCGCGATGGGTCTTGTCGCGCTCGCCGGCCTGACCGCCGGTGACCGCCGTCGGGGGCTGCGGTCGCTGTGCGTCGCGGTGCTCGTGCTGGTGCTGCTCGACCCGTGGCTGGCCCGCTCGGCCGGCTTCCTGCTCTCGGCGCTGGCGACGGGCGCGATCCTGGTGCTCGGGCCGCCGTGGCGAGACGCCCTCAGCCGCTGGCTGCCGCGCTGGGCCGCCGAGGCGCTCGCGGTGCCGCTGGCCGCGCAGGTCGTGTGCACGCCCGTCGTGGCCGGGCTGTCCGACCGGGTGTCGGTGGTGGCCGTGGCCGCCAACGTGCTGGTCGCGCCAGCGGTGGGCCCAGCTACCGTCCTCGGCCTGCTCGCCGGGCTGGTGACGGTGGTCTCCGAGTCCGTGGGCCGGCTGGCGGGCGCGGCCGCGGTCGTCCCCGGCTGGTGGATCGTCGCGGTCGGACGTCACGCGGCGGGGCTGCCGGGCGCCGACGTCGGGTGGGGGTCCTCGCTGCCCGCGCTCGCTGGCCTGACCGTGCTCTGCGTCGGGGTGGTCACGGGTACGCCGTGGGTGCTGCGGCGCCGGTGGGCGACGTGCGGCTGTGCCGGCCTGCTGATCGTGGCGGTACTGCAACCGCTGCCGACACCGGGCTGGCCGCCGGACGGGTGGGTGCTGGTCGCCTGCGACGTCGGCCAGGGCGACGGGCTGGTCCTGTCGGCCGGCGCGGGAGCAGCCGTCGTCGTCGACGCCGGGCCCGACCCGGCGGCGATGAGCCACTGTCTCGACCGGCTGGGGGTGCGGTCGGTGGCTGCCGTCGTGCTGACCCACCTGCACGCCGACCACGTCGACGGTCTCGCCGGGGTCCTCGGTGCGGTGCCGGTGGGTGAGGTCGAGGTGGGGCCGGTCCGGTCGCCGCCGCGGGCGTGGGCAGACGTGCAGCGACTCGCGGCCGAGGCCGGGGTGCCCGTGCGTACGGTCAGTGCGGGCGAGCGCGCCGGCAGCGGCGACCTCGGCTGGCAGGTGCTGTGGCCGCCGGCCTCCACACCCGCCACCCTCGCCGACGACAGCGCGGAGGGCTCGGCGCTCAACGACGCCAGCCTGGTGCTGGTGGTGGAGACCCGCGGCGTGCGGGTGCTGCTCACCGGCGACGTGGAGCCTCCGACCCAGCTGGCGCTGCAGCGGGCGGGGCTGGTCCCGGACGTCGACGTCCTGAAGGTGCCACACCACGGCAGCGCTTCCCAGGACCCCGGTTTCCTGGCCGCGGCCGATCCCGAGCTCGCGGTGGTCAGCGTCGGCGCGGACAACGACTACGGGCACCCGGACCCGTACCTGCTGACGGCGCTGGCCGACCAGGGAGCCGACGTGGCCCGGACCGACGAGGACGGCGACGTCGCGGTGCTGCTCGACGACGGCGAGCTGGCGGTCGTGACCCGATGACCGGGTGGGGGCGGCCGGTGCCACACTGACCGCGATGGCTGCCAGGTCCCCTCGCGTGCTCGGCGCGGTCGTGCTCGTGACCGGCTCGGCCGAGTTCCTCGCCGAGCGGGTGATCGGCCAGGCCCGCGAGGCATTGCTCGACGACGACCCGTCGGCCGACGTCACGGAGGTCGACGGGGGAGAGCTCGACCTGGGCGCGTTCGCCGAGATGACCAGCCCGTCGTTGTTCGCCGTCAGCCGCGGTGTCGTGGTGCGTGCGGTCGACCTGCTGCCCGACGCCATGCACGGCCCGTTGCTCGACTACGTGGCCGCCCCCTCCGCCGAGATCGCGCTGGTGCTCGTGCATCCCGGCGGACAGCGTGGCCGCGGGCTGCTGGACAAGCTGCGCACGGCGGGGGCGCGCGAGGTCAAGGCGGACCCGCCGAAGCCCTGGCAGCTCGGGCAATGGGCCACGGCGGAGGCCCGCCGGCTCGGCACCGCCCTCGACGACGACGCCGCCGACGCGTTGGTGCTCGCGGTCGGGGCCGACCTCCGCTCGCTCGCGTCGGCGCTCGAGCAGATGGTCACCGACAACCCCGGCCAGCGGCTCGACGCCGCGCTGGTGCGCGCGTCGTTCGAGGGCCGCGCCGAGGTCAAGAGCTTCGACATCGCCGACCGCGCGGTCGCGGGCGACGCGGCGGGCGCGCTGGAGCTGCTGCGCTGGGCGCTCGGTCAACGGGTGCCGCTGGTGCTGGTCACGGCGGCGTTCGCCGTGACCCTGCGGCGGCTGGTCCGGCTCAGCTTCGCGCCGCGCGGGCTGCGCGACGCCGACCTGGCCCGCGAGGTCGGCTGCAGCCCCTACCAGCTGAAGCGGCTGCGGGGTCAGACCCGTGGCTGGGACCCGTCCGGCTGGGCCCGGGCGATGGACGCAGTGGCCGACGCCGACGCCGCCGTCAAGGGCGCCGAGGCCGACGGCGGGCACGCGCTGGAGCGGATGGTGCTGGCCGTGGTCGACGCCGGCCCGTCCGGCCGGGTCACCTCACCCGCCTGAGCCCCCGCCGCCCAGCACCCCGCTGCAGTGCCGCGGACATGACGAGGGCGCCACCCCGAGGGGTGACGCCCAGTCGCGAAGCGGGTGCTGGCTAGAGCTCGGCGGCACGCCGGGCGATCGACGACTTGCGGTTGGCTGCCTGGTTCTTGTGGATGACGCCGGCCGACGCCGCCTTGTCGAGGTCGCGGCTCGCGGTCCTCGCCAGCTCGCGGGCGCTGTCGTCACCGGCGTCGGCGGCCTCGCGGAACTGGCGTACGGCGGTCTTCAGCCGGGACTTGACCGACTTGTTGCGCTCGTGCGCCAGGTCGTTCTGCCGGTTGCGCTTGATCTGGGACTTGATGTTCGCCACGTGGCAGGCCTCGAAAGTGTCGTACGGCTCAGGGATCGGGTCTCGCGTCGCCCGCGGACGGGCCTCGGACGCGACCGCCTACGGTATCAGCGGGGCGGGTACCGGCCCAAATCACCGCCAGGATGCCGGTGCCGTCCACGTCCGCTAGGGAGTGTGCATGTCCGACGAGCCACGCCTGCTGGTCGACCGGTACCGGCTGGAGTCGGTGCTCGGGTCGGGTGGCATGGGCCGGGTGTGGCTGGCCCGGGACGAGGTGCTGGCCCGTCCAGTGGCGGTCAAGGAGGTCCGGTTCCCGCACGACCTGCCGGCCGCCGAGCGGGACGTGCTGCGGGCCCGGATCCTGCGGGAGGCACGGCTCACGGCGCGTCTCAACCACCGCGGCATCGTGACCGTCTACGACGTGGTGTCGGTCGACGGCCGGCCGCACATCGTGATGGAGCTCATCCGGGCGCCCAACCTGGCCGAGGTCATCGAGCGGGACGGCCCGCTGACCCCCCAACGCGCGGCCGGCATCGGGCTGCAGCTGCTGGCCGCGCTGGACGTCGCGCACGCCGGCGGGGTCGTGCACCGCGACGTCAAGCCGAGCAACGTGATGGTCGACGGCGACCGCGTGGTGCTCACCGACTTCGGCATCGCCACCAGCCAGACCGACGCCACGCTGACCACCAGCGGGCTGCTGGTGGGCTCGCCGACGTACATGTCGCCGGAGCGGCTGCGCAGCGAGGACATCGGGCCGGAGGCCGACCTGTGGTCGCTCGGGGCGACCTTGTACGCCTCGGTGGAGGCCCGGCCACCGTTCAAGGCAGGCACCGTGATGGGCACGATCACGGCGGTGCTCGCCGACCCGGTGCCGGCCCCGGAGGTCGGCGGCGCCTTCCGGCACGTGCTGCTGGGGCTGCTGCAGAAGTCGCCGGCGGCGCGGCTGAGCAGCGAGCAGGCGCGCGCGTTGCTGGAGACGGCGGCAGCAGACCAGACCGTACGACCCGTGGCTGCGCCGCCCGAGCCCGAGCCAGAACCCGAGCCTGAACCCGAGCCCGCCGCGCCCGAGCCCGAGCCCGAGCCGGAACCCGAGCCCGCCGCACCCGAGCCCGAGCCCGAGCCGGAACCCGAGCCCGCCGCACCCGAGCCCGAGCCAGAACCCGAGCCAGCCGCACCCCCCGCACCGCTGCCCCCCGCCGCCACCGCGCCGGGATGGCACGAGGCTCCCCGGGATCCGGCCCCGGTGCCGCCGCCGCCGCCGGCGCCGACACCGGCCCGCACCGCACCGGCGATCCCCCGTCGCCTGGCCGTGCTGGTCGTCGTGGCGGTCGCGGCCGTCGTCGCCACGGTGGGCGTGCTCATCGGCGTGCTGGGCGGGGACGACGATCCCGGCAGCACCGGCACCCAGTCGACGACCCGCGACAGCGGCAACCAGGGACCTGACAACGACTCGGCCGGACCGGGTCCCGGCGACGGGCCCGGCGCCGAGGTGCCCGAGGGCTTCCGACTGGTCCGTGACCCGCTCGACTTCACCGTCGCCGTCCCCACCGGGTGGGAACGTCGCCTCGACGGCGAGACCCGGGTCGACTTCGTCTCACCCGACGGCAGCCAGTTCCTGCGCGTCGACCAGGTCGCCCAGGCGGGTGCCGACGCCGAGCAGGCGTGGCTCGACGCCGAGCCCTCGGTGTCGGACTCGCTGGCGGGCTACTCCCGGATCCGGATCGAGCCGGTGGACTACGACGGGCGCGAGGCCGCCGACTGGGAGTTCACCTGGGAGGGCGACGGCGGCACCGTGCACGTCCTCAACCGGGGCTTCGTCACCGACCCCCGCGGGTTCGCGCTGTACATGTCCGGCCCCGAGGCGAGCTGGGAGCGCGAGAGCCTGCCGGTCTTCGAGACCGCGGCCGAGACGTTCCGGCCGTCGTCGTGATCAGTGCCGCCGGCGCGCGCCGACGCCGATTTCGGGCTATGCACATAACGGTCGGGTAACGATGACCGGGTCACCCCTTATGCGAGGGTCCTTCCGCAGTCTGCACTGACCTCCGACCCCCGGCGGTCCGCCGACCCGGCCCGCAATCTCGGGGCGTGCTTGGACGTCCGAGGACCCGACGCGACCCGCGCCGGGCGAGGACGCGCGCATGGAGGACTGGATGAGGATCAGCACGATCACGGCCGTCGCGACGGCCACACTCCTGGCAGCCGCGGGTGTCATGGCGCCGAGCACCGTCGGCGCCGCGCCGTCGACGGCTCCGCCCGGCATCGGCGCGGCGACCTCGGCCGACGCCGCCGGGTTCAGCGACAACCTGCTGCGACCCTGGCAGGAGAAGGAGATCGCGCTCCGGAAGGCCGCACTGGAGCAGAAGGTGCGCGGCCAGGCGTCCGGCGACGTGGTCCGGCTCGGAAAGGGTCGCTTCGCCGACACCCGGGTGTCGGGCACCGACCGCATCTTCGTGGTGCTGGCCGAGTTCGGCCGCACCGAGCACCCGTCATACCCCGACGGCGACTCCGACGCCACGCGGGTCAACGGTCCGCTGCACAACCAGATCCCGCGCCCGGACCGGCCTGAGGACAACAAGACCCTGTGGCAGCGCGACTACGACCGCGACCACTACGAGGACATGTACTTCAACCGGATGAAGGGGTTCTACGAGGACCAGTCGATGGGCGCCTACTCCGTCGAGGGCGACGTGACCGAGTGGGTCAAGGTGCCCTTCAACGAGGCGCGGTACGGGCGGAACACCTGCGGCAGCAACGTGTGCTCCAACACCTACTTCCTGGTGCGCGACGCACTTGCCTACTGGGTCGACGGCCAGCTCGCCGACGGCCGCACGATGCCGCAGATCCGGCGCTACCTCCGGACCTTCGACCAGCAGGACCGCTACGACTACGACGAGGACGGCGACTTCGCCGAGCGGGACGGGTACATCGACCACTTCCAGATCGTGCACGCCGGCGGTGACGAGGCGGACAGTGACCCGGTCTACGGCGAGGACGCGATCTGGAGCCACCGTGCCTACGCGTACGTGCAGCAGGACGGCACCGGCCCCGGCCCGGCCAAGGGCGGCGTCAACGTCGGCGAGGGCGGCGTGTCCGGCGACAACGTGCAGATCCCCAACCACCCGACCGGGGTGTGGGTCGGCGACTACACGATCCAGCCCGAGAACGGCGGCCTCGGGGTGTTCGCCCACGAGTACGGCCACGACCTCGGCCTGCCGGACCTGTACGACACCTCCGGCAACAGCGGCGGTGCCGAGAACAACACCGCGTTCTGGTCTCTGATGAGCCAGTCCCGCGGCACCGCGGTCGGTGACCCCGGCATCGGCGACAAGGCGATGCCGTTCGGTGCGTGGGAGAAGTTCCAGCTCGGCTGGCTCAACTACGACGTCGTGCGGACCGGACGGACCTCCGAGCACACCCTGCGTCCGAGCCAGTCCGAGGGCGGCAAGAAGAAGAACGGCCTGATCGTGCTGCTGCCCAACAAGCACGTGCAGCTCGAGCTCGGCCAGCCCTGCGACACCTGCGGCGAGAACTACTTCTACAGCGGCAGCGGCAACGACTACGAGGCCGTCATGACGAACGAGCTCGAGGCCGGTGGTGAGGTGACTGCCAAGGTCCGGTACGAGATCGAGGCGGGCTACGACTACGCGTTCCTCGAGTCGACCAGCGACGGTGGGGACACCTGGGACCCGATCGAGACGAATGTGTCGTACGAGGGCGAGGACGAGGGCGGCGCCGACCCCAGCGACACCGGCATCAGCGGCAGCAGCGAGGGCCAGTGGCTCGACCTGACCGCGACGATCCCTGACAACGCCGACGGGCTCCGGTTCCGCTACTGGACCGACGGGGCGGCGGTCGAGCCCGGCTTCCAGGTCGACGAGATCGCTGTCGACGGTGCGGTTGTCGGGGGTGCCGAGGTGCCCGAGGGATGGGACCTCGACCAGTTCCGGATCACGACCGGCTCCGAGGACCAGTCATTCCTCAACGCCTACATCGTCGAGAACCGGCAGTACGGCTCGCGTGACCGGCTGCTGAAGCACGTCTACAACATGGGGTGGGCGGAGACCCGGCCGACCCACGTCGAGTTCCACCGCTACATGCCGGGGATGCTGATCAACTACTGGGACACGTCGTACTCCGACAACAACGTCGGCGACCACCCGGGTCACGGCGAGGTGCTCCCGGTCGACGCGCACCCGACGTTCTCGCACACCGCGGACGGCTCGCTGATCCGCAACCGGGTGCTCTCGTACGACTCGACGTTCGGGCTCAGCCCGACCGCCCGGTTGGAGCTGCACTCGCTCGCGCAGAAGTACGTCGTGCCCAGTCAGGCCGCCAGGCGGGTGTTCAACGACAACCTCGACTGGTGGTACGCGTTCGACGAGCACGGCTCGGAGCACGAGGGCCGGTACCAGCCAGGGTGGTACGGCGTCGACGTTCCCAAGACAGGCACCAAGATCCGCGTCCTGTCAGTGGGTCCGAACGGCGCGATGTCGATCAGGGTGAGCCCGGCCGGCTGACGGCCCCGCACACCTCGGGCCCCGCCGGTCGCCTACTGGCGGGGCCCGACGCGCGTTCACGGGTTCGTCCGCGCGGCGTGGCGGACGGTCCCGGGCGGCGATGGGGGATGATGGAGGGGTCCAGCCGCTCCCGAGCCCGAAGGCGCCCGTGCCCAAGCCCGCTGTCGCGTCCGCTCCCGCTCCCGGGGCGACGGACCCCGCGATCCTCCGCAACTTCTGCATCATCGCCCACATCGACCACGGCAAGTCGACGCTGGCCGACCGGATGCTGCAGCTGACGGGTGTCGTCGACGACCGCACGATGCGTGCGCAGTACCTCGACCGGATGGACATCGAGCGCGAGCGCGGCATCACCATCAAGAGCCAGGCCGTCCGGCTGCCGTACGCCCCGGTGAGCGGTCCCAGCGCCGGGCAGACGCACGTGCTCAACCTGATCGACACCCCCGGTCACGTCGACTTCACCTACGAGGTGAGCCGCAGCCTGGCCGCCTGCGAGGGGGCGGTGCTGCTCGTCGACGCGGCGCAGGGGATCGAGGCGCAGACGCTGGCCAACCTCTACCTCGCGCTCGAGGCCGACCTGCACATCATCCCGGTGCTGAACAAGATCGACCTCCCGAGCGCTCAGCCGGAGAAGTACGCCGCCGAGCTCGCGCACATCATCGGCTGCGACACCTCCGACGTGCTCCGGGTGTCGGCCAAGACCGGCGAGGGTGTCGAGGAGCTGCTCGAGCACATCGTCGCGCACGTCCCGCCGCCCCACGGCGATGTCGACGCCCCGCCTCGGGCGATGATCTTCGACTCCGTCTACGACACCTACCGCGGTGTCGTCACGTACGTGCGGGTGATCGACGGCAGGCTCAGCCATCGCGACCGGATCATGATGATGTCCACCGGCGCCACCCACGAGATGCTCGAGGTGGGGGTGATCTCGCCCGAGCCGCTCAAGGCGCAGGAGATCTCGGTCGGTGAGGTGGGCTACCTGATCACCGGCGTCAAGGAGGTCCGGCAGAGTCGGGTCGGCGACACCGTCACCGCGGCGGTCAAGGGCGCGACGGAGGCGTTGCCCGGCTACCGCCACCCCAACCCGATGGTCTTCGCCGGGCTCTACCCGATCGACGGCGACCAGTACACCGAGCTGCGCGAGGCGCTGGACAAGCTGCAGCTCAACGACGCCGCGCTGGCGTACGAACCGGAGACGTCCGGTGCGCTCGGGTTCGGGTTCCGCTGCGGCTTCCTCGGCCTGCTGCACATGGAGATCGTGCGGGAGCGGCTGGAGCGCGAGTCCGGTCTCGACCTGATCTCGACGGCGCCCAACGTGATCTACCGGGTGCTGATGGAAGACGGCACCGAGCACGTGGTGACCAACCCCAGCGAGTACCCCGAGGGCAAGATCGCCGAGGTGCACGAGCCGGTGGTGCGTGCGACGGTGCTGACGCCGAAGGAGTACATCGGGACGGTCATGGACCTGTGCCAGACCCGCCGCGGATCCCTGCACGGCATGGACTACCTGTCCGAGGACCGGGTCGAGATGCGCTACCGGCTGCCGCTGGCCGAGATCGTGTTCGACTTCTTCGACGCGCTGAAGTCGCGTACCCGTGGCTACGCCAGCCTCGACTACGAGCCCGTCGACGACCAGGCGGCCGACCTGGTCAAGGTCGACGTGCTGCTGCACGGCGAGCCGGTCGACGCCTTCTCGGCGATCGTGCACCGCGACCAGGCGTACTCCTACGGCGTCGCACTCGCGCAGCGGCTCAAGGAGCTGATCCCGCGTCAGCAGTTCGAGGTGCCGATCCAGGCGGCGATCGGGGCCCGGGTGATCGCCCGGGAGTCGATCCGGGCGATCCGCAAGGACGTGCTCGCCAAGTGCTACGGCGGTGACATCACCCGCAAGCGCAAGCTGCTGGAGAAGCAGAAGGAGGGCAAGAAGCGGATGAAGATGGTCGGCCGGGTCGAGGTGCCTCAGGAGGCGTTCATCGCTGCTCTCTCCACCACCGACAACGCCCCGCCGAAGAAGTAGCCGTTGCCGGTCGAGATCCCGGCTGCGTTCCGCGAGTACGCCGCGCGCAGTGCCGAGTGGCGGGCCTGGCTGGACGCGCTGCCGGCCCTGCTCCGTTCTGTCCTCGACGAGTGGGTGCTGGCGCCCGACGGTGCGGCGACGCACGGGTCCAACGCGTTGGTCGTGCCCGTACGCACGGTCGACGGTGAAGCCGCGATGCTCAAGCTGGGCTGGCCGCACTGGGAGGCCGAGCACGAGCACCTCGCGCTGCGGGACTGGGACGGCGCCGGTGCGGTGCGGCTGCTGCGTGCCGACCCCCGCCGGAGCCTGCTGCTGCTGGAGCGCGCGGACGCCGCCCACGACCTGACGTCGCTGCCCGCCCTCGAGGCGTGCGAGGTGGTGACCGGCCTCTACCGGCAGCTGCACGTTCCCGCGCCCCCGCAGCTGCACCGGCTGTCCACGGTCGCCGGCCGCTGGTCGGCCGAGCTGCTCGCCCTGCCCCGCTCGGCGCCGGTGCCGCGGCGGTACGTGGAGCAGGCGGCGTCGCTGGCACGCGACTTCGCCGCCGACCCTGCGACCGACGGCCGGCTGGTGCACACCGACCTGCACTACTTCAACGTGCTGGCCTCGGATCGCCAGCCGTGGCTGGTGATCGACCCGAAGCCACTGTCGGGGGACCCGCACCACGAGGTGGCACCGCTGCTGTGGAACCGCTGGGAGGAGCTGGCAGCGACCGGCGACGTCCGCACCGCCCTGCGCCGCCGCTTCCACACCGTGGTCGAGACCGCGGGATTCGACGAGGACCGGGCTCGCGACTGGGTCGTGGTGCGCGAGCTGGTCAACGTGCTCTGGGAGCTGACCGACCCGAACCCGGACACCGACGGCGAGTGGGTGACCCAGGCGGTGACGATCGCCAAGGCGGTGCAGGACTGAGCAATCCGCTGGCGGCGCTGACGTAGCCTGGACCGATGGGACTGCTGCTGTCGGCCAACGTCGGTGCCGTGAAGCCGATCAGCTGGCGTGGGCACGACGAGCGCAGCGCCATCGACAAGCGCCCGGTCGACGGCCCGGTGGCCGTGCACCGGCTGGGCCTCGCCGGTGACGTGGTGAGCGACACCAAGCACCACGGCGGTCCCGAGCAGGCGGTCTACGCCTACGCGGCCGAGGACCTCGCGACCTGGGCCGAGCGGCTGCAACGGCCCCTGGCGCCCGGCTCGTTCGGCGAGAACCTCACGCTGTCCGGTCTCGACGTCACCGAGGCGCGGATCGGGGAGCGGTGGCGGATCGGCACCGTGCTGGTCGAGGTGGGGGACGTCCGCATCCCGTGCGTCACGTTTCAGACCTGGCTGCAGGAGCCTGCATGGGTGCGTCGGTTCACGGCGGAGGGCCGCCCGGGTGCGTACCTGCGGGTGCTGGAGGAGGGCAGCCTGCAGGCCGGCGACGTGGTCGACGTGGTCGAGACGCGCGACCACGACGTCACCGTGGGGCTGATGTTCCGGGCGCTGACCACCGAGCGCTCGCTGCTGCCGCGGCTGCTGGAGGAGCCCCGGGTGCGGGCGGAGGCGCTGGCGGAGGCCCGTCGCTACGCCTCGGGCGAGCACGCGGCTGTCCCCTGGTAGCCGACTGCTCTACCCTCCTGCTCACCGCCCGGACCGCGAAGGATGCTCATGTCGACCACGCTGCCGACCACCGACGACGTCGCCCGTGTGCACGACCGGGCGCCCAATGTGGCTCGGATGTTCCTGGACCGGGTCGCGGCCAACCCTGGCGGCGAGGCGTACCGGTTCCCCGACGCGGACGCCTGGGTGTCCCGTACCTGGTCCGAGACCTCCGACCAGGTGCACCGGGTGGCCGCGGGACTGGTGGCGCTCGGGGTCGAGCCCGGGCAGCGGGTGGCGATCGCGTCCAGCACCCGGTTCGAGTGGATCCTGGCCGACCTGGCGATCATGTGCGCCGGTGCGGCCACGACGACGGTCTACCCGTCGACGATGGCCGAGGACGTCGCGTACGTCCTCTCCGACTCCGACAGCGTCGTGGTCTTCGCCGAGGACGACGACCAGGTGGCCAAGCTGCGTGAGCAGCACGAGCAGCTGCCCGCCGTGACCCGGGTGGTGACGATCGACGGCACGCCGGACCCGGCGGCCGAGGGCGACGAGCTCGGCTGGGTGATCTCGCTGCAGCGGCTCGAGCAGCTGGGTCGCGAGTACCTCGACGAGAACCCCGCCATCATCGAGCAACGGGTCGAGGCGATCGAGCCGGAGAGCCTTGCCACCCTGATCTACACCTCGGGCACCACCGGCAAGCCGAAGGGAGTCCGGCTGCGACACAGCGGCTGGACCTACGAGGGCGAGGCGGTCGCGGCCACGGGCATCCTCGGCCTCGACGACCTGCAGTACCTGTGGCTGCCGATGTCGCACTCGTTCGGCAAGGTGCTGCTCACGACCCAGCTCGCGATCGGCTTCCCGACGGCCGTGGACGGCCGGGTGGACAAGATCGTCGACAACCTGGCCGTGGTGCAGCCCACCTGGATGGGTGCGGCGCCACGCATCTTCGAGAAGGCGTACGGGCGCATCGTCACGATGGCGCACAACGAGGGTGCGGCGAAGGCCAAGATCTTCGACTGGGCAGGTGGCGTCGGGCTGAAGGTGTCGCGCGCGCAACGGGCCGGGCGCAAGGTGTCGCCGGTGCTCGCCGCCCAGCACAAGGTGGCCGACGCGTTGGTCTTCTCCAAGGTCCGCGCGCGGTTCGGGGGACGGGTCCGCTTCTTCATCTCCGGCTCGGCGGCGCTGTCGGCCGACGTCGCGGAGTGGTTCCACGCGGCCGGGATCCTCATCCTCGAGGGCTACGGGCTGACCGAGACCTCGGCGGGCTCGAGCGTCAACCGGCCGGACAACTTCCGGTTCGGAAGCATCGGGCTGCCGCTGCCGGGGACCGAGTTCCGCATCGCCAGCGACGGCGAGATCCTGGTCAAGGGCCCCGGCGTGATGGACGGCTACCACCAGATGGCGGAGACCACCGCGGAGGCGCTCGACGACGAGGGCTGGCTGCACACCGGCGACATCGGCGAGATCGATGCCGACGGGTTCGTCAAGATCACCGACCGCAAGAAGGACCTGTTCAAGACCTCGGGCGGAAAGTACGTGGCACCGTCGCACATCGAGGGCACCTTCAAGGCGCTGTGCCCGCTGGCCAGCCAGATGCTCGTGCACGGCAGCCAGCGCAACTTCTGCTCGGCCATCATCACCCTCGACCCCGACGCGGTCGCCGAGTGGGCGGGCCGCAACGGCATGCCGGGCGCGTCCTACTCCGAGGTGGTGTCGTCGGAGGCCATGCAGGCGGAGATCGACGGCTACGTCGCCCGGCTCAACGCCAAGCTGAACCGGTGGGAGACGATCAAGAAGTTCATCCTGCTCGACCACGACCTCACCGTGGAGTCCGGCGAGCTCACGCCGAGCATGAAGGTGAAGCGCAGGGTGGTCGAGGACAAGCACCGCGACGACCTCGACGCCCTGTACGGCTGACGCCTCCGGGTTTCCCAAGGTCCCTTGGGAAACCGAAGGTTCCCGCGCGTTGTGACACGGGGGAAGCTCGGGTTTCGCGGGGGAAGCACACCGCCGGGCACACTGGACCGGTGCCTTCCACCCTGCCGGCCGGTGACGCCGGACCCCTCGACGGGTCGCTGCCGGACGCTGCCCTGGCCGAGCTCGGCACCCGGCCGTTCGGGTTGTACGTGCACGTGCCGTTCTGCAGCGTCCGGTGCGGGTACTGCGACTTCAACACCTACACGGCCGCAGAGCTCGGCGCCGGGGTCTCGCGGGCCACGTACGCCGACAGCGTGCTCGCCGAGCTGCGTCTGGCCGCAGGGGTGCTGGCCCGCTCGACGGCCGCCGTGCCGGAGGTGGCCACCGTCTTCGTCGGTGGCGGCACGCCGACGCTGTTGCCGGCACCGGATCTGAACCGGGTGCTCGACGCGGTGCGGTCGCTGTTCGGGCTGGCGGTCGACGCCGAGGTGACCACGGAGGCCAACCCGGACAGTGTCGACGCCGCCGGCCTCGACGTGCTGCGGGCCGGCGGCTTCAACCGGATCTCGTACGGCATGCAGTCGGCGGTGCCGCACGTGCTTGCCACCCTCGACCGCACCCACGACCCCGACGGGGTGCCGAAGGCGGTCGCGATGGCGCGCGACGCCGGCTTCGACCAGGTGAGCCTCGACCTCATCCACGGGACGCCGGGGGAGTCGCTGGCCGACTGGCGGACCTCGCTCGAGGCGGCGCTGACGATGCACCCCGACCACGTGAGCGCCTACGCGCTGATCGTCGAAGAGGGTACGGCGCTGGCCCGTCGGGTCGCACGCGGCGAGCTCCCGGCGCCCGACGACGACGACGTCGCCGACAAGTACGTGCTTGCTGACGAGCTGCTGGCAGCGGGGGGCTACGAGTGGTACGAGCTGTCCAACTGGGCGCGTACGCCGCAGGCAGCCTGCCGGCACAACCTGCAGTACTGGCGCGGCGCCGACTGGTGGGGCGCCGGCCCCGGAGCCCACTCGCACGTCGGCGGGGTGCGCTGGTGGAACGTCAAGCACCCCGCCGCGTACGCGACCAGGCTGGCCGAGGGCGCGAGCCCGGCGCACGCCCGCGAGGTGCTGGACGCCGAGACCCGGCGGGTCGAGCGGGTGCTGCTCGAGACCCGGCTGGCGAGCGGGCTGCCGGTGGACGTACTGGACGCGCCCGGACGAGCGGCCGTCCCGGACCTGGTGGCCGACGGCCTGGTGGCGCCGGACGACCCGGCGCGGGTGGTGCTGACGCTCCGCGGCCGGCTGCTGGCCGACGGCGTCGTGCGCAGGCTGCTGCCCTGACGTCTGCTCAGCCGCGCCGTTCGGGCGCGTGGTGCAGCACGCAGAACTCGTTGTCCTCGGGGTCGACGAGCACCTCGAAACCCTCCTGGCCCGTCTGCCCGACGTCGGCCCGGCGGGCGCCGAGTGCGATCAGCCGTTCCACCTCCGCGCCGACGTCACCGTCGGTCGCCACCAGGTCCGGGTGGTTGCGGTTCTTGTCCCGCTTCGGCGCGGCGCTGGCCTGCAGCCAGACCGTCAACGTGTCGGCCGGGGCGCCGGCGGGCGGGTACAGCTTCGCCGAGCCGTCGTCGCCCGCTTCGATCCGGTAGCCGAGCGCCTGGGACCAGAAGCTCGCCATCGTCTCGACGTCGTGCACGTCCAGCGTCCACTGACACAGCCGCGAGGTCATAGGCCCATCCCAGCAAGGGATCGCGGCGCCCGCATCCGCGGCCCGCTCGGGCACCTCCTGACCGGCCCGGCACCGAGAAATGGCGGAAGAGTGCGCATGGCCCAGGCGTGTCGTGCGCGTGTTGCCGCCATTTCCGCGTCGGCGAGCACCGGGGTCAGGAGACGAAGCGCCAGGTCAGCGGGTAGCGGAACTCCTGTCCCCGCGACGCCTTGACGCTCGCCACGATGACCGCCACGAGGTAGTACAGCCCGACAAAGATCAGCAGCGGCACGACGACGAGCAGCAGCACGCCGAGCGTGAGGATCGAGGCGGCGACGCCGATGACGACCCAGATCAGCACCGTGATCTGGAAGTTCAGCGACTCCACCGCGTGCCGCCGTACGAAGGGCGAGCTGTCGCCCTTGGCCAGGAGCACGGCCAGCGGCGCGAGCAGCCCGAGAGCGACGTACGCGGCGGCGAACGCGGCCAGATGCGCAGCCATGGCCCAGTTGCGCTCATCCGCCCGGGGCGCGATCCCGCCGACGCCGTGCGGCTGTGGCTGGGTCATGTGATCCATCGTGTCAGGCGGGCTCGGCGGTGACGAAGTCGATCAGCTCCTCGACCCGGCCGAGCAGCGACGGCTCCAGGTCGGCGTACGACTCCACCGTGCCGAGGATCCGACGCCAGGCGGCCGCGATGTCGGCCTGCGTCCGGTGCGGCCACCCCAGTGCCTGGCAGACGCCTTGCTTCCAGGGCACCGAGCGGGGGATGCGGGGCCACGCGACCAGCCCGAGCCGCTCCGGCTTCACCGCCTGCCACACGTCGACGTACGGGTGGCCGACCACGAGCACGTACCGGCCGTGGGGTCCGCGGCGCACGGCGTCGGCGATGCGGGTCTCCTTCGACCCCGGCACCAGGTGGTCGACGAGCACGCCTACGCGCCGGTTCGGTCCCGGGCGGACCTCGGCCAGGTGGGCGCCGAGGTCGTCGACGCCTTCGAGGTACTCGACGACCACGCCCTCGACCCGGAGGTCCGCGCCCCACACCCGCTCGACCAGCTCGGCGTCGTGGCGGCCCTCCACGTAGATCCGGCTGGCGCGGGCCACCCGGGCCCGCGTCCCGGGCACCGCGACCGAGCCGGACGCCGTACGAGCGGGGGTCGCAGACCGCTTGCGGGCGGGTGCACGCAGCAGCACCGGTCGGCCCTCCAGCAGGAAGCCGGGTCCGAGCGGGAACGTGCGCCGGGTGCCGCGGCGGTCCTCGAGCTCGACGGTGTGCAAGTCGCGGTCGCAGCGCACCACGGCGCCGCACCAACCGGTCGTGACCTCCTCGACCACGAGGTCGCGTACGGCCTCCACGGGGGTGGAGGCGGGCCGGGCGGGGGCACTTCCGCCGGCGAGCACGTCGGAGCCGTACCGGTCGGGGGACGGCGGCAATGGGGGCACTGCGTGACGCTAGCCCGACACCGGCGTGCGCTCGGCGCGGCTCGCCGCGGGGTCGGGCTTGCGGTCGATGTCGCGCCACTGCGGCAGCAGGGCGGGGAGGGTGGTGGCCGCGAGGTACGCCATGCCGAAAACGGCCACGGCGGGGGCGAACCCGAGCCCGGCGATCGCCAGTCCTCCCGCGACCCCGCCGAACGGGATCAGCGCCCAGCACAGCGACGTGTTCAGGGAGCTCACCCGGCCGACCAGGTGCGGCGGGATCCGCTCGAAGATCACCGCCCCCAGGATGGGGTTGATGAAGCCGGACGAGAAGCCACCGACCACGGCGACGGTCAGCACCACCGACAGCGGCACGTCCAGCGCGAACACGAGGAACCGCGGTGCGCCGGTCAGCAGGAACGCGACCAGGTAGGTGACACGACGCGGCAGCCGGTCGGCCACGGCCGCCGCCAGCAGGCTGCCGAGCACGGACGCGCCGGCGAAGACCGCGAACAACAGGCCGATCGCCGCGGCACCGCCGCCGCTGCGCTGCGCCCACACCGGCACGAACACCACCGCGAACGCCATGTCGAGCAGGTTGGTCACCGCCACCATCGAGGTGATGGCGACCAGCACCCGATCTCGGCGGAGGAAGTCCCAGCCCTCCCGCAACCGGGTGAGGTACGGGCCGTCGTCGGTGTCCGGTGCCTGCCGGCCGCCGGGCGCGGTGAGGGCGATCAGCAGGCTGGAGACGGCGAAGCTGCCCGCGTCGACGACCAGCGCCTGCGCCGGCCCGATCGCCGCGACCAGCACGCCGCCCGCGGCTGCGCCCAACATGCCCGCGAGCCGTTCGACCGCGCTGCCGAGACCGGTGGCCCGCTCCATCGAGATGCCGGCCGCGTCGACGAGCACCGGCACCAGTGCCTGCTTGGCGCCGTCCGCGGGGCCACGTAGCGAGCCAGCGACCGCGACCAGCACCATCAGCAGCGGGAACGAGAGCGCCTCGATGGCGTGCAGGGCAGGGATCGCGCCGACCACCGCGACGCTGCCCAGGTCGGCGGTGACGCTCACCCGGCGGGCGCCCAGGCGGTCGATCAAGGGGCCGCCGAGTGCCTTGGCGGTGACGTACGGTCCCATCTCGGCGAAGGCGACCAGGCCGGTCTGGGTGGCGCTGCCCGTCGTCGTGAGGACGAACCACGGGATGGCGATCATCGACACCCGGGTGCCGGTGAGCGACACCGCCTCCGCGGTCAGCCAGCCGACCAGCGGCGTACGGCGGCTCATGCCGGGTCCTGGGGCACCCGCCCGGGCATCGGGTAGGACTGCAGCACCAGGTAGAAGTCCTCGACGCCCTCGGCACCGTCCGGGTCCTCCTGCCACTGCTCGACCAGCGTCTCCACCGCGGCCACCAGCTGCTCGGCTCGTGCCGGGCTGAGCCGGATCCGCCAGTCGCTCAGGCTCGACGCCCGGCGCCAGGCCGGCGGCAGCAGCGGTCGCTCCTCGATCGCGCGCTGCAGCTGTTCGGTGAGCACGACTGCCACCGCCTGGCTGAAGGCGTCGGTGGCATCGCGCCCCTCGGGCGTCTCCTCGGAGCTCGGATCGGTGCGGGTCGACTGGTGTGCGGCGCGCCACCAGCGGTCCCGGCCGTTGCCACGCGACGGGTCGTCGACGACGAAGCCGTGCACGGCGAGCTGGCGCAGGTGGTACGACGTCGCCCCGGAGTTGAGCCCCAGCCGGGTGGCCAGCTCGCTGGCGGTCGACGCGCCGTCGCGGCGCAGCAGGCCGAGGATGCGCAGCCGCACCGGGTGCGAGAGCGCGCGCAGCGCCGCCGGGTCAGGAGTGATCGTCTCCAGGTTCACGAGCGGCACCGTACAACTGCAAAGAGATGTTTGCAAATACTCCTTTGCGATTGTCGGCGCCGGACTCAGCCGCCCAGGTGCTCGTACCCCCGACGCACGGCGGCCCGGGCCAGCACCTCGGCGGGGTACGGCCAGCTGCCGCGCGCCAGCGCCTCGTCGACCGGGACGCCCTCGGCGTGCAGCGACTGGATCTGCCCGGCCACGTCGGCGAGGTCGACCCGCTGCCCGAGCACGAAGTCCTTGTCGACGACCGACCCGTGCCCCGGCACGACGGCGGTGCGGTCCGACAGCAGGGTGACCAGCAGCTCCAGCTGCTGCGGCCACTCCAGCGGCCAGCAGTCGGTGCCGTAGGACGGCGGGGCCGACTGCTCGACGATGTCCCCGGCGTAGACGACGTCGGCATCGGGGACCCGGACCACCACGTCCCCGGCGCTGTGCCCTCGCCCGGGGTGCACCACCTCGACGTAGCGGGCACCGAGGTCGGTCGTCCACACCGACGCGAACACGGTGTCCGGTGGCACCGGCTCCATCCCCGCGAGGTCCGCCTCCTCCCGCACCCCGTCGGGCACCGACTCGTGCCCCGCCAGCGTCACGTCCGGGTAGGCCTCGCGCAGCGCGCCGTTGCCGAGCACGTGGTCGAAGTGGGCGTGGGTGTTGACGGCGGCCAGCACCGGGAGGGCCGAGAGCGCCCGTACGTCCCGCAGCAGCTCGCGGCCCTCGTCGAGGCTGCATCGGGTGTCGACGACCAGCAGCCCGTCGTCCCCGGCGACCACGCCGCACGAGATGTCGTACGGGTCGTAGCGACGCACCCAGCACCGGTCGCCGACCTCGACCCAGTCCCCGGTAGCAGCCATGCCGCGTAGACTGGCACTCAGTCCACCGGAGTGCCAGACGAGGAGAGGTCCGTGCTCGACGACCGCAAGCTCGCCGTGCTGCGCGCCGTCGTCGAGGACTACGTGTCCACCCGCGAGCCGGTGGGATCGAAGGCCCTGGTCGAGCGGCACAGCCTCGGCGTCTCGCCGGCGACCGTGCGCAACGACATGGCCGTGCTGGAGGAGGAGGGGTTCATCGCCCAGCCGCACACCTCGGCCGGGCGGGTGCCCACCGACAAGGGCTACCGGCTGTTCGTCGACCGGCTGTCCTCCGTACGCCCGCTGTCGACTCCCGAGCGCCGTGCCATCACCACGTTCCTCGACGGCGCGGTCGATGTCGACGACGTCGTTCAGCGCAGCGTGCGACTGCTGGCCCAGATGACCCGCCAGGTGGCGATCGTGCAGTACCCGACGCTCACCCGGTCCACCGTGCGGCACGTGGAGCTGGTGGTGCTGGCGCCGACGCGGCTGCTGGCTGTGCTCATCACCAGCACCGGCCGGATCGAGCAGCGGGTGGTGGAGATGCCCGGTCCGGTGTCGGAGCCGCTCATCGCCGACCTGCGGGCCCGGCTCAACACCGCCACCGTCGGCCAGCGGCTGACCGACGCCGTCCAGCGGCTCAGCGACCTGGCCACCCAGGTGCCGCTCGACGACCGGGCCGCGGTCACGGTCGTGATCAGTGCCCTCGTCGAGGCGTTCTCCGACGACCGGTCCGACGAGCGGGTCCTGGTCGGGGGAACGGCCAACCTGGCCCGGTTCGGCCACGAGTTCGACAACGCGATCCGGCCGTTGCTGGAGGCGCTGGAGGAGCACGTGGTGCTGCTCCGGCTGCTCGGCGAGGTCACCGACCCCGCGGCGGTCACCGTACGGATCGGCAGCGAGGTGCCGCTGCGCGAGCTCACCAGCACGTCGGTCGTCGCGAGCGGCTACGGCCCCGACGGCGAGCCGCTGGCCACCCTGGGCATCGTCGGGCCCACCCGGATGGACTACCCCGGATCCATCGCCGCCGTCCGCGCGGTGGCCCGCTACGTCGGCCGCGCGTTGACCGACGGCTGACCCGCCGCACCCGTACACCCCCGAGACCCCGACACTGGCTGGAGCATGAGCGACTACTACGAGCTCCTCGGAGTCTCCCGCGACGCCGGGACCGACGAGATCAAGAAGGCCTACCGTCGGCTCGCCCGGCAGCTGCACCCCGACGTCAACCCCGACCCGGAGGTGCAGGACCAGTTCAAGCAGGTGACGGCCGCGTACGAGGTGCTGTCCGACCCGCAGAAGCGGGAGCTGTACGACCGCGGCGGCGACCCGCTGGGTGCCGCCGGGGGAGCCGGTTTCGGTGCGGGTTCCGGCTTCTCGTTCACCGACATCATGGACGCGTTCTTCGGGCAGGGCGGCAACCGCGGCCCCCGCCCCCGGATGCGCCGCGGCCAGGACGCGCTGATCCGGCTCGAGGTGGAGCTGGCCGAGGCGGCGTTCGGCACCACCCAGGAGCTCACCGTCGACACCGCGGTCGTGTGCCAGCGCTGCTCGGGCAGCGGCGCGGCCGAGGGCTCGGAGCCGGTGCCGTGCGAGACCTGCCGCGGGCGCGGCGAGGTCACGCAGGTGCAGCGGTCCTTCCTCGGCGAGATCCGTACGGCCCGGCCGTGCCCCACCTGCCGCGGGCACGGCACGGTGATCCCCAACCCGTGCCCGGAGTGCACCGGCGACGGGCGGGTCCGCTCGCGCCGCACGATCACGGTCAAGATCCCGGCCGGGGTCGACTCCGGCACCCGGGTGCAGATGTCCGGGCAGGGTGAGGTGGGGCCGGGGGGCGGGCCGGCCGGTGACCTGTTCGTCGAGATCGACGTCGCAACGCACGCGCTGTTCACCCGCCGCGGCGACGACCTGCTCTGTGACGTGCACGTGCCGATGACGGCCGCGGCGCTCGGCACCGGCATGGAGCTTCCGACTCTCGAGGCCGACACCGGTGCGCCCGACGTCGACGCGACCGTGCCGCTGGACATCCGCGCCGGCACCCAGTCGGGCGAGCAGATGGCGGTGCGCGGCCGCGGGGTGCCCCGGCTGCGCGGCACCGGCCGCGGCGACCTGGTGGTGCGGGTGGTCGTGGACACCCCCACCAAGCTGGACGAGGAGCAGGCAGAGCTGCTGCGGCGCCTCGCCGCGATGCGTGACGAGGAGCGGCCGGCGGGGCAGTTCGTCCCCAGCCACAAGGGCGTGTTCGGCCGGCTGCGCGACGCCTTCGGCACCCGCTGAGCCGGCCGTGGGCGTCCCGGTCTTCTGGAGCGAGACGCTGGAGGACGACGTCCTCGACCTGGACGGCGCCGAGGGCCACCACGCGGCGGTGGTGCGGCGGTTGACCGTCGGAGAGCGGGTACGGCTGGTCGACGGCCATGGTGGCGTCGCCGACGGCGCCGTGTCGGTCGTGGGCAAGGGCGGCGTCCAGGTGGCGGTCGAGTCCCGGGACACGGTGCGGGCGCCGGTGCCGCGGGTGACGGTCATCCAGGCGGTGCCCAAGGGGGAGCGGGCCGAGCTCGCCGTGCAGGCGCTGACCGAGGTCGGCGTCGACCGGGTCGTGCCGTGGGCGGCCCACCGCAGCCAGGTCCGGGTCACCGGCGAGCGGCGCGAGCGGCTGCTGGCCCGGTGGCGGGCGTGGGCGTTCGAGGCGTCCAAGCAGTCGCGCCGGGCCTGGTTCTGCGAGGTGGCCGACGTGGCCGCGACGGCGGATGTCGCCGCCCTGCTGGCGGGCTCCGACCTGCCGGTGGTGCTGCACGAGCAGGCCCGGGTCCCCCTGCGCGCCGACCCGGCCGTACGCGACGCGGTGCTGGTCGTCGGCCCCGAGGGCGGCATCACCGACGACGAGCTGGAGGCGTTCGGGGTGCGGCCGGTGCGGCTCGGCGACACCGTGCTGCGTACGTCGACGGCCGGTGCCGTGGCCGCCGGCGTCATCCTCGCCGCCACCCGCTGGGCCTGAGCCGACCACCCCGCCGCACCACCGCCGATCTTCCGGCCGTACGAGCGTCGGAGCGCTCGCCTCGCCGGAAGATCGGGTGGGCTACTCGACGGTGATGTTGGCGGTGTCGACGGCGAACAGACTGCCGTCCTCCATGCTGATCTCGAAGACCCGCAGCACGTAGTCGCCGGGGTCGAGGTCGACGGTGAACGAGAACGGGCGGAAGTGGCCCATCGTCCCTGCCGTCTCGAAGCCCTCCTCGACGACCTCGTCGTCGGCGAGAACCTGCCACTGCACGTTGCCCTCGAACGTGTTGCCCCGACCCTCGACCGTCACCGGGCTGTCGACCGTGGCGCCGTCTGCCGGGGAGTCGAGCAGGACGGGCGACAGCGCATTCGGATCCGCCGTCAGCGGCTGTGGGTGCGCGGACTCGCCGACCACGAACCGCACCGGGACCCGGGCGCCCACGGCGTCGTGCACCGTCCAGGCAACCTGCTGCAACTGGGCCTCTTCCATGGCTGGATCCATGTCACACACGACGCCGGACGCCGTGATCGAGACGGTGACGAGCTCGTCGGTGACGTCGACAGCCCGCAGGTGACCCCACGGGCACCCTGCCCACGGTGCGTCCTCGGCGGCTGCTGCGCTGGTGCCGATGAGCGCAGCCGCCGCGTCGTACACCGGGTCGCCGCTGTCCTCCGCGCTCACCTGCTCCGGGTACAGCCAGTGGTGTTGGTGGACCGCGCGGACCTCGTAAATCGTCACCGACGTCGTTGCAGCGACCGGGGTGTCCTCGCCGCCGCCACCACCGTCCGTGGGCACCAGCACCGCGAACCCCAGCACGACGCCGGCCGTCGCCAGCGCGACGCCGCCGACCACCAGCCACGCACGCGGTCGCCGCGGATTCGCGGCGGTCGCCCGGCGGATCTCACCGAGCCGGTCGGCGGGCTGCACGCCCTCGGCAGAGGAGCGGAGCGCGTCCCGCAGCTGTCGCTCGAGGTCGTTCATCGTTCGCGCTCCAGGGTCGTGCGCAGGGCGCTGAGCCCGCGCGAGGAATGGGTCTTCACCGAACCGGTCGAGATCCGCAGCGTCGCCGCGATCTCGGCCTCGGACAGGTCGAGCCAGTGCCGCAGCACCAGCACCTCGCGTTGCCGGCGGGAGAGCGCCCCCATCGCGGCCAGCACCTCGTCACGCCGCTCGGCGGCCACCACGCTGGTCTCCGCGCTGTCGACCGTGCGGACCGGCTCGGGAACGTGCCGCTCCGCCACCACCCGCCGGCGGTGTGCGGATCGGCACCCGTTGACGACGCTGCGCCGCAGGTACGCAAGAGCCTTGTCGGGATCGCGTACGGAGCCCCACCGGCGGTGCAGCGCCACGAACGCGTCCTGCACGACCTCCTCGGCGACGGCTGGGTCACGCAGCAGCAGGGCGCTGAGTCGCACGAGGGCGACCCAGTGCTCGGCGTACAGCCGCTCGACGGCCTCGTCCGCGCCGGTGGGCATGGCTACCCCCTGTCGTACGCGTGCTGAGTACATTGCCGTCACACCGAGTTGACGCGCGACCCGCCGCGCTGGTTGACACCGGCCGACATCGAAGGGACTGACACGTGAGTGACGCCGTGAGCGACGACTGCCTGTTCTGCCGGATCGTGACCGGTGACGTCCCGGCCGACATCGTGCACGAGTCCGCGCACGCGGTGGCCTTCCGCGACCTCAACCCGCAGGCACCCACCCACGTGCTGGTGATCCCGCGGCGGCACGAGCCCGACCTGGCGTCGCTGGTCCGTGCCGACCCCGAGGCGACGACCGGGCTGCTCCTGGCGGTTGCCGACGTGGCGGACGCCGAGGGCCTGTCCGCGGGGTACCGGACGGTGTTCAACACCGGCGCCGAGGCGCACCAGACGGTCTTCCACTGTCACGCGCACGTGCTGGGCGGCCGCTCGATGGGCTGGCCACCCGGCTGAGCACGTCGGGCGAAGGTGTCGAAACAGGGGCGCGAACGAGCCGTTGCGCCCCGTAGCATGGACAAACCAGCCCACCCGAGAGCGGAGGATCGGTCCCCGAGGGGACTGCCGATGAGCGAAGCAACCCCACACCAGTACACCCTCACCGTCCCGGCGAGCATCGACATGGTCGCGCTGCTCGGCCCGCGAGACGAGTTCCTGGCCATCATCGAGCGCGAGTTCTCCGCCGACGTGCACGCCCGGGGCAACACCATCACCGTCACCGGCGAACCGTCCGAGGCCGCCATGGTCGAGCGGCTGTTCGACGAGCTGGTCACCATGATCCGTACGGGCCAGGGACTGTCCGGCGAGGTCGTCGAGCGCGCCATCGGGATGCTGCGCACCGAGACGCAGGAGCGACCGGCCGAGGTGCTGAGCCTCAACATCCTGTCCAACCGCGGCCGCACGATCCGTCCCAAGACGCTGAACCAGAAGCGCTACGTCGACGCGATCGACAAGCACACCGTGGTGTTCGGCATCGGCCCGGCAGGCACCGGCAAGACCTACCTGGCGATGGCCAAGGCGGTGCAGGCACTGCAGGCCAAGGAGGTCAACCGGATCATCCTGACCCGTCCGGCGGTCGAGGCCGGCGAACGGCTCGGGTTCCTGCCCGGCACCCTGAGCGAGAAGATCGACCCGTACCTGCGGCCGCTGTACGACGCGCTGCACGACATGCTCGACCCCGAGACGATCCCCAAGCTGCTGACGGCCGGCACCATCGAGGTCGCACCGCTGGCGTACATGCGCGGTCGCACGCTCAACGACGCGTTCATCATCCTGGACGAGGCGCAGAACACCTCTCCCGAGCAGATGAAGATGTTCCTCACCCGGCTCGGCTTCGGCTCCAAGATGGTGGTCACAGGCGACATCACCCAGGTCGACCTCCCCGACGGCACCCGTTCGGGGCTGCGGGTGGTGCGCGAGATCCTCGACGACGTCCGCGGCGTGCACTTCTCGATGCTGACCGGCCAGGACGTCGTCCGGCACAAGCTCGTGGGTCGCATCGTCGCGGCGTACGAGACGTACGAGGACGACCGCCGCCAGGCCGCCGGCGACGAGGCCGAGGCACATGCGCACGGGCCTAGACGCCCGCGCCGTTCCTGAGATGGCGTCGCCAGGGGAGCAACCGTGAGCGTCGAGGTGCTCGACGAGTCCGGCGCTGACGTCGACGTCGAGTCCCTGGCCGGGCTGGCGCGCTTCGTGCTCGACCGGATGCGGCTGCACCCCGCGACCGAGATGTGCCTGCGGCTGGTCGACGAGTCCACCATCGAGGCCCTGAACCGGCAGTGGATGGACGGCGACGGCCCGACCGACGTGCTGGCGTTCCCGATGGACGAGCTGCTGCCGGGCAGCGTCGACGGCGGCGAGGAGCCGGAGGGCTACCTCGGAGACCTGGCCCTGTGCCCGCAGATCGCGGCAGCGCAGGCGCCCGAGCACCACCACGGCACCGGCGACGAGATCGACCTGCTCTGCGTGCACGGGATCCTGCACCTGCTCGGCTACGACCACGCCGAGCCCGACGACCACCGGGAGATGTTCGGTCTGCAGACCCGGCTGCTGGCCGAGTGGCAGGGCGTGCGCGAGGGTCAGCCGCTGGAGGCTGCTGGGTCGGAGTCGACGTCCGAGTCGACGTCGGAGTCGACGCCGGGGCGGGACGGCCCCGCGTGAGCAACACCGACATCTGGATGATCGCGATCGCGGTGGTCCTCGTCGGCATCGCCGCAGTGATGGCGAGCGCCGAGGCGGCGCTGTCGTCGTTCCGCAAGGCCCGGGCCGAGGAGCTGGTCGCCGAGGGGCGTCGCGGCGCGCACTCGCTCCTGACCGTCACCGCCGACGCCGCCCGCCACCTGAACACGGTGCTGTTGCTGCGCAAGGCGGCCGAGACGACCGCGATCGTCCTGGTCGCGCTCGTCGTGGCCGACGCGTTCACCGCCTGGTGGCAGCGGATCGCGCTGGCAGCGGGAGTGATGGTGGTGGTGTCGTACGTCGGTGTCGGCGTCGCCCCGCGCACGCTGGGCCGGCAGCACAGCCAGCGGGTGGGTCTCGCGACGGCCGGGCTGGTGGCGGCGCTCACGCGGGTGCTCGGGCCGCTGCCGCGGCTGCTGATCCTGCTGGGCAACGCGCTGACGCCCGGCAAGGGCTTTCGCGAGGGGCCGTTCCAGTCCGAGGCCGAGCTGCGCGAGCTGGTCGACCTGGCCGAGCAGAGTGCGCTGATCGAGTCCGGTGAGCGGGCGATGATCCACTCGGTGTTCGAGCTGGGCGACACGATCGTGCGAGAGGTGATGGTGCCTCGTACCGAGATGGTCGTGATCGAGCGGCACAAGACGCTCCGGCAGGCGACGTCGCTGGCGCTGCGCAGCGGTTTCAGCCGGATCCCGGTCGTGGGAGACAGCGTCGACGACGTCGTGGGCATCGCCTACCTCAAGGACATCACGCGCCGCGTCCACGACAACCACGTGGCGGAGACGAAGGAGCGGGTCGACGTCGTGATGCGCCCGTGCACGTTCGTCCCCGACTCGAAACCGGTCGACCACCTGCTGCGGGAGATGCAGGCGCAGCGCATCCACATGGCCATCGTGGTCGACGAGTACGGCGGCACCGCCGGCCTGGTGACCATCGAGGACGTGCTGGAGGAGATCGTCGGCGAGATCACCGACGAGTACGACACCGAGCCGGACCAGGTCGAACGGCTGACCGACGGCGCTGTCCGGGTCAGTGCCCGCTTCCCCGTCGACGAGCTGGTCGACGTGTTCGGCATCGACGTCGACGACGAGGACGTCGACAGCGTCGGCGGGCTGCTGGCCAAGCACCTCGGCAAGGTGCCGATCGCCGGCAGCGAGGTCGAGGTCGACGGGCTCCGGATCACCGCCGAGGCGCCCACCGGCCGCCGCAACCGCATCGGCAGCGTGGTCGTGCGGCCCGTCCCGACCGCCGACGAGGACACCGACAATGCCGAGCAGCCGTCCGCGGCGGGCTGATCCCGCTCGGGGTTTCCCAAGGTCCCTTGGGAAACCGAGGCTTCCCGCGGGTTGTGACACGGGGGAACCTTCGGTTTCCCGGTAGCAGTCGGCGCCGTGGGCTCCACAGACGCCCGAGGCGGTACGGGCCCGGTCGGCCGCCGCCGCTAGCGTGCTCCGGGTGAGCGAGCAGACGGGGGCGGGGCTCGACCCCGAGGACCGCAAGATCGTGCAGCTCGCCCGCTCCACCCGGGCTCGCACCGCGGCCGCGGAGGGCGCGGCGGTGCGCGACCGCGACGGGCGGACGTACACAGCCGCCGCCGTGCAGCTGCCCTCACTCAGGTTGTCCGCACTGTCGCTGGCCGTCGCGATGGCCGCGTCGTCCGGCGCACAGGGGCTCGAGGCGGCCGCTGTCGTCACCGGTGCCGACCGCCTGGCCGATGCCGACCTCGACGTCGTGCGGGACCTCGCCGGCCCTGACGTCCCGGTGCTGCGCGCCGACCCGTCCGGCAGCATCGCCGAACGCGCGACCACGTGAGGTGACCGCCTCGCCCCAGCGCGCCACCGGGGCCGCACTCCTCGTCTGCGCCGGTGCCGCGCTGTTCGGCACCATCGGGACGGCCCGCGCGCTCGGCCCCGACGACGCCTCGTCGTCGGCGATCACGCTGGTCCGGCTCGTCGTCGCGATCTCGCTGATGTGGCTGGCGGTTCTCCTCACCGGACGCAGCCGGATGCTCGGGCCGGTCGTGCGCACCCGCGCGGTCTGGGTGGCCGGCCTCGCGCAGGCGGTCTTCCAGGTGTCGTTCCTGTCCGCGGTCACCAGGGTCGGCGTGGCCACCGGCACCCTGGTGGCGATCGGGATGACGCCGCTGCTCACCGGCCTCTACCAGGCCGTCCGCACCCGCCACCTCGCCCGCGCATGGCTCGTCGCCACCGCGTGCGGCCTGGTCGGGCTGGTGCTGCTGGTGGGCATCGGCGACCGGGCCGACACCGTCGGACTGCTGCTGGCCGGCGCGGCGTCCGCCTCGTACGCGACGTTCATCGTGACGGGCGGCGCCATCGGGGTCCGCGGGCTCGACGTCACCAGCGTGCTGCCGGTCGTGTTCACCGTCGCTGCGGCGGTGCAGCTGCCCGCTCTCGCCTTCGCCGACTGGGGTTGGCTGGCGACCGGCTCGGGACGCTGGATGGTGCTCTACCTGGCCCTGGTGCCGACGGTGCTGGCGTACGCGCTGTTCAACCGAGGTCTCAGCGGCGTCGACTCCGCGACCGCGTCCACCGTGGGGCTGGTCGAGCCGCTGGTCGCCACCGTGCTCGCCGTCCTGGTGCTCGACGAGACGCTCGGACCGGTGCAGGTGGTCGGGGCGGTCCTCGTCGGTGCGGGCGTCGTGCTCGCCGCCCGCGCGCCGGAACCGTACGCGAGGATGGACGCATGAGCGACGAGGCGCCAGCGTTCCGCAGCGGGTTCGCCTGCTTCGTCGGCCGGCCCAACGCCGGCAAGTCGACGCTCACCAACGCGCTGGTGGGCGCCAAGATCGCCATCACGTCGTCACGCCCGCAGACCACCCGGCACGCCGTACGCGGCCTGGTGCACCGCCCGGACGCCCAGCTGATCGTGGTCGACACCCCAGGCCTGCACAAGCCGCGCACCCTGCTCGGCGAACGACTCAACGACCTCGTGCGCAGCACCTGGAGCGAGGTGGACGTGATCGGCGTCTGCCTGCCCTGCGACCAGCGGGTCGGACCGGGGGACCGCTACCTGGTGGGCGAGGTCGCCCGGCTGCGCCGCCGGCCCGTGCTCGCGGTGGCCACCAAGGCCGACACGGTCAGGCCGGAGCGGATGGCCCAGCACCTCACCGCGATCGCCGCCCTCGGCGCGGAGACCGGCCTCGACTGGGCCGAGGTGGTGCCGGTCTCGGCGACGACCGGCGACCGCGTCGACCTGCTCACCGACCTGCTGGTCGCCCAGCTGCCGGAAGGGCCTGCCCTCTACCCCGACGGGGACCTCACCGACGAGCCGGAGGAGACGCTGGTGGCGGAGCTGATCCGGGAGGCGGCGCTGGAGGGCGTCCGCGACGAGCTGCCGCACTCGATCGCGGTCGTGGTCGAGGAGATGGGGCTGCGCGACGACCGGCCCGACGACCGCCCGCTGCTCGACATCCGTGCGCACGTCTTCGTCGAACGGGACAGCCAGAAGGGGATCGTGATCGGCCACCGCGGCACCCGGCTGAAGCAGATCGGCGCCGACTCGCGGGTCCAGATCGAACGGATCCTCGGCACGCCCGTCTACCTGGACCTGCACGTCAAGGTGGCCAAGGACTGGCAGCGCAACCCGCGCCAGCTCCGCCGCCTGGGGTTCTAGCGCGTCACTGCGAGGTGTCGGCGAAGCAGAGCACGAACCGCTGCCCCTGCTCCCAGTCGGCCTCCGTGGGCAGCAACCAGCCGTAGTCGAAGCTCTCCAGCGGGTCGCCGACGAATGCGCGGACCTCGTCCTGGCAGGTGGTCTGGGTCTCGTCGCGCACCTCGGCCTGTCCGGGGTACTCGTCCGCCCGGTCGCCCAGCCGGTGCGCACTGATCGCGCGCCAGTCATGCGCCGCGCGGCACAGCACCTGCTCCTGTCCAGGACCCAGCTCGCCCTCGACGCAGGTCGCCCACCGTTCCGCCTGCTCCCCGTCCAGCAGCTGCTCGGTGGTTCGCGGCAGCGCGGCGAGCTCACCGTCGCGGTGGGTGGCGTAGGTGTCGCACCGCCACCAGCGTGCCCCGGCCTCCAGGTCGGTCTCCGTGGGCACCGCGACGACGTACGCGAACATGCTGAGCTCGTAGGCGTCCTCACCGCCCCCGAGCCAGCCGACCAGAGCGCCCCGGCACTCCCGGGACACCGCCTCGGCGACCGCGTCGGGATCGACCTGTGGGTCGAGGTCGGGGGCCAGCTGCCCGGTGGCGAAGGTCTGCGCGCTGTGGGCGCGCGTGCAGGGCACCGGGTCGGCGCCTGCCTCGGTCAGCGCGCCACCGGTGTCGTCCCAGCCCAGCTCGCGACAGTCGCCGACCTCCGGCTCCGGTGCCTCCGGTTCCGGGTCCTTCGTCGGGGCGGCCGTGGTCGCCGTCGGCTCGCTGGTGGGTACGGTCTCGGCCGCCTCGTCGACGCCGTCGTCCCCGCGGCCACCGGTCAGCAACACCCCCGCGACCACGGCCAGCACCGCCGCGACCACCGCCACGACCAGCAGGCGCGCGGCAGCGCTCCTGGTGCGCCGATGGGCTCGGGCGGACATCCGGCCTCCCTCGACCTCGCTGACGTCAGCCGTCGAGTGTAGGTCGAGGGGTCAGTCCAGCTGGCGCTGCACCAGCTCGCCGCGCCCGACGACCACGCATCCGAGCAGGTCGTTGACCGCGAGCATGTGGGTGTTCGACTCCGCGTTCCAGGTGTCGATCGTCTCCAGCTGGGGCTCCACCGTCGCCAGCCGGCGCAGCATGGTGGCCTTCAGCCGCAGCCCCAGCCGGTGCCCTCGGTGCTCGCCCACGACGGACGTGTCGTCCTGGTGCCCGATCGTCGGCTGGGCCTCGTCGACCATCAGCACGGTGTAGCCGCCGACGACGCCGTCGGCGCGCCGTCGGGCGATCAACCGGTGCATCCGGATCTCGCGCTCGGAGAAAGCCGCCTCCGACGCCACCAGCCGCGGCACGGTCCAGACGTCGTCGGCGATCTCGAGGTCGTCCAGCGGTGCGTCGTTCATCGCCCGGTGCACGTCCAGCAGGCCCTCCACCAGGTGTTCCGGGGTGGGCCAGGGGAGCACGTCGATGTCGTACGCCTCGGACGCCTGCTCGGCGGACGCCAGCAGGCCGTCAACGCGGTCGCGGTCGAGGTCGGCGAGCACGATCCGCCGCTGGGCGGCGCGGGACACGACCGGCCAGCCCTGCCGTTGCCAGAACCCGGCCAGCCAGCTGTCCCGCCAGGCGTTGGCGACCATGTTGGTGCGCCCGCTGGCGCGTACCGCCTCCAGCGCGGTGCGCAGCAGCACGTCGGCGACAGCGTCGTCGGTGCGGTGGGCGGGGTGCACCGACAGCTCGAGCTCACTCAGGTCGGGGTTGTCCCAGTGCGTGATGTCGACCTCGACGAGGCCGACCGGCGCGCCGCCGGGCGTGCGCGCGACCAGGAGCCGGTGCAACGGGTAGCCCTCCCACCCGTGCCGCCACCTCAGCTGCACTCGGCGGGCCGGCTCGGGGGCCAGGTGCGGCGAGTCGACCGCCGACACGGCGTCCAGGAGCTCGGCGAGCTGCTGGGCGTCGTCGGCACCGAGCGTGGCGGCGTCCATCTCGTCGACCACGAGTCCTGCGCCGACCGTCGTACCCATACCTGGCAGCGTGACACCGTGCGGTGGGCACGTCGAACGACTTTCGAGCTTGTGGGCTAGGGTTGAGGGTGATGCGGACCGTGCAGCTGCTCCTTGCGCGCCGCGGCGAGGCCTGACCAGGCCGGATCCTCGTCGCGGAGATTGCGCTGCGCCGGTCGCCTGACCGCCTCGATCCGCAGAGGAGCCCCCGTGGCCGTACATTCCAGGCAGCATCCCCAGCAGCCCAGCCCCATGCCCTACCAGCGCTACCGCGCGTTCACCCCCGTCGCGCTGGCCGACCGCACCTGGCCGGACCGGACCATCACCCAGGCGCCGCGCTGGTGCGCCGTCGACCTGCGTGACGGCAACCAGGCCCTGATCGACCCGATGAGCCCCGACCGCAAGCGTCGCTTCTTCGAGCTGCTGGTGCGGATGGGCTACAAGGAGATCGAGGTCGGGTTCCCCGCGGCCAGCCAGACCGACTTCGACTTCGTCCGCCAGATCATCGAGGACGACGTCATCCCCGACGACGTGACCGTCCAGGTGCTCACCCAGGCGCGGGAGGAGCTGATCGAGCGGACCTTCGACTCCGTGCGCGGGGCGAAGCAGGCGATCGTGCACCTGTACAACTCGACCTCGACGCTGCAGCGCCGGGTCGTCTTCGGGCTCGACCGTGACGGCATCCGCGACATCGCCGTCCAGGGTGCCCGGATCTGCGCCAAGCTGGCCGAGGGCATGGGCGACACCGACATCCGGTTCGAGTACTCGCCCGAGTCGTACACCGGCACCGAGCTGGAGTTCGCCGTCGACGTCTGCAACTCCGTCAACGCGGTGTGGCAGCCGACACCGGAGCGCCAGACGATCGTCAACCTGCCGGCCACGGTGGAGATGGCGACGCCCAACGTCTACGCCGACTCGATCGAGTGGATGCACCGACACCTCGACGCACGCGACTCCGTCGTGCTGTCGCTGCACCCGCACAACGACCGCGGGACGGCCATAGCCGCGGCCGAGCTGGGCTACCTCGCCGGCGCCGACCGGATCGAGGGCTGCCTGTTCGGCAACGGCGAGCGCACCGGCAACGTCTGCCTGGTCACGCTGGGCATGAACCTGTTCAGCCAGGGCATCGACCCGCAGATCGACTTCACCGACATCGACGAGGTACGACGCACCGTCGAGTACTGCAACCAGCTGCCGGTGGGGGAGCGGCACCCCTACGGCGGCGACCTGGTCTACACCGCCTTCTCCGGCTCCCACCAGGACGCCATCAAGAAGGGCCTGGAGGCGCTCGAGCAGGAGGCCGCGCAAGCCGGCGTCCCCGTCGACCAGCACCCGTGGGAGGTGCCCTACCTGCCGATCGACCCCAAGGACGTCGGCCGCTCGTACGAAGCCGTCATCCGGGTCAACAGCCAGTCCGGCAAGGGCGGCGTCGCGTACGTGATGAAGGCCGAGCACAAGCTCGACCTGCCGCGTCGGCTGCAGATCGAGTTCAGCCGGGTGGTGCAGCAGCACACCGACGACGAGGGCGGCGAGGTGTCGCCGGACCAGATCTGGCGGATCTTCTCGTACGAGTACCTCAATCCGCGGGGCCGCTTCCAGCTCAACTCGGTGCACACCTCGTCGGCTGCAGGGGAGCGGGACGCTCTCACCGTCAACGTCTACGTCGACGGCGAGCGGCAGACGCTCGCGGGGACGGGCAACGGCCCGATCGCGGCGTTCGTCGACGCGCTGTCGGTCGTCGGCGTCGACGTGCGGGTGCTCGACTACGCCGAGCACGCGCTCTCGTCAGGCGGCGACGCCAGCGCCGCGGCGTACGTGGAGTGCGCGGTCGGCGACCAGGTCGTGTGGGGGGTCGGCGTCGACCCCAACATCGTGACCGCCTCGCTGCGGGCGGTGCTGTCCGCGGTCAACCGCGTCACCTGAGCGCCGCCCGGCGACCACGCACCTCTCCGCCGCTCTGCCCCCGCGAAATGGCGGCAAAGCGCGCACCCAGTCGGCGTGTCGCCGGCGTGTTGCCGCCACAACGCAGGGCGGTTGCGTGCAGTCCGGCGTGGCGGGGGCGCGGGTCAGGGGCGGGTGCCGACGTGCACGGTGCTCGCCGAGAGCAGGTACGTGTCCTCGCGCCGCCCGAGGTAGAAGTCGTCGTCGGGGTCGAGCAGCAGCTGCCAGGCGGCGGCGTCGTCGGCGGTGAGCCGCTCCCCGACCCGCTCGACCTGGCCGCGGATGCCGTCCACGAGAAGCGTCCGTTGCTCGACCGTGAGCGGGCTCGGCAGGTCCAGCAGGAAGCTGCGGCTGCTCACGTCGACCAGTCCCGCCCGGGCCAGCGCGGTCGACCAGCCGTACGGCATCCGGCGGGCGCCGTCGATGCCGAGTCGCATGGCGACGAACCACTCGTCCTCGGCGCTCGACAGCCGGTCGTACAGACCGGGCTCGCCGATCCCGAGGTCCCAAGGCAGTCCACGGGAGCTGAGGCCGCCCTCGCCCAGTGCGAGCCGTCCGCCGGACGTGAGCACGACCGCCAGCCCGTCGAGGGCCGCCTGCTGGTCCGGGAGGTGGTGCACGACACCCGCAGCCCAGAGCAGGTCGAAGCCGTCGGCGGGGAGCGGGCCGGCCGCGAGGTCGTGCCACAGCGTGCTGACCCGGTCGCCGACGCCCTCGTGGTGGCTGTGCCGCGCGGTGGCCTCGAGCAGCGCGGGCTCGCCGTCCACGGCCACCACCTGTCCGGACGGACCCACCGCAACGGCGAGCAGTGCCGTCATGCCACCGGCGCCGCAGCCGACATCGGCGACCCGGGCGCCCGCGGGCACCGCGAGCCACTCCAGCGTCGCGCGACCGACCGGCCGCGACAGCGCCGCGGACTGCTCGAGACGTGCGACCGCCGAGGCCCACTCGACGTCTGCGGTCGAGTGGGCCGCGTGGCCGGTCAGGCCTGCGCCTGGATGCCGATGCTGAACTGCACCGAGCCGGTCTCGTCGACCTGGGCGTCGAGGACCTTGTCGTCGAGCGTCTCGGCGGCGGTCTCCTCGAGGAAGACCCGGGCGCCGGCGTCCTCGAGGACCTGGTCGCCGCTCTCGGGCGCCTCGGCCGGGGCCACCTGCAGCGCGTCGGCGCCCTCGTGGCTGATCCGCAGTCCGGCGGTGTCGTTCTCGGTGGTCTGGTCGGTGATGTTCTTGACGACTGTGCTGGCGTTCTCGGTGAGGGTGAGCACGATTGCTCCTCATCTCAGTATCGCTTGCTCGGTCCCCTCCACCGTGTCGAGGAATCCGCCAGGACACAAACGCGGCAGGTGGTCCCGGGCGTGTCGGATCACTCCACGATGCATGCGGTACCCACGTCGGAGAAGCCGATCCGCCGGTAGACCCGGGCCACGTCCTCCGAGTCGGCCGAGAGGAAGACCGTACGCACGCCGGCGGCGCGCATCTCGCCGGCCAGCAGCGCCGTCAGCGCCGCGGCGAGACCGCGACGACGCGCGGCCGGGAGCGTCGCCACACCGACGATCTCGCTGGTGTCGCCGCGCCGGTTGAACGACCCGGAGGCCACCACGCCGCCACCGAGATCGCCGGATGTGTCGTACGCCACGCCCATCGTGCTGGTGCCGGCGCGGAGCATGCTGCGCACCGCCTCGGCACGGGCGTCGTTGTCGGGGTGTGCCACCCGCGCGTCCCGCTCGGCCACCCCCTCGACTCCTGTCGCGGTGCCCTCGTGACCGAATCCGACGTGGCCGACCGCGGTGCCCTGCGGGACGAGCGGGTCGTCGGCGGTGAGCAGCCGCAGCTCGACCCCCTCGGGCGGGGACGCGGTCAGCGGCTCGGTCAGCACGAGCACCGGCGCCTCCAGCACCTCCAGCCCCGCCTCTCGCGCCGCCGACAGCAGGCTCGGCGTGGTCTGGTGCACCCACTCGACCGTGTGCGGCAGACCGAGCTCGTCCTGGCGGGCGAGCAGCGAGCGGACGTCGTCGGCTGACAGCGGACGGTCCAGACCGAGTCGCGGCCGGGCGTAGTAGGACCACGTCAACCGCGACCGGAACAGCGTGAACGGCCCGACCTCCTCCGGATCGGCCGCCGCCCGCGGAACGGTGTCGTAGTAGCGCTCCAGCTCGGCCAGTACGTCCACGGCCCGGACCCTGACACGGCGGCGTGACCTCGCGCGAGCGGTTTCGTTAGCGGAGCTACCGGGGAGTAGCCGGGGGTCGAGCCCAGGAGGATTCCGTGCGCCTCACGCCCGTCCTGACCGCAGGCACGACCGTGGCCGCCGGCCTGGCCCTGCTGGGCGGCGTGCTCGGCCCGCCGCCGTCGGCGGCGACCGGTGCACCTGCTGACGATCCGTACGGCCGGGTGTGGAACATCGCTCCGCCCGGTCAGTCCGGCGGCATCAACGCCGCCGAGCTCGCCGTCGTGCTCGCCACCGACCCGGTGAACCGGATCGCCGTCGACGGCGTCAACGCGCCGCCGAACTTCGCCGACCAGCTGGAGACCTACGACGCGTTGACGACGGTGCCACCCGGCTCGATCGAGACCGCGGACATCGACTCGTACTACAAGGACGGCGGCTTCCAGCCCCAGCAGGTCGTCCGCGAGGAGACCCCGGCCGAGGGCGTGCGGATCCGCTGGGACGACCACGGCGTGCCGTACGTCAACGGCGACACCTACGCGGACACGCTCTGGGGAGCCGGCTACGCGGCGACCCTGGACCGGATGTTCCTGATGGACGTGCTGCGGCACTCGGGTGCCGCCCGGCTGGCCGAGTTCGCCGGCGGCACCGAGGCCAACCTGGAGATGGACCGCTCCCAGCTGCGGAGCGCGTTCTACACCCGTCGCGAGGCCAGCCGGCAGATCGTGGCGGCCGCCCGGCGGCACGGGGAGGAGGGCCGCCGGCTGCTGCGCGGCGCCGACGCGTACCTCCGGGGCATCAACGCCGCCCAGGAGTCGCTGTGCCCCGGCGGGCTGCCGACCGGCCTGGACTGCCCCGCCGAGTACATCGCGCTGCAGAAGACCCCCGAGCCCTGGACCCGCGCCGACCTTGCCTACGTCGCGTCGCTGGTCGGCGGGATCTTCGGCAAGGGTGGTGGTGGCGAGTACGCCAACGCCCGCTGGCTGCAGCAGCTGCAGCGGCGGCTGGGCGAGGGTCGCGGCCTGCGGGTCTACGAGGACCTCCGCGAGCGCAACGACCCGGAGGCACCGACCACGTCCAGCCTCCGGACCCCGTACGGCACCGGAGCGGTGGCCCCCGGCCGTCCCGGGGTGGCCCTGCCCGACCTCGGCGGCGCCGTCGCGCCGGGCACGGGCTCGGAGCTCGGCGCGGGCGGGGGGCTGTCCGTGCCGCAGCTGCCCGGCGAGCCGCCGGGAGTCGTCGACGGGCCGTTCGGCCCGATCCGCCTCGACCTCGCCGGCCAGGGGATGAGCAACGCCGTGCTGGTGGGCGGCGAGCACACCAGCACCGGGCACCCGATCACGGTGTTCGGCCCGCAGACCGGCTACTACACCCCGCAGCTGCTGACCGAGCAGGTGCTCGTCGGTCCGCACGTCCGCGCCCGCGGGGTCGCGTTCGCCGGAGTCAACCTGGTGGTGCAGCTCGGTCGCGGACCCGACTACGCCTGGTCGGCGACCAGCGCCTCCAACGACAACGTCGACACCGTGGTCGAGCGGCTGTGCAACCGCGACGGCTCGGAGCCGACGGTGCGCTCGCTCGGCTACCGCGACGGGCGCCGGTGCGTCCGGATGGACCGGCACGTGCACAGCGAGACGGTGATCCCCAACATCACCGCCCCCACCCCGCCCGAGACGCACCGCTACCTGGTGCTGCGCACCCGGCACGGCATCGTCCAGCTGCGCACCACCGTCGACGGGAAGCCGGTCGCCGTGGTGCTGCAGCGCAGCACGTACGGCCGTGAGGTCGACTCCATCGCCGGGTTCGCGCGGCTCAACGACCCGTCGTACGTCCACGACGCCGGGTCGTTCGAGAACGCTGTCGAGGCCATCGACTACACGTTCAACTGGTTCTACGCCGACGACCGCGACATCGCCTACTACTCGTCCGGCCGGCTGCCGCGGCGCGCCGAGGGCACGTCGTTCGACCTGCCCCGGTGGGGTGACCGACGCTACGACTGGAACGGCTTCCTGTCCGCCGCTGCGCACCCGCAGCAGCGCAACCCACCCAGCGGCTACCTGGTCAGCTGGAACAACAAGACCGCGCCCGGCTTCGCCGCCGCAGACGACGTCTGGGGCTACGGCGCGGTCTACCGGAGCCTGGCCCTGGAGAACCGGGTCCGTGCTGCCATCCGCCGGGGTGGCACGGTCGATGCAGGAGAGGTCGTCGGCCTGGTCGCCGACGCGTCCACCGTCGACTCCCGCGCCCGCTACACCCTGCCGGTCCTGCTGGACGTGATCGGCAGGCCCGGCCCCGGTACCGGGCTGGCGCGGGTGGTGAACCTGCTGCGGGCCTGGCTGGCCGACGGCGCCCATCGGGTCGACCGCGACCGCGACGGCACGTACGCCCACCAGCAGGCGATCGCGATCTTCGACTCGTGGTGGGACAGCGGGACCAACGGAGAGTCGGTCGCCCGCGCGGTGCTCGCGGACCGGATCGGCGAGCAGCTGGTCCGCAGGCTCCCGCAGCCGATCGACGACCACCCCCGGCTCGGCCGCGGCTCGGCCTGGAACGGGGTCGCCTGGTACGGCTACGTGAGCAAGGACCTGCGCAGCCTGCTGCGACGCCAGGTGGCCGCGCCGTACTCCACCAGCTACTGCGGCGAGGGTCACCGCAACGTCTGCCGGGTGACCCTCCGCGAGTCGCTGCTGGTGGGCGTGCGGCGGCTCATCAAGGCCCAGGGCACGGGCGGGGTCCGCCAGCTCACGTACGACAAGTCCCTCGACGCGATCCGCTCGGTCACGGCGGGGACGGTAGGGGTACGACCCGTGGACTGGCAGAATCGCCCGACGTTCCAGCAGGTGGTGTCGTTCGTCGCGCACCGGCCCCGCTGACCGTACGGACGAAGGAGTCGACGTGGCCGTGCTGGTGTCCGAGCGCATCGGCGAGCTGACATTCCACGGCTACCGGCTGGAGTACACCGAGTTCGGCGCCGGCGACCGGCTCGTGCTGCTGATGCACGGCCAGCTGATGCCGCGCCGGATGCAGCAGCCGCTTGCCCGCAGGGTCGCGGCCGCCGGGTTCCGGGTCGTGACGCTCGACCTGCTGGGCCACGGCCGGTCTGACCGGCCGGACGACGCCCGGTTGTCGACGATGACGGCCTTCGGCGACCAGGCGATCGCGTTGCTCGACCACCTCGGCGTCGACGACGCGGTGATCGGCGGCACGTCGCTGGGGGCGAACGTGACCCTCGAGGTCGCGGCGGCGTCGCCGGAGCGGGTGCGCGGGATGCTGCTGGAGATGCCGGTGCTCGACAACGCGCTGGAGGCGGGACTCATCGCGTTCGGTCCGCTGATGCTGGCGGCCCGGTTCATGCCCTGGACGGTGTCAGCGGTGAGCACGCTGAGCCGGCTGGTGCCTCGGGGGGCGGTGCCGTTCTGGTCCGGGATCGTGCTGGACACGCTGGACCAGCAGCCGGAGGCACTGGCCGCGACCGTGCAGGGCATCTTCTTCGGTCGGGTGGCGCCGCCGCGCACGATACGCACCACGCTGCAGGCCCCGGCGCTGGTGGTGGGCCACCCGCACGACCCGGTGCACCCGGCGGCCGACGCCGCGATGCTGGCCGAGGAGCTGCCGCGGGGCCGGTTCGTGGCCGCCGAGTCGATCCTGGAGTGGCGGTTCCGGCCCGACCGGCTGGACGCCGAGGCGGTCGCGTTCGTCCGCCGCTGCTTCCGGGCCGAGTCGCGCCGGGCCACCGCCACCTGACCGGCCCGCGTGGGGTCGGATCGTTCGTGCAGCGGTGCGGGACAATGACCCGGTGAGCCTCTACCGCGACGAGGCGATCGTGCTGCGCACCCAGAAGCTGGGGGAGGCCGACCGCATCGTCACCGTCCTCAGCCACCGGCACGGCCGGATCCGTGCGGTGGCCAAGGGCGTGCGGCGCACCACGTCGCGGTTCGGTGCCCGGCTCGAGCCGTTCACCCACGTCGACCTGCAGCTCGCCGAGGGCCGCTCCCTGCACGTGGTCACCCAGGCAGAGACCCGCGAACCGCTCGGGGCCACCATCGGCGCCGACTACCCCTCCTACACCGCGGGCACGGCGATGCTCGAGGCTGCCGACCGGCTCTCCGGCGAGGACCTCGAGCCCGCGGTGCAGCAGTACCTGCTGCTGGTCGGCGGACTGCGGGTCCTCGCGGCAGGGGAGCGCGACCCGTCGCTGGTGCTCGACGCGTTCCTGCTGCGTTCGCTGTCGGTCGCGGGGTACGCGCCGAGCTTCGACGAGTGCGCCCGCTGTGGGGCACCAGGCCCGCACCGGTGGTTCAGCGCGCCCGCCGGCGGGATGGCCTGCTCGTCCTGCCGTCAGCCGGGATCGGCGAGCCCGTCGCCGGACACCGTGCTGCTGCTGTCCGCCCTGCTGACCGGTGACTGGGCCACGGCCGCGGCCAGCGACGCCCGCGCCCGCCGCGAGAGCGCGGGCCTGGTCGCGGCCTACCTGCAGTGGCACCTCGAGCGCGGGCTGCGGTCGCTCAGCCACGTCGACCGGTGAGTGCTCCGCGCCCGCCGTCCCGGCACGCGTCGGGAGCGCGGCCCCCCGACGTCCCGGTCGAGCTGCTGCCGCGCCACGTCGCGATCGTGATGGACGGCAACGGCCGATGGGCCCGGGCCCGCGGGCTGCCCCGCACCGCCGGCCACGAGGCGGGGGAGGCGGCGCTCTTCGACGTCGTCGAGGGCGCGATCGAGATCGGCGTACGGCACGTATCGGCGTTCGCCTTCTCCACCGAGAACTGGAAACGGTCTCCCGCAGAGGTGCGGTTCCTGATGGGCTTCAACCGCGACGTGATCCGTCGCCGGCGCGACGAGATGCACGCGCTGGGCGTGCGGGTGCGCTGGGCCGGTCGCCGGCCCCGGCTGTGGCGCAGCGTGATCACGGAGCTCGAGGAGGCCGAGCGGCTCACCAGGTCCAACACCGTGTGCACGTTGACGATGTGCGTCAACTACGGCGGTCGCGCCGAGCTCGGTGACGCCGCCCGGGCGCTCGCCCACGACGTCGCCGACGGGAAGGTGCGGCCCGACCGGGTCGACGACCGGGTGCTCGCGCGTTACCTGGACGAGCCCGAGCTGCCCGACGTGGACCTGTTCTGGCGTACGTCGGGGGAGCAGCGGTTGTCGAACTTCATGCTCTGGCAGGCGGCCTACGCCGAGCTGGTCTTCACCGACGTGGCCTGGCCGGACATCGACCGGCGGCACCTGTGGGCCGCCGTCGAGGAGTATGCGAGCCGCAGCCGCCGTTACGGCTCCGCCTGAGCCGAGTGGCACCGGTCGCACGTGCCGAACACCTCCAGCGTGTGTGACACGTCGGCGTAGCCGTGCTCGGCAGCCACGCGGTCGGCCCAGCGCTCCACCGCGGCGCCCTCGACCTCCACGGTGTTCCCGCAGACCCGGCAGACCAGGTGGTGGTGGTGGCCCTGGCTGCACCGGCGGTAGAGGGTCTCGCCGTCCTCGATCCGGAGCACGTCGACCTCGCCGGCGTCGGCGAGCGCCTGCAGGGTGCGGTAGACGGTGGACAGCCCGACGCTGTCGCCACGCCGTCGCAGCACGTCGTGGATCTCCTGGGCGCCGTGGAACGCGTCGAGCTCGGCGAGCGCGGCGCTCACGGCCCGACGCTGGCGGGTGGGTCGCTGGCCGGGAGTGACCGTCTCGGCGGCACCTGGGCCGGGGCTCGGCGTGGTCATCGTCGTGGTCCTCGGCCGTCAGTGCTCGTCGTAGTGGTCGTCGTGCGGTACGTGCCGGTGCCCGTCGTGGACGTAGTCGACGTGGTCACCGTGCCCGACCGCGACGTGGCCGCAGCCCGGTCGGTGCACGTGCGGGTGCGGCTCGCTGAGCTCATGGTGCTCCTCCTGGTCCTCGGCCTCGTCGAACGGTTGACGTCGGCGCCGCCACCAGGCGAGCGCTGCGCCCACCGGGGCGGTGGCGGCGAAGCCGGCGAGTGCCAGCAGCACGATCGTCGGCCCCGGCGCGGTGTCGGCGTGGAAGCTGGTGACGACGCCGGCCAGCGACGCGACGACCCCGAGCAGCATCGCCAGCGCGAACGTGCTGCGGAAGCTCCTGGTCAGCTGCTGCGCCGTCGCCACGGGCACGACCATGAGCGCGCTGACGAGCAACAGCCCGACGGTGCGCATCGACACCGTCACGGTGACCGCCGCCAGCACGGCGATCAGCAGCCCGTACGTACGCGCGGGGACGCCGCTGACCCGGGCGTGCTCCTCGTCCTGGCACACCGCGAACAGCTGGGGCCACAACCCGATCGCGAACGCCAGCACCGCGACCGCCAGCACCCACACGACCACCAGGTCGTCGGCGGACACCGTCGTGATCGCTCCGAACAGGTACTTGTTGAGCGTCGCGGCCGACTCGCCGGCCAGGCCGATGATCAGCACGCCCCCGGCGATGCCGCCGTAGAACAGCAACGCAAGCGCCACGTCGCCGCTGGTCCCCGCATGCGCCCGCAACAGCTCGATGACAAGCGCGCCGGCGGCGGCGACCACCACCGCGGTGAGCAACGGTGCCCGGCCGGTCAGCACTCCGAGGGCGACCCCGGTCAGGGCGATGTGGCCGATCCCGTCCCCGAGCAGGGCCAGCCGGCGCTGCACCAGGTACGTCCCGACCGCCGGGGCAGCCAGGCCGGTGAGGAACGCAGCGACCAGCGCCCGGCGCATGAACTCGTAGTCGAGCAGGTCGAGCATCAGCGCCACGGCCCTTCGCGGGGGAGCCCGGCCCGGACGACCGGCTGGCTTCCGTGCGGGTGCTCGCCGGCGGCGTCGGCGGTGCCGGGCAGCTGGTGCGCGGGCCCGTCGTAGGCGACCCGGCCGTCGCGGAGCAGCACCGCGCGGTCGACCAGGGGCGCGAGCGGGCCGAGCTCGTGGGCGACCAGCAGCACCCCGGCGCCCTGGGCGACCAGGTCGGCGAACACCGCGGCGAGCACGGCCTGGCTGGTGGCGTCGACGCCGGCGACCGGCTCGTCCATCACCAGCAGGTCGGGGTCGCCGACCAGGGCGCGGGCGATCATCACCCGCTGCTGCTGGCCCCCGGACAGCCGGCCGACCGGGTCCTTGGCCCGGTCGGCGAGGTCGACCTGCTCGAGCCGCTGGCGGACAGCGCGCCGGTCGCTCGCGCCCGGCCATCCGAACCGGCGGTGCCGGGCGAGCCGCCCGGTGGTGACCACCTCGGCCACCGTGGCCGGCACTCCCGAGGCGGCGCTGGAACGCTGCGGCACGTACCCCACCCGGCTCCACCCGTCGAACCGGGCGAGCGGCTCACCGAACAGCTGCACGGTGCCCGAGGTGAACGGGAGCAGCCCGACGCACGCGCGTACGAGGGTGGACTTGCCGGACCCGTTGGCCCCGAGCAGGGTGACGAACTCGCCTGCCTGCACGGACAGCTCGACCCGCCGGACGACCGGCCGGCCGGACAACGACACGCTGAGGTCCGCCGCCCGGAGTGAGGATTCGCTCATGAGCAGCCGTTGGCCTCCTCGAGCGCGCTGAGGTTCGCACGCATCAGCGAGAGGTAGTCGTCGTCCGACGTCTCGTCCGACAGCCCTTCGACCGGGCTGAGGGTAGCCGTGCGGGCGCCGGTCTCCTCCGCGACGCTCTCCGCGACGGCGGGGTCGACCAGCTCCTCGGTGAAGATCGTCGTGACGCCCTCGGCGGCGACCGTGTCGGCGATCGCGGCCTGCTCCGACGGCGACGGCTCCTGCGAGGGCTCGATCCCTGCGATCGGCACGATCTCGAGCCCGTACCGCATCGCCAGGTAGCCGAACGCGTCGTGGCTGGTGACCACGGTCGTGCGTGCGCAGGCGGCCAGCCCCCGCTCGAAGGCGCGGTCGAGGGCGGTCAGGTCGCCGACCAGCTCGTCGGCACGCCGGCGGTACGCGGCGGCGTTGTCGGGGTCGGCCTCCACGAGCCGGTCGGCGACCGCCTCGGTGATCGTCACCATGTTGCGGGGGTCGAGCCACAGGTGGGGGTCGAGGTCGGAGTCGTCGTCCTCGCGCTCCGTGGACGCACCGGTGTCCTGCAGCGGCACCACGTCGGTCACGTCGAGCAGCGCGTCGTCGCTCTGTCCGGACAGCTCGATCGCGTCGTCCACCGCCGCCTGGAAGCCGCCCTCGTACAGCACCAGGTCTGCCTCCCCGACGTCGGCGACCTGCTGCGGGGTGAGCTCGATGTCGTGCGGCTCGACGCCGGGACCGGTGAGGTTCTGCACCGAGACGTCCTCGCCGCCGACCCGCTCGGCGACGAACGCGAAGGGGTACGCGGACGTGACGACCGCTGTGCCGTCGGAGGCGGAGCCGGCGGCGTCACCGCAGCCGGCGAGCAGCAGCGCGCAGGCGCTGACGCCCACCGCGGCGGCGGTGACCCGGGCTGGCATGACAATGATTCTCAATGAAGGTTGGAATCATTGTCAAATAGGCCGCCGACGCGGCCACCCGCAGCCCGCGAGTGGCGCACAACCGGGCTGGACCGGGCCCGCACAGCCCGATTTCGCGCCACTCGGCGACCGGTGGCGGCTGCGCGGCGGCTCGCGGGGCTGCGGTGGCCTCAGGCGGGGCCGAGCAGCACCGAGAACATCACGGCGCGCGGGCTGGCACTGTTGGCGACCGCCGTCAGGCCTCCCGCCGTCCCGGCCCCGACGGCGCCGTCGGCGAGCGCCGCGGTGATGTAGCCGGCACCGTTGCCGCTCGTGCTGCTGCGCCCGACCTGACCGGCAGGGAGGGCGAAGCCGGTGGTGGCGGCCGACTTGTCGGCCCAGTAGCTCACCAGCTCGCCGCCGTCCTCGCCGACGGTCACGGTCGGCGTGGTGTGCGCGGCCCGGGTCACGGTCTCCAGCGCCGCAGCGGACACCACGACCGGGTCCGCCGCCGTGCCGCGGTAGGACGCGAGGGTCAGGGCACCTTTCGTGAGTGCCGACAGGGTCACCGCCACGGTCGACCCGGCGTCCGCGGCGGTGGCGGTACGGGTCCAGAGCCGGCCGACGATGCCGTTGCCGACAACAGCGTCGCGGGCGGTCCAGCCGGCCGGCCCGCCGATGGTGACCGCGCTCCGGTTGCCGGTGAACAACAGCGTGAGCGCATCGCCGGCCTGCACCGACGCCGGCACGACGACGGTGTGACGCGACTTGTTGCCGTTGGCCTCGGTGGCCGCGACGAACGAGATCTCGCCCGGCGGCGGTGGCGGGGGTGGCGGGGGTGGTGGCGGCGGCGAGCCCTCGAGGTCCACGACCTCTTCCAGCGGCACGTACTTGAAGTTCTGGTTCCCGGTGCTGCCCGGGGCGCTGTTGTTGTTGTCCTGGCAGACGAACAGCCCCTGCGGGTACGCCGGGCCGAGGTCGCCGGCGTACGCCTCGATGCCGTCGGTGCGCTGACAGCCGTCCGCGCCGCTTCCGGCGACGATCTGCACCGACTCGAGGTAGGCGTTGGTGCGCCGGTCGTAGACGGTCAGGTAGTTCCCGTCGGCCACGTTGCCCCGCTGGGCCGACACGATCAGGTAGCCGTCGCCGTCGCCGCGATCGACCACGGTCACGCCTTCGACGTCGAAGGCCAGGTGTCCGGTGGGCTGCACCCGGTCGACCGAGACCCGTGCCGCCCCGTCGCCCGGCTCGGCGCCGTAGCGCCACAGGCCCACGTCCTCCTCGGAGACGTACAGCGCCCCGGTGGCGTCGTCGGCGACACAGGCCTCCGCCGCCGATCCGACATCGAAGTCGCGTACCCGGACGGCCGCGGGCCGACCGTCGGCGTCGTCGTCGGTCAGCCGATACTGCTGTACCACCCCGTCCGCCTCACGAACGACGAACGCCGACACGTCGCCCGTGACAGCGCTCTCGTACAGGCACAGGCCGTCGGCCTTGCCGGTCGACACGGGGGCGCCTTCGTTGACCGGGGTGAGCATCCGGGTCACGGGATCGACGGTGTACATGCGGAGGCCGCCGTTGAGGACCGCGACCACGTCCTGGGTGATCCCGTTGACGGTCACCCCCTGACGGACGTCGACGTTCGCCCAGTAGCTGTTGCCGGAGGTGATCCGCTGGCGTCGTGTCCCGTCCAGGTCGTAGACCTCGAGCGCACCCTTCTTGTCGTTCCCGAGGACCAGCGACAGGCTCGGATCGGTGGGATGCACCCAGATCGCGGGGTCGTCGGCGGCGTCCCCGGTATGGGTGACCGGGGTGGTCTCGTCGGCCGCCGGGACGGTCCGTGCCGGGTCGATGACGGCGACGGCGCCGGGGGAGGAGAGCACGACCGGCAGGCCTGCCACCAGCAGGAACGCGCCGATGGCCGCGAGGAGGCGCGTCCTTGGCATGCCTGATCCAAGCACCACCGGGCCGGGTCCGGATGACCAACAGGGAACCTGGCCGCCACTAGTCTCACCTGGTGATCGTCCTGACCCGGTACCGCGTCGACCTCGGCGGCGAGGACACCTTCCGAACCGAGGTGGCCGAGGCGATGGTCGCGCTCACCGAGCAGCCCGGATTCATCGACGCCGACCTGGGGCAGAACGCCGACGAGCCCACCTTGTGGACCCTGACCCTGCGCTGGCGCGACGTCGGCTCGTACCGGCGGGCGCTGTCGGCGTACGACGTCAAGGTGACGTCGGTGCCGCTGCTGTCGCGGGCGCTCGACGAGCCCAGTGCCTACGTCGTCGTCGGCCGGTGGCCGAACGGTGACGGTGGCGGCGGTAGCCTGGGCCACTCCTGAGTCCGCCGACATCCAGCCGGATGGAGAAACATCGTGCCCGCCACCTCCGTCGACACCGTCGTCAGCCTGTGCAAGCGCCGTGGCTTCGTCTTCCCGTGCGGGGAGATCTACGGCGGCACCAAGTCGGCCTGGGACTACGGGCCGCTCGGTGCCGAGCTCAAGGAGAACATCAAGCGGCAGTGGTGGAAGGCGACGGTGCAGAGCCGCGACGACGTCGTCGGTCTCGACTCGTCGGTGATCCTGCCGCGTGAGGTGTGGGTGGCGTCCGGTCACGTCGACGAGTTCGTCGACCCGCTGGTGGAGTGTCAGAGCTGCCACCACCGCTACCGGCAGGACCACCTCCAGGAGGAGTTCGCCGAGCGCAAGGCACTGCCCGACCCCGACGCGGTCGCGATGAGCGACGTCACCTGCCCGCACTGCGGGACCCGTGGCGCCTGGACCGAGCCCCGCCAGTTCAACGGTCTGCTCAAGACCTACCTCGGCGTGATCGAGAACGACGAGGGGCTGCACTACCTGCGGCCGGAGACCGCCCAGGGCATCTTCGTCAACTTCGCCAACGTGATGACCTCGGCGCGGCGCAAACCCCCGTTCGGCATCGGCCAGGTCGGGAAGAGCTTCCGCAACGAGGTCACCCCCGGCAACTTCATCTTCCGCACCCGTGAGTTCGAGCAGATGGAGATGGAGTTCTTCGTCGAGCCGGGCACCGCCGAGGAGTGGCACGAGCGCTGGATCGAGATCCGCACCGACTGGTACACCGGTCTCGGCATCGACAAGGCCAACCTGCGGCACTACGAGCACCCGCTGGAGAAGCTCAGCCACTACGCGAAGCGCACCGTCGACATCGAGTACAGGTTCAGGTTCGCGGGCTCGGAGTGGGGCGAGCTCGAGGGCATCGCCAACCGGGGCGACTTCGACCTCAGCACGCACGCCAAGCACTCCGGGCACGACTTGTCCTACTTCGACCAGGCCGCCGGCGAGCGCTGGGTGCCGTACGTGATCGAGCCCGCGGCAGGCGTCAACCGCTCGATGATGGCGTTCCTCATCGACGCCTACTCCGAGGACGAGGCGCCCAACGCCAAGGGCGGCGTCGACAAGCGCACCGTGCTCAAGCTCGACCCGCGCCTGGCGCCGGTCAAGGCCGCCGTGCTGCCGCTGTCGCGCAACTCCGACCTCTCACCCAAGGCACGCGATCTGGCGGCCCAGCTGCGGCGCAGCTGGAACGTCGACTTCGACGACGCCGGCGCCATCGGCCGGCGGTACCGCCGCCAGGACGAGGTGGGGACGCCGTACTGCGTCACCGTCGACTTCGAGACCCTCGACGACCTCGCGGTCACCGTTCGCGAGCGCGACACGATGACCCAAGAGCGGATCGCCCTCGACCAGGTGGAGGGGTGGCTGGCCAGCCGTTTGGTCGGCAGCTGACGGGTCTGCGCCGTTCCGACGCACCCGCCGGGCAGACTGTTCCGGTGACTTTCACCCCTGGCCGTCCCTGGCTGGTGCTGCTCGCGCTGGGCCTGGCGCTCGTCCCGCTGAGCGCCTGCGGTGGCGACGACGAGCCCGCGGAGGCGGCACCAAGCAACCCGTCGGACGTGGCGGTGCCCGACGGCGTCGAGCTGTCCGAGCCCGGCACCGATGTGCAGGTCGGCAATGCGGCCACCGCGGTCTACGTCGCCGGCGACCGCGAGTCGGTGGTGACGCTCAAGGTCACCGACATCCGGCGGGGGAGCCAGCAGGACTTCGCCGGCTACCAGCTCGACCCCCGCGCCGCCCGCTCGGTGCCGTGGTACGTCGACTCCGTCATGACCGATGTGGGCGAAGGTCGGCTCGGGACCTCACCGGTGCCGCTGTACGGCTACGACTCCGACCACACCTACTTCCCCGCCGCGCAGGTGCAGGGTGGCTTCCGGCCGTGCCGCCCCGCTCAGCTCAGCCGCGACTTCGGCCCCGGCGACTCCGTCCGCGGCTGCCTGGTCTACTTCGTCCCCCGCGACGTCGACCTGGTCAGCGTGCAGCTGCGCGGCGACGAGGGCGTCGAGCCGATCAGCTGGCCGGTGCCGGGGTAGGGCCTCCGGTTTCCCAAGGTCCCTTGGGAAACCCAAGGTTCCCGCGCGTTGTGACGCGGGGGAACCTTCGGGTACGCGGCAGAACCGTGCGGCGCGGGCGCGCGAGCGGACCGTCGAGCTGGACGGTCACGAAGCCTCGGGCAGCACCTGGGACACTGGGCGGGTGCCGGTGCCGACCACGTTGCGACTGGGCGACCTCGAGGTCGCCCCGCCGGTCGTGCTCGCACCGATGGCGGGAGTGACCAACGCGGCCTTCCGCCGGCTCTGCAGCGAGCAGGGCGCCGGCCTGTACGTCTGCGAGATGATCACGTCGCGCGGACTCGTCGAGCGCGACCGGACCAGCATGGCGATGCTGCACTTCGACCCGGCCGAGCGGATCCGCTCCGTGCAGTTGTACGGCGTCGACCCGGTCTACGTCGGCAAGGCCGTCGAGATCCTGTGCGGCGACCACGGGGTCGACCACGTCGACCTCAACTTCGGCTGCCCGGTGCCGAAGGTCACCCGAAAGGGCGGCGGCGCCGCGCTGCCGTGGAAGCAGCGGCTGCTCGGCGAGATCCTCACCGCCGCGGTACGGGCGGCGGCCCCGTACCGGGTGCCGGTGACGATGAAGACCCGGCTCGGCATCGACGCCGACCACCTGACCTATCTCGACGCGGGCCACGAGGCTGCGGATGCCGGCTGTGCCGCGATCGCGCTGCACGGACGTACCGCGCAGCAGCACTACTCCGGCACCGCCGACTGGGACGCCATCGGCGAGCTCGCCGCGGCGGTCGACATCCCGGTGCTCGGCAACGGGGACATCTGGGAGGCGGCCGACGCCCTGCGCATGGTCGAGCAGACCGGCTGCGCCGGTGTCGTGGTCGGACGCGGCTGCCTGGGACGTCCCTGGTTGTTCCGCGACCTCGCCGCCGCGTTTGCCGGCGAACGGGTCCAGGCGCCTCCCGACGCTGGGCGAGGTGGCCGCGGTCATGCGCCGGCACGCGGAGCTGCTGTGCGAGCAGTACGGCGAGACCAAGGGCTGCATCGAGTTCCGCAAGCACATCGCGTGGTACCTCAAGGGCTTCGCCGCCGGCGGTGAGATGCGGGCCGGTCTCGGCCAGGTCTCGTCCCTCGCCGTCCTGGACACGTTGCTCGCCGGCCTCGACGCCGCCGAGCCCTACCCCATCGCCGGGCTGGGCACGCCGCGCGGCCGCCAGGGCAGCCCCAAGGCCGTGGCCCTGCCGGACGGCTGGCTGGCAGACCGAGACGACCGTCGGGTCGACCCCGGCGCCGAGCTCGGCGTCTCCGGCGGCTGACAGAGCTCAACCGAGGGGGACCACCGTCTCCAGCCGGGTCAGCTTGAAGTCCTGATTACCCGCACCAGGGGCGGTGTTGGCGTTGTCCTGGCAGACGAACACGCCCTGCGGGAACGTCGGGCCGAGGTTGCCGGCATAGGCGGTGACGCCGTCGGTGCGCTGGCAGCCGTCGGCGGTGGGCCCGGCCACGATTCGGAACGACTTCAGGTATGCGTTGGTCGTGCGGTTGTAGACGTTGAAGTAGGAGTTGGCGCCGTTGGCGCCGTTCTGCGCGGACACGATCACGTAGTCGTCGACCACGGTCACGCCCTCGACGTCGTAGACCAGGTTCCCGTCGGGACCGGTCCGGTCGACCAGCCGTCCGGAGCCCGCGCCTCCGCCGGTCGGTGCGGCGCTGAAGCGCCAGATGCCGATGTTCTCCTCCGACACCCACAGCGCCCCGGTCTCGTCGTCCACGACACAACCCTCGGCCTCGGTGGCGAGCTTGAGGGACCGGACCAGGCTCACCTGCAGGAGCCCGTCGCCGTCCGGGTCGTTGACCCGGTACTGACGCACCAGCCCCTTGCCGGCCTCGGGGGCTGTGTCCACGGCCACGACGAACATGTACAGGGCGCCGTCGGGTGCGTCGTACAGGCACGAGCCGTCCACGCGTGGCGCGGGGACCGGCAGTCGCCCGCCGTCGTCCGTGACGTTCGTCAGCTGCCGGCTGCCGGCGTCAATGCGGAAGAAGCGAATGCCGTTGTTGGTGGTGGCGGCGACGTCGAGCGTCCGGCCGCCGACGGTCACCCGCTGGCGCACGTCGACGTTGCCCCAGAACCTGGTGCCCGTGGTGATCCGCTGCTGACGCGTGCCGTCGAGCCGGTACGTCTCCAGCGCACCCTTCTTGTCGTTCCCGATCAGCAGTGACTGGGCCGGTGCAGTCGGGTGCACCCAGATCGCGGGATCGTCGGCGGCATCGCCGGTGTGGCTGATCGGCACCGTCTCGACCCCGGCCTTCACCGCCTGCACGGCGGCGGGCACCTTGGCGCCGGCACCCGATCCGTGCGCACCGGGTGCCAGGAGGGCGGCGGACGTGGCGAGCACGGCGGTCGCGAGCAGAACGGAGCGGGGGGAGGGGCGAAACATGCGCAGATGCTGGCACGAGCCGTGCGCCTCGGCACGGCGACTATCCACGGATCGGGCTGTCCGCACGTTCGCGGGCCGACAACGCCAGCACCACGATGGGCGCGGTCACCAGTGCCACCAGCAGCAGGGCCTGGTCGAGTCCGACGCGATCGGCGACCAGACCGATGGTCGGGGAACCGAGGATGAACCCGGTGTAACCGATGGTCGAGACCACGCCGATGGCGCGCGCCCCGCGGCCCGGTACGTCGCCGGCGGCCGACATGCCGGTCGGGAAGACCACCGAGATCCCGAGGCCCCACAGCACGCCGCCGACGAGCGAAGCAGCCACCGACGGCACCAGCGCGACCAGCAGCACGCCGGCCGTGCCCAGCACGCCGGCGGCCTGCAGGACGCGGACCCGGCCATAGCGGGTGATCAGCCAGCCACCGCCGAGCCGGCCCACCACCATCGCGACGTTGAAGCACGCGAACGCCACGGCACCGGTCGCCTCCGGGGCGTCGCGGACCTCGACGACCAGCAGGGCCAGCCACTCGTTGGCCGCGCCCTCGGCGAGCGCGCCGGCGAGCACCATCGCCCCCAGGACCAGCTCCACCGCCGTGATCCGGGTGCGGGCGGGCGGTCCTGGCCGCGAGCTGCCGGTCGCCGGGTCGAAGTGGTGGTCGGCCGGGGTCGCGGGCGTGCCGTGGCGGTCGTCGACGAACGTACGGGTCGCCGCCAGGACGATCCCGGCGGCGAGCGCGGCGGCGACGGGCAGCTGCACGGCCAGCGGGACGCCGATCGCCGCGGCACCCGCCCCCGCGAGGGCCCCGATCACGGTGCCGATCGACCAGCCCGCGTGCAGCCCCGGCATCAGCACCTGGCGGTCGCGCTGCTCCTGGGTGTGCCCCTGGACGTTCATCGCGACGTCCCAGACGCCGACGCCGGCGCCGGCCACGAACAGCAGCCCGGTCAGCTGGGCCGGGGTCTGGGCGAAGCCGATGAACGCCCAGGCAGCACACGCCAGCGGGGCCGCGGCACGGACGACGGTCGCACTGCCGAGCCGCTGGGTGAGGCCGCCCGTCCACGGCATCGCCAGTACCGAGCCGACCCCCATCGCGAGCAGCGCCAGCCCGAGGCGTCCCGTGGACGCGTCGACCTGTGCCTTGATGGACGGGACGCGGGCCAGCGCCTGGGACACGTTGAAGCCGGCGAGCACGAACACCAGGTGGACGCCTCGGACCCGGTGCAGCACCGGCCAACCCTCGCAGAGCCGTCGGGCCGTCTCGGGCGTGGGTCGCGGGGGCCGACCGGGGATAGCCTGCGCAGCGATGCCGACCGTGCCGCACCCGCCCACCGGCCCGTCGGGGGGCGTCGAGACACCTCCCGCCGGCTACACGGCGCACGCGGTCCGGCGGATCGTCGACGAGCCGCCCAAGCGCAGCGGTCGCACACCGTTCCAGCGCGACCGGGCCCGGGTGCTGCACGCGGCGTCGTTGCGTCGGCTGGCCGACACCACGCAGGTGGTCGGGCCCGGGTCGGACGACTTCGTACGCAACCGGCTCACCCACTCGCTCGAGGTCGGGCAGGTCGCCCGCGAGCTCGGCGAGGCCATCGGCTGCCATCCCGACCTGGTCGAGACCGCCGCGCTGGCCCACGACCTCGGCCACCCGCCGTTCGGGCACAACGGGGAGACGGTGCTCGACGACATCGCGGCGACCTGCGGCGGCTTCGAGGGCAACGCGCAGACGCTGCGCATCGTCACCCGGCTGGAGGCCAAGACGGTGTCGGCCGACGGGCGCAGCGTGGGGCTGAACCTCACCCGGGCAACGCTGGACGCCGTGCTCAAGTACCCGTGGAGCCGTCCGGCCGCGCACGGCAAGTTCGGTGTGTACGAGGACGACGCAGCCGTCTTCGCGTGGGTCCGCGACGGAGTGCCCGGCCGGCGCCGCGCGATCGAGGCGCAGGTCATGGACCTGGCCGACGACGTGGCGTACTCGGTGCACGACGTCGAGGACGGCGTGGTGGCGGCCCGGATCGACCTGCGCCGGCTGTCCGATCCGGAGGAGCGCCGCCAGGTGCTCGCCGTGGTGCGGGAGTGGTACCTGCCCGATGCCACCGACGAGGTGCTGGACGCGGCACTGGCCCGGCTGGAGGCGTTGCCGATCTGGCCGCCCGGCGGGTTCGACGGCACCCGCGCCGGGCTGGCCGGGCTCAAGCGGCTCACCTCGGGCCTGATCGGCCGGTTCTGCGAGACCACCCAGCACGCGACCCACGAGGCGTTCGGGCCGGGCCCGCTGGTGCGGCACGACGCCGACCTGGTGGTGCCGGACTCGATCCGCGACGAGATCGCCGTGCTCAAGGGCGTGGCGGCGCACTACGTGATGCTCGCCGACGACCGGATGACCGAGAAGCAACGTCAGCGCCAGCTGCTGGCCGAGCTGGCAGCCGGGTTGCTGCGGCACGCTCCGGAGCCGCTCACCCGGGTGTTCCGCGACGACTGGGACGAGGCCGCCGACGACACCGCCCGGGTCCGCGTGGTGGTCGACCAGCTGGCCGCGCTGACCGACGTCTCGGCGATCGGATGGCACCGGCGCTGGGCGTAGGGTCGCCCGCATGCCCGCTGGTTTCGTGGTCGTCGGCGGAGGCCTCGCCGCTGCCCGTTGCGTCGAGACGCTGCGAGCGGAGGGCTACGACGGCACGCTGACGGTCCTGGCGGCGGAGCCGCGGCTCCCGTACGACCGTCCACCGCTGTCCAAGCAGGTGCTCAAGGGTGACGAGCAGCCGGACAGCGTCGTGCTGCACGTCGAGTCCTGGTACGCCGAGCAGGACATCGAGGTGCGACTCGGCGTGGAGGCGGTGGCACTCGATCTCGACGGGCACCAGGTCCGTACCGCCGACGGCGACTCCCTCGACTACGAGCGGCTGCTGCTCGCCACCGGGTCCCGGGTGCGGACGCTGCCCGTCCCCGGCGCCGATCTCGAAGGCGTGGTCACGCTGCGGACACTCGAGCAGTCGGTCGCCCTGCGCGACCGGCTCGCGCAGCGGCCGCGGGTCGTGGTCGTCGGCTCGGGGTGGATCGGCATGGAGGCGGCCGCGGCCGGGCGCAAGCACGGCGCCGAGGTCACCGTGGTGTCGCCGGAGGCGCCGATGGTGCGTGCCCTCGGCCCCCAGGTGTCGGACATCTACGCCGCTGCCCACCGCGACGCCGGCGTCACCCTGACGATCGGTCCCGGCATCGATTCCTTCCGCGGTGCCGGGCGGGTGGAGGCGGTTGTCACCAGCGACGGCCAGGTGCTGCCCGCCGACCTGGTCGTCGTCGGGGTGGGGGTCTCGCCGGAGGCCGGGCTCGCCGCCCGCGCCGGGCTCGAGGTCGACGACACGCTCGGCGGGGCCGTGGTCGTCGACGCGTCGCTGCGTACCTCCGACCCGGATGTCTTCGCGGTCGGCGACTGTGCCGCCTGGCCGTGCACCCCTCTGGGCGGCCGCCGGCTGCACGTCGAGCACTGGGCCAACGCCTGCGACGGCGGCCCGGTGGCCGGTCGCTCGATGCTCGGGCAGGACGCCACCCACGACGTGCTGCCGTTCTTCTGGTCCGACCAGTACGAGCTGGGCATGGAGTACGCCGGCCACGTGGTCGACCCCGCAGGCGCCGAGCTGGTGCTGCGCGGCGACGTCGACGGGCACGAGTTCATGGCGTTCTGGCTGGTCGACGGGGCGGTCGAGGCCGGGATGCACGTCAACGTGTGGGACACCATCGACGACGTGCAGCGGATGATCCGCACCGGCGGGCCGGCCGACGCTGCCCGCCTCGCCGACGCCTCGGTGCCGCTGTCCGAGCTGTGAGCCCGCGGGCTGTGGACCGCCCGCGCCGCGCCCGCCCGGCGACCTAGACTCGCCGCCGTGGTGGGACGGATCCGGGACGAGGACATCGCGCTGGTGCGCGAGCGGTCGCGGATCGACGAGGTCGTCGAGCAGTACGTCACCTTGCGCAACGCCGGCGGCGGCTCCCGGAAAGGGCTCTGCCCCTTCCACGACGAGAAGACGCCGTCGTTCACGGTGACGCCCAGTAGAGGCTATTACCACTGCTTCGGTTGCAATGCCGGCGGTGACGTCATTGCCTTCCTGCAACAGATCGAGGGCATCTCGTTCGTCGAGGCGGTCGAGCGGCTCGCCGGCCGGACGGGGGTCGACCTGCGCTACACCGAGGGCGGCGTGCCGGCCAGGCAGGGGGAGCGGGGGCAGCGGCAGCGGCTGGTCGAGGCGCACCGGATCGCCGCCGAGTTCTACTCCGCGCAGCTGGCCGAGTCGCCCGACGCGGTGGCCGGCCGGCAGTTCCTCGACGAGCGCGGCTTCGACCAGGAGGCGGCGTCGCGGTTCGGTGTGGGGTTCGCGCCGCGCACCGGCGACGCGTTGCACCGGCACCTCCACGGCCGCGGCATCCGCGACGAGGACGCCGTGACGGCCGGCCTGGTCGGACAGAGCTCGCGGGGACCGTACGACCGCTTCCGCGGCCGGCTGCTGTGGCCGATCCGTGAGCTGTCCGGTGAAGTCGTCGGGTTCGGCGCCCGCCGCCTCTTCGACGACGACCGGATCGAGGCGAAGTACCTCAACACCCCCGAGTCACCGATCTACAAGAAGAGCCAGCTGCTCTACGGCGTCGACCTCGCGCGCCGTGAGATCGCCCGGGCGTCGCAGGCCGTGGTGGTCGAGGGCTACACCGACGTGATGGCCTGCCACCTGTCCGGCGTCCCCACCGCGGTGGCGACCTGCGGCACGGCTTTCGGCGCCGACCACACCCGGATACTGCGGCGGCTGCTGCTCGACCACGACGAGTTCCGCGGCGAGGTCATCTTCACCTTCGACGGCGACGAGGCCGGCCAGCGGGCGGCGCTGAAGGCCTTCGAGGGCGACCGGGAGTTCGGCGGGCAGACGTACGTCGCGGTGGAGCCCGAGGGACTCGACCCGTGCGACCTGCGGCTGCAGAAGGGCGACGCCGCCGTCCGCGAGCTGGTTGCCAGACGGGTGCCGCTGTACCGCTTCGTGCTGCGCAACGTGGTCGACCGCTACGACCTCGACCGCGCCGACGGACGCATCGACGCGATGCGTTCGGCGTCCAAGCTGGTCACCAGCGTGCGGGACCGGTCCAAGATCAGCGCGTTCGTCCGCGAGCTGTCCGACATGGTGGGCGTCGACCCCGACGAGGTACGTGCCGAGGTCCGTCGGGCCACCGGCGGCGACGGCGGCCCGAGCCGTACGCGTCGCACCCGTGCGCCCGACGACTCCGTGGAGGCCCCACCGCAGCTCGACGACGTTCCCGACGTCGGTGAGGCTCGCTTCCGCGACGAGCGCGAGACCTTGAAGGCCGTGGTGCAGTACCCGCAGCTCGCCGCGTCGGTGACCGAGCTGGACGGCTCGGACTTCACCCATCCGCTGCTGCGCGCGGTCTGGCAGGCGGTGACGGCCAAGCCGCTGCCAGCGGCGTCGGAGTCCGGCTGGCTCGCCGAGGTCGGCGACCGGATGCCCGAGCAGGCCCGGCCGGTGCTGGCGGCCCTGACGGTCAGTCCGTTGCGCAGCAGCGGCGAGGTCGAGGGGCGCATGGTCGACGCCTGGATCGCACGGCTGCAGGAGCTGACCGCCGCGCGGCGCATCGACGAGGTGAAGTCGCGGCTGCAACGCACCAACCCGGTCGAGGATGCCTCCGGCTACAACCGGATGTTCGGTGAGCTGGTGGCGCTCGAGCAGCACCGACGCGAGCTGCGTGAGCGCGCCATCGGCGGCGGGGTCGCCTGACAGGTCAGACTCGTCGGGTGGCGACCTGGGTCGAAGCCGGTGCGTGGGGCCTGCTCGGTGGCGCCGCCCTGGTCATGGGTGCCGCCGTCGCGTGGTGGGTCGCCGTCCCGCGAGCGGTGGTCGCAGGCGTCATGGCCTTCGGTGCCGGGGTCCTGATCTCCGCGCTCGCGTTCGACCTGATGGACGAGGCCGAGCAGCTGGGCGGCCTTGCGTCGGCCACGGCGGGCTTCGCCACCGGTGCGGTGATCTATGTCGCCGCCAACGCGCTGCTCGCCCGGTACGGCGCCCGGCACCGCAAGCGATCGACCGGCATGCAGCCGTCCGAGGAGGACCAGAGCGGCAGCGGCACTGCCATTGCGCTCGGCGCGCTGCTCGACGGCGTGCCGGAGTCGATGGTGCTGGGTGCGTCGCTGCTCGGCGGCAGCTCGGTGAGCACGACCGTGGTGGCCGCGGTGTTCATCTCCAACGTGCCCGAGGGTCTGTCCAGCGCCGCGGGCATGAAACGCGCCGGCCGCTCGGCGCGATACGTGTTCGGCGTCTGGGGCACGATCGCCGTGGTCAGCGGGTTGGCCGCAATCGCCGGTTACACCCTGCTCGACGGCGCGTCGCCCGAGGTGGTGGGCTTCAACACCGCGCTCGCGGCCGGGGCGATCCTCGCCATGATCAGCGACACGATGATCCCGGAGGCGTTCGAACGCGCGCACGCGCTGACCGGACTCATCACGGTCGCGGGGTTCCTGACCGCCTTCGTCGTCCAGCGCGGCTGACGGCTCCGTCGTCCCCAGCCGTACGGGCGCCGGACGGCCGTCCACAGGGTGGGGCTGCGAGCCCGCCGCCGCCCCCCGTGGACGCCGAGACTTGCGGCCATGACTGCAGAGGCCACGTACCAGGACGCGTCCGGCGACTCCTGGGGCCGCTACCTCGACCAGGTCGGCCGGGTCCGGCTGCTGGAGCACGACGAGGTCTGCGACCTGGCGCACCGGATCGAGGTCGGCGTGCTGGCGCGGGAACGACTCGAGTGCGTGCCGCACGGCGACGAGGTGCTGCGGGCCGACCTGCGCACGTTGGTCGGTGAGGGAGAGCGCGCGTTCCGGCACCTGGTGTCGGCCAACCTGCGGCTGGTGGTGGCGGTGGCTGCGCGGATACGCGGGCGCGGCGTGCCGCTCGCCGACCTGGTGCAGGAGGGCGCGATCGGACTGATCCGCGCCGTGGAGAAGTTCGACCACCGCAAGGGCTTCGCGTTCTCGACGTACGCGACCTGGTGGATCCGGCAGGCGGTCAACCGGGCGGTGGCCGAGCAGTCGCGACCGGTACGTGTGCCGGTGCACGTGCACGACGAGGTGCGGGCGTGCGTGCGCGCTCGCGACCAGCTCGCCGACCGCACCGGGCGCGAGCCGTCGGTACCCGAGGTCGCGCAGGCCAGCGGGGTCGCCGCGGAACGGGTGCCGGTGCTGCTGCGTGCCGCGGCCCCGGTGACGTCGCTGCAGCTCGAGATCGGCGGCGGCACGCTGGAGGGCACGCTGCCGGCCGACGTCGCCGACCCCGTCGATCAGCTGATGACCGACGACCTGCACGAGCAGCTCGACAGCGCGTTGCAGCTGCTCCCGGACGCCCACCGGCAGGTGCTGGCCGCGCGGGTGGGCTGGCGCGACGGCCGGCCGCGGAGCGTACGCGCGGTGGCCGACGAGACGGGGCTCGGTCGAGACGTGGTGCAGCGGCTGGAGACCGAGGCGCTCGCGCTGCTGCGGGCGATGCCGGGGGTGGGGCCGCTCACCGGCTGGCTCGGCGCCTGACCCGGACCGGCGACGGGCAGACTGTCCGGGTGCGCGGGTGGCGGAGGACCGACGTCGTCCCGGCCGACGTGCGCTCCCGGCTGGCGTTGCAGCCGGGGGAGCGGGTGCTCGCCGCCGCGGCCGACACCGAGGGCCGATGGACGGTGGGCACCGACCGGTCGTTGCACGTCCCGGCCGGCGACGGCTGGCAGGTGCTGGCCTGGGAGCGGATCGATCGGGCCCGGTGGGACGAGGAGTCCGCGCACCTCGAGGTCGTCGAGGTCGCCGACTTCGGCGAGCTGCAGCCCCGCCACCAGCTCGCGCTGGTCGAGCCCCGCAGACTGCTCGACCTGGTGCGCGACCGCGTGACGGCAAGCGTGCTGCTGACCCGGCACGTACCCGTGGAGGGCAGCCGCGGGCTCAAGGTCGTCGCTCGTCGCTCGCCGGTCGGCACCGGCGACGTCGAATGGTCCTGCTGGCTCGACGACGGGCTCGATCCGGCCGATCCGGCGGTGCGCCGGGCGGTCGACGAAGGCCTCGCAGCGGCGCGGGCCGAGCTGGGGCTGTGACGTATTGCCTTGCTACCCTGTCCGGGCTCGGGCTGCGATGCCCGGCGGTCCCGTGTAGCTCAATCGGCAGAGCAGCCGGCTGTTAACCGGCAGGTTCCTGGTTCGAGTCCAGGCGCGGGAGCCAGCCTCACCTCCGACTCTGACCGACCTGTCACGGTCTGGTCGAGGTCTGGTTCGGGGAGGCGGTGACAACTCCTCAGCCCCGGGCCTCGCGATCCGGGCTCGTTCCGAGCTGGAGGCCGGACGCGACGATCCCCGCAACCAGGAAGATCAGACCGAGGCTCGCCACGAAGAGTCCGATGAAGAAGCCGTTCGCCACGACGCCCGCGACGAGCGCGCCGATCAGGAGCAGGAGCAGGCCCGCGAGCCAGTACCTGGCGAGGAACTGGCCCGGCGCCGCATCGTCGTCCAGCGGATCCCCCGTGATCTCGCGGCGGCTCGGCCACAACGACTCAAAGGTGAGAAAGTTCATTCGGCTCATGCGGCCATGATCGGGGGTGCACCCCCTGGTCCGCGTCCCCCGAACGGTTGGCACATGCGATGTCCGTGAGCCGGTCGCGGGCGAGACGTCAGTTGCCCCAGCCGAACGGGAAGACCTCGAACGTCGTGGCCATCGGCACCCCGAGCCGGGTGCCAGCCTGTCGGGCGCCGCCCTCGAGGAACTCCTCCGGGTCGAAGTTGGCCCAGCCGAGCCCGTCGATGTAGGCCTTGTGCGCTGCCAGTGAGGCGACGCCGGTACTGAAGGTGTCGGTGACCTCGACGCCGTGCCGGCCCTGAGGCGACGAGGCTGCCCACACGGCCACCACATCACCCCACGGCTCCAGCCCGGCACCGAGCTGTTCAGGGAAGACCCACCGGTTGCCCGCGTCGCGGGCCGCGTCGAGCGTCGCCTGGCCGACCGCGATGTGGTCGGGCTGATTGAGCGCCTGTCCGCCCCACGTGTCCCGGAAGTTGTTGGTGATGACGATCTGCGGGCGGTGCCGGCGGACGACCTCGGCGATTGCACGGCGCAGCGGCACGCCGTACTCGAGGATCCCGTCGGGCAGGCCCAGGAACTCGACGGTGTCGACGCCGACGATCCGGGCCGACTCGATCTGCTCGGCCTCGCGCAGCTCGCGGGCGCGGGCGGGCTCGATGCCGTCGATGCCGGCCTCGCCGCTGGTCACCATGCAGTAGACGACCTGCTTGCCCTGGCCGGTCCAGCGGGCGATCGCGGCCGCCGCGCCGAACTCCAGGTCGTCGGGGTGCGCGACGACGGCGAGCGCCCGCTCCCAGTCTTCCGGGACCGGCTCGAGCGGGGCGGGGGGTGATGGTTGTTCGGTCATCGGGCGACCGTACCCCTCGCCCCCGCGCCGCCCCACGAGCTGTCACCGTCAGACCGCCATCCCTGGCGACGAGACGGTGACAAGTCGGGTGGGATGGGATCGGCTCGGTAAGACGTCACGCCGTCGATCCAGTCGAGCGTGTCGCCCCGCGGCTGGGACTATGGTGGCCGGTCGGTCCTCGCGGGGCGGTAGCTCAGCCGGTCAGAGCAAGGGACTCATAATCCCTGGGTCGTGGGTTCGAGCCCCACCCGCCCCACACTCAGCGTGTAAGAGCCCGGGTCCTTGTTGACAGAGTGGCTCGGGTTCTTGCTTTACACGGCTCCGGTAGTTGCGCGCCGGCATGGATTGGATCTCCTTCGACGGGATCACGTTCCTCGCGCAGTAGGCGACGTGGTCGGGTCGGTCCCGCGTCAGTCCTCGGCTGACGCCCCTTCGACGATGAACCGCGCCAAGGCGGGGGGCTCGACGCCGGCCCGGTCGGCGGCCTCGTGCATCAGCCGGACCGCCTCGTCCTGGGAGACCCCGCGACGCTGCATCAAGACACCCACCGCCTGGTCGAACGCGACCTGCGTCGCCATCTGCTGCGCAGAGTCACGTGCACGCTGGACGCTGGCCATGGACAGGTCGGCGTTGGCGATGGCCTCCTGCGCCGTCGTGCCGAACAGCGATGCCAGCTCCTTCGCGCGGGCAGTGAAGCTGTTGATGCCTGTCGCGTAGAAGTTGACACTGCCGACGACCTCGTCGCCACGCCGCAGTGGCAGGGACAGTGAGCTGCGAACACCGGCAGAGGCACTCGCGAGCGCCATCAGCTGCCACCGGTCCTCGTCAAGCAAGTCCTGGACCTCGACCGGCTCACCACTCTCGGCGGCCACCTGGCAGGGGCCGCCGTCGAGGTACTGCGCGGCGTCGAGGGTGCGGAGCCGCTCCTTGGTCGCCAACAGGGTGAAGGTCAGCCCGGAGTCGAAGTAGGCGATGCTCAGCCCCAGGCAGTCCGGGATCGTGTCGACGACGCGAGCCGCGGTCCTCTGCAGCTCGGTGAGCAACGCGTTGCCGTCACTGGCGAGATCCAGGAACCGGAGCGCCTCGGCGGTCTCGGGCAACGGCTCCACTGGGATGCACCTCCACCGGCGACCCCTCGCCGGCGGCAGGCGTCTGCTGCGATTGTGCCCTGTGCGGACGGTTCCAACACCCGGAGGACCGCCCACCTCAGGTCTCGCGGCCCGCCGTCCAGGCCATCAGCAGCTCCTCGTGTTCATCGCGTGGACCGAAGTGGCCGCCATCTACCCAGGTCAGCTCACCCTGCGGCAACCGCTCGACCAGCCACTCGCCATGCGCGGCCGGCACGCTCTGGTCGTCCCGGGCCAGCATCACCCGGGTCGGTGCTGCGACGTCGGCGACATCGAATCCCCATCCGTTGACGTCGACCATGCAGTCGTCCACGTAACCCTGCGCTCCCGATCTGCTGCCCTCCTCGAACGCGCGGATCAGCATCGCGAGGACGGGCCCTTGCACCGCCTCCAGTGTCTCGGTGCCGTCGGCCAACAACCCGACCCAGTCGCGCAGGTCAGCAAGCTGCTCGACGGCGACTGCCGCACCCCCTGCCGCGACGGCCTCGATGTCGGCAACCGTCCCGGGGTCCATGTCGGCGTAAAAGTCCAGACCGATCGCGTCCGAGGGTGCCTGGGTGACGATGGCCGAACACCGCGCCACCCGCTCTGGCGCGAGCGCGGCGACCGCCAACGCGAAGGGGCCGCCGCCCGAGACTCCCGCGATACCGAACCGGTCCCATCCGAGCCGATCAGCGATCAACAGCACGTCCGGGACCGCCGTCGCGGGGGTCCGCCCTGGCAGCGGTGTCGAGAGTCCGTATCCGGCCGGTCGTACGCTGCCACGTGCAGCCGCCAGCGTTCGTACTCGCCCTGCACGTGCCGCACAAGCCGGCTGCCGGGTGTGCCGTGCATGAAGAACGTCGGTGCACCGTCGGCGTCGCCCCACTGGCAGTACGCGAGCTCCCGCCCGTCAGCTGTCCGGATGACGGTGGTGTCTTCCACGGCCGGCCTCCCCGCGAACCATGAACGCGACAGCAGACAAGCACACCGGGACCTCGACAACGGCCGAACACGGGACTTGACACCTGCCGACGAGGCGGTCATTATCAACCAGACAGTTGATCAACTAAAAGGTTGACTACAAGATGTCCGACCAGCTGAGCAGCACCTTCGCGGCGCTCGCCGACCCGACCCGACGGGCCGTACTCACCCGGCTCGCCGACGGCGAGGCGACGCTCAACGAGCTGGCCGCGCCGTTCCCGGTCAGCCTGCAGGCCATGTCCAAGCACGTGAAGGTGCTCGAGGCGGCCGGGCTCATCACCCGACGCCGCGACGGGCAGCGCCGGCCCTGCCGCCTCCGGGTGGCCGGGCTGGAGAGCTCCGCCGCGTGGATCGAGCGGCACCGGCAGCTCCAGGAGGAGCGGCTCGACCGGCTCGGTGAGCACCTTCAACAACTGCAACGAAACCAGAAGGAGCAGAGATCATGACCAGCACCGAGACCACCGACGTGATCGCGGAGCCCGGACGTCACGACGTCGTCATCACCCGCGTCTTCGATGCGCCGCGAGAGCTCGTCTACCGTGTGCTCACCGATCCCGAGCAGGTCCCGCACTGGTGGGGACCCGGGAACCTCGACACGGTCGTGGACGAGATGGACGTACGCCCCGGCGGGCGTTGGCGCTACGTCCAGACCGACAGCGACGGCAACGAGTACGCCTTCCACGGCATCTACCACCAGGTCACGCCCCCGGACCGGCTGGTCTACACCTTCGAGTTCGAGGGCATGCCCGGGCACGTGATGATGGAGACCATCACCTTCGAGGACCTGGGCGACGGCCGCACGAGGCTGGTCGACACCGGCGTCTTCCAGTCCGTCGACGACCGCGACGGCATGGTGGAGTCCGGCATGGAGTCCGGCGCGCGTGAGTCGATGGACCGCCTCGCCGCGTTGGTGGCTGCGGCCAGCTGAACCGGTGCGGTGCCGGGGGCGCCGGGGAGCTCGCTTACCCGCGTCGCCCCCGTCGCCACTCGGCCCATCGGGCGGGGTCCGGACCGGACAGCAGGTCCGAGGCGTAGGCGAGTGCGTCGGCGAGGGAACCGTCGCCAGGTGCTACCGCCGCCCCACCGTGGGAGCTGCCGTTGGCAGGTCCGGACTGGGGGAGCCGCTGCCGCGCGGACCAGTAGAGGGTGCGGTCGCCCCTCCCGCCGCAGGAGTGCGGGCCGTCGTGGCCCGGGCCCAGGGCGCAGTGCAACCCCGGGTCACGCAGGTGCTCGACACCGCAGATCGGGTCCACGCGAGTCCCAACGAGAGTCACAGCAGAAAGTCACGACAGACTACTCTCCGTGACTTCGCCCTGCGCTCGGCTCGTCTCCGGCTCCGCTCGCCTCGCCGCCGCCGGCCGGTCCGGAGACGGCGGAGTGGGGGACGGGCTCGTCGTCCTCGTCGTCGGACGGGGGCACCGGGGTCTCTTCCCGGAACGGTCTGAGCGACCACGGCGGATAGCCGGTGGCCTTGGCGCCCACGGCCACCGACAGGTAGCCGATAAGGGCACCGCCCACGTCGTCGGCGAGGTAGTGCCAGCCGAAGTAGATGGTCGCGAGCACCGTGAGCACGTTGTAGGCCCACAGCGTCCACCGGATCCACCTGCTCATGGCCAGCCGGTGCGCGACCAGAGCGGCGGTGAACACGACCGACACATGCAGCGAGGCGAACCCGGCGATGCCGTGCAGCGCCTCCGTCTGGGTGGGGTCGGAGATGACGTCGACGCTCGCCCAGAGCAGGCCGGACTGCAGCGCCTCCACCCCCGTCTCCGGCAGGGAGTTGTAGTCCCCCTGGGTCGAGAGCGGGTATGCCGGTCCGTACGACGGGACGATGTAGTAGCTGATCGCGCCGAGCAGCCAGTTCAGGCACAGCGCCGTGACGTACCAGAATCCCTTGTAGATATCGGTGCTCCACACCAGCGCGGCCGCGAGCGAGATCGGCACGAAGAACAGGTAGCTGATGTAGACCCACGACAGCACGTGGGCGGAGACCCCCGTGCCGAGCAGCTCGTGCATCACGATCCCGGGGTGGTGGCCGAACAGCAGCATGCGGTCGAGCTCGGCCAGCCCGTCGTCGTAGCGCTCCGTGACGAAGAACGGCAGGAAGCTCTTGATGTTCCGGTAGGACACGTAGCTGAGGTAGAAGCAGCCGAGCCCGATGATGACCAGCCGGAACCGGTCCCAGGTCCATCGCTCGCGGATGATCTGGCGCGCGGTGGTGAAGAAGTTGACCATCCGGGGCGTGCGGTACCACGCGCGCGGCACGATGTCGGCGGCCAGGGCGAGGAGCACGATGCCCGGGAGCCGGATGTAGGACGGGCCGGCGACTCCGTCGGGGTCACGCAGCGGGAGACCGAGCCACAACGCCCCGGCGACGGCCAGCAGCCCGGAGGTGAGCGCGACCGCGACAGCGTACGCGTACGGGCGGCGGACCATACCGGGCAGAGTACCGGCGGGCACCCCCACCGACGTCCGTCGGAAGTCGTACCGTGACCATCGATCCGGTCACATCCGACGGCTGGGGACGATGCCGTCTGGTGGGGCTCAGGCCAGTGCGGAGACGGCCTCGTCGATCGGTGTCGGGCCCTCCATCAGCTCGGCCGTGGTGCGAGCGACCGGGCTGTCCATCAGCGCCAGCAGCACGGCTGCCACGTCGTCCCTGGTGACCGACCCGGACTGCACCGACGTGTCCAGCCGCACCTTGCCGGTGCCGGGGTCGTCGGTGAGCCGGCCGGGCCGGACGATGACCCAGTCGAGGTCATGCTCGCGCAGCGCCGCGTCGGCGGCACCCTTGGCGCGCAGGTAGAGCTGGAAGACCTCGTCGTCGGAGAGGTCCTGCTTGGCGCGCAGGTCGTCGTCGGGGCCAGGCTCGACCGCGTTGATCGACGACACCATCAGGTACCGGGCCACCCCGGCGCTGACCGCGGCGTCGGCGAGCCGGATGGCGCCGTCGCGGTCCATCGTCAGCTTCCGGGCCGCACCGCTGCCCGGCCCGGCACCCGCGGCGAAGACCACGGCGTCGGCGCCGTCGACTGCTGCCGCGACCTCGGGGACCGACGCGTGCTCGAGGTCGATCACGAGTGCCGAGGCACCCGCATCGCGCAGGTCGGCCGCCTGGTCGGGGTGCCGGATCATGCCCACGGCGTCGTGTCCTGCAGCGGCGAGCAGCCGCAGCAGCCGCAGGCCGATCTTGCCGTGGCCGCCGGCCACCACGACCCGCACGTCAGCCCTCGCGGTCGGGGACGGCGACGAGCCCGAACATCTCCTGCTCGGCCCGCGGCACCAGGTCGAGGTAGGCAGGGTTGCGCCGGATGTACGCGGACACGAACGGGCAGTACGGCAGCACCTGCTGGCCGCGGCCGCGGACGGCGTCGAGCGCGTACCGCACCATCTCGCTGGCCAGGCCACGGTGCTGGTGGGCCGGGTCGACCTCGGTGTGCGGGAAGGCCACCCGCCCGTCCTCGACGTGGTAGACGGCGAAACCGACCACCTCGCCGGCCTCGAGCACCTCGAAGCGGCTGCGCTCCGCGGACTCGCGCACGGTGACCATCCACTGACCTCCCCAGTTCGGTGTGGGACCACCCCGTCGCTGCCGTCCGGCTGCCACGTCCGCTGACCCTACCCGTCGGTCGACGCGGATCCACGCGTCGACACAACCGCGACAAACCGGGTTGCTGGTACTGCTGGTGCCAGTGGTGCACAATGGCTGCGACACATCACTGTCCGACCGCGAGGCCGCTGGGGAAGGCGCACCTCGAGCCCGGGAGGTCACAGTGAGCGTCACGACACGAGGCGTGGTCTACGTCCACTCCGCGCCGTCGGCCTTGTGCCCGCACGTCGAGTGGGCTGTCGGCGGCGTTCTCGGTGCGCCCGTCTCGTTGTCCTGGATCCCGCAGGGCGCGGCGCAGGGCACCTACCGGGCCGAGCTGTCCTGGCAGGGGCCGGTGGGCACGGCGGCGACGCTGTGCTCCGCGTTGCGCGGGTGGACGCACCTGCGCTTCGAGGTCACCGAGGAGCCCACCGCCTCCAGCGAGGGCGGTCGCTACTCGTACACGCCCGACCTCGGCGTCTTCCATGCGGTCACCGGGCTGCACGGCGACCTGATGATCCCCGAGGACCGGGTGCGCGCCGCAGTGGCCAAGGCATCGGCCGGCGACACCACACTCGAGCACGAGCTGGCGCGACTGCTCGGCCGGCCGTGGGACGACGAGCTGGAGACGTTCCGGCACGCCGGCGAGGGCGCGCCGGTGCGCTGGCTGCACCAGGTGGTGTGAGTCAGCCGCCGACCCTGACCGTGACCACCGGCGTGCTCTGACCGCTGGACGGGTTGGTCACGCGGAACTGGTTCGGGCCTGACTGCCCGGTCTGCACGTAGGTGGAGAAGCTGCCACCCTCGCCGGTGCTGAGCGAGACCGGGAACAGCGTCCACGTGCCGCCCTCCTTACGCTCGATCTGCAAGGCGGTGCCGGCCGGCAGACCTGGGAAGCGTCCGTCGAGATCGATCTGCTCCATGCTGCTCACCGCGGTGGGAGAGGCGGTCAGCTCGGGCTCCTGCTGCTGCTGCGGCGGCGTGCTGCTCGACGACGGCTCCGACGGCTCGGTCGTCTCCGTCGTGGTCTCGGACTCGGTCGGGGTCTCGCTCGGCTCGGTCGTCTGTTGCGCCGCCGGCGGCCGGGTCGTCGCGTCCGTGTCCAGCCCCGCGGCCTCGAGCACCGTGGTGCTGGCCCAGGCGATGACCAGGCCGATGATGATCCCCGCCGCGACCAGACCGGCCAACGAGCCCAGCAGCACGCGGCCGCGGGGTCCACGCCAGAAAGGCGGTTCCGAGCTCACGTTCACGTCCTCCGGAGGCGGGCGTGGGCGGGTCCCCACGGGTCGGTCGTACCGTCAGTGTGCCAGGCATCGGCACCGGCCCTCACGTCGTCTCGGACGCCTGCGACGGGTGGGAGTCAGAGCGGGATGTTGCCGTGCCGACCCCGGCTCGGGCCGACCGCGAGCCCCTCGGCCAGTGCCTGCGCGAGCGCGGAGCGGGTCCGTGCCGGCTCGACCACCTCGTCGACGACGCCGATCTCCATCGCCCGCGCGACCCCGCCGGCCAGCCGCTCGTGCTCGGAGGCGAGCTCGGCCTCCACCTGGGGGCGGATGTCGGGTGCGACGTCGGCCAGCTTGCGACGGTGCAGGATGCGGATCGCGGCCACGGCACCCATCACCGCGACCTCCGCACCCGGCCAGGCGAACACCTTGGTGGCGCCGAGTGAGCGGGCGTTCATCGCGATGTACGCGCCGCCGTAGGCCTTGCGCGTCACCAGAGTCACCCGCGGCACGGTCGCCTCGCCGAACGCGTGCAACAGCTTCGCGCCGCGGCGGACGACGCCGTCCCACTCCTGCCCGACCCCGGGCAGGTAGCCCGGGACGTCCACCAGCACGAGCAGGGGGACACCGAACGCGTCGCACATCCGCACGAACCGCGCGGCCTTCTCGGCCGACGCGGAGTCGAGGCAGCCACCGAGTCGCAGCGGGTTGTTGGCGATCACGCCGATGCTGCGACCACCGAGCCGGCCGAGCGTGGTCGTGATGTTGGGCGCCCAGCGCTCGTGCAGCTCGAGCCCGCTGCCCTCGTCGAACAGCTTCAGCAGCAGTGGGTGCACGTCGTAGGCGCGGCGCACCGAGTCGGGCAGCGCATCGGCGAGGTCGACGTCGGCGACGGAGTCGACGTCGAGCTCACCTTGTGCGCCGAGCAGCGACGCGAGCCGGCGCGCCTCGCCGATCGCGTGCGCCTCGGACTCCGCCAGCACGTGCACGACACCGGAGCGGCGGCCGTGCGGCTCGGGGCCGCCGAGCCGCAGCATGTCGACGTCCTCACCGGTGACCGAGCGGACCACGTCCGGGCCGGTCACGAAGATCCGGCCCTCGGGTCCGAGGATCACCACGTCGGTGAGCGCGGGTCCGTACGCCGCGCCGCCGGCCGCCGGGCCGAGCACCACCGAGATCTGCGGAACCTTGCCGGACGCGAGCGTCATCGCGTGGAAGATCAGCCCGACCGCGTGCAGCGACAGCACGCCCTCGGCCAGTCGTGCGCCGCCGGAGTGCCACAGCCCGACGATCGGCGCCTCGTCGGCCACGGCGCGCTCGTAGGCCTGCACGACCACCTTGCACCCGTCGTCGCCCATCGCCCCGCCCATGACGGTCGCGTCGGAACAGAAGGCCACCGTGTGGGTGCCGTCGACGGTGCCCGTCGCTGCGAGCATCCCGGACAGGTCGTCAGGCGTGATGAGCTGCATCGACCCCTCGTCGAAGAACGCCGCCAACCGCTTGGCCGGGTGGCGCGGGTCCTCGTCGCGGGGCGGCCTGGCCGGCTTGGCCGGCGCAGGTGGGGCAGTGGTCATCGAGGCACCTTTCGATCAGGTCGGATCAGACGGTGCGGAAGGCGAGGGCGACGTTGTGGCCGCCGAAGCCGAAGGAGTTGTTGAGCGCCGCCAGGTCGCCCGCGGGCAGGTCGCGGGGCTTGGTGGCGATGTCGAGGTCGACGGCGTCGTCGACGTCGTCGAGGTTGATCGTCGGCGGGACGACACGGTGGTAGAGCGCCAGCACCGTCGCGATCGACTCGAGGGCACCGGCGGCACCGAGCAGGTGCCCGGTCATCGACTTGGTGCTCGTCATCACCACTGACCCCGCGGATGCGCCGAGCGTCGCATGCACCATCATCCCCTCGGCCACGTCACCCAGCGGCGTCGAAGTGGCGTGGGCGTTGATGTGCTTGATGTCCGACGGCTCGAGGTCCGAGTCGGTGAGTGCCCGCGCCATCGCCCGCGCACCCCCGCGACCCTGCGGGTCGGGCTGCGCGATGTCGTGGCTGTCCGCAGTGATGCCGGCACCGGCCACCTCGGCGTAGACCCGCGCACCCCGGGCGGCGGCGTGCTCCTCCGACTCGAGCACGAGGATCCCCGCACCCTCGCCGAGCACGAACCCGTCCCGACCGGTGTCCCACGGCCTGGACGCCGCCGCCGGGTCGTCGTTGCGCTTGGAGAGCGCCATCATGTTGGCGAACGCCGCCATCGGCAGCGCGTGGATCGCGGCCTCGGTGCCGCCCACCAGCACGACATCGGCCCGGTTGAGCCGGATCATGTCCACGCCGAGCGACACGCCCTCGCTGCCGGACGCGCACGCCGACACCGGTGTGTGCACGCCCGCCTTGGCCCCGACGATCAGGCCGATGTTGGCCGCCGGCGAGTTGGGCATGAGCATCGGGATCGCCAGCGGCGAGACCCGACGGGGTCCCTTCGCCAGCAGTGCGTCGTAGTTGCTCAGCAGCGTCGTGATCCCGCCGATGCCGGACGCGCAGGCGACCCCCAGCCGCTCGGCGTCGAGCTCCGCGTCGGCGAGCCCCGCGTCGGCCCACGCCTCGTTGGCCGCGATGACGGCGAACTGCGCCGAGCGGTCGAGGCGCCGGGCCTTGACCCGGTCGAGCACCTCGGCCGGGTCGACCGCCGCCTCGGCGGCGATCTGCACCGGCAACTGCTCGGCCCAGTCGTGCTCGAGTCGCCTGGTGCCGGAACGGCCTGCCAGCAACGCGTCCCAGGTGGATTCGACGTCGCCCCCGACGGGGCTGGTCACGCCGAGGCCGGTGACGACGACGGTGCGGGTCATGGAGATGTCACCTCGAGGTTGCGGATCGGATCGGTCCGGACGCGTCAGGAGATCTGACGCTCGATGAACGCCACCGCGTCACCGACGGTCTTGAGGTTCTTGACCTCGTCGTCAGGGATCTTGACGTCGAACTTCTCCTCGGCGGCGACGACGACCTCGACCATTGACAGCGAGTCGACGTCCAGGTCGTCAACGAAGGACTTGTCCAGCTGGACGTCGTCGGCGGGGATTCCCGCAACCTCGTTGACGATCTCGGCGAGCGACGCGCGGATCTCCTCGGTGGTGGCCATGTGGTCTTCTCCTCTGGTTGGGGCGTGCGGGGGACGGTCGGTCAGGGGAGCCGGACGACCTGTGCTGCGTAGACGAGTCCGGCGCCGAAGGCGATGAGCAGCGCCAGGTCGCCGGTCTTGGCGTCGCCGTCGGCGACAAGTCGCTCCATCGCCAGGGGGACCGAGGCGGCGGAGGTGTTGCCCTGCTGGGCGATGTCACGCCCGATGGACACGTGCTCGGGCAGCTTGAGGGCCCGGGCCATCGCGTCGGTGATGCGCATGTTCGCCTGGTGCGGGATGAACACGTCGAGGTCGTCGACGGTGATGCCGGCCCGCTCGATCGCCTGGCGGGCAACCTTGGCCATCTCGAAGCTGGCCCAGCGGAAGACGGGGTTGCCGTCCATCCGCAGTACGTGCGAGCCCTTGAGCGACTCGGGGTCGGGGTCGACCTTGACCGGCCACGGTGCCTCCTGCCGGATCAGGTCGTAGCGCGCGCCGTCGGAGCCCCAGACGACCGGGCTGATGCCCGGCTCGTCGGTGGGACCGACCACCACGGCACCCGCGCCGTCGGCGAAGATGAACGCCGTCGACCGGTCGGTGGGGTCGGTCAGGTCGCTGAGCTTCTCGACACCGATCACCAGGACGTGCCGGGCCGAGCCCGTACGCACCATGTCGGACGCCAGCGAGACGCCGTAGCAGAAGCCCGCGCACGCGGCTGACAGGTCGAAGGCCGCGGCCGGCGTCGCGCCGAGCTCCTCGGCGATCATGGCTGCGGCGGCCGGTGTCTGCAGCAGGTGCGAGACCGTCGCCACGATCACGCAGTCGACCTGGTCGGCGGAGATGCCGGCCTCGGCGATCGCGCCCCGCGAGGCGTCGACGGACATCGACACCACGGTCTCGTCCGGGCCGGCGAAGCGGCGCGACTCGATGCCCGACCGGGTGCGGATCCACTCGTCCGACGAGTCGATGAGGTCGACGATCTCGGAGTTGGGTACCGACCGCTCCGGTCGGTAGACGCCCAGGCCCAGCAGGCCGGCGTTCGTCGTGGCAGCGGGTACGTCGAGTGCGGTCATGCTGTCCCCTCGGGGTGGAGCCGGACGAGCGGTTGGCCGGGGGCGACCAGGTCGCCGTCCTCGACGAGCCACTCCACCACGGTGCCACCGTGCGGCGCCACCACCGGGATCTCGTCGCTGCGGGCGCGGACGCTGCCGACCCGCTCCTGCGGTTGCAGCGGCTTGTCCGGGTCGACGTCGGGCGACTTCTCGAACGTGCCCTTGGCCGGTGCGACCAGCAGCCGCCAGGTCGGTGCGGTGTCCATCGGCGAGGCCACCGCGTGCTCCCCGGCGAACGCCCGTGCGTCGTCGAGCTGGTCCGGGGTCTTCAGCGCGAAGGTGGCCACGTCCGGCAGCGCCCGGCGCGCGATCCCGGTCAGGGTGCCGGCCGGCGGCACCTCCAGCAGCCCGGTGACGCCGAGGTCGCGCATCGACTGCATGCACAGGTCCCACCGCACCGGGCTGGCCACCTGGCCGACGATGCGCTTCAGCACCTCGGGTCCGTCGTGCACGACCTGGCCGTCGCGGTTCGAGATCAGCGCCGTGCGCGGGTCGTGGGTGGTCACCGCCTTGGCGAAGCCGCCGAGGACTTCGACGGCCGGACCCATGTGCTCGGTGTGGAAGGCACCTGCGACCGAGAGCGGCGTGAGCCTGGCCTTCGCGGGCGGGTCGTCGGCGAGGGCGGCCAGCTGCTCGACGGTGCCGGCCGCCACGATCTGACCGGGCCCGTTGTCGTTGGCGGCGGTCAGGCCGTGCCGTTCCAGTGCCGCGAGCACCTCGTCGCGGTCGCCCCCGAGGACCGCGGTCATCGACGTCTCGGTGGCCTTCGCGGCGTCGGCCATCGCCTTGCCGCGCTCGCGTACGAGGACCATCGCCTGCTCGGCGGAGATGACGCCGACGCCGGCCGCCGCGGTGATCTCACCGACGCTGTGCCCGCTGGCCGCGCCCACGGACTTGAAGGCGTCGCTGGGGTGCGGGAACACCGACACGGCGCACACCAGGCCGGCCGCGACCAGCAGCGGCTGGGCCACGGCGGTGTCGCGGATCGTGTCCTGGTCGGCCTCGGTGCCGTAGTGGCCGAGGTCCATGCCGGCGACGGCTGACAACCAGTCCATCCGCTCGGCAAAGACCGGGTCCTCCATCCAGGGGGAGAGGAACCCGGGCTTCTGGGCACCCTGTCCGGGGGCGACGACGACTAACACGCCCCCCACCCTGCCGGTCCGGAGGTGTACGGGACGGGACCGCAGCGGACGAAGATTGTTGAGATCTGTTGGAGGGTTCCTACAAGTCCGGGGCCCGGAGCCGGCCGAGGGTCAGTGCCACCCGGAGCGTGTACGCGTCGCGGGGGTGGGCCGGCGAGAGGCCGGTGAGGTCCTCGATCCGGCGCAGCCGGTAGCGCACCGTGTTGGCGTGCACGAACAATGAGCGGGCGCTGCCCTCGATCGAGGAGCCGTGCTCGAGGTAGGCCTCCAGCGTGCGCAGCAGGGCCTCGTCGCCCGCCACCGGGGTGTAGACGTCGGTCACCAGCAGGTGCCGGGCGTGCCCGTCGCCCGAGAGCGCCCGCTCGGGCAGCAGGTCGTCGGCGGCGACCGGCCGGGGGGCGGCCGACCAGCCCGGTGCCGCCCGGAGCCCGGCGGTGGCGGCGCGGGCCGAGCCTGCACCGGCGAGCAGGTCGGCGACCAGCGGCCCCATCACCACCGGGCCGGGCCCGAAGTGGTCAGCGATGCTGGTGCCCGCCTTGTCGAGATCCTCCACCCCGCCCAGCACGACGACGAGCCGGTCGCCCTGGACGGCACACAGCGCGTCGGCCCCCGCGTGCCGGGCCGAGCGGCGCAGCTCGTCGACGGCGTTGTAGGCCTGCGGTGTGCCCTCGTCGTCGGTCCCCTCCGGTGCGTGCCCGAGCACGACGCTGATGCCGTACGAGGCCTCCCACCCCAGCGCCGAGGCACGGGACCGTACCGCCTCGTCCGCCTCACCACGGAGCACGGCGTCGACGACGAGCGCCTCCAGCCGGGCGTCCCAGGCGCCGCGCAGCTCGGCGGCCCGGGCGTAGACCTCGGCGGCGGCGAACGCCACGTCGCGGGAGTAGCGCAGCATCGCGTCGCGCACGACCGCGCCGTCCTCGTCGCCGAGCAGCCGGTCGACGTCCTCCTCGACGGCGTCGATCGTGGTGCGCACCAGCTCGACCGTCTGGTGCAGGCTGATCACCCGGGTGAGCTCGCGCGGCGCATGACCGAACACCGTCGCCGCCAGCGTGCCCATCGGCTCGGGGTCGCGGAACCAGCGGGCGAAGCTGGCGATGCCGTTCTGCGCGATCAGCCCGATCCAGGACCGGTCCTCGGCGGACAGCTCGCGGTACCACGCGAGGTCGCGCTCCATCCGCGCCGTCGTGGCCGTGGCGAGCGGACCCACCGACTTCTCCAGCCGGCGGGCGAGCACGCTGCGCGACCTGGCCGTCACCCCGCCAGGCTAGTGCCCGGGAAGGGGAGTCCGGGGTGCGGTGCGACATTCCCGGCGTAGGCTCACCGGACGCCAACCTGGGAGCCGTACGTGCCGCAACCGGTCGAGGTCCCGGACGACCTCCGGGTGCAGCACCTGGTCGTCCACGGCCACCGGCGTGCGTACATCCGGTGTGGGCGGGGCCCCGCACTGCTGCTGCTGCACGGACTCGGGTGCGACTCCACCACCTGGCTGCCGGTGATCCCGCGGCTGGCGCGGCGCTTCACCGTGATCGCGCCCGACCTGCTCGGCCACGGGCGCTCGGGCAAGCCACGCGCGGACTACTCGCTCGGCGGCTACGCCAACGGCATGCGCGACCTGCTCACCCTGCTCGAGATCGACCGCGCCACCGTCGTCGGTCACTCGCTGGGCGGGGGCGTGGCCATGCAGTTCGCCTACCAGTTCCCCGAGCGCACCGAACGGTTGTGCCTGGTGGCGCCGGGAGGGCTGGGACCGGAGGTCTCATGGGGCGTACGGGCCCTCACCCTGCCGGGTGCCGGAGCGGTGATCGGTGCGGTGTCGCGGCGGCCGCTGCGCCCGGTCGTGTCCGGGGCGCTGCGCGGGATGGCCCGCAGCAGGCTGCCGCACACCCGCGACCTCGCCGAGGTGGCCGCGATCTACGAGCACCTCGCCGACCCGGCCGCCCGGGCTGCGATCCGGCACGTCGTCCGGTCTGTGATCGACTGGCGGGGCCAGGTCGTGACGATGACCGACCGTGCCTACCTCACCCGGCTGATGCCGATGTGTGTCGTCTGGGGCGAGGACGACGACGTCATCCCGGTCGACCACGCCGCCAGCGCGGAGGCGTACGCACCCGGGGCCGAGGTGCACGTGCTCGCCGACGCCGCGCACTTCCCGCACCGCGACCACCCGGACCGGTTCGTGCAGATCCTGTCCGACTTCGTGGCATCGACCCGGCCGGCCACGCACCGCAGGGACCGCTGGCGACGGCTGATGGGTGAGGGGCTGACCGACCTCTCGGCCGTGCGCTCCGACGCCGGTTCAGCCTGACGTCGGCAGCCCGGGGGCCAGCACGCGCCGGATCCGCTCGGCGAGGGTGGTCACCGCCGCGGCCAGGACGAACAGGCCCACGATGACGACACCCAGCGCTGCCTTCTCCCACGGCCCGGTCTGGTCGCTGACGATGCCGCCGAGGCACGAGATCACGGTCGCCGCGATCAGCAGCAGGACCACGACGCGGCCCAGGCGCACGAGGGTGACCATGAGTCGACGCTAGACCCGCAGCCGGTCGGGGGGTAGCCGCACAAACCGGCCGACACGCGGCACGATGTCCCGGTGGACCCCGTTGACGCGCTCAAGCAGATCGCCTTCCGTCTCGAACGCACGCAGGAGCCGACCTACCGGGTGCGCGCCTATCGCAAGGCGGCGTGGGCGCTCGAGGCGCTCGCGCCGGAGGAGGTACGCCGCCGCGCGGCTGCCGGGACACTGACCGGCGTCACCGACGTGGGTCCCAAGACGGCCCAGGCGGCTGCGGAGGCGCTCGAGGACGGGGTGCCCTCGTACCTCGAGCAGCTGCAGGCGGGCGACGGCCCGCTTGCCGAGGGAGGCGAGCAGGTACGTGCCGCGCTGCGCGGCGACCTGCACACGCACTCGGACTGGACCGACGGGGGGAGCCCGCCCGACGAGATGGCGGAGACCGCGAAGGCGCTCGGCCACGACTACACCGCCCTCACCGACCACTCGCCCCGGCTCACCGTCGCCCGCGGGCTGTCGCCGGAGCGGCTGCGCGAGCAGCTGGCACTGGTCGCCGAGCTGAACGAGCGGCTGGCGCCGTTCCGGCTGCTGACCGGCATCGAGGTCGACATCCTCGACGACGGCTCGCTGGACCAGACCGACGAGCTGCTGGCCGAGGTCGACGTCGTCGTCGCGAGCGTGCACTCGAAGCTGCAGATGGAGCCTGCGGCGATGACCCGTCGGATGCTCGCGGCGGTGCGCAACCCGCACGCCGACGTGCTCGGCCACTGCACCGGCCGGCTGGTCGGCGAGGGACGCTCGGACCGGCGGGGTGGCGGCAGGGGCCGCAAGCAGTCGCGCTTCGACGCCAAGGCGGTCTTCGAGGCCTGCAAGGAACACGGCACGGCGGTGGAGATCAACTCCCGGCCCGAGCGGTCCGACCCTCCCGACGACCTGCTCGACCTGGCGCTCGACCTCGGGTGCCTGCTGAGCATCGACAGCGACGCCCACGCGCCGGGCCAGCTGGACTTCCTCGACCACGGCTGTGCCCGCGCCGCCGCGCACGAGGTGCCGCTGGAGCGGGTGGTCAACACCTGGCCGGTCGACGACCTGCTGGCCTGGACCCGTGGCTGACGGGTTCGGCGACCTGCCGCAGGCCGGTGCCCAGCACGACGCGGTTCGGCAGGCGCTGGGGCTCGTCCGGGCCGCCGACCCGGCAGGCGTGCGGGTGCTCGTCGAGGGGATCTGGGCACACGAGGCGCTGCTCGACACCTACACCGAGATCGAGTCGTTCTACGTGTGCCCGGAGGCGATGTGGTCCGACCGGGCCGGTGACCTGGCCCGGGCCGTCGCCGATCGGGCAGCCGCGACGTACCGGATCTCCGCCCGCACCCTGGGTCGCCTGGTCGAGCGGGACCGCCCGGACGGGTTGGTGTCGATCGCTCGTACCCGCACCTGGACGCCTGCCGACATCGTGCTCGGCGAGCAGGCTCTGGTGCTTGTCGCCGACGGGCTCGAGACACCGGGCAACCTCGGCACGCTGATCCGGACGCTCGATGCATGTGCCGCCGACGCTCTGGTCGTCACGGACCGGCGCACCCCCGTGGTGCACCCCAAGGTGTTCCGGGCCAGCCACGGCACCAGTCTGTCGGTGCCGCACGTCGAGTTCGCCGACACCGACGAGGCGGCCGGCTGGCTGGCTGCGGAGGGCTTCGGGGTGCTGCTCGCCGACACCGCCGACGATGCCGTGGGCTATCGCGAGGCCGACTGGTCGGGTCGCGTCGCCCTGGTGCTCGGCAACGAGCGGTACGGCGTCTCCGCGACCTGGCGGGCGCACGGGTTCGGCGCCGTCGCCGTGCCGATGCTCGGCCGGGCCGACTCGCTGAACGCCGCCGTGGCCGCGTCGGTCCTGCTGTTCGAGGCGCGCGCCCGGCAGGGCGCCCACGGGCACGGCTGACCGGTTGACGGACGGTTTGTGAGCGTTCACAGTTGGAAGTTCCGGACCAGCGAGAGGCAGGCATGGCGGACAGCACGGAGCAGCACGACGACCGTTACGTGGTCGGGGTCGACTACGGCACCCTTTCCGGTCGCGCCGTGGTGGTGCGGGTCGGGGACGGCGAGGTCATCGGCCAGGCGGTGCACGAGTTCCCGCACGCGGTGATGGACCGCACGCTCGCGGCCAGCGGCGCGACCCTGCCGCCCCAGTGGGCGCTGCAGGTGCCCGGCGACTACGTCGAGGTGCTGCGCGAGGCCGTGCCCGCCGCGGTGCGCGACAGCGGCATCGACGCGACGCAGGTGGTGGGCATCGCCACCGACTTCACCGCCTGCACGATCCTGCCGACGTTGGACGACGGCACGCCGTTGAGCGAGCTGGACGACTTCGCCGACCGCCCGCACGCCTACGTCAAGCTGTGGAAGCACCACGCCGCCCAGCCGCAGGCCGACCGGGTCAACGCGTTGGCCGAGCGGCGCGGCGAGAAGTGGCTCGCCCGCTACGGCGGCCGGCTGTCGTCGGAGTGGGCGCTCGCCAAGGGGCTCGAGCTGTTCGAGGGTGACCGCGAGGTCTACGACCGGGCCGACCACTGGGTCGAGGCGGCCGACTGGATCGTGTGGCGGCTGTCCGGGGCGTACGTGCGGAACGCCTGCACCACCGGCTACAAGGAGGTCCGCCAGGACGGGGCGTACCCGTCCGAGGACTACTGCGAGGAACTGGCCGAGGGTTTCGGCGGCTTCTTCCGGGACAAGGTCGACCACGAGGTGGGCGCCCTCGGCAGCCGGGCCGGCTCGCTGACCGCCGAGGCGGCGGAGTGGACCGGGTTGCCCGAGGGGATCGCGGTCGCGGTGGGCAACGTCGACGCGCACGTGACCGCACCGGCCGCGAAGGCGGTGGAGCCCGGCCAGATGGTGGCGATCATGGGCACCTCGACCTGCCACGTGATGTCGTCGGACACCCTGGCCGAGGTCGCCGGCATGTGCGGTGTCGTCGACGGTGGCATCGTCGACGGGTTGTGGGGTTACGAGGCCGGGCAGAGTGGTGTCGGCGACATCTTCGCGTGGTTCGTCGACAGCGCGGTGCCTGCCGACGTCGCGGCCGAGGCCGAGCAGCAGGGCCGGTCGGTGCACGAGCACCTGTCCGCGCTCGCCGCCGAGCAGCCGGTCGGCGCGCACGGGCTGGTGGCGCTCGACTGGCACAGTGGCAACCGCTCGGTGCTGGTCGACCACGACCTGTCCGGGCTGGTGCTGGGACTGCGGCTCGGGACCCGGCCGGACGAGATCTACCGCGCGCTGCTGGAGTCGACGGCGTTCGGCACCCGGACGATCGTCGAGGCCTTCCGCGACGCCGGCGTGCCGGTCGGGGAGCTGATCGTCGCCGGCGGCCTGCTGCGCAACGCGTTCCTCATGCAGATGTACTCCGACGTGACCCGGCTGCCGCTGTCGGTGATCGGGTCCGACCAGGGGCCGGCGGTCGGGTCGGCGATCCACGCCGCGGTCGCCGCCGGCGCGTACCCGGACGTGCGCGCCGCGGCGCAGTCGATGGGCCGGGTGCGCCGCGCGGTCTACGAGCCGGACGGGGAGCGGGCCAAGGGCTACGACCGGCTGTACGCCGAGTACCGCGAGCTGCACGACTACTTCGGCCGGGGCGGCAACGACGTCATGCATCGGCTGAACGACATCCGCGCCGAGGCTGTGCGGCGGCCGTGAGCGGCTCGTCCCAGGCGGTTGCCGACACCCGCCGCACGGTGTGCGACCTGCACGCCGAGCTGACCCGCTACAAGCTGGTGGCCTGGACCGCGGGCAACGTGTCCGCCCGGGTGCCGGGGCAGGACCTGCTGGTCATCAAGCCGAGCGGGGTGTCATACGACGAGCTGACGCCCGAGGCGATGATCGTCTGCGACCTCGACGGTGACGTCGTCGACGGCGACCACTCGCCGTCGAGTGACACCGCTGCGCACGCGTACGTCTACCGGCACCGTGACGACGTCGGTGGTGTCGTGCACACGCACTCGACGTACGCGACGGCGTGGTCGGCGCGCGGCGAGGCGATCCCGTGCGTGCTGACCGCGATGGCCGACGAGTTCGGCGGGGAGATCCCGGTGGGACCGTTCGCGCTGATCGGCGACGACAGCATCGGCAAGGGCATCGTCGAGACCTTGGCCGGCCATCGCTCACCGGCGGTGCTGATGCAGAACCACGGGGTGTTCACGGTGGGTGCAGACGCGCGGGCGGCGGTCAAGGCCGCTGTCATGTGTGAGGACGTCGCGCGCACCGTGCACGTGGCCCGGCAGCTGGGCAGCCCGCTGCCGATCCCGGCCGACGACGTCACCCGGCTGCACGACCGCTACCAGAACGTCTACGGACAGCGCTGAGAGGCGGCGGGGGATGGGGAGCCAACTGCCCAAGATGACCGACGTCGCGCGGCGGGCCGGGGTCTCGCACCAGACCGTCTCGCGGGTGATCAACGCGCAGCCGAATGTCGCCGGCCCGACCCGCGAACGGGTGCTCGCCGCCATCTCCGAGCTCGGCTACCGGCGCAACGCGCAGGCCCGCGCGCTGGTGACGCAGCGCACCCAGACGATCGGGGTGGTCACCCGCGACACCACGCTGTACGGGCCGGCGAGCACGTTACTGGCGATCGAGCTCGCGGCGCGTGCGGCCGGCTACCGGGTGTCGATCGCGAGCGCCCGGTTGCGCGACCCCGGGTCGATCGCCGAGGCCGTCGACGAGCTGGTCGCCGCGGCGGTCGACGGCCTCGTCGTGGTGGCCGTCGGTGATGCGCTGCCGGCCTCGGTCGACGGGATCACCGGACGTACGCCGGTCGTCGTGGTGGGCGCCGAGGTGGCCGGGCACTCGTCCGTGCGGGTCGACCAGGAGGCCGGCGCGGCGCTGGCCACGGAGCACCTGCTCGGCCTCGGCCACCGCAGCGTGCATCTGGTGACCGGCCCCCTGGACACCCTCGACGCCCGTGGCCGGGTCGACGGCTGGCGCTCGGTGCTGCGCCGGGCCGGTGCGCCGGTCCCGGAGCCGGTGGTGGGTGACTGGTCGGCCCGGTCGGGGCACCGGGCGGCCGAGCAGCTGCTGGCCGCCGGTCCGGATGTGAGCGCCGTGCTGGTCTCCAACGACCAGATGGCGCTGGGCCTGCTGCGGGCGCTGCACGAACGCGGGTTGTCGGTGCCGGACGACGTCAGCGTGGTGGGCTTCGACGACATCCCCGAGGCGGAGTTCTTCACCCCGCCGCTCACGACCGTGCGCCAGCACTTCACCGAGGTCGGCCGTCAGGCCCTGGCCGCGCTGCTCGCCGCCGTCGACGAGCCCGCGGACCAGCCGGTGGTGAGCGTCATCGAGCCCACGCTCGTCGTACGCGCCTCCACCCGCCGCCGCTGACCCCCTGACTTTTCTCAAGGGCTGCCGGGAAACCGGCACCACTCACGTGTGGCCACGCGTGAGTGGTGACGTTTTCTCGTGGTCCCTTGGGAAACACCACCTTGCCTCCCGAGCGGTCGCGATATATCGTCAACCTGTCGCGAGAGTACGGGAGGCGAGAGCCATGGAGGCAACGGCACCGCGCGGAGCGTGGTGGGAGCAGGCGTGGATGACCGGTCGCGGACGTCCCGGCGGTCGGCACGGGCGCGGCTGGCGGCACGGCTTCGGTCCCGGCGGCGTGCCGCCGCCGTGGCTGCGGGGTACGGGCTTCCCGCCCTTCGGTGGGCCGTCCGGCCGCCGGGGTCGTGGCGACGTGCGGCTGGCCGTCCTCGGGCTGCTGGCCGAGGAGCCGATGCACGGCTACCAGCTGATCCGTGAGGTTGCCGAGCGCAGTCACGGCAGCTGGCGGATCAGTCCGGGGTCGGTCTACCCGATGCTGTCGCAGCTCGAGGACGAGGGGCTGGTCACCTCCGGCGACAGCGGCGGCCGCCGTGCGTACGACCTCACCGCGGCCGGCCGCGCCGAGGTCGCGTCGCGGTCCGACGAGTACACCGCGCTGTGGGCAGACGTCGACGACACCGACGCGCAGGGCTGGCAGGACCTGGCCGGGCTGGTCGCCCAGGTCGGCGCCGCCGCCATGCAGGTGGGTGCGGCAGGCACCGAGGTGCAACGTGAACGGGCCGCCGTACTGCTGGAGGACGCCCGGCGATCGCTCTACCGGCTGCTCGCCGACGACGAACCGAGGGAGGAGTCATGACCACCCAGGCACGGCTGCGCGCCGGCGACCACGACCGCGAGGAGATCGCCGACCGGCTGCGCGACGCGCACGTCGAGGGCCGGCTCAGCGCCGAGGAGCTGAACGAGCGCCTCGACGAGGGCTACGGCGCGACGTACGTCGACGAGCTCCCACCGCTGGTCGCCGACCTCCCGCCGCAGCGGGCGGCCGAGCCCGAGCGGCCTGCACGACCCTCCACGCGGTGGCCGTTGTCGCCGCTCGTCCTGCTGCTGGTCGCCGCGAGCGTGCTGCTCGTCGTCACCGGCCACTTCCCGTTCCCGCTGATCTGGCTGGCGTTGATCGTGCTGTTCTGGCGCCACCACCGGGGATGGGGGCCGCGGCAGGCACGCTTCGGCGGATACCCCGTGAACCCCGTGAACCGGGCGCGGGCCTAGGCGTCGCCGCCCTCCTGCTTGACACCTCGGACGGCGGTGGGGTCGTCGATGCGCAGCCGCTCAAAGGCCTCGGTGACCACCTCGGGCTTGACCTCGCCGCGGGCGGCGAGCGTCTGCAGCGCACAGACGACGATCGACGGCGCGTCGATCTGGAAGAACCGGCGGGCGGCGGCGCGGGTGTCGGCGAAGCCGTAACCGTCGGCACCCAGGGACTGCCACTGGGCCGGAACCCAGCGGGCGATCTGGTCGGGCACCGCGCGCATGAAGTCGGACACGGCCAGCACCGGGCCGGGCGCACCGTCGAGCGTGGCCGTGACGTAGGGCGTGCGGGGTGAGTCGCCGGGGTGGTTGAGGTTCCACCTCTCGGTGTCGACCGCGTTGCGCGCCAGCTCGTTCCACGACGTCACCGACCACACGTCGGCGGCCACGCCGTAGTCGTCGGCCAGCACCTGCTGCGCCTCCAGCGCCCACGGCATCGACACCCCGGACGCCAGCAGCTGCACCCGCGGCCGCTCGTCGCCCTCCTCGCGCGGTGTCGCCGAGTAGCGGTACATGCCCTTGAGCAGGCCGGCCAGGTCGAGGTCGTCGGGCTCGGCCGGCTGGACGATCGGCTCGTTGTAGACGGTGAGGTAGTAGAAGACGTCCTCGCCCTGCGGCTTGTCGTCGGTGCCGCCGTACATCCGGCGCAGCCCGTCGCGCACGATGTGCCCGACCTCGTACGCGAACGCCGGGTCGTAGTGCACCGCCGCCGGGTTGGTCTGCGCGAGCAGCGGCGAGTGCCCGTCGGCGTGCTGCAGCCCCTCGCCGGTCAGCGTCGTCCGGCCGGCGGTGGCGCCGACCAGGAACCCGCGGCCCAGCTGGTCGCCGTTGGACCACATCGAGTCGCCGGTGCGCTGGAAGCCGAACATCGAGTAGAAGAGGTAGACCGGGATCATCGGCTCGTCATGCGTCGCGTACGACGTGCCGGCCGCGCTGAACGACCCCATCGCGCCGGCCTCGCTGATCCCCTCGTGCAGCATCTGGCCCTGCGCGGACTCCTTGTACGTGAGCAGCAGCTTGCGGTCGACCGACTCGTAGGTCTGCCCCATCGGGCTGTAGACCTTGGCCGTCGGGAACATCGAGTCCATACCGAACGTGCGGTACTCGTCGGGCGCGATCGGCACCACCCGCCGGCCGATCTCCTCGTCCTTCATCAGGTCCTTGAGCAGCCGGACGAACGCCATCGTGGTCGCGACCGCCTGCTTGCCCGACCCCCGCCGGAGCTCCGCGTACATCTCGTCGCCGGGGAGCGTCAGCGGCTTCGGCTTCACCGTGCGCTTCGGCAACGGCCCACCGAGCGCACGCCGGCGCTCGAGCATGTACTGGATCTCCTCGGAGTCGTTGCCCGGGTGGTAGAACGGCGCGACCTCGGCGTCGTCGATGGCCGCGTCGCTGATCGGCAGGTAGAGCCGGTCGCGGTACTTCTTGAGGTCGTCCTTCGTGAGCTTCTTCATCTGGTGGGTCGCGTTGCGTCCCTCCAGGGCGTCGATGGTCCAGCCCTTGATGGTCTTGGCCAGGATCACCGTCGGCTGGCCGGCGTGCTTGCGCGCGGACTCGAAGGCCGCATAGACCTTGCGGTAGTCGTGCCCGCCACGCGGCAGCTTGCGCAGGTCGTCGTCGGACAGGTGCTGGACCATCTTCTTCAGCCGCTGGTCGGAGCCGAAGAAGTGCTCACGGATGTAGCTGCCCTCCTCGACGCTGTACGTCTGGTACTGGCCGTCGGGCGTGACGTTCATGCGGTTGACCAGCACGCCGTCGGTGTCGCGCGCCAGCAGGTCGTCCCACTCCCGGCCCCACACGACCTTGATGACGTTCCAGCCTGCGCCGCGGAAGTACGACTCCAGCTCCTGGATGATCTTGCCGTTGCCTCGTACGGGTCCGTCGAGCTGTTGCAGGTTGCAGTTGACGACGAACGTGAGGTTGTCGAGCTCCTCGCGGGCGGCCACGCCGATCGCGCCCAGCGACTCCGGCTCGCCCATCTCGCCGTCGCCGAGGAACGCCCACACGTGCTGCTGGTCGGTGTCCTTGATCCCGCGGTTGTGCAGGTAGCGGTTGAAGCGCGCCTGGTAGATCGAGTTGATCGCGGTGAGACCCATCGACACCGTGGGGAACTCCCAGAAGTCCGGCATCAGCCGCGGGTGCGGGTACGACGACAGGCCGGCGCCCTTGCCGTGCTGCACCTCCTGGCGGAACCGCTCCAGCTGGTTCTCGTCCATCCGGCCCTCGAGGAACGCGCGGGCGTAGATGCCGGGCGAGGCGTGGCCCTGGATGAACACCTGGTCGCCGCCACCGGGGTGGTCGTGGCCGCGGAAGAAGTGGTTGAACCCGACCTCGTACAGGCTGGCCGCCGACTGGTAGGTCGCGATGTGGCCACCGACCTCGAGGCCCTTGCGGTTGGCCCGCGAAACCATCACTGCCGCGTTCCACCGAATGAACGCGCGGATGCGCCGCTCGATGTGCTCGTCGCCGGGGAACCACGGCTCGCGCTCGGGCGGGATCGTGTTGATGTAGTCGGTGCTGCGCAGTGCAGGGACTCCGACCTGACGCTCGCGAGCACGCTCCAGCAGCTTGAGCATCACGTAGCGGGCCCGGTCGCGTCCACGCTCGTCGAGCAGGGCATCCAGTGACTCGACCCACTCCTGGGTCTCGTCAGGATCGATGTCGGGCAGCTGCGTGGGCAGCCCCTCGTGGATCACGGGGGGACGCTCGGGAGCGGGAGACACAGGGGTCCTTCCGTCAGGTGTGCCAGAGCACCTCCAGTGTCCCACCCGGTCGGAAATCCCTCACCTCCGCTGCCGGACGACCGACCTCCTGGCGAGGGCAGGGACCATGTCTCGCATGTGGGCCACGAGCGACGAATCGCTCCACTAGGGTGACGAACGACTGCCCGGCTGGTCGCGGCCGGGGACGACGAAGGAGGACACGGGTGGGCTCGACCGCGGGCGACGTGGGCTCCGGCGCCCCCGCCGCACGGCTGGGGTTCAGGCCGGAGATGGTGGTCCAGGAGCTGGGCTGGGACGAGGACGTCGACGACAGCCTGCGGCTGGCCATCGAGGACCTGCTGGGCGCCGAGATGGTCGACGGGGACGTGGGGGACGTGGTCGACGGGGTGGTGCTGTGGTGGCGCGACGACGACGGTGACCTCGTCGACGCGCTGGTGGACTCGCTGACCGATCTCGCCGACGGGGGCACCATCTGGCTGCTCACGCCGAAGGTCGGTCGCAGGGGGTACGTCGACCCCTCCGACATCCACGAGGCGGCCCCCGTGGCCGGGCTGTCCACGACGAGTACGCAGACCGCCTGCGCGGAGTGGTCCGCGACCAGGCTGGTCTCGCCCAGGTCCGCCCGCCGTTAGCCACGCGCCGACCCGGCCGGCGGGCTGAGTCGTCCGTCACAACGTGTGCACACGCGCCCTCGACTGTGGGCATCCTGGGAGACGGACATCAGTCTGTTTACCGGGGAGGACCCAGCCAGTGCGGGACGTTCAGGCGCGCGTGACCGTGACCGCTCAGGGGTTGTGGGCGCTCGCCTCGACCGGCGTGATCCGCCCGTACCGACCCGACCGCCTCTACCGGATCGCCAAGACCCTGGTGCAGTGGGGCACCGGCCCCGCTGGCGGCTACACCGCGCTGGCCGCCCGGATGCCCGAAGCGGTCGGGTTGGTCGACGAGCGCGGGTCGCTGACCTTCGACGAGATCCACCGGCGCTCGAACGCGGTGGCGCACGGGCTGGACGGGCTCGGCGTGCAGGAGGGCGACGCGGTCGCGCTGCTGTGCCGCAACCATCGCGGCTTCGTCGAGGCCGCCGTCGGCGTGGCCAAGCTGGGCGCCGACGTGCTCTACCTCAACACCGCGTTCGCCGGCCCCCAGCTGGTCGAGGTGCTCGAGCGCGAGCAGCCGATCGCCGTGGTCTACGACGCAGAGTTCGCGCCGCTGCTCGAGGGCGTACCGGCCGCGGTGCACCGCATCGTCGCCTGGTCCGACGACGGTCCCGGCGGTCCGCGCGAGGGCACGGTCACTCTCGAGTCGATGATCGCCGGCAACGACGACGTCGACGTGCGCTGCCCCGAGCGCGAGTCGCGCAGCGTCATCCTCACCTCGGGCACCACCGGGGCGCCCAAGGGGGCCAGCCGCGGCTCTGGCTCGCTGGAGGCTGCCGCCGCGCTGGTGTCCCGGCTGCCGCTGCGCCACGGCTGGTCGGTGCACGTGGCCGCGCCGCTGTTCCACACCTGGGGCTGGGCGCACCTGAACCTGTCCATGCTGATCGGCTCGACGCTGGTGCTGCGCCGGCACTTCGACCCCGAGGACTTCCTGCGGGTGCTGCAGACCCACGACTGTGACGCCGCCGTGGTGGTCCCGGTGATGCTGCAGCGCGTGCTCGACCTGCCCGACGAGGTGCTGGACCGGTACGACCTCGCCGGGGTGCGCGCCGTCGCGGCCAGCGGTTCGGCGCTGCCGGGGGACCTGTCCGACCGGTGGATGGACCGGTTCGGAGACCATCTGTACAACGTGTACGGCTCCACCGAGTGCGCCTGGGCGACCATCGCCAACCCGGCCGAGCTGCGGCGTGCCCCGGGCACGGCCGGGCGGGTGCCGATCGGCACCACGGTGCGGCTGCTCGACGACGACGGCCGTCCGGTGCCGGACGGCGAGGTGGGTCGCGTCTTCGTCGCCAACGTGCTGCCGTTCGAGGGATACACCGGCGACGCGACGCAGGGCTCGAACGGCAAGGACGTGGTCGACGGCCTGCTGCCGACCGGCGACGTCGGACGCTGGCAGGACGGGTTGCTGTTCGTCGAGGGCCGGGACGACGAGATGATCGTGTCCGGTGGCGAGAACGTCTACCCGTCCGAGGTCGAGGACTGCCTGTCGCGGCATCCCGAGGTGGCCGACGTGGCCGTCGTGGGGGTCGACGACTCCGACTACGGGCAACGGCTGCGGGCCTTCGTCGTCGCGCGCGAGGGTTCCTCGTTGGACGAGGACGACGCGAAGGCGTACGTCAAGTCGCGACTGGCCCGCTACAAGGTGCCGAAGGACGTGCAGTTCGTGCCGGAGCTGCCCCGCAACGCCACCGGGAAGGTGCTCAAACGCGAGCTGATCGAGACCCAGGAGACGGCGTGAGCCTGACCCTCGGCTCTCCCGCGCCCGGGTTCACGCTCACCGACCAACACGGGCAGGACGTCTCGCTCGCGGACTTCCGGGCCGACAAGGCGGTCGTGGTGATGTTCTACCCGTACGCGTTCAGTCGCGTGTGCACCGCCGAGCTCGGCGAGGTGCGCGACGCGCTGCCGGAGTTCCAGAACGACCACGTGCAGCTGCTCGCGGTCAGCTGCGACCCGATGTTCAGCCTGCGGGCGTACGCCGACCACGACGGGCTCGACTTCCCGTTGCTCAGCGACTTCTGGCCGCACGGCGAGGTGGCGCGCAGGTACGGCGTCTTCGAGGAGCGTCGGGGCTGCGCGTTGCGCGGGACCTTCCTGGTCGACCGCGACGGTGTGCTGCGCTGGCAGGTCGTCAACGCGGTCCCCGACGCCCGTGACCTCGATGCGTGTCGCAAGGCGCTCGCCGAGCTCGCGGTCTGAGCCGGGCGGTCCGGCGCGGGTCAGCGGCCGGTCATCGGTCGTCCCGACCACGTCGGCGCCGGGTCCACCAGCGGCCGGGCCAGCTGATCACGCCGAGCAGCTGCAGGGCGATCACGAGCACGACGACGAGGGCGAGTGCCCCGAGCGCGACCTCCATCGCTCACCACAACCCGTCCGGGGTGTTCTGCCACTTCTTGCCGTTGTAGGCGAGGAACCCCTCGAAGTCGAACACCCTGCTGGCGCCGAAGAACCCCACCGAGACGTCGATGCGGTACGTCATGTTGAACCGCAGCGCGAGCGAGCGGTAGGGCGGGGGTCCGGACGGGTCGCTGTCGTCGGTGGTCCAGCACCAGTCGCCCGGGTCGTCCTGCGACACGTCGATCATCGTGGTGTCGCCGATGTCGCAGTCGAGATAGCCGTTGGGCGTGCCGTTGGGACCGTCGTAGACCCAGATCCGGCCGCTGTTGCCGTCGCGGTAGGCGACACCCTCCATCCTGACGACGTATCCGCCCGGACCCCAGGTGTTGATCTTGCAGTCGTTCACGTGCTGCGGGCAGAACTGGTAGAGGAAGTCGATCCGCTCCAGGTCGATCCCGCCGCGCGCCAGCTGTCGCGCCCGGTGTCCGCGGGCGTCCTTGCGGTGGATGTGCTTGCGCACGGCGTGCCGGCACGAGTAGCGACGGGCCTGGTGGTGGTGACCGATGCGGTGCAGCTTCTTCTTGATGGCTTTGCAGGCCCTGTGCCAGTGCCACGTGCGTACGTGCCGCTTGCCGGAGCCCTGGCCCTCCGCCGGCCAGCGCTCGACCTGGGAGGTCGCCGGGCCCTGCGACGGCTGGACCGTCGAGGGCCGGGCGGATGCGTGCGGCGGTGCGACCAGGACCAGCGCGCAGAGCAGTGCGATCACCAGGGTGAGACGGGAAGCCGAACGGGTCATGGTCCTCTCCTGCGTCGGGGCGGGTTCGTACGGCTGGAAGAGCAGGTCGAGCGGGACGTCGAGCGCGGCGGCGATGCGCCGCGCGAGCGCGGGAGTGCAGCTGCTGCGCCGGCCGGAGAGCAGGTGCGAGACGAACCCCTTCGAGCACCCGGCGCGGCCGGCCAGGTGGGCCAGGGACAGGTGTCGCTGGCGGATGACTGCGTGCAGCGTGTCCGGGCTGGTCAGTCGCATGCCGTTCGTCCCCCTCGGGCGGCTTCGCGTCGGCAAGAGTGTTCTGTGGTAGCCGACGGAATGTCAACCATTGATTGTCACAGCGGTGGATCCGTGGTAGACGCTGGATGCATCGGCTCGGTGTGGAGTGATGCCTCACCTGCGAACTTGCGCGCGTGCCGCCGTCGCAAGCGGTAGACGCCCGGCGCTACGTTGGGTCGGGACGCGGTGGCGGGTCCGGTGGCTCCCCAGCATCGAGGTGGTAGCCGGCTGGCGGAGAGGACACATGGACGCGGCAACGGGGCAGGGGCGCGGTCAGCCGGACCTCGCCGGCCTGATCGCGGCGCACCAGCAGCGGACCCACGAGTCGTTCCGGGCCATGGCCCGACGCTCCGGCGACCAGCTGCACCATCAGTCCCTGCAGGGCTGGGCTGCCGCTCCGCCGAAGGCGTTCCCCAAGAAGCGTGAGACCTTCGAGCAGCTCGCGCAGGTCCTCGACACCGACGTCACCACCGTGGTGCTCGCCTTCGCCCGCAGTCTCGGGCTCGACGTCCGCGCTACCGGGCCGGCCGCGGACCGGGTGCTTCCTCCCGACGCCGAGCGGCTCACCGAGCGGCAGCGGGCGGTACTGCTGTCGGTCGTCGATGTCATGGTGAACCCGGATGCGGAGGACAGCGGCTCCGTGACCGGCCGGGACGCGTTGCGCCGGGTGGCCAGGAGGCGGGAGCGGCAGTAGCCGCACGAGCGGGGGAGTCGTGGCGTACGACCCGTGGGCACATCTGAAGGCGTTGCCGCACGTCTCGCTGCGCTGGACCAGCGACGACCGCGAGCTCGCCGACGCGCTGGCGTGGTGGTGCCCCGACGCCGCCGAGATCGTGATCGACGGCCGGCTGCCACAGGCGGTGCGGCGATGCACCCTCGCGCACGAGCTGGTGCACGCCGAGCGCGGCGACGCGCCCTGTGCGAGCACGGTGCTCGAGCTCCGGCAGGAGCGCGTGGTCGACCGGCAGGCCGCCCGCCGGCTCATCGATGTCCGCGCGCTCGCGGACACCCTGGCCTGGGCGCACGACATCGACGAGGCCGCCGAGGAGCTGTGGGTCGACGCGGCCACGCTGCGGATGCGGCTGGCCGACCTCGACGACGCCGAGCGGGCGTACGTGCGGCGGCGGCTGGCGCGCTCGGCCTGACGCCGGTGGCGCCCGCGTCGGCGGTTAGGCTGCCCCGGTCCCGGGGCGTATAGCTCAGCGGTAGAGCACCTGCCTTACAAGCAGGCGGTCACAGGTTCGAATCCTGTTGCGCCCACCCTGACGTGCACCGCTGACCCGACGGCCGTGTGGTCAGCCGTGGTCAACACCGGTGGGGTAGAACTGCTGTCGCCGTGGAGCCCAGTCCTTGCCTTCCCGATACCCCTCGGCCTTGGCGGCGACTCGGATCGCGGCAGGGTGCCGGAAGCAGCCGCGGGCGATGTCGAACGTCGCCACGCCGTGCCGGCCGAACCGTACCCGCAGGTCGATGTCGCAGCGCCGTAGCACGTGTCCGTTGCGGTCGTTCCAGCCCTCGATCCGCACGGCGTTCCAGTCACGGGTGTCACTGATTCCGCCGGAGGCCACGTACTCGGGGCCGTGATCGCTCCGGTCGGTGTCGAAGTAGACCGACAGACCGCGGCCCGCGTTGCGGTTGATGAAGTCGAACTGGGTGCGTACCAGGATCCGCGCCTCGTTGACGACGCGCACGGAGCGGATGTCGAGGCCACGGTGGGCATCGTCCTCCCGATCGGTGAACGTCCTCGCGTCCGCGCTGGCTGGTCCTGCCGTGGTCGCGACCAACGCCATGACTGTGAGCAGCAGTGTCGTCCACGCACCCAGCTGCCGAGTGGTCCTCCCCGCAACGACGGTCATGGGCTGATGTTGCCACGCACGCGTACGTCCGGCCCGCAGTTTCTCAAGGGACCACGTGAAAACGTCACTGCTCACGTGAGGCCACACGTGAGTGGTGACGTTTTCACAGCACCCCTTGGGAAACGCGACCCCCCGTGCCCACCGGTCAGGCGTCGAGGTTGTAGCGCTTCTTCAGCCGGGCGATGTCCTTCTGCAGCGCGGCGGCACGCTTCGGGCGGTTGTTGTTCTCCGCGTTGGTCGCGGCCTTGCGCAGCCCACGCACCGCCATGCGCACCAGCTCGTTCACCTCGGGTGGCTCCGGCGGGGGCTCCGGCGGACCGTTCCCGTCTCCGTCGCCACCGCCGACCTGGAAGCGCACGCCGTTGACCCAGTCGCTGCCGAACACGAACTTGTCGCCCCAGTGCGCGGCGAACCACGAGGTGTCCGGTGAGGGGTCGGCGACGATGTCGACGCCGCCGCTGCGCTTGGCGTCGTTGGTCCACCACAGATGGCGGCCGTCGTCGGTGCGGCCGGCGCAGGTCGCGATGTGGCCGAACGAGTTGCCGTCGGTCGGGTCGTCGAAGTACGCGATGTGGCCCTTGCGGACGTCGTCCCACCCGATCCGGCGGGCCTGCGGGGTCTCGTGCTGTGCGGCCAGAGCGGAGGGATACAGCGACGCGATGCCGCGAGCCTCCCGGGCCAGCCGCAGGCACAGCGCGTTGTAGACGGGCGGGCCGTTGTGAGCGGCCTTGAAGAACTCCATCGTCTCCGGTGTCGAGTTCGGCATCAGACCCCCTCGTCGTCCTGGACGCCGTCGAAGTCATCGCTGACGTAGGGCGACTCGTTGACCTCGTCGTCGCCGACGGGATCCGGGTTGTCGTTGTCGGGCAGGTCGTCGGGTTCAGCGTTCATCGGTGCTCCTCCCTGATGCTGACCACGGCTTCAATCGTGCTCGCGTCGCGGTCCGCCTGTCAGCGATTCGCCGAACTCGTGGTCAGTCCCGCAGGGTCCGCACGCGCACGTACCTGAAGCGGGCCTCGAAGCCCTCGCCGCCCATCGCCACCAGGCCGATCCTCGCGCCGTCGCCCAGGCGGTGCACCCAGGTACCGCCGCGCATCCACGGCTCACCGCCGGCGCTGGTGTACGCGGTGTAGCGGTTGCCGTCGCGCACCACGCGGAGCCGGGTGACGTCGCCGGGCGCCCCGACGGCGGTGTTCCCGTACGCGGGGGACAAATCCGGCGGATGCGGGACCTCCTTGGCCCACTCGGTCTGCCGGGTCTCCCAGATGGAGACGTGCGTCAGCTTCAGGTAGCGGTCGTCGCCGTCGTACAACACCAGTCCGGCCTGCACGAAGTTGTGGCAGCAGCCCTCGGCCGGCACGTCCAGTCGCACCGCTGTCTGCACCACGTAGTCACGCTCCGGCGCGGCCTGCGTCAGCACCGGTGCGTCGTCGCTGTCGTTGGCCAGGTCGCCGGCGTCGGTGTCCACCCGCAGACTGCCTTCGCCCAGCGAGTACGTGCTCGGCGGCGGCTCGCGCACCCACGACCAGCGTCGCCCGAGGCTGGTGCCGTCGAGCTCGTCGGTCGGTCCGTTCAGCAGTCGTCCGGGACGCAGTGGCGGCACCGGGTCGGGTGTGTACGCCGACGTCTGCCCGGGCCGTGCGGCCGGCGTTGGCATCGGCTGGTCCGACGCCCACCGGCCCGACCGCACGCTCGGCCACCCGTCGACCCAGTCCAGTGGATCGAGCAGCACCGGCCGCTTGGTGAAGCCGGGCTGCCCCGCGAAGTACGGATCGGAGCGGTCCACCGCGTGGTAGGCCGTCCACCACTGCCCACCGCGGTCCTGGAACACGCTGTTGTGGCCGGCGCCGACCCAGCGATTGCCGTTCATGCTCAGCACCGGCGTCCCACCGACCCGACCGGCCAACAGTCGCTGGCCCTCCCGGTCGACGAACGGACCCAGCGGCGACCGCGACCTGCCGGCGAACACGCTGTAGCCGGTGAGCGGGCCGTTGCAGCAGTTGGTCGCCGACGCGAACAGGTAGTACCAGTCGTTGCGACGGACCACGTTGCTGGCCTCGTAGCGGTTGCCGATCGTGATCCGGCGCGGCTCGCCGGCTGTCTCCACGCCCCGGCGGTCGAAGGAGACCCGGGTGCCGAAGATCCCGCCGAAGTACGAGCCGTAGTAGAGGAATCCGCGAGCACCGACCGCGTCGCCCAGCACGTCCGGGTCGAACGTCCACCAGAAGTCGCAGCCGGTGCCCTCAGGGTTGCGTCGGGGACCTACGACCGGTTGCTCCGACACCCGCCACGGGCCGGTCGGCCCACGGCTGACCGCGACGCCGATCGCCGAGTCCGTCGAGCACCCCGGCTCGCCGCTGATCTCGTCGTCGACGTCGGTGACGACGAACGTCAGGTAGTAGCGGTGGGTGGCGCGCGACCACACGACGTCGGGTGCCCACAGGCCGGCACCGTCGGCGGCCCACGACGGCGCACGGGGCAGGGCGTCGCCGACGTAGCGCCAGTCGACGAGGTTGCGGGAACGGAGCATCGGGACCGGGTGGAACCGCGGCTCGCCGCCCTCGGTGTCGGCGTCGTTCAGCGGGTCGGTCGTGCAGTAGAGGTACCAGTGCCGGTCGCCGCGTTGCTGGCCCCGCAGGACGGTCGGGTCCGCGCAGCTGTCCACGGTGCCGCTCGAGCCGAGGATGCGCGGGGCGAGCGGGTTGTCGTACGTCCCCGGCGACCGGTCTCCGGCCGACGATGCTCCGGGGGCGACCAATGCGGAGGCCAGGACCAGCACAGCCGCCAGGTACGGAATGGTCCTCCGAACGCCCGATGCCCGAATCATCCCGCAGGACACTACTGGCGGCCGGGCGCCCGGTCGCGGCGGGAATCCTGGCTGCCGCCGGGGCCTGCCCTCTACCCTCAGGGGACCTGGTGACGCCGTCGCTGGGCCGCCCGAAATACTACGCCCCGTAGTCGTATTCGTTACCGTGCGTAAACGGGACGAAGGCGACCCCGACGTCAACCTTCTAGCGTCCCATGAGCGGCCCCGATTTGCCGAGAGTCCACGGCCTTCGGTCGGTCGCTCGATGGCGGGTACGGACTGCTCGTGCGTCGACTCCTCCGCCGCTCGGTCCTCGCTGATCGCATCGCGTTTCGGTGGCCACCGCGGGGTGGGAACCTCCCGGTTGACCCGCTCCGTGCGTCGCCACCTGAGGGATCGGAGTAGAGGCTCTGGTGACCACGGAGTACCCGTGCAATCTGGAGGTACCCCCCGTGCGTGATCTCGCCCCCGACATCCACCGTCAACGACTGGTGGTCGAAGGCCTCTGCCACGTCCCGATCGATGCCGCGACCATCCGTGACTACCTGGCCAAGCTGTCCGAGACCATCGACATGGTGACCCTGACCGATCCGGTCACCCACAAGTCGCCGATGTACGGATGGGCCGGGTGGATCCACTGGGAGACGTCCGGTGCCCACTTCTACGCGTGGGAGACGCCGCGGCTGTTCTTCAGCGTGGACATCTACGCGTGCAAGGCGTTCGTCCCCGAGGACGTCGTCGCGTACACGCAGGAGTTCTTCAACGCGCACGACATGGTCTGGAGGGAGTTCTGATGACGACCCCGCTGCGACTGCTCTTCGACCCGACCGGCGACCTGCTGGAGAGCGCACGGGAGTGCGAGGCCGACATCTTCCTGCAGTGGTACGGCAACACCCGCACGCAGCTGGAGTCGGAGTACGGCCCGTACGAGCACAGCTCGGTGTTCGTCGCGCTCGCCGACGACGACGACCGGGTGGTCGGCACGGTCCGGTTCCTCGTCCACGGGGGGGCGGGGCTCAAGACCCTCGACGACGCCGGCAAGCCGCCGTGGGGGGTCGACGCCATGCGGAGCGCCTCGGCGGCCCGCATCGACACGGCGACCACGTGGGACTGCGCGACGATGGGCGTCCGGCCGGGCGTGACAGGGTCGCGCGTCCAGCTGGGTCTCGCGGTCTACCACGGTTTGCTCCTGGCGTTGCGTGCCAACGAGGTCCGCACCGTGATCGCGGTGCTGGACGAGCGGGTCCGGCGGCTGTTGTCGTCGGTGGGTCTGGTGATGAACGCGTTGCCCGGCACGGCGCCGGCCCCGTACCTCGGGTCGACGGCGAGCACGCCGGTGTACGCGCACGTGGGGCCGGCGGTCGACCACCAGCGCCGGCAGCACCCCGACGCGCACCGCCTGGTGACGTTGGGCATCGGTCTCGACGGCGTCAGCACACCGGGGACCGACGCCTTCCGGTGGGACCCGAGGCGGCTGCAGGTGGCCGCCGGCACGTCAACGGCCAAGCAGGAGCTGGCCTCAGCTGCGGTCGGACACCTCAGGTAGCGACGCGGGGTCCGAGCTGAGGTTGGCCGACCAGGCCCGGACCCATCCCTCGACCGCAGCCGCCGGCATCGGTGGTGCGAGGTGATAGCCCTGCAGCACGTCGATGTTCATCGTGATCAGGGCGGCTGCGGTCGCGGCGTCCTCGACGCCCTCGGCCACCACCCGCAGTCCCATCGCGTGCGCCATCTGCCGGGTGGTGTCGACGATGACGCGGCTACGGGCGTCGCTGCCCATGGTGGCGACGAACGACCGGTCCATCTTCAGCTCCTGCACCGGCAGGTCCCGCAGGTACGAGAGCGAGGAGAAGCCGGTGCCGTAGTCGTCGATGGCCACCTGGACGTCGTGGTCGCGCAGCTCGAGCATCCGCTCGCGGGCCCGCTCGGGGTCGGACATGACCGAGTCCTCGGTGATCTCCACGACCAGGGTGCCGGGTGGCAGATGCGCGACGTCGAGGGCACCGAACAGCTCGGGCAGCAGGGTCCCGCCGAGCAGCTCCGGCGGCGCGCAGTTCATCGAGACCCGGAAGTCGAGGCCCTGCGCCCTCCAGCGCCTGGCGTCCTCCACGACCATCCGCATGACCGCCAGGGACAGCTCGGTCATCAGGCCGTAACGCCGGGCGTCGGGGAGGAAGGCGATCGGGGGGAGCAGACCGTCCGTGGGGTGGTCCCAGCGCACCAGGCCCTCGACCGCCGACACCCGCTGGGTGGCCGCGTCGACCTGCGGCTGGTACCACATGACCAGCTGACCGGCGCGGATGCCGCGGCGCAGCTCGTCGGTGCGGCGCAGCCGGTCGCGGGAGAAGTCGTCCTGTGCGGGGTCGTAGAGCATCGCGCCGCTGCGGGTCGCCTTGGCCTCGTACATGGCCACGTCGGCGCGGCGCAGCAGGTCGGTGGCACTGGTGTCGTCGGCCTGGCGAACGGTGACGCCCACCGATGCCTGGATGGTCAGGTGCAGGCCGTCGATGGGGTGCGGCTCGCGCAGCAGGTCGCAGACCTCGTGCGCGGTCTCGAGCAGGGTCAGCGGGTCGTCCTCGCGCACGATGATCGCGAACTCGTCGCCGCCGAGGCGTGCCACGGTCATCCGGGACCGCAGCGACTCGCGCAGGCGCTGGGCGACCAGCACGAGCAGGGCATCACCGGTGGCGTGACCGACACTGTCGTTGATGTCCTTGAAGCCGTCCAGGTCGAGCAGCATGAAGCCGAGCGGGATGTCTGCGCGCAGCCCGGCGTCGAGGTCGGTGAGCACGGCCCGCCGGTTGGGAAGTCCGGTCAGCTCGTCGGTACGGGACAGGCGCATCGCCTCGGCCGCGCCACGGGCCTCCTGCAGCGCGACGGCCATCCGGGCGCCGGCCGAGACCAGCGTGATGACCGCCACCACGATGAACGCGTATCCGATGCCGTCGCGCGGGCTGATGATGAGCACGCCGAGCGCGATGGCGGCCCCGGCCATCAGCGTCCGCGCGCGCCGGTGGACAGGCAGCGGCGAGAAGCCGGCCGAGGGCGGCAGGCAGGCCGCGGTGACGATCAGGGCGAAGCTCGCCCCCCACAGCACGTCCAGCGTCAGGCTGGACGAGTACGTCATGTTCGAGAGCGTCAGCACGAAGCTGCTGTCGGCGGCCGCCAGCAGCACGAAGCCGACCGCCAGCCCGATCGTGCGCCAGGAGCGGTCCCGCTGGTGCAGCAGCATCTGGGCGAACACGAGGGTCGCCAGGGCGAGGTCGATGACCGGGTAGAGCACCGCCAGCAGCAGCGGCACGCCCTCGGCGTCGAGGTTCACCGAGATCGGGGTGAGCACCACGAAGGCCGCACCGCACGCGGTCGCTCCGCAGATGACGGCGGTCTCGAGCCACACGGTGACCGGCGGCATCCGGCGGCGGGGCACCTCGGTGAGCAGGAAGGCGGCGATCCCGAGGTACGAGGCCAGGAAGAGGACTTCGCTGGGGGACGGGAAGTTCACCGTGCCGTCGGTCTCGGCGGCGTTGACCGTCGCCGACCCGGCCGCCCACAGGCAGATGCCGATGGTCAGCAGCAACAGCGGCGTGCGCCGGTTGCGGTTCGTGATCGCGGTGCGCACCAGCCGGGTCAGCAGGAACACGAAGAACAGGCCGATCACGACGACGAGAGCGACGGCGAGAGCGTCCTCGTCGACGAGCTGGGGCAGTACGAGGCCGTAGCCGACCCACAGGATGCCGAGCCACACGAACGGGCCGAGCAGGGTCAAAGTGGGCACGCGTCGCAGCGCGAAGGCCGTCGGGCCAGGCACCACATCCACCTCCGCTCCCCATCTCCGGCTCGAAACCCCGCTCCGGCCCAGCATGGTCCCCCGGGCGTGTCGCTGTCTCCCCACGATGTGGGCCACCCCCATGAACGGGTCGAGCAGACTGGCTGGTCGGGTGACGGTTTCGGCCGTTCAGACGGCTGACCCGGGCGCGCGGAGGTGCAGGGGGATCGGACCGACGCTGATCAGGGTGATCGTGGCCGTGAGCCCCTCGACCCCGCCGGGGACGGAGTCACTAGCCTCAACGTTCGTGCCCTCCCCACCCCTGCTTGCCGATGTCGTCGCACTCCTCGACGGCTGGTTCCCGCCCGCCTGGGCCGAGCCGTGGGACGCCGTCGGAACGGTCTGCGGCGACCCGGCCGACCCGGTGCACCGGGTCCTGCTCGCGGTCGACCCGGTGCACGAGGTGGCGGCCGAGGCGGTCGAGTGGGACGCCGACCTATTGGTCGTGCACCACCCGCTGCTGCTGAAGGCGGTGCACTCGGTCGCGGCCGACTCCCCGAAGGGCCGGCTCGTGCACACGCTGGTGCGACAGGGCGTCGGCCTGCACGTGTGCCACACCAATGCCGACTCGCCTCCCGGCGGCGTCAGCGACGCACTCGCCGGGGCGCTCGGGCTCTCCGGGATCCGCCCGCTCGATCCCGCGCCGGCCGACCCGCTGGACAAGATCGTGGTGTTCGTCCCGCACGGCGGCGTGGACGCGATGGTCGACGCGCTGGCCGCAGCCGGCGCCGGCCAGATCGGCGACTACGAACGTTGCACCTTCGTGTCCACCGGGACCGGTTCGTTCCGGCCGCTCGCCGGGGCCAACCCCACCATCGGGAGCGTCGGCGAGCAGGAGCAGGTGCCCGAGACCCGGCTCGAGATGGTGCTGCCCCGGTCCCGCCGCGTCCCCGTCCTCGAGGCCCTGCGGTCGGCCCATCCGTACGAGGAGCCGGCGTTCGACCTGCTGGAGCAGGCTGACCTGCCGGGACCACGGGGGAGTGGACGGGTCGGCCGGCTGCCTGAACCGATGCCGCTGGCCGCGTTCGCGCAGCAGGTCGTCGACGCGCTCCCGCCGACCGGTAGCGCCGTACGGGTCGCCGGCGACCCGGACCGGCAGGTGTGGTCGGTCGCCGTGTGCGGCGGGGCCGGTGACTTCCTCCTCGACCGGGTACGTGCGGTCGGGGCCGACGTGTACGTCACGTCCGACCTGCGGCACCACCCGGCATCGGAGCTGCGCGAGCACGCGCACGCGGATCCGCTCACGCCCGCGCTGGTGGACGTGCCGCACGCCGCCGCGGAGTGGACCTGGCTGCCCGTGCTGGCCGAGCGACTCCGCGGGGCGCTGCCGACTACGGTGGAGGTCCGGGTCTCGACGACGATCACCGACCCCTGGACCGACCACGTGCCCATGACGGGCGAGAGGAGCCCACGCTGAGAGCCGATCCCGCCGCCCAGGCCGTCCTGCTCGACGTCCAGGCGCACGACGCGCGACTGGACCGGCTCGCCCACCGCCGCCAGACCATGCCCGCGACGCTGCGGCTGGCCGAGCTGGGTGAGAAGCGGTCCCAGGTCGCGTCCAGGGTCGCGGTGCAGCGCACCGAGGTCGACGACATGTCGGCCGAGATCCGCAAGGCCGAGACCGACGTCACCCAGGTCCGTACCCGCAGGGAGCGCGACCAGCAGCGCCTGGACACCGGTGCGGTCACCTCCGCCAAGGACCTCGAGGGGCTGCAGCGCGAGATCGTCAGCCTGGACAGGCGGATCGGCGCCCTGGAGGACGCCGAGCTCGAGGTGATGGAGCGGATGGAGAACGCCCAGGCCGATCAGCGGGAGGCCGAGAGCGAGCTGGCCGGGCTGGACGCCGAGATGGCCACCGTCGCCGGCACCCGCGACACCGAGCTGGGGGAGATCGAGGCCGAGGCCGCGGCCCTGCGCGACGAGCGCGACCGCGCCGCCGCGACGCTTCCGCCCGACCTGCTCGCGCTGTACGAGCGGGTGCGCGACCAGCACGACGGGGTGGGTGCCGCGGCGTTGCTGCAGCGGCGGTGCGAGGGATGCCGGCTCGAGCTGAACGCCGCCGACCTGCGCGAGATCGTCGCTGCTGCTGACGACGAGGTGCTGCGGTGCCCGGAGTGCAACCGACTGCTGGTGCGTACGAGCGAGTCCGGGTTGTGAGCACGTCGCCCGCTCGGGTCGTCGTCGAGGCGGACGGCGGGTCCCGCGGCAATCCTGGCCCGGCTGCCTACGGTGCCCTGCTGCGCGACGCCGACACCGGCGCGCTGCTGGCGGAGTCGGCGGCGACGTTGGGTACGGCGACCAACAACGTCGCGGAGTACCGCGGCCTGATCGCCGGACTCGAGCTGGCCGGCGAGCACGCGCCCGATGCTGCGGTCGAAGTGCGGATGGACTCCAAGCTGGTGATCGAGCAGATGGCCGGGCGGTGGAAGGTCAAGCACCCGTCGATGCGCCCGCTCGCACTGCGGGCCCAGCGGCTGGCTCCGGCGGGCACCGTCTGGCGCTGGGTCCCGCGCGCCGAGAACGGACCCGCGGACGCGCTGGTCAACGCGGTGCTGGACGGCACCCGGGACGTCGGAGTCTCCACCCCCGATGGGGCGTGGACGACGGCCGACGACGTGGCTCAGCAGACGTCCGAGCCTGCTGCGGCCGCCCCCCAGCCGGCGCCGCACGACCCGCTGGTCGGGTGGCGCCGCCCCGAGCACGGCACGCCGACCACGGTGCTGCTGCTGCGGCACGGGGTCACCGCGAGCACCGAGGCACGGCTGTTCTGCGGCAGCGGCGGCACCGATCCCGGCCTCACCTCCGCCGGCAAGGACCAGGCCGAGCGGGCGGCGGCCTGGCTCGAGCGACGCGGCGACGTCGACCGCGTCGTGGCGTCACCCCTGCGGCGGGCGCAGGAGACCGCCGCAGTCGCAGCGGGGCGGCTCGGCCTCGAGGTCGAGACCGACCCGGGCTTCGCCGAGCTCCGCTTCGGCGAGTGGGACGGCCTGACGATCGACCAGGTGCGCGAACGCTGGCCCGACGAGCTGGGCCGGTGGTTCGTCGACGAGAACGAAGCGCCGCGCGGCGGCGAGTCGCTGTCGGCGTTGGAGAAAAGGGTCGGCGCCGCCCTGGGGCGACTGCTCGACGCGCACGCCGGGCAGACGGTGCTCGTCGTCAGCCATGTGACGCCGATCAAGGCGATCGTGCGCCGCGCGCTGGACGCGCCGATGCCGGTGGTGCACCGGATGCAGCTGGCCGCCGCGTCCATCTCCGTCGTGCAGTGGTGGCCCGACGGGGTGTCCGCGCTGCGCGCGTTCTCGCACGTGCCCGACTGAGCCTGAGGCGGGTCAGACGTCGGTGACGACCACGTCGACAGCTGTCGGGGAGCGTCGCTCCACCTGCCACCCAAGGTCGGCGAGCAGTCGCACCAGCGCGCCGACCGATCGAGGTGTCACCCCACTGGCCAGCAGCGAGCGCAGGAGCCGGCCCTTGCTCGCCTTGTTGAAGTGGCTCACGACCATCCGCTGCTCGTCGACGTCCTGCAGGACCCGTACCTGCACCGTGCGCCGCGCCAGCGCACCGGTGGGTCGCCAGAAGCCGGCGTACGAGGTCGAGCGCAGGTCGAGCACCGGCCCGGTCCCTGCGAGCCCGGGAAGTGTCCCCGCCAGGGCGCTGCGCCACACCGCGGCCACCGGCCCGAGCCCGGGCAGCCGGGCGTCGCCGGGCAGCCGGTAGGCGGGGATCCGGTCGGCGATGCGTACGACGCCGAACAGCCCGCTGGTCAGGACCAGCCACGACGTCGCCCGTCGCCGTGCGGCGGCATCGAGTGAGGCCAGGTCGAGCGCGGCGTACAGCACGCCGGAGTAGACCCGTTCGGCCCGAGCGGTGGGTGCGGTCGGCAGCGCGGCGTCCCGGGCGATCTCGGGCATCAGCCCCGCGCTGAGCCCGAGTGCCGCACGGGCGCCGGCCGGGTCGTCCCGGCAGACCTGTACGAGCGCGTCCAGCACCCGGCGGCGGGTGTCGGTGAGCTCGGGCGACGACAGCCGGTCGAGGTCGAGCGGCCGCCCGCGGGCCGGCGCGGTCTTGCCCTCGGAGGGCGGCAGCAGCACCAGCACCGGGCGAGACTACGGGCCGAGTCCGACCGGTCCGGCCCAGGCCCACAGCGCCACCGTGCACGCGACGACGAGTGGCACCGTCGTCACCAGACCCAGCAGGGTGAAGTCGCGGGCCGACGGAGGTGCGCCGGCACGCTGCAGCACCCGGCGCCAGAGCAGGTTGGCCAGCGAGCCCGCGTACGTGAGGTTCGAGCCGACGTCGACACCGACGAGCAGCGCCAGCACTGCGACCGGCCCCAGCGGCGCGAGGACCGGCAGCAGCAGCAGCGTGGCCGGCAGGTTGTTGAGCAGGTTGGCGGCCGCGACCGCGATGAGCGCCACCACCAGCAGCGACGCGAGGTCGGTGTCGTCGGGCACCGCCCTCCGTACCGCGGTGCCGATCGACGTGCTGCCCACCGCGGCGACGACGACCGCCCAGCACAGCACGAACCAGGCGAAGGGCAGCTGGGCGGCGACCAGCGTGTGCCGCCAGCCGGCGACTCCGCGCCTCAACGCAACGGCGGCGAGCACGACCGCCCCGGCCGTCGCGACCCACGCGGGGTCGACGCCGAAGGGTGAGGTCACCGCGAACGCCGCGAGCACCGCCGCGACCACCAGCAGCGGGACTCTCGGGATCCGCGAGGCCGGCGCCGGGTCGTCGTGGCCCGGCGTCCGGAGCCGGCCGCGGAACCACAGCCGCAGGATCACGTACTCGCCGAGCACTGCCAGCAACCACACCGGCGCCGTCGCAGCGGCGAAGCCGAGGAACGACAGCCCGGTCGCGCCGAACACCAGCAGGTTGGTGAGGTTGGAGACGGGAAGCAGCAGGGACGCGGAGTTGGCCAGCCGTGCGCAGGCGACCTGGTGCGGCCGGGCGGGCAGGTCCTGGTGCTCGGCTGCGGTCGAGACGACCGGGGTCAGCAGCACGACGGTCGCGTCGAGACTGAGTACGGCGGTGGTGGACGAGGCGCCCACGACGGTCGCTGCGAGCATCCGCTGCGGTCGACCCCTGGCGGCGCGGCCCAGGTGGGAGCCCAGGCCACGGAAGAGGCCGAGCGACGCCGCCGCGTCGCCGAGCACCAGGACGGCGACCAGGAACACGACCACCGGTGCCAGCGCGCGTACCTCGTGCTCGGCCGCGGCGGTGTCGACGGCGCCGGTGACGAGCACCGCCCCGGCCGCGAGGGTGCCGACGGTCAGCTCGGCCACAGGCGCCCGGGTGGCGAGCACGGTGACGACCATGGCGGCGAGGGCCAGGACTGCCACCACCTCGTGCGCGCCCACGAGGCGGCACAGTAGGCGGGTGCCGACGACCCGCCGCTACCCTGGTGCCGCGGACGAGCTGGCCGGGCGGCCGCGGCGGGTCACGTACCCGTCGAGGAAGGTCCGGACTCCACAGGGCGAGGTGGTGGGTAACGCCCACCCAGGGCGACCTGCGGGACAGTGCCACAGAGAACAGACCGCCAACGGCCGCACGGCTCTTCGGGGCTGTGCGGTGCGGGCAAGGGTGAAACGGTGGTGTAAGAGACCACCAGCACCCCGGGCAACCGGGGTGGCTCGGTAAACCCCACCTGGAGCAAGGTCAAGAAGGAGCAGGAGGCCCACGGGTCGCCGGCTCTGCGCGGACGATCGAGGGCTGCCCGCCCGAGTCCGCGGGTAGGCCGCACGAGGGCGCCGGTGACGGTGCCCCCGAGATGGATGGCCGCACAGGCTGTCGTTCCGTTCCGGCGGGGCGGCGGCCGGACAGGATCCGGCCTACAGGCCAGCTCGTCCGCACCCTGTCCGCGCACCGCCCTGGCCCGTCGAGTGGCGCAAAAGTGGCGGCTGAAGGGCCATGGCGGCCCGGATTCGCGCCACTCGACGGCTGCGCCGTGCGGCCGCGGGTCATGGCGCCGGCTGGTCGAGTCGCGCGCCGGCCGTCCCGGCCTACAGTGCGGGGGGTGCGGCTCCCCACTGTCCCTGGTCCGTCCGACCTGCTGGCGATGCTCGAGCGGACGACCGACGGTGTCGAGCGACTGCTCGCGGCGGTGCCGCAGTTCGCGGCCCTGCCCGCAGTCGTGGAGCGGGTGGTGGCCGACGTCGACCGGCTGCTCGAACGGATCGACGTCACCAGGACCTCGGCCGACGACGTGGTGCGGCACGTCGAGGCCACCCGCGCGCAGGCCGACCGGCTGATCGACGACACCGCGGGCTCCGTCGGCCGGCTGGTCACCCTGCTCGACGCCCTGGAGCCGGCCCTGACCACGCTGCAGCCGACGATCGAGCGGCTGGCCGAGACCACGGATCCGCACGAGGTCGACGCGCTCGTGCAGCTCATCGACCACCTGCCGCAGCTCGCGCAGCAGGTCGAGCAGGACGTCCTCCCGGTGATGCGCACCCTCGGCAGCGTCGCCCCCGACCTCCACGACCTGCTGGACGTGTCCCGCGAGCTCAACGGGATGCTCGCCAAGCTGCCCGGCATGGGCCGGATCAAGAAGCGGGTCGACGAGCAGCAGGAGGCCGACGCCGACTGAGGCTCCGACCGCCGCGACGCTCCGCCCGATTTGACACGTTTCATGCGCATTGGACAATGCGGACGTGAGGATCCTTTGTTTCCACGCCCCGGACGGCGTGCGGCTGGGCGTCGCGACGGACGCCGGCGTCGTCGACGTAACGGCCACGGCCGAGGCAGCAGGACTGCCCGCCCCCCGTACGACCCGGGAGCTCATCGCCGCAGGACCGGCGGGTCTGGACCAGCTGGCCCGGGTGCTGGACTCGACCGACGAAGCCGTCGCCGTCGAGAGCCTGACCCTGGCCCCACCGGTGCCCGACCCCGACAAGGTGATCTGCGTCGGCGCGAACTACCGCAAGCACTCCGAGGAGGCGGGGCTGCCGGTGCCGGAGCAGCCCATCTACTTCGCCAAGTACCGCAACAGCCTGGCCGGCAACGGCCAGGACGTGGCGATCCCGGCCGCGACCCAGAAGGTCGACTACGAGGTCGAGCTGGTGGCGGTCATCGGCCGGCCGGCTCGCAGGGTGGGCGTCGCGGATGCCCTCGACCACGTCTTCGGCTACGCGACCGGCAACGACCTGTCGGCGCGCGACCTGCAGATGCGGTCGACCCAGTGGATGTACGGGAAGGCCATCGACGGGTTCGCACCACTCGGCCCCTACCTGGTGACCGCCGACGAGGTGCCCGACCCGCAGGACCTGGGCCTCAGGACGTGGGTCAACGGCGACTTGCGACAGGACTCCACCACCAAGGACATGGTCTTCTCCGTCGCCGAGCTGGTCAGCGACCTGTCGCAGGTCATGACGCTCGAGCCCGGTGACCTCGTCTACACCGGGACCCCCGAGGGGGTCGTGCTCGGCATGCCGGACCAGGTCTGGCTGCAGCCCGGCGACGAGGTCGCGTGCGAGCTGAGTGGGCTCGGCACGCTCGTGACCCCTCTGGTGTCCGAAAAGGACTGAGACAAGGACTCACACAAGGACTGATCCGCCATGGAACCGTCGATCCTGTCCGTGCTCCCGCCGGTCGTCACGATCGGTCTGGCCATCGCCACCCGGCGCGTCCTGCTGTCCCTCGCGGTCGGCATCGTGTTCGGCGCCCTGATGTACACCGAGTGGAACGTCGCCGAGAGCGTCGAGCTCGTCTACGACGTGGCCAGCGGGCTGGTGGTGGCCGAGGGCGTCATCGCCGAGGAGATGTACATCCTCGCCTTCATCTTCCTGCTGGGGATCCTGACCTCGCTGGTCTACATCTCCGGGGGGCTCGCGGCGTTCACGGCCTGGGCGACCACGAGGGTGCGGACCCGTGCGCACGCGCAGCTCGTACCGATCCTGCTGGGCATCGTGATCTTCTTCGACGACGCGTTCAGCTGCCTGGTGGGCGGCAACGTCAGCAGACCGATCACCGACGAGCACCGGGTCTCCCGCGCAAAGCTGTCGTACCTCGTCGACTCGACTGCCGCCCCGGTGATCATCTTGATGCCGCTCTCGGGGTGGGCGGCGTTCATCGCCGTCACGATGACCGGCATCTTCGACGCGAACGGGATCACGGACTACACCGGCTACGAGGCGTTCCTGCTCACCATCCCGACGAACTACTACGCGATCACCGCGCTGCTGTTCGTGTTCGCCGTCGCGTTCTTCGGCATCAACTTCGGTCCGATGCGCAAGCACGAGGAGCGGGCCGTGCAGGAGGGCGTCCTGTACGACGCGTCGCGAGGAGGCGTGGCCGGCGAGGCGGACCGGACGCTCGAGCAGCGCAGCGACGGTCGGGTCGCCGACCTCCTGCTGCCGATCGCGACACTGATCGGTGTCACGGTTGCCTTCGCGCTGTGGATCGGTATCACCGGCACCGAGGGCGAGCTGACCGCGCTGGACGTGCTCGCCAATACCGACGTGATCAAGTCCCTGTTCTACGGCGGCCTGGCCGCCTGCGCGGTGTCGATCGCGATCCTGCTGAAGAAGCGCACGCCGGGCGGCCAGATCGGCAAGGCGTCTGTGTCCGGCTTCGCATCGATGCTGACTGCGGCGGCCGTGCTGTTCCTGGCCTGGGTGACGGCAGAGATCATCTCTCTGCTCGGGATCGGCGAGTACGTCGCCGGCTTCATCGACGGCGACATCGCGTACGCGCTGCTGCCGACGATTCTGTTCCTGCTCGCCTCGTTCATCTCGTTCTCGATCGGGAGCACGTTCGGGACGTTCGGGTTGATGCTGCCGATCGCGGCCGAGATCGTGGCGACGGTGGACATCGACCTGCTCATCCCGTCGTTCGGGGCCGTCCTCGCCGGCGCGATCTTCGGCGACCACACCTCTCCGTTGTCCGACACGACGATCCTGTCGTCGATCGGGTCCGGCATCCACCTGGTCGACCACGTGACCACGCAGCTGCCGTACGCGTCCGTCTGCTCCGCCGCCTCGGTGGTCGGCTACGTCGTGCTCGGAGCCACCGAGAACCTGGTGTTCGGCCTGATCGCTGCCCTGGTGGCACTGGGCGTGGCCGTCCTCGTGCTGCGGGCGAAGGCACCGAGTCTGGGCGAACGGCAGCCGTCGTCGAGCCGGCTCACCGGGTGACGCTCGCGACGCGTCAGGAGTGCCCGACGGGCGCCCGGACGATCCGCAGCCGTACGTTCGGGCAGCCGGCCGCGAGCTCACGCAGCCGCCGCTTCTCCGGCCGGTCGACCGTCAGTGACCAGCGGGTCTTCACCACCACCCACTCGGCGATGTAGCGGCACCAGGTCGCTTCGCGCGGCGGCAGCCACTCGGCGACGTCCTGGTCGCTCTTGGACTGATTGACGTTGTCGGTCACCGCCACCAAGGCTCGGTCCTCGCGCAGGTCGTTGGCGAACCGGCGCCGGGTGTTCTCGTTCCAGCCGCGGGCGCCGGAGTCCCACGCCTCGGCGAGCGCCACCATGTGGTCGATGTCCACGTCGCTGGAGTCGGACCAGGTCACGCCGTCGTAGTAGGAGCGCCACCTGCCCTCGGACACGTCGCATCCAGGGCCAACCGGGATACGCGACTCCTGCGCGAGCACTTCGTCGCGGGTGTCCCGGCAGTCGCCGTCGGCGTCGACCCAGTGGTCGAACAGGTCGCGGTCGTAGCCGTCCCGATTCTCCCGGCGCACGTCGAGGTCCGCGACGGCGGCGCGGAGCCGTACGGTCACCGCCCGCTCGCCGTCGGAGGGTGCGGGTGCGCCGGAGACGGGAGCCGGGACGAGCAGCGTGGCGGCGACCAGGACGGCAGTGGCTGCGGCACGACGGACCATCCGGTACGTGTACCACGCCGCCGTGCTGCGTAGTGTCGACTTGGTGGATGCCGTCGACCGCTTCCAACAGGCCAGGCAGCTGTTGGAGGAGCGCCAGCCGCGGGCTGCCCTGGACCTGCTGCAGCCCGCGCTCGAGGACGAGCCGGACAGCCCGAGCCTCCGGACGCTGGTGGCCTGGGCCTACTTCATGACCGCCCAGCTGGGCCGCGCGGAGACCGAGCTGCGCGCGCTGGTGGACCGGGCGCCGACCGACGTGTGGGCGCGGTTCGCGCTCGGCCGCACGCTCGAGCGGCAGAGCCGGCTCACCGAGGCGCTGCCGCACCTGCGGATGGCGGCGGCGATGTCCGGCGACCCCGAGCACGAGGTGGCGGTGCTGCGGGTGGAACGGATGCTCGGCGACGCCTGAGGCTCACGGCAGGGTGAGGATCTCGGCGCCGGTGTCGGTGACGAGCAGGGTGTGCTCGAACTGCGCGGTCCGCGACTTGTCCTTGGTGGTGACCGTCCAGCCGTCGTCCCAGATGTCCCACTCGTACGTGCCGAGCGTCAGCATCGGCTCGATGGTGAACGTCATGCCGCGCTCGATGACGGTGTCGAACCGCGGCTCGTCGTAGTGCGGGATCACCAGGCCGGAGTGGAACTCGGTTCCGACGCCGTGACCGGTGAAGTCGCGCACCACGCCGTAGCCGAACCGCTTCGCGTACGACTCGATCACCCGGCCGACCACGTTGACCCGACGGCCCGGCTTGACCGCCCGGATGCCGCGCATCATGGCCTCGTGCGTGCGCTCGACGAGCAGCCGGGACTGCTCGTCGACGTCACCGACCAGGTAGGTGCGGTTGGTGTCGCCGTGCGCGCCGACGCCGTCGACGGTGAGGAAGGCAGTGATGTCGACGTTGACGATGTCGCCGTCCTCGAGCCTGCGGGCGTCGGGGATGCCGTGGCAGATGACCTCGTTGACGCTGGTGCACACCGACTTCGGGAAGCCCTTGTAGCCGAGCGTCGACGGGTACGCGTGGTGGTCGAGCAGGAACTCGTGGCCGACCCGGTCGAGCTCGTCGGCGGTGACGCCTGGCGCGACGGCCGCGTCGAGCGCTTCCAGCGCCTGTGCGGCGATCCGGCTGGCGTCGCGCATGACCGCGACGACCTCGGGCGGCATCACGTGCGGCCCGTCGTACGGGCGTGGGGCAGGCCGGTCGACGTACTCGGGCCGCGGGATCGACGCCGGGACGGCGCGGCGCGGCGACACCGGAGCAGGGGCGAGGGCGGTGCTGGTCACCTGTCGAGTGTAGGAGCCGCCTCCGGCCCGCACTTGTCACCGTCTCGTCGACGCCTGGCTCGACGAGACGGTGACAGCTCGCGGGGTCAGGATGGGGGCATGGCTGACCGCTGGTACTTCTGCCTCAAGCACCACGCCGTCGAGGGCGCAGAGGGGTGTCCGGCGCGGCACCGGCTGGGTCCGTACCCCTCGGAGGCCGAGGCCGCCCGCGCGCTGGACAAGGTCGAGGAGCGCAACGAGGCGTGGGACAACGACCCGGTGTGGAGCGACCCCGAGGACTGACCGGACCTGCGGGTGGGTCAGGCACCGCTGGCCGCCTCCCGGCGGGCGACGGCGTGCGGGTTGGTCCGGTCGTCGTAGTCGCGGAACTCCCGCATCGCCGCGGCCGCGGCCAGCGTGGCCGCGACCGCCAGCAGTCCGCCGGACACGATGGCGCCTCGGATGCCGATGGCCGAGGCCACGAACCCGGCCCGGGCGTTGCCCAGGATCGGGCCGGTGGAGTAGCTGAGCAGCTCGACGCCGGCCAGTCGTCCGCGCAGCTCGTCCGGGATGCTGCCGTTCCACACCGCGTCGCGGAAGATCCCGCTCACCATGTCGGCCGAGCCTGCGGCGGTCAGCGCGGCCAGCGCGACCCAGATGTTCGGAGCCAGGCCGACGGCGGCCATGGCCAGCCCGTACGTCGCCGCGGCCGCCGCGATCGCCCGCCCGTGCCGGTGCACCCGCGCCGTCCACCCCGACGTCAGCGACACGACCAGCGAACCGATCGCCGGCGCGGTGAACAGCAGTCCGACGGCCCACGGCGCGTCCAGGGCTACTGCCAGGAACGGGAAGATCGCCGTGGTCATCCCGAACACCATGGCCATCACGTCGACGGTGTACGTGCCGAGCAGGTCCTTGCGCCGCCACGCGTACGCCAGCCCCTCGCGGATCGCGTGCAGCCCGGCCACGGCGTCCTCGGCAGGCACCGTCACGTGCGCGATGCGCACCAGCAGCAGCAGCGAGATCACGTACGTGCCGGCGTCGAACGCGTACGCCATCCAGGTGTCCCCGAGCGTCAGCAGCAGCCCGGCGAGCGCGGGGCCGCCGACCGCGCCCACCTCGTACCGGATCGAGCCGAGCGCGCTCGCGGCGGTGAGCTGGTCGTGTGCCACGACGTTGGGGATCATCGCGTCCAGCGACGGTCGCTGCAGCGAGTCGGCGGTCGCGAACAACCCGGCGACGACGAACAGCAACCACACCTGCGGGTCGGACAGCAGGGCATTGACCAGCAGCACGCCCGACAGCAGCAGCATCGCCAGCTCGCAGAGCACCAGCATGTTCTTGCGGTCGCGGGCGTCGGCCAGGGCGCCGCCCCAGAGCCCGAACACGATCATCGGCACCAGCTCGGCGACACCGAGCAGCCCGGCCAGCGCGAGCGACCCGGTGAGCTCCTTGATCTGGAACGGCAGCGCGACGTAGGTGGTGATGCTGCCGAAGTACGTGACCAGACCGGACGCCCAGATCAGTCGGAAGTCGCGTGACTCGCGCAACGGCCGGGTGTCGACCCGCCACGAGCTCGGCGGCCCCGGCTCGTCCGGGTGCAGCGCACCCACGGGGTCGGTCACGGGCGCCCAGTCTGCCGCGCCCTCGACGCGCGCCAGGATGGGCCCGTGCAACGTGTCGTCAGCCTGGTCCCGTCGCTGACCGAGGCGGTGGCGGTCAGCGTGCCGGGTGCGCTGGTGGGCGCCACCGACTGGTGCTCGCACCCGGCCGACCTCGACGTGGTACGCGTCGGTGGCACCAAGAACCCCGACGTCGCCCGGGTCGTAGCACTGCGCCCCGACCTGGTGGTCGCCAATGCCGAGGAGAACCGCGCCGTCGACCTCGAGGTACTGCGGGCGCAGGGACTGTCGGTCCGGGTGACCGACCCCGAGACGGTGCCCGCAGCCCTCGACCAGCTGCGCGACCTGCTGGCCCTGCTCGGAGCCCGCGACGTGGGATGGGTCACGGACGCGCGGCGGGAGTGGTCGCGACCGTGGGGCGGCCCGCCCCGTCGCGCGGTGGTGCCGATCTGGCGGCGGCCATGGATGGCGCTGGGACGGGACACGTTCGCCGGCGACGTGCTCGCCCGGCTGGGCGTGGACAACGCGTTCGCCGGGCACGCCGAGCGTTACCCGCGGATCGATCTTGAGGCGTTGCCTGCGCACGACCTCGTGGTGCTGCCGGACGAGCCGTACGCGTTCACACGTGACGACGGCCCGGAGGCGTTCGTCGCGCCGTGCGCGCTGGTGTCGGGTCGGCACCTCACGTGGTACGGGCCGTCGCTCGCGGTGGCCCGCGACGTGCTCAGCACCCAGCTGGCCACCGCTCTGCCACGCTGACTGCCGTGGCTCGTACCGGGTGGGCGCGGCCGGCGCCGTGGATCGCGTTCGCCGGGCTCGCGGTCCTGCTCTGGCTGTACTTGGCCAGCCTGCTGCTGGCGCCGTGGTGGGGGGTCGCCGTGCTGCTGGCGTGCTGGGGCGGGCTCTTCGTCCTGACCGTGCGCTGGTCCCGTACGCGCCCCCTGCTCACCCTGCTGGTGCCGCTGCTCGGCGTGGCGATCTGGGTCGGCGTCGTCAGCGCGGGAGACGCCTGGCTCGGATGGACGGCGTGAGGCCGCGCGTGGCCCGCGGGATCAGAACGTGTGCTCGTCGGTCGGGAACGTGCCGTCGGAAACCTCGGCGGCGAACGTCTCCGCCGCGGTCCGCAGCACACCGTGCACATCGGCGTACTGCTTGACGAAACGGGGCAGGCGGCCGGTGCGCAGCCCCGCCATGTCCTGCCACACCAGGACCTGTGCGTCGCAGTCGGGGCCGGCGCCGATGCCGATGGTCGGGATTGTCAGCTTGGCCGTGACCTCGCGGGCGACGTCGCCCGGCACCATCTCCATCACCAGCGCGAACGCACCCGCCTCCTGCAGGGCGACCGCCTCCTCGAGCACCTGTGCGGCGGAGTCGCCGCGGCCCTGGACCCGGTACCCGCCGAGGCTGTGCTCGGACTGGGGCGTGAAGCCGATGTGCGCCATCACCGGGACGCCGGTCTCGCTGAGCAGCCGTACCTGCGGGATCATCGGTAGCCCGCCCTCGAGCTTGACCGCGTGCGCGTCGGACTCCTTCATGAACCGCACGGCGGTGTCGAAGGCCTGCTCGGGGGAGCGCTGGTACGAACCGAAGGGCAGGTCGGCGACCACCAGCGCGCGAGTGACGGAACGGGTGACGGCGCGTACCAGCGGCAGCAGCTCGTCGACCGTGACCGGCAGCGACGTCGTGTTGCCGTACACGTTGTTGCTGGCCGAGTCCCCGACCAGCAGCACCGGGATGCCGGCCTCGTCGAAGGTGGCGGCGGCGTACTGGTCGTACGCGGTGAGCATCGCCCAGCGGTGCAGCTCGTCCTTCCACTGGCGCAGGTGGTGCACCCGGACCCGACGGGGGGACTGCGGCGTGGGGGCGGAGGCGGCGCCGCCGTACGGGGCCGGCTCCTCCGCGGGCGTCTTGGTCATGCGGGACCTCCCGATCTCGAGGCTCCGCCAGTGGAGTCCCCGGACCCGGTCAGCGTGGCACGACCCGGTGGGCGACCGGGAGTCTCCGCGGATGTCTGGTCCGTCACGTCCCCCGCCGCGGATGGCCGGTCCCCAGCCGCGGATGGCCGGTCCCCAGCCGCGGATCGTCCGTCCCGGGGCGCGGATCGCGGGTTCCGGGGCGCGGATCAGGGGAGGTGTTCGCGCCAGGCGGTGGTGATGGGCAGCCGTCGGTCGCGGCCGAAGTTGCGGATGCTGATCTTGGGGCCGGGGGGTACTGCCGGCGCTTCCACTCGGCCCGGTCGACCAGCTGGATCACGTGCTCCACGACCTCGCGGTCGAAACCGAGCTGCACCAGGTCGACCGAGCTGGCGTCGCGCTCGACGTAGTCGTCCAGGATGTCGTCGAGCAAGGCGTAGTCGGGCAGCGAGTCGGTGTCCAGCTGGCCGGGCCGCAGCTCGGCGCTCGGGGGCTTGCCGATCGCGTTCTCCGGGATCGGGGGGTCCTCGCCGCGCGCCGCCGCGTCGGCGTTGCGCCACCGGGCCAGCTCCCACACCAGCGTCTTGGGCACGTCCTTGAGCGGGGCGTAGCCGCCCACCGCGTCGCCGTAGATCGTCGTGTACCCCACGGCGAGCTCGGACTTGTTGCCGCACGCGAGCACCAGGTGCCCCTCGGCGTTCGACAGCGCCATCCACACCACGGCGCGCAACCGGGCCTGCAGGTTCTCGGCGGCCAGCCCCTCGAGGCCGGGCAGCGCCTTCTCGTACGCCTCCACCAGCTCGGCGATCGGCACCGTGCGGAGCCGCAGACCGGTGCGCCGGGCGTGCTCGGCGGCGTCTGAGCGCGAGTGCTCGGTCGACCAGGCGCTCGGGTTGGACACCCCGTGCACGTTGTCGGCACCGACGGCGTCGCAGGCAAGCTGCGCCACCACGGTCGAGTCGATCCCGCCGGACATGCCCAGCAGCACGGTGCTGAACCCGTTCTTGCGCACGTAGTCGGCCAGCCCGAGCACGATCGCCCGCCACGCCTCGCCGATGTCGTCGGCGTGCTCGACGACGTCGACAGGGCGCGGCTCGTAGGCGGCGACCGGGTCGGCCGTGAGCACGGTGCGCTCCAGCCGCAGCCCGCCCGCGCGCTCCGGCAGCGCGTCGCCGGTGGCCGCGGGCAGGTCGAGGTCGACCACCAGCAGCTGCTCCTCGAACTGCGATCCGCGGGCCAGCAGCGACCCGTCCGCCCGCACCACCAGGGAGTCGCCGTCGAAGACCAGCTCGTCCTGTCCGCCCACGAGGTTGACCCACGCGAGGGCGCACGCGGCCTCGCCGGCCCGGCGACGGCACAGCTCCAGCCGGGTGTCGTCCTTCTCCCGCTCGTACGGCGAGCCGTTGACCACGAGCAGCAGCCCGGCTCCCGCGGCGGCGGCCGCCGACGACGGGCCGTCGCGCCAGATGTCCTCGCAGACCGCGAGCGCCACGTCGATCCCGCGCACCTGGACCAGGTTGACGGTGTCGCCGGGCACGAAGTAGCGGATCTCGTCGCCCACCCCGTAGTTCCACAGGTGGTGCTTTGCCTGGCGTACGGCGACGGAGCCCCGGTGCAGCACGGCGACCGCGTCCTGTGGTGACCCCTTCGGCACCCCCGGACCGTCGACCACGCCCTCGCGCCGGTCGAGGCAGCCGAGCACGACCGGCAGCTCGCCGAGGCCGTCGCCCTGCAGCCGCTCGGCCAGTCCGACCAGCTGTTGACGCGCCGCCTGGACGAACGACGCCCGCAGGGCGAGGTCCTCGATCGGATACCCGGTGAGCACCATCTCGGGGAAGGCGACCAGGTGGGCGCCCGCCTGGTGGGCCTGCCGCACGCACGCGGCGATCCGCTCGGCGTTGCCGGAGAGGTCTCCGACGGTCGGGTTCACCTGGGCGAGCGCCAGACGCAGCTGCGGCACGCCGCCAGGGTAGGGGCACCCCGCGGGTTCCCCCCGGGCCGCTCGAACGTCTACGGTCTCGTGCATGAGCCATCACGACATTTCGACCCAATCGGACGACATGCTCGGCCTGTTCACGGCGTTCGCCTCCGGTGAGCTGCGCGTCACGATGGGCCTCACCCTGTTCCTGCGCGGGACCGTGGTCTCCGGCGTCCTGATCGGCGGGGACCGATGGCTGGAGCTGTGGGAGCAGGCGGTGTCGGTTCCCGGCAACGACCACGCGGAGACGTTCACCCGCTCGCTCCGCGAGCAGCTCACCCCCACCGACGGCGGCAACGAACCGGTGCAGGACGGCTACATCCACCTGTGCGACGCGGTGCACGTGTCCGGCGGGAAGGTGCTGCGGGCCGGCGTACGGGGTCTGTGGCGCGGCCGGCTCTCGGAGATCTCGGGCTGGGGCCCCGGGAACCTGACCCTGGAGTAGCCGGCAGGGGGTCGCTCGGCGTCGCCCGGTCAGCCGTTCGGCCACAGTTGGCCCGGTTCCTCCCGTCCTCGGTCCGGACCTTTCTACGGTGTGAGGACCGCTGGTCGCGCCCGCGGACCGTACTGACCAGGGGCTCGCATGACCGTCCTCGACCGACCGACCAGGCGCCCCAGCAAGCGACAGGCACGCCGTGCCGCGGTACGCGCCGCCCGTCGGCTCCGTCGCCAGGTGCACAAGGTCGCGCTCGCGTCGAGCATCGCCGGCGGTGTCCTGCTGGCCACCGGTGCCCTCGGCTCCCTGCTCGGACTTCCCCAGCTGATGCTCGCCTGGCCGGTCGCCGTGCTCGCGCTGGCCGTCGCCTGGGCAGCCGTCGACGCCGTGCGCCGGCCACCCCCCGACCCGGCCGGCATCCCCCTGCACGTCCTGATCGAGCGCCGGCTGCACCAGCACCTGGCAGTCGTGGCCTCCCGGCTGGGCACCCAGGCGCCCACCGAGGTGTGGCTCGTCCCGGAGCCGGTGCTCCGCTTCGATCCCGACCCCGACACTCCGGTGCTCTACCTCGGCGCACCCGTCCTGTGGCACCTCGAGGTCGACGAGCTGGATCGCCTGCTCGCCGGCGAGCTGGTCATGATGAGCGCGGTGCTCGACCCCGAGCTCCGACCGGGGATGCTGCTCGCCGCCCGGCTGGACGCCGAGCGACTGACCAGCGACAGCACTCCGCTGGTGGGCACCCTGGTCCGTCGCTGGGGCCGCGCCCTGGAAGCGAGCCGGTCGGCCCTGCTCGAGGCGGCCCGGGACTGGGCCGACTCCACCGTGCCCTCGGAGGCCCGCCCCACCGAGGCCGACCGCGCCCGTCTCGCCGCGCTCGCCGAGGTCGGCGAGCTGGTGCAGGCCCAGCGAACCACCGCCGCCGCGGAGGGGCTGGGCGTTGCTGCGCTCGGCGCGCACACGGCCGCCACCGTCGCCGCATGCGAGGAGGCGGGTGTGCTCGAGCCCGACGCGCACCTCAGTGCCGGGCCCGTCGCCACCGACCTGCTGACCGCTCCCGTTGCCACCGACGACCGTCTCGCCACCCACCTCGCTGCGGCCGCCGCCGGGCCGGATGCACCCGTGGTGCAGTGGGACCAGCTCCCGCAGCGGGCCTGGTTGCCGCGGTGGCGCTCGCAGCGCGACGGCGCGCTGCCGGCCGTGCACCACGTGACAGGGGTCTGGCCGAGCACCCTGCGCGGGATGCTCGACACGCTGCAGCCCCCGGGCGACGACGGCCGCGACCTGGTGGCCGAGCTCGGTGCTCTCCTGGCCCGGCACCCGGAGCACCAGCTCGGCACCGACGCCGAGCCCGCGGAAGCACCCGAGGGCAGCAGGCTCGGCGACCCGGGAACGGGGCTGCGCCACGCCGCCGTGACCGAGGCGATCAGTGCAGCAGTACGCGTGTCCGCCGTCGAGCAGGACTGCCTGAGCCTGACGTGGGACGACGCCTGGGGTGCCCAGGTGGTCGACCCGCAGGGCGAGGCGGTGCTGCTGGAGGCATTCGTCGCCGACGGCGTCGCCCGCCGCGCGGCCGACGAGCTGATCGGGTGGGTCGCCGAGCTGGGCCTGGATGTCGACACCCCGTGGATCGGCGCCGGCGAGCCGAAGGACGGCGTGCCGGGCCTGCCGATCGCCGCGTTCCCGGCCAGGACGCACGGCCGCCGCACCGACCTCGTGCTGATGGACGGCTGGATCCTGAGCTACCCGCACCCGCGCCGCAACCTGCTGGGCAGCTGGCGGGACCGGCTCCGTCCGGCCAAGGCCGCCACTGACGAGCTGCTCGCGCTGGCCGAAGGACACCGCGCCGAGCTGAGCGACGTGGCCGACCAGGCGACGTCCTGCCGGCTGGTCGACGTCATCGCGGCCCGGATGTCCGCACCGGTCCACGGCCTGGGCTGGGAGCTGGAGCTCGAGCTGCCCGACCGCACGCTGCGCCTGTCCGGCGCCGGTACCGGTCGCGACCTCGCCGCCGCCATCGCCGACGACCTCGGGACCCGGCTGGTCCGTACCGGGACCAACCGGGTCGACCGACCGGTCCGCTCCTGGGCCGGCCGTGGCTGGTGGCTCGGTGGCCGCGCCGCCGCTGCCGCGTGTCTGGCTCTCGCCGGCCTGGTGCTCGCCGGGATCGCCGGCTTGGAGCAGGTCGCCGGTGTGCACCCGGTCACCGAGGCCACGACCCTGCTGGCACTGGGCGTGATGCTGGGCCTGGCGGCGTCGGTGGGCTACGCCGAGGCGGCGCGCCGGTTCGAGGACTGCGAGCGACGGGCCCGCCTTCCGGCGCCGTCGCCGCTCCGGTTCGTCCCCGGTCAGCGCACCGCTGAGGGCTGAGCTACCGCTCGGCCCCCGGCTCGGGGCCGACCTCGAGCCGTGGCAGCAGCAGGTGCACCAGGGGGCCGATCGCGAGCGCGTACGCGATCGTCGCCACCCCCAGCGTGCCGCCGAGTGCCCATCCGACCGCCACGACCGCGACCTCGATGGAGGTGCGCACCAGCCGGACGGTGCCGCCTGTCCTGCGCACCAGTCCGGTCATCAGCCCGTCGCGGGGACCCGGTCCGAGGTGCACGCCCACGTACGCCGCCGTCGCGACCGCGTTGAGCACGATCCCCGCCACCGCCAGCGCGATCCGCACCGGCAGGGCGTCGACCGTCGGCAGCACCGCGAGCGCCGCGTCGACCGCGACCCCGACCACGACGACGTTGCTGACGGTGCCGATGCCCGGCCGCTCCCGCAACGGGATCCACAACGCGAGCACGACGACCCCGGTGGCGATCGTGACGGCTCCGAGGCTCCAGCCGATCCGGCGGGCGATGCCCTGGTGCAGCACGTCCCACGGCAGCACGCCGAGGTCGGACCGCACCAGCAGCGCCATGGAGATCCCGTAGAGCACCAGCCCGGCGAACAGCTGGGTGAGACGCCGGGGCACGCGGCTACCGTCCCACGCGTCTGCATGGGTCAGACTGTCGCCCATGGGCAAGCAAGAGGACTTCGTGCTGCGTGCGCTCGAGGAGCGTGACGTCCGCTTCGTGCGGCTGTGGTTCACCGACGTGCTCGGCTTCCTCAAGTCGGTCGCCGTCGCGCCGGCCGAGCTGGACAACGCCTTCGACGAGGGCATCGGCTTCGACGGTTCGGCGATCGAGGGCTTCGCCCGGGTCTACGAGGCCGACATGCTGGCCAAGCCCGACGCCTCGACGTTCCAGGTGCTGCCGTGGCGCGGCGAGGGCCCGTCGACGGCGCGGATGTTCTGCGACATCCAGCTGCCCGACGGCGGCGCCTCGTACGCCGACCCCCGGCACGTGCTGAAGCGGTCGCTGGCCAAGGCCGCCGACCTCGGGTTCACCTTCTACACCCACCCCGAGATCGAGTTCTTCCTGTTCCAGGGCAGGCCACAGCCGGGTGCCGTGCCGGTGCCGGTGGACAACTCCGGCTACTTCGACCACACCGCGCAGGGTGTCGGGCAGGACTTCCGCCGCGAGGTCATCACGATGCTCGAGTCGATGGGCATCTCGGTGGAGTTCAGCCACCACGAGGGGGCGCCGGGGCAGCAGGAGATCGACCTGCGCTACGCCGACGCGCTGTCGACCGCCGACAACATCATGACGTTCCGGGTGGTGGTGCGGGAGGTCGCGCTCAGCGAGGGGATCTTCGCGTCCTTCATGCCCAAGCCGTTCACCGACCACCCCGGCTCGGGCATGCACACCCACCTGTCGCTGTTCGAGGGCGACCGCAACGCGTTCTTCGAGGCCGGTGCCGAGTACCACCTGTCGTCGGTGGGCCGGTCGTTCATCGCCGGCCTGCTCCGGCACTCGGCCGAGATCACCGCCGTGACCAACCAGTGGGTGAACAGCTACAAGCGCATCATCGGCGGCGGCGAGGCACCGTCGTACGTCTGCTGGGGACACAACAACCGGTCGGCCCTGGTGCGGGTGCCGATGTACAAGCCCAGCAAGGGTCAGTCGACCCGGGTCGAGATGCGCTCGATCGACTCCGCGTGCAACCCGTACCTCTCCTACGCGCTGCTGCTCGCGGCCGGACTCAAGGGCATCGAGGAGGACTACGAGCTGCCGCGCGAGGCCGAGGACGACGTGTGGTCGCTGACCGACGACGAGCGGCGTGCGCTCGGCATCGCCCCACTGCCGCACAACCTCGACCAGGCGATCCGGGAGATGGAGAACAGCGAGCTGGTCGCCGAGACCCTCGGCGAGCACGTCTTCGACTTCTTCCTGCGCAACAAGCGGGCCGAGTGGCGCGACTACCGTCGGCAGGTGTCCCAGTTCGAGCTCGACCGACTGATCTCGGTGCTGTGAGCACGGTCCTCGTCGTCCAGCACGAGGACGACGCCCCGGCGGCCTGGGTGGGGGAGTGGATGCGGGCCGCGGGGGCCGTTCTCGACGTCCGGCGATGCCACCGGGGCGACCCGCTGCCCGAGACGCTCGGGGCGCACGACGGGCTGGTCGTCCTCGGCGGTGAGATGGGGGCGAACGACGACGCGACCACCCCCTGGCTCGTGCCCACCAAGGCCCTGGTCCGTGCGGCGGTGGGCGCGGGGCAACCGATGCTCGGGATCTGCCTCGGTCACCAGATCGCGGCGGTCGCGCTCGGGGGCGCTGTCGGACTCGCACCCGACGGCCGGCAGGTCGGCGTGTTCGACGTGGGCTGGACCGCGGAGGCGGAGGCCGACCCGGTGTTCGGCGCCCTCGCGGACGAGTCCGCGCGCGGCAGGTCGACCCCTGCCGTGCAGTGGAACAACGACGTCGTCACCGAGGCCCCGGCCGGCAGCACGGTGCTGGCGCGCGGGCCCAGCGGGACGATCCAGGTGCTGCGGTTCGGGTCACGCGCGTGGGGCGTCCAGCTGCACCCGGAGGTCGGCCGCGACATCGTGGCGCGCTGGACCCAGACCGACCCGTCGGCGCCGATGGCACTCGATCGCATCGGCGAGCTGGAGCCCGAGCTACGGGCGGTCTGGCAGCCGCCGGTCGCCGCGTTCGTCGACCAGCTGACGGTCGGCCGGGCTTCGGCATGACCGCCGACGGCCGCAGCCGCGGCCGGCTGGCCCGGTCCGGGTTCCGCGACGTGGACGCGGCCGCCGGCCACGCCGACTCGCTCGCGCTGCACACCGACGACGTCGACGTACTGGTCGAAGCCGCCGCCCGTGGCGCCGACCCCGACGTGGCGCTGCAGGGTCTGGCGGCCATCGGTGAGGCGGGAGACGACGGTGCCGGTCTGGTCCGGGCGGCGGCCCGCGACGAGGTGCTGCGCGGGCGGCTGGCCGCCGTCTGCGGCGCCAGCCCGGCGCTCGCCGACCACCTGCGGGCCCATCCAGAGCACGGGCACGACCTGCGGTCCGGGGGGACCAGGGCCGAGGGGCCGCTGCTGGACGAGGGGTCAGCCGACACCGACTCGGTCGAAGACCTGTTGCGGATCGCCTACCGGGGACGGCTGGTCGCCATCGCGGCCCGCGACCTCACCGGCGAGTCCGCCTTCGAGGAGGTGGCGGCGTCGCTGTCCGCCCTGGCCGACGCCACCCTGGAGGCCGCGCTCACCACCGCGCGGGCCCGACTGCCCGAGCACGCGGCCCGGTGCCGGCTCGCCGTGATCGCGCTGGGCAAGTGCGGCGGGTGCGAGCTCAACTACGTGAGCGACGTCGACGTGGTGTTCGTGCACGAGCCCGTCGGCGAGACCGCCGACGACGCCGCGTCGCGCTCGGCCGCACAGCTGGCCTCGACGATGATGCGGATCTGCTCGGAGCACACCGGCGAGGGCACCATCTGGCCGGTCGACGCGGCGCTGCGGCCCGAGGGCAAGGCCGGTTCGCTCAGCCGCACTGTCGAGGGCCATCGCGGCTACTACGACCGCTGGGCGAGCACCTGGGAGTTCCAGGCCCTGCTCAAGGCCCGCTGCGCCGCCGGCGACCCCGCGCTCGGCGCGGCGTACCTGCAGGTGATCGAGCCGCTGGTCTGGCGGGCGGGGGAGCGGGACGGGTTCGTCGGCGACGTGCAGGCCATGCGCCGCAAGGTGGTCGACCACATCCCGGCCGAGCAGGTGCCGCGCGCGCTCAAGCTGGGCCCGGGCGGCCTGCGCGACGTGGAGTTCGCCGTGCAGCTGCTGCAGCTGGTCCACGGGCGCGGCGACGAGACGTTGCGCGAGCGCAGCACGCTGGGAGGTCTGGACGCGCTTACCCGCGGCGGCTACGTGGGTCGCGACGACGGTGCCGCACTCGCCCGGTCGTACGCGTTCCTGCGGACCGTCGAGCACCGGCTCCAGCTGTGGGCGCTGCGGCGTACCCAGGTGGTGCCCGACGACGAGGAGACCCGGCGCCGGCTCGGTCGCACCCTGGGGCACCACAAGGACGCGGTCGCGAAGTTCGAGGCCGACTGGCGTGCCTGCACCCGCGAGGTGCGGCGGCTGCACGAGAAGCTGTTCTACCGCCCGCTGCTGGACGCCGTCGCCGCGCTGCCCGGTGCCGAGCTGCGGCTCAGCACCGACGCCGCCCGCCTCCGACTGACCGCGCTCGGCTACCTCGACCCGCGCAGCGCGCTCAAGCACCTGGAGGCGCTGACCAGCGGCCTGACGCGGCGCGCCGCGATCCAGCGCCAGCTGCTGCCGGCCCTGCTCGGCTGGTTCGCCGAGGGCCCCGACCCCGACGCCGCGCTGCTGTCGTTCCGGCGGCTGTCCGACCGGCTGGGTGCGACCCCGTGGTTCCTGCGGCTGCTGCGGGACGAGGGCGAGACCGCCGAGCAGCTCGCCCGGGTGCTCACCAGCGGCCGGTACGCCGCCGAGCTGCTGCTGGGCGCGCCGGAGTCGGTGGCGATGCTGCGGGGCGGCGACGATCTGGTGCCCCGCCCCCGCGAGACGCTGCTCAAGGAGATGACGTCGGCGGCACGCAGGCACGCCGACCCGGTCGCCGCCACCGAGGCGGTGCGCCAGATGCGCCGGCGCGAGCTGTGCCGGGTCGCGGTGGCCGACGTGCTCGGGCTGCTCGACGTCGAGGCCGTCGGCGAGGCGCTGACCGACCTGACCTTCGCCACGCTCACCGGTGCGCTGGCCGCGGCCACGTCAGCGGTCGGGGCAGAGCTGCGCGAGCCGGTGCCGGTACGGATGGCAGTGATCGCGATGGGCCGGCTCGGCGGCCACGAGATGGGCTACGCCAGCGACGCCGACGTGATGTTCTGCCACGTCCCCGTCTCGGGCACACCGGAGCGAGCGTCGGCGGAGGCTGCCCACGCGGTCGCCCAGGAGATGCGCCGCACGCTCGCGATGCCCGGCGACGCGCCGCCGCTGGAGCTGGACGCGGGGCTGCGTCCCGAGGGCAAGCAGGGGCCGCTGGTCCGCACGCTCGCGTCGTACTCGACCTACTACGCGCGCTGGTCCCAGCCGTGGGAGGCCCAGGCCCTGCTGCGCGCCGAGCCCGCGGTGGGCGACGCCGAGGTCTGCGAGCGGTTCCGCGCGCTGATCGACCCGCTGCGGTGGCCGGCCGACGGCCTGGACGAGGGGGCGGTGACTGAGATCCGCCGGATCAAGGCCCGGGTCGACGCCGAGCGGCTGCCGCGCGGCGCCGACCCGTCCGGCCACGTCAAGCTGGGGCCGGGCGGGCTTACCGACGTGGAGTGGACCGTGCAGCTGCTCCAGCTGCGGCACGCCGCGCGGGTCGAGGGCCTGCGGACGACGGCGACCCTGCCGGCGCTGGAGGCGGCGGTCGACGCGGACCTGCTGGACCGCGCGGACGCCGACGCGCTCGCGGCCGCGTGGCGGATGGCGCAGCGGCTGCGCAACGTGATGATGCTCGTCCGCGGGCGGGCGTCGGACTCGCTGCCGCGCGACCCGCGCGACCGGGCGGGGGTGGCGTACCTGATGGGCCGTGAGCCGGACGGGTTCGAGGCGGTGGCCGACGAGTGGCGGCGGACCGCGAGGCGGGCCCGGGCCGTGGTGGAACGGGTGTTCTGGGAGTAGCCGGTCAGGAGGCGACGGGGTGGCTCTCCACCGTGCTGCGCTCGGACGGGGTCAGACCGCCCCAGACGCCGTAGGGCTCCTTGACGCGCAGCGCGTGCTCGAGGCACTGGTCGAGCACCGGGCAGCGCTGGCAGTACAGCTTGGCGGCGTTCTCGCGGGCGCGGCGGCGGGGGCCGCGCTCGGACTCGGGGGAGAAGAACAGTGCGGGGTCGGCCTCGCGGCAGGAGCCCTCGAACTGCCAGTCGTAGACGTCGAGCAGGGGCATCGGGAGCCGCGCGATGTTGGCCACGGAACGTCCTTTCCACGAGACCGGGGGGAAAACCGATTCGTAAGTTACTCACGACCTATTCACCTGACAAGACCCGCGGACCAACTTGTCCGCAGAAATCCCGGCACCGGTGGCCGATTAAGCGGGTCCGCGACAGACTGGAACCTATGCAGGACCCGAACAGCCGGGATCCCACCCGACCGGGTATGCCGCGTCAGGCGGTGGGGGACGAGCAGGACTTGCTGCTCTCGGTGACCGATCCGGAGCCGGAATCCGGCGTGCTCTGGGGGGTCGGCGCCGTGTCGCAGCGGCTCGGCATCGCCACGCCCACCCTGCGCACCTGGGACCGTCGCTACGGGCTGGGCCCCAGCGCTCGGACCGACGGCGGCCACCGGCGGTACTCCGAGCTGGACGTGGCCCGGGTCGCGCGGATGAGCCAGCTGATCGCCGAGGGCGTCCTCCCGTCGCAGGCGGCACAGGTGTCGCTGCGCTCGGTCCACGACCCCGCAGCGGTGCTGTCCGCCCCGCCGGCGACGGCCCTCGACGACTCCGCGCTCACCGGGCGCGGCGTCTCCATGACGATCAACGCGATGATGCGGGCGACCCGCGAGCTCGACTCGGCCACGCTGTCGAAGATGCTCGCCCAGGTCTTCGAGCGGCGCGGTGTCCTGGCGGGCTGGACCGAGGTGGTGAGTCCCCTGCTCGTCGGCGTCGGCGATGCCTGGGCCCGCGGTGACATCGGCGTCGAGGGTGAGCACCTGGCCAGTGAGTGCGTCGCCACCGAGCTGCGGCACCGGGTCCGTTACCGGCCCGGCCGGCGGCCGAGCACACCGCCCGTCCTGCTGGCCAGTGCAGCCGACGACCAGCACGGGCTGCCACTGGTGGCGCTGGCGGCGGTGCTGACCGACCGGCGGATCAACACCCGGGTGCTCGGCGCCCGGACACCGGCCGCCGCGCTGGCCGCGGCGATCGAGCGGGTCGCGCCACAGGTGGTCTTCCTCTGGTCCAGCCTGCACGCGACCGGCCAGCTGCCGCACCTGGCCCGGCTCTCCGACGCCGGGAATCCCCTGGTGCTGATGCTGGGTGGTCCGGGCTGGTCCCGGCTGCAGCTGCAGCCCCAGCCGCCGCTGCGGATCGAGCGGGTGGCCGACCTGGGCTCGGCGGTCGATCGCATCCGAGCGCTGGTGGCCTAGGCCGGGTCCCGGCCGAGCGAGAGCTGACTGACGCCGAGGTAGCCGGTGCGGAAGCCGGCCTCGCAGTAGGCCAGGTAGAACTCCCACATCCGGCGGAACGTGGCGTCGAACCCGAGCGGGGAGATCTGGTCCCACGCGCCGACGAACCGGTGCCGCCACTGGTGCAGGGTCTGGCCGTAGTGCCAGCCGAGCTCGCGGCGCTCGAGCACCCGGAGCCCGGTGTGGGCAGCCAGGGTGTGCTCGATCGCCTCCATCGACGGGATCAGGCCGCCCGGGAAGATGTACTTGTGGATCCACCCGTACGAGCGCCGGGTGGCCAGCATCCGCTCGTGCGCCATCGTGATCGACTGCAGCGCGATCCGCCCGCCGGGGGCGAGCAGCCCGTCCAGGGTGGAGAAGTACGTCGGCCAGTACCGCTCGCCGACCGCCTCCACCATCTCGACGCTCACGACGGCGTCGTACTCGCCGGTGACCTGGCGGTAGTCCTGCAGCCGCACGTCGACGCGGTCGGACACCCCCGCGTCGGCGATCCGCTCCCGGGCCAGCTCGCGCTGCTCGGCGGAGATGGTCACGGTGGTGACCTGCGCCCCGCGCTGCGCGGCGCGCACCGCGAGCGCTCCCCAGCCGGTGCCGATCTCGAGCAGCCGGGTGCCCGCACCCACCCGGGCGTGGTCGAGCACGCCGTCCATCTTGCGCAGCTGGGCACGCTCGAGGTCGAGGTCGGCCGCGGTGGCGATCGTGTCGGGGAACCACGCCGACGAGTACGTCATCGTCGGGTCGAGGAACTGCGCGAACAGGTCGTTGGACAGGTCGTAGTGGCGGGAGATGTTGCTCTTCGCGCCGGACACCGTGTTCTCCTCGTGCGCCGGCAGCCGCTCGTCGACGAAGCCCCGCAGCTTCTGCAGCGGCTTGGGCACCAGCCGGGTCAGCCGCTCCGCGAACGGGGTGAGCAGGTCGGCCAGGTCGGTCCCGCGACCGGTGACCCAGTCGCCACACATGTACGCCTCGCCGAAGCCGATCCGCAGGTCGGCGCCGAGCCGGGCGAAGACCGAGGCGGGGCGTACCAGCAGCATCTGCGGCGACAACGGACCACCCGCCCCCCAGGTCGTGCCGTCGGGGAACACCATCCGGGCCGGCACCCGGCGCATCGCGCGCGCCACCAGCGTCCGCGCGATGGACGCCTGCACAGGTGCCCGGGGTGCTCGGCTGAGCGCGGGCCAGAGCTCGGCCCGGGGCGCCGGCACCACGCCGGACGACAGCTCGATGGTCATCGCACTCCTTCTTGGTGCCGGTGCGCGGTCCTGGCGACCACGGGCAGCCGACGCAACCACAGCCTGACGCCGTGTATTCGGATCAGCACGCTGACCCGCTGGGTCATGAACGGTCGGCGTACGAGCACCGACACCAGCCGGCGCACGCTGGCCGGTGCCGGCGACCCGTGGAAGGCCGCCGTGAAGACCACCCGGTCGTCCTGCCGGAGCTGGATCTTCGTGGTCACCCGGTCGGTCCCGAGCCCGAACCGCAGGTTGTAGCGGCCGTCGACGGTGAGGAACGGTGAGACGTAAAAGGCCTTGTCGGCGCTGGCCCGGCCGGCGTCGTCGACGTCGAGCAGGTAGGCGTGCCGCTCGCCGTAGGTGTTGTGCACCTCGGCGACGACGCAGGTGAGCCCGCCGTCGGGAGCCAGGCACCAGAACACGCTGAGCGGGTCGAACACGTGACCCAGCACGCGGGCATTGGCGAGCATCACGATCCGGCCGCCCCGTACGTCGAAACCTTCGGTCGCGCAGAACGCCTCGACGTTGGCCCGGATGCTCGCGCCCGGGTCGCCGAGGTGGTCGGCGGACCGGAAGCCCGCGAACGGCCGCAGCCATCGCGGCGGACGGGGCATGTCGTCGAGGTCGACCAGCCACTGGTAGACCCGGTAGCGGAAGCCGTGCCGCACCGGCACCAGCCGGTCGTGGCTGACCGTGCCCTCCACGATCGCCGGCAACGTGGGCAGGCTGGTCATGGTGCCGACCACCAGCCGGGACCCGGCTCCGCACCGAGGCGGCGCGCCGCCTCGACCCCCGACCGGCAGCCGTCCTCGTGGAAGCCCCAGCCGTGGTAGGCACCGGCGAAGGCCGTGCGGTCGGTCGCGAGCGCAGACAGCTCACGCTGAGACGTCACCGCCTCGCGGGTGTAGACGGGGTGCCGGTACTCGGCCCGTGCGAGTACCCGCTCGTCCGCGATCCCCCCGTCGTCGTTGAGGGTCACCACGAACGCGTCGGTGGCGTCCTCGTAGCCCTGCAGCCGGTTCATCCAGTAGCTCACCCCGGCCCGGTCGCGCCGCTGGTCGCAGCCGTCGAGCCGGTAGTTCCAGCCCGCGCGGGCACGTGGCGCCCGCGGCAGGACGGCGTCGTCGGTGTGCAGGACGGCGGTGTTGTGCCCGTACCCGAACGCACCCAGCACCCGGCGCTCGTCGTCGCTGGGGTCGGTCAGCAGCCCGAGAGCGTCGTCGGCGTGGGTGGCCAGCACGACCTGGTCGACGACGTGCATCTCGCCCTGGCTGTCGTGCACCGCGACTCCGTCCGGCTTGCGGGTCACCGCGCGCACGCCCACGCCCGGTCGCACGTCGCCGATCCGGTCCGCCACCGCCGCGACGTACGCCCGCGAGCCGCCCACGACCGTGGACCACCGGGGCGCGTCGCCCGGCGTCAGGAAGCCGTGGTGGTCGAGGAACCGGAACAGGTAGTGCGCCGGGTAGGCCAGCGCCGCCTCGTGTCCGGACGACCAGACGCACGAGACGACCGGCACGGCGTAGTGCTGCACGAAGTACGTCCCGAACCCGTGCGCGGCCAGGAAGTCGCCGTAGGTGGTGCTGTCGTCGGCGTGCGGTTGGGCGTCCTGATCGGCGATGAACCGGCGCGCCAGCCGCTGGAAGCGGCGCACCTGGCCCAGCAGCCGCAGGAAGCGCGCATCGCCCAGGCGGCGCGGCTGGGCGAGGATCCCGCCAGCACCGCGACCGCCGGCGTACTCCAGGCCGCAGCCGTCGCAGCGGATGCTCAGCGACATCTCGGTGGGTCGGGTCTCCACGCGGAGCTCGCCGAACAGCCGTCGCAGCAGGGGGTACGTCCGGTCGTTGTGCACGATGAAGCCGGTGTCGACGGGATAGCTCCGGCCGTCGCGGGCGGTGACGTCGTGGGTGTGCGCGTGCCCGCCGAGCCGGTCGTCGGTCTCGAACAGGGTGACCCGGTGCGAGCGGCGCAGCAGGTACGCCGCCGTCAGGCCCGCGACACCAGAGCCGACGACCGCGACGCGCGGCCGGCCGGTCCCACGGGTCGACGCGTCACTCACGGAGTCAGCCTCACAGGAGGGTTTACGGATCGCACCGCGAGCGCGGGGTGCCGCGGTGTCACCCCTTGTTCGTGGCCGTGGCGCCCGGGGATGGGCCGCGCGACGATAGGCGCCGTGTTGTGGCGGCAACACGTTGGCGACTCTCCGCCGGCACCGACCGGGTGCCGCCAGAACCAGGCGCCGGAGTTGGGCGACACCCCGGGAGCCGCCTGGTTGTCGGGTCGCCACGCTGGTCGGCCACGTCGGAGTCGCCGCCGACGACATGCGCGAACGCGCGGAAGGCAAGTGTCTAGACGGGCAGCCGCGGGCCGGTGCCAAGGGTCTTTCCGGCCAGGTCTCCCAAGTCGGACAACCGGTCGGGCACGTCGGCGGCCAGCACCTGCTCGAGACTGGCCGGGTCCTCGACCTCGTCCCAGTCGCGGGGTGCGGCGACCCAGGACCGCTCGCGTCCGCGCAGCGAGTACGGCGTGATGGTCGTCTTCGCGTCGTCGTTCTGGCTCCAGTCGAGGAAGACCTTCCCACCACGCAGGTTCTTGGCCATCCGGGACAGGATCAGCTTGGGGTGTGCGGCCTCCAGCTCGCGCGCGACGTCGTGTGCGTAGTCGCGCACGGTGTCGGCGTCCTGCTTGCCGCTGATGGGCGCGTACAGCTGCAGCCCCTTGCTGCCGCTGGTGACCGGGTACGTCTCGAGGTCGTCGTCGGCCAACCGGTCCCGCACGATGAGCGCCACCTCCGCACACTGCTCGAGACCGGCCGGCGCCCCGGGGTCGAGGTCGATGACCAACCGGTCCGGCCGGCGCTCCGCCCCGCGTGGGCCGACCGTCCACTGCGGGGTGTGCAGCTCCAGGGCCGCCAGGTTGGCAAGCCACACCAGGTCGGCGAGGCCCTCGACGACCGGGTACGTCACCTGCTCCCGGTTCCGGCTGCTGCCGGGCGAGTCGAGAGTGACCGTGCGGACCCACGACGGAGTGCCTCGCGGCACGTTCTTCTCGAAGAACGGCTGGGAGCCGGTCCCGTCGGGCCACCGCTTGCGGGTCGCCGGCCGGCCCGCGAGCTGCGGGAGCATGACGTCGGCGACCGCCACGTAGTGCTCGATCACCTGGTGCTTGGTCGTGCCGTCGGCGGGATAGAGCACTTTGTCCAGGTTGGACACCTTCAGCCGATGGCCGTCGACCTCCAGCGTGTCCTTCTCCGCCATCTGGCGCCTCCCACGTCTCATCCGTCACACTGGTGTCTTGCGGCCGGGGTTACGGTCGTCATCCTGGTGCGTGCACGTCCGAGTGTGGAGGAGGTGGCTACGGTGCGCTCGATCTGGAAGGGCTCGGTGTCCTTCGGCCTGGTCAGCATCCCGGTGAAGCTGTACACCGCGACCGGTGGCCACGACCTGCGGTTCCACCAGGTCCACCAGGAGGACGGTGGACGCATCCGGTTCAAGCGGGTGTGCGAGGTGTGCGGCAAGGAGGTCGCCTACTCCGACATCGCCAAGGGGTACGACTCCGACGACGGCCGTTCCGCGATCCTCACCAACGACGACCTGGACGCGCTGCCGGTGGCGAGCGGACGCGAGATCGACGTGGTCGAGTTCGTCCCGTCCGACCAGGTCGACCCGATGCTGATGGACAAGACCTACTACCTCGAGCCGGACGGCAAGGCGGCCAAGCCCTACGCGCTGCTGCGGGAGGCGCTCGGCCGCACCGAGCGGATGGCACTGGTCAAGGTCGCCCTGCGGCAGCGCGAGACCCTCGCGGTGCTGCGGGTGCGCGACAAGGTGATCGTCCTGCAGACCCTGCTGTGGCCCGACGAGGTCCGCGAGGCCGACTTCCCGGTGCTGCAGGAGGACATCGACCTGCGGCCGCAGGAGACGACCATGGCCGAGTCGCTGGTCGAGAGCCTGGCTGCCGACTTCGAGCCCGACCGCTTCGAGGACGAGTACAAGCACGCGATGGAGCAGCTGGTCGAGGCCAAGCTCGATGGCGACGACGCGAGCGAGCTGCTGCGTCCCGACACCGACGAGAGCGACGAGGAGGCCGACGTCGTCGACCTGGTCGCTGCCCTCCGGGCGAGCGTCGAGAAGGCCAAGGGCGGCAAGTCCTCCTCCGAGGAGAAGCCCGCTGCGAAGAAGAGCGCGGCGTCGAGCGCAAAGAAGGCGACGGCCAAGAAGTCGACCGCCAAGAAGACCGCGGCCAAGAAGTCGACCGCCAAGAAGACCGCGGCGAAGAAGGCGACGACCAAGAAGACCGCGGCCAAGAAGCAGGCGCGCAAGTCCGCCTGAGCGCTACTGGTGCAGTCGGTAGAACCGCCACAGGTCGTTGTCGATCGGCAGCGCCTCGACGTCGCGGAAGCCGGCGTCGAGGGCGTAGCCGCGCAACGTCGACGGACGCATCACGGTGCCGGTGCCGACCGACCCGGGGTGCGCCATGCCGTCCGGCAGGCAGATCAGCAGCGACAGGCCGTACATCAGCCGCTCGATGTCGTCACCGGCACCGGTGAACTCCTCGGGCACCCGCTCGTCCATGATCACCACGTGCCCGTCGGGGCGCACCATCCGGTGCATCGACGTCAGCACGTCGACGGGGTGCGGGAGGTCGTGGATGCACTCGAAGGCCGTCACCACGTCGTAGTCCGCGGTCCCGCCCAGCGTCCCGGCGTCGACGAGGTGCACCCGGACCCGGTCGCCGAGCCCCTCGCCGGCCACGTGTCCGCGCGCCGCATGCACGGATGCCTCGTCGGCGTCGTACGCGTCGACGACGACGCCGGGGTAGCTGCGGGCCATGGCGATGGCAGACCAGCCCTCGCCGCAGCCGACGTCGGCGACCCGCGCCCCGTCGAGCAGCCGCGCGTGCAGCTCCGGCACGGACGGGAACCAGTCGGTGCCGATCGACTGCAGGAACCACGGCCGGTTCATGTCCGCCTGGGCGGTGCGCATGTGCTCGCCGAACGTCGCCCAGCCGACGCCTCCACCCGTGCGGTACGCCTCCAGCAGTGCCGGCATCTGGGTGCCGGCGGCCACGAGCATCCGGACCAACGGTGCGAGGTAGGCCCGGCTGTTCCGGTCGGTCAGGGCCTGGGCGTGTGCCGGTGAGAGGGAGTAGCGGCGCGCGTCTGCGGCGGCAGTTGGGTCGTCGACCTCGACCAGCCCGCTGACGGCCTGCTGCTCCACCCACTCCCGGACGTACCGCGGGTGCGCGCCGGTCTCCGCCGCCAGCTGCGCGGTGGTCGACGGGCCGCCGGTCAGGGCGTCGTACAGTCCCAGCTGCTCCCCGAGGTAGATCGACCAGACGTCCAGCGCCGCGAGGGCGGAGGAGACCAGCCGCTCCTCGATGGCGCTGGTGTCGTGGGCCTGGGTCTCGTCCGGCATGGTGTCGTCCTTGTCGTGGGGTGATGACGGCGGAACCCCCACGGCCGCAACACGTCCGCGACCACCGCCGGCCGGCGGGGCCGGCCAGCTCACACGATGACGCGGGGAGACCAACCCTGTCGAGCGGTTCGCCGAAGCCCGGATAGCGGCTCAGGGCGCGGCGAGCAGGACCCGTTGCGCGGCGCGGTAGGCCGGCTTGGGCCGGAACTGCCGGTCCATCAGCGTGGCCGCACCCTCGCCCTCGAACACCCCGGGCACCCAGGAGTAGCGGTCGGTGTAACCCCAGACCGTGAACGACGTGCAGCGTCGCGCCTGCAGGCAGGCGTCCAGCATGGTGGCGTAGACGTTCGCCTGCGCCTGCAGCTTGGCGTCATCGACCGGGAGGTCGATGCGCACGTCGGCCTCGGTCACCGCGGTCGCCAGTCCGAGCCGTTCGAACCGGTCGAGGTTGGCTGGCATCGAGGTGGGCGCGTACGTCGCCGAATGGTGGCCCTGGAAGCCGACCCCGTCGATCGGCACGCCCTGCCGCTGCAGTCGCCGCACCAGCCGGTAGAGGGCGTCGCTCTTCGGATTCACGTCCTCGATGCTGTAGTCGTTGTAGAACAGCCGGGCCCGCGGATCGGCCGCGTGCGCCCAGCGGAACGCGTCGGCGATGTAGCCCGGGCCCAGCTCGCGCAGCCAGAACGTGTCCCGCAGCGAACCGTCGTCGTCCAGTGCCTCGTTGACGACGTCCCACTCGTAGACCCGGCCGGCGAAGTGGCTGACCGTCTCGGTGATGTGCGTGCGCAGGATCCGGCGGAGCTGCTCCGGGGTGAAGTCGCCTTCGGTCAGCCAGGTGGGGTTCTGGTTGTGCCAGACCAGCACGTGGCCGCGTACCTGTTGGTCGTGGGCCGCGGCGAACCGCACCAGCCGGTCGGCCTGGTCGTACGTGTAGTCACCACGGGTCGGCTCCAGCGCCTCCCACTTCATGACGTTCTCGGCGGTGACGCTGGAGAACTCCCGCGCCACCGTGCGGCGGTAGCGCGCGTCGTCGGCGAGCGCCTGCATGTCCACTGCGGTCCCGACCGGCAGCCGCACCCGGTCGGCGAGCTCACGCAGCGGCAGGTCGGTGCCGGCCTCGGTCCGTGCGGCGCCGACCGGCGCTGCGATGGCGCCGGTCGCGAGTCCGGCGCCGAGCACGGCCGCGAGGGCCGCCGCGGCCAGTGCGGTCAGGCGGGTCGAGCGCATGGGTGTCCTCCTCGGTGGGTGGTCATCGGCTGAATCCCGCGGTCAGGCCGCTCACCAGCTGGCGGCGGCCGACGAGGTAGAGGGCGAGCACCGGCAGCACCGACAGCACGACCGCCGCGAGCAGGGCAGGCACGTTGATCGTGAACTGGCCCTGGAAGCTCCACAGCGCCAGTGGCAGCACCCGCTGGTCGGGGCTCTGGGTGAGGATCAGCGGGAACAGGAAGCCGTTCCAGACCGTCAGCGCGTCGTAGACCCCGACGGTGACGACGGCGGGCCGGGTCAGCGGCAGCACCAGCGACCACAGCATCCGCCAGTCAGTGGCGCCGTCGACGCGCATGGACTCGAACAGCTCCTTCGGCACGTCGCGCAGGAAGTTGGCAAGGATCACCACGCTGAGCGGGATCGCGAAGGCGATGGACGGGAGGATCAGCGCCAGCAGCGTGTCGTACAGGTGCAGCCTGGTGATCATGTAGTAGATCGGCACGATCGTTGCCTGCAAGGGGATTGCCAGCCCGACGAGGAACACCGAGTAGGCCAAACGCGACCACCGGCCGTGGTTGCGCACCATCACGTACGCCGCCATCAAGGACACGATCAGCGTGACCACGACGGTCCCCACCGTGACCACGACACTGTTGGTGAGGTAGCGCACGAAGTCGGCCTCGAGCACCAACCGGTAGTTGTGCAGGGTGGGCTCCGCGGGCCACGCCAACGGGTTGGCGCTGAAGAAGCCCTGCTGGTCCCGAATGCTGGTGAGCAGCACGTAGTAGACCGGCAGGATGATCACGACGAGCCAGAGCAGTCCGGCGAACCCACCCAGGGGGTTGGGACGCTGCGCCCGCGAACCGGTCACGGTCACGCGCCCTCGAGCTCGCTGCCGCGGCGGAAGCTGGAGAAGCGGGAGAGGAGCACCGACAGCGCGAGCCCGCCGACCACCAGCAGCACGGCCAGCGTGCTGGCCTGGCCCATGTCGTTGTCGGAGAAGCCGGTGAGGTACATGTCCAGCGGCAGCAGCCGGGTAGCGTTGCCCGGCCCGCCACCGGTGAGCACGAAGACGAGGTCGAAGTACGTCAGCGAGCCGACCAGGATGAGCATCGACGAGGTGATGATCGTGTACCGCAGCTGCGGCAGCGTGATGGACACGAACTGCCGCACCCGCCCCGCGCCGTCGAGCTGCGCCGCTTCGTACAGCTGGGCGGGGATCTGCCGCGCGCCGGCCTGGTAGAGCAACGTGTGGAACGGCACGAACTGCCACGCGATCACAAACACGACCACGTACAGCACGAGGTCGGGACTGCCCAGCCAGTTCTGCGACAGCGCATCGATCCCGAGCCCGCGGCTCATGCCGAAGTTGGGGTCGAGCAGCGTCTTGAACATCAGCGCGATGCCGGCCGCAGACATCAGCAGCGGCACGAAGAACAGCACCCCCAGCAGGGCCCGGTAGCGGCCACGACCCGCGATCAGCACCCCGAGCAGCAGGCTGATCGGTGTCTGCACCAGCCAGCTGAGCACCATCACCTTGACGCTCAGCCAGATGGCGTCGTGGGTGACCGGGTCGGACAGCACGTCGGCCCAGTTCGTCAGGCCGGTCCAGGTCGGGTCGGTGAGTCCGTCCCACTCCATGACGCTGAGCACGACCACCCCGGCGAGCGGGACCACGGCGAACGCGCCGAAGAACAGCAGCGCAGGCACGGCCAGCCAGAAGCTGGGTCCCGAATCACCCGGCCCGGCAGATGCCGACGCCCGGGTCACTGGCCGATGGTCTCGTTCATCGACGCGGAGAACTCCTCCGGGGTGATCTCCAGCAGAAACAGCTGGTCGAGGTTGTTGAGCAGGGCGTCGGCCTGGCCGGGGGAGAGCGCCTGGTCCCACGACAGCTGGAAGCTCGGCGCCTGTTTCGCCAGGTCGTAGACCCAGCTGAGGTACTCCGGCTCGTCGGTGTCGGTGAGCGCGTCCTCCATGCCCTCGAGCGGCGGCACCTCACCGGCCTCCAGCAGGTCGTCGGCGTAGGCGTCGCTGAAGATCCCGTCGGTGAGATACGCGAGTGCGGCGTCCTGCTCCTCCTGGCTGGCATCGGCCGAGATCGACCAGAAGTTGGCCGGGTTGCCCACGATGTCGGCGGGATCGCCGGCGCCGCCCTCGACGGTGGGGAACGTCGTGTAGCCGAGGGTGCCCGACGAGATGAACTCAGGGTTGTCGTTCTTGATCGTGGCGTAGCCCCAGGTACCCATGAGCACCATCGCCGCCTTGCCGGTGTAGAGCAGGGCGAGGTCGGCGCCGGTGTCGCTGGCGATCGAGTTGAACCCCTCGACGAAGCCGTCGGCCTCGACCAGGTCCTGGATCCGCTCGTTGGCCTCGAGGATGGCCGGATCGGACCACGCGTCGGGCTCGTTCGCGGCGATCGCCTGGAAGACCTCGGGTCCGCCGATCCGGTCGACGAGGTACTCCTCCCACATCAGCAGCGGCCACTTGCTCTGCCCGCCCACGGCGAACGGTGCGATGCCCGCGTCGTTGAACTCCGGGACCAGGGCCATCAGCTCGTCCCACGTCTCGGGTGGCTCGACACCGACCTCCTCGAAGAGGTCCTTGTTGTAGTAGAGGACGACCGGCTGCGTGGCGTTGTTCGGCAGCGCGTACGTCTTGCCGTCGACCTCGCCCGTCGCAGCGATCGAGGGCAGGAACCGGTCGACCAGGTCGGGGTTGTCCTTGACGGCGCCGCTCAGGTCGACGACCTTTCCCGCGTCGACCCACGACTCGAGGATGCCGCCGCCCCAGCCGAACAGCAGGGTCGGCGCGTCGCCGGCACCGAGCGCGGTGCGGACCTTCTGCTTGTACGCGTCGTTGGCGAAGAACTGCGCGTCGATCGCCTGGTCGGGGTGGTCGGAGTTCCAGGCCTCGAAGGACGCCTCGAAGGCCGGCTGGTCGCCGCCGGTCAGCCCCCACGCCGAAGCGGCGCCGTCGTCGCCCGACTCGCTCTGCGGACCGCTGGAGCCGCAGGCCGCGGTCACGGCCAGCACCGCCGCGATCCCGGCCCCCATGACCACCGTCCGGCGTCTGCGTGCTGACATCGCCAACCTCCTGCCGTCCCGAAAACTTTCGAAATAGGGAGACCTGCCGCGGACCGCACGGACCGTAGGCCTACCGACCCCTGCGGTCAATACCTTGCACCGGCTCGGGGTTGTGCGGCAGAGTGCATGCGGTCAACGGCGCCAACTGTTGCGAGAACTTTCGGAAGGGGGTCGAAGTGCCGACCACCACCGCACCGACCCCGCGTCCCACGCTGGCGATGGTGGCCCGCTCGGCCGGCGTCTCCGTGCCCACCGCGTCCAAGGTGCTCAACGGCCGCGGCGACGTCTCCCGGTCCACTCGTACCCGGGTCGAGGAGGCACTCCGCGAGCTCGACTACACCCCGCCGTCGGCGCGGCGTCCGACGACCGCCACGCAGGTGGTCGACCTGGTCTTCGACGACCTGGTGAGCCCGTACTCGATGGAGGTCATGCGCGGCGTGGTCGACGCGGGGGAGCGGGAGTCGGTCGACGTCGTCGTGGGCCGCTACCCCGCCCCCGACGGGCCAGGCCCGCTCTCGTCCGAGGACGCGTGGGCCCGGCGGCTGGTCGCCAGCGGGCGGCAGGGCCTGATCGTCGTCACCTCCGAGCTCACCCCCGCGCAGATCGCCGGCTTCGCCCGGGCCCGGCTGCCGCTGGTCGTGATCGACCCGGTCAACCTGCCCAGCGTCGACGTGGCCAGCGTCGGTGCCACCAACTGGACCGGCGGCCTGACCGCGACCGAGCACCTGCTCACGTTGGGACACCGGCGGATCGCCTTCGCCGGCGGGCAGGTCAAGTCGTCGTGCAGCCAGGCCCGCGCGCACGGGTTCCGGGCCGCGATGGACAACGCCGGCGCGCCCGTGGACCCGCAGGTGGTTCGGCACGGCCGGTTCTCGTACGACACCGGGGTCCGGCTCGGCCACGAGCTGCTCGAGCTGCCCGATCCGCCCACCGCGATCTTTGCCGCCAGCGACGCCATCGCACTCGGTGTGATGGAGGCGGCCCGTACCCGAGGGGTGAGCGTGCCCACCGACCTGAGCGTCATCGGCTTCGACGACACCGACATGGCAGCCTGGTCGACGCCGCGGCTGACGACGATTCGCCAACCCCTGCAGGACATGGGCCGGGTGGCGCTGCGCACCGTGCTGCGGCTGGCGTCGGGGCAGACGCTCGACTCGCACCACGTCGAGCTGGCCACCAATCTCGTCGTCCGCGACTCGACCGCGGAGCCGTCCCGATGAGCGCCGAGGCCGAGCAGCCGGTCTGGCGCGACCCGGCCCGCCCCGTGGGCGAGCGGGTGGCCGCGCTGCTGGACGAGATGACCCTGGCCGAGAAGATCGGCCAGCTGGGCAGCTCCTGGGTCGAGAACCAGCGCTCGGCCAGCACCGTCGCGCCGATGCAGCAGGTGTTCGGGGGGCCGGTGCCCTTCGAGCAGGTGCGCGCGCACGGGCTCGGCCACCTGACCCGCGTCTTCGGCACCCGCCCGGTGAGCCCGGTCGACGGGGCGCGGCGGGTGGTGGAGCTGCAGACCGACCTCGTCGCCGGCACCCGACTCGGCGTGCCCGCGATCGTGCACGAGGAGTGCCTCACCGGTTTCACCACGCTCGGCGCCACGGTCTACCCCGCGGCGATCGCCTGGGCGGCCACGTTCGACCCGGGGCTGGTCGAGCAGATGGCGGAGGCGATCGGGTCCGACATGGCCGCCGTGGGCGTGCACCAGGGTCTGGCTCCCGTGCTGGACGTGGTGCGCGACTACCGGTGGGGCCGGGTCGAGGAGACGCTTGGCGAGGACCCGTACCTGGTGGGCACGCTGGGCGCGGCGTACGTGCGCGGTCTGCAACGTGGCGGCGTGACCGCCACCCTCAAGCACTTCGCCGGCTACTCGGCGTCCCGCGGAGCGCGCAACCACGGGCCGGTGCCGATGGGACCCCGTGAGCTGCGGGACATGATCCTGCCGGCCTTCGAGACGGCGGTACGCGAGGGCGGCGCCGGATCGGTGATGAACTCCTACTCCGACATCGACGGGGTGCCGGTCGGCGCCGACCCGGCACTGCTCACCGGCGTGCTCCGCGACGAGTGGGGCTTCGAGGGCGTCGTGGTCTCCGACTACTGGTCGATCGTGTTCCTGCAGACCATGCACCGGGTGGCCGACTCGGTCGCGACCGCCGGCGCCCGGGCGCTGGAGGCCGGCATCGACGTCGAGCTGCCCGAGACCCTGTGCTACTCCGGCGCGATGGCCGACCTGGTCACGGCAGGGGAGCTGGACGAGTGGCTCGTGGACCGTGCGGCAGGGCGCGTGCTCGCGCACAAGGTCGAGCTCGGGCTGCTGGACCCGTCGTGGTCGCCCCGGTCGTCGGTCGCGGGCGCCGCCGACGTCGACCTCGACTCCCCTCGCAACCGGACGATCGCACGCGAGCTGGCCGAACGGTCGGTGGTGCTGCTGGCCAACGACGGCACGCTGCCGCTGGCTGCGACGTCCGGCACGTCCCGCACCATCGCTGTCGTCGGCCCGTGCGCCGACGACCCGCTGACGTTCATGGGCTGCTACTCCTTCCCCAACCACGTCGAGAACCGGGATCCGTCGACGACGACCGGAGCCGGCGTCGAGGCCGCGTCGCTGGCCGCAAGCATGCGTGCGGAGTACCCCGACGACACGGTGACGGTGCACGAGGGCTGCCCGATCCGGGACACGGACCGTTCGGGCATCGCTGCGGCCGCGGAGGCGGCCGCGGCCGCCGACGTCTGCGTCGCCGTGGTCGGCGACCACGCCGGCATGTTCGGCAGGGGCACGTCCGGGGAGGGGTGTGACGCCGAGGACCTGTCACTGCCCGGCGTGCAGGACGAGCTGCTCGACGCGGTGCTGGCGACCGGGACCCCGGTGGTCGTGGTCGTCGTGTCCGGCCGGCCGTACGCGCTCGGAGCGCACGCCCCGCGCGCCGCGGCCACGGTGCAGGCGTTCATGCCGGGTGAGGAGGGCGGCCCGGCACTGGCGGGCGTGCTGTCCGGCCGGGTGATGCCGACCGGCCGGCTGCCGGTGCAGGTGCCCGCGGTGGCCGGCGCGCAGCCGGGCACGTACCTGCAGCCGCCGCTCGGCGTCGACACCACGGGAGTCAGCAACCTCGACCCCACGCCGGCGTTTCCCTTCGGGCACGGTCTGTCCTACACGAGCTACGACTACGACGGCCTGCAGGTCGACCACGACGAGATCCCGACCGACGGCACGTTGCGGGTCTCGGTCGAGGTCACCAACACCGGCGACCGCGCCGGCGAGGAGGTCGTGCAGCTCTACCTGCACGACGTCTTGGCCCCGGTGACCCGGCCGGTGCAGCAGCTGGTCGGCTTCGCCCGGGTGCCGCTCGCGGCCGGTGCCCGGACCCGGGTCGCGTTCAGCGTGCACGCCGACCGCACCAGCTTCACGACCACGGACCTGCGCCGGGTGGTCGAGCCGGGGGACGTCGAGGTCGCGGTGGGTGCGTCGGTGGCCGATCTGCGCTGCCGCACGACCGTGCGGCTCACCGGCGCGACCCGTGAGGTCGGCGCCGACCGGGTGCTCACGACCCCGGTGGAGATCACGGCCTTGGAGCCTGTCTCCGCGTGTTAGCGTTTCGGCCATCCCGCGCGGGCATCGCGCGGGTCGCAACGTGCAGGGGAAGCCGGTCGGAGTCCGGCACTGGCCCGCAGCCGTAGGTGGCCCCCGTTCGGGGTTCACGAGTCGGAATGCCTGCACGGATGCTCTGGCTTCTAGCACTGTCGAGGATCGCAGTCGTGAGCCCCGGGCCACCGGGCCAGCGACCCGGTCGAGCCGGGGACACCCTCCGTTCCTCGGGGACGGATCGGGTATGTGGCGGCGCGACACGGCTGGGACGCGCAGGTCTGGTGGACCGCGCTGGACCGCCGGCCTGTGCGCGGCCCTGCTCGCGGTCATCCTGATGATCCCAGCCATGGCGACCGCCTCGATGCCTGCCGCGCCCGCCGCGCCCGCCGCGGCCGTACCGGGCGCCGGGTGGCACCCCGGCAAGTGCAGCAACGACTCCGGGGTCACGATCGCCGTCGACTTCAAGCGGCTGGGCGGCCGTACCATCGTCCGCTGCGTCACCCGCGACACCGCCGACATGAACGGCCTGCAGGCGTTGCGCGCCGCGGACATCCGCTTCACCGGCACCGAGCGGTGGGGCAACGCGCTGGCCTGCCGGCTGCAGGGTCGTCCGGCGCGCAGCGAGTCGCTGTCCATCCCGGGCTCGCCGCACTACCACGAGCGGTGCCGCAACACGCCGCCTCCACAGGCGTACTGGTCGTACTGGAGCGCCCGCGACGGCGGCCGCTGGCGCTACAACACCGTCGGCCTGACCAACCGGGACGTCATCACCGGCGGCTTCGAGGGCTGGGCGTTCTCGCTGAACCGCTCCGCCGGCAACCCGCCGAAGCCCGGTGTGCGACCGAACCGGCCCGGTCGCGCCGCCCTGACGACGGTCACGGCCGGACGTCAGTGGGTGCTGCGCGGCGGCTCGTTGCCGGTCACGGTGACGGGTCTCGACCCGTCGACCAGCGCGACCGTACGGATCGGCGACAGGGTCGTCGCCCGGGACGTGCCGGGCGACGCGGACGGGCGGGTCAGGCTGCGGGTCGACGTCCCGCGTTCGTCGCCCACCGGCCCGACCCGGGTACAGGTCCAGACGTCGGCCGGTGGCAATGACGCCACGTCGGTACGGGTCACCCGACCGACCCGGCTCGCGGTGCAGCCCCGGGCCGAGCGAGTCCCGCCGGGATCGCAGCAGGTCGTTCGGCTGGCGGGCCTCGAGCCGCGGGAGCCGTACGTGCTGCGCGCCCGGGGACGCATCTGGTCGGAGCCAGGGGCCACTGCCGGGACGCGTGGTCGCGCGACGGTCGACCTACGGGTGCCGCAGCACTGGCGTGGCCGGGTCGCGCTTCGGGCCGTCGGCGCGCTGCCCGCCCGGCACGGCCGCGCCGGCTTCGGGGTGCGGCCGGCGGGCGGTGGCGGCCAGCCCGGCGGGGACGCTGCCGCCGCCCGGGGAGTGGCCTGGTTGGTGCGCGAGCTGCGCGGCGGGAGCCTGCCCGGACCGATGGGTGGCACCGACTGGGGACTCACCACCGACGCCCTGTTCGCCCTGCACGCCGCCGGGATCGGCCGCGACGTCGCTCGCCGGGTGACCCGCGCGCTGGCAGGTCACGTCGACGACTACATCGGCCCGGACCTGTTCGGCGACCCCCGGGCCCGGCTCGCGGGACCGACCGCCAAGACCCTGGTCGCCGCCGTGGTGGCCGGTCGGGACCCGCGCCACTTCGGCGGCCGCGACATGCGCGCCGAGGTGGTTGCGCTGCTGCAAGGGCCGCACGGCGACCAGCCCGGCCGGCTCTCGGACCGTCGCACCGGTTCGGACTCGAGCAACACCTTCAGCCAGGCGCTCGCCGTGGTCGGGTTGGCCCGCAGCGGCGACGTACCGCCGCGCGCGGTCCGGTTCCTGCGCAGCCAGCAGTGCGCGCCCGGGTGGTTCCGGATGTTCCCCAACGACGGCCGCAGCTGTGAGCAGGCGCGCGCTCGCGGCGACGCGGCGCCGGACGTCGACGGCACCGCGATGGCGGTGCAGGCGCTGGTCGCCGCCCGCGCCGCCGGGGTCACGGGTCTCGACAAGTCGGTCGGTCGCGCGCTGGGGTGGCTGGTCCGCGCGCAGCGCCCGGACGGGTCGTTCGGCGGTGGCTCGGCCACCAGCGGGCCGAACGCGAACAGCACCGGACTTGCCGCTCAGGCGCTGGCGGCCGGCGGTCGCGCCGGGCCCGCGAGGAGGGCCGCGGCGTGGCTGCACTCGGTGCAGCTCGGCGGGAACGCTCGCGGCACGCCCGCCGCAGGGGAGCAGGGTGCCGTCGGCTACGACCGGGCCGCGGTACGCACCGCCCTCGACGACGGCCTCACTGCCATGGCGCGCGACCAGTGGCGCCGCACGACGTCGCAGGCCGTGCTCGGGCTCGCCCGGGTGTGGTTCGGGCGCCTCGGCGACAGCCCGCTCGGTGCCGACCCGGACCCGCCGCCGGGAGGCGGGCCTGCTCCCGGTCCGACGGGTTCGCTGGAGGCCGGCGGCTCCGACAGTGGCACGCCGGCAGGCAGCGGCACCTCTGGCACGGGGTCCGGCACGGGGTCCGGCACGGGGTCCGGTGGAGGGTCCGGAGGCGGCTCCGGCGGCTCGGGCGGCGGCACGCAGGCAGCGCCACTTGCAGGTATCGAGGGTAAGGCGCCGCGGGCGCTGGCCGGCTACTTCCTCGGCCGGCTGCGGGGCGGCACCCAGGTCGAGGTGACGCGTCGCGGAGAGACCTATGTCGACCACGCGGCCACGGCGCAGATCGCGCTCGCCCTGCACCAGCTGGGTGGCGCCGAGCAGCTGCGCGAGGCGATCGGTGCGCGGGCCTTGTCGCCGGCCTCGGTACGCGCGTACGTGCACGGCGTGCCGTACGAACGGCGCGATGCCTTCTACGCCGACGCAGCCGCCAACCTGGTGCTGCTCGGTGCCCTGCAGGGCCGCGGCACCACGAGTCTCACCGACGCGCTCGAGCAGACGCTGGACACCGACGGCTGGGCGCGCTCGACCGGCAGCCGTGCCGACACCGGGCGGAGCATCGGCACACAGTCGGCGGTGCTGCTCGCACTGACGGCGTCCGGGCGTACGGAACCGGCCGACCGGGCGGCAGCCGCACTGCTGGCTGCGCGCTGTGACGACGGGTCGTTCCCCGCTCGCGCCGCGGCGACCGGCTGCGCCGCGGGCGACGTCGCGGCCACCGGTCTCGCGGTGCAGGCGCTGGCCGCCCAGCCGGCGACCGGACCCGGGACGGTCCCGGTCGCCACCAGCGGCACGTCGCCGCTGCCGGACACCCGGACCGCTGCGGTCGCGGGCGCAGCGGCGGTGCTGCTCGCCACCCAGGACGACGACGGCCTGTGGCACCGGGTCGACGGCAGCACCGACGTCGTCGCCAGCGGCGCGGCCGACGCCGGCCTGCGCACGGTCGCGGCGGCCAGCCCTGATGCCGCCACCAGCCTGGCGCGGCTGCAGAGCGGCGACGGCGGCTTCGGCGCCGGCCGCCGGACCCCCAGCGACCTGGACACCTCGGTCGCCGCGACGCCGGCGGTCGCCGGTGCGTCCACCGTCACGATGCCGGGCTCACTGCTGGCGGCGGCCCTCACCGTCGACCCCGCGGCCCCGCCCCCGGCAACGCAGGAGCCGCCACCCGTGTCGGCCCAGACGGCCGACCCGCCCGCCGGCGGCGGAACGGACGTGCCACGGGCGGTGCTGCTGGGGCTGCTCGGGCTGCTCGGGCTGCTGGTCCTCGCCGTGCTCGTCGTGCTGCGCATGGTCGCGCGCCGGCAGGTCCGGCACCGGCTGGAGCCGGCGGCGTGACGCGCGGAAGGCGCATCGCCGGCACGACCGTCACGGCACTGCTCCTCGGACTCGCCGGTGTGGTGGGCGCCTCGCCCACGCACGCCGTCGACGACTCGCAGGGCACTCCCGGGCCGTGCCCGGACGACGACGGGGTGACCGTCGTGGTCGACTTCCAGCAGCTCGGCGGGGACACGGTCGTCCGCTGCGCGCCCGGCTCCGACCCGCGGCTGGCGCTCGACGTCCTCGACGACGCCGGCTTCCAGGTCGAGGGGGTCGCCCGCTGGGGCGACGGGTTCGTCTGCCGGATCGAGAACCGTCCGGCCGCCGACGAGGAGCTGCCCATCGAGGGCGACGACGACTACCGGGAGGCGTGCCTCGACACGCCTCCGGCGAGCGGCTACTGGTCCTACTGGTACGCCGACGACGGCGGCGACTGGCAGTACAGCCCGTACGGCGTGAAGAACCGCGAGGTGCAGCCCGGCGGGTTCGAGGGCTGGTCGTTCTCGCTGAACGCGACCGACGGCCAGGGACCCGCGCCGCGGGTGGCACCGGAGCGGCCGGACGCCGCCTCGTCCGGGCCGGGGGGTGCGTCACCGGCCGGCGGGGGTGCCGGATCCGATGCGCAGGAGGGCGGGCAGGGTGGCGGGCGGGGCAATGCCGCGCCGCCGCCCCTGCCTCGCGACGAGGGCGCCGACGGGCCCGGGTTGTCGACCCGGGTCGCGAAGCCCACGGAGGCGCCGGGGTGGACCGGCGGTGAGGCCCTTCCCGACGTCGATGCGGAGCGGCGGGCCGCGTCTCCGGTCCCGGCGCTGCTCGGCCTGGGCATTGCCGTCGGGCTCGCGGGGGTCGCGGTCGTCGTGTCCGTACGTCGCCGCCGGAGCAGGCTGCGGCCGTGACGCCGTGAGCGCCGGCAGCACGCTCGGCGAACGCGCGTCGACCGCCGCGCGCGGCTACTGGATCGAGCGCAACCTGCACCCGGGAGCCTGGTGGGCCTGGGCCATCGGGCTGGCGGCCGCTGCCAGCCGCACGACCAACCCGGTGCTGCTGGCGCTGCTGATCGGCGTGGCCTGCACGGTCGTTGCCTGCCGGCGCAGCGACGCACCCTGGGCCCAGGCCTTCCGGCTGTACCTGTGGCTGGCCGCCCTGATCGTGGTGCTGCGGGTGTTCTTCCGGGTCGTGTTCGGGGGAGGCGAGGGCCCGACCGTGCTGGTGACCCTGCCGGAGATCCCGTTCCCGGGGTGGGCGGCCGGGATCCGGCTGCTGGGTGAGGTATCGGCGGAGTCCGTCCTCGGCGGTCTGTACGACGGCCTGCGCCTGGCCACCATGGTGGTGTGCATCGGGGCGGCCAACGCGTTGGCGAGCCCCAAGCGGCTGCTCAAGGCGATGCCCGGGGCGCTGTACGAGACGGGCACCGTGGTGGTCGTCGCGATGTCGGTGTTCCCGCAGCTCGCCGAGAGCCTGCAACGGGTCCGCGCGGCCCGCCGGCTCCGCGGTGAGACCGGCAAGGGCGCGCGAGCGCTGCGCTCCCTCGTCGTCCCGGTGCTGGAGGACGCGCTGGAGCGCTCGCTGCGGCTGGCCGCGGCGATGGACTCCCGCGGTTACGGCCGATCGGGTACGGCGTCGCGCGCCGCCCGCCGGCTCACCGGCCTGCTCACCGTCGGCGGTCTGCTGGGACTGTGCGTCGGCATCTACGCCACGCTGGACGGCTCGTCGCCGCGCTACCTCGCCACCCCGCTGCTGCTCGCCGGTGTCGCGGTGGCGTGGACGGGCTTCCTGCTCACCGGGCGCCGAGTCGGCTGCACCCGCTACCGGCCGGACCGCTGGCGGCTGGCCGAGCTGCTCACCGCCGGCAGCGGTCTCGCGGTCGTCGTCCTGGTGGTGGCCTCGGCCCGGGTCGACCCCGCCGCGCTCATGCCGTCGCTGTCGGTGCTGGCGTGGCCGACGGTCCCCCTGCTCGCGGCGATCGGTTGCCTGGTCGGCGTGCTGCCGGCGGTGCTCACGCCGCGACCGCCGCCGGACGCGGGCGACCAGCCCGTTGTCGCCGCCGACTCCTCACGTGCCGGCGCGGTGGCACGTACCCCGCAGGGCGTCTCATGATCCGCCTCGACAAGGTGACGGTGACCTACCCCGGCAGCCCGCGGCCCACCCTCAGCGGGGTCGACCTCACCATCCCCGAGGGCGAGCTGGTGCTGGTGGCCGGGCGCACCGGCGTCGGCAAGTCGACCCTCCTCGGCCTGCTCAACGGCCTGGTGCCGCACTTCACCGGCGGTCACCTGCAGGGCAGCGTGAGCGTCGACGGGGTCGACACCCGGCGGCGGCCGCCGCGCGAGCTCGCGCACCTGGTCGGCGTGGTCGGCCAGGACCCGTTGGCCGGGTTCGTCACCGACACCGTCGAGGACGAGCTCGCCTACGGGATGGAGCAGCTCGGCACGCCGCCGGACATCATGCGCAAGCGGGTGGAGGAGACGCTCGACCTGCTCGGCATCGCCGAGCTGCGCCGTCGGCCGCTGCTCGCGCTGTCGGGCGGGCAGCAGCAGCGGGTGGCGATCGGCTCGGTGCTGACCGCGCACCCTCGGGTGCTGGTGCTGGACGAGCCGACGTCGGCGCTCGACCCCACCGCCGCCGAGGAGGTGCTCGCCGCGATCACCCGGCTGGTCCACGACCTGGGTGTCACCGTGGTCATGGCCGAGCACCGGATGGAGCGGGTGGTGCAGTACGCCGACGGCATGCTGCTGCTCCCCGGCGACGGCAGCGTCCGGTACGGCCCCCCGGCCGAGCTGCTGGCCGGCGCCGGGTCGGTGCCGCCGGTGGTGCGGCTCGGCCGCCTCGCCGGCTGGGACCCGCTGCCGCTGTCGGTACGGGACGCCCGGCGCGCGGCAGGACCCCTGCGGAGCCGGCTCGAGGCGACGCCACCGCCGCTGCGGGCGGCCCCGGCGAACGGGCCGGTGGCGCTCACCGCGTCCCGGGTCACGGTCCGCCACGGCCGCGTCGTCGCGGTGCGCGAGCTCGACCTGACGCTGCAGCAGGGTGAGGTGACGGCGCTGATGGGACGCAACGGCTCCGGCAAGTCGTCGCTGCTGTGGGCGCTGCAGGGCTCCGGCCCGAGGTACGCCGGCCGGGTCGACGTCGAGGGCCTGGATCCCCGCGAGCTGTCCGGTGCCAAGGCCCGGCGGCTGGTGGGGCTGGTGCCGCAGACGGCGTCCGACCTGCTCTACCTGGAGACCGTGGCCGCGGAGTGCGAGGCGGCCGACCGGGAGTCCGGCGCCGGGCTCGGATCCGCTCGCGCCCTGCTCGACCGGGTCGCGCCAGGCATCGACCAAGCCCACCACCCGAGGGATCTGTCGGAGGGCCAGCGGCTCGCGCTGGTACTCGCGGTGCAGCTGGTCGCGGCGCCGCCGGTGCTGTTGCTGGACGAGCCGACCCGCGGCCTCGACTACGAGGCCAAGCGGGTCTTCGGCCAGGTCGTCCGCGAGCTGGCCGCGGAAGGTCGCAGCGTCGTGGTCGCGACGCACGACGTCGAGCTGGTCGCAGAGATGGCGGATCGTGTCGTCGTGCTGGCCGAGGGCGAGATCGTCGCCGACGGTCCGGTCGCGCACGTGATGAGTGGGTCGCCGGCGTTCGCCCCGCAGGTCTCGCGCATCCTTGCGCCCGGGCCGTGGCTGACCGTCGGCGACGTCGAGCAGGCGCTCACCGGAGCGCACCCGTGAGCACCGACCTGAAGATGGTCACCGATTTCCGGCCGCTGGACTCACCGGGTGCGGTCCGGGTGGGACCACGGTCGGCGGCCGTGCTCGGCCTCGCGACCGTGGCCGGCGTCGCGATGTTCTGCTGGCCGCTGCTCACCAGCGTGAGCCCGACCGGTGCGCAGCACGCAGGCGACGCCCCGTTCATGTTCATGGTCGTGATGCCGGTGCTGGTCGTCGTCGTGCTTGCCGAGCTGTCCGACAACGGCATGGACGCCAAGGCGCTCGCGATGCTCGGGGTCCTGTCGGCGATCAACGCGGCGTTGCGCCCGCTGGGTGCGGGCACCGCGGGGATCGAGACGGTCTTCTTCCTGCTGGTGCTCGCGGGCCGGGTCTACGGGCCCGGCTTCGGGTTCGTGCTCGGCTGCACGTCGCTGTTCACCTCGGCGCTCGTCACCGCGGGAGTGGGGCCGTGGCTGCCGTTCCAGATGATGGCCTCGGCATGGATCGGCATGGGGGCGGGGCTGCTCCCGCGCCGGGTCCGCGGCCGGGCCGAGATCGCGATGCTCGTGGGCTACGGGATCGCGGTCGCCTACGGCTTCGGCATGCTGATGAACCTGTGGTACTGGCCGTTCGTCACCGGCACCGAGGGCAGCCTCTCGTACGAGCCCGGTGCCCCGCTGCTGGACAACCTGCAGCGATTCCTGGTCTTCACCGCCGTCACGTCGACACTGGGGTGGGACACCGGCCGGGCCGTCACCAACGCGGTCGCGATCGTGGTGGTCGGCCCCGCGGTGCTCGCGACGCTACGCCGCGCGTCGCGCCGGGCGTCGTACGGCGCGCCCGTCGCCTTCGCCGACGCGGCCCCGCCCCCGAACGATCCGACCTCAGCAGCGCCCTGAGGCACGCACGGTCGGATCGTTCGGGTGGTGGGTGAGCGTCAGTGCGTGACCCGGAGGGAGAACTTCCCCAGCGAGCCGTAGGCGCTGTAGCCCGTGTTGGCCGGGTTGCCGAAGCCGATCCCCTGGATCTCGAGGTAGTAGCGGCCGGCCGGCAGGTTGCGCGTGATCCTGGCGTTCAGGCCGTTGGCCTTCTCCACGTTGACCTGACTGACCGCGGGGTTGACCACCTGCAGCACGGTGCCGTTGTTGCGGAGGATCCGCATCCGGATGTCCAGGTTGGGACCGTTGGGCGCCGGCGTCGCGGCGATCGTGTAGCTGCCACCCGCGGACTGGAAGCGGAACATGTCCTTGTCGGCCTGGCTGGTGATGACTCCGGCGCCCCGGCCGCTGGCCGGGAGCGCGGTCGCGCCACCGGTTCCGTTGCCGTGGTCGTCGGCCCGGGTCGGGGTGCCGCTGCTGTTGATCCTCGCCAGGTCGTTCTCGGTGTTGTTGGCGCCGGAGTACTCGCCCCGGCTCCACTGGGACACGGCGCGGGAGTAGCCGACGCCCATGATCGGGGCCCATGGGCCGTGGCCCGCGTAGTACCCGAGCGTGGCGGTGCCGTCGTGGTTGAGCGACAGGTTGTGACCCACCTCGTGCGAGCCGGCCTCGGCGATGTTCTTGGCGCCGGTGCCGACGCCGTCGGTGAAGACGAAGCCGGGCTGGTAGAACCTGTGGTTGGCGCCGACCATGTCGAACACGTCGATGTACGCGATCCCGCCGCAGTTGCTGTTGCACAGCGAGGTGAAGACGTCGCCGTCATCGGTGATCAGCAGCCGGGTGCCGTACACCTGGTCGCCGGCGTTGGTGCGGTCGATCCGGGCAGCCGGCGGCTGCTCGGTGGTCACGTCGACGTTGAAGGGCGCGTAGTCCTCGGCGATCTTCTGGAAGGTGCGCTGGATCTGCTCCTTCTCGGCGTTGGAGAACGCGCCCGTGTTGCCGTCGATGCTGTACGGCGAGTAGTTCTGCGGGTCGGTGCCGGTGGACTGGTTCCAGCCGGTGCCGGTCACCGTGTGGCCGGTGAAGTCGAGGTAGATGGTGCGGTTGGAGTTCGGCAGGCTGTGCAGCCGGAACGTCTGCGCCAGCGGGTACGGGGGCGCCTGCCCCACACCGGCCAGCCGGTTCTTGTGCCGGTAGTCGAAGTCGTCGACGTAGAAGAGCCGACCGGTCTGGTCCATCCGCAGCATCTCGTCGGCCGAGAGCTCGCGCAGCCGCTGGACGGACATGCCGTTGCTGGCGGCCACGTCGGCGAGCTCGGCGGCACTGAGTTGGCCCAGCGCCTGTGCGGCGGGCAGGGGGCGTGGGAGCACGCGGTCGTCGGAGCCTGAATTGGCTCCCGCGGTGCTGGTGCCGCCGACAAGTGCGGCGGTGAGCACGCAGGCGACGGATGCGACGAGGCAGACCGCTGTTCGGGAGCGGCGACGGGACGGGCGCATGTATTTCCTCCGGGGTCCGGGAAGTGTGCCGCGTCATCATCGCGCTTGTAGAGGCGGCGTGAGGGCGAAATGGCCAGGTTGCCGAGGCACGACGAGACCCGACTCAGGGGTGCCGCCCGGGTCGCGCGGGCGGCACCCCTGTGCCGGGTCGGTGGTGATCAGCCGGTCAGGGCAGGTTCACCTTGACGGTGTAGCGGCCGATGCTGCCGTACTCGCTGTAGCCGGTGTTGGCGGGATTGCCGTACCCGGATCCGCTCACGCGGACGTAGTACGTCTTGCCACTCTTCAGCTTCTTGGTGATCTTCGCGCCGAGGCCGGTGGCCTCGCCGGCGTTGACCGTGGCGACGGCGGGGTTCTTGGTCGCGATCAGACCGCCGACCGGGCCGAGCAGCTCGAGCCGGGCATCGAGGTTGCCGCCGACGGCCCAGTTCTGGATCTCGATCTTCGTCTTGCCATGGGCGTTGTTGGGCACCTTGAACCGGAAGTAGTCGACGTCGGACTCGGTCTCGATCACGCCGTGGCGGTGCGGGTTGCCCTTGCTTGCCCCGAACCGGGTGTTGCTGTGGTCGTCGGCCCGGGCAAGAGCGCCGTTGGCACCCATCACGGTGAGGTCGTTCTGCAGGTTGTTGGCGTCCGCGTACTCACCGCGGCTCCACTGGCTCACCGGCCGGTAGTAGCCGACGCCCATGATCGGGGCCCAGGAGCCGTGGCCCTGGTAGTAGCCGACCATGCTGGTGCCGTCGTGCGACAGGCCCAGGTTGTGACCGACCTCGTGCGAGGCGGCCTCGGCGATGTTCTTCGCGCCGGTGCCGACACCCGCGGTGAACACGAACGCGGGCTGGAAGTTGCTGTGGGTCGCGGCGTCGTCGAACACGCCGACGTAGGCCACGCCGCCGCACGCGCTCATGCAGTAGCTGGTGTAGACGCTGCCGGTCGGTGTGACCAGCAGCCGGGTGCCGTAGACCTGATCGGCAGCACCGCTACGGGTGATGTCGGACGCGGGCGGTTCCTCCGTCGTCACGTCGACGTCGAAGGGGCGGAAGTCGTCGGCGACCCGCTGCCAGGTGGCCTGGATCTGGTCCATCTCGGCGTTGGAGAAGGCGGCCGGGTTGCCGTCGCTGTCGTACGCGCCGTACGGCTGGTTGGCCACCCCGGTGAGGGTGTTCCAGGCGGTGCCGACCACGGTGTGCCCGGTGAAGTCGAGATAGATGGTGCGCTGCGACGAGTCGAGGCTGTGCAGGTCGAAGGTGTCCGCGTACGGGAAGGGTCCGGCCTCGGCGCGACCGGCGTTGCGCTGACCCGCGGGGACCTCCTCCTCCTGGTAGAAGAGGCGGCCGTCGGGGTCGACCCACAGGGACGGGTCGGCGGACTCGCCGACCAGGCGCTGTACGGACCACCCGTTGGTGCTGGCGAGGTCAGCGGTCTCGCTCGCGTCGAGACGGTCGAGCGCCTTGGCGGCGCGCATGGGCTGGGGCAGGACCTGGTCGCCGGACTCGGTGGCGGACGCGGTCGTGCCGCCGGAGAGGCTGGCGGTCAGGACGGTGGTGAGGGCAGCGGCGACGCCGATCAGCGCGCGGTTGCCACGACGAAACTGGTACATGGGGGCTCCTTGGACGAGGTGTGTGCAAGGAGTTGTGCGGGTCCGGCGTGATACTCGGTTCACCGCAGGTGCCCGAGATGTCCGGGGACTCTCGGCGGATTGCCGGTGCGCCGGGGCGGGTGGCGCGATGATCTCGACATGGATGCGCCTCCCGCGGGAACGGTGTCGTTGCTGTTCTCCGACATCGAGGGCTCGACGGCCCTGTTGTCTCGGCTGGGCCCGGCCTACGCAGATGCGCTGAGCGGACAACGGCGGGTGCTGCGCGCCGCGTGGTCGGCGCACAAGGGCCGCGAGATGGGCACGGAGGGCGACAGCTTCTTCGTGGCGTTCCGGACGGCCGGGGCGGCGGTCGCGGCGGCGGTGCAGGCACAGCGGGGGCTGGCGGAGCATGCCTGGCCGCGTGGGGAGCAGGTGCGGGTGCGGATGGGTGTCCACACCGGTTCGCCCGAGGTGTACGACGACGGCTACGTCGGGCTGGACGTCCACCGCGCCGCGCGGATCGCCGGCGCGGCGCACGGCGGTCAGGTCCTGCTGTCCGAGGCCACGGCCACGCTGGCGACGGCCGCTCTGCCGGACGGCGTCGCCCTGCGCGACCTGGGCAGCTACCGGCTGAAAACCATCGCCCGGGACGAGCGGCTGTTCCAGCTGATCATCGACGGGCTGGCGTCGGAGTTCGGTCCGGTGCGGTCACTGGGTGCGGCATCGAGCCTGCCCAGGCCGACCACGGCGATCGTGGGCCGCGACGGCGAGGTCGCCGAGCTGACCACGCTGCTCGAGTCGGGCCACGTGCACCTGCTGACGCTGACCGGACCGGGTGGGTCGGGCAAGACCCGGTTGGCGATCGACGTGGCGCACCGGCTGGTCGAGCGGTTCCCCGACGGCGTCCACTTCGTGCCGCTGGCCGCGGTCACCACCGCCGACGTGATGTGGACGTCGATCGCGGAGGTGCTGAACGTACCGCCAGAGGAGCGAACTCCGCCCCAGCTGTTCGAGCACCTGGGCCAGCAGTCCCCCCTGGTGATCCTGGACAACCTCGAGCAGGTCGTCGACGCCGACACCGTGGTGGCCGCACTGCTGAGGGAGGCGCCCAAGACGGTGCTGATGGCGACGTCGCGTCGGCCGTTGAACCTGACCGCGGAACATCAGCACCCCGTCCCCCCGCTGGAGCTGCCCGATGCGGCAGACCTGGGCGGTGCCCGCGCCTCGGGCGCCGTGCAGCTGTTCACCCAGCGGGCGCAGGCGGTGAAGCCGACGTTCCGGCTCGACGCGGACAACGCAGCCGACGTGGCCGCGGTCTGCCGCAGGTTGGACGGGTTGCCCCTGGCGATCGAGCTCGCAGCGGCGCGTACGAGGTTGCTGAGCCCACACGGGCTGCTGGCCCGTCTCCACCAGGCACTGGACATCAAGGCCACGGACGTGGACAGGCCGGACCGCCAGCGCACGCTGCGCGACACCATCGACTGGTCCTGCGGCTTGCTGGACCCGGCGCACCAGGCGTTCTTCCGCCGTCTCGGTGTGTTCGCCGGCGGCGCGGATCTCAGCGCCATCACCGCACTGGCCTCCGACGTGCTCGACGGTGCCGATCCACTCGACCACGTCGCTCACCTCATGGACGCCAGCCTCGTCGTGGTCGAGGAGGATCCTGACGGCGAGCCGCGGGTGCGGATGCTGGAGACGATCCGTGAGTTCGCCCGAGACACCCTGCGGGAGGCGGACGAGCTGGATGAGCTGAGCAGCCGGCACGCGGACTACTGGCTCGGGGTGATCCAGGCGCTGCCATCCATGATGTGGTCCAAGTCCGAGCAGGAGCTGGTCGAGGCGCGTCGTTACGTCGAGTACGAGCACGAGAACGTCCGGGCGGCGTTGACGTGGAGTCTGCGGCCGGACGATCCGCAACCGCCTCCGCCGGACCGCTTCGAGGTGGGTCTGCAGCTGTGCGCCGCCGACATGTGCGGCTTCTGGGCCGGCGCCGGCTACGTCGCCGAGGGTCGGCGGTGGCTGGAAAGGGTCATCGCCGTTGCCGGGGATCACGCCCGACCCGAGATCGCCTACTGCCTCAGCTCGTACTCCTGGCTCTCGCTCGGCGACGGTGAGCCACAGGTCGCCGTCGAGGCGGCGACGCGCAGCGTGCAGATGAACCGCCGGCTCGAGGGACAGGAGTCATGGCTGTCGCTCGCGCTCGTGCTGCTGGGTCGGGCCCAGCTGGACGTGCAGGACCCGAGCGGTGCGCGCAGGTCCTTCGAGGAGGCCGTCACGCTGGCCGAGCCGGGGAGCACCGAGCGCGCCATCGTGTTGAGGGACCTGGCCGTGCTCGAGGAGGCCGCGGGAGACCTGGAGCGCGCACTGGCGCTGCACGACGAGTCGGTGGCGACCATGCTCGGAGCCGGTGACGAGCGAGGCCTGCGGGAGACCCGCTACCACCGCGCCCTGACCCTCCGGAAGCTGGGCAGGAACAGCGAGGCGTACGAGCAGCTGCAGGTCGAGATCCCGCAGATCCTGCGGGTCTCACCGGACTGGGCAGTCACCGTCGCCGAGGACTACGGCGCCGTGCTGGCAGAGCTGGGCGAGCACGAGCGCGCCGTCCGGCTGCTGGGAGCCGCCGAGGCCGCGCGGGAACGCGACGCCGAACCACGTCCGCCCACCCAGGAGGTCGAGATCGAGGAGCCTTTCGCCAAGGCGCGCTCCGCACTGTCGGCCGAGACCTGGCAGCGGACGTACGAGACCGGACGCACCATGACCGTCGAGGATGCGCTCACCGAGGCCCGCACCGGCCCGCCGCCAGGGTCTGGCGGCTGAGTCCGGAGGGACCATCGGTGGCCGGGTCGGTCAGGCGGTCTCCGGCACGTGCAGGTGCGCGAGCACCAGCTCGAACTCGGCGATGTCCACGATGTCGCCACCGATCTCCTGCATCGACGAGGTGCGGATCGTGTCGGCGATCGGGCGGGACGCGGCGAGCATCTTACGGCTGTCGTACGTGCTCGTGACGACACACCGGCCTTGTCGCCGGTCGACGAACATGCTGGCGCTGCAGAAGCCCTCGATCTCGTCGAGCCGCGCCAGGCTCGACATGCGGAACACGTCGATGGCGTGGTCCATGCCGGCCGGCTCCGTCTCCAACCAGGTGACGCGGGTGCATGCTCCGTCGGCCGTGGTGTGCTCACGGTGCATGATGGCGACTTCCCACTCCTCGATGAGCGGAGATGCGCCGAGGATCTCGCCGCCGCGGGCCCGGATCGGCCGCAACGCTCCGTCGGCGGCTCGCATGGCTTCCACCGACGACCAGCTGCTGGTGGCGATGCAGCGACCTGAGTCGCGATTGGCCATCATCGACAGCCCGATGCAGCCGTCCATGCTGGTGATCTGCGGCATGACCTCGTCGCTGATGTAGGCCATTCCGGCGTCGAGTGCTGCTGGATTTCCGTTGAATGTGGTGGATCGTGCGAACACGGGCCACCCCCTCCCCAATGGTGGCAGCGTCCTGACGGCGCTGCCAGACACCTCACAGTCCTCCGTCTCGCCCGGACCGGCAATGGACAATCCGGGCCGTCTGGTCACGGAGCGACGACCGTAGGCGCCTTAGGCGCGTCGCGGTTGTGGAAGCTTGCCGCCCCCGGACGGCGGCGGCGGCTCGCCCGGTTTGGAGCGGTCCGCACGGATGACGAACAGCCAGATCAGGGCAACGATGATCACCCCTGAGCTCAACCACAGGGTGAACGCGAGCAGCAGCAGCATCGAGCGTGATCTCCGGGTCCGGGGAGTCGTGGAACGAGGAGACTCACACACCCGGCGCGCCCTCGGGGCCGTTGTTACCCAACTAATGGATACCTGTACGGAACGTGTCGAAGCGGCGCCGCACGCCGACGCGACTCCTACGCGACTCCTACGCGACTCCTACGCGACTCCTACGCGACTCCTACGCGACTCCTAGCGACGTCCGCAGCCCACGATCGTCCTCAGCTGGAGGGATGAGCCGGAGAAGGGGAAGTCCCGGCTGCACGTCGACGTCAACGCCACCGACCGCGATCAGGACGCCGAGCTCGAGCGTCTTCTTCAGCTCGGTGCCCGCCCCGGCCGACATCGGCCAGACGGGGGACGGGTCATGGCATGTTCTTACCGACCCCGAAGGCAACGAGTTCTGCCTGCTCAGGGCCCCGCCTCGACCCGCTCTGATTTCTTCGGATGCGAGCGGGCCGGTTGCGCCGGTCCGCTCTCCGGGACCGTCGAGGATCTCCACGCCTTCGCGCTCGAGTTGGGCGACCCTTGTCGAGGGGAACGTCTCTCAGCAGGCAGAAGTTGGCACCGTGGGTCGCGATCGGGCCCGGAGGGGAGTGTCACGCGACGTGCCGGCCTTAGGGAGGAGCGTCCCGTGGAGGGTGGCGCTGAAGCGGTCAGGCGAGAGAGCCCGCGAAGATCTGCCAGGCCAGAGCGGACTTGGCGACGAGGCTGAGGACGAGGTAGCCCCGTTCGCCGAATGCGTAGCTGCGCCACGGTCCAACCTCGCGGTACTGCAGCCATTGGTTGACTCCAAAGCTCATGAAGAAGACGAACAGGGAAATGAAGATCCCGAACACGAAGCCAGGCACGTCCTCTCTGGCCGCCACGAGGTTCCAGGTGATGGCAACCCACGGTGCAGCGCCGGCGACGCAGCCGAACCAGAAGGGGAGCATGGTCGTCGATGTTCGCCCGGGCGGGTTCATGAGTTCCTGTAGCCAGCCGAAGAGGATCATCGCGATGTTGGCGCCGATGATCGCGAAGACTGCCGAGATCTCAACGATGCCGTTGTAGAAGGCGATCAACACGATCATGATGGTCGCGCTGAAGGAGTATTCGATCCACCGGAACGCATTGAGCCCGCGTCGCAGGTCCTTTTCGTAGCGACGGCGACCCGCGGTCGCGGTCACGAGATGATCGATCGCGGCAAGGGCCAGGAACGCGACGATCGCCCAGCCGATTCGTACGTCGAGTACCGGCTCGGGGTCCGCGAGGTCGGTGCCCGGGGGCCCTTGCGCGTACGACGCGATGATGGTGATCGCGAAGGTGCTGGCCAGGATGAGCACGGCCAGGGCCTGGGCCGCGTGTAGGACCGCCAAGCCGATGTTCCAACGGCGAAGCCCGAGCAGGGCAGCGTCATCGACACCGGTGGCGGTCGTCTGTGGGGGCATGGTCACCAGCGTAAAGGCCGCGTATGCACCTCGGCCGGAGCGGTGTTCGATGACGTCGGCAGCGTGGAGAGAGTCGCCGTCGGGTGAGATGCGTGCGGGGAGGACGAAGTCGTCTTCGACGGCGGGCGCCTCGCGTCGTTCCCCTCGTGAGGCCAGCCAGACCGGCTCCACTCCGAACACGGCCCGGTTCTCGCCGAGGCGTTGTTCGAGGACTGCGAGAGCCTCGTGTTGTCGGAATGCGGCGTAGTACTCGATGTGGAAGGTACTGGCTCCCCTGTCCCGCGTGAAAGATGCAGCCGGACACCTCGTGACCCTCGGCCGGGCGGCGGTCCACGGGCTTGTTGTGGGCGTCCACGGCCAGCGCGGCAGGCATCCGGGCACTGATGAAGTAGCCCACGATCCCGTGGGCGAACACGTCCTTGATGGCACAGCAGAAGAACGTGCCCTCTCTTGTGGCGTGTTCGGTGATGTCGCTCAACCACACGCGATTCGGCGCATCGGCAGTGAAGATCCGCTGCACATGGTCCTCGAAGACTGGCGGCCCGCCCTTGGCGCCCTTCTCGCTCACCAGCGGGTACGTCATTCTCCCGAGGCCCAGCTTCAGATTCGCCCGCGGGAGAACTGCCGCCGCTCGGCCGCAGCACCTCGTTCTCCTGCTCCAGCAGCCTGGTGCGTCGCCGCAGCTGAGCCAGCTCCTCAGCCGCGTCCTCGGTCAACCCGGGGGCGCTCGCCGTCCTCGACATCGGCGGCCTCGAGCCAGTTCGTCAGCGTCGCCTCAGACACTCCGAAGTCTCTCGCGGTCTGCTTCAGCGTCACCCCGGAACCACGGCTACGGCGACCGCGACCACGTCGTCGCGAAACTCTTGGGGATAGGGGGCGGGCATAGCGACATCCTCTCGTCCGGCGCTGAGCACCAGAAGTCAGTCGTCTCCTGTTCCTGCATCACGCCTCCGCCCACCTTCCGCGCAGACGGCTAGTCTCCGAGCAGGCTTCCTGGGAAGGGTTGACGTCGGCAGTGGACAGCTCAAGATCGACTGCAGCGGCCACCGCGATGGTCGTCGGAGGCATCCTCGCCAGTGGGGTCTTCGTGCCCTTCACAGTTGCCCACGGCCCGACGTCGTACAACCTTGGGCGCGAGGTCTTGGGCTGGGACATGCACTACTGGGGATTCCTCATGGGCACGCTCCCCCCGCTACTGGTCGGAGCCGGGCTCTGGTCGCTCCGCGGGCTTGTCACCGGCGAACGTCGCACCGCCTTCCGTGCGCTCACCGTGATGTGCGTGGCGATGTTCCTCTTCGCCGCGATGAACGTCGCCTTTCGCGGTATTGGGCCACCGTTCGATCTCTTCCTGCTCGCTCCTGCCGGCGTGGTCGCTGCCCTGAGCGTTGGAAAGTGGCCGATCCGCCTCGTTCTGGGTCTGCTTGCCACCGCCTACTGCGTAGCTGCGGCCATGGTGCTGATTCCCCTGGAGACCTCCGACAGCTTCGGAGGCTTCCGGATCTTCGGGGTCATCGCATACGCCGGCGTGGGTGTGCTGTGGGCCGCGTTCGGAGTCACCCTCTTCCGCACCGAGCCCCCGCGCCGCCGAGCCAGCCGACCAAGGGATGCGGACCCGGGTCAGCCTGTCGACAGCCGCGTTCGTCGGTACTGACGGCGGAGCCCCACGGAACGCGGACGGGTCGTTGTCGCGAAGCACGAGGCAGTCAAGCGCCGCAGATTGCGTGCGACTGTGCGAATCGGCCGCGATCCGGGCTACAGACGAGTCGTGCTCCGCGGCGGTCATCTGGCGCGACCCGCAGCAGGATCGGCTACTGGTCACGCTCCGCGTCCCAGATGCAGCGGACCAGGGGCGATGGCGCCGACCAGCTCGACACGCAAGGAGAGGCCGAGGACGGCCCGTCCGACGGCCCCGACCGACAAACGGTCAGTTGCCGTCGCCCAGGGCGGTCAAGGGGCTCCAGGCGGTCAAGGGGCTCCAGGCCGGTCGCGGGGGACGGCGTCCCAGAGCGCTCGGCGCACCGAGGAAGGCACCGAACTTTTCCCTTCGCGTGACAGCCCACCGCCCGCTCAGCGTGGACGGTGGGGACCGGCCACCCTCGCGTCAGGCCGAGGACACGCCAGACGACGATCTCTCAGGGATTCGGCAACACGTCCTTCACCGCGTCGACCATTTTGGCCAGGGCGGGACGGTCGTCACCGCCGCTGGCCCAGGCAGGGTCCTGCGGCAAGGGCCCCATCGGGTCGGCGTCCTGGGGCGTGGTCGCTCGCGGAGCCAGGGCGCGGCGAAAAGCCTCGTCCAGTCCGACCAGGCGGCGTCCCCGCGGCAGCAGCTTCAGGAAGTCGGTGTCCGCGACGACCATGTCGTGGTGAAGGCTCTCGACCAGTGCCTCGACCGTCGCTCGGGGCACGTCGGTGAGGCTGCCCACCAGGGTCCCGACCAGCGCAGTCGGCAACAGGGGCACACTGACCTGGCGCCGCTCGAGCCCGGCGTGCTCGGTGTAGGCCTCGAGCAGCGCGCCATAACGCAGTTGGTCCGGTCCTCCCACGTCGAAATGGCGCGAGGGACCGGTGTACTCCAGCGCACCCACCAGAGCCTCGAGCACGTCGACGGTCGCGATCGGCTGGACCATGGAGTCCATCCACGACGGCACTGTGTGCACGGGCATCCGCTCGCTGACCTGCCGGATGATCTCGAACGAGGTGGACCCACTGCCCAAGAGCACCGCCGCGCGCAGCACCACGACGGTCGCGGGCAGGTCGCTGAGGATCTGCTCGACCTCGAGGCGCGACTCGATGTGCTCGGAGATCTCCGACTCGGCGACGTCCGGGACGATCCCTGAGAGGTAGACCATTCGGCCGATGCTGTGGGCCCGTACGCCGTCGGCAAGGTTGTTGGCTGTCTTGCGGTCGTTATCGGCGAAGTCGTCCCCGCCCATGCCGTGGATCAGGTAGTAGACCGCGTCCACGCCATCGCACGCGGCTGTGACCTGCTCCGCATCGAGCGCATCCATGACCACTGTCTCCACGCGCTCGCCCCACCACGGCTGCTCGCGATCGGGGTTGGAGGTCGTGGTGCGCACCGCGTGGCCGCGGTCCAGCAGCAACGGCACCAGCCGACCGCCCACGTAACCGGTCGCACCGGTCACCAGAATCTTCAACTGTCCTCAGCTCTCCAAGGGAGATCGACCTCCGCGCCAGTAGAAACGTACGTGAGGCACGCCGGCGCCGCAGGCTCTGCACGCCGAGCATATACACCACGTGGCCGCTCGTCGGGATCATGCAGGAGGCGTACAGCACCGACGCGACCGCGCGAGCCAGCGGTCCTGGTGTTGAGGGCTCGGCCCAGCGGAGGCGTCCCGGCGAGTACCTCGTCGTCGTCGAGAACCTGATCAGTACGACGACGGGCAGCGGATCTCCATCATGGAGGGCGGGGATGCCCCCAAGTGGCGGATCCGGTGGCCGGCTTGGCTTGTCTTCAGGAATGCTGCGTCCAGAGGACGAATCCGAACGGATCTTCACATCTGATTCGAAGCACTCTTGCCGGGGCCACACCACGGCCGCACCAGGATGCATGTGACCGACAGCGGCCCCTGACCTGAGAGGGTCGGATATATGTGTCTTCCCTGGTGGGGCTGCTTTTGATCGCGTCACCACGGCGGGGCCGCAGGTACATCTGTGCGAACTCAGATGTCGTAGTAGAGCTCGAACTCGTGCGGGTGCGGGCGCAGCCGGATCGGGTCGATCTCCTGGGTCCGCTTGAAGTCGATCCAGGTGTCGATCAGGTCGGACGTGAACACGTCGCCGGCGAGCAGGAACTCGTGGTCGGCCTCGAGCGAGTCCATCACGGCGGGCAGGGTCGCCGGCACCGTGTTGACCTCGGCCAGCTCGTCCGGCGGCAGCTCGTACAGGTCCTTGTCGATCGGCGTGGGCGGCTCGATCTTGTTCCTGATGCCGTCCAGCCCGGCCAGCAGCATCGCGGAGAACGCGAGGTACGGGTTGCTGCTGGGGTCGGGGCAGCGGAACTCGATCCGCTTGGCCTTCGGGTTCGACCCGGTGATCGGGATCCGGATGCAGGCCGAGCGGTTGCGCTGGCTGTAGACCAGGTTGACGGGCGCCTCGAAGCCCGGCACCAGGCGGTGGTACGAGTTCACCGTCGGGTTGGTGAACGCCAGCAGGCTCGGGGCGTGGGTGAGGATGCCGCCGATGTAGTAGCGCGCCAGGTCGGACAGCCCGGCGTAGCCCGACTCGTCGTAGAACAGCGGCTCGCCGTCGTTCCAGATCGACTGGTGGCAGTGCATGCCGGAGCCGTTGTCGCCGAAGATCGGCTTGGGCATAAAGGTCGCCGTCTTGCCGTTGGCCCACGCGACGTTCTTGATGATGTACTTGAACTTCATCGTGTCGTCGGCGCTCTGCAGCAGGGTGTTGAAGCGGTAGTTGATCTCCGCCTGCCCGGCGGTGCCGACCTCGTGGTGTGCGCGCTCCACGAGCAGCCCGCTGGTCTCGAGCGTCTTGACCATCTCGCTGCGCAGGTCGGCGTAGTGGTCGGTCGGCGGCACCGGGAAGTACCCGCCCTTGTAACGGACCTTGTATCCGCGGTTGCCCGCCGCCTCGTCGGTGCCGGTGTTCCAGGCGCCCGCGATCGAGTCGATGTGGTAATAGCCGGCCTGTTGCTTGGTCTCGAAGCGCACCGAGTCGAAGACGTAGAACTCCGCCTCTGGCGCGAAGAACGCAGTGTCGCCGATGCCGCTGCTCTTGAGGTACGCCTCCGCCTTGCGTGCGATGTTGCGCGGGTCGCGCGAGTACGCCTCGCCGGTGAGCGGGTCGTGGATGAAGAAGTTGATGCACAGCGTCTTGTCCACGCGGAACGGGTCGAGGTACGCCGACGTCGGGTCGGGGAACAGCGCCATGTCGGACTCGTGGATCGCCTGGAAGCCACGGATGGACGACCCGTCGAACATCAGGCCGTCCTCGAAGACGTCCGGCCCGAACGACGACACCGGCACCGAGAAGTGCTGCATCACGCCCGGCAGGTCACAGAACCGGACGTCGATGAACTCGACACCTTCGTCCCGGACGTACTTCAACAGCTCGTCGGCGTTACCGAACATGCGTCCTCCTCGGCCGTCCTACGGCCTGTGCGCGTGGTCCCAGCGAATTGCGGCTGACCGTAGGAGCGGCCAGTTACCCGGTGGTCACCTTGATGTTTCCCCGACGTTACGGGTGCCGTCGGGCCACCCGCTAGCCTCGGCCCGGTGAGTGGAGAGGACCCCGGGCACCCCGGTGACCGGCTGGGACTCCCTGCCGCCGGCGCCGGCTCCGTCGCCGGCCTGGGCCGGCGGTTGCTGGCTCTGATCGCCGACTGGGTGGTCTGCCTGCTGGTCGCCACCGCCATCGACCTCGACCGGGTCTACGGCCCCTCGCTGGTGCTGCTGGTCGAGCAGACCCTGCTGGTCGGGCTGCTCGGCTTCTCGATCGGCCACCGGCTGCTCGGGCTCGTCGTCGCGCGCCTCGACGGTGCCCCGGTGGGGCTGTGGCGGGCGCTGGTCCGGGCCTTTCTGCTCTGCCTGGCCGTGCCCGCCGTGATCATGGACCGCGACTCCCGTGGCCTGCACGACCAGGCCGCGGGCACCGTGGTGGTCCGGAACTAGCGCCCCTGCATCATCCGGCGCATGCCCTTGGCGTTGGTCGGCACCGGCCCGCGCGGGATGGGGGCCTGCGGGCGCATGGCATCGAGGGCCCGCAGCCGGCTGAGCAGGTCGGTCATGTCGCCGGCGGTGATCTGCTTGGACAGCTTCTGCACGTGCCGCGACAGGCGCGGGATCGGGACGGCGCCCGGCTCGTCGCCGGCGACGATCTCGGTGATCGGCACCTCGCCGACCACCCGGGCGTGCTTCTTGCGCTCCACGGTCAGCAGGTTGCGCACCCGGTGCGGCTCGCCCTCGCCGACCAGGATGATCCCGGGCCGACCGACCACGCGGTGCACGACGTCCTGGTTCTTGGTGAACGCGATCGCCGGCTTGACGTCCCAGCCCCGGCGCAGCATCTGCAGCGCGGATGCCGCGGCGCCCGGCTGGCCCTCGACCTGCTTGTACGCCGCGCGCTCGACCCGCCGGCCGAAGACGACCATCACCGCGATCAATCCGCTCATGACGCCCAGCGGGATGCCCACGAGCCAGCTCAGCCACACGCCCGCCACGAACGCGACGAGGGCGCCGACGGCGACGAACACAGCGAGCAGCAGCGGGCCGATCCATCGGTAGTGCTGCTTGGTGACGCGGTACGCCTGCCGGATCTGCCGGATCCGGCCCTGCGGTACGTCGGGGTCTGGGGACGCGCTGGCCATGGGACAGAGGCTACGCGTCGGCACCCAGTCGTGCGTCCAGCGCCTGGGCGTAGAGGCGTCCGGCCCGGTAGGAGGACCGGACCAGCGGGCCGGACATGACCCCGGCGAAGCCGATGCCCAGGGCCTCGTCGCGCAGCTGAACGAACTCGTCCGGTTTCACCCACCGTTCCACCGGGTGGTGGCGCACGCTCGGTCGCAGGTACTGGGTGATCGTGAGCAGGTCGGTGCCGGCCTCGTGCAGGTCGCGCATGGTGGCGCTGACCTCGTCGCGTTCCTCACCCATGCCCAGAATCAGGTTGGACTTGGTCACCAGGCCCTGCGCGCGCGCCTGCGCGATGACGTCGAGGCTGCGTTCGTAGCGGAAGCCGGGCCGGATCCGGCGGAAGATCCGCGGCACCGTCTCGATGTTGTGCGCGAACACCTCGGGCCGGGAGTCGAAGACCTGCCCCAGCAGCTCGGGCACCGCGTTGAAGTCCGGGGCCAGCAGCTCGACGCCGGTGCCCGGGTTGAGGGCGTGGATCTGCCGCACCGTCTCCGCGTAGAGCCAGGCGCCGCCGTCGGCCAGGTCGTCGCGGGCGACCCCGGTGACGGTCGCGTACCGCAGCTGCATGGTGCGGACGCTCTCGGCGACCCGGCGCGGCTCGTCGGTGTCGAGGTCGGCCGGCTTGCCGGTGTCGATCTGACAGAAGTCGCACCGCCGGGTGCACTGGTCGCCGCCGATGAGGAACGTCGCCTCCCGGTCCTCCCAGCACTCGAAGATGTTGGGACAGCCCGCCGACTGGCACACCGTGTGCAGGCCCTCGCCCTTGACCAGGTCCAGCAGCTCGGAGTACTGCGGGCCCATCCGCGCCCGGGTCTTGATCCACTCCGGCTTGCGCTCGATCGGGGTCTCCGCGTTGCGGACCTCCAGCCGCAGCATCCTGCGGCCCTCCGGTGCGATGGTCACGGGCGCCAGGGTACGCGGCGACGGCCATGCACCCCACTCGGCCGTACGCTGCGCCCCATGCCCTCCCAGCCCTGGGTGCGGCCGCTCCCGGACGCTGCCGCCCTGCGCCGTGACCTGTGGCTCGGCCTGGCGCTCGCCGCCCTCTCCCTGCCCGCCGTCGAGCTCGCCCGCAGCTCCCAGCCCGGCACCGACATGGGCTGGCGGGGGATCGAGGGCTACCTGTGGGGCGTGGCCCTGGCCCTGCCGCTGTGCGTGCGCCGCCGCTACCCGGTCACCGTGATGGTGGCGTGCGCGGTGGTGTTCTACGCCGCCGGTGAGCGGTTGCCGCCGGTGGCCCTGAGCTACGTGATCCAGGTCGGGCTGTTCCTCGCCATCTGGACGGCGTGGGCATGGGCCCCCGACCGCCGTCGGCTGCTGGCCTGGACCACGGTCGTCTTCGTCGGCATGTTCGCCTGGCTGGTCGTGCTGGTGTCCGACGTGCAGATCCCCGCGACGCCCGACGAGGGGCTGTTCCCACCAGTCGCAGCGGCGGCGGTGCTCACGTTCGTGCTGAACGCGCTCTACTTCTTCGGCGCCGCCGGCTGGGGCTTTGTCGCGTGGCGGTCGGCCCGCCAGCGCGAGGAGCTGCGCGACCAGGCCGAGCAGCTGCGCGCGCAGCAGGAGGAGAACGCCCGCCGCGCGGTCACCGACGAGCGGGTGCGGATCGCACGCGACCTCCACGACGTGGTGGCGCACCACGTGAGTGGCATCGGGCTGCAGGCGGCCGGGGCGCGCCGGGTCTGGGAGCGTGACCCGCCCGCGGTGCGGGAGGCGCTGCGGGTCATCCAGGACTCCAGCGCGGACGCGGTGGGGGAGATGCGGCAGCTGGTGTCGCTGCTGCGTACCGACGAGGCGCCGGCACCCGACGGCGACCGCGAGCCGCAGCCCGGTCTGGACGCGGTCGAGGCCCTGCTCGACCAGGTCCGCGCGTCCGGGACCGACGTGCGGCTCCGTCGCGCCGGCACACCGTTCCCGGTCAGCGCGACGGTGGAGCTGTCGCTGTACCGCACGGTGCAGGAGGCGCTGGCCAACGTGCGCCGGCACTCGACCGCTCGCAGCGCTGACGTGGTGCTGCGCTGGATCCCGGCCGACGACAGCACCGGCCGTGCCGTCGAGGTCGAGGTGCTCGACGACGGCAGGCCGCGCGACACCGGCAGTGCCGCGGCGAGCGGGTGGGGGCTGGCGGGCATCCGGGAACGCGCTGCCCTGCACGGCGGGAGCGCCGAGATCGGCGAACGTCCGCAGGGCGGCTTCCGGGTACGAGTACGGGTGCCGCAGCCGGAGTCGACGTGACGGGGGAGGACCCGGTGCGGGTCCTGCTGGTCGACGACCAGGAGGTGGTGCGCAGGGGGCTGGAGATGATCCTGTCCGCCGAGGACGACCTCGAGGTCGTCGGTCACGCCACGACGGGCCGGGAGGCGCTCGTCGCGGTCGCCGCACTGCGGCCCGACGTGGTGCTGATGGACGTGCAGATGCCGGACATGGACGGCATCGAGGCCACCGGCCTGCTCGTGCAGCGGCACGAGGCGAGGGTGGTGATGCTGACGACGTTCGATCGCGACGACTACCTGTTCGCGTCCCTGCGCGCCGGTGCCAGCGGGTTCCTGCTCAAGAACGCCGACCCCGACGACCTCGTCTCGGCGGTCCGCGCGATCGCCGGCGGCCACGCCCTGCTCGCGCCCGAGGTGACACGTCGGGTGATCGCCCGCTTCGCCGGCGCCGGGCCAGCGGCGACGCCGGTGCCAGCCGCCGAGCTCACCGCGCGCGAGCAGGAGGTGCTCGAGCTGGTCGCCCGGGGGCTGTCCAACGCGGAGATCGCCGGCCGTCTCTTCCTCGGTGAGGCCACGGTCAAGACCCACGTCTCGCGGGTGCTCGCCAAGCTGGGCGTCCGCGACCGGGTACAGGCCGTGGTGCACGCGTACGAGACCGGGCTGGTCGCCCCGGGCACCGACGTCTGATCTCGTCCCTGGGGCGGACCCGGCTCCGTCGTGAGGCGGACGACGGAACGCGCCCGTCCCGGTTAGCGTCGCGCTCGACGTGTCCGGCCAGAGGAGGGACAAACCGTGCTGAGCGTGCGGTCGCTGACCCGCAGCTACGGTGACCGGCGAGTGCTCGACGACGTGTCGTTCGACGTCGCGCCGGGTCGGCTGACGGGGTTCGTGGGGGCCAACGGGGCGGGCAAGACCACCACGATGCGGATCATCATGGGGGTGCTCGCGCCCGACTCGGGCGAGGTGTGCTGGGACGGCGCGCCCGTCCGCGACGCCACCCGGCGCAGCTTCGGCTACATGCCCGAGGAGCGTGGGCTCTACCCCAAGATGAAACTGCTGGACCAGCTGGTGTTCTTCGCCCGGCTGCACGGGATGTCGCGCGACGACGCCACCCGGCGGGCCACCGATCTGCTTGAGTCGCTCGGGCTCGGTGACCGTTCCTCCGACGTGCTCGAGACGTTGTCGCTCGGCAACCAGCAACGGGTGCAGATCTCCGCTGCGCTCGTGCACCGTCCCGCGGCGCTGGTGCTCGACGAGCCGTTCAGCGGACTCGACCCGCTGGCCGTCGAGTCGATGGTCGACCTGCTGCGGCAGGAGGTGACCGCCCAGGTGCCGCTGCTGTTCTCGAGCCACCAGCTGGAGCTGGTCGAGCGGATCTGCGACGACCTGGTGATCCTCTCCGAGGGCGCGGTCGTCGCGGCGGGATCGGCGCGCGCGCTGCGTGACCGGGGACCGGCCCGGTTGCGGGTCACCTTCGCCGAGGGCACCGACGCCGGGCTGGTCCGCGAGGTCGCCGGCCTCGCCGTGACCGACGTCGACGGCAGCACCGCCCTGCTGGAGATCGAGGAGCCAGGCGACGGCGGCGCCCGGGACAAGGCGGAGGCCGAGCTGCTGGCGGCACTGGTCACGCGCGCGCCGGTACGTGAGTTCGCCCGGGTGGTCCGGCCGCTGTCCGAGGTGTTCCGGGAGGTCATCCGATGACGCGCAACGACGGTTCCACCCCCGCCTGGCGGCTCGTCGCCGAGCGGGAGATGTCCACGAAGCTGCGGGACAAGACCTTCCTCGGCGGCATCGCGGTCATGCTGGTGCTCATCACCGTCGGCATCGTGGCCCTGGCGATCCTCAGTGGGCGCGCCGAGACGTACGACGTCGCCGTCGTGGACGAGACCGGCGCGCAGGTGGCGGCCGCCGCCGAGGACGTGCTGCTGGCCGATGACGACGACGCGGGCGTCGACGTCTCGGAGGAGTCCGACGCGGAGGCCGCCGAGCAGGCAGTGTCCGACGACGAGGTCGACGTGGCGCTGCTGCCCGGCGACGACGGCTACACGGTGGTGGCACAGACCGAGGTCGACGACACGCTCCAGGCCGCTCTGACCGAGGCGTTGTCCAGCACCGTGCTGCAGGCCAACGCAGAGCAGGCTGGGGTGACGGTCGACGAGCTGTTCGCGGGCACCGAGCTGTCCGAGCGGCTGCTCGACGCCGACGCCGAGAACGCCGGCGTCATCAGCGCCGCGAGCCTCTTCGCCGCGGTCCTGTTCTACGTCACGGCCCTGACCTTCGGCATCACGATCTCGCAGAGCGTCGTGCAGGAGAAGGAGAGCCGGGTGGTCGAGATCCTCGCCGCCGCCGTCCCGATCCGCGCCATGCTCTGGGGCAAGATCCTCGGCAACAGCGTGCTGGCACTCGGCCAGGTCGTGCTCCTGGTCGCTGTCGGTCTCGGCGGTCTGGTCGCCACCGGGCGCAGCAGCGCGCTGGACGGCATCGGTCCGGCCGCCGCCTGGTACGTGGTCTTCTTCGTGCTCGGGTTCGTCGCGCTCGCGAGCTTCTGGTCGGTCGCGGGCTCGCTCGCGACGCGGCAGGAGGACCTGCAGACGACCACGCTTCCCGGCCAGATCGTGCTGCTGGTCCCGTACCTGCTGGCGGTGACCGGCAGCGACAAGGTCCAGGAGGTGGTCTCGATGCTGCCGATCGTGTCCGCCATGACGATGCCGGGACGCATCGCCGACGGCACGGCAGCCGCCTGGCAGATCGCGGTGGCGGTGGTGCTCACCCTGGTGACCGCGGTCGCCCTGGTGCGGCTGGGTTCCCGGCTCTACGCGCGGTCGCTGCTGCAGACCTCGCGGCGGATGGGCTACCGGGAGGCGCTGTCGGCGCAGTCGTGACCGGTGCCGCGCATCGTCAGGCGATGTCCTGCCGCTTGAACACGGCGAGCGACACCGCGAGCAGCACCGCACCCACGGCCGCCAGGACCAGCCCGCTGCTGACCAGCGAGAAGGTCACCTCCCGGGGGCAGTCCGGCCTGCCGCCGCCGATGCCGCAGTCGGAGTAGTCCCGCACGACCCACCTGCCCAGCACGGTGCCGAAGACGTGGTTTGACAGCAGCCACGGCTGGACCAGTGGGACCGTCAGCCGACCCACGACCTCCGCGACCAGGGCGTAGCCGATCACCGTGCCGAGCCCCGCCATCGTCGACCGCGTCGCCGCCGTCACCGCCGCGCCGACGACGGCTGCCCCCGTGGTCACGGCCGCTGCGCGGAGCGCCTGCAGGAGCAGGGCGCGCACCGCGTCGCTGGAGGGATCATCGGGCGCCCAGCCGTAGGCCGCGAGCAGGAGCAACCCGACAGCGCACGCCCAGGCGAGCAGCGCGACCGCACCCACAGCGAGACCGGTGGCGACCAGCTTGGCCGCCCAGACCACCTCGCGGCGCGGGCGTACGAGCAGCAGCGGGACGATGGCTCCGGAGGTGAACTCCGCACCGACGAACGTCGTGCCGATCAGCAGCGCGGTGAAGCCCAGCACCAGGGTGAGGCCGGTCGAGAGGTCCTCGAAGAGCGCCACCGGCCGCAGCGTCGACCGGTCGAGGTACCACCCCACCCGCGACTGGTGCTCGCAGCGCTCCTCCTGCCGCTCGCTGTCGGCACGGGCGATGCACCGTTCGGTGTCGGCCTGGACCAGCTGCTCCGCGCGCTGCAGGTCGGCGTCGCTGGGCGGGCGGTACTGCCACAGCGCGATGGACGTGACCACCACGGTGCCCAGCACCGACACCGCGAGCAGCACCACGACCGCCCGGCGTGCGAACAGCCGGCGCAGCTCGACGCCGACCAGACTCATGCCTGGTCGTCCTGGCGGCCGGTGATCTCGAGGAAGGCCTCCTCGAGATCGGGACGCACGGTCACCAGCTCGCTGACGTAGAGCCCCTCGTCGGCCAGCACCCGGGTGATCAGAGCGGGCTCGGGGGCGTCGGGGACGAGGAGCGCGCCGGCGCCCAGCCGGGGCGCGAAGCCCGCGCGCTCCAGCGCCGCGAGTGCTGCCTGCGGGTCGGCCACCTCCACCCGCACGATCGCACCGATGCGGCCCGTGACGACCTCGTCGACCGGTCCGGACGCGAGTAGCCGGCCCTGCCGCACGATCGACACCGCGTCGCAGACCTGCGCGACCTCGGCCAGAAGGTGCGAGCTGAGCAGCACCGTCACACCGCCGGCGCTGAGCTCGCGCACGAGGGTGCGGATGTCGCGGATGCCCTGCGGGTCGAGCCCGTTGGTCGGCTCGTCCAGCACGAGCAGCTGCGGCTGGCCCAGCAGCGTCGCCGCGATCGCCAGCCGTTGCCGCATGCCGAGGCTGTAGCCCTTGTAGCGGTCGTCGGCGCGGTCGGTCAGCCCCACCCGCTCGAGCACCGTGTCGACCCGGGTGCGGGGGATGCGGGCCGCACGGGCCAGCAGGTCGAGGTTGCGGCGCCCGGTGAACCCGGGGAAGAACTTGGGCGACTCCACGACCGCGCCGATGCGGGACACCAGCCGCGGCAGGTGGGCGGGCACCGGCTCCCCGAACAGCTGCATGCTGCCCGCCGACGGGCGCGCCAGCCCGAGCAGCAGGCGGATGGTCGTGGTCTTGCCCGATCCGTTGGGCCCGAGGAAGCCGTGCACCCCGCCGGCCTCGACGACGAGGTCGAGGCCCTCGACGGCGACCACCTGCCGGCCTCGCCGTCCGGAGTAGACCTTGCGCAGCCCGCGGGTCTCGATGACCGGTGCCGACACCGTCTCGCCCCCGTCCGGTGGGCCGTGCACGGAGCGCCGACCGGGGCCGACCCTAACGTCCGGTCACCGGGCGGGGAGGCGACGACACGCGACCTCAGCGGGAGCTCGGCGAGAGCACCGCGACGCCGTCCGGTCGCTCGGCGAGTGCGGGCGCGGGCTCGTACGGTCGCCAGGACAGCATCTCGTCCAGGTGCGGCTCGACCAGGTCGGCCACCTCGATGACGCTCACCCGCCGGCCGAGCTCGACCGACAGTGAGGTGACGTCGGCGTCGCTGATGCCGCAGGGAACGATCCGTTCGAACCACGAGAGGTCGACGTCGCAGTTGATCGCGAAGCCGTGCATGGTGACGCCGCGCGAGACCCGGATGCCCAGGGCGCCGACCTTGCGCTCGCGTCGCCCGTGGTCGGCGGGCAGCCACACGCCGGAGCGTCCACGCACGCGGCCGGCTGGGACTCCGAGGTCGGCGCAGGTGGCGATGAGGGCTTCCTCGAGCCGGCGCACGTAGTCGACGACATAGACGTGGTCGGGCAGCGCCACGACCGGGTAGCCGACCAGCTGGCCGGGCCCGTGGAAGGTGATCTTGCCGCCGCGGTCGACGTCGACGACCGGGGTGCCGTCGAAGGGGCGCTCCTCGGGCTGGGTGCGCTTGCCGGCGGTGAACACGGGCTGGTGCTCGAGCAGCAGCACGGTGTCGGGGCCGCGGCCCTCGACCCGGGCGGTGTGCAGGTCGCGCTGGAGGTCCCACGCCTGCTCGTACGGCACCAGGCCGGTGCCGAGACCCATCCGCTCCCACTCCACGTGCCGAGCCTAGTCCGGCCCTCGGCGCAGGCTGTGGACAGCGGCCGACGGGCGCAGTCGGGACGCGGCAGGCTGGGCCGATGGTCGCCGCACCCGCCCATCGACGCGCTCCGCGGCGGACGCGTGTGCCGCTGGTGATGCTGCTCGTGGTGCTGTGCCTGCTGGCATCGGTGACGGTTGCCGGGCTGGCCGGCGAGCACAGGTCGGGCGGCGGTTCCTCCGATCGGCGGCCGTCCGCCGTGGCGGCGCCGGTCCCACCGGCGTACGCGCCGGTGACGCCGTCGCGGTGGGAGCGGGTGCTGGCCGACCTGGACCGGTCCCGTGCGCGGGCCTTCGCGGCCGGCGATGCCGCTGCGCTGACCGAGGTCTACGTCCGCGGCTCGACCGTGCTGCGGCGCGACCGAGCCGTGCTGGCTGCGTACGCGCGTCGCGGGCTCACCGTGCGCGGCGCGGGGTTGCGGCTGCTGGAGGTACGGGTCGGTGCGGCGTCGGCCGGACGGGTGGTGCTGCGCGTCGTCGACCGGCTCGGACCGGCGCGGGTCCGCCGTGGCGCCGAGCGATGGTCCCGGTCGCTGCCGCGCGACCACCCGACGCTGCACCGGCTGGGGCTGGTGCGCACCGCCGCCGGGTGGCGGATCGCGCAGGTGCGGTCGTTGTCCGGCTGACGCGCCGGGGTCAGCGCCCGAACGCGGCGCGCAGCATGCTGCGTACGTCCGGCTGCGCCCAGGTGAAGCCGCTGGCCTCCAGCGCCACGGGCAGCACCCGCAGTGAGCCCAGCACCTCGGTCGACAGCTCCCCGAGCACCAGCCGCACCGGGGTGGCGGGCACCGGGACCACGCACGGCCGGCACAGCACCTCACCCATGGCGGCGGTGAACTCCTGGTTGGTGACCGGTTCCGGTCCGACCAGGTTGTGCGGGCCGGTGGCGGTCGGGTGCTGGGCCAGGTGCAGCACGGCCGACACCCAGTCGTCGCGGCTGATGGGGGAGAACCACTGCCGGCCGGAGCCGAACCGGCCGCCGACCCCGAGCCGGAACGGGATCTGTTGCAGCCGCAGCGCGCCCCCGCTGCCGTGCAGCACCACTCCGGTGCGCAGCGTGACGACCCGGCTGCCGGCCACGGCGGCGGGCTCGGTGGCGTCCTCCCACGCCCGCACCACCTCGGCGAGGAACGTGTCACCGCGACTCGACTCCTCGGTCAGCACCTCGTCGCCGCGGGTGCCGTACGCGCCCACGCCGGCGCCGCTGATCAGCACGGGCGTCGCGCCCGTCCTCGCGATCGTCCGGGCCAGGGTGCCGGTGGTGGACGTACGGCTGGCCAGGAGCTTGCGGCGGTACGAGCGCGTCCAGGGCCAGTGCGCGATCGGCGCGCCGGACAGGTTCACCACCACGTCGGCGGACGCAAGGAGGTCGGCGTCGACCAGGCCGGCGGCGGGGTCCCAGTGCGACTCCGACGGGGTAGCGGCGTCGCCGCGGACCAGCCGGACGACCTCGTGGCCCTCCCGCGCCAGCCGGTCGCGCAGGGCCGTACCGAGGAAGCCGGACGAGCCGGAGATCACCACCCGCATGGGTCCATCCTCAGGTGGGCGGAGCCGACGTGCATGGGTGGGTCATCGACAGGGGGCGGCGACCGAGAGTGCGCCGATCCGTCACCCACATCTTGCGGGGTGACGGATCAGCGCACAATCGCGGCGTTGAGCCCGGCAGCGAGCGGGCTCAGAGCCCGAGGTCGGCCTCGAAGTTGGCGGTCTCGAGCCGCTCCTTGATCGCGGTGAGGAACCGCGCGGCGTCGGCACCGTCGACGACGCGGTGGTCGTAGGTCAGCGCGAGGTAGACCATCTGGCGCACCGCGATCGTCTCGCCGAGGTTCGCGTCGTCGATGACCACCGGACGCTTGACCACGGCGCCGGTGCCGAGGATCGCCACCTGCGGCTGGTTGATGATCGGCGTGTCGAACAGCGCGCCGCGGCTGCCGGTGTTGGTCAGCGTGAACGTGCCGCCGGACAGCTCGTCGGGCGACACCTTGTTGTCGCGCGTACGGGCGGCGAGGTCGGCGATCTTGCGCGCCAGCCCGGCGATCGACAGGTCGCCCGCCTCCTTGATCACCGGCACCAGCAGACCGCGCTCGGTGTCGACCGCGACGCCGAGGTTCTCGGCGCCGTGGTACGTGATCTCGCCGGCCTCGGTGTCGATCGAGGCGTTCAGCGACGGGTACGTCTTGAGGGTGTCGACCGCCGCCTTGGCGAAGAACGGCAGATAGCTCAGCTTGACGCCCTCACGCGCCAGGAACTGCTCCTTGACCCGGGTGCGCAGCCGCCCGATCCGGGTCACGTCGACCTCGAGCACGGTGGTCAGCTGGGCCGACACCTGCAGCGACTCGACCATGCGGCTGGCGATGACCTTGCGCAGCCGGCTCATCTTCTCGGTCGTGCCGCGCAGCGGGCTCACCTCGGCCGGTGCTTCCGACTCCTTGGCGGCGGGCTCTGCCGCGGACTCCGCGGGCGCCTGCTTGGCCTGCTCGGCCGCCGCCAGCACGTCCTGCTTGCGGATCCGGCCGCCCACGCCCGTGCCCTCGATCCCGGAGAGGTCGACGCCGTGCTGGGCCGCCAGCTTGCGGACCAGCGGCGTGACGTACGAGCCGCCGCCGCTCTCGTCCGGCGCCGGTGCCGCGTGCTGCGGTGCCGCCGGCTCGGCCGGTGCCTGCTGCTGCTCCGACGACTGCCGGTCGGCCGGCTCGCCCTGCCGCGGCTCCTCCGCCTCGGCCTCGGCAGCCGGCTCGGACTCGGTCTCCTGCTCCTGCTGCTCTTCCTGCTCGGATTCCTGCTCCGGCTCCTCCTCGGACTCCGCCTGCTCCGAACGATCCGGCTCCTCGCTGGCCGGAGCAGCCTTCTGGTCGGATCCTTCGGAGGTGTCGGAGTCGGAGGAGGCGGAGTCGGAGGTGTCGGAGTCGGAGGTGTCGGAGTCGGAGGTGTCGGAGGTGTCGGAGGAGGCGTCGCCCGAGCCGACCACGGCCAGCTCCGCGCCGACCTCGACGGTCTCGTCCTCGGAGACCTTGATCTCCAGCACCGTCCCGGCGACCGGGGACGGGATCTCGGTGTCGACCTTGTCGGTGGACACCTCGAGCAGGGGCTCGTCGACCTCGACCGAGTCGCCGACCTGCTTGAGCCAGCGGGTCACGGTGCCCTCGGTGACGCTCTCGCCGAGCTGCGGCAGCGTAACGGCCGTGCCCTCCGACGCGTCTGCGGTGCCGGCGGCCGGTGGCTCCTCAGGCGTCTCCTTCTCCTGGTCGCCGCCGTCGCCGTCGTCGTCGCCGCCGTCGTCCTCGGCCCCGCTGTCGTCCTGGCTCTGCTCTGCTCCCGTGGGGGCCCCGTCCGAGGACTGCTCGTCCGCCGACGCCTCCTGCTCCGGGGCCTCGTCGGTCGGCTCCTGCTCCGAGCCGCCCTCGGATCCGCTCTCGGAGCCGCCGCCGGAGTCGGCGCCGCCCCCGCCGTCGGACTCCGACTCGTCACCGACGAGCGCCAGCTCGGCGCCGACCTCGACCGTCTCGTCCTCGGAGACCTTGATCTCCAGCAGCGTCCCCGCCACCGGGGACGGGATCTCGGTGTCGACCTTGTCGGTGGACACCTCGAGCAGCGGCTCGTCGACCTCGACGCTGTCACCCGGCTGCTTGAGCCAGCGGGTGACGGTGCCCTCGGTGACGCTCTCGCCGAGAGCCGGAAGCTTGACCGGGGTCGCCATCTGTGTGCCCTGTCTTCTCGTCGGTCCGTGAACGGTCGGGGTTCAGCGGTCAGGCGTGAGCATGCAGCGGCTTGCCCGCGAGCGCCAGCGAAGCCTCGCCGAGCGCCTCGGTCTGCGTCGGGTGCGCGTGCACGAACTGCGCGACGTCCTCGGGAAACGCCTCCCAGTTGACGGTCAGCGACGCCTCGCCGACCTGCTCACCCATCCGGTCGCCGATCATGTGGACGCCGACGATCGGGCCGTCCTTCTCGCGGACCAGCTTGACCAGCCCCTGCGTCTTGAGGATCTGGCTGCGGCCGTTGCCGCCGAGGTTGTACTCGTAGGTGTCGACCTCGCCGTAGCGCTCCTTGGCCTGCGCCTCGGTCAGGCCCACCGACGCGACCTCGGGGTTGCAGTACGTGACCCGCGGGATCCCCGAGTCGACGATCGGCATCGGCTTCAGCCCGGCGATCTCCTCGGCGACGAAGATGCCGTGCCCGAAGCCCCGGTGAGCCAGCTGGAGCCCGGGCACCAGGTCGCCCACCGCGAACACGCCCTCGACGTTGGTGCGCAGCCGCTCGTCGGTCGGCACCCACCCGCGGTCGACGGTGACGCCTGCCTCCTCGAAGCCGAACCCCTCCGTACGGGGACCGCGTCCCACGGCCACCAGCAGGATGTCGGCCTCCAGGGTGTCGCCGCCCTCGAGGGTGACGCGCACGCCGCTGTCGCCCTGCTCGACCGACTCGAACTTGGCGCCGGTCTTGAAGTTGATCTTGCGCTTGCGGAACGCGCGCTCGAGCTGCTTGGACAGCGTCTCGTCCTCGGCGGGCACCAGCCGGGGCAGTGCCTCGACGATCGTCACGTCGACGCCGAAGCTGCGCCACACCGACGCGAACTCGACCCCGATCACCGACCCGCCGATGACGATCGCGCTGCCGGGCACGTCGTCCATCAGCAGCGCCTGGTCGCTCGTCATCACCCGGCCGCCGATCTCCAGGCCCGGCAGCGAGCGGGGGTAGGAACCGGTGGCGAGCACGATGTTGCGGCCGGTGAGGCGCCGGCCCTCGACCTCGACGGTGTCCTTGGCGACGAGCTTGCCCTCGCCCTCGACGACCTCGATCTTGGCGGCCCCGAACAGACCCTGCAGGCCCTTGTAGAGCCGGCCGACGACGCCGTCCTTGTAGCTGTTGACCGCGGACATGTCGATGCCGTCGAGGGAGGCCTTGACGCCCACCGCGTTGCCGTCGCGTACGTGGTCGGCGACCTCGGCCGCGTGCAGCAGGGCCTTGGTGGGGATGCAGCCGTTGTGCAGACAGGTGCCGCCGAGCTTGCCCTTCTCGACCACGACGACCCGCAGACCGAGCTGCTGGGCGCGGAGGGCGCAGGCGTAGCCGCCGCTGCCACCTCCGAGGACCACGACGTCGTACGTGTCGGTCTGCTCGTCTGCCACCGATGCCTCCCAGGTGCTGCCCCGGAGCCGGTCGTGGCGGGCGCCGGGAACTGATCGTGCGCGGCCCTCGTCATCCTTGCACCTGTCTGGGCGGATCACGAACGCAGGCCGCGGCCCCTCCCGCCCTGCCACACTGAACGGGACAGGACCTGCGTGGAGAGGGAGCCCGATGGCCTGGTTCCGGCGGCGCCGACGCACCTCGGGCGGCGGTTCCGGCGCGCCTTCGACCATGGACCGGGGCGCGGAGACGGTCGATCGCAAGCACCTCGAGCAGTTCGTCCAGACCCGCAAGGGCGTCGAGGGGTTCATCGAGCCGCGCACCACGGTCACCGAGACCACGGTGCTGCTGGTGGCGATCGACGGCGAGTGGACCCGGCGCCGGGTCCCGTCGGCGAAATGGGCGCACGACTGGGCCAACAAGCTCGGCGTCCCCACCTACGACGCGGCCGTCGTGGGCGTGCCGCAGCGGATGCGGGAGTACAACCGTCGCCAGCGCGGCAAGGCGTGAGCGGCCGGCGTCAGTCCGCGGCGAGAACCCCGTCGGAGGCGGCCTCCTGCGCCAGCCGGACCAGCGTGCGCACGGCCGTGCCGGTGCCTCCCTTCGGCGTGTAGCCGAACGGCTCCTTGTCGTTGAACGCCGGCCCGGCGATGTCCAGGTGCACCCAGCGCAGGTCCTGCACGAACTCGCGCAGGAACGCCGCGGCGAACAGTGCTCCGCCGTAGGGCTCCGGGTTGTGCTGGCGCAGATCGGCCAGCACCGACGAGGTGACCTTGGATCGCATCTCCTCCGGGATCGGCAGCGACCACATGGGCTCGCCGGCCCGGCCCGCCACCTCGGGGACCCGCTCCAGCAGCCGCTCGTCGTTGGACATCACACCGGCCACCCGGCTGCCGAGTGCCACGACGCACGCCCCGGTCAGGGTGGCGACGTCGACCACGACGTCGGGCTTGACCTCGGTGGCCATGTCCAGCCCGTCGGCCAGCACCAGCCGGCCCTCCGCGTCGGTGTTGAGCACCTCGACGGTCTTGCCGCTGCGCATGGTGAGGACATCGCCGGGGCGGGTCGCCGTGCCGCTCGGCATGTTCTCGGCCATGGACGCGAACGCGGTCACCTTGACCGGCACCCCGAGCTCCGCGATCGCGTACGTCGCCGCGAGCACCGCGGCCGCGCCACTCATGTCGCACTTCATCGTCATCATCCCGGTGCCCGTCTTCAGCGACAGGCCACCGGAGTCGAACGTGATGCCCTTGCCGACCAGCGCCAGGTGCGCGGCCGGCCGGCGCGGCGAGTACTCGAGCTTGACCAGCCGCGGCGGGTTGCTCGATCCCTGGCCGACGCCGAGGATGCCGCCGCAGCCCTGCTTCGTGAGCTGCTTCTCGTCCAGCACCGTCACCTTGACCTTGGCGCTCGAGTCGTGCGCCACCACCGAGTCCGCGAACATCGCCGGCGTCAGGTCGCTGGCCGGCGTGTTGACCCAGTCGCGGGCCAGGTTGACCGCGCGGGCGACGGTCTCGGCCGTCGCCGCGGCCTGCTTGACGTCCTTCTGCCGGGCGGCGTCGGTGATGACCACGACGTCACCGGGCGGGTCGTTGCGCTGCTCGGACCGGTAGCGGTCGAACGCGTACAGCCCCAGCAGGGCGCCCTCGCCGACCGCCTGCACGTCGGCCGGGCCGGACGTGGGCAGTGCCAGCGCCACTGTCACCGCGTTGGAGACCGCCTTGATGCCGGTCGCCGCTGCCCGGCGCAGCGCCTCGGCGTCGACGGCGTCGTCGGGGCCGAGCCCGACGGCGACGACCACCGGCGAGCGCACCACGTGCGCGGACGGCAAGGTCGCCACCTGGCCCGGCTTGCCCTCGAAGCCGAGACTGGCCAGCAGCGGCGCGAACCCGCGGCCGAACGCCGTCGCGACGTCGTCGGCCGGGCCGGCCGCGGCGACGCCCTTCTGCCTGGAGACGACGCCGATCACCACCGCGTCGGTGCGGATGGTGGCGGCCTTGGCGGAGCGTACGGACAGAGTGGTCACGGGTCCGGAGCCTAGTTGGCGCTGCCGCCGGTGCTGCCGTGTAGGTTCCGCGCCATGGGCGACGACGACGGGCTGCAGCGCTCACCACTGGCCGATCGGCACCAGGCGCTCGGCGCCAAGACCGCCGCCTTCGGGGGGTGGGAGATGCCGCTGGAGTACGCCGGCGGCGGGGTGCTCAAGGAGCACGCCGCGGTCCGCGAGGCGGTCGGGGTGTTCGACGTCAGCCATCTCGGCACGCTCGTGCTGCGCGGCCCCGGCGCCGCCGACTACGTGGACCGGTGCCTGACCAACGCGCTGGAACGGATCGAGCCCGGGCAGGCGCAGTACACGCTGGCCTGCGACGACGCCACCGGCGGCGTGCTCGACGACATGATCGTCTACCTGCACGGCCCGGACGAGGTGCTGCTGGTCCCCAACGCCGCGAACAGCGCCGAGGTCGCCGCCCGGCTGGCGGCCGGCCTGCCCGACGCCGTCGAGCTGGTCGACCGGCACGCCGAGGAGGCGGTGCTGGCGGTGCAGGGCCCGCGCAGCGACGATCTGCTCGAGGCGGTCGGCCTGCCGGCGGGCCATCCGTACATGTCCTTCGTGCCCGCCGAGCACGCCGGCACGTCCGCCGTGGTCTGCCGCACCGGCTACACCGGTGAGCGCGGCTACGAGGTGCTGCTGGCAGCCGGGGGTGCCGGTGCGCTGTGGGACGCGCTGCTCGACGCGGGCGAGCCGCTGGGCGTACGCGCCTGCGGACTCGGTGCCCGCGACACCCTCCGCACCGAGATGGGCTACCCGCTGCACGGCCAGGACCTCGGCCCGGACATCACCCCCGTGCAGGCGCGCGCCGGCTGGGCGGTCGGCTGGAAGAAGCCGCAGTTCTGGGGACGCGACCGGCTGCTGGCCGAGCGCGAGCGGGGACCGCACCGGGTGCTGCGGGGTCTGCGGGCCGCCGGCCGCGGCATCCCACGCCCGCACATGGCGGTGTCGCGCGACGGCACCGGGGTGGGGGAGGTGACGTCGGGGACCTTCTCACCGACCCTGCGCACCGGCATCGGGCTGGCGCTGCTGTCGCCGGACGTCGTCGACGGCGACGACGTGCAGGTCGAGCTGCGCGGTCGCCAGGAGGCGTTCGTCGTCACCAAGCCGCCGTTCGTGCAGACCGACGTACGCGGCTGAGCGCCGTCGCAGGGGAAGGAAAGGTGACGCCATGGCGTGGACGTGGCGGCTGCAGGACGACGGCGGCGCCGAGGTCAGCACCGACGAGGCGACGCCGTCCTTTCCGAGCCAGTCCGACGCGGAGAGCTGGCTCGGCGAGCTGTGGCCCGACCTGCTGGAGGCGGGGGTCGGCCAGGTCGTCCTGCTCGAGGGCGAGCGCGAGGTCTACGGCCCGATGAGCCTGCACGCTCCCGAGGGGTGAGCCCCGCCGGGTTCAGTCGTCGTCGTCGGCGTCCGGCTCGTTGACCCGGCGCCGCGGTGACCTGGTCTGGGCCGGGTCGCGCTCGACGATCGGGTCGAGGACCTCGTCGATCTTCTTGAGCAGGTCGGCGTCGAGACGTACGCCGGACGCCTTGACGTTCTCAGTGACCTGCTCGGGCCGGCTGGCGCCGATGATGGCCGCCGACACGTTGTCGTTCTGCAGGACCCACGCGATGGCGAGCGTCGCCAGGCTCAGGCCGGCCTCGTCGGCCAGCGGCTGCAGCTGCTGCACCCGCTGGAGCACGTCGTCGACCAGGTAGCGCGACACCATGTCGGCGCCGCCCTTGTCGTCGGTGGCGCGTGACCCGGCCGGGTAGTCCTCGCCCGGCCGGTACTTGCCGGTGAGCACGCCCTGGGCGATCGGCGACCACACGATCTGGCCGATGCCGAGCTCCCGGCTGGTGGGCACGACCTCGGCCTCGATGACCCGCCACAGCATGTTGTACTGCGGCTGGTTGGAGACGAACGGGACGTGCAGCTCACGGGCCAGCGCGTGCCCGGCCCGGAGCTGGTCCGCGGTCCACTCCGACACCCCGATGTAGTGCGCCTTGCCGGAGTGCACGACGTCGGCGAAGGCCTCCATCGTCTCCTCGAGCGGCGTCGCGTAGTCGTAGCGGTGCGCCTGGTAGAGGTCGACGTAGTCGGTCTGCAACCGCTGCAGGGACCCGTTGATCGACTCCTGGATGTGCTTGCGGGACAGCCCGGTGTCGTTGGGACCCTCGGGGCCGGTCGGGAAGTAGACCTTGGTGAAGACCTCCACCGACTCCCGCCGCAGGTCCTTGAGGGCCTTGCCCAGCACCGTCTCCGCCGCCGTGTTGGCGTAGACGTCGGCCGTGTCGAAGGTGGTGATGCCCTCGTCCAGGGACTGCCGGACGCATGCCAGCGCGGCGTCCTCCTCGACCTGGGATCCGTGGGTGAGCCAGTTGCCGTAGGCGAGCGCGCTGACCTTGAGCCCGCTCGTGCCGAGGTGTCGGAACTCCATGCCCCGAACCTAACGCGGCGCCTCACACCGCTGATGCGGGGTCCGCGGAGCGGTCAGCGCCGCGTCTCGGGAAGTGGTTGGCCCCGGGTGACGCGCGGCTTCGGGAGCCGCAGCCGCCGCAGCTGGCTGCTGCGCAGCAGCCCGTACGCGAGAGCGCCCTTGGTCTCCGGCTTCGGGAACCGCTGCCGGAGCTCGCGCCGGAGCCGGTACCCCAGCCAGATGGTGTCCACGGTGGTGCCGACGATCGTCGCCAGCCACAGGGTCAGCTGCAGCTGGATCAGGGCGGGGATGAAGCTGAGCGCCAGGATCACGACCAGCGCCGGCAGCAGGTACTCGGCGACGTTGCGCCGCGAGTCGACGAGGTCGCGGACGAAGGCACGCACCGGGCCGCGGTCGCGCGCCGGCAGGTGCTTCTCGTCGCCGGTGACCAGGGCCTCGCGGACCTTCGCCCGCTCGGACACCCGGCGCTGCCGCTCCCTGCGGGCCAGCTCCTTCTTGTTGCGGGTGGGCTTCAGCCGCTGCTTGCGGGCGGCCTCGGCCTCCTTGCGGGACGGGGTGGGCCGGCCCTTGGTCCGCGGCGGCTCGGTCTCGGCCGCGAGCCGGGCCTGGCTCTCCTCCGGGGTCTCGCCGACGCTGTCGGTGCTGCTGCGGCGTCGGAACACGGGAGTCCTCGGGGACGACGGTGGGTAACGGTGGCTGACGGTGCGGCCGGTACGCCGGTGCGTACCGCCTGCGGCCGTCACGCTACCGGTCGCGCTACCCCTGCGCCCCACCCCACCCGTAGGCTGAACGGGCACCCGGTAGCGGGACGTCATGTGAGGAAAGGGCGCGGTAGGTCCATGGGCATCATGCAGCGGATGGGACTGATCTTCCGGTCGAAGGCCAACAAGGCCCTCGACCGGGCCGAGGACCCGCGGGAGACCCTCGACTACAGCTACACCAAGCAGCGCGAGCTCCTGGTCAAGGTCCGGCGCGGTGTCGCCGACGTCGCGACCAGCCGCAAGCGGGTCGAGCTGCAGCGCACCCAGCTCGAGCAGCAGGGCGAGAAGCTGCACGGCCAGGCACAGAAGGCCCTGGCGGCCGGGCGCGAGGACCTCGCGCGCGAGGCGCTGACCCGCCGGTCGGCGCTGCAGCAGCAGATCGCCGACCTGCAGACCCAGGAGTCGTCGCTGCAGGCCGAGGAGGAGAAGCTGACGCTCGCCTCCCAGCGGCTGCAGGCCAAGGTCGAGGCCTTCCGGACCAAGAAGGAGACGATCAAGGCGACCTACACGGCGGCCGAGGCGCAGACCAAGATCGGCGAGGCGTTCTCCGGCATCTCCGAGGAGATGAGCGACGTCGGGCTCGCCGTGGAGCGGGCCGAGGACAAGACCGCCCAGATGCAGGCCCGGGCCGGCGCCGTCGACGAGCTGCTCGCCTCCGGCGCGCTCGAGGACGTGACCGCCTCGCCCAACAGCGACATCGAGCGCGAGCTGGCCGCGATCTCGTCCGGGTCCGACGTCGACAGCGAGCTGGCGAGCCTCAAGGCCGAGCTGGGCACCGGCGAGCGCCAGGCTCTCGAGGGCGGCAGCGCATCCGACCCGGGCACCGCCGCCCCGGCTGCCCAGCCGGACGAGCAGCCCGAGGGCCGGGGAGGCACCGCATGATCATCCGGATCATGGGCGAGGGCCAGTTCGAGCTGCCCGACGACGAGGTCGACGCCCTCAACGCCCTCGACAGCCAGGTCGAGCAGGCGGTCGAGTCCCGCGACGACAACGCCTTCGCCGCCGCGTTCGCCCAGCTGCTCGAGCGGGTACGCGGGCACGGCGCCGCGCTCGCCGACGACGCCCTGCTCGACTCCGACCTGGTGCTGCCGCCGTCGGACTCCACCGTCGACGAGGTGGCCCGGCTGCTGGGCGACGAGGGGCTCATCCCCGGCTGACGACGGGCGTCCCGCGGAACAACGGGGGTCGTCCGGGCGTCGTACCCACCAGGCACACCAGCACGAGGAGACCACCACACGATGGCCAGCACCCGCTTCCGCAGCGACCGCGGACTGACCGCACGCATGGGGTTGGTCGTGGTCCTGCTGGTGGTGCTCTACCTCGGGTTCATGGCCCTGCTGACCGCCTACGCCGGCATCGGGGCGCTGCCGTTCATCGCGCTGCTGGCGATCGGCATCGGCTGGGCGCAGTGGCACTTCAGCGACAAGATTGCGATGCGGGCCATGCGCGCCCGCGAGGTCACCCCGGAGCAGGCCCCCGAGCTGCACGCCGTCATCGACCGGCTGGTGGCGCTCGCGGACATGCCCAAGCCCCGGGTCGCCGTGGCCGACACCGACCTGCCCAACGCGTTCGCGACCGGGCGCACCCCCGACCACGCCGTGGTGTGCGTGACGACCGGGCTGCTGCGACGCCTGGACGCCGACGAGGTCGAGGGCGTGCTGGCACACGAGCTGTCCCACGTCGCCCACCGGGACGTCTCGGTGATGACCGTGGCCGCGACACTCGGTGTGCTGGCCGGCCTGATCATGCGCTGGGGGCTCTACTTCGGCGGTGGCAGCCGCGACCGCAACAACGCGGTCGTGTTCATCGCCGTGTGGGTCGCCAGCATCCTCGTCTACGCGATCAGCTTCCTGCTGATCCGGGCGCTGTCCCGCTACCGCGAGCTCGCCGCCGACCGCGCGGCCGCCTACCTCACCGGCAAGCCGTCGGCGCTGTCGTCCGCACTGACCCGGATCTCCGGCGACATCGCCCGCATCCCGACCAAGGACCTGCGCGCGGCCGAGTCGATGAACGCCTTCTTCATCGCCCCGGCGATCAAGGGCGCGTCGGTCGGCGCGCTGTTCTCGACCCACCCGCCCCTGGAGCAGCGTCTGGCCCAGCTGGCCCGGGTGTCGGCCGAGCTCGGCCGCCCGATGGCCTGATGGGATTCCTCGACGCGCTGCTCGGGCGCTCCAAGCCGAAGGCCGCCAACCTGGACGCGCTGTTCGCCGTCCCGCAGGCGGCGCTCACCCTCGAGGTCGGGGTCGGCCTGCGCCCCACCGGCATCGGAGCGGTCTGCTACCGCGCCAACGAGGGTGCGGCGTTCGCCACCGCCCAGGACGACGTCCAGCGCCTGCTCGACGCCGACGGGGGCCCCGCCGTCGAGCGCACCGTCGACCAGTACGGCTTCACCTGGCTGGTGTGCCGCCAGGAGCCGGACGCGCTGGAGGCGCTGGTGACCGAGCTGCACGCGGTCAACACCGAGCTCCAGGACAACGGTTTCGGCCCCTCGCTGCTGTGCTCGTACGTCGGCTTCGGCAACGCCGACGGCCGCCGGGTGGGGCTGGTCTACCTGTACAAGCGCGGCACCTTCTACCCGTTCGCCCCGCTGCCGGGCGAGAAGCGCGACAACCAGCTGGAGCTGCAGGTGCGGGGGGCCGTCACCGACGACGTGCCGCTCGAGTCCGACCTCACCCGCTGGCTCGCGATCTGGGGCGCGCCCGGCCTCTGATCCCGGCCGGTGGTCCCGGCCGCTGATGCGGACCGGGCCGGGTTTGCCAGACTTCGCGCATGCGGATCCTCGTCGCCCCGGACAAGTTCGCCGGCACCCTGAGCGCCGCCGAGGCGGCGGACGCGATCGTCGAGGGCTGGCACCGGCAGGCGCCCGACGACGAGCTGCGGACCGTGCCGATGGCCGACGGAGGCCCCGGGTTCGTGCACACCCTGCACGCCAGCCTGGGCGGCGACCTGCTCGCCGTGACGGTGTCGGGACCGTACGGCGCCCCCACGCCCGGTTCGGTGCTGCTGCACGACGGCACCGCCTACGTCGAGTCCGCGCAGGCCTGCGGGCTGCACCTGACGCCGCCGGAGCACCGCGAGCCCGAGCGGGCCACGACCGTCGGCGTCGGTGAGCTGGTGGCCGCGGCCGTCGACGCGGGGGCTCAGCGGGTGGTGATCGGTCTGGGCGGCAGCGCCACCAACGACGGGGGAGCAGGCCTGCTGGCCGGGCTCGGCGCCGAGGCCGACGTCGACCTGCGCACCGGCGTGCTGGGCCTGGCGGGCGTGACCCGCGTCGACGTCTCGACCGCGAGGGAACGGGTGGCCGGGGTCGAGCTGGTGGCGGCCACCGACGTCGACAACCCGCTGCTCGGGCTGCGCGGCGCGATCAACGTCTTCGGCCCCCAGAAGGGCGTCACCGACGAGCGCAAGCCCGCGCTGGACGGCCTGCTCCAGGACCTCGCCGCCGCCACGGACCGGGCGGTCGCCGACGAGCCAGGCGCCGGTGCGGCCGGGGGGCTCGGGTTCGCGCTGCTGCTGCTCGGGGCCACCCGCGAGCCCGGCATCGACCTGATCGCCGACGCGGTGGGACTGCCCGCGCGGGCCGCGGAGGCGGACCTGGTGCTCACCGGCGAGGGGGCCTTCGACTACCAGTCCAGCGGCGGCAAGGTGGTCTACGGCGTCGCGCAGGTCGCCGGGGCGGCGCTGCGGCCGTGCGTGGTCCTGGCCGGGCGGGTCGACGTGGCGGCGCGGGAGATGCGCGCCCTGGGGGTGGAGTCGGCCTACTCGGTCACCGAGCTGGTGGGGGAGGAGCGGTCGATCGGCGACGCCGCGAACGCGTTGGCCGAGCTGGCCGCCCGAGTGGCCAGAACCTGGTCCAGATGAGCGGCGCAACGCTGCGCTGCCGCCCGGCCGTGGCATCATGGGAATGCCCGGGTGAGTGGCCGCGTTGGCCTCCCGTGATCGCCCAGGGTGAACCCGATGTCAGGAGTGGCACGCGATGACCGTCCAGAACGACACCCCGACCACCAGCACGGCCCCCGGTGCCGAGGCGCCGCCGGCCGACGGCGTGGTCCTCACGAGCGGTGCCGCGAGCAAGGTACGCACCCTGCTCGACCAGGAGGGCCGTGACGACCTGAAGCTGCGGATCGCGGTGCAGCCCGGCGGGTGCTCCGGCCTGCGCTACCAGCTGTTCTTCGACGAGCGCGACCTCGACGGCGACCAGGTCCGCGACTTCGACGGGGTCGACGTCGTCGTCGACCGGATGAGCGTCCCCTACCTGATGGGCGCGACCATCGACTTCGTCGACACCATCGAGAAGCAGGGCTTCACGATCGACAACCCGACCGCCACCGGCTCCTGCGCCTGCGGGGACTCCTTCCACTGAGCCGGGCGACCGAGCCGTACCCACGTCGACGAGGCGGGACCCGCGGGGTCCCGCCTCGTCGCACGTCCGGGTTCCTGGAGTAGGGTTTTGCCACTCCGACAGCAGCATCTGGGCGCGCGATCACGAACAGGTTGGTGGCACGTGGGCAAGGACCTCCCGCCTCCGGGGCGGAGCCGGTTCGGCCGGTTCGCGCGGGCAGGTGTGGCGCTGGGTGGGTTGCTGCTGCTGAGTGGCTGCGACGGCACCGATTTCGGGATGCCTGTCGGCGCGACCGACCGGTCCGAGTACGTCGACCAGCTCTGGTTCGGCGCCTGGATCGCGGCGCTCGTCGTCGGCGTGTTCGTCTGGGGCCTGATGGGCTGGGTGGTGGTGCGCTACCGCCGCCGCTCGGACGAGGAGGTCCCGTCCCAGGTCCGCTACAACCTGCCGATCGAGGTCCTGTACACGATTGCCCCGGTCATCATCGTCGCGGTGCTGTTCTTCCACACGGTGGAGACCGAGCAGGAGCTCGACGCCGAGCCGGAACCGGACCACGTGATCCAGGCGCTGGGCGAGAAGTGGTCGTGGACATTCACCTACTACGACGAGGAAGCCGTCGACGGTGAGCCCGTCTTCGACGCCGGGTCCCCGTCGGACCCGACCGAGCTCTGGCTCCCGGTCGACGAGATCGTCCGGTTCGACCTCCGCTCGGCCGACGTCATCCACGCGTTCTGGATCCCCGCGTTCAACTACAAGCTGGACGTCGTGCCGGGCCGGGACAACACGTTCACGGTCACGCCCACCCGCGAGGGCGAGTACCCGGGTCGCTGTTCGGAGCTGTGCGGTCTGTACCACTCCCGGATGCTCTTCACAGTGCATATCGTGTCCCGCGACGACTACGACGCCCACCTGCAGGAGCTGCAGGCGGAGGGCAACGTCGGCGAGCCGGGGCCGCCAGCGATCACGACCGAGATCGCCGGCGAGGAAGAGTCGGAGGAGGCAGAGCAGTGACCACCACCGTCGCACCTCCCACGCCGACCTCGGCCCCGCAGCCGCGCCGCAGTCTGGGACAGCAGGCCGCGCGGGTGTTGAGCACGACCGATCACAAGGTGATCGGGAACCTGTACTTCGTCACGTCGTTCGTGTTCTTCGTCTTCGCGGGTGCGATGGCGCTGTTGATGCGGGCCGAGCTCGCGCAGCCCGGCAACCAGGTGGTCAGCGACGAGACGTACAACCAGCTCTTCACGATGCACGGCACGATCATGCTGCTGCTGTTCGCGACGCCGTTGTTCGCCGGCTTCGCCAACGCGATCATGCCGCTGCAGATCGGCTCGCCGGACGTGGCGTTCCCGCGGCTCAACGCGTTCAGCTACTGGACGTACCTGCTCGGGGGGTTGATCGCGTCGGTGGGGTTCATCGTCCCTGGTGGAGCGGCCGACTTCGGTTGGTACGCCTACGCGCCGCTGTCGGACGCGGTCAACTCGCCGGGCATCGGCGGCGACCTGTGGATCATGGGCCTGTGGCTGGCCGGGCTGGGCACCATCCTGGGCGCGGTCAACTTCGTCACCACGATCTTCTGCATGCGGGCGCCGGGCATGACGATGTTCCGGATGCCGATCTTCTGCTGGAACATCCTGATCACCAGCCTGCTGGTGCTGATCGCGTTCCCGATCCTGGCCGGCGCGCTGCTGATGCTGGAGTCGGACCGGGTACTGGGCTCGCACGTTTTCGACGCGGCCAATGGCGGCGCACTGCTGTGGCAGCACCTGTTCTGGTTCTTCGGGCACCCCGAGGTCTACATCATCGCGTTGCCGTTCTTCGGGATCATCACCGAGATCCTGCCGGTCTACAGCCGCAAGCCGATCTTCGGCTACATCGGGCTGGTCGGCGCGACCCTGAGCATCGCGGCGCTGTCGGTGGCGGTGTGGGCACACCACATGTTCACCACCGGTGCGGTCGACCGGCCGTTCTTCTCGTTCATGACGTTCCTGATCGCGATCCCGACCGGGGTGAAGTTCTTCAACTGGATCGGCACGATGTGGGGCGGGTCGCTGACGTTCGAGACCCCCATGCTGTGGTCGCTCGGGTTCCTGACCACGTTCCTGTTCGGTGGGCTCACCGGCGTCATCCTCGCCTCCCCGCCGCTGGACTTTGCGGTCTCGGACAGCTACTTCGTGGTGGCGCACTTCCACTACGTCGTGTTCGGCACCGTGGTGTTCGCGATGTTCGCCGGCTTCTACTTCTGGTGGCCCAAGCTCACCGGTCGGATGCTGGACGAACGGCTCGGCAAGATCCACTTCTGGATGCTGTTCGTCGGGTTCCACCTCACCTTCCTGGTGCAGCACTGGCTGGGCGTCGAGGGCATGCCGCGGCGCTACGCCGACTACCAGGAGAGCGACGGGTTCACCACGCTCAACGAGGTCTCCAGCGTCGGTGCCTTCCTGCTGGGCGCGTCGATGATCCCGTTCCTGTGGAACGTCTGGAAGACCCGGCAGGCGCCCCTGGTCGAGACCGACGACCCGTGGGGCTGGGGTCGCTCGCTGGAGTGGGCCACGTCGTCGCCGCCGCCGCGGCACAACTTCCACCGGCTGCCACGGATCCGGTCCGAGGCACCCGCCTTCGACCTCCACCACCCCGAGGTGGCGGTCCTGGAGTTCTACGACACCGAGGGGCTGGGCGAGGAGGAGACCCCGACCGACTCGCCCGAACTGCGGGGCAGGGCCGAGCACCTGGCCGAGCAGGCCGGCGGTGACCTGCCCACCAGCCGCGACCGGGAGGACCCGCGGTGAGGATCGAAGCCTGGGTGATGGGCATCTGCGTGCTCTTCTTCGGCATCGTGACCCCGATCTACTGGTTCCTGTCCGAGGACCCGACGGGCACCGCTGCGCTGATCATGACGACGCTCCTGGCCGGCCTCGTGACGTTCTACCTGGCGGTCGTCTCGCGCCGGATCGACCCGCGTCCCGAGGACCGCGCCGAGGCGGAGGTGGCGGACGGGGCGGGTGAGTTCGGGTTCTTCCCCCCGTACAGCTGGTGGCCGCTGTTCACCGCGGCGGCGGTGGCCACCGCCGCCGTGGGCGTCGTGATCGGCTGGTGGCTGGTGATCATCGGCGTCGGCGTCTGCATGCTCACAGTGGTGGGATTCGTCTTCGAGTACTACCGGGGCTACCACACGCACTGAACCCGCGCGCGGCGCCCGATTTGACCCCCTCGGACACCGAGGGGAGTATCACGGCGCGGATTTTCGGATCGAGCCGGTCGCCGGGTTACCCTGGGCGGGTCCCCGTAGACATACCGAGAGGTTCCACCATGCTCTGGGCCCATTCGCCGCGCCGTGCGGCCGGCCTCGTGGCCGGTGTCAGCATCGTGCTGGCCCTGGCCTCCTGCACCGCGGACGCGCCCGGTGGCACCGACGACGACGCCGGGTCCGGCGGTGGCGGCGGGGGCACGGAGCAGGCTGCGGCGGACCCGTTCGAGGCGACCGTGGAGCTGCCCCGCTCGAGTCGGAACGTACCGGTCGACACCGAGGTGAGCGTCTCCGCCAGCAACGGGACCCTGGACAAGGTCGAGGTCTATCGCGGCGCGCGCAGCCCCGAGCACATGCTGTCGGGCTCGGTCAGCAGGGACGGCTCCCGCTGGACGGCGGGCGAGCTGCTCGAGCCGGGGGCGAAGTACACCGTCGTGAGCAAGGGCACTGCCGAGTCTGGCGAGACGAGCACGGTGCGGGACAGCTTCACGACGGAGGCGCTGACCCTCGACCAGCAGACCTTCCCGAGCGTGGCGCCGCTGCAGGGTGAGACGGTCGGGGTCGGCATGCCCGTCATCGTGACGTTCGACGTGCCGGTCAAGGACCGGGCCGAGATCGAGCGGCACCTCGAGGTGAGCTCGACCCCGCAGGTCAAGGGCACCTGGCACTGGCTGTCGGACAACGAGGTGCACTACCGGCCGAAGAGCTACTGGCCGACCGGCACCAAGGTCAAGGTCGACGTCGGCATCAACGGCGTGGACGCCGGTAACGGCATCTACGGCCAGGAGGACCGGAAGGTCTCGTTCACCGTCGGCGACTCGATCATCAGCACGGTCAACGTCGCGAGCCACCAGATGAAGGTCGAGGTCAACGGCAACCAAGCACGGACCATCCCGATCACCGCCGGCGCGCCGGGTTTCACCACCCGCAGCGGCGTGAAGCTGATCGTGGAGAAGTTCGAGTCCAAGCGGATGGACGCCGCCACCGTCGGCATCCAGCCTGGTGACCCGGAGTACTACAACATCCCCGACGTCGAGTACGCGATGCGCGTGACCTACACCGGCGAGTTCCTGCACGCCGCGCCGTGGTCGGTGGGCTCCCAGGGCTACGAGAACGTCAGCCACGGCTGCGTCGGCATGAGCACCGACAACGCGTACTGGCTGTTCAACCAGACCCACCGCGGTGACGTGGTCAAGGTCGTCGGCAGCGACCGCCCGCTCGAGGAGGGCAACGGCTGGACCGACTGGGACATGTCCTGGCAGGAGTACCAGGCCGGCTCCGCCCTGAGCTGACCAGACCCCACCCACCACCCTCCCCGCGAACGATCCGACCTGGTGAGCGTTCGGACGCCCGTACGGTCGGATCTTTCGGGGGGTGCGGCCGGTCCGGCGCCCGCGAACGTTCCGGCCTGGTGAGCGCTCCGACGCTTGTACGGTCGGATCGTCCGGCTGCGCGCGGCCTGGCGCCCGCGAACGATCCGGCCTGGTGAGCGCTCCGACGCCCGTACGGTCGGATCGTCCGGCGGGGTGCGGCCCCCGGGTCAGTGGCGCTTGGGGACGCCGAGCTCGTTGACGCCGCTGAACTCGTCGTCGGCGGGCTCGAGCTCTTCGGCCTCGTGGTGCTCGTGCGCCTCGTGCAGCTCCTCGGCGGTGGGCTTCTGGTGGTCGTGCCCGACCCAGAACTGCGACAGCCGGACCCGCAGCCGCTCGGCGCGGTTGCCGGGTGCCGCCACACCGTTCTCGTCGGTCGCCGCAGGCAGCTGCGCCACCTCGGTGCGGTCGTGGTTGGTGAGCACGAACGCCTCGGCCTGGCTGACCGGCAGGTGCCGCTCGCTGTACTGGCCGTCGGGGGAGCGCATGATCACGCCGGTCTCGTAGCCGTGCAGCACCACCTCGGCGTCCTTGCGCTGCAGGCCGATGCAGATCCGCCGGGTGACGATGAACGCGATGACGGGTCCGAGGAAGACGAGGACCCGCAGCGTTCTGGTGATCCAGTAGAAGTCCAGATGGAACTGCGTCGCGATGATGTCGTTGCCGCCGGAGATCCACAGCAGCCCGTAGGCGGTGATGCCGGCCGCACCGAATGCCGTGCGGGTCGGGGCGTTGCGCGGACGCTCGAGCAGGTGGTGGTTCCGCTTGTCCCCGGTGACCCACTGCTCGACGAACGGGTACGCGCCGAGGATCCCGAACAGCAGCCCCATCAGCAACACGCCAGGGATGAAGACGTTCATCGAGAACGTCCATCCGAGCAGGGTGAACTCCCAGGCGGGCATGATCCGTAGCGCGCCGTCGAGCCAGCCCATGTACCAGTCGGGTTGGGAACCCGCCGTCACTTCGGCGGGGTTGTACGGCCCGAACGCCCACACCGGGTTTATCTGGAACAGGGCACTCATCAGCGCGGTGACGCCGAAGACGATGAAGAAGAAGCCGCCGGCCTTGGCCATGTAGACCGGCAGGAACGGGTATCCCACCACGTTGTTGTTCGTCCGGCCGGGACCGGGCCACTGGGTGTGCTTGTGGTAGACGAGCAGCAGCAGGTGCAGGGTGATCAGCGCCAGCAGGATGCCGGGGATCAGCAGCACGTGCGCGATGTAGAGCCGGGGGATGAAGTCGTCGCCCGGGAACTCCCCGCCGAAGACGAAGAACGAGATGTACGTGCCGACGACCGGGATGGAGCGCATCAGCCCCTCGGCGATGCGCAGGCCGGTGCCGGACAGCAGGTCGTCGGGCAACGAGTAGCCCGCGAAGCCCTCGACGATGCCCAGCTGCAGCAGCCCCAGCCCGACCAGCCAGTTGATCTCGCGGGGCTTGCGGTAGGCGCCGGTGAAGAACACCCGCAGCATGTGCACCAGCATCGCGGCCAGGAACAGTGCCGCGGCCCAGTGGTGGATCTGCCGCATCAGCAGTCCGCCGCGGACGTCGAACGAGATGTCCAGGGTCGACTCGTAGGCCTCGGACATGTGCAGCCCGACGAGCGAGTCGTAGCTGCCGTCGTAGACGACCTCGGCCATCGACGGCTTGAACCAGATGGACAGGAACGTGCCCGACAGCAGCAGCACCACGAAGCTGTACAGCGCGATCTCGCCGAGCAGGAACGACCAGTGGTCGGGGAAGACCTTGCGGACGTTCTTCTTGACCAGGGTGGCCAGCCCGACCCGGTCGTCCAGCCACGCCACCGGGCCCGCGAGCTTGTCGTACGAGGCGGGGCGCGCAGCGCCGCCCGCCGCCTCCGTCTCACTCATCGGCACGTCACCTCGTCAGTCCTGGTGGATCTCGGGGAAGCTCGGCCCGATCACGTCCACGAAGTCGCCCATCGCGATCAGGTAGCCCTCCTCGTCGAGGCCCAGCTGCAGCTGGGGCACGGCACGTTTTGCCGGCCCGAAAATCACTTTACCTCCGTCGGCGAGGTCGAACGTCGACTGGTGGCAGGGGCAGATCAGGTTGCGGGTGACCTGCTCCCACAGGCTGATCGGGCAGCCGAGGTGCGGGCAGATCTTGGAGTAGCACAAGATGCCGTCCTGGCCCCAGTCCTCCCGGCCCGGGGGCGCATGGATCTCGTCCGGCGCCATCTTGACGAGGATCACCGCCGCCTTGGCCTTGGCGTTGAGCAGCGCGGTGCCCTCGTACAGCGGCTCGCCCTCCTCGTCGGTCTCGTAGAACAGCTCCGGCTCGGCGTTGACCAGCTGCCCGACGTCCATGTCCGCCGGCCTGATCGGGTCGCCCGTGACGTCGACGACCACGCGGACGCCCTTCTTCCACACCGTGGTCTTCGGGTCGTCGCCCGGCAGCGGGCCGAGGTCGCGCAGCAGCACCACGGTGGGCAGCGCCAGGACGCCCATCGACGCCAGCATGCTGTTGCGGATCAGCGGCCGCCGGCCGAAGCCGGACTCCTCGTTGCCCTGCGCCATCGCCGCGACCGCCACGGTCCGGTCCTCGGCGGGCGAGGCCGCCGCGTGCCGCAGCTCGACGATCTCGTGGTCGTCCATCAGCACCCGGGCCCACTGCACGGCGCCCAGCCCGATGAACAGCAGCGCCAGCCCGAGCGTGCCGCCCAGCACCAGGTTCATCGCCAGCGTGTTGGCGACGATCTCGTCGTGCGGGATGACGAAGTAGGCCACGCAGAACGCGAGGGTCAGCAGCGCGGAGAGCCCGAAGAACGCCGCCACCTGCCGCTCGGCCCGCTTCTCCAGCGCCGGGTCGTCGTCGGCCGGCCGCAGCTCGTGCGGGTCCAGGCCGGGGTCGGCGACCGGGTCGCCGTGGCCGTGCGGCTCGATCCCGCCGGACGGGGTGTCGCCGGCCCGGGCCGGGACGGCGTCCTCGTTGCCCGGCGCTCCGTCCGGGTCAGGGGTGCGCTGGTCGCTCACTTCTTCTTCGCCTTCACCGTGTTGGCGCCGATCCAGGTCGCGAACGCCACCAGGATCCCGATACCGCCCACCCAGCCGACCAGACCCTCGCTCACCGGTCCGAACCCGCCCAGGCCTGCGCCGCCGTACTGCGGCGAGCCTTCGATCGTCTCGATGTAGGCGATGATGTTCCGCTTGTCCTCGGGCGTCAGCAGCTCATCGTTGAAGACCGGCATCGACTGCGGGCCGGTGAGCATCGCCTCGTAGATGTGCCGGGGCTCGACCCCGGTGATCGGCGGCGCGTAGCGCCCGTCGCCGAGCGCACCGCCGGCGCCGACCGAGTTGTGGCAGGCGGTGCAGTTGGTCTGCATCAGCTCGCGTCCCCGGACGATGTCCTCGGTCGTGACGCCGCTGGTGTCGTACAGGTCCGAGGAAGGGATCTCGGGCCCAGGTGCCAGCGAGGCGATGTAGGCAGCGACCGCCTCGGTCTCCTCCTCGGAGAGGACCGGCTCCTTGCGCGGTGCCTGCTGGGAGTTCTGCGCCATCGGCATCCGGCCGGTCCCGACCTGGAAGTCGACGGCCGCCGCGCCGACGCCGACCAGCGACGGGCCGTACTGGCCGCCCTCGCTCTGCTCGATCCCGTCGGCGTTGAGTCCGTGGCAGGAGGCACAGCTGACGAGGAAGATCTCCCGGCCCTCGGCGATCAGGTCCTCGGACGCCGCGTCGGCCTCCGCGGCGCGGGGGGCGAACGCGGCGTAGATGCCGCCCAGGGCGACCAGACCGAGCAGCAGCACCACGACCCCCGCGAGCGGGTGGCGCCGGTGCATGGAGAGCGATCGCACTGTCCGGTCCTCGGTCTCGTCGGTGGGCGGGGCCCTGCTGATACTGGAGGCTGCTTCTGGGCTGAGCCGTTACTGGATCAGGTAGATGCTCGCGAACAGGCCGATCCAGACCACGTCCACGAAGTGCCAGTAGTACGAGATCACGATCGCGCTCACCGCCTGCTCATGGGTGAAGCGACGCGCCACGAAGGTGCGCCCGATCACCAGCAGGAACGCGATCAGGCCGCCGGTCACGTGCAGACCGTGGAAGCCGGTGGTGAGGTAGAAGACCGAGCCGTAGGGGGACGACGAGATGGTGATGTTCTCGCGGACCAGCTCGGCGTACTCCAGGGCCTGTCCGGCGACGAACACCGCGCCCATCAGGTAGGTGAGGATGAACCACTCGCGCATTCCCCAGCCACCCACCGACATGACGCCGCCGGTGCGCCCGACCCGGCCGCGCTCGGCCGCGAACACGCCGAGCTGGCAGGTCACCGACGACAGCACCAGGACGGTCGTGTTGGCGGTGGCGAAGGGGAGGTTGAGCAGTGCCGTTGACGAGTCCCACAGCGCCGGGGCAAGGTTGCGGATGGTGAAATAAGCCGCGAAAAGGGCGGCGAAGAACATCAGCTCGCTGGACAGCCAGACGATCGTGCCGACGCTCACCATGCTCGGGCGGTTGTACTGACCGTGCAGGCGTGAGGTCGGGACCGCCGTCGTCGTCGCCACGGCGCCATTATGTCCTCGCGCCACCCGGCGGTGCACCCCGGGTTCGGACTCCGCGCGTCGCCCCCTCGGGACCCGGCCCGGCAGCCCTCCCGGCGCCCGAGACCTACCCTGGACCGGTGCCCGCCTCCGCGCTGCTCGCGCACGGCGACCCGACCCAGGTGCCGCCGATCAGTCTGCACGCGCTGCTGACCGAGTGGCGGTTCGAGATCGCCCCGTTGCTGGCGATCGCGACCCTGCTCATCGCCTACCTGCTCCCGGTGCGCGCACTCCGTCGGCGCGGTGACTCGTGGTCGCCCTGGCGCACGGTGTCGTTCGCGCTCGGAGGGTGCGGCAGCCTCGCGCTGGCGACCCTGTCACCGCTGGCGGCGTACGACACCACGCTGCTGTCGGTGCACATGGCCCAGCACATGGTGCTGACCATGATGGCGCCGGTGTTCCTGGCCCTCGGCGCCCCGGTGACGCTGTGGCTGCGCACGCTGCCCCCGGCGCCGCGGGCCCGGCTGCTGGCGCTGCTGCACAGCCGGGTGGCCTGGGTGCTCACGTTCTTCCCGGTGGCCTTCGCGCTCTACGTCGTGAGCCCGTGGGCGCTGTACTTCTCCGGCTGGTACGAGGCGACCCTGCACTCGGAGACACTGCACGAGCTGACCCACCTGCACTTCATCCTCATCGGCTCGCTGTTCTTCTGGCCGCTGATCGGGCTCGACCCGGTGCCGGGCCGGGTCTCGCACGGCTTCCGGGTGCTCGGCACGTTCGCGACGCTGCCGTTCCACGCGTTCCTCGGGGTGGCGATCATGGGCTCGGCGACCCTGATCGCGGGCGACTGGTACCTCGGCCTCGACCGCGACTGGCCGCCGTCTGTCGCCGACGACCAGCAGCTGGCAGGGGCGTTGCTGTGGGCCGCGGGCGACCTGCTCGGGCTGTTGCTGTTCGGCGTGCTGTTCGTGCAGTGGGTGCGTGCGTCCCAGCGCGAGGCGGTGCGCGAGGACCGGCGGCTGGACCGCCTCGAGGCCATTGCGCGGTCGCGGGCCGGTGCCACGGATCCGCCCGATAGCATCGGCTCGTGACCGACGCCGCTCCCGAACGCTCGCTGCGCATCCTGGTCTACAGCGACGACGCCGACACCCGCAGCGCCGTCGTGCTCGCGCTCGGGACCCGACCGCATCCCGACCTGCCGCCCGTCGAGTACCTCGAGCGCGCCACCGAGCCGGCCGTGATCCGCACCATGGACGCCGGGGGCGTCGACCTCGCGATCCTGGACGGTGAGGCGGTGCCCGCGGGCGGCCTGGGCATCGCCCGCCAGCTCAAGGACGAGATCTACCGGTGCCCGCCCGTGCTCGTGATCACCGGGCGCCCGCAGGACGCCTGGCTCGCGACCTGGTCGCGGGCGGAGGCGGCGCTGCCGCACCCGATCGATCCGCTGCGGCTCGCCGAGCTGGTCGTGGACCTGCTCCGCGCCAGGCTGGCGGCCGTCCCCTCCACCCGGTGACCGAGCACGGCTGGCCCGAGGTGCTGGGTGCGCTGGTCGCGCACCGCGACCTCGACGCCGAGCAGACGGCCTGGGCGATGCAGGAGGTCCTCGAGGGCAACGCCACCCCCGCGCAGATCGCCGGGTTCGCGATCGCGCTGCGGTCGAAGGGCGAGACCGTCGACGAGGTCGAGGGCCTCGTCCGCACCATGTACGACCACGCCGTGCCGCTGGACGTTCCAGGGCGACTGGTCGACATCGTCGGCACCGGCGGTGACCGGGCTCGTACGGTCAACATCTCGACGATGGCGGCCGTCGTCACGGCAGGCACCGGTGCCCGGGTGGTCAAGCACGGCAACCGGGCCGCCTCGTCGGCGAGCGGGTCGGCGGACGTGCTCGAGGTGCTCGGGGTGAGTCTCGACCTGTCGCCGCAGCGGGTCGGCCAGGTCGCGGTCGAGGCCGGCATCACGTTCTGCTTCGCACCCGTCTTCCACTCGTCGCTGCGGCATGCCGGATCAGTGCGGCGCGAGCTCGGTGTGCCTACGACCTTCAACTTCCTCGGCCCGCTGACCAACCCGGCCCGCCCTGCCGCCCAGGCCGTCGGGGTGGCGGATCCTCGGATGGCGCCGGTGATGGCCGGCGTGCTGGCCCGGCGCGGCGTGGAGGCGCTGGTGTTCCGCGGTGACGACGGCCTGGACGAGCTCACCACCACGACGACGTCGACGGTGTGGGTGGCCACGCCCGGCGCCGAGGTCGTGCGGCGCCGGATCGACCCGGCCCGTCTCGGGCTGCCCCTTGCCCCTGTCGAGGCGCTGCGGGGAGGCGAACCGGCTCACAACGCCGAGGTGTTCCGGCGGGTGCTCTCCGGCGACGTCGGACCTGTCCGCGACGCCGTACTGCTCAACGCCGCTGCGGGCCTCGCCGCCCATGAGGGCGGCGACGCTGCGGTCGACGACCGGCTCGCCGCCGGCCTGGTCGCCGCCGCCGAGTCGATCGACACCGGCGCCGCGGCCGACGTGCTGGAGCGGTGGGTGGCGGCGACGGCTGCTCCGGCTACCTGATGGTGAAGGTCCACTTCGTGGTGACCAGCGGGTTGCCGGCCCGGTCGGTGATGCCGTTGGCGAGCACGACCCGGTAGGTCTTGCCGCGTTGCAGCAGCGCGGTCGGGTTCAGCGTCGCCGTCTTCTTGTCCGTCGAGAGGGTGACCTTGACCGCGAGCGGGTGCTGGCTGCCGACCCGGTACAGGCGCATGGTCCCGGTGTTGACCCGGGTGACCTTCTCGGAGAACGTCGCCCTGACGTTGACCGTGGGCCGGGCAGTGTCGGTGGGCGAGTTGGCCACGACCTCCGGGGCCGTCCCGTCCACCACGAACCCGCGCCATGCCGAGCTCGCCACCGGCTTGCCCGCGGCGTCCAGCGTGGTCACCCGCCACTCCCAGGTCCCGTCCGAGATCCGGGAGCGTGGGGCGTGCGCGAGTGCCACCGTCGACACCGTCTCGGTCACGCTGGCGGCACCCACCGCGCGGCGCTCGAACAGGTAGCCCGCGGCTCCCTGGACGGTCTGCCAGGTGAACAGTCCCCGGGTGGCGCTGACGTTGATGCCGGCGGCCGGTGAGGTGAGCACCGTTGGCGCGCCGCGCACGATGAACTTCCGGGCAGTCGACCACGAGCCGGGGTCCCCGGCGACGTCCAGCCGACGCACCCGCCACACATAGGGAAGCGGCGACGCGGGCAAGGGAGTCGTCAGCGAGTACGCGTTCAGCTCGGTGTCGTCCTCCAGCACCCGGTTGGCCTCGGAGAAGTTGGTGTCGTTGTTCCGGTAGATCTCGACCTCGTACCTGCTCGCGTATGCCTGCGCCGACCAGCGCAGCGCCGGGGTCTGCGCGGTGATGCTCATGTTGGCCGGCGCGCCCAGGGTCGGCGCCGTGCTGGTCTTCACCAGGCTCGACACCGGGCTCCAGGTGAGCAGGTTGTTGCTGGCGTCGACCGCGGCCACCCGCCAGAACAGCGGGCCGGACGGGTACGACTCCGGAGAGGTGTACGACGTCTGGTCGACCGTGACGGTCTCGAGGACCTGCTGGAAGCTCGCGGTTCTCGAGACCTGCAGCCGGTAGAAGGCGGCCTCGACGGTGGCGGGGACTCCGGTGGTCAGGGTCGGCGACGTGGTGTTGGTCGCCAGGTAGTCGGTCCAGTCGAACGTCACCTGGTCGGCCACGGAGGAACCGTTGGCGGGTGAGACCGGCTGGACCGGGTTGGAGAGCTTCGCGAAGGTGTGCGTCGCCTCCGTGGGGTCCGGTGCGCACACCCCCTCGGTCAGGCAGGGTCGGACCACCCAGTAGTAGGCCTGGCCGGCCTGGCTGTCCGGCAGGAGCTCGGCCGGTGGGGTCCACCGGGTGTTGCTCGTCTCGATGTCCTCCGGGTCGATCACCATGTTGGTCAGCTCTCGGTCCCGCGCGAGGTAGACCATGTAGGACGAGGCCTGCGGTACCGGCTCCCAGTCGAGGACCGGCGTCTGTTCGAGCTTCGCGCAGGTCTTGTCGCCCGTCACGTCGGACAGCGCGTCGTCGCACCGGGTTGCGTCGGCGTTCAACGCGAGCCCGGTGAGCGCGACTCCCTCGCCGGCCACCGCGTCCAGCTCGTCGATCACGAAGCTGCGGGTGGCGCCGATGCCGAGGCTGGCGCCCTGGGAGGTGTAGGCCTGGACCGCCCAGTCGTAGTCTCCGGGCCGCAGGTACGTCATGTTCAGGTCGGTGCCCGCCGGGTACTCGAACCGGGTCGCCGGGCTGGTGAACACCCCGGTGCCGGCCGCGCCGACGAGCAGCCGGTAGTAGGCCGCCCCCTCGACCGCCTTCCAGCGCAGGGCGGGGAAGCGGGCGGAGTGTGCGCCGTCGGCAGGAGCCACCGGGTCGGGTGCGGCGGCGCTGGGCTGTGCCGCGCCGGTCAAGGTGAACGTGCGCCCGGACAGCGGCAGCACCGTCGCCGCGCCGGTGGCGTAGATCGCCTGCACCCGCCAGGTCACCGCACCGTCGCTGGGGTCGATCTCCTTGGTCGGCGTGAACGAGGTGGAGTAGGTGGTGAAGTCGTCCTCGTCGGCGCCCTGGGTGATGGTGACCCGGTACATCTCGGCGCCCAGCATGGGCTGCCAGGACATCGTGGGCACGTCGACGGATGCCCCGGGAGCCGGCGACAGCTGGGTCACCTGTCCGGGGTTGTAGGTGTACTTGAAGATGGGGGAGAACGAGCTGAGCACGTCCGCCGGTCCGTCGATCGCGCGCACCCGCCAGAAGTAGGTGTGCCCGGGTTGCGGGGCGCAGCGCGAGGTGTCCCGCTCGAGTGACGGAGTCAGCGTGGTGGCCTGGGTGACGCAGACCTGGAACGTGTCGGGCGAGAAGTTGGCGTCCGGGCCGACCTGCAGCTCGTACTCACTGGCCAGCCGGACCGGCTTCCACTGGTAGAAGAAGGGGTCGGACGTCACCGGGGACACCTGGTTCGCCGGGTGCAGCAGGGTCGGTGGCGCGGACTGGGGCTGGCCGGTGACCTGCCAGGCCCGGCGGAACTGCCAGATCCGGTCCTCACCGAAGCTGGCCCAGGCTGCCGTCTGGCCGGCGGTGTCGTAGGCGCGCACCTGCCACCAGTACTGGTCGTTGTTCAGCGTCTCCTCGGGCGACCAGCGGGTGGCCGCTGTCTTCCCGGTGATGACGTCGTCGTTGAAGTTGCGGTCGGTGCTGATCCGGAACTCGTACTCCTCCGCACCGGGAACCGACGACCACTCCAGGACCACGTCGTTGACGACGCTCTGCGGGCTGTTGGCGGGACTGACCACGGTGGGCTGGGCCAGCCCGCCGACGGTGTAGGAGCGCTGTGCGGACCAGTTCGTCGCCTGGCCGCCGCTCAGCACGCCGCGCACCCGCCAGAACCACTCGTTGGGGGAGTGCGGTCGCGCGGCGGAGATCGACGTCGTCTTGGTGGTGTAGCTCTCCGCGCCGACGAACCCGGGGTCGAGCCCGACCTCGACCTCGTAGCTGGTGGCCCCGTTGACGGCGCTCCAGGTCAGCTGCGGCGGTGACTGCGGCTGCGGGAGGGTGGCGTTGTCGGCGGGGCTGAGCGGCGCGGGTGCCGCCATCGCGTTGCGGGTGAACGACGCGCTTGCCCACGGGCTCTCGGTGCCCGATGCGGTCGCCTTCACCCGCCAGTACAACGTGCCGGACGGCAGGGCCGCTGTCGGCACCGACTGCGTGTTCACCGTCGTGGTCGACCACGCGGAGGTTGCGTACGTGGAGCTCGACGACACCTGGACGGCGTACGAGGTGGCGCCGGCCACCGGGTTCCAGGCGAGCACGGGGTTGCCGGCAACTGTCGTGCTGTCGGGGCTGAGCCCGCCGGGCGCAGCGAGTGCGGCGGCGGCAGGCGAGGCCCCCGCCGTCAGGCCGACGGTGACCAGGACGGACAGCAGGGCAGAGAGCAGGGCAGCGTTGACACGGCGTTGCGGCACGAATTCCCCCGAGAGAGGTATGGAGTCAGCCCCGTGAAGGTAGGGCGTAGCCCCGTGCCGCAGCGGATTCCGGCCGCAGGTATGGCCGATCGGCGGAGCAGGTTATGGCCGGAACGTCACCCTTCGGCGCCGATGCTGAACGCCTGCTCGAGGTCGTGCTCGGAGTAGGAGCGGAACGCGATGTGCGTCTCGGTGGACTGCACTCCAGGAACCTTGTTGAGCCGGTCGGCGACGACCGTGGCGATGTCGTCGTGGTTGCGGACCCGGACCATGGCGATCAGGTCGATGTGGCCGGTGACCGAGTAGACCTCGCTCACGCCGGCCAGCCCCGCGATCTGCTCGGCCACCTCGGGGATGCGGGCGACGTCGGCCTTGACGAAGACGATCGCGGTGATCATGGCGCGGAGCCTACCGGTGCGCCAGCAGGCTCCGGCCGGCGTGACGGCGCTCGTCGCGGCGGTCGTCGAAGGGTGCGACGGCGACGCGTGAGTCGCTCGCGCCGTCGAGCAGCGGGAGCAGCCGCCGCGACCCGCCGACCGGGCAGGTCCACTCGCCGTCGACGTGCACCAGCCGGACGCCGGGCGACTCCAGCCAGCGCAGCACCACCTCGGTCTCGTCCGGTGTAGCAGCCGGTGCCGGCCCGGGCCCGGGCACGACCGTCTCGGCGGATGCGCGCAGCTCGAGCACCCAGGCCCGTGCGCTGGCCTGTGCCGGGATGACGCCGGCTGCGGCCAGCCGGCCGTGCCGGACGACGTGCACCTCCCACCGGCCGGCGTCGTCCCGGCGGGCGGCCACCAGCTCGGCACAACCGGTGACGCCGGTCAGCCGCTGGCTGCGGGCGGTGCCGCGCACCAGGGCGGTGAGCCGGTCGCGCTGCAGCCCCGCCTCCTCGTAGCGCTCCTGCGCCGCGAGCGCCTCCATGGTCGCGTTGAGCCGGGCGCGCACCGCCTCCGGCCTGCTGACCAGCGCCTCGCGTACCCGGTCGACCTCGGCGGCATAGGAGGCGGCTGCGGCGGTGCCGTCGCAGGGGGACAGGCAGCGCGCCATCTCGGCGAGTGCGCAGGCCGACCCGTGCGGATCGCGGGACAGGCGCTGGGTGCACTGGCGGATGCGGAACGTCTCGTGCAGCGCTGCCAGCGCGCGCTCGGCGACCCGACGCGACCCGAACGGTCCGGCGTAGTCGGCGCCGTCGTCGAGCACCTGTCGCACCAGGGACAGCCGTGGCCAGGGCTCGGCGGTGAGCTTGAGCCAGACCCCGCGCTCGGGGTGCCGCGACCGCCGGTTGTAGCGGGGCTTGTGCTCGGCGATCAGCCGCAGCTCGCGCACCTCGGCCTCGAGCGGCGTGGCGCACACGATGCCGGTGACCGACTCGGCGATGCCGACCATCTCGCCCATCCGGGTGCGGGTCTCGCTCGCGGTGAAGTAGCGCCGGACCCGCGAGCGCAGGTCGCGGGAGGTGCCGACGTAGAGCACCTCGTCGCGCGGTCCGCGGAACAGGTAGACGCCGGGCGCGTGCGGCAACGGCTCAGCCAGGTGGCGCTTGCGCCGCTGCTCGACGGTGACCCGTGCCGAGAACGACTGCAGCTCCTCCAGGGTGTGCACGCCGAGGCCGCCGAGCCGCTCGATCAGTCCGTGCAGCACGTCGACGGTCGCGCGGGCGTCGTCGAGGGCGCGGTGCGTCGGCGTCGTACGCGCCCGGAACACCCGGGCCAGCGTGGCCAGCCGGCAGTTGGGCGCCTCGTCGCGGGTGACGACGCGGCGCGCCAGCACGGCGGTGTCGAGCACCTCGAAGCCCGGCCACGGCTGCCCGAGCTCGGCCGCGCAGTGGGTGAGGAAGCCGACGTCGAACGGCGCGTTGTGCGCCACGAGCACGCTCCCGCGGGCGAACTCGAGGAACGAGGGCAACACCTGCCCGATCGGCGGTGCCACCGCGACCATCGCGTCGGTGATGCCGGTCAGCACCGCGATGAACGGCGGGATGGGGGCCGACGGGTTGACCAGGGTCTGGAAGTCACCGAGCAGCTCACCGCCCCGGACCTTGACCGCACCCACCTCGGTGATCCGCGAGCCGGCCGTCGGTGACCCCCCGGTCGTCTCCAGGTCGACCACGCAGAACGTGACCTCACGCAGCGCCCGGCCGAGCTCGTCGAAGCTCGCCTGCACGGGCACTGCTCTCATGTCCCGGACGCTACGGGCGGGCACCGACGGTTCCCGGTCGCCACGCGGTGTCTGCACCGGCCGAGCGGTTAGCGTGGGCACCGTGAGCCGGCCGCCGGGACAGTCGTCGCAGAGCCAGATGCTGCGCTTCCCTGCCGCCGACGAACGCTGGCGGTGCGCCGGCTGCGGCAACCTCACCCGCTTCGACGTCGTGTCCTCGAGCCGGGTCCGCGCGTACTGGCACGTGGGGCTGTCCGGTGAGGCCGCGGTCGACGAGCGGTCGGTGCTCGCCGAGGAGGTCGAGTCGGTGACGTGCCGCTGGTGTGGCCGGGCCGACGCCATCGAGTACGTGCCACGCGCCGACGCCGGCGGGACCTGAGGTGGCCGCTGACCCGGCGCCGGTGCTTCCCGAAGCGGTCCGGCAGCGGGTCGTGGCGCTCGCCTCCGACGCCCTCGGATCGGTGGATGCGGCCCAGCTGCCGGCGTCGCTGCGCCGGGTGGCGTCCTTCACGCCGCAGCGTCGGTCCCGGCTCGCCGGCACCCAGATCGCGCTCGCGCTGGAGTCCGACGACGAGTTCCGCGCCCGCGTCGCGGCGCACGTACGCACCCGGCTCCCGGACGTGGCCGTGGCCGTGGCCGACGGCGTCGTGGCGCCCGCGGCCGACCCCGTCGAGGTGGCCGCGCTCGCATACCTGCTTCGACCGGACGGCTGGGCCGACCTGGTGGCACGCGCTGCCGAGCACACCGTCGAGCGGCAGGTCGCCGCGGTCGCCGAGTCCGCGCACGCAGAGACGCAGCGGCTGCGCGAACAGGTGGCGGCGGTGCAGGCCGACGCCGGCAAGGCACGCGATCGGGCGCGCGAGCAGCTGGACCGGCTGAAGGCGGACAACACGGCGCTGCGCCGCCGGCTGGCGGAGACGCGCCAGCGCGAGCGCGAGGCGCGCACGGAGGCCGACGCCGGGACCGCTCGCGCGACCGAGGCCGAGGAGTCGGCACGGCACGCCGTCGCCGCGGCCGAGGCCGAGACGCGCCGACTGCGGGCCAAGGTCGCGGACCTGGAGTCGCAGCTGGCCGCGCTGCGGCGGGACAGCCGTGTCGACCGCGACGCCGCCACCACCCGTACCCGGCTGCTCGTCGACACCCTCAGCGACGCGGTGCGCGGGCTGCGCCGCGAGCTCGCGCTGCCGGCGGTCGGCGTGCTGCCTGCGGACCAGGTCGATGCCGTCCACCCCGGTGCCGACGAGCCGATGGAGGCCACCGGCCGGGCCCTGCGCGTCGACGACCCCCTGCTGCTGGACCAGCTGCTCGCGCTGCCCCGCGTGCACCTGCTGGTCGACGGCTACAACGTCACCAAGACCGGCTACCCGGCGCTGGCTCTCGACCGGCAGCGGCAGCGGCTGGTCCGGGACCTCGCTCCGCTGGTGGCCCGTACCGGAGCCGAGGTGACCGTCGTCTTCGACGGCGCCGACCTCGTCAACCCGCCGCCGGTGGCGGGGCCGCGGGGCGTACGGGTCCGGTTCAGCCCGCCCGGCGTGGTCGCCGACGAGCTGATCCGCCGGCTGGTCGCGGCGGAGCCGCAGGGCCGGCCGCTGGTCGTGGTGTCCACCGACCGCGAGGTGGCCGAGGGAGTGGTCGCGAACGGCGCCCGGGCGGTGCCCTCGGCGACCCTGCTCGCGCTGCTGTCCCGCGGTTGACACCTGCCCGCGCCACCACCGCCCCGTTGTGGCGGCAGCCGGTCGCTGTCGTCGGCGTGTCGCCAGCGTGTTGCCGCCACAACGCGAGCGGGGGGCGGGCTGCGGGGGCGGGGCTGCGGGGGGCGGGGCTGCGGGGGCGGGGCTGCGGGGGCGGGGGAGTGTCGGTGCCGGTGGCTAGCGTCGTTCCCGGGCTCGACGACCGGGTCCCGCAGACCCAGGAGAGCGCCGTGGCCGACGTCCCTTCCCCTTCGCCCTGGCCCCGACCCGAGCCCGGGCGGGCTCCGCTGCCGCTCGTCGTCGACTGTGACGGCTGCGAGGTGCGCGGGCTGGCGTGCGACGACTGCGTGGTCAGCGTGCTGCTCGGGCCACCTCCTGAGCGGCTGAGCCTCGACGCCGACGAGCTGTCCGCGCTGGACGCGCTCGCCGGCGCCGGACTGGTGCCGCCCTTGCGACTGGTCCAGGCGGTCGATCCGCTCCCGGACGACGACCCGGACGGACCGGACAATCTCGACGATTCGCACCGACCCCATCACCCGGAGTGACGAGTCTCACCGCCGAACACCTGATCCGCCCCACCCTGTGTTGAACCGTCTCCAACGGGGTAGATACGGTGACGTGTCGCGCGCCCGCACGAGGTCGGTGAACCGAATCCGACTCGGGCGCAGCGTCGACACCAGGCGGTTCTGCGACGCCGGTGTGGACGCGGACAACTTCGAGCCGAGGGAGACCGACCGATCGTGCTGACCGGCCGGAAGTGGCGCATTGTCCGTCTGTCCGTCATCGCCACCGTCGCGGTGGCGCTGGGTGCGGTGGCCGTCCCTGGGGCGAGTGCTGATCCCGAGCCGAGCATCGACGACGTCCAGCGTCGGGTCGACGGCCTCCATCACGAGGCCGAGCAGGCTGCCGAGCGGTTCAACACCATCCGGGCCCAGATGGGTGACGCCCGCGACGAGCTGAGCGCGATCCGCGCGGACGTGCGCGACCAGGCCGCCGAGACCGAGGACCTCCGCGGTCAGGTCGAGCAGCTGGTCCTCGCCCAGGTCGACGGCACCGGCATCGACAACACCGGCCAGCTGCTGCTGTCCGACGACCCGGACGAGTTCATCTCGTCGATGGTCACACTGCAGTCCTACTCCGACCAGACCGCCGACCTGCTGGTCTCGTACGAGAACTCCCGCTCCGAGCTGGACCTGCGCGAGCAGCAGGCCGAGGAGCAGCTGGCCGCGATCTCCGACGCCAAGGAGCAGATGGCGAAGGAGAAGACCGAGATCGACGAGAAGGCGGAGGCGGCCGAGGAGCTGCTCGCCGAGCTCGAGGCAGAGGCCGCCGCCGCAGCCGCCGAGGAGGCGAGCCGCAGCGAGGCCGCCAGCAGCAGCGAGGTCCCCGTCACCAACGTCCCGGTCAGCGGCCGGGCCGGGGTCGCGGTCGAGACCGCGCTGGCCCAGGTCGGCGACCCCTACGTCTACGGTGCCGCAGGCCCCGACTCCTTCGACTGCTCCGGGCTCACCATGTTCTCCTGGGCCGCGGCCGGTGTGTCGCTGTCGCACTCGTCGTCGATCCAGTCCGGACAGGGCGTGCCGGTGTCGATGTCCGACATCGCACCCGGCGACCTGGTCTTCTACTACTCGCCGATCAGCCATGTGGGCATGTACATCGGCAACGGCCAGATCGTGCACGCACCCAACCCGAGCAGCTCGGTCGAGGTCGTCCCGATCGGCCTGATGCCGATCGCCTCCATCCGCCGGGTCGGCTGACCCCACTCCTGGCCCCGCCTACGATCTGTGGGTGAGCCACCACCCGGAGTCGACGGACGGTGTTCCCGACCGCCGGGCCCGATGGCTCGCGCTCGGCTCCGGTGCCGTCCTGGTCGCCGTGGTCGTGGCCGTGCCGCTGGTCGACGACGGCGCCGACGCCCCGGCGGCACCGACCACCGACGTCAGCGTGCCGGCGGGGGAGGACCAGCGTGAGGCCCGGGCGCGCGCGTCCCTTGCCGACCTGAGTGACGCCTGGCGCCGCGGTGATCGCGAGGCCTTCCTCCGGGTCGCGGCCGGCACACCTGCAGCCACCCGCTGGGCGGCGGCGACCTGGCGCGCGCTGTCCGACCTCCACGTCGACCGGCTCGACCTGCGCTACCTGGGCCCGGGCGTGCCTCCGACCGGCGCACCCGCCGACTCGGCCGCGGTCGCCGAGGTCAGCTGGCGCCAGGGAGGCTGGCACGACCCGGTCTCCTCCCAGCTCGTGGTCGACCTCGCCGACGACGGTGGCGTCCTGGGCACCCGTGCCGCACCCGGTGCCGCCACGCCGTTGTGGGGCCTGGCGCCGCTCCGGGTGCGCGACAACGGGCCGACCACCATGGTGCTGCTCCCCGGGGCCGGCGGGCGGGCGGACCGAGTGGCCGGCCTGGTCACCACCGCGGCCGACCAGGTCACCTCGCTGCTGCCGCGCGGCTGGACCTCTGGCGAGGCGGGCGGTCTGCTCGTCGCCGTCCCCGCCACGACGCGGCAGTTCGCCGCCGTGCTCGGCGCTGGCGCCGTCGGCTACGACCGGATCGCCGCGGTGACGACGACCGTCGACGGGACGGCGAACGGTTCGGCGCCGGCCCAGGTCGTGCTCAACCCGGTGGTGTTCACCCGGCTCGGACCGGTGGGCAGCCAGGTGGTGCTCACCCACGAGGCGACCCACGTGGCGACCGGTGCGGCCGCCTCGGGCGCACCGCTGTGGGTGGTGGAGGGGTTCGCCGACCTGGTCGCGCTGCACGGCGCCGACGTGCCGTTGCGGGTCGCCGCGGGGCAGAGCCTGTCCGCGGTTCGTCGCTCCGGACCTCCACGGCACCTGCCCGGCCACCGCGAGTTCGGCACCGGCACGCACGGGCTGGGCGGGTCGTACGAGCAGGCCTGGCTCGCCATGCGCATGCTCGAGCGCCGGTACGGCACCGGCCCGACGATCCGCTTCGCCGTCGACGTCACCGACGGGCGGCCGTTGGGCGCCGCACTGCGCGATCAGCTCGGCACCGACCTCGGGAGCGTCACCGCCGCCTGGCGGGCCGAGCTCACCAGGCTGGCCCGTGTCGTCGGGTGAGCGCCGGTGGGCGCTGGCGTGGCTGGGGCTGACGACGACCGCGCTGGTCGTGGTCGCCGCCGTGCTGGTGCCGTGGGACTGGACGCCCGACGGTGACCTGGCCCCGGTCGACCCGACGGCGGGGCTGCCCGCCGACGTGCTCGAGCGGATCGAGGCGTACTCCGACCGCGCCACGGTGTACGGCCTCACCGCGACGGCCGTCGGGCTGGCGGTCACGCTGGCTCTCGGCCTGACGCCCTGGGGCGCCAGGTTGGTGCGCCGGCTCCCCGGCCGGCGCTGGTGGCCGCTGCACCTGCTGGTGGCGGTGACGGTGCTCAGCCTGATCGGCCGGTTGGTCACGCTGCCGCTGGCGATCCCGGCCGAACGGCTTCGCCGCGACTACGGGCTGTCCACGCAGGACTGGGGCTCGTACACGCTGGACCGGCTGCGCGGGCTGCTCGTCTCGGTGCTGCTCACCGCCCTGGTGCTGCTGCTGATCATCGCGCTGGCCCGCCGGTTCCGGCGGACCTGGTGGTGGCTGGCATCGCTGCTGGCAGCCGGACTGGTGGTCGTCGGCTCGTACCTCTACCCGCTGGTGATCGAGCCGCTCTACAACGAGTTCACGCCGATGAGCGACGGCCCGCTGCGCAGCTCGCTGATCACGCTCGCCGACGAGGACGGCATCGAGGTCGACGAGGTGCTGGTCGCGGACGCCTCCAGGCGCACCACCACGGTCAACGCCTACGTCTCCGGGTTCGGCGCGACCAAGCGGCTCGTCGTCTACGACACGCTTGTCGACAGCGCACCGCCCGACCAGGTGCGGCAGGTGGTGGCGCACGAGCTCGGGCACGCCGCTGAGGACGACGTGCTCACCGGCACCCTGCTGGGAGCACTGGGCACGGCCGCCGGCGTGACCCTGTTGCTGCTGGTCGTCGACCAGGGGTGGGTGCGCCGTCGCGCCGGGGTCGACGACGTGCGCGACGTCGCCGCAGTGCCGATGGTGCTCGCCGTCGTCGCGGTGGGATCGCTACTGGGACTGCCGGCGCAGAACGTCGTCAGCCGGGCGATCGAGGCCCGCGCCGACGTGCACTCCCTCGAGCTGACCGACGACCCGGCAGCGCTGGTGGCGCTGCAGCAACGGCTGGCGACCACGAACCTGAACGATCCCGACCCGCCGCGGTGGCAGTACCTGTGGTTCGCCAGCCATCCCACCGCGGCCCAGCGAGTGGCGTTGGCCGGGTCATGGCCGTGACCGACGAGCGGCGCGACGCCATGGCCCGGCGCTGGTACCCGTTGGCGTGGGCGGTCGTCAGCGTCGCCCTGTTCGGGGTGGCGTGGCTGGTGCTGGTGCCGACCGATCCCACCGGGGGGCTGCAACTGGGCGCGGTCGACCCGGATGCGGGCATGAGCGCGGCGGACCTCGGGCGGATCGACACCTTCGGCGCGTGGATGACGCCGCTGCGGATCGCGTCCATCGCGGTCAGCCTGCTCACCGTGCTGGTGCTCGGGATGACCGGCCTCGGGGCGAGGCTCGCTCAGTGGGTGGGCCGACCGATCAGGCTGCGGCCGCTGCGGGTGCTGGTGGTCGCCGCCGCGGTCGTGAGCATCGGGTGGGCGCTGGCGCTGCCGATCGACGCGTTGCACGAGGTCGTGCGCAACCAGGCCGGGTCGATCTCCGGCGGCTGGGCCGGATGGGCGAGGCGTGAGCTCACCGAGCTGGTCCGCTGGTGGGCCTTCGCCTCGGTGCCCGGGCTGATCATCTGGGTGGCGATGAAGCTGCTGCCGCGGGTCTGGTGGCTGGTGCTCTCGCTCGCCGCCGGGTTGGTCGTCGTGGCCGGCTCGATCGGGTGGAGCCACCTCAGCGGCCCGGACACCAACCGACCCTCGCTCCCGGACGGGCCGCTCCGGTCTCACGTCCTCGCGCTGGCCGACGAGCTCGGGGTCGATGTCGACGACGTGCAGGTCGAGCCCGAGACACCCACGACCACGATCTACAACGCGTACGTGGACGGGGTCGGTGACCAGCAGGTGATCGTGGTCTACGAGACGATGCTCAACCGCTCGACACCCGAAGAGGTGGAGTTCGTGGTGGCACACGAGCTCGGCCACGTCGCGGCCGACGACTCCACCCGTCGGGCACTGCTCACCGGCTTCGCCGTGATGGCGGGCGTCGGCCTGGTCGGTGCGTTGCTCACGTCGGCCCGGGTACGACGCCGGGCCGGACTGAGCGGTCACCGCGGCGTCAGCTCCACCGCGGCAGTGCCGCTGGTCGTGGCCGGCATGGCAGCGGCGCTCGCGCTCGCTTCGCCGGTGCTGAAGGCGGCCGATCGGGACATCGAGATCCGCGCCGACCTGACGGCCCTGGAGGTGACGGACGATCCTGCTGCGCTGGTCGGCGTGGTGCAGCGGTCAGCACTGCTGTCCCTCGACGATCCCTACCCGCCGTGGGCGGAACGGTTGTCGAGCAGCCACCCGTCGACGGCAGAGCGGATAGCGCTGGCAGCGGCGTGGGAGTCCGCGGGGGAGTCGTTGCGAAGGGCGGTGCGCGAGTCGGTCCGCGACACCGCAGATCCTGCCGGTTGTTGGTCCGGCTACTCGCAGGAGCTCGAGGCTCCGCCGTCTTCGAGCTGCTCGCACGGGGTGCCGAGGGTGCCGGAGGTGACCTGACCGAGGGCGAGCACGGCGAGGGTGATGACGCCGGCGATGAACGTGATCATGAGGCCGTACTCGACGGCAGAGGCACCGCGCTCGTCGCGGGTTCGGTGGTGCTGCCCGGGTGGTGTTCCGGGGTGTTGCCGGGGGTGCCGCACGAATGCTCCCAGGCTCGGCATGGTCAGCAGGTTCCGCTGGAGGACCGGCCCACGTCTTCGCAGGTGGAGCGGTACTCGCTCGTCAGCACGACCTGCAGGGCGTTGACGCTGACGATGATGACGACCGCCATGAGTGCAACCAACAGGCCGTACTCGATCGCCGAGGCTCCACGTTCGTCGCGGACTCTGCTCACGCTGGTCTCCTCTGGCGGGTGGGGCGACGCACATCGGGGGGCCGCGGCCTGGTGGCCACGACCCCCCGAGGTGCTAGGTGGCTGGGTCAGCAGCCGGTGGCGCTGGCGTTCTCGTCGCAGATGCCGGACTCGGTGTCCTCGAAGGCGCCCTTGACGACGCCGCCGAGAGCGATGACCGCGACGACGATGACGGCCGCGATCAGCGCGACGAGCAGGCCGTACTCAACGGCCGACGCGCCTTCCTCGCTGTTGCGACGCATGGCGAAGATGTTGCGGATGAGCTTCATGGTCCCTCCGAAGGGGGCTTGGGGGTGCGCCCCCTGTGGGACGCCTTCTGTCTGACAAGAAGAATCTTCCCGCCTGGGGGGTTTCTCCGGTATCCGTGAACCGGGCACTCCCGGGTGCCCGAATGGCCGATCCCCGCCTCCGATCGGAGTGCGGGGATCGTATGTCCGGGTGCCGAAAGGGCGTTTCAGACCTGCTGCGACTGGCCCTTGATGAGCCCGGCACGGATGGCCTGCATGATCGCCTGTGCGCGGTTGGCGGCGCCCAGCTTGTCGTAGATCTTGGAGATGTGCGTCTTGGCCGTCGACTCGGAGATGTAGAGCTTGCGGGCGATGGCCGCCACGCCCAGACCCTCGGCCAGCAGCTCGAGCACCTCGCGCTCGCGCGGGGACAGCTGGGGGCCGGTAGGGCGCAGTCGGCGCTGCATCGCCTCGGCGAGGTCGGGCGCGGTGAACGACCGCGGTGACACGGCGGCGTGCCGGGCCGCGGCCACGACGTCGTCGGCCGGGGCGTCCTTGGGGACGAACGCCGACGCGCCCGCGTCGAGAGCGGCGAAGAGCTGCTCGTCGCCGGCGTACATGGTGAGGACGACGATGCCGAGCTGTTGCTTGTGCTGGCGCATCTTGCGTACCAGGTCGAGACCCGAACCGTCGGGGAGGCGTACGTCGATGACCACGACCTGTGGGTCGTGCCGCGCCACCAGCTGCTCACCCTGGGAGAGAGTCGCCGCCTCACCGAGGACGGAGAAGTCCTCGCTGCGCTCGAAGGCACGGCGCAGGCCTTGCCGGATCAGGTCGTGATCATCGATGAGCAGGACCGACGTGGGCATCGGAGATCTCCCCTCGCTTGCGGTCGGTGGGGCGGGTCGAAGTGACGCCAGTAGGTAACGCTACGTCATCGGGCGCTCGCGTGCGGCGACTTTCGCCGATTCGTCTGCGATCCTCCAGGACCAAAGTGACTTCTGTGCCATGTGATCCGGTGGTGCGGTTGCGCACCCGCAGGCTCGCCCCGACCCGTTCGGCGCGCTCGCGCATGGTCCGCAGACCGAAGCTGTCCTCGCGCGGGGTGCCGAGTCCGCGACCGTCGTCGGTGATCGTCAGCCGGGCGTACGGCGCCTCGACCACCAGCGACACGTGCAGGTTGCGGGCGTTGGCGTGCTTGCGACAGTTCGTGATCGCCTCCTGGGCGATCCGCAGGATCTCGGTCTCCGTCGGCGTCGGCAGCCGCTTGGCGCCCTCGGCCAGCGTCAGGTGCACGGTGAGGCCGGAGCGGGACCCCACCTGGCGCAGATAGTCCGACAGCACCGCGCCCAGCCCGGTCGTGGGGCTGACCTCGCTGCGCAGGTCGAAGATCGACAGCCGCAGCTCGCTGGTCAGCCGCGTGAGCTCCTGGCGGAGCCCCTGCAGGCCCTCGCGCTGATCGTCGGTGTCTGCCTCGGCGACCAGCGAGTCGACGACGTAGCCGAGCGAGGCGATCTCCTGCGCGATGCCGTCGTGGATCTCGCGCGCGAGCCGGCGACGTTCCTCTGCGGTCGCGAGGGTACGCACCTCGTCGAACAGCAGCGCCGTGTCCAGCCGCACGCAGTGCTCGGCCAGCGCCTGACGCAGCTCGCGCAGCGCGGTGCCCGACTGCGTCCGTTCCGACTCGAGCACGACGACGCCGACCATCCGCACACCGACCTGCAACGGCACGGCGATCCGGATGCACCGACCGCCGTCCGGGGCGTCGACCGGTCGCTGCACGGGCGCCTCGTTGGTCCAGCAGTCCATCACCAGTGGGTCTTCAGCGGTCAGGTCGCGGGCGGTGCCGTCACCCTGCTCGGCCAGCGGCTGGAGCACGCCACCCTCGCTGCGCGCCAGCACGACCGCGCGCAGCGTCTCGACCCGGATGTCGACCTCGGCGAGGATCTGCTGCGCGATCCCGACCGGGTCGAGGCCCTGGCTGAGCCGGCGTGCGACGGTGCGCAGCTGGGCCAGCAGCCGGCGGGCGGACTCGTAGCCCGTGTCGTCGGCCGGCGGGGCGGGTGCGGTGTCGACCAGCCAGTACGCGAGTCCGGCGGCGCCGGCGCTGGTGACCAGCCACGGCAGCGACAGCTCGAGCCGGCTGGCCAGGGAGTCGCCGGTCAGCTCGGTGAGCGTCAGCAGGTCGATGCACACGAACTGGGTGAGGACCGCGGACACCACCACGCCGGGCCGGCGGCTCAGGCCGGCGACGAAGGGGGGCACCAGGCTGTACGCCAGCGCACCGGTGAAGTCGCCCATGGCGCTGCCGATGATCACCCCGCTCACCAGCGCCTCGAGCGTGGCCAGCGGCGCCAGCGACTCCGGCAACCGGAGCGTGAGCGCGGCCATGCCGGCGGCGAGGGCGCAGATCAGGACGGCGCTGACGAGGCCGCGTACGGACGGGGACATCGCGGCGAGCAGCAGCACGGTGCCGGCACCGAAGGCCCGCGCGCCCACGGCGGTGATCTGCTCGCGGGAGGCGTCCGCCAACCATCGCACTGGCGTCACCCCGACCTTCCCGGCTTGCAGCCGTTCGGCGTCGCTCGGGCGCCGTGACTAAGAGTAAGGCCTTGACGCCGTGCGGTCAGCCCCGCCGGGCCCGGTGCCCGGTCACTGTCCGCCGAACGAGCTCATCATCGCGATCGCGCCCGGTCCCATCACGATGATGAACAGGCAGGGAAGGATGAAGAAGATCAGCGGGAACAGGATCTTGACCGGCACCTTCTGGGCCTTCTCCTCGGCCAGCTGGCGACGCTTGACCCGCATCTCGCTGGACTGCACCCGCAGCACCTGGCCGACCGGGATGCCGAACGCGTCGGCCTGCACCATCGCCGTGGTGAAGCCACGCAGCTCCGGCAGGCTGCTGCGCTCACCCAGTGCGCGCAGTGCCTCGCTGCGGCCCATGCCGATCTGCATCTCCTGCAGCACCCGGGCGAACTCGTCCGCGAGCGGCCCGTCGGTGTTCTTTGCCACGTGGGCGAGCGCGGCGTCGAAGCCCAGTCCGGCCTCGACCGAGATCGTCAGCAGGTCGATGGAGTCCGCCAGCGCCATCCGCATGCCGGCCGCCCGGTCGTGTGCCTTCTGGTACAGCCACATGTCGATGCCGTAGTAGCCCGCCAGCGCCAGGCCGACGGTGGCCACGACGGCCATCATCGTGCTGAGCCCGAGCAGCAGGGTGAGCAGCAGCCCGAAGACCACGCCTGCGGCCATGCCGGCCGCCTTCATCGACGTGATCCGTTCCGCGTTCCACCCGGCCGGGTTGCCGGCTGCGTCGAGCTTGCGACGCATCCGGTCGCCGTGGTCGAGCGGTGTCAGCCGTCGGCCGATGCGCCCGAACCACTGGAAGGCGGGCTGCATGACCCGCTTGTCGAAGCCGGGGTCGAGCTCCTCCTTCATCGACGTCGGCGCGGAGGCGAATGCGTCCAGCAGGTCCAGTGACCGTGCGACGCCCGACTTGCCGCCGGACATCACGCCGGCAGCCACGAGACCGAGCACGATGCCGAGGAAGATCGCGCCCGTACCGAGGGCGAGCAACAGGGTGGGAGACATGCGTCTACACCTCTACCTTGACCATCTTGTTGAGCGCGAAGACGCCGATCATCATCATCACGGCGGCAGCGCCGAGCATCATCAGGCCGAGGGTGGTGGAGAGCATCGGCTCGAGGTACGTCGGCTGGACCAGCATCAGGTAGCCGAAGAAGCCTGGCGGGAGCCCGCCGAGGATCCAGGCCGACATCTTGCCCTCGGCCGAGAGGGTCTTGACCTGCCGGCGCAGGTACTCGCGCTCGCGCAGGGTTGCGGCCACGGTGAGCAACAGCTCGGCCAGGTTGCCCCCGACCTCCCGCTGGATGCGGATCGCCATGACCACCCAGGAGAAGTCGTCGCTGCGCATGCGGGTGGCGACGCCGTCCAGCGCGACCTCGACCTCGACGCCCAGCCGCTGCTCGATCAGGGCGCGACGGAACTCGCTGGTGACGGGCTCGTTGCCCTCGCGCACGACGGTGTCGAGCGACTGCGCGAGGGACAAGCCGGCGCTGAGGCTCCCGGACACCAGCTGCAGGGTGTCCGCCAGCTGCGAGCCGAACGACTTGATCCGCTTGGACTCCTTGCGGGACAGGTACATCCAGGGCAGTACGAGACCGGCCAGGAGGCCCACGACGGCGAAGACCGGGCCGCGGACCGCGAAACCGACGAACGCTGCGCCGACGGCGATCCCGGCGTGGAGCAGCAGCCACTCCGCGGCGTGCATGCTCATGCCGGCCGCGTCCAGCTTCTTGGCCAGCCGGACGTCCAGGCCGCCGCCCTTGATGATCTTCTCGGTCGCGTCGACCGCCTTGCTCACCACACCCGGGCTGGTGGCGTGCACGCCACCTTGTGCGGGTGTCGGACCGGTGCCGGTGGCACCCCACTGCGCGAGGCGGTCGGTGACCGTGGCCTTCTTGGCCGGCATGTGGAACGCGCCGGTCATCATCGCGACCAGGAGCGCCAGACCGAGGGCGACGGCGACCAGCCCGCCCAGCATCATCTGTCGATTGACGACGAACCACGGCTCGTCGACCGGCAGCGGCGCGGCGTCCGCCGCCTTCGCCGGTCCGTCCTCCGCCACTGTGGTCGGGAGAGCAACCAGTGCACTGTCGGTATAGGTCTCGCCGGCGGCGTCGACCGAGATCTCGACGCTCGCGTCGCCACCGTCCCAGCCGGCGGGCGCGTCGAATCCCACCAGCAGCTGGGAGTCCAGCACCCGGGCCTGCTCCTCGAACAGGGCCTGGAGCGCGTCGGGGTCGTCGGCGTTGGTGATGTCGCCGCCGCCCGCGTCAGCGATGGAGGCCAGCGTGTCGAACGCTGCGCCCGTCTGCTGCAGGGCGACCACGTCGACCCGGTAACCGCTGGCACGTACCGCGTCCAGCGTGTCGTTGACGGGCTCACCCGAGGTGTCGCGGCCGTCGGACAGGACGAGCACGCTGCCCTCGACGTCAGTGCCGAGCGTGTCGAGCGCGAGGCCGATGCCCTCGTAGAGCTTGGTGAACTTGCTGACCTCGAGCCTGGCGACGGCGTCTCGCAGCGCGTCCCGGTCGGTGGTCGGCTCCTCGACCACGGTCGCTTCGTCGGCGAACGACACGATGCCGATCCGGACGTCGCTGGGAGCCTGGTCGATGAAGCTCTGGGCGGCCGCGAGCGCTGCCTCGAAGGGCGCGCCGGCCATGCTGTCGCTGGTGTCGATCGCCAGCACCGTGACCCGCTCGACGGATGCCGCCTGGCCGGCGTCCTCGGCAGTGGCCTCGAGCGGCTCACCATCGACAGACACCGTCAGGGAGTCCGGGTCGGCGCTGGCGCCCTCAGGGAGGTCGGGCAGCGAGAACACGACCTGGACGGAGTCACCCGACGTGCTGACGTTGTCGATGTCGCCGTCGGCCGCGGAGGCCGGTGACGCGAATGCGAACCCGGCGGCCGCGCTGGCCGCCAGCAGGCCGAGCACCAGGCCGAGCGGGCCGAGGCGCCGCCTCCTGGGCCGGCTCGTGGTCGCATGCATCATGCGCCGTCCATGGCGAAGACCAGCGGGTCGATGCGGATGCCGTTGTCGGAGAGCTTGTCGATGAACCTCGGTCGCAGACCGGTCGCACGGAGCCGGCCGAGGTTGTTGCCCTCGGCGTCCCAGCCCGCAGAGTAGTCGAAGACGAAGATGTCCTGGAGGGTGATGACGTCACCTTCCATCCGCTCCACCTCGGTGATGTGGGTGATGCGGCGGGTGCCGTCCTTGAGCCGCGCCTGCTGCACGATGAGGTCGACCGCGCTCGCGATCTGCTCACGGATGGCCCGCATCGGCAGGTCCATTCCGGCCATCATCACCATGGTCTCCACCCGGGAGAGGGCGTCGCGTGGCGTGTTGGCGTGCACCGTACAGATCGAGCCGTCGTGGCCGGTGTTCATGGCCTGCAGCATGTCCAGGGCGGAAGCGTCCCGGACCTCGCCGACGACGATGCGATCGGGACGCATACGCAGCGAGTTGCGGACGAGGTCACGGATGGACACCGCGCCCTTGCCCTCGATGTTCGACGGGCGGGACTCCAGCCGCAGCACGTGGTCCTGGTGCAGCTGGAGCTCGGCCGCGTCCTCGATGGTCACGATCCGCTCGTCCGCGGGGATGAAGCTGGAGAGCACGTTGAGCGTGGTCGTCTTGCCGGCGCCGGTGCCGCCGGCGACGATGATGTTCAGCCGTCCGGCCACGCAGCCGCGCAGGAACTCGGCCATGCGGGGCGTGAACGAGCCGAAGCGGATCAGGTCGTCGACGGTGTACGGGTCGGCGGAGAACTTTCGGATGGTCAGCAGCGAGCCGTCGAGGGCGAGCGGCGGGATCACCGCGTTGACGCGGCTGCCGTCGGGCAGGCGGGCGTCGACCATCGGGCTGGACTCGTCGACACGGCGGCCGATGCGGGCCACGATCTTCTCGATGGTGCGGCGCAGGTGCGCCTCGTCGGCGAAGCGGGCGTCGACCTTGGTCAGCTTGCCGCCACGCTCGATCCAGATCTCGAACGGCCCGTTGACCATGACCTCGGTGAGACTCGGGTCGCGCAGGAACGGTTCGATCGGCCCGTAGCCGAGGATGTCGTCGGCGATCTCGGACGTGAGCCGGTTGCGGTCCATCGCGGTGAGCGGCGTCTCGCTGGCGGCGACCGCCTCGGCGAGTGCCCGGCGCACCATGCCCTCGAGCTCCGAGGCGGCGAGGTCGGCGTCGTAGAGCTTCGGCCCGAGCGCCGCGAGCAGCGTCTGGTGCACCTGCACCTTGAGTGCCGCGAGCGGGTCGACGGTGGTGCTGGGCTTGGCTGCCACGAGCGGAACGCGACGCTCGTCAGTCGCCGCCCCGGTGCCGCCGCGGGCGGACTGGGCAGAGGCGAGGCGCTCGGCGAGGCTCATGAGTTCCGACCCTTACGCGCGAACATCCCGCTCTTGCGTCGGCGTCCGCCGGCCGCGGCCTGGGCCTGGCCGCTGCTCTTGCCGGTCTTGCCGGCCTTGCCAGCCTCCTCGTCAGCGCCGCCGGGTGGCGGGTTGGTCGACTTGGCGGCGTCGCGTGCGAGGTGGCCGATTCCTTGGCTCACCGGGTGCCTCGGGTCGGACAGGTAGATCAGCTCGCCCCGGTTGACCGAGGCGGGGACGTCCCGCGACGACGGGATCGACGTGGAGATCTGCATCTGCAGCGAGGCCGCGACCTCGTCCGGCGAGACACCGACGCGGGCGTCGGCGCGGTTGAGGACGACGCGGAGGTCCTCTCGCGGGATGTTGAGCAGACTGATCGTCTCGCACGCGATCTTGAGGTTCTTCAGTGCGGGGATGTCGGGGGTCGCGACCAGCACGATCAGGTCCGACTCGTCGAAGGCCTGCAACACCTGGTCGTCGAACGCCGGTGGCGTGTCGACGACGACGTAGGCGAAGCGCTGCCGCAGCAGCTTGAGGATCTGCACGACCAGCTGCGCGCCGATCAGGTCCTTGGCATCGGGCTGGACCGGTGCGGCGAGGGCGTACACGCCGTCCCGGTACGGCGTCAGCAGGGACTCGAGACCTTCGGTGTCGAGGTGGGCCTGCATCTGCACGCTGTCGGCGATCGTCCGGGTCGGGAAGATCTGCAGCGCGATGGCCACGTCGCCGAACGAGAGGTCGAGGTCGACGATGCACACCTCGTGTGCGCCGCCCTCGGCCAGTGCGATCGCGAGGTTGGTGGAGATCGTGGTCTTGCCGACGCCGCCCTTGGCGGAGAAGACGGTGATGATCTTGCCCGTCGCCTCGGGGCCGTTGCTCGGCATCGCCGTGCTCAGCGCCTCGTACAGGCTGCGGGCCCGCTGGACGGCGAGGACCAGCCCGGCGGGGTCGTCGATCGGAACGACCTCTCGCATGCCGGAGCGCAGGGCCTCGGCGAGGACGGTGGTGTCCACGGTGCCGCGCACCAGGATGACGCCCAGCGTCGTCCGGGTCACGCGGAGGGTGTCCGCCAGCGCCACGGCGGCGGCCAACGGCACGCTCGGGCCGAGGATGACGGCGTACTCCTCCGGCCGGTTGTCCAGATGCGTCTTGACGAAGTCGATGGACTCGACGACCTCAGCGTCTCCGATGGCGGCCTTGAAGCGGCTGGCGACCTCTGCGTCGCGCTCGACGATGGTGGTCATGAAGTTCCTCAGTTCCCCTCGAACAGGTCGGTGAAGGTGGTGCCGTCGGTCGGGCTCACGTCCGACTTCTCGGTGAGCAGGCCCAGCGCGAGACAGGTGGTCTGTGACGCGAGGATGACCTTCTCGGAGTCGGCCTGGTCGAGTGCGACCGTCAGGATCGTCGTGGGGATGGCTTCCACGGTCTCCGCGCCGTCCTCGGCCGTGGTCGTGGTCTCGGCCGTGCCGGTCTGACCGACGCCGATCACGGGCACGTCGGCGAGCAGCAGCCGGGTCGAGGTGTCCTTCGATCCGGTCGAGTTGCACAGGTCACCGGTCGTGGCGAAGATCGCGACGTTCGATCCGGGCGAGACGAAGCCGGCCACCCGCTGCGGGTCACCCAGCTGCACGCTGATCGCCATCTGCTTGTCCGGGATGGAGATCCGCGAGTCCGAGCCGACCTGGCCGAACCGCGTGCTGATGATCTGCTCCCCGGGGTAGACCGGCGCCAGCGCCACCATGTCGGCGATCGCGTCGGTGTTGATCTGGGCACCGTCCAGGACAGCCGTGCCGGGGATCTCGGTGAGCGCCAGCTTGCCGGCGGCCTGCGCGTCCTTCACGGACTCACCGGCCTCGATCTGCTCCACGGCGGTGAGCACCTTGACGGGGGACGCGTCGGCCTGGGCGCGCTGGTCGACGCTCTGTACGTAGAGGAAGACCAGTGTGGCGCCGAGCGCAGCGACGATGACGGCCGCGGTCAACATGATGGACTTGCGTCCCATGGTGGAGTCCTGTCTGTAGCGGTGGGGCGCGGGCCGCTACGGAAAGGCGACCAGCCGTGGTGCTGTCTCTGCACCGTATGGAGGGTGGGGGTCGGTTGCGTACGGCTCCGTCCCTATTCCGCCCCGCGTGGCGGACCCCCTGTCAGCCGCTCGTGACGCCGGCCCTGCCCGTTTGGCCGATGCAGAACCCCCGAACGGTTCGACCTCCCTGCTCGGACGGGGTGCGGTGGGTCCGATATCTGCTGTCCCAGCCGTTGGCGGCCCTAGCGTCGACTCGTCAACGTCAGAGAGGACAACGGATGCGCAGGGTGATGGGCATGAGGCGACGCCGCGGCAGCCGCGGAGCAGTCGCCGTCGAGGCGGCTCTCGTCACGCCCATTCTCATCGTCCTCGTCTTCGGAATGATCGACTTCGGGATGCTCTTCAAGGACTACCTCGCCGTGACCTCCGCCAGCCGGGCCGGGGCGCGGATCGCCTCGGCCGAGCCCCGCCAGGCAGCCTTCGCGCAGGACGCGGCCGACCAGGTGCTGATCGAGGGGTCCGCCCTGAACACCAGCGACATCCTCGAGGTGTGGGTCTACAAGGCCCAGAGCAAGACGCAGTCCTATCCCGGGTACCCGGTGGGTGGGACCAACACCTTCGCCGCCTGCAGCACCTGCGTGAAGTTCAAGCCGGTGAAGACCGGGAGCACCTGGAACATGGTGCAGCAACCCGGTAGCACCTGGACCGCCAGCTCCCAGAACGCCTGCGCGGGCGACGTGAACCGCGACTCCGTGGGCGTGTACGTGAAGTACGCGCACCCCGCCACCGTCGGCCTCTTCTTCGACACCTTCGACCTCCGGGACCACACCGTGATGAGCTTCGAGCCCTTGACCGTCGCCGCACAGTGCAAGCCATGATGAGCGGCCGGCCGACCATGCTGAGGCTCCGCCGACGGCGTGCCGACCAGTCTGGCTACGCGGCGCTGTTCGTCGCCCTGATGGCCACCGTCCTGTTCGCGCTGGCCGCGTTCTCGGTCGACGTCGGCCGCTGGTACCTCACCGGCCACCAGATGCAGCGCGCCGCCGATGCCGGCGCCCTGGCCGGCGTCGTCCAGCTGCCGGGAGACCCGACCGGCGCCTTCACCACCGCCAAGGACTTCGCCAAGCGCAACGGCTTCGACGACGCTGCCGCTTCCACCGCCGTGGTCACCGCCGTCGACGGCCAGCCCACCCGGTTGCGGGTCACTGTCACCGACACCGTGCAGAACGTCTTCGGGTCGCTGCTCGGCCTGCCCGAGACGACCATCACTCGTACCGCCGTGGCGGACTACGCCGGCCCGGTCGCCATGGGCAGCCCGTGCAACACCTTCGGCAACGATCCCGTTCCCCTCACCAGAGCGGGCGAGCACGTGCGACGGCGTCAACGGTCAGTTCTGGGCCAACGTCGCCGGTCCCGCGTCCACCAAGGTGAGCGGCGACCAGTTCCAGGCCGGCGTCTGTGCGTCGGGCGTGGACGGCTGCACCGGTACGACGAACAGCGACTACGACGCCAGGGGCTACTTCTACACGCTGCACGTGGCGAAGCCGGTCAGCAACCTCCAGATCGAGCTGTTCGACCCGGCCCTCATCGACGTCGGGGACCTCTGCGACAACTCGTTCATCAGGACCGCGACCCCGCTTCCCACGACGGCTGAGAACTCCTTCGTCTCTTGGGCCTCCGCGGCTACCCTCTACGCGCCCGGTGCGACCGCGGCCCAGAAGTACTGCACCGGCGACATCCGCTTCGGTGGTACCGGCCAGGTGAAGACGCGGTTCCAGGTGCGTAGCCCGAGCGCCACCCCGTGGGACCCGATGACCTTCCTGCCGCTGGCCGGCTGCACGAAGGACTACGCCGGGTTCAGCGGCAACCTGTTCCCCGTCCTGGACCAGTACACGACGCGGCACGACGCCCAGGGGCACCTACAACCCGACCGGTCGCCGAGAACTTCCGCCGCTGGGTGACCCTGTGCACGATCCCGTCCGTGCCGGCCGGCGACTACCTGATCCAGGTCAACACCAACGGCCTCGGCGCGGATGCTGCGTCCGGCCACAACCGCTTCGCAATGCGGGCGTCGTCACTCACCAACGACGCCTTCGTGAAGGAGAACGTCTCCATCGCCGCTCGCGGCAAGATGGCCATCTACGCCAACATGACCGGCTCCCGGACCGAGTTCTACCTGGCGCGGGTGCCGAAGGGCTCGGCCGGCCAGGTGCTCAACGTGACCCTGTTCGACGCCGGGGACTCCAGCACCTCGGGAACGATCACGCTCAAGGCGCCGCCGGACTCCGGCGTGACCTTCAAGAACTGCAAGAGTCAAGGCGTCGTCAACAGCACCCTTCCGACGTGCACGATCACCGCCAACAGCAGCTTCAACGGCAAGAAACAGACGATCTCTGTCGTGATCCCGGACGGCTACAGCTGCGCAGACCTCGTGACCACCGCCTGTTGGGTCCGGCTGGAGTACAACTACGGGTCCGGGGCGGTGCCCACCGACACGACGTCGTGGGTGGCCAACATCGAGGGCGACCCGGTCCGCCTGGTCGAGTAGCTAGTCGTACAGCGCGTCGATCTCGGCGCGGAAGTCGGCCAGCACCAGCGTGCGCTTGAGCTTGAGCGTGGGGGTGAGGTAGCCCTCCTCCTCGGTCCAGTCGACCGGGAGCACGTGGAAGCGCCGCACCGACTCGGCCGGCGACACCGTGCCGTTGGCGTCGTCGACGACCGCCTGCAGCTCGGCCAGCAGGTCGGGATCGTCGTGCAGCTCCTCGACGTCCTTGCTGCGGCCGTTGCGCTCGGCCCAGGTCGCCGCGCCGGAGCGGTCGAGGGTCAGCAGGGCCGCGACGTACGGCCTCCCGTCGCCGACGACGAGCGCCTGGCTGACCAGCGGGTTCATCCGGATCAGGTCCTCGAGCACGGCCGGTGCGACGTTCTTGCCGCCGGCGGTCACCAGGATCTCCTGCTTGCGGCCGGTGACCCGGACGAACCCCTCGGAGTCGATCTCACCGAGGTCTCCGGTGTGCAGCCATCCGTCACGCAGCGCGTGCGCGGTGGCCTCGTCGTCGCCCCAGTACCCGGTGAAGACCTGTCCGCCGCGGAACAGCAGCTCGCCGTCGTCAGCCACGCGCACGGTCGTGCCGGGCACGGGGCGTCCGACCGTGCCGACCTTGTGCTCGTGCGGCTGGTTCACGGTCAGGGCCGCGGTGCTCTCGGTGAGTCCGTAGCCCTCCAGCACCGGCACGCCGATGCCGCGGAAGAAGTGCCCGAGCCGCTCGCCCAGCGGGGCGCCGCCTGAGATGGCGTGCCGGACCCGGCCGCCGAGCCGGTCCCGCAGCGGCCGGTAGACCAGGCGCTCGTAGGCGCGGTGCCGGGTGCGCAGGACCAGGCCGGGGCCGTCGGCGTCGAGAGCCCGGCTGTAGGCGATCGCCGTGCCGACGGCACCGTCGAACAGCCGGCCGCGCCCCACGATCAACGCCTGCTGGCTCGCGTTGTTGAAGACCTGCTCGAACACCCGTGGCACCGACAGCACGAACGTCGGGCGGAAGTCGGCCATCGTGGTCGTCAGCCCGGCGATGTCGCTGGTGTGGCCGAGGGCGGTGCCGCGGCGTACGCACCCGACCTGGATGATCCGTGCGAAGACGTGCGCCAGCGGGAGGAACAGCAGCGTGGACGCGTCCGGGGGGTCGAACAGCTCGGGGAGCGCTCCGGTGGCCTCGCCCAGTTCGGCCATGAAGTTGCCGTGTGTGAGCAGGCACCCCTTGGGTCGGCCGGTGGTGCCGGACGTGTAGATGATCGTCGCCGGGTCGGTCGGCGACACCGCGGCCCGGCGGGCCTCGAGGGCGTCGGGGGCGACGCCCGCGCCGCCCAGGGCGAGCCGGTCGAGCGCGCCGTCGCCGAGCACCCACACGTGCTCGAGCGCGGACGGGGCGCCAGTGCCGCGCAGCCACCCGGCCTGCGTCGCCGTCTCCACGACGCAGCCGGCCGCCGAGCTGTCCACCAGGATCTCCGCCACCTGCTCGGGGGTCGCCGACGGGTACACCGGAACGGTGACGGCGCCCACCCACCAGGTCGCGTAGTCGACCAGGGTCCACTCGTAGCGGGTACGCGCCAGCAGCCCGATCCGGTCACCCGCCTTGATGCCGGCAGCGACCAACCCGGCCGCGATGGCCACGACCTCGTCGCGGAACTGCGCGGCGGTGACGTCGTGCCACTGGCCCGCGACCATGCGGCGGAACAGCACGATGCCCGGAGCCTGCTCGAGGTGGGCCAGCACGTCGTCGGTGAGGTTGCCGCGCTGCGGCACCGGGAGGGTGGCCGGGGTGGCGTACTCGCGCATCGTCCTCCCGCTCCGGGCCGCCTCCTGTGCTGTCGAGCGCACGTTACAGTCAGCCGGTGCCCGCGCTCGACGTGATCGACGAGCACTTCGTGGTGGCCCCCGCCGCCCTGGTGGCGCCCGCACTCTGCGACGAGCGGGCCTGGGCCGGATGGTTGCCCGGCCTCACCCTCGCCTGCACGTGGGACCGCGGCGACGTCGGCAAGCAGTGGACGGTTGCCGGCGAGCTGTCGGGCACCGCGGAGGTCTGGCTCGAGCCGTGGGGCGACGGAACCCTCGTGCACGTCTACCTCCGCTGCGACCCCGCCCGGCCCACGCCTGCCCGCCGGCTGCGACGCACGTACGCGCTGCCGCTGAAGGCCGCGGTCTTCGCCGTGAAGGACCGGCTCGAGGTCGCGCGCCGGCCTGGCGAGCCCGATCCGGAGCTGCCGCAGCGCCCGGTAGTCTCCGCTTCCACGGCGCCCGCTGCTGGGCGTCGCGCCGGCCGGCGGCGCATCGCCGCCGAACGGCGACGTGGGGGTGCGGACCGAGGAGGCCCACGGAATGGCTGACCAGACGACATCTGACATCGTCGTCGACGCCAGTCCCGACCAGGTGATGGCCGTCATCGCCGACTTCGACGCCTACCCGCGATGGGCCACCGGGGTGAAGCAGACCGAGGTGCTCGAGGAGGGCTCCGACGGGCGCCCGGCGCAGGTGCGGTTCGTCCTGGACGCCTCGCCGATCAAGGACGAGTACGTCCTGTCGTACGACTGGGACGACGACCGCGAGGTCACCTGGACCCTCGTGCAGGGCAAGGTGCTCAAGGGCATGGACGGGGCGTACGTGCTCGCCCCCGACGGCGACTCGACGCGCGTGACCTACCGGCTCGCGGTCGAGGTCTCGATCCCGATGATCGGCATGCTCCGGCGCAAGGCGGAGAAGGTCATCATCGACACCGCACTGAAGGGCCTGAAGAAGCGGGTGGAGTCCGGCACCTGACGCGCCGGACCGCCGCTCACGCGCGCCACTAGGGTCGCGGGATGCGCGTTCTGCTGTTCACCGGCAAGGGCGGCGTCGGCAAGACGACCACGGCTGCCGGCACCGCCGTGCTCTGCGGCCGGGCCGGGCACCGGACGCTGGTGCTCTCGACCGACGCTGCGCACTCGCTCGCGGACGCTTTCGGTGTGCCCGTCGGCGCTGAGCCGGTCGAGGTCGAGCCACGCTGCTGGGTGCAGCAGGTCGACTCGCAGCGCCGGTTCGAGCGCTCGTGGGCGGAGGTCCAGGACTACCTGCTGACCGTGCTGGACGCGACCGGCGTCGACCCCATCGCGGCGGAGGAGCTCACCGTGCTGCCCGGTGCGGAGGAGGTGCTGGCGCTGCTCGAGCTGCGCGACCAGGTCGCGTCGGAGCGGTGGGACATCGTGGTCGTCGACTGCGCGCCCACCGCCGAGACGTTGCGGCTGCTGGCGCTGCCGGAGGCGCTGAGCTGGTACGTCGACCGGGTGCTGCCCGGCCAGCGCCGGGTCGTCACGGCGCTGCGCCCGGTGCTGTCGCGTGCCGCCGGGGTGCCGATGCCGCAGTCCCACGTCTTCGACGCGCTCGAACGGCTGCACGGCGACCTGGCCGACGTGCGCACCCTGCTGACCGGCCCGGACACGTCCGCGCGGCTGGTGCTGACGCCCGAGCGAGTGGTGCTGGCCGAGGCCCGCCGGGCGCTGACGACGCTCTCGCTGTACGGCTACTCCGTCGACGGAGTGGTGGCGAACCGGGTGTTTCCGGACACCGACGCGGACGACGCCTGGCAGCAGGGGTGGGTGCGGGCGCAGCGCGAGGTGCTCGCCGAGGTGGACGAGTCGTTTGCACCGTTGCCGGTGTGGCGGGCGGCGTACGGGGTCGGGGAGCCGGTGGGAGCAGACGCCTTGGCGGCGGTGGCGGGGGAGCTGTATGCCGGTGCCGATCCGCTGGCCCGGCACCAGGGGCCGGAGCCGCTCGCCCTCGAGCGCCGGGGCGGTGCCGTGCAGCTGGCCCTGCCGCTGCCGTTCGCGAGCCGGGACGACGTCGACCTCGCCCGGCACGGCGACGACCTGGTGGTGACCGTGGGGTCGTACCGGCGGGTCATCACGCTGCCCAGCACGTTGCGGCGCTCGGCGGTCGCCGGGGCGCGGTTGTCCGCGGGGCGGCTGCGGGTGCGATTCGAGGAGGCCGGATGAACCAGGAGCCGCCCCGCCCCGAGGTCGGCAGCGTGGCCGACGAGGCGGCCAAGCTGTTCGGTGCGCTCGGCGAGCGGCTGCGCGAGCACCAGACGGACGGCGACGCTGCAGACCGTACGGACCACGCCCAGCACACGCCTGAGACCTGCCGCTGGTGTCCGCTGTGCCAGGCCGTCGGCTTCCTGCGCGACACCAGCCCGGAGGTACGCGCGCAGGTGGTCTCGTCGGCCGGTGCGTTGGTGCTGGCGCTGCGGCACCTGCTCGACGAGGCCGGGCGGGCGCCGGCCGACGAGGCTGCGGGGCGTACCGATGACGGCGTCGAGCACATCGACCTGACCGACACCGCGGAGGGCGAAGAGCCGTGGGCCTGACCGTCGGCGTCGACATCGGTGGGACCAAGATCGCCAGCGGCGTCGTCGACGGCTCCGGTCGCATCATCGACGACGACCAGGTGGCCACGCCCGACCCCGTTGACGACGACGACACCGCCAGCGCGATCGAGAAGGCGATCGCGGGCCTCGTCACCGGCCATCGCGAGCGCCACCCCGAGGTGGAGGCGGTGGGCATCGGTGCGGCTGGGTTCGTCGACAGGTCGCGGTCGGTCGTGATCTTCGCGCCGAACATCCTGTGGCGCGACGAGCCGTTGCGCGAGCGGGTGCAGGAGCTGGTGGGCCTCCCGGTCGTCGTCGAGAACGATGCCAACGCCGCGGCCTGGGCCGAGTTCCAGTTCGGTGCGGGGGAGGACGTCGACGACCTGGTGCTGCTGACCGTCGGCACCGGGATCGGGGGCGGCATCGTCCTGGACGGCGAGCTCTACCGGGGAGCGTTCGGGGTCGCCGCCGAGGTGGGACACCTGCGAGTGGTGCCACAAGGTGTCCTGTGCGGGTGCGGCAACAGAGGATGCTGGGAGCAGTACGCGAGCGGCCGGGCCCTCGTGCGCGACGCCAGGGAGCTCGTGCAGGCGCGCGGACCCGGCTACGAGGGGCTGGCAGCCGCGAGCGACGGCGTGGCGGAGCGGGTCGACGGCCCCACGGTGACCCGGCTGGCGCAGGAGGGCGACCCCGCGTGCGTGGCGCTGGTCGCCGAGGTCGGCCGCTGGCTCGGCGAGGGGCTGGCGTCCCTCGCCGCCGTGCTCGACCCGGCCGTCGCGGTGGTCGGCGGCGGCGTGGCCGCGGCCGGCGAGCTGGTGCTCGCACCGATGCGCACCGCGTTCGAGGCCGAGCTGACCGCGCACGGCTACCGTCCGACGCTCGAGATCAGGCCCGCCGAGCTGGGCAACGCGGCGGGCATCGTGGGCGCTGCCGACCTGGCCCGCAGGAGGTCCGACCGCTGAGCGGTGCGGCCCGGGCCGTGGGTGTCTGGGAGCATGGCGTCCGTGCCGCTGCTGGAACGTCTCTCCATCGGGATCGACATCGGAGGGACCAAGGTCAAAGCCGGAGTCGTCGACCCCGACGGCAACGTCGTCGACCGCACCGGGCGCGACACCCCCACGCGGAGCCCCACCGAGGTCGAGGACACCATCGCCGACATCGTCCGCGAGCTGCGCAGTCGGCACACCGTGGTGGGCGTCGGCATCGGTGCGGCCGGGTTCGTCGACATCACTCGGTCGACCGTGCTGTTCTCGCCGCATCTCGCCTGGCGGCACGAGCCGCTGCGGGACGCGGTCTACCGCCGGATCGGGTTGTCGGTGGTCGTCGAGAACGACGCCAATGCCGCGGCCTGGGCGGAGTTCCGGTTCGGCGCCGCGCAGCGTGAGGAGGACCTGATCTGCATCACCCTCGGCACCGGCATCGGGGGCGCGATCATGATCGGCGGGATGCTCTACCGCGGCCGGCACGGGATGGCGGGGGAGTTCGGGCACATGCAGGTGGTTCCGTCGGGACATCCCTGCGAGTGCGGGAACCTGGGGTGCTGGGAGCAGTACGCGAGCGGCAACGCGCTCGTACGTGACGCGCGGCGGCTCATCGACGAGAGCTCGCCCACCGCGCAGGCGCTGCTCGACCGGTCGGGCGGTGATCCCGCCGCCATCACCGGACTGCTCGTCACGCAGGTCGCGCGGTCCGGCGACCCCGCGGCCGTCGAGCTGCTGCGTCAGGCTGGCGACTGGCTCGGCGTCGGCATGGCCGGGCTGGCGGCGGCGTTCGACACCGGCGTGTTCGTGGTCGGGGGCGGCGTCTCCGACGCGGGCGAGCTGCTGCTCGGCCCCGCCCGCGAGGGTTTCCGGCGCACGCTGACCGGCCGCGGTTTCCGGGCCGAGGCCAGGATCGTGCGTGCCCACCTGGGCAACGAGGCCGGCCTCGTCGGTGCCGCCGACCTGGCGCGTACCCGGACCAGGCGACGTTCCCGCTCGGGCTCCCGCCGCCGCAGCCGGTCGGCCGAGACCACGTCCACGGTCGCCCGGCTCACCGCCGCACGCCGCGGCTGAGTGCGTCCCGAGCCGCGGATCGCGTCCCGAGGCGCGGATCGTGCGTCCCGGGGCGCGGATCGTGCGTTCCGGGGCGCGGATCGCGGGTCAGCGGTCGACGAGGGTGAGCTCGACGGTGTAGCGGTCGGCGCGGTAGACGTGGTCGCCGTACTCGACCGCGCGGCCCGCGTCGTCGAAGGCGGTGCGGCTCATCGTGACCAGCGGGGCGCCGCGGCGTTCGTCCAGCAACCGGGCCTCGCGGGCGTCGGCGCGGCGCGCGCCGATGCGCTGGTTGGCGACCCGCAGGTGCACGCCGGCCCGGCGCAGCAGCGCGTACAGCCCCTCACTGGTCAGGTCGGGCTTGCGGAGGTCGACGACGTCGACGGGCAGGTAGTTGTGCATCAGGCAGAACGGCTCGTCCCGCACGTGGCGCAGCCGCTCCAGCGACCAGATGGCCGATCCGGCGGGCACCTGCAGCTCGTGCGCGATCTCGTCGGCCGCCTCCACGACGTCGCAGCCGAGCACCTCGGTCGTCGACGGCTGGCCACTGCGGGCCAGGTCGTCGTGCAGGCTGGTGAGTTCGAACGGGCGCCGGATCTTGGAGCCCACCACCTGGGTGCCGACGCCTCGCTTGCGCACCAGCATGCCCTTGTCGACCAGCACCTGGATCGCCTGTCGCAGGGTGGGTCTCGACAGCCCGAGCCGACCGGCCAGCTCGACCTCGTTGACGATCCGGTCTCCGGGCGCGAGCGTGCCGTCGACGATCGCGTGCTCGAGCTGCTCGGCGACCTGGAAGTACAGCGGGACCGGGCTGGAGCGGTCGAGCCCGATGTCCGGCGTCGCGCCCACCGAGCACCCACCCCTCGTCGGTCACCCTGGCCGCGTCCGCAGGGTCCGCGGTCAGTGTCGACGACAGCACGTCAACACGTCAATATGTCAAGACAAATGGTTGACACGCGGGCGACACTCGCAGCACACTCGTCGGCGACACGGCCGACACACAGAGGTCGCTCGGCCGGTCGACGGGAGGGAACCGGTCGATGTCGAGTGCCAGGATCGCCGGCGCCCCGATCTCCTGGGGCGTCTGCGAGGTGCCCGGCTGGGGTCACCAGCTGAGCGCGGACCGCGTCCTCGGCGAGATGCGCGACCTGGGGCTCGCCGCGACCGAGTTCGGTCCGGTCGGGTTTCTCGCCGCCGAGCCCGAGGCGCTCGCAGCCCGGCTCGCCGGTTACGGGCTGCAGGGTGTGGGTGGCTTCCTCACCGTGGTCGTGCACGAGCCCGGCCGCGACCCGCTGCCCGTGGTCGACTCGTTCATCGACTCCTGCCTGGCGGCCGGCGCCGGGGTCGTGGTGCTCGCCGCGGTGACCGGCCTCGAGGGCTACGACACGCGCCCGGAGCTCGACGAGCTGGGCTGGAAGACCCTGCTGGACAACCTCGACCGGATCGCCGCGCGCGCCACCGAGCGCGGCGTCGTCGTCGCCCTGCACCCGCACGCCGGGACCATGATCGAGAACGGCGCCGAGGTCGACCGGGTCCTCGCCGGGTCGACGGTCGGACTGTGCGTCGACACCGGTCACCTGGTGGTCGGCGGCACCGACCCGGTCGCCCTCACCCGTGACCATGTCGATCGCGTGCTGCACGTGCACCTCAAGGACGTCGACGGCGAGGTCGCGCAGCGGGTCATCGACGGGGAGCTGACGTTCGCCGAGGCAGTCAAGGCCGGGCTGTGGGTGCGGCTCGGCGAGGGCACCGTCGACGTCGCCGCCATGATCCGCACCCTGAGCCGGCACGGCTACACGGGCTGGTACGTCCTCGAGCAGGACGTGATGCTCGACGGCGAGCCTGAGAACGAGGGGCCCGCAGCAGACGTACGCTCCTGCCTCGACTACGTACGGGCGGCGCTGTCGTGACCGATGAGCACTTCGAGGTCCTGACCATCGGACGGGTCGGCGTCGACGTCTACCCGCACCAGCTCGGTGTCGGCCTCGAGGACGTCGAGAGCTTCGGCAAGTACCTCGGTGGCAGCCCCACCAACGTCGCGGTCGCGGCCTCCCGGCACGGCCGGCGCAGCGCGGTGATCACCCGCACCGGTGACGACCCCTTCGGGCGATACGTGCACAACGCCCTGCGGGGGTTCGGCGTCGACGACCGGTTCGTCGCGTCGGTGCCCGACCTGCCGACCCCGGTGACGTTCTGCGAGATCTTCCCGCCCGACGACTTCCCGCTGTACTTCTACCGGCTGCCGATCGCGCCCGACCTGGTGATCCACGAGCACGAGCTCGACCTCGACGCGATCCGCGCGGCCGACATCTTCTGGGTGACCGGCACCGGACTGTCGGCCGAGCCGAGCCGCAGCGCCACCCTGGCCGCGCTCGCCGCCCGCGCCCCGACCGGCGGCACCACCGTGTTCGACCTCGACTACCGCCCGATGTTCTGGTCGTCGCGCGACGACGCGCGGGCGGCGTACGCAGCGGCGCTGCCGCACGCGACCGTCGCGGTCGGGAACTTGGACGAGACCGCGACCGCCGTGGGCGAGAGCGAGCCGAGGGCCGCCGCCAAGGCACTGCGCGAGGCGGGTGTCGGGCTGGCCGTGGTCAAGCAGGGCCCGGCCGGCGTGCTCGGCGAGCGGTTGGTCGGCGACGAGGTCGAGTCCGTCGTGGTGCCACCGGTGCCGGTCGAGGTCGTCAACGGCCTGGGTGCCGGCGACGCGTTCGGCGGCGCGCTGTGCCACGGGCTGCTGTCCGGATGGGGTCTGGAACGCGTGCTCGGCTTCGCCAACGCCGCCGGTGCGCTGGTGGCGTCCCGACTGGCCTGCGCCGACGCGATGCCCACCCCCGACGAGGTGGACGCGCTGCTGGCACGTGCGGGCGGGGGCGAGCGATGACGACCCAGCGCGACCGGCTGGCCGACCTGCTCGACGTCCGGGTCCGCGAGCCCGAGCGGGTGCACGCGCTCGCCGCGGCCCGTCCGCGTCCCGCCGGCCTGGTCGGCCAGACCGGTCGGCTGCTGCTCGTCGCGGCCGATCACCCGGCACGTGGGGCGCTCCGGGCAGGCGACCGGGCGCTGGCGATGGGCGACCGGCTCGACCTGCTCGACCGGCTGTGCACCGCGCTGTCCCGTCCGGGTGTCGACGGCGTGCTCGGCACCGCCGACATCGTCGAGGACCTGCTGCTGCTCGGGGCTCTGGACGGCAAGGTCGTGCTCGGCTCGATGAACCGTGGCGGCCTCGCGGGCACCGTGTTCGAGCTGGACGACCGGTTCACCGGTTACACCGCCACGGGCGTCGCCGACCGCGGACTGCAGGGCGGCAAGATGCTGCTGCGCATCGACCCCGACGACCACGCCACCGTCGCCACGCTCGAGGCCTGCGCGCGCGCGGTCGACGCACTGGCCGCACACGGGCTGATGGCCATGATCGAGCCGTTCCTGTCCCACCGTGTCGACGGTCGCGTGCGCAACCTGCTGAGCCCGGACGCCGTGATCCGGTCCGCGGCCGTGGCGGCCGGACTCGGCGCGACGTCGGCGCACACCTGGCTGAAGCTGCCGGTGGTCGAGGACATGGACCGCGTGCTCGGCGCGACCACGCTGCCGGTCGTGCTGCTCGGCGGAGAGGTCGCCGACGACCAGGAGGCGCAGTTCGCCAGCTGGCGCAAGGCGCTGGCCCACCCCGCGGCACGGGGCATGGTGGTGGGCCGCTCCCTGCTCTACCCGCCCGGCGACGACGTGGCCGGAGCGGTCGACGCGACGGTGGAGCTGATGGCATGAGCCACGACCACCACCTGCTCGCCGGCAGCACCGCCCGGGACGGCTTCGCGCTCGACCTCGACCCCGGCCGCGCCGGCTGGACCTACAGCGGCCTGCGGGTGCTCGAGCTCGCTGCCGGGCAGCAGGTGACCGTCCACACCGGTGACGCCGAGACGCTGGTGTTGCCGCTGTCCGGCGGCTGCTCCGTGGATTGTGACGGCGAGCGGTTCGAGCTGGCCGGGCGGGACAACGTGTTCGCGGGGGTGAGCGACCTCGCCTACCTGCCCCGCGACGCCTCGGCGACCCTCGGCAGCGTGGATGGTGGCCGATTCGCGCTGCCCTCGGCGGTGTGCGACCAGCGGTTGCCGGCGGCGTACGTGCCGGCCGCGGCCGTGCCGGTGGAGCTGCGGGGCGCTGGTCGCGCCAGCCGCGAGGTGCACAACTTCGGCACCCCCGACGTGCTGTCCGCCGACCGGATCATCGCCTGCGAGGTGCTGACGCCGGCGGGCAACTGGTCCAGCTACCCCCCGCACAAGCACGACGAGGAGCGCGACGGCGAGAGCGTGCTGGAGGAGATCTACTACTTCGAGGTCGCCGGGGGCCCGGCGGGACCTGGGATCGGTTATCAGCGGGTCTACACCCGGCCGGACACGCACCCGGGCCGCGAGCTCGACCTGCTCGCCGAGGTACGCACCGGCGACGTCGTGACGATGCCGTTCGGTTGGCACGGACCGTCGATGGCGGTGCCGGGCTACGACCTCTATTACCTCAACGTGATGGCGGGACCGGGCGAACGGGCGTGGCGGATCTGCGACGACCCCGTGCACGCGTGGGTCCGCGACAGCTGGGAGCACGAGGACGTGGACGCCCGGCTCCCGCTGGCCGGGGGGGCCGTCCGATGACGGGGACGGTGCGGCTGACGGTCGCGCAGGCGGTGGTGCGCTTCCTCGCCGCGCAGCACGTCGAGCGGGACGGGGCGACCAACCGGTTCTTCGCGGGCTGCTTCGGAATCTTCGGCCACGGCAACGTCGCCGGCATCGGGCAGGCGCTGCTCGAGGACCATGCGAACCGTGCGGACGCACCAGGGCTGCGCTACCTGCACGCGCGCAACGAGCAGGCCATGGTGCACGCCGCCGCCGGGTACGCCCGCCATCGCGACCGGCTGGCGACGTTCGCCTGCACCGCATCGGTCGGGCCGGGCTCGACCAACATGGTCACGGGAGCCGCGGCTGCCACCATCAACCGGCTGCCGGTGCTGCTGCTGCCCGGCGACGTCTTCGCGACCCGGGTGGCCAACCCGGTGCTCCAGGAGCTGGAGTCGGCTCAGAGCCTCGACGTCTCGGTCAACGACGTGTTCCGCCCGGTCTCGCGCTACTTCGACCGGGTCAACCGGCCCGAGCAGCTGCCGTCGGCGTTGCTGTCGGCGATGCGCGTGCTGACCGACCCGGTCGACACCGGAGCCGTCACGCTGTCGCTGCCGCAGGACGTGCAGGCCGAGGCCGCCGACTGGCCGACGGTGCTGTTCGACGATCGGATCTGGCACGTGCCGCGCCCGGTGCCGGAGCCCGCCGCGCTCGACCACGCGCTGTCGGTCATCCGTTCCGCGCGACGACCGCTCGTGGTCGCCGGCGGGGGAGTGATCTACTCCGGTGCGACCGAGGCGTTGCAGGAGCTCGTGGAGGCAACCGGCATGCCGGTGGCGGAGTCCCAGGCAGGCAAGGGATCCCTGCGCTTCGACCACCCCCGGTCTGTCGGCGCAGTCGGAGCAACCGGCACCACCGCGGCCAACGAGCTGGCCGAGCAGGCCGATGTCGTCATCGGGATCGGCACCCGCTACAGCGACTTCACCACGGCGTCGCGCAGCGTATTTGCCGCCGATGCACGCTTCGTCAACCTCAACGTCGCCTCCTTCGACGCGCACAAGCTGTCGGCCGTCCCGCTGGTCGCCGACGCCCGCGAGGGCATCCGCGCCCTGCAGGCCGGGCTGTCCGGCTGGGAGGTCCACCCCGACCAGCGCGAGCGGGCCACGACGCTGGCCCGGGAGTGGGACGCAACCGTCGATGCGGCCTACCGGCTGGGCAACCAGCCGCTGCCGGCGCAGTCCGAGGTGATCGGCGTCGTCAACGAGGTGACCGGGCCGCGCGACGTGGTCGTCTGCGCGGCGGGCTCGATGCCCGGCGACCTGCACAAGCTGTGGCGCACCCGGGACCCCAAGGGCTACCACGTCGAGTACGGCTACTCGTGCATGGGATACGAGATCGCGGGTGGGCTGGGCGTCAAGCTGGCGGCGCTCGACCTGGCCGATCTCGGTCAGGCCGACCGTGAGGTCGTGGTCATGGTCGGCGACGGCTCGTACCTGATGATGGCGACGGAGCTGGTCACCGCGGTGGCCGAAGGGGTCAAGCTGGTGGTGGTGCTGGTGCAGAACCACGGCTACGCATCCATCGGCGCGCTGTCCGAGCAGCTCGGCTCGCAACGCTTCGGCACCCGCTACCGCTACCGCACGGACACCGGGCTCGACGGTGACCTGCTGCCGGTCGACCTCGCCGCCAACGCGGCCAGCCTGGGCGCGGACGTGATGTCCGTGCACGGCGTCGACGAGCTGCGCACCGCCCTGGTCAAGGCCCGCGAGTCGACCCGCACGACCGTCGTCCACGTCGAGACCGACCCGCTGGTGCCCGCGCCCGACAGCCCCGCCTGGTGGGACGTCCCGGTGGCCGAGGTGTCCGCGCTGGAGTCGACCAGGCAGGCGCGCGAGACGTACGAGCAGCACAAGGCCGGCCAGCGGCACCACCTGCGACCAGCACCACCCGAGGAGAGCTGACGATGCGGACGATCGAGCACTGGATTGCCGGGAGCGCCACGACCGGGGGCGGCGACCGGCGGGGTGACGTGTTCGACCCGGCCAGGGGCGTCCCCCAGGCGCAGGTGGTGCTCGGCACCGCGGGCGACGTCGACGCGGCCGTCGCGGCGGCGCGCGGAGCCTTCGCGGCGTGGTCAGAGACGTCTTTGACCGGCCGGGTGAAGGTGATGTTCGCCTTCCGGGAGCTGGTCGACCAGCACACCGACGAGCTGGCCGGCATCGTCTCCGCGGAGCACGGCAAGACCCTCGACGACGCCCGCGGCGAGGTCGTGCGCGGCCGTGAGGTCGTCGACTTCGTGTGTGGCATCCCGCAGCTGCTCAAGGGCGAGTTCAGCGACCAGGTCTCCGGGGCGATCGACTCGCACTCGTTCCGCCAGCCGCTCGGCGTCTGCGCCGGCATCACGCCGTTCAACTTCCCGGTGATGGTGCCGATGTGGATGCACCCGGTGGCGATCGCGTGCGGCAACACCTTCGTGCTCAAGCCGAGTGAACGGGTGCCCGGAGCCTCGGCGCTGATCGCGCGGCTCTACGCCGAAGCCGGCCTGCCGGAGGGTGTCTTCAACATCGTCAACGGTGACAAGGAGGTCGTCGACGCGCTCCTCGACCACAGGGACGTCGACGCGGTGTCCTTCGTCGGATCCACGCCGATCGCGCGGTACGTGCACGAGCGGGCCAGTCAGAGTGGCAAGCGCGTGCAGGCCCTGGGCGGCGCCAAGAACCACGCCGTGGTCATGCCCGACGCCGACCTCGACTTCACCGCCGACCACCTGGTGGCGGCCGGATACGGCTCCGCCGGACAGCGTTGCATGGCGATCTCCGCCGTCGTCGCGGTCGGACCGGCGGGCGACGCCCTGGTCGAGAAGGTGCGCGAGCGCACCGAGCAGATCACCGTCGGCCCCGGCGACGCCGAAGGCTCCGACATGGGACCTGTCGTCACGGCCGCCGCCCGTGAGCGGGTGCTCGGTTACGTCGACGAGGGGGAGAAGGCCGGGGCGACCGTCGTCGTCGACGGCCGGGAGGTGGACGTCAAGGGCGGGGAGGGCACCGACGGCTTCTTCGTCGGCCCCACGCTGCTCGACCACGTCACCACCGACATGTCGGTCTACACCGACGAGATCTTCGGCCCGGTGCTGACGGTGCTGCGGGTGCAGACGCTGGACGAGGCGCTCGACGTCGTCAACGCCAACCCGTACGGCAACGGCACCGCCGTGTTCACTGCGAGCGGCGAGGTCGCGAGGACGTTCCAGCGACGCGTCCAGGTCGGCATGATCGGCATCAACGTGCCGATCCCGGTGCCGATGGCGTTCCACTCCTTCGGCGGGTGGAAGGACTCGCTGTTCGGCGACCACCACATCCACGGCCCCGAAGGGGTCCGCTTCTACACCCGGGCCAAGGTCGTGACGACCCGCTGGCCGCACGTGGACGAGGAGTCCCTCGCCCATCTCAACTTCCCGACGGCTCACTAGAGCACACAGGGAGACGGTGCCCGCCTACCTGGCGGCCGTACGAAAGGAACACCAGATGTCTATCAAGCGGGCACTGCTGGCGGCCGTCGCCGTTGGCGCACTCGTGCTCACCGGGTGCAGCACCAGTGACGACGGCGGAGGCGACTCCGACAGCGGGGGAGGCGGCAGCGACGTCAGCGCCGGCGACCTGCGCATCGACGTCATCACCCACGCCGCACCAGGCGACTCGTTCTGGGACGTCGTCAAGTCCGGTGCCGAGCAGTCCGGAGAGGACCTCGGCGTCGACCTGCGCTACGCCAGCGACCCCGACCCGGGCGCGCAGAGCACGCTGATCGACAACGCGGTCGCCGACGAGACCGACGGCCTCGTCATCTCGATGGCCAGCCCCGAGGGTCTGCAGGCGTCCATCGAGGCCGCGGTGCAGGCGGGCGTCCCGGTCATCACGATCAACTCGGGCATCGACTTCTGGGAGGAGTTCGGGGCGATCACGCACGTCGGCCAGAGCGAGACGATCGCGGGCGAGACCGCGGGGGAGCAGCTCAACGAGGCCGGTGTGAGCAACGTCGTCTGCATCATTCAGGAGCCGGGCAACGTCGCGCTGGAGGAGCGTTGCGCGGGTGCCAAGTCGACCTTTGACGGGACGATGGAGAACCTGCAGACCGACAACACCGACCTGTCCGGGTCGCAGGCCACGATCGAGGCCAAGCTCGGTGGCGACGACACCATCGATGGGCTCCTGAGCCTCGGTGGCGACATGTCCGGTGCCGCCGTCCGTGCGGTCGAGGCAGTCGGGAGCGACATCACGATCGGCACGTTCGACGTGAACGCCGACGTCGCGCAGAACGTGCTGGACGGAAAGCTGCTGTTCGCCATCGACCAGCAGCCCTACGTCCAGGGCTACCTGGGCGTCACGGGCGTCTACCTCAAGCTGATCAACGGCAACGACATCGGTGGCGGCGAGCCGGTCTACTCCGGCCCGGCGGTCATCACGCAGGAGAACGCCGAAGAGGTCCTGGAGTACGCGGAGAACGGCACCCGCTGACCCGGCGGTCCGGCTGTCCCGCCATGACAAGTCGGGGCAGCCGGACCACCCGGCGGGAGCCGCACCACACGAGGAGTTGCCATGAGCACAACCGCACCTGAAGCACCGCCCGAGCGAAGCGGCGCGCCGCCCGACGAGCGGCTGTCCGGATCGCACGGCGTCTCCCGGATCCTGCGCCGACCAGAGACGGGCGCCGCGGTCGGCGCCCTCGCCGTCTTCTTGTTCTTCGCCCTGACGACCGACACCTTCGCCAAGGCGTCGGGCGCCAGCACCTGGATCTTCACGGCGTCGACCGTCGGGATCATGGCGGTGGCCGTCGCCGTGCTGATGATCGGCGGCGAGTTCGACCTGTCCGCGGGCGCGATGTGGGGGACGACGGGCCTGACCACCGGCATCCTGATGACCGAGTACGACCTCAACGTCTGGCTGGCCGTCCTCGCGTCGTTCCTGGTGGCGCTCGTCATCGGGGTACTCAACGGCGTGCTGGTGATGCGGACAGGACTACCGAGCTTCATCGTCACGCTGGGCACGTTCTTCGTCCTGCAGGGCGTCAACCTCGCCGTCACCAAGCTGATCATCAATCAGGTCTCGGTGACCGGGATGCAGGACGCCGGCGGCTTCACGTCCGGCCAGCAGATCTTCGGATCGTTCGTGAAGATTCCCATCGGCGGGACCGATCTCACGCTCTACGCGGCGACCTTCTGGTGGGTGGGCGTGACCGCGGTGGCCACGTGGGTGTTGTTGCGGACCCGGGCCGGCAACTGGATCTTCGCGGTGGGTGGGGCACAGACCAGCGCACGCCAGGTCGGTGTCCCGGTCTTCGCCACCAAGGTGGGCCTGTTCGTCACCACGGCGCTGTCCGGCTGGCTGGTGGGGATGCTCATCCTCTTCAAGGACACGACGATCCAGAGCATCACCGGCGTGGGGCAGGAGTTCATCTTCATCATCTGCGCCGTCGTCGGCGGGTGCCTGCTGACCGGTGGCTACGGGTCGGCCGTCGGAGCAGCGCTCGGTGCGCTCATCTACGGCATGGTGCGGCAGGGCATCGTCTACGAGGGATGGGAGGCGGACTGGACGTACGCCTTCCTCGGCGTGATGCTGCTCGGCGCCGTGGTGGTCAACAACTGGGTCCGACGGCGAGCGGAGGCCGTGCGATGAGCAGCGACGCGAGGAACACCGACGCCGAGGGCAGCGACAACGCTGCCGACATCCCCACGCCCGAGGGCGACATCGGTGGGGGTGCCGTCGAGGCAACCGGCACGCCGAGCGCGGACGCGCCGCCGCTGCCAGAGGTGGGCACGGCCATCATCGAGGTGCGCGACATCGGCAAGTCGTACGGCAGCGTCATCGCGCTGCGTGACGTCACGACTCAGGTCCGGGCCGGCGAGGTCACCTGCGTCCTGGGGGACAACGGTGCAGGCAAGTCCACCTTCATCAAGATCCTGGCCGGCGCACACGAGCACACGTCCGGGGACTTCGTGGTCGACGGCATCAGCCGTCAGTTCTCGTCCCCGCGCGCCGCGCTGGCGCTGGGGATCGCCACGGTCTACCAGGACCTCGCGGTCGTGCCGCTGATGCCGGTGTGGCGCAACTTCTTCCTCGGCTCCGAGGTGACCAAGGGCGTCGGCCCGCTCCGCCGGCTGGACATCGCAACGATGAAGAAGACGACCAAGACCGAGCTGGCGGCGATGGGCATCGACCTGCGCGACGTCGACCAGCCCATCGGTACGCTGTCGGGGGGTGAGCGCCAGTGTGTGGCGATCGCCCGCGCCGTGTACTTCGGGGCCCGGGTGCTCATCCTCGACGAGCCGACCGCTGCTCTGGGCGTGCGTCAGTCCGGCGTGGTGCTGAAGTACATCGCCAAGGCCCGTGACCGCGGCCTCGGCGTCGTGTTCATCACCCACAACCCGCACCATGCCTATCCGGTGGGCGACCGCTTCATGCTGCTGCGGCGCGGCCGGAGCATGGGCGACTTCCCCAAGGCGGAGCTGACGCTCGACGAGCTGGTGTCGATGATGGCCGGGGGCACCGAGCTCGAGGCGCTGAGCCACGAGCTCAGCCGCAGCCTCGGTGAGGACTCGACGGTCGCCAAGGAGATGGCTGCAGAGGTCCGTACGAAGTGAGTGATCCCCGACCGACCCTGGGCGTCGGTGTCGTCGGCTTCGGGTGGATGGGTCAGGTGCACAGCCGTGCCTACGCGCGGCTGCTGCACCACTACCCGGACGCTCCGCTGCTGCCGCGGCTGGTGGCCGTCGCCGACACCGATCCCACCAGGCGCGCACAGGCGACGGCGGCCTACGGCTTCGCCCAGGCGGTCGAGGACTGGAAGGCACTGATCGCGCTCGACGACGTCGCCGTGGTGAGCGTGGCCGGGCCGAACTTCGTGCACCGCGATGTCGCGGTGGCCGCGGCCCAGGCCGGCAAGCACGTGTGGGTGGAGAAGCCGGTCGGCCGGCACCTGGCGGACACGACCGACGTGGCAGAGGCGGTCCGGACCGCCGGGGTGCGCTCGGCGGTGGGCTTCAACTACCGCAACGCGCCGGCCGTCGTGAGGGCCCGCGAGCTGGTGGCGGAGGGCCGGCTCGGACGGGTGGAGACGGTCTCGGTGCGGCTGTTCAGCGACTACGCCGCCCACCCCGACGGCGCGCTGTCGTGGCGGTTCGACCCCACGTTTGCCGGCACCGGTGTGATCGGCGACCTGGCGACGCACGGGCTCGACCTCGTCCGGCACGTGCTCGGCGACGACATCAGCGAGCTGGTGGCCGACCACGCCACGTTCATCACCGAGCGGCCGGAGCCGGCCGCGGGCGCCGTGTCGCACTACGCCACCGCTGCCGGCGGGCGCACCGGCCCGGTCGGCAACGAGGACCACGTGTCCGCGTTGCTGCGCTTCGCCGGTGGCGCCCGCGGAGTCCTCGAGTCGTCGCGGGTCGCGGTGGGGGAGCAGTGCACCTACGGCATCGAGGTGCACGGTGACCGCGGCGCGCTCGCGTGGGACTTCCGCCGGATGGGCGAGCTCCGGGTCGCGCTCGACGAGGGCTACACCGACGCGGCCTGGCGGCTGGTCCGGGTTGCGCCCGGAACGGGTGAGCTGGCGGCGTTCCAGCCGGGGGCGGGTATCGCGATGGGATATGACGACCTGAAAGTGGTCGAGGCGGAGCGGCTGGTCCGCTCGATCGCCGAGGACCGGCCGCTCGGTGCCACCGTCGAGGACGCGCTGGTCACCGCCCGCGCGGCCGACGCGCTGGTCCGCTCCGCCGCCGAGCGCCGGTGGGTCGCACCGTGACGGGCGAAGCGCTGCGGGTCGGGGTGGTGGGTGTCGGGGCGATGGGCGCCAGCCACGTACGCACGCTGGCCACCTGGGTGCCGGCCGCACGGTTGTGCGCCGTCCACGATGCCGACAGCGCGCGGGCCGACCACGTCGCCGGAGCTGCCGGCGCGGTCGCGATCGGCTCCGCCGAGGAGCTGATCGGCTCCGCCGACGTCGACGCGGTGGTGATCGCCTCGCCCGACCCGCTGCACGCCGAGCAGGTGCTCGCCTGCATCGACGCGGGCAAGCCGGTGCTGTGCGAGAAGCCGCTGGCGTCCGACGTCGCGCACTCGCGGCGGGTCGTCGACGCCGAGGCCGCGTACACCGAACGGACCGGACGACGGCTCGTGCAGGTCGGCTTCATGCGCCGTTACGACCCCGCGTTCGTCGCGCTGCGGGCGCACGTGGCGGCGGGGGCGATCGGCACCCCGCGGATCGTGCACTGCGTGCACCGCAACGCGGCCGCCCACCCCACCGCGAGCACCGAGGGCATCGTGGTCAACTCGATGATCCACGAGCTCGACCACGTGCCGTGGCTGCTCGACGACCCGATCACCGCGATCACCGTGCGGGTCGCGCGGGACACGTCGGACGGGTCGCTCGGCGACCCGCAGGTGGCGCTGCTCGAGCTGGCCAGCGGAGCCCTCGCGACGGTCGAGGTCTTCGTCAACGCGCGCTACGGCTACGACGTGCAGTGCGAGGTCGTCGGCGACGCGGGTACCGCATCACTGACCCCGCCGTACGGGCTCGGCGTGCGCAGCCCCACCTCGGCGTCGGGTGGCGTCTCCGGGGTGCAGGTGTCCAGCGACTTCGTGCACCGGTTCGTCGATGCCTACCGGCTCGAGCTCGCCGACTGGGTCTCGGCCGCCCTGCGGGGCGCGGTGGACGGGCCGGGCGCACGCGAGGGGCACCGGGCCAACGTGGTCGCGGCCGCGGGCATCGAGTCGCTGCGTTCGGGCAGGCGGGTCGACGTCGCCACGGACTGACCAGCGCCGATACTGCTGAGGTGAGCGACCAGGGCGTGAGCACCCGCGGTGCGTTCGCCCGGTTCCTCGCCGTCGGCGTGCTGAGCGTCGGCGTCGACACCGGCGCGCTGGTGGTGCTGCATGAGCTGGTCGGGCTCCCGCTCGCGCTCGCGACCTCGCTCGCGTTCGCCCTCACGCTCGCGGTCAACTTCAGCCTGAACATGGGCTTCGTCTTCGGCGTGACCGGACGCCTGGCCGGGCGCCTGGTCCGCTACGGGGCGCTGGTCGTCGTCAACTACGTGCTCACGCTGCTGCTGGTGCTCGGCATCGCCGCGGCCGGCGTCAACTACGTGCTTGCCAAGCTGATCGCCGTCGCGTGCTGCGCACTGGTCAACTTCGTCGCCTACCGGTACTGGGTCTTCACCTGACGCCCGGTTCCGGGCGCTTTGTCATCCCTCGTCCGTTCGGTGGACGCCTCGCGACGATCAGCCATTCCTGGCACGCGATTGGCCGCCGTTGGCGCCACGACACGTCCGGTGGGTACCTCCGCTCCTAGCGTTCTCGTACGAGCGAGGAGGGGTCGCGTGTACGACGGCCTGACGGTGGCAGTGGTCGTGCCCGCCCACAACGAGGAACGACTCGTGGGGCGGGTGGTCGAGACGATGCCTGAACTCGTCGACCACATCATCGTCGTCGACGACGCCAGCCAGGACACGACCGGCGAGGCGGCGAAGGCGGTCGGCGACGCCCGTACCGAGGTCATCACGCTGCTGGAGAACCAAGGGGTCGGCGGCGCGATCCTCGCGGGCCACGAGCGGGCGCTCGCGCTCGGCTGCGACGTCAGCGTGGTCATGGCCGGTGACGCGCAGATGGATCCCGAGCACCTGCCGGCGCTGCTCGACCCCATCGCGAGCGGCGAGGCGCAGTTCACCAAGGCGAACCGCTTCCACGGACCCGGATCCTTCGAGGGCATGCCCCGCGCACGGGTCGTCGGCAACATCGTGTTCTCGTTCCTGACCAAGGCCGCCTCGGGCTACTGGAACCTCTTCGACCCGCAGAACGGGTACACCGCCATCAGCGCCAAGGCGCTGGAGCGGCTCCCCCTACGCCGGATCGCCCGCCGCTACGAGTTCGAGAACGACCTGCTGATCAACCTCAACATCCTGCGGGTCCCCGCCCGGGACGTGCCGGTGCCGGCGCTGTACGGCGAGGAGATCTCCGGCATCCGGATGGGCTCCGCCGTGCCCCGGATCCTGCACCAGCTCTACCGCGGCTTCTGGCAGCGGATCTGGTGGAAGTACGTCCTGCAGTCGTTCTCGGCGGTCGCGCTGATGCTGTTCGCTGGGCTGGCCCTGGTCGCGTTCGGAAGTGCGGTCGCCGTCTTCGTTGCGGTCAACACCGTCGGTCCCGCCACCGCCAGCGCGGGAACCGTGGTGCTCAGCGTGGCGCCCCTCATGAGCGGGCTGCACATGTTGCTGTTCGCGATGATGTTGGACATCCAGGAGTCCAACCGATGACCTTGGCCTCCTCGTCGGTCACCGCGTCGGCGGCCGACAGGGGCGGCCACGGCGACGACGGCATCCCCCGCCGGCTGCTGCTCGGCCTGCTGGTGACGGGGTTCGTCTGCGTCCAGCTGGCCTGGCTGCTGACCATCCCGCCGTTCCGTGGTGTCGATGAGTTCGACCACGCCTATCGCGCCGCGGCCGTCGCCCACGGCGAGTGGGTGCCCCCGGTGACGGCGGCCACCCGCGGCACCGGTGCCTTCGTGTCCGTGCCGGCAGACATCGTCGAGGCGGCGGCACCCCAGTGCAAGGAGCTGGTGTACACAACCGACACCGACTGCGAGCCAAGCCGCGATCTCGGCAACGGCATGGTCTCCGTCGCCAGCGGCGCAGGGCGCTACAACCCTGCCTACTACGCCGTCGTCGGCGCGGCGGCGCTGCCCTTCGACGGCTACACCGCGCTGTACGTGATGCGGCTGGCCACGATCGTGATGTCCGCAGGGCTCTTCGCGGCGGCGGCGTGGTCGCTGCTGCGCTGGTCGCGGGGACGGTTGCCGGTGCTCGGGCTGCTCGTCGCCACCACCCCGGTGCTGATCTACAGCACCGCCATCGTCGCCGGCAACGGCGTGGAGATGATGGCCGCCCTCGCCCTGTGGACCGGCGGATGGGGACTGCTGCGCGACAACCCGCACCGTCGCGGCCATCTCGCCGTCGCCACCGTCGGCGCGTGCGTCCTGCTCACGGTGCGCTCGCTCGGCCCGCTGTGGGTCCTGCTCATCGTGCTCGCGCTGCTGGTCGCGGCCGGTCCGCGCCGCCAGGTCGCCGCTCGGCTGCGCGACCTCGCCCGGTGGCGACCGGCGCTGATCGCGACGGGCGTGACGGCGGCGGCCGGCATCGCCAGCTGTGCCTGGATCCTTGCCATGCGATCGCTGACCGTCGGCGAGGTGACTCCGTCCGACACCGACCTGGGTGCCCGCATCAACGCCGCCACGCACGCGCTGCACCTGTGGGCGCTGCAGTCCGTCGCGGCGTTCCCGACCCGTTCGGAGCCCGCACCCAGCCTGGTCTACGCCACCGTCCTGGTGGCGTTCCTGGCGCTGGTCGTCGGCGCCGCCCTACGCGCCCGTGGGCGCCTGGTGGCCGTCGCCGCGGTCGTGGCGCTGGCGACCCTGCTCATCCCGTTCGTCATCAGCGTGGCGACCTACGCAACCTTCGGCATCGCCTGGCAGGGCCGCTACACGCTGCCGCTGTCGGTCGGGATCCCGCTGCTGCTGGCGCTGGCTCTCGAGCGGCGGCTGACCGCACGCGTGGGCGGGCTGGCCGTCGTGGCGGCGCTGCTGCTGCTCGGCGTGGCGCACACCGTCAGCGTGGCCCACGTGACCGCCGGCGAACGTGCCGTGAGCCCGCTTGCCGGCACCGGCCACTGGCTGATGCCGCCCGTCTGGGCGGTGTCGGTGCTGGCGGCCACGGGGGTCGTACTGATGTGCTGGGCGGCATGGAAGGCACGAGTCCCGCTGCTGACGCCCACCGAGAGGTGACCGGCGCGGACGGCGCCGCCGCGTCGGCGGACGTGGACCGGTCCGCGCGAGTCGGTCCCGGCACGACCATCTGGCAGCTCGCACAGGTGCGCGAACGTGCCGTTGTCGGTGCCGACTGCACGATCGGCCGCGGTGCCTATGTCGGGGTGGGCGTACGGGTCGGGAACCGCGTGAAGGTCCAGAACAACGCCCTGGTCTACGAACCGGCCGAGCTCGACGACGACGTGTTCGTCGGCCCGGCAGCCGTGCTCACCAACGACAGGCAGCCGCGCTCGGTTCGTCCGGACGGGTCCAGCAAGACAGCCGACGACTGGGCGGCGGTCGGGGTGCGGGTCGGACGCGGTGCGTCGCTCGGGGCAGCCAGCGTCTGCGTCGCGCCGCTGTCCGTGGGCACGTGGGCGATGGTGGGTGCGGGTGCGGTGGTGACCCGCGACGTGCCGGCCTTCGCCCTCGTCGTCGGCGTCCCGGCCCGGCAGGTGGGCTGGGTCGGGCGCGCAGGCGAGCGGCTCGAGGCCGCCGGGGACGGTCGATGGCGTTGCCCCGTGACCGGCCGGCTGCACGTCGAGACGCCGGCCGGGCTGGCCGAGGAGCACGCGTCGTGACCGTCCCGGTCGCCGCGGCCGCCCCGATGATCGGCGCCGAGGAACGTGCAGCCGTCGACCGTGTGCTCGCGTCCGGACGTCTCGCCATGGGCCCGGAGGTCGCCGCGTTCGAGCAGGAGTTCGCGACGCTCGTCGCCGGGCGGCCGTGTGTCGCCGTCAACTCGGGCACCAGTGCCCTGCACCTCGCGCTGCTCGCGCTGGGCATCGGTCCCGGTGACGAGGTGATCGTGCCGTCGTTCACGTTCGCCGCGACCGCCAACGCGGTCGCGCTCGCGGGCGCCTCGCCGGTGTTCGCAGACATCGACCCGGCATCGTTCTGTCTCGACCCCGCCGCAGCCGACGCCGCCGTGACCCCACGTACGGCAGCGATCATGCCGGTGCACCTGTACGGGCACCCGGCTGACACCGTGCGGCTCGAGGAGGTCGCGCGGCGGCATGGCCTTGCCGTGGTCGAGGACGCCGCACAGGCGCACGCCGCCTCCGACGACGGGCGCCCGGTGGGCTCTCTCGGTGCCGCCGCCGCGTTCAGCTTCTACCCCACCAAGAACATGACGACCGGCGAGGGCGGCATGGTCGTCTGTGCCGACGAGTCCGTCGCGCGGCAGGTGCGGCTGCTGCGCAACCAGGGGATGGAGCGCCGCTACGCCAACGAGGTCGTGGGCTTCAACCTGCGCATGACTGACATCGCCGCCGCCATCGGCCGGGTCCAGCTCACCCGACTGGGTGACTGGACGGAGCGCCGTCGCAGCACGGCCGCCCACTACGACATGGCGTTGACGGGTGTCCGGACCCCCACGGTGCGGGCAGGTGCCCACCACGTCTACCACCAGTACACGGTGCGGCTCGCCCGACCGCGATCGCGTGGCGGCTGCGCTCGAGGAGCGCGGGATCGGGACCGGGGTCTACTACCCCACCCCGGTGCACCGGCTGCCGGCGTACGGCCAACGTCTCGATCTCCCGGAGACCGAGCGGGCGTGCGCCGAGGTGCTGTCGCTGCCCGTGCACCCGCTCGTCGACGACGCCGCACGCGGCCGGGTCGTCGACGCGCTGCTGGCCTGTCACCCGATGGCGGTCGAGCAGTGACCGGGCCGGTGCTGCGCGCCGGGGTGGTCGGCCTCGGCTCGATCGGGCGCAACCACGCGCGGGTGCTCCAGACCATGGACGGCGTCGAGCTGGTCGGCGTGGCGGACCCCGTCGCCGCACCGCTGCGTCCCGACACCGGTGTCCCGCTGCTGGGCGCGCTGGACGAGCTGCTCGCGAAGGAGCTCGACTTCTGCGTCGTGTCGGTGCCCACCACCGCGCACGAAGCCGTTGCCCTCGCCCTGGCGGCGGCCGGAGTGCACACCCTCGTCGAGAAGCCGATCGCGCACGACGTCAGCTCCGCCCGGCGCGTGGCCGGCGTGTTCGAGGCCGCGGGCCTGGTCGGGTGCGTCGGCCACGTGGAGCGCTACAACCCGGCGCTGCAGCACCTGCGTCGACGACTCGCGCAGGGCGAGCTCGGCGACGTGCACCAGCTGTTCACCCGCCGCCAGGGCCCGTTCCCGGCCCGGATCGCCGACGTCGGGGTCGTGCAGGACCTCGCCACCCACGACATCGACCTCACTGCCTGGGTGACCCAGTCGTCCTACCGCAAGGTCAGCGCGGAGACCGCGCACCGCAGCGGTCGCACGCACGAGGACCTGGTGGCGGTCGTCGGCCGGCTGGCCGACGACACCGTCGTCAACCACCTGGTGAACTGGTTGTCGCCGCTGAAGGAGCGCGTCACGGTCGTGACCGGCGAGAAGGGCTGCCTCGTCGCCGACACCGTGACGGCCGACCTGACGTTCTATGCGAACGGGGTGTCGCCGGTGGAGTGGGACACGATCGCCGCCTTCCGCGGCGTCGTGGAGGGCGACATGGTCCGGTACGCGTACCCGAAACCCGAGCCGCTGCTGAGCGAGCTGACCGCGTTCGTCGCGGCGGTGCGCGGCGAGGGCACCGACGTGGTCACGATGGCCGAGGCGGTGGGCGTCGTCGAGGTGGCCGAGGCGGTCGTGCGCTCCGCAACCACCGGCCTCCCGGTGGTGCTGGAGCCGGCTCAGACCTGAGCGCCGTTGCCCCACCCGTCGCCGTCGCTGCGGTTGTCCATGGTGGCGACGAGGTAGACCAGCCCGCCGATGAACCCGACCACGCAGGCGGCGGTGAGCAGGCTGGGCAGCGCCCATCCGAGCACGGTCGCGAGCAGCAGCATCGCCGGCCCGCCCAGCAGCCCGGCCCAGGCCACTCCGGTGGGGAGGTCGGGTCGCGTCAGCGGCGGAGGCGGAGGCGGGACGAAGTGCTCGTCGTGCTCGCGCCGCTCGGCGGCGTCCCGGGCGGCCCACTCGGCCGGGATCGAGGACGCTCCCGGGCGGAGGAGCTCGGAGGGATCGGCGACGGGGCGGGCCCCGGCCGCAGCCTCATCGGTCTCGTCGGTGGCTGCCGGGTCGTCGAGATCCTCCTCGGCGGGCCAGCGCCCGGTGCCGGGATCGACCTCGCGGTCGTAGTCCGCGACGATGCGCGCCCACGCGACCTCGACGTCGTCCCGCTCCTCAGCCACGGCGCCATGGTCGCACGCACTCCTGCCGAGTTCGACCTTCCGCGAGTAGGGTTCCAGCCACGCGGGTGTCGCGGGTCGGTGCAGACGGGGCGGGTCGAGGAGACACGGGTGTTCTACTGGCTGCTCAAATGGGTGCTGATCGGTCCGATCCTGAAGACCATCTTCCGCCCGCGCGCCGAGGGTGCCGACGGCGTCCCCGCTGAGGGCCCGGCCATCCTCGCCAGCAACCACCTGTCGTACTCCGACTGGCTGTTCATGCCGCTGGTGATCCCGCGCCGGGTCACATTCGTCGCCAAGGCCGAGTACTTCGAGGGCCACGGCATCAAGGGCTGGCTGCAGCGCACCTTCTTCTCCGGGGCCGGCCAGGTGCCGATCGACCGGTCCGGGGGCCGGGCCTCCGAGGGGGCCCTGCGCACCGGGCTGAAGATCCTCGGCAGCGGCGACTGCTTCGGCATCTATCCCGAGGGCACCCGCAGCCACGACGGCCGGCTCTACCGCGGCCGCACCGGCGTCGCCCGGCTCGCGCTGGAGGCGAAGGTGCCGGTGATCCCGGTCGCGGTCGTCGGGACCAACGTGGTGGCGCCCCCTGGCAAGATCTTCGGCCACTACACGCGGCCGCTGGTGCGCTTCGGCAAGCCGCTGGACTTCTCCCGCTACGAGGGGATGGAGAGCGACCGCTACATCCTGCGGGCGATCACCGACGAGATCATGTACGAGATCATGGAGCTGTCCGGCCAGGAGTACGTCGACGTCTACGCGACGAAGGCCAAGGGCGAGGCGAAGGCCAGCGCCAAGGAGGCCAAGGGCGAGGCCAAGTCGGCCGCCTAACGGGCGGCGTGCGCCGACTCCCGGAGCCGTTCCAGCGCGTACGGGTCGATCCGGTCGTGCCGCACCCGCAGCTCGTAGTTCTCCACCCCGGCCCAGCTCTCCACGTCGGGGTGTCCGAGCACGGCCAGCAGGTCGCGCACCTCGGCGGCCAGCGCACCCTCCAGCAGCAGCATCTCGTCCTCGACCGGCTTGTCGAAGTAGGCGTGGTGCAGGTCCAGCAGCCGGGCCAGCTCGGGCACCGGCTCCGGGTGCTCGTCGACGCGCAGGTCGTACGCCGTGTCGTCCCCGGCTGAGTAGCCACCCTCGTCGGAGACCACCAGCAGGGCGGCGCTCTGCCGCCCGCGCCGATCGCCCCCCGCGGCCTCACCGGCGGCCAGGGTGACCACCAGCCGTTCCGGCAGCGGCGCGGCCGGGTCGGCCAGCCACACCTGCTGCATCTGCTCGACCACGTGCGGGCCGGCCAGGATGTTGCCCTGGATCGCGTACCCGTCGCCGGCCACCCCGCCGGCCCAGTCGAGGCACTCGGCACCGGTGAAGGTCGCGGCCCGTCCGGTGGCATCGACCACGCCGGCCTGCCGCGTCTCCCGGCCGGGGTCGGCCGCCAGCAGGGCGTCCAGGGTCTCCTGTGCCGAGCGCCCCGCGTCCAGCAGCGCGAGCCCGTCCCGCTTGTAGAGGGTGTTGGCGTACGACTGGGTGGCGACGGCGCCGAGTCCCATCCGCGCCGCGGGGACGGCGCTGCCCACCGCGAGGAACTTGGAAGCCACGGCCACCCCCAGCGCCCGGCCGTCCGGCGAGCGACCCACGACTGAGAACGTCACGCGGTCACCCTAGGCTGTCGCCGACCTGCAGCACCCGTCGTCCCGGGGGCCATCGGAGACTGGAGAAGACATGCGCGTCGGTGTGCTGACCGGCGGGGGCGACTGCCCTGGCCTCAACGCCGTCATCCGTGCCGTCGTCCGCAAGGGCGTCAAGGAGTACGGCATGGACTTCATCGGGTTCCGCGACGGCTGGCGCGGTCCGCTGGACAACGACACCACGCCGCTCGGCGTGCCCCAGGTGCGCGGCATCCTGCCCCGCGGCGGCACCATCCTCGGCTCGTCGCGCACGAACCCGTTCGCCGTCGAGGGCGGGGTGGAGCAGATCAAGGACGTGCTCGCGTCCAACGGCTGCGACGCGCTGGTGACCATCGGCGGCGAGGACACCCTCGGTGTCGCCACCAAGCTGGCCGAGCTCGGGGTCAACGTGGTCGGCGTGCCGAAGACGATCGACAACGACCTGTCCGGCACCGACTTCACGTTCGGCTTCGACACCGCCGTCAACATCGCGATGGAGGCGATCGACCGGCTGCACACCACGGCTGAGTCCCACCACCGGGTGCTGGTCGTCGAGGTGATGGGTCGGCACGCGGGCTGGATCGCCCTGCACTGCGGCCTCGCCGGCGGGGCGAACATCATCTGCATCCCCGAGCGCCCGTTCGATCTCGAGAAGGTCTGCGCCCAGGTCGAGAGCCGGTTCGCCACCCACTACTCGCCGATCATCGTCGTCGCCGAAGGGGCCGTGCCCAAGGAAGGCACGATGTCGCTGTCCGGCGGTGAGACCGACGCGTTCGGTCACGTGCGCCTCGGCGGCATCGGCGACGCGCTGGCCAAGGCGATCGAGGAGTCCACCGGCAAGGAGGCGCGCGCGGTCGTGCTCGGCCACATCCAGCGCGGGGGCACCCCCACCGCGTTCGACCGCTGGCTGGCCACCCGCTTCGGCCTGCACGCCGCGCAGGCGGTGCACGAGCGCGACTTCGGCATGATGGTCGCGCTGCGTGGCACCGATATCGTGCGGGTTCCGTTGTCCGAGGGCACCGGAGAGCTCAAGACCGTACGACCGGAGCTGTACGACGAGGCGGAGGTCCTGTTCGGATGACGGCCCCAGCCGCTGAGGGGACGCGATGCATCTACCTGGTCGCGACGACCGGCAACCCGACCTACGGCGACGAGCTGGTGGCAGCCCAGTGGCTGCGCCACCTGGCCCGGGTCGCGCCCGACGCCGACGTGTGGGTCGACTGTCACGCGCCCGGCCTCTCCCAGCTGCTGCTCGGCCACCTGCACCCCCGGGTGCGCTTCGTCGACACGCTGTGGCAGATGTGCTGGGCGGCGCCGAGTGACGACGCCGCCGAGACGGTGGGTTTCGTCAGCGACGCCGTGACCCACCCGGGCCGGGTCGCCCGGCTGGACCTCGGCCAGCCGCTGTTGCGCAGCGCAGACGTGCTGCACGTGCTCGGCGGCGGCTACGTCAACGGCATCTGGCCACGGCACGCCGGCCTGGTCGCGGGTGTGGTGACGGCCGCCCGGCTGTCCGGCGCGCGCACCGCCATGACCGGGCACGGGCTGATGCCGGTCGCCGACGGTGCGCGCGACGTGCTGCGCGAGCTCGTCGCCGAGCTGGACGTCTGCGACGTACGGGACCAGCCGAGCCACGAGCTGCTCACCGGCGTCGAGGGGCCGCGGCTTTCCGCCACCGGCGACGACGTGCTGCTGGGCTGGTCCGCCGAGCTGCTCGACGACCGGGACAGCCCGGACGTCATGGTGTGCGCCCAGTCGGACATGCTCGAGTCGCCGGTCGAGCGGGTCGCCGAGCTGGTCGCCGGTGTGCTGGAGGCGTGGGACGTCGGTCCCGAGCAGGTCGGCTGGATCGAGTCGATCCCGGTCGACGACCGGCGGGTCTTCGACGCCGTCGCGGACCAGCTGCCCGGCGCGCGGTTCTACCCGTTCGTCGAGCTGTGGGAGCAGGGCCTGCCGGCCCGTCCGGGTCAGCGCTGGCTCTCGACCCGGTTCCACCCGCACCTGATGGCCGCCGCAGCCGGCGCGTGGGGCGTGGCCGTCCCGGTGCGGGCCGGCTACTACGACGTCATGCACGAGGCGCTGCTCGCGCTGGGCACCGGCTGGGCGAGTCTCCCGCTGGACGCCGCCGGGGACCCGGGTCGCGTCCCGCAGCCGCCGGACAGAGGCAGCGGCTTCGGCCGTCGGGTCGAGGCGCTGTCGGTCGCCAAGCGCCAGCTGGCTGACGTGCTGTATCCCGCCCCGGTCTGACCACCGGGTGATGTGCGGCCGCAGCACCGTAGCCTGAGGACGTGATCCCCACCCTGGACGAGCTGCGGGCGCTCGGCGCGGCCCAGCAGCCACGCTGGCCCGACGCCTCCGCCCGGGACGCCGCTGTCGACCGGCTGCGCCGCCAGCCGCCGCTGGTCTTCGCCGGGGAGTGCGACGCGTTGCGGGACCGGATGGCCGCCGTCGCCCGCGGCGAGGCATTCCTGCTCCAGGGCGGCGACTGCGCCGAGACGTTCGACGGCGTCACGGCCGACAACGTCCGCAACAAGCTGCAGGTGCTGCTGTCGATGGCGGTCGTGCTCACCTACGCCGCCAGCGTCCCCGTCGTCAAGGTCGGCCGGATCGCCGGGCAGTACGCCAAGCCGCGCTCCAGCGACAGCGAGACCCGCGACGGCGTCACGTTGCCGGCCTACCGCGGTGACGCGGTCAACGGCTTCGCGTTCACGCCCGAGTCGCGCGAGCCCGACCCGCACCGGCTGGTGGACGTCTACAACGCCTCGGCCGCGACGCTGAACCTCACCCGCGCGTTCGTCACCGGCGGTTACGCCGACTTGCGGCAGATGCACGCGTGGAACACCGATTTCGTGCGCACCAGCCCGGTGGGGGAGCGCTACGAGATGGTCGGTGCCGAGATCGACCGCGCGCTGGCGTTCATGGATGCCTGCGGGGTCGACCTGCCGGGGTTCCACACCGTCGACTTCTTCTGCTCCCACGAGGCGCTGCTGCTCGAGTACGAGCACGCGATGACGCGTACCGACTCACGCACCGGCCGGCCCTACGACGTGTCCGCCCACCTGCTGTGGATCGGCGAGCGGACACGTCAGCTCGACGGCGCGCACGTCGCGTTGCTGTCGCACGTGCGCAACCCGATCGCGGTCAAGCTCGGCCCGACCACGACGGCCGACGACGCCGTCGCCCTCGCCGAGCGGCTCGACCCCGACCGCGAGCCCGGGCGGCTCACGTTCGTGGCGCGGATGGGCGCCGACAGGGTGCGCGAGCTGCTGCCCGAGCTGGTCGACAAGGTCCGCGCCGCCGGCGTCGCCGTCTCGTGGGTCTGTGACCCGATGCACGGGAACACGTACGAGACCGAGAACGGCTACAAGACCCGTGACTTCGAACGCGTCATCGACGAGGTGCAGGGCTTCTTCGAGGTGCACCGCGCGCTCGGCACCTGGCCCGGCGGCGTCCACATCGAGCTCACCGGCGACGACGTGACCGAGTGCCTCGGTGGCGGCGCCAAGCTCGCGCCGATGGACCTGTCCAACCGCTACGAGTCGGTGTGCGACCCGCGGCTCAACCGGGCCCAGTCGCTCGAGCTCGCGTTCCTGGTGGCGGAGATGCTCCGCTCGCGGTAGCTCTTCGGGTTTCCCAAGGTCGCTTGGGAAACCCAAGCTCCCCGCGGGTTGTGACACGGGGGAACCTCGGGTTTCGCGGGAGAAGCAGGTCGGGGTTCGCGGGAGAAGCAGGTCGGGGTTCGCGGAAGAAGCACGTGGGGCTCGCGGCACCAGCAGGTGCGTGTACGGGCCGGCGACGGCGCTGCGTACGCTCGACGGGTGCCTCACCACACACATCGACTCGAGCTCGACGACCAGACCCTGCGGGAGTGGGACGCGACGGTCCTGCACGTCAGCGACGGCACCGGCACGGACGGCGAGCGCGGCGTGGTGCTGGACCGTTCGGCGTTCTACCCCGGCGGCGGCGGGCAGCCGCCCGACCACGGCGTGCTGCTGTGGGGTGGGGTGCAGACGCGGATCGTCGGGGTGCGCAAGGGCGACGACCTCGTGCTGGTGCCGCACGACGACGACCCGCTGCCGCCGATCGGCACGGCGGTGCGCGGCGCGATCGAGGACGAGCGGCGCAGCCTGCTGATGCGTACGCACTCCGGGCTGCACCTGCTGTCCGGCGTCGTGTTCCGTGACTTCGGCGCCATGGTCACCGGCGGCAACATGGAGCCGGGTGTCGCGCGGATGGACTTCAACATGGAGTCGGTGCCGCCCGACTTCAAGGCCACCGTCGAGGCTGCGTGCAACGTCGAGGTCGACGCCGACCGGCGGATCGAGGTGTCCGTGCTGCCGCGGGCAGAGGCGTTTGCGATCCCCGACATCATCCGCACCGCCACCAACCTCGTCCCGCCGGACGTGGAGGTGGTGCGCATCGTCGACATCCTCGGCCTCGACACCCAGGCCGACGCCGGCACGCACGTCGCGTCGACGCGCCAGATCGGGCGGCTCGAGGTGGCCAAGATCGAGAACAAGGGCCGTGGCTTCCGCCGCGTCCGGCTGCGCGTCGCCGACGCCTGAGCAGGGGACCGTACGCTGACGCGGGTGACCCCTGAGCACCCGATCGACCTGCGCAGCGACACCGTCAGCCGTCCGACCGAGGCGATGCGGGCCGCGATGTCGGCCGCGGAGGTCGGCGACGACGTCTACTCCGAGGACCCCACGGTCCTGGCGCTGGAGGAGCGGGTGGCCGCCATGTTCGGCCACGAGGCGGCCCTGTTCACGGTCACCGGGTCGATGGCCAACCTGCTGGCCGTGCGGTCGGTCGCGCCCACCGGCACGGACGTGCTCTGCGAGGCCGACGCCCACATCGCCCGGGCCGAGATGGGCGCGCACGCGGCGCTGTTCGGCGTCACCACCCGCACGTGGACGCATCCGCGCGGGCTGCTCGACCTGACGCAGGTCGAGCAGTTGCTGGCCCCGGATCTCGGCCCGTTCCTGGTACGGACCACGGCCGTTTCGGTGGAGAACACGCACAACTTCGGCGGCGGCTCGGTGCAGCCGCTGGGGCTGCTGCAGGACCTGCGCGCACTCGCCGACCGACACACGCTCGCGGTGCACCTCGACGGTGCCCGGATCTGGAACGCGCACGTCGCCACCGGCATCCCGCTGGAGACGTACGGTGCCGTGGCCGACGTGCTGGGTGTCTGCCTGTCCAAGGGCCTGGGTGCGCCGGTCGGGTCCCTGCTGGTCGGTCCCGCCGAGGTGGTCACCGAGGGCAGGGTCTGGCGCAAGCGGCTCGGCGGCGGCTGGCGGCAGGCGGGCGTGCTGGCCGCGGCCGGCATGCACGCACTCGACCACCACGTCGAGCGGCTGGCCGACGACCACGCACACGCGCGGGTGCTGGCCGAGGCGTGCGGGGTCGACCCGGCCGGGGTCGAGTCCAACATCGTGGCGGTGCCGTGCGCCGACGCTCCCGCCGTCATCGCCGCCGCGCGGGACGAGGGCGTGCTGGTGGGGGCCGTCGGCGCGCGTACGGTCCGGCTGGTCACGCACCTGCACGTCGACGACCGCGACACCGCGACGGCCGCGGACGTGCTGGGCCGCGTGCTCGGCCGGGACCAGGTCCGGAAGGGCGCCTGAGGTGCCCGACCAGACCGAGCAGCGCGTCTTCCTGCACGTCGGTGCCCCCAAGACCGGAACGACGTTCGTGCAGACGGCGCTGTGGGACCACCGGGAGGCGCTGCGCGAGCAGGGCGTGCTCTACCCCGCCGAGCACTACGACGACCACTTCTTCGCGGCCGTCGACCTGCAGCAGCTGGACTTCCACGGCGAGCCGCGCCGCGAGGCCGACGGCGCGTGGGCTCGGGTGAGTGCGGCGGCGCGGGAGTGGCCGGGCAGCACGGTCATCTCGCACGACGTGTTCGCGAGCGCCAGCACCGACCAGGTGCGGCGGGCGATCGCAGACCTGGCCCCTGCGCAGGTGCACGTGGTCTACACCGCCCGGGACCTCGCGCGGCAGCTGCCGTCGCACTGGCAGGAGGACGTCAAGCACGGCAGCACCCAGCCTCTGTCGGAGTGGTACGACGCGGTCAGTCGTCGCGACGACGAGCGCTGGGAGTGGCGCTGGTTCTGGCAGACCGAGGAGCTGCCGGACGTCCTGGCCCGCTGGGGCGGCTCGTTGCCGCCGGAGCAGGTGCACGTGGTCACCGTGCCGCCGCTGCGGGCGGGTCTGGACGTGCTGTGGCTGCGGTTCTGCTCGGTGGTGGGGATCGACCCCAGCACCGTCGACCTCGCCGCCGTGCAGCACACCAACACCAGCCTCGGCCTCGTCGAGGTGGAGCTGCTGCGCCGGGTCAACGCCTCGCTCGGCGACGGCCTCCCGCAACGCGACTACGAGCACCTGGTCAAGGGAGCGTTCGCCCACGAGACGTTGGCGCTGCGCCCGCAGGGCCGGCGCGCGGTCGCACCCGGAGGCTCCGCCGAGGCGACCGCGGCGATGGCGCGTGCCTGGGTCGACGACCTCCGTACGCGCGGCGTCGACGTGGTCGGCGACACCGAAGACCTGCTGCCCGCGTCCACCTCGGAGCCGCCCGAGCCGCCCGCCGACTCCGAGCTGGCCGACGTTGCCGCCTGGTCGACCGCACAGCTGCTGCTGCGGCTGCACGCCGAGCGGGCCGCGCACGGCGAGGAGGTCGACCACCTGCGGGCCGAGAACGACCGGCGGCAGCACGAGCTGGACGAGCTGCACGCCCGGATGCGCCGCATCGACGAGCACCCGCTGGTGAAGCTGCGCTACCGGGCCCGGCGCGGCCTCGACCGGCTCCGGCGCCGCTGACCCGTCCTCGCCCCGCCCCGGTTGTGGCGGCAACACGCCGGCGACGCGCCGTACGAGCCGGCCGGATGCCGCCACAACGCGGGGGGCGCAGCAGACGGGTGCGGCGAACCGCGCGGGTCAGAGGCCGCCGAGGTAGAACGGCATGCCCTGGTCGTCGGCGCAGGTCGCGGACAGCCCGTACGGCTTCTGCTCGACGTCGTCGGCCGTGCCGCCGGCCAGCCGCACCCGCACGACGGCGCCGTGGATGTCGTCGACCCGCCACATCGGCACGGCCCGGGTCTCGCTGCTGTCGTCGGGGATGCCGACCATCGGGTGCACGTCGGGGTCGCCGTCCGGTCCGGTCCGCCACCCCAGCACCGCCGCGTAGAACGCGCGGGTCCGTGCGCCGTCGGGGGCCTCCATCGTGAGGTACGCCAGGTCGCCGGGGCGCTCGCCGTTGCGCGGGGTGCGCTCGGCCGGTGCGGCGGACAGCTCCAGGGCGAAGAACTCGGCACCCTGGTCGTCGACGCAGTGCGCCATCCGGCCGTACGGCGTGTGCGTCGCTTCCTCGGCGGTGCCGCCCGCCTCGCGCACCCGGCGCACGGCGGCGTCGACGTCGTCGACCTGCCAGCAGCACTGGATGGTGCGGTCGGACCGTCCGCCCCAGATGCCCATCGGCAGGGTGGTGCCGCTGATCTGCCGGCCCTCCTCGATCGAGCCCGGGCCGACGTCCCAGCCGAGCACGGAGTGGTAGAACGCCGCCGCCCGGTCGGCGTCGGGCGTGCACAGCGTCGCGTAGGCGAGGTCGCCGACCCCGGTGCTGCTCGCGCTGTCGGTGCGGGCGGCAGGTGCGGCCGGCGTGGCCGGCAGCCCCTGCAGCATCCAGCGGTGGCCGTAGGGGTCGTGCACGACCGCGGTGCGGCCGTACGGGTTGTCGTCGGGTTCGCGCTCGAGTCGCGCGCCGGCCGCCACCGCCTGGTCGGTGGCGGCGTCGACGTCGGGCACGGTCAGCACCATGCTCACCGCTGCCGCCCCCGACGGCGGGGCGACCGTCGGCAGCGCGGCTCCCTCGGCGAGGTAGAACACCGCCCCGTTGACCAGCATCTCGGCGTGCCCGACGGTGCCGTCGGACATCTCGTAGCGTTCGCCGCGCTCGGTGGCGCCGAACGCCACGGCGTACCAGCCGAGTGCTCCGCGTCCGTCGCTGACCATCAGGTACGGGACGACGCCGGTCGGGACGGCAGCGGACATGAGGGATCCTCCTGAGGGGGTGAGGGCACGCTCGACCTCGGCGCGCAGCCGGGCGGCGAAGGTGGGGTCGGGCTCGACGGGCTGCACGGGCCGTCGGAGCACGTCCAGCGGGTCGCGGCGGGGTCCGGTCATGACGGCTCCTCCTCCCCGTAGGCGGCTCGGAAGGCACGCCGGGCGCGTACCAGCAGGGTCTCGGTGGCCTGCACGCCGCGGCCGAGCACGGCGGCCACCTCGCGCACCGGCAGGTCGTCGACGTAGCGCAGCACCAGCGCGGTGCGGTGCTGACTGGCGAGGCCGGCGAGTGTCTCGCGGGCGCGCAGCGCGTCCAGCGTGGCGTCCCACGGGTCGTCGTCGTCGGGCGCTGCGACCGCCCGGTCACCGCCCACCACCCGCAGGCCGCGCAGCTCGCGCTCGCGCCGGCGCCAGTGGTCGACCAGCTTGTGCCGGGCGATGCCGACCAGCCAGCCCGTGCTCGGCGTGGTGCAGGTGCCGCGGCGTACGGCGTCGACCGCGGCCAGGAACGTCTCCGCGGTCAGGTCCTCGGCCAGCGCCGACGCACCGCACCGCGCGAGCAGGTAGCCGTAGACCTGGCCGAGCGCGTGGTCGTAGAGCGCGAGCAGCCGGTCGCCCGGGTCGGTCGCACGGCTGGGCTCCACACCCTCATCGTCGTACGGCAGCGCCGAACTCCGACACCCTGACCTCGCACCAGGCGAGGTCAGCCGGGTCAGCCGGCGCCGTCCGGGACGGCCGGGGCGCGACCGAGCAGCGGCGGCAGGGTGCGCACCGCCTGGGCGAGCTCACGCAGCTCCCGGCCGACCAGCGCCTGGGGTCCGTCGCACAGCGCGTCCTCGGGTGCCGGGTGGACGTCGACGATGATCCCGTCGGCGCCCACCCCGATCGCGGCCCGCGACAACGGCACGATCAGCTCGTGCCGCCCGCTGGCGTGCGACGGGTCGACGATCACTGGCAGGTGCGAGGTGGCCTGGGCGACCGGCACTGCCGAGATGTCGAGGGTGTTGCGGGTCGCGGTCTCGAACGTGCGGATGCCGCGCTCGCACAGCACGATGTCGAGGGAGCCGCGCTGGGCGATGTACTCCGCGGCCATCAGCCACTCCTCGACGGTGGCCTGCATGCCCCGCTTGAGCAGCACCGGCTTGCCCACCCGTCCCACGGCCTGCAGCAGCCCGAAGTTCTGCATGTTGCGGGTGCCGATCTGCAGCATGTCGGAGTGCTCGGCGACCTCGTCGACGTCGGTGGCCTCGGTCACCTCCGTCACGACCGGCATGCCCGACCGCCTCGCCGACCTCCGCCAGGATCCGCAGCCCGGCGCTGCCGAGCCCCTGGAAGGCGTACGGGGAGGTGCGCGGCTTGAACGCGCCGCCGCGCAGCAGCTGGGCACCGGCGGCCGCAGCCATGTGGGCGGCCTGCGCGGTCTGGTCGGCGCTCTCGACGGCGCACGGCCCGGCGATGAAGGTGAACGTGCCCGGCCCGATCGGCACCCGGTGCCCGAGCCGGCCCACCCAGACCACGGAGCGCTCGGGATGGTGCTCGCGGCTGACCAGCTTGTACGGCACCGAGATCCGGTGCACGTCGGCGACGCCCGGCATCGCGCGCAGCTCGAGCCCGCTGAACGCGTCGACGTCGCCGACCAGCCCGATGATCGTGCGGACCACGCCGCGGCTCACGAAGGCCTGGCCGCCGGCTGCCTCCACCCGCTCGACGACGTGTCGCACGTCGTGGTCGGTGGCGCTCGCGCTCATCACGACGACCATGCACTGCTCCTGACGATCGAAGAGCCCCGGTCGGTCGACCGGGGCTCACGGGTGGCGCGACGCCGCACCCTAGACCGCGTCATCCGGCGGCCGGACGCGCATTCCCGCATCCTGGACGCCGCGCCGCCGGTCAGATGTACGTGAGCACGACGGTGGTGCCCCGCGGCACCATCTCGCCGGCCGCCACCGACTGCCGGGCCACCAGGTCGAAACCCAGGTAGACGTCGGCCTGCTGCGGGTCGGCCACCAGTCCCACCGCCTCGAGCTGCGCCACGGCGTCGTCGACGCTGGCGCGGAACACGTCCGGCACCTCGACCAGCTCCGGCCCCTTGGACACGACGAGGTCGATCCGGTCGCCGCGGACGCCGGTGCCGCCGGAGGGGTCCTGGGACAGCACCGAGCCCCGCGGCACGCTGTCGCTGAACTCGCGGCCGGTGACCTCGACCCGGAAGCCTGCCTCGCGCAGTGCCTCCCGTGCGTCGGCGAACGGTTCGCCGGTGAAGTCCTCGATGTCGATCGGCCGGGGTCCCTTGCTGACCACGACGTCGACCCGCGCGTCGGGTCTCAGCATCCGGCCGAGGGGCAGCACGGTCCGGACCACCACGCCCTCGTCGAACCGCTCGGACCAGCGCCGGACCTGCTCGCCGAGGGCGAGGCTGGTGTCGGCGAGTGCGTCGTCGGCCTCGCCGACCGTCATGCCGGCGAGGTCGGGGACCGGGTAGCGCTCCCTGCCGCGGGACAGCGTCACGTCGATGGTGCCGTCATCGAGGATGCGTTCGCCGGGCGCCGGGTCGGTGGCGACCACCGAGCCTGCCGGGACCCGCTCGGAGTACGCCGTCTCGGCGATCTCCAGGCCGAGCCCGGCGTCGGAGGCCCGCTCCCGCGCCTGTGCCTCGGTCATCTCCAGCAGGCGTGGCGTCTCGGTGAACCGCCCGACGCCGTACCACCAGCCGCCGAGGCCGGCGAGCAGCGCCAGGACGAGCACGAGAACAAGCCACCACACGCCACGCCGCCGGCGCCGGGGAGCCGGTGCCGGTGCTCCGCGCTGGGCGGGGGCCGCCGACGGGGGAGGCGGTGGTGGTGCGGCGGCCGCCTCGGCGGGCACCAGACCCACCACCAGCGTGTGCTCGTGTCCGTCCGGGGCGGGTGCGGGCTCCGGGGCGTCGGGCGGCACCGGCTCCAGCAGGGGGTCGGGAACGGTGTCCTCGCGCATCTCGTCCGCGCGGCCGGCCCGGGGCCGGAGGTCGTCGGCGAGCTCGGGATCGTCGCGCACCCCCTGCTCCAGCGCGCTGCGCACCCGGCTCAGCTGGCGCAGCAGCACGCCCGCGTCGGTGGGCCGCAGGTCCGGGTCGCGCGTGGTCGCCCGGGCCACCAGCGCGTCGACGAAGTCGGGTATCTGCCAGTCGAGGTCCGGCTCGCTGTCCGAGGGCGGGGGCACGTCGTTGTTGACGTGGCGGTAGGCCACCTGGATCGGCGTCTCGCCCTGGTGCGGCTTGCCCCCGGTCAGCAGCTCGTAGAGCACGACACCGGCCGCGTAGACGTCGGAGCGAGCGTCGGCGCCCTCACCGAGCACCAGCTCCGGAGCGAGGTACGAGACGGTGCCGATCAGCAGGCCACCGGTCGCGGTGGCGGTGGAGTCGGTGCTGATCGCACGTGCCAGACCGAAGTCGGCGACCTTGACACCGCCGCCCGGTGTGATCAGCACGTTCTCGGGCTTGACGTCGCGGTGCACGATCTTGGCCGCGTGCGCAGCGGCCAGCGCGTCGAGCACCCGCTCCATCAGCTGTACGGCGCGCAGCGGCGGCAACGGGGCCTCGTCGCTGAGCACGTCGCGCAGGGTGCGTCCGGGCACGTACTCCATCGCCAGGTAGACCAGGCCGTCGTCGTCGCCCTGGTCGAACACCCCGACGACGCCACCGTGGTTCAGCCGGGCCGCGGCCCGGGCCTCGCGCACGAAGCGGGCGGCGAAGTCACCGTCCTCGGCCAGGTGCTGGTGCATGATCTTGACCGCGACGGTGCGGTCGAGCCTGGTGTCCAGGGCCCGGTAGACGGTGGCCATGCCGCCACGTGCGATCCGCGACTGGATCAGGTATCGACCGTCGAGCAGGCGACCGACCACGGGGTCGCCGCTCGGTGGGCACACGGGTCTGCTCCTCCGGTCGGCGGCAACCCCGACGAGTCTAGGCGGCGGAGCCGCGAGCGACTGCGGTCGGCACCTGCTGGCGTGTCAGGCTTGGGGCATGAGCACCGATCCCCTCGAGCACCTGGTGGGCGACTGGTTCACCCTGGACGAGGCCGCTGACGCACTCGGCATGAGTCCCAACCGGGTCCGGCAGCTGGTCCGTGACCACGCGCTCGCGATGGTCCGTACCGAGGGCGCACGGGAGGCCCGGGTGCCGGCCCTGCTGCTGCACGACGGGGCCGTGGTCAAAGGGCTGGCCGGCACGCTGACCCTGCTCGACGACGCCGGCTACGACGCGCGCGAGGCGGTCGGCTGGCTGTTCTCGCCGGACGAGTCGTTGCCCGGTCGTCCGGTCGACGCGCTGCGCGAGCACCGCATCCACGAGGTACGCCGCAGGGCGCAGGCACTCGGCTTCTGACCCGGCGCCGGGTCAGCGGGAGCGCTGCAGGGCCGCCGCGGCGAGGGTCGTCAGCCGCTCGCGCACGTCGTCACCCACCGTGAGCGCGTCCAGCGCGGACAGCGCCTCTGCCTCCAGCTCGGCGATCGTCTGCTCCATGCTCGCCAGGGCCCCGCACCCGACGATGAGCTCGCGCAGCCGGCGCAGCCCGGCCGCGTCGAGGTCGGGGTCGCCCACCAGCCGGTCGAGCGTCTGCCGCTCGTCGGCCCCGACCCTGCCGGCGGTGCGGGCCAGCAGCACCGTGCGCTTGCCCTCCCGGAGGTCGTCGCCGGCGGGCTTGCCGGTCTCGTCGGGGTCACCGAACACGCCGAGCACGTCGTCGCGCAGCTGGAAGGCCACGCCGACGGGGGTGCCGTAGGCGGTCAGGTCGGTCAGCAGTGCGTCGTCGCCACCGCCGAGGGCTGCCCCCAGGTGCAGCGGCCGGACCACGGTGTACGACGCGGACTTGTAGCGGACCACCCGGAGGGCCATGTCCTCGTCGCTTGTCGCGGTGGCTTGAGCCACCAGGTCGAGGTACTGGCCGGTGGTGACCTCGGTCGTGCACGCGTCGAACCACGGCGCGCCGCGGTCGACCGTCGCAGGGTCGAGGCCGCACCCGCGCAGCATCTCGTGCGCCCAGGTGAGCAACAGGTCGCCGAGCAGCACCGCCGCACCAGCGCCGAACCGCCCCGGGTCGCCGCGCCAGCCCGCGTCGCGGTGCCGGCGCTCGAAGCCGCGGTGCACCGACGGCCGGCCGCGCCGGGTGTCGGACCCGTCGACCAGGTCGTCGTGCACGAGTGCGCTCGCGTGCAGCAGCTCCAGCGACGCGGCCGCCCGCAACAGCCGGTCGTCGTCGGGCGCGCCGCCCGCCGCCTGCCAGCCGGCGACGCAGAAGGCCGGCCGGAGCCGCTTTCCCCCCGCGACCGCTGCCGCCGCCTCGTCCAGCAGCGGCTCGGTCTCGGGGCCCATCGCGGACAGCAGGGCCCGCCGGCCGGCGAGGAAGTCGTCGAGGTGCTCCTGGACCCGCGCACCGAGACCGGACGAAACGCTCATCCGGGAGAGCCTAGCCTTGGGGCCATGTCGACCGAACCGAGCACGCGACCCCGCCTGCGCGACGTGTTGGCCTCGGGGGAGCGGTCCTTCTCGTTCGAGTTCTTCCCGCCCAAGGACGACGCCGGCGAGCGCCGGCTGTGGACGGCGATCCGTGAGCTCGAACCACTCGACCCGACCTTCGTGTCCGTCACGTACGGCGCCGGCGGCTCCACCCGCGGCCGGACCGTACGGATCACCGGCGGGATCGCCGAGCACACCACGCTGCGCCCGGTGGGGCACCTGACCTGCGTCGGCCAGGACGTCGCCGAGCTGCGCACCGTCGTCGGCGCGTACGCCGACGCGGGGGTCAAGGACATGCTGGTGCTGCGCGGCGACCCCCCGGACGGCCCCGGCGCCACCTGGGAGCCGCACCCCCAGGGTCTCGACCACGCGGTGCAGCTGGTCCAGCTGGTGCGTTCGCTCGGCGACTTCACCGTGGGCGTCGCCGCCTTCTGCGAGGGGCACCCGGAGGCCCTGAGCCTGGAGGCCGACGCCCGGGTGCTGGCCGAGAAGCAGCGGGCCGGTGCCGACTTCGCCGCGACCCAGCTGTTCTTCCGCCCCGACGACTACTTCCGGCTGGTCGAGCGGGCCGACGCCGCAGGCTGCGACATGCCGATCCTGCCCGGCATCATGCCGGTCACCAACCTGCGCCAGGTGCAGCGCTTCGCCGAGCTGTCCGGCTCTGCCGTGCCCCGCGAGGTCGTCGAGCGGCTGGAGCCGCTGCACGACGACCCGCAGGCGCTGCGGGCCGAGGGCGTGCAGGTGGCGACCGAGCTGTGCGAGACGCTGCTCGCAGGCGGGGCTCCGGGGCTGCACTACTACACGTTGAACCGGTCCACGGCCACCCGCGAGATCCACGCCGCCCTGGGCCTGGCCGCCCGCTGAGCCAACCGACCGTGGGCCGACCGTGGGCCGACCGTGGGCCGACCCGTGAGCCGACCGTGAGTCGGACCCTCGGCCAGCGCCCTGACCCGGAATAGTCATCTTCATCCCCCGAACGGAGGATGTCGTGGTGTGTCGGCACGTATCAGGACCCGTGTCGGACGATCCTGGATCGCATGAGCACGCGTCCGCACCTCGGCAAGGCGTCCCTCGGCCTGCTGGCCGTCGTCGCCGGGCTCGGGTGCGCCCTGCTCGTGGTCGCGCTCGCCGCCGGAGGGGTGTCCGCCGAGATGCGCGACGGCGCGGTGATGCTGGCCTGGAGCGCCGGCATCCTGGCCGCGCTGCTGGCCGTGCTCGCCGTCCAGGAGCACACCGACCCGGACGACGACCCCCGCTACCTGCAGACCATCGTGCGCGGCCTGCGCCAGGAGTGGCGGCGCTGAGCCGCTGCTCACGAACCCACCCGGGGAACCGACCCCAGCAGCGTCGCTGCCTGGGCGGCGCCGAGCCCGGTGAGCACCAGCCCGGCGCCCGGGTGCGCCGATGCCCCCACGCAGTGCAGGCCCGGCACCCCGCTGTCGGGCCGCGCCCGCTGCTGCACCGTGCGCCAGCCCCGCCAGGCCACACCGAGCGGTGAGCACCCGTCCGCGGCGACCTGGTCGGTCGCGGACAGGTCCAGCCGGGTGACGACGTGCGGGCGCAGGTCGAGTCCGCGGCGAACCAGCGTGACCAGCGGGTCCTCGCCGGCTCCTCGGTGCAACAGCGTCCACGCTGCGTGCCCGTCCGGTGCGTCGCCCCCGGTGCGGAGCACGAGCAGCGGGTCGCCGTGCCACATGGTCTCGACCGGGAGGTCAGGAAGCCGCACCGGCTCACCGGCGCGGTCGACGGCATCCTGCCGCAGCCCGAGGTGCGCGACGGCGGCCGGGATGGCGGGGACCGTACGCGCGACCGCCGGCAGCCACGTCGCCAACCCGCGCGGGTCGGCCGCCCAGACGACGGCATCGGCCTCGAGCGATGTGCCGTCGGCCAGCTCGACGCCGGTGGTGCGCCCGTCCACCACCTGAGGTCCTCGGGCCTCCGTGCGGGTGTGCACCTCGACCCCCCGCTCCCCGAGCCGTGAGACCAGCGCCGCCAGCAGCGCCGGGATGCCGCCCTCGAAGCGCCACCGCCCGAGGGTCCGTTCGACGTAGTGCGTCACCGCGGCGGCGGCGGGCACCCGGCGCGGTTCCTGGCCGTCGAGCACCAGCCGGTCGAGCACCAGCGGGTGCAGCCGTTCGTCGCGCAGCCGGCGCAAGTGCCGGGTGACCGGACGCCGCGGCAGCGCCCGCCGGGTGTCCGTGTCGACGCGACCGGCGAACGGCACCTCGAGCACGCGGGTGCGCAGGTCGTCCCACACCGGGGCGAAGCCGTCGACCCAGTCCGCCCAGGCCCCACCGGCACCGGTGCCCAGCGCGGTGTCGACCACGTCGACCTGGTCGGACCGCCTGCCCATCGGCAGGTCGAGCACGATCCCGTCGTCGAGCACGTGCCGGCGCCCCGGCACCACCGGCACCAGCTCGAGCTCGCGCTCGAGCGGACGGCCGGACTTGCGGAACAGGTCACGCAGCACGGCCGGCGCCGCGGTCGTCACCGGCCCGGGGTCCCAGGCGAAGCCGTCGCGGTGCCGGCGGCGCAGGGTGCCGCCCAGCTCGTCGTCGCGTTCCAGCAGCACCACCTGGTGGCCGAGCCGCGCGGCGCGTACGGATGCGGCGATGCCGCCGAACCCCCCGCCGACGACCACGACGCGTCCCACGGCCGCAGGCTATCCGTCTCGGTTGCCCGGTTTGGGGGATGGCGACCGGGGGCAGGACACCGGCATGACGTCTGCCTCTGGCCGGCTCGCCGCCGGCGCTACCGCCCTGCTCGCGCTCGGCCTGGGTGCTGCGCTGCTCGCCCCCGCCTCGGCCACCGCGCCGGCCGGCGACGGCCCGTCCGCGCGCGTCGACTGCGCGTCGGTGCTGGGCACCCAGACCAGGCAGGCCGCCTTCGGTGCCGCCGCCCGCGCCGCCGGCGTGCCGGCGCCGGTGCTGCTGGCGGTGTCGTACCTGGAGTCGCGCTGGGACGACCACGGTTCGAGCCCGAGCACCGCCGGGGGCTACGGCCCGATGCACCTCACCGATGTCGCGGCCGAGCAGGCCGACGGCCGCGGCCTCGGTCCTGACCGGCTGCCTGAGCAGTCACTCGCCACCGCGCACGCGGCCGCCGGGCTCACCGGCGTATCGGTGTCCCAGCTCACCCGCGACGACGCCGCGAACATCTGCGGCGGCGCCGCCCTGCTCGCGGACCACCAGCGCGAGCTCGGCCACCCGGTGGGCACGGGCACCGACCTCGCCGGTTGGTACGCCGCCGTCGCGACGTACTCCACTGCTGCCGACCGGGCGACCGCAGCCCGGTTCGCCGACGAGACCTACCGGGTGCTGGAGCACGGCCAGCAGCGCACCACCAACGACGGCGAACGGGTCCGCCTCGCTGCGCACCCCCGGGTGTCCGCAGCGACCACGCAACTGGCCGACGCCGGCTTCACGACCGCCGCCGCGGACGCCAACACCGACTGCCCAACCGTGCTGGACTGCGAGTGGATCCCGGCGCCCTACGAGCAGTACGGCCGGACCCCCGGCGAGTACGGCAACCACGACCTGGCCAACCGGCCGAACGACCTGTCCATCGACTACATCGTCATCCACGACACAGAGACCAGCTACCAGGGCACGCTCGACCTGGTGCAGGACCCGGAGTACGTGTCCTGGCAGTACACGTTGCGCTCCAGTGACGGTCACATCGCCCAGCACGTACGTCCGGGCGACGTCGCCTGGCAGGCCGGCAACTGGTACATCAACTCGCACTCGATCGGTCTCGAGCACGAGGGCTTCGCCGCCGAGGGCGCGAGCTGGTTCACCGAGTCGATGTACCGCTCCTCGGCGCAGCTGGTGCGCTATCTCACCGCCCAGTACGAGATCCCGCGCGACCGCGCCCACATCATCGGCCACGACCAGGTGCCGGGCACGATCCCGTCGACGGTCGCAGGCATGCACTGGGACCCGGGCCCGTACTGGGACTGGGAGCACTACATGCGGCTGCTGCGCGCCCCGATCACGTCCGAGCCCGGCGGCGCCGACGACCTGGTCACGGTGCGTCCGGGGTTCGCGGGCAACGAGCAGCCGGTCACCGGGTGCGGCGAGACCGCGGGCGAGCCGTGCGCCGCGCAGGCCACCAACTTCGTCTATCTCCACCAGCGCCCCAGGGCCAGCTCCCCACTGGTGCTCGATGCGGGCCTGCACCCCGAGGACACGGCGAGCACCACCGAGGTCGCGGACATCGGCGCCCGTGCCGCGGCCGGGCAGGAGCTGGTGGTGGCCGCCCGGCGGCACGGCTGGCTGAAGGTCTGGTGGCTCGGCGAGGCGGGCTGGATCGACAACACGCCGCGGGTCGTGGTGCCGACCGCCGGAGCCGCGGTGACCGCGGTCGGCGACGCACCGGTCCCGGTCTACGGGCGGGCCTACCCGGAGGAGGCGGCCTACCCGGACACCATTCCGTACCAGACGATCGAGCCGCTGCAGTACGCGATCCAGCCGGGGCAGCGATACGTCCTCGCCGATGCCTCGGTCGCCACCGACTACTACTACGCGAAGTCCTACAACGACTCCGTCCCCGACGACCACACCGTGGTCCGCGGCGGGATGCGCTACTACCAGATCTGGTTCGGCCACCGGGCCGCGTTCGTGGCCGCCTCCGACGTCACAGTGGTGCGCTGACGGCTGGTTTCCCAAGGGACCTTGGGAAAACGTCACCGCTCACGTGTGGCTACACGTGAGTGGTGACGTCAACACGTGACCGGTCCGGGTGGCGCAACGAGGGTTCAGCGCGCCTGACCGCTGTCGGGGTCGACCATCATCGGCGCCGTGTCGACCGCCTCGAACGCGCGGGCCGGGATCTGCTTCAGCTCGTCCAGCATGTCGCTGGGCCAGCCGCGGATCCCCTCGCCCTGGAAGAACCACGGCGACCCGTTGTCGGCCAGCACCAGCCCGTACGTCTTCATCGCCCGCAGCACCACCCGGGTGTCGGCGCGGTAGTCGTCGAGCGAGAAGCCGGCCTTCAGCCGGAACCGCGCACCCATCGGCGGGTACGCCCGGTTGTCGACCGAGCCGGCGTCGTGCCGTGCCGGCCAGATGTGCCGCTGGTCGGTGACGTCGGTCGTGAACCGGATGGCGTGCCGGACGTGGCCGCTGCGCACCTCGCGCAGCCGCAGCAGTCCGGCCAGGATCGGGAGCCCGGCCGCGTCGGCCGAGGTCCAGCCGCGGTGGCGCAGCGCGTTGCTGCCGAGCGGCCACACCGCGCCCGACCCGGCCAGCCACCGTCCGTTGTTGCGTCGGGTCGCAAACGTCTCGTACAGCCGGCAGGCGTCGCGGTCGACCACCAGGGCGTGCCGGTCGCCGCCGGCACCGGGTCCGCCCTCGATCCGGGTGTCGTCGCCGAGGGGGTAGCGGACCCGGTCGCTCTCGCGGTGGTACAGGAACTCCACCGGCACGCGCGGGTGGTCCTCGCCGACGATCGTGACCGGGATGCCGTACGGCACCGGCTGCTCGCCGTACGCCGGCCCGAAGTCGGGGTGCAGCCGCGAGGCCGGGCTCATGTGCGACAGCCACTGGTTGCTGCGCGGATGCACCGCGAGGTCGTCGACAGGCGTGTTCCAGTAGCTGTCGGCCGGGAAGACCCGGCAGCCACCGACGCCGCCGGCAGCGCCGGTGACGGGATCGTCGGCAGGGACGCTCGCAGGCGCGGCGGATCCGACCACGCCGACGAGGCACCCGGTCACGAGCACGGAAAGGAGCCCCCGTCGCATCAGCATCTCTCGACGCTAGTGCGACGAGGGCCTCCTCGTCATCGGCCAGACGGTCAGTCGTCGTCGTCCTGCGTGTCCGCGACGGTGCTCACGACCGCGAACGACTTGTCCAGGTAGACGTCGACCTCGCTCCGGTCGCCGCGGGTCACCTCGACCTCGTACGCGACGGTCTTGCCGTCGATGCTGCCGTCCTCGGCGCCCACGTCGGTGACGTCGCCCCCACCGACCTCGGCCAGCGCGGCCTGCTCGGCCTGCTTCTGCTCGGCTGCGCCCAGCGCCCGGTCGTCGGCGTCGTTCTCGGCGCCGTCGTTCTCGGCGCCGTCATCGGTGCCTTCGTCATCGGCCCCGTCCTCCTCGGTGCTCAGCACGGCGAAGTCCTGGTCGAGGTGCACGTCGACCTGCGTGCCGTCGTCTCGGGTCACCTCGATCTCGTACGCACCCTCCTCGTCGTCGGCCTCGGAGTCGGTGACCTCGCCCGAGCCGGCCTCGTCCAGCGCGGCCTGCTCGGCCTCAGCGGGTACCGAGTCGCTCAGCGGGTTGACGTCGGCTCCGGTCGCGGAGGCGACCACGGCACTGGTGCCGATGCCCCCGACCACGAGGACGGTGGCTCCGGCCAGGACGGCCTTGGTGCGAGTGTTCATGTCAGCTCCTGGGTTGGTGTCGTTCGCGTCGGTGTCGACGCTACGAACCGGCCACTGACAGGACGCTGAACGCGGAACGACCGTTCAGGTGACCCCGCTCACGCCGACGCGGGCAGCACGATCTCGAACCGCGCACCGCCCGACTCCGACGCGTCGATGCGCAGGGTGCCGCCGTGTGCCTGCACGATGCCCTGCACGATCGCCAGTCCCAGCCCCGCACCGCCGTGGTTCCGCCCGCGTGCCTCGTCCAGCCGCACGAACCGCTCCAGCACGCGCGCACGGTCGGCCGGCGGGATGCCGGGGCCGTCGTCGTCGACCCGGAGCACGATCTCGCCGTCGTGCTCGGACAGTGCCACCGTCACGGCGCTCTCGGCGTGCGCGACCGCGTTGTCGAGCAGGTTGGCGACCAGGCGGCGCAGCATCAGCGCGTCGCCGTCCACCTGCCCGCCGGAGACCCGCGAGGTGTCGATGGTCAGCGGACTGGTGGCGCGCACACGGGTGGCCTCCTCGAGCACCAGGTCGTCGAGGTCCAGCGACCGCAGCCGCAGTGCCGTGTTGTCCTCGTCGGTACGCGCCAGCCACAGCAGCTGCTCCACCAGCTGCTCGAGCCGCCCGCCCTCCGCGAGCGTGACCCGCGCGAGGTCGGCCGTACTGGTGCTGCCCGGGTGCGCCAGCGCGACCTCGGCGTGCTGGCGGATCACGGTGGCGGGGGAGCGCAGCTCGTGGCTGGCGTCGGACACCAGCTGCTGCTGTCGAGCCTGCGCCGACTCGAGTCGGGCGAGCATCGCGTTCATGGTGCGCGCCAGCTCGCCGACCTCGTCGTGCGATGCGGGCTGCGGGACGCGGCGCCCGAGGCGGTCGGCACCGATCCGGTCGACCTCGGCCCGGATCGCCTCCACCGGTGCTAGCGCCCGGCCGACGAGCAGCCAGGTGGCCAGCCCGATCGCCAGCACCACCACCGGCACCGCGACGTACAGGGCAGCGACCAGTGCCTGCTGGGACTCCGCGACCTCCGACGACTCCTGGCTGACCACGACGGTGTACGGGTCGGCGTCGTCGGCGACGACCACGTAGCGCTCGTCGTCGTCGTCATCGTCGCCCTCCGCGGGCCCGGCGACGTCGGTGCGCGGCTCGTCTCCCGGCACCACCGGCGGCTGTGGCGGTGAGTCGGTGCTGCGCGCCACGACGTCGCCGGACTCGTCCAGCACGTGCACGTAGCGGTCGTCCTCGTCGGGCAGCGGGAGGTCCTGCGGCGAGACTCCGCCGTCGAGGGCGTCGGCGACCTCTTCCGCGCGGGTCTCGGCAGCGGACACCACCCCGTCGGTCAGCGAGCTGCCCAGCGCCGCCACCAGCGCCCATGCGCCGAGGACGGCAGCGACGCCGGTGATCGCGACCACGGCGAGCGTCGTACGCACCCGGACGCTGGCCAGCCGGGCCTGCCAGCGGCCGGCCTCAGCCACCGTCGGCCTCCAGCCGGTAGCCGGATCCGCGGACGGTGCGGATCGCGTCGCGCCCGTACGGCCGGTCGACCTTGTTGCGCAGCCTGCGGACGTAGACCTCGACGATGTTCGGGTCGCCCTCGAACCGGTCGTCCCACACGTTGTCGAGCACCTCGAGCTTGGAGACCGCTGCGCCCTTGCGGCGCAGCAGGAACTCCAGCAGCGACGTCTCCCGCGCGGTCAGCGACAGCTCCTCGTCGCCGCGGAACGACCGCCGCGACCCGGGGTCGAGCCGGAGGTCGCCCGCGTTGAGCTCGGTCGGCCGCTCGCCCGCACCGCGCCGCAGCAGCGCCCGCAGCCGGGCGGACAGCACCACCGGGCTGAACGGCTTGGCCAGGAAGTCGTCGGCGCCGGTGTCCAGCGACTGCGTCTCGTCCAGCTCGCCGTCGCGGGCGGTCAGCACGAGCACCGGTGTCCACCTGCCGGCGGCACGCAGCTCCGCGCACACCTGCAGGCCGTTCTTGCCCGGCAGCATCAGGTCCAGCACGATCGCGCCGTAGTCGTGCTCGGTGGCGCGCCACAGCCCGTCGATGCCGTCGTGCACGACGTCGACCGCGTAGCCCTCTGCCTCGAGCCCGCGGCGGATGCCGTCGGCGAGCTCGACCTCGTCCTCCACGACCAGCACCCGCACGGCTCCAGCCTGTCAGGTGGCTGCTGACCGCCACCTGAACGCGCTCGGCCTACGGTGGCGGCGTGCGCAGCGCCTTCGGCCGGGACTTCGAACTCGCGGGGACGTACCTGAACACTCCCAGCATCGGGATCCCTCCCGTCGTGGTCGCCGACGCCGTCGCCGAGGCGGTGCGGGACTGGCAGCGGGGTGGGACCCAGCCGCAGGACTTCGACGCCTCGGTGGCCACCGCCCGGGAGGCGTTCGCCGCGCTGATCGGTGTGCCCGTCGGCAGTGTCGCCATCGGTGGCAGCGTCTCCGCCCTGCTCGGGCTGGTGGCCGCGGCGGTCCCCGACGGCTCCCGGGTGCTGACGGCGACCGGCGAGTTCACCAGCCTCACCTTCCCGTTCGCGGCCCACGGCGACCGTGGTGTCACCGTGGACGAGGTCGCCCTCGACGAGCTGCCCGACCGGGCGGGCGACCACGACGTCGTGGCGGTCAGCGTCGTGCAGTCGGCCGACGGCCGCGTCGTCGACCTCGAGCGGTTGCGCGCGGCGACCGCGGGCACCGGGACGCTCGTGGTGCTCGACGCCACCCAGGCGGCCGGCTGGCTGCCGCTGCGGCTCGGGTGGGCCGGTGCGGTCGCCGCCAGCGCGTACAAGTGGCTGCTGGCCCCGCGTGGGGCTGCGTGGATGGCCGTGCGTGACGACGTGCAGCCCACGCTGCGGCCGCTGGCCGCCAACTGGTTCGCGGGCGACGACCCGTGGCAGACCATCTACGGGCTGCCGCTGCGGCTGGCCGCGGACGCGCGTCGGCTCGACACGTCGCCGGTGTGGTTCGCCCACCTCGGCGCGGCGGTGGCGCTGCCCTGGCTCGCGTCCCTCGACCTGTCCGCCGTACGGGACCACTGCGCCGGCCTCGCCGACAACCTCCGCGCCCACCTGGACCTGCCCCCGGCCGGGTCGGCCATCGTGTCCCTCCCCGTGCAAGGCGCGGCCGAGCGGTTGGCGCAGGCCGGCGTCGTCGCCAGCGTGCGTGGGGGAGCGGCCAGGGTCGGCTTCCACCTGTACAACGACGACCACGACCTCGACCGGGTCGTGGGGGCGCTGGGCGGGTCGCGCTGACGCGTCGGTCAGGGAGAGCCGCGGTGCACGGCGTCGACGTGGGTACGGCCCGCGGGCTTGCGGCAGACGTCGATCGACCAGGACAGCACGACCGACCAGGTGCGGTGCGGCGGCGTCACCCGGATCTGCTCCGCGTGCGTGGACCGGCACTGGGCCGGCGGGAAGTTGCCCGGGTTCGGCACTGCGACCCACGAGTGCGCCCTACCACCGGCGGGGATCGTCACCTGGTGGGCCGGGTGCGGTGGTTCGTGGCTGGCCGGTTTGCCGATGCGATGACCGTCGGCGTCGCGGAACGCCACCCGGGGCCAGCCACGCAGGGTGCACCGCCGGGCGCCGGTGTTGACGAAGTTGATCCGGCGGTACGTGGTCCCGGCGGCGCCCTCGACGGTGCCCGCCCGGGTGTCCAGCACGGCCTGGCTGCAGGGCTGCGGGGCTCGCGACGCCGGTGCCGCGGCAGCGGCGGTCTGGGTCGGTGCCGCCAGCAGTCCGGCGACGGCGATCCCGGTCACGACGATGCCCGAGGTGCGGATCAGGACGGTACGCAGGCTCATACGGCTCTCCTCCCCACGGGGCTGAGGCCACGGGCGCGACCCGCCCAGGACTGACGTCCCGCCCTCAGGATGTCGCTCCGGTGCGGTCAGAGCCAGCGAAACATGATGTGCAGCCCGACGTAGCCGTGCTCCGGGTGCCGGAACGCCTCGGGGACGGTGGTGAGCACGTCGAAACCCAGCGTGCGCCACAGCCCCACGGCGACCGTGTTGGTCTCGACCACTGCGTTGAACTGCATGGCACGGAAGCCGTCGGCGCGGGCCTGCTCGACCACCTGCTCACCGAGCGCACGTCCGACGCCGCGCCCGCCCGCCGCCGGGTCGACCATGAAGCTGGCGGTCGCCACGTGGGCGGCGGGCCCCTCGTGGTTGGGCTCGGACTCCGCGGTGCCGAGCACGGTGCCGTCGTCGGCGACGGCGACGACGGTACGTCCTGGTGGCTGCTCGTGCATCCAGCGCTCGCGGGCCGCGTCCTCGGGGAGGTCCTGGTCCCACGAGAACGTCTCGCCGGCCGCCACGATGCCGCGCATGAACGCCCACATCTGGGGCCAGTCGTCGTCGGTCGCGGTCCGGATCAGCACCGGTTCAGCATGTCCGGCTCGGTGGCGGACGGTCAGTGCCGGTGCCAGGCCGCGAGCGTCTGCCGGCCGATGCCGTCGTCGTGCGTCTGCTGCAGGTTGCGGCCACCGCGCGCGTACGTCCGTACGGTGCCGGCGGGCACGTCCGGCTCGGGCACGGGCGTGGGCTGCCAGTCGCAGGCGCGTACGTGCACCAGGTCTGCCGCGCGCGCCGCGCGGGAGGAGTCGTAGCGCCACGGGCCGGTGATCCGGCCGAGCCAGTAGTCGCCGTCGGGACTGCGGGCCCACACGAACGCGCCGGCGGGGATCGCGGCGAAGCGGCGCAGCCGTCGCGCAGCGCGGTCGTCGTGTGCGGCGGCGACGGCGAGCACCGCCTCGTCGAGGTCGGCCGGTGGCGGATCGACCGCGCCACCGATGCCGCACACGCCGGCGGCCAGGGCCCTCCGCACGCCTGCGCCGGCGGGCACGTCGTCGCGACGTGACCGCATCGGCGCGCGGTAGACCGGCGGTGGCTCGGCGGGCAACGGCGGGCCCTACTCGACGTCGACCGGGGTGCCGCCGGTCATCTGCACCAGCTCGGCGTAGGTCGTGGGGAACACTGCGTGCGGGTGGCCGCCGGCCGCCCAGACGACGTCGTGGCGGTCCAGCCAGCGGTCGACGAAGGTCCGTACCGGCGTCGGGTGCCCGACCGGGGCCACCCCGCCGATCGCCTGTCCCGTGGCGGCACGCACGAAGTCGGGCGAGGCCCGCAGCAGCGGCGGGATGCTGTGGTCGGCGGCGACCTTGGCGACGTCGACGCGGTGCGCGCCGGACGTGACGACCAGGACGGCCTCGCCGCCGGAGTCGAAGACCAGGCTGCTGGCGATCGCGCCCACCTCGCAGCCGAGTGCCGCCGCCGCTTCGGCGGCGGTACGGGCCGAGTCGGGCAGCACCCTGATCTGCCCGGCCACGCCACGCGCGGTCAACGCCTCGGCGACAGTGCGGATCGAGGGCCGCTGCAGGTCGGGCTCAGGCACCGGTGGCTCCGTCGTGGGCAGCGTCGTGGGTCATGGCACGGACCGTATGCCCCACCTCGAGCGGGTGTTCCCCGACCCGTCATCCACACCTCACCGGGAAGGCTTGACGCGTTGTCGGTGCCGGGGTCTACTGTTGTCAGTGTTCGAACAGGCGTTCGAACACCAGGACCGGAGCAGCGTTTCGCGGCCTGCTCCGAGGGCGGGCTCCGCACCGCCGGCCGTGACCTCGACCCCCACGGCCGGCGGCGCGGTCGCCGGACCGTCGGCGGGGTGTGGGGAAGCTCCTCGCGGCGGTCCGGTGGCTCGCCGACCGAGGCCAGGGAGGGTGCGGACATGCGTCGCTACGACGACCCGGTGGAGGTGCGCGTCGGCCTCGTCGACGGTGTGGAGGCACCGGCGCAGTTCCTCTGGCGCGACCGGCTCTGGCAGGTGCGCGCGGTGGTGGGCCACTGGGTCGAGACCTCGCCCTGGTGGGACCGTCCGGCGGTCCAGGGGCTCCTGGGTGTGCACGCCGGCGGACCAGGTGACGGACCGGGTGACGGACTGGGTGACAGCGCGGCCGACGGTGCGGTGGCGTCCGGCTCGATGGCCTCCGGCTCGGTGGCCTCGGTCGCGGCGCTGGTCGCCGAGCGGCGGGTCTGGCGGGTCGACGCCGGCCGCGGCCGGCTCGGCACCCGCGGGGTGTTCGAGCTGGTCCGCGTCGAGACCGGGCAGTGGCGGCTCACCGGCTGCGAGGACTGAGGTCGTGCCGATGACCGCGTCCCCTCCCGCCCCCGAGGTCCCGACACCGCCGGGCCTGTGGTCCACCGCGACCGAGTGCCTCGCCCAGGCGCAGCGGGCGCTGCTCGAGGCGACGGCGACGACCGAGCACACCCGGCGCTACGCGTGCGCCCACGTGGCCGCGCTGCGCGCGGCGGCCGCCGTGCTGGCGGTCCGTACCCGCCCGCATCCGCGCGGGCAGCGCAACGCGTGGGTCCTGCTCGCCCGGGTGGCACCCGAGCTCGCGGAGTGGGCGGCCTTCTTCTCCGCCGGTGCGCCCAAGCGGGCCGCCGCGGAGGCCGGACTGTCCCGCGCGGTCACGGTGCGCGAGGCCGACGACCTGCTGCGCGATGCCGAGAGCTTCTGCGAGGTCGTCGAGGGGGTGCTCGGGGTGCCGCACCAGCACCTGCTGCCCGGCGCACCCGCGCGCCGGGCGGGCTGACCGACTTCAGCTGCTTTGCGGTGACCTGCCCGCGGTGGCACAGTCGCCTCGTGAGCTCCCGGTCGCTGCTCTCCCGCTCCCGTCCGATCCTGCTGCCGCTCGTCGCCGTGGCTCTCGTGGCCGCCGTGACGGCACCGGTCCGCGGCGCTCTAGCCCCGGCCCACCGCGCCACCGCTCCCACGGAGGGCGCGGTCCCGTACGTGCTGCGGGACGGGGCGACGGCACCGGTCTACTCCTACCCGAACGCGATCCGCGAGTCGGTGTGGGTGCGCACGGCAGACCGTGACGGCAACGGCCGGCCGGACCGGGTCGGCGTGGACATCATCCGTCCCGCCGAGCTCGACGGCGAGGCACGGGTCCCGGTGATCATGGACGCCAGCCCCTACTACGCCTGTTGCGGGCGGGGCAACGAGTCCGAGCTCAAGCGCTACGACGACGCCGGCCGGCCGGTCCGGTTCCCGCTGTACTACGACAACTACTTCGTGCCCCGCGGTTACGCCGTCGTGCAGGTCGACCTGGTCGGCACCAACCGGTCCAGTGGCTGCGTCGACCACGGTGGCGCGTCCGACATCGGCTCCGCCACCGCCGTCATCGACTGGCTCAACGGCCGTGCGCGGGCCGTCGACGCCGACGGTGATCGCGTCGAGGCGACCTGGGCCGACGGCCGGGTCGGCATGATCGGCAAGTCCTACGACGGCACCATCGCCAACGGTGCGGCGGCGACCGGCGTCGAGGGGCTCGAGACGATCGTGCCGATCAGCGCCATCAGCTCCTGGTACGACTACGACCGCTTCGGCAACCTCCCCACCTATCCGGGCTACCCGTCGTACCTGTCCCGGGTGGTCAGCCAGAACCGCACCGAGCCGGTGCCGTGCGGCCCGCGTTACCGCACGCTCGACCGCAACGCCGACGACGCGACCGGGCAGTACAACCGGTTCTGGTCCCGGCGCGACTACCGCGCCGCGCCGGTGCCCGACGCGTCCCGGGTCGAGGCCAGCGTCTTCGCCGTGCACGGGCTGCAGGACGCCAACGTCAAGACGCAGAACGTCTCCCGGTGGTGGCGGGCGCTCGACGCGGCCGGGGTGCAGCGGCGGCTGTGGCTGACCCGGCTCGGCCACGTCGACCCGTTCGACTCCGACCGGCGGGTCTGGGTACGCGAGCTGCACGCCTGGTTCGACCACGAGCTGATGGGTGTCGACAACGGGGCCGACCGGGGCCCGCGGGTGCGGGTCGAGGTCGCACCCGGCACCCGGGTGACCGGGAACCGGTGGCCGCTGCGTCCGGGGTCGTGGACCGCGCTCCGCCCTCGCCCGGGTGAGGGTCTCGCGACCGGGGCGCCGTCGACCGGGGCGGTGACGTTCGTCAACGAGCCGGGCCAGTCCGAGGAGGGTGCGGTCACCCGAGGGGACAACCCGGCCCGGGTGCTGTTCGCGACCGACCCGCTGCGCCGCGACTACCGGCTCTCGGGCACCGCACAGGTGCGACTGCGCGTCCGCAGCCACGTGCCCACCGGTCAGGTCGGGGTGGCGCTGGTCGACTACGGCGCGGCCGACCGGGTGCTCGCCGACGGCGACGGCGCCACGACGCTCGATGAGGAGTCCTGCCACGGCAGCTCGACCGAGCGCGACGACGCCTGCTACCACCAGGTGGCCCGGCTGGTCGCCCCCACGCTGCTGCAGGTGCTGGCGCGCGGGTGGTCCCGGCTGGACGGTGCCGGCTCGCACCGGGTACGGCTGCCGCTGTCGCCCAACGACGTCGTGGTGCCGGCCGGACACCGGCTGGGCCTGGTGGTGTTCGGCGCGTCCCCGCAGTACGTCATGACGGTCGACGAGACCCGGTCCACCTACCGGGTCGGGCTGGGGGGCACCGCGCTGTGGCTGCCCGGCCCGGTCGCGTTCCGCCCCGGCACCGCCCGCCCGTTCCAGCCGCCGGCGGCGCACCGGGTACGCCCCGGGACGGTGCCGTCCGGACCGCAGTACGACCTGCTCCCGTACTGACCCCCGCGCTTTCCCAAGGGATGCCGGGAAAACGTCACCACTCACGTGTGGCCACCCGTGAGCGGTGGCGTTTTCCCGTGGGCCCTTGAGAAAACCCACCCCCTGCGGGGCCCTCGGGGCGGGTGTACGATCGAACGAGTGATCGAACAGGTGTTCGACCACCGGTCCGGAGAGGTGCCCGCGAACGCCCCTCGCCCAGACCCGGCGTCCTTCCCCGCCGCCGGCCGGCCAGGGGAGTGGCATGCCGTTCGGGGACCCCTTCGTCCACCTGCACGCAGCCTCGGGCTACTCGCTGCGGTACGGCGCCTCGCACCCGCACCGGCTGGTCGAGAGGGCCGCCGAGCACGGCATGGACACCCTCGGGCTGACCGACCGCGACGGGGTCTACGGCGCGGTCCGCTTCGCCAAGGCCTGCCTGCGCGCCGACATCCGGCCGGTGCTCGGCGTCGACCTCGCGGTCGAGCCGTCCGGGCTGCTCCCGGCGGGACCCACCCGCGCCACGACACGTACCCCGGTGCGCGGCGGCAGCAGCCGCGACGCCGGGCTGCCGCGGGTCACCGTGCTCGCCGCCAGCAGGCAGGGCTGGGCGGCGGTGTGCCGGCTGGTGTCGGCGACCCACCTGCGCGGTGAGCGCGGCACCCCGGTCACCACCCTCGAGACCATCGCCGAGCACGCGGCCGGGCGGGACACCGTGCTGCTGCTCGGCCCCGGTTCCGAGCTCGGCCGGGCGCTGACCGCGCGGCGGCACGACCTGGCCCGGGCCGTGCTCGCCCGCTGGCGCGAGGTCACCGACCCCGGCGACCTGCTGGTCGAGGTGGTCTCGCACCGGATCGAGGGGTCGGGTCCGGGCAGCACCGTGCTCGCCGGCCGGATGGCCGCACTGGCCGCTGCCGAGGGCGTCGACGCCGTGCTCACCAACATGGTCCGCCACGCCGACCCGTCCGACGCCGCCGTGCTCGACCTGCTCGACGCCACCCGTCGGCTGGTCCCGCTCGACCTGCGCCACCTCGACCGGCGCAACGCCGAGGGATTCCTCAAGTCCGGCAAGCAGATGGCCGAGATCGCCGACGAGATCGGCCGCGCGGCCGGGCTCGGCGAACGGGACGGGCAGCGGCTGCTGGCGCGTACCCGGCAGCTCGGTGAGCGCACCGCGCTCGACCCGCGCGCCGACCTCGGCCTCGGCTCGGTGCACCTGCCGGAGTTCACGCCGCGCGACACCGAGTCCGGCGACATCGGCGCCGCCCGAGCGCTGCGGCAGCGCTGCGAGGCCGGCCTCACCCGCCGCTACGGCTCCGTCCTGCCGGTCGACGCACCCGGCCGGCTCGACCACGAGCTCGACATCATCGACGGGCTCGGCTTCGCGTCGTACTTCCTCACCGTCGGCGACGTCTGCGACCTGATCCGCGACATGGACGTACGGGTCGCCGCCCGCGGCTCGGGCGCGGGCAGCCTGGTCAACTACCTGATCGGCATCTCGGGGATCGACCCGCTGGCGCACGGGCTGATGATGGAGCGGTTCCTCTCCCCGCTGCGCCAGGCGCTGCCCGACATCGACATCGACGTCGAGTCGGCCCGGCGCGAGGAGGTCTACACCCAGATCCTCGCCCGCTACGGCGGCGAACGGTGCGCGTGCGTGGCGATGATGGACACCTACCGCGTCCGGCACGCCATCCGCGACGTGGGTGCCGCGCTCGGCATGCCACCGGGCGAGGTCGACACCATCGCCAAGGCGTTCCCGCACATCCGTGCCCGCGACGCCCGCAACGCCCTGCGCGAGCTGCCCGAGCTGCGTGCCTCCGGGCTGGCAGAGGAACGGCTCACGGTCATGTTCGACCTGGTCGAGCGGCTCGACGGACTGCCCCGCCACATCGCCCTGCACCCGTGCGGCGTGCTGCTGTCCGACGCCACCCTGCTCGACCGCACCCCGGTCGAGGCCAGCCACGCCGGCTTCCCGATGAGCCAGTTCGACAAGGACGACGTCGAGGACCTCGGCCTGCTCAAGCTCGACGTGCTCGGCATCCGGATGCAGTCGGCGATGGCGCACGCCGTCGCCGAGGTCGAACGGGTCGACGGGGTCGTCGTCGACATCGACGACCGGCAGCAGGTGCCGTTCGCCGACGAGCCGACGTACGACCTGATCGGCCGCGCCCACACCCTCGGCTGCTTCCAGATCGAGTCGCCGGGACAGCGCGAGCTGACCGGCAAGTTCGGCCCCGAGACGTTCGAGGACATCATCATCGACATCTCGCTGTTCCGGCCCGGGCCGGTCAAGAGCGACATGGTGACGCCGTTCCTGCAGGCCCGGCAGGGCTGGCGCGAACCGGTCTACCTCGATCCCGCGCTCGAGCCGGCGTTGCGTCCCACCGGCGGCGTGGTCGTGTTCCACGAACAGGTGCTGGAGATCATCACGGTGATGTGCGGGTGCACCCTCGCCGAGGCCGACGAGCACCGCCGGGCGCTCGGCGACCGCGAGGGCAAGGACGACACCCGCGCCTGGTTCTTCCCCGCGGCGCTGCACCGCGGCTTCGGTCTGCCGGTGGTCGAACAGGTGTGGCGGGTGCTCGAAGCCTTTGCCTCGTTCGGGTTCTGCAAGGCGCACGCCGCCGCGTTCGCGCTGCCGACCTACCAGTCGGCGTGGCTCAAGACCCACCACACCGCGGCGTTCCTGGCCGGGGTGCTCACCCACGACCCGGGCATGTACCCCAAGCGGCTGATCCTCGACGACGCCCGCCAGTTCGGCATCGCGGTGCTCGGGCTCGACGTCAACGCCTCCGGCGACAGCTACCGGATCGAGCGGGTGAGCGAGGGCGACGAGCCGCCGCCGCGGGTCCTCGGCGCCGACCCTCGGGTGGCGCCGCCCGAGGGGCTGCCCGACGCTCGCGCGTACGGCATCCGGTTGTCGCTGGCCGACGTCAAGGGCATCTCCGACACCGAGGTCGCCCGGGTGGTCGCGGGACGCCCCTACCACTCACTCACCGACTTCTGGCACCGCGCCCGGGTGTCCCGGCCGGTCGCCGAGCGGCTGGTGATCGCCGGCGGGTTCGACAGCCTGTACGGCATCGGCTCCCCGGTGCCCGTGCGCCGCCGGGGCACCGTCACCCGGCGCGACCTGCTGCTGCAGGTGGTCGAGCTGGACCGGTGGACCCGGCTCTCCGCCCGCGGCCAAGGCCGGGCGCGCAAGCGCAAGGCGCTGCCGCCCACCGACCCCGACGACGTCGCGGCGCAGGCGGCGGCGCAGTCGCAGCAGTCGCGGGCACCGGGGGAGGCGGTCGAGGAGCCGCCGGCCGTCCAGCTCGCGTTCGACCTCGGCGACGCGCCCGGCGAGGCCGAGCCGACCGGGCTGCCGGAGATGACCGGCGCCGAACGGGTCCGCGCCGAGCTGGAGGTGCTCGGCCTCGACGTCAGCCGGCACGTGGTCGACTTCTACACCCCGCTGCTCGACGCGCTCGAGGTCGCCCGGTCGATCGACCTGCTGTCCCGGCGCAGTCGCAGCACGCTGCTGGTGGGCGGCGTCAAGGTCGCCACCCAGACCCCGCCGATCCGCTCCGGGCGCCGGGTGGTCTTCCTGACCCTCGACGACGCCACCGGACCGGTCGACGCGACCTTCTTCGAGGACGCCCAGGGCCCGTACGCTGCCACCGTCTTCCACTCCTGGCTGCTGCTGGTGCGCGGCGAGCTGCGACGGACCGGGCCGCGCGGGGTGTCGCTGCGCGCGACCGGGTGTTGGGACCTGACCGCGCTGTTCGAGCTGTGGCGGCACGAGGGGATCGAGGCGGTGCACGAGCACCTGGCCGCGGTGCCCGAGGGCTTCGCCGCCCTGACCGGTGAGGAGGCGGTGCACGGCGCCGCCGAGAGCCGTTCCAGCCGGCCGGTGATGGCGCACCCGCCCGACCTGTCCGCCGACGTCCACGACCAGGACTACTCCGCCGGCGGCATGGGGCGGCGCCGGGTGCTGGTGCACCCCAGCGGGTTCCGGCAGTCGCCCTACTCCGACATCAAGCCGGCCGGCGACGACGTCAAGTCGGCTGCCAAGACCGCGCCCAAGTCGGCGCCCAAGTCGGCGCCGCGCAAGCTGTGGCACGCCAGCCCGGGGAGCTCGGGCCGATGAGCCCGGGACCGACCTCACTAGGGTGGGGCACCCGGCCTTGTCCCCCACGTCTCCCAGGAGCACACCCGTGGTCGACCACCGGCGCTCCGCGCTGCGTACCGCTGCGGTGTGGGCGGCCCTGCAGGTGGCGCTCGACCGGCGCGGCGGCGTCAGCCGGGTGGTCGACCTGGGCGGCGGCACCGGCGGGTTCGCGGTGCAGCTGGCGGCGTCCGGCCACCAGGTCACCGTCGTCGACCCCAGCCCGGACGCCCTCGCCGCCCTCGACCGCCGGGCCGCCGAGGCCGACGTGGCCGGCCGGGTGCGCGGGGTGCAGGGCGACGCGTCCGACCTGGCCGAGCTGGTGGGGGAGTCGTCGGCCGAGCTGGTGCTGTGCCACGGTGTGCTCGAGGTCGTCGACGACCCGGTCGAGACGCTCGCCGCCTCGCTCCGCGTGCTGGTGCCGGGCGGTGCGCTCAGCCTGCTGGTCGCGCACCGGCCGGCGGCGGTGCTCGCCCGGGTGCTCGCCGGTCGGCTCGACCAGGCTCTCGAGCTGGTGCGCGACGAATCCCCGACCGGCCCGCCCCGGCGGTTCACCGAGCCCGAGGTGCTCGCGCTGCTGGCCGAGGTCGGGGTCGAGGAGGGGGCGGAGGTGCACGGCGTCCGGGTGTTCGCCGACCTCGTCCCGGGTGCGGTCGTCGACAGCGAGCCCGGCGCCGCCGAACTGCTGCTCGACCTCGAGTTGCGCAGCGCCGACCACCCCGAGCTGCGCACGATGGCCAGCCAGCTGCACGTCCTCGCGTACCGCCGCTGACCCGGCGCCACCCTTGCGGGTTCGCAAGGGCACTTGCGAAGTCGTCACTACATGAGGGTTATTGCGCTCAGGGAGTGCGGGTTTCGCAAGCGCACTTGCGAAATGGGCATCCGCTGCACGTGCGAACCGGGCACCCGGGGAGCGGGGTAGTGATGGACGACAGCGGCTGCCCGATCCTGCACGTCGACATGGACGCGTTCTACGTCTCGGTGGCGATCCGGGACCGTCCCGAGCTGCGGGGCCGGCCGGTCATCGTCGGCGGGGAGCACCGCGGGGTGGTGCTGTCGGCCAGCTACGCGGCCCGGGAGTACGGCGTCCAGTCGGGGATGCCGTCGATGCGGGCCCGCCGGCTCTGCCCGCAGGCGATCGTCCTGTCCCCCGACTTCCGGGTGGTCACCGCGGTGTCGGCGGCGGTGATGGAGAGCTTCCGAGCGGTCACCCCGCTGGTGGAGGCGATGTCGCTCGACGAGGCGTTCCTCGACGTGTCCGGCGCCCGGCGCCGGCTGGGCCGGCCGGCCGAGATCGCCGAGCAGCTGCGCACCCGGATCGCCGACGAGCAGAACATCCCCTGCTCGGTCGGGGTCGCCGCCACCACCCACCTGGCCAAGCTGGCCTCGCAGCGGGCCAAGCCCGACGGCCTGCTGGTGGTGCCCCGCGAGCGGGCGACCGCGTTCCTGCACCCGCTCCCCGTCGACGCGCTGTGGGGGGTGGGGGACAAGACCGCCGAGCAGCTGCGCCAGCTCGGTCTGGTGACGATCAGCGACATCGCCCACACCCCGGTGACGCTGCTGCGCCGGGCGCTCGGGCAGGCCACCGCCAACCACCTGCACGAGCTCGCGTGGGGCGGCGGTCGTACCAGCATCACCCCGCGCCGCGGCACCGAGGAACCGGACAAGTCGATCGGGGCCGAGGAGACGTTCTCCCGCGACACCGACGACCCCGAGGTGGTCCGGCGCGAGCTGCTGCGGCTGTCGACGAAGGTGGCCGGCCGGATGCGCGCGGCCGGTGTGGTCGGCCGCACGGTGACGCTGCGGGTACGGTTCGCCGACTTCACCACGATCACCCGCTCGCGGACGGTGCGTGAGCCCACCGACGTCGCGGTCGAGGTCTATGCCACCGCGGCCGACCTGTACGCCCGGCTCGGCCTGCAGCGGGCCCGGCTCCGGCTGGTCGGCGTCCGGGTCGAGGGACTCACCCCGGCCACCAGCAGCTACCGCCAGCTGGAGCTGCAGGCCCGCGCGCACGGCTGGCCCGAGGCCGAGCGCGCGGTCGACAAGGCCGCCACCCGGTTCGGCAAGCACGCGGTCGTGCCCGCCGCGCTGGTCTCACGCCGACGCCCCTGACCTCCGGGGAGATCAGGGGCGTCGTTCGGTCCGTGCCCGAGGGATCGGGTCAGAACATGTTCATCCGCGCGGTGCCTGCGTCGGACGGTGCCTGCGCGTGCCGGTCCCAGCGACCGTGGATGTGCACGTTCAGGTTCACGTCGGACGTCATCGACCACAGCTGGCGGGCGTCCTCGATGTACATGTTCACGCAGCCCGCGCTGTGGTCCTGCCACGGATCCATCATCTTCGACGAGCCGTGGAAGGCCTGACCACCGGAGAAGAACTGCGAGTACGGCATCGGCGTGCCGTAGATCCCGCTCACGTGGTCCTTGTCGCGTGAGTAGACCCGGAACGTGCCGGTGCGGGTCGCCGCCCCGCGGTCGCCGCCGCGCACCAGCCACGAGTTGCGCAGCTCGCCGCGCTTCCACAGCGTCACCTGGTGGCGGTAGCGGTCGTAGCAGATGTGCCAGCCGATGCCTTCCTTGCACAGCCGCGGGATCAGTGGGCGGGCCTTGACCGTCTTGGGGATCAGCTTCGCCCACGTCTGGTGGGTGGCGACGCCCGTGGCCTTGATGTGCACCCGCCGCTGGTACTTCTTCACCGCCTGCCTGGTGGCCTTGTTGAAGTAGCCGCTGACGGACCCCTTGTAGGCGCCCACCCACTTCAGCCGGTACTGCAGCTCGGTGACGTGCTCGATCTTGTACGGGCTCTTGTCCTTGTCCCGGAACCGCACCACCTCGCGGGCGAACGGCCGCTGCATGGTCCACCGGCTCGCGTCGGGAGCGGAGGCGGCGGGAGCGGCGGGAGCCTCCGCTGCCCCGCTCGCCTGTGCGGGGCCGACGGCCACCATCAGTCCGGCCACCATCGCGCCCGCGGCCATCAGGCTCGCTGTCACACGCCTCATCGATGCCTCCGTGAAGAACGGGGCCACCTGGGCCCCGGGGTCGTTGTGCCACTCAGCGGTCGCCGACGCATCGGCGACCGCATCCCGAGAGGCACCGTACGCTGTGGCGCCGGGTTGCTCCGGGTACGACACCAGTGTGCACGTTGGCGGAGCGATCTGCGGTAACGGATCGTGACCGGATTTGTCGAACTCGGGTTTCGGCCCGGCCCGGCGCTGCCTACACTCGGGGTATCGCACGTCAGTCGGAGGACCATAGTGCCACTCTCTGAGGAGGAGCAGCGGCTGCTCGAGCAGATGGAGCAGGCGCTGGCGGAGGAGGACCCGAAGTTCGCCTCCACCCTGCGTGGCTCGACGCTGCGTGCACGGCTGCGCCGCCAGGTGGTCCTCTCCGCGATCGCGTTCCTCGCGGGCACCGGGTTGCTGATGCTGGGCGTGATCCTGCCCATGACCCTGGTGAGCGTGGCCGGATTCGTGCTGATGCTCGGCGCCGCCTACCTGTTCATCACCGCCTGGCGCCGCGGCGGCGAGGTGACGGCCGAGCAGGAGGCCGCCCCGCCCGGCACCGGCACCGGCAAGGCGGCCCCACGCCCCTCGCGCACCCAGCGTGCCGCCAGCCACGGTTCGTTCATGGACCGGATGGAAGAGCGCTGGCGTCGGCGTCGCGACGACGGTCTCTGACCGACAGCCCGCCGACAGCCCGCCGACAGCCCGCCGACAGCCCGCCGACCTCCCGCCGACCTCCGCAGCTGACCTGCCACCGCTAGCGGGTCGCCGTGCCCTCCACCTGCACCACCGAGCCGTCCCGGCCGTACGTGGCGCGCGCCGCCGCCCGCCGCCGGTCCAGACTCGGGATCAGTGACATCGGCAGCCAGGTCGCGCGCAGCAGCTGCCCGCGGGAACGGCCGTACGCCAGCACCGCCAGCACCGTCTCGACGTCCTGCCGGTGCTGGCCGGCCGCGTCGGCGGGCACGCTGCGGCTCCGGGCGAACCGGGCCCGCTCGACACCGAGCACCAGTCGGTTCAGCGCGTCGACGCCGGCCTGGTCGTGATCGACGCGTGGGCGCAGCCGGCGACCGGCGCCGCGCAACGTGGCCCGGTCGTCGAAGCCGATGCCGAGGTCGACCGCCCCGTCCCGCAGCTCGCTCCACGCGGGCTCGATGTCACCACCCTCCGCGCGCGCCCACCGCCGGCGCCGCACGGTCGACCGGGTCAGCCGCGGTGCGCACAACAGCGCCGCGGCCAGCACCAGGCCGATGGCGGTCGCCAGCAGGCCTCGGTCGATCCCGCCGCCACCGCCGCCGGCGGTTGTCGTCGGGTCACTGACGTCGCGGGTCGCCTCGGGGGCTGCGGGTGCCGTCGCGGTGGGCACCTCCTCGCTCGGACCCCCGCCGCTGCTGCTCCCGTCGCCCTGGGTGGCGTACGTCGGAGCGCTCGGGGCACGGTCGCCGGGGGTGGGCTCGAAGCGGAGCCAGCCGACCCCCTCGAAGTACAGCTCGGGCCAGGCGTGCATGTCCTCGCCGCGGTACTCGTACTCGCCCTCATCGACGCGGTGGGGGCGCAGGAAGCCGACGGCGACGCGGGACGGGATGTTCTGCGTCCGGGCCATCAGCGCCATCGCGGCGGCGAACTGCTCGCAGTAGCCGGCCCGGTCGGTGGTGACGAAGGCCTCGATGGTCGCCATGCCGTCGCTGTCGCGCGGTTCGACGGTGTAGTCGAAGCCGCCGGTCTCGCGGAACCACTCCTGCAGGGCGAGCGCCTTGCCGATCGCCGTCGTCTCGTCGCCGGTCACCTCGGCGGCGGCCTCGAGGATGCTCTGCGGCAGGTCGGACGGGACGGCCAGGAACGGTTCCACCGCGGGCGGGGGGGCGCCGGCGAGCTCGAGCTGCGCGCGCGTCGGCAGCACCTCGAGCGACGAGAAGCCGTAGTCGAGCCCTTGGATCGAGGTGAAGGTGTCCTGCGCGTTGACGTCCAGGTGCATGGAGTCGATCGCCCAGTCGCCCGCGGCGTCGATCGCCGAGATCGGGTAGACGGTGGGCAGCCACGGGGAGTCGAGGCTGCTCGTGACCTGGACCTCGTAACGGACCTGCTGACGGCGCACCTCGGGTCCCAGCCCCGGCGTGAGCGGCACCTCGTCGAGGGGGACCGCAGCCTCTTCGGAGCGCTCGCTCGGCAGCCAGGAGTCGCCGGTGAACTCGTCCAGCGCCGCCAGCCGCAGGTATCCGGGGTCGGGGTCGTCGGTGCGGACCCGCACCAGCACCTCCTCGCTCTGCTCGCCAAGGTTGCGCCGCAGGTCGAGCATCGGGTTGTCGACCTCGACAGACCCGTCCGAGTCGCCGCCCCCCCGGGTTCCGCCGTCGGCGGTGAGCGGGCCGTCGGCGAGGAACGTGCGGGGCAGGGTCGGCACCAGCACAGGCACCACCACCGCGAGGGCCACCGCGCCGAACCCGACCCGGCGACCGGCCGACACCAGGCTGGTGACCGTCGGACCGGACTGGTCTGTCCCGGCCAGCAGGGTGCCGGCGTGGGTGATCTGGCGCCCCCAGTGGCTGAGCCGGTCGCGCTGCTCGGCGGCCAGCAGGAACACGTAGCCGAGCGCGCCCGGCACGAAGGCCAGCAGCGGCACGTTGCCTGCCAGCAGCGAGACCGGCGCCATGTAGATGCCGAGGAACACCAGACCGACCAGCGCCGGACGTCGCCAGGTCACGGCGACCGCGTCGACCACGAGCACCACCAGCGCGACGATCACGGCCAGGCACGCCTCGATGCCGAGGTCGGCAGGAGCGGGAGGCACGTTGACCCTGGTGGTCTCGAGCGCGTCGCGCACCAGGTCGGCGAAGACGCCGATCGAGTCCCGGGTGGGGATGAATCCGAGGAGCGCCTCCGGCGACGCGTAGGCGAGCGTGGCCCACTCCAGCAGCACGACGAGCTGAGCCGGCAGGATCAGCACGCCCGGCAGATGGGCCATCCGGCCCAGCGCGCCGGTGGCCGCCACCAGCAGACCGGCGAACCCGCCGATGACGAGGAACCGGTTCTCCTCGACGAGGGGTGCCAGGGTCACGCACGCGCCGAGCGCCGCGAGCCACGCCCAGGCCGTCAGCCGGAGCGCGCCGGACCAGCGGGCGCTCATCGCGACATCCCGGACCCGGAGGGGGCTCGCGCGCGGGCACCGCCGAGCTGGGCGCCGAGGCGCTGCCACACGGCCGGTACGGGGTCGCGCGGACCGGCGCTCACGGCCAGCCAACCCGCCGCGGCGAGCATCACGGCGTGCTGGCCCACGCTGTCAGTGGCGGGCGTCGCGGAGCGTCCGGACGCCGGCGCACCCCTCCACGCCTCCACGTCCAGCAGGATCGCCAGCCCGCGGCTGCCCGGAGGCAGTGACCGGCACACGTCCGGGACGTCGGCCGGAGCCAGCCGGCCCAGCAGCGCCACCAGCAGCCCCGGCTGCCGGGTCACCGCCTGGGTCGCGTCGGTGAGCCGCGGCTGCACCGACGGAACCAGCACGGCGAGCTGGTCGAGCACCGGTCCGGCCTGCGCCTGGGGGCTCAGCGTGTGGTCGTGCCAGGTGGACGCCTCGACGTCGGGGTGGTCGGTGAGCAGCCGGACCGCGAAGCCCGCGCGGGCCAGGTGCACCGAGACCGACGCCGCGGCAGACACCGCCCACTCCAACGACGACCCCGGTCCGCTGCCCTCGTGGGCGACCACCCGGGTGTCCAGCAGCACGGTGGCCCGGCTCTGCCACGGTTGCTCCTCGCGGCGGACCATCAGCTCGCCGGTACGCGCGGTGCTGCGCCAGTGCACCCGGCGCAGGTCGTCGCCGAGCCGGTACTCGCGGACCGTCACGTCCTCGGCCGAGCCGGTGGCGAAGGCGCGCGGACGGCGGTCGCCGGTGCCGGACCACTCGCTGGTCATGCCGACGTGCGGCAGCGTCTGCACGGCGGGGGTCACGACCAGCCGGGTGGTGGCGGTGAACGTGCGCACCAGCTCGATCATCCCGAACGGGTCGCTGACCCGTACCGACAGCGGGCCGACCTCGTAGTGGCCGCGGGTGTCGGACCGGACCGGGTAGGTCACCTCGCGCACCCAGCGCCGGCCGGCGTGGTCGACCAGGAAGCGCGGCCTCGTGCCCAGCGCGTAGGGCACCCGGTCCTCGAGCAGCATCAGCCCCATCGGCAGCCGGCCCTGGTTGGCCAGCTGCAGCGAGACGGTGGCGGTCTCGCCGACGGCGATCCGGTGTGGCGACACGGACCGGTCGGCGCGCAACCGGTAGCGGGCCTTGCTGACCACGATCGCGGTGAGCAGCGGGATCGCGGCCGCGAGGATGCCGACCCGCAGCAGCGCGTCGTAGCCGAGCAGCACCGCACAGACCGCCGTGGTGACACCGGCGGCGAGGAACGCCCGTCCCCTCGTCGTCAGTGCGGCCAGCGCCTCGCGCACGGTCAGCCGTTCGGGACGTCGGGGCTGCCCACGGTCGGGACGGGGACCGCGGAGACGATGGTCTCCAGCACCTGCTCGGGGTAGCGGCCGCCCATGGCGGCCTCGGGAGTGAGCAGCATCCGGTGCGACAGCACCGGACGGACCAGCCGCTGCACGTCGTCGGGCACCACGTAGTCACGCTGCTCGAGCGCCGCCCACGCCTTGGCCGCGCGTACCAGGTGCAGGGTGGCGCGCGGCGAGGCGCCGAGCCGCAGGTCGGGGGAGCGGCGGGTGGCCGTCACCAGGTCGATGGCGTAGCGCTGCACGCCGGTGGACACGAACACGCCGCGGACGACCCCGATCAGCTTGGCGATCTCGCCGGCGGTGGTGACCGGCTCGACGGAGTCCAGCGGGTCGGAGCCGGTGTGGGTGTCGAGCATCTGCAGCTCGGCGGCGGGCACGGGGTAGCCCATCGACAGCCGGGCCATGAACCGGTCCCGCTGTGCCTCGGGCAGCGGGTAGGTGCCCTCCATCTCGATCGGGTTCTGGGTCGCGATCACCATGAACGGGTCGTCGAGCTGGTAGGTCGTCGAGTCGACGGTGACCTGACGCTCCTCCATGCACTCCAGCAGGGCGGACTGGGTCTTGGGCGACGCCCGGTTGATCTCGTCGCCGACCACGATGTTGGCGAACACCCCGCCCGGGCGGAACTCGAAGTCACGGGTGTCCTGGTTGAAGATCGACACCCCGGTCACGTCGCTGGGCAGCAGGTCCGGGGTGAACTGGATGCGTCGCACGGTGCCGTCGATCGCCCGCGCCAGGGTCTTGCTCAGCATCGTCTTGCCGACGCCGGGCACGTCCTCGATCAGCAGGTGTCCCCCGGCGAACAGCACCGTCAGCGTGGCCCGTACGACCTCGGGCTTGCCCTCGATGACGGACTCGATCGTGCGCTGCAAGCGCGCAACCGTCGACGTGAGCGCAGCGAAGTCTCCGCCAGCGACTCTCGATTCCGCCACCTCGACCCTCCCTGTCGGCGCCCGCCGCACCGCTGCTCGGTCCCGGCAGCACCGATCCTCACACGCGCGCGCGCCCCGTGGTGCCCCACCGGGCAACGATCCGGCCACCGTACGCGTGCCCGCGGACGTCCGGCAGGGGAGCGGGCCGCCGCAGCAGCCCGGTGGGACACGCGCCGTTGTGGTTGACGGTGGAGGGGAGTGGGTTAGAGTGGGGCGAAGTGGAGGACGGCCTGGCTGGGAGGTGGCGCCGTGTTCTTCGGCACCCACACCCCACGGCTCGACGACAAGGGCCGGATCGTCCTCCCGGCGAGGTTCCGCGACGCACTGGTGGAGGGCCTGGTGGTCACCCGAGGGCACGAGCGCTGTCTGTACGTGTTCCCGCGTGCCGACTTCGCCCAGCTCGCCAGCGGCTTCCAGTCCGGTGCGAACCTCACCAAGGCCGAGCGCGGCCAGGTCCGGATGCTCTACTCCGCCGCCTCCGACGAGCAGCCGGACAAGCAGGGCCGGGTGACGATCCCGCCGGCACTGCGCGAGTACGCCCGGCTCGAGCGCGAGTGCGTCGTCATCGGCGCCATGGACAAGGTCGAGATCTGGGACGCCGCGGCCTGGGCGGAGTACGCGTCCGCGCAGGAGGACACGTTCGCCGACCTGGACGAGGGGGTGGGCGCCGAGACGTGACCGCGGACATGACCGCAGACAGGACCGAGTCCTGACGAAGACCGCCCGGTCGTGCGACCAGGTCTTCGCCCCGCCTCCCGGTGTCAGCTGGCACACCTTCCCCGGTGCCAGACGACGACTTCCCACCGGGTCGCGGGCCGAAGACCTGGAGGCACGAACGAGTGGCACGTGCACCGGGAGCAGCAAGCAGGGTGAGGGGTCGAGATGGGTGTCGGAGTCGTCACACACCGGCGGGTGGGCGGAGGCCGTCTCCCCGACCCCGCCGCACCGTCCAGCGGCATCCCCTCCGAGCGGCGGATCCGGGAGGACGTCCGCGACGGCGCGTACGTGATGCTCTTCTCCTGCGTGGCCTCGACGGCCACCGCGGCGTCGTTCGTGCTGCTCGTCCGGCTGGCCGGCTGACCCCATGGGCACCGAGCCGGCGGCCGCGCCCGACGGGGGGCACGTCCCGGTCCTGCGGGACCGCGTGGTCGAGCTGCTGGCACCTGCCATGCAACGGCAGGGCGCGGTGCTGGTGGACGCGACGCTCGGCCTGGGCGGGCACGCGGAGGCAGTGCTGGACAGGTTCCCGGACGCCCGGGTGATCGGGCTCGACCGCGACCCGGCGGCGCTCGGACTGGCACGCGAACGACTGGCCCGGTTCGGCGACCGGATCGCGTACGTGCAGACGGTCTACGACACCGTCGCCGACGTCGTGGCCGAGCACAGCCGGTCGGGCCGGGCGTGCGTCGATGCCGTGCTCTTCGACCTCGGGGTCTCGTCGCTGCAGCTGGACCGTCGCGAGCGAGGCTTCTCGTACGCCCACGACGCGCCGCTGGACATGCGGATGGGCTCGTCCGGCGAGCTGACCGCGGCCGAGCTGCTGAACACGTGGTCCACCCGGGACATCGCCCGGGTGCTGCGCGAGTACGGCGAGGAGCGGTTCGCCAAGCGGATCGCCGACGCCGTCGTGCGCGCCCGGGCCGAGCAGCCGTTCACGACCAGCGCCCGGCTGGTCGACCTCGTCCGCGACGCGGTGCCCGCGGCCACCCGGCGCACCGGCGGCAACCCCGCCAAGCGCACGTTCCAGGCGCTGCGGATCGCGGTCAACGACGAGCTGGCCGCGCTGCGCCGGGCGTTCCCGGCCGCCCTCGACGTCACCTGTCTGCACGGTCGCGTGGTGGTCCTCGCGTACCAGTCGCTGGAGGACCGGATCGTCAAGACCGAGCTCGCGGCACGGTCCCGCGCCGACGTGCCGGACGACCTGCCGGTCGTACCTGCCGGGCACGGTCCGTCGCTGCGGCTGCTCACGCGTGGCGCCGAGAAGGCGTCGGCCGCAGAGGTCGAGGCCAACCCCCGGGCGCGGTCGGTGCGGCTGCGGGCCGCCGAGCGGATCGAGGAGGCGGCATGACCAGCGCGAGCGGGGCCCGGTCGAACGCAGCTCGTCCGCAGCGGTCCGCACCCCGGCCGGCGAGCCGGCCGCTGCGGGTCGTGCCCGAGCGGTCCCGCACCCCGGGTCGCGCCTTCGTGGTGCTGCTGGTCGCCGTGCTGGCGGCCGGCCTGGTCGGCCTGCTGGTGCTCAACACCGCGATGCAGCGGTCGGCCTTCGCACTCGAGTCGCTGAACTCGACCGCCGACCGGCTCGAGGTGCGCCGGCAGGTCCTCGACCTCAAGGTCGACCGGCTCGGCAGCCCGGAGGTGCTCGGCCGCCGGGCGACCGAGCTGGGCATGGTGCCGATGGAGAACCCGGTGTTCCTGCGGCTGTCCGACGGCAAGGTGCTGGGCAACCCGCGGCCCGCCGTCGCAGGCACCGGACCCCAGCTGGTCGTCCTGCCCCCTCCGCCCCCGCCGCCGGCGCAGCAGCAGACCCGGCAGCAGGACGGTGAGCGGTGAGCCGCCGCGGCCGGCGGCCCCGCCGGACCGCCGCGGAGCGCCGCGCGCGCCGCCTGCACACCCGGGTCCGGACCGCGTTCCTGCTGGTGGCCTTCGTGCTGTCGATGTTCGCCGCGCGGCTGGTGCAGCTGCAGGGGGTCGACGCGTCGGCCTACGCCTCGATGGCCCAGGACGAGTCCACGCGTACGGTCACCCTGCACGCGCCCCGCGGCACCATCGTCGACCGCGAGGGCACGGAGCTGGCGACCAGCGTCGACGCGGTCGCGCTGGCTGCCGACCCGACGCAGACCAGCGACCAGGCACCGCAGATCGCGGCGGTGCTGGTGCGCCACCTCGGGCTGGACTACTTCGCCGCCGTCGACGCGCTCCGCGAGCCCGACACCCGCTTCGTCTACCTTGCCCGTCAGGTGCCGCAGTGGAAGGCCGACCGGGCCCTGAAGGCGCTGTCGGACGCCGGGCTGGCCGGTGTCTACACCGAGCGCGACCCGCTGCGGATCTACCCCTCCGGCGACGTCGCCGCGAACGTGGTCGGCTTCGTGGGGCAGGACGGCTTCGGCCTGCAGGGCCTGGAGCGGGTCTTCGACTACTTCATGTCCGGTCGCGACGGCGAGTCGACGTACACCGTCGCCCCGGACGGTGAGCAGATCCCGCTCAGCCCCAGCGCCGAGCAGGACCCGGAGCCGGGGCTGGGACTCCAGCTGACGCTCGACCGCGACGTGCAGTGGTTCGCGCAGCGCCGGCTCCGCGAGGCGGTCGAGGACACCGGCGGCGAGTCGGGCACGGCGATCACCATCGACGTCGACACCGGCGACGTGCTGGCGATGGCCGACTACCCGTCGTTCGACGCCAACCACCCGGCGGCGGCACCGAGGGACGACCGCGGGAGCCGCGCGGTCCAGAACGTGTACGAGCCGGGGAGCGTCGAGAAGGTGCTCACGTTCGGCGCGCTGCTCGACGCAGGACTGGTCGAGCCCACCACCCGGTTCCGGGTCCCGCCGTCGCTGACCTTCGACGGCCACACCGTGCACGACGACTGGTCGCACGGCTGGCTGCAGCTCACCGCGGCCGGCGTGCTGGCGATGTCGTCCAACCTCGGCACGATCCGGGCCGGGCTCCGGATGCCGGCCGGGCAGCTCGAGGACTACCTGCGCTCGTTCGGGCTCGGCGAGAAGACCGACGCCGGGCTGGCGGGAGAGTCCAACGGGCTGCTGGCGCCGGCGCGCACCTGGCCGGACATCCAGCACGCCAACGTGGTCTTCGGGCAGGGCCTCTCGGTCACGGCGCTGCAGATGGCGGCGGCGATCAACGCGGTCGCCAACGACGGCGTCTACGTGCAGCCGTCGCTGCTGCAGGGGGTGCTCACCGCCGACGGTCTCGACGACCGGTTCGAGCCCGCCACGCACCGGGTGATCTCGACGGAGGCGGCCGAGAAGCTGCAGCAGATGATGGAGGCCGTGACGGGGGAGCAGGGCACCGGCGTCGAGGGGCGGATCGCCGGCTACCGGGTCGCGGGCAAGACCGGCACCGCGCAGCGGGTCGTCGACGGCGTCTACGCACCGGGCCAACGGGTCATCTCGTTCGCGGGCTTCGCTCCGGTCGACGACCCGCAGTACATGACGTACGTGGTGATCGACTACCCCAAGGACGGCAGCTTCGGCGGCACCGCCTGCGCGCCCGTCTTCCGCGACATCATGTCGTTCGTGCTGCAGCGGTACGCGGTCCCGCCGAGCGGCGCGCGCGTACCCAGGATCCCGCTCACCTGGTGAGGGCCGGTAGCGTTCCCGGGTCGTCCGCCGCCTGCTCCCGCCTGCGATCCGGAGCCCTGCTGTGAGCACCGAAGCCGTACTCGACCCGCGCCCCGCGCGGGTCCGGGCGACCCGGCTCGATGCACTGGTCGAGACGCTGCGGGTCGCGGGTGAGCAGGTCGAGGTGCGTCCCGGTGCCGGCGACGTCGAGGTCGCCGGCCTCACCCTGGACTCCCGCGCGGTCCGTCCCGGTGACCTGTACGCCGCGCTGCCCGGTGCGACGACGCACGGCGCACGGTTCGCGGCCGGTGCCCTGGAGCGGGGCGCGGTGGCGATGCTGACCGACGCCGAGGGCGACCGCGTGCTGCTGACCGACCGGGGAGAGCGGCCGGTCCCGGTGCTGGTGGCCGAGGGTCCCCGCCGGCTGCTGGGCGGCCTCGCCGCCGACGTCTACGGGCGTCCCGCCGAGTCGCTGCTGACCATCGGTGTGACCGGGACGCAGGGCAAGACCACCGTGACGTACCTGCTGGACGCCGCCCTGCGCGGCGCCGGGCACACCCCCGGCCTGATGGGCACGACCGGCAGCCTGGTCGACGGCCGGCCGGTGGCCTCCCGGCTGACCACGCCGGAGGCGCCCGACCTGCACGCGCTGCTCGCCGTCATGGTCGAGGCGGGTGTCGACGCCTGCGCGCTGGAGGTGTCGAGCCATGCGCTGGTTCAGGGCCGGGTCGACGGTGTGGTGTTCGACGTCGGGGTGTTCCTCAACCTCGGCCGCGACCACCTGGACTTCCACCGCGACATCGACGACTACTACGCCGCCAAGGCCGACCTGTTCACGCCGCAGCGCGCGCGACGCGCGGTGGTCGACGTGGGCGACCCGTGGGGCCGCCGGTTGGCCGACGAGACGACACTGCCGCTGGTGACCTGCACGGTGCTTCCCGACGTCGAGGCCGACTGGCGTGCCGTGGATGTGGTCGTCGGTCCGCTCGGCAGCGAGCTGACCGCGGTGGGTCCCGGCGGCCGCAGCGTCCCGCTGCGAGTGCCGTTGCCGGGTGCCTTCAACGTGCGCAACGCGCTCGCTGTCGTGGCTGCCCTCGACGCCGCCGGCGTCGACGTCGAGACCGCTGCTGCCGGGCTCGCCACCGCCCCCGGCGTGCCCGGCCGGATGGAACGGGTCGATGCCGGCCAGGACTTCCTGGTGGTGGTCGACTACGCACACAAGCCCGATGCGGTCGAGGCGGTGCTCACCGCGGTACGTCCCGCCACGACCGGCCGGGTGGTGGTCGTGCTCGGTGCCGGCGGCGACCGTGACCCGGGCAAGCGCGGGCTGATGGGCGAGGTCGCCGGCCGGCTGGCCGACGTCGTGGTCGTGACCGACGACAACCCGCGGGGAGAGGACCCGGGCGCGATCCGTGCCGCCGTGCTTGCCGGCGCCGCCGGACCGGCGGAGGTCGTCGAGATCGAAGGGCGTGCCGCTGCCATCGCCCACGCCGTCGAGCGTGCCAGGGCAGGCGACACGGTCGTGATCGCCGGCAAGGGACACGAGACCGGCCAGGAGATCGCCGGCGTGGTCCACCCGTTCGACGACCGTGACGTGGTCCGCTCCGCGGTGCTCGGGGTCTCGCCGGGGTCGTCGACGTGATCGCGATGTCGCTGCAGGAGGTCGCCGACGCCGTCGGCGGACGGCTGGCGGGCGCCGAGCCCGGCACCGTGCTGACCGCGCCCGCATCGATCGACTCGCGTGCGGTCGTCCCGGGCGGGTTGTTCGTCGCCGTGCCCGGTGAGCGGGTCGACGGGCACGACTACGCCGCCGCCGCGGTGTCCGCGGGTGCGCCGGCCGTGCTCGCCCAGCGCGACGTCGCCGCGCCGGCGGTGCTGGTCGACGACACGACGGCCGCGCTCGGGCGGCTGGCAGCAGCCGTGCGTACGCGCCTCACCGGCTGCACGGTCGTGGCCCTCACCGGCTCCCAGGGCAAGACCGGGACCAAGGACCTGCTCGCGCACCTGCTCGCGCCGACCGGCGCGGTGGTCGCCACCTCCGGGTCGCTGAACAACGAGCTCGGTGTGCCACTGACCCTCCTGCGCGCCGACGACGACACCCGGTTCCTGGTGTGCGAGATGGGCTCCCGCGGTCACGGGCACCTGCGCTACCTCACCGACATCGCCCGGCCCCGGGTCGGCCTGGTGCTCAACGTCGGCGTGGCGCACCTTGGCCAGTTCGGGTCGCGGGCCGACATCGCGCAGGCGAAGGGCGAGCTGGTCGAGGCGCTCACCGCCGACGGCGTGGCCGTGCTCAACGCCGACGACCCGCTGGTGGCGGCGATGTCCGCGCGTACGTCTGCCCGGGTGACGACGTTCGGAGAGGCGGCAGGGGCGGACGTACGGATCGACGGACTGCGCCTCGACACCGACGGGCGCCCGGCGTTCGACCTGGTGACGGCCACGTCGTCGGAGCCCGTCGCCCTGCGCCTGCTCGGCGCCCACCAGGCGTCGAACGCCGCGGCGGCGGCCGCCGTCGCGGTTGCCCTCGGCGTGCCGTTGTCCGACGTCGCCGAGCGGCTCTCGACCGCCGAGGCGAGCTCGCGCTGGCGGATGGAACGGCACGAGCGGGCCGACGGCGTGCTGGTCATCAACGACGCCTACAACGCCAACCCGGAGTCGATGCGCTCCGCGCTGGAGACGCTGGCGTTGGTCGGTCGCGGGCGCGGTGCGCGCACCGTCGCGGTGCTGGGCGAGATGCTCGAGCTCGGCGCCACGTCGGCCGAGGAGCACGAGGCGGTGGGCCGCCTCGTGGCGGGCCTCGGCATCGGGCGGCTCGTCGTCGTCGGCGACGGTGCACGAGCGCTGCACGCCGGCGCGACCGGTGCGGGCATGCCGGTGGAGCCGGTGCAGGTGGCCGACGGCGCCGCCGCCGTCGCGTACCTCACCGACGCCCTCGGCCCCGGAGATGTCGTGCTGGTGAAGGCGTCGCGGGCCACCGGGCTCGAGCGCGTCGCGTCGGCGCTGCTGGGTGCCGCGGGCGATACTGCTGCAGGCAACGGTGCCGACGACGCCCCGCCGTCCGGAGGGACAGCCACCCGATGAGAGCCATCCTGCTGGGCGGCGGTCTCGCGCTGCTGGGGACGCTGCTCGGCACCCGGGTGGCCATCCAGGTGCTGGTCGCGCGCGGCTACGGGCAGTTGATCCGCGACGACGGCCCGACCACCCACCACACCAAGCGCGGCACGCCGACCATGGGCGGGCTGGTCATCATCGGGTCGGTCGTCTTCGCCTACGCCATGGCGATGGTGGTCACCCAGACGCAGCCGTCGGCGTCGGCACTGCTGCTGCTGTTCCTGTTCTCCGGGCTCGGCCTGGTGGGCTTCCTGGACGACTACATCAAGGTCGCCAAGCAGCGCAGCCTCGGCCTGCGCAGCTGGGCGAAGTTCGGCGGTCAGACGCTGATCGCCATCGCGTTCGCGATCCTGGCCCTGCAGTTCCCGGACGACACCGGCCGCAACCCGATCTCACGAGGCGTCTCGTTCATCCGCGACTTCTCCTGGGAGCTGCCGGTGGTGCTGGTCGTCATCTGGGTGCTCATCCTGATCGCCGGCTACAGCAACGCCGTCAACCTCACCGACGGGCTGGACGGACTCGCGACCGGGTCGGCCGCGATGGTGTTCGCGGCGTACACGCTGGTGAACATCTGGCAGAACAACCAGTCCTGCACCAACCACGCCGGCCCACGCTGCTACGAGGTGCGCGACCCACTCGACCTCGCGGTCGTCGCCGCCGCGATCACCGGCGCCTGCTTCGGCTTCCTGTGGTGGAACGCGTCGCCCGCCAAGATCTTCATGGGCGACACCGGCTCGCTGTCGCTCGGCGGTGCCCTTGCCGGGCTCGCCGTGATGACCCGCACCGAGCTGCTCGTCGTGGTGCTCGGCGGTCTGTTCGTGATCATCACGATGTCGGTGATCCTGCAGGTCGGCTGGTTCAAGCTCAGCAAGGGCAAACGGCTGTTCCGGATGGCTCCGCTGCAGCACCACTTCGAGCTCAAGGGATGGGCCGAGATCACCATCGTGATCCGGTTCTGGATCATCTGCGGCCTGTGCGTCGGTGCCGGCATGGGCGTGTTCTACGCCGAGTGGGTGGCCGGGGCGTGACCGACGCCGGGACGCCTGCCCGGCTCGACCGGCTCGGCCGCAACGACTCCTGGCACGACGTCCATGCTGTCGTCGGGGGGCTGGCCGTCACCGGCTACGCCGCCGCCGACACCCTGGTACAGCTCGGTGCGCGCGTCACCGTGCTCGACGACGCCGACGGCGAGGCACTGCAGGAGAAGGCGCGGATCCTGTCCGTGCTCGGCGCCGACGTGCGGCTGGGTCCCGGCTCGACCGAGGGGCTGCCCGCCGACGCCGACCTAGTCGTGCCGACGCCGGGAATGCCCCCGCGCTCGCCGTTGCACGTCGACGCAGCACGACGCGGGCTGCCGGTGTGGTCGGAGGTCGAGCTCGGCTGGCGGCTGCGGGGCGACGACCCGGCCCCCTGGCTCTGCGTGACCGGCAGCAACGGCAAGACCACCACGGTGCAGATGCTGGACGCGATCCTGCGTGCCGCCGGGCGGGCCAGCGTCGCGGTCGGCAACGTGGGCACGCCGGTGACCGAGGCGATGATGCACCCGACGCGACCCGACGTGCTCGCCGTCGAGCTGTCCAGCTTCCAGCTGCACCACGTGCGCACGGTCTCGCCACTGGCAGCCGTCGTGCTCAACGTCGCTCCCGACCACCTGGACTGGTACGAGGGGTCGATGGACGCCTACGTCCGCGACAAGGGCCGGGTCTACGACCGCACCCAGGCCGCGTGCGTCTACAACCTGGCGGACCCGGAGACCGAGCGCCTCGTCCGCGAGGCCGACGTGGTCGAGGGCTGCCGCGCGGTCGGCTTCGGCACCGGGGTGCCGCCGGTCGGGGCGGTCGGCGTCGTCGACGACGTGATCGCCGACCGGGCGTTCGTCGACGAGCGGGCCACGTCGGCCGTCGAGCTCGCCTCGGTGCACGACGTCAGCCCACTGGCACCGCACACGCTCGCCGACGCGCTGGCCGCCGCGGCGCTGGCGCGCGCGTACGGCGTGCCCCCGGCCGCGGTCCGCGACGGGCTCCGCGGCTTCCGGCCCGACGCGCACCGGATCAGCCAGGTCGCGGTCGTCGCGGACGTGACGTACGTCGACGACTCCAAGGCGACGAACCCGCACGCCGCGCAGGCATCGCTGGCCACGTACGACAGCGTCGTCTGGGTCGCGGGCGGGCTGGCCAAGGGCGCCGACTTCGACGACCTGGTGACCTCGGTCGCCACCCGGCTTCGCGGCGCGGTGCTGCTCGGCCGCGACCGCCGCCTGGTCGCGGAGGCGTTGCGGCGACACGCGCCCGATGTCCCGGTGATCGATGCGGGTGACCGGGAGACTGGCGGGACCAGCGTGATGGACCGGGTCGTCGAGGCCGCTGCCGGGCTTGCCCGGCCGGGCGACACCGTGCTGTTGGCGCCGGCGTGTGCGTCGCAGGACATGTTCCGCGACTACGGCGCACGCGGCGACGCCTTCGCCGATGCGGTCCGTCGCCGGGCAGGCGGATGACGGGGACTCGGGAGCGGTCGGATCGGTCGGATCGGAGGGATGGGCGGTGGCATCGGCTCCGAGCACGACGTCCCGGCCGCGCACCCGGCCCCATGACGCGGGTTGGCTCGGCTCCCTCGGCCGGGCGCTCGACCGGCCGCTGACCTCGTACCACCTCGTCCTCGGTGCCACCGCGCTGCTGCTCGCGCTCGGCCTGGTGATGGTGCTGAGCGCCAGCTCGGTGACGGCCTTCGAGGCGTCGGGCAGCTCGTACTCGATCTTCACCAAGCAGGCGATCTGGGTCGGTGTCGGGCTGCCGCTGGCCTGGCTGGTGTCGCGGATGCCGATCGGGCTCATCCGGGCGTTCGCGTGGCCGGCGTTGATGCTGTCGGTGGCGCTGGTCGGCCTCACGTACGTGCCGGGCCTCGGCATCGACGTCAACGGCAACCGGAACTGGATCGCGGTTGGTCCGGTGGTGGTGCAGCCGTCCGAGATCGCCAAGCTCGCGGTGGTGCTGTGGTCGGCCGACGTCTATGCCCGCAAGGAGCGGCTGCTCGACGACTGGCGGCACCTGATGATCCCGGTGGTGCCGGGCACGCTGCTGGTGGCGCTGCTCGTGGTCGGCCAGCGCGACCTCGGCACCGCGCTGGTCCTGTTCGCGATCATCATCGGGATGCTGTGGATGGTCGGCGCCCCGCTGCGGCTGTTCATCGGTGCGCTGCTCGCCGCGTCCGGTGTGGTGGCCTACCTGGCCGGCACCGACAGCGAGCGGATGGAACGCATCACCACGTTCCTCGACCCGTTCTCCGACCTGCACGGCGGCGGGTGGCAGGCCGCGCACGGGTTCTTCGCGCTCGCGTCCGGGCAGTTCTTCGGCGTCGGCATCGGCGCCAGCAGGCAGAAGTGGGGCACGCTGCCGGCGGCGCACACCGACTTCATCTTTGCCGTCATCGGCGAGGAGCTCGGGCTGTTCGGCACCCTGGTCGTGCTCGGGCTGTTCGGGCTGCTGGCCTACACCGGCTTCCGGATCGCGACCCGCACCCGCGAGCCCTTCGTGCGGTACGCGTCGGCCGGCATCACGTTGTGGCTGCTCGCACAGGCGCTGATCAACCTCGGCATGGTGCTCGGCTTCCTCCCGGTCATCGGCATCCCGCTGCCGCTGGTCTCGTACGGAGGGTCGGCGCTGCTGCCGACGCTGATCGCGCTCGGCATGCTGCTGGCGTTCGCCACCACCGAACCCGGTGCCCGCGCCGCGCTCACCGCCCAGCGCCGTCGGCGACGCCGGCTGGTGCCGATGCGCCGGCGCGCCGGGTCGCGCAGGACGCGACGGTGACCGTCCGGGTGCTGCTCGCCGGCGGGGGGACCGCCGGGCACACCAACCCGCTGCTGGCCACGGCCGACGCGCTGCGCGCGCTGCGCGACGACGTCGAGGTGACCGCGCTGGGGACGGCGCGCGGCCTGGAGACCCGGGTGGTGCCCGAGGCGGGTTACCCGCTGGAGCTGGTGCCGCCGGTGCCGCTGCCGCGCCGTCCCTCGCTCGACCTGCTGCGGGTGCCCGGCCGGCTGCGTGCGGCGGTCCGGGCGACCGGCGAGGTGTTCGACCGGGTCCGGCCGGACGTGGTGGTGGGGTTCGGGGGCTACGTGTCCGTTCCCGCGTACGTCGTGGCCCGGAGGCGCCGGCTGCCGCTGGTCGTGCACGAGGGCAACGCCCTGCCCGGGCTGGCCAACCGGCTCGGCGCGCGGCTGACCCGGCACGTCGCGACGAGCTTCCCGGACACGCCGCTGCGGCACGCGGTCTACACCGGGCTGCCGATCCGCAGCCGGGTGTCGGGGCTGGACCGGGCGGCAGCACGGGCGGAGGCGCGCCGCACGTTCTGGCTCGCGCCCGACCGGCCGACGCTGCTGGTGACCGGCGGCTCGCAGGGCGCGCGGCGGATCAACCACGCCGTGGCCGGTGCCGCCCGCACGCTGCTCGACGCCGGTGTGCAGGTGGTGCACCACGCGGGGCGGGTGGAGGAGGCGCGGATCGAGCACCGGCCGGGTGACCCCGTCTACCACGTGCTCGCCTACATCGAGCGGATGGACCTCGCCTACGCCGCGGCAGACCTGGTCGTCTGCCGCGCCGGTGCCAACACCGTGACCGAGGTCGCCAGCGTGGGCCTGCCGGCCGTGTTCGTGCCGCTGCCGCACGGCAACGGTGAGCAGGAGCGCAACGCCCGGCCGGTCGTCGCCGCCGGGGGAGGGGTGCTGGTCGACGACGCGGACATGACCCCGGAGTGGGTGCGCGACAGCGTGCCCGCACTGCTCGCCGACACCGAGCGCCTGGCCGCGATGTCTGCGGCGGCATCCGACCTGGTGCCGCGCGACGCCGACGTGCGGCTGGCGCGGATGGTGCTGGCGGCGGCGGGGGAAGCGCCGTGAGGATCCCGGTGCCCGGCGTGCTGCTCCCGTCCGACCGGCTCGGCCGGGTGCACTTCGTCGGCATCGGCGGCGCCGGGCTGTCCGGCATCGCCCGGCTGATGCTGGCCCGGGGAGTCAGCGTCAGCGGCTCCGACGCGCAGGACAGTCCGGTGCTGGCCGCGTTGGGTGCGCTGGGGGCCCATTGCGTCGTCGGCCACGACGCGTCGCACGTACGGGGCGCCGACACGGTGGTGGTGTCCACGGCGGTGCGCGAGGACAACCCCGAGGTGGTCGAGGCGCAACGGCTGGGGCTCCGGCTGCTGCCGCGCTCGGCCGCGCTCGAGTCGCTGATGCAGGGTCGGCGCGTCGTGGCGGTGGCCGGCACGCACGGCAAGACGACCACGACCTCGCTGCTGACCGCCGCACTGCTCGCCACCGACGCCGACCCCACGTACGCCATCGGTGGCGACCTGGCCGACACCGGCAGCAACGCCCGCCAGGGCGACAGCGACCTGTTCGTCGCGGAGGCGGACGAGAGTGACGGTGCGTTCCTCGTCTACTCGCCGCACGCGGCCGTGGTCACGACCGTCGACGCCGACCACCTCGACGTGTGGGGCACCGAGGAGGCCTACCGCGACGCGTTCGAGCGGTTCGTGCAGCGGGTGGACGGAACCGGGTTCCTGGTGCTGAACGCCGATGACGAGGGCGCCGCCGCGCTGGCCCCGGTCGCGGCCGCACGGGATCTCGAGGTGGTGCTGGTGTCGGCCCGAGCCGACGCCGACCTGGGGCTGGTCGACGTGGTGCCGGACGGCGTGGGCACGCGGTCGACGGTGGTCTGGCGCGGCCAGACCGTGGGCGAGCTGCGGCTGGCGGTGCCCGGCCGGCACTACGCCCTCGACGCAGGCCTCGCGCTTGCGGTCGGGCTCCGGCTCGGACTGGGATTCGACGACCTCACCCGGGGGCTGGCCGGCTTCACCGGCACCCGGCGGCGGATGGAGCGCAAGGGTGAGGCAGCGGGCGTGCGGGTCTACGACTCCTACGCCCACCACCCGGTCGAGATCGCGGGCGACCTCGAGGCGGCGCGCTCGCTGGCCCGTCCCGGCCGGCTGGTGGTGTGCTTCCAGCCGCACCTGGTGAGCCGTACCCGGCTGTTCGGGGCCGCGATGGGCCGCGCGCTCGGGGCGGCCGACGAGGTGGTGGTGCTCGACATCTACCTGGCCCGCGAGGACCCCGAGCCCGGCGTCGACGGCGTGCTGGTTGCTGCTGCCGTACCGCTGCCGTCCGAGCTCGTGCACGTGGGCACGAGTCTCGCCGATGCACCGGCGCTGCTGGCCGACCTGGCCCAGCCGGGTGACCTCGTGCTCACCCTGGGGGCCGGCGACGTGACGACCGTCGGGCCCCGGCTGCTGGCGCTGCTGGACCCCGACGAGGAGGCGCACGGTGGGTGAGTCCCGCATCGCCGCCGCCCGGGCCCGGTTCTCCCGCCGCCGCTGGCGGGGCCGGCTCGGCCGGCTCAAGGTGCCGGTACTTGTCGCCACGGCCTTGCTCGCGATCGGCGGCGGTGCGTGGCTGGTGCTCGGGTCGGACGTGCTCGACGTCGACGACGTGGCCGTACGTGGCACCCGGCTGCTCGACGCGGCTGCGGTGGAGCGGACTGCGGACGTGCCGACCGGCACCCCGCTGGCCAGGATCGACCTGGACGCGATCGCGACCCGGGTGGAGAGCCTGCCCGCGGTCGCCGACGCCGACGTGACCCGCGACTGGCCGGGCACCGTGCGGGTCGTCGTCGTGGAGCGCGAGGCGGTCGCGGTGGTCGACCAGGGTGGCGCCTACCGCGGCCTCGACGGTGAGGGCGTGCTGTTCCGCGACTACCGCTCGGCACCGGACGGGCTCCCGCTGGTCCAGTCGGACGACCTCGACCAGGCCTCGTCCGGCGAGAGTCGCACCGACGCGTTGCGCGAGGTCGCCCTGGTGGTGGAGTCGCTGCCGTCGTCCATCGCGCGACGGGTCGGCCACGTCGAGCTGGCCAGCCTGGACTCGATCGCGCTGGTGCTCCGCGACGGCTCGCGGGTGCGGTGGGGGAGCGCCGAGGAGTCCGGTCTCAAGGCCGAGGTGCTGACCGCGCTGATGGAGGTACCGGCCGACACGTACGACGTGTCCGTCCCCGGCCTGCCCACGACCTCCGGCTGACCGCCAACTCCCGCGAACGATCCGGCGCCACGATCGTCCGGGCGATCACCAGGTCGGATCGTTCGGGGACGTGGGCCGGTGGTGCGAATCCCCATCCCTGCCGAACGTTCCGGCGCCACGATCGTCCGGGCGATCACCAGGTCGGATCGTTCGGGGAGGTGGGCGGGCGGGAAAGTCGGTCGCGCGCCCGCGTGTCGCCACCGGTGCGGGCGGTCGGCTGCGTACGTTCTCGTACCAGGTCGAGGTTGACATAACTATAACCCTCTACTTGAGGGTGAGGCTAGAGCAGCCCGGCAGGTCGGTTCCCCGAGTGAGAGGTGCGCGTCGTGGCCGCACAGAACTACCTGGCCGTCATCAAGGTCGTCGGCATCGGCGGCGGGGGTGTCAACGCGGTCAACCGGATGATCGACGTCGGGCTCAAGGGCGTCGAGTTCATCGCCATCAACACCGATGCCCAGGCGTTGCTGATGAGCGACGCCGACGTGAAGCTCGACATCGGCCGGGAGCTCACCCGGGGCCTCGGCGCGGGTGCCGACCCGGACGTGGGCGGCAAGGCCGCCGACGACCACTCCGAGGACATCGAGGAGGTCCTCAAGGGCGCCGACATGGTCTTCGTCACCGCGGGCGAGGGCGGCGGCACGGGTACGGGCGGTGCGCCCATCGTGGCGCGGATCGCCCGCTCGCTCGGTGCGCTGACCATCGGCGTCGTGACCCGGCCGTTCGCCTTCGAGGGCCGCCGCCGGGCCAACCAGGCCGAGGAGGGCATCGCCGCGCTGCGCGAGGAGGTCGACACGCTGATCGTGATCCCGAACGACCGGCTGCTGTCGATCAGCGACCGCAACGTCAGCGTGCTGGACGCGTTCAAGCAGGCCGACCAGGTGCTGCTGCAGGGCGTCTCGGGCATCACCGACCTCATCACCACCCCGGGCCTGATCAACCTCGACTTCGCCGACGTCAAGTCGGTGATGTCCGATGCCGGCTCCGCCCTGATGGGCATCGGGTCGGCACGTGGCGACGACCGCGCGGTGGCGGCCGCGGAGATGGCGGTCTCGAGCCCGTTGCTGGAGGCGTCCATCGACGGGGCGCACGGTGTGCTGCTGTCGATCGCCGGCGGCTCCGACCTCGGACTGTTCGAGATCAACGAGGCGGCGGCACTGGTCTCCCAGGCCGCGCACGCCGAGGCCAACATCATCTTCGGCGCGGTGATCGACGACGCCCTCGGCGACGAGGTACGGGTCACGGTGATCGCGGCCGGCTTCGACGGCGGCACGCCGAAGCGGCGCGAGGCCGGGCAGGCAGGGTTGCGGCCACGACAGACCCAGGTTCCGGCACCAGGGATGGAGCAGCCCGCGGTCGCCGGGGCCGAGCGGGCCGCGGGCGAGGGCGACCCGGCCCAGCCGCAGCGCACCGAAGCCCCGCAGCCCGCGCCGGTCGGTGCGTCCGTCGGCGGCCAGGGCAACGGGGCGGGTGGCCGTCCCGGCGGCTCGCGCCCGGCGCGTCCGCCCCGCCCGGTGGCCTTCGACGACGACGAGCTCGACGTGCCGGAGTTCCTCAAGTAGGTGTTCGTCCTCGACGAGCAGGTCGGCGAGGTCCGGGTCGCGTTCACCGACCGCCACGGCGGCGTGAGCGAGGGACCGTGGGCCTCGCTCGACCTGGGTGTCGGTGGCGGTGATGACCCCGAGCGGGTGCGTACCAACGTCGCCCGGGTGGCCGAGCAGTTCGGCAGCGCGGCCGACCGGGTCGTCACGATGCGCCAGGTGCACGGAGTCGACGTACGCGTCGTCGACGACGTGCCCGCCGAGTCGCCGCGCTGCGACGCCCTCCTGACCCGTACCCCGGGTCTCGTGCTGATGGTCCGTGCCGCCGACTGCGTCCCGGTGCTGCTCGCCGACCCGGTGGCCGGTGTGGTCGGCGTGGCCCACGCCGGCCGGCGCGGGATGGCGGACGGGGTGGTGCCAGCGGCCGTGACCGCGGCCCGCGAGCTCGGGGCCGGCTCCGGCCTGCGGGCCTGGCTCGGGCCACGGGTGTGCGGAGGCTGCTACGAGGTGCCCGAGACGATGCGGGCGGAGGTGGCCGCGGCCGAGCCCGCCGCATGGGCGGTCACCACGTGGGGAACCCCGTCGCTCGACGTCGCGGCCGGCGTCCTCGCCCAGCTGGGGCGCGCGGAGGTCCCGGTCGTCGACGTCGCGGCCTGCACGGTCGAGTCGCCCGACCTGTACTCCTACCGGCGGCAGGGCGCCCGGTCCGGCCGGCTGGCCGGGCTGGTACAGGTACGGGCGTGAGCGACCCCCGCACCGAGCAGATCGCGGCTGGGTTGCGTACGGTCCGCGCACGGATCGCCGAGGCCTGTGCCGCCGCCGGACGCAGCCCGGACGAGCTGACCCTCGTCGTGGTGACGAAGACCTACCCGGCCTCCGACGTGCTCGCACTCGCCGGTCTCGGCGTGCGCGACCCGGGGGAGAACCGGCACCCCGAAGGTGCCCAGAAGGCCGAGGCCTGCGCCGAGGCGGGCGCCGTCGACCTCACCTGGCACTTCGTCGGTGCGGTGCAGACCAACAAGGCCGGTGCGATCGCCCGCTACGCGAGCTGGGTGCACTCGGTCGACCGGCTCCGGCTGGTCCGCGCGCTCGACCGAGGCGCGCAGCAGGCCGACCGGGTGCTCGACTGCCTGGTCCAGGTCAGCCTCGACCCACCGGAGGCGAACGGACGCTCGGGGGCGGAACCCGGCGACGTCACCGCGCTGGCCGAGGCGGTGGCGGGCGCCGGTGCCCTCCGGCTGCGCGGCGTGATGGCGGTCGCGCCGCTCGGCGCCGACCCGGCGCCGGCGTTCGCCCGGCTGCGTGCGGTCGCGGCCGAGGTGGCGGCGAACCACCCGGGCGCCGACGTCGTCTCCGCCGGCATGAGCGGTGACCTCGAGCAAGCGGTTGAGGCCGGCGCGACACACCTGCGTGTCGGGCGCGCGATCCTCGGTGAGCGCCCTCCGAACGGATAGTGTCGATGCCGTCGGGTGACGAACCGGTACAGGCGGGCGAAGGGCGAGTCAATGGCTGGCGCGATGCGCAAGATGGGTGTCTATCTCGGCCTGCTCGAGGACACCGATCGCTTCGACGACGAGTACGACGAGACGGACCGGGACCGCGACACCGCGGTGCCGGAGCGCCGTCCCGTGCGAGCGGTACGCACCGAGTCGGCGGCGCCGGTGGCGCACCTGTCGGAGCACCGTCGTGCGAGCGCCGCCGAGATGTCGCGGATCACGACCCTGCACCCGCGTACGTACAACGAGGCGCGGACCATCGGTGAGCACTTCCGCGAGGGCATCCCGGTGATCATGAACCTGTCCGAGATGGACGACAACGACGCCAAGCGGCTGGTCGACTTCGCCGCCGGGCTGGTGTTCGCCGTGCACGGGACCATCGAGCGGGTGACGAGCAAGGTGTTCCTGCTGTCTCCGCCGAACGTGACCGTGGCGGCCGAGGACAAGCAGCTGATCGCCGAGGGCGGCTTCTTCAACCAGAGCTGACCCTGCGAGGCGGTCCGGCATCGCCCGGGTCCGTCTGGCACCGTATGCCCCGTGCAGGCCGTCGGTGAGATCATCGCGTTCGTCCTCTGGGCGTGCGTCCTGGTGCTGATCGCGCGTTTCGTCATCGACTGGGTGCAGGTGCTCGCCCGCTCGTGGCGGCCGCGCGGGCCGGTACTGGTGATCTGCGAAGCGGTCTACACCGTCACGGATCCGCCGTTGCGGGCCCTGCGCCGGGTGATCCCGCCGTTGCGGCTGGGCGCGGTCGCCCTGGACCTGTCTCCGATGGTGCTGCTGATCGCGCTCTACCTGCTCCAGATCGTCAACCGCGTCGTCTTCTTCTGATTTGATGGCCAGGTGGCCCGGACGGGGGCGTTGGGCGCGCGCCGCTGTCGGTCCGCGCGCCGAACCGGGTACGGTGTGCAGGCGAACATGCGGTGCATTCACCGCGTGAGGGCCCCCATGTTCCGGACTACAGACAACCCGAGGTGAATCGATGCCGCTGACGCCCGAGGACGTGCGCAACAAGCGCTTCACGCCTGTACGGCTCCGCGAGGGCTACGACATGGGCGAGGTCGACCAGTTCCTCGACGAGGTCGAGGCCGAGCTGGAGCGGCTGACCACCGAGAACTCCGAGCTGCGGACCAAGCTCGAGGCCGCGTCGAGCGCGCCTCCCGCCGCAGCCGAGACGACCGCCGTCTCCGCGCCCGAGCCCGAGCCCGAGCCGGCGGTGGTGGCTCCGCCGCCGCCCCCCGCGCCGGAGCCCGTGGTCGAGGCACCCGTGCCGGTCATCGCCGCCCCCACCAGCGTGGCCGAGGCGTCCGGGGCGGCCGCCCGGCTGCTCGAGATCGCCGGTCGCAACGCCGACGAGGTCGTGGCCGACGCCAAGAACCAGGCCGACTCGATCCTCGCCGAGGCCAAGACCAAGTCCGAGCGGCTCGAGAACGAGTCGCGCGGCAAGGCCGACCGGATGGAGTCCGACGCCCGCGCCCGGGCCGACAAGCTCGACTCCGAGACCGCCGCGAAGCGGGCCCAGCTGTTCGGTGACCTCGAGCGCGACCGCGACAAGCTGACCCGCGAGGTCGAGCACCTGCGGGCCTTCGAGCGCGAGTACCGCAGCCGGCTGAAGAACTACTTCACCGCGCAGCTGGCACAGCTCGAGGGAGACGAGGCCGCCTCCGCGCCGTTGCCGGGCTCGGAGGGCGACCACACGCCCAAGCGGCTGAAGACGCTGCTGGGCGAGGAGCAGGGCCAGGCCTGAGCCGAACAGGTTCCCGCCCGGCGAGTGCCTGTCGTTGTTGATGCCGTCCGGGCTGCCCCATATCCTCTCGGCACCTCGGCCGTCTCGGGTGTACGTACCCGGTCGTCCGAGCAGCAGCCGAGGATCTGACGAGGGGCGGCACCATGGCCAGGAAGAAGGCCGGCGCAGCGCGGGCCGCCCGGACGGCGGGCGCGGCGAGGAAGACCTCCACCGCGAAGAAGTCGTCGGCCAAGAAGCCGTCGGCGAAGAAGTCCGCCGCAAAGAGGTCGTCGGCCAAGAAGGCGCCCGCGAAGAAGTCGGCCGCCAAGAAGGCGCCGACGAAGAAGTCCGCGGCGAAGAAGGCCCCGGCCAAGAAGGCGCCCGCGAAGAAGTCGGCCGCCAAGAAGGCGCCGACGAAGAAGTCCGCGGCGAAGAAGGCGCCGGCCAAGAAGTCCGCGGCGAAGAAGGCGCCGGCCAAGAAGTCCGCGGCGAAGAAGGCGCCCGCGAAGAAGTCCGCGGCGAAGAAGTCCGCCGCGAAGAAGGCGCCGGCCAAGAAGTCCGCGGCGAAGAAGGCGCCCGCGAAGAAGGCTCCGGCCAAGAAGACCGCGGCCAAGACCGCGGCCAAGAAGGCGCCGGCCACGAAGGCACCCGCGACGGCAGCACCCGTGAGGAAGCCGTCCACCCGACGCCGCGGCGCGCTGCCCGTCCTGCCCGGCGAGAAGCCGTGGACCAAGTCCGACCTCGCCGAGGTACGCGCCGAGCTGCACCTCGAGCGCGACCGGCTGCTGAACGAGATCTCGTCCGCCGAGGAGGACATCGCCACCCTGTTGCGCGACGGAGGCGACGGTGCCGGTAACGACCAGGCCGACATCGGCTCGAGCGCCCTCGAGCGGGACGCCGAGATGTCGCTTGCCAACAACACCCGGGAGATGCTGTTCCAGGTCGACCGCGCGCTGGTACGGCTCGACGACGGCAGCTACGGAGTCTGCGAGTCCTGTGGCAACCCCATCGGCAAGCGGCGCCTGATGGCGTTCCCCCGTGCCACACTGTGCATGACATGCAAGCAACGCCAGGAGCGCCGCTGACCTCCGAGGCCAGCTCCGACGGTGCCACTCCCACCCGCCGCACGACGATGTTCGTCGTCGTGGCCCTCGCAGCATGGGCAGCCGACGTGGCGACCAAGGTGCTGGCCGTCGACCTGCTGGCGGACCGGGCGCCCGTCGACGTCGTGCCCGGAGTGCTGTCGCTCACCCTCACCCGCAACCCGGGGGCGGCGTTCAGCATCGGCACCGGGCTCACCGTGCCGCTCACCATCGTCGCGTGCGTCGTCGTGGTCGTGGTGATCCGGCTGGCGGGGCGCATCCGCAGCGCCGGTTGGGCGTGGGCGCTCGGGTTGCTGCTCGGCGGCGCGCTCGGCAACCTCACCGACCGGATCCTGCGCGAGCCGGCCCCGTTCCGCGGCCACGTCGTCGACTTCCTGCGGCTGCCGAACTGGCCGGTGTTCAACCTCGCCGACTCCTGCATCGTGGTGGCCGCGGTGCTGATCGCCTGGCTGTCGTTGCGTGGCATCGGGCTGGACGGGTCCCGCCACGCCACCGGCTCGTCGCCGGCCGGGCCCGAGCCCGGCCGGGAGACCGGCGGGTGACCGAGCACCGCACCCTGCCGGTGCCCGACGGGCTCGACGGCGACCGTCTCGACAGCGCGCTGGCCCGGATGCTCGGGCTGTCCCGGACCCGGGCGGCCGAGCTGGTCGACAGTGGTCAGGTCACCCTCGACGGCACCAGCCCGGCGCGGTCCGAGCGTGTACGGGCGGGGTCGTGGCTCGACGTGCGGCTCCCCGCAGCCCCGGAGCCGGTCACCGTGGTCCCGGCACGGGTCGAGGGGCTGGGGATCGTCCACGACGACGACGATCTCGTGGTCGTGGACAAGCCGGTGGGGGTCGCGGCGCACCCGAGCCCGGGCTGGACCGGCCCGACGGTGCTCGGCCACCTCGCCGCCGCCGGAGTGAGCGTGGCGACGTCGGGGGCCGCGGAACGGCAGGGCATCGTGCACCGGCTCGACGTCGGCACCAGCGGGCTGATGGTCGTGGCCAAGTCCGAGCGCGCGTACACCGCGCTCAAGCGGGCCTTCCGGGAGCGGACGGTCGACAAGGTCTACCACGCCCTGGTGCAGGGCCGGCCCGACCCGCTGCGCGGCACCATCGACGCGCCGATCGCCCGGCACCCGCGGCACGACCACCGCTGGGCCGTGGTGGCCGGCGGCAAACAGGCCGTCACCCACTACGAGACGCTCGAGGCGCACCGCTGGGCCAGCCTGCTCGAGGTCCACCTGGAGACCGGACGGACACACCAGATCCGGGTGCACATGAGCGCGCTGCGGCACCCGTGCGTCGGTGACCTCACCTACGGCGCGGACCCGGTGCTCGCCGAGCGGCTCGAGCTCGGGCGCCAGTGGCTGCACGCCGTCCGGCTCGCGTTCGAGCACCCGGGAACCGCGCTGCCGGTCGCCTACGAGTCCGGCTACCCGGCCGACCTGGAGACCGCCCTCGCGCACGTACGAGACGGCGCGTGAGCGACCTGGTGCTGCGGCCGATGGAAGCCGGCGAGGAGCTGGCCGCGCTCCGGGTGCACCTCGACGCCCGCTCCGCCGCGGTGCAGCGCGGCACGATGCCGCCGACGGTGCACCCGCTCGACGACGCCCCCCGCTGGTTCACCGAGGAGGTGGCCGGCCACCGGGAGATCTGGGTCGCCGACGACGGGGGAGCCCTGGTGGGGCTGCTGGTGCTCGACACCGCGTTCCTCGACCAGCTCTACGTCGCCCCCGACCGGCAGGGCGAGGGCATCGGCACCGCGCTGCTCGAGCTGGCCAAGGCGCGGCGCCCCGGCGGCTTCGGGCTGTGGGTGTTCGAGGTCAACACCCCCGCGATCCGGATGTACGAGCGGCACGGCATGACCGTGGCCGAGCGCGGTGACGGGTCCGGCAACGTGGAAGGGGAGCCGGACCGGCGGTACGCCTGGTCGGGTTCGAGTGTCGGTGCCGTCGGCGATGATCGTCTCGCGTAGGCTCGGCGGCGCCTTCCCCCTGCCGCCGGCACGGCTCTCGTCCCCTGTGTCGCCGCAGCCCTGACCGCACCGCCAGGAGGCCGCTCCGCCCATGTCGAGCAACTCGTCGTTCGTGCACCTGCACGTCCACACCGAGTACTCCATGCTCGACGGCGCCGCCCGGCTGCCGGAGCTGTTCGCCCGCACCGCGGAGCTGCAGATGCCGGCGCTGGCGATGACCGACCACGGCAACGTGTTCGGCGCCTACGACTTCTACGCCAAGGCCCGGTCGGCGGGCGTCAAGCCCATCATCGGCCTGGAGGCCTACCTCACCCCGGGCACCGGCCGCGGCGAGCGCCGCCGGGTCCGCTGGAACAACGGCGGCGACGACGACGTGTCCGGGGGCGGCGCCTACACCCACATGACGCTGCTGGCCGAGAGCACCGCCGGCATGCACAACCTGTTCCGGCTGTCCTCGCGGTCCAGCCTGGAGGGTTTCTTCTACAAGCCCCGGGCCGACCGTGAGCTGCTCAGCGAGTACTCCTCCGGCCTGATCGGCACGACCGGCTGCCCGTCCGGCGAGGTGCAGACCTGGCTGCGCATCGGCGACTACGACAAGGCCCGGCAGGCGGCCAGCGACTTCCGCGACATCTTCGGTCCGGACAGCTTCTTCCTCGAGCTGATGGACCACGGCCTGTCCATCGAGGCCCGGGTCCGCGACGGGCTGCTGCGGCTCGGGCGCGACCTCGGGCTGCCGATGATCGCCACCAACGACTCCCACTACACCCACCCCGACGACGTCGACTCGCACGCGGCGCTGCTGTGCGTGCAGTCGGGCAAGACGCTGGCCGACCCCAACCGGTTCCAGCTCGAGGGCCGCGACTACTACCTCAAGTCGCCCGCCGAGATGCGCTCGCTCTGGGAGGACAAGTACGACCTGCCTGAGGCGTGCGACAACACGCTGCTGATCGCCGATCGCTGCGAGGTGACGTTCGACGAGTCCGCCAACTACATGCCGCGCTTCCCGGTGCCTGATGGCGAGACCGAGCAGTCGTGGTTCGTCAAGGAGGTGGAGAGGGGGCTGCGGGTCCGCTACCCCCACGGCATCACCGACGAGGTCCGGCAGCGTGCCGACTACGAGGTCGGCGTCATCGCGCAGATGGGCTTCGCGGGCTACTTCCTCGTCGTGGCCGACTTCATCAACTGGGCCAAGGAGAACGGCATCCGCGTCGGTCCGGGCCGAGGGTCCGGTGCCGGGTCGATCGCGGCGTACGCGATGCGCATCACCGACCTCGACCCGCTGCGGCACGGCCTGATCTTCGAGCGGTTCCTCAACCCCGAGCGCGTGTCGATGCCCGACTTCGACATCGACTTCGACGAGCGCAGGCGCGGCGAGGTCATCCGTTACGTCAGTGACAAGTACGGCGACGACCGGGTGGCGCAGATCGTCACCTACGGCACGATCAAGGCGAAGCAGGCGGTCAAGGACGCCGGTCGCGTCCTCGGCTACCCGTTCGCGATGGGCGAGCGCATCACCAAGGCGATGCCGGCCTCGGTCATGGGCAAGGACGTCCCGCTGTCGCGGATCTTCGATCCCACCCACTCGCGCTACGGCGAGGGCGGGGAGTTCCGGGCCCTGGTCGAGTCCGACCCCGACGTCGCCAAGGTGGTCGAGACGGCCAAGGGTCTCGAGGGGCTGAAGCGCCAGTGGGGCGTGCACGCCGCCGGCGTGATCATGAGCAGCGAGCCGCTGCTCGACGTCATCCCGATCATGCGGCGCGAGCAGGACGGCGCCGTCATCACCCAGTTCGACTACCCCACCTGCGAAGCCCTCGGGCTGATCAAGATGGACTTCCTGGGGCTGCGCAACCTCACCGTGCTCGACGACGCCCTGGTCAACATCGCGGCCAACCGGGGCGAGACCGTGGTGCTCGAGGACCTCGAGCTGACCGACCCCGCCACGTTCGCGCTGATGGCACGCGGCGAGACGCTCGGGGTCTTCCAGCTCGACGGCGGTCCGATGCGCTCGCTGCTGCGCTCCATGCGCCCCGACTGCTTCGCCGACATCTCCGCGGTCGGGGCGCTGTACCGACCGGGGCCGATGGGCGCCGACTCGCACAACAAGTACGCCAACCGCAAGAACGGCCGCGAGCCGCTCACCCCGATCCATCCCGAGCTCGCGGAACCGCTGGCCGAGATCCTGAGCGAGACCTACGGGCTGCTCGTCTACCAGGAGCAGGTCATCGCGATCGCGCAGCACCTCGCGGGTTACTCCGTCGGGCAGGCCGACCTGCTGCGCAAGGCGATGGGCAAGAAGAAGCGCGACGTGCTCGACGCCGAGCTGATCCGGTTCACGGCCGGTATGGAGGAGCGCGGGTTCTCCAAGCGCGCGATCACCACCCTGTGGGACGTGCTGGTCCCGTTCTCCGACTACGCCTTCAACAAGGCGCACTCGGCGGCCTACGGCGTGGTGTCGTACTGGACCGCCTACCTCAAGGCCAACTACCCGGCCGAGTACATGGCCGCGCTGCTCACGAGCACCAAGGATGACAAGGACAAGTCCGCCGTCTACCTCGCCGAGTGCCGCCGGATGGGCATCCAGGTGCTGCCGCCCGACGTCAACGAGTCGGCAGGCACGTTCACCCCCGTCGGCAAGGACATCCGGTTCGGGCTCACGGCGATCCGCAACGTGGGAGCCAACGTCGTCGCGGGCATCGTGGCCGCCCGCGACGACAAGGGGCGCTACACCGACTTCACCGACTTCCTCGACAAGGTGCCGGTGCTGGTGTGCAACAAGCGGGTCATCGAGTCGCTCGCCAAGGCGGGCGCGTTCGACTCGCTCGGTCACCGGCGCCGGGCCCTCGTGGCCGTGCACGAGGACGCTGTCGACGCGGTCGTCGACATCAAGCGCAACGAGGCGATCGGCCAGGACTCGCTGTTCGGCGGCCTCGACGACGACGCGTTCGGCGCGGTGAGCGTGCAGGTGCCCGACATCGACGAGTGGGACAAGCAGACGCTGCTCGGCTACGAGCGGGAGATGCTCGGCCTGTACGTCTCCGACCACCCGCTGTTCGGTCTCGAGCACGTCCTGTCGGCTGCCAGCGACTGCTCCATCGGCACCCTGCTCGGTGACGAGGAGCGCGAGGAGGGCAGCCAGGTCACCGTCGCGGGGATGGTGACGGCGGTGCAGCGCAAGGTCACCAGGAAGGGCGACACCTGGGCGGTGGTGACCGTCGAGGACCTCGAGGGCGCGCTCAACGTCATGGTCTTCCCGTCCGCCTACCAGCTGGCCGCGCCGATGCTCGTCGAGGACTCGATGGTCGTCGTGCGCGGGCGGGTCAAGCGCCGCGACGACGTGCCGGAGCTGCACGCCACCGAGCTGCGGGTTCCCGACCTGAGCCGCCGCGACGAGGGTCCCGTCGTGATCACACTGCCCGCGGTGCGCTGCACCGCACCGACGGTGGAGCAGCTCAAGGACGTGCTGGCGACTCATCCCGGCGGCACCGAGGTGCACCTGCGGCTGCAGGCCCGGTCGTCGACCACCCTGATGCGCCTGGACGAGCGGCTTCGGGTCACACCGACCCCGGCGCTGATGGCCGACCTCAAGGCCCTGCTCGGCCCGCGGTGCCTCACCCGGTGAGCCGCCGTGCCGCGGTCCTGCTCGGCGTGGTCGTGCCGGTGCTGGTGCTCACGCTCGCCGGTGTCGTCGGCGGCGCCCTGTGGGTGTGGTGGGCCGACCCCCCGGACGCGGCCGACATCACGCCGGCCACCGCAGAGCTCGAGCTCGGCCAGCTGTTCGGCGTCGAGGTGCGCTACGCCGTGATCGGGCTGCTGGTCGGGGCGGTCGCCGGTGCCGTGCTGACGTGGCGGCTGCGAACCTGGGGCTGGGTCCTGGTCGTGGGGGTGACGGTCGGCTCCGGTGCCGCGGCGGCCGTCTCGTACTGGCTGGGCGTGTGGTGGGGTCCCGAACCTGTCACCGGCCTGACCCGCACCGACCTGCTCTCCGGTGCCCTGGTGATCACCACGCCAGGGCTGTACCTGTCCTGGGCGATCGGGGCCCTGGCGGCGCTGTGGCTGGTGGTGTGGGCCGTCGATCGCGGAATCGACCGCGTCGACGAGCCGAGCCTGCCGGACCTGCCACGCTCGTAGCGGTCCGGCAGTTACCCTGTCCCTCCGGGTCTCCTGCGTGGAGACGGGGGTGCTAGTGAGGGGACAGCCGTGTCGGACCAGCAGCAGCCGGGTCAACAGCCGGGGGTAGGCGCCACCCCTCCACCTCAGCAGTGGGGCACGCCCCAGTCCGCGCCGACCGAGTACCTCGGCACCGAGCAACCACCGCCGGGCGGAGGCGGGGAGCCGGTCCCGCAGGCCGCCGACGGATCGGGCGGCGGCGGCCGTCGCCGGGGTCTGGTCATCGGCGCGGTCGTGGTCGTGGTGCTGCTGATCGGCGGCGGTTCCTTTGCCGCCTACACGATGCTCAGCGGAGGTGGGCCACAGCCCGCCGAGGCGATCCCGGACTCGGCGATCGCCTACGCACGCGTCGACCTCGACCCCTCGGCCGACCAGAAGATCAACGCCCTGCGGCTGCTGCGCGACGTGCCGGAGTTCGAGGAGGAGACCGGCATCACCACCGACACCGCCGACCTCCGCAAGCGGTTCTTCGAGGAGAGCCTCGCCGACTCCGAGGGCTGCGGCGACATCGACTACGACGACGACATCGAGCCCTGGATCGGCGACCGCGCCGGCGTGGCGGCCATGCCCGGCGCCGAGGGCGAGGACCCGCAACCGCTGCTGGTGCTGCAGGTCACCGACGAGGACGCGGCCAAGACCGGCATCGAGGCGTTGCTGGAGTGCGGCGGTGCTGACGAGGCCACGGGCGAGGACAAGCCCGGCGTCGCGTTCGTCGGCGACTACGCGCTGATCGCCGCCGACGACAAGGTCGGCGACTACGCGTCCGACGCCGAGGAGTCGCCGCTGTCCGACGACGAGGACTTCTCCGGCGACATGGACGCGCTCGAAGGCGAGGGGCTGATGTCGTTCTGGGTGGACATGGACGAGGTCGTCACGCTCGCCCAGCAGGACAACCCCGAGATGGGCGACGTGCTCGACGCCGCGGGGATCAGCGAGCTCGGCTCGATCTCCGCGGCAGTGCGGGCGCAGTCCGACGCGCTCGAGCTGGTGGTCGCCGGCGACTCCGACGTGCTCAATCTCGGTGGCCAGTCCACCGAGCCGGCGAGCGACGTCCTGACACTGCCCGACACGACCATGATGGCGTTCGGGTTCACGGGCGGCGGCGAGACGATCGACCGGCTCTGGGACAAGGCGCTGGCGCTCGAGGAGAGTGGCGAGGCCGGAGTGCCCCCGGGGTCGATGGAGGAGTTCTCCGCCCAGCTCGAGGCGGAGACCGGGTTCACCATGCCCGACGACCTCAGCGTGCTGCTCGGTGAGCAGTTCACGCTGGCCGTCGACGGTGAAGGGTTCGACTTCGTCAGCGACGAGGGCACGCCCGACTTCTCGACCATCAACGTCGGTGCCCGGCTGCGGACCGACACCAGCGCGGCCTCCGACCTGATGGACACCGTGCAGGACCTGCTCGCGCAGCAGGGCGCGCCCTTCGAGATCGCGCAGCAGGAGACCGACGGCGGACTCGTGATCGCCGCCAACGAGGACTACGCCGACTCCCTCGCCGACGAGGGACAGCTCGGCGACTCCGACGTCTTCGACTCCGCGGTGGCCGACTCCGACGACGCCGTGTCGATCTTCTTCCTCGACCTCAACAAGGTCGGCGACGTGGCCGACCGGCTGGCCGAGGACGCCGGCGAGGATCTGCCGCCGGAGGCGGGCGACACCCTCGACGTGCTGCAGGCGGTCGGTGCCTCGACGACGATCGACGACGACTACGCCCGCACGACGTTCCGGTTGGTCTTCGACTGATCCCGGCCCGATGGCGCGCGGCCGGCTGGGTCAGTTGGGCGACCAGCCGGTACGCGCCACGTCGGTCGCCGGCAGGCTCGGCAACGCAGCCATGGCCGCGGTCTCGCTGCGCAGCAGCCGCGACAGCCGGCGCAGTCGCGACGCGGTGTCGGCCTCCTCCAGCAGCTGCTGGCGGTCCGACAGCATGAACAGGCCACCGGCGGCCAGCGCGTACGACAGTGCCGTCGGGTCCCGGGGGATGTCCGTGACCTCCACCTCGGTGCCGCGCATCTCGCCGAGCCGGGTGCGGTAGGCCTCGAACGCCGCCAGCGCCTGGCCGCGCGCCTGGTCGAGGTCGTCGCCGTCGGACTCGTCGAGGTACGCCACGTCGCCCACCAGGTACGGCCGGGACTCGTCCATGCCGTCGACCCGCAGCCGTCTGCGTCCCACCACCTCGATGTCGAAGCGTCCGTCCGGCAGCGGCTCCACGTCGGTCAGCACCGCCTCGCAGCCGACCCGGTGGGCGGAGTGCACGGCGAGGTCGCCGACCTCGTAGCCGTCCCGGATCGCGACCACGCCCAGCACGCGTTCGTCGTCGTCGCCGGCGAGCAGGTCGCGTACGAGCTCGGTGTAGCGGTCCTCGAAGATGTGCAGCGGCAGCGGCATGCCGGGGAAGAGCACCACCCCGAGCGGGAAGATCGGCAGCGGCACCCCCATGTCCGCCAACCTATCCGCGGCGCTCGGCGGCCGCTGATCTCCCTAGACTGGACGGCATGCTCCGCCGTCTCGACCTGCGCGGTCGCGCGTCCACCGACCCCCCGGTCGACGCGAACGCGCTGCCGCGTGCCGCCTTCGACGTGGCGGCGGCGACCGACGCCGTGCGTCCGGTGTGCGACGACGTCCGGCTGCGCGGCGCCGCAGCGGTACGCGCGGCCACCGCCACGTTCGACGGCGTCGAGCAGACCGAGCTGCGGGTGCCGGCCCCGGCGATCGCCGCCGCCCTGGAGGCACTGGACCCCGACGTGCGGGCCGCCCTGGAGGTGTCCATCGACCGGCTGCGCGCGACGTGCACGGCCGAGCGGGGCGACGACACCGTCACCGACGTGGTCCCCGGTGGGTCGGTGCGCCAGCGGCTCGTCCCGGTGCGCCGGGTCGGCCTGTACGTGCCCGGTGGCCGGGCACCGCTCGTGAGCAGCGTGCTGATGAACGTCGTGCCCGCACAGGTCGCCGGCGTCGAGGCCCTGGCCCTGTCCAGCCCGCCGCAACGCGAGTTCGGCGGACTCCCGCACCCCACCGTGCTGGCGGCCTGCGCGCTGCTCGGTGTCGACGAGGTCTACGCGGTCGGTGGGGCGCAGGCCGTCGCGATGTTCGCGTACGGCGCCGGCGACTGCGCCCCTGTCGACCTCGTCACCGGTCCGGGCAACGTCTACGTGGTGGCGGCCAAGCGGTTGCTGAAGGGTGTCGTCGCCATCGACTCCGAGGCCGGTCCCACCGAGATCGCCGTGCTCGCTGACGACGGTGCCGAGCCGTCCTTCGTCGCGGCAGATCTGGTGAGCCAGGCCGAGCACGGCACCGACTCGGCGTCCGTGCTGGTCACCGACAGCCCGGCACTGGCCGACGCTGTCGACGCCGCGCTGTCGCAACAGGTGCTGCTGGCCAAGCACGCTGCCCGGATCGAGCAGGCGCTGCGCGCCGAGCAGTCGTACACCGTGCTGGTCGACGACCTCGAGCAGGGCATGGCGGTGATCGACGCCTACGCCTCGGAGCACACATCGCTGCAGACCCGGGACGCTGCCGAGCGCGCGCTGCGGGTGCGCAATGCCGGCGCGGTGTTCGTGGGCGGGTGGTCGCCGGTCTCGCTCGGCGACTACTGCGCCGGGTCCAACCACGTGCTCCCCACCGGGGGCAGCGCGACGCACGCGTCCGGGTTGTCGGTCCGTGCCTTCCTCCGGACCGTGCAGGTCGTGACCTACGACGAGCCCGCGCTGCGCGCGTCGGCGCGGCACGTGGTCGCGCTGGCGGAGGCCGAGGACCTGCCGGCCCACGGGGAGGCGGTGCGGCTGCGCACCGAGGGAACGTGACCCCGCCGAGCCCGGTCCGCGCCGAGCCGGGGCTGCCGCTCCGCCCGGAGCTGGTCGGCGTGGAGCCCTACGGAGCCCCGCAGCTGGACGTGCCGGTGCGGCTCAACGTCAACGAGAACCCGTACCCGCCGCCGCCGGAGGTGGTCGCCGACGTCGCACGTGCGGTCGCCGCTGCGACGGCCGGCCTCAACCGCTATCCCGACCGTGAGGCGTGGACGCTGCGGGAAGCCCTGGCCGGATATCTGGGCCACGGACTGACGCCCGACCGGGTCTGGGCCGCCAACGGCTCCAACGAGGTCATGCTCCAGGTGCTGCAGGCGTTCGGCGGTCCGGGTCGCACCGCGCTCAGCTTCGCACCGACGTACTCGATGTATCCCGAGTACGCACGCGACACCCACACCGGCTGGGTCGTGGGCCGGCGCCGGGACGACTTCGGCATCGACGTCGACACGGCGGTCGCGCTGGTGCACGAGCAGCGGCCGTCGGTGCTGCTGCTCGCGTCGCCGAACAACCCGACCGGCACGGCGCTCCCGCTGGACACCGTACGTGCGCTGCTCGACGCCACCGGTGCGGCGGGCGGCGGCGTGGTCGTGGTCGACGAGGCATACGCCGAGTTCCGCCGGTCCGGGACCCCGACCGCGCTGGAGCTGCTCGCCGACGAGCCACGGCTGCTGGTGACCCGCACGATGAGCAAGGCCTTCGCGGCGGCCGGTGTGCGGCTGGGTTACCTGGCGGCCGCGCCGGCGGTGGTCGACGCGCTGCGGGTCGTCCGGCTGCCCTACCACCTGTCCGCGGTGACCCAGGCCGCCGCGACCGCCCTGCTGGGCCACGCCGACACGATGCTCGCCCGGGTCGACGATCTGCGCACCGACCGCGACCGGCTCGCCGGCTGGCTGGCGGCGCAGGGACTCGAGGTCGCGGAGTCCGACGCCAACTTCTGCCTGTTCGGTACCTTCGACGACCGGCACGCGGTGTGGCAGGGACTGCTCGAGCGCGGCGTGCTGGTCCGGGAGACCGGCCCCGACGGCTGGCTGCGGGTCTCGGTCGGCACGACGGAGGAGAATGCGTTGTTCCAGCAGGCGCTGACGGAGGTGCTCCGATGAGCCGCACGAGCCGCATCGAGCGGGAGACCAACGAGTCCAAGGTGCTCGTCGAGCTCGACCTCGACGGAACCGGACGCACGCAGGTGTCCACCGGCGTCGCCTTCTACGACCACATGCTCGACGCGCTCGGCCGGCACGCGTTGCTCGACCTCACCGTGCAGGCCGAGGGCGACCTCGACGTCGACGCCCACCACACCGTCGAGGACACTGCGATCGTGCTGGGGCAAGCACTGCGCGAGGCGCTCGGCGACAAGCGCGGCATCCGCCGGTTCGGCGACGCCACCGTGCCGCTCGACGAGGCGCTGTGCCAGTGCGTGGTCGACGTGTCCGGCCGCCCGTACTGCGTGCACGGCGGCGAGCCCGCCGGCCAGGAGCACGTGCTCATCGGCGGTGGCGGCACCGGGGCGCCCTACGCCGGCTCGCTGACCCGGCACGTGTTCGAGACGCTCGCCGTGCACGCGCACCTCGGCCTGCACGTACGGGTCCTGGCCGGCCGCGACCCGCACCACGTGGTGGAGGCGCAGTACAAGGCGTTCGCGCGGGCGCTGCGCGAAGCGGTGGCCCACGACCCGCGCGAGCTGGGTGTGCCCTCGACCAAAGGAACCCTGTGACCGCTGGCCCGCCGGGCCGTGCCGCGTCGAGGCCGACAGTCGTGGTGCTCGACCACGGGTCGGGCAACGTGCGGTCGGCGGTGCGCGCGCTGGAACACGCGGGAGCGTCGGTCGAGCTGACCGCGGACCCGCAGCGCGGCCTCGACGCCGACGGTCTCGTCGTGCCGGGCGTGGGCGCGTTCGCCAGCGTCATGGCGGGTCTGCGGAGCGTCCGGGGCGAACGGGTGGTGGGTCGGCGGCTGGCCGGTGGGCGCCCGGTGCTCGGCATCTGCGTGGGCATGCAGGTGCTGTTCGCCGAGGGTGCGGAGCACGGTGTGACCACGGCGGGTACCGGGGAGTGGCCCGGCGTCGTCGAGCGGCTGCGCGCCGAGGTGGTGCCGCACATGGGCTGGAACACCGTCGAGCCGCCGGCCGGCTCCGTGATGTTCGCGGGGATCGAAGGGGAGCGGTTCTACTTCGTGCACTCCTACGCCGCCCGCCGCTGGGAGCTGCCGGACTCGGAGCGGATGGCGGCCCCAGCCGTTACCTGGACGGCGTACGCCGACGACCGGTTCGTCAGCGCGGTCGAGAACGGCCCGCTGTGGGCGACCCAGTTCCACCCGGAGAAGTCCGGCGACGCGGGCGCCGGACTGCTGCGCAACTGGCTGGCGACGCTGTGAGCCGGAACCGGCCGGGCGCCCACGCCGTCGCAGGGACATGACCCCTCCACGTCTGCGACGGCTACCCGCCGTGCTGGCCGCCCTGCCGGCTGTCGTGCTGGCCGCCCTGCTGATGGTGACCGGCTGCGCCGGTCAGGCCGACTCCGGCGGAGACGCCGACGACGGGGCCACCGACGAGTCGACCAGCGCGCCGGACCAGGAGGGCGGGTCGATGCTGGCCGTCGACGCCGTGGTGGTCCAGCGCGGTGGCGGCATCAGCGGCGCCGTCGACACCTTCCGGGTCCGCCTCAACGACCCGGACGCCGGCGACGTCCTGGCCATGGCCGCGACGCTGCCGAAGGAGGGTGTGCCCGGCAAGGCGTCCGAGGCCCCGTGCTGCGACATCTACAGCTACGCCGTGACCGTGCAGTACGCGAGCGGCGACACGGCTCGGTTCCACACCTACGACGGCGACGCCGGCCCGGTGCACGACCTGGCCATGGCCGTGCTCGAGGCCAGCGCACCGAGGTCGTAGCGCCGCCCTAGGGTTGCGCCGTGCCCGTGCTCCAGCTGCTGCCCGCCGTGGACGTCGCGGACGGACGAGCGGTGCAGCTGGTCCGCGGCGAAGCCGGCAGTGAGCGGGTCTTCGGCGACCCGGTGCAGGCGGCCCAGCGCTGGCAGCGCGACGGTGCGGAGTGGATCCACCTGGTCGACCTCGACGCCGCGTTCGGGCGCGGCCACAACCGTACGCTGCTGGCCGAGGTCGTCGGCGGCGTGGACGTACCGGTGGAGATGTCCGGTGGCATCCGCGACGACGCGTCGCTGGCCGCAGCCCTGGCCACCGGCTGCCGTCGGGTCAACATCGGCACGGCGGCACTGGAGGACCCGGCCTGGTGCGCCTCGGTCATCGCCACCCACGGCGACCGGGTCGCCATCGGCCTCGACGTGCGCGGGACCACGCTGGCCGCACGCGGCTGGACCCGCGACGGCGGCGACCTGTTCGAGGTGCTCGACCGGCTCGACGCCGAGGGGTGCGCGCGGTACGTCGTCACCGACGTGAACAAGGACGGCATGCTGCAGGGCCCCAACACCGACCTGTTGCGTACGGTCTGCGCGCGCACCGACCGGCCGGTGGTGGCATCGGGCGGCATCTCCACCCTCGACGACCTGCGGGCGCTGGCGGCGCTGACAGCACTCGGCGTCGAGGGGGCGATCGTCGGCACCGCGCTCTACACCGGCGCGATCACGCTGCCCGAGGCCCTGGCCGCCGTCCGGGAGTCGCAATGAGCCTCGCCGTCCGGGTGATCCCGTGCCTCGACGTGCACGCCGGGCGGGTGGTCAAGGGCGTCAACTTCGTCGACCTGCGGGACGCGGGCGACCCGGTCGAGATGGCCCGCGTCTACGACGCCGAGGGCGCCGACGAGCTGTGCTTCCTGGACATCACCGCGTCGTCGGACTCCCGCGAGACCACCTACGACGTGGTCTCGCGTACCGCCGAGGAGGTGTTCATCCCGCTCACCGTGGGGGGTGGGGTACGCACCGCCGCCGACGTCGAGAAGCTGCTGCGCGCCGGTGCCGACAAGGTGGCCATGGTGACCGCGGCCATCGAGCGCCCGCCCGTGATCGCCGAGATCGCCGAGCGGTTCGGCTCGCAGGTGCTGGTGCTCAGCATCGACGCGCGCCGCAGCAGCGAGCAGCCCAGCGGGTTCGAGGTGACCTCCCACGGCGGCAGGCGCTCGGCCGGCCTCGACCTGGTCGAGTGGGCGGCGCGCGGGTGTGCGCTCGGTGCCGGCGAGATCCTGCTGAACTCGATGGACGCCGACGGCACCAGGCGCGGCTTCGACACCGAGATGCTGGCCGCGGTCCGCGCGGTGTGCACCGTCCCGCTGGTCGCGAGCGGAGGCGCCGGGACGCTGGAGCACTTCGCCCCCGCGGTCGACGCGGGTGCCGACGCGGTGCTCGCGGCGAGCGTCTTCCACTTCGGCGAGCTGCGCATCGGCGACGTCAAGCGCGCGCTGGCCGGTCAGGGGCACCCTGTGCGCTGACCCGTACGCTGGGTCGGGTGCACCGCCGCTCCGGAACCACCCGTCGCGGCCTGGCGGTCATGGCCTACGGTGCCCGGCAGGAATGGCGGCTGTTCTCGCTCGCCGTCGTCGGCAGCCTGATCTACGGCGCGCTCACCGTCGCCGACGCGTGGGTGCTCGGCTGGGCCACCGACGACGTCATCACCCCCGCGTTCGACTCCGGCGAGGCCGACGCCGGTGCGTTGTGGGCGGTGACGGGACTGTTCATGGCCGTCGCGCTCGGCCGCGCGCTCGGCATCATCGGTCGGCGCCTGGTCGGCGGGCTCGTCTACTTCCGGCTGATGGCAACCGACCGGCGCCGGGTGACGCGGCAGTACCTGCGGCTGCCGTTGCGCTGGCACCAGAGCCACCCCACCGGACAGCTGCTGTCCAACGCCAACGCCGACGTCGAGGCAGCCTGGATGGCGATGATGCCGCTGCCGATGGCGGTCGGCGTGATCGCGATGCTGCTCGTGGCCGTCGTCGCCATGCTGACCGCCGACATCGTGCTCACGATCGTCGGGCTGGTGGTCTTCCCGCTGCTGTTCGCCGTCAACGTCGGCTACCAGCGCTTCCTCTCGCCGCGCGTCACCCTCGCCCAGCAGCTGCGGGCCGACGTCAGCGCGGTGGCGCACGAGTCCTTCGACGGCGCCACCGTGGTCAAGGCGCTCGGGCGCGAGACCGAGGAGACCGACCGGTTCGCCGCCGTCACCCACCGCCTCCGGGACGCCAACATCGCCGCGGGGCGCGTACGCAGCGTCTTCGACCCGGTGCTGGAGGGGCTGCCCATCATCGGCGTGCTGCTGGTCGTGGTCGTCGGTGTGCACCGGGTGCTCGCCGGCGCTGCGGACGCGGGCGACGTCGTGCAGGTGGCGTTCCTGTTCACCGTCATCGCCTTCCCCGTGCGCGCCATCGGCTGGGTCCTCGGCGAGCTGCCGCGCAGCGTGGTCGGCTGGGACCGGGTACGCGCGGTGCTGGACGCGACCGGCTCCACGGCGTACGGCTCCGGGACCGTCACCGGTTCCGGGCCGGTGCGGCTGGACGTCGACGACCTGGCGTTCGCCTACGAGCCCGGGCGCCCGGTGCTCAACGGAGTCGACCTGCGGATCGCGCCCGGTCGCACCGTCGCCCTGGTCGGGCGGACCGGGTCGGGCAAGTCCACGCTGGCGGCGCTGCTGGCACGGCTGGTCGACGCCGACGCCGGGGTGGTGCGGTTCGACGGCACCGACGTGCGGGACCTCAGCCACCGTGGGCTCGCCGACGCGGTCGCGCTGGTGCCCCAGCAGACCTTCCTGTTCGACGACAGCGTCCGGGGCAACGTGGCGCTGGGTGCCGACCTGTCCGACGACGAGGTGTGGGCAGCGCTGCGCGTGGCACAGGCGGATCGGTTCGTGGCCCGGCTGCCACGAGGTCTGGACGCCGAGCTCGGCGAGAGCGGCACGACCCTGTCCGGCGGGCAGCGGCAACGGCTGGCGCTGGCCCGGGCGCTGGTCCGTCACCCGCGACTGCTGGTGCTCGACGACGCCACCAGCGCCGTCGACGCCGAGGTCGAGCAGGCGGTGCTCGCGGGGCTGCGGGAGGCCGCCGCCACGGGTGGGCCGACGACGCTGGTGGTGGCCTACCGCAAGGCGACCATCGCGCTGGCCGACCAGGTGCTGTTCCTCGAGGGCGGCAGCGTGGTCGACCAGGGCACCCACGTCGAGCTGCTGGCCCGCTCGGCTGCCTACCGCGACATCGTCGACGCCTACGACCGGGCCCGCGTACGTGCTGAGCACGACGCCGTGCCGGTGGCGGCGGGGGAGCCGTCGTGACCACCACCGTCTGGTCCGGCGAGGAGTCCGGTGCGCGCGCCACGCTGCGGCGGGGCTTCGCACTGTCGCCGCAGCTCGGCGAGGGCCTCCGCGGCACCCTCACGCTCGCCGTGCTGTCCACCGTGGGCAGTGCCGTCGTGCCGGTCGTGATCCAGCAGGCGATCGACCGCGGGCTCACCGGTGGCGTCGACCGCAGTGCGGTGCTCGTCTCCTGCTCGCTGGCGGCGGTGGTCGTGCTGCTCACCGGCTGGGCCGCGTACCTGACGAAGGTGCGGCTGTTCGTGGCCAGCGAGCGCGGCCTGGCCGAGCTGCGGATCCGGGCGTTCCGGCACGTGCACGACCTACCGGTCCTCACCCAGAGCACCGAGCACCGCGGTGCGCTGGTGTCACGCGTGACGAGCGACGTCGACCAGGTCTCGATGTTCCTGCAGATGGGCGGGATCCTCATCGTCGTCAGCCTGAGCCAGATGGCGGTGGCGACGGCGGTCATGCTGTTCTACTCCTGGCAGCTCACGATCGTGGTGTGGGTGAGCTTCCTGCCGTTGCTGGTGGGGCTGCGGCTGGTGATCGGACGGATGACGGCGGCGTACGGCCGGGTCCGCCGCAGCGTCGGGGAGATGCTCGCGGTCGTGGCCGAGCCGGTGATGGGCGCAGCCGTGGTGCGGGCGCACGCGATCGAGGACCGGACCCAGGCCCGGGTCGACGCCGCCATCCAGTCCAACTACCGCCGCCAGGTGGAGGCCCAGCGCCTCGTGGCCATGACGTTCGCGTCGGCGGGCATCGCCGGCGGTCTGGCCAGTGCCGGCGTCGTGGTCGCCGGTGTGCTGCTCGGCGTGGCCGGTCAGATGAGCATCGGCACCGTCGTGGCGTTCGCCTTCCTGGTCTCGCTCATGGTCGGCCCGGTGCAGATGGCCACCCAGGTGCTGACCGAGGCGCAGAACGCGGTGGCCTCCTGGCGGCGCGTGATCGGGTTGCTGGAGACGCCGGCCGACGTGTCCGACCCGGCACCGGCCGGCACCCCCCTTCCCGACACTCCGCTCGACGTCGTGTTCGAGCACGTCGGGTTCGCGTACCCCGACGGGCCGCCCGTCCTGCAGGACGTGGACGTGACGATCACGCCCGGCCGCCGGGTCGCGGTCGTGGGCGAGACCGGCTCGGGCAAGACCACCTTCGCCAAGCTGCTGACCCGGTTGATGGACCCGGCCACCGGCGCGGTCCGGGTCGGGGGCGTCGACCTGCGCGAGGTGCCGTTCTGGTCGCTGCGCGGCCGGGTGGTGATGGTGCCGCAGGAGGGCTTCCTGTTCGACGCCACGCTCGGCGACAACCTGCGCTACGGCCGGCCCGGCGCCGACGACGCCACCTTGCGGGCCGCCATCGACGAGCTCGGTCTCGGCGAGTGGTACGACGGCCTGCCCGACGGCATGGGCACCCACGTGGGTCAGCGCGGTGAGTCGTTGTCGGCCGGCGAGCGGCAGCTGGTCGCGCTGGTGCGCGCGTCGCTCGCCGACCCCGACCTGCTGGTCCTCGACGAGGCGACCAGCGCGGTGGACCCGCAGACCGAGACCATGCTGGCCCGGGCCCTCGGCGGCCTGCTGCGCGGACGGACGTCGGTCACCGTCGCGCACCGGCTCAGCACCGCCGAGGCCGCCGACGAGGTGCTGGTCTTCGACGACGGCGAGCTGGTGGAGCGGGGTTCGCACGCCGAGCTCGTCGCTGCCGACGGCGTCTACGCCAGGCTGCACGCGTCGTGGGTGGCCCAACAGCGGATCGGCAAGGAGGTGCCCGGATGAGCGAGCTCGACCCCACTGTCGCGGACCGGCTGAAGCGCGACGCCGCCGGCCTGGTGACCGCGGTCGTCCAGGACGCCGACTCCCACGCCGTGCTGATGGTGGGCTGGATGGACGACGAGGCGCTGCACCGCACCCTGACGACGGGACTGGCCACCTTCCGCAGCCGGAGCCGGCAGCGGCTGTGGGTCAAGGGTGAGACCTCGGGCCACCGGCTCTGGGTGCGCGAGGTGCGGCTCGACTGTGACGGAGACACCGTGCTGGTCCGTGTCGACGCGGTCGGCCCGACCTGCCACACCGGCACCCAGACCTGCTTCGACTCGAACCCCCTGCTGCCGGTCGTGGTCGATCCGGCGGCGCGCACGTGAGGACCGCCCGCTCCCGCGGCGAGTTCGCGCTCGTCGTGCTGCTCGGCGTCGTGGCGGCCGGACTCGCCGTCATGGCCACCACCGGAGGGCGCTCGTGGGGTGAGGCCGTGGTCACCGCCGAGGGCATGCCACCCCGGACGTTCGTCACGTCCTCCCGCGAGGTGGCGCCCTACGCGGGGGCGGCGGCGCTGGTGGCACTCGCCGGCATGGGAGCGGTGCTCGCGACCTCCGGACGTTGGCGGCGGGCGGTGGGGGCGCTGGTGCTGCTGTGCGGACTGACCGTGCTGGTGGGCGTGGCCTCCGCGGGCGGTGGCATCGAGAGCGCGCTGCGGGACGAGATCGAGCTCACCGCGGCGGCGGCCGATCCCGCCGCAGTCGACGACGCACTCACCGACGTCGGGGGCCAGGCCTGGCGATGGCTGGCCGCCGCGGGCGGCGCCGGTGTCGTGCTCGTCGGCGGCGTGGTCGCCGTACGCGGCTCCCGCTGGCCCGCCATGGGGCAGCGCTACGAGGCACCGACGGTGGCGCGTCCCCGGGACGAGACCGACGTGTGGCGGTCCCAGGACGCCGGCGACGACCCCACCGCCTGAGCGCCATGCCGGTCGACACCTGACACAATGCGGGTCGACGACCGGCGCGCACCCAGGAGGAACGCCTATGGCCACGCACCACGGCTCGACCCCCGCGGCGTGGACCGCTGTCGTGATCTCGCTGATCGGATTCACGGTGGGCGGGATCGCCATGGTGATCGGGCCGAACTGGCCGGCGTTCTGGGTCGGGTGCGGCATCGTCGTCGCGGCACCGCTGGTCGGCATGATCATGGCCGGCGCCGGTCTCGGGGAGAAGGCCCGCTGACCCTGGACCGGGGACGTTTCGCCCGCCTGTCGTGAGATCCACCGCCGTGACGGCACCTGCGGTCGCCCCTGGCGCCGACCCCGACATGGGGTCGTTAGTCTGGTGCGGTCCGCCTGCTCAACCCCGGGGAGACCACCATGTCCGTGCTCGAGGAGATCGTCGCCGGTGCCCGGCTGGATCTCGCCGAGCGAGAGAAGGCGGTCCCGCTCGAGACGGTGAAGCAGCAGACGTTCCGGCAGGATCCCGCCCTCGACCCGATGCCCGCGTTCCGCGCGTCCGGAGTCTCGGTCATCGCCGAGGTCAAGCGGGCCAGCCCGAGCAAGGGTGAGCTGGCCGCCATCGACGACCCCGCCGCGCTCGCGGTCGAGTACGAGTCCGGCGGCGCGGCAGCGGTCAGCGTGCTCACCGAGCAGCGCCGCTTCGGCGGCAGCATGGACGACCTGCGCGCGGTCCGCGGCAAGGTCGGCATCCCCGTGCTGCGCAAGGACTTCATCACCTCCAGCTACCAGCTGTGGGACGCCCGGGCGGCCGGCGCGGACATGGCGCTGCTGATCGTGGCGGCGCTCGACCAGCCGGCGCTGGTGTCGCTGGTGGAGCGTGCGGTGTCGATCGGGCTCACGCCGCTGGTCGAGGTGCACGACGAGGCCGAGCTCGAGCGGGCGCTCGACGCCGACGCGCGGCTGATCGGCGTCAACGCACGCAACCTGCACACCCTCGAGGTCCACCGCGACGCCTTCGTCCGGCTCGCGCCGCGCATCCCCGACGACGTGGTGCGGGTCGCCGAGTCCGGCGTCCGCGGGCCGCGCGACGTGATCGACTACGCCCGCGCCGGCGCCGACGTCGTGCTGGTCGGCGAGACCCTCGTGACCGACGCCAACCCGCGCTCGACCGTCGCCGACCTGGTCGCCGCCGGCGCTCATCCCGCGCTCAAGACCCGGCACTGACGTGACCACTGACGTCACCCAGTCGGCCGGCCCCGCGCACGCCAGCACCAGGGACGCCGGACCCGACCCCACCGGCCACTTCGGCCGCTTCGGCGGCCGGTTCATGCCCGAGGCGCTGATCGCGCCCCTGGACGAGCTCGAGCGGGCGTGGCAGGAGGCGATGACGGACCCGGAGTTCACCGCCGAGCTGGACCGGATGCGCCGTGACTACGCCGGCCTGCCGAGCCTGCTGTACGACGCCACCCGGCTGTCGGCCGAGGCGGGAGCCCGGATCCTGCTCAAGCGCGAGGACCTCAACCACACCGGCGCGCACAAGATCCGCAACGTGCTCGGCCAGGCGCTGCTCACCAAGCGGATGGGCAAGTCCCGGGTCATCGCCGAGACCGGCGCCGGCCAGCACGGCGTCGCCACCGCCACGGCCTGCGCGTACCTCGACCTCGACTGCGTCGTCTACATGGGCGAGGTCGACATCCAGCGGCAGGCGCTCAACGTGGCCCGGATGCGGATGCTCGGCGCCGAGGTGGTGCCGGTCGCCACCGGCAGCCGGACGCTCAAGGACGCGATCAACGAGGCCCTGCGCGACTGGGTCACCAACGTCGACGACACCCACTACCTGCTCGGCACGGCGGCGGGGGCGCACCCGTTCCCCGCGATGGTGCGCGACTTCACCCGCGGCATCGGCGACGAGGCACGCGAGCAGGTGCTGGCGCTGACCGGCGCGCTGCCCGATGCCGTCTGCGCCTGTGTGGGAGGCGGCTCCAACGCGATCGGCACCTTCGCCGCGTTCGTCCCCGACGAGGGTGTCCGGCTGTACGGCTTCGAGGCCGGTGGTGACGGCATCGAGTCCGGCCGGCACGCCGCCAGCATCACCGGCGGCGACGTGGGCGTCCTGCACGGGGCGCGCTCGTTCCTGCTCCAGGACGACGACGGGCAGACCATCGAGTCGCACTCCATCTCCGCCGGGCTCGACTACCCCGGCGTGGGCCCCGAGCACGCCTGGCTCGCAGAGACCGGCCGCGCGACGTACCGGCCGGTGACCGACGCCGAGGCGATGGACGCGTTCGCGCTGCTGTGCCGCACCGAGGGCATCATCCCGGCCATCGAGTCGGCGCACGCCGTCGCCGGCGCCCTGGACGTGGCCCGCCTGCTCGGACCCGACGCGACGATCCTGGTCTGCCTGTCTGGCCGTGGTGACAAGGACATCGACACCGCGGCCGCCTGGTTCGACCTGGTCGACGACGAGGGTGAGGTCACCGACGAGGCCACCAGTGCTCCCAGCACCGGGAGCCCCGGGTGAGCGGAGTCGCCCCCGCACTGGCCGAGGCCCGGTCGCAGGGCCGGGCCGCGCTGATCGGGTACCTGCCCGCGGGCTTCCCCACCGTCGACGCCTCCATCGCCGCCATCGAGGCGATGGTCGCCGGGGGCGTCGACGTCGTCGAGGTCGGGCTCCCGTACAGCGACCCGGTGATGGACGGCCCCACCATCCAGCGCGCGACCGAGGCCGCGCTGGCCCACGGGGTGCGTACGACCGACACCTTCCGGGTCGTCGAGGCCTCGGCCGCCGCCGGTGTCCCGGCCCTGGTGATGACGTACTGGAACCCGGTCGAGCGCTACGGCACGGCCCGTTTCGCCCGCGACCTCGCCGCTGCCGGTGGCGCGGGGATGATCACGCCCGACCTGATCCCCGAGGAGGCAGAGGCATGGCTGGCCGCCGCTGCCGAGGAGGACCTCGACCGGGTGTTCCTGGTCGCGCCCTCGTCGACCGACGCCCGCATCGCCTCGACCGCAGCCGCCTGCCGGGGCTTCGTCTACGCGACCTCGGTCATGGGGGTCACCGGTGCGCGCGACGCCGCCAGCACCCTCGCGCCAGCGCTGGTGCGCCGGGTGCGGCAGGCCACCGACCTGCCGGTGGCGGTCGGTCTCGGCGTGCGCGACGGCGAGCAGGCGGCCGGGGTGGCCGGCTACGCCGACGGCGTCGTCGTGGGATCGGCGTTCGTGTCCCGGCTGCTCGATGCCGGCGACGACCACGCAGCGGGTGTCAGCGCGGTGGGTGAGCTCGCTGTCGAGCTTGCGGCAGGCGTACGCCGCACCGCCACGGCGGGAGCGGGCGCATGAGCCGCGGGCTGGTCCGCCTCAGGGTCGCGGTGGCGCTCGCGACCGTCACCGTGCTCGCGCTGGCCGGCTGCGGCTCGTCAGACGAGCCCGAGGCGAGCGACGGCGGTGCCGCCGGCGTGGTCCAGTCGGGGTCGGGTGACGAGGGTCCCTACGCCGGCATGGAGATCGACCCGCCGTACCCGATGCCCTCCACCACGCTCACCGACACCGATGGTGAGCAGACCCACGTGCCTGCCGACCTGGATGCACCGGTGCGGCTGTTCTTCTACGGCTACACCCACTGCCCCGACGTGTGCCCGCTGATCATGTCCGACCTCGCGCTCGCGGTCGCCCGGCTGCCCGACGACGCCGCCGACGACGTCGAGGTGGTGCTGGTCACCAGTGACCCGTCTCGCGACGACCCGGCGACGATGCGCGCCTACCTCGACCGCTTCGATCCCGACTTCACCGGTCTGACCGGCGACCTGGACACGATCATCGAGTTCGCCGACGGCATGGGCGTGCCGATCGTCGACGGTGCGAAGCTGCCCAGCGGCGGCTACGAGGTGTCCCACGGCGCCCAGGTCGTGGGTTTCGCCGGCGACCGCGGTGTCGTGGTCTGGACCGAGAGCGCCTCGACCGAGGACATCGCCTCCGACCTGGCCCTGCTGGTCGACACCGCGGCCGACGACGGGGACGGGTGAGCGGGGTGCTGCTCGCGTCCATCCCCAGCCCCGAGGAGGGGGTCTGGTACCTCGGTCCGGTGCCGCTGCGGGCGTACGCGCTGTGCATCGTCGCCGGCGTCGTGGTGTGCCTGTGGCTGGGCGAGCGCCGCTGGCGGGCCCGCGGCGGTCCGCCCGGCACCGTCTACGACGTGGCGGTGTGGGCCATCCCGTTCGGGCTGGTCGGCGCCCGGCTCTACCACGTGGTGACGACGCCGGACCTCTACTTCGGCGACGACGGCGAGCTGGTCAAGGCGCTGTACGTCTGGCAGGGCGGGCTGGGCATCTGGGGGTCGATCGCGCTGGGCGCCGTCGGCGCCTGGATCGGCTGCCGGCGTGCGGGCGTACGGCTACCGGTGTTCGCCGACGCGGTGGCGCCGGGGATCGTGCTCGCGCAGGCGATCGGCCGCTGGGGCAACTGGTTCAACCAGGAGCTGTTCGGCTCGCCGACCGACCGGCCGTGGGGCCTCGAGATCGACGTGCTCAACCGGCCGGTGGGTTACGAGCAGTACGACACCTTCCACCCGACCTTCCTGTACGAGTCGCTGTGGGACATCGGCGTCGCGGTGGCGGTGATCTTGTGGGACCGCGCGCGGCGGCTCGGCCACGGGCGGGCCTTCGCGCTGTACGTCGCCCTGTACACCCTCGGCCGGGCGTGGATCGAGGACCTGCGCATCGATGACGCGCTCGAGGTGGGGCCGTTCCGGCTCAACGTCTGGACGTCGCTGGTCATCTTCGTGCTCGCTGTGGCCTACTACGTCATCGTCGGCCGGCTCCGTCCCGGCCGGGAGGAGAGCGTGTTCCTGCCGGGCCGCGAGCCGTCCGCCGAGAGCGACGACGAGGCGTCCGGCGACGACGAGGCCTCCGACGACGACAAGCCCGACAAGGAGAAGTCCGACGGGGACAAGGAGGACGAGGGCAAGGCCGACGGGCGGCCGACGGACAAGGCCGACGCGGGACAAGGCCGACGGCCGACGGGACAAGGCCGACGGGGACAAGGCCGACGGCGGGACGACAGGCCGACGGGGACAAGGCCGACGACAAGTCCGACGACGAGCCCGACGAGGATCCGCCGAAGGCGAAGGCCGGGAAGCGCGACGACGACGGGCACGGCCGCCACGTGGGCGGAAGGGTCGACTGAGCGCCCGGTTGTGTAACCTGACCGAAGCATCGCCAGGGCCAACGTCGTCCCTCCCGCCGGTCTGACCGGCTCCCGTTCGGACTCGACGACGACGAGAGGTGGTCCGTGCCAGCCCCCCTCACGACACCGCACGCGCCGCAGGGTCTCTACGACGGCGCGCACGAGCACGACGCCTGTGGTGTCGCGTTCGTCGCCACCCTGTCCGGAGAGCCCCGCCGCGACGTCGTCGACAAGGCCCTGACCGCCCTGCACAACCTCGACCACCGGGGCGCGTCGGGCTCGGAGGTCGACTCCGGCGACGGCGCGGGCATCCTCATGCAGGTGCCCGACGCGTTCCTGCGCGCGGTGTGCGACGTCGAGCTGCCCCGGCACGGTGCCTACGCGGTGGGCACGGCGTTCCTGCCGGCTGACGACGAGGAGGCCGGCAAGGCGCGGGCTGCGGTCGAGCGGCTCGCCACCGAGGAGGGCATGCGGGTGCTCGGGTGGCGTGACGTCCCCGTCGACCCGTCCGTGCTCGGCACGATCTCGCGCGGCTGCATGCCGCGGTTCGCCCAGCTGCTGGTCGCTGCTGCCGGCACACCGCTGCGGGGGATCGCGCTCGACCGGCTGGCGTTCTGCCTGCGCAAGCGCGCCGAGCGCGAGGCCGGGGTCTACTTCCCGACGCTGTCGTGTCGCACCCTCGGCTACAAGGGCATGCTCACCACCGAGCAGCTGGATGTCTTCTACCCCGACCTGCGCGACGAGCGGGTCGCGACGGCGCTCGCGGTCGTGCACAGCCGGTTCTCCACGAACACGTTCCCGAGCTGGCCGCTGGCCCACCCGTTCCGCTTCATCGCGCACAACGGCGAGATCAACACCGTGCAGGGCAACCGGAACTGGATGCGAGCACGCGAGGCGCTGCTCTCCAGCGACCTGATCCCTGGCGACCTCGACCGGCTGTTCCCGATCTGCGACGCCAGCGGGTCCGACTCGGCGTCGTTCGACGAGGTGCTCGAGCTGTTGCACCTGGGCGGACGCTCGCTGCCGCACGCGGTGCTGATGATGATCCCCGAGGCGTGGGAGAACCATGCCGAGATGGACGCCGCCCGCCGCGCCTTCTACGAGTTCCACTCGACCGTCATGGAGCCGTGGGACGGGCCCGCGTGTGTGGTGTTCACCGACGGTACGCACGTCGGCGCGGTGCTCGACCGCAACGGGCTGCGTCCCGGCCGTTACTGGGTCACCGACGACGGCCTGGTCGTGCTGGCCTCGGAGGTCGGCGTCCTGGACATTAACCAGGCCCACGTGGTGCGCAAGGGCCGACTGCAGCCCGGCCGGATGTTCCTCGTCGACCTCGACGAGCACCGCATCGTCGAGGACGACGAGATCAAGGCGACGCTCGCCGCCAAGGAGCCCTACGACGAGTGGCTGCATGCTGGCCTGCTGCACCTCGACCGGCTGCCCGAGCGCGAGCACGTGGTGCACACGCACGCCTCGGTGACGCGGCGCCAGCAGGTGTTCGGCTACACCGACGAGGAGCTGCGCATCCTGGTGGCGCCGATGGCGCGGGCCGGCGCCGAGCCGATCGGCTCGATGGGCACCGACACGCCGATCGCCGTGCTGTCGCAACGGCCGCGGCTGATCTTCGACTACTTCAGCCAGCTGTTCGCGCAGGTGACCAACCCGCCGCTGGACGCCATCCGCGAGGAGCTGGTGACGTCGCTGGCCGGCACCATCGGCCCCGAGCGCAACCTGCTCGAGGCCGGGCCTGCGCAGTGTCGCCAGTTGGTGCTGCCGTTCCCGGTGATCGACAACGACGACCTCGCCAAGATCATCCACATCAACCGCGACGGCGACATGCCGGGCTTCGACACCCACGTGGTCAAGGGCCTGTTCGCCGTCGACGGGGGAGCGCCGGCCCTGCGGGCACGGCTGGACGAGATCTGCGCCGAGGTCTCCGACGCCATCGCCGGCGGTGCTCGCACCATCGTGCTGTCCGACCGGCACGCCACTCCTGAGCAGGCGCCCATCCCGTCGCTGCTGCTGACCGGCGCCGTGCACCACCACCTGGTGCGGGAGAAGACCCGTACCCGGGTCGGTGTGCTCGTCGAGGCCGGTGACGTGCGCGAGGTGCACCACGTCGCGCTGCTGATCGGCTACGGCGCCGCCGCGGTCAACCCCTACCTCGCGATGGAGTCGGCCGAGGACCTGGCCCGGGCCGGCGTCTTCCTCGAGGACCTCGAGCCCGAGGTGGCGGTGCGCAACCTGGTCAAGGCGCTCGGCAAGGGCGTGCTCAAGGTGATGAGCAAGATGGGCGTGTCGACGGTGGCCTCCTACACCGGCGCGCAGATCTTCGAAGCGGTCGGGCTGTCGCAGGAGGTCGTCGACCGCTACTTCACCGGCACCACGTCAAAGCTCGGCGGCATCGGCCTCGACGTGGTCGCCGAGGAGGTGCGCCGCCGGCACGCCCGCGCGTACCCGACTGACGGGGTGCCGCAGTCGCACCGCCGGCTCGAGAGCGGCGGCGAGTACCAGTGGCGGCGGGGCGGTGCCGAGCACCTGTTCGACCCGGAGACGGTGTTCCGGCTGCAGCACGCGACCCGCAGCGGGCAGTACGACGTGTTCAAGGCGTACACCCAGCGCGTCGACGGGCAGTCCAAGCGGCTGATGACCCTGCGCGGGCTGTTCGACCTGCGCGAGGGCACGCGGCCGTCGGTGCCGATCGACGAGGTCGAGCCGGTCGAGGCGATCGTGCGGCGCTTCTCCACCGGCGCCATGTCGTACGGCTCGATCAGCCAGGAGGCGCACGAGACGCTGGCGATCGCGATGAACCGCCTCGGCGGCAAGTCCAACACCGGCGAAGGCGGTGAGGACACCGACCGGCTGCACGACCCCACGCGCCGCAGTGCGATCAAGCAGGTGGCGTCGGGACGCTTCGGCGTCACGTCCGACTACCTCACCCAGGCCGACGACATCCAGATCAAGATGGCGCAGGGCGCCAAGCCCGGCGAGGGCGGCCAGCTGCCCGGGCCGAAGGTCTACCCGTGGATCGCGTCCACCCGGTTCAGCACGCCCGGCGTCGGGCTGATCTCGCCGCCTCCCCACCACGACATCTACTCGATCGAGGACCTCAAGCAGCTGATCCACGACCTCAAGAACGCCAACCCGGCGGCACGCATCCACGTCAAGCTGGTCGCCGAGGTCGGTGTCGGCACCGTCGCCGCGGGCGTGTCCAAGGCGCACGCCGACGTGGTGCTGATCTCCGGTCACGACGGGGGCACGGGCGCGTCGCCGCTCACGTCGCTCAAGCACGCCGGCGGGCCGTGGGAGCTCGGGCTCGCGGAGACCCAGCAGACGCTGCTGCTCAACGGGCTGCGCGACCGCATCGTGGTGCAGACCGACGGGCAGCTCAAGACCGGCCGTGACGTCGTCGTCGCCGCCCTGCTGGGCGCCGAGGAGTACGGCTTCGCGACCGCGCCACTGGTGGTGGCCGGCTGCGTGATGATGCGCGTCTGCCACCTCGACACCTGCCCGGTGGGCGTCGCCACGCAGAACCGTGAGCTGCGCAAGCGCTACACCGGCAAGGCCGAGTTCGTGGTGCGCTTCTTCGAGTACGTCGCCCAGGAGGTCCGCGAGTACCTTGCCCTGCTCGGGTTCCGCAGCCTCGAGGAGGCCATCGGCCACGCCGAGGTGCTCGACGTACGGACCGCGGTCGACCACTGGAAGGCGCACGGGCTCGACCTCACGCCGTTGCTCTACGTGCCCGAGCTGCCGGACGGGGCTGCCCGGCACTGCACGACCGGCCAGGACCACGGTCTCGACAAGGCGCTCGACAACGAGCTGGTGCGGATCTGCGCCGACGCGCTGGAGCGCCAGGAGCCGGTGCGGGCCCAGCTGGCCATCCGCAACGTCAACCGCACGGTCGGCACCATCCTCGGCCACGAGGTCACCAAGCGGTACGGCGGCGACGGGCTGCCCGACGGCACCATCGACATCACCCTGGTGGGGTCCGCCGGGCAGTCGTTCGGTGCGTTCGTCCCGCGCGGCATCACGCTGCGGCTGGAGGGCGACGCCAACGACTACCTCGGCAAGGGCCTGTCGGGCGGGCGCATCGTGCTGCGTCCCGACCGCTCGGCCGCGTTCGCTGCCGAGGAGCAGATCGTCGCCGGCAACGTCATCGCCTACGGGGCCACCGCGGGCGAGGTGTTCGTCCGCGGCAAGGTGGGCGAGCGGTTCTGCGTGCGCAACTCCGGCGCGACCGCGGTCGTCGAGGGCACCGGCGACCACGGTTGCGAGTACATGACCGGTGGCCGCGTCGTCGTGCTCGGCGAGACCGGACGCAACTTCGCCGCGGGCATGTCCGGCGGGGAGGCGTACGTGCTCGACCTGGACGAGCAACGGGTCAACACCGAGATGGTGGAGCTCGGCCCGGTGCCGGAGGCGGTCGTCGACGAGCTGTGCGAGCTGGTGCGCAGGCACGCCGAGGAGACCGAGTCGCCGGTGGCCGCGGCGCTGGTCGACGACTGGGAGGCCGCACTCGGGCGGTTCACCCAGGTGATGCCCAGCAACTACCGAAAGGTCCTGGCGGCCAAGGACGAGGCCGAGTCGGAGGGTCTTGACGAGGACGAGACGACCAAGCTGATGATGGAGGCCGCGAGCCGTGGCTGACCCGCGGGGCTTCCTCACCACACCGCGCCGGGTCCCCGAGCGCCGACCGGTCGACGAGCGGGTGCAGGACTGGCAGGAGGTCTACCCCGGCGGCATCGGACGCGCGCTGCTGCCGATCATCAGCGAGCAGGCCGGCCGGTGCATGGACTGCGGCATCCCGTTCTGCCACTCCGGCTGCCCGCTCGGCAACCTGATCCCGGAGTGGAACGACCTGGTGTGGCGCGGCGACTGGGAGGCCGCGATCGAGCGCCTGCACGCGACCAACAACTTCCCGGAGTTCACCGGCCGGCTGTGCCCGGCGCCGTGCGAGCCGGCGTGCGTGGTGGCGATCAACGCCGACGCGGTCACGATCAAGAACGTCGAGGTCGCGATCATCGACAAGGCGTGGGAGTCGGGGCTGGTGCGCGCCCAGCCGCCGGAGTGGCTCACCGGGCACACCGTCGCCGTGGTCGGGTCGGGACCGGCCGGGCTGGCGGCGGCCCAGCAGCTGACCCGGGCCGGCCACACCGTCGCGGTCTACGAGCGCGCCGACAAGGTGGGCGGGCTGCTGCGCTACGGCATCCCCGAGTTCAAGATGGAGAAGATCCAGATCGACCGGCGGATCGACCAGATGCGCCGCGAGGGCACGGTCTTCCGGGCCGGGGTCGACGTGGGGGGCGACGAGCTGACCGGCGCCGCGCTGCGCGACCGCTACGACGCCGTGGTGCTCGCGATCGGGGCCACCGTGTGGCGCGACCTGCCGGCACCCGGCCGCGACCTGGACGGGATCCACCAGGCGATGGACTACCTCCCGCAGTCGAACCGGGCCTCGATCGGCGAGCCGGTCGACGACCAGGTCACCGCCGAGGGCAAGGACGTCGTCATCATCGGCGGCGGTGACACCGGTGCCGACTGCCTCGGCACGGCCATCCGCCAGGGGGCCCGGTCGATCACCCAGCTGGAGATCATGCCGCGACCCGGCGACGACCGTCCCGACCACCAGCCGTGGCCGACGTACCCGATGCTGTTCCGCGTCTCGTCCGCGCACGAGGAGTCCGGCGACCGGGTCTACAGCACCTCGACACAGGAGTTCGTCGCCGGGGACGACGGCAAGCTGGGCGCACTCCGGCTGATCGAGGTCGACATGTCCGGTGGCCGGCCGGAGGAGATCGAGGGCACCGAGCGCGAGATCCCGGCGCAGCTGGTGCTGCTGGCGATGGGCTTCACCGGGCCGGAGCCCGAGGGGCTGGTGGAGCAGCTCGGGGTGGAGCTGGACGAGCGGGGAGCCATCCGCCGCGACGACGACTACCAGTCCACGGTGCCGGGGGTGTTCGTGGCCGGCGACGCCGGTCGTGGTCAGTCGCTGATCGTGTGGGCGCTCGCGGAGGGCAGGTCGTGTGCGGCCGCGGTGGACGGCTGGCTCACCGGGTCGACGACGCTGCCCGCCCCTATCCCACCCACCGAACGCCCGCTGTCGGCCTGACCGGCCGCCCGTCCCGCCACGACATAGGGTGGTTGCTCGTGCGTAGAGCCAAGATCGTCTGCACCCTCGGCCCCGCCACGTCGTCGGCCGAACGGATCCGCCAGCTGGTCGAGGCCGGCATGGACGTCGCGCGGCTGAACCTGAGCCATGGCGACCACACCGACCACGAGCAGGCCTACCGGCACGTCCGCCAGGCCTCCGACGACAGCGGGCGGGCCATCGGCGTGCTCGCCGACCTGCAGGGCCCCAAGATCCGGCTCCGCCGGTTCGCGGGCGGTGCGGTGACGGTCGTCGAGGACGCGCCGTTCACGATCACGACCCGCGACATCGAGGGTGACCAGTCGATCTGCTCGACGACGTACGGCGGGCTGCCCGGTGACGTCCGGCCCGGTGACGAGGTGCTGCTCGACGACGGGCAGGTGCGGCTGCGCGTACGCGACGTCGACGCGACCGAGGTGCACACGGTGGTCGAGGTCGCCGGTGTGCTGAGCAACAACAAGGGCATCAACCTGCCCGGTGTCGACGTGAGTGTGCCGGCGATGTCGGACAAGGACTTCGCGGACCTTCGCTGGGCGCTGTCGCTGCCGGTCGACATGATCGCGCTGTCGTTCGTTCGCAGGGCCAGCGACGTCGACGACGTGCGCAAGGTGATGCACGAGGTCGGCGTCCTGCTGCCGGTCATCGCCAAGATCGAGAAGCCGCAGGCCGTCGACAACCTGGACGAGGTGGTCGAGGCGTTCGACGGCTTCATGGTGGCCCGTGGCGACCTCGGCGTGGAGCTCCCGCTGGAGGAGGTCCCGCTGGTGCAGAAGCAGATCATCGACAAGGCACGGCGCAACGCCAAGCCGGTGATCGTGGCGACCCAGATGCTCGAGTCGATGATCTCGTCGCCGCGTCCCACCCGCGCGGAGGCCTCCGACGTGGCCAACGCCGTGCTCGACGGTGCCGACGCCGTGATGCTCTCCGGTGAGACCAGCGTGGGGGAGTACCCGATCCAGACGGTGACGACCATGGCGCGGATCGTGGAGTCGACCGAGGACCACGGGCTGCACCAGATGGCCGCCATCGACTGGAACCCGCAGACCCGCAGCGGGATCGTGTGCAAGGCGGCGGCAGGCGTCGCCGAGGCGGTCGGCGCCAGGTTCCTGGTGGCCTTCACGACGTCCGGCGACTCCGCGAAGCGGCTGGCGCGCTACCGCTCCCGGGTGCCGGTGCTGGCGTTCACGCCGATGCAGGCCGTGCGCTCACAGCTCGCGCTCACCTGGGGCGTCGAGACGTTCCACACCCCGATGGTCGAGCACACCGACGAGATGGTGATGCAGGTCGACAGCAGCCTGTTGGAGGTCGGCCGCTGCCAGGAGGGCGACCAGGTCGTCATCGTGGCCGGCAGCCCGCCCGGCATCCCCGGCTCCACCAACGCGCTGCGCATCCACCGGATGGGCGACGCGCTGCACGAGGTCGCGCCCGCCTACCGGCGCACGCCGCCGCCCGAGCACGCCCTCGAGCCGCAGCCCCAGCACGCGGGCGAGCACGCGCTCGAGCGACCGCCCGAGTAGGCCCCCCGACCCTGCCTCCCGAAGGTTCAGCCCTCGCAGCACACCCGGTGCAGCCACTCCGGCTGGTGCCACCAGTACGGCCCCGTGCGCACGTGTGCGTGCCGGTCGAGCCGTCCCGCCAACGGCTGCGGGCCGTCGTCGCCCGACACGACCGACGGCTGGGTGTCCCGGGCGGCAGGTGAGGCGTACGGCTCCAGCAGCCCGGCCCGGTCGAACAGCCGGCCTCCGACCATGACCTGTCGCACGTCGGCGGCAGCGGTGATGTCGTCGAGCGGATCGCCCCGCACGAACGACAGGTCGGCCTTCGCGCCCGGCCGCACCACACCGAGCCGGCCCTCCAGGCCGAGCCAGCGGGCAGGGTTCGCGGTCGCGGTGCCGAGGGCCTCGCGCGGGGTGAACCCGCCGCCGACCATCGCCCGCAGGTTCGCGTGCAACGAGATCGCGACGTTGTCCAACGGCGCGTCGGTGCCGGCGATCACCAGCCCGCCGCCGCGGTGGATGCGCAGCAGCATGTCGACGTTGCCTGCCAGCAGCGCTCGCATGGTGTCGCCCGCGTCGCCGGAGACGGCGTCGACCTCCTCGAGCAGCAGCGTGTACTCCCACGGCGGGTACAGCACGCGGGTGCGCCGGTCCTCCAGCAGGGACTGGTCGTCGACGTGCACCGGCGTCGAGTTGAACAGGGTGGGCGTCACCGACATGCCGGACCGGGTGAACAGGGTCACGACGTCGCCGTACGCGCGGCCCAGCCGGCTGACCGTGTGCGAGTAGCCCAGCCGGTTGGTCGCGCCGGTGTGCTCCATGCCGTCCATGCCGAGGTTCTCGGCGGGGTACAGGTAGTGCGACGACAGCTTGATCCCGAGCAGGTGCACGGCCCGCACCGCGCGCCGCTGCAGCGCGACCGGCAGCCGGACGTACGTCTTGACCAGGTCGTACGCGAGCCCGCGCGCCCGGTCGACCTCGAGCCCGAGCTGCTCGACCGACAGCGTGGGCCGCATGAAGTTGTAGTAGACCCGGCTGCCGTCGATGGCCTCACCGGTGGCGAAGTAGCGGGGGCCGACCCGGGCGCCGGCGTCGAGGGCCTCGCGGGTCTCCTGCATCTGGTAGACGGGGTCGCCCGGCGACCGGGTCGTCGTGATGCCGTAGCTGAGCCAGAGCCGGCCCTGCCGGTCGCCCCAGGCGCGGCCGCGCAGGTGCCAGTGGTTGTGCGCGTCGATCAGGCCGGGCATCACGGTGAGGTCGGAGGCATCGATGTCGACGGTGCCGCCGGCCCGGTGCGGCCGCACGCCGGTGACCGTCGTGCCTTGGACAACCACGTCGACGTCCTCGCGCAGCGCGTCGCCCTGCCCGTCCCAGAGCCGGCCGGCGCGGATGACCGTGCGTCCCGCGCCCCCGGGGCGCCGCCAGGACAGGTCGAGCGGCACCGTGCGCGGTCGCCGTCCGTCGATGTCGGTGCGGCGGAGTCGGCCATTGTGCAGGTAGAGCAGGGTCCGCTCGTCCTGCCAGACCGGCGAGTCGGTGACCTCGTCGGTCACCGGGTAGGGGTCGGCGGTGAACCGGCCGGTGGTGTCGACCCGCACCACGTGCAGCCGGCTCTCCACGACGAAGGCGAGGTGCCGTCCGTCGGGGGAGAAGACCGGTCCGTCGTCGCCGCGGGTCGCGAGCGACCGGAAGGGCATGGGTGCGACGTACTCCAGGTCGCCGGACGCGACGTCGACGTACAGCAGCTGGCTGGTGCCCTCCCGGAAGCGGGCCGAGAACGGCTTCACCGCGGCGAGCACGATCGTCTCGCCGTCGGGCGCCCAGCTGACCCGTCCGGGCTGGAACAGCACCGGCGTCAGCTGTCGCACCTGCTGCGCGGCCAGGTCGATGACCCACGCGATGCCGTCCTGGTCCTGGTAGGCGACCCGTTCCCCGTCCGGGGAGAAGCGTGGTGCGGTCTGCGCACCCGCGAGGCCGGACAGGCGGGTGTCGAGGCCGGTGGCGAGGTCGCGCTGCCACAGGTCGGCGGTGCCGGCCCGGTCGCTGGCGTAGAGCAGCGAGCCGCCGTCGGGGGAGAAGTCGGGGTCGGAGTTGAAGTAGCCGTCGCGCATCAGCCGGCGGGGCCGTCCGCCCGAGGTGTCGGCCAGCCAGAGGGCGTTCAGTGCCCGGAACGCCAACGTGCTCCCGTCGGGCGACACGGTCGGGCTGGCGATGCCGTGCACGGGTCGGGACCGGGTCGAGTCGATGTCCGGCGGCGTCGGTCGGGGCCGGTCCGTCACGACCGGCACCCTCGCCCGGTGCGGGACGCGCGTGGAGCCGGTGCCGACCACGTACCGCTGGATGCTGCCGTCCGCGGTGTAGACCAGCTCGTCGTCGGACAGCCAGCACGGTGGCACGGCGAACACGTCGGCGCCGCTGGTGACGTGCTCGGTGCCGACGACGAGGTCGCTCGCGGCACCGTCCAGCCTGACGTAGGCGAGGGTGCCGCCCGGCGCGTACGCCGGCCCGTACACGAAGCTCTCGCCCTGCTGGGCGACCCGCGTCGTGCGGGTGCCGGTGACCAGGTTGACCTCGTCGATGCGCAGCGCGTCGACGGTGAAGGCGACCCGGCGGCCGTTGGCGGAGACGGCCGGCTCTCCCTCCTCGTGGCTGCTGTCGGTGAGCGTGCTGAGCTCGCCGGTGGCCAGGTCGAGCCGCCAGATGCCGTAGCTGCCGCCACCCCGGTCCGACGACAGCACCAGTCCGGAGCCGTCCGGCAGCCAGTGCGGCTCCCGGTGGTCGTAGCGGCCGGACGTCAGCTGGCGCAACTGGGTGCCGTCGGCCCCGATCGTCCAGATGTGGAAGTTGCCGTCCCGGTAGGACTGGAACGCGATGGTGCTGCCGTCGGGCGACCAGGCCGGGCGGGTGGCGTCCTGCACGTCCGTGGTCAGCCGGCGCGCGGTGCCGCCCTGCACCGGCAGCACCCAGATCGCCGTCACCAGGTCGATCGCCAGGCGGCTCCCGTCCGGTCCGGCCGTGACCATCATGTTGGTGCCCTCGGTGAGCCGCGCCACGGTGTCGGCACGGGCCACGGGGTCCGCCGCCGCCGCGGCGCCGAGCGGGATCCCGCCCGCAGCGGCAGCGACACCGCCTCCGGCCAGCACGGTGCGACGGGACACGGTGGGCGGGTGGGCGGCGTCGGCCACGATCACTCCCAGGGAGGTCCGGACGGGGGCCACCACCCTCGCTCCGGTGCCCTCACCCGCGGAACGGCCGCTGCGCCAGATGGTGCGAATGGTGCGAATGGTGCGCCGAGCGGCTGGGCTCAGCCCGCCGCCCCCGGGGTGCGAGGGCTCCGCTGACCCGAACGTTCCGACCTGGTGGTCGCTGGGACGTACGTACGGCCGGATCGTTCGGGGTGCGAGGGCTCCGCTGACCCGGACGTTCCGACCTGGCGGTCGCCGGGGCGTAGGTACGGTCGGACCGTTCGCCGGGGGAGCGGTGCCCTGGGTGGGATTCGAACCCACACTGGATGGTGTTTGAGACCATTGGCTCTGCCGGTTGGCCTACCAGGGCGAGGGCGCCAGGGTAACGGCCCGTCGGTAGCCTCTGGGGGTGCCTGAGACCCCCCGCACCTCCGCCCCGCGACGCGTCGTGATCGCCGAGGACGAGGCCCTGATCCGCCTCGACCTGGCCGAGATGCTCGCCGACGAGGGCTACGACGTGGTCGGCCAGGCCGGCGACGGCGAGGAGGCGGTACGGCTGGTCGAGGAGCTGCGACCTGACCTCGTCGTCCTCGACGTCAAGATGCCCAAGCTCGACGGCATCTCGGCTGCGGAGCGGATCGCCGCCCAGCGGATCGCCCCCGTGGTCATCCTCACGGCGTTCAGCCAGCGCGAGCTGGTGGAGCGGGCGCGCGACGCCGGTGCGATGGCGTACCTGGTCAAGCCGTTCTCGCCGAGCGACCTGGTGCCGGCCGTCGAGATGGCGGTCAGCCGGTTCACCGAGCTGGCCGCGCTGGAGGCGGAGGTCACCGACCTCACCGACCGGCTGGAGACCCGCAAGCTGGTCGACCGGGCCAAGGGCGTGCTGCAGGAGTCGCTGCAGATCGACGAGCCCGCCGCCTTCCGGTGGATCCAGAAGACCGCGATGGACCTGCGGCTGTCCATGCGGGCGGTCGCGCAGGGCGTCATCGACCACGGACCGTCCCTCGAGCAGGGTCTGTCTCCCCGCTGACGGCCGGTTGCAGGTTGTGTCCGCCAGTGGAGTCGTGGGAGCTGATCACCCAGCTCGGACGGGTCCCACGACGACTGATCTGGGACAACGAGCCCGGCATCGGCCGCGGCCAACGCCGAGCCGAGCGCGTGGCCTCGTGCATCATGGGCACGGTGTGTCAGACGTCGCCGCCGAGGTACGCCGCCTTCACCGAGTCGTCCCCGGCCAAGTCGGCGCCGGTGCCCGACCGCACGATCTCGCCGGTCTCCAGGATGTGTGCGGTGTCGGCCCGTTTGAGCGCCTGTGCGGCGTTCTGCTCGACGAGCAGCACCGTGGTGCCCTGGGCTTTGATCTCCTCGATGATCGAGAAGATCTGCTGGATCAACTTGGGTGCCAGGCCCATCGACGGCTCGTCGAGCATCAGCAGCCGCGGCCGGGCCATCAGCGCTCGGCCGATCGCGAGCATCTGCTGCTCCCCGCCCGACAGCGTGCCCGAGACCTGGCCGCGTCGCTCCTTGAGTCGCGGGAACAGTGTGTACACCCGCTCGACGTCCTCCCGGAACGCAGCACTCTTGCGGTCCTTGCGGACGTAGGCGCCCATGTCGAGGTTCTCGCGGACGGTCATGCCGGGGAACACGCCGCGGCCCTCGGGGGACTGGCTGATCCCCATCGCAACCCTTCTGTAAGGAGGGGAGTGGGTGATGTCCTTGCCCTCAAAGGTCACAGTGCCCTCGCGCACCTTGCGCAATCCTGACAAGGTCTTGAGCGTGGTGGACTTGCCGGCGCCGTTCGCCCCGATCAGGGTCGTGATCGAGCCTTCCGCCACCCCGAAGCTGATGTCGCGGATGGCCTCGATGTGCCCGTAGTTGACACACAGACCCTTCACCTCAAGAAGCATCGTCCTCGTCCACTCCCAGATAGGCGGCGATGACCGCCGGGTTGTCGCGGATCTCGGCCGGCGTCCCCTCGGCGATCTTCTCCCCGAACTCCAACACCACGATGCGATCGGTCACGCCCATCACGAGTCGCATGTCGTGCTCGATCAGCAGCACGGTGAAGCCACGGTCGCGCACTCGCTTGATCAGGTCCATGAGCTTCTGCTTCTCAGCCGGGTTGAACCCGGCTGCCGGCTCGTCGAGGCACAGCAGCCTGGGCTTGGTCGCCATCGCTCGGGCGATCTCCAGCCGCCGCTGGTCACCGTAGGACAGGCCGCCGGCGAGCGCGTCAGCTCTCTTCGACAGTCCCATGAACCGCAGGAGCTCCATCGCCTCGTCGTGGGCCGCAGCCTCCTCGCGACGCTGGAGCGGGGTGCGGAAGAGGGAGTTGAGCACCCCGCTGCGCGCGTGCGCGTCGGTCCCGACGAGCACGTTCTCCAGTGCCGTCATCGTCCGGAAGAGCCGAATGCTCTGGAAGGTGCGAGCGATCCCGCGTCTCGTGATCTGGAACTTCTTCACGCCGACGAGGCTCTTGCCGTCGAACCGGATGTCTCCCGAGGTCGCGGGGTAGACGCCGGTGATCGCGTTGAAGCAGGTCGTCTTTCCGGCGCCGTTCGGGCCGATGAGCCCGAGGATCTCGCCTTCGCTGATCTGGAGGCTCACCTCGTCAAGCGCCGTCAGGCCTCCGAACCTCATCGTCAGGTGATCCACGTCGAGCAACGGCTCGCTCATGTCGTACGGCCCTCCTCGACCTCGACCTCGACCTCGATGTCCTCGTCGACGTCGATCTCGATGCCCTCCTCGAGGGCGTCGAACTCCTGCTCGAGATGCTTGGCGCGCACGGTGCGTCTCGGCGGAATGAGGCCCTGCGGCCGGAACGTCATCAGCAACATCAGTGCGATCCCGAAGACCAGGATCCGCCACTCCTCGAAGCCACGGAATCGCTCCGGCAGGTAGGCGACGATGGCCGCTCCGACCAGGACTCCCCATCGGTTGCCCTGACCGCCAATCACGACTGCGGCGACGAACAGGATGGACAGCATGAGGATGAAGGACTCCGGGCTGATGAAGGCGGTCTTGGTGGCGTACAGCGCACCGGCGAGCCCGCCGACGAACGCGCCCATGGCGAAGGCGAGAAGCTTGTACCGGAAGGTCGGCACCCCCATCAGCTCGGCTGCGTCCTCGTCCTCGCGCGTCGCCTCCCAGGCGCGCCCCACTCGGCTGTCCTTGATGAGTCGATCGGCGATGAGGACAATGATGACGACAGTCAGCGCCAGCCAGTAGTAGGGGATCTGGTCGAGGACGCCGAACTCGATGAACGTCGTGGTGTCGTTGACGTCGATGAGCGGCGTTCCGCTCTCCCAGTTGAGGTGGGGGATGTCGAACAACGGCAGGCCCGGCGGCGGGGGGATCTGGTTGATGCCTGCTGCTTCGCCGAGCCATTCGGAGTTGTTGGCGACCAGCCGGATGATCTCGCCGAAGCCCAGAGTCACGATCGCCAGGTAGTCGCCGCGGACGCGCAGCGTCGGAGCGCCGAGCAGCACGCCGGAGATCATGGTGACGACGACCGCGCAGGGGAGCGCCAGCAACAGGGGCAGCGAAGCGTGTTCCACGGTAAGGACACCGATCGTGTACGCGCCAACCGCGTAGAACCCGACGTAGCCCAGGTCGAGCAGTCCCGCATAGCCGATGACGATGTTGAGGCCGAGCGCGACCAACCCATAGGTGGCTACCGCGAACATCACGGCGCCGAAGTCGGAATCGGGCGTCGAGATGAACGGCGGCTCGAGGAGTGGTAGGGCGTAGAACAGCAGCGCCACGGCTGCCATGCCGAGGATCCGCAGCGGCTTCGGCAGCGCCCGGAACCGATCCCCAATCCCCAGGTGCGGGAGCTTGATGCTTCGGGGGCTTCTGCGTGGCCGTGGGGTGCTCATGCGCGTGCCTTTCCGAGTGACTCGCCGAGGAGACCCGTCGGGCGGAACATCAGGATCAAGACCAGGAGGACGAAGGCGATCACATCCTTCCACTCGGTGCCGAAGAACGCTGATCCGTAGTTCTCGGCGAGGCCGAGCACGAGCCCGCCCAGAAGCGCCCCTCGCAGGTTGCCGATGCCCCCTAGCACGGCCGCGGTGAACGCCTTGACACCGAGGATGAAGCCGACGTCGAACTTGGTGGCCTCGATGCGCATGATGTACAGGAACGCTGCCGCCCCCGCCATCAGCCCACCGATCAGGAAGGTCACCTGGACCACCCTCGTCGAGTTCACGCCCATCAGAGCCGCGGACTCGGGATCCTGCGCCACCGACCTGATACCGCGCCCGAGGCGGGACCGCCGTATGAACTGGTCGACGGCAACCATCATGATCAAGGCGCTGACGACCACGAGCAGGTCGACGACCTGCACGGTGTAGTCGCCGAGCTCGAACAGGTCCCCGTTCTCGACCATCCGGTTGAACGGCAGCACGATGCGGGCTCGGCTGACGTACTCGGACAGGTTGTCGTCGAGGCGCAGGAAGGCCGCGATGTCGTCGCGAAGTCCCATGGCCTCGGCCAGGACGAAGGAGGCGCCGATCGAGGAGATCAGGACCGCCAGCTTGGGGGCGTTGCGTTTGAGCAGAGGTCGGTAAGCCAGCCGCTCGATCAACAGCGCCATCGCCCCTGACGTGAGCATGGCCGCAACGAGAGCGACGAGCAGCATGAGGATCGCCGTGCCCGTGGGGGTGTCGGCGTTCCCTCCCAGCGCCATCACCGCGAAGGCAGCGGCGAAAGTGCCGTACATGAACACTTCGGAGTGCGCGAAGTTGATGAGCTGCAGCACCCCGTAGACGAGGGTGTACCCGAGAGCGACGAGCGCGTAGACGGATCCGAGGACCAGGCCTGTGACCGTCAGCGCGAAGAAGTTGTTGAGGAAGAACTCCATGGGATCCTCTGCCTGCAGTCAGGACTGCGGCCGGAGACGGTGCGTCTCCGGCCGCAGTGGATGAGCCTGTTCTGGATCAGGCCAGCTGCTCGAGCGGGACGAACTCGCCGTTCTTGACCTCATAGGACCAGATCGGGATCTCCTCGCTTTCGCCGTTCTCGTCGAACGAGATGTGCTTGCTGACCCCTTCCTCGTCGTAGCTCGACACGAACTCGTTCATCTCGGCACGATCGGTGATCCCCTCGGCGATGCCGTCCAGGAAGACGTTGGCGGCGTCGTAGGCCTCGGGCCCGTAGGTGCCGGGCTGCTCGTTGAACATCTCGGTGTAGGCGTCGTTGAACTCGGCGATCGTCTCACCCGGGACGCACGGGCAGGTCACGATCGTGCCTTCGGCGGCCTCACCTGCGACGTCCATGTACGACGGGTCTTTGACGCCGTCCGGGACGACGAACGTGCCCTCGAAGCCGGCGCCGCGGAGCTGCTTGATGAACACCTGCGCCTCGGGGTAGTAGCCGCCGAAGAAGACCGCGTCCGCGTCGACGTCAAGGATCTTGGTGACCGTGGGCTGGAAGTCGGTCTGTCCAGTGGTGACCCTGTCCTCGCCCGCGACCGCGTCACCCAGGTCCGTCCTGGCTTCCTCGGTGAGCCCCTGGCCGTAAGCCGAGTCGTCCTCGACCAGGAAGGGCCGTTCGGCCCCGACGATCTCGGTGAGCACCTTGCTGACCTGGGGTCCCTGGGTGGCGTCGTTGCCGAGGAGCCGGTGGAAGTACTCCCAGCCCTGCTCGGAGAGCTCCGGGTTGGTGGCCGACGCTGTGATCATCGGGAGGCCGGCTTCGTTGAAGAGGGGGTTTGCCGCCTCCGACTCTCCGGAGAAGAGCGGACCGACCAGGCCGATGACCTTCTCGTCGTCGATGATGTCCTTCGCGACACCGGGTGCCTGCTCGGGGTCGGACTGCGAGTCCTGCTTGACGAACTCGACCGGGCAGTCCGGGTTCTCCTCGTTGTACTGCTCGACCGCGAGCTCGGCGCCGTTGACGGCGGCGATGCCGAGACCCGCGGCGGGGCCGGTCAGCGCGCCCATGAAGGCGATCTTCAGGTCACAGGCTGGTTCGCCGCCCGCGGTGTCGTTGTCGCCGCTGCTGTCCTCTGTCGTGCCACAGGCGGCAAGCGTCAGGCCTGCGACGGCAGCAGCTGCCACCAGGCGCCAGCTCTGCGTCTTCCGGATCATCGGGTCCTCCGTGGGTTGCCTCTTATGCACCGCCTCGCAGCGGCGTCCTGGGTCAGGCCGGAACCTAACACCGGCTCAGTGGTCATGAAAGGTGACGCGCCCAGGGTTCGCGAGCCCTTGTTGCGAAGTTGTGACCTCGAATGCCGAAAAGCCCGACTCGGGACCACAGACGGTCAAGGCTGCCTACCTGGGCGGCGACGGCTGAGGCCAGCGGCTCATCGCAACCGCAGCACCAGCTCCACCAGCAGCGGCGCCACCAGCAGCGCGGGCAGCAGGTCGCCGACCGGTACGGCCCTGATCCGCAGCAGCCGCAGCGCGACCCCCGCCAGCAGCAGCCCGCCCGTCGCGGTCAGTGCGAGCAGGTGCGCCTCGGGCACGAAGCTGCCCAGCAGGGCACCCAGGGCGGTGAGCGAACCCTGCACGACCAGCACCGCCAGGGCCGAGGCGGCGACCCCCCAGCCGAACGACGCGGCGAAGGCGATCGAGGCGAACCCGTCCAGCGCTGCCTTGAGCACCAGCTGGTCCGAGCCGTGGCCGAGACCGTCCTCCAGGGAGCCGAGCACCGTGAGCGGGCCGACGCAGAACACCAGCGAGGCGGTGACGAAGCCCTCGATGAAGCGGGCCCGGTCGGCCCCCCCGCCGGGCTTCGTGAACCGGCGCCGAAGCCAGTCACCGACCCCCTCCAGCCGGTCCTCGATCCGCAGCAGGGACCCGGTGATGCCCCCGATCAGGACGGCGCCCAGGACGATCAGCACGGGCGCGCTGTCCCCGACCGCGTCGGACAGCACCGGGTCGACGACCGCCATCGCCGAGAGGCCGGCGATCAGCAGCGTGACCAGCCCGAGGCCGTCGGTGACGACGTCGCGGGTACGTTCCGGCAGCCGGTGGCCCACCAGGACGCCGATCGTGGAGCCCAGCAGCACGGTGGCGACGTTGACCAGCGTGCCGAAACCGATGAACATCCCCACACCCTCTCGCGGCCCCCGACGCGGCCACCGAGGCGGCCCTCGACGCGGCCCCCACCGGGCTCTCCGCGTGCTCCCACCGGCCCCGCCCGGGGTGTCGGACGCCCGCACTAGAGTCGCGCACGTGGCTGACCCGTCGACCGCTTCGCCCGCGCCACCGGCCCCACCGGCGGCACCGGCCCGGCTGCTGCTGCTGGACGGTCACTCGCTGGCCTACCGGGCCTTCTTCGCCCTGCCGGTCGAGAACTTCTCCACCACCACCGGCCAGCACACCAACGCGGTCTACGGCTTCACCTCGATGTTGATCAACGTGCTGCGCGACGAGGCGCCGACGCACGTCGCGGTCGCGTTCGACGTGTCCCGCGAGACGTTCCGCAAGCAGGAGTACTCCGCGTACAAGGCAAACCGCAGCACGTCACCGAGCGAGTTCGCCGGTCAGGTCTCGCTGGTCAAGGAGGTGCTCACCGCGCTGCGGGTGCCGATGCTGGAGAAGGAGGGCTACGAGGCCGACGACATCATCGCCACCCTGGCCACGCAGGCCGAGGACCAGGCGATGGAGGTCCTCATCGTCTCCGGCGACCGCGACGTCTTCCAGCTGGTCGGCGACACGACGATGATCCTGTACCCGGTCCGCGGCGTCAGCGAGCTGACCCGCATGACGCCGGACGCCGTCCGGACCAAGTACGGCGTCGACCCCTCGCACTACCCCGACCTCGCCGCCCTGGTGGGCGAGTCCAGCGACAACCTGCCGGGCGTGCCGGGCGTCGGGCCCAAGACCGCGGCCAAGTGGATCGGGCAGTACGGCGACCTCGACGGCGTGGTCGCGGCGGTCGACGAGGTCACGGGCAAGGCGGGCGACTCGCTGCGCGAGCACCTGCCCGACGTGATCCGCAACCGCCGCATCAACCAGCTGGTGCGTGACCTCGAGCTCCCGGTCGGGGTGCACGACCTCGCGGTCCGGCCGTGGGACCGCGACGCCGTGCACCAGGTCTTCGACGGCCTCGAGTTCCGGGTCCTGCGGGACCGGCTGTTCGAGACCCTCTCCGCCGACGAGCCCACCGCCGACGTCGGCTTCGAGATGGTGGGCGCCGAGCTGCGCCGCGGCGAGGTGGCCGGCTGGCTGACCGAGCACGCACCGGCCGCGGCCCGGGTGGGTGTGCACGTGGTCGGCTCGTGGGGTGCCGGCACCGGTCGGGTCGACGGTGTCGCGCTCGCGGCGGCCGAGGGTCCGGCGGCCTACCTCGACCTCACCGCCGAGCGCGGCGAGCTCGACGACGACGACCAGGCGGCGCTGGGGGCCTGGCTGGCCGACCCGGAGCGACCCAAGGTGCTGCACGACGCCAAGGGACCTGCCCTCGCCCTGGCGGCCCGCGGCTGGCCGCTGCAGGGGCTCGTGTCCGACACCGCCCTGGCGGCCTACCTGGCCCGTCCGGACCAGCGCTCCTACGACCTGGCCGACCTGACCGTGCGCTACCTCAAGCGCGAGCTGCGGGGTGACGACGAGGCCGGCGACGCCGACCAGCTCGCCCTCGACCTCGGTGAGGGCGGGCCGGAGGCGTCGTCACAGGCGGCGATGCTGCGAGCCCGCGCGACGGTCGACCTGGCCGACGCCCTGGCCGACGATCTCGACGACCGCGGCGGCTCCCGGCTGCTGGGCGAGGTCGAGCTGCCGCTGATCGGGGTGCTCGGCGACATGGAGCGCACCGGCATCGCCGTCGACGACCCGCACCTGGCCCGGCTCGAGGACGACTTCGCCGTGCTGGTGCGCCAGGCCGCGGACGCGGCGTACGAGGAGATCGGCGAGCAGATCAACCTCGGCTCGCCCAAGCAGCTGCAGGTGGTGCTGTTCGAGAAGCTCGAGATGCCCAAGACCAAGCGCACCAAGACCGGCTGGACCACCGATGCCGAGGCGCTGCAGACGCTGTACGTCAAGACCGAGCACCCGTTCCTCATGCACCTGCTGGCGCACCGCGACGCGACCCGACTGCGGTCCACCGTCGAGGGTCTGCGCAAGACGGTCAGTGCGCAGGGCCGCATCCACACCACGTTCAACCAGACCATCGCCGCGACCGGGCGGCTGTCGTCGACCGATCCCAACCTGCAGAACATCCCGATCCGCACGGAGTCAGGCCGCCGCATCCGGGAGGCGTTCGTGGTGGGGGAGGCCTTCGAGTGCCTGCTGACCGCCGACTACAGCCAGATCGAGATGCGGATCATGGCGCACCTGTCCGACGACGCCGACCTGGTCGCTGCGTTCAAGTCCGGGGCGGACTTCCACACCGTGACCGCTGCCCGCGTCTTCTCGGTCGAGCCCGAGGCCGTCACGCCGGCGATGCGCGCCAAGATCAAGGCGATGAACTACGGGCTCGCCTACGGGCTGTCCGCCTACGGCCTGTCGCAGCAGCTGCGGGTCGACACCGGCGAGGCGCAGGGGCTGATGGACGAGTACTTCGAGCGGTTCGGTGGGGTGCGTGACTACCTGCGCGGCGTCGTCGACGAGGCGCGCCGCACCGGCTACACCGAGACCCTGCTGGGCCGGCGGCGCTACCTGCCCGACCTCACCAGTGACAACCGCCAGCGCCGCGAGATGGCCGAGCGGATGGCCCTGAACGCACCCATCCAGGGCTCGGCCGCCGACATCATCAAGGTCGCGATGCTCGGGGTGCACCAGGCCCTGGAGGCCTCCGACCTCGATTCGCGGATGCTGCTGCAGGTGCACGACGAGCTGGTGCTCGAGGTGGCGCCCGCCGAGCGCGATGCCGTGGAAGACCTGGTCCGCACCCAGATGGCGGGCGCCGCCGACCTGACGGTGGCACTCGACGTGTCGGTCGGGGTGGGGCGCACCTGGCACGAGGCCGGGCACTGACCTAGATCAGCGGGCCGTACCCCGGCGGTGGTGGCGGTGGCCCGGGTGGGGTCTGCGTGGAGCTCGAGCCGCGGACGGCGAACCAGATGCCGCCGCCGAGCAGTAGCAGGAAGCCGAGGCCGCCGGCCGCGACAGTGGCCGCGATGACCAGGCCACCGCCGATGAACGAGTCGACGGTCTCCTCGATGTTGATGCCGGTGCCCACGCCGACGCTCGTGACGTCCCGGCTGGGTCGCGTGGTGCTGATCGTGTACGTGCCGGGTTCGGAGATGGTGAACTCGCCGATCACGACGGCGTCGTAGTTCTGCGTGCTCGACACGCTGTCGATGAACGCGTCGTCGAGTGGCACCGGGTCGCCGTCCGGTCCGGTGACCTTGATCCGTGGCTCGGTGAACGCGAGAGCCTCGAGCGTCGTCCCCGGCTGGTCACCGGACCGCACGCGTCCGGTCGGGACGTTGTGGGTGAGCCGGGGGCCGAAGGCCACCACCCGGTAGCGCTCGTCGTCGAGCGTCACGTCGTCGCTGTCGGGCACCTCCAGCTCGGTGACCAGGTTCGCCCGCAGGTTGATCGCGTCGGCCGCCGAGTCGACGAGGCGCGTGCCGTACACGTACGAGCCCACGAAGAAGCCCACGCCGCCGGCGATCATCAGCACGACGCCGAGGATCATCACGAGCACCGGTCCACGACGGCTGCGACTCACGGCCTGACCATACGCGGGCCACGGCCGCGGGTACGTCCGTAACCCCTGAACCGCCGAGGCGTTGAAGGGGTGAATGACCGATTCGCGGGCCCCTGTCGGGGAGGGGGCGGCTCGCACGAAAGGACACCACTCGTGCGCAAGCCACTTCCGCGACCGCGGATCCGGCGAGCCCTGCGACGCTCCGGACTTGCCACCGGCGTCGTCACCCTCGTCGCCGTCGCCCTGATCGCCACCCCGGTGGCCGGGGCGACCGGCACGGCACCGGCGGCAGTGCCCGCCGCGGCGGCCGACCCGCAGGATCTCCCCGAGCCGTTCACCGCGGCGGCGACCGGACTGGCCGACGTCGACGTGCGCGAGTCGATCGCACCCACCGGCGCGCAGCGGGCGGCCGCCCGTCAGCTCGGCGCCACCGTGCGGTGGGGCCGCTACGGAACGCCGCGCAGCGTGCTCGCCACCCAGGGACTGCTCGGCCCGCGTACCGACAGGTCGGCCGTGCGCACCGCACGCGGGTGGCTGGTGCGGCACGCCGACCTGCTCGGGCTGGCGCCGGCACGGCTGCGGCCCGCGACGCTGGAGCTGGTCAACGACCAGCGGATGTCGTTCAGCGACGGCCACGCCGTGCTGTTCCGACAGACCTGGGGCGGCCTCGACTCCGCCGTCGACGGCATGGTGACGGTCGGCGTCGGTGCCGCCGGAGTCGCGTACGTGTCGTCGTCGCTGGCCAAGGCGACCGAGACTCCGAGCACCGACGACCTGATGGCACCGGCCGAGGCCTGGCTGGCAGCGGCCGACGACGTCGACCTCGACGTGTCTGCCCGTGACGTCGACGAGTCGGCGAGGTCAGCCGCCGGCTGGACCACCTTCGAGGTGTCCGGTCTCGCCCAGCCGCAGCAGGCGCGGCTTCGGGCGCTTGCACTCCCGGACGGCACCGTGCGGCCGGTCTTCGAGACCAACGTGGTCGACGCGCGAGCCGACGAGACGCTCGCGCACACGTCCTACGTCGACGCCGCCGACGGCACCGTGCTGGTGCGGCACAACCAGGTGGACAACCTCTCGGCGACGGCGGCGGCAGCTCCGACGAACGGCCAGTTCTCGGGTGCGATCACCGCCACCGACTGTGGACCGGACCACGAGTTCACCGTCGACGCCGACCAGGAGTCGATCACGGTGACCGCGGCCGCGGCGATCGCTACCAACGACATCGTCGTCTTGCTGCGCCACGAGGGCGCAACCGTCGCCGCCTCTGACACCGGCACCAGCCCGGAGGCGGTCGTCTACTCGCCGGCGACACTGGAGCCCGGCCTGTACGCGGCCCGGGTGTGCCCGTTCGACGACCCGACGGTGCCGTTCACGGCACCCGGTGACTACGCCGGGACGTACGCCACGTCCGACGTCGAGCAGCCGCAGCCGCCGGAGTCGTACCCGCCGATCTGGCAGACGTACCTGGCCAACCCGGCGCTGAACTTCTCGCCGACCGCCGGTGCCGGCCCGCGGGCGAACGCCTGTTGGGCGGGCCGGCCGGCGCGTGCTCTCGCGTGCAGCAACCCGCCGGGGCCGCTGATCAACCTGGCGGCGCGCGGGCCCTGGGACTACGACTTCACGACGAACGCGCCCACCGAGACGACCGCCGGCAACGCCGCCCTCACCGCGGAGGCGTGGACGACGCCGTTGTCCCCCGGTGCGTTCGGGCAGCGTCCGGCCCAGCCGGACCGCACGTACGACGACCCGTTCGTCGACACGTGGAACAACCAGCGTTGCAACCCGACGACCCTGGTGGCGGGTGGCAACGACATCCTCGCGTCGGTCACGAACCTGTTCGCGACCCACAACCGGATGCACGACTACGCCTACTACCTCGGCTTCACCGAGGCCAACTACAACCTGCAGCAGACCAACTTCGGCGGCGCCGGCCTCGGCCAGGACCCCGAGATCGGCAACGTCCAGGCCGGTGCCATCACCGGCGGCGCGCCCAGCTACCTGGGTCGCGACAACGCCAACCAGATCACCCTGCAGGACGGCACGCCGGGCATCACCAACCAGTACCTGTTCCAGCCGATCGCGGGTGCGTTCTACTCCCCGTGCGTCGACGGCGACCTCGACACCAGTGTGATCGGGCACGAGTACACGCACGCGATCACCAACCGGATGGTCGGCGGGCCGGACCAGAACCTCAGCGGGTTCCAGGCCGGGTCGATGGGGGAGTCCTGGGGAGACCTGGTGGCACTGGAGTACCTGTTCTCGCACCACTACTCGACCGGTGCGCCGCCCTGGGTCGAGGGCCCGTACGTGACCGGCAACCGGGTGACCGGCATTCGCAACTACGCGCTCGACCGTAACCCCCTGCAGTACGGCGACATCGGCTACGACGTGACCGGGCCCGAGGTGCATGCCGACGGCGAGGTGTGGAGCGCAGTGATGTTCGACGTCCGGCAGGCGCTGGTCGACAAGTGGGATGCCGCCTTCGACTACGACGACCGGGCGCTGCAGCGCAGCTGTGCGCAAGGCCTTTCCCACCGGTCTGGCCCGCGGACGCCGCTCGACCCGGGCAGCTGCCCGGGCAACCGCCGGTGGGTCGCGCTGATGTTCGACTCGTTCCTGCTGCAGCAGCCGGCGACCAGCATGCTGGACGCCCGCGACGCCCTCGTGGCCGCGGACCTGCTGCGCTTCGACGGTGCCAACCGGGCCGCGATCTGGCGCGCGTTCGCGAGCGACGGCATGGGCAGCGACGCGAGCACAACAGACACCGAGGACGGCCAGCCGAGGCCCGGCTACGCGGCGCCGTTCAACGCCGAGGGCACGCTCCAGGTCCGGGCGGTGGACCCGGCCGGCGACCCAGTGCAGGGCCGGCTCATGGTCGGCAGCTACGAGGCGCGGGCGACCCCCGCGGCCGACACCGTTCCCGGCACCCCGCGGAACGCGTCGTTGCCGATGGTGCCGGGGACGTACCGGCTCACGTTCGCGGCCGACGGCTACGGCATCAGCCACGCCACGGCGCAGATCACCGCGGGCCAGACGACCCGCAAGACGCTGCGGCTGCGGCCGAACCTGGCCTCCGTCAACGGCGGCGCCACCCTTGCCGGTGCGACCGCAGGCTCGCTGAACGCCGGGTCGTTGCTCGACGACACCGAGTCGACCAACTGGGGCGGGATCACCACCGGCACCGGTGTCGACACCAGCCACCCGTTCGTGCAGGTCGACCTGGCCGGCGGCGCCCACCTGCTGTCGACCGTGCGGGTCAGCGCGATGCTGTCGCCGGCCGCCGCCGACGACGAGGACCAGGACTCGGGCAGCCGCTTCACCGCCGTGCGCAGGTTCGCGATCGAGGTGTGTGTGCAGTCGGCCGGCCGCGACTGCAGCTCCACCGCACCGTCAGGCGCCGGCGCGGCGTACCAGCGGATCTACACCAGCCCGGCGGGGGCGTTCCCGGGCAGTGCGCCCCGGCCGCTGGCGCCGCAGCTGCTGCTGCGCGGCTTCGACGTGCCCGACCGGCAGGCCACGCACGTGCGACTGGTCGTGCTGCAGAACCAGTGCACGGGTGCTGGGGCCTACGCGGGCGAGCAGGACGACGACCCGCTGAACGCCACCGACTGCGCGTCCGCCAGCGACCGGGACGAGCTCGTGCACGCTGCTGAGCTGCAGGTGTTCGGCGGCTGACCTGGCCCCGCGCCGGTGGGGGGCGCGTTGACCGTCGTCGGCGGGCCCCCGTACGCTGGACGTTGCGTTGCGGCCTGCACGCCCTCGGACCGAGCAGGCGCGTGCTCGCACCGAGTCGATCGGCGCCGGTTGCCGCCCGGGTGGCGGACCGGCCCCCTCACCTCTTGCGGACCAGGGTCGCCGCGCGCCCAGCACGATTCCTGTCCCGGAGACCACCTACCCCATGACGACCACCAGCATCGCGGCTACCCCTGTCGATGGCTCTGCCGACGGCTCGACCCCCCAGGTCGCCGTCAACGACATCGGCACGGAAGAGGAGTTCCTCGCCGCGATCGACGAGACCATCAAGTACTTCAACGACGGCGACATCGTCGAGGGCACCATCGTCAAGGTGGACCGCGACGAGGTCCTGCTCGACATCGGCTACAAGACCGAGGGCGTCATCCCCTCGCGTGAGCTGTCCATCAAGCATGATGTCGACCCCAACGAGGTCGTCGCAGTCGGCGACGCCGTCGAGGCCCTGGTCCTGCAGAAGGAGGACAAGGAGGGCCGGCTGATCCTGTCCAAGAAGCGCGCCCAGTACGAGCGCGCCTGGGGCACGATCGAGCAGATCAAGGAGGAGGACGGCGTCGTCACCGGCACCGTCATCGAGGTCGTCAAGGGTGGCCTGATCCTCGACATCGGCCTGCGCGGCTTCCTGCCCGCGTCGCTGGTCGAGATGCGCCGGGTCCGCGACCTGCAGCCCTACGTGGGCCGCGAGATCGAGGCCAAGATCATCGAGCTGGACAAGAACCGCAACAACGTCGTGCTGTCGCGCCGGGCGTGGCTCGAGCAGACGCAGAGCGAGGTCCGGCAGAACTTCCTCACCCAGCTGCAGAAGGGCCAGATCCGCAAGGGCGTCGTGTCGTCGATCGTCAACTTCGGCGCGTTCGTCGACCTCGGCGGGGTCGACGGCCTGGTGCACGTGTCCGAGCTGTCCTGGAAGCACATCGACCACCCCAGCGAGGTCGTCGAGGTGGGCCAGGAGGTCACCGTCGAGGTGCTCGACGTCGACATGGACCGCGAGCGGGTCTCGCTGTCGCTCAAGGCGACCCAGGAGGACCCCTGGCAGCACTTCGCCCGCACCCACCAGATCGGCCAGATCGTGCCGGGCAAGGTCACCAAGCTGGTGCCCTTCGGCTCGTTCGTCCGGGTCGAGGAGGGCATCGAGGGCCTGGTGCACATCTCCGAGCTGGCCGAGCGCCACGTCGAGATCCCCGAGCAGGTCGTGCAGGTCAACGACGCGGTGATGGTCAAGATCATCGACATCGACCTCGAGCGGCGCCGCATCTCGCTGTCGCTCAAGCAGGCCAACGAGAACGTCGCGGTCACCGACGAGCAGTTCGACCCGTCGCTCTACGGCATGACGGCCAGCTACGACGACCAGGGCAACTACATCTACCCCGAGGGCTTCGACCCCGAGACCGGCGAGTGGCTGCCCGGTCACGAGGAGGCCCAGACCAAGTGGGAGCAGCAGTACGCCGAGGCGCACGCCCGCTGGGAGGCGCACAAGCAGCAGATCGAGGACGCCAAGAAGGCCGACCTCGAGGCGGGCGAGGTGTCCAGCTACAGCAGCGACACCGACGAGGCCGGTGACGAGGCCACACCCAGCACCGGGACCCCGGCGTCGACGTCGACGCCGGCACCGCCCGCGACCGACTCCGAGGGCGCGCTCGCGTCCGACGAGGCGCTGCAGGCGCTGCGGGAGAAGCTCACCGGCGGCTGATCGGCGTCGGCTGGCCGCGAGGCCACGAGGCGGCCCCCGCTCCACCCGGGCGGGGGCCTCGTCGTCGCGCAGGGGTCCCGGTCAGTACCGGCCGCGGGTGCCACGACCGCCGAGCGGGTCCCGCAGGACCGCGCCGATCAGGAAGACGAACAGGACGAAGGACAGGACCAGGAAGATCAGGACCGCGAACATGGCAGTAATACTGCCCGGAGTGATATCCTGCCACTAGTGGCGGTAATGCCACCTACCAACGATATCCTGCCAGGGAGCGCGCGGATGCCGATCAGCAGCGTCGCGGTGGTGGTCTGGGACGGGGTCGCCCCCTTCGAGCTCGGCGTCCTCTGCGAGGCCTGGGGGGTCGACCGCAGCGACGACGGGGTGCCGGACTTCGGGTTCGCCGTGTGCACCCCGCAACCGGGGCACGTGGCCACCACCCAGGGGTTCGGGCTGCACGTGACCCACGACCTCAGCCGCGTCGACGAGGCCGACCTGGTGGCCCTGCCGGCGATGCCGCGGGACCAGCCGGCGCCGCCGGCAGTGCTCGACACCCTGCGGGCGGCCCACGCGCGGGGCGCCCGGCTGCTGTCGGTCTGCACCGGCGCCTTCGTGCTCGGCCAGGCCGGCCTGCTCGACGGGCGCCGCTGCACCACCCACTGGCGCTATGCCGCGGAGCTGGCCGAGCGCTTTCCGGCCGCCCTCATCGACCCCGACGTGCTGTACGTCGACGACGACCCCGTCATCACCAGCGCGGGATCGGCCGCGGGCATCGACGCCTGCCTGCACCTGATGCGCAAGGAGTTCGGCTCCCAGATCGCCACCACGGTCGCCCGTCGGATGGTCGTGCCGCCGCACCGCGACGGGGGGCAGGCGCAGTTCGTCCGCAGCGTGGTGCCCGACTGCGAGGTCGACACGCTGAGCCCGGTGCTCACCTGGATGGTCGAGAACCTGGACGCCGAGGTCACCGTCGACCAGCTGGCCCGGCGGGCCCTGATGTCGTCGCGCACGTTCGCCCGGCGCTTCCGCGAGGAGACCGGCACGACGCCGCACCAGTGGCTGACCCATCAGCGGGTGCTGCTGGCCGAGCGGCTGCTCGAGGACACCCACCTGTCGATCGACGAGATCGCCCGGCGCAGCGGCTTCGGCAACGCCGCGGGGCTGCGGCACCACTTCACCCGGGTGCGGGGCACCTCGCCGGCTGCCTACCGCCGCACGTTCGGCGCACCCGCACCGGCCTGATCCGCCCGTGCGAGGCTGAGCCGGTGCGGGTGGGTCTGACCGGGGGGATCGGCTCCGGCAAGAGCGAGGTGAGCCGGCGTCTGGTCGCGCACGGCGCGGTCGTCGTCGACGCCGACCTGCTGGCCCGTGAGGTGGTCGCCCCGGGGACGGACGGCCTGGCCGAGGTGGTGCGCGAGTTCGGTCGCTCCGTGCTGTCCGCCGACGGCTCGTTGGACCGGCAGGCGCTGGGCGCCCGGGTGTTCGGCGGCGACGAGGCCCGGCGCCGGCTGGAGACGATCATCCACCCGCGGGTTCGCGCCAGGGCCGCCGAGCTGGAGGCCGCCGCCGACCCCGACGCGGTGGTGGTGCACGACATCCCGTTGCTGGTCGAGACCGGGCAGGCCGGCGACTTCGACCTGGTGGTCGTGGTCGACGCCCCCGACGACGTACGGGTGCGGCGGCTCGCCGCTCGGGGGATGTCACCGGACGAGGCCCGGTCGCGGATCGCGGCCCAGGCGACGCGCGACGACCGGCTGGCCGCCGCCGACCACGTGGTCACCAACGACGAAAGCCTGGCCACGCTCGACGAGAGCGTGGCCAGGCTGTGGGACCTGCTGCGGCGGCGGACCCGCGAGCGGTGAGGCTCAGGCCGCCAGGTCGGGGTCGGCGATGACCCGCAGCCGGGCCAGCGCCTCGCGCTCGAGCTGGCGCACCCGCTCGGCGGAGATGCCGTGCCGGGCGCCGATGTCGGCGAGCTTGTGCGTGCGCCCGTCGACCAGGCCGAACCGCGAGCGGATGATGTCGGCCTCCCGCTCGCCGAGCTGGTCGACCAGCCGGGAGAGCCGGGCCCGGCTCTCGACGTCGAGCACGGTGACGTCGGGTCCCGGCGAGCCCTCGCGGGCCACCAGGTCACCGAGCGAGGTGTCGCCGTCTTCGTCGACCGGTGTGTCGAGGCTCACGTGGTCGCGTCCCCAGGCCACCAGGTCGGTGACACGCTCGACGTTCATGCCGAGCTCGTCGGCGATCTCGTGCGGCTCGGGGTCGCGGCCCAGCCGCCGCTCCAGCGTGCGGCGGGCCGATCCGACCTGGTTCAGCTCCTCGACCACGTGCACCGGCAGCCGGACCACCCGGGCCTGCTGCGCCACCCCGCGGGTGATCGCCTGGCGCACCCACCAGGTGGCATAAGTCGAGAACTTGTAGCCCTTGGCGTAGTCGAACTTCTCCACCGCGCGGATCAGGCCGGTGTTGCCCTCCTGGACGAGGTCCAGCAGCGGCATCTGCGCCCGGCCGTACTTGCGGGCGATGGACACCACCAACCGCAGGTTGGCGGTCACGAAACGCTGGACCGCCCGCCGGCCGTCGGCCGCCAGCCACTCCAGCTCCTCCTCGGTCGCCCGCCCGGGCGCGCCGCCCTTGCGCCGGCCGAACCGGCCCTCGGCGAGCAGCTGCTCGGCCAGCAGGCCGGCCTCGATGGCCTTGCTCAGCTCGACCTCCTGCGCGGCGTCGAGCAGCGGCGTACGCGCGATCTCGTCGAGATACATCCCGACGCTGTCGCGGCCTTCGCCGTCACGTCGCGAGTCCCGCCGCGCAGCAGCGGAATCGCGTCGGCCCGCCGGCCGGATGGTCGTGGTAGTCGCCACGGTTGCTCCACTTCTCCTCACGTCGCCCTACACAGGTCGATAACGCCTGACCACGGGCGCGGATTCCCTTGTCCGTACCCCCACTGACGAGCAGAACCCCCGCGAAGTTGCCGCTCTCAGGGAGTTCTCAGCCGCGGGCCGGCTCAGCGGCTGGTGCGGCGGTACTTGGACACACCCAGCGGGGCGAAGATCGCGATGATCACGACGATCCAGACCAAGGTGACCAAGGCGGGGTGCTCGGCCGGGAAACCGTCGCTCGGCATCGGGTTGGGGTTGCCCCACAGCTCGCGGGTGGCCGCGGTCAGGGTGCTGACCGGGTTCCACTCCGCGAACGGCTGCAGCACCGCCGGCAGGGTCTCCGGGGGGACGAACACGTTGGAGACGAAAGTGATCGGGAAGATCACGATGAACGACACCTGCTGGGCGACCTCCACGGTCGGCACCAGCAGCCCCAGCCAGACGCCGATCCACGCCATCGCGTAGGTGAACAGCATCAGCAGGCCGACGCCGAGCAGGAAGTCGACGACGCCGCCGTGCACCCGCCAGCCGACCGCGAGCCCGCTGAGCATCAGCACGACCAGGATGCCGAACTCGTAGAAGATCTCGGAGACCGTGCGGCCGATCAGGAACGCCGAGCGGGCCATCGGCAGCGACCGGAACCGGTCGACGATGCCCTTGGCCATGTCGTCGGTGACGCCGATCGCCACGATCGCCGAGGCGAACGCGATCGTCTGGGCGAAGATCCCCGGCATCAGGAACTCGGTGTAGGAGCCCCCGGGGACGTTGATGGCCCCACCGAAAACGTAGACGAACAGCAGCACGAACATGATCGACTGCAGGATCGCGAACAGGGCCAGCTCGGGGATGCGCGGGATCCGCTTGAGGTTGCGCCAGGTGACGACCAGGGAGTCCGACACCACGGTGCTGCGGTGTCCGGTCGAGGCGGTCCTGCCGGTGATGGTCACTGGGTGCTCCCGGAGAGGGCGTCGCTGTCGTCGGCGGGCTCGGCCGCCGCCTCCTCGGCCACGTGGCCGGTGAGGCTGAGGAACACGTCGTCGAGGGTGGGCCGGCGCAGGCCGATGTCGTCGATGCCGATGTCGGCCTCGTCGAGGGCGCGGATCACGGTGACCAGCTGGCCGGCGCCGCCCTGGGTCGGGGCGGTCACCCGGCGGACGTGGTCGTCGATGGTCACCTCGCAGCCGCACAGCTGGCCGACCATCTCGGCGGCGCGGGCGAGCATGGCGGCGTCGTGCACGACGACCTCGACGCGCTCGCCGCCCACCTGTGCCTTCAGCTGGTCGGCCGTGCCCCGGGCGATGATCTTGCCGTGGTCGACCACCGCGATCGTGTCGGCGAGCTCGTCGGCCTCCTCGAGGTACTGGGTGGTGAGCAGCAGGGTCGAGCCGCCGCGGACCAGGTCACGGATGACGTCCCACATGCCCAGCCGGCTGCGGGGGTCGAGGCCGGTGGTGGGCTCGTCGAGGAACAGCAGCTCGGGCCGGCCGATCAGCGCCGAGGCCAGGTCGAGGCGTCTGCGCATGCCGCCGGAGTAGGTCTTGGCCACCCGGTCGGCTGCGTCACTGAGCGCGAACTGCTCGAGCAGCTCGTCGGCGCGCTGGTGCGAGGTGCTGCTCGGCAGCTGGTAGAGCCGGCCGAACATCCACAGGTTCTCGCGGCCGGTGAGGTTCTCGTCGACCGCGGCGTACTGACCGGACAGGCCGATGCGGCGGCGCAGCGCCTGCGCGTCGCGCACGATGTCCAGCCCCAGCACCGATGCCCGGCCCGCGTCCGGGCGCAGCAGGGTGGCGAGCAGCCGCACCGTGGTCGTCTTGCCGGCCCCGTTGGGTCCGAGCAGCCCCACGACGGTGCCCTCCTCGACCTCGAGGTCGAGCCCGTCGAGCGCCCGCACCTCGCCCGAACGGGAGGGATAGATCTTCGTCAGCCCCTCGGCAGTGATGGCGGGCACGCGGATCTCCTCTGGATGTGGCACGGGTAGGGCACAAGACTGGACCTTCAGGTGCACATGAGGTCAAGCCGATTTCGTCGAGCTCTGGGGGTACGCTCCCGCCGTCTCGAGCACCCAGGCGTACTCGAACGCGCGCTCGCGCCAGGACTCGTAGCGTCCGCTCACACCGCCGTGCCCAGCGGACATCTCGGTCTTGAGCAGCACCTGGGGAGCGCCGTCGCCGAGCGCCCGCAGCCGCGCCACCCACTTGGCCGGCTCGACGTAGAGCACCCGGGTGTCGTTGAGGCTCGTGGTCGCGAGGATCGGCGGGTAGGTCGTGTCGGCGATGTTCTCGTACGGCGTGTACGACTTCATGTAGGCGTAGACCTCGGGATCGTGCAGCGGGTCACCCCACTCGTCCCACTCGGTCACCGTGAGCGGCAGCGAGGGGTCGAGGATCGACGTGAGGGCGTCGACGAAGGGGACGCCGGCCAGCGCGCCGGCGAACGCGTCGGGTGCGAGGTTGAGCACCGCGCCCACCAGCAGCCCGCCGGCGCTGGCGCCCGACGCGACCAGCCGGTCGGCCGAGGTCCAGCGCGTGTCGACCAGGTGCCGGGCGCAGGCGACGAAGTCGGTGAACGTGTTCCGCTTCGCCAGCAGCTTGCCCTCGTCGTACCAGTGCCGGCCCATCTCCCCGCCGCCCCGGACGTGGGCGACCGCGTAGACCATGCCGCGGTCGAGCAGCGAGAGCCGCGAGACGCCGAACCCGGGATCCATGCTCGCCTCGTAGGAGCCGTAGCCGTACAGCAGGGTCGGCGCGGAGCCGTCGCGTGTCGTGCCCACCCGGCAGACGATCGAGATCGGCACCCGGGTGCCGTCGTCGGCGGTGGCCCAGGTGCGGTGCTGCTCGTAGTCGGCCGCGTCGTAGCCGCCGAGCACCACCTGCTGCTTGCGGAGCACCTGCTCGTCGGTGGCGACGTCGCGGTCGTAGATCGACGCGGGTGTGACGAAGGAGGTGTAGGCGACGCGCACGTGCTGTTGGTTCCACTCCGGGTTGCCCGCCGGGACACAGGTGTAGAGCTCCTCGTCGAAGGCGACCTCGCGGGACTCGCCGTAGCCGTCGTCGCCCAGCGGCAGGATCGCGGTCCGCGGCAGCGCGTCGCGGCGGTAGCCGACCACGAGGTGGGTCGCGAACGCGTCGACGCTCTCGAGCCGCACGTCGTCGCGGTGCGCGACCAGCTCGCGCCAGTGTTCCGGACCGGGAGTGTCGACCGGCGCGTCGGCCAGGGCGAAGTTGACCGCACCGTCGTTGTGCAGCACCAGGAAGCGGTCCGCCCCTGCCACCACGGCGTGCTCCACGGAGTACTCCACGCCTTCGCGGCGCTCGGCGATCACCCGCGGCGTGCCGGTCGGGTCGTCGGCGTCGAGGACGAGCACCTCGGAGGTGGTCTTGGAGCCTGCGCCGATCATCAGGTAGCGCTCGCTGCGAGTGGTGCCGACACCGACCCAGAACCGTTCGTCGGTCTCGTGGTGGACGACGACGTCGTCGGTCACCGGCGTGCCGAGCCGGTGGCGCCAGACCTGGTGCGGCCGCCACGCGTCGTCGACGGTCACGTAGAAGACCGTGGAGGCGTCCCGCGACCAGGTCGTGGAGTAGAAGGTGTCGGGTACCTCGTCGGGCAGCAGCTCGCCGGTGCGCAGGTCCTTGACCCGCAGCGTGTAGCGCTCGTCGCCGGTCACGTCGGTGGAGAAGGCCAGCAGGTGCCCGTCGGCGCTGATGTCGAACGTGCCGAGCCGGAAGAAGTCGTGCCCCTCGGCCTCGACGTTGCCGTCGAGCAGCACCTGCTCGCCGGGCATCTCGGCGCCCTCGTCGACCATCGGCGGGGTCCAGTCGTCGTCGGACCCGATCGGGCACCGGCAGTGCACGCCGTACTGCAGGCCCTCGACGGTGCGGGTGTAGTACCACCAGGCGCCGTGTCGCGAGGGCACCGACATGTCGGTCTCCTGGGTGCGGCCCTTGATCTCGTCGAAGATCTGCTGCCGCAGGCCCGCGAGGTGGTCGGTGCGGAGCTCGGTCCAGGCGTTCTCGGCCTCGAGGTGCGCCCGCACCTCGGGCGCCTCCTTGTCCCGCAGCCACTCGTAGGGGTCGACCACCGTGTCGCCGTGATGGGTGCGCTCGTGCGGCATCTCGCGGGCCAGGGGTGGGCTGTCGGTGGAGACCTGGGTCATGGGACGGACGCTAGCCGACACCTGGGACGGTCCGGTTGCGCCCGGGGCGCCAGGATGGGGCCGTCACGCCCGACGAGAGGGGACCCGTGCCCACCGCCGCCACCGTCGTCGCCGAGATGCTCGCCCGCGCCGGGGTCCGGTACGCCTACACCGTGCCGGGGGAGTCGTTCCTCGGCCTGCTGGACGCCCTCGAGCGCCATCCCGAGCTGGAGCTGGTCTCCACCCGGCACGAGTCCGGGGCGGGCTTCATGGCCGACGCCTCGGCCCGGCTCAGCGGCGTGCCCGCGGTGGCGCTGGCCAGCCGCGGCCCGGGGGCGTCCAACCTGGCGATCGCGGTGCACACCGCCCGCCAGGACGCGACCCCGATGGTCGTGCTGCTCGGGCAGGTGAGCACCGCGGCGGCGGGTCGCGAGGCCTTCCAGGAGGTCGACCTGGCGGCGATGTTCGGGCCGCTCGCCGGCTGGGTCGGCGTGGCCGGCACGGCCGCCGAGGTGCCGGCGCTGCTGGAGCAGGCGCTGCTGGAGGCGGTCACGGGACGACCCGGTCCCGCGGTGCTGGTGCTGCCCACCGACCTGCTGGACGTACCCGTGCCTGCGCCGCCGCGGCCTCCGGCGCCGCCGGCGGACGTGGCTGCTCCCGACGGCATCGAGCCGCTGGCCGCACGCCTGACCGGCGCCCGCCGGCCGGTGCTGGTGGCCGGGCGGGGCGTCGCGGCGGCGAGCCCGCTGCTGGTGCAGGTCGCGGAGCGGTTCGGCGCCGGTGTCTACGTCGCGTTCCGTTGCCAGGACCGCTTCCCCGTCGACCACCCGGGCTTTCTCGGCCACCTGGGCCTGGTGGTGCCCGACGACGTGCTGCGCGCGGTGCGCGAGGCCGACCTGGTGGTGAGCCTCGGCGCCCGCTGGGACGAGGTGACCAGCCAGGAGTGGACCGTGCCCGCCCCCGGAGCGCACCACGTCGCGCTCGGTCGCTTCGACCCCGCGGCCCACCACGGGGTCGGCGGGCAGTGGCTGCCCGGTGACGCCGACCGGCTCCTTCGCGACCTGCTCGCGCACGCGCCGGCGGGACCCCCGGACCGGAGCTGGGCCGAGGCCCATGACGCGGTCGACGCGTGGTCGCGCCCGCCGGCTGCCGCCGCGGTGACGGCGGACGGTCTGCTCGATCCCGCACGGGTCGTGGCGGCCCTCGTCGACGCGCTGCCCGATCCCGCGGTGGTCACCAACGACGCCGGCAACTTCGCGGCGTTCCTGCACCGCTACTGGCGCTTCGGCCCGGGCGTGCGTCAGCTGGCACCGGCCAACGGCGCGATGGGCTTCGGTGTGCCGGCCGGGGTCGCCGCAGCACAGGCAGGCCCTGGTGGCCCGGTGGTGAGCGTCGTCGGTGACGGCGGTGCGCTGATGACCGGGCAGGAGATCGAGACCGCCGTACGTCTCGGGCTGGACCTCACCGTCCTGGTCGTCCAGAACCGGATGTACGGCACCATCGCCATGCACCAGGCCCGGGCAACCGGCCGTGCCGCGGCGGTGGGCATCGGCGAGGTCGACTTCACGGCCTGGGCCCGTGGGCTCGGCGCCCGGGCGTGCACGGTCACGACCGAGAACGACCTCGCGGCAGCGCTGACCGATGCCATCGCGCGCCCGGGCGTCGCGCTGGTCGCCGCCCGTACGGACCCGGACCTGGTCGCACCCTCGTCGCGGCTGAGCGCGCTCGCGGCGGCCCACCACGCGGGTGACGGCTGACCGGTCACCCGGGCACGGGCACCGGGTCGGCCGGCTCGAGCGCGGGATCGTCGACGGCGAAGGTGCGTACCGGCCCGGAGGGCGTCTCGGCGGTCTCGAACCGCACCGTGACCCGCCCGCTGCCCGACCCCCACACCCAGCCGCGCCCGTGCTCGGCGTGCACCACGTCGGCGCCGGGCGGCCACTCGGCCGGTGGGCGGCCACGGCTGTCGACGGCGGCGAGGTCGAGCAGCACCGGGTCGGCGGGGGAGTCGGCCTCGTCCTCGTCACCCGGCAGCACGCCGTCGAACAGGTCGTCCTGGATCCAGTCCGCGAGCCCGGAGACGCCGACCCCGAGCAGCCGTACGCCGCCCGACGTGTCGGTCTCGGCGAGCAGCCTGCGGGCCAGGGACGTCACCACCCGGGGGCTGTCGGTGGGCCCGGTCAGCGTCGCGGCGTGGGTGCTGGTCGTGAAGTCGTGCAGCCGCACCTTCAGCGTGACGGTGCGTCCTGACAGCCGCGCCGCACGCAGCCGGGCGACCACCCGGTCGGCCATCCGGTCGACGAGTGCCGACAGCAGGGTGGGGTCGGTGATGTCGGTGCCGAAGGTGTCCTCGACGCTGACCGACTTGGTCTCCCGCTCGGCCACCACCGGGCGCTCGTCGTCGGCGCGGGCCAGCCGGCCGAGGGCCTCGCCGTGGGCACGGCCGAGCTCGCGTACCAGCTCGTCGGTCGGCAGCGTGGCGACGTCGCCGACGGTCGTCGCACCGAGCCGGCGCAGCCGGGCGGTCGTCGCCGGCCCGACACCGGGGATCACGCTGGCCGGCATCGGGGCCAGCAGGTCGCGCTCGGAGCCAGGCGGCACCACGACCAGGCCGTCGGGCTTGTCCAGCTCGCTCGCGATCTTGGCGACCAGCTTCGAGGTCGCCATGCCGACCGAGGCGGTGAGCCCGCCGGTCGCCTCGCGCACCTGTGCCCGCAGGTGCTCGCCGAGCGCGCGCGCTCCGTCGACGTCGAGGTCGGGATGGGCCGCGGCGACGTCGACGAACGCCTCGTCCAGCGACAGCGGCTCGACCAGCGGCGACAGCGCACGCAGCAGCGCCATCACCAGGTCGCTGCCGGCCTTGTACGCGGGGAAGCGGGGCGACAGGTACGCCGCGTGCGGGCAGCGCGAGCGTGCCTCGGCGGTCGGCATCGCCGAGTGGACACCGTGCACCCGGGCCTCGTAGGACGCGGTCGCGACCACCCCGCGCCCGCCGACGCCGCCGACCACCACCGGGCGGCCCCGCAGCGACGGCTTGTCCCGCTGCTCGACGGCGGCGTAGAACGCGTCCAGGTCCAGGTGCAGGACCGTCGGCGTGCCGCGCATCGCCACATCGTGGCACCCGCCGGTGACGCCCGTCGTCCACAACCACCGCGGCCTGTCGCGGTCGTCCACAGGCGGGCGACCCGCGCCCGCCACCCGGGTCGCCGGCCGCCCAGGCTCCGGGCATGGACGTCTCCTCCTCACCCGCCCTCCCGGTCGGTCCGTCGGCCGACCGCCCGGTGCTGCGCGTCCGCTCGCTGGCCGACCTGCTCGCGCTGGTGCCGGTGGCGCTGGGGTTCGAGCCGCACGAGTCGCTGGTGGTCGTGGCCGTCGCCGGTCCCCGCACCGGCTTCCACGTCCGGGTCGACCTGCCGGTCCGCCGGCGCGACGACGAGACGGCGGCGCTCGCCGACCAGGTGACGGCCGCTGCGCTGACCCAGGACTGCGCGCGGGTGGCGGTCGTGGCCTTCTCCACCGTCTCGACCCCGCGCGGGCGACAACGGGTCGACGACCTGCTGCGCACCGTCGCCGACCGGCTCGCCGACCACGGTGTCGACGTGCTCGACGTGGTCCGTGCCGACGGCGGCCGCTACTGGTCGCTGCAGTGCACCGACACCAGCTGCTGCCCGCCCGAGGGCACGGCATACGACCCGGCGACCTCCGAGCTGCGGGCCGAGGCGACGCTCGCCGGCATCGCGGTCGCGCCCGACCGCAGCGCGCTGGCGGCCCGGCTGGCCGCGGTCGGCGGTGAGCGCGCGGTGTCCATGCGCGCCGCCACCCGGGTGGCCGAGCGGGAGGTGGTGGCTGCGCTCGGCCTGCGCGGCAGGCGTGCCCTCGCGAGGCCGCCGGCACGGGCGCTGCGGGCGGGTGCCGAGCTCGGTGCCAGCCGCGTCGACCGGTTGCTCGATCGGCTGCTCGACGGGCTGGCGGTGTCCGATGCCGACGCGGCCGCCCTGTCGGTCTGGTGCTCGATCACCTGCTTCCGCGACCTGGCCTGGAGCCGCATGTCGTGCGACAACGCCCGGCCGCAGCTCGTCCTGTGGTCGGCGGTCGCCCGCCGGGTGGTGCCGCCCTACGAGCCCGCCGTGCTCGGCCTGGCCGGGTTCGCGGCCTGGCTGGCCGGTGACGGCGCCAGCGCGTGGTGCGCGGTCGAGCGGGCGGAGTCCGCCGCCCCCGGCTACTCGATGGCCGCGCTGCTGCGCGAGACGCTCGCCCGGTGCCTGCCGCCGGACGTCTGGCGTCCACCGCCGCGGGAGGTGGTGCTGCCGCTGCCGGCGAACGAGTAGCCGCGCGACCGGATCTCGGTCAGGCTGGGCCCGCACGCCGCCGTCCGCGTCGCGGGCGGTCACCAGCCGGGAGGCGCCATGGGGCAGGACGTCGACCACCGGGTCTTCACCCGGGAGGACCGCACCCGGTTCCGGGCCAAGGTCCGGTCCTGCCTCGACGTGTTCGCGCGGATGCTGCGGGAGTCGCGCTTCGACGCCGACCGGCCGCGCACCGGCATCGAGATCGAGTTCAACCTCGTCGACGAGAACAACGATCCGGCCCTGCGCAACACCGAGGTCCTCGACGCCATCGCCGACCCCGACTTCCAGACCGAGCTCGGCCAGTTCAACATCGAGATCAACGTCGCGCCGCGGACCCTGCACGGCGGGGGACTGGGGGAGTTCGAGCAAGGCATCCGGACGAGCCTCAACTCCGCCGAGGAGCGGGCCCGCACCATGGGCGCCCACCTGGTGATGGTGGGCATCCTGCCGACGCTGCGGCCCGGGCACATGACCGCGCAGACGCTGTCGGCCAACCCGCGCTACGAGCTGCTGTCCGACCAGATCCTGGCGGCCCGGGGCGAGGACATCCAGGTGTCGATCGAGGGCCAGGAGCGGCTCGCGGTCACCACCGACTCGATCATCCCCGAGGCGGCCTGCACCTCGACCCAGCTGCACGTCCAGGTCAGCCCGGACGACTTCGCGGCGTACTGGAACGCCTCGCAGGCGATCGCCGGCGTCCAGCTGGCAGTCGGCGCCAACTCGCCGTTCCTGCTCGGCAAGGAGCTGTGGCGTGAGACCCGGATCGCCCTGTTCGAGCAGGCGACCGACACCCGCAGCGAGGAGCTGAAGGCCCAGGGGGTGCGGCCGCGGGTCTGGTTCGGCGAGCGCTGGATCACGTCGATCTTCGACCTGTTCGAGGAGAACGTGCGCTACTTCCCGGCGCTGCTGCCGATCGTCGACGACGAGGACCCGCTGCAGGTGCTCGAGCGCGGGGACACGCCCGCCCTGGGCGAGCTGCGGCTGCACAACGGCACCATCTACCGCTGGAACCGGCCGATCTACGACGTGGCCCGCGACCGCCCGCACCTGCGGGTCGAGAACCGGGTGCTGCCGGCCGGCCCGACCGTCGTCGACACCATGGCCAACGCCGCGTTCTACTTCGGGCTGGTGCGTGCCCTGGTGCACGACGAGCGACCGCTGTGGTCGCAGATGTCGTTCTCGGCCGCGGAGGAGAACTTCCACGTGGCCGCCCGGGGCGGGATCGACGCGGCGGTCTACTGGCCGTCGCTGGGCTCGGTGCCCGCCAGCGAGCTGGTGCTGCGGCGGCTGCTGCCGCTGGCCTACCGCGGGCTGGACAGCGCGTCGGTCGACCCGGCCGTGCGGGACCGGCTGCTCGGCATCATCGAGCAGCGCTGCCTCACCGGGCGCAACGGCTCGAGCTGGCTGGCCGGCGCGTTCCACTCCCTGTACGACGACGGTCCGGGCGACCGGTTCGACGTGCTGCGCAGCGTGCTGGGCCACTACCGCGAGCACATGCACAGCAACGAGCCCGTGCACACCTGGCCGCTGCCCTGAACGGGCGCCGGCGCGCTGGACGCCGGCCGCCGGACATGCACTAGCCTCACCGGCAACCGCAGCCGAACACCGCCCGCGCGGGCGACGGTCAGGGAGGTCGTGTGTCGATGGGCACCATCGTGGTGGGCTACGTGCCCAAGCCAGAGGGCCAGGCCGCCCTGCGCCGCGCTGCCGAGGAGGCGTTGCTGCGAGACGCCAAGCTGGTGGTGGTCAACTCGCACCGCGGCGGGCGCGAGTTCGACCGCGACGACGCCATCCGCAGCGAGGGTGAGCTCGAGGCGATCCGCAACCAGCTGACCGAGGCGGGTGTGGCCCACGAGATCCGCCAGCTGGTCCGGGGCATGGACCCGGCCGACGACCTCATCCAGGTGGCCGCCGACGTGCAGGCCGACTTCATCATCATCGGCCTGCGCCGCCGCTCACCGGTGGGCAAGCTGATCCTCGGCAGCAACGCGCAGCGGGTGCTGCTGGACGCGCCGTGCCCGGTGCTGGCGGTCAAGTCGGCGGAGTGACGACGTGCTCCACCTGACCCAGGACGACACCGCGGACGACCTGCTGACGCGCGACCCGTTCGCGCTCCTGGTCGGGATGCTGCTCGACCAGCAGGTCCCGATGGAGCACGCGTTCACCGGGCCGGCCACCCTGGCCGAGCGGCTCGGAGGGCTCGACGCCGGCGCGATCGCGGCGATGGAGCCGGATGCGTTCGTCGAGGTGTGCGCGGCCCGGCCGGCGGTGCACCGCTACCCGGCCTCGATGGGAGCCCGCATCCACGCGCTGGCCGTGCGCGTGCGCGACGACTTCGGCGGCGACGCGTCACGGGTCTGGCGGGACGCGGCCGACGGTGCCGACCTCCGCGCCCGGTTGGAGTCGCTGCCCGGCTACGGCCCGCAGAAGGCGCAGATCCTGGTGGCGCTGCTCGGCAAGCAGCTGGACGTACGCCCGGCCGGGTGGCGCGAGGCCGCCGGTTCGTACGGCGACGACCGGGTCTACCGCTCGATCGCCGACGTCGTCGACGCCGAGTCGCTGACCAAGGTCCGCGCGTACAAGCAGGAGCGCAAGCGGGCGGCCCGCGAGGAGCGACAGGCCGGATCCTGACCTGACCTGGGGAGCAGCCGATCTGCGTGGCACACTGGGCCACAGCTCCGGCTTGACAAGGGCCGGCTTCGTTGCGCCCGGAAACTGTTCCGACGAGAGGTAATCCGTGTCGTCCAGCCCGTCTCGGAAGCTGTCTGCTCAGGTGCTCGAGCACCCCCGGATCCACGAGCTGCTCAGCGTCGGTCGTACGGACGGGCAGGTGACCGCCGAGGCCGTGCGTACCGCCGTCGTCGACGCCGGTGTGACCGCCGCCCAGCAGAAGGCGCTGGTGCGCATGCTCAGCCGGGAGGGCATCGCGGTGTCGGTCTCGGCCGACGACGCGGCGGCCCGTCCGCGGCGGGTGCTCGCGGCGTCGCGCAGCAAGTCCACCGTGAACGCCAGCGCGGGTTCGACGGCGACCAAGAAGCCCACGGCCAAGAAGGTCGCCAAGAAGGTCGCCCCCAAGAGCACCTCGAAGAGCGCACCCAAGACGAGCGCGAAGCCGGCGTCGAAGACCGCCGCGAAGCCGGCGCCCAAGTCGCCCCCCACGTCGGCACCGAAGTCGTCGTCGAAGGCCACGGCCAAGGACACGGCCAAGGACACGGCGAAGGACACGGCGAAGAACGCCAAGCCGGCCGCCAAGCCCGCCGCGAAGAAGGCCGTCGAGAAGAAGACGGCCAAGAAGTCCACGGCGAAGCGGGCCACCATCACCAAGACGACGACCACGGTGGGTCCCGACGGCAAGGAGTACGTCGAGATCACGGTCGGCACCGACGCCGCCGGCAAGAAGGTCCTCGAGGACATCGACGACACGGTGTTCGAGAAGGACCTCGCCGAGGACCCGACGCTCAAGGAGGACGAGAAGAAGGGCTTCGTGCTCTCGTCCGCCGACGAGGGCGACGAGCCCGAGCAGCAGGTGATGGTCGCTGGCGCGACCGCCGACCCGGTCAAGGACTACCTCAAGCAGATCGGCAAGGTCTCGCTGCTCAACGCCGAGCAGGAGGTCGAGCTGGCCAAGCGGATCGAGGCCGGCCTGTTCAGCGAGGAGAAGCTCGCCAAGGGCGGCAAGATCTCCGCCAAGCTGCTGGACGAGCTGAGCTGGATCGCCGAGGACGGCCATCGCGCCAAGAACCACCTGCTCGAGGCCAACCTCCGCCTCGTCGTGAGCCTGGCCAAGCGCTACACCGGCCGCGGCATGCTGTTCCTCGACCTGATCCAGGAGGGCAACCTCGGCCTGATCCGCGCGGTCGAGAAGTTCGACTACACCAAGGGCTACAAGTTCTCCACCTACGCCACCTGGTGGATCCGGCAGGCGATCACCCGGGCGATGGCCGACCAGGCGCGCACCATCCGGATCCCGGTGCACATGGTCGAGGTCATCAACAAGCTGGCCCGCGTCCAGCGCCAGATGCTGCAGGACCTCGGCCGTGAGCCCACGCCGGACGAGCTCGCCAAGGAGCTCGACATGACGCCCGAGAAGGTCGTCGAGGTGCAGAAGTACGGCCGCGAGCCGATCAGCCTGCACACCCCGCTGGGCGAGGACGGCGACTCCGAGTTCGGGGACCTGATCGAGGACTCCGAGGCCATCGTCCCGGCCGACGCCGTGAGCTTCACGCTGCTGCAGGAGCAGCTGCACGCGGTGCTCGACACGTTGTCCGAGCGCGAGGCCGGCGTGGTCTCGATGCGTTTCGGGCTCACCGACGGGCAGCCCAAGACGCTGGACGAGATCGGCAAGGTCTACGGCGTCACCCGCGAGCGGATCCGGCAGATCGAGTCCAAGACGATGAGCAAGCTGCGGCACCCGTCGCGGTCGCAGGTGCTCCGCGACTACCTCGACTGAGCCGGAACCCGGGCCGCTACTTGGTGCCCCACACCACGACCAGCTCACACGGGCCGTGGAAGCCGTCCGGGCCCTCGAACCGCGTCAGCTCGTCGCCGATCTCGCTCCACGCCTCGGCCTGCTCGGCCGGCGACAGGCCGGACAGCATCTGGTGCAGCGCGCCGAAGGACTCGCGCTCGAAGCGGAGGCACTCCTGCGCACTCTGCATGCGCAGCGGGGCCGCCACCAGCTCGGAGCCGACGTCCCGGAAGCCCGCGCGGCGCAAGGCGTCCTCGGCGGCGCCCGGCGCGCCCAGGCTGAACGGGCCGGGCTGCCCGGCGGCCGGGGGCGGTAGCTGCGCCCGGCGGCGGATGATCCCCACCGGCACGGCGAAGAACCCGTTGCTCTCGGCGGTCGAGTAGACGATCGCCGCGGCGCGGCCGCCCGGGCGGAGCGCGCGGTACTGGCCGGCCAGTGCGCCCGGCTGGTCGGGGAAGTAGATCAGCCCGAGCCGCGAGATCGCGGCGTCGAACGCCGCCGCCTCCACCTCGAGACGCTCCCCGTCGAGCTCCTGGGTACCGACCTGGTCCAGTCCGGCCGCGGCGGCATCGGCGGCCGCGTGCCGGAGGATCTCGGGGGAGATGTCGGTGGCGAGGACCCGGCCGGTCGGCCCCACCCGACGGGCCGCGGCGAGGGTCTGGCCCCCGGAGCCGGCGGCGACGTCCAGCACGGTGCTGCCGGTGCCGATCCCGGCGACGTCGAGCATGAGCGTGGTGGCCTCACCCAGCCACTCCTCCAGGAACGTTCCCCATCCGTGCCACGCGGCGGCTGCCTGGTCCCACTGCGCGCGGGTCGTCTCCTTGAAGCGGATCGGATCGAACGTGACGGTCATGACGGACTCCTCGTGGTCGGGAACGGTGCCTACCCGTGGGGCGCCAGAAAGCACCTGGCAACCGCCTGGGGACGGCTGGCAGTTGCTGCTCGACCCGTTCCGGTAACACGGCCGGTGGCAGAATCCCGCGCCATGGCCTTCGTGGGCCGCGCAGCGGCGCTGTCCCGGCTGCTCGGACGACTCGAGCAGGCGAGAGAGGGTCGTGCGGGCCTCGTGCTGGTGAGCGGCGAGGCCGGGATCGGCAAGACGACGCTGATCGGTGAGGCTGCGGCCCGCAGCGGCGTCCGGGTGGGCTGGGGCACCTGCGTCGATGCCGACCGGGCCCCCGCCTTCTGGCCGTGGACGACGGCACTGCGCGCGCTGCTGGCGGAGTCCGGCAGCGTTCTGGCACCGATGCTGTCCGACACGGATACCGAGACAGTGTCCCGGCTGCTGCCCGAGCTCGCGGACGACGGCGCGGCGGAGCGGGCGCGGGACCCCCGATCCGATCCCGACGCGGCCCGGTTGCGGCTGTTCGACGCCGTGGCACGGCTGCTCGAGCAGATCGCCCGCGACCGGCCAGCCATGGTGGTGCTCGACGACCTGCAGTGGGCCGACCCGTCCACCCTGGAGCTGCTGCACTTCGTGACCCGCCCCTACCGCCCGGTCCCGCTCCTGGTGGTCGGGGCCTACCGGCACGACGAGCTGACCGGCGAGACCGCGCGGGCGGTCGCCGAGCTCGACCGGGTCGGCGAGGCGGTACGGCTCCGCGGGCTGTCGCCGGCCGAGGTCGTCAGCCTCGTGACCGACACCGCCGGCCCGGCCGCGGCCGAGCGCTGGGCCTCGGAGGTGCACCGTCGGACCGGCGGCCACCCGTTGTTCGCCCGCCAGCTGGGACAGCTCCTCGCCGACCCCGACCGGTCGGCCGCTGCCGTCCCGGACGCGATCTCGGACCTGGTGGCGCGCAAGGTGCAGCGGCTGTCAGCGGACGGACAGGGCCTGGTACGGGCAGGTGCGGTCGCAGGCAACGCGCTGGTGCCGGACGTCCTGGCCGAGGTGTGCGAGACCGACGCCACCGGCGTCGCGGCGTTGATGGACGAGGGGGTCGTCGCGGGGCTGCTCGTCCGGGACGCGACGACCCCGGGGTGCCGGTTCGCCCACGACGTCTTCCGCGAGAGCATCGCGGCCCGGCTGCCTGCTGTGGCCCGGATCGCGCTGCACCAGCGCGTGGCCGACGCGCTCGAGCACCGGCACGCGCGCGGCGCCGCGGTGGTCCCCGCCGACCTGTCCCGGCACTGCACGGCCGCGGTACCGCTCGACGGTCCCGACCGGGCGGTCCGGTGGGCCCGGGAGGCGGCCGGTGTCGAACGCGCCCGGCTCGCCTTCGCCGAGGCCGCCGAGCACCTGGCCCGGGCCCGCCGCGCCGTCGAGGACGCCGGCACACCCGACGCCGGTCCGACCCTGCTCGACCTGCTGGTCGAGGAGGCCGACGCACGGGGGCGCAGCGGCGACCCTGCCGCTGCGCGGTCCTTGCTCGACGACGCGTGGAGCCGGGCCGTGCGGGCCCGCGACGCGGAACGGATCGGCCGGGTCGCGCTGGGGTTCCAGCGCCTCGGCGCCCGCTTCGCGATGCCGCGCGAGGCCGTCGTCGGCGTGCTCGAGGACGCCGTGGCCGCCGTGCAGGGGACCGGCACGTCGCTGGAGGCGCAGCTCGCCGCCGCCCTCGCCCGCGAGCTGCGCCACTCCGTGCCCGCCGAGCGGCCGAGGGCCGGTCCGCTCTCCGAGCGCGCGGTGACGCTGGCCCGGGAGCTCGACGATCCGGGCACCTTGGCCGCCTGCCTGCTGGCCGCGCACGACGTGCTCTGGACCCCGGGCCGGTCGGCCGAGCGGCTCGGTGTCGCACGGGAGATCACCGAGCTGGCCACTCGCGGGGGTGACGCCGAGCTCTACGCGGAGGGCCGGCTGCTCACCGCCAACGCGCTGCTGGAGGAGGGGTCGGCGGCCTTCCGCAGCGTGCTCACCGAGTTCCTGGCCGCGACGGAGCGGTTCGGCCAGCCTCGGCACGACTACCTGGCGCTGACCCGGCGGGGTGCGCTGGCCCTCGTCGACGGCCGCCTCGCCGACGCCCGGCAGATGATCGACGAGGCCAGCGCGCTGGGGGAGCGGATCGGCGAGCCGGACACCGGCAACGTCCGGATGTCCCAGCTGCTGGGCCTGGTGCGCGCGGAAGGCGACCCTGCCCGGTTGCGGGCCACCGCGGCGGAGGCCGTTCGCTGGTGGGTCGGCGTGCCGGCGCACGCCCATGCCGTTGCCGCCGGGCTGTACGCCCTCGCCGGGGAGCCCCACGACCTGGTCGCCTCCCGCCGGGCCCTGGACACCGTGGTCGCCCTCGACACCTGGCGCGAGGACAGGTCGTACCTGTGGCCGGTCTTCGTCGGGGGCATGGCAACCGCGGCCGCTCGGCTGCAGGACTCCGCCCTGTGTGCCGACCTCCTCGAGGAGCTCGAGCCGGTGACCGGGGTCAGCGGCGTCAACGGTGCCCTCGTCTGCTACATGGGCAGCAACGCGCACTGGGCCGGGCTGCTCGCGGCCGCACTGGGCCGTCCCGACGACGCCCGGCAGTGGCTCGAGCAGGGCTTGGCCGTGCACCGTCGACTCGGAGCCGTCGCCTGGGAGCACGAGTCCTCCCGGGAGCTGGCCGCCCTGGACGACCCGCCACCAGCCGAGCGGGCGGCGCCCGGGAGCCGGCGCACCGACGCCGAGCTCTGCCGCGACGGCGAGCTGTGGCGCGTACGGCACGGGGAGCTGTCGGCCCACCTCCGCGACCTGAAGGGGCTCGCCGACCTCGTCGTCCTGCTCAGCCGTCCGGGGACCGACGTCCACGTCCTGGAGCTCGTCGGGGCCGAGGAGCACGACCGGTCGGTGGGCCCGGTGCTCGACGTGACCGCGCTGGCCGCGTACCGGCGCCGGCTCGCCGAGCTCGACGAGGAGCTCACCGAGGCGCACGAGCACGCCGACACCGGGCACGTCCAGCGGCTCGACGAGGAGCGGCTGGCCCTGCTGGCGCAGCTGCGCCTTGCTACCGGGCTGGCCGGGAGGAGTCGTCCGCTCGGGTCCAGCACCGGTGAGCGGGCCCGGAAGGCGGTCACCGCGCGGGTCCGCGACGCGATCAGCCGGGTCACCGCCGTGCTGCCGGAGCTCGGCGCTCACCTCGACCGGTCGGTGCTGACCGGCAGCACCTGCCGCTACCAGCCGACCGAGCCGCTGACCTGGACCCTGCGCACGGATCCCTGAGGCGACGGCAGGCCGACCGGGCTCAGCTGGTGAGCGACGAGATCGTGCTCGGGTCGTCGATGACGGCCTGGGCGACCTCGGTGAGACGGCGGTTGTTCCGCCTGGCGTACGCGCGGATCAGCCCGAAGGCGTGGGCGACATCGCTGCGGTGGTACAGCGCCACCGCCCCTTTCGCCTGCTCGAGGACGACCCTGCTGTCCAGCGCGTTCTGCAGCTGCTCGGCGAGATCCTCGGCCTGACGGATCGTCCGTGCCTGCATCAGGCCGATCGTGGCCACGTCGGCGAGGGCCTGGACGACGTGGACGTCCGCGGTGTCCAACCGGCCCGTCTCGCGGTCGAACAGGTTCAGTGCACCGATCACGGTCGAGCGGATCCGCAACGGCACGGCGTGCACCGACCGGAATCCGGCGGCGACCGCGTGCGGTGCGAAGGCCGGCCATCGATCGGCGGCCTCGGCGAGATCGGCGTTCACCACGGACTCCTGGCGCCGGTAGCAGTCCAGGCACGGGCCCTCGGCGTGCTGCACCTGGAACAGCTCGAGCAGCTTGGTGGTCTCGTCGGATGCCGCCATGAAGCGGAGCTGGTTCGCCTTGTCCGCCAGGACCAGCCCGGCCGAGTCGGAGCGCACGATCTCGGCAGTACGCATGGTCAGCAGCTGGAGGAACTCGAGCAGGTCGAAGCCGGCGATCAGCGTGTCGGCGACCTCGACGAAAACGTCCGCCAGCCGTTCGGTCGTCACGGGCATGGCCGCCTCCTCGTGCACGGCGAGCGTAGGTCCGGGCGTCGGCTGCCGCACGACGAGCCGCGGACGGCAACCATCGGCAGCGCCGGCGCTCACCCGGGCAGCGTGGCGGCGAACGCGTGTGCGTCGCGCGCGAGATCGCGCGCCTCGGCGATGCGGGGGTCGTCGGGTGTGCGGGCCAGGTTCGCGGCGACCAGGACCGCTGCAGACTGCGCCGCCGCCGCCGCGAGCCAGCAGGCGGTCGCCGCGTCGCCGCGCAGCCGGGGGTTGCCGTCGTCGGCCAGGCCGCGGGCGATCCGGCCGACCTCGGCCGCGGTGCTCGCCACGTCGATCGGGACCTGCACGGCACGGTCGAGGGCGGCGCCGAGGTCGTCCGCCCGCTCCCGGCGGGCCCGGACGAAGTCGCCGTACGCCTCGACGTCGGCGTCGGCGAGCCCGGCCGCCCGCTCCCGCAACCGGTCGGCGGCACCCACCAGCTCGGCGGCCGCAGCCGACTCGTCGGCGAACCGTGCCGCCATCTCGGCCAGTGCTGCGGCCAGTGCCGTGGCCAGTGCCGCGGACGCACCGCCTCCCGGCGCGGTGGTGCGATCGGCGACGGCGGCCAGCAGATCCCGCACCGTCAGGTCGAGCAGGCCGGAGTCGTCGGCGCTCAGGACAGCCCCACGATCTCGCCGGAGTCGTCGAGGTCGATGCGGAACGCCGCCGGGGTCTTGCCGAGGCCGGGCATGGTCCGCATCTCCCCGCAGATCGGGTACACGAAACCGGCTCCCACCGACGCCCGGACCTCGCGCACCGGCAGCCGCCAGCCGGTGGGTGCGCCCAGCAGACTCGGGTCCGACGAGATGGACAGGTGCGTCTTGGCGATGCAGACCGGCAGCCCTCCGAAGCCGTTGCGCTCGTAGGTGTCGAGCTGCCGCGACGCGGCCGGGCTGTAGTCCACCCCGTCGGCGCCGTAGACCCGGGTGGCCACGGTCTCGATCTTGTCCCGCAGCTGCGCCTCCTCGGGGTAGAGCAGCTGGAACTCGGACGGCTCGTCGGCGGCTTCGATGACCGCCTCGGCCAGCTCGGTGGCCCCGCGCCCGCCGTCGGCGAAATGGGTGCACACGGCAACCCGTACGCCGGCCTCCTCGGCGATCTCACGGATCGCCTGGTGCTCGCTCGGGTGGTCGTCGGGGAACGCGTTGATCGCGACGACCGGGGTCACGCCGTGCATCCGGATGTTGTCCAGCTGCTTGCGCAAGTTGGCGCCGCCGACGTGCACCTCGTCCGGGTTCTCGACGAGCATCGCCTCCGGCAGTGCCCGCCCGGCGACCACCCGGTGCCGGCCGGAGTGCGCCTTGAGCGCGCGTACGGTCGCCACGACGACGCCGGCGTCGGGGGTGAGGCCCGAGGTCCGGCACTTGATGTTGAAGAAGCGCTCGGCGCCCATGTCCGCGCCGAAGCCGGCCTCCGTGACCAGCACGTCCCCGCAGCGGATGCCGATCAGGTCGGCGACGACCGACGAGTTGCCGTGCGCGATGTTGCCGAAGGGTCCCGCGTGCACCAGGACCGGAGTGTTCTCCAAGGTCTGCAGCAGATTGGGCTTCAGCGCCTCGCGCATCATGACCGCCATCGAGCCGGCGCCGCCGATGTCCTCGGCGGTGACGGCGGTGCCGTCGCCGGTGTAGCCGACCACGATCCGGGCCATCCGGGCGCGCAGGTCGGGCACCGAACGGGCGAGCGCGAGGATCGCCATGATCTCGGAGGCCGCCGTGATGTCGAAGCCGGTCTGCCGGGTGACTCCGTCGGCCTTCGGGCCGAGCCCGATGACGATGTTGCGCAGCGCCCGGTCGTTGACGTCGAGCACCCGGCGCCAGGTGATGGCGTCGAGGTCGAGCCCGGCCGCGTTGCCGTGGTGCAGGTGGTTGTCGACCAGGGCGGAGAGCAGGTTGTGGGCTGCGGTGACCGCGTGGAAGTCGCCGGTCAGGTGCAGGTTGAGCAGCTCCATCGGCACCACCTGGCTGTAACCGCCGCCCGCGGCGCCACCCTTGATGCCGAAGGTCGGGCCCATCGACGGCTGCCGGACCGCGATCGTCGCCTTGCGGCCGATGTGGCTCATCGCCTGGCCCAGCCCGACCGTGGTGGTCGTCTTGCCCTCACCGAGCGGGGTGGGGGTGATGGCCGACACCACCACGTACCGGGCTCGGGGCCGGTCGGCGAGCTCCTCGATCGCACCCAGCCGGATCTTGGCGACGTCGTCGCCGTGCGGTTCGAGCAGGTGCGGGCCGATGCCCATCTCGGCGGCGATGTCGCCCAGCGGTTTCAGCTGCGCCGCCTGGGCGATGTCGAGGTCGGAAGGAAATGCCATGGGCGCGATGGTGGCACGAGATGTCGTCCGGTTGCAGTAGACGCCGCAAGGTTGCGGTCACCGCAACGGGCCCCCGGCTACGTGACGACCACCCCGGCCACCCAGACGACCGTGATCACCAGACCCGCGGCCAGCTCCAGCAGGATGGACACCGCCGCAGCCCGCAGCGCGTACCCGGTGGACGCCCGGGCGCCGGCGTGCGAGCCGAGCCGGACCCGCTCGGTCACGTAGACCCCCAGCGCGAAGCCGATCAGCAGCCCGACGACCGGCACCACGAAGAAGCCGACGATGCCCACCAGGCCGCCGACGGTGATCGAGCGGCCGGGCACTCCGGCGCGCTGCAGCTGCCGACCCGGGACGGTGTACTTGACCACCTGGCTGACCGCCGCGAGCACGGTCGCCACCGCGACGACGGTCCAGCCGGTGGCGCCGCCGTCCCAGACGCCCCACGCGACGACACCGGCCCAGACCAGGAGCAAGCCGGGCAGGACGGGAACGACGACACCGGCCAGGCCGACGACGACCGCCACGGCCACGAGCACCTCGCCCCACCACGCCACGGCGGCAGTCTGCCCTCAGACGCGACGAAGCCCCGAGGGTGGCCTCGGGGCTTCGTCGGACGTGGGGTGGGTGGAGTTCAGACCGAACTCAGTTCTGGTCCTCGTCCACGGCGGCCGGCTTTCCACTGAGACGGTCCGTCTCGTCGTGGATGGTCACGGCCATCTCGCGCAGCTTGTCGCCGTGCTCACGCCCGTGGTGGGCGCAGAACAGCAGCTCGCCGCCGGTCGGCAGCTGGACCCGGACGTAGGCCTGTGCTCCGCAGCGGTCGCAACGGTCCACAGCGGAGAGGGCCGCACTCGGGGCAACAGCAGTGTCCACGTGTGTCCTCATTCCGTCTCATCGGCTCGACCCCAGAACATCTGGTCGGGGCCTTCACCAGGTCTCAACATCACATCACGCTGCAGGCTTCCCTCGGGGACTGCCCCGGGGTGTGACGTGTGTCGTGCCTGCGGCGGTTCCGCTGTGCTGCCGGCGCCTTTGCCGGTCCCTGCGTGATTCGATTCTGCCTGACGGTTGGTGTGCCCAACTGCCGTACCTCGAATCCTGGACCTGCCGCGCCCGCCACGCACGCCTGACGCGCCCGCAATCATCCGTCCGGACGGGATGGTCGGTCCGACCGGCGCGGGTCCATCGGCCGGGGGGACCGGCTGGGTACGCTCACAGCACCGTTCTGCCCACCCGCCGTCCCACCGGCTCCCGGAGAAGGGGCTCCCGCCATCGACACCGCGTACACCGCCCGCCACCTGCTGGTACTGGAGGGCCTCGAGGCCGTCCGCAAGCGGCCGGGCATGTACATCGGCTCCACCGACACCCGTGGGCTGATGCACTGCCTGTGGGAGATCATCGACAACGCGGTCGACGAGGCGCTGGCCGGGGTGTGCACCCGGATCGAGGTCGTGCTGCACGCCGACGGCTCGGTCGAGGTACGGGACGACGGGCGCGGGATCCCGGTCGACACCGAGCCCAAGACCGGTCTGTCGGGCGTCGAGGTGGTGTTCACCAAGCTGCACGCGGGGGGCAAGTTCGGCGGGGGTTCCTACGTCGCCACCGGCGGCCTGCACGGGGTGGGGGCCTCGGTGGTCAACGCGCTGGCGCTGCGGCTCGACGTCGAGGTCGACAAGGGCGGCGCGACCTGGGCGATGTCGTTCCGTCGCGGCGTGCCCGGCCGGTTCAGCGGCGACGGACCCACGGCCGGGTTCACCAAGGCGTCCAAGGCCTCCAAGCCTGCCAAGGGCGGTCGGGTCAAGAAGACCAAGACCGGCACCCGGGTGCGTTACTGGCCCGACCCGCAGGTCTTCGTCAAGGGCGCGGCGCTCTCCTACGACGAGCTGGTCGCACGGGCCCGGCAGACGACGTTCCTGGTCCCCGGTCTCGAGATCCTCCTGCGTGACGAGCGGCCCGGTGTCGAGGGCACGCCGCGGGAGGAGAAGTTCAAGCACGAGGGCGGCATCACGGAGTTCTGCGAGTTCCTCGCCCCGGACGCGCCGGTCACCCAGGTGCGGCGGTTGCACGGCAACGACCAGTTCACCGAGACCGTGCCGGTGCTCGACGACGCGGGCCACATGACGCCGCAGGACGTCGAGCGCGACGTCGTCGTCGACGTTGCGCTGCGCTGGGGCACCGGCTACGACACCGAGCTGCGGTCCTTCGTCAACATCATCGCCACGCCCAAGGGCGGCACCCACGTGAGCGGGTTCGAGCGGGCGCTCACCCGTACGTTCAACGACGCGTTGCGGTCGACCCGGTCGCTGAAGTCGGGCGACCCCGACGTGACCAAGGAAGACGTGCTCGAGGGCATGACCGCGGTGGTGACCGTACGGCTGGCCGAGCCGCAGTTCGAGGGACAGACCAAGGAGGTGCTGGGCACGCCGGGCGTGACCCGCATCGTCAACAAGGTCGTGTCCGCGGAGCTCAAGGCGTTCCTCACCTCGAGCAGGCGCGGCGAGAAGCAGCCGGCGCGCACGGTCATGGACAAGGTCGTGGCCGCGGCCCGCACCCGGCTGATGGCGCGCCAGCAGCGCGACAACCAGCGCCGCAAGAACGCGCTGGAGTCCAGCGCGCTGCCGGCCAAGCTGGCCGACTGCCGCAACGGCGACACCGACCGCAGCGAGCTGTTCGTCGTCGAGGGCGACTCCGCGCTGGGCACCGCCAAGCTGGCCCGCGACGCGGCCTACCAGGCGCTGCTGCCGATCCGCGGCAAGATCCTCAACGTCCAGAAGGCATCCATCGGCGACATGCTGAAGAACGCGGAGTGCGCGTCGATCATCCAGGTCGTCGGCGCGGGCAGCGGCCGTACGTTCGACCTCGAGCAGGTGCGCTACGGGCGGGTCATCTTCATGGCCGACGCCGACTCCGACGGCGCACACATCCGCTGCCTGCTGACCACGCTGTTCTTCCGGTACATGTGGCCGCTGGTCGAGGCCGGGCGGGTCTTCTCCGCCGTGCCGCCGCTGCACCGGATCGAGCTGGCCCGGCCCAAGAAGGGCATGGACAAGTACGTGTACACGTACTCCGACGCCGAGCTGCAGCGCAAGCTCGCCGAGCTGTCCAAGAAGAACATCGGCTGGAAGGACCCGGTCCAGCGCTACAAGGGGCTCGGCGAGATGGACGCCGACCAGCTGGCCGAGACCACCATGCATCCCCGGCACCGCACCCTGCGCCGCATCACCGTCGACGACGCCGAGGTCGCCAGCACGGTGTTCGAGCTGCTGATGGGCAACGAGGTGGCGCCGCGCAAGGAGTTCATCGTCCAGGGCGCCTACGAGCTCGACGCCGACCGGATCGACGCCTGATCCGTTCGTCCCGGCTCCGACCCGTTCGGCGACGAAGGCGCCACTGCGTCGTTATGTTTCACAGGTGCGCAAGGTGCTGGTGGTCTCAGCCGTGACGGCGTGCGTCCTCGTCGGCGTGGGCGTCGTCGCGGTCGAGGCGGTCGGCGACAGCGGCTGGTGGTGCGACCGCCAGGAGACCCGGGGCTACCCCGCCGTGGAGGCGGTGGCCGTGGAGTCCCTCGGCGACCTTGCGTCGCAGCACCAGCGGTCGGGCGCGTGCGAGGACACCGGACGTCCTGTCGCACGCGTTATCTCCGACGTGCCGACCTGGTCGACCAGACGAGAAGCCCGGGCGTACCTCGTGCGGCAGGGATGGAGGGCCGAGGACGGACTCCTGGTGTCAGCCGACGGCACGTTCAGGGCGGAGTACCCGACGACGCGCGACCGGGCGTACGAGGGCGACTACGTCCGGGTGGTGTTCTGGGAGGCTTCCGCCGCGGAGTGACGTGCGGCGGCGAGTGTCGCAACGTCGGCGGGCACCGGCACGTCGGCCGCGCAGTCGGCGCTGCGTACGGCCGGCCCGGTGGTCGTGTTCAGCGGTACGACACCGGCCCACACGCCGCCTGCCTCGATGTCGATGTCGTCGTCGATCGGGTCGCCGTTGCGTACCTTGACCGACGCCTCGTGCAGCGGCAGCGCCAGCACGACGGTGGCGGCCAGCTCCTTGCGGGTGTGGGCCCGCAGCGTCGCGCTGCGACCGGGCACGACCTGGTCGACGACCGCCGACAGCGCGCTGTCGCGTTCGGCGGGGTCGGTGACCTTCCGTGCGGTGCCGACGACGACGGCGCTGCGGTAGTTCATCGAGTGGTGGAAGCCGGAGCGCGCGAGCACCAGCCCGTCGACCAGCGTGATCGTCACGCAGACCGGCTGCTCGGGCGCGTCGACCAGGCTCCGGGCGGCCACCGACCCGTGCACGTACAGGGTCCCGTCGCGGTCCGGTCCGTCCAGGTCGTAGCCGTAGACGGTGGGCAGCACCCGCGGGACGCCGTCGACGACGACTCCGAGGTGGCAGATCGTGCCTGCGTCGAGCACGTCGTGCAGCGCCGCGCGGTCGGTCCGGGCGCGGTCGCCGCGCACGACCGTCGTGCGCTCGGTGGGGGACAGCGGACTGGTCACGCTGTCAGCCTGCCGTGCCGGATGGTCTGGCGTCACGCGCCAATTGTGCTGGGTTTCGGTATGCCAATCCGCCGCCGAAAGGTCGAGTGGCGCGAAAGCGGGCCGTCGGCACCGGCTGGAGCCCGGGTTCGCGCCACTGGACGGGTCGGAGGGCGGCTCAGGCAGCGGAGCGGGGCGGGCGCAGCAGCGCGAGCGCCAGCACCGCTGCGACGACCGCACACAGGGCGGCACCGACGAAGACGGCGTCCAGCTGGGCGAGGCCGGCGTCGAGCAGCCGGTCGCCGTACTCGGGACAGTCGGTGGGCGTCTCCGGGCACAGCTCCTGCACCGGCGGGATCGACGACGACACGTCGTAGAACCGGCGCAGCCCGATCGTGGTCAGCGCCGAGATGCCGACCAGCATCCCGACCATCCGGGCCACGACCAGCAGCGCGCTGGTGACCCCATGCACCGACCGGTCGGTGGCGGCCAGCAGCGCGGCGTTGACCGGTGCCACCGCCAGCCCGAAGCCGAAGCCGCCGAGCACCAGCGGCCCGGTCGCCGTCCACGAGTGCAGCGTGTCCGCGTCCCATCCGGCCATCAGGACGAAGGCGAGCGCCGCCATCGCCATGCCGGCGGCGGTGAGCACGCCGGGGACGACCCGCCGGGTGAGCCAGCCGCCGACCAGCGCACCCACCGGCAGTGCGGCCAGGAACCGCACCAGCACGAGCGCGGCGTCCAGCTGCGAGTCGGGGTAGACGGTGAGCCGGGCGAAGAACGGGATGTCGACCAGGGCCGCGATCAGCGCCGCACCCACGAACAGCGACACCGCCACCGACCCCCATGCGGCCGGTGCCCGCAGCGCCCCTCGCGGCACCAGCGGGTACGGGCTCACCCGCTGCCGCCAGCCGAACAGCGCGGCTGCGACGACCGAGCCCGCCAGCCACCAGCCACCCTCGTCGCTGAGCACCGCGACCTCCGGGTCGGCCGACGCGAAGGCCACGATCACGCCACCGAGGGCCGCGCCGAGCAGGGCGGCGCCGACGACGTCGGTGCGCGCGAGCACGCCGCCCCACGTCCGCCACCCGAGCAGCGGCCGGCGGGCTGTCGCCTGGCGCGCGACGAAGGCGGCCGTCAACACGTACACCGCGATCGCCAGCGGCGTCGCCCACCGGCTGTCGCCGACCACTGGCAGGAAGGCTCGGCCCCACTCCACGTCGGTCACCAGCCCGGTCGGCGCACGCATCAGCACGGCCAGGCAGGTCAGCGCGCCGACCGCGAGCAGGCCACCGAGCACGTCCGGCCGGCCGCGGGTCTCGTCGGCCGCCGGCCGCGGAGCCGTACGCACCAGCGCCGCCGCGAGCACCAGGCCGACCGCCAGGTTGAGCCAGAAGATCGCCCGCCAGTCGGCGACCGCGAGCACGACGGCGCCGTACAGCGGGCCGAGCACCGCCCCGAGCTCCTGCACGGCGCCGACCACCCCGAGCGGCAGGCCGCGGCGCTCGGGCGGCCACAGGTCGGCGACCAGCGCCAGCGTCGCCGGCACCAGCCCGCCGCCCCCCACGCCCTGGATGAACCGGCCGGTGACCATCGACGGCAGGTCGTAGGCCGCCGCGGTCACCAGCGAGCCCACCGCGAAGACGACCAGCGACCCCACCAGCACCGGTGTGCGGCCGCGCAGGTCGGCGATTCGCCCGATCAGCGGCAGCACGCCCACGTAGCCGAGCAGGAAGCCGGAGATCAGCGGCGCCGCCCGTTGCAGCTCGTCGGTGGACAGCCCGGCGGCGCTCATCATGTCGGGCAGTGCGAGCACCACGACGTACGTGTCCGCGGCCGCGAAGGCGACGGCGGTGGCCGCAAGAGCGAGCAGCAGCCGGCTGGCCAGCGGGACGGCGGACGGAGCGCTGCCCGGGACCGGTTCGGGCTGTCCGCTCACCGGCCCGATCGTGTCACAGCAGCAGCACTCAGCCCCCGCAGCTGAGCCGGGCGGCGGCCCAGTCGGCGTGGTCGCGGCCGTTGCCGTCACCGGCGTCGCCGATGTGCAGCCCGAGCGTCTCCGCCCCGGTGACGTCGGCCGTGAGCGCCTCGCCGTCGTCACCGCCGTGCAGCGTGCCGGTGGATGCCACGACCTCGCCGTCGGCGAGCACCTCGAACACCACGGAGCCGTCGTCGTCGACCTCGTCGTCGACACCGACCGTGCTGGTGAACGTGCTGCACCCGCCGTCGAGCGCCACCTCGACCAGCGAGTCGGCGTGTGCACCGAGCCCCTTGGCGAACGTGTCGCCACCGATCGACAGCGGCAGGCCGTCGTCCGGGGCGTCCTCGCCGTTGCTCGTGTCGCGCTCGACCGGCCCCCATCCGTTGGTCTCCGAGGCGAACGACAGGTCCGACACCCAGTGCGCCCCGGGCGGGAGCGGCACCGACACCGCGGAGTCGGCGGTGACCCGTCCCTGGAGGCCGGGCGGCGACACGAAGGTGACCTCGGCGGTGACGGGGTGCTCGCCCGGCTCCACGTCGTCCGGAGCCGTCACCTCGAGCTCGACCGTCTCCGGCTCGCCCAGGTCGAGCCTGCCCAGCGAGCTCGACGCCGGATCCACCGTCCAGCCGGCGGGCACGCTGAGCGCCAGCTCGGCCCGCCGGTTCCCGCCGGCGCAGCGCGCGGCCACCGTGACCGGCACGGTGACGGAGCCGGCCCCGTCGACCGTCAGGTCGTCGGGCAGGGTCACGTCCGGAGGGCAGACGACCGGCCCGTCCGGGTCGGGCACGCCGCCGGCGGACACCTCCCGCCCGGTCAGCGGCCGCAGCGTCAGCTCGTAGTCCGCGGGGTCGGTCGGGCTGACCCGGTAGGGCTCCAGCACCGAGTTCGGTGTCTCGCCCATGCCGGTCTCGCCGGACTCGACGTGCAGCGTCGACCAGCTGCGGTTGCGCACCAGCGGGAGCTGGAAGTCGTACTCCGCGCGGTCGAGGTCGTCATATCTCGTGACGCTGACGTCCACCGTACGAGCCGGCGCGGCGGCCACCAGCAGGCCGGACCGCGCGCCGTCGGACAGGGTCGCCCAGCGGGTCGCGTGATGGTTGCCGTGCGCCTGCGGCCGCGAGTACGCGACGTACTGCTCGTCGACGGTCGAGCGCCACACGTCGACGGTCGAGCCCTCGGTGCGGTCGTTGTAGGTCTCGAACGGGCCGCGGCCGTACCACGCGAAGTCGTCCAGCCGCTGCGGCACCTGCAGCTGAAGCCCGAGCCGGGGCAGGTAGGGCAGCGAGCCGACGTCGTCACCGCCGGGCTGCACCTCGTGCCGCAGCGCGATGGTGCCGCGCCCGTCGATGCGGTAGGTCAGCGCCTGGTCGAAGTGCGCGGCAGCCGCCTTGCCCGGCGCGGCCGCCCGGCTGGTCACCTCGACCACGACGGCGCCACCCCGCTCTGTCTTCGTCTGCACCGACCGGACCCGCGTCCGCAGCGCGTCCAGGCCGATGTCGTGCCAGAGCCGCCGGTCGTCGGTGCCCCAGTCGTAGGTCTCGTTGCTGGTCGGGGGCCGCCAGACGTCCAGCCGCGGACCGGTCCGCAGCAGCTGGTGGCCCCGGCTGTCCATGGACACCATCCGCCCCGACCGGGTGTCGAACTCGTACGTCCACCCGCGGCCGCTCACGGTCAGCACGGCGCCGTCGCGAGTCACCGTGGGCGCAGGCGTGCGGTCGTCCCGGCGTGGGGGCAGCTGGACACCCGGCACCGTGGTGCCGCCGGCGTCGAACTGCTCGCGGCTGATCAGCCACCCGGCGTCGGCCCACCAGGTGTCGTGCGCGGAGCGCGCGGTCAGCGTCCACCAGCGTTCGACGTCGCGCGGGTTGGGCGGCTGGTCGGGCAGCACCAGGTGGCGGGTCTGCCCGGGAGCCAACGTTGTCGTGCGGGTCTCGGCGGCCAGCGTGCGGCCCACCTCGTCCAGCGACCAGCGCAGCCGCACCGGCAGGCTGCCGGCCTGCTGCTCGTTGGTGACCGCGACGCGACCGGACTCGTCCGGGGCGCCGAACCGGATCGGGCTCTGCGCCTGGGCCATCGTGCGCACCTCGGGCTGCAAGCCGCGGTGCGACGACACCAGGCCGTCGGTGCCGGAGAGGCTGACCCCGAGACTGGAGAACTCGCCGCGACGCTGCAGCTTCTCGAAGTCGAGCGCGAGCACCGCCCCGTCGGTGGATCCGGCGCGGCCCGGCGGAAGCGCCCGCGGGTGGATGCGGACGGAGTCGACGGTCATCGCCGCCAGCCGGGTCTCGGTCTGGTCGCGTTGGGTCTCCGCGTTGCGGCCGACGTTGACCTCCCACAGCCCGGGGTCGATCGCACCGGACGCAGGGGTACGGGCGGCGAGTGCGCCGTCGACGTACAGCCGCAGCCGGGAGCCGTCGTAGCTGCCGGTGACGTGGTGCCAGCTGCCGTACCAGTCGGCCGGGACGGTGGCCGACACCGTCGCACGCTCGCCCACGTCGACGCCGAGCTCGAGGGTCTCCCGGTCGGTCATCTGCAGGCCGTAGGAGTCGCCCTTGGTGACGATCGGCATGCTGCCCGCCCAGCGCCCGGGGCGGACCCAGGCGTCCAGCGTCAGCGCGTCGGTGACGTCGAGCGACCGGTCGCGGAAGACGTCGACGAAGTCGTCGAGGCCGGTCAGCCGCAACCCGCGCCCGTCGTGGCCGGCCACCTGCTCCGGCTTCCCGACGAGGAAGGTCTGGACCTGTCCGTCCGAGGAGTCCGGCGTGAGGAACAGCGGCTGGTCGAGGTTCTGCTCGGCCCAGTCCCAGATGAAGCCGCCCTGGATCTGCGGGTGCTCGCGGGTCAGCTGCCAGAAGTCGCTGAAGTTGCCCAGCCCGTTGCCCATCGCGTGGGCGTACTCACCCATCACGATCGGCTTGGTGGTGGACTCGAGCTTGGCCTCCAGCCGGTCCGGCGTCGGGTAGCGGGGGCCGGCCACGTCGGCGAAGGGCGCGTCGCCGTCGGGGGAGTTGGACTGGTGGTAGAGCAGCCGGGTGGGTTCGTTGGCGTCGGCCCACTCGGCCATCGCGTCGTGCGCCTCGCCGAGCCCGGCCTCGTTGCCGGTGTCCCAGAAGATGATGCTCGGATGGTTCTTGTCCCGCTCGACCATCGCGGCGAACCGGTCGGCGAACGCGGCCGCCCACTCCGGGCGGGACGCCAGGCAGTCGTCCGGACAGTTCTCGTGGGCGTGGGTCTCGATGTCGATCTCGTCGTCGACCCACAGCCCGTGCCGGTCGGCCAGGTCGTACAGGTACGGGTGGGACGGGTAGTGCGAGGTCCGCACGGCGTTGACGTTCAGCCGCTTCATCAGCCGGACGTCGCGTTCCATCGCGGCTCGCGTTGCGGCACGGCCGGTGTCGGGATCGGTCTCCGCCCGGTTGACGCCCCGGATCACGATCCGGCTGCCGTTGACCACGACCTGGCTGTCGGAGACGGCGACCTCGCGGACGCCGATCGCCTGCGACACCGCCTGGACGGCCCGGCCGTCGGCGTCGACGAGCTGGAGCACGAGCGCGTGCAGGCGAGGCTCCTCGGCGCTCCACAGCGCCGGGTCGTCCAGCTCGGCGTCGATCGGCACCTGTGCCGACGTCTCGTCCGCGTCGAACGACACCGGCACGGAGCGGCGGTCCAGCCTGCTGCCGTCCGGGGCGAACAGGGTCTGCCGCAGCCGGTACGTCGCCGCGTCGCCTGCCAGGTCCGCCGGGCGCTCGACGTCGACGATGTCGGTCAACGTCGCCGACGTCGTGTCGTCGCTGACGTCGGTCGTGACGTACGCGTCGGTGATGCGGGTGTCCGGGGTGGAGTACATCCAGACGGCCCGGAACATGCCGCTGTAGCGCCACTGATCGACGTCCTCGAGGTACGAGCCGGATCCCCACCGGTGCACCTGCACCGCGACCCGGTTGCGGCCCGGGTGCAGCGCGTCGGTCACGTCGAACTCGGCCGGCGTGTACCCGCCCTGGTCGTACCCGAGGTAGCGGCCGTTGACCCAGACGAAGTAGCCGCTGGTGACGCCCTCGAAACGGAGCATGGTGCGGCGGTCGTCCCAGCGCTCGTCAACGATGAAGCTGCGCACGTAGGCACCGGTCGGGTTGATGTCGTGCGGCACCGCCGGCGGGTCGTCGGGGTAGACCTCCTCGGGAATGTTGCGGAACATCGGGTGGTCGACGAAGTCGGACTGCCAGGTGTGCGGCACCTGGACCCGGTCCCAGCCGCTGGTGTCGTGGCCGCGGACCCAGAACTCTTCCGGCACCGCCTGCGGGCGGCGCACGACGTCGAGCCGCCAGGTGCCGTCGAGGCTCTGCACCCACGGCGAGTGCGGTTCACCGCCCTCGGCGGCGGCGCGGGCCTGGGCGGCGGACGCGTAGGGCGTCAGCTGGGCGTGCGGCTGCTGCTGCCCCTCGCCGGTCATCTCCGGGTCCTCGAGCCAGCGGTAGACGTCGGCAGGCGACTGCGGGCCGTCGCCCGCCGGGGTCGTGGCTGTGGCCGCCGGCCCGGTGGCCGGTGCGGGTGGGGCCGGTGCGGGTGGGGCCGGTGCGGCGGTGGCGGCCGGCGCCAGCGGGAGCCCCGCCAGCAGCAGGCCCGCGATCCCGGTCAGCATCCCGGTCAGCATCCCGGTCAGCGATGACATCCGCATGCGTGCGTCCCCTCCCACGAAACGGGCATTCCACCCAGATCAACTGAGGAGCACACAGATACTCGCGTGTTACGACGGAAGTCAACACTTCCGGACAAAGGGTGGACCCACGGGGCCGTGTCAGGGAGCGGAGATGTCCACGCTCTCGTCCGAGGCCTCCACCGTCAGGTCGTACGTGACGTCGCCGCCCTCGGGGTAGAACGGGCCGGTGATGGTGGCGTCGCGCAGCACGTCGTCGTCGGTCAGCCGGAACTCCACCTCGAAGTCGGCTCCCTCGTCGGCCGACGGGATCAGCTCGGCCACGACGTCGCCCGGCAGCGTGCCGCTCACCGCGGTCAGCACGTCGTCGCCGTCGCGGCTCTCACCCTCGCTGGCCAGGTCGTCGGCGTCGGTGAGCCAGCCCGACACGCCACCGTCGTCGGACAGCAGCGCTGCCGGATCGGGCGCACCGAACTGAGCGGGGTCGATGGGCGAGAAGCCGCCGGTGAAGGGCAGCTCGGCGTAGACCTCGCCGTCGACCGCGATCACGTCGGCGTCGATGCTGCCGAGCCCGCCGGCGACCACCGAGACGGTGCCCTCGAACGCGGGGTCGTGGTTGCCGACGCCGTCGGCGTCGAGCAGGCCCTGGACGCCGTCGGGGAGCTCGTCGGTCGACAGCCGCAGGTCGATGCTCTCGGCCGCGTCGAGCGAGTCGCGGGCCGCCTGCATCCGGGCGTCGAGGTCCTCGCCCTCGGTCGACCCGCCGCCGTCGTCGTCACCGGTGCATGCGGCGAGCGCGGACGCCGCCAGCACCACTGCGCAGACAGCGGTCAGGAACCGGCGGGGTCGGCGCACGGCGTCACCCTCTCACGGCGGACGCGGCCGGTCCGGCCACGGCGGCGAGCGGTTGCGAGGCGGGCACCCCGGAGCCGTCCCGCCGTCCGTCGGCCGCCGGCAGGTCGACCGGTGCGCCGCTGCTCGCGGCCGCCATCGCCGGCCCGGCACCGGCGTAGGCCAGCAGCAACCGCTGCTCTCCGCCGCGGAAGCGGTGGCAGCGAACGCCACCGGTGGCCCGGCCCTTGCCGGGATAGCTGGCGAACGGCGTGACCTTGACAGTGCCCGCCTCGGTGCCGGGCAGGGCGGTGCCCGACCCGGCGACCGTCACCACGACCGCGTCGTCGGGCGAGGTCACGGTGCCGAACGACACCGCCTCGGCGCCGGCAGCCAGCTTGATGCCGGCGACCCCGCCGCCCGAGCGACCCTGCGCGCGCACGGCCGAGGCCGGGAAGTGCAGCAGCTGCGCGTCGGAGCTCACGAAGACCAGCTCGGTGTCGTCGGGGGAGACCAGCTCGACCGCGCCGACGACCCGGTCGCCCTCGTCGAGCCGGATCACGTCCCAGTCGTCGCGGTTGGTCAGGTGGTCGGGCTGCACCCGCTTGACCACTCCGCGCGCGGTGCCGAGCGCGAGACCGGCGCTGTCCGGGTCGAGGCTGGTCAGCCCTAGCACCCGCTCGTCGGGTTCCAGCGACAGGAACTCGGTGATCGGTGCCCCGCCCTGCAAGTGCGGCGCGTGGGCGGTGTCGGGCAGTGCCGGGAGGTCGAGCACGCCGAGCCGGTAGAGCCGGCCGGCGCTGGTGACCACGCCGACCTGCCCACGGGCGGTGGCCGGCACCACCGACAGGACGGTGTCGTGGCGGGCCCGCCGGCCGCCCTCGCCCGGCGGCTCGGCCGAGCGGGTACGGGCCAGCAGCCCGGTCGCCCCCAGCAGCACCAGGCACGGGTCGTCGGCGACCTCGAGCGGGGTGGCGGCGGTGACCGGCTGGCCCGCCGACTCGAGCAGCACGGTGCGCCGTGGCGTGCCGTACTCCTCGGCCATCGCCTGCAGCTCGTCGCCGACCGTGCGGTCGAGCAGCGCGGGGTCGGCGAGGATCGCGTCCAGCTGCTCGATGGTGCGCTGCAGCTCGGCCTGCTCCTTGTCCAGCTCGATCCGGGAGAACCGGGTGAGCCGGCGCAGCGCGAGGTCGAGAATGTGGGTGGCCTGGATCTCGGTGAGGTCGAAGACCTGCATCAGCCGCTCCCGCGCGATGGCCGCGTCGTCGCTCGTGCGGATCAGCTGGATCACCTCGTCGATGTCCAGGATCGCCACCAGCAGCCCCTCGACCAGGTGCAGCCGGTCGGCCGCGCGACCGCGGCGGAACTGGCTGCGTCGCCGGACCACGGCCCGGCGGTGGTCGAGGTAGACCTCGAGCAGCTCCTTGAGCCCGAGGGTGCGGGGCTGGCCGTCGACGAGGGCGACGGCGTTGATGCCGAACGAGTCCTCTAGCGGGGTCTGCTTGTAGAGCTGCTCGAGCAGGGCCTCGGGGTGGAAGCCGTTCTTGACCTCGATGACCAGGCGCATCGGGTTCTGCATGTCGGAGAAGTCGTTGATCGCGGAGATGCCCTGCAGCTTCTTGGCCTGCACCAGCGTCTTGATCCGCTCGATCACCTTCTCGGGCCCCACGCCGTAGGGCAGCTCGGTCACGACGATCGACTTGCGGCGGGGGCTGAGCGACTCGACCCGTGCCGTTGCCCGCATCCGGAACGACCCGCGGCCGGTCTCGTACGCGTCGCGCACGCCGTCGAGACCGACGATCTTGGCGCCGGTGGGCAGGTCGGGTCCGGGCACGAACCGCATCAGGTCGTCCAGGCTCGCCCCCGGGTTGCCGATCAGGTGCCGCAGCGCCCCGACGACCTCGACCAGGTTGTGCGGGGCCATGTTCGTGGCCATGCCCACCGCGATGCCGGACGCGCCGTTGACCAGCAGGTTGGGGATCGCCGCCGGCAGCACCGTCGGCTCGGTCTCGCGGCTGTCGTAGTTGGGCTTGAAGTCGACGGTGTCCTCGTCGAGGGACGTGGTCATCGCGAGCGCCGGCGGTGCCATCCGGCACTCGGTGTAGCGCATCGCGGCCGGCCCGGCGTCGAGGCTGCCGAAGTTGCCGTGGCCGTCGACCAGCGGCACCCGCATGGTGAACGGTTGCGCCTGCCGCACCAGGGCGTCGTAGATCGCACCGTCGCCGTGCGGGTGCAGCCGTCCCATCGCCTCGCCGACGACGCGGGCGCACTTGACGTGTCCGCGGTCGGGACGGAGACCGAGGTCGTGCAGGGTGTAGAGGATGCGGCGCTGCACCGGCTTGAGCCCGTCGCGCGCGTCCGGCAGGGCGCGCGAGTGGATCACCGAGTAGGCGTACTCGAGGAAGCTGGTGCGCATCTCCTCGCCGACGTCGATGTCGACGACGTGCTCCTCGAAGTCGTCGTCGGGCACAGGGGTTCTGGTGCGGCGGGCCATGGGGTCATTGTCGCGTCCGCCGTGGACACGGTCACCGGCGGCACGCGGGATTGCGGCGCTTCAGCCGCCGAGGTCGACCGCGGCCAGCCGGACGCCCCGGTGGTCGGCCAGCCGCTCGGCCTGGTGCTGCACCGCGGCCCGGACCGGCTTGGTGATCCGGCTCCAGGCCTCGACGGTGACGGTCAGGTTGCGGCCGGACTTCCGCGGGCGCCAGGTGCCGGCGATCTCCCCGTCGACCAGGACGGCACCGGGCCGGCCGAGAACCGGCCACAGCGCCTTTGACCGCGCGGGGTCCTCGACCAGCAGCTGCCGGTCCCGGCCCTGCAGGAACAGGTCGAACGGCCCGAGCAGCCGCACGGCCTTCGCCGGACCGGAGCCCAGCGCGGCCTCGTCGCCGGAGAGCAGCCACCGCTGCTCGCCCCCGACCGTCACCCCGACGGCGTCGTCGGGCCAGTGCGCCTGCACGTCCTTGACCGGTGCGTCGACGTAGGCGGAGACCTGGGTCGGCGTGGCCGGCCCGAGCAGCCGGAGGTAGCCCCGGATGACGTCGAGGCGCTCCGGCACCACCGTGGCCGGCGTGAAGCGGGGGACCCGCCGCAGCACCGGCGGCGAGGTGTCGGGCTCCAGCTCAAGGCCGGCTCGCAGGGCGGCGAGGCGGAACGGCATCTCGTACAGGTGGGTGGCGTCGCACACCCGGCAGAACCGAAGGTAGGGCGGGTCCATCAGCTCGGCCAGCCGGCCGGAGACGTCGCCCTTGACCGTCGGCCGCGTCACCACCGACCGCATCGCCGACGCCACCGCATCGAGCGCGTCGAGGTTGCTGATGCCCGCCTGCTTCAGCGGCTTGGACGCGTCGAAGATCCGCTTTCCCGCATCCGCGTCCGAGAACGGTGCGACCGCGGCGGCGACACCTGACAGGTCCGCCCGGCGGTAGGCGTGGGGAGCTCCGCGGATCGTCCAGACCCAGACCAGGTCGTCGGCCGTCAGCCGCGCCGGGTCGACGCCACGCAGCGCCAGCGCCCACCGGGCGCCGTCCGGTCCGGTGTCCTGCACGCCGATGTCGAGGACAGCCGTGTCGGCCGGCACTCCGCCCTCCCGGTCCAGCTGCTGCGCGCGCACCCGGAAGCCGAGCACCTGCCGGCGCGTGTACGACGCCGCCACCGCGGGGTCACCCGTCCCTCAGCTCGGGGAAGTCGGACTCGGAGAAGGCGCCGCCGCCCCCGCCGTCTGCGTTGTCAGGGCCGGCGCCGATCCGGTCCGCCTCGGCCGACCGCAGCTCGACCCGGCGGATCTTGCCCGAGATGGTCTTGGGCAGCCCGGGCTCGGCGCCGACGAACTCCAGCAGCCGCACCCGCTTGTACGGAGCCAGGTGCTTGCGGGCGTGCCGGAGGATGTCGTACGCGGTCTCCCGCGACGCCTCGTGCCCGGCTGCGAGGGTGACGTACGCCTTGGGCACCGACGTCCGCACCGGGTCGGGTGACGGCACGACGGCGGCCTCGGCGACCGCCGGGTGCTCGACGAGCACCGACTCCAGCTCGAACGGGCTGATCCGGTAGTCGCTGGCCTTGAACACGTCGTCGGCCCGACCCACGTACGTCAGGTAGCCCTCGTCATCGCGGCTCGCGACGTCGCCGGTGTGGTAGACGCCGCCGCGCATCGCCTCGGCGGTGCGCTCCTCGTCGCCGGTGTAGCCGACCATCACACCCACCGGCCGCGGCGACAGCTCGACGCAGATCTCCCCGTCGTCGCCGACCTCACCGGTGACCGGGTCGACCAGCACGATCGAGTAGCCCGGCAGCGGGCGGCCCATCGAGCCGGGCTTGACCCGCTGCCCCGGCGGGTTGCCGACCTGGGCGGTGGTCTCGGTCTGCCCGTAGCCGTCGCGCACGGTGAGGCCCCACGCGTCGCGTACCCGCTCGATCACCTCGGGGTTGAGCGGCTCGCCGGCGGCCACCAGCTCGCGCACCTGGGGCCGCCACGCCGTCAGGTCCTCCTGGACCAGCATCCGCCACACCGTCGGGGGCGCGCAGAACGTCGTGACGGCGTGGTCGGTCATCGTCCGCAGCAGCGCCTGGGGATCGAACCGCGGGTAGCCGAACACCAGCACGGTGGCGCCTGCTGCGAACGGCGCGAAGAACGTCGACCATGCATGCTTCGCCCACCCGGATGACGAGACGTTGAGGTGCACGTCGCCGGGCTGCAGCCCGATCCAGTACATCGTCGACAGGTGCCCGATCGGGTACGACGCGTGGGTGTGCTCGACCAGCTTGGGCTGTGCGGTCGTTCCGGACGTGAAGTACAGCAGCAGCGCGTCGCTGGGCCGGGTCACCGGCAGCTGCTCGCCGTCGGCGGCGACGACCTCGGCGAGGGTCGGGTGGTCGTGCGTCAGCGCGTACGGCACCCAGCCGGGCGCCTCGCCGTGCCCGTCACCGAGATCGACGCCCACCTTGAGGCAGTCCGCGGCGACGTCGCCGAAGCGCGGCGTGTCCGCGGTCGCCGCCACCACCGCCCGCGCCTCGCCCCGCTCGATCCGGTCGGCGAGGTCGTCCCGCGAGAGCAGCGTCGTCGCCGGGATCAGGACCGCACCCAGCCGGATGCAGGCCAGCATCAGCTCCCACAGCGGAACCACGTTGCCGAGGACCAGCAGCACCCGGTCGCCGGGTCGCAGCCCCTGGGACCACAACCAGCCGGCGACCTGCTGCGAGCGCAGGCTCAGGTCGCCGTACGACACCTTGGTGTCCCGGTTCGGCTCCACCAGGTGCAGCGCCGTGACGGTCGGCTGCTCGGCCGCCACCACGTCGAACCAGTCGGTGGCGAAGTTGAAGCTGTCCAGCTCGGGGACCGCGAACTCCCGTTCGGCGGAGCCGAGGTCCTCCCGATGGGCGAGCAGCTGGTCGCGGGCGGCGCGGAAGGCCCGCGACGAGTCGGACGGTCCGGGGGTGGCGTCGCTCATGGGGGCCGAGTGTGGCCCGCCGCACCGGGCGGGACAACAGCAGGGCGGCCGGCTGCGGCAGGTGCGGCTCAGGGTCAATCGCTAGATTCGGCCTCGTGGCTCCCGACGAGCGCCGGCAGGCGGCCGAATACCCGGCGCACTGGGAGGCCGACGTCGTGCTCCGCGACGGCCGCGCCGCCCAGCTGCGGCCGATCCGCCCCGACGACGCCGACCAGCTGGTCGCGTTCTACGCGCGGGTCTCCGACCAGTCCAAGTACTTCCGCTTCTTCGCGCCGTACCCGATCCTGTCCGACCGTGACGTGGAGCGGTTCACCCACGTCGACCACCACGACCGGGTCGCGTTCGTGCTCACCCTGCGGGACACCATGGTCGGTGTCGGCCGGTTCGACCGGATCGAGGACGGCGAGGCCGAGGTGGCCTTCCTGGTCGAGGACGCGCACCAGGGTCGCGGCGTCGGCCAGCTGCTGCTCGAGCACCTCGCGGAGGCGGCGCGCGAGCTCGGCTACGGCAAGTTCGTCGCCGAGGTCCTCCCCGACAACGTGCGGATGATCAACGTGTTCCGCGAGCAGGGGTACAAGGTCGCGGGCGGCATCTCCGACGGCGTGATGCGGCTGGAGTTCCGTCTCGACCCGACCAACACGTCGCTCGGCGTCGTGCAGGCGCGCGAGCACCGTGCCGAGGCCGCGTCGATGCGGCGCTTCTTCGACGTGCGCAGCGTCGCGGTGGTCGGCGCCAGTCGCCGCCAGGACAGCATCGGGCAGACGCTGGTGCGCAACCTGGTGCTCGGCGACTACACCGGCACCGTCTACGCGGTCAACCCCCAGACCGAGGCGGTGTCCGGCCTCCCGGCCTACGCCTCGGTGCAGGACGTCCCCGGTGAGGTCGACCTGGCACTCGTGGCGGTGCCGGCCGACGCGGTCGCGGACGTCGCGCTGGACTGTGCCGCGAAGGGTGTGCACGGGCTGGTCGTGATCTCGTCCGGCTTCGCCGAGACCGGCGACGAGGGTCGTGAGCGGCAGCGGCGGCTGCTGGCGCTGACCCGCAGCTACGGCCTGCGGCTGGTGGGCCCGAACTGTCTTGGCGTCATCAACACCGCTCCGACCGTACGCATCAACGCCTCGTTGTCGCCGCTGATGCCGGCGCGTGGCCGGGTCGGCTTCTTCTGCCAGTCCGGCGCGCTCGGCGTCGCGATCCTGGAGAACACCGACCGGCGCGGACTCGGCCTGTCCACGTTCGTGTCCGCGGGCAACCGAGCCGACGTCTCCGGCAACGACCTGCTGCAGTACTGGGAGGAGGACGAATCCACCGACGTGGTGCTGCTGTACCTCGAGTCGATCGGCAACCCGCGCAAGTTCTCCCGGATCGCGCGCCGGGTCGCGCGGCAGAAGCCGGTGGTGGCGGTGAAGTCGGGCCGCACCACGCAGGGCGTGCCGGTGGGGCAGGTGGTGCGGCACAGCAGCGCGCCGCAGCCGGCTGTCGACGCGATGTTCCGCCAGGCCGGCGTCATCCAGGTCGACACCCTGGACGAGATGTTCGACGTCGCGCAGCTGCTGGCCTACCAGCCGCTGCCGCGCGGTGCGCGGGTCGCCGTCGTCGGCAACTCCGACGCACTGGGCCTGCTCGCCGCCGATGCCGCGACCGGTGCGGGGCTGGACGTGCGCGAGCCGGTGGCGCTGGGTTCCGAGGCCACGGCCGACGACTTCGAGCGAGCCCTCGACGAGGCCATCGACGACCCGGACGTCGATGCCGTGGTCGCCGTCTACATCCCACCGCTGGAAGCCAAGGGTGAGGACGTCGCCACGGTGCTCGCCACCGTCGGCGAGCAGTCGGACAAGCCGATCGTGTGCACGTTCCTCGGCCGCGAGGGAGTCCCGGAGCTGCTGCGGGTGCCCGACGTCGAGGGTGCGCCGGGCAAGGGCTCGGTGCCGTCCTACCCGGCGCCCGAGGCGGCGGTGCGCGCGCTGGCCCGCGTGGTGGCGTACGCGCAGTGGCTCGGACGCCCGGCCGGTGAGGTGCGCACCTACGCCGAGGCCGACCGCGCGGCCGCCAAGCGGGTGGTCGAGGCCGCCCTGGTCGACGCGCCGGATGGCGCCGACCTCGGGCAGCCGCAGGTGCGCGAGCTGCTGGCGCGCGTACGGCATCGACCTGTGGGAGCAGCTCGAGGTCGACAGCGCTGACGCCGCGGTCGCGGCGGGCAAGGCGTGCGGCTGGAACGTCGTGCTCAAGGCCAGGGCCGAGCACCTGCGCCGGCGCCCGGACATGTTCTACGTCTGGCGCAACATCGACGACGAGGCCGAGATGCGCCAGGCGTGGACGGCGCTCGCGTCGGGCGACGACCCTCGGGCGAGCGACTTCGTGGTGCAGCGGCAGGCCGCTGCCGGCGTGCCGGTCACGGTCGAGGGTGTCGAGGACTCGTTGTTCGGACCGCTGGTGTCGTTCGGGCTGGCCGGTGCGCCGAGCGAGCTGCTGGACGACCGGGCCTGGCGGATCCCCCCGATGACCGATGCCGACGCCTCCTCGATGGTGCGCGAGATCCGCTCCGCGCCGCTGCTGATGGGCTACCGCGGCGGCGAACCCGTCGACCTCCCGGCGGTGGAGGACCTCGTGCAACGGGTCGCCGCCCTCAAGCACGACCTGCCGCAGCTGGCGTCGGTCGACCTGGGTCTGGTGCTCGTCAACGCCGACGGCGCGACCGTGCTGGACGCGCTGGCGCGGGTGCTGCCCACCGGTGCGACCCGCAGCGACGTGCTGACCCGGCGGCTGGCCCGGATGCCCGGCGACACGCTTCCCCAGTGAGGCCCAGTGAGGGCTCAGGCCAGGTCGCGCCGGGCCAGGCCGGCGAGCCCTGCGGCGACCAGCGCGAGGGCCACCGCGGTGAGCGCCAGCAGCGGCCACGCGGAGAGCTCGGCGCCTGGCATCCGCGGCACGTGGTCGAACGGCGAGAGCCGCAGGGACCAGTCGGGCAGCCGCAGGGTGTCACCGAGCAGGGCGACGACGACGCACCCGACCAGCGCGGCCCAGGCCAGCGGCAACGCCCGCGGAGCGAGCCCGAACAGGGCAGCCGCCAGCCCGACCAGCACCCACGCGGCGGGGGCGTACGCCACACCGGCGACGAGCAGCCGCGACACCTGCCCGGCGTCGCCGCTGAGCAGGCCCTCGGTCAGCCCCGAGCCCAGGCCGGCCGCGGCCAGGCCGACGGTCGAGCCGACGACCGCGACCAGCAGGTGCGCGCCGGCCCACCGCCAGCGCGGCACTGCGGCGGCGAGCACGGGCTCGGCCCGGCCGCTGTTCTCCTCGCCCCGGGGGCGCACGGCCACCTGCAGGGCGAAGCCGGCACCCATCAGCGCGGTGAAGACGGCGACGGTGGCGAAGTACGTGTCGGTCAGCGAGGTGCCCGACCGGACCAGCAGGTCCTTGAGCGCCTCGTTGTCGGACAGCAGGTCGTCGACCGACTCGCCGACCGAGCCGTAGGCGACACCGAGGACGAACAGGCCGACCACCCACGCCGTGACCGACCCGCGCTGCAGCCGGACCGCGAGCCCGAGCGGGCCGAGCAGCCGCGGCGAGGCGTTCGGCGGGCCGGGTCGCGGTGGCACCAGACCGGCGCCGACGTCGCGGCGGTCGAGCAGGACGATGCTGCCCGCGACCAGAGCCGCCGTCGCGACCACCGGGAGCAGCAGCACCCACCACCGTTCGTCGGCGTACGGCCGGACGGCCTGTGCCCAGCCGATGGGTGAGGCCCACGACGCGCCACCGCCGCCACCGACGTCGCCGGCGGCTCGCAGCGCGAACGCCGCACCGAGGACTGCTACCCCCAGGCCGCTGGCGGCCCGCGCGCTCTCCGTCACCTGCGCGGCCACCGCGGCCACCGCGGCGAACACCCAGCCCACCAGGGTGAAGGACAGGCCCATCGCGACCGAGCCGGCGACGGGGAGGTCGAGCCCGACCAGCCCGAGGGTCACCAGGACCCCGATCAGCAGCTGCCCGCCGCCGCCGACCAGCAGCGCGGCCGCGGTGGCCGCGTGCCGGCCGAGCACGGTGGCCCGCAGCAGCTCGGTGCGTCCCGACTCCTCCTCGGCGCGGGTGTGCCGCACGACGAGCAGCACGCCCATCAGCGCGATCGCGACGAAGCCGGTGATGCCGATCTCGAACGCGACGATGCCGCCGAGGGAGTGCAGCCCGTAGCCCGGACCGGACATCGCCCGCGCGGCCGGGTTGCTGCCGATCGTCGCCGCGTAGGAGTCCCGCTCGGCGCTGCTGTCGTACAAGGACAGCTGGGCAGACGCGGTAAGCACCAGCAGCGCCGACAGTGCGAGCACCCAGACCGACAGCCGCACCCGGTCGCGGCGCAGCACCAACCGGACCATCGCCCCCGTGCCGGTGCGGGAGGCCATCACGACGTCCTGTCGGCGGGCGCGAGGTCGTCGCCGTAGTGCCGGAGGAACAGCTCCTCGAGGGTCGGCGGGTGGCTCACCAGGCTGCGGATGCCTCCGCCGGAGAGCTCGCGGACCGCTGCGTCCAGCTCGTCGGTGTCGACGTGGAAGCGGACCAGGCCGTCGTGCACCGCGAGGTCGTGCACGCCCGGGAGCCCCGCGAGCCCTGGCACCGCTCGCTCGGTCTCGGCAGTGACCGAGGTCCGGGTCAGGTGGCGCAGCTCGTCGAGGGTGCCGCTCTCGACCACGCGGCCGTTGCGGATGATGCTCACCCGGTCGGCCAGCGCCTCCACCTCGGCCAGGATGTGGCTGGACAGCAGCACGGTGCGGCCCTCGCCGCGCACCTCGCGGATGCAGTCGGTGAAGACCGTCTCCATCAGCGGGTCGAGACCCGAGGTGGGCTCGTCCAGGATCAGCAGCTCGGGCTCGGAGGCCAGCGCGGCGACGAGCGCCACCTTCTGCCGGTTGCCCTTGGAGTAGCTGCGGCCCTTCTTCGTGGGGTCGAGGTCGAAGCGCTCCAGCAGCTCTGCCCGGCGCTTCGGGTCGAGGCCCCCGCGCAGGTGGCCGAGCAGGTCGATGACCTCGCCGCCGGTCAGCTGGGGCCACAGGTTCACGTCGCCGGGCACGTACGCAAGCCGTCGGTGCAGGGAGACGGCGTCGTGCCAGGGGTCGCCACCGAGCAGCCGGGCGGTGCCGGAGTCGGCGCGCAGCAGGCCGAGCAGCACCCGGATGGTGGTGGACTTGCCGGCGCCGTTGGGTCCGACGAAGCCGTGCACCTCGCCGGTGGCCACGTCGAGGTCGAGCGCGTCCAGCGCACGGGTGGGTCCGAAGGTCTTGACCAGTCCGGAGACCGAGATCGCGGTGTTCACAGCTCCGACAGTACAGAGTCTTCACACATTCATGAAGTGATTGACGTCTATGATGACTCGCGTGACGGACGACGAGGAGAACGAGCGGCTGCTGCGGTTCGTGGAGCGGTTCGCGATGGTGCTGGCCGACTCCGGGATGCCGCGGATGGCGGCCCGGGTGTTCTCCTACGCCCTGGCCGCCGACGCCGAGCGCTGGACCGCGGGCGAGCTGGCCGCGGCGCTGCGGGTCAGCCCGGCCGCGATCTCCGGGGCGCTGCGCTACCTCGTCCCGGCCGGGCTGCTGGGCCGCGAGCGCGAGCCCGGTGCCCGCAGCGACCACTACCGGGTGGCGGGCGACGACATCTGGTCGCAGATCTACTTCCAGCGCGAGGCGATGCTGGCGCCGTACGAAGAGGTCGCGGCCGAGGGCGTCGCGGTGCTGGGGGACCGGCCCGGGGGACGCCGGATGCGGGAGACACAGGCGTTCATGGCGTTCATGCGCGCGGAGCTGCCGCACCTGATGCAGCGCTGGCAGCGGCACCGGGCTGACCTGCGAGACGACCAGGGCGCCGTGCCAGACTGAGGACATGCCCGACCGCACGCTGGAGCTCTACGCCGCCATCGAGGCGGCGGGCTACCACCCCGAGGCGGTGTCCGACGGCGTTGCCGGCGCGGTGGTCGACGAGCCGGTGGTCGACTTCCTGGTGCACCACGAGCCGACGTTCGACCACGACGAGATCAGGCGGCACGTCACCGTCGTCGTCGTCACCGACAGCCGGTTGGTCGTGGGGCACACCGACGAGCAGCCGGCCGACGACCTGCTTCCGACCCCGTACACCGCGACCACGACCGAGACGGTGGCCCTCGACGCCGTGCGGTCGGTGGTCGTCAACCGGATGGTGCCGCAGCAGCAGGGCGACGACGCGTCGCACCGGCCGCGCCGGCGCAGCGCCCGGACGGCACGTACCGAGCCGAGCGAGGCCGTGATGACGGTGTCGTGGGGCGCCATCCGCCGGGTCGACCTCGAGCCGGCCGCGTGCGCAGACCCCGAGTGCGACGCCGACCACGGCTACACGGGCACGGTGACCGCTGACGACTTCTCGCTCCGGGTGAGCGCGACCGCCGACGGGGCGGAGGCGGTCGACCGGCTGCTGGAGTTCGCCCGCACGCTGTCGCACGCCACGGTGAGCGCGGCCGCCCGCGCATGAAGGCGGCTGAGCCGGAGATCGATCCCGCGGCCGACCCCGACCTCGTCCTCCCGCGCTATGACGACCGCTCGCTCTGCGACCTGCTGCCGGCCATCGGTGCCCGCGCGGGCGTGCCGGGATGGCACGACCGCCTCGGCCTGCCGGAGGCCGACCGCTGGGTCGTGCTGCTCGTCGACGGGCTCGGCCACCGGGCGCTGCTCGAGCACGCGGTCGAGGCGCCGTACCTCGTCTCGCTGCTCGGCGACTGCCCGCCGCTGACGGCCGGCGTTCCCTCGACCACGGTCACCAGCATCACCAGTCTCGGCACCGGGCTGGCGCCAGGAGCGCACGGGGTGACCGGCTACACCAGCCGCATCCCGGGCACGCTGACGCTGCTCAACGCGCTGACGTGGCGGGCACCCGTCGATCCCGACGAGTGGCAGCCGCACCCGAGCGTCTTCGGGCGGCTCCGGGCCGAGGGCGTCGAGGCGACCGTGGTCAGTCGTGGCTCGTTCCAGGGCACCGGGCTGACCCGGGTCAGCCAGCGCGGGGCTGACTACATCGACGGCAACACCCCCGGCGAGCGCGTCGACGCGGTGGTCGACGTGGTCACCGCGGCCGCGTGCGACGGTCGGCGGTCGGTGACCTACACGTACGAGTCCGAGCTCGACCACACCGGCCACGAGGTCGGCTGTCAGTCGGCAGACTGGCGCCGGGTCCTGCGGGCGGTCGACGCCGATGCGCGGGCGATGCGCGACCTGCTGCCGGCCGGGACCGCGCTGGTCGTGACCGGCGACCACGGCATGGTCGACGTGCCCGACGACGACCGGCTGGACGCCGACGGTGACCCCGACCTGCTGGACGGGGTGGTGCTGCTCGGTGGCGAGGCCCGCTTCCGTCAGCTCTGGACGACGGCGGGGGCGACCGACGAGGTGGCTGCCCGCTGGCGGGAGCGGTGCGGCTCCCGCGCCTGGGTGGTCACCCGCGACCAGGCCGAGCAGCGCGGCTGGTTCGGTCCGCTGGACCCGCGGGTCCGCCCCCGGATCGGCGACGTGCTGATCGCCGCGCGGGGGACCTTCGCGGTGCTGGCGTCGCGCCAGTTCGCGGTGGAGACCAGGATGCGCGGTTTCCACGGGTCGCTGACGCCGCAGGAGATGCACGTGCCGCTGCTGATCGACCTGGTCTGACGTGGTCAGAGCGGCCGGAAACCACCCCACCGACAGAAGGCAGTCCCCATGAGCGCCACGTTGCTCCTCGTCCACGGTGCCTGGCACGGCTCGTGGTGCTGGTCCTCGCTGGTCCCCGAGCTCGACGGCCTCGACGTCCGCACCGTCGACCTGCCGAGCAGCGGCGCGGATCCGGCTGCGCTCGGCGGGCTCGACGACGACGTCGCGGTCGTCCGCGCCGCGCTGGACGGGATCGACGGGCCGGTCGTGGTGGCCGCGCACTCCTACGGCGGGATCCCGGTCGCCGAGGCCGTCACCGCCGACGACGACGCGCAGCACCTGGTCTACGTGTGCGCGTTCATGCTGGACGCCGGCGAGTCGCTGCTGGCCGCGATCGGTGGCGAGGCGCCGCCGTGGTGGGACGAGCGCGGCGACTCCATCGCGGTGCGCACGCCGCTCGACATCTTCTACGCCGACGTCGACCCGGCTGTCGCAGCCGACGGCGTGGCGCGGCTCGGGCTGCAGTCCCGGCAGTCGTTCGCACAGCCGCTGACGCGCGCTGCGTGGCACGACGTGCCCTCGACGTACGTGGTCTGTGCGCAGGACGCCGCGATCCCGCCGCCGGCCCAGGAGGCGATGTCGCAGCGCGCCGGCCGGGTGGAGCGGTTGGACGCTTCGCACTCGCCGTTCCTGAGCCAGCCGGCTGCGCTGGCGGCGATCCTGCGCGACCGGGCCGGGTGAGCTGGTGGGCCCGTTGATCTCCGCCGCGGAGCTTCGTGCCATCGGGCCCGAACGCGTCCGGGTGCTGGACGTCCGCTGGTCGCTGACCGGCCCGTACGGCCGCGCTGCTTACGACGCCGGGCACCTGCCGGGCGCGGTGTTCGTCGACCTCGACCGCGACCTGGCTGCGCCGCCCGGAACTGGCGGGCGACACCCGCTGCCGGACAGAGACGCGTTCGTGGCGACGATGCGGGCGTACGGCGTCGACGTCGGCGGCCCGGTGGTGGTCTACGACCAGTGCGACGGCACGGCGGCCGCCCGGCTGTGGTGGCTGCTGCGCTGGTACGGGCACGAGGACGTGCGACTACTCGACGGCGGCTACCACGCGTGGGGCGATTCCGGTGGGGCGATCGAGACGGACCCCGGCGAGCCGCCGCCCCGAACCGGCGACTTCACCGGTCAGCCGGGACGACTGCCCACGCTGGACGCCGACGAGGCTGCAGCACTGGCCGGCCGAGGCGTGCTGCTGGACGCCCGGGCAGCGCCCCGGTTCCGCGGCGAGGTGGAGCCGGTCGACCCGGTCGCCGGCCACGTGCCCGGTGCGGTGAGCGCGCCGACGACGGACAACGTGGGTGCCGACGGGCGGTTCCGGTCCGCCGCCGAGCTGCGGGAGCGGTTCGCCGCGCTGGGCGTCGACGGCAGCACCGCCGTCGGTACGTACTGCGGCTCGGGGGTCAACGCCGCGCACCAGGTGCTGGCGCTCGAGATCTGCGGCATCGACGCCGCGCTGTGGCCGGGCTCGTGGAGCGAGTGGGTCGCCGACCCCGACCGACCGGTGGCGACCGGCCCCTGAGCAGCGGCCGTCAGGACTCGGGCCGGGAGCCGAACATGATCTCGTCCCACGTCGGGACCGAGGCGCGGCCGCGGGCCTTGCGGCGGCGCTGCCGTCCGGTGTCGCTGTCGTCGACGCCGTCGGCGGTCTCGTGCGGGGCAATGTCGTCGCCGACCGCGCGGGCCAGGGCGTCGACGTCGTCGCCCTCGTTGTCGGGCCCAGCGTCCGGCACCGCGTCGCGCATCGACGGGCGGGAGCTGTCGCGCTTGCCCCGCGCCTTCGGGACGTCGGCCATCGGCTCCGGTGTGGCGTCGAACGCGAGCTGGTCCCCGGTCGGGTCGACGCTGCGCGGGCGGCGCAGCCGGTCGAGTGCACTGGTACGCGTCCGGGGCGGGGTTTCGTCCACGGTGGGCTCGTCGACCGCTGCCTCCGCCTGGACCGGGGGAGCCGGCTCCGGCGCCGCGCGGACGACCGGCTGCGGGCTGTGCACGCGCGGCTCGTCGGGCTCGGGCTCGACCGAGAGCGGCGGCTCGTCGCCCACCAGCCGGCGGGCGGCGTCGTCGTGCGCCACCACGTAGCGGCCGGGCACGTCGAACAGGAAGGTGGCGGGCTCGCCGCTGCGGGAGGCCGCGACGGTGACCGACCAGCGGCCGTCGTCGCGACGCCAGGAGTCCCAGCCGGCGCCCTCGGGGTCGAGACCGCGCCCGCGCAGGTGCTCGTCGACCGCGTCGCCGAGCAGCCGGCCCGGTCCGGAGGCGTGCTTGCGGCGCAGTCCGCTGCGACGCGCCTGCTGGCACACGTGCTCGCGCTCGGCGAGCACCGGCCCGGCGTAGGCCATCACCCGCTCGACCGACATCTGCGCCACCGCCGCCACGGCCTCGGGCGACTCGCCCGCGCGGATACGGGACTGGATGTCGCGGGGGCGCATCGTCGCACTGTCCATGCTGATCTCCACCTGTCCGAGCCGAGCACGGTCACCCCGGGACGCGGCGCGCAGCCGATCGTCGACGGGCACACGGAACTGCTCACCCGTCTCGCTGCGCAGCAGGACGTAGCGACGGTCGTCGCTCAGTCCGTCGAGAGCGAGGTCACGCATCGCGTCGCCTCCCGGAGTCCGCACTGAGGCGTGCGGACGACTCGGGGTCAGTCTGGTCCGCGGCCTCCGGGGTTCCAATCCGGCGCGCCGAAGCGGGACGGATAGTCCAGGCGAGCACGGCGGCCACCCCGCCACCCACGACGGGCACCCAGAACGACGCCGACGCCCCGGAGGCGTCGACGACGGCGCCCGTCGCCGCGGCACCCGGTGCGATGCCGACGGCGAGCCCGGTCGTCATCCAGGTCATGCCCTCGGTGAGCCGGGCGGACGGCACCGTCTGCTCCACCAGGGCCACCGCGGCGATCATGGTCGGAGAGATCGCGAAGCCGGAGCAGAACAGCAGCAGCGCCAGCACCCACGGCGAGCCGGCCAGCGTGGTCGTGGCCATGGTCACCGTGAGCGCGACTGCGCCCACCCGGAACTGCCACAGCGCGAACCCCGGACGGAGAGTCCCGGTCACGATGCCCGCCAGCAGGCTGCCCACGGCCCACACCGCGAGCATCCAGCCGGCGTCACCGCGGTTGCCGGCCTCGTCGGCGAAGGCGACCGTCGCGACCTCCGCGCCGCCGAACAGCGTGCCCAGCCCGACCGAGGCCACCGACAGCGGGAGCAGCACCCGCCAGCCCAGCGGCACCCGCGGTGCCGCCGGAGCGTCGCTGCGGGGCCGGCTGGCCGGTGGGGCGGTGGCGCGCTGCGCCGCCAGCAGCAGTCCGCCGGTGACCCCGAGGACGCCAGCCGCCGCCAGCCCGGCCACCGGGTGCACCACGGTCACCAGCGCGGTCACCAGCACCGGCCCGGTCATGAAGATGACCTCGTCCATCACCGCCTCGAACGCGAACGCGGTCGGCAGCACCCGTCGTGCCTCGCGCAGCACATGCGCCCACCGGGCCCGCACCAGCGATCCGAACGGCGGGAAGCTCGCCCCGGACAGCGCCGCGCCGACGTACCAGGTCCCCCGCGGCCAGCCCGCCTCCACGCCGACGCACAGCACAGTCATGCCGACAACGAACAGCGCGAGGCTCGGCACCACCACGCGGGCCTGGCCGTGCCGGTCGACGAGCCGGCCGAGGACCGGCTGGAATGCAGCGGCCGAGAAGATGTGCACCGCCGAGACGATTCCTGCGGTGCCGTACGACCCGGTGCGCACCGACACCAGCAGCACGATGCCCAGCCCCGTCATCGAGATCGGCAGCCGCGCCACCAGGCCCGCGCCGGAGAAGGCGATCGCCCCGGGTACGGACAGGATGCGGCGATAGGACTGGAACACTTGGTCTGCTCTCGGAGCGCATGGACGCGGCGGGCGATGGCCGGCCACGACAGCGTACGTGTCAGGCTCGTCGCATGGCAGCACCGGACGTCTCGCCCTACGACGCGGTGCTGCTGGTGTCGTTCGGGGGGCCGGAGGCACCCGACGAGGTGCTGCCCTTCCTGCGCACGGTCACGGCCGGGCGCGGCATCCCCGACGCGCGCCTCGCGGAGGTCGCCGAGCACTACCACCGGTTCGGTGGCCGCAGCCCGATCAACGACCAGTGCCGGGCCCTGCTCGCCGCAGTCCGCGCCGATCTCGCCGCCGTCGGTGCCGACCTGCCGGTCTACTGGGGCAACCGCAACTCGGCGCCCTGGCTGAGCGACACCGTGCGGCAGATGACGACCGACGGCGTCCGCCGGGCCGCCTGCCTGGTCACCAGCGCGTACTCGTCGTACTCCGGCTGCCGGCAGTACCGGGAGAACCTTTTCGACGCCGTGGTCGACGCCGTCGACACCGTCGGCACCGCGCCGCGGCTCGACCGACTGCGGCACTACTTCGACCATCCCGGCTTCGTGCAGCCGTTCGTCGACGGCACGGTCGACGCCCTCGGCCGGCTGCCGTCGGGTGGCGAGGACGCCCGGCTGGTCTTCGTCACGCACTCGATCCCGCGCGCGATGGACGCCGCCAGTGGCCGGCACGACGCAGACCCGGTCGGCGGCCTGTACCGGCGCCAGCACGCCGACGCCGCGGCGCTCGTCGCCGAGGCCGTCGCGGGCCGTACCGGCACCCGGCACCGCTACGACCTCGCGCACTGCTCGCGATCGGGCTCACCGCAGGTGCCGTGGCTGGAGCCCGACGTCAACGACCACCTCGAGACGCTCGCGGCCGACGGGGTGACGGCTGTGGTGGTGGTGCCCGTCGGGTTCGTGTCCGACCACATGGAGGTGGTCTACGACCTCGACACCGAGGCGCGCTCCACCGCCGACCGGCTCGGGCTGGCCTTCGAGCGGGTACCCACGCCGGGCGTGGACCCGCGGTTCGTGTCCCTGGTACGCGACCTGCTGCTCGAACGCGCGGCCGCCGAGCGCGGCGAGCACCCGGCGCGGGTCGGGCCGGGACGGGAGGGCCCGGCCTGGGACGTGTGCCCGGCCGGCTGCTGTGCCAACCCGCGCGAGGACCGCCCGGCGCTGTGCGGCGGCGACTCACCGGACCCACTGCGCGGGGTGTCGTCGTGACCGGCGAGTGGGCGGAGCTCGGCCGGCTCGCCGTCGACGCCGCCACCGAGGCGGCGCAGTGGGTGGCCACGCAACGGCCGCCGGGCCGGGTCACGGTCGCGGCGACCAAGTCCAGCCCCACCGACGTCGTCACCGAGTTCGACACCGGTGCCGAACGTCTGCTGCGGACCCGGCTGCTCGGGGCCCGCCCCGGCGACGGGATGCTCGGTGAGGAGGGCGCCAGCGTCGAGTCCTCCAGCGGCGTGGTGTGGGTGGTCGACCCCATCGACGGCACGGTCAACTTCGTCTACGACCACCCGGGCTATGCCGTCTCGGTGGCGGCCCAGGTCGACGGCCGGTCGGTGGCCGGCGCGGTCGTCGACATCCGTACCCGCACCACGTACTCCGCAGTCCGTGGCGAGGGCGCCGTGCTGACGGCCGAGGCCCGCGACCCGCTCGCGCTGCAGGTGCCCGAGCCCCCCGAGCTCGCACAGGCGCTGGTGGCGACCGGATTCAGCTACGAGACCGAGCTGCGGACGGCCCAGGCGCAGGCGGTCGCCGGGCTGCTCGGCGAGGTCCGGGACATCCGTCGGGTGGGCGCGGCATCGCTCGACCTGTGCATGGTCGCCTCCGGGCAGGTCGACGCGTACCTCGAGCAGGGTCTCAATCGCTGGGACATCGCCGCGGGCGCCCTGGTGGCCGAGGAGGCCGGCGCCGTCGTGGTCGGCATCGAGGGCGGCCCACCCGCGCGCCGGATGACGATGGCCGCCGCCCCGGGCCTGCTCGAGCCGCTGCGCGCCGTGGCCGTGCGCTGCGGCTTCTGACCGCCCGCACGGGCGCGGGAATACCTTGCCCTCGGCGAGGGTTTGGCGCCTCGAGGGAGCACGGAGGGTCACGGGCGGATACCCGGTGTGTCACGGATCGCATCGCTCCGGCGTGTTCGCCGGGTGTAAATGCGGGGGTCATGAGGCACAATCGGCGCCCCCGGGACATCCGGGCCCCTCGGACCGGCGGCTCACCGCCGCCGTACACCGCAGCGAGCACGAGGAAACGTCACTGAGATGGCCACCGACTACGACGCCCCACGCAAGACCGACGGCGACGACAGCGCAGAGGACAGCATCGAGGAGCTGAAGTCGCGTCGCCACGACAAGAACTCCGGCAAGGTCGACGAGGACGAGGTCGAGGCGGCGGAGGCCTTCGAGCTGCCCGGAGCCGACCTGTCCCACGAGGAGCTGGCCGTCCAGGTGCTGCCGCGTCAGTCCGACGAATTCACCTGCTCGTCGTGCTTCCTGGTCCACCACCGCAGCCAGCTGGCGGGCGAGCGCAAGGGCCAGCCGATCTGCCGCGACTGCGCGGCCTGACCGCTCTCAGTCCTCCAGCTCAGTCGTTCAGCTCAGTCCTTCAGCTCAGTCCTTCAGCGGGTCCATGCCCGGAGGCAGGTTGCCGGTCGAGCGCACCCAGTACTCCGCGGTCTTGCGGCTGATCAGGACCTTGGTGAGCTCGGCGGTGACGCCCGACAGCAGCGCCCAGGTGATGGCTTCCGAGGCCTTCACGTCGGGGTGCTCCGGGTCGTTCGGCGCCTTCCGCTTGGTGGCCAGCCGCCAGGTCGTCTCGGTCAGCCGCAGCGCGATCACGCCGGCGAGCACGGTCGAGCCCTTGCTGTAGACCTTCCAGAGGCGCTTGCTGCCCTTCTTGCGCGTCGGCTCGGCCCCGACGGTCTCGGCCGTCGCGATCGGGTCGTCGGACTGCTCGATCAGTCGGTCGGCCTTCTTCGTACGCGCCACCGGCCTATCGTGCCTCATCGCCGCGGGCCGCGCGCGCGGCGTCGGCGACGCGTTGCGGGTCGCGGGCCGAGACCAGCCAGTACGGCGTGGGGTCGGCCGGGTCGGTGATGTCCACCCGCACCGCCGTCGCCACGTACGGGCGCAGCAGCAGGAACGCGTTGGCGTCGGCCTCCGGGCCACGCAGCCGCCGGGCCTGCTCCGCGTCGAGCGCCGTCACCGGTCCGCAGTGCCGCAACGGGACGTGTGCGCGCCCGGCCACCACCTCGCCGTCACGGACGCCCACCCGCGCCGCGCCGATAAGCAGCAGCGCCGTCACCACGGCCACTGCCGCGAGGGCGGCACCGAGCAGCGCCGCCCACAGCGGCGTGGCGACGACGAGCACCAGCCACACCGCGGTGACCAGCACGCCGCCGGCCACCCACCACGACACCGGCGCACGCAGCGTCTCCACGCCGACAGACTAGGGTCGCCGGGTGGTCGAGACCCCCGACGGGCCGCGGGTCCTGGTGACCAGACTGGACCCCGACGTGCCGTTACCGACGTACGCGCATCCGCTGGACGCAGGCGCCGATCTGGTGACCACCGTCGACGTCACCCTGCAGCCGGGGGAACGGGCCATCGTCCCCACCGGCCTCGCCGTCGCGCTGCCGGTCGGGCACGCCGGCTTCGTGCATCCCCGGTCGGGTCTCGCGGCTCGTGCCGGGTTGTCGATCGTCAACGCGCCCGGCACCATCGACGCCGGCTATCGCGGCGAGGTCAAGGTGTGCCTGGTCAATCTCGACCCCCGGGAGCCGGTCCGGCTGAGCCGTGGCGACCGGATCGCGCAGCTGGTCGTGCAGCGGGTCGAGACCGCCACGTTCGTCGAGGCCGAGCGACTTCCGGAGTCGGCACGCGGAGCCGGGGGCTACGGTTCGACCGGGGGTTTCCGTGCGCCCCCGACAGCCAGCGGGGAGGACGTCTGATGTTCAGCCGTCGCAAGAAGGTGCCCGACGGTCCCGACGGTCCCGACGGTCCCGACGACCTCGACGACCTCGACGACCTCGACGACGCCGTGGATCCGGACGACGACGCGGGTGCCGAGACACTACGACCGCCGCTGGGTCCTCGTGACGTCGCCGAGGTCGGTGACGACGGCACCGCCAGGGTCGATCTCGGCGGTCTGCTGGTGGCACCGCCGGAGGGCGTGGAGCTGCGGCTGCAGGCCGACCAGGCCACCGGTGCGGTGCAGTCGGTGATGCTCGCGATGGAGGGCTCGGCCCTGGAGCTGCGGGTGTTCGCGGCGCCCAAGTCCGGCGGGCTGTGGGACGAGGTACGCCGCGAGATCGTGGCCGAGGCCACCAAGCAGGGCGGCACCGCCAGCGCGAGCGACGGTCCGCACGGCACCGAGCTGCGGCTCCAGGTGCCGGTAAAGACCCCCGAGGGCAAGTCCGGTCGTCAGCTCACCCGCATCGTGGGGGTCGAGGGGCCGCGCTGGTTCCTGCGCGGCACGTACCTCGGGACGGCCGCGGCCGAACCGGATCCCGACGGCCCGCTGGAGCAGGCGTTCCGGGACGTCGTCGTCGTCCGCGGCCAGCAGGCGATGCCCCCGCGCGAAGCGCTGCCGTTGCGGCTGCCGCCGGATGCGCGCATGCCCCGCCCGGAGCCGAACGGTTCCGCGTAGGCTGGGAGACATGGACACGACCCAGCGGCGCGGCCTGCTCGGCCGGATGTTCGGTGGGCTGTCCGACAGCACCGGGGCGATCGAGGCCGAGGAGCTCAAGCGCGACTCCCGCAAGGCCGGGTGCACGCCGATCGCGAGTCACGGCGACCGCGACATGGTCACGTTGCACGGCTCGCTGAACACGGTGACCCTGCGACCGCGCGGCGGGGTGCTGGCGCTGGAGGCCGAGCTGTACGACGGCAGCGGCAGCGTCACCCTGGTGTGGCTGGGCCGCCGGCAGATCGCGGGCATCTCGCCGTCCCGGCAGCTCACCGTGGAGGGGCGGCTCGCGTGCAGCGACGGCCGCCGGGTCCTGTACAACCCGCGCTACGAGCTGACCGCGTGAGCCAGGGCCCCACCGCGCCGCGACCGACGACCACGCCCACGTACGACACCGTCGAGCAGCTGGTCCGCGGACAGCTGTCGAAAGCGCTCGGCGGGCGCCGGGGCATGGTCGAAGGCGCCGTCCCCACCGCGGGCTTCACCATCTGCTGGGTCAGCACCCGCGACCTCGAGCTCGCGCTCTGGATCGGCGCCGGACTCGCGGTGGTCCTCCTGATCGCCCGGGTGCTGCAACGACAGACCGTGCAGTTCGTGTTCAACAGCCTGGTGGGCATCGGGATCGCGGCGCTGTTCGCGTTGCGCAGCGGCGAGGCACAGGACGCGTTCCTGCCGGGCATCCTCTACAACGCCGCGTACTCCGTGCTGCTGGTCGGATCGGTGCTCGTCCGCTGGCCGATCGTGGGCTTCCTCATCGGCAGCGTGACCGGTGACGCGACCGCCTGGCGCACCCAGCCCGCGCTGGTGCGGCTGTGCAGCCGGCTGACCCTGCTGCTGGCGCTGCCCTGCGTGCTGCGGGTGCTGGTGCAGTACCCGCTGTGGCTCGGTGGCGAGGACATGGTCGGCTGGCTCGGCACCGCGAAGATCGCCATGGGCTGGCCGCTGCAGGTCGCGGTGCTCGCGGCGATGGTGTGGCTGCTCGGCCGTAACAGCACCCCGCTCGAGCAGCGGCCCGCGACCGCCTGAGGCCGCGCTGGCGGTGCGGGCCGCGGCGTCCCGTCGTCAGCTGGCGAGGGCGAGGTCGTGGAAGTGTGCCTCGACTCGGGACGTCTCGATCCGTAGCGGTGTGGGTGTGGGCGGTGGGCGGCCGATCCCGGGTGGTGGGCGGCCGATGCCGGGTGGTGGTCGGGTCTGGTAGCGGTGTGCGGTGGGGGTGGTGGTCCGGACGGTGCCGTCGGGGTCGAGCCGGGTCGCCCAGCCCGGGGTTTGCTTGGTGTAGGTGCAGGCCTCGCAGAGGCCTTGGCTGTTGGTGGCGGTGGTCGGGCCGCCGCGGGCCACCGCGACCGGGTGGTCGATGTGTCGGATCGGGGCGTCGCACCACGGGGTGCGGCAGACCTGGTCGCGCACGAGCACGAACCGGCGCAGGGTGCCGTCGAAGCGGCGCCGGGTCGAGTCCATCGCCACCAACGCACCGCTGCCGGGTGCGGTGTAGAGCCGGCGCACCCACACCTTTGCTGGCTGGTCCGCGGGGATTCGGTTGTTGCGGAGCCAGTCGCGGACCTGCGGGGCGGGCAGTGGTCCGTAGCCGTCGAGGTGGGCCGGTTCGGGGTCCGCACCGGTCCGGCCGGAGGTGCCGAGCAGGGTGGTGTCGGTCATGACCAGGTGGATCTCGGCCGGGACCGCGTCGGCGGTGGTCTGGCCGGTGACCCGCTCGACCAGGGTGTCGGCCATGATCTGGCCCCGGCTGCGCGGGTCACCGCCGGCGCGCAGGGTGTCGGCGTGCCGGCTCAACGCGGCGTAGGCCGCGACCCCTTGCGGGGCCGGGCAGCAGCCCGGTCAGCTGGGTCATGGTGTCCGGCGCCGGCCGCAGCGTGACCCGCCGGTCCGCGGTCGCCTTGGCGGCCCGGTTGGTGGCCGCGTGCGGGTCCAGCCGGTAGCCGATCCGGCGCGCTGCGGCCGGTGCTCGACGGACAGACACGCGGTCTCCCGCACCAGCACGGTGGCCCGCCACTCGCTGAGCGCTGGCCGTCTTCGAGCCCGGCCAGGGTGTGCGGCATCTCGTGCACCAACGCCTCGGCCAGCCCGAGGTGCTGGGCACCCTTGACCGGGCTGTCGCGGCGGGCCAGCGCGACCTGCGCGGCCACCCCCCGACCGACCTCTCCCGCCGGCACCCCGGCCGCCCGCTGCGCGGCCCGCTGCCCGGCCGCGAACCCGGCCGTCACCCGGGCCTGCGCCGCCGCGACCGCCGACTTCAGCTCCTCCAGACACCGGACCTGATCGACCAGCTCCGCCGCACCGTCGCTGCCGCCGACGGTGCCAGTCGCACCAAGGGTTCGCAGCGCGGCCGAGAACCCGACGACATCAGCCGCCGTCAGCACCCTCCCGGCGGCCTCTTCGATCATGTGTTCGACACTAGCGCACCCCACCGACACTCGGTCGACAGAACGCCTCACCCGTCGCCTAGGGCGACGGGTGCTCGTGCGGGGCCAGCAGCCGACCGATCTCGTCCTCCTGCGCCTCCGCCGCCACCAGCAGCAGCTCGTCGCCGGCCTCGAGCGACCGGTCGGGCTCGGGCAGGTTGATGCCGCCGTCGCGCAGGATGGCCACCAGGGCCACGTCGATCGGCCACTGCACGTCGCGCACCAGCCGGCCGACGAACGGCGAGTCCTCGGGCAGCGTGAGCTCGACCAGGTTCGCGTTGCCCTGACGGAAGGTGAACAGCCGGACCAGGTCGCCGACCGTCACTGCCTCCTCCACCAGCGCGGACAGCAGCCGCGGCGTCGACACCAGCACGTCGACGCCCCACGACTCGCTGAACAGCCACTCGTTGGCGGGGTGGTTGACCCGGGCCACCGTGCGGGGCACCGCGAACTCGGTCTTGGCCAGCAGCGAGACCACCAGGTTGGCCTTGTCGTCACCGGTCGAGGCCACGACGACCTGGCAACGCTGCAGCCCGGCCTCCTCGAGCGACGACAGCTCGCACGCGTCCGCGAGCAACCACTCCGCGTCGGGCACCGACTGCGCCCGGATCGCCCGCGGGTCCTTGTCGATCAGCAGCACCTCGTGGCCGTTGTGCAGCAGCTCGCTCGCCACCGAGCGGCCCACCGCACCCGCACCAGCGATCGCGACCCGCATCTCAGTGCTCCTCCGGCCCGGAGCCGAGTGTCGCGTGCACGTCCTCGGACTGCTCCTCGAGCATGAACAGGTTCAGCAGGTCACCCTCCTGGATGACGCTGTGGCGGGTCGGGATCAGCCCGGCGCCGAGCCGGGTCAGGAAGGCGACCCGGGCGCCGGTGCGGTCCTGCATCTCCATGACGGTGGCCCCGACCCAGCCCTCCGGCGCGGGGATCTCGTCCACCCGTACGGTGCCCGACGGGTCGCGCCACAGCGGCTCGGACTCGTCGGGCAGCAGCCGGCGCAGCACCCGGTCGGCCGCCCAGGTGACGGTCGCGACCGTCGGGATGCCGAGCCGCTCGTAGACCTCGGCGCGGCCGGGGTCGTAGATGCGTGCGACGACGTTCGTGATGCCGAACTGCTCCCGGGCGACCCGCGCCGAGATGATGTTGGAGTTGTCACCGCTGGAGACCGCGGCGAACGCAGCGGCCCGGTCGATGCCCGCTGCCTCCAGCACGTCGCGGTCGAAGCCGAAGCCGGTGACGGTGGTGCCCGAGAAGGCCGGCCCGAGCCGGCGGAACGCGTCGGGGTTGCTGTCGATCACGGCGACGCTGTGGTCTCGCGACTCGAGGCTGTGCGCCAGTGTCGAGCCGACCCGGCCGCAGCCCATGATCACGACGTGCACGCTGCGAGACGCTACACGTCCGGCGGACCGCTGTGGCGCGGGCGGCCCGGGCCCGGGCCGCCCGGGGACTAGCATCGCCGGACGTGGGACTCGCCGACACCGGCAAGCGGATCATTCTCGGCCGCAAGCTGCGCAGCACCCAGCTGGCCGAGACGCTGCTCCCCAAGCGGGTCGCGCTCCCGGTCTTCGCCAGCGACGCGCTGTCGTCGGTCGCGTACTCGCCGGACGAGATCTTCCTGGTGCTGTCGATGGCCGGGCTCTCCGCGTACGCGTTCTCCTGGAAGGTCGCCATCGCGGTCACCATCGTGATGGCGGCCGTCGTGCTCTCGTACCGGCAGAACGTGCAGGCGTACACCAGCGGCGGCGGCGACTACGAGGTCACGACGACCAACCTCGGCCCGATGTCCGGGTTGGGCGTCGGCAGCGCGCTGCTGGTCGACTACGTGCTCACGGTCGCGGTGTCGATCTCGTCAGCCGCGCAGTACGCCGCGACCGCGATCTCTCCACTGGAGGGCCACCAGACCACGACCGCCGTCGCGGCCGTCCTGTTCCTGATGGCGATGAACCTGCGCGGCGTGCGCGAGTCCGGCACGGCGTTCGCGGTGCCGACCTACCTGTTCATGACTGCCATCCTCGGCATGGCGCTGTGGGGCTTCCTCCGCTACCTCGGGGGCGACCTCCCACTGGCCGACACCGCCGAGCTGCGGATCGAGCCCGAGGAGCAGTTCGCCGACGGGCTCACCGGCTTCGCGTTCGCGTTCCTGCTGCTGCGGGCGTTCTCGTCCGGGTGCGCCGCGCTGACCGGTGTCGAGGCGATCAGCAACGGGGTCCCGGCGTTCCGCAAGCCCAAGGGACGTAACGCCGCCGCCACCCTGCTGCTGCTCGGCGGGCTCGCGATCACGATGATCATGTCCGTCGTCATCCTCGCGAACCTGATGGACGTACGGATCGCGGAGAACCCGGAGACCGACCTGCTGCAACCTAACGGCAACCCGGTGGGCGACGGCTACCACCAGGACCCGGTGATCGGGCAGCTCGCGGCTGGGATCTTCGACGACTTCGAGCTCGGCTTCTTCTTCGTCACCGCGGCGACCGGAGTGATCCTGGTGCTGGCGGCCAACACCGCCTACAACGGCTTCCCGGTGCTGAGCTCGATCCTCGCCCGGGACGGCTTCCTGCCTCGGCAGCTGCAGCTGCGCGGCGACCGACTCGCCTTCAGCAACGGCATCATCGCGCTGGCGGCGTTCGCGATCGTGCTCATCGTCGCCTTCGACGCGCAGGTCACCCGACTGATCCAGCTGTACATCGTCGGGGTGTTCGTCTCGTTCACCGCCAGCCAGGCCGGCATGATCCGGCACTGGAACCGGCTGCTGGCCACCGAGCGCGACCCGCGGGCCCGCACCCGGATGCTGCGCAGCCGCGCGATCAACGCCTTCGGCTTCAGCGTGACCGCCCTGGTCCTTGTCGTCGTGCTGGTGACCAAGTTCCTGTCGGGCGCGTGGATCGCGATCCTCGCGATGGCGGTCATCTTCGTGATGATGCGCGCCATCCGGCAGCACTACGACCGGCTGGCGATCGAGATCGAGGTCGACGAGTCCGACCAGGGCCTCCCCTCGCGGGTGCACGCGATCGTGCTGGTGTCCAAGCTGCACAAGCCGGCGATGCGTGCGCTGTCGTACGCCCGGGCGTCCCGGCCGAACGTCATCGAGGCGGTCTCGGTCGACACCGACCCGGACGCGACCAAGCGGCTGCTGGCCGAGTGGGACGCCCGGGAGATCCCGGTGTCGCTCAAGGTCCTGTCGTCGCCGTACCGGGAGATCATCCGGCCCGTCGTCAGCTACGTGCGCAGCATCCGGCGGGCCAGCCCGCGCGACATCGTCACGGTGTTCATCCCCGAGTACGTCGTGGGGCGATGGTGGGAGCAGCTGCTGCACAACCAGACCGCGCTGCGGCTCAAGGGCCGGCTGCTGTTCACGCCCGGCGTGATGGTGACGAGCGTGCCGTACCAGCTGCGCTCGTCGGCCGTCGCCGAGCGGCGCGCGGAGCGGGTGACGTACGCACCCGGTGACTCGCGGCGCGGGTACGTGCGCGAGCAGCCGCCGCCACCGCCAGCGCCGACCCAGCCTCCCGCGCCCACCCGGCCGCCCGCGCCGCCGTCGGACGTCTCGACCGACGCGTCGCCCGAGACGTCGAGCGACGAGCAGGCGCCGACCGCTCAGGACACCTCGATCATCAGGACGGGCGTGAAGCCCGGTCGCGCGTCCAACCGGACGGTGCGCCGCGACCGGGACAAGGAGTGACACCCGAGGAACCGGAGTCACTGGTCGGTGCCGAGGCCGAGCTCGACGTCGGCCCGGTCGCGCACGGCGGGCACTTCGTGGCCCGGTGGGACGGACGGGTGGTCTTCGTCCGGCACAGCCTGCCGGGGGAGCGGGTGCGGGTGCGGGTCACCGAGGGCGACTCGTCCAGCCGGTTCCTGCGGGCCGACGCCGTCGACGTGCTGGCCGCCTCGGCCGACCGGGTCGAGGCGCCGTGCCCGTACGCCGGCCCAGGACGCTGTGGTGGGTGCGACTTCCAGCACGTCACGCCGCACCGGCAGCGCGCGCTGCTGGCCGACGTGGTGGCCGAGCAGCTGCAACGACTCGCAGGGTTGGAGGTCGCGGTGCGGGTCGAGCCGGTGCCGCCCGACGACCTCGGCTGGCGAACCCGGATGGGCTGGGCGGTGACGGCCGGCGGCCACGTGGGGTTGCGCCGGCACCGCTCGCACGACGTCGAGCCGGTCGACCGCTGCGTGATCGCCCGACCCGAGATCGCCGAGCCGCCCGCGGTACCTGCGGGTGCCGGTCGTGCCGACGTCGCCTGCTCGTCCACCGGCCAGCGGGCCGTGCTGGTCGACGGCCGGCGGGTCGAGGGGCCGGCGCACCTGGTTGAGCGGGTGCGTGGCCGCGCGCTGCGGGTGTCGGGCTCCGGGTTCTGGCAGGTGCACCCCGGCGCGGCCGGGACGCTCGTGGACGCGGTGCTCGCGCTCGGCGCCCCACGGCCCGGCGAGCGGGTGCTCGACCTGTACGCCGGGGTCGGCCTGTTCGCGGCGTTCCTCGGCGAGGCCGTGGGCGCGGACGGCAGCGTCGTCCTGGTGGAGGGCGACCCCGGTGCGCTGCGCGACGCCCGCCGCAACCTGCACGACAGCCCCCAGGTGCGGATCGTGGCCGGCCGGGTCGACCACGCGCTGGACAGCGGTGGGTGCGGCGACACGGCCGACCTGGTCGTCCTCGACCCGCCGCGCACCGGTGCGCGGGCACCGGTCGTCCGCGGCATCGCGGCACTGCGGCCCGAGCGGGTCGTCTACGTCGCCTGCGACCCGGCGGCGCTCGCCCGCGACGTCGCCACGTTCGCCGAGGAGGGCTACCGGCTGGCCGAGCTGCGCGCGTACGCCCTGTTCCCGATGACCCACCACGTCGAGTGCGTGGCCCTGCTCCGCCGACGGTGACGTCGCCCGCGGACGCAGAACGGGTGTTTCGGGCGTTACCCGATTGTGCTGGACGAGCAGCCGCCACGGTGAATACGTTGTCGCCGACAACAATTACCGCGGCATGACCGGCAGGTGTCCCCTGCCCGTCCCGTCGCGTCGAGGAGGCGATCTGTGTGAAGCGGATGCGATACCTGGCAGCAGTGGCCGCGGTGGTCTGCGCGTCCGGCACCCTGGCTGCCTGCGGCAGTGACGACGACGGTGGCGGCGACAGCGGCAGCGGCGACGACGCCGTCAAGAAGGTCGGCGTGATCCTGCCCGACACCGAGTCGTCGGTGCGGTGGGAGTCGGCCGACCGGCCCGCGCTCGAGGCGGCCTTCGACGCGGCGGGTGTCGAGTACGACATCCAGAACGCGCAGGGCGACGCCGAGCAGATGCAGACCATCGCCGACCAGATGATCACCGAGGACGTCAGCGTGCTCGCGATCGTCAACCTGGACTCCGAGTCCGGCAAGGCGATCCAGGACAAGGCCGCCGACGCCGGCGTGGCCACCATCGACTACGACCGCCTGACGCTGGGCGGCAGCGCCGAGTACTACGTGTCGTACGACAACGTGGTCGTCGGCGAGCAGCAGGGCCAGGGCCTTGCCGACTGCCTCGGCGACAAGCCGGCCAACATCGCGTTCCTCAACGGTTCGCCCACCGACAACAACGCGACGCTCTTCGCCGAGGGTGCGCACAGCGTGCTCGACCCGATGGAGCAGTACACGCAGGTGGACGAGCAGGCGGTTCCCGACTGGGACAACGCGCAGGCGGCCACGATCTTCGAGCAGATGTACACCGAGGCCAACGGTGAGATCGACGGAGTGCTCGCGGCCAACGACGGCCTGGGCAACGCGGCGATCTCCATCCTGCGCAAGAACGGCACCGCGGGCGAGGTCCCGGTGACCGGGCAGGACGCCACCGTCCAGGGTCTGCAGAACATCATGGAGGGCACCCAGTGCATGACGGTCTACAAGTCCGCCACGCAGGAGGCCAACGCGCTGGCCGACCTGGCCATCGCGCTGCTCAACGACGAGGAGGCCCAGACCACCGGCACCGTCAACGACGGCGAGCGTGACGTCCCGTCGGTGCTGCTGACACCGGTCTCCGTCACCGCTGACAACGTCAGCGAGGTCGTCGAGGACGGCGGAGTATCGGCCGAGGAGCTGTGCGCCGGCGACTTCGCCGACGACTGCGAGAAGGCCGGCATCTCCTGAGCCGGTGCTGAACCGGCCGTGAACCGGGCCGGGGTCGGCGTCGCCCAAGACGCCGGCCCCGGGCCGCCGACCACGTCTCGCCAGGAGGCCGTCGTGACCGATCCGTCGCCGCTGCTGGAGCTGCGCGGCATCAACAAGAGCTTCGGTGCCGTGCACGTGCTGCACGACGTGGACCTGAAGGTCTACCCGGGACAGGTCACGGCGCTGGTCGGCGACAACGGGGCCGGCAAGTCGACGCTGGTCAAGGCCGTCGCCGGCATCTACCCGATCGACAGCGGCGAGTACTTCTTCGAGGGCGAGCCACGGGTGATCCACGGTCCGCGCGACGCCGCCGCACTGGGCATCGAGATCGTCTACCAGGACCTCGCGCTCTGCGACAACCTCGACATCGTCCAGAACATGTTCCTCGGCCGGGAGGAGCGCCGCGGGCTCGTCCTGGACGAGGCGGACATGGAGGAGAAGGCGCGCAGCACGCTGGCCTCGTTGTCGGTCCGCACCGTCAAGTCGGTGCGGCAGAGCGTCGCGAGCCTGTCGGGTGGCCAGCGGCAGACCGTGGCGATCGCCAAGGCCGTGCTGTGGAACTCCCGGGTGGTGCTGCTGGACGAGCCGACCGCCGCGCTGGGCGTCGCTCAGACCCGGCAGGTGCTCGACCTGGTGCGCCGGCTGGCCGACCAGGGACTGGGCGTGCTGCTGATCTCGCACAACATGGTCGACGTGCTCGAGGTCGCCGACCGCATCACCGCGCTGTTCCTCGGCCGGGTCGCGGCCGACGTCCCCGCCGCCGACGTCAACCACAGCCAGGTCGTCGAGCTGATCACTGCCGGCCGCTCCGGCACGCTCGGCATCTCGCCTTCGACCGCCGACCAGTCGGCCTGAGACGGGGGGATGCCATGAGCTCACAGCCCGATCAGGCCACCACCGGTCAGACCGTCACCGAGTCCGACTTCACCGGTGACGTGCAGGTGACGACGCTGTCCGGCGCGTTCCGCGCGTACGCCGAACGGGTCCGTGGCGGCGACATGGGCTCGCTGCCCGCCGTGCTCGGCCTGGTGGCGCTGTTCGTCGTGTTCTCCGTGGTGCGTCCGGACTCGTTCCCGTCCACCGGCAACCTTGCCAACCTGATCGTGCAGGCGGGCGCGATCTGCGTGCTCGCGATGGGCCTCGTACCGGTGCTGCTGCTCGGCGAGATCGACCTGTCCGCCGGCACGGCGGGTGGCGTGTCGGCCGCGGTGATGGCGGTGCTGATGAACAGCCACGGCTTCGGCTGGGCGCTCGCCGTGCTGAGCGCCCTCGCCGTCGGTGCGCTGATCGGCGTCACGATCGGCATGCTGGTGTCGCTGCTCGGGGTGCCGTCTTTCGTCGTGTCGCTGGCGTTCTTCCTCGGCCTACAAGGCGTGACCCTCGCCATCGTGGGCGAGGGCGGAGCCGTGCCGGTCCGGCAGGCGCCGATCTACGACATCGCCAACAAGAACATGCCGGTCATCGCCGGATGGATCGTCGTCGTGGCGATCCTGGTCGCCTACGCCGTGATCAGCCTGCTGGCGTACCGCAAGCTAGCCGCCGCACAGCTGCAGCGACCGCCGATGGAGCTCGTGATCGCCAAGATCGTCGGGCTGTCGGTCGTGCTGCTCACGGTGACGTACCTGCTCAGCCAGAACCGTGCGATCGCCCGGGTGGCTGCCGTCGAGCCGCCGGAGAACGCTGGCTTCCCGTGGGTCGTGCCACTGGCCGGGGTGCTGTTCGTGATCTGGACGTTCGTGTTCGGGCACACCGCGTACGGGCGGCACGTCTACGCGGTGGGTGGCAATCGGGAGGCGGCCCGGCGAGCGGGCATCAACACCACCCGGATCCGCGTGTCGGTGTTCGTGATCTGCTCGTCGATGGCAGCGATCAGCGGCATCATCGCCGCATCGCGGCTCAACGGCGTCACGCCGGGTGCGGGTGGCGGCAACACGCTGCTCTATGCCGTCGGTGCCGCGGTCATCGGCGGCACCAGCCTGTTCGGCGGCAAGGGCAACATCCGGGACGCCGTCATCGGCGGCCTGGTGATCGCCACGATCGCCAACGGGCTGGGCCTGCTCAGCCTGCCGGCGTACGTCAACTTCCTCGTCACCGGCGGCGTGCTGCTGCTGGCCGCCAGCGTCGACGCCATCTCCCGGCGACGCCGCTCGGCCACCGGACACTGACCCGTGGCCGCCCGCACCAGGGAGCGTGGGGAGGGCACCAACCAGGAGTCGATCAGGCGGCACAACCTGGCGACCCTGCTCGGGCACGTGCACCGCGACGGTCACCTGTCCCGGGCCGAGCTGACCGGCCGGATGCAGCTGAACCGCAGCACGATCGCTGACCTCGCCGGCGAGCTCGAGCGGCTCGGCGCCGTCCGGCAGTCGCGGCCGCGCCGTGCGCGGGCGGCGGTCGGGCGGCCGTCGATGGACGTGCATGCCGGCTCGGACCGGATCTACGTGCTGGCCGCGGCGGTCATGGTCGACGAGATCACCGTCGCCGCGGTGGGCCTGGGCGGTCAGGTGCTGGCCCGGGTCGCTGACGCCACCCCGGCCTCGCGCAGCCCGGGCGACGTGACCCGTACGACTGCCCGACTGGTGCGCCGGGCGCGCGCCGGCGTGGACCCGGAGGCGTCCCTGGTCGGTGTCGCCGCGGCAGTGCCCGGTGCGGTGAGCGAGCATGACGGCCTGGTCCGGTCGGCCCCCAACCTCGGGTGGACGGAGATCCCGTTCGCGACGGTGCTCGGCCGGGCGCTGCGCACCGGGCTCCAGCCCCGCGTCGGCAACGACGCCGACTTGGGAGCGCTGGCGGAGCACACCCGGGGGAGCAGTGCGGACATCGACGACCTCGTCTACCTCAGCGGTGGCGTCGGCGTCGGCGGCGGCATCATCAGCAGTGGCGTTCCGCTGCGCGGCGCCGGGGGCTACGCCGGCGAGATCGGCCACCTCACCGTGACCCCGCAGGGGCGTCCGTGCCGCTGCGGCAACCGGGGATGCTGGGAGACCGAGGTCGGCGCGAACGCCGTCGCCGCCGCGCTCCGTACGGAGTCGGTCGACGACCTGCCCGCCAGGTTGCGCGGGGTCCGTCGGCCACCGGCGGCGCTCGTGCGGGTGGGACGCCGACTCGGCACCGGCCTGGCCGGGGTGGTGAACATCTTCAACCCGCGCCGGGTCATCCTCGGCGGCCTGCTCGCCGACCTCTACCCGGTGGTGCGCACGGCCTGCGACGAGGCCCTGCACGAGGCGGCGCTGACCGCCGCCGACCAGCAGGCGGAGATCGCGTTGCCCGCGCTCGGCCGCGACTCGGTGCTGCTCGGTGCCGCGGAGCAGGCCTTCCAGGCGCTGCTGGACGACCCCGCAGGAGTCCTCACCGTGGCGAGGGCAGCGCGACGGTCCCCGCGAACACCTCGCCCAGCACCGCGGCAGCCGCGCCCGTCGACGCCGCGTGCAGCCCGAGCCGGCTGAGCGCCACCCTGCAGCCGCCGTCCTGCGGTGCGAAGACCGCCGTGCGGAGCGCGTCCTCGACCGCAGGCACCAGCCAGTCGCCCAGCGGAACGAAATAGCCCCCGAGCACGACCAGCCGCGGGTCGAGGGCGTTGGCCAGCACCGCGACGCCCCGGCCCAGCGCCTCGGCGACCTGCGCCAGTCCGGCCCGCACCTGCGGATCCGTCCCGGCCAGCGTCGCCACCTCGGTGGCCGCGTCCACGGGGTCGACGTGGGCGCCGAGCGCGGGGCGACCCACCGCCGCGAGCATGGCGCGCAACCCGATCTGGGCCTCCCAGCAGCCGGTCCGTCCGCACGCGCACACCGCGGTGGAGTCACCGACCGCCAGGTGACCGACCTCGCCGGCATAGCCGCGGGCCCCACGCGCCATCCGGCCACCGACCACCATCCCGCCACCCACGCCCACGGTGCCGGTGAGGTAGACGAGGTCGTCGACCCCGACGCCGGCGCCACGGTCGGCCTCGGCGAGCGCGGCGCAGTTGGCGTCGTTGTCGACCCCGACCGCACAGCCCGGACCCAGACCGGCCGTCACGGCGTCGGCGAGGTCGAGCCCGGCCCAGCCCAGGTTGGGCGCGGAGGTGACCCGGCCGCCGTCACGGTCGATCAGCCCCGGGACCGCGACGGTCACACCGAGCACGTCCAGGCCCTCGCCGACCAGCCGGTCCCGGCAGTCGCGGGCGAAGCCGACGACGTCGTCGACCTCCGGCAGGTCGACCGGCCGCTCCTCGAGCAGCCGGGTCGTGCCGGACACGTCCAGGGCCACCGCCGCGAGGTAGTCGACGTTGACCTCGACGCCGAGGCCGACGGTGCGGCTGCCGTGCAACGTCACCGGCCGCCCGGGCCGGCCCCGCACGGCCGCGGCGGCACCGACCCGGCTGTCCGGACCGAGGTCGCGCACAACGCCCGCCCCGAGCAGGGTCGCGACGATGGTGCCGACCGTCGCCTTGGCGAGCCCGCTGCGCACCGCGAGCTCGGCCCGGCTGCCCGGCCCCCCGTCGCGCAGCGTACGGAGCACCAGCGCGGTGTTGTGCCGGCGCAGCTGCTCCGCCGCGGCGGGCACGCCGAGCGGCCGGGACACGGCTCAGCCGCGCAGGCCGTACAGGTGCTCCAGCGCGAGCTGGTCGAGGTGCTCGAGCCCGACGCTGCGTGCGCCGAGTGCGTCGACGTCCGGGGTCGGCGTGGCCTGGATCTCGGCCCAGCCCTCGCCGTCGGCAAGGGTCGGGAGGCGGAGCCCCGGCAGCCCTGAGGCCTCCAGCGCCGCCTGCACCTCGGGATCGGCCCGGAACGCGTGCACCTTGTCGCGCAGCACCAGGTAGTTGGTCATGCACGCCTTGGCCGAGGTCCAGACGCCGTCGTCGGCCTCGGTGCGGGCCGGCTTGAAGTCGAAGTGCACCGGGCCGTCGTAGCCGCCGGTGACGAGGGTGTCCACGACCCAGAACGCACCGCGCACGTTGCCGGCCCCGAACCGGAGGTCCTGGTCGTAGCGGGGCCCGTGCTGGCCGTTGAGGTCGATATGGAAGAGCTTGCCCTGCCACAGCGCCTGCGCGTAGCCGTGCGCGGCGTTGATGCCCGCCATCTCCTCGTGCCCCACCTCGGGGTTGACGCCGAACAGCTCCGGGCGCTCGAGCCGCTCGATGAACGCCAGCGCATGGCCCACGGTGGGCAGCAGGATGTCGCCGCGCGGCTCGTTCGGCTTCGGCTCGATGGCGAAGCGCAGTCCGTAGCCCTGGTCCGTGACGTAGTCGGCGAGCAGGTCGAACGCCTCGCGCATCCGGTCCAGCGCGGTCGGGATGTCCTTGGCCGCGCCGTACTCCGCGCCCTCGCGCCCGCCCCAGCACACGTAGATCTGTGCGCCGAGCTCGGCCGCCAGGTCGATGTTGCGCATCACCTTCTTCAGCGCGAACCGCCGCACGTCACGGTTGTTGGACGTGAACGCGCCGTCCTTGAACACGGGGTGCGAGAACAGGTTGGTGGTCGCGGTGGTGACCGCCAGACCGGTGTCGGCCAGGCCCTTGCGGAAGCCGTCCAGGATCTGCTGCCGGTCGCCGTCGCTGCTGCCGAAGGGGACCACGTCGTCGTCGTGGAAGTTCACGCCGTACGCACCGAGCGCGGCCAGCTCGTGCAGCGCGCGGACCGGGTCGAGCGGGGGCCTGGTCCCAGGCCCGAACGGGTCGCGGCCGTCGTAGCCGACGCACCACAGGCCGAAGGAGAACTTGTCGTCCCGGGTGGGGGTGGGGAGCGCGGGAGGGGTCATGCCCCGCAGTTTCGTACGAGGCCTGAACGAAGTCAATCGCGAGCGGGAGACCGGGGAGGGGGTGGGCCCAGGCCCACCCCGGAGAGGCGATCTGGAGCCCTGTCCGCCGGGCGCGTCCCGGCCCAGGCTCGAAGCATGACTCTCCCCGCTGTCGACACCGCCGCGCGCCCGGGACAGGCCAGCTTCGGGCCGCTGGCCCGCGAGGTCAACGCCCGGGGGCTGCTCCGGCGGCGCCCGCTCGGCTACGCCCGCATCATCGCCGGAGACCTGGTCCTGGCGCTGGCGACCGGCGCCGCGATGGTGGCGGTCGGCCCCTCGTGGTGGCAGCTGGTGCTCGCCCTCCCGGCGGCGCTGGTCACCACCCGCTGGGCCTTCCTCGGCCACGACGCCGGCCACAAGCAGGTCGCCGACTCCCACCGGGCCAACCGGGTGCTGGGGCTGCTGTTCGGCAACCTGCTGGTCGGCATGAGCTACGGGTGGTGGACCACCAAGCACAACCGGCACCACGCGCACCCCAACGACGTCGAGCGCGACCCCGACGTCGGCACCGGGGTGCTCGCCTGGACGCCGGAGCAGGCCGCCGCCAAGTCCGGGTTCGGCCGCTGGCTGGTGCGGAACCAGGCGGTGGCGTTCTTCCCGCTGCTGCTGCTCGAGGCGGTCAACCTGAAGATCTCGAGCGTGCGCGATCTCCGTCGACCAGGACGCGAGGACGTACGGCTCGAGGGCACGCTGCTGGTGGCACACCACGTCGGATACGCCTCCGTGCTGTTCACGGTGATGTCGCCGGTCCAGGCGGTGGCCTTCGCGGCGCTGCACCATGCGCTCTTCGGGCTGCACCTCGGCAGCGCGTTCGCGCCGAACCACAAGGGAATGCCGATGCCGCAGCCGGGGGTGCGGTGGACGCATCTGCACCGCCAGGTGCTGACCTCGCGCAACGTCCGGGGCGGGCGGGTCACCGATTGGCTGCTGGGCGGGCTCAACTACCAGATCGAGCACCACCTGTTCCCGAGCATGCCGCGTCCCGCGCTGCGTGAGGCACAGCCGGTCGTCCGGGACCACTGCGCGCGGGTCGGGCTGCCGTACGTCGAGGAGAGCGCGCTGACGTCGTACCGGCACGCGTTGCAGCACCTCGACGGGGTGGACCACTGACTCTCGACGTCATGTATCTTGACGTCAAGAGATATGCTGACCGCTGAGGGCAACCTGACCATGCGGCGTCACGACTGCGTGGGCAGGATGGGGCACAGGCACGCAGACCGGACGTCAGGGAGACCAGATGAGCAGCGTCGACAGCTTCGGGGCCAAGAGCACGCTGGAAGTCGGGGACAGGTCGTACGAGATCTACCGGCTGTCGTCGGTCAGCGATGACGCCAGTGGCGGGCAGAGCGAGGTCGAGACGCTGCCGTACAGCCTCAAGGTGCTGCTGGAGGGGCTGCTGCGCACCGAGGACGGCGAGAACATCACCGCCGACGACGTGCGCGCGCTCGCCGACTGGGACGCGGACGCCGAGCCCAGCAAGGAGATCCAGTTCACCCCGGCCCGGGTGATCATGCAGGACTTCACCGGCGTCCCGTGCGTGGTCGACCTGGCCACCATGCGCGAGGCGATGGCCGAGCTCGGCGGCGACCCGACGCGCATCAACCCGCTGGCGCCGGCCGAGCTGGTCATCGACCACTCGGTCATCGCGGACGTCTTCGGGCGCGCGGACGCGTTCGAGCGCAACGTCGAGATCGAGTACGAGCGCAACCGCGAGCGCTACCAGTTCCTGCGCTGGGGACAGGGCGTGTTCGACGACTTCCTGGTCGTGCCCCCCGGCACCGGCATCGTGCACCAGGTCAACCTCGAGCACCTGGCCCGCACGGTGTTCACCCGCGAGACCGACGACGGCAGGACCGTCGCCTACCCGGACACCTGCGTCGGCACCGACAGCCACACCACGATGGTCAACGGGCTCGGCGTGGTCGGCTGGGGCGTCGGCGGCATCGAGGCCGAGGCGGCCATGCTCGGCCAGCCGGTGTCGATGCTCATCCCGCGGGTCGTCGGCTTCAAGCTGTCCGGCGAGCTGCCGAGCGGCACCACCGCAACCGACCTGGTGCTCACCATCACCGAGATGCTGCGCGAGCACGGCGTGGTGGGGAAGTTCGTCGAGTTCTACGGGCCCGGCGTCGCCGCGGTACCGCTGGCCAACCGGGCGACGATCGGCAACATGAGCCCCGAGTACGGCTCCACCATCGCGGTGTTCCCGATCGACGACGAGACGCTCACGTACCTGCGCCTCACCGGGCGCGCCGAGGAGCAGATCGAGCTGGTCGAGGCGTACGCCAGGGAGCAGGGCCTCTGGCACGACGCCGACCGCGAGCCGCGCTACTCCGAGTACCTCGAGCTCGACCTGTCCACCGTCGTGCCCTCGATCGCCGGACCGAAGCGGCCGCAGGACCGGGTCGCGCTGTCCGAGGCCAAGCAGGCGTTCCGGCAGGCGCTCGCCGACTACGTCGACGAGGCGGACCAGGAGTCGGGCTACGACGAGGCGGTCGCGGAGACCTTCCCGGCGTCCGACCCGCCCTCGAGCAGCCACAACAACGTCGGCGGGAAGCCGCGCCAGGTCGTGTCGGCGGCCGACACCGGCGGCGGCCGGCCGAGCAAGCCGGTGCAGGTCGAGCTCGACGACGGCAGCCGGTTCGAGATCGACCACGGCGCGATTGCCATCGCCGCGATCACGTCGTGCACGAACACGTCCAACCCGACGGTGATGATCGGCGCCGCGCTGCTGGCCAAGAACGCGGTCGACAAGGGACTGACCAGCAAGCCGTGGGTCAAGACCACGCTGGCGCCGGGGTCGAAGGTCGTCATGGGCTACTACGAGCGCGCCGGCCTCACGCCGTACCTGGAGAAGCTCGGGTTCAACCTGGTCGGCTACGGGTGCACCACGTGCATCGGCAACTCCGGCCCGCTGATCCCCGAGGTCAGCAATGCGGTCAACGACGACGACCTGACGGTGGTCTCGGTGCTGAGCGGCAACCGCAACTTCGAGGGCCGGATCAACCCGGACGTGAAGATGAACTACCTCGCGTCGCCGCCGCTGGTGGTGGCGTACGCCCTCGCCGGTTCGATGGACATCGACATCACGACCGAGCCGCTCGGCCAGGACGCGCAGGGCAACGACGTCTTCCTCGAGGACATCTGGCCCAGCCCGTCCGAGGTGCAGGAGGTCATCGGCCAGTCGATCGCGGCATCGCAGTACGTGTCCGGCTACGACGACGTGTTCGCCGGCGACGACACCTGGCGGTCGCTGCCGACGCCCGACGGCGACACCTTCGACTGGGACCCCGACTCGACCTACGTCCGCAGGCCACCGTACTTCGACGGCATGGAGGCCGAGCCGCAGCCGGTCACCGACGTCGAGGGCGCGCGGGTGCTCGCCATGCTCGGCGACTCGGTGACCACCGACCACATCTCACCCGCGGGCTCGATCAAGAAGGACTCACCGGCGGGGGAGTACCTCACCGAGCACTCGGTGGCGCACAAGGACTTCAACTCGTACGGGTCCCGGCGCGGCAACCACGAGGTGATGATCCGCGGCACGTTCGCCAACATCCGGCTGCGCAACCAGCTGGCGCCGGACACGACGGGCGGCTTCACCCGGGACTTCAGCAAGGACGACGCGCCGACGACGACGATCTACGAGGCGTCGGTGGCCTACGCCGAGGCCGGCACACCACTCGTGGTGCTGGCCGGAAAGGAGTACGGCTCCGGCTCGTCCCGCGACTGGGCGGCCAAGGGCACCGCGCTGCTCGGCGTGCGCTTCGTCATCGCCGAGTCGTACGAGCGCATCCACCGCTCCAACCTGATCGGCATGGGCGTGCTGCCGCTGCAGTACCCCGAGGGCGAGACCGCGGAGTCGCTCGGCCTCACCGGTGAGGAGACCTACTCGGTCACCGGTGTCGAGGCGCTCAACGACGGCACGACGCCGCGCACGGTGACGGTGCGGGCCGACGACAAGGAGTTCGAGGCGGTGCTGCGGATCGACACCCCGGGCGAGGCGGCCTACTACCGCCACGGCGGGATCATGCAGTACGTCCTCCGCTCGCTGCGCGGGTGATCCTCGGCGTCGACGGCTGGGTCCTCGCCGCGATCGCCGGTGGCCTGTTCCTCGGCGCGACGTTGCAGGGCATCGTCGGGATCGGCCTCAACCTGGTCGCGGCACCGGTGGTTGCGATCGTGGCGCCCGCACTCGTCCCCGCCGTGCCACTGGTGTGGGCCGTGCTCTACCCGCTGGCGACGCTGTGGCGCGAGTGGCGCGACGCCGACTGGCCAGGGCTCGGCTGGGCGGTCGGCGGCCGGGTGCCGGGGACGGCGGTCGGCGTCGTCATCGTGGCGTGGTTCTCCGACCGGCTGCTCGGTGTCGCCACGGCGCTGATGGTGCTGGTCGCCGTGCTGCTCACCTGGCGGGCGGTGCGGTTGCCGGTGACCCGGACCAGCCTCGGCACCGCGGGCTTCATCGGTGGAGTTACCGGCACCGCCACCTCGATCGGCGGACCGCCGGTGGCGCTCGTCTACCAGCACCACAGCGGCCCCCAGATCCGCGCCAGCATGGCCGCGTACTTCGTCCTCGGCGGCCTGATCAGCATCGTCGGCCTGGCCGTCGGCGGCCAGATGACCAGGCACGACCTGTACGTGTCGCTGCTGCTCACGCCCGTGCTCGTGCTCGCGCACCTCGTCTCCGGACCGTTGCGCGGCACGCTCGACCGCGGGTACACCCGGCTGGCCGTGCTGCTGATCTGTGGCGCGTCGGCGCTGGGCCTGCTGGTACGCAGCCTGCTGGGCTGACCGGCAGGACTGGCCACCGTGACGATCCACACCGACCACCCGTTCGTGCCGCCCGACGACGAGCGGCGGCCGATCCGCCGGTTCCGCGGCCGGCTGCCGAGCGGGGTCACCCTGGTCGCGACCGGCAGCGGTGCCGACCGCGCCGGGCTGACCGTGTCGTCGCTGCTGGTGGCCGACGGCGATCCCGCCGTGCTGCTCGCGCTGGTCGACGAGGAGTCCGAGCTGTGGGAGGCGCTCGCCGGCACGCGGGTGGCGGCGGTCAGCCTGCTGGGCTGGGAGCAGCGGCAGGTCGCCGACGTGTTCGCCGGCGTGGCGCCCTCGCCGGGTGGCGCGTTCCGTACCGGCACCTGGACGGACTCCTCGTGGGGGCCGGTCGTCGTGGACACCGCCGGCTGGGCGGGGTGCCGGCTGGCCGAGGGCGAGCCGCGCCGGGTGGGCTGGTCGCTGCTGCTGGAGCTCGCCGTCGAGCACGTGGAGATGGGGCCGGACGCCGACCCGCTGGTTCACCATCGCGGCCGCTACCTGCGGCCCTGAGTCACACCGGGATCTGCTCCGGCCACCAGTCCGGGACGTTGTCCTCGCAGGTGGTGCCGACCGGCTCGCTGCGGCGTCGCGATGAAGTAGGCCACCACGATGGTCTCGGCCACGATCAGCACCACGGTGGTCGTGATCGTGAGCAGCCACCGGTTGAGCACCGCGGTGTGCTTGTGCAGCCAGACCTCGGCCGGCAACGCGATCAGCAGCCAGTTGAGGAAGGTGAGCGCGGGCAGTCCCAGCGCGTAGAGCGACGTGGTGCTGAGACCGGTGGAGCCGGTGAGGTCGCAGGACTCCCAGGCGGCAGACACCATCCAGACCTGTGCGATCGAGACCAGCAGGCCGACCAGCACCGGCACCCACCACGGGTAGGAGCGAGAGCGGGCCGCACGGTCCGACTCCCACATGGCCTGCGACACGCATCCATGATGCCCGGGTACGTGCCGCGTGACAGCCTTTTGTCCATGTCCGTCGTCGTGCCGCCCGGTTGGCCGGCCGCCGTGGTGCCCGCCGGGGTGGACGGGTGGGAGGACTCGGCGGCCTCCTGGCTGCTCGACGTGTGCCCTCCCGAGTACCGCGGCTACACCGGGCTGCGCCGCCATGTGGTGGTGCTGGCGCGGTTCGCGGTGCTGCACGTCGAGGCGATGCAGGCAGCCGCCCGGCGTGGCGTGTCGGAGGGGCGTACGGCACTGCGCGACGTCGCCGACCCCGACGTGGTCGAGCGCGCCATCGCCACCTGGCAGCTGGAGAGCGCCCGGCTCACCGGCCTGCGGCGCGAGGTGGGCCTGGTCGAGGAGGCGCTGCGTGGCCGCCGCTTCCGTGCCCGGCTCTGACCGCCCTACCCGAGCTCGGCGGCCAGTCGGCGGGCGTACGACGCGGCCTCGTCGTCGTCGGCGTACCGGGTCCGGGGCCAGAAGAAGCCGCGCAGGCCGTCGCCCTTGGTCCGCGGCACGACGTGCACGTGCAGGTGCGGGACGCTCTGGCTGACGGTGTTGTTCATCGCCACGAACGAGCCCTGGGCGCCGAGCGCGTCCCGGACCGCGGCGGCCACCCGGCGGGCGGCGCCGAGCACCGGCGCGAGCAGCTCGTCGGGCAGCTCGGTGAGGGTGTCGACGTGCTCGCGGGTCACCAGCAGCACGTGGCCCTTGAACACCGGGCGGCTGTCGAGGAAGCCCACGACCTCGGGCGTCTCGAGCACGCGGTGCGCAGCGGTCTCACCCGACACGATCGCGCAGAACAGGCATGTCACGGACCTCACGGTAGGACGCTTAGACTCAGGGGACCGATGACCCCGACGCCGGAGGGTGTGCTGCATGGGGCTGCTCGAGCACCTCGACGGGCCGGCCGACCTCCGCGACCTCGACGGGGACCAGCTGGCCGAGCTCGCGGAGGAGATCCGGGTCGCGGTCGTCGCGGCCGTCGCGGCACGCGGCGGCCACCTGGGCCCCAACCTCGGCGTGGTCGAGCTGACGATCGCGCTGCACCGGGTCTTCGACTCGCCCCGTGACCGGATCCTGTTCGACACCGGGCACCAGGCGTACGTGCACAAGATGCTGACGGGCAGGGCGGATCAGTTCGACGGCCTCCGGCAGGAGGGCGGGCTGTCCGGCTACCCCAACCGGTCGGAGTCCGACCACGACACGATCGAGAACTCGCACGCCTCGACCTCGTTGTCCTACGCCGACGGCCTCGCCAAGGCGTACTCGTTGCAGGGCCTCGATCGCCACGTCGTCGCGGTGATCGGCGACGGAGCGCTGACCGGGGGGATGGCCTGGGAGGCGCTGAACAACATCGCCACCGGACAGGACCGGCGGCTGGTGGTGGTCGTCAACGACAACGGCCGCTCCTACTCGCCCACGGTCGGTGGCCTCGCCGAGCGGCTGTCCGGGCTGCGCACCGACCCGCGCTACGAGCGGATGCTCGCGACCGTCAAGGAGCGGTTGCACCGCGTCCGTGGCGTCGGGCCGCCCGCGTACGAGGCGTTGCACGCGGTCAAGAGCGGCCTCAAGGACGCGCTGGCACCGCAGGGACTGTTCGAGGACCTCGGACTCAAGTACGTCGGCCCGATCGACGGCCACGACCTGGAGGCGGTGGAGACGTCGCTCGCCCAGGCCCGCCGGTTCGAGGGCCCGGTGCTCGTGCACGTGCTCACCGAGAAGGGGCACGGTTACGAGCGGGCGGTCGCCGACGCCACCGACCAGATGCACCAGGCCCAGCCGTTCGACCTCGACACCGGCGAGGCACTGGTGGCACCGCCGACCAGCTGGATGCACGTCTTCCGCGACGAGGTGGCGGTGGTCGCGGCCGAACGCGACGACGTCGTCGGTGTCACGGCGGCGATGCTGCACCCGACGGGGCTGGATGCGCTCGCGGACAAGTTCCCCGACCGGGTGTTCGACGTCGGCATCGCCGAGCAGCACGCCGTCACCAGCGCCGCCGGGCTCGCACTGGCCGGCCTGCACCCGGTGGTCGCGATCTACTCGACGTTCCTCAACCGCGCGTTCGACCAGGTGCTGCTCGACGTCGCCCTGCACCAGTGTGCGGTGACGTTCGTGCTCGACCGGGCCGGCGCGACCGGCGAGGACGGTCCGTCGCACAACGGCATGTGGGACCTGTCCATCCTCGGCATCGTCCCCCGGATGCGGGTGGCGGCCCCGCGCGACGGCGTTCGGCTCCGCGAGCTGTTGCGCGAGGCGGTCGACGTCGACGACGGGCCGACCGCGCTGCGCTGGCCCAAGGGACCGGTGGCACCCGACGTCGAGGCGCAGGAGACCCGCGACGGGTGCGACGTCATGGTGCGGTCGGGGGAGCAGGACGTGCTGATCGTCGCCGTCGGCGCCATGGTCGGTACCGCCCTCGAGGCGGCCCGGTTGCTGCTCGACCGCGGCGTCGGCGTGACCGTGGTCGACCCGCGCTGGGTGCTGCCGGTGCCGGACGCCGTGGTCGAGATGGCCCGCGAGCACGCCCGGGTGGTGACGGTCGAGGACAACGGGCGCGCCGGCGGCTTCGGCTCCGCGGTGACGTCGGCGCTGGTCGACGCCGGGGTGTCGACGCCGGTTCGGGTGCACGCCCTGCACCAGCACTTCCCGGAGCACTGCAAGCGGGACGTGCTGCTGGCGAGGTCGGGTCTCACGGCGCCGGCGATCGCCGACGCCGTGCACCACTCGCACTGATCGTTGCGCACCTCTAGCGTGGGCCACCCCTGGTGCCGACCCGCTGGAGTGGATCCCGGATGAGCCTGCTGCGGACCAAGAGCATCGAGCAGTCGATGCAGGACACCGACGAGCCGGATCACCGGCTCAGGAAGAACCTCGGTGCGTTCGACCTCACCGTGTTCGGCATCGGTGTGTGCATCGGCGCCGGTATCTTCATCCTCACCGGTGAGGTCGCCCACAACAACGCGGGACCGGCCGTCGCGATCTCGTTCCTGCTGGCCGGGGCGGCGTGCGCCCTCGCGGCACTCTGCTACGCGGAGTTCGCCTCCACCGTCCCGGTGGCGGGCTCGGCCTACACGTTCTCCTACGCGACGTTCGGCGAGCTGATCGCCTGGACGATCGGATGGGACCTGATCCTCGAGTTCACCCTCGGCGCCTCCGCCCTGTCGGTCGGCTTCTCCCAGTACCTCGTGCTGCTGCTCGACGGCACGCCGTTCGCGATCCCGGACAAGCTCGCTGCGGCGGAGGGATCCGGCCTCATCAACCTGCCGGCGCTGCTGATCGCGCTGGTGGTGATGGGCATCCTCATCGCGGGCGTCAAGCTGTCCAGCCGGTTCAACCAGGTGATCGTGGTGGTCAAGCTCACCGTCATCGCGATCGTCATCGGCGCCGGCATCACGTACGTCAAGGCCGAGAACTACACCCCGTTCGTGCCCGAGTCGCAGCCGCCCGCAGGTGGTGGGGACTGGAAGACGGCGCCGCTGATCGAGACCCTGCTAGGGCTCGAGCCCGCGGTGTTCGGCGTCGCCGGGATCGTGTCCGGTGCGGCCGTCGTGTTCTTCGCCTTCATCGGTTTCGACGTGGTGGCGACCACCGCCGAGGAGACCAAGAACCCGCAGCGCGACCTCCCGATCGGCATCATCAGCTCGCTCGCGATCGTCACCGTGCTCTACATGGCGGTGAGCCTGGTCCTCAGCGGCATGCAGGACTACCGCGACATCGACGTCGAGAGCGGTGCGCCGCTGGCCGCGGCGTTCGACGCCGTGGGCGTGCCCTGGATGGCCAACACGATCGCGACCGGCGCCTGCATCGGCCTGGTCGCGGTGGCGATGATCCTGATGCTCGGCCAGACCCGGGTGGCCTTCGCGATGGCCCGGGACGGCCTGCTGCCCACGTGGCTCGCGCGGGTGCACCCGACCTTCGGCACCCCGTACCGGATCACCGCGATCGTCGGCGTCGCGGTCGCGTCCATCGCGGGCTTCATCCCGCTCGGCACGCTCACCGACCTGGTCAACATCGGCACCCTCTTCGCGTTCGTGCTGGTGAGCATCGGCGTGGTGATCCTGCGCCGCACCCGACCGGACCTGCCGCGTGCGTTCCGGGTGCCCGCCGCGCCGCTGGTGGCCACGCTGGCCGTGCTCGCCTGCCTGTACCTGATGCTCAACCTGCCCGGCGAGACCTGGCTGCGGTTCGTGATCTGGATGGCGATCGGCTTCGTCGTCTACTTCGTCTACGGCCGTCAGCACAGCAGGCTGGGCCAGCGGCTGGCCGCGGGCGGCGACGGGGCGGAATCAACCCGCCGCGGCCCGCGTTGACCGCTGTGCGATGACGAGGAAGCGAAAGACCGAGAGCGGGCCCTGGCCCTGGCAGCGTGCTGCCACCGATCCGGCCGCCGAGACCGCCGGTGCGCCGGCCGACAGACTGCTGAGGGTCACCGACCCCGGCGCCGACCTGGGGACGCCCGAGGGCGGTCCGGTGCTGCTGCACGCCCTGGACGGCTTCCTGTCCGCTGGCCAGGCCGGGCGGCTGGCCGCCGAGCACCTCGTCGGCGACGACGTGGCCGGCGACGTGGTCGCCGAGATCGATGCCGACCGCCTGTTCGACTACCGGGCCCGCCGACCCCCGCTGGCCTTCGACCAGGACCACTACACCGGCTACGAGGGTCCCCGCCTGGACGTGCGCCGGCTGGTCGATGCTGCCGGGACGCCGTACCTGCTGCTCGCCGGCCCGGAGCCGGACTACCGCTGGGAGGGCTTCGTCGACGCCGTGCGTGACGTCGTCGACGCCTTCGGCGTGCGGCTGGTCGTCGGCATCGGCGCCGTGCCGATGGGGGTTCCGCACACCCGGCCCATCGTGGTCACCGCGCACGCCACCCGGCCGGAGCTGGTCGACCGCCCCAACCTGTGGACCGGCCGGCTGCTGGTGCCTGCGAGCGCTCAGGCGGTGCTGGAGCTGCGCCTGGGGGAGTCCGGACACGACGCCCTCGGCTACGTCGCCCACGTGCCGCACTACGTGGCGCAGGTCGAGTTCGCGCCCGCCGCGGTGACCCTGCTGGAGGCGGCCGGGGCAGCGGCGGGTCTGACGTTCGACCTCGACGCGCTGCGGGAGACCGCGGACACCACGATCGGCGAGGTCGACCGTCAGGTGGGCGAGCAGGAGGGCGGCGAGGTGCTGTCGGCGCTCGAGGAGCAGTACGACACGTTCTCGCGCGGCGCCGGCCAGTCCATGCTGGCCCGCGACGAGGAGCTGCCGTCCGCCGACCAGCTGGGCCAGCAGTTCGAGCAGTTCCTGGCGGGCCTCGACCACCGCGAGGGCCGCGACTGACCGCCGCGCCGGTCCCCCCTCCCGGCCTGGGAGGATGCGCTCCGTGCCCACCTCCGTGCCCGAGCTGGTCGACATCCTCGACCTCGAACGGATCGAGCTCGACCTCTACCGTGGCGCGCAACCGCCGCAGTCCACGCTGCAGCGGGTCTTCGGCGGGCAGGTGGCGGCCCAGGCGCTGATGGCCGCCTGCCGCAGCGTCGACGGTGCCGATGAGGAGCGGCGGCCGCACTCGCTGCACTCGTACTTCCTGCGCGGCGGTGACACCGCGGTGCCGATCGTCTACGACGTCGAGCGGATCCGCGACGGCACGTCGTTCAGCACCCGGCGGGTGTCGGCCCGGCAGCACGGCCAGGTCATCTACTACCTGACCGCGTCCTTCCAGCGGCTCGAGCGGGGTTTCGAGCACCAGGACGCGATGCCGGAGGTGCCGCCGGCCGAGTCGTGCCCGGATCTCGCCGAGATCCTCGGCACGGTGAGCAGCAGGGCCGCCGACAGCTGGCGCCAGGAGTGGTCGGCGCTCGAGGTCCGCTACGTCGGCGACACCCGGCCGGACGGCGGTCTCGACCCGCACGGCCGTCCGGCGCGGGCGCGGCTGTGGTTCCGGGCCGCCAGCGAGCTGCCACCCGAGCCGGCGCTGCACACCTGCGTGCTCACGTACGCGAGCGACCTGACCCTGCTGGGTTCGTCGCTGATCCCGCACGGGGTGCTGATCGGGCAGCCCGGGCTGCAGGCCGCCTCCCTCGACCACGCCGTGTGGTTCCACCGCGCGGCGCGCGCGGACGCCTGGCTGCTCTACGACCAGGTGTCGCCGACCGCGACGGGGGGCCGGGGCTTCGCGCAGGCCCGGATCTTCGCCGCCGACGGCACCCTGGTCGCGTCAGTCGCCCAGGAGGGCCTCATCCGGATGCGCTGAGCAGCTGCCGCTCCCGCTCCGCGCTCAGGCCGCCAGGCTCGCGGCGGAACGCGCCGCCGTCGCGCATCCAGCGCCAGGTGTCGAGGATCGTCTCGGCGACCGGCCGGCTGCGCAGGCCGGTGCGCCGCGCGGCCGAGGGGTCCATCGCCATCACCTGCTCGTGGGCTCCCTCGCTCCACAGCGGCAGGTCGTTGCCGTCCACGCCCTGCGCGCGCAGCCAGCCGCCGTCGAGCCAGCGCACGGCGGTGCCGTCCGGCGCGACGGCCGTGGCCACCGCCTCGACCATGTCGGCGAAGGTCCAGCCCGGGTCGGTCGAGCACGCGTGGTAGGCGCCGGTGATGCCGTCCTCTGCGAGCCCGGCCATCCAGTCGCCCATGTCGGCGGCGTCGACCAGCTGCAGGGGAGCGTCGGCCGGGCCGGGGCCCAGCACCTCACCGCCGCGCGACAGCCGGTCGAGCCACCAGCAGAACCGGTCGGTCGGGTCGTACGGGCCGACGACGTAGGTCGGCCGCACGACGGCTAGCCGGTCATGGAGCTCTGCGGCGAGTCGCTCGGCGGCGACCTTCAGCGGGCCGTACGTCTCGTCGGACATCTCCACCGCGTCCGGGTCGCCCGTACCCGCGGGCAGCTCGAGCAGCGGCGTGGACTCGTCGGCGCCGGGGGAGTCGGGGTCGGCATACGCGGACACCGACGAGACCAGCACGTGGTGCCCCCCACGCCCGTCCAGCGCCTCCGCCAGGTCGCGCACGTGCCGGGGCCAGTACGCACAGACGTCGACGGTCGCGTCGAAGCTGCGCCCGGCGAGCGCCCCCGCGAGCGCCGCCGGGCCCTCGTCGCGGTCGGCGTGCAGGTGTTCCACCTCGGGGAACGGGTCGGTCCCCTTCCGGTGCAGCAGTGTCACGTGGTGCCCGCGGGACAGGGCCGCACGGACGAGGTGCCGGCCGACGAAACGGGTGCCACCGATCACCAGAAGGTCCATAACGGCAAAGTAAAGGCGACACGCCGTAAAAGTGCGACTACATTCGGTTGCTGTTGTGACCCGTGGGGCTCGTGTGAGCCCAGTGAGCACGGGCCGGCGCCACGACGAGGAGCGCGCATGAGGCTGTCCGCCACGAGGAATGCTGTCCGCTCGGCGGGAGTCCTCGCGATCGGCGGGCTGCTACTGGTGCCGTCGGCGGCCACCGCTGCCTGGGCCCCGGACTTCGAGGCACCGTTCCTGTGCGGTCAGGACTGGCGGGCCGAGTCGCGGTCCGACCACAGCCCCAGCCAGTACGCCGTGGACTTCAACAAGGACGACGACTACCGCGCCCCGGTGCGCGCGGCGGCTCCCGGCCGCGTCACCGACGTCGTCGACCTCGGCGGCAGCTCGTACGGCAAGTACATCGTGGTCGAGCACCCCTCCGGCTGGGAGACGCTCTACGCCCACCTGGACGCCCAGCTGGTCGTCGAGGGCCAGCGCGTCGACCAGGGCACGCTGATCGGCCTGCTCGGCACCAGCGGCGGCTCGACCGGCCCGCACCTGCACTTCGAGCAGAAGCTGCACCGCACCGTCAAGCACGCGGTCTTCCACGGCGTCTCGCTGGTCTACAACACCACGATCAACTCGTACAACTGCGCGGACGTGCCGCTGACCGGCGACTGGAACAAGGACGGCCGCTCCGAGGTCGGCGTGTTCCGGCCCAAGGCGCACACCAACGTGTTCCGGCTGCGGGCCCGCGGCGGCGACGTGACCAAGATCCGGCTGGGCAAGCCCGGCGATCTCCCGGTCACCGGTGACTGGAACGGCAACGGCCGCACCGACGTGGGGATCTGGCGGCGGATGTCGCAGACCTTCCTGCTGCGCATGGACGACGGCAAGGAGCGGGTGCTCGCCTTCGGCAAACTCCGCGAGATCCCGGTCACCGGCGACTGGAACGGCGACGGCGCGACCGAGGTGGGCATGTTCAGCCCCGCCAACCGCAAGTTCCGGCTGCGGGCGGCCAACGGCACGGTCACGACGGTCAAGTTCGGCGGCGTCGGGTCGATCCCGGTCACCGGGGACTGGAACGGCGACGGTCGCACCGAGGTGGGCGCCTACGACGCCGCCAGCCGCACCTGGAGCCTGCGCCGGGCCAAGGGCGACGTCAGGTCGGTGGACTTCGGCGGTCCGGGGGGCATCCCGGTGAGCGGCGTGTGGGGCAAGAACGGCGTGAGCCGGCCCGGGACCTGGGGCCCGCAGAACGCGGTGTTCCACCTGCAGACCAAGGCCGGCAGCAAGACGATCGACTTCGGCCGGCCGCGCCGCTGATCGGGCCGGCGGTCAGCCCAGCGGCTGGACCCGGCCGACCAGGTGGGTGCGCGCGCCGTCCGAGGACACCAGCCCCAGGGTGAGCGACCCGTCGCCCTCGATGCGGGTGCCGGCGCGTACGCGTCCGGGCAGCAGCACGGGCCGGCGGAAGGCCACGTCGTAGCGGTACGCCCCCGGCAGCCGGCCCTCCACCGACGCCAGGGTCCGCGCGGCGGTCCACATCCCGTGCGCGATCGCCTTCGGGAAGCCGAACGCCTTGGCGCTCAGCGCGGACAGGTGGATCGGGTTGCGGTCGCCGGAGACGCCGGCGTAGGCCCGGCCCAGGTCGCCCGGCAGGTCCCAGCGGGTTTCGCCCACCGGGGCGTCCACACCGGCCAACGGCGCGTCGTCGGTCGCGTCCGTGTCCCCGTGTCCCCGGGCGAGCAGCGTCGTGGTCTCCTCCCACACGGTGTCGCCGGCCACGCTCACGGTGGTGTCGATGTCGACCAGGCGGCCCTTGCGGTGCGGCCGGAGCCGGGCCGGGCGGCAGCCGATGTCGAGCACCTCGCCGGCGCCGATCGGTCGGTGCACGGCTATCCGGTTGTCGACGTGCACCAGCCCCATCGGCGCGAACGGGAAGCGTCGGTCGACCATCAGCCCGAGGTGCAGCGCGAACGCGGGCACGTGCGGGTAGAGGCCGGGGAGGGTGTCGGACAACCGATGCCCGGTCAGCCGCGCGTACGACACCAGGTGGTCGCGGTCGACGCGCACGCCGTCGCGGCGCAGCTCGAGGTCGGGCAGCGCGCCCGTCGCCTTGCGCACACCGGGCAGCGAGCCCACCAGCGGCAGCGACGGCAGCACGGCCCGCGCGTACAGCGGCAGCGTCGACACGTCAGGCCCCCAGCAGGCTCTGCCCGCAGACCCGCACCACGTTGCCTGTCACCGCGGCCGAGCCGGGCGCGGCGAACCAGGCCACCGTCTCCGCCACGTCGACCGGCAGGCCGCCCTGCGCCAGCGAGTTCATCCGGCGCCCGGCCTCCCGGACCAGCAGCGGCATCGTCGCGGTCATCTGGGTCTCGATGAACCCGGGTGCCACCGCGTTGACGGTGATGCCGCGCTCGGCAGCCAGCGGCGTGAACGCCTCGACCAGCCCGATCACGCCGGCCTTCGAGGTTCCGTAGTTGGTCTGTCCGTTGTTGCCCGCGATGCCGGCGATCGACGCGACACCGACGACCGCGCCGCCGTCGCGGATCGTCCCGTCGTCGAGCAGGTGCGACGTGATGCGCACCGGCGCCGCGAGGTTGACGCCCAGCACCGGGTCCCAGTGCTCGGGGCGCATGTTCGCCAGCCGCTTGTCGCGGGTGATGCCGGCGTTGTGCACGACGACGTCGACCCCGCCGTGGGCCTCGGACAGGTGCCGGGCCAGCCGGTGCGGCGCGTCGACGGACGTCACGTCCAGGGTGACCGCGTCGCCGTCGAGCTCACGCATCAGCCCCTGTAGATCGGACGCAAGGGCGGGCACGTCGACGCCGACGACGGTCGCCCCGTCGCGGTGCAGCACCCGCGCCATCGAGGCGCCGATGCCGCGGGAGGCGCCGGTGACCAGCACCACCCGCCCGGCCAGCGGTGCACGCCAGTCGCCGGTGGTCGCCTCGGTGAGCCCGCCCGTGCCGACGCGTACGACCTGCCCGGAGACGTAGGCCGACCTGGGCGACAGCAGGAACCCGAGCGTCGAGCCGAGCGCGTCCTCGGCGCCCGCCGCGACCTGGACGAGCTGGGCGGTCGCGCCTGCGCGCATCTCCTTGCCCAGCGAGCGGGTGAAGCCCTCGAGCGAGCGCTGCGCCACCTGCTCGTCGACCGCCTTGGGCTGCGAGGGAAGCGAGCCGATGACCACCAGCCGAGCGTTCGGCTCGAGCCGGCGCAGCAGCGGGGTGAAGAACTCCCGGAGCGCACCAAGCCCCGCCACGTCGTCGATGCCGGTCGCGTCGAGCACCAGCCCCTTGGCCCGGGTGCCCTCCACGAGCGACTCCGTCGTGGCCACGTCCATGCCGGTGAGCAGCCGGTGCGCGGCGTCGGCGGCTCGCCCGCCGTCGGTGCGCCCGAGCACCACCGTGCCGTCGACCAGCGGGGCGCCGGGCGTCCACCGCTGCAGCGGTGGCGGGTCCGGCAGGCCGAGGTTCTTGACCACGAACCGGCCGAGCGGGGTGTGGGCGAGGAACTGGTAGCGGTCGCTCACGCGGTGTGTCCCATCTCTCCGTACGCTGCCCTCGTCAGCCGAGGGCGGGCGGAAGTAACTTCGTGTGTCACTGGGTGTTTCGTCCACCCATCCTGACGCGGGCCCTGCCGTGCGTCCACGGCTGCGCGGTGTGGTCCTCATGACGTCGGTGGAGCGAGGAGTGTCACGTGACTGCTGGACAGATCCGCCGGGTGGCGGTGGTGGGCGGCAACCGGATCCCGTTCGCCCGGTCGAACACGGTCTACGCGCGGGCGTCCAACCAGGACATGCTCACCGCGGCCATCGACGGGCTGGCGGCCCGCTTCGACCTTGCCGGCGAGCGGCTCGGTGAGGTCGTGGCCGGCGCGGTGCTCAAGCACAGCCGCGACTTCAACCTGACCCGGGAGGCGGTGCTCGGCTCGGTGCTGGCGCCGCAGACCCCGGCCTACGACCTCCAGCAGGCGTGCGACACCGGCGCGCAGGCGGCGATCGCGGTGGCCGACAAGATCGCCCTCGGGCACATCGAGGTCGGCATCGCCGGGGGAGCAGACACCACCTCGGACGCCCCGATCGCCGTCAACGAGCGGCTGCGGCAGATCCTGCTGGAGGCCAACCGGGCGAAGTCCACCCAGGGCCGGGTGGCCGCGCTGCTCAAGGTCCGGCCGGGCCACCTGGTGCCGGAGACACCGCGCAACGCCGAGCCGCGCACTGGGCTGTCGATGGGCGAGAGCGCGGCCCTCACCGCGGTCGAGTGGGGGATCGCGCGGCAGGAGCAGGACGAGCTCACCGTCGCCTCGCACCAGCGCCTCGCCGCGGCGTACGACCGGGGGTTCCTCGACGACCTGGTGACGCCGTACCTCGGCCTCGAGCGCGACCAGAACCTGCGCGCCGACACCACCGTCGAGAAGCTGGCGAAGCTGCGGCCGGTCTTCGGCAGCGGCGAGGCGGCGACGATGACGGCCGCGAACTCGACGCCGCTCACCGACGGCGCGTCCGCCGTGCTGCTCTGCTCGGAGGCGTACGCGGACAGCCGGGGCTGGGAGCCGCTGGCCTTCCTCACCTGGCACGAGACCGCTGCCGTCGACTACGTGCACGGCGGCGAGGGCCTGCTGATGGCGCCCGCGTACGCCATGCCGCGGATGCTCGACCGGGCCGGGCTCGCCCTGCAGGACTTCGACTTCTACGAGATCCACGAGGCGTTCGCGTCGCAGGTGCTGGCGACCCTGCGGGCGTGGGAGGACCCGATCTTCTGCAAGGAGCGGCTCGGCCTGGACGCACCGCTCGGCGCGGTCGACCGCGACCGGCTCAACGTCGCGGGCTCGTCACTGGCCGCGGGCCACCCGTTCGCGGCGACCGGCGGTCGGATCATCGCGACACTTGCCAAGCTGCTGGCGGAGAAGGGTTCCGGACGCGGCGTCGTGTCGATCTGCGCGGCCGGCGGTCAGGGCGTCACCGCGATCCTCGAGCGCTGACCCGTCCGGCGGCCATCGCGAGGCTGGCGTCGACCAGGTAGGCCTTGACCTGGTCGAACGACACCGGCGCCACGGCGGGGATGCCCGGCGCGACCTCGCGGACGGTGAGCCCGGCGCGGGCGAGCTGCAGGCCGCCGAGCGCCTGGGTGTAGAGCACGTTGGCCAGCAGGTCGGGATCATCGACCCGGAAGTCGCCGGCCGCGTCCCCGGCCCGGAGCACGGCCACCAGCTGGGTCAGGCAGGCGCCGATGGCACGGCCGAGCCGGAAGACCGCGGCCTCGCTCACCTCGCGCAGCAGCTCGTCGCCCGGACGGCGCAGCAGCGCCAGGGCGCAGTCGACGAACGCGGGGTAGCGGGCGCCGTAGTCGAGGAAGGCGCCGGACAGCGCCTCCAGCCGGGCGGGGGGAGAGGCGCCGGGGTCGTCGGCCGCCGCCATGGCGCCGGCCAGCTCGTCGAGGTAACCCACGACGGTGAGCGCGAACAGCTCCTCCTTGCCGGAGAAGTGCCGGTAGATGATCGCCCGGTTGACGCCGACCGCGCGGGCGATGTCCTCGATCTGGGCGTCCCGGACGCCGCGGGCGTCGAACAGCTCGCGGGTGGCCCGCAGGATGTCGCCCTCGCGCTCGCGTCGCCGGGTCGCCGCGGTCGACGAAGAAACCCCGGCCGCGCTCATCCGGCCAGCGTAGCCACGGCCGTACGCCTGTGTAACTCCGCGTTACCCCCGGCCCCGGGTCCCGACAGGTGGAATGCCGGGCATTCCGGGCGTCCGTTGCCGCGGCCGGGTCCTAGCCTGGCCCTCGACCGGGGGGTGCAGCGCGTAGGGGTGGGTTCCCTCGGGTCGACCCGAGGTCACCTGGAGCGCCCATGTCCCGACCGTTTCTCGGATCCCTGGCAGTGGCCCTGGTGCTCGCGACCGTGCTGGCGCCGACCGCCAGCGGAGGCGGCGTCGAGCACCCGGCAGTGGTGGGCACCAACCCCGCCAACGTGACGCCCCAGGTCGTGGACGACGGCGTGGTGGGGCACACGACGATCAACGCCTTCGCCCGTCGCGGCAGCCGGATGTACGCCGGTGGCACCTTCCACCGGGTCACCAACGCGAGCGGGTCGCAGGCCTACACCCGGCACAACCTGATGGCCTTCGACGCGACGAGCGGGGCGGTGTCCGGATTCGCCCCGGTCGTCGACGGAACGGTGTGGGCACTCACCCGCCGTGCGTCGTCGCTGTACGTCGCGGGCACGTTCACCTCCGTCAACGGTGTGGCCCGGCGCGGCGTGGCCAAGCTCGACGCCGCCACCGGCGCGGTCGTCCGCCGGTTCAACGCCAATCTCGCCGGCGGCCGCGTGACCGACATGCAGCTCGTCGGCGGGCGGCTGGTCATCGGTGGGACCTTTCCCGGGCGACTGCTGGCGCTGAACCCGGGCACCGGTCGCGACACCGGCTACGTCGACCTCTCGATCACCGGCAAGGTCGCGGAACGGGAGGCCACGGAGGTCTTCAAGTTCGCCGCCGCGGGCAACCGGCTGGTGGCGATCGGCAACTTCACCACGGTCGATGACCAGGCGCGTGCGCGGGCGTTCATGCTGTCGCTGGCTCCGGCAGCCGCGACCCTGAACCCCTGGTACTACCAGCCGCTGGCCAACTCGTGCTCCAGCGACTCGACGACCAACTACCTGCGCGGCGTCGACTTCTCGCCCGACGGGACCTGGTTCGCCCTTGCCGCCACCGGCTACATCCCCGAGTTCGGCGGGGTCGGGCGGGACATCTGCGACGCCGCCGCCCGGTTCGAGACCGACGTCGCCACGCCCTTCCGGCCGACGTGGATCAACTACACCGGCGGTGACAGCCTGCGCGCGATCGCCGTGACCGGTGCCGCTGTCTACGTGCAGGGTCACCAGCGGTGGCTGGACAACCCGTTCGGGCAGGACTCCGCCGGCTTCGGCGCGGTGACGCGTGAGGGGATCGGTGCGATCGACCCCAGCACCGGTCGGGCACTGTCGTGGAACCCCGGCAAGACCCGGGCCCAGGGCGGCAGGGTCCTCTACGCCACTCCCGCCGGCCTGTGGGTGGGCAGCGACGGTGAGCGGTTCGCCGGCGAGCGTCGCGACAACATCGCGTTCCTGCCGCTGTGACGCCGTGAGCCGCGGGCTCAGCGCGCCTGCAGCGCGAGCACGGTGCTGAGGGTGTCGGCCTCGTCGGCGGTCTTGTCGTCGCGGTAGCGCAGCACCCGAGCGAACCGCAGGGCCACCCCGCCCGGGTAGCGCGGTGAGGTCTGCACGCCGTCGAAGGCGATCTCGACCACCAGCTCCGGACGTACGTGCACGACGTGGCGGCTGCGGCTCACCTCGCGCGCGAGCAGCTGCTCGGTCTGCCAGGTGAGCAGCTCGTCGGTGAGTCCCTTGAACGTCTTGCCGAGCATCACGAAACCGTTGTCGTCGCCGCCGGCCGCCCCGTCGGCGCGCGCACCGAGGTGGAGGTTCGACAGCCATCCCACCCGGCGCCCGCTGCCCCACTCGACGGCGAGCACCACCAGGTCGAGGGTGTGTCGCGGCTTGACCTTGACCCAGCCCGAGCCGCGTCTGCCGGCGGCGTAGGGCGCGCCGCCTGCCTTGACGACGACCCCCTCGTGGCCGCGGTCGACCGCGTCGACGAAGAACGCCTGCGCCGCTGCCGGGTCCGCGGTGACCAGTCGCGACACCAACAGCTCGGCCGGCACCTCCGCGGTGAGCCGAGCGGCCCGTTCGGACAGCGGTGCGTCCAGGAGGTCGTCGCCGTCGGCGTGCAGGACGTCGAACAGCACGGTGCTCAGCGGGGTGCGCGCTCGCAGCGCGGGCACGTCTGCGGCCGACGCGGTGCGTGCCGCGGTCACCTGGAAGGGCTGCGGTCGCCCGTCGGGGCGCAGCGCGATCGCCTCGCCGTCGAGCACGAGGCTGCGCGCGGGCAGCGCGCGTACGTGCTCCACCACCTCCGGCACCCGGGTGGTGATGTCGTCGAGGCTCCTGGTGACGACCAGCACCTCGTCGCCCTGCTTGTGCACCTGCATCCGGATGCCGTCGAGCTTGGTGTCGACGACGACGGGGTCGCCAGCCGGGGAGACCTTGGCCAGGGCCGCGGCCACGTCGGGTGCCGTCCCGGCGAGCATCGGCCGCACCGGGCGACCCACCTGCAGGCGCACCGCGGCCAGTCCGGCGTCGCCCTCGCGGCGCGCCAGCCCGGCCACCGCGGCGGTCGATCCCAGCAGCATCGCGGCACGCCGGACCGCTGTGGCCGGCAGCCCGAGGGCCGGTGCCAGCGCGTCGAGGACCACCCCGTCGAGGGCGCCCTGGCGGAGCTCGCCGGTGAGCAGGCCGCGCAGGAAGGTCTGCTCGGGCGCGGTCGCCCGGCCGAGCAGGGTGGCGAGCGCCTGCCTCCGCGCACCCTGGCTGCCGGTGCCGGCCAGTGCCGCCAGCCGCTCGAGCTCGGCGTCCACCTCGAGCACGGTGAGCACCGGGTCGGTGGCGGGCTCGACCTGCTCCGCCAGCGAGCGCCAGCCGATGCCGGTGCGCCGCTGCCGGGTCTCGCCCGACAGGTAGGCGACCGCCACCTCGACCTCGTCCGCCTCGCACCGTCGCAGCAGGTCGGCCAGCAGGTCCCGCTTCGCGGTGCGCGACCGGGTGCCGGACACGGCCGCCGACGTGGTCACCAGATCGGAGAGCAGCACGAACACATCGTGGCCCCTGGCACCGACTGTCGCCCGCCGCAACGGTTACGGGGTCGGGCACGATGGACCTCGTGCAGGCGGAGGCGGCGGTGCGGGCCCAGCGCACCTGGCGACCGGGTCGCCCGGTGCCACTGCCCGCCGTGATCGGCACCCTGCGCCGGGGCGCCGGCGACCCGGCGTTCCGCTACGACCGGGGCAGCGTGTGGCGGACGCTGCGCACCCCCGACGGACCGGCGACGCTGCACCTGGTCTGCGACCCCGCCGGGGACGGCGTGACCGCCGTCGGCTGGGGCTCCGGGCGCCAGTGGGCACTCGACCAGGTGCCGTCGATGCTCGGCGGCGCCGACGAGACCGCGGACGACTTCGTCCGCGCGCACGCAGGACGGCACCCGTTCATCGCGCACGCGCTCCGGCTCTACCCGCACTACCGGGTGCAGCGCACCGGGCTGGTGTTCGAGGCGCTGCTGGCGGCGGCGCTGGAGCAGAAGGTCACCGGCCAGGAAGCCTTCACCGGGTGGCGTCGCCTGCTGCGTCGCTTCGGCGAGCCGGCACCGGGTCCCGCTGCCGACCTCGGGATGCGGGTGCCGCCAGCCCCCGAGACGGTGCGCGCGGTGCCGTCGTGGGAGTGGCTGCGACTGCCGGTCGACCACGCCCGGTCGCGGCTCGCCGTCACCGCGGCCGGCGTGGCCCCGGCGCTGGAGCGCACCCTGGGGTTGCCGGGCGTGGAGGCAGCCCGGCGCCTCACCACCCTGCCCGGCGTCGGCGTCTGGACCGCTGCCGAGGTGCGCCAGCGCGCGCACGGCGACCCCGACGCCGCCAGCTTCGGCGACTACCACGTGCCCGGACTCATCGGGTGCACGCTCGCGGGGCAACCGGTCGACGACGCGGGCATGGCCGCGCTGCTGGAGCCGTACCGCGGGCACCGGTTCCGGGTGCAACGGCTGGTGGAGCTGTGCGGCAGCCGCCGGGCCCGCCGCGGGCCCCGGACGGGTCCGCGGCGGCACCTCCCCGGGCAGGTCGGCTGACCCGAACCGGTCGCCGACCCGCAGCCTCACTCCGGGTCGTCCGGCCACGCCGGGCGGTCGAGCCGGATCCAGCCGCCCTCCGGGACGGAGTCCTGGCAGTGCACCGGGTATTCGTCGTGCCGGCCGCAGGCCGGCGACCCGGCCGCGTGGTAGGTGGAGTACCAGAAGTAGCGCCGGGCGCCGACCAGACCCTTGTACCCCGCCGTGCTGAGCACCCGCTCGCTCTCGATCCGCGCGGGCAGCGTCGCGATGACCTCGCGGGTCGCGTTGGACTCCACCTCGGCCACCAGGACGTCGTCGCGCACCACGAACCGGATGTTGCGCTCCGCGCCCGGCTCCCCGTCGGTGTCGAGCTCGAGGGTGAAGCGCCGGTGCCGGTTCTGCAGCACCGCCGGGTCGAAGCCGCGGTGGGTCCGGACGGTCCACCGCACCCGGACCGCGCCCCGCGGTGGCGACAGCTGGGTCACCCGGTGGCTGACCGACCGGATGTCGAGCCGGCCGGGTGTGTCGTCCGGGTCGGTGGTGGTCGTGGTGGAGACGACGTCGTCGGTCGGAGTGGGCGGTGCCACGGCGGGCGCCGCGGTGCTCGGGGCCGAGGCGGCGAGCAGGCCGAGGCCGGCGGCCAGGGCGAGGCCGGCGGCCACCGCCGCGGACCGGCGGTGGGTGGGCACGGGACGTACGGGCATCGGGACCGTCCTTCGGGCAGGCAGCGCGCCCGGTCGGGCGCGGCGCGCACCGTAGGAGCCCTGGGAAGGACCTGGCGGCCGCCGTCCACAGCTACGGCTCGCGGGGCGGGACGATCCACCGCTGCATCGCCCACGCACCGCCCAGGGACAGCAGACCCATCACGACGATGGCCGGGCCGAGCGCCGCGGCCGCGGTGACGCCGCTGACCAGCAGCGGCCCGCCCGCGGTGCCGGAGTCGCTGAACAGCCGCCACACCCCGAGGAACTCCGGCCTCGCGTGCGGCGGCGCGGCGTCGGCGCCCAGCGTGATGACGATGCCGGCGCCGATCCCGTTTCCGATCCCCATCAGGACCGCCACCGCCGTGAACGTCGCCACCACCGTCGTCAACGGCAGCAGCAGGTGCGCGACACCCATCAGCAGCAGCGAGGGCACGGCGACCCAGGCCCGCCCGTACGTGTCCATCACCTTGCCGGCCGGGTAGAACAGCAGCATGTCGACGGCGCCCGCGACGCCGAAGACCAGGCTGGTGGTGGTGGCGTCCAGACCGATGTGGTCGGCCCACAGCGGGATCACGGCCTGCCGCGACGCCCGCACGGCGCCGACCACGAACACCCCGAGGCCGAGGGTCCGCAGCACCGTCCGGTGGTTGCGCGCGACCTCGGCCAGCCCGGTGGTGGGTCGGCGGCCGCTACCCTCGTGATCCCCCGCGGTGGGCACCACGGTGAGCAGCAGTCCGGCCGCGACTGCGGTGGCCACGTGCAGCCAGTAGGCGCCGTCGAGCCCGGTCAGGTGCATGACCGCGGCTCCGGCGAAGGGGCCGATGAACATGCCGATCCGCTGGCTGCCGCCCAGCGTGGACAGTGCGCGGGCGCGCAGGTGCAGCGGGATGACCGCGGTGACGTAGGTCTGCCGGGCCAGCCCCCAGACCGCGGCCGCGAGGCCGGTGCCGAAGATCCCGGCACCGAGCAGCCACAGCGACTCGGCCAGCGCGCAGGCCGCGAGGGCGGCAGCCACGACGGCGCTGGCAGCCAGCATGGTGGCCCGCTCGCCCCAGCGGGCGATCAGCCAGCCGGCGGGCAGGTCACCCGCGAGCTGCCCGACACCGGCCAGCGCCACCACCAGGCTGGCCTGGCCGATCGATCCGCCGAGGTCGAGCGCGGTCAGCGCCACCACCGGGATGATCGCGCCCTGGCCGATGGCGTACAGCAGGGTCGGGAGGTACGCCGAGGGTGCGATGGCGCGCAGCGTCACGTCGGTCATCGCCGTCGATCATCGCGTTCCGGCCATCGGCCGGGACGGGGGGTGTCCGTGCCCGCCCGTACGCTCGGGGCATGAGGTCGGCCCAGGAGCTCCAGCGCACCGTCGCCCCGTTCGAGGTGGTGAGCGACTTCGACCCGTCCGGCGACCAGCCCGAGGCGATCAAGCAGCTGGTCGAGCGGGTCAACCGGGGCGAGCAGGACGTCGTGCTCCTCGGCGCGACCGGCACCGGCAAGACCGCGACGGTGGCCTGGCTGGCCGAGCAGGTGCAGCGTCCGATCCTCGTCATGCAGCCGAACAAGACGCTGGCGGCGCAGTACGCCAACGAGCTGCGCCAGTTCTTCCCGAACAACGCGGTGGAGTACTTCGTCTCCTACTACGACTACTACCAGCCGGAGGCGTACGTCCCGCAGACGGACACCTACATCGAGAAGGACTCGTCCATCAACGACGAGGTCGAGCGGCTGCGGCACTCCGCGACCTGGTCGCTGCTCACCCGCCGCGACGTGATCGTGGTGGCGACGGTCTCGTGCATCTACGGCCTCGGCTCGGCCGACGAGTACCTGAACCGGATGCTGCACGTCAAGGTCGGTGACGAGACCGACCGCGACGGCCTGCTGCGCAAGCTGGTCGAGGTGCAGTACGCGCGCAACGACCTGGCCGGCACGCGGGGCACGTTCCGGGTGCGCGGCGACACCCTCGAGGTGTTCCCCGTCTACCAGGAGCTCGCGGTCCGGGTGGAGTTCTTCGGCGACGAGATCGAGCGGCTGATGACCATGCACCCGCTCACCGGCGAGGTGCTCAGCGAGGAGGACGAGCTCTACATCGGCGCGGCCACCCACTACGTGACCGCGCCGGAGCGGATGGAGCGCGCGATCACCACGATCGAGGCCGAGCTCGCCGACCGGTTGGCCGAGCTGGAGCGGCAGGGCAAGCTGCTGGAGGCGCAGCGGCTGCGCATGCGCACCACCTACGACATCGAGATGATGCGCCAGGTCGGCAGCTGCTCGGGCATCGAGAACTACTCACGCCACACCGACGGCCGGGAGGCCGGCACCGCTCCGCACTGCCTGCTCGACTACTTCCCCGACGACTTCCTGCTGGTCATCGACGAGTCGCACGTGACCGTGCCGCAGATCGGGGGCATGTACGAGGGCGACATGTCCCGCAAGCGCACCCTGGTCGAGCACGGGTTCCGGCTGCCCAGCGCGATGGACAACCGGCCGCTGCGGTGGGAGGAGTTCGTCGAGCGGATCGGCCAGACCGTCTACTCGTCGGCCACGCCCGGGCCCTACGAGATGCACCGCACCGGTGGCGAGATCGTCGAGCAGATCATCCGACCGACCGGGCTGGTCGACCCGCAGGTCGTGGTCAAGCCGACCAAGGGGCAGATCGACGACCTCATCCACGAGATCCGGCTGCGCGCGGACAAGAACGAGCGGGTGCTGGTCACGACCCTCACCAAGAAGATGTCCGAGGACCTCACCGACTACCTGCTCGAGGCCGGCATCCGCACCCGCTACCTGCACTCCGAGGTCGACACGCTGCGCCGGATCGAGCTGCTGCGCGAGCTGCGGCTCGGCGAGTTCGACGTGCTGGTCGGCATCAACCTGCTGCGCGAGGGCCTCGACCTGCCCGAGGTGAGCCTGGTGGCGATCCTCGACGCCGACAAGGAGGGCTTCCTGCGCTCGGGCACCTCGCTGATCCAGACCATCGGCCGCGCGGCCCGCAACGTGTCCGGCGAGGTACACATGTACGCCGACTCGGTCACGCCGTCGATGGCGCAGGCCCTCGACGAGACCAACCGGCGCCGGGAGAAGCAGGTGGCCTACAACGTCGAGCACGGCATCGACCCGACGCCGCTGCGCAAGAAGATCGCCGACATCACCGACATGCTGGCCCGCGAGGACGCCGACACCGAGACGCTGCTCGGCGGCGGCGGACGGCAGCAGAGCCGGGGCAAGGCGCCGGTGCCGGGACTGCGCAGCCGCGACTCGGGGGCGCACGCCGCCGACCTGGCGGGCATGCCTGCCGCCGAGCTGGCCGACCTGGTGCAGAGCCTCACCGACCAGATGCACGCGGCGGCGGCCGAGCTGCAGTTCGAGGTCGCGGCCCGGATGCGGGACGAGATCTCCGACCTGAAGAAGGAGCTGCGGCAGATGGTGGCAGCGGGCGCCGGCTGAGGCAGGATCACCCCATGATCGACCACGTCTCCATCCAGGTCGCCGACCTGGACGCCAGCATCGCCTTCTACACCGAGGTGTTCGCACCGATCGGGCTGCGGCAGGTGATGCGTCACGAGCAGCACGTGGGCCTCGGCGACGACTTCCCGTACTTCTGGATCAGCCCGGCGCCGTCCGCCGAGACCCGCGAGATCCACCTGGCGCTCCGGGCCGGTGCCCGCGACGAGGTCGACGCCGTGCACGCCGTCGCCGTGGCCCGCGGGGTGGAGGTGCTGCACGCGCCGCGGATCTGGCCCGAGTACCACCCCGGCTACTACGGCGTGTTCCTGCGCGACCCCGACGGGCACAACGTCGAGGCGGTGTTCCACGACATGGCACCCGACGCGGGGCTGGCGGGCTAGCCGCGGGTCAGTGCCGGCTGCGTTGTTCGGGCAGCGAGCGCAGCAGGTAGGCGGTCACCGGTTCGCTCTTGCCCTTCACCGCCAGCGGTGGCACGGCCTCCAGCTCGGCGCCGGCCGGCAGCAGCTCGGCGGTGCCCGCGCCGATCAGCACGCCGCCGACCGGCGCGGCGGACTCCAGCCGGGCGGCGGTGTTGACGGTGTCGCCGACCAGGCCGTGCTCGCGTCGTCCGCGCTGGCCGCCGATGACGCCGGCCAGCACCGGCCCGCTGTTGACCCCGACCCGGAACCGTGGCCACTGCTCGTCCGACGGGGCGAGCCGGCTCGCCTCATCCTGCAGCAGTAGCGCCGCGCGCGCGGCCAGCAGGGCGTGGTCGGGCTGCTCGCCCTCCTTGTTGAACACCACCATCACCGCGTCACCGATCAGCTGGTGCACGTTGCCGCCGGCCTTCTGCAGCAGCGGGATCAGCGGTCCGAAGTAGCCGTTGAGCATCCGCGCCACCACGTCCGGCGGGTGCGCCTCCGCGAATGACGTGAACCCCTGCAGGTCGGCGAACAGCACGCTCGCCTCGCGCGCACCGGCGAGGGTGTCGTCGAGGTACAGCGCGGTGTACCGCTCACCCGACCACTCGGTGCGGGCGCTGAGCGCGATCACGGCGAAGGCGCCCAGCATGAGCACGTGCCACTCCCACCAGGACAGCCGCCAGTTGGTGGCGACGACGAGCACGAGCATCGCCTCGGCGAGCAGCCAGAACGCCAGCGACACGGTGAACGCGAACCGGGCCCGCCGCCGCCGGTACAGCAGGAGGTAGCCGACCGCGGCGGCGGCGTAGGTGCCCACGCCGATCACCCCGAGCACGGTCTGCCAGCCGTTGAGCTCCTCGACCTGCAGCGGAGCGTCGAGGGGAGGCAGGCCCGCGAGCGAGACCACGCCCCAGGCGACCAGCAGCCCCAGGGTGGCCACGAGCAGCGCGTCGTCGTGCACGACCACCCAGTGGGCGACCCGTGGTGTCACCGCGTACGCCGACAACGCCGTCAGCACCCCGCTCACCGCCAGACCGAACGGCGTGGCCAGCTCGAAGCCGGCGTTGGGGCCGAGCAGGACGCCGGGGGTCGCCAGCGAGTGCAGCCCGAGGAAGCCCGAGGCGGTGATGAACGCCAGCGAGACGAGGATCAGTCGCGCGTCCCGCCGCCGCCGCGCCGCCGCGCCCACCGCGTTGCCGAGCCCGAACGCGATGGCCGCCGCGGCGAGCACCAGCCAGAAGTGCGCCTGGTGGTTCTCCCAGAGGGCGTCGATGCGGGTCCGGGCCAGCAGCGCGCCCAGCACCAGCAGCGGGACGGCGACGGTGACCGCCAGCGCCAGCAGGCTGCGGCGTCGACCGGCGCCGATGACGAACGGGCCACTGGACATGCTGCCTCCGCGGTGAGGAGACGGGACGGTACGGTCGGGTGGTGCCTGATCGCGACCGGCCGGGCGCCGATCTGCTGGCCTACTGCCTGGCCAAGCCGGGCGCGTGGCAGGACGAGCCGTGGGACGGCGACGTGGTCGCCAAGGTCGGCCCGCGCGACAAGGGCAAGATCTTCGCGTTCCTCGGCGACGGGAGCAGCGTCGGGCTCAAGTGCGGTACGCGGGACGAGGCCGACGAGCTGATCGCCAGGTTCCCCGACGACGTCGCCGTGATGGCCTACATCGGCAGGCACGGGTGGAACTCGGTCCGCACCGGCGGAGCCGTGCCCGACGACGAGGTCCGCGAGCTGGTGGACGCGTCGTACGACGAGATCGTCGCCAAGCTGCCGCGGGCCCACCGTCCGGATCGGTAGCCGAGCGGACAACGGGTGGCAGCACACGGCCGGCGCGTCAGGCGATGCCTCGGGACACGGCGTCGTGCCGTGCGCAGATCTGCACGAAGCCGTCGGCATCCATCGCGTCCTGGCCCGCGGGGTAGGCGCACAGCAGCGCGAACAGCTCGCTGTCGCCGAGCTCGTTCCACAGGTCCTCGAGCGCCAGCGCCGCGACCACGTCGCCCCGGCCCCACAGCAGGGCCACGATCTCGCCGTAGATGCGCACCGGCCCCTCCGCCGCGCGGCGGTGGACCAGCTGCCCGACGATCGTGTCGAAGCTGGCACGGTCGGGGGTGCCGTCGCGGACGATGCGGCCCATCGTCTCGTCGGCGTCCAGCTCGAGGAACTGGCCGGTCGCGCGCGCCTCGTCGAGCCGCGGGCCGAGCCGGTCCCGCAGTGCGGCCCGGTGCTCGGCCGTCGCCACCACCATGCAGGCGTCACCGGCGTCCAGTCCGGCCTCCACGAACGGCCCGAGCCGGTCCAGCAGGGCGTCGGTGCCCTCGAAGAAGTGCACGTCGTGCCCGACGGCGGCCGGGGGGACCGCGGGCGCGCGCCGGTGGCTCCCCTTCTGCCGGTACATCGCATCGTCGGCACGCGAGACCAGCGCGGCCGGGCCGACGTCGGACGCGGAGGCGGTCGCCACGCCGATGCTCACGCTCAGCTCGGAGGAGGTCGAGGCGGTCAACCGGTCGATGACGGAGGCCGCGGTTGCGGCATCGGTGTCGGACAGCACGGCGACGAACTCGTCGCCGCCGACGCGGGCCAGGGTGTCCTCGGCACGGAGCTGGGCGGCCCAGGCCCGGCCCACGGCGACGAGGACGGCGTCGCCGACCGCGTGCCCGTGCGCGTCGTTGACCGCCTTGAAGCCGTCCAGGTCGAGGACCAGCACGCTGAGCGGACGGCCACTGCGCCGGAACCGGGCGAACTCGGCGTCGAGGGCGCGGGCCAGCGCCCGCCGGTTGGGCAGCTCGGTGAGCTCGTCGGTCGCCGCAGCCGTCCGGGCCCGGCTCAGCAGCACGTGCACGGTCGCCCCGACCAGTACGGCTGTCCCGACGGTCAGGACGGTCTGCGCCGCCGCCTGGGCGCTCTCGCCGAGCAGCACCAGGCTGGTCGACAGCACGGCTGCCGCGAGCAGTACGTGCCCGGCTGCCTCCCACGGCGGCAGCAGGATCACCGCCTGCAGGACCACGCACACGACCAGGCCGCCGTACGCGGCCGAGGAGGCACCGCCGCCGCCGGCCAGCACCGCGACGCCGACGAGGATGCTGCCTGCGCCCACCAGCACGTGCGCCAGCCACCGGGGCATCCCGACGACCAGCACGGTCGCGCCGAGCAGTGCCAGCGCGACGGTCACGGCGCCGAGGACCGCGGGATCGGACGGGTGCCAGCCGGGCATGAGCAGGCTGACCGCCACCAGCAGCGCGGCCGCGCCGTACGGGGCGCTCCACGCCATCGGCGTCCTGTCGCCCTCGGGTCGTGCGCGCACCACTCACTCCCTCTCGGGGTGCCGTGACCTGGGTTGAGGGTAGCCGCGCCCACCCGGGGCGGCGACGGTCAAACCGGACAACCACCAACTCGTCTGCCGGCCGGGTCCGCCATGGACTAATGAAAGTGGACGACTAGACTCACTCCACAATCCAGAGCAGAGAGAGGCAACCATGTCCGTGACCGACGACCTGCTGGACCGCAACGAGACCTACGCCCGCTCCTTCCGCGGTGAGCTGCCGCTCCCCCCGGCCCTCCCCGTCGCGGTGCTGGCCTGCATGGACGCCCGGCTCGACGTCTCCCGGGTCCTCGGGCTCGCCGAGGGCGACGCGCACGTCATCCGCAACGCCGGTGGCGCCGCCACCGACGACGCGATCCGGTCCCTCGCGATCAGCCAGCGGCTGCTCGGCACCCGGGAGATCGTCCTGATCCACCACACCGACTGCGGCATGGTCACGTTCTCCGACGACGCCTTCCGGCAGGGGATCGAGCAGGAGACCGGCATCCGTCCGAGCTGGGCCGCCGAGGCCTTCGTCGACGCCGATCAGGACGTCCGGCAGTCGGTCGCCCGGATCAAGGCCAGCCCGTTCGTGCCGCACACCGACGCGGTGCGCGGGTTCGTCTTCGACGTCAAGGACGGCAGGCTGCGCGAGGTCGAGGCAGCCTGACCGCAGTCAGCGCAGCCGCCAGTCACCAGGAACGCTGAGCACGCCGGCGCCCGGCCCACCAAGCACCTGCCACAGGTCCGCCAGCAGACCGTCGACGCCCGCCCCCGCCGCGAGCAGGCCGTTCGCGCCGGCCGCGGTGGGCGAATCGCTGGAGTCGGCGGGCCGCAGCCGGTCGAACGGGGTCACGTGCGGCAGCGCCTGCACCCGGACCCGGTCGCGCCGCAGGCCGGCGCGCCGCGCGGCGCGCTCGATCGCGTCGGGCAGGCCGCCGAGGGTGTCGACCAGCCCGTGCGCGTACGCGTCCGCCCCGGTCCAGACCCGACCCCGGGCCAGGGGTTCGAGCTGCTGGTGGGCCATCCCGCGGTCCTCGGCTGCCTTGTGGGTGAAGTCGTCGTAGACCGCGTCCAGCCACTGCGCGACCCGCTGCCACTCGTCGTCGTCGAATCGGCGAGTGGGGTCGAACATCGCCGCGTGCTCGCCGCTGCCGACCGGCTCGGTGCCGATACCGGCCCGGCGCAGTGCCTCGCCGACGGCCAGCTTGCCGCCGAGCACGCCGATCGAACCAGTGACGGAGCTCGGCAGCGCCAGCACCTCGTCGGCGGGCATCGCCACGAAGTAGCCGCCGGACGCCGCCACCGTGCCCATCGAGGCCACCACCGGGCGACCGGTCGCACGCACCTGCAGCACCTCGCGGTGGATCGCGTCGGAGGCGACGTACGACCCGCCCGGGCTCACCACCCGCAGCACCACGGCCGCGACGTCGTCCCGGGAGGCGGCCGCGCGCAGTGCGGCGCAGACCGTGTCCGAACCGGATCGGCGGCCGCCGAGCGGTGACGACCCGCTACGGCCGAGACCGATCCCGCCTTCCACCGCGACGACCGCCACCACCGGGCGGTGGCGGCGCGCGGCCAGTGCCCGGGCCTGTCGCCGCCCGGGCGGGCTCCAGCGGTGCACGTAGCGCAGCCGCAGCTCCGGCTCCCCCTCGACGGGGCGGCCGAGGCGCCGCCGCAGGTCGGCGTACAGCTCGTCGCGGTAGCCGATCCGGTCGACCAGGCCGAGCTCGTGCGCGGCGGTCGCGGTCAGCGGAGCCGCGTCGATCGCGGTCCACACCTGTTCCGCCGTCATCCGGCGGCGGCGGGACACGGTGGCCACCACCTGCTCGGTGACGGAGTCCGCGAGCCGCTGGGTGGCCTCGCGCTGCGCGTCGCTCATGGACTCGCGCAGCAGCGTGTCGGCGGCGTTCTTGTACTCGTGCCGTTGCCCGATCTGCGGCTCCAGCCCGAGCCGGTCCAGCGCGCCGCGCAGGAACACTCCCCGGGTGGCCACGCCGACCAGGCCCACCGACGCCGAGGGCTGCACCCACACCTCGTCGAAGTGCACCGCCAGGTGGTAGGGCAGCGTGCCCGACCCGAGCTCGCCGAACGACTCCGTCCAGCAGGCGGTGTGCTTGCCTGCCGCCGCGAACGCCTCGACCGCCCGCCCGATCTCCTCCACCTGCGCGGGGCTCAGCACGTCCGGCCCGACGTGGGCGACCAACCCGGCCACGGACGCCTCCTGCGCGGCCTCGCGCAGCCGGTCCAGCACCGCGCGCAGGCTCGGCACCTGTCGGGCCCGCAGGGCGCCCAGCGGGTCGCCCGGTGGCGACTCGAGCAGGCCGCGGGACAGGTCCAGCTCCAGCAGCAGCGGTGCCGGCACGGCACGCCGGGTGAGGGACCGTACGGACGTCAGCGGTGAGGCGGTCACGCCGTCACGCTAGCCCGCGCGCCCACCCGCTCCCGGTGCTCGGCCAGCGGGTTGGCCAGCGGCCCGGCCAGTGCCAACGCGCTCGCCGGGTCGGTCAGGTCGACCATCTGCGTGTTGTCGCGCAGCTGCAGCCGGTTCAGACAGGACCGGGCGAAGTCGTCGGCGAACAGGTCGTGCGCCGCGAACCGCTCCGCGAGCTCCGGGTGCTGGGCCTGGTAGTCGCCCACGCAGTCGGCCACCACCCCCCAGAAGTCCGCGGCCGACACCAGCCCGGCCTCGTCCAGCAGCCCCGAGAGAAACCGGAGCACGCAGTCGAAGACGTCGGTGACGATCGATAGGACGTGTAGCTCCGGGGGCACGTCCGCGCGAACCCGCTCCACCCCCGGCGGCAGCGCCGCCCCCGGGTCGAGGACCGCGATCTCCTCGCCGACGTCCTTCATGATCACCCGGGTCACGACGTGGTCGCGCAGCACCAGGATGAGGTTCTCGCCGTGCGGCATGAACACCAGGTCGTGCGCGTAGAAGCTGTGCAGCAGCGGGACCAGGTAGGCGTCCAGGTAGCGACGCAACCAGGCCCTCGGTGGCAGCGGCGAGGCCTCGACCAGCTCGGCCACCAGCGGCCTGCCGGTGGCATCGACGTGCAGCAGCGAGGCCATCGTGGCCAACCGCTCGCCGTCGACCAGCCCTGGCACCGGGCTCTCCCGCCACAGCGCCGACAGCATCTTCGCGTACGGGGTGCCGGCGCCGACCGCCTCGTAGAGCTCGTGGTGGTAGCCGATGGCCGCGACCTCACGCAGGATCGAGAAGCCGCTCTCCTGCAGCACCGGGTCGCCGGCCACCAGTCCTGCGACCCAGTCGTTGATCGGCGGGTTGGTGGCCATGTAGCCGGGGGACAGCCCGCGCATGAAACCCATGTTGAGGATGGACAGCGCCGTCTTGACGTACCGCTTGTGCGGCGCCGACGCGTTGAAGAACGTACGCACCGACTGCTGGGCCAGGTAGTCGTCCGGTCCGTACCCGAGACAGACGATGTCGCGCCGGGCAACCTCAGGGGCGAACGTGACGGCGAGCTTGTCGAACCACTGCCAGGGGTGCGCGGGCATCAGCCGGTAGCCGGCGGGGTCGAGCCCGAGGTCGGTCAGCGTACGGTCGAAGTCGCCACGGGTCGCAGCGTCCAGCTCGCTCGCCAACAGCGTGTCGTAGTCGAGCGAACTGACGGACGCGAAGGTCGTCCGGTCGCTGCGGACCGCGAGCCACACCACCCGGAACGGCGCCCCGACCTCGGGTGCGAACCTGCGGTAGTCGTCGGCGTCGAAGCCCAGCCGGCCGTTGTTGGCGACGAAGCACGGGTGCCCCTCGGTCATCGCGGCCTCGATCGTCTGGAAGGCCGCGTCGACCAGCTCGGCCGAGGTGGGACGACCGTCGGCGAGCTTGTACGCGGCACCGGACAGCGTGCTGGCGATCTCCTCGAGGTAGACCGGCAGCACGTCGTCACCGAGGCCCAGCCGGTCGCGCACGTCCAGCACGAGCTGCCGGGCGTCCAGCTCGGTCTCCTCGCTCGCGACCAGCCGCGTGATCGAGGCGGGGACGACCCACCAGTGGTCCAGCGGCAGCACGTCGGCCTGGAACCGGTACTCGACCCGCGGGTCGTCGCCGCCGAGCACGTACCAGTGGCCGCTGTGGCGGCGCGGGACGACCAGCTGCTCGTGCGCGAACTCGGCGATCGCCTTGCGCACCAGCATCCGGTGCGCGTGCCCCATCCGTTGGGGGTCGAGGTGGTCGACGACCGCCTGCGGGTCTCCGGTCTGGTCGGGGGCGGGGGAGGCCGTCACGCGGACACCTCCCGGGCCGCGGCGAACTGACCGCGGGTGCAGAAGCTGAGCAGCGCCTGCTTGTCGGGCAGCGCGATCGTCCCGGCCACCTCGAAGCCGACCGCGGCGTTCAGCGCGTGCACCTTGTCGTTGCGCACGTCCGGCTCGACCACGACCCGCTGGGCGGCGGGGTCGGCGAAACACAGCCGCATCGCTGCCGTGACCACCGCGAGAGTGAAGCCGGGCACCGGGTCGTCGGTGGGCCCGACCAGGAAGTGCATGCCCACGTCGCCGGGCTCCGGGCGGTAGTGCCGGCCGACCTCCTCGTGGCGCGGGTCGTAGCGCTCGACGAGGAACGCGGGCTGGCCGTCGTGGCGCCCGAGGAAGGCGTCGTGGTGCGGGGAGTCGGCGATCGCGCCGTACGCCCGTGCGACGTCGGCCCGGGTCGCGTCCTGCATGCCCCAGAACCGGGCGTACGGCCGGGTGACCCAGTCGTGCACGAGCGCGGCGTCGGCCGCGGGATCGAGCGGGTGCAGCGTGAGCTCCCCGACGGTCATCGGTGCGACTCCTTCACCGTCGGCAACGTGAGGGTTGCCTAACCTAACAGACACGGCGGGGGTGGCCGCACCGCCCTGCTTTCGCCTCCGGGCGCCGAGTTTGCGACGATGGCCGCGGAGGGGAGTATTCCCCGCGACGGCTGTCGTCAGCACGGTCCGATCCCTGACCCGGCGCCGTTGGTCGGTCCTGTACCGGCGGAAGAGACCTCCGCAGCGCTCCTGTCTGCTCGATGAAAGGACCCTGCGTGGACGTCTCCACGACTGCCTGGTGGGCGACCATCGGCATCACCATCGCCGTGCTCGTCTTCGACGTGATCGTGATCGGGCGCCGCCCGCACGAGCCGAGCATGAAGGAGTGCTCGATCTACATCGCGATCTACACCGGCCTGGCGGTGCTGTTCGGGCTGTGGATCCTGATCGACTACGGCGGCCGCTACGCGGGCGAGTTCTACGCCGGCTGGCTGACCGAGTACTCGCTGTCGGTCGACAACCTGTTCGTCTTCATCATCATCATGAGCCGCTTCGGGGTGCCGCGGAAGTACCAGCAGGAAGCGCTGATGGTCGGGATCATCCTGGCCCTGATCTTCCGCGCGATCTTCATCGCCGTCGGCGCGGTCGCGATCGAGCAGATCTCCTGGATCTTCTACGTGTTCGGCGCGTTCCTCATCTACACGGCGTGGACGTTGACCAAGCACGACGAGGAGGACGAGTACAAGGAGAACCGGCTGATCCGCTTCACCCAGGAGCACATGTCGGCCACGGACAAGTGGCACGGGCTCAAGCTCACGGTCAAGGAGAACGGCAAGCGGGTCATCACCCCGATGCTGATCGTGATCATCGCGCTCGGGTCGACCGACATCCTGTTCGCGCTGGACTCGATCCCCGCGATCTACGGCCTCACCCAGGAGCCCTACCTGGTGCTCACGGCGAACATCTTCGCGCTGATGGGTCTGCGCCAGCTGTACTTCCTGCTCGGCGGCCTGCTCGATCGGCTGATCTACCTGTCGTACGGGCTGGCATTCATCCTGGCGTTCATCGGCGTCAAGCTGGTCCTGCACGCGCTGCACGAGAACGAGCTGCCGTTCATCAACGACGGTGAGCCGGTGCCGGTGCCGGAGATCCCGACCATCATGTCGCTCGGGGTCATCATCCTGTCCCTCGGCATCACCGCGGTCGCGAGCCTGATCAAGGCGAAGAAGGACCCCGAGGCGGCCCAGAGCACCGGGCTGTGATCGGGCCGGCGCAGGGTCAGCTGAAGGAGAACCGGGTCGCATCCGACGGGAACGCGTTCCACGCCAGCACCCGGACGGGACCGAGCCGCCACAGGCCGGCCTCGAACATCTCCACCGGTGAGCCGTAGCCGGTCTTGGCGTTGGACGCGTCCGCGAGCCGCACGGCGTCGGCCCGATCGGGCCTGACCCACTGGGCCGAGCCCTCGACGATGACGGCGCGGGCACCGTCCTCGAGGTGCACGACCGCGGCCGGGTTCGCCGCCAGGTTGCGGTGGTGGATCGTTCGCGGGCTGCCGCCGAACCAGCAGGCGTCGTCGAGCCACACGCCGTCGACGGGCACCGTGTGCGGCCGGCCGTCCGAGCGGGTCGTCGCCAGCCAGTAGCGCGGCGCGTCGGTCAGCTGTCGTTGGACGTCCACCCAGGCCAGCGTGCGCCGGCTGGAGCCGTACTCGGCGGGCAGCCGGAGCCTGGCAGCCCTGGGGGACACCGCACCAGGCTAGGGCTCCCGACGCCCGCGCGTGGCCGCATCCGGCGAAGGTGCCTCACCGGTCCCACCCGACCTCGTGGTCGGCAGCGGGTGCCAGGAAGCCCAGCAGCCGGGCACCCTCGTCGACCACCGCTGCCTGCTGGCCCGCGGACAGCGGCACCGACGGCCGCACCACGAGGGTGGCGGCGTCGCCGGAACGGCGCAGCGCCCACATCGCGCTCGCCAGGCCGTCGACGAGCACGGTGCCCACGGCGCCGCCGGGCCCGGCCGGGAGCGGCTGGTAGTCGCCGCCCGCGAGAATCCGGGTGCGGTCGGCGTAGCCGAGGATCACGTTGTCGTACTCGGCGAGGAAACGGACCGGTGCGGGTGTGTCCTGGTCGGGGAGGGTCGCGTCGGCCAGGTCGACCAGGGCGGCGCCGTCGTCGGTGCGGTAGTGGCGCAGCCGGTCACCCAGCCCGTCGACGACCTCGCGCAGCCGGGTCAGCCCGCACCACGCCTGCACGTCCTTGACGCTCGCCGGGCCGAACCCCGCGAGGTAGCGCAGCACCAGCGAGTCGAGGGCGGTCGGCTCGGCCCGGTCGGCGCCGTCGCCGAGCCAGGCCGACAGCGTCGTCCAGGTCGCCTGTCCCTGCTGCCCCCACACCCCGCGCGGTGTCACCTGCAGTACCGGCAGCAGGTACGTCGCCGCCCAGGTCATGGACGCGGCATCGAGCTCGGGGAACCGCTCGGCGAGCAGCGGACCGAGGGCTGCGCGGGGCCGCGGTCGTTGCCGCAACAGGTCGTGGGCGACGGCCAGGAACGCGTCGCGGTCGGGGTCCAGGTGAGCGCCCGACCCGCGCAGCCTGCGGGCCCAGGCAGTGCCGCCGAACGCGCGCGCCAGCACCACGTGCATCCGCGGCCGCAGCGTCACCGCGTCGTCGGCCGTGACGAGATGCACCGTCGAGCGCATCAGTGCGGTGCGGACGAGCACCCGGTCGCGCAGCGGCGCGGCCAGCTGCTCCGGCTCGAACCCCTCCAGCCGGTTCCACAGGGTCGTGTACGGGACGAGCGGGACCTGGGCCTGCAGCCCGAACAGGTGGGTGACGGCGTCGACGGCGGGCATCGGCACCCGGCCGAGCAGCAGCTGGCGCTCGAGCGTCGCCCGGTTGAGCTGCCGGCGGCTCAGCACCGGGCCGGCCGGTGGGGTCCGTGCCATGGACGGATCCTGGCAGCCGGCACCGACCGGCGCGCCGTCGGCGAGGATGCCCGGGTGAGCGACGACGAGGCCGTCGGCCGGATCCGCGAGGTGGTGCTGGACTGTGCCGACCCGTGGGCGCTGGCGGCCTTCTGGTCCCGGCTGGTCGGTGGCTCGCCGGTGGAGTGGTATCCCGGCTGGGTGACCCTGGAGCCGCCCCCGCACGGCCAGCGGCTGTCGTTCCAGGCGAGTCCGCAGTCTGCACCCGCCGACTCCGCCCGGGTGCACGTCGACGTGCTCGTCGACGACCTGGACGTCGCGCACGACCAGGTGCTCGGCGCGGGGGCGACGTACCTGCGGGCGCACGTGTCACCGCGTCCCGGTCCGGACGGCCAGGAGGTGCCGTGGCGGGTCTACCGCGACCCGGCCGGCCACCTGTTCTGCCTGGTGGTGCGCTGAGCCGGTCAGCCGATGGTCGAGTCGAACAGCAGCCCGAGCACGACGAACGGGCGCACTGGGACGGTCGTGTTCATCCTCTTCGCTGAGAGTCGGCAAACGCGATCAGCCGTTGCGCCCGCGCAATCGCTTCGACAGCCTGTCGTTCGCTCAGCGACTTCGCGCCGTACTGGGCAGCGGTCTTGATGGACAGCAGCTTGGACAAGTCGCGAACAGCCCTGGTGCTGCCGTTCACGCGGGCAAGCAACCTCACGGCCTGGTCGTGGGCACCGCCAGACACCAAGCCGAGGGCAAGGGCACAGATGGCATCCGAGGCGGCGACTCCTGCCAAGGCGGCCGACGACACTGCCGTGGCGCCGCGCCGAGGTCCGTCGACCATCTGGAGGCTGATGTCGGCCTGCTGCAGGAACGCCCGGGCGTCGCTGAGCCGCGTGTCGCCGTACGTTCGATCAACTTGTCGGGTCTTGTCCGCTCGTACCATCAGGGGCGCCGCTTCCGCGGGGCGTTCTGCGCCTGCATCTTTCCGACCCCGCTACGCACGCTCTGCTGAACGGCTCGCATGGCGGGTGACGTGAAGCCCTTGCGCAGCTCATCCATCGTGCGCCGCTGGTCCGCAGTCCACAGAGCCGTGACACGCTGTGCCGGGGTAACGATCTTCAGCGCCTTGCTGAGATCGCTCCCGGCCATCGCGCGCTGGATCTGCTTCGCGATCTCGATGGAGGGGGCGGCTGCTGCGATGTCGAGTCCACTGATGGGCACCCGGGGAGCTCTCAGCAGCGGCTCGTCCTCGGCGGTCATCTCCACCAGCGCTGGCGGGTCGATCTCCAGGATCTCGCACCGATTGCCGGTCCAGCGTTCGACTGCCATCCGCAGATCCGCGACCTGATCGTCCCAGTGCTCGACCTGTTCGTCGGCGAGGTAGGGGCGATAGATCAGCAGGTCGACGTCGGACTCGACCGTCGATGTCCCGGCAGCGACTGACCCGAACAAGGCCACCGACAACGCCGGGACGTCCCAGGCCTCGACGTGAGCACGGATCTTGGCATCCAGCCGGTCGCCGACGCTCATGATGACCTCCACGGCTGGCCACAGGATGTGCTCGCGGTTCGCCACGTATGTGTACTGCGTTCCGATCCGCTGCTCGATGACCACCCCCTGCTCGGCCAGGCGACGCAACACCTTCCGGACGCCTGACTCGCTGGCCTCGCCGATGAGCGCGGTCACTTGTTGACGGGTCATCGGTTGCGTCGTTCTCGCGAGTGCGCGCAGCACCGGGCCGTCCAGGGTAGGGGTCAGGGCGCGAAAAGGCTGACTGAAGTCCACCTCGTCATGGTACTAAAGTACGGTGTCCCGCACAATAGTACAGCCTTGCGACGGCTGATTGCCGGGGGTGCGCTGAGCCGGTCAGCCGATGGTCGAGTCGAACAGCAGCCCGAGCAGGTACGTCGTAGCGGCCGCGCCGGCGCCGATGGCCAGCTGGCGTGCCGCGCGGCGCAGCGGCGGCCCGCCGGACAGCAGTCCGACGATCGCGCCGGTGAGGGCCAACGCGAGCATCACCAGCACGACGGCGACGGCGAGGGCGACGCCGCCCTCGAGCCCGACCAGGAACGGCAGCACGGGAACGGCGGCCCCGGAGGCGAAGAACGCGAAGCTGGACAGCGCCGCACCGAGCCCGGTGCCCACCACGTCGTGGTCGTCGCCGGCGGCGTCGTCGCCCTCGGCGTCGGCCGTGGTGTGCAGCACCGAGTCGGCGCGCAGCTGCGCGTCGGCGGCACTCATGCCGCGTGCCCGGTAGACCAGGGCCAGCTCGTTGGCGTCGACGTCGAGGTTGGGCACCGCCGTACGGGTCTCACCACTCGGCGTGGAGGCGGCGAGCAGCTCCCGCTGGGACCGGACGGACACGTACTCGCCGGCGCCCATCGACAGCGCGCCCGCCAGCAGCCCGGCCAGTCCGGTGAGCAGCACCGTGCTGGACGAGGCACCGCCACCGCTGACGCCCAGCACCAGCGCCAGGTTGCTGACGAGGCCGTCGTTGGCGCCGAACACCGCCGCCCGGAAGCTGCCGGAGACCTGGGCCCGGCCACGGGCCGCCAGCCCGCGCACGACCTCGCCGTGGATGCGTTCGTCGGCTGCCATCGCCGGGGTCGCGTCCGCGTCGGTGTCGTAGGGGGAGCGGGTCTCGGCCCGCTGTGCCAGCGCGAGCACGAACACCGAGCCGTAGCGGCGCGCCAGCCACGCCAGCATCCGGGTGCGCACGTCGCCGTGCCGGACCCGGCCGACGTCGTCGCCGAGCAGCCGTTCCCAGTGCGCGATGTGGCGCTCCTCGGCGTCGGCGAGCCCCAGCAGGATCTCGCGCTCCTCGCCGCTGCGCCGGGAGGCGAGGTTGCGGTAGACGGCGGCTTCCTCGCGCTCGTCGGCCAACCGGCGGCGCCAGCGCCGGGTGACCCGCGGGTCAGGACCGGCCGTGGGGGGTGCGTCGGGCACGGGCGTCATCGTCCCACGCCCCGGGCCGCCGACCGGTCAGCGGCAGCGCCCTCCGCCGACCAGGTTCGCGCGGCGCTCGTCGGCGAGCACGGTGTCCTCGACCAGCACCGACTCCTCGGGCGCGTGCAGCATCGCCAGCGGCCCGGGCACGGCGTCCGTGGTCGCCCACCCCACGTGGTGCGCGGCTGCGCCCGCACGGGCGAAGAACAGCAGGTCGCCGGCCCGTACGTCGTCCACCGCTACCGGTTCGGCGGCCTCGTGCTGGTCGAAGGCGTCGCGGGGAGTCGCCACGCCGTGCACGCGATGGGCGAGGTACACCAGGCCGGAGCAGTCCGCCCCCCAGCCCGTGGTGCCGCCCCACAGGTAGCGGGTGCCGAGGAACCCCCGCGCGCTGGCCACCACCCGGGCGGGCTCGGGTGCCGCGGTGAACGGCCCGGCCCGGACGATCACGTCCGCGGCGTCCAGCCAGCCGTGGTCGCCGTCCGGCAGCCCGACCACGACCTCCGAGCCCTCCCGGTCCGACATCGGCAGTACGGTGCCGCAGGACAGCTCCAGTCCGCCGCCGCGCACCCGGAGCATGGCGATCCGCGGACGGACGACAGCGACCGCGTCGGTGCCGGTGGCGGGCTCGGCCAGGTGCGCGAGCGGCACCCAACCCGGATATCCGCGCGGGTCCGCGGACGAGGCCTGCCAGGGCAGCACCACCCGGGCCCAGCCGTCCTGCTCCTCGTCCACGTCGACGGGCTCACCGAGCAGCGCCTGGGTGAGCGTGCGCCCGTGCAGGCCCGCCCGTTCGGCCGGGCCGGTGACCTCGCACCACCCCGCGAGGTCGGGAGCGTCCGCGACCAGCGCCCGGTCCTGCTCGCGGGGGGCGTCGGGCGCCGTCCAGACCGTGGTGGCCGGGACGCCGACGGCGCGACGGCCGGCCGGGGGAGCCGTCACCCGTCGGCCAGCCGGGGCGGGAAGCCGCCGGTCGCCACCGGTCCCCAGCGGGTCGGCGTGATCCGCAGCAGCACCTTGTCCTGCGCGCGCATCGCCTCGCGGTAGTCGTCCCAGTCGGGGTGCTCACCGCTGATCGACCGGTAGTAGTCGACCAGGCCGTCGAGCGCGTCCGGCATGTCGAGCACCTCGCCCTCACCGTCGACCTGCAGCCAGGCGCCGCCGAAGTCGTCGGACAGCACCAGGACACCGGCGCGCGAGTCGCGGCGGATGTTGCGCGTCTTGGCCCGCTCGGGATAGCTGGACACCACCAGCCGTCCGTCCGCGTCGACGCCGCCGGTGACCGGCGAGGCCTGCGCGGTGCCGTCGCGGCGGTACGTCAGCAGCACGAAGTGGTGCCGCGGGCGGACGAAGTCGAGCATCCCGTCGCGGTCGACCTCGGTGGCGGTGGCGATCGTCCTGGCCATGGCAGGCGAGCCTAGGCGGTCGGCAGTCGGCCGCTGCTGCCAGCATGGGCGCCGTGGGCACCGAGAAGACGTTCGGTCGCGACGTCACCGGCGACGACTGGTACGCCCGCGACCTCGGCAGCGAGCGCTTCGTCGAGTGCACCTTCACCGAGGTCGACCTGACCGAGGCGCGCAGCAGCGGCGCCGTGTTCGACCGGTGCCGGTTCGACCGGTGCCGGCTCAACGTCTCCGAGCACCACGGCACGGCCTTCACCGGCTGCACGTTCACGAGCACGTCCTGGTTCGGCGCGGTACTCGACGGCTGCAAGCTGATGGGCAGCACGTTCGACCGCTGCGTCCTGCGCCCGCTCACCGTCACCGGCGGGCTCTGGCGCGGCGTCGTGCTGTCCGGCGCCGACCTCAACGGGCTCGACCTCCGCGGCCTTCAGCTGCAGGACTCCGACCTCAGCGGCGCCCGGCTGCGCGACTGCGACCTGCGTGGCGCGGACCTCACGGCGGCGTCGGTCGAGGGAGCGGACCTGGCCGGCGCCGACCTGCGAGGTGCGTCCCTGTTCGGCGTCGACCTCGAGGAGGCCTCGCTGCGCGAGACCCGCGTCGACCTGGCGGGCGGGGTCGCCGTCGCGGAGCGGCACGGCGCGGTGGTCGAGGTGCCCGACGCGTGACGTGTCAGGCGCGCCAGCGATAGGTGGCCAGCCCGGTCTCCGTCGTGGGCGGGGTCCCGTCGCCGAACGGCGTGCCGCCGAGCTGCTCGCGGTGGTGGCCGCGGGTCCAGTCGAGGTGCGGGCCGCGCGGCACGATCCCGGACGGGTTCAGCGACCGGTGCACCTCGTGGTAGTGGTGCTTGATGTGGCACATGTTGACCGTGTCGCCGATGCCGGGGGTCTGCATGAGGTCGAGCAGGTAGGCGTCCAGGACCGGGTCCTCGCTCACCTTGTTCCGGTTGCACTTGAAGTGCCCGTGGTAGACCGCGTCGAAGCGCACCAGCGTCGTGAACACCCGGACGTCGGCCTCGGTGACGTGGTCGCCGACCAGGTACCGCCGGGTGGTCAGCCGGTCCGACAGCCAGTCCAGGCAGTCGAAGACGGCTGAGTACGACTTCTCGTACGCCCCCTGGGTGTCGGCGAAGCCGGCGCCGTAGACCGCGTCGTTGAGGTCGCGGTAGACGCGGGTGTTGACCTCGTCGATCTCGTCACGCAACGCCTCCGGGTAGAGGTCGGGTGCGCCGGGGCGGTGGTGCGCCGTCCACTGGGTCGACAGGTCAAGCGTGATCTGGGGGAAGTCGTTGGTGACCAGCACGCCGCTCGGCACGTCCACGATCGACGGCACGCTGGTGCCGTTGTTCCACTCCGGCGTGCGCGCCGCGTAGGCCTCGGCGAGGTGGTGGATGCCGAGCACCGGGTCGACGCCGTCGGGATCGAGGCTGAAGCGCCAGTCCTGCTCGTCGTGGATCGGGTCGACGATGCCGAGGCTGATCTCGTGCTCCAGCCCCAGCAGCCGCCGGACCAGCACCGCCCGGCTGGCCCACGGGCAGGCCAGGGAGGCGATCAGCCGGTAGCGGCCGGGCTCGACCGGCCACCGTGCGCCGGGGTCGTCGAGGATGCGGTCGGTGAACTCGGAGTCCCCGTGGGTGTAGCTCTCCTGTGGCACCCCCTCACCTTCGCAGGTCGCGCCGACTGCGCCACACGACCCCCGCGGCCTCGGCGACGACGGCGTGCGCCGCCTCGCCCGGCAGCGTCGTCGTGGTGAACACCGACAGCACGAAGGGCTCCTCGTGCACCGGCCGCACCACCCCGACGTCGTGGCAGCACTCGTCGATCCAGCCGGTCTTGTGAGCGAAGTACGTGCCCGCGGGCAGCCCGGCCGGGATCGCGTCGTTCCACTCGTTGGCCGCGAGCAGCCGCTCCAGCCGCGCGACCGCCTCGGGTGGCAGCAGGCGTCCGTCGAGGAGGGCGCAGAGCACGGCGGCGAGGTCGCCGGCGGTGGCGGTGTTGGAGATTCCGGCGGCGCTCGCGGCGGTGTCCTGGATCCCCTTGCGCAGCGCGGAGTGGGTGGCACCGGCGAGCCGGTAGACCTCGCCGACCGCCGCTGTGCCGACCCGGTCGATCAGCAGGTTGGTGGCCAGGTTGCTGGAGCTGACGATCGCCCGCTCGACCAGCCAGCCGAGCGGCGCCGACGCACCGACCCGCTGCCACGGCTCGTCGTCGTTGTCGTAGTCACGAGTGACCTCGTACGTCCCGCCGACCACCGAGGTGAAGCGGGGGGTCACGGGCACCGCGTCGTCCAGCCCGAGCTGCCCACGCTCGGCCAGCCGAAGCACGGCGACCGCCAGCGGCAGCTTCATGGTCGACGCCGCCAGGTGCACGGCGTCGGGCTGCCGGGTGAGCCAGGGCGTGCCGTCGGTCGCGCCGACCCACACCGACAGCGTGGTGCCGTCGCGGGCGGCGAGGGCGTCCAGCTGCTCCGCCGCGTCGGTCACGGTCGCTGCACGCCCAGTCCGGGGGAGTCCGGTAGGTGCAGCACCGCCCCGTCGTAGCCCGCACCGCCCGTCAGCGGTGAGGACGCGAGCCACCAGGCTGCGTCGAGGTCGGGCACGACGGTCGTGCCGTACGCGGCGACGAGGCTCGCGGCGGCGCCGACCCCGACCGGGCCTTCGAGCATCGAGCCCACCATGGTGCCGAGGCCGTGCGCACGGGCCAGCTCGAGCAACGTCCGCGCCGGCAGCAGCCCTCCGGCCTTGGCCAGCTTGACGTTGACCAGGTCGGCCGCCCCGCGGCGGATCACCTCGACCAGGTCGCGGATCCCGAAGACCGACTCGTCGGCCATGACCGGCGTGCCCACCCGGTCCCGCACCCAGCTCATGCCGTCGAGATCGGCGGCCGCGACCGGCTGCTCGACCAGCTCGACGTCGGCGCCGGCGTCCTCGAGCCGGCGCAGGACGCGTACCGCCTCGCGCGCGCTCCAGCCCTGGTTGGCGTCCAGCCGGATCGCCACGCCGGGTCCGACCGCTGCGCGCACCGCCAGCACCCGGTCGACGTCGGTGGCGGCGTCGGTGCCGACCTTGACCTTGAGCACGTCGAAACCGTCGGCGACCCGTTCACGCGCTGCCGCGGCCAGCGACTCGGGGTCGCCCGCGGCGGCCACGGTCACGTCGGTCGGCACCTGGAGCTGGCTGCCGCCCAGCAGCACGGGCAGGCTCACCCCGAGGCGGCGCGCGGCCAGGTCGTGCAGGGCGACGTCGACGGCGGCCTTGGCGGTCGGGTTGGCCGCCACTGCGGCGGCCAGGTCGTGCAGCAGCGGCACCAGGTCGTCGGCGTCGCGGCCGACGACCACGTCGCGCAACGGCCCCTCGACGCAGGCGCGGGTCGAGGCGAGCGACTCACCGGTGACCCGCCAGACCTGCGGCGCCTCGCCGAGCCCGTAGGCGTCGTCGGAGTCGACCAGCTCGACCAGCACCGACTCGATCTGCGTCGCGGTGCGCAGCGCGGTGACGAACGGTGTGTGCAGGGGTGCCTGCAGCGGGTGGCAGCGGACGTCGCGGATCGGCACGCCGGAAGCCTAGGCCGGGTCGGCGTCAGCCCCCGAGGTCGCTGGGGTCGCGGACGAACGTCCGCTGCGCCCGCAGTGCACGGTTGACGAACCACGTGATGACCCAGAGCACGACACCGATGGCGAGCAGGACGCCGGCGACCTTGTACTCGTCGCTGCCTCGGCCGGACAACGGGGTCACCAGGTAGACGCAGCAGATCACCCCGATCACCGGGAGGATCGTGGGAGCCCGGAAGTGGTCCGGGTTCGGCGCGGTGCCCGTCGGGTCGTACTGCGGTGTGCTGTCCGTGCGGCGGTCGTCGCGGCGCAGCACCAGGCACGAGACGTTGACGACCGCGAACACGGCGAGCAGCAGCAGTGCCGTGGTGCCGCCCAGGGTGGCGACCGCGTCCTCGCTGACCTGGCCGATGCCGGCGATGAGCCCGAGGGCGAGCAGGGTGGTGAAGATGATCGCGACCCACGGCGTCCGGCGGACCGGGTGGACCTTGCCGAGCACCGGTGGCAGCACGGCCTGGCGTGCCATCCCGTACAGCAGCCGGCTGGCCATCAGCATGTTGATCAGCGCCGAGTTGGCGACCGCGAACATCGTGATGATCGGGAACAGCTCGTCCATCGGCAGGTCCGGGGCACCGGCGTTGACGACCTCGAGCAGCGGGGTGTCGCTGGCCTCCAGGGTGCCGACCGGCACCAGGGCAACCGCGCAGATCGAGACCAGCACGTAGATGGCACCGGTGATGGACAGGCCGGTGAGCATCATCTTCGGGAAGATCTTGCTGGGTTCCTTCGTCTCCTCGGCCATGTTGACCGAGTCCTCGAACCCGACCATGGCGAAGAACGCCAGCGAGGTCGCCGTCGTCACCGCCAGGAACACGTTCTTGTCCTCGGGGGTGTCGAAGGCGACCACGCGCGAGAAGTCGACGTCGTCGCCGGTGAACGCGTAGAAGCCGATGAGGATCACCAGCAGCAGACCGGAGAGCTCCACCAGCGTGAGCACGACGTTGGCCTTGACGCTCTCGCCGACACCGCGGAAGTTGACCGCGGCCACGACCAGCATGAAGCCGACGGCCATCAGCGTGATCTCACCCGACGTGGGGACCGCGTTGAAGGCCGTGCCGAGGTTGGTCGCGAAGGCGCGCGAGGCGGTCGAGGCGGACGTGATGCCGGAGCACATGACCGTGAACGCCACCAGGAACGTCAGGAAGTGCACGCCGAAGGCCTTGTGCGTGTAGAGCGCGGCGCCGGCAGCCTGCGGGTACTTGGTCACCAGCTCGAGGTACGAGAACGCCGTGACCGTGGCGATCCCGAACGAGACGAGGAACGGCACCCACGCCGCCCCGCCGACCTCGGCGGCCACCTGACCGGTGAGGGCGTAGACACCGGTGCCGAGGATGTCGCCGACGATGAACAGCAGCAGCAGCCTGGGCCCCATCACCCGCTTGAGCTCGGTCCGTTGCTCGCCGCCCGATGCTGCCTGCGTGGTGCTCCCTGGATCTGCCATGCCGGACACTCTCGGACCTGGCGGGCAGACCGCGCAACCAGGACGCCCGTTCCGGCTACCGTTCCGGCCCATGCGCTGGCAGGCGGCCGACCGCATGCGGTGGGCGTTCGAGGTCGTCGCGCCGCGCCCGACCGACCGGCTGCTCGAGGTGGGATCCGGGCACGGCGTGCTCGTCAGTCTGCTCGCCGAGGCCCTCACCACCGGGTATGTGGTCGGCCTCGACCGGTCTCCGACCATGACCGAGACCGCTGGTCGACGGAACCGGGCACACGTCGAGACCGGCCGGGTGCGGCTGCTGACCGGGACGTTCGAGGGCACCGACCTGGGCGGCGGGCGGTTCGACCGGCTGGTGGCGTTCAACGTCGCGCTGTTCCACCGCTCCGCCGACCCGTGGCGCCGGGTGGGCGAGCTGCTGGAGCCGGACGGCGAGGCGTACGTGTTCCACCAGCTGATGGACCCGACGGCACACCAGCAGGTGCTGGCCGGCTTCACCGACGTGCTGGCGACCGCCGGCTGGTCGGTCGGCCGGGTGCTGCGCGCCGACACCCGGCCGTACCCGAGCGTGGCCGTGGTCGCCCGCCGTCGCCAGCCATGACCGGGGTCAGGCGTCGTCTTCCGGCGGGAGGACGCGGAAGCGCAGGTGCGTGGCCGCCGGAGTGTGGACGACCTCGCTCGCCTCGAGCCGGGTGTGGTCGGTCGTGAGGGCGTCGAACACCCGGGTGCCGCCGCCGAACAGCACCGGGACGAGGTGGATGGAGATCTCGTCGACCAGACCGGCCTGGACGAACTGCTGTCCGAGGTTGGCCCCGCCCATCACCGTGACCGAGCCGGAGCCGGCGGCCGCCTTGGCCCGCGTCAGCGCTTCCTCGATGCCGCCGGTGACGAACTCGTACACCCCGCCCTCCGGGCTCTGGTCCGGCGCCTCGTGCGTGACGACGAACACGGGCCGCCGGTCGGGGCCGGTCGGTCCGTCCGCCCCCCACCAGGGCAGCGAGTGGTCGTACGTGACCCGGCCGGCGATCACCGCCCCGAGGTCCGCCATGGCCGCCGCCATGTACTCCTGGTTGCGCGGGTCCTCACCGAACGCCCAGTGGTGCAGGACCTCGCCGCCCTTGCCCATCGGCTCGTCCGCCGTCTGGTGCGCTGCCGTCAGGTAGCCGTCCAGCGACATGCTGGTGTCGAAAACTACGGTGGTCATCGGAACCTCCCTGGTTGATCGGATGTCAGCCAGGGTTTCGGTTCCGGCGAGGTGGGGCCTCCGTGCGCACCACGGAGTCGCCACGCAACTGCCACGGATCCCTGCGATCAGGCTGCGCGATCGTCAGAGGTGGTATCGAACCTTGACGCGCGTCCTCGTGCCATCGCCTATCGGCCTGGCCGTGATCGTGCCCTCTGCCCCCAGGAACCTTCCGGTGCCCTTGAGCACCGGTCCGTGGAACACCTCATCGCCGGACTGGAAGTTGGCGTGCACCCGAGCGATCAGGATTCCGCCCTTGAGCGACGCCGCCACGTCAATGCGGGCACGGCCGGTCTGTGGATCGAACTTGCCGGACACCGAGTCGTACCCGACGATCTTTCCCGTCCTGAGCGAGCGGATTCTGTCGGCGGTGACAAAGCCGTTCCTGCCGACATTGTGGGACGCGATCTCGGTCAATCTCCATCTGAGGATGTAGACCACCCTGTCATCAGGTGCCGGTGCAGAGCCCGGTGCAGCAGCCGGTGCAGAGCCCGGTGCGGCAGCCGGTGCAGCGGCCGGTGCGGCGGGCGCAGCAGATGCCCCCAGCAGTGCCGTGACGCTCGCCAGTGCTATCGCCGCGAGAACCAGCTTTTTCATTCCTGCCTCCTCCGTGGTGACCTGAATCCGGTTTCCCCACCGAGATTGAATCTTCCACTCGACAGGCACCACCACAAGGCACAAGCGGGCGCGACAATTCATGCCAGCACGGCATTCTTGCCGTGGGCGTTACCAGCCCCGCTGGCGCCACTCCGGCACGCTCGCACGCTCGGCACCGAGCGTGGTGTCGTTGCCGTGCCCGGGGTAGACCCACGTCTTGTCCGGCAGCCGGTCGAAGAGCTTGTGCTCGACGTCGTCGATCAGGCTGGCGAAGTCCTCCGGCGAGCCGGTCTTGCCGACCCCGCCGGGGAAGAGGCTGTCGCCGGTGAACAGGTGGGCGCCGTCCGCGTCGTCGTAGCGCAGTGCGATGGACCCCGGTGTGTGCCCGAGGAGGTGGATCACGCCGAGCTCGCAGACGCCGACCCGGACCACGTCGCCGTCGGCCACCCGGACGTCGACGGGTACCGGGAGGTGGTCGGCGTCGGCGTCGCCCGCGACCGTCGTGGCTGCCGTGGCGTCCACCACGGCCGGCAACGCCTGCACGTGGTCGTGGTGGCGGTGGGTCGTGACGACCGTGGCCAGGCCGTCGTCCCCGATCAGGCCGAGCAGCCGTTCCGGCTCCGCCGCGGCGTCGACCAGCAGCTGCTCACCGGTCTCGCGACAGCGCAGCAGGTACGCGTTGTTGTCCATCGGTCCCACTGCGACCTTCGTCAGCTTCAGGTGCCTCAGCGCCCGCACCTGTGGCTCGCCGCCCACGGTCACCTCGCCGGTGTACGTCATGGGCCGGACGATAGTCGCCGACCGGCGCCGGGTCAGGACCAGGCAGCAGGCAGCGTGGGCAGCTGCCCGTCGCAATGCAGGCCGGCCCCGTCGGACCGGCCGGTCAGCCACAGCACCAGGTCCGCCGCCGAGCCGGAGACCTCGACTGCGTCGGGTGCGTCGCTGCCGCGCGTGGTGTCCTCGCCGTCCACCCGGACCCGTACGGCCGGGGGATCGGGGACGAAGCCGAGCCGCTTCAACCCGGCTTCGACGAGCAGCGACGCGTGCGGAGCCGGCCAGTCGGCGGGGGTGTAGCCCGCGTCGAGGTCCACCCGGTGCAGCTCGAGCTCGACCACCCGTACGACCGGGGCGTCGGACAGCCGCTGCCGGCGCCCGTTGCGCCACTCGGGGGTCGCCTCCCACACCGCGTCGGGCACACCGAGACAGGTCGCGAACAGCGCGGAGGAGCTCTGCCGGACGTCGTCGACCAGCTCGCTCGCGGATCGGTGCGCGCCGGCCTCGATGTCGGTCTCCCGGGCGTCGCCGGTACCGTACATCGTCACCTCGCGGCCCTCCGCGGCGCCGGCGACCATGCCGCGTATTCCGTCGGCGTTGCGCGCCAGGTGCGTCAGCAGGTGGCCGCGGCTCCAGCCGGGCAGCAGGCTCGGTGCCCGGCACCACGCGTCGTCGACCTCGGCGAGCGAGTCGAGCAGCCGGCCGGTGGCGTCCTCGGCCATCTCCAGGCGGGCACGGATCTGCATGTCGGTCACGCCGCCGACCCTACGACTCAGCCCTTGACGGCGCCGGAGGCCAGCCCCTGCACGTAGAAGCGCTGCAGCGCCACGTACAGGACGATGCACGGCACCATCGAGATCACCGCGCCCGCGATCAGGTAGCCGTAGTCGAGCGTGCCGTAGGCGCCCTGCTGCACGTTCACCAGCGCGACCGGCAGCGTGTACAGGTCCTCGCGGGTGAGGAAGGTCAGCGCGCCGAGGAACTCCGTCCACGAGGTGAGGAACGCGTACAGCACGGTGGTCGCGATGCCCGGCAGCACCAGCGGGCGCAGCACCGACACCAGGGTGCGCATCGGCGAGGCACCGTCGACGTGCGCCGAGTCCTCCAGCTCGGTCGGCACCTGGGCGAACGAGTTGCGCATCACGAACACACCGAACGGCAGGTTGAACGTCGTGTAGAAGAGGATCAGTCCGAGCAGCGAGTCGGTCAGCCGCAGCACGTTGAGCTGCAGGAACAGCGGGGTGAGGATCGCCTGGAACGGCACCATGATCGTCACCAGGATCAACGAGAACGCGAGCCCCGAACCGCGGAAGCGGAACCGGGCGAAGCCGTAGCCGGCCAGCGTCGACACCACCGTCGTGAGCGCTGCTGTGGCCAGCGACACGATCAGGCTGTTCAGCACGTACCGGCTGATCCCGACGTCGCGCACCAGGCCGACGTAGTTGTCCCACCCCAGCCCGGTGAGGCTGTCCCACGACGGTGGCACGGTGATGAGCGCCGCAGGCTGGAACGACCGCAGCACCGCCCACGCCAGCGGCCCGACGAAGGCCACCACGACGACGGCGCCCACGAGGCTGTAGCCGATGGTCGAGCGGGTGCTGCCGGACGGGTCCCGGGCGTCCCTGGTACGGGTTGGCGTCTCGGTGCGGCTCATCGACGTCTCCTCGTCAGTCCCGCTCGCGCAGGATCCAGAACTGCAGCGCGGTGATCAGCGCGACGACGACCACCAGCACCAGCGACAACGACGTGGCCGCGCCGAGCTGCAGCTCGACGAAGGCGCGGCGATAGATCCACAGCACGACCGTGGTCGTGCTCACGCCAGGGCCGCCCTGGGTGAGGATGAAGAACTGGTTGAACGCCAGGAACGAGCCGATGATCGAGATGATCAGGCTGAGTGCGATCGTGCGGCGCAGCAGCGGCAGGGTGATCCGCAGCTCCTTGCTCCACCAGCCGGCGCCGTCGATGTCGGCCGACTCGTAGACGTCCGGCGGGATGCCCTGCATGCCGCCGAGCAGCAGCACCATCGTGAATCCCGCGACGCCCCAGATCACCAGCACGCTGACCGCCACCGTCGCGAGGGTGGTGTCGACCAGCCACGCGGTCGAGCCGTCGGTGAGTCCGAGGCCGGCGAGGACCGCGTTGACGGCGCCGCTGTTCGGCTGCAGCTCGAGCAGCGCCACGAAGCTCAACGTGGTCAGGCCGATGACGTACGGGAGGAACACGGCCGTGCGGATCAGCGTCGACCCGCGCCGGTTGCCGCGAACCAGCACTGCCAGTGCGTAGCCGAGCAGCAGGATCGGCAGCGTGACGATCGCGGTGTAGACGAACGTGTAGCGCACCGAGCTGAGGAACGTGGCGTCCTCGGGGATGTTGGCGTAGTTGTCCATCCCCACGAAGTGGTAGTCGCCGATCAGCGGCCAGTTGGTCAGCGAGATGTAGATCGCGAACGCCAGCGGGAACAGCACGAACACGACCACGAACAGCAGCGCCGGGCTCACCAGCAGCAACCCGTAGCCCGCCGGGTGGGTCAGCGACCCCGACCCGCGCCGCCGGCTCACAGCTGCGCCTGCTCGAGCGACCGGGTGAAGCCCTCCTGGCCGGACTCGATCGCGCCGTCGACGTCACCGTCGTAGACCGCCTGCTGGAACATCTGGAACCACGGTCCGTCCACCTGGTTGAAGCTGGTGTTGTAGGCCAGCGTGGTCGGGGCGTACGCGCGCTCGAGGTTCTCCAGGGCCACGACGTCGAGCGGGAAACGCTTGCGGTAATCGTCGTCCAGCGCGTCCGATCTCGTCGGCGTGTAGCCGGTGGTCGGCAGCTCGGACTGCTGGTCGAGGTCGGCGATGAAGGTCGCGAGCTGCCAGGCGGCAGACGCGTTGGGTGCGCCGCGCGGGATGCCGAAGTTGTCCCCGCCGCAGAACAGGCTGGTGCCGCCGTCGGGGCCGCACAGGGTGGTGACGCCGATGTCGGGCAGCACCGCGGGGTCGGCGTTCTCGACGATCGCGCCGTAGGAGCACGGGAACAGCCCGACCGTGCCGCGCAGGAAGTCCTGGCCCCAGGTAGCGCCGGCCTCGGTGCGGTTGGCGGCGGGCACCAGCTCGTCTGCCCAGAGAGTGGCGTAGAGCTCGAGCATCGCCCGCAGCGCGTCGTTCTCGTCGACGGTGGCGTACTGGTCGCCGATCTCACCCTCGATGATGTCGGTGTCGGTCGCCCAGACGTTGGGCATCAGGGTGAAGCCGAGGCAGCCGGGGCAGTTGCCCGCGAACGAGTAGCCGGTGACGTCGCCGCCGAGCTCGTGCACCGCGCGCGTGGCGGTGAGCATCTCGTCGAACGTCGTCGGGGGCTTGTCCGGGTCGAGCCCGGCCTGCTCGAACAGCGCCTTGTTGTAGAAGAGCCGGGACAGGTCCCCGAGGTACGGCAGCCCGTAGTAGCGGTCCTCGTACGTCGCCAGGCCCAGGTGACCCGGGCTGATGCTGTCCCGGAACGGCAGCTCCTCGATCAGCGGCGTCAGGTCGGTGAAGGCGTCGCGGTAGATGAACAGCTGCGAGTTGATGTCGTCGATGCCGACCAGGTCGGGCACCGAGCGGCCGCGGATCGCGGTGGCCAGCTTAGTGACGTACTGACCGTCGGGGACCGCGGTGAGCTCCACCTGGATCTCGTCCTGCGCCTCGTGGAACCGCTGCACCATCAGCTCCGACGCCGGCAGCGTCGCCGCCCGGCACCAGAACCGCACCGTGCCGCTCGCGTCCTCGCCGAAGCCCGGCGCCGTGACGTCGGCCTCCGGCAGCTCCGAGCAGCTGCCCACCAGGCCGCTGGTGGCCGCCGTCCCCGCGAGCAGCAGCAGCTGCCGCCTGGTCAGCCTCATGCCACCGGCACCCACACCCGCATCGGTCCGACACCGTCGTCGGTGCCGCGGTTGGCCCACGCCAGGTACGGGACGGCGGTCAGCTCCAGCTCGCGCCCGCCGACCCGGCCGGTCGCCGTCACGACCGGCACGCCACCCAGCAGGTCGGCGCGGTGCTCGCTGTGCATGTCGCCCGGGACGAGCCGGATGTCGTCGAGCACCACGTCCGGGTGGTCGGGCTGCTCGAGGCAGTAGACGAGCGGGCCGCGCTCGATGGCGAGGCACCCGCGGACCGCGTCGACCCGCTCGTGCGGCGCGGTGAGCCGCGGCTCGACGGGCAGCGTCAGCCGCACCCGGTCGCCGCGCCGCCAGGCCCGGGTCACGGTGGCGTACGTGCCGGTGCGGACCTCGTCGACCTTCTCACCAGCCGCCTCGAGGGTGGCGCCCTCGGCCCAGCCGGGGACCCGTACCGAGAGCGTCCACTCGTCGTCGGGGGTGTCGACCACCTCGACCTCGACGTCGCCGTCCCAGGGGTAGTCGGTGCGTACCGCCAGCTCGACCGTCCCGCCTGCGGTCGCGGCCCGGGTGGTGCCGGTCGCGTACTGGTGCAGCTGCACGCCGCTCTCGTCGCCGGTGGCGAGGTAGCCGGCCAGCTGGGAGAGGGTCCGCATGATGTTCGGCGGGCAGCAGGCGACCCGGAACCAGGGTCGCCGGCCGAGCACCGGGTGCCGCTGGTCGTTGGCGTGCGCACCCTCGCGCACGTGCAGCGCGTTGACATAGAAGAAGGCGCTGCCGTCGAGGGAGTAGCCCGGCACGAACGCGTTGTAGAGCTGGCGCTCGATCAGGTCGGCGTACGCGGCGTCGCCGGTCGCGAGCAGCATCCGCCAGCTCCACTGCACGCTGCCGATCGCCGCGCAGGTCTCGCAGTAACCGCGGTCGGGCGGCAGCTCGTAGGGGTCTCCGAACGCCTCGCCCTCCCAGCGCGAGCCGAGCCCGCCGGTGAGATAGGTCTTGGTGTCGACCATGTGCCGCCACTGCCGGGCGAGGGCGGTCAGCAGCTCCGCGTCGCGGGTCTCGGTGGCCAGGTCGGCCGCACCCGCGGCCAGGTAGACGGCGCGTACCGCGTGGCCCTCGACCGTGGTCTGCTCGCGGACCGGCAGCCGGTCGGAGAAGTACGTGCCGTCGTGGCCGTGCTTCTCGACCAGTCCGCGGCCGCGGGCCTCGACGGTGTAGCGGGCCAGCTCGAGGTAGCGGTCGTCGCCGGTCTCGCGGTGCAGCTCCACCAGCGCCATCTCGATCACCGGGTGGCCGTCGACGTCGTCGAGCCGGTCGGGGCCGAAGGTCTCGACCAGGTGGTCGGCGAACCGGGTGGCGACCTCCAGCAGGGCACCGTCGCCCGTGGCGCGGTGCTGGGCGACCGCGGCCTGGATCAGGTGGCCGGCGCAGTAGAGCTCGTGGCTCCAGTCCAGCTTCGTGTAGCGCTGGTCGAGGCCGAGCTTGACCTGGACGTAGCTGTTGACGTAGCCGTCGTCGAGCTGCGCGGCCGCCACCGCAGCGGTGACCTCGCGTTGCTCGGCCGCCAGCTGCTCGGAAGGTTCGCGCCCCTGCTCCCAGGCAACGGCCTCGAGCCACTTGTAGACGTCGGAGTCCATGAACCACGGCCCCCGGAAGCGGTCCGGGTCGACCCTGCCCTCGGCTGCCAGGTCGGCGGCCAGCGCGAGGTCGTCGAGGTTGCCCGCCTCGCGCAGCCGCTCGGCGCCCTGCGGGATGCTCACCTCGCGGTTGACCCGCTGCCGCTCGGCCCAGAAGCCGTCGGTGATCCGGCTGGCGGTGAGGCCCAGCGGGCGGAACGTGGCCGCCGCCGTGTCGGACGGGGCGACCGGGCCGGCGCCCGGGTGCTGGGCCATGGGAGTCCTCCGGAGAAAAGAAAGCCTTTGCCGGAATCGGACATTACGTGCACGGCGCGTTGGACCGCAAGGGCTGACAGGGATTCGAGGTGCAGTACGCTGGCGACCCCAGAGCCCGCGGAAAACGTTGCCGGAAAGGGGAGCCGTGGCCCGCCGGACCCAGACGGTGCGTCTCGCCGACGTCGCGGCGCTGGCAGGCGTCTCGGTGGGCACCGCCTCGAAGGCGCTCAACGACGCCGGCCAGCTGCGGGAGGAGACCCGGCACCGGGTGCGCCAGGCCGCCGGCAAGCTCGGCTTCCGGTCCAACACCCTGGCCCGGGGCCTGGTCTCGGGCCGGACGTTCACGGTGGGGGTGATCACCACCGACAGCTTCGGTCGGTTCAGCATCCCGGTCATGCTCGGCGCCGAGGACGCCCTCGGGGAGGGCGACGTCGCGGTGGTGCTCTGCGACAGCCGGGACGACCCCATCCGCGAGCAGCACTACGTCCGGACCCTGCTCGGCCGCCGGGTCGACGGGTTCATCGTCACCGGCCGCCGCACCGAGCAGCGGGCGCCGTTGTCCCCGGCACCCGGTGTCCCCGTGGTCTACGCGTTCACCCCGTCGCGCGACCCGGCCGACTGCTCGGTCGTCGCCGACGACGTGGGCGGCACCAGGCTCGCCGTCGACCACCTGCTCGACCTCGGGCGGACCCGGATCGCCGTGGTCACCGGTCCCGCCCACCACCGGGCGGCGGTCGTCCGCGCCGACGCGGTCACGGAGCGGCTGACCGAGGCCGGCCTGGAGGCGGCGGCTCCGGACCGGTTCGGCGAGTGGACCGAGGCGTGGGGCAGGCAGGCCGCGGCCGCGCTGCTGCGCTCCGGCGCGGAGCTCGACGCCGTGGTGTGCGGCAGCGACCAGGTCGCCCGCGGTGTGGTCGACGGCATGCGGGACGCCGGCCGCTCGGTGCCGGACGACATGGCGGTGGTCGGCTTCGACAACTGGGAGGTCATCGCCGGCGCCAGCCGCCCGCCGCTGACCAGCGTCGACCTGCGGCTGCAGGCACTCGGCCAGCAGGCCGCCCGGCTGCTGCTCGACTCCATCGGTGGTCGCCCGGCCCTCGGCGTGCACACCGTGGCGTCGCGGCTGGTGGTGCGCGGGTCCACCCAGCCGGGCTGACCACCCCGCGGCCCGCTGTTGCCCGGGTCACACCGGTTTGTCCACGCGGGGCACGGCCCGTACGGTCGGGAACTTCTGCCGCCCCGGGTCCGCCGAGTCCCGCCCGCCCGGGGCCACAGTCGATCCGATCGAGAGGTATCCCGGGCGGGAGTGGGGGACCCAGGTTCCACGGCCTCCGCAGCACCATCGCGGAGGTCTCGGGGTGAAGCCGCGCCGCATCCACACTCGGCGGGCCGGGCACTCTCCGCCCGAACCCGACAGCTGACCCCGCAGGCGGCGGAGAGGTTTCGCATGTCTCGTCACGCCCGTACCCCCCGTCTTCGCCGCGGCGCTGCGGCCGTGCTCGCCGCAGGGACGCTGGCCACCGGCACCGTGCTGGTCGGCGGCGCCGTCACCAGCAGCACTGACGCCGCCGAGGTCCCCACCTGGGAGCGCCTGGCCAACTGCGAGTCCAGCAAGCGGTGGCACATCAACACCGGCAACGGCTACTACGGCGGCCTGCAGTTCTCCGACTCCACCTGGGACGCGTACAAGTGGCCCGGTGCGGCCGACCGCGCGGACAACGCGACCAAGAAGTCGCAGATCCTCGCGGCCGAGAACGTCCTCGACGCGCAGGGCTGGGGCGCGTGGCCGTCCTGCTCCGACCAGCTGGGGCTCGGCCCCGAGGACGCCAAGGGCAAGCCGTACGTGAACTGACCCGAACCGGACACCCGGACGTCGCGTCCGTCACGTAGGGACGGCGCCGGCGGCCGGCCGAGGTTGCTCTCGAGCGGGCGGGACCGTACCGTCAGCGGCGCTTGTGCCGCCCCGGGCCCCGCCGAATCCCGCCCGCCGGGGGCGACCATCGACCTTCGAGAGGCATCCCGGGCGGGAGCGGGGGACCCACGTCTCCTCGGCATCCGCAGCGGCACCGCGGGCGCCTCGGGGTGAAGCCGCGCCGCATGAATTGCGGCCGGCCGGGCACTCTCCGCCCGAACCCGACAGCTCACCCCGCAGGCGGCGGAGAGGTACCGCCATGTCCACCACCCTGTCCACCACCCTGCCCACCACCCTGTCCACCCTCCGCCGCTGCCTGGCCGCGTCCCTCGCCGGAGCCGTCGCTGTCGGCGGCGTCATCGTCGGCGGTGTCGTCACCAGCAGCGCCGACGCCGCCCGGACCAAGACCTGGGAGCGGCTCGCCAACTGCGAGTCCGGCAAGCGCTGGCACGTCAACACCGGCAACGGCTACTACGGCGGCCTGCAGTTCAGCCGCTCCACCTGGCGCGCGTACGACGGCGGACACTTCGCCAAGCGCCCCGACAACGCCCGCAAGAAGGAGCAGATCGCGGTCGCCGAGCGGGTCCTGAACAACCAGGGCTGGGGCGCCTGGCCGTCCTGCTCCGACCGGCTGAACCTGACCCGCAAGCAGGCCCGCGCCGACTGGAAGGTCGGCAAGTGGCGGCACGGCGACGGGTTCCACTTCCGGGCCGGCAAGCACCACCCCGGAGCGAACCGGCACATGCACGCCGGCGGCCGCTGACCCCTGGCGTAGGCATGACCGGTACGGACCGGTGGTCCGGACGGGCCGGGCGGAACAGACTGTCGGTGGTGACGGTTAGCCTCGTGGCTGCCTCGACAGCTCTGCCCGCCCCGCCCGTCCGACCCCCAGGAGTGCGCCCTCGTGGCCGACCGTCTCGTCGTCCGTGGTGCTCGTGAGCACAATCTCAAGGACGTCTCGCTCGACCTGCCCCGTGACTCGCTGATCGTGTTCACCGGGCTGTCCGGGTCCGGCAAGTCGAGCCTCGCGTTCGACACGATCTTCGCCGAGGGCCAGCGGCGCTACGTCGAGTCGCTGTCCGCCTACGCGCGGCAGTTCCTCGGGCAGATGGACAAGCCCGACGTCGACTTCATCGAGGGCCTGTCGCCGGCGGTCTCGATCGACCAGAAGTCGACGTCTCGCAACCCGCGCTCGACCGTCGGCACCATCACCGAGGTCTACGACTACCTGCGGCTGCTGTTCGCCCGCGCGGGCCGGCCGCACTGCCCGGTCTGCGGGCGGCCGATCGCCCGCCAGACGCCGCAGCAGATCGTCGACCGGGTCCTCGAGCTGGACGAGGGCACCCGCTTCCAGGTGCTCGCCCCGGTCATCCGCGGCCGGAAGGGGGAGTACTCCGACCTCTTCCGCACGCTGACCACCCAGGGCTACAGCCGGGCCCGGGTCGACGGTGAGATCCACCCGCTGTCCGACCCGCCGCGGCTCGCGAAGCAGAAGAAGCACACCATCGAGGTGGTTGTCGACCGGCTCGCGGTCAAGCAGAGCGCCAAGCGGCGGCTGACCGACTCGATCGAGACCGCGCTGCGCCTCGGCGAGGGGCTGGTCATCCTCGACTTCGTCGACCTCCCCGCCGACGACCCCGAGCGCGAGCGCACGTTCTCCGAGCACCTGGCCTGCCTCTACGACGACCTGTCGTTCGAGGAGCTGGAGCCGCGCTCGTTCTCGTTCAACTCGCCGTTCGGCGCCTGCCCCGACTGCCACGGCCTCGGCACCCGGATGGAGGTCGACCCCGAGCTGCTGGTGCCCGACCCCTCCAGGACCCTGGCCGAGGGCGCGGTCAACCCGTGGGCGTCCGCGCACGTGTCCGACTACTTCGGGCGGCTGCTGCGCGCGCTGGGCGATGACATGGGCTTCTCGGTCGACGTGCCGTTCGTCGACCTCCCGGCCGATGCGCAGCGGGCGCTGCTGCACGGCCACCAGCAGCAGGTCCACGTGCGCTACAAGAACCGCTACGGCCGCGAGCGTTCCTACTGGACCACCTTCGAGGGCGTGATCCCCTACGTCGAACGCCGGCACGGCGAGGCCGAGTCCGACACGAGTCGGGAGCGGTTCGAGGGGTTCATGCGCGAGGTGCCGTGCCCGACCTGCTCCGGCACCCGGCTGAAGCCGATCGTGCGGGCGGTCACGATGACGTCGGCCGCCGGCGACGAGCGCAACATCGCCCAGGTGTGCGCGCTGCCGATCGACCGGGCGGCGCAGTACCTCGCCGACCTCGACATGTCGCCGCGGGAGCGTCAGATCGGCGAGCGGGTGCTCAAGGAGATCCACGAGCGGCTGCGGTTCCTGCTCGACGTCGGGCTCGACTACCTCACCCTCGACCGGCCCTCCGGATCGCTGTCGGGCGGTGAGGCGCAGCGGATCCGGCTCGCCACCCAGATCGGGGCCGGCCTGGTCGGCGTGCTCTACGTCCTCGACGAGCCGTCGATCGGCCTGCACCAGCGCGACAACCACCGGCTCATCGACACGCTGGTGCGGCTGCGCGACATGGGCAACACGCTGATCATCGTCGAGCACGACGAGGACACCATCCGCAGCGCCGACTGGGTGGTCGACATCGGCCCCGGAGCCGGCGAGCACGGCGGGCAGATCGTCGTCTCCGGCACCGTCGACGACCTGCTCACCCACCACGACTCGCTCACCGGCGCCTACCTGTCCGGGCGCAAGTCGATCCCGCTGCCGCTGCCCCGGCAGCGCCGGCAGCGCGACCCCGCCCGGGAGCTGGTGGTCAAGGGCGCCCACGAGCACAACCTCCGCGACATCGACGTCGCGTTCCCGCTCGGGCTGTTCATCGCCGTCACCGGCGTGTCCGGCTCGGGCAAGTCGACCCTGGTCAACGACATCCTCTACACCTCGCTCGCCAAGCGGATCTACCGTGCCCGCGAGGTCCCCGGCCGGCACCGCACGATCACCGGCTCCGAGCACGTCGACAAGGTCATCCACGTCGACCAGTCGCCGATCGGCCGCACACCGCGGTCCAACCCGGCGACCTACACCGGCGTCTTCGACCACGTCCGCAAGCTGTTCGCGCAGACCACCGAGGCCAAGATCCGGGGCTACCAGCCGGGCCGGTTCTCGTTCAACGTCAAGGGCGGTCGCTGCGAGGCGTGCTCCGGCGACGGCACGATCAAGATCGAGATGAACTTCCTGCCCGACGTCTACGTGCCGTGCGAGGTGTGCCACGGGGCGCGCTACAACCGCGAGACGCTCGAGGTGCACTTCAAGGGCAAGTCGATCGCCGAGGTGCTCGACATGCCGATCGAGCAGGCGGTCGACTTCTTCGAGGCGATCCCGGCGATCTCCCGCCACCTGCGCACCCTGGTCGAGGTCGGCCTGGGCTACGTCCGGCTCGGGCAGCCCGCGCCGACCCTGTCCGGCGGCGAGGCCCAGCGGGTCAAGCTGGCCGCGGAGCTGCAGAAGCGCTCCACCGGCAGCACCGTCTACGTTCTCGACGAGCCGACGACGGGCCTGCACTTCGAGGACATCCGCAAGCTGCTCGGCGTGCTGCAGAGCCTGGTCGACAAGGGCAACACGGTGATCGTGATCGAGCACAACCTCGACGTGATCAAGACCAGCGACTGGATCATCGACATGGGTCCGCACGGCGGCACCGGTGGGGGGCTGCTGGTAGTCGAGGGCACGCCGGAGCAGGTGGCGGTGCACCCGACCAGCTACACCGGCGAGTTCCTGCGCCCGCTGGTCGCGCCGAAGACGCCGAAGCGGGCCCCGCGCAAGACGGCGAAGACCACCGCTCCCAAGACGGCCGCCGGCAAGACGACGGCAGCCGGCAAGACGGCAGCCCGCAAGACGACGGCCCGCAAGTCCTCGGCCCGCAAGGCGTCCTGAGCCGCTGCCACCGTCGCGGCCTACCGTCGTCCCCCACACCCCGCCGCGAGGAGGAGGCCAGCGATGCCCGATGCCCGAGACTTCACGCAGGTCGCACCCGGGGAGGGCAAGACCATCCACCTGTTCGGGGTGCGCTTCGACTACAAGATCGAGTCCGTCGACTCGGGCGGAGCGTTGTCGGTGCTCGAGATCCAGGTCCCGCCGAAGACCCTGATCAAGCCGCACACGCACACCCGCGAGGACGAGTTCTCGATCGTCCTGTCCGGCACGCTCGGCGCCCGGATCGGCGACCGGGTGCTCGAGGCCGGGCCGGGCACGTACCTGTCCAAGCCCCGCAACACCCCGCACGCGATGTGGAACGCCACCGACACCCCGGCGACGGTCGTCGAGATGCTCGCGCCGGGCGGGCTGGAGGCCTACTTCGAGGAGCTGGCACCGATCCTCGAGCGGCACGAGCCGCCCGAGCGCTACTACGGGCTCGCCGAGCAGTACGGCCTCACCATCAACGACGACTGGATCCCCGAGCTCGAGCAGGCCTACGGCGTCCGGCTGTGACCGCCCGGTCCTAGCACCCCGGATGCCGCGAACTGCCCCAAAGGGCACCGCGGCGGCCCTGGGTTCGTCCCGGCCCCGCGGGCATGATCGGGCGTCAGACCCGACCGACCCGGAGGAGACCTCACATGGCCGACACCGAGCACCTGCCCGTCGATCGCCGCACGCTGCTGCGGGGTGCCGGGGGCGGCGTGGTTGCTGCCAGCTGGCTGGTCGCCTGCGGCAGCGACGACGGCGGCAGCAGCGACGGTGGCGACAGCGGTGGCGACGCCGCGAGTGGCTCCGACCCGACGGCGCCGGACGAGACCACCGGCGGGGGTGGCGGCGGCGCCGACGCGCTCGCGGCCACCAGCGACGTCGCGGTCGGCGGCGGTGTGATCGTCGAGGAGAAGTACGTGATCACCCAGCCCACCAAGGGGGACTTCAAGGGGTTCTCCGCCATCTGCACGCACCAGGGCTGCGTGGTGACGACGATCGAGGGTGGCGAGATCATCTGCCCGTGCCACCAGAGCCACTACTCGATCGAGGACGGCTCGGTCACCGATGGACCGGCGCCCTCGCCGCTGCCGGAGGAGCCGATCAAGGTCCAGGGCAACTCGATCGTCCTCGCCTGACGACATCGGGGGACGCGCCGATCGGCTGAGTGACACCGTGCGTGCGGGTGTTCACACTGGGTGCATGACGCACGAACCCGAGTCCCTGCCGCCCGCCTGTTCGTCCTGCCTCGATCGACGCTCCGTGCTGCGCGCCGCGGCCGCCGGGCTCGCCGGCGCCGCCCTCGTCGCGGGACAGGCAGGCGAAGCGGTCGCGGGCGGGACCTGGCGCACGCTCGGGCCGGCGTACGCGGTCCCCGTGGGCAGCGGCAAGTACTACGAACCCGGCGCGGGTCAGCGGGTCGTGGTGACGCAACCGACACGAGGGGTGTTCCACGCCTTCACCGGCTACTGCACGCACCAGCAGGGCAGGCTGAACCGGTTTCCCGGCCGCCGGATCGAGTGCGAGCTGCACGGCAGCCAGTTCCGGATCAACAACGGCCGGGTCCTGCGGGGCCCCGCGACCCGCCGGCTGCCGCGCATGGAGGTACGGGTGCGCAACGGCAACATCCAGGTGCGCTGACGCGGTCCACCTGGTTGCTGACGCGGCGAGATGCCGCCGATGGCTTGTTCGGCCCATCTGATCGCGCAATCCGCGACATCTCGATGCATGCGACGGTGCGCTGACGCGGTCCACCCGGTCCGTGCCCGCCCGTAGGCTGGGCGGGTGGCCGACCCCGCGACCTACCGTCCGGCCCCGGGAGCGATCCCGGACGCGCCCGGGGTCTACCGGTTCCTCGACACCGCGGGCCGCGTCGTCTACGTCGGCAAGGCCAAGTCGCTGCGCCCCCGGCTGTCGTCGTACTTCCAGGACCTCGCGCACCTGCACCCCCGGACCCAGCAGATGGTCAGCAGCGCGGCCCGGGTCGACTGGACGGTGGTGTCCACCGAGGTCGAGGCGCTGCAGCTCGAGTACAGCTGGATCAAGGAGTACGACCCGCGCTTCAACGTGAAGTACCGCGACGACAAGTCCTACCCGTGGCTGGCGGTGACGCTGCACGAGGAGTTCCCCCGGGTCATGGTCGGGCGCGGCCCGAAGCGCAAGGGGGTCCGCTACTTCGGCCCGTACAGCCACGCCTGGGCGATCCGGGAGACCGTCGACCTGCTGCTGCGGGTGTTCCCGATGCGCTCGTGCTCGGCCGGTGTGTTCCGCCGCTCGCAGCAGATCGGCCGGCCGTGCCTGCTCGGCTACATCGGCAAGTGCGCGGCGCCGTGCGTGGGGCGGGTCGACGCCGACGAGCACCGCGCGATCGTCGACGACTTCGTCGCGTTCATGTCCGGTCGCACCACCGAGCAGGTGCGCCGGCTGGAGCGGGAGATGAAGGAGGCGTCCGCCGAGCTCGACTACGAGCGCGCGGCGCGGTTGCGCGACGACATCGGGGCGCTGGAGCGGGCGCTGGAGAAGCAGGCCGTCGTGCTCGGTGACGGCACCGACGCCGACGTCCTGGCCCTGCACGAGGACCCGCTCGAGGCCGCGGTGCAGATCTTCAGCGTGCGTGGCGGCCGGATCCGCGGCCAGCGCGGCTGGGTCGCCGACAAGGTCGACGACGCCGGCACCGGCGACCTGGTGGAGCGGGCGGTGGTGCAGCTCTACGACGGCGAGCAGGGCGAGGCGATCCCGCGCGAGGTGCTGGTGCCGACCCTGCCGGCCGACGCCGCCGCGCTGGAGCAGTGGCTGGCCGCCCGCCGCGGTGGCCGGGTCGATCTCCGGGTGCCGCAGCGGGGTGACAAGCGGGCGCTGATGGAGACCGTCGAGCGCAACGCGAGCCAGAGCCTGGTGCTGCACAAGACCCGGCGGGCCAGCGACCTGACGACGCGCAACAAGGCGCTGGAGGAGATCCAGGAGGCACTCGGGCTGCCGGAGGCGCCGCTGCGGATCGAGTGCTACGACGTCTCCAACCTGCAGGGCACCCAGGTCGTGGCGTCGATGGTGGTCTTCGAGGACGGCCTGCCGCGCAAGGGCGAGTACCGGCGATTCGTGATCAGGGGCGTCGACGGCCAGAACGACGTCGCGAGCATGCACGAGACCGTCACCCGCCGGTTCCGCCGGATGCTCGACGAGCAGAACGCGGAACGCCACGTCGCCGAGGGGTGGAACGACGCCGCCGACGCCGACGGGCCCGACGGCCCGCTGCTCGTCGACCCCGACACCGGCCGGCCACGCAAGTTCGCGTACACGCCGGGGTTGGTCGTCGTCGACGGCGGCCCGCCGCAGGTGGCGGCCGCGCAGCAGGCGCTCACCGAGCTCGGCATCGACGACATCCCGGTGTGCGGGCTGGCCAAGCGGCTGGAGGAGGTGTGGCTGCCCGACTCCGACGACCCGGTCGTGCTGTCCCGCAGCAGCGAGGGCCTCTACCTGCTGCAGCGGATCCGGGACGAGGCGCACCGGTTCGCGATCACCCACCACCGCTCGCGCCGGTCGCGGTCGATGGTCGAGAGCCTGCTCGACGAGGTGCCCGGCCTCGGTGACGTGCGGCGCAAGGCTCTGCTCACCAGGTTCGGCTCGCTCAAGCGGCTGCGCGCGGCAAGCGTCGACGACCTCGCCGAGGTGCCCGGCATCGGCCGGCGCACTGCCGAGTCCATCGTCGCGGCGCTGCAGACGGAGGAGAGCGCATGAGCGAGCAGGACGGCCGGCTGCTGCTGGTGACCGGCATGACGGGGGCCGGCCGCAGCACCGCGGCCGGGGTGCTGGAGGACCTCGGCTGGTTCGTGGTCGACAACCTCCCCCCGCAGCTGATCGGGCAGGTACGTGACCTGGTCAGCGGGCAGGGCCGATCCCAGGACTGGCCGGAATCCCAGATCGCCGTCGTGGTCGACGCCCGCTCGCGCTGGTTCCTCGCCGCGCTGCGGGGGGTTCTCGACGACCTCGCCGGCCGCGGCGCCCGGCCGACCATCCTCTACCTCGAGGCCACCGACGAGGTGCTCGTACGCCGCCAGGAGGCAGCCCGCCGCCCGCACCCGCTGCAGGGCGACGGCCGGCTGCTCGACGGCATCACCGCCGAGCGCCAGATCATGGGCGACCTGCGTGGCGACGCCGACCTGGTGATCGACACCTCGAACCTGAACGTCCACCAGCTGGCGGCCAAGGTGACCAACGCCTTCGCCGGGGAGGACCAGGAGCGTTTGCGCGCCACGGTCGTGTCGTTCGGGTTCAAGTACGGCATCCCCGTCGACGCGGACATGGTGGCCGACATGCGGTTCCTGCCGAACCCGTACTGGGACCCGGCGCTGCGACCGCTGTCCGGTCTGGACGACGCCGTACGCGAGGCGGTGCTGTCCCAGCCCGCGGCGGTGACGTTCCTGGACCGCTACGAGGACCTGCTGTCCGCACTGACCGACGACTTCGCCCGGGAGGGCAAGCGGTTCCTCACCATCGCCCTCGGCTGCACCGGCGGGCGGCACCGCAGCATCGCGATGGCCGAGGCGCTCGCCGAACGGCTCGGCCGCTACGACGTCGCCACGATGGTCGTGCACCGCGACCTGGGCCGGGAGTGAGCGCGGCCGGCGTCGCACCCGGTGTCCAGCGGGCGCCCGGTGTGGTCGCGATGGGTGGTGGGCACGGTCTCGCTGCCTCGCTGTCCGCGCTCAGGCACGTCAGCCCCCGCCTCACCGGCGTCGTCACGGTGGCCGACAACGGCGGCTCCTCCGGCCGGCTGCGCGCCGAGCTGGGAGTGCTGCCGCCCGGTGACCTGCGCCAGGCACTGGCGGCGCTGTGCGGCGACGACGACTGGGGTCGTACGTGGGCAAGCGTGCTCCAGCACCGCTTCCGCAGCGGCGGCGACCTGCACGACCACGCGGTCGGCAACCTGCTCATCGTCGCGCTGTGGGACCTGCTCGGCGCCCAGCCGCCCGGCGGCACCGGTGCCCACGTGGCCGGGCTGGACTGGGTGGCCCGCCTGCTCGGGGCACGCGGCCGGGTGCTGCCGATGAGCGCGGTGCCGCTGGACGTGACCGCCCGGGTCCGCGGCGCCGACCCGGAGCGGCCCGACGAGGTGATCGCCGTCCGCGGCCAGGTCGAGGTGGCCTCGACGCGGGGACGGGTCGAGTCGGTGGCGCTCGACCCACCCGACCCACCCGCCTGTCCGGAAGCGGTGACCGCCCTGCACCAGGCCGACTGGGTCGTGGTGGGTCCGGGGTCCTGGTACACCAGCGTGCTGCCGCACCTGCTGGTGCCCGAGCTGGCCACCGCGCTGGAGGAGACGTCGGCACGCCGGCTGCTCACCCTCAACCTGGCACCGCAGGAGGGCGAGACCGACGGACTGTCGGCCGGTCAGCACCTCGACGTGCTGGCCGACCATGCCCCGGGCCTGCGGCTGGACGCCGTTCTGGTCGACCCGACCACGCTGGACGCACCCGACGGCCGTCGCGGTCTCGATGCCGCCGCCCGCCGGTTCGGTGCCGACGTCGTCGTCGCCGACGTCGCCGCGCGCGACCGCGGACCGCGGCACGACGTGTTGCGACTGGCCGCTGCGTACCTCGACATCATGGGACTCTCATGACGGCGCGTGGCAGGATCGTCGCCATGGCGATGACGGCCCAGGTGAAAGCCGAGCTCGCGAACACCTCGGTGACCAAGTCGTGCTGCCGCAAGTCCGAGGTCTCGTCCACCCTCAGGTTCGCCGGCGGGCTGCACATCGTCGCCGGCCGCATCGTGGTCGAGGCCGAGCTCGACACCGGTGCTGCGGCCCGGCGCCTGCGTCGAGACATCATGGAGGTCTACGGGCACCCCAGCGAGGTCGTGGTCATCAGCGGTGGTGGTCTGCGCCGGGGCACCCGCTACGTCGTCCGGGTGATCCGCGACGGTGAGGCGCTGGCCCGCCAGACCGGTCTGCTCGACCAGCGCGGCCGACCCGTACGCGGACTTCCGCCGCAGGTCGTCTCCGGGTCGGCGTGCGACGCGGTCGCGGCCTGGCGGGGTGCCTTCCTCGCCCACGGGTCGCTCACCGAACCCGGCCGGTCCAGCGCGCTGGAGGTGACCTGTCCGGGTCCGGAAGCCGCGCTGGCGCTCAGCGGCGCGGCCCGGCGGCTGGGCATCTCGGCCAAGGCCCGCGAGGTCCGCGGTGTCGACCGGGTGGTGATCCGTGACGGCGACGCGATCGCGGCGCTGCTCACCCGGCTGGGTGCGCACGAGACGCTGCTGGCCTGGGAGGAGCGGCGGATGCGCCGCGAGGTGCGTGCGACCGCCAACCGGCTGGCCAACTTCGACGACGCCAACCTGCGCCGCTCGGCGCGGGCGGCGGTCGCCGCCGGCGCGCGGGTCGAACGCGCGCTGGAGATCCTCGGCGACGAGGTGCCCGACCACCTCCGGCAGGCCGGGAGGCTGCGCCTGGAGCACAAGCAGGCCAGCCTCGAGGAGCTCGGCCAGCTGCACCAGCCGCCGCTCACCAAGGACGCCGTCGCGGGGCGGATCCGGCGGCTGCTCGCGATGGCCGACAAGCGTGCCGAGGAGACCGGCGTTCCCGACACCGAGGCCAGCCTGACCCCGGAGATGCTCGACGCCGGTCCCTGAGCGGGCTTCCGTGATGCGAGACGTCCCGTGGCCGGTCAGCGGTCCTGCGGCCAGCCGGTAGGGTCGAGGCTCCTGCGAGGGCTCGCCGAGCGCGCCGCCCGTACCCGATCCGCACCCCCGATCCGGCCCGCTCGATCTGAACCCGCTCGATCTGTCAGAGGAGAACAGCACCGTGACCGTGCGCGTAGGCATCAACGGATTCGGCCGCATCGGCCGCAACTTCTTCCGCGCCGCCCTGGCCTCCGGGGCCGACCTCGAGGTGGTCGCCGCCAACGACCTGACCGACAACAAGGCCACGGCGCACCTGCTCAAGTACGACTCCATCCTCGGCCGGCTCGACGGCGAGGTGACGTACGACGACGAGGGCATCGCCGTCGATGGCAAGACGGTGCGGATCTTCGCCGAGCGGGACCCGGCCGCACTGCCGTGGGGTGAGCTGGGCGTCGACATCGTGGTGGAGTCCACCGGGCTGTTCACCGACGCCACCAAGGCCAGGGCGCACATCGACGGCGGCGCCAAGAAGGTCATCATCTCGGCGCCCGCCAAGAACGAGGACCTCACCGTCGTGATGGGCGTCAACCACGAGCAGTACGACCCCGGCGCGCACACCATCATCAGCAACGCGTCCTGCACGACCAACTGCCTGGCGCCGATGGCCAAGGCGTTGCACGACGCATTCACGATCGAGCGCGGTCTGATGACCACCATCCACGCGTACACGGCGGACCAGAACCTGCAGGACGGCCCGCACAAGGACCTTCGCCGGGCCCGCGCCGCCGCGCTCAACATCGTCCCCACCAGCACCGGTGCGGCCAAGGCGATCGGCCTGGTCATGCCCGAGCTCAAGGGCAAGCTGGACGGCTACGCGCTGCGGGTGCCGATCCCCACCGGCTCGGCGACCGACCTGACCGTGACGCTGTCCCGTGAGGCGACCGTCGACGAGGTCAACTCCGCGGTCAAGCGGGCCGCCGAAGGGCCGTTGCAGGGCTTCCTGCGCTACACCGAGGACGAGATCGTCTCCTCCGACATCGTCACCGACCCGGCGTCGTGCATCTTCGACGCAGGCCTGACCAAGGTGACCGGCAACCAGGTCAAGGTCGTCGGCTGGTACGACAACGAGTGGGGCTACTCCAACCGCATCGTCGACCTGGTCACCTACGTCGGCAGCCGATGAGGACGATCGACGACCTGGGAGACCTGTCCGGCCGCACCGTGCTGGTGCGCAGCGACCTGAACGTCCCGCTCGACGGCGACGGCGCGGGCGCCCACATCACCGACGACGGCCGGATCCGGGCCAGTCTGCCGACGCTGAAGGCGCTGCGGGACGCGGGTGCGAAGGTCGTCGTCGCCGCACACCTCGGCCGGCCCAAGGGTGCTCCCGACCCGCGGTACTCCCTCGCGCCGGCGGCGGGCCGGCTGTCCGAGCTGCTGGACGCGCCGGTGCCGCTCGCCGACGACGTGGTCGGCGACAGCGCCCGCGCGACCGTCGCCGCGCTCGGTCCGGGCGACGTCGGCATGCTCGAGAACGTCCGCTTCGAGCCCGGCGAGACCAGCAAGGACGATGCCGAGCGCGGCGCGCTGGCCGACCGGCTGGCCGGGCTCGCCGACGCGTACGTCTCCGACGGCTTCGGTGTCGTGCACCGCAAGCAGGCCAGCGTCTACGACGTGGCCCAGCGGCTCCCGAGCGCCGCCGGCCGGCTGGTGCAGACCGAGGTCCAGGCGTTGGGGCGGCTGCTCGACGACCCGAAGCGCCCGTACGTCGTGGTGCTGGGCGGCTCGAAGGTGTCGGACAAGCTCGGCGTCATCGACCACCTGCTCGGCCAGGCCGACGTGCTGCTGGTCGGCGGCGGCATGGTGTTCACCTTCCTCGCCGCCCAGGGGCACCCGGTCGGCCGCAGCCTGCTGGAGGAGGACCAGGTCGCCGCGGTGTCCGGCTATCTCGCGCGGGCTGCCGACGAGGGGGTCCGGATCGTGCTGCCGACCGACATCGTGGTCGGCGACTCGGTCGACGCCTCTGCTCGCGGGAGCGTCGTGCCGGCCGACCAGATCCCGGACGACATGATCGGCCTCGACATCGGGCCGGACTCGAGCGGCGTGTTCGCGGCCGAGATCGTCAAAGCGTCCACCGTGTTCTGGAACGGCCCCATGGGGGTGTTCGAGATCGAGCAGTTCTCGCACGGCACCCGTGCGGTCGCCGAGGCGCTCACCCGCTGCAGCGGCTACACCGTGGTGGGTGGTGGTGACTCCGCGGCCGCGGTCCGGACGCTCGGCTTCGCCGACGGCGCGTTCGGCCACATCTCCACCGGAGGCGGCGCCAGTCTGGAGCTGCTCGAGGGCGCGACCCTGCCCGGCCTCGTCGTGCTGGAGGACTGATGGCGACCCGACCGACGCGGCTGCCACTGATGGCGGGCAACTGGAAGTCCCACCTCAACCATCTCGAGGCGGTCGTCCTGGTGCAGCGGCTCAGCTGGACGCTGCAGGACAAGAAGTACGACCCGCAGCGGTCGGAGGTCGCGGTGCTGCCGCCCTTCACCGACCTGCGCAGCGTGCAGACCCTCGTCGACGGTGACCGGCTGCCCGTGCACTACGGCGCGCAGGACGTGTCCGAGCACGACGGCGGGGCGCACACCGGGGAGGTGTCCGCGGCGATGCTGTCCGAGCTGGGCTGCCGCTACGTCCTCACCGGTCACTCCGAGCGCCGCGAGCAGCACGGCGAGGACGACGCGCTGGTCAACGCCAAGACGCAGCGGGTGCTCGCCGCGCAGATGACGCCGATCGTCTGCGTGGGCGAGGGGCTGCCGGTGCGGCAGGCCGGCGAGCACGTCGCCCACTGCCGCGCCCAGCTGGACGGTTCGCTGGCGGGCCTGAGCCCGGAGCAGGTCGCCGGACTGGTGGTGGCGTACGAGCCCGTGTGGGCGATCGGCACCGGTGAGGTGGCCACACCGGCGGATGCCCAGGAGGTCTGTGCCGCCCTCCGGGCGCGCGTCGGCGAGGCGTGGGGGGCGGAAGCGGCGGCCGGAGTGCGTATCCTGTACGGCGGCTCGGTCAAGGCGGCGAACGTCGCCGGCATCATGGCCGAGCCGGACGTGGACGGCGCGCTGGTCGGGGGAGCGAGCCTGCAGGCGGACGAGTTCGCCGGCATCGCTCGGTTCTACGACCTGCCTGTGTTGTGATATCGACGTCCACCGGAAACGACCGACGACCGCGACAGAGTGAGGCCCGACCGACGTGATCATGGCGTTCTCCATCCTGCTGGTCATCACCAGCCTGCTGATGATCGTGCTGGTGCTGCTCCACAAGGGGCGCGGCGGTGGCCTGTCGGACATGTTCGGCGGCGGCGTCTCGACCAACCTGGGCGGCTCCTCCACCGCGGAGAAGAACCTCGACCGCATCACGATCGGCATCGGAGTGACGTGGGGTCTCACGATCATCGCCCTCGGCCTCTTGCTCAAGTCCAGCGCCTGACCGCACCCTTGTCCTACCCCTGACCGTTCACGAAGAGGAGACACGACGTGGCTGGTGGCTCAGCGATCCGCGGCAGCCGGGTCGGTGCCGGGCCGATGGGGGAGGCCGAGCGAGGTGAGGCGGCACCGCGACAAGAGGTGACGTACTGGTGCGCACACGGGCACAAGACGACCCCGAGCTTCGCGCTCGACGCCGCCGTGCCCGACGAGTGGGACTGCCCGCGCTGCGGGCTGCCCGCCAGCCGGGACGAGGAGAACCCGCCCCCGCCGCCGCGCATCGAGCCCTACAAGACCCACCTGGCCTACGTGAAGGAGCGCCGCTCCGACGCCGAGGCGCAGGAGATCCTCGAGGAGGCCCTGACCTCCCTGCGCGACCGCCGCAAGCGCGGCGAGATCGTCTTCTGACCGGTCCCGTCAGGGTGACGCCGGCCGGGCGAAGTCCGACGGCAGCTGGGACGCGGCTGCGGCGTCGAGCATCCACAGCGTCCGCTCCATCCCGCGCGGCCCCGCGGCGGGCACCTGCAGCTGACCGGCGCCGCTGAGCGCCATCCGGGTCGCACTCGCCTTCTCCTCGCCGGTGACGAGGAACCACACCTCCCTGGCGTGGCCGAGGGTGGCGAAGGTCAGCGACAGCCGGGTGGGCGGCGGCTTCGGCGCACTGCGCACGGCCACGACCGCGCGCTGGTCGTAGCAGGCGGGGTGCTCGGGGAACAGCGAGGCCACGTGTCCGTCCGGCCCCATCCCGAGCATCAGCACGTCGAAGGTCGGCGCGTCGCCGTGGTCCTCCGGCCGGGACGCCCGGGCCAGCTCGTCGGCGTATCCCTCGGCGGCCGCGTCGACGTCGCCGTACGGCCCGTCGCTCGCCGCCATCGGGTGCACCCGGGCGGGGTCGACCGGTACGGCGTCCAGCAGGTCGGCCCGGGCCTGGCCCTCGTTGCGCTCCGGGTCGGCGGCCGGCACGAACCGCTCGTCGCCCCACCACAGGTCCAGCCGGCTCCAGTCCACCGCGCCGCGCGCAGGCGAGTCACGCACCGCCCGGTGCACGGAGCCGGCGATGCCGCCGCCGGCGAGCACCACCGACGGCACCCGTCCGGTGTGCTGCACGTCGACCAGCCGGGTGAGCAGCCGGGCGGCGGCCGCGGCCGCCACGACCTCGGCGTCGTGGTGGACGACCACCGTGCGGTCGCTGCTCACGACGCGGCCCTCCCGGTCCTCTTGGCGGTCTTCTTCCTGGCGGTCTTCTTGGCTGCCTTCTCGGCCGCCTTCTCGGCCGGCTTGCTCGTGGTCTTCTTGGCCGCCTTCTTCGCGGTGGCCCTCTTCCCCGCCCGCGGCGGGGGAGCAGCACTGCGGCCGTACGCCAGCAGCGTCTCCTGGTAGACGTCGTCGTTGTCGAGCCGGCGCAGCTCCTCCGCCAGCAGCTCAGCGGTGTTGCGGCGGTGCAGCGCCACCGGCCGGTCGGCCTCCCCGGGGATGGCGAACCGCGCGAGCCGGCCGTCGGGCCGCTCCAGCGCGATGTCGCCGTGCGACGAGTGCAGCCGCACCGCGGTGATGCCGGGGCCGCTGCTGCGGGTCCGCTCGACGCTCGCCCCGAGCCGGTGGCCCAGCCAGGCGCCCAGCAGGTCCGCGCTGGCGTTGGGCTGCTCGGCCTCGACGGTGGCGCTGGTGATGCGTACCGGGTGCTGCTCGAGCCCGGCCGCCAGCAGCGCCCGCCACGGGGTGAGCCGGGTCCAGGCCAGGTCGGTGCTGCCCCGTGCGTAGTGCTCCGCCTGGCTCCGCAGGGCGGTCGTGCGGCCCCGCGTGACGGCCGCGCAGTCGGTGATGCGGCGCTGGGCCAGCCGCCCCAGCGGGTCGTTCGCCGGGTCGGCGGGAGCGTCGGTCGGCCACCAGGCGACCACGGGGGAGTCGGGCAGCAGCAGCGGGGTGACGACGGAGACCGGGTGCCCGGTGAGCTCTCCCGACAGTCGCAGCAGCACCGTCTCGCCGGACGCGCCGTCGCCGATCGACACCTCGGCGTCCAGCCGCGGCTTGCCGCGGCGGCTGCCGACGACGACGCCGAGGATCCGGGCCGGGTGCTCGGTCGAGACCTCGCGGGCGGCGCGGAGCGCCTCGGTGTGGTTCGTCTCGTCGGTGACCACCACGAAGGTCAGGACCATGCCCATCGCCGGGCTCCCGGCCCGGCGCCGGGCCTGCAGCAGCGCGGCCGCGACCCGGCCGGCGTTGGTCTCGGTCAGGTCGATGCGCATGGACCGCTCCTCCTCGTCACGCTCGGCACGGGACCTGTCCCCTCACGGACGCCGCCACGCGCGCCCGTCGCGGGCCAGCATGTCGTGCGCGCACGAGGGTCCCCACGATCCGGCCGGGTACTGCTCGGGCTGCGGCTGCGACGCCCACCAGCGCTCCACCGGGTCGAGGATCTGCCAGGACAGCTCGACCTCCTCGTGCCGCGGGAACAGCGGGGGGTCGCCGAGCAGCACGTCCAGGATCAGCCGCTCGTAGGCCTCCGGGCTGGACTCGACGAACGCGCCGCCGTAGGCGAAGTCCATGTTGACGTCACGCAGCTCCATCGCCGTGCCGGGCACCTTGGCGCCGAACCGCAGCGTGACGCCTTCGTCCGGCTGGATCCGCATCACCAGCGCGTTCTGCCCGAGCTCCTCGGTCGCCGTCGTGGTGAACGGCAGGTGTGGTGCCCGCTTGAACGAGACGGCGACCTCGGTGACGCGCCGGCCCAGCCGCTTGCCGGTGCGCAGGTAGAACGGCACGCCCGCCCAGCGGCGGTTCTCGATGTCCAGCCGCAGCGCGGCGTAGGTCTCGGTGTGGGACGTCGAAGGGATGTCGCTCTCGTCCAGGTAGCCGATCACCTTCTCACCGCCCTGCCAGCCGGCGGCGTACTGCCCGCGGGCGCTGTGCAGGTCGAGCCGTTCGGGGACCTTGACCGCGGAGAGCACCTTCTCCTTCTCGAGGCGCAGGCTGCGGGCGTCGAACGACGCCGGGTCCTCCATCGCGACCAGCGCCATCAGCTGCAGCAGGTGGTTCTGGATCACGTCACGCGCCGCGCCGATGCCGTCGTAGTAGCCCGCCCGGCCACCGATGCCCATGTCCTCGGCCATCGTGATCTGCACGTGGTCGACGAAGTTGGAGTTCCAGACCGGCTCGAACATCGCGTTGGCGAAACGGAACGCCAGGATGTTCTGCACGGTCTCCTTGCCGAGGTAGTGGTCGATGCGGAACACCGACTCCGGCGGGAACACCTCCGACACGACCGCGTTGAGCTGACGGGCCGAGGTGAGGTCGTGACCGAACGGCTTCTCGATCACCACCCGCCGCCAGCTGCCGCCCACCGGATCGGTCAGCCCGTGCTCCTTGAGCTGGCCGACCACGGCCGGGAACGACCCGGGCGGGATGGCCAGGTAGAACGCGTGGTTGCCGGACGTCGCCCGCGACTCGTCCAGCTCCTCGATGGTCCGACGGAGCCGGCCGAAGGCGTCGTCGTCGTCGAACTCGCCGGGCACGAACCGGACCCCCTCGTTGAGCTGGTGCCAGGTCTCCTCGCGGAACGGTGTGCGGGCGTACTCCTTGACCGCGTCGTGCACGACCTGGGCGAAGTCCTGGTCCTTCCAGTCCCGCCGGGCGAAGCCGACCAGCGAGAAGCCGGGGGGCAGCAGCCCGCGGTTGGCGAGGTCGTAGACCGCCGGCATCAGCTTCTTGCGGGACAGGTCGCCGGTCACGCCGAAGATCACCAGCCCGCACGGACCAGCGATCCGCGGCAGCCGCCGGTCGTGCGGGTCGCGCAGCGGGTTCGGGTGCGGTGGGCTCATCGGGTGGTCACCGCAGCAGCTCGCCCAGCTGCTGCACACCGGCTGCCCGGTCGGCGAGGTGCAGCCGCAGCACCGGCCGGCCGTGGTCGGCCAGCACCTGGGCGTCGCCGGCGGCCTGGGCCGACAGGAACTCGCCGAAGGTGAAATCGCGTCCCGGCACCGACAGGTCGCCGACCGGCTCGCCGGTCACCTGCAGGAAGACCCCGTGCGGAGGTCCGCCCTTGTGGTACTGGCCGGTGGAGTGCAGGAAGCGCGGTCCCCAGCCGAACGTCGTGGGCCGGCCGGTGCGCTGTGCGAGCGGCTCGCGGACCTCCGCCAGCGGGCGGTCGGCGTGCCGGTTGAGGTACGCCATGACGGCGAGGTAACCGGTCTCCGGGTCGAGCCGGTCGAGCAGCGCCTCGACAGCGGCGGCGACGGTGCCGGTGCCGTCGGGAAGCAGGCCGTCGGTCGCGTACACCTCGACCGCGCCGTCGGTGAACACCGGCTCCGGGCGCGCGCCCCCGCCGTCCAGCAGCCCGCGGGCCGCCGCCTTGGCACTCTCGACGTCGGGCTGGTCGAACGGGTTGATGCCGATGACCTGGCCGGCGACCGCGACCGCGTGCTCCCACAGCAGCAGCTGGGCACCGAGCGAGGCGTCGACGCTGGCGCCCCAGCCGGACGTCGGCCGCACGTCGTCGAACGGGAAGCCGCTGCCGATCGAGACCAGCACCTCGTCGGAGGTGTTGGGGTCGAAGTTGGCTGCCGACGGGCTCTCGACCACCACCGGCAGGATGCCCTTGCCGTCCTTGCCGGTCGACTCCGCGATCAGCTGCTCGACCCAGTCGCCGAAGCCGACGATGGGGGAGTCGGCCTCGGCGAGCACCACCTTGTCGGCGCCCGCCCGGTTGGCCACGCCCAGCAGCGCGCCGAGACGGAGCCCGGGGTTGTCCACCCCGTCGACGGCCAGAGCCTTGCCGATCGCGCCGGCCTCGTCGAGCAGCCGACCGATGTCGGCGCCGGCCAGTCCGCTCGGGACCAGCCCGAACGCGGTGAGCGCGGAGTAGCGGCCGCCCACCTGCGGGTCGGCGGTGAAGACCCGGTAGCCGGCTTGGGTCGCCTCGTCCTCGAGGGGGGACCCCGGGTCGGTGACCACCACCACCCGCTCGGCCGGGTCGTGGCCGGCGTCGCGGAAGGCCTGCTCGTACGCGCGGCGCTGGCTGTCGGTCTCGACCGTGCCGCCGGACTTGCTGGACACGACCACGACCGTGCGCTCGAGCCGGTCGGCCATGGCGGCGCGGACCGAGTCGGGGTCGGACGAGTCCAGCACGGTGAGCTCCACGCCGGCGGTGGCGCAGATGACCTCGGGAGCGAGCGACGACCCACCCATGCCGCACAGCACGACCCGGTCGAGCCCGCGCCCGGCCAGGTCGGAGCGCAGCTGCTCGATCTCGGCGACCAGCCGGCGCGACGTCGTGGGCAGCGCCACCCAGGCGAGCCGCTTGGCCGCCTCGTCCTCGGCGTCCGGCCCCCACAGGGTGGGGTCCTGGCCGACCAGCCGGCTGGCGAACGCGTCGCCGGCCAGCCGCTCGACCTCCGCGGCGAACACCTGCTCGTCGGGGTAGCCGAAGAACAGCTCGTACCCGCCGCCGGCGGCGTCGTCGGGCCCCAGCGCGGAGGCCACCGTGTTCCAGGCGGTCACCGCTGCCCGCCGTGTCCCCGCTCGCCGGCGCTGTCGAGAGCCGCGCGTACGGTGTCGAGCAGCTCGGCCCAGGACTTCTCGAACTTCTCCACGCCCTCGCGTTCCAGCACCTCGATGACGTCGTCGTAGCCGATGCCGAGGGCCGCGAGGCGGTCGAGCACCTCCTGCGACTCGGCGTAGTGACCGGTGACCATGTCGCCCTGCAGCTCACCGTGGTCGACGAACGCGTCCATCGTGTTTTCGGGCATGGTGTTGACCGTGTCGCGCGCGACCAGGTTGGTGACGTACAGGGTGTCGGGGAGGTCGGGGTCCTTGACCGACGTCGACGCCCACAGCGGCCGCTGCCGGTGGGCACCGGCCCGCTCGAGAGCCTGCCAGCGATCGGAGCCGATGACCCGCTCGTAGCGCTGGTAGGCGAGGCGCGCGTTGGCGATGGCTGCCTGGGCCTTGAGCGCACGGGCCTCGTCGGTGTCGATCGCGTCCAGGCGCTTGTCGACCTCGCTGTCGACCCGGCTGACGAAGAACGACGCCACCGACTGGATCGAGGACAGGTCGTGGCCGTTCGTCTGCGCGTGCTCGAGCCCGGTCATGTACGCGTCCATCACCTGGTCGTAGCGGTCGAGCCCGAAGATCAGCGTGACGTTGATGCTGATGCCCTCGGCGGTAGCGGCGGTGATCGCCGCGAGCCCCTCCTGGGTGGCGGGGATCTTGATCATGGCGTTGGGCCGGTCGACCAGCCACCACAGCGCGCGCGCCTCGGCGGTCGTCGCCACGGTGGAGTGCGCGAGCCGGGGGTCGACCTCGATCGAGACCCGTCCGCCCAGCCCGCCGGTGGACTCGTACGCGGGCAGCATCACGTCGCAGCCCCAGCGCACGTCGTAGGTGGTGATGACGCGGACCGCCTCCTCGAGCGAGACGCCGCGGGCGTGCAGGTCGCGCACCTGCTCGGCGTACTCGTCGGCGTCGGCGAGCGCCTTGGCGAAGATCGTGGGGTTGGAGGTGACTCCGACGACGCCCCGGTCCCGCAGCGTGGCGAGCCCGCCCGAGCTCAGCCGTTGCCGGGAGAGGTCGTCGAGCCACACCGCGACGCCCTCGTCGGTCAGTGCGGCGAGTGCTGAATCGGTCATGGTGTCCTCCCGGATGGGGTCGAGCCGGTCATGCGGACGCGGCCTCGATGCTGTCGCGTGCCGCCTGCGCCACGGCGTCCGCCGTGATGCCGAAGTTCTGGTAGATGGTCTGGTAGTCGGCGGAGGCGCCGAAGTGCTCCAGCGACACCGAGCGCCCGGAGTCGCCGACGATGTCACGCCAGCCCTGTGCGACCGCGGCCTCGACGCTGACCCGGGCGCGCACCGTCGGCGGGAACACCTCGTCCTGGTAGGTCTCGTCCTGCTCCTCGAACCACTCCCGGCACGGCATCGACACGACCCGGGCGCGGACGCCCTCGCCGGCGAGCTTGTCCCGCGCCTCCACGGCGAGCTGGACCTCCGAGCCCGTCCCGACCAGCACCACGTCCGGTTGCCGGTCGCCCTCGCCGTCCGCTCCGTCGTCATTGGGCGCGTCGATCAGCACGTAGGCGCCGCGCTCGACCCCGTCGGCCGAGGCGAAGCCCTGCTCGCCGCGAGGGAAGGTCGGCAGGTCCTGCCGGGACAGGGCGAGCCCGGCCGGGCGGTCACTGTGGCCGAGCAGGGTGCGCCAGGCCACCGCCGTCTCGTTGGCGTCGGCGGGCCGCACCACGTCGAGACCCGGGATCGCGCGCAACGCGGCCAGGTGCTCGACCGGTTGGTGCGTCGGGCCGTCCTCGCCGAGGCCGATCGAGTCGTGCGTCCACACGTAAGTGACCGGGATCTTGGAGAGCGCGGCCAGCCGTACCGCAGGGCGCATGTAGTCGCTGAAGACCAGGAACGTCGCGCCGTAGGGCCGGGTGCCGCCGTGCAGCGCGATGCCGTTGAGCATCGAGCCCATCGCGTGCTCGCGGATGCCGAAGTGCAGCGTGCGGCCGTAGGGACCGCCCCGCCACATGTCGGTCTGGTACTCCTCCGGCACGAACGACGCCTCGCCGTCCATCGCGGTGTTGTTGCTTCCGGCGAGGTCGGCGGAGCCGCCCCACAGCTCGGGCAGCACCGGTGCGAGCGCGTTGAGCACGGCTCCGGACGCCTTGCGGGTCGCCATGTCCTTGCCGGCGGGGAACGTCGGCAGGGCGTCGGCCCAGCCGTCGGGCAGCCGGCGCCGGGACAGCCGCTCCCAGAGCGCGGCCTGCTCGGGGTGCGCGTCGCGCCACTCGGCGAACGACTCGTCCCAGCGCTGGTGCAGCTCGCGGCCCCGTTCGCCGACCGAGCGGGCGTGCGCGAGCACGTCGTCGTCGATCGCGAACGTCGTGTCGGGGTCAGCGCCGAGCAGCTGCTTGGTGGCGCGTACCTCGTCGTCGCCGAGGGCGGCGCCGTGCGCCTTGCCGGTGTTCTGCGCGTCGGGTGCGGGCCAGGCGATGATCGTGCGCAGCACCACGAGGGACGGGCGGCCGCGCTCCTCCCGCGCCGCGAGCAGTGCGGCGTTGAGGGCCTGGACGTCCTCCTCGTAGGTGCCGTCGGGGCCGGCGTCGGACCCGTGGCCGTTGGTCCAGTCGACGGTCTGCACGTGCCAGCCGTACGCCTCGTACCGCTTGGCGGTGTCCTCGGACATCGCGACGGCGGTGTCGTCCTCGATCGAGATGTGGTTGGCGTCGTAGACGACGACCAGGTCCCCGAGCTGCTGGTGGCCGGCCCAGCTGGACGCCTCGCTGGTCACGCCCTCCTGGATGTCGCCGTCGGAGGCGATCACCCAGATGGTGTGGTCGAACGGGCTCTCGCCCGGCGCGGCGTCGGGGTCGAGCAGCCCCCGCTCGCGGCGGGCGGCCGCGGCCATGCCGACGGCGCTGGCCAGTCCCTGGCCGAGCGGGCCGGTGGTGATCTCGATGCCGTCGGTGTGGTGCACCTCGGGGTGGCCCGGGGTCTTCGAGCCCCAGGTGCGCAGCGCCGCGAGGTCGTCGAGCTCGAGCCCGTAGCCGGACAGGTAGAGCTGGATGTACTGCGTGAGACTCGAGTGACCGGCCGACAGCACGAACCGGTCCCGTCCGGGCCATTCCGGGTCGGCCGGGTCGTGCCGCAGCAGCCGCTGGTAGAGCAGGTAGGCCAGCGGGGCCAGGCTCATCGCGGTGCCGGGGTGCCCGTTTCCGGTCTTCTGCACCGCGTCCATCGCCAGCGTGCGGACCGTGTCCACGGCTCGCCGGTCGAGATCGGTCCAGTCCAGGGACGCCCGGCGGGTGCTCGAGCGCGGGTCGTGGTCGGCGATCGTCACGGGTGCAAGCTCCCTGGTCACGATGGTTGTGCGCGGTCGGATCAGGCCCCCGGCAGTCGGTCCCCGCGGGCCGCGTTCGGAGCCTACTGCGCACCCCCACGCGGGCGCCGTTCACGGTCCCCGCGCTCGGCCGTAGACTCGGCGCGCGGCGTCTCGCCGGCATTCCGCACCCGAGCACCAGGAGCACGCGTCCGTGTCGACCGTCGACCGCAGGCCACCCGTCCTGGGTGTCGACCCGTTGACGCCGCTGGACGGCGTGCCGAGCGGGTGGGGGCCGCGGATCGGCGCGTACGTCGCGCTCACCAAGCCGCGGATCATCGAGCTGTTGCTGCTCACGACGGTGCCGGTGATGTTCCTCGCCAGCGGTGGGGTGCCGCAGCTGTGGCCGGTGGTCGCCACCGTGCTCGGCGGCACCCTGTCGGCCGGCAGTGCCAACGCGCTGAACTGCGTGGTCGACGCCGACATCGACGAGCGGATGCGGCGTACCCGCCGTCGGCCGCTGCCGCGGCACGCGGTGAGCCGCCGCGCGGCGCTGGTCTTCGGGCTGGTGCTGGGCGTGCTGTCGACGATGTGGCTCGGTGTGTTCGTCAACTGGCTGTCCGCCGGGCTCGCGCTCGCGGCCAACGTGTTCTACGTCGTCGGCTACTCGATCGTGCTGAAGCGCCGTACCGCGCAGAACATCGTCTGGGGTGGCGCGGCGGGCTGCTTCCCGGTGCTGATCGGCTGGACCGCGGTGACCGGCGAGCTCGCATGGGCGCCCGTGGTGCTGTTCGCGGTGGTGTTCTTCTGGACGCCGCCGCACTTCTGGGCGCTGGCCATCCGCTACCGCGACGACTACGCCGCCGCCTCGGTGCCGATGCTGCCGGTGGTGGCGCCGGCGGTGTCCGTGGCGCGGTCGGTGGTCGCGTACACCTGGGCGACGGTCGCCACCTCGCTGCTGCTGTGGCCGGTGGCCGGCACCGGGTTGTTCTACCCGATCGCCGCCGGCGCGCTCGGGCTGGCGTTCCTGGTGGAGGCCTACGGGCTGCTGGTGCGGGCCCGCAGGAGCGACGACCCCGTCACCCTGCGCCCGATGCGGCTGTTCCACGCCTCGAACCTCTACCTCGCGCTGCTGTTCCTCACCGTCGCCGTCGACCCCCTCCTCCGCTAACCCCCGCCCCGCCCCCGCCCCGATCTTCCGGCCGCACGGTCGTCGGGGCGCTCGTACGGCCGGAAGATCGTTGCGTGCCCCACCCGGATCTTCCGGTCGCACGGTCGTCCGGGCGCGTGTACGGCCGGAAGATCGTTGCGTGCCCCACCCGGATCTTCCGGTCGCACGGTCGTCCGGGCGCGTGTACGGCCGGAAGATCGAGTGGTGCGAGGTCAGCCGCGCCAGCCGGCGCTGCGCAACATCCGGGTCAGCTGGTCGACGACGACCTGACTCCGGTGCCGGATCGCGAACGACGTGAACTGCAGCAGCCGCGGTCCGACGATCGCGACCTCGTTCTGGCGCATGAGATCGGCGTCCCAGCGGCCCACCCGCATGTGCGGGATCCCGTGCACCTCGCAGGCGACGCCGTAGCCGTCCCATGCGCGGTCGAGGTATGCCTTGCCGTCCGGCCGGCGCAGGACCCGTTGCGCGGTCGGCATCGGGAGTCCCGCGAGTCGGCACAGCCGGTCGAAGTCCCGCTCGGGCAGGGAATCGACGCCGCCGCGGACGTCGCCGATGGTCTCCCGGATCAGGGCCCGGTGCCGACAGGGCCCGCGGCGCGACAAGGCGTCCTCCAGTCCGTCGGCCCGGACGAGTCGTTGCTGGCAACCGGCCAGCAGGATGGCGCGGCTGCGGGTGAGCGGGCCGGGTTCGCTGGCGGCGTCGACCAGGCTGCGGGCGATCCGGGTGCGTGGTGGATCGCCGATCGGGTGCACGTCGAGCGGCGAGAGCTCGGTCGACCAGTGCAGGCGCACCTCCGGCAGCGGGTGCGGGGTCGTCGAGGAACCCGGTACGACGATGGTCGTCTGGTCGTCGACGAAGCCGTCGAGACGGTCGTACGCCGCCGCCGTCAGCCCGCCGAGGACCGCGCCGGGCGGGCCGGCCGCGAGCGCGACCCGGTGCAGCTCCGCCGGGCTCAGCGGGCCGTTGTGCCGGACCACCACTCCGCTGGCAGGCGACTGCCATCGACGAGCCCGGAGCTGGGCCCGGACGTGCGAGGGGCTGGTGCTGCGGCAGGCCGCGTCGAGGGTGAGCACGGTGGTTCCGGTCGTCATCACCTGCGGAGCCTGGGCCGGGGCGACGCCTCGTGGCGGCCCGAGCCGCCTCCGCTGTGGATGACCGATCTTCCGGCGAGGCCATCGCCGGGGCGCGCGTACGGCCGGAAGATCGGGGGAGGCGTCAGCCGGTCGAGCTCAGATGTTCCGGCGAGGCGTTCGTCGGAGCGCGCGTACGGCCGGAAGATTCGTCGGGGGTGGGGCGGGCGGGCTCGGCCTCGAGCCACAGCCAGGTTGCGGCGGCGGTGAGCAGCGAGGCGCCGAGCAGGTGCAGGGTGACGAGCACCAGCGGCAGGTCGGTGGCGTACTGCACCAGCCCCACCGTGCCCTGGGCGAGCTCGACGGCCAGCAGCAGCCCGGCCGCCCGCACCGCGGCCCGGGGCGCACCGGTGGCCCGCAGTGCGCAGAGGCTCCCGACGGTCAGGCCCACCAGCAGGAAGACCAGGTCGGCGTGCGCCTGGCTGACCGCCGCCGGGTCGAGCCCGTTGCGCGGGGAGTCGACGTCACCGGCGTGCGGGCCGCTGCCGGTGACGACCGTGCCGACGTAGAGCACCACCCAGCACAGCGCGTACGTGCCGCGCACCAGCCACAGCACCGGCGCCGGCACCCGGGCCGCCCGCACCGGGTCGGCGACCTGGCGGATCAACAGCACCGACCAGGCGATGAGCACCATCGACAGCATCAGGTGACCGGCGACCACCCACGGGTTGAGGTCGGTCAGGACGGTGAGGCCGCCGAGCAGGCCCTGCGCAGGCACGCCCAGGACCAGCCAGGTCGCGGTACGGCGCAGTGCGGGCCGCACCGGCCGCAGCCGCAGCACCGCCAGCCAGGTGCTGACGGCCACCACGACCAGCACGAACGTCAGCAGCCGGTTGCCGAACTCGATCGCGCCGTGCGCACCGAGCTCGCCGTGCGGCACGAACGACTCGTCGGTGCACCGCGGCCAGGTGGGGCAGCCCAGGCCCGACCCGGTGAGCCGGACGACTCCTCCGGTGAGCACGATCCCGACGTTGGCCGCGAGCGACGCCCACGCCAGCCCTCGGACCAGCCGCATGCTCACTCCCACCGGAACGTCCGGGCGGTGAGCGCGCCGGCGACCGCCGTCCACACCAGCAGCACGACGACCGGCACCGCGCTCAGCCCGTCACCGTTCAGCGTGGCGCGGAGCCCCTCGCCGAGGGCACCACTCGGCAGCAGCTCGAGATGAGCGGCCGCCGCGGCCGGGTAGCGGTCGAGCGGTATCACGATGCCGCCGGCGACGAGCAGCAGCAGGTGCACCAGGTTGGCGGCGGCGAGGGTGGCCTCGGCACGCAGCGTGCCCGCCATCAGCAGCGCCAGCGAGCCGAAGGCGGCGGTGCCGAGCAGCACCAGTGTCACTGCGCCGGCGACGGCCGCGACGTCGAGCACCGGACGCCAGCCGAGCGCGACGGCGGTCGAGCAGATCAGCACCAGCTGTCCCGCCTCGACCACGAGCACGGCGACCACCTTGCCCAGCAGCAGGCCGTGTCGGGGAAGCGGCGAGGCGCCGAGTCGCTTGAGCACGCCGTAGCGCCGCTCGAACCCGGTCGCGATCGCTACCGACGTGAACGCGGTCGACAGCACAGCCAGCGCGATGACGCCCGGTGTGAGCACGTCGATGCGTGGCTCGTCGCCGAGGTCGATCAGCGAGCCGGCGCGGTCGCCGCCGACGAGGACGAGCAGCGGGATCACCACCGCGAGCAGCAGCTGCTCGCCGTTGCGCAGCAGCAGCCGGGTCTCCATCAGCGCCTGCGAGGCCACCATCCGGTGCAGCGGGGCCGCCCCGGGCGCGGGCGCGTACGAGACCGGCACGCTCACGGCCGCAGCTCCCGGCCGGTGAGCTCGAGGAAGACGTCCTCCAGCGAGCGGCGCTCCACGTGCAGCGACTCCGGCAGCAACCCCTCGCCGGCGCACCAGGCGGTGAGCGTGGCCAGCGTGCCCGGGTCGACCTTGCCGTCGACCACGTAGCCGCCGGGGCTCGTCTCCCGGGCGTGCGTCCCCTCCGGCAGTGCGGCGACCAGCCCGGTCAGGTCGAGACCCGGGCGGGCGCGGAACCGGATGGTGTTCTCGGCCCCCCGCGCCGCCAGCACGGCCGGCGACCCGGACGCCACCAGCCGGCCGTGGTCGATCACGTGCACCAGGTCGGCCAGCCGCTCGGCCTCGTCCATGTAATGGGTCGTCAACACCACCGTCACGCCGCTGTCGCGCAGCTCGCGCACCAGGTCCCACGCGACGTGCCTGGCCTGCGGGTCGAGACCGGCGGTCGGCTCGTCCAGGAACACCAGCTCCGGGCGGCCCACCAGCGCCATCGCGAGTCCGAGCCGCTGCTGCTGGCCCCCGGACAGCCGGCGGTACGGGGTGCGGCCGCACCCACCGAGCCCCAGCCGCTCGATGAGCGCGTCGACGTCGAGCGGGTGCGCGTGCAGCGCCGCGATGTGCCGGAGCATCTCGTGCGCCCGCGCACCCGACCAGGCGCCGCCCTGCTGCAGCATCACGCCGACCCGGGGCCCCAGCGCCCGGCCGTCGCGGCGCGGGTCGAGCCCGAGCACGCGGACCCGTCCGGCCTGCGGGCGGCGATATCCCTCGCAGGTCTCCACGGTCGTGGTCTTGCCGGCCCCGTTCGGGCCCAGGACGGCCGTCACCGACCCGCTGGGCACCTCGAAGGACAGCCGGTCGACGGCGAGAAGCTCGCCGTAGGCCATGACGAGGTCGTCGACGACGACGGCTGGGGCGGTCGCCGGCGTGGTCACCGTCCGAGTCTAGATATCGGGGACCGGACAGTCGGTTTGGCTCCCCGGCCGAATAAGGGCACACTGGTGTTGTGGAAATCGCCCGGCACGCCACGACCCCCGACGCGCCCACGCGCGAGCGGGTCGCGCGCACGCTCCTGGAGCGGCGGGTGGCCACGGCCGCCGAGCTGGGCGAGAGCCTGGACATGACGCCCGCGGGCGTCCGCCGCCACCTCGACCACCTGGTCGCCGAGGGACTCGCCGAGGCCGTCCCCGCCCCGGTCCCCCCCGGGTCGGTACGCCGCCGCGGGCGGCCCGCCCGCGCGTTCCGGCTGACCGACCACGGCCGGGACGCCTTCGAGCAGGCCTACGACGACCTCGCGGTCAGCGCCCTGCGCTACCTGGCGCAGACCGGTGGCGACGAGGCGGTGCACGACTTCGCTCGGCGCCGCGTCGCCGAGCTGGAGAGCCGGTACGCCCCGGCGGTGGCCGGACTGCCCGAGCAGGAGCGGCCGGAGGCCCTCGCACGGGTGCTCACCGGCGACGGCTACGCTGCGACTGTCCGGCCTGCCCCGCACGGCGCCTACCAGGGTCTCCAGGTGTGCCAGCACCACTGTCCGGTCGCCCACGTGGCCCAGGAGTTCCCGCAGCTGTGCGAGGCCGAGACCGAGGTCTTCGCCCGGTTGCTCGGCCACCACGTGCAGCGGTTGGCGACCATCGCCAACGGCGACGGCGTGTGCACGACCAACGTTCCACTGACCGACGCGGCGCAGTCGCTGACGTCAGCACAGACCCGCACCAGCCCCCAGTCGGAGAGGACTCCCGCATGACGAGCACCGCCCACCCCGAGCTCGAGGGCCTGGGTCGGTACCAGTTCGGCTGGTCCGACTCCGACGTCGCCGGCACCGGCGCGCGGCGCGGCCTCAACGAGGAGGTCGTGCGCGACATCTCGTCGAAGAAGTCCGAGCCGCAGTGGATGCTCGACCTCAGGCTCAAGGGCCTGCGGTTGTTCGACCGCAAGCCGCTGCCGGCCTGGGGCGCCGACCTGTCGACGATCGACTTCGACAACATCAAGTACTTCGTCCGGTCGACCGAGAAGCAGGCGACGACCTGGGACGAGCTCCCCGACGACATCAAGAACACCTACGACAAGCTCGGCATCCCCGAGGCGGAGAAGCAGCGCCTCGTGTCCGGCGTCGCCGCGCAGTACGAGTCCGAGGTCGTCTACCACCAGATCCGCGAGGACCTGGAGGAGCAGGGCGTGCTGTTCCTCGACACCGACACCGCGCTGCGCGAGCACCCGGAGCTGTTCAAGGAGTACTTCGCCACCGTCATCCCGGTCGGCGACAACAAGTTCTCCGCGCTGAACAGCTCGGTGTGGTCCGGCGGTTCGTTCATCTACGTGCCGAAGGGCGTGCACGTCGACATCCCGCTGCAGGCCTACTTCCGGATCAACACCGAGAACATGGGCCAGTTCGAGCGGACGCTCATCATCGTCGACGAGGACGCCTACGTGCACTACGTCGAGGGCTGCACCGCGCCGATCTACTCCAGCGACTCGCTGCACTCGGCGGTCGTCGAGATCATCGTGAAGAAGGGCGCCCGCTGCCGCTACACGACCATCCAGAACTGGTCGAACAACGTCTACAACCTGGTGACCAAGCGGGCCACCTGCGAGGCCGGCGCCACCATGGAGTGGATCGACGGCAACATCGGCTCCAAGGTCACGATGAAGTACCCGGCCGTCTACCTGATGGGTGAGCACGCCAAGGGCGAGACGCTGTCCGTCGCGTTCGCCGGCGAGGGCCAGCACCAGGACGCCGGCTCCAAGATGGTGCACTGCGCGCCGCACACGAAGTCGTCGATCATCTCCAAGTCGGTGGCCCGCGGCGGTGGCCGCACGTCCTACCGCGGGCTGGTGCAGGTGCAGGAGGGGGCGCACCACTCGGCCAGCTCGGTCAAGTGCGACGCCCTGCTGGTCGACCAGATCAGCCGGTCGGACACCTACCCCTACAACGACATCCGCGAGGACGACGTGTCGATGGCCCACGAGGCCACCGTCTCCAAGGTCAGCGACGACCAGCTGTTCTACCTGATGAGCCGTGGTCTCGACGAGGACGAGGCGATGGCGATGATCGTGCGCGGCTTCGTCGAGCCGATCGCGCGCGAGCTTCCGATGGAGTACGCCCTCGAGCTCAACCGGCTGATCGAGCTGCAGATGGAGGGCGCGGTCGGCTGATCGCCGCCCGACGCGCACCCGACTTCCCGCGACAGGAGAACGAGCACCAGTGACCACCGAGCCCACGGCCGTCCAGCATGCCGTCGAGACGGTCGAGAGCCACCTGCACCCGGCCGCGTCGTACGACCTGGCCGACCACCCCGTACCCACCGGGCGCGAGGAGGTGTGGCGGTTCACGCCGCTCAAGCGGATGCGGGCGGTGCTGGTCGACGAGCCGTCCGACGCCCACCTCAAGTGGGAGCTGGACGCGCCCGACGGCGTGACCCTCACCGAGATCGACACGGCGGAGGCGATCGCACTCGGCGGCACCGCGCCGGCCGACCGGCCCGCGGCGCTGGCCGTGGCTCACGCCGGTGTCGCGGCGCTGGTGGACGTCCCGGCCGAGGCCGAGCTGGACCGCCCCGTCGTGATCCGGCTGATCGGCACCTCGGCCGACGAGACCGTCTGGGGACACGTGGTGCTGCGGGTCGGCCGGCACGCCCGGGCGACCGTGGTGGTCGAGCACACCGGCAGCGCCCAGTACGCCGGGACGCTCCAGGTGCTGGTCGGCGACGCGGCCCAGCTCGACCTCGCCTCGCTGCAGCTGTGGAACGACGACGCCGTGCACGCGGGCAATGTCGGCATCACCGTCGGCCGCGACGCGCGGGTCCGCTCGTACCAGGTGAGCTTCGGTGGCGGTGTGGTGCGGCTGGTCGAGACCGCGGACTACGCCGGGACCGGCGGCGAGGTCGAGATGTACGGCCTGTACTTCGCCGACGCCGGCCAGCACATCGAGCACCGGCTGCTGGTCGACCACAACCACCCGCACACCCGCAGCAACGTCGACTACCGGGGCGCCCTGCAGGGCGACGGCGCACGCGCGGTCTGGATCGGGAACGTGCTGATCCGCAAGGTGGCGGAGGGTATCGAGACCTACGAGTCCAACCGCAACCTGGTGCTGACCGACGGCGCCCAGGCCCACTCGGTGCCCAACCTCGAGATCGAGACCGGCGACATCGTGGGCGCCGGGCACGCCAGCACGACCGGTCGCTTCGACGACGAGCAGCTGTTCTACCTGCAGAGCCGCGGTGTCCCGGCAGAGGAGGCCAAGCGGCTGGTGGTGCACGGGTTCTTCGCCGGGATCCTGCGCAAGATCGGCATCCCCGACGTCGAGCAGCGGCTGATGGCCGCACTCGAGGCCGAGCTGGCGGCCAACGTCGGGCTGCCGCCCGCGACCGCCACCGAGCCGGTTTCGGAGCCGGCCTGATGGGCTTCCAGCGGGCCTGCAGCGTCGCCGAGCTCGAGGACGGCAAGCCGCTGCCCGTCGAGGTCGACGGCGTGGAGGTGGCGCTCGTGCGCTGCGACGGCGAGGTCTTCGCCATCCGCGACGAGTGCTCGCACGCCGAGATCGCGTTGTCCGAGGGCGAGGTGGAGGGCTGCACCGTCGAGTGCTGGCTGCACGGCTCGCGGTTCGACCTGCGCTCCGGCGTGGCGCTCGGGCTGCCCGCCACCGAACCCGTCGACGTCTATCCCGTCCAGCACGACGGCGACGACCTGCTGGTCGACGTCGAGCACCCACTGCAACCACAGGAGCACTGAGCACCCCGATGTCCACTCTCGAGATCCGCGACCTGCACGTCTCGGTCGACACCGACGACGGCGCCAAGGAGATCCTTCGCGGCGTCGACCTCACGGTGACGTCCGGTGAGACGCACGCGATCATGGGGCCCAACGGCTCCGGCAAGTCCACGCTGGCGTACTCCATCGCCGGGCACCCCAAGTACCGGGTGACCAGCGGCACGGTCACCCTCGACGGCGTCGACGTGCTGGACATGACCGTCGACGCGCGGGCCCGTGCCGGCCTGTTCCTCGCGATGCAGTACCCCGTCGAGGTGCCCGGCGTCTCCGTCGCGAACTTCCTGCGCACGGCCAAGACCGCGCTCGACGGCGAGGCGCCCAAGCTGCGCACCTGGGTCAAGGACGTCAACGACGCCCTGGACAAGGTGGGGATGGACCGCGAGTTCGGCCAGCGCAACGTCAACGAGGGCTTCTCCGGCGGCGAGAAGAAGCGCCACGAGATCGTCCAGATGGAGCTGCTCAACCCGCAGTTCGCCATCCTGGACGAGACCGACTCCGGCCTCGACATCGACGCGCTCAAGGTCGTGGCCGAGGGCGTCAACCGGTTCAGCGCGCAGGGTGACCGGGGCGTGCTGCTGATCACCCACTACACCCGGATCCTGCGCTACATCAAGCCCGACCACGTGCACGTGTTCGTGGCCGGCCGGATCGCCGAGCAGGGCGGCGCCGAGCTGGCCGAGCGGCTCGAGGCCGAGGGCTACGACCGCTACACCAAGGCCGCCACGAAGGCGTGACCACGAACAGGAGGGAAGCCGTGCCCACCCTGGACGTCGCCCGGATCCGCGGCGACTTCCCGATCCTGTCGCGCCGGCTCGCCGACGACCGGCCGCTGGTCTACCTCGACAGCGCCAACACGTCGCAGAAGCCGCGGCAGGTCATCGACGCGGTCCGCGACCACTACGCGCTGCACAACGCCAACGTGGCCCGGGCGATGCACCAGCTCGGCGCCGAGGCGACGTCCGCCTACGAGGGCGCCCGTGACTCGATCGCCGCCTTCATCGGCGCGCCGTCGCGCGACGAGGTGGTCTTCGCCAAGAACGCCTCCGAGGCGCTCAACCTCGTGGCCAACGTGCTCGCCTGGGCCGAGGGTGACCTGCGGGTCGGTCCCGGTGACGAGGTCGTCATCACCGAGATGGAGCACCACTCCAACATCGTGCCCTGGCAGCTGCTGTGCCAGCGCACCGGCGCGAAGCTGCGCTGGTTCGGGATCACCGACGACGGACGGCTCGACCTGTCCAACGTCGACGACCTGATCAACGAGCGCACCAAGGTGGTCTCGCTGGTCTGGGTGTCGAACATGCTCGGCACCGTCAACCCGGTCACCGAGATCGCGAGCCGGGCGAAGCAGGCCGGCGCGCTCACCGTCGTCGACGCGTCGCAGGCGGTGCCGCAGCTGCCGGTCGACGTGTCCACGCTCGGTGCCGACCTGGTCGCGTTCACCGGCCACAAGATGCTGGGCCCGACCGGCATCGGCGTGCTGTGGGGCCGCTACGACCTGCTCGCGCAGCTGCCACCGTTCCTCGGCGGCGGCGAGATGATCGAGACCGTCGCGATGGAGCGGTCGACCTACGCCGCGCCGCCGTCCCGGTTCGAGGCCGGCACCCCTCCGATCGCGCAGGCGGTCGGCCTGGGTGTGGCCGCCGACTACCTGAGCGGCGTCGGCATGGACGCCGTCGCCGCCCACGAGCAGGAGATCACCGCCTACGCGCTGAAGCGGCTGTCCGAGGTCCCCGGCATCCGGATCCTCGGCCCGACCGAGGCGGTCGACCGCGGGGGAGCGGTGAGCTTCGTCGTCGACGGCGTGCACCCGCACGACGTGAGCCAGGTGCTCGACTCGCGCGGTGTCGCCGTCCGGGCCGGACACCACTGCGCGAAGCCGGCACACGCGCGCTTCGGCGCACAGTCGTCGGTGCGGGCCTCGGTCTACCTGTACACGCAGGACGACGAGATCGACGCGCTGGTCGAGGGACTCGAGTACACCCGCTCCTACTTCGGGGTGGCGTGATGGACCTCGACGCGCTCTACCAGGAGATCATCCTGGACCACTACAAGCGCCCGCACCATGCCGGCCTGCGGGAGCCGTACGACACCGAGACTCACCACGTGAACCCGACCTGCGGCGACGAGATCACGCTGCGGGTGCACCTGTCCGGCGACACCGTCACGGACGTGTCCTACGACGCGGAGGGTTGCTCGATCAGCCAGGCCTCCGCGTCGGTGATGTCCGACCTGGTGATCGGCAAGACCGTGCCCGAGGCGATGAGCCTGCACCAGGAGTTCGTCGACCTGATGCAGAGCCGCGGCAGCGTGGAGCCCGACGAGGAGCGGTTGGAGGACGGCGTCGCGTTCGCTGGCGTCGCGAAGTTCCCGGCGCGGATCAAGTGCGCACTGCTGGGATGGATGGCCTGGAAGGACGCCGTCGCCCAAGCGACGGGGAAGGAGACCCCATGACCGAGCAGACGACCGAGAGCAGCGACCTCCCCGAGGTCGACCTGTCGCCGAGCGGCGAGGCGTCGGTCGACGACCTCACCGAGGCGATGCGCGACGTGGTCGACCCCGAGCTGGGCATCAACGTGGTCGACCTCGGCCTGGTCTACGGCATCCACGTCGACGACAACCAGGCGACGATCGACATGACGTTGACGTCGGCGGCCTGCCCGCTGACCGACGTGATCGAGGACCAGACCCGCCAGGCGCTCGAGGGCCTGGTCGAAGGGTTCGCCATCAACTGGGTCTGGATGCCCCCGTGGGGCCCGGACAAGATCACCGACGACGGCCGCGAGCAGCTCAGGGCGCTCGGCTTCAGCATCTGACCCGAGCCACGGTCAGGGCGTCCCGGCCAGCTCGTGGTCGTCGGGCAGCAGCCGGGTGAGGGAGCGCCACACCGCGGTCGTCGTGGCCGGCCAGACCAGCACCCGGTTCCCGGCCGGCTCGAGCAGCCACACCCCGAACGGGCTGGCGTCGAGCAGGTCGAGCGCCCGCCCGCCGGGCTCGCCGGGAGCCGGCGACCACTCCACCGCTACCGTCCAGCGCCGGCAGCGTCCTGCGGCCAGCGCCTCCACCACGACCTGTGCGTGGTCACCAGCCTGTGCGACGGCCTCCTGGTCGACATCGGCCAGTGCGGCCTCGCGCTCGTCGTCGGAGGAGGCCAGGACGGCCGTCAGCACCCCGGCCGGCAGCTGCCAGGGCTCGCCCGGGTGCCGCCGCCGCGGCCCGAGCCCCATCAGCCGCGCCAGGCCGGCGGGGACGAAGCTCGGGTGGAGGCCCGCGACCTCGCACCGGTCGCCGGGCAGCGGCAGCAGCACCGCCGCGGCACCGAGCGTTGCCCACCCGCTCGCGTGGTCGGCGCCGTCGCGCTGCACCGTGAAGCGGCACACCGGGTCGGTGACCGCCTCCAGCAGCGGCTGCACGACCGCGTGCGGGCGACCGCCGCGAAGCACGCCCGCGTCCACCAGCGAGGCCAGCGCCACGTCGGGAGGCGCGCCGCCTCCGGCCCAGGCCACCAGTGCCGCGAAGTCGGAGCGGGACAGCCGCAACCGCCCGGTGTCCGCGTCGAAGTCGATGCTCACGACGCCTCCGCCGGCAACGGGTCGGGATGTCCGGGCGGGCGCCAGTGCGCAGCCACCTGCGCCGTCAGGTCGGCCAGGCCGGCGTAGGCGAGACTGCCCACCGAGGCGGTGAGCGTCCACCCGTGCGGTCGCCCCTCGTCGCCCGGCAGGACGATCGCCCACTGCTCCATCGTCACGCTGCGGTTCTGGTCGGTGCGGTGATGCGCCAGTCGGCGGATGGCCGGCTCGCCGGCCAGCCGCATCCGCTCCAGGTCGAGCACCAGGTACTCGGTGAGCGACCCGGGGAACAGCTTCTCGGTGCCGGCCTGCCACTCCGACAGGTCGAGGCCGTCGTCGAGCCGGTCGACGGTGACCACCAGGTTGGCCCGGAAGCCGGGTTCCTGGTCGGCCGGCTGTTCGGGCTCGACCGTGATCAGGACCAGGCCGGGATGCACGTCCTCCGCACGTTCCCACCCGTCGGGCAATGGCATCGTCATGCCGCCGGGATGCCGGTAGGTGACCAGTGCAGCCGGCGTCGGAGGCTCAGCCATCGGCGCGACGCTGCTCGCCGCGAGGCCGGGTCGCTGCACGGGCGGCCCGGCCGGCGGGGCCGCGCAGGGCCTCCACCCGCTGCCGGGCGGTCATCGAGCGGTACCAGCCCGGTCCCCACCACCGGGGACCCCACGAGCCGATCACGAACACCGGGAAGCCGAACAGCCACACGAAGGACGCGATCATGCCGAGCGGCGTGCTCTGCGGCTCGTCACCGGGCACCAGCGCGATCAGGCCGGTGCCGAGCAGGATGAGACCGACGCCCGGCGCGAATCCCAGCGCCATGGTGTCGCCCTGCCAGATCCGGATCCACCAGCGCGACTTCGACGAGCGTCCGCGCCACGACCACACGGCGATCAGCAGCAGAACGACCCCGAGCAGGGCGATCCACGACTTCTCCCAGTGCATGAGCCTCCACCCACGTCGGAGCCGGGGTCACAACCCGAAGAAGTCTCCCACGGCCTCGCCGGCGTCGCCGAGCGCGTCTCCGGCGTCGTCGACGAGGTCGCCGGCCGCGTCGACCGCCTCACCACCGGCGTCCCACACCGCCTCGGCACCCTCGGCGACTCCCTCGGCGAGCTGTCCGCCGTACTCCACGACGTGGTCGGAGACCCAGTCGCCCACCCCGGCACCGATGGCGCCGCCGACCAGTCCGCCGACCGCACCGCCGATGACGGTGCCGACCGGCCCGCCCAGCGACCCGATGGCTGCACCGAGCTGGGCACCTCCGGCCGCACCCGCCCAGGCGCCCGCGCCGGTGACGACACCGGCCGTCCCGGCGCGGCCGACGCGTTCGGCCGTGGACAGGCTCGGGTCGTTGGCGTCCTGCTGCCACTGGCTGAACGCCGAGGTGCCCACGGTGAGCACGGTTCCGGCGCGGCCGACCCACTTGCTGGCGCTGGCCCACCGGGCGTACGCCGCGGCGTTGCCGGGGTTGGCCACGTAGTTGCTGCCCTGGCCGGCGCGCCAGGCGTTGAGCCACGACGGCGTGCCGTTGACGGGCAGGAACTGTCCGTTCGCGCCGCGGGGGGCGAACCGGCCCAGCACGCCCTGGGTGACGTACTTGGAGCCGATGCCGAACGCCTGGATGGCCCGTGCCGTGCCCCACGTCGACAACCCGAACGCGGAGGTGTCGGTCGGGTAGAACGTGCCGGAGAACTTCTTCCAGATCTCGCCCGCGATCTCGGCCGCCTCGGGTGGCAGCGCACCGGCCTGGAACAGAGTCAGCGCCGCCTCCGCGGTGGGTCCCTGGTCGAGCACCCCGGCGACCTCGCCGGCACCGGTGTCCAGCTCGTCGTCCAGCGCCAGCTTGCGTCGTACGAGCTCGGCGCGCAGGCCCGCGGCGGCATCGGCGACCGCACCGTCGAAGGCAGCCTGGCCGTCGCCGGGGGACTGCGTACCGCAGTGCGGCCCGAGGTAGGCGGAGGAGTCGACGCCGAAGCTGCTGGCCTGTGCGGCCGCCCACTCCTGGTTCAGCAGGTCGATCTCGCCGTTGTAGGTGCTGACCATGTCGCCCCAGAGGTTGAGGCAGCCGTGCACGATCAGGGACGAGCCGTCCAGCGCCTGGCTGGACGACACCACCGGCTGGGGCGCCGCGAACAGCGGTGCGGAGAGGTCGCCGCTCACCGCCGTGCACGCGACCCGCCCACGCCCGCTCACCGAGGTGCCCACCTCGCGACACCGGTCACCCGCGGTCGCGGCCCGCTCGGATGCCGAGAAGATCGATCCGGGTGTCGCGGGGTAGTGCTCGAACAGGCTCATCTCGCTCCCACGTCGCTCGACGGTGCCGCTGCAGGTCAGCCGCTCACTCGACGTTGACCGGCCGGCTCAGCAGGGGGCCGGCCCCGAGCACCGCGTTGCCGGCCGGCACCAGTCCGCCGTACGCGTCCACGTCGGCCCCCGCACCGGTCGTCGCGCTGGTCTGCACCTGGCTGCCCAGGGCCCGCACGTCCTCACCGAGCTGGTTGGCCGGCTTGCTCACCGTGGTGTGGTAGCGGCCGAGCGCGGCCACGACGGTGGCGTGGTGCACGGTGTCCTCGGCGTCCGAGATCGCGGTCAGCAGCCCGCGACCGGCCGCGTCGGCGTCGGTGCCCAGCCCGCCGATCTGGCCGCCGCTGGAGTACAGCGGGGTCGCGTTCATGCCCCAGCCGCTCATGCCGTCCTCCTCGAGGTCGTTGTCCCGAACACGTCTGCGTCAGGTCCGCACCGGTGGTGCGGCACCCGCCCGGTGCCGACGGTCAGGAGCCGGACCCCAGCACGGACTGCATCCGCGAGCCCGCACCCTGGAAGGTGTCGTTGGCGTTGACCACGCCGGTCTGCTGCTGACGGGTGTTGTTGACGTGCTCGTCGACGAGCTGGTCGACGATGTGCATCGCCGCGTTGTGCTGCTCGGAGCCGACGCCGCCGCCGAAGTTGCCGAGCGCGCGGGCGGCCTGGTCCTTGAGCGCGGACCGGTACTCCTCGATGTTGCCGGCGGCCGAGTTGAGGTCGCCGCCGGCCTGGTCGAGCATCCCGTAGTCGGCGCGAAGCTGCATGTCGGTCATGGGTCCTTCTCCTGCCAGTGGTGGTCGTGCTGGGACGTGATGGGACAGTGCTGGGGGACGGTGCTCAGATGTTGATCGGACGGCTCACCGTGCTGGTGAACGACTCCGCGCTGCTGCGGGCAGCGGCCTGGCCCTGGAAGGCCTCCTCGTCGCCGACGACGGCGTGGCGCTCGGCGAGCACGGCGCGCTTGGCCTGCTCGGCGATCTGCACGGCCAGCTGGGCGTGGTTGCCGGCGGAGGTGGCGGAGATGCCCTGGAAGGTGGTGCCCGCGGCGCCCTTGAAGCCCGCCTGCACGCCCTCCATCTTCGACCAGGTGTTCTTGGCCGACGCGAGGTTCTCCTCGGCGTTGCCCTCGTACTGCTGGCCGGTCTGGGTCAGCACGCCGACCTGGTCGAGGTTCACGTAGTTGCCGCTCATGTCCGCTCCTTGTCTCGAGGGGCCGACCTGCTTCGACCCGTCTGACGACGTGAGGAGCACGCTAGGACGCCAGGGGGTCACTGCCCCCGATCCCGCCCGGGCAGCCCCGTCCGCGGCCCGCGAGTGGCGTGGCGGTCAGTCGCGGAGTCGGGCGGTCTGCACCTGCGACGCACCGCCGCCGCGAGGCACGTACAGGGCCCGGCCGACCGCCAGCCGGGTCGCAGCCACGTTGGCCAGCAGCCGGCCCTCCGAGCGGTCGCCGGAGAACAGGAAGCCAGGGGTGGAGAGGTCGGTCATGCGCTGCAGCAGCGGCTCGAACAGCGCCCGGGACAGGCCTCCGGTGCGTCGCGAGACGATCAGGTGCAGGCCGAGGTCGCGGGCCTGCGGGACGAACTCGACGAACGGCGACAGCGGATTGCCCGTGGTGGTCGCGACCAGGTCGTAGTCGTCGACCAGCACGACGACGTCGAGCCCGGTCCACCACGAGCGGGACCGCAGCTGCTCCGACGTCACGTCCGGTCCGGGGACGCGCTTGCGCAGCGAGGCGGTGATCTCCTGCGCCACCTGGCCGGTCTGCTCGTCGCTGGTGGCGTACGCCAGCAGGTACTCCGGCGGCACCACGTCGAGCAGCGTGCGCCGGTAGTCGACCACGACGAACCCGAGCTGCTCGGGGGTGCGCGACTTCATCAGCCCGGTGGCCAGCGTCGCCAGCAGGTTGGTCTTGCCGGTCTCGCCGTCGCCGAACACCAGCAGGTGCGGCGAGGAGCCGAACACGTCGACCCCGGCCGGCCCCAGGTTGAGCTCGGACAGCCCGACCGGTACGAGGTCGCTGCCGGGCTCGACCTCGGGCAGCTCGTCGTAGCCGAGCCGGGTCGGCAGCACCTGCACCTTGGCGACGCCACTCGGCCAGCGCTCGTTGACCAGGGCGACCGCGTGCTGCATCCCGGTGCTCAGGTCGTCGGCGTCGGGCACTCCGTCGACGCGTGGCAGGGCGGTGTGGAAGGGCAGCTCGCCGGCGACGTCGGTGAGCCCTCGGCCGGGCGCGTCCTTGGGGATCTTGTCCATCATCTTCCGGTCGAAGCTGGAGTCGAACGAGTCGTTGAGCCGCAGCTCCAGCCGCCCGCCGAAGGCCGGCTGCATCCGCATCCGCACCTGCATGGTCTGCGTCACCGACAGCACCACGTGCACGCCGAAGCCCAGCCCCCGCGCCGCGATGTCGCCGACCACCATCTCCAGGGCGTCGTACTCCTCCCGGAAGGTGTGCCACCCGTCGATCACGAGGAACACGTCGCCGGGCACGTCGGCCGGGATGCTCCCGTCGGCCCGGGAGCGACGGAAGTCGCGCACGGAGGCGATCCCATGCTGCTTGAACAGCTCCTCACGCCCGTTGAGGACGGTGAGCACGTCGTTGATGGTGCGCTGGATCCGCTCCGGCTCGATCCGGGTCGCGACCGCGGCGACGTGCGGGAGGTCCTCGAGCCCGCGCAGCAGGCCGCCTCCGTAGTCGAGGCAGTAGAACGCGACGTCGCCGGGCGCGTACCGCAGCGACATCGACAACATGGCCGTGGCGAGCAGCGAGCTCTTGCCCGACGACGGTGACCCGGCCACCACCAGGTTGCCGCCGCCGCCCGTGAAGTCCCACTCCAGCGGGAACTGCCGCTGCTTGCCCGCGTCGTCGACGGTGCCCACAACCGCGGTGACGCTGCCTGGCGCGCCGCGGTCGTCGGGTCCGACCAGCTGGTCGAGCGTCAGCACCGGCGGCAGCGGGTCGAGCCAGACCGGACGGGCCCGGTCGGCCCCGCTGGCGACCAGCCGGTCGCACAGCACGTCGAGCACCGACCGCTCGCCGCGTCCCGCGGGTGCGTCGGCACCGTCGGGCTCACCGGCGGTCGGCAGCGCCTGGGTGGCGGCGATCCACGCGCCCAGGCCGTTGACGGCGGCGTAGGGCACCACCGGCACCGTCGCCTTGGGTCCCTGGGTCGGCGGCCGGTAGGGCCCGGACACCAGCGCGGCCTTGAACCGCTCGAACACGGTGGTGTCGACCTTGAGGTAGCCGGAGCCCGGTTCGGGCGGCAGGTGGTAGGCGTCCGGCACCCCGATGACGTCGCGGCTCTCGCCCTCGGAGAAGGTGCGCAGGCTGATCCGGTAGGACAGGTGCGACTCCAGCCCGCGGATCTTGCCGATCTCGAGCTTCTGCGAGGCCAGCAGCAGGTGCACGCCGATGGATCGGCCGATCCGGCCGATCGCCACGAACAGCTCCGCGAAGTCGGGCTTGGCCGTGAGCAGCTCGGAGAACTCGTCCACGATCACCAGCAGGTGCGGCAGCGGGTCCAGGTCGTCGCCGGCGTCGACGCGGTCCTGGTAGGCGGTGACGTTGGGCAGGTTTCCGGCGGCCTTGAGCATCTCCTGGCGGCGCTGCATCTCGCCGAACAGCGCGTCCCGCATCCGGTCGACCAGCGTCAGGTCGTCCTGCAGGTTGGTGATGACTCCGGCCAGGTGCGGGATGTGCTCCATCGCGGCGAACGTCGCGCCGCCCTTGAAGTCGACCAGCATCAGCGCCAGCTGGTCGGGGCCGTGCCCGATGACCAGCGAGCTGACCAGGGTGCGCAGCATCTCGGACTTGCCGGAGCCGGTGGCACCGACCACCAGGCCGTGCGGTCCCATCCCGCCGTGCGCCGACTCCTTGAGGTCGAGCCAGACCGGTCGCCCGTTCGCCCCGACGCCGATCGGCACCCGCAGCAGCTCCCGCTGCGGGCGGCGGCGCCAGGTCAGCCACGGGTCGAGCGCGTCGACGTCGTCGACGCCGAGCATCTCCGGCAGCCCGACCGTCTCGTTGAGGGTGCCGATGTCGTCGTCGATGCTCACCTGCAGCGGTGCGAGCTGACGGGCCACCGACACGGGCAGCCCGGACGGCACCGGGTCGACCACCAGCGGCAGCGGCCGGGACGCCAGCACCGCACTGTCGGGGCCGACCTCGATGCGGTCGTCGACGACCTCGGGCTCCTCCCGCCGGTGCGTCAGCAGGGTCACGACGTGCACGCCGAGCTCGGCCAGCGGGACCGCCGGGTCGGGCGACTCCAGGTGCGGGCGCCCGGTGAGCTCCTCGCCGTCGATGACGACCAGCAGGTGCGAGTCGGGCGCGGCCGACTGCCCGCGGCCCCGTTGGTGCCGGTCCAGCCGGCGCTCCAGCTCGGCGTCGACCAGGTCGTGCAAGGCGCCGACGGAACCGGCCACCAGCCGGGCGGGGACGTCGCCGTCCATCGCGTCCGGGTGCTGCACGTGCGGCAGCCACTTGACCCAGTCCCACTCGGCCGCGCGGCGCTCGGAGCGCACCACCGCCAGCCGCAGGTCGGACGGGCTGTGCAGAGCCGCCGCCTGCAGCACGAGCGCCGTGGCCAGGTGGCGCGTCCGCTCGTACGGGCCGAGCAGGCTGAGCGTGCCGACGTCGCGCAGCGCCACGGTGACCGGCTGCTCGTGCAGCACCGCGTAGCGCGCCTGCAGCTCCTGTGCGGCGTGCAGGCACACCGGGTCGAGCTGGTTGAGGGGCCCGGTGTCGACGGTCAGCTCCAGTGGCGAGGTGAGCGGCTGGTCGCCGGTGCCGCACCGCAGCACCAGGAAGTCGGGGTCGCCGGGACGACGTTCCCAGCGGCGGGCGTTGCTGCGCACCACGTCGATCAGCTGGGGGAGCGAGGGGTGCCGCCACGCGGAGTTGTCCCGCTGGCTGCTGATCAGGTCGCGCACCGTACGCCGCATCTGCTCGACGTAGTCGAGGTAGCGCTCGCGGGCCTCGCGCATCTGGCGCTTGGGGCCGGTGCGCTGGCTGATGATCATGATCAGGCCGACGGCGACTGCGCCGACCACGAACAGCCCGCTGGTGAACACCACCAGCTTGTTGCCGGGGTTGCTCAGGGCCACGGTCAGCGACCCCGCGCCGGCCATCACCGGCATCAGGATCATGCCGGCGCCCATGGCCGCCGGCGGCGACTGGGTCTGCCCGGGCGGCTCGGCGAGGCTGAGGTCGGCCTCGGGGACGACGGGTGGCCGGATCCGCGCCGGCCGCCGCACCAGCGTCGTCGTCACCGCCCACCCCTCTCGCACGCAGCGGGCCGACGATCGCCGGCCCGGATCCCGCGGCGCCAACGATATGCTCGCGCGCGGTCCGGCACCACGAGCGCCGGTGCGCTGCACCGCACCAGGGGGAAGAGAGGACCACGAGTGCTCAGCGCCTACAGCCGCGTGACGGTGGTGGGGGACGGCCGCGCGGTCGATCTCGCGCTGCCGACCGGCCTGCCGCTGGCCGACGTGGTCCCCCAGGTGCTCCGGTTCTGCGCCCCGGCCGACGGCATCGAGCGACCCGAGGCGTGGAGCCTCGCCCGGCTCGGCGGCCCGGTGCTGGCGCTCGGGTCGAGCCTGGCCGAGTCGGGCGTCGTCGACGGCGACGTGCTCGAGCTGCGGCCGACTGGCTCCGACGTACGCCCGGCGGTGGTCGAGGACGTGCGGGACGCCGTCGAGGACAGTGTCGATGCGGTCGGCGGCTCGTGGTCGTCGGCCACCAGCCTGACCTTCGCGCTGGTGGGCGGGGCCGGTCTGCTGCTGCTCCTCGCCGTGCTGGAGGTGCTGCCGCTCGGGCTGCTCGGCGACCCGGCGATCGCCGAGGCGATGCGGCCCGGCGAGGCGTGGCAGCGGCTCGGCTCCGGGGTGCTGGCCCTCGCGGTGGCCCTGGGCACCACCGCCGTCGCGGCGCGTACCTCGGCACCGTGGGTCGGCCAGTCCTGTGCGACGGTCGCCCTGGTCTGGGGACTGCTGGCGGGGGCGGCCCTCGGCGACGTGCTCGGCCTCGGGGACGAGCGGCTGGCGACCGCCGCCGGCGGGCTCGCGCTGGCAGCGGTCCTCGCCCGTGCGGTCCACCCGGCCGTGACGGCGCACGTCGCGGCCGCCGCCACCCTCGCGATACCCGCGCTGGCGGTCACGATCGTGCGGGAGCTGGACGTCTCCGCACTGCAGGTGGTGCGCGCGGCGCCCGCGCTGGCCCTGCTCGGGGTCGGGGTGCTGCCGCGCGTCTCCCTGTCGGTGGGCGGACTGGCCAGTGCCGACTACCGGGTACGCGCCGCCGGACGGCTCTCCGGCACCGCGCTGCAGGCCCGCTACCGGGAGAGCAACGGCCTGCTGGTCGGCGGACTGCTGGCAGCGGCGGTCATCGTGCTGGTGTGCGGGAGCACGCTCGCGGTGACCCGGCCGACGGTGTGGGACCCGTGGCTGGCGACCTCGCTCGGCCTCGTCGCGGTGCTGCGCTCGCGGGTGTTCTCGCGGATCGTGCACGTCGTCCCGCTGCGGGTGGCCGGGTCGCTCGTGCTGCTGATGGTCGGGGTGAGCGAGGGCGCCCGGCTGGACGCGCTGGAGCCGTGGGTGGCCGCGCTGGTGCCCGTGGTGGTGCTGGCGGTCGTCGCGCTCAGCATGGTCCGGCTCTCGGACGTCCCTCGGGCCCGGCTCAAGCGGGTGCTGGACTGGACGGAGTTCGTCCTGGTCGTGGTGATGGTCGTGATGACGGCCGGCGCGATGGGTGTGTTCGGCTGGGTCCGGTCGATGTTCTGATGATGGTGAGGTGAGTCGTGGCGGACGACGACGAGGCCACCACGCCCGAGGAGCGGGCCGCCCGCCAGCGCGCGTCGGCGCAGGACGCCGCCGCCGACCTGGTGCGGATGGGCATCGACCCTCGCTCGCTCGGGCTCGAACCGCCGTCGGCACCGACCGACCCTCCCGTCGAGGCACCCGACCCCGACCTCGCCCCGCCCGCCCTCGGGTCCGAGCGATCCGCGCCCGACCCGCCCGTCGCCGGGAGCGAGGGCTCCGACCGGCCCGGCGGTGGCCAGCACGCGCGCGTCGTCGCGCTCCGTCCCGATCGGGGTGCCGGGTCCGGCAGTCCTCCGACCGGCGGCCATCCCTCGGGTACGGGTACCGGTACGCCGGACCCGCGCATGGCGGTTCCGGTCCCGGGGCGTCCGACCGGTGCCGCGGCGCCCGCTCCCGCCCGGCCGGTCCCGGCCGCCGGGCCGCTGGAGCAGCTGCTGGCGCGGACGCTGCTGGCGCGTCCGGTCCCGGCCGCGTCGGGACGGATGCTGCGGTCGGTCGCTCGCGGACTGGTCACCCCCGACGCCGCCGGAGCGGCCGGCGAGGAGCGCGAGCTGGTCGCCGCTGCCCGGAGCCGCCAGTTCGCGCCGCGGGTGGTGGCCTTCGTCGCCGGGAAGGGCGGAGTCGGCACGACCACGGCGGCCCTCGGTGCGGGGGCGGCGCTCGCGGCGCTGCGCGACGACCGGGCCGCGGTCGTCGACATGCGCTCGGGCACCCCGTCGCTGGGAATCGCGCTGGCAGGGCAGCCGGCGCCGTCGGCGCGCAGCGTGGCCCGGGACGAGCGGTCGGAGCCGCTCGCGCTGCCGGGCGGCCTGCGCCTCGTCGACGGCACCGGGTGGAGCGGCGCACTGCGGCGTACCGACGTGGCACCGCTGCTCGACCACCTGTCGGCGAGCCACGCGTTCAGCCTGCTCGACGTCGGCAACGACCCCGGCGACGCGGCCGAGGTGGCGCTCGCGCGCGCCGACCAGGTCGTGATCGTCACCGAGGCCGGCCGGTCCGGGCTGGCTGCGGCCCGCGCGGCGGCCGAGCGAATCACCGACATCGACCCGTTCGCGGTCGACCTCGCGGTCTACGTGGTCGCCTGCACCCGCGACGAGCCCTACCGCGAGGTGCTCCGCCGCGCCCAGCAGCAGCTCTCCGTCGCACCCGCCCGGCTGGTGGTGGTCCCGCCCGACCCGCACCTCGCGGCCGGGGAGGCCTTCGACGCCGCCGCGCTCCGCCCGGCGACCCGCGAGGCACTGCTGCAGGTCGCGGCGTCCCTCGCGCTCGGTGAGCGCACGGCCGCGCGGAGGGGCCAGCGGTGACCGAGCCCGGACCCGACCAGGCCACCAGGCCCGAGGGCCAGCGCCCGCCGGTGCCCCGCTTCGCCGTGCCCAACGCCGAGCGGTACGTGCTCGAGGCCGACGCACTGCGTCGCCGGCAGCTGCGTTCGGCGCTGCTGCACGGCTCCCGGCGCACCTGGCGCGAGCACCGCAGGATCTGGCCCGCGGTCGTCGTCGGTGTCCTCGTCGTGGCGCTGATCGCGCTGGCGATGTCGATGACGAACGCGTTCCGGGAGGACCAGCAGGACGCCGAGGACGAGCAGAGCGGCCGGCTGGTCCACCTGCAGGTCGACCTGCAGGTCAACCTTCGGGTCAACCCTGTGGCCGGACATTCGTCACCAGTCGCCTGATACCGTCCTCGGGGAGCTTCCGGCGGGCGCGATCGACTGATCCTGCGTAGTCTCGATCGTCTGCGTGCGCAGGGGGATCAGGCTGCCCGCACGTCGACGACACCATCTGGGCACGGGAGGCACAGCGCCATGTCCACGTCCGCGACCGGCAAGACCCGTCGTCCGTCCGGCGCGCCCGGCAGTACTCCCACGAGGCTGCCCTCGACCCGTGAGCGCCGGCCGGCCCTGGCCGCCCTCGGCGTGCTGCTGGTGGCGGGTGGAGCGCTCGCCAGTGCCTGGCTCGCCCTGCAGGTCAGCGACCGGGCGGACTACCTGGTCATCGCCGAGGGCCAGGACGTGGTCCAGGGGGCGAAGATCGGCCCCGACGACCTCGCCGAGGTCAGCCTCCCCGACGACCTCGACGGCGCCATCCCCGCCTCGGAGGCGGACGACGTGGTCGGCCAGTACGCCCGCACCTCGCTGCTCACGGGCACCATCCTCAGCCCCGAGATGGTCGAGCAGGAGACGGCGGTGCCGCAGGGGTTCAGCATCGTGTCCAGCAGGTTCGACTCGGGTGACCTGAGCGATCTGGCCGTCGTCGGGTCGCAGGTGCTGCTGCGGGTCCCGCCCGACGACGACGGCAACGACGAGCCCGGCGCGGTGCGCGGCGTCATCACCGTGCTGGACCGGGGGAGCGAGGACAGCAGCGGCCCCGAGGGCGACCAGATCACCGCCAGCTTCATGATCGAGTCGGCGTGCTTCGACGAGCTGTCGGGTGCCATCGAGGACGGCAACCTCGTGCCCGGCCTCGCTGCGACCGAGGACCCGGCCGCCAAGATCGCGAACTGCTCGGACGCGGGCACGGGCTGATGGGACTGCTCGCCGTCGCGTCGGCCAAGGGGTCGCCGGGCGTGACCACCACCGCGCTCGCCCTTGGCGCGCTGTGGCCACGACCGGTGGTGCTGGTCGAGTGCGACCCGTCCGGTGGCGACGTCGCGCTGCGCCTGCCCGGTGCCGACGGCGAGGTGCTCGACCGTGACCGCGGCCTGCTCAGCCTCGCTGCCGCCGGCCGCAAGCAGCTGCACCACGAGCTCGTGCTGCAGCACAGCCAGTCGGTGCTCGGGGGTCTCGACGTGGTCGCGGGCGTACGGCTGCCCGAGCAGGCGGCCGGGCTCACCCAGCAGTGGCAGAAGCTCGGGCCGCTGATGGCGACCATCCCCGGGTGCGACGTGATCGCCGACTGCGGCCGGATCGGCGCGACCACCCCGCAGAACTCGGTCCTGGTGTCCGCGAGTGACATCGCCCTGGTGTGCGACGTCAGCCCCAGCTCCGTGGTGCACGTGCGCGAGCGGCTGCAGTCCCTGAGCGCCACGTTCGCGGGCGGCGCCTCGCGGCGACCGTCGCTGCACGTGCTCGTCGTGGCGCCGCCGAAGCGCACCCAGGCGGTGCGCGAGATCCGCGAGGTCCTCGAACGCGCGGAGGCCGAGGTCGCGTCGGTGCACCACGTCGCCCACGACGACCGGGGGGCCGGCTTCTTCGCCGGGCGCTCCGCCGGGCGGGCCGACCGCACCGTGCTGGTGCGCTCGGTGCGCGGGGTCACGGCGGCGCTCGCGGAGCGGCTGGGGCCGTTCTTCGTGCCGCCCGGCGACGAGCCCGACGGCGACGTCGTCCCGGCCGTGAGCCAGCCCCATCCGGGTGCGGCGCCCGACGCCGTCTCGCAGGCCACCGGGGGTGAGCCCCGGTGAGCACCGACCACGACCTGGTGCGTTCGCTGCGCGGGCAGGTCGCCGACCGGCTCAACGAGCAGCGGCGACGCGACCAGATGAACGGCGTCCCCGCGATGTCGGTCGACGACGAGCGCGAGTACGCCCGGTCGCTGATCATCCAGGTGCTCGAGGACCACGCCCGCTACGAGCTCGCCGAGGGTCGGCCGGCACCGGATGCCGAGGCGGAGGGCGCCCTGGCCACGGCCGTGCACTCCGCGCTGTTCGGCGTCGGGCGGCTGCAACCGCTGCTGGACGACCCCGAGGTCGAGAACATCGACATCAACGGCTGCGACCGGGTCTTCGTGCAGTACGGCGACGGGCGGGAGGAGATGCTGCCGCCGGTCGCCGACGACGACGAGGAGCTGGTCGAGCTCATCCAGGTGCTGGCCGCGCACACCGGCCTGTCCAGCCGCCCCTTCGACTCCGCCAACCCGCAGCTCGACCTGCGGCTGCCCGACGGGTCCCGGCTGTCGGCGGTGATGAACGTGTGCGCCCGGCCGTGCGTGTCGATCCGCAAGTCCCGGATGGGGCGGGTCTTCCTCGACCAGCTGGTGGGCAACGGCACCATGACCGCCGACACCGCAGCCTTCCTCAAGGCCGCGGTGAAGGCCCGCAAGAACATCATGATCGCGGGGGCCACCAACTCCGGCAAGACGACGATGCTGCGCGCGATGGTCAACGAGATCGAGGACGTCGAGCGACTCATCACCGTCGAGCGTGCCCTCGAGCTCGGCCTCGACGAGGACCCGGACCTGCACCCCAACGTCGTGGCGTTCGAGGAGCGGCTGCCCAACTCCGAGGGGCTGGGCGGCGTCACCATGGCCGAGCTGGTCCGCCGCTCGCTGCGGATGAACCCGTCGCGGGTGATCGTCGGCGAGGTGCTCGGCGACGAGATCGTCACGATGCTGAACGCGATGAGCCAGGGCAACGACGGCTCGCTGTCGACGATCCACTCCAACTCGTCGCTCGAGGTGTTCAACCGGATCAGCACGTACGCGATCCAGGCCCGGGAGCGGTTGCCGCTCGAAGCCACCACGCTGCTGATCGCCGGCGCGCTCGACTTCGTCGTGTTCGTACGCAAGATCACCGCCGCCGACGGCAGCAGCCGGCGCGTGATCGAGAGCGTCCGCGAGGTCGTCGGCCACGACGGGCAGGTGCTGTCCAGCGAGGTCTTCGCGCCCGACCCCGAGGGCCGGGCCGCCGCGCACGCACCGATCTCCTGCATCGCCGAGCTCGAGATGCACGGCTACCAGCCGATGGTGCACGGGGCGTGGGCCTGATGAGCCAGCTCACCATCCTGGCCGTCGGCGCCACGCTCGGCCTGGTGATCGTCGGCGGGCTCGTGCTCACGGTGGCCTCCGTCCGCGGCTTCGCCCCCCGTGACCCCGCGACGCCGACCCGCGTGCGCAAGAAGCCCGACCTGCGCGACCGCGGCACCAAGCTGGTGCTCGGCGGGGTGACCTTCGTGGTCGTGCTGGCGGTCACCCGGTGGGTCGTGTTCGCGCTGGCGCTCGGCACCCTGGTGGCGCTGTGGGACAAGGTCGCGGGTGGCTCGGGGGCCGAGCGGCGCGCGATCGTGCGGCTCGACGGGCTGGCGTCCTGGACCGAGTCGCTGCGGGACACCATCGCCGGTGCCGTCGGCCTCGAGCAGGCGATCCCCGCGACCACGACCAACGCGGCGCCGAGCATCCGGCCGGCACTCAACCTGCTGGTCGACCGGTTGCGGGTGCGCGAACCGCTGCCGTCGGCGCTGCTCAAGTTCGCCGACGACCTCGACGACGCCTCGGCCGACCTGATCGTGGCCTCGCTGATCCTGAACGCGAGGCTGCGCGGGCCCGGCCTGCGCGAGGTGCTGACCGCCCTGTCGCAGTCGGCCCGTGAGGAGCTGGATCTGCGCCGCCGGGTCGAGGGCAGCCGGCGCAGCACCCGGCGCAGCGTCCAGATCGTGCTCTTCGTGTCGATCCTGGTCGTCACCCTGATCGTGCTGTTCAACCAGGACTACGTGGAGCCGTACGGCACCCCCGAGGGCCAGGTGGCCCTGATCGGGGTGATCGGCCTGTTCGCCGCGGGGATCCTGTGGCTGCGCCGGCTGGCCGGCGTGGAGTCCGCCGAGCGGTTCCTCGTGCACAGCCGCGACGACCGCACCGTGGTCAGCGGCGACGTGGTGGAGGCCTGACGTGCTCGCGCTGCAGCTGCTGGCCGGCGCCATGGTGGGCGTCGGCGTGCTCCTGCTGGTCCGGCTGGTCCTGCCGTCGACCCAGGGGGTGGGAGCCTCGTTGGCCCGCCTCGACGCCGGCCGCAGCGGCGGCGCGGGCCTGACCACGAGCGCCGCGGGGCAGCGCGCCGACGGCCGGCTGGACGGTCTCCGGGAGGGGATCGGGAGCCGGCTGGAGAGCGAGCTCGCGGCGCGCGGCTGGCGGCTGGACCGCACCCGGGTCGACCTGGCCGTGCTGAACCGCTCGATGGCCACCCACCTGGGCACCAAGGTCCTGCTGGGCGTCTCCGCGCTGGTGTGGGGTCCCGCGGTGCTCACCATCGCCGGCTTCGGCGGCATCGGGGTGCCGCTGGCGCTCTGCGTCGCCTTCGCGGTCTTCGTGTTCATGCTGCCCGACCTGACCCTGCGCCGGGACGCGGAGCGCCGGCGGCGCGACTTCCGGCACGTGATGGGCTCGTTCCTCGACCTGGTGTCGATGAACCTCGCGGGCGGCCGCGGGCTGCCCGAGGCCCTGATGGCGGCGTCGACGATCGGCGACCACTGGGCGATGGTGCGGATCCGGCAGGCGTTGTCCAACGCGCGGATCGTCGGCCTCACCCCGTGGGAGGGCATCGCCCGGCTCGGCACCGACCTGGGCGTCGACGAGCTGCGCGACCTGGCGTCCGCGCTGGCGCTGGCCGGCGACGAGGGGGCCAAGATCAGGATGTCGCTGATGTCGCGCGCGGAGAGCATGCGGCGCAAGGAGCTCGCCGACGTCGAGGGCCAGGCCGGCGAGCAGTCCCAGTCGATGCTGGTGGCCCAGCTGCTGATCTGCTTCGCATTCCTCGCATTCCTCGTATATCCGGCGATCACCCAGATCGGCGGGTGACCTATCCGACGATTGAGCGTTGTCGTGACCGGGTATGCCTTGTCAGTACGCCACCCAGGGGAGGACCTCCCATGCAGCAGTACCTCCGTCTCGCCGCGACCCTGATCCTGTACGTCCGGGGTCAGGCACGTCAGGCGCGGGCAGACGGCCGTAGCCAGGTCGGCGCGTCCGCCATCGAGTGGGCGATCATCTCCGCGCTCGTCGTGGGGCTCGCGATCGTCATCTACGGCGTGATCTCGCGCGTCGTCGACGACAACACGGCCAAGATCGAGGAGGGCTCCAACCCTGGCTGACGCCGGAGCGACGACCGTGGGGAGGCGTGTGCGCAGGCGGGACGAACGAGCGGTGAGCGCGATCGAGATGTCGATCGTGGCGCCGGTCTTCCTGCTGCTCATCTTCGTGGTCGTGCAGGCGTCGCTGTGGTTCTACGGGCGCAACGTGGCCCTGTCTGCGGCCCGTGAGGGCGCCTCGCACCTCCGGCTGGCGGCGGTCACGAGCGACAGCGCGGGCTACGCCGGCTACGAGGCGGTCGCCGAGGACACCGCGCTGCAGTACGCCGACGGCGTGGGGATGCTGTCCGGCACCCACGCCGAGGCCGTCATCGACGAGGGCAGCGACACCGCCACCATGGAGGTGGGCGGCACGGTCATCGACCTGATCCCCGGGTGGGACCTCGATGTCGAACGGACCCTGACGGTCCGGGTCGAGCGGTTCCGCCCCGACGAGGGGCCCACCGAGTGAGGCGCTTGCGCTGGCGCCGCCGGGACGGGGGGACGATCTCGCTGGAACTCGTCATCACCGCCCCCGTGCTGCTCGCCGTCCTGTCGCTGGTGGCCGCGTTCGGCCGCTTCGGCGGCACCGAGAGCGCCGTCGAGCAGGCAGCGCGCGACGCCGCCCGGGCCGCCACCCAGACCCAGAACGAGGCGGACGCCTACGCGCTGGCCGAGGACATCGTCGACGAGACGCTCGAGCAGTCGTCGTCGACGTCGTGCGCCGACCAGCACGAGGTGCACATCGACATCTCGGGCGGCGAGTTCGCCGCGAGCGACCCGTACGAGACCGACGAGCTGAACATGCTCACGGTGACCGTGACCTGCACCGTCGACACCTCCGACCTGGCGTTCCTGCCGATCGGCGAGATCCCGATCTCGCGCAGCTTCACCAGCCCGTTCGACGTGTTCCGGGGGTACTACGCGTCATGAGCCAGCCCAGCCGCGTGGCGGCTACCGGCTACCGGCGGCGTGGGGCCGTCGGGTCGATCGCGCCGTTCATCGCCATCGTGGCCGTCGGGCTGCTGCTGCTCGGTGGTCTGGTCGTCGACGGGGCCCGTCAGCTGGACGCGAGGGGGCGGGCCACGGCGTACGCGGAGGAGGCGGCCCGAGCAGGTGTGCAGCGGATCCTGCTCAACTACGGCGACACCAAGATCGACGCCGCGCTGGCCGAGACGGCCGTCGGCGACTACTGCGAGGCGGCCCAGTCGACCGACGCGACGCTCACCGACTGCGTGGTCGACGACATCGAGGTCTGGAGCGACAGCCCGGACAACCCGGTGTCGGTCACCGTGCACACCGAGGTCGTCATCGAGCCGTTGCTGCTGAGCATGATCGGCGTCGGTGAGCTGGACGCGAGCGCCCAGGCCAGTGCCACCCCGCAGCAGGGGATCAACCAGCCGCAGGAGGAGTACTCGCTCCCGCCGGGTTCGCTGAACCCGTCGATCATCGACCCGAGCCTCACCACCGGGACGCCCCCCGACACCACCCCCACGGTGCCGCCGCCGACGGTGCCCAACTGCGACGCGTTCGACCAGACGCCGCTGCCCCCGTGCGGCCCGCCGGTCTGCGACGACGACCCCATGAACCTGGTCCCGGTCTGCGTGGAGGAGACCGAACCCCCGGAGCCGCCGGAGACGACCCCTCCCGAGACGACTCCACCCGAGACGACTCCGCCCGGGCCCCCGGGGACGGAGCCGAACTGCGACCGGGAGCCCGGTGGCCTGCCCGACTGCGAGCCGCCGACCTGCGACTTCAAGCCCCGCACGCCGCTGCAGCAGTGCGTGCCGGCCGAGCCGGCGCGCCAAGCGGCGGGACGGGTGTCCCGATGAGGGCCCCGGTGCTGCTCGTCCTGGTGGCCGCGGCTGCGCTGAGCGGCTGCAGCGGCGACACCGACCCTGCTGACGCCGGGGAGACGCCGGTCGTCGTCCCGCCGGAGCAGGACGCCGGCGCCGAGAGCGCCCAGAGCGCCGAGCCGCGGCTCACCGGCCCGGTGCGGCTGCGGATGCAGGTCGGGCCGGCGGCGGACCAGACCATGGTCACCCCGGTGATCGGGGCGCTGCGCCGCTACGTCACGGCACGCACCGAGAGCGTGCGCGCCCGGGAGGTCACGCCCGCGATGGCTCAGGTGTCGACGCTGCCGTGGCTGAACACCCAGCTCGACGTCGTCGACCAGGCGGCGTCGAACGGGTGGACGGTGCCCAGCACGCCGGTGGCCCAGCTGGCCGGCGCGCAGGTGCAGGGAGCGGACGCGCTGGTGCAGCTGTGCCTGTGGGAGCCGTCGACCGGTTTCGTGGTGCAGCGGACCGGAGAGCCGGTGGAGCCCGGCTCAGAATCCGGCTCGGAATCCAGCTCGGAATCCGGCTCGGAATCCAGCTCGGAGGGGTGGACCCCCTTCGATGTCAAGATGGTCCAGGTGGAGGGGCGCTGGCTGGTCGACGGCGCCGCTCTCGCGGACCACGAGTGCACAGGAGGATGACCATGCGTCGGGCGACCAGGGCCGCGGGCGTCGTGCTCGCAGGTCTGGCCACGGTGGCGGCCACCACGGTGGTCACCACGTCATCGACCGCTGCCACCGGCTCGCCGGCGCCGGCAGCGGTCCGGGCCTCCGGGGGCTTCGGGCTGGCTTCCGGCTCGCTGGGGCGGGTGCTGCCGAGCGCGGCACCCCCGGCGGCACCGGGCACCGGGCAGTTCGGGCAGGGCGGCGGCTGCTCCTACTACGCCAACAACGCGGGCATGGGCATCTACTGCGGTGGGGCCACCGGCACCGGGCCGACGCTGGCCGAGCTGTACGGCTCGCAGGAGGCTCCGCTGTGCAAGGTCTTCCGGATCCCGGACGGCATGGACCGGCCGTACGTCGAGCGTGACGACAACTTCTTCTGGGCGCTCCAGGGCTGCATGGACGGCATCCAGTGGGACACCATCACCGGCGGGCCCAACATCCGCGTCACGATGGAGTGGACCCGCGTCCCTGACGACGAGACCGTCGAGCAGCAGAACTCCGCGCTCGCCGACCTGCTGTGGGACATGGCGCAGGACAACTACCCGATGCCGCTGGTCAAGATCGAGCCGGTCGCGGTGCCGCGGGTCAACACCGACGCGATCTTCACCTTCAAGTGGGTCGACGCCACGCAGGCCGACCTGCCGGTGGTGTCCGAGGGACCGCACCAGGGTGACCCCGACGGGGCGCCGTACCAGGAGACCAACGCCGGTGCCGCCACCATGCGGGCCGAGGCCAGCCGGATCCGGCTGGTGCCGCTGGTCGAGGGCATGCACCCGACCGAGTGCGAGGTCGACCCGCCACCGTTCGACCCCGACCTGGGCGAAAGCGCGCAGGACCAGAACACCAAGTGCTTCCTGCGGTTCCCCAGCTCCAGCGCCGCCGCCGAGGAGCTGTCGACCGAGAAGCTGCCCGACGGCGAGCAGTACTTCTTCCTGGTGCGGATCGAGGTCACCTGGACGGTGACCATCGACTTCGCCGGTGGCGGGCAGGACGACAGCCTGGGCTCCTACGTGCTGGAGAGCTACCAGCAGGTCCCGGTGATGCAGTCGGTCGGTACCAACTACTTCTTCGACAACTGAGGTGACAGCCGTGGCTCCCCGCACCGCCACCCGACAGCCGGCCCCGTCGCGGCTGCCCGCCGTGGCCCCGCGCAGCCGGGGCGCCGAGGTCGTCCTCGGGCTGCTGACGCTGGTGGTGACGCTCGCGGTCGTCGTCGGCGTCCCCTGGGCGCTGTGGCGCGCGTTCGGCCCGCCGTGGCCGGACCGGTTGCCGTCGCAGGACGTGCTCACCGCCCAGGTCGACGCCGACCTGGTGCTGCAGGTGATCGCGGTCGTGGTGTGGCTGGCCTGGCTGCACTTCTGCGTGTGCCTGCTGGTCGAGCTGGTCGCGGAGGTCCGCGGTCGCGGGCTGGCCCCGCGAGTGCCCGGTGGCGGCGTGGGGACGCAGGCGCTGGCGCGGCGGGTGGTCGCCCTCGTGCTGCTGCTGACCGGCGCCGCGGCGGCCAGCGTGCCGATGGCATCGGCGACCGTGGGCGAGCCGCAGGCCACCGTCCAGCGGCTGGAGCCGGCGGCGTCGCCCGGCACTGCTGCCGGTCCCACGGCCGAGGCGGCCGCCGACAAGGCGGCACCTGTCGCCGGGCCCTCGGCCGGACAGGCCGCTGGTCAGTCCGCCGGCCAGGCCGGGGGCGAGCGCTACTACCAGGTCAAGCCGCCGCAGAACCGCAACTACGACACCCTCTGGGACATCGCCGAGCGCTACCTCGGCAACGGGTTGCGCTACAAGGAGATCGCCGAGCTCAACCGCGGTGTCGTGCAGCCCGACGGTTCGCGACTGGCCAACCCCGACCTGATCCAGCCCGGCTGGATGCTGCGGCTGCCCGCCGACGCCGAGGGGGTCGGGCTGCTGGTCGCCGACCCCACCCAGCCCGGCGTCGCCCCGACGGTCGCGCAGCCCGTGGGCAGCCTCGACGTGGGCCAGACGCCGCAGGCCGACGACCAGCCGGTGGGTGACCCGGTCGGAGCCGCTGCCGCCACCGCACCCACGTCGCCCGCCGAGGCCGAGACGGTCGACACCGGACTGAGCCTTCCGGACCAGTGGGCCCCGGTCTTCGGCACGGCCGGTGCGCTGCTGGCCGCCGGACTGCTCGCGGCGATGCGCCGCCGGCAGGGCTGGGACCGCGGCCCGCGCGGAGGGGGCGGGCTCCCGCTCGACACCGAGCTCGCGCTGCGGCTCGAGGCCGACGGTCCGACGGCCGGGCTGCTCGACCGCTCGCTGCGTACGTGGACGTCGCAGTGGCGCGAGGGCGAGGTGCCCGCGCCGGCCCAGTGCGCGGTGTCGCCGGGCGGCATCGCCGTGTCGTTCGCGACCCCGCAGTCCGTCCCGCCGCCCGCGCCGTGGCAGGCCGAGCGCGACGGCCGGGTCTGGACGATGCGCCGGGAGGCGGCCCGCCGGCTGCCCGACAGCGCCGGTGCGCTGAGCCCGCTGCCTGCGCTGGTCACCGCAGGCAGGCGGGCCGATGACTCGCTCGTGCTCATCGACCTCGAGTCGGTGCCCGGGGTCGTGAGCCTCGGTGGCGACCACCAGGTCGCCCGCGACGTCGCGATCAGCTGGGCGCTCGAGGTGGCGACCCACGCCTGGGCCGACCGGCGCCGGGTCACCATGGTCGGCTTCGCCGACGACCTCGAGCTGGTGGCCTCCGACGCGGTGCGCCGCCTCGACGACCTCGACCGTGCGGTCGAGCAGCTGGAGGGCACCTGCCGCCACCAGCGCCAGGCGTGCGCCCAGCTCGGCGCCGACTCCGTGCGCACCGGTCGGGCACTCCGTCCCGACCCGCGGCTGTGGACCAGTCAGCTGCTGGTCTGCTCCGGTGTGCCGGACGCCGAGCACATGGCCCGGCTGCAGGCCATCGCGTCCGACCCCCAGCAGGCGGTCAGCGTGGTGCTGGTGGGCGACCACCACGAGGCGGCCGCCCGGGTCGTCGCGTCGCCCGACGGTCGGCTGTGGTGCGGCCCGATGAGCCTCGACGTCCGCGCGCAGCGGCTCACCGTCGACGCCTCGCGTGGACTCGTGGACCTGTTCGCCGCGGAGGCGACGACCGACACCACCGGTGGACCGCGGGACCCGGACGACCCGCTGGCCGGGCTGGTGCCGGGACTGATCGACCCCGAGGTGCTCGACCTCACGCTCCGCCAGCCGGTCGAGATCGGCGTGCTCGGGCCGGTGGCCGTCGATGCCGACGGGCCGGTCGACGAGGAGCGCCGCGACCTGCTCACCGAGATCGTGCTGTACGTCGCCGCACACCCCGGTGGCGTGCACCCGCAGGTGCTGGCCTCGGCGGTGTGGCCCCGCGGGGTCAGCGACGAGGTGCGCGACGCGGCGATCGCGAAGGCTCAGGAGTGGGTCGGCCGCACCGATGACGGCGCCGAGCGGCTCGCGCTCGTCGACGGCCGCTGGACGCTCGCCCCTGACGGCGTGCGCTACGACTGGGACGTGTTCCGGTCGCTGGTCAACCAGGCCGGGGCCGGCGGCTCCGACCCGGTGCCCGCGCTCGACCTGGCCCTCGACCTGGTGCGCGGCGACGCCTGGTCGGACCTGCCGGCGCACCGCTACAGCTGGCTGGCCCACTCCGGGCTGGAGGCCGACGTGCGCGTCGTCGTCGTCGCCGTGGCCCGCCGGCTGTCGGCCGTCTACGCCGAGCGCGGCGACCACGACGGCGCCTGGCGCGCGCTGAGCCGCGGGCAGGCGATGGTTCCGGCCTCCGAAGAGCTCTGGCAGGACAAGCTGCGGCTGGTCGCCGACCACAGCGACCGCGCGACGGTGCGGTCCGTGGCCGACGACATGTACGCGACGTTGGCCAGGCACGGCTCCCCGCTGGGTGCCGGTCCCACGACCGACGCGCTGGTCGACGAGCTGCTGCCGGGCTTCCGCCGCAGCGCGGCCTGACCCCGGTGGCCCCCGACCCGGCGCGCTGGGTCGAGGTCGAGGCGGCCCGGTTCGCCGGCTGGGTGGAGCGGTTCGCCGTCCGCAACGGGCGAGCCGCACCGCGCCTGTCCCGCGACGACGACGGCCGACCCGTGCTCACCGCCGCCGACGGCACCCGGGCGACCGTCGACCTGGTCTTCGACCGACCCGACGCCTACGTCGACGTGCCGGGCCTGGTCGCGCAGGTCGAGCAGCCGCACCCGTACGCGTTGCTGCTGGTGCGTCGCGGCGGATGGGCGGTCGCCCTCGCGACCGGCACCCAGGTCGGCGAGAGCCGGGTCGGCACGCGCTACGTGCAGGGCAAGACCAAGGCCGGCGGCTGGAGCCAGCAGCGTTACGCGCGCCGGCGCTCGGCCCAGGCCGAGGGCGTGGTCGGTGCCGCAGCCGAGGCCGCCGCAGGCCTCCTCGCCGGCAGCACGGTGCCGGTCGTCACGGGCGGCGACCGGCTGCTGCTGCGCGACACCGTGGCCGCCCTGGAGCAGCGCGGGATCCGTCCCGCGCTGGCCCCGCGGCGGCTGGCCGTCGGCGACCCGCGGCGCCGGGTGCTCGACGACGCCGCGCGGGCGGCCTGCGCGGTCCGGCTGAATGTGGTCGATCCCAGCCGGTCACCCGCCGTACACTGATCGGCATGTCCGTCCTCGCGGCCTAGCCGGCGACCCTCCCTCCGGGGGACACGTCTGCCCGCTTGCCGCCTGAGACACGAAGGACATCCCATGCTCACCGCACACGACCTCGAGGTGCGTGCCGGAGCCCGCCTGCTCCTCGACGCCACCTCGTTCCGGATCGGGCCTGGCGACCGGGTCGGCCTGGTCGGCCGCAACGGTGCCGGCAAGACCACGCTCACCCGCATCCTCGCCGGCGAGGCCCAGCCCGCCGCCGGTCACGTCACCGGCAACGGCTCGGTCGGCTACCTGCCGCAGGACCCGCGCACCGGTGACCTCGACGTCTCGGCCCGCGAGCGGATCCTGTCCGCGCGCGGCCTGCACGACGTCGTGCGCCGGCTCCGGGAGGCCGAGCACCAGATGGGCAGCGACGACACCGACGTCAGCGAGCGCGCCATGCGTCGCTACGCCCGTGCCGACGCCGAGCTGCACGCGGGCGGCGGCTACTCCGCCGAGTCCGAGGCCAGCCAGATCGCGGCCAGCCTGGGACTCCCCGATCGCGCGCTCGTGCAGCCGCTGCGTACGCTGTCCGGCGGCCAGCGGCGCCGGGTCGAGCTGGCCCGGATCCTGTTCTCCGGCGCCGAGACGCTGCTGCTGGACGAGCCGACCAACCACCTCGACGCCGACTCGATCGGGTGGCTGCGCGAGTTCCTGCGCGGGCACCAGGGCGGCCTGGTGGTGATCAGCCACGACGCGGCGCTGCTGGAGCACACCGTGACGAAGGTGTTCCACCTCGACGCCAACCGGGCCGAGCTGGACGTCTACGCGCTGGGCTGGACGGCCTACCTCGCGCAGCGCGAGACCGACGAGCGTCGTCGCAAGCGGGAACGGGTCAACGCCGAGCGCAAGGCAGGCCAGCTGTTCGCGCAGGCCGACAAGATGCGCGCCAAGGCCACCAAGGCGGTGGCGGCCAAGAACATGGCCCGCCGGGCCGAGCGGCTGATGGCCGGGCTGGAGAGCGAGCGGCGCGCCGACCGGGTGGCCGCGATCAGCTTCCCGAAGCCGGCGGCGTGCGGCCGCACGCCGTTGCGGGCGGAGGCGCTGTCGCGCTCGTACGGCTCCCTGGAGGTGTTCACCGACGTCGACCTGGCCATCGACCGCGGCTCGCGCGTCGTCGTGCTCGGACTCAACGGCGCGGGCAAGACCACGCTGCTGCGGATCCTGTCCGGCATCGACCCGCCGGACACCGGCATCGTCGCGCCGGGACACGGCCTCAAGCTCGGCTACTACGCCCAGGAGCACGAGACGCTCGACCTGGGCAGCACCGTGCTCGAGAACATGCACGCCTCCGGGCCGGACCTCACCGACACGGAGGCGCGCAGCGTGCTCGGCGCGTTCCTGTTCGGTGGCGACGACGCGCACAAGCCGGCCGCGGTGCTGTCCGGCGGGGAGAAGACCCGGCTGGCGCTGGCCTGCCTGGTGGTGTCGCGGGCCAACGTGCTGCTGCTGGACGAGCCGACCAACAACCTGGACCCCGCGTCCCGTGAGGAGGTGCTGGGCGCCATCCGGTCGTACCAGGGCGCCATCGTGCTGGTCACCCACGACGAGGGCGCGGTCGAGGCGCTGCAGCCCGACCGGGTGCTGATCCTCCCCGAGGGCACGGAGGACCTCTGGTCGGCCGACTACACCGACCTGGTCGCGCTCGCCTGACGCCGCTGCGGAGGCGGTGGCCGGGGGCGCGGCTAGGGTCGCGGACATGACGTACCCCGACGCCGAGTCGCTCGCCGCCGCCGGCCTCCGGCTGGACGTGGCCGACGAGGTCGCCACCGTCACGCTGGACCGGCCGGAGGCACGCAACGCGCAGACGCCGGCGACCTGGCGGGCGCTGGCCACCATCGGCGAGACGCTCGGTGACGACGTGCGGGTCGTCGTCGTCCGCGGGGAGGGACCGTCGTTCTCGTCCGGTCTCGACCGGGCGATGTTCGGCCCGGAGGGCCTGCCGGGCGAGCCGTCACTGGCGACGCTCGGCTCGCTGGGCGACAAGGAGATCGACGAGACGATCGCAGCGTTCCAGGCCGGCTTCAGCTGGCTGCGCGAGCCCGAGGTGGTCTCCGTCGCCGCGGTGCAGGGCCACGCGGTGGGCGCTGGGTTCCAGCTCGCGCTGGCCTGCGACCTGCGGGTGGTCGCGGACGACGCCCGGTTCGCGATGCGCGAGACGTCGCTCGGCCTGGTCCCCGACCTCGGCGGCACCAAGCCGCTGGTGGACGCGGTGGGTCTCTCGCGCGCACTGGAGATCTGCGCCACCGGACGCTGGGTCGAGGCGGGGGAGGCGCGGGAGCTGGGCCTGGCCACGGTGGTGGTGCCACGACAGCGGCTGGACGCCTCGGTCGCCGACCTGGTGGCCGCGCTGGTCGAGCCGCTGCACGGCGCCGTGGCCGGGCTCAAGCAGCTGCTGGTCGGTGCTGCCGAGCGCACGTACGACGACCAGCTGCTCGCCGAGCGGGTGGTGCAGACGGAGCGGCTGCGCGAGCTGGCGCGGGCCATGAACAGCGTCTGACGTGGAACAACGCTCCCGTAACGGACGTTGACAGCGGGAGATGACGCCACCGGGAGCCACCAGGTACAGCACGCTGAGGTCCTTCAGCCGGGACCCGGCAGCGGCGCGCCCGGTGTCGCGCGCGACGGTGCGTCGGATCGTGGCGTTCGCAGCGCCGTACCGGCGGCTGATCTGGGGCTTCCTCGCCCTGGTCGTGGTCGCCGCGTCGCTGGTGGTCGCCACCCCCCTGCTGTTCCAGAAGATCATCGACGACGGCGTGCTGGCCGGGGACCGCCGGGTCGTCGTGATCATCGCGCTGGTGATCGCCGCGCTGGCGTTCGTCGAGGGCGCGCTGACGCTGGCCCAGCGGTGGTACTCCGCCAAGATCGGGGAGGGGCTGATCTACGACCTGCGCATCCAGGTCTTCGGCCACGTGCAGCGGATGCCGCTCGCGTTCTTCACCCGCACCCAGACCGGTGCGCTGGTGTCCCGGCTCAACAACGACGTCATCGGCGCTCAACAGGCATTCACCTCGACGCTGTCGGGTGTGGTGTCCAACGTGATCAGCCTGGCGATGGTCGTGGGCACGATGATCCTGCTGTCGTGGCCGATCACCCTGGTCGCGCTGGCCCTGCTGCCGCTGTTCCTGCTGCCCGCGAAGTGGGCGGGCCGACAGCTCGCCGGGCTCACCCGCGAGCAGATGCAGCTCAACGCCGACATGGGCACCTCGATGACCGAGCGCTTCGGCGTCGGCGGTGCGCTGCTGGTCAAGCTCTTCGGCCGGCCGGCCGAGGAGGACACGGCGTTCGCGGCCAAGGCGGCCGGTGTCCGCGACCTCGGCGTGCGGATCGCCATGAGCAGCCGGATCTTCTACTCCGCCCTCGCGCTGGTCGCCGCACTCGCCACCGCGCTGGTCTACGGCATCGGTGGGCTGTTCGCGATCAGCGGCACGCTGACGGTCGGCACCCTGCTCGCCCTGTCCGCACTGATGGGCCGGCTGTACGGCCCGTTGACCGCCCTGTCCAACGTACGGGTCGACGTGATGACCGCACTGGTGAGCTTCGAGCGCGTCTTCGAGGTGCTCGACCTCGAGCCGATGCTCGCCGACCGGGAGGGCGCCGAGGAGCTCGTCGCCACCCCGGGCGACGTCGGTGTCGAGCTCGACCACGTGTCGTTCCACTACCCGCGGGCCGACGAGGTCAGCCTGGCCAGCCTCGAGTCGGTCGCCCGGCACGAGGCACGTGAGTCCGGGGAGGTCCTGAGCGACGTGACCTTCACCGTCGAGCCCGGCCAGATGGTCGCGCTGGTCGGCCCGTCCGGCGCCGGCAAGACAACGCTCACCCAGCTGGTCGCGCGGCTGTACGACGTCGACACCGGTGCGGTGCGGGTGGCAGGACAGGACGTGCGGGACGTGACCCAGCAGTCGCTGCACCAGGTCGTCGGCCACGTCACCCAGGACGCGCACATGTTCCACGACACGATCGCCGCCAACCTGCAGTACGCCGCGCCCGGCGCCACCGACGAGCAGATGCACGACGCGCTGCGCGCCGCCCAGCTCGGCAACCTCGTCGCGGCGCTGCCCGACGGACTCGGGACCGTGGTGGGCGACCGCGGCTACCGGCTGTCCGGCGGCGAGCGGCAGCGGCTGGCGATAGCCCGGCTGCTGCTGAAGGCGCCGTCGGTCGTCGTCCTCGACGAGGCGACGGCGCACCTCGACTCCGAGTCGGAGGCCGCTGTGCAGCGTGCGCTCGAGGTGGCCCTGGAGGGCCGTACGTCGCTGGTGATCGCGCACCGGTTGTCGACCGTGCGACATGCCGACAGGATCGTCGTGCTCGACGGCGGTCGGGTGGTGCAGCAGGGCACGCACGACGAGCTCGTCGCCCGGCCGGGGCTCTACGCCGAGCTCTACCGGACGCAGTTCGCGCCCGGCGCCGAGCACGCGCCCGCCGCCGTCCCGGTCTAGGGAGGCAGTCAGGTGGATCTCGGACTTCGGGACCGCGTCTACATCGTCACCGGCGGGTCCCGTGGCCTCGGGCGGGCGACCGCCGAGGCGCTGGTCGCCGATGGCGCCCGGGTGGTCGTCACCGGGCGGGACGAGGACCGACTCCGCGAGACAGCGGACGCGCTGCGCGCCATGGCGGGCGACAGCGTCGAGCCGGTCGTCGCCGACAATGCCGACCCGACGACGGCGTCCCGGTTGGTGGCCGCCGCGACCGAGCGGTGGGGACGGCTGGACGGTGCGCTGGTCAGCGTCGGCGGCCCACCGCCCGGGCTGCCGAGCAGCATCACCGACGAGCAGTGGCGCTCCGCCTTCGAGTCGGTCTTCCTGGGGGCGGTGCGGCTGGTGCACGCGGTCGCCGACGCGTGCACCGACGGCGGGTCGATCGCGCTGGTCCTGTCGTCGTCGGTCAAGGCACCGGTGGCCGGGCTCGCGACCAGCAACGGGATCCGACCGGGCCTGGCCATGCTGGGCAAGGACGTCGCCGACGAGCTCGGCCCTCGTGGCATCCGCGTCACCAGCCTGCTGCCCGGACGGCTCGACACCGAGCGGGTGCGCGAGCTGGACGGGCTCGCCGACGACCCCGACGACGCCCGCCGCGGGTGGGAGCAGCGGATCCCGCTGCGCCGCTACGGCGGGCCGGAGGAGTTCGGCCGGGTCGCCGCGTTCGTGCTCTCGCCCACCGCGTCGTACGTCACCGGCTCGGTGATCGCGGTCGACGGCGGGATGACCCGGGCTCTGTGACCCCGCTGTGCCCGAGCCGCCGGATGGTTAGGGTCCGGCCATGACGAGGCGGTGGGGGGACGCGCAGGTGGGGGAGCTGTTGGCGTCGGCGCCGAAGCTCGGAGCGAGCACCCGGCCACCCGCCCACGTGCGGATCGAGCAGTGGCTCGCCGGGCTGATCGGTCACGGCCACCTGGTGCCCGGCGACCGGTTGCCCCCGGAACAGCGGCTGGCAGCCGCGCTGGGCGTGAGCCGGATGACGCTGCGCCAAGCCCTGGCCGGCATGGAGTCGCGCGGCGTGATCGTCCGGGTGCCGGGACGTACCGGCGGCACGTTCGTCATCGAGCCGCGGATCGAGTGCGACCTGACCGGGCTGGTGAGCTTCACCGAGCAGGTCCGCCGGGCCAACAAGCGGCCCGGCGCCCGCCTCGTCGGCGCCGAGACGCGGCGCGCCACCCGGGCGGAGGGCAGGGCACTCGGCCTGGGGGCCGGAGGCCAGGTGCACGAGGTGGTGCGGGTGCGGTCGGCCAACCGGCAGCCGCTGGCGCTCGAGCAGGCCTGCCTGCCGGCCGACCTGTTCCCCGGCCTGCTCGAACGGCGCTTCACCGGCTCCCTCTACCGGCTGATGAGCGACGGCTACGGCCTGCTGCCGCACACCGCGACCGAGGTGCTGGAGCCGGTCATCGCCGGTCCGTACGAGGCCGGGCTGCTCGAGGTACCCGAGGGGTCTCCGCTGATCGTGATCGTGCGGACGGCCTACACGACGGCAGGACGCGCAGTCGAGTACTCCCGGGACACGTTCCGGTCCGACCGCACCCGGATCGTGGTGCGGGCGGGGCTGGACTCCTAGTCCGCCGGCTCCTCGCCGGTGTCGAGGCGTACCCGGGCGTTCTTGGGGTCGAACAGCGGTTCCCGCACCACCTGGCCGCCGACCCACTCGCCGAACACGTCGACGCTGACCGCGGCGCCGGGCTTGGAGTCCGCCGCCGGGAGGTAGGCGTAGGCAATGGACTTCCCGACGGTGTATCCGTAGCCGCCCGACGTGACCCGGCCGGCGACGGGCCCGCCGTCCCCGAGCCGCACCGGCTCGCTGCCCAGCGCCACCACGCGCGGGTCGTCGAGCACCAGGCAGCGCAACCGTTGCGCGGTCCCGTCCTGCCGGCCACGCTCCCGGGCCTCGAGCAGCGCGTCGCGGCCGAGGAACCCACCCGGCTTGTCCACCGCCACGCAGAAGCCGAGCCCCGCCTCGTACGGGGTGGTCTCGGGGGTGACGTCGGTGCTCCACGCCCGGTACCCCTTCTCCAGCCGCAGGCTGTCGATCGCGCGGTAGCCCGCCGCGACCATGCCGACGTCGCGGCCCGCGCTCCACAGCGACCGCCACAGCGCCAGCCCGTACTCGCTGGGCGCGTACAGCTCCCAGCCCAGCTCGCCGGTGTACGTCACCCGGAGCGCCCGCACCGGTACGTCGCCGATGGTGATCAGCCGGCTGGTGAGGAACGGGAACGCCGCGTTGGACAGGTCGGCGGGCGTGAGCCGGGACAGCACCTCGCGGCTGCGCGGTCCCCACAACCCGTAGCAGGCGTACTGGCCGGTGACGTCGGCGATGCGCACGTCCGCCCTGCGCCGGCGGGCCTGGCGGCGCAGCCAGTCGAGGTCGTGCGCCCCGAACGCGGTGCCGGTGACCACGAGGAACGCGGCCCGGCCGGTGCGGGTGACGGTGACGTCGGCCTCGATGCCGCCACGGGAGTTGAGCGCCTGGGTGTACGTCACGGCGCCCACGTCGCGGGCCACCTGGTTGTCGCAGACCCACTCGAGCAGCGCGGCGGCGTCGCCCCCGGTCACCTCGATCTTCGCGAACGACGACTCGTCGAACAGCCCGGCCGCCGACCGGGTGCCGAGGTGCTCGGCACCCGTCGCCGGTGACCAGAGCCGGCCGGCCCATCCCCGCGGGCGCAGCGACGTGTCACCGGCCGCCTCGTTGGACCGGTAGTGCGTCACCCGCTCCCAGCCGGCCTTCTCGCCGAAGACCGCGCGGTGGTCCTGGTGCCAGGAGTACGCCGACGGCGTCCGCAGCGGTCGGCCCGCGGAGCGCTCGTGCGACGGGTAGGTGATGTCGTAGTAGGTCTGGTAGGTCTCCATGGTCCGCGCGAGCGTGTACGAGGGGGAGCGGAAGTGCGGGCCGAAGCGACGGATGTCCATGTGCCACACGTCCATGCCGGGCTCGCCCTCGATCACCCACTCGGCCATCACCCGGCCGATGCCGCCGGCACCCGCGATCCCGTGCGCGCAGAAGCCCGCGGCGACGAAGAAGCCGTCGACCTCGGTCTCGCCGAGGCAGAACTCGTTGTCGGGTGTGAACGCCTCCGGCCCGTTGACCATCGAGCGGATCCCTACGTCGGCCATCGCGGGCACGCGCTGCTGGCTGTTGTCGGTGATCTCCTCCAGCCGGTCCCAGCTCTCCGGCAGCAGCCGGCCGTTGAAGTCGGCCGGGACGGCGTCGTACGACGTCGCCGTGGTGCAGAACGGCTCGCCCTGTCGCTCGTAGCCGCCCATCACCAGCCCGTCGACCTCCTGGCGGTAGTAGACGAGCAGGTCGGGGTCGCGCAGCGTCGGCAGCGGCTTCTCCCGCGGCTCCAGGAACGCTTCGGTCACGAGGAACTGGTGCGACATCGGCACCAGCGGCACCCGGACACCGACCATGCGGGCGATCTCGGCCGCGAAGATCCCGCCGGCGTCGACGACGACCTCGCACTCGACGTCGCCCCGATCGGTGCGCACCCCGGTGACGCGCCCGCGCTCGGTGTCGATCCCCGTCACCCGGGTGTGCGTGGCCACCTGCACGCCCTGTCGTCTGGCGAGCGTGGCCAGCGCGTGGCACAGCTGGGACGGGTCGACCCAGCCGTCCGAGGCGAGGTAGGCGGCGCCGGCGACGCCGTCGGTCTCCATCAGCGGGAACATCTGTTGCGCGTCGTCCGCGCCGATCTCCTCCAGCGGGAGGTCGAATGTCCGCGCCCACGCGATCTGGCGGCGGATCTCCTCCATCCGCTCCGTCGACGAGGCCAGCCGGATGCCGCCGGCCTCGACCCAGCCCGGTGCGACGTCGGTCTCCTGGAGCCGCCGGTAGAGCTCGACCGAGTAGGTGTTCATCCGGGTCAGGGTCGGATCGGCGCGGAGCTGTCCGACCAGCCCGGCGGAGTGGAAGGTCGATCCGCTGGTCAGCTCGTCGCGCTCGACCAGCAGCACGTCGGTCTCGCCCCGCTCGGCGAGGTGGTAGGCGATGCTCGCCCCGCCCACCCCGCCACCGACCACGACGACCCGGGCTCGCTTCGGCAGATCCTTCTCGCTGGGCACGCGGTCACACTAGATTGCCGAGGGTGTCCGAGGCCGCCGTTCCCGACTCTGTCCGGGCCCGGCTCGACGAGGCCCTCGACGCCATGCCCTCCACCACCGGTCGCCACCGCACCGTCGAGCCGCTCGAGGGCGGCCTGACCAACTTCAACTTCAAGGTGTCGATGGACGAGCAGACGGTGGTCGTGCGCCTGTCCAGCCTCGACGGCGACCTGCTGTCGATCGACCGGGCGGCCGAGCACACCAACTCTGGCCACGCCGCGACCGCGGGCGCCGCGCCGGCGGTGGTCGACTACCTGCCCGGGCGCGGCGTCCTCGTGGTGGAGTGGGTCGAGGGGCGTACGTACGGGCCCGACGACCTGCGCGACGCCGAGCGGCTCCACCGGGTCGCCGCCGCCTGCCGGCTGCTGCACGCCGCGCCACGGTTCACCGGCGACTTCGACATGGTGCAGATCCAGCGGCGCTACCTGTCCATCGTCACCGAGCGCGGTTTCCGGCTGCCCGACCGCTACCTCGAGTTCATGCCGGCCGTCGACCGGATCGCTGCGGCGCTGGCTGTCCGTCAGGAGGCCACCGTGCCCTGCAACAACGACCTCCTCGCCGCCAACTTCATCGACGACGGCGAGCGGGTCTGGATCATCGACTACGAGTACTCCGGAAACAACGACGCCTGCTTCGAGCTGGGCAACATCTGGAGCGAGTCCACCCTCGACCTCGAGCACCTCACCGAGCTCGTCGACGCTTACTACGGCGAGCACCGCGACGACAAGATCGCCCGGGCCCGGCTGCTCGGGTTGATGTCCAAGTACGGCTGGACCCTGTGGGCGTCCATCCAGGACGCCGTCAGCCCGATCGACTTCGACTTCTGGGCGTGGGGGATGGAGAAGTACGAGCGGGCCGTGACGGAGTTCGAGCACGCCGACTTCGACGACCTGCTCGGCCGCACCGCTGGTCGCTGACCACTGACCCCGTCCAGTGGCGCGAAAACGGCCTGCCCGGTGCCGAGACGGACCACCTATGCGCCACTGGAGGGGCGGGTGCGGCGTACTGATCAGTCGTCGGCGTCGAACGCCTTCACCACGGCCTCGTCGATGGTGTGCTTCGGACCCGTGAACCAGTGCTTGGCCGACAGCTCCCACCAGATCGTGATCCCGATCAGCACACCGAACGTCACGATCGGGGCGTAGTTGACCGCCGTCCAGGTGAACTCCTCGTTGCCTGGCCACCCCGCGGGGGTGGTGGGCAGGATGAAGTAGACCGAGATGATGGCGATCTCGATGACCGACACCCAGCACATCCACTTGTACTTCGCGCCGAGCGTCCACGGGCCGGGCTCGAAGCTGTCACCCATCCGCAGCCGCTGCCAGATCGGGATCGCGAAGGCGACGTAGAGGCCGATGACGCCGATGGACACGACCGCGTAGAACGCGGTGGGTGCACCCGACGGGGACTTGTACAACGCGGGCAGGGTGAGCAGCACGGCCACCACCGCCCCGAACAGCACGGCGTTCCTCGGCACCCGCTTGACGTCGACCTTGCGCCAGATGCTCGATCCCGGGATGGCGCCGTCGCGGCTGAAGGCGAAGGTCATCCGCGAGCAACTGGTCATGCAGGACATCGTGCAGAAGAACTGGCCGATGGTGGAGATGATGAAGACGGCGCCTGCCCACTTGTTGGTGAGTGCGGTCTCGAAGATCGCGCCGACGAACCCCGCCTGCTCGTTGACCGCCTCGACGTCGTTTGCGGCGAACAGGAACGCGAGCAGCAGGATCCAACCACCGATGGCCGAGTAGAAGATCGACTGCCAGATCCCTCTGGCCGCTCCGGTCGACGCCTCGGTGGTCTCCTCGGACAGGTGCGCGCACGCGTCGAACCCGGTGATCGTGTACTGGGTGAGCAGGAAGCCCAGTGGCAGCACCGCCAGCCAGAACGTGATGCCACCGGTGGTCCCGTCACCGAAGCCGGAGTTGTTGAACCGCTCCGTGAAGACGAAGCTCGCGCTCTGGTGCTCGTCGGGCACCAGCACGACGATGAGAACGACGACAGCGGCGCCGACGACGTGCCACCACACCGAGATGTTGTTCATGATCGCCATCAGGTGACTGCTGAAGATGTTCGCCAACGTGACCAGCACCATCACCAGCACGAACAGGGCGAAGTACTGCTTGAGCGGGTCACCACCGAAGGTGTCGTACCAGCCTGGCCACAGGTAACCGCCCAGGCTGATGGAGAGGAACGTGGCGCAGCCGTAGGCGACGGTCGCCAGGATGGCGACCAGCCCGATGAGGTTGAGCCAGCCCGTGTAGAACCCGCTCCTGGCGCCGCCCATCTTCGCCGCCCACCAGTAGATGCCACCGGAGGTCGGGTAGGCCGACACCAGCTCGGACATGCAGAAACCGATGATCAGGATGAACAGGGAGATGACCGGCCAGCCCCACGAGATCGCGACCGGACCACCGTTGTTCCACGCCTGGCCGAACGTCGTGAAGCAGCCAGCCAGGATCGAGATGATCGAGAACGAGATGGCGAAGTTGGAGAAGCCGGACCAAGTCCGGTTCAGCTCTTGCTTGTACCCGAGCTCAGCTAGCTTCTTCTCATCGTCGCTGAGGTGACTGGTGTCGGCCACGAGGTGCCTCCAGGGTCGGTGTCCGTATCCCCACGCGGACAGTCAGCCGAACAGCCGCGGCGGTGCCGCGAGGCCAACCCTGTGTGTACACCTCGGGACCAGCTTGCCGCACGAATATCGCGTCGTGTCGCGCGGTGTTCACCCGTCCGTGATCAGGACAGCTCGGACTCACCGGACGTAATGGCGTCGAATTCCTCCTCCGGCGCGACGCCGACCAGCCGGTGCCTGCTCCAGAACCAGAAGTACGCGATCGCGAGCACGAACAGGCCGAGGGTGATGAGCGCGGCAACGACGTCGACGAGGAACACGGCGACGAAAGCCGCGCACGCCAGGACCAGCGCGACGCCGGTCGTGGCCACACCTCCGGGCGTCCGGTAGGGCCGCTCGAGATCTGGTTCGCGACGGCGCAGCACGATGTGCGACAACGTCATCAGCACGTACGACGCCGACGCGCCGAACACCGCTATCTGGATCATCCGGTCCCCGGCCTGGGTCACCGCCGCGAGCACGAAGCCGATGCTGCCGGGCACGATCAGCGCGACCCACGGGGTGTGCCGCTTGCCCGTGGTCGCCAGCACCCGCGGGAAGTAGCCGGCGCGGGACAGCGCGAACAGCTGGCGCGAGTAGGCGTAGATGATGGAGAAGAAGCTCGCCACCAAGCCGGCGAGACCCACGTAGTTGACGAAGTCGGACATCCAGGTGTCGCCGCCGTACGCCGCGCGCAGCGCCTGGGGGAGCGGGTTGTCGGACCCGGCGATCAGCTTGGCGCCCGCACCGCCGGGTGCGACCACCAGGATCGCCGCTGCGAAGACCAGCAGCACGAGCATCGCGCCGATGATCCCGCGCGGCATGTCCTTGCGGGGGTCGCGTGCCTCCTCGGCCGCGAGTGGCACGCCCTCGACGGCGAGAAAGAACCAGATGCCGTAGACGAGCGCCGCGAGCACGCCCGCGTAGCCGTAGGGGAACATCTCGCTCGCCCCGGTCGCGTCCGTCGGTGCGATGACGAACAGGTTGTCCGCGTCGAACTTCGGCACCATGGCCACCACGAACACGACCAGCGCCACCGCGGCGACCGCCGTGATCACGAACATCACTCGCAGGGCCTCGCCCACGCCGCGCAGGTGGATGCCGACGAAGATGACGTACGCCGCCAGGTAGACCGGCCACGAGTTGGTCAGCCCGAACAACCCGAGCGCCTCCACGTAACCGCCGATGAAGATGACGATCGCGGCGGGGGCCACGGCGTACTCGATCAGGATCGCGGTGCCGGTGGCGAAGCCGCCGAGCGGCCCCAGTGCCCGCCGGGCGAAGCCGTAGCCTGCACCGGCCACCGGGATCGCCGACGACAGCTCGGCCAGCCCCAGGACCATGCAGGTGTACATCGTCGCCATCAGCACGGTGGCCACCAGCAGGCCGCCCCAGCCGCCCTCGGCGATGCCGAAGTTCCAGCCGGCGAAGTCTCCCGAGATGACGTAGGCGACGCCGAGCCCGGCCAGCAGCACCCAGCCGACCGACCCGCTCTGCAGTGACTTGTGCTCGAGGTAGTCGTCGTCGACCTTGTCGTACTCGACTGCGCGGCGCCTGTTGTCGGGCATGCCGCAGGCTCCCTCAGTCCAGGAAGGCCCGCAACAGGGCGGCCGTGCCCTCCACGTGCTCGGTCATCGCCCGCCGCGCCTTGGTGGGTCGCCGGGCCAGGACGGCGTGGACGACGGCCTCGTGCTGCTCGTCGGAGTGGGTGATGTTCTGCCGCAGCAGCGGGATGGCGTCGAGCAGCTCGTTGATCCGGGTCCGGGCGTCGGCCACGGCGGCGGTGACCGTCGTCGAGCCGCTCAGCTCGGCGATCGCGAGGTGCAGGCGGGAGTCGGCCCGGCGGTAGTCCGCGAGCGGGGCACCGGTGGTCTGCGCCAGCATCTGCTCGAGGTGGGAGACCTCGGCGGGGTCGAGCCGGCGGCCGGCAGCGCACTCGGCCGCACCCACCTCGGCGACCTGCCGGAAGATCAGCGCGTCGTCGAGGTGCCCCCCCAGTGCCCGCGCGAGCCGCCGCGGGTCACGGCGGCGTGCGGGGGCGGGTACGGCGAGCACGAAGGTCCCGCCGTAGCGACCGCGCCGGGACTCGACGAAACCCGCGCTCTGCAGCTCCCGGACCGCCTCCCGGACCGTGACCCGGCTGACGCCGAGCCGCCGGGACAGCTCCCGCTCGGTCGGCAGCTGCTCGTCGACTGCGACGACACCCAGCTTGATCATCGACAGCACCCGCTCGATCGTCTCCTCGAACGCGTTGCCCTCGCGCACCGGACGCAGCAGGGCGTCGTGCGCGGTGGTGGCGAGGTCGGGGGCTGACATTGACAGGAAGACTAGAGCGGTGCTTCAGTCCCGGCAATGGCACGTCTGCGGCCCATTGCCGCAGACCACGAGGGTGGGAGACCCGCATGGCTGAGCGCACACCGGTGCTTGCTCTCGACACGTTGCGCTCGCAGATCGAGCGGGGTGAGGTCGACACCGTCGTCGTCGCCTTCACCGACATGCAGGGCCGCCTGCAGGGCAAGCGGCTGCACGCGCCGTACTTCCTCGACCACGTGCTCGAGCACGGCACCGAGGGCTGCAACTACCTGCTCGCGGTCGATGTCGACATGAACACGGTCGAGGGCTACGCGATCAGCTCCTGGGAGCGCGGCTACGGCGACATGGAGTTCGTGCTCGACCTGGACACCATGCGGCCGGTCCCGTGGCTGCCGGCCACGGCCATGGTGCAGTGCGACCTGGCCTGGCTGGACGACGAGCACACGCCGGTGGCTGAGTCGCCGCGGCAGGTCCTGCGAGCGCAGGTCGAGAAGGCGGCCGACAAGGGATGGTCGGCCTTCGCCGGCACCGAGCTGGAGTTCATCGTCTTCGACGACACCTACGAGCAGGCGTGGGACGCCGGGTACCGCAACCTCACGCCGTCGAACCAGTACAACGTCGACTACTCGCTGCTCGGCACGACCAGGGTCGAGCCGCTGCTGCGCGACCTCCGCAACCACATGTACGCCAGCGGGATGGTGGTCGAGTCGGCCAAGGGCGAGTGCAACCTCGGCCAGCACGAGATCGCGTTCCTGTTCGACGAGGTCGTGCGCACTGCCGACAACCACGCCGTCTACAAGAACGGCGCCAAGGAGATCGCGTCGCTGCACGGCAAGGCGCTGAGCTTCATGGCCAAGTTCGACGAGCGCGAGGGCAACTCCTGCCACATCCACATGAGCCTGCGGGGCACCGACGGATCGGTGGTCTTCGCCGACGACGACGGGCCCACCGACCTGTTCCGCCAGTTCGTCGCCGGGGTCCAGACGACACTGGCGGAGCTCACCCTGCTGTACGCGCCGAACGTCAACTCCTACAAGCGGTTCGCCCCGGGCTCGTTCGCGCCCACGGCGGTCGCCTGGGGGTGGGACAACCGGACCTGTGCGCTGCGCGCGGTCGGGCACGGCGGCGGGCTGCGGATCGAGAACCGGCTGCCCGGCGGCGACGTGAACCCGTACATGGGACTCGCCGCGATGCTCGCCGGTGGGCTGTACGGCATCGAGCACGAGCTCGAGCTCGAAGCGCCGCTCGAGGGCAACGCCTACACCTCCGACAAGACCCTGGTGCCGCACACCCTGCGCGCCGCCCGGGACGCGTTCGCTGCCTCCGAGATCGCGCCCGAGGTGTTCGGCCAGCAGGTCGTCGACCACTACCTGAACGCCGCCGACGTCGAGCTCAAGGCGTTCGAGGCTGCCGTCACCGACTGGGAGCGGGTCCGGGGGTTCGAGCGGCTGTGAGCACCACGCACGTCGTCCTCGACCCGGCGACCGAGCAGCCGGTGGTCGAGCTCGAGCAGACGACCCTGGAGCAGGCCGACGCGGCCATCGAGCGGGCCGCCGACGCGTTCCGGACCTGGCGCACCGTTGCCCCGGCCGACCGCGGCCTGCTGCTGCGTCGCTTCGCCGACGCCGTCGACAGCGCCCGCGAGGAGCTGGCAGCGCTCGAGGTCAGCAACTCCGGGCACACCATCTCCAACGCCCGCTGGGAGGCGGGCAACGTCCGGGACGTGCTGGCTTACTACTCGGCGGCACCGGAACGGTTGTTCGGGCGGCAGATCCCGGTGGCCGGCGGCATCGACATCACCTTCAAGGAGCCGCTCGGCGTCGTCGGCGTGATCGTGCCGTGGAACTTCCCGATGCCGATCCTGGGCTGGGGGATGGCACCGGCGCTGGCCGCCGGCAACACGGTGGTGCTGAAGCCGGCCGAGCTCACCCCGCTCACCGCGATCCGGATCGGCGAGCTGGCGCTCGAGGCCGGTCTGCCCGAGGGCGTGCTCACGGTGCTCCCCGGCAAGGGCTCGGTGGTGGGGGAACGGTTCGTGACCCACCCGTCCGTGCGCAAGATCTGCTTCACCGGCTCGACCGAGGTCGGCACCCGGATCATGGCGCGGGCCGCCGAGCAGGTGAAGCGGGTGACGCTCGAGCTGGGCGGCAAGAGCGCCAACATCGTGTTCGCCGACTCCGATCTCGAGCAGGCGGCGGCGACGGCACCGTACGGCGTCTTCGACAACGCCGGCCAGGACTGCTGCGCGCGCAGCCGGATCCTGGTCGAGCGGTCCGTGCACGACCGGTTCCTGGCCCTGCTCGAGCCCGCGGTGCAGGGCGTGCGGGTCGGCGCGCCCGGGGACGAGGCGACCGAGATGGGGCCGCTGATCAGCGCGGGCCAGCGCGACTCCGTTGCGTCCTACGTCGAGGGCGACGGGCTCGACGTGGCGGTGCGTGGCAGCGCTCCCGACGGGCCCGGCTACTGGTACGCACCGACCGTGGTCCTGCCGCACGGCACCGGCGACCGGGTCTGGCGCGAGGAGGTGTTCGGCCCGGTGGTCGCCGTGCTCCCGTTCGACGACGAGGCCGACGCCGTCGCCAAGGCCAACGACACCCAGTACGGGCTGTCCGGGTCGATCTGGACCCGCGACGTCGGCCGGGCGATCCGCGTCGGCCGTGGGGTCGAGGCGGGCAACCTCTCGGTGAACTCGCACGCCTCGGTGCGCTACTCGACGCCCTTCGGCGGGTTCAAGCAGTCCGGTCTCGGCCGCGAGCTCGGCCCGGACGCGCTGGACTCGTTCACCGACCTCAAGAACCTCTTCATCGCGACGGAGGACTGATCCATGGCAGCGCACGAGCCTGCAGGCGGGCGCCTGGCAGGCCGCACGGCGATCGTGACCGGCGGGTGCAGCGGCATCGGGCTGGCCACGGCCCGCCGGTTCGCCGCCGAGGGTGCCAACGTCGTGGTCGCCGACCTGGACGACGCCCGCGGCCCGGAGGTGGCGGCGGAGACAGGTGGGCGCTACCTGCACTGCGACGTGTCCGACGCCGACCAGGTCGAGGCGATGGTGGCCGAGACGCATGCCGCGTACGGGAGCGTCGACGTCGCGTTCAACAACGCCGGGATCAACCCGACCGACGACGACTCGATCCTGGAGACCGGGATCGATGCCTGGCGCCGCGTGCAGGAGGTCAACCTGACCAGCGTGTTCCTGTGCTGCCGGGCCCAGCTGCCGTACATGCGGCAGCAGGGGCACGGCTCGATCATCAACACCGCGTCGTTCGTCGCGGTGATGGGCGCGGCCACGTCGCAGGTCTCCTACTCCGCGAGCAAGGGCGGGGTGCTGTCGATGACCCGCGAGCTCGGCGTCCAGTTCGCCCGGGAAGGCATCCGGGTCAACGCGCTGTGCCCCGGCCCCGTGGACACGCCGCTGCTGCGCGAGCTGTTCGCCTCCGACCCCGAGCAGGCGGCGCGACGCCTGGTGCACGTGCCGATGGGTCGGTTCGCCGACCCGGACGAGATCGCCGGCGCGGTGCTGTTCCTGGCCAGCGACGACTCCAGCTTCATCACCTCGTCGACGTTCCTGGTCGACGGGGGGATCAGCGCGGCGTACGTGACACCCCTGTGAGTGCGCCGGTCATTGGCATCACCGCCTACGTCGAGCCGGCGTCGTGGGCGGCCTGGACGGACGTGCCCGCGGTGCTGGTGCCGCTCGGCTACGTCCGGCACGTCCGGGACGCCGGCGGGCTGCCGGTGGTGCTGCCGCCGCTACCACCCGGCACCGACGACGACACCGTGGCCGCGCTGCTCGACCGGCTGGACGGCGTGCTGATCGCCGGCGGGGTCGACGTCGAGCCGGGCCGCTACGACGCGGAGCCGCACCCGACCGTCCAGGCGCCGCGGCCGGACCGGGACTCGAGCGAGCTCGCCGTGGCGCGGCTGTGCGTCGCCCGGGACCTGCCGCTGCTGGGCGTCTGCCGCGGGATGCAGGTGATGGCGGTCGCCGCGGGTGGCGAGCTGGAGCAGCACCTGCCCGACCGGGTCGGACACTCCGGGCACGCGCCCGCACCCGGGACGTACGGCGAGCACCGGGTGCGCACCGTGCCGGGTACCCGGCTGGCCGCGGTGCTGGGCGACGAGGTGGTGGTGCCGACCTACCACCACCAGGGCGTGCGCACCTACCCGGGGCTGGTGGAGTCGGGGTGGGCCGACGACGGCGTGCTGGAGGCGTTCGAGGACCCGCAGGCGCGGTTCCGCATCGGTGTCCAGTGGCACCCCGAGGTGGGTGAGGACCCGCGGCTGTTCGAGTCCTTGGTCGCTGCAGCCCGCAACTGACGTAGCGTCAACGCCATGTCGGTGCACCTCGGTCTCCCGCCTCAGGTCCGGGCGTGCCTGTTCGACCTCGACGGTGTGCTCACCAAGACCGCGGCGGTGCACAACGCGGCGTGGACGGAGGCGTTCGACTCGTACCTGCGCGAGCGGGCCGCCCGCACCGGTGCGGAGTTCCGCCCGTTCGACCCCGAGGGTGACTACAACACCTACGTCGACGGCAAGCCGCGCGCTGACGGCGTGCGTGACTTCCTCGCCTCGCGTGGCATCGAGCTCGACGAGGGCTCGCCCGGCGACCCGCCCCACGCCGAGACCGTGCAGGGCCTCGGCAACCGCAAGAACGAGGTCCTGCTGCGCCGCATCCACGACGACGGCGTCGAGCTCTACGACGGCTCGGTCAGCTACGTGCACGCGGTACGGGACGCCGGCCTGGCGACGGCGGTCGTGTCGTCGTCGGCCAACACCCACGACGTGCTGCGGGTCACCGGCATCGCCGACCTGTTCGGCGACGTGGTCGACGGCAACGTCATCGTCGAGCGCGGCCTGCGGGGCAAACCGGCGCCGGACGGCTTCCTCGAGGGTGCGCGCCGGCTGGGCGTGGAGGCTGGTGAGGCCGCAGTGTTCGAGGACGCCCTGTCGGGAGTGGCCGCGGGTCGGGCCGGTGGCTTCGCGGTGGTCATCGGTGTCGACCGCGTGGGGCAGCGCGACGGGCTGCTGGAGCACGGCGCCGACCGCGTCGTGGACGACCTCGAGGAGCTGCTGCGATGAGCATCGACGACGTCTTCACCGTCGAGCCGTGGTGCCTGCGCGAGACGCAGCTCGACCTCGACGACCTGGCCCGCACCGAGTCGCTGTTCGCGCTGTCCAACGGGCACGTCGGCCTGCGCGGCAACTTGGAGGAGGGCGAGCCGTCCGGGCTGCCGGGCACCTACCTCAACGGCGTCTACGAGCACCGGCCGCTGCCGTACGCGGAGGCCGGGTACGGCTTCCCGGAGGACGGTCAGGCGGCCATCAACGTGACCAACGGCAAGGTCATGCGGCTGCTGGTCGACGACGAGCCCTTCGACGTCCGCTACGGCGAGCTGCACGCGCACGAACGGGCGCTCGACTTCCGCGAGGGCGTGCTGACGCGGAAGGCGGACTGGAGCTCGCCCGCCGGCCAGCGGCTGCTGATCACGTCGACGCGGATGGTCTCGCTGACCCAGCGCGCGGTCGTCGCGCTCTGCCTCGAGGTCCAGGCGGTCGGCGATGCCGCCCGCGTGGTCGTGCAGTCGGAGCTGGTGGCCGACGAGGAGATCCCGGTGCGGGAGGGTGACCCGCGGGTGGAGGACGCGCTGCAGGCGCCACTGGTGCACGAGGCCGGCCACTCCCACGGTGCGAGCGCCACGATGGTCCACCGCACCCGGACCAGCGGGCTGCGGGTCGCGGCGTCGATGGACCACGAGACCGAGGCGCCGCACGACGTGAGCGTCGGCACCGAGCTCAACGACGACTGGTCGCGGGTGACCTTCTCCACCAAGCTCCAGCCCGGCGAGACCCTGCGAGTCGTCAAGTACGTGACGTACGGGTGGTCGCAGCAGCGGTCCATGCCCGCCCTGCGTGACCAGGTGGCGGCCGCCATGGCCGCGGCGCGCGACACCGGCTGGTACGAGCTGCTGACCGAGCAGCGCGACTACCTCCGCGAGTTCTGGGAACACTCCGACGTCGAGGTCGACGGCGACGCGGAGCTCCAGCAGGCGGTGCGGTTCGCGCTGTTCCACGTGCTGCAGGCGGGTGCCCGGGCCGAGCGGCGGTCGATCCCGGCGAAGGGGCTGACCGGACCCGGCTACGACGGTCACTGCTTCTGGGACACCGAGACGTTCGTGCTGCCGGTGCTCACCCACAGCGTTCCCCGGGCGGCGGCCGACGTGCTGCGCTGGCGGCACTCGACGCTGCCCACCGCCCGGGCGCGGGCCCAGCAGCTCGGCCTGGAGGGTGCTGCCTTCCCCTGGCGGACCATCGACGGCGCCGAGTGTTCCGCGTACTGGCCGGCGGGCACCGCCGCGTTCCACGTCAACGCCGCGATCGCCGACGCGCTGATCCGGCACCTCGAGGCCACCGGCGACACCGGGCTCGAGCAGGAGATCGGCCTCGAGCTGCTGATCGAGACCGCGCGGTTGTGGCGCTCGCTCGGCCACCACGACCGGGTGGGCGCGTTCCGGATCTCCGGTGTCACCGGCCCGGACGAGTACAGCGCGATCGGCGACGACAACGTCTTCACGAACCTGATGGCCGCGCGCAACCTGCGGGCGGCGGCCGACGCGGTGTCCCGGCACCCGCGGCACGCCGGACAGCTCGGCGTCGACGTGGAGGAGGCCGCGTCCTGGAGGGACGCCGCAGACGCCATCTACGTGTGCTGGGACGACGAGCTCGGCGTGCATCCGCAGTCGGCCAACTTCACCACGTACGAGCGCTGGGACTTCGACGCGACACCGAAGGAGGCGCACCCGCTGTTCCTGCACTACCCGTACTTCGACCTCTACCGCAAGCAGGTCGTCAAGCAGGCCGACCTGGTGCTGGCGATCCAGCGGTGCGGCGAGGCCTTCTCCCCGCTGCAGAAGCTGCGTGACTTCGAGTACTACGAGGCGATCACGGTGCGGGACTCGTCGCTGTCGGCGTGCAGCCAGGCCGTGGTGGCCGCGGAGGTCGGGCACCTCGGGCTTGCCTACGACTACGCGTGCGAGGCGGCCTTCATGGACCTGCACGACCTGGGCGGCAACACCAGCGACGGGCTGCACATGGCGTCGCTGGCGGGAGCCTGGATCGCGCTGGTCGAGGGCTTCGGCGGCATGCGCGACGAGGTCAGGCTGCGGTTCGCGCCGCAGCTGCCGGAGGGGATCGACCGGCTCTGCTTCGGACTGGTGCGGGGCAACAGCCGGCTGCGGGTCGAGGTGTTCGCCGATCGCACCCGCTACGAGCTGGTGGGCGGCGACCGGCCGCTCGACCTGGTGCACCACGGGAAGGCGCTGCGGCTCGCACCCGGCGACGCCGTCGAACGTACTCAGCGGAGGCCGCAGCCGGGCGAGCGGCCGGAGCAGCCGCCCGGGCGCGCCCCGGTACGGCGGCACGCCCCCCTGCGCCGCGGCTGAGTCAGGGGGCCGGGCGACCCACGACCGGCGACGGGTCCTCGCGGCTGTCGCGACGCGACCGGGTCGTCCGCGGGCCGGGATGGGCTTCGTCCCAGCCGAAGTACAGGTAGCCCGCGAGTGCCAGCAGCGCGAAGAAGAACCACTGCATGGCGTAGAAGAAGTGCGGCCCGGAGTCGAGCTCCGGCGGCTCCGGCCCGACCAGCGGCGTCGCCGGGTCGGGCGACTCCTCCCGCGCCTGGACCCAGCCGCCGAGCAGCGGGTGCGCCGACGACTCGGCCACCGTGTCGGCGGACAGCGCCCGCACCGTGCCGTCGGACGGCTCGGTGGCCTCGTCACCCGCCTCGCTGTCCTGGCGGAGCCACCCGGTGACCGTCACCTCACCCTCCGGCGGCGCGGGGACGTCGCTCGGCATCCGGGGTGCCGGACGGTGACTCGAGGAAGCCCGCGGTCGACCAGTACCGCGGTCCCGTCGGCGAGCACCAGCGGCACGACCACGTCGACCCCGCGCTGCTGCTCGCTGGTCTGGTAGCGCACCAGCAGCTGCTCGGCGGTGTCGTAGCGCCCGGTCAGCGTGACCGGCCGCCACTCGTCCTCGGCGGAGACGCCCCCTCCGACGGCGGTCAGCGCGGTCACGTCGACCGGTTCCTGGACGAGGCTGGCCTCGATCAGGGCGTTGGAGTCCTGCCGGTCGGACAGCCGGGACAGCTGCCAGATGCCGAGCCGTACGCACACGCCTCCGAGCAGCAGCGACCACCAGCGCCAGCGCCAGCCAGCGCGGGGTCAGCAGGAAGCGGTACACCGCGGCGACGGTACTCCGCCAGCAGTACCCCCCGTACGATGACACGGTGACCGCACTGGCAGGAGTCAACGTCGACGGGCAGACCGGGCCCGTCGACCTCCGGTCCACTGCTCGACCGGCACGGCCGGGTGGCGACCGACCTGCGGGTCTCGCTGACCGACCGGTGCAACCTGCGCTGCCAGTACTGCATGCCGGCCGAGGGACTCGACTGGCTGCCCACCGACGAGACGCTGACCGACGACGAGGTCGTCCGGCTGGTACGGATCGGCGTCGAGCAGCTCGGCGTGCGCCAGGTGCGGCTCACCGGCGGCGAGCCGCTGCTGCGCCGCGGGTCTGGTCGGTCTGGTGGGCGAGATGGCCGCCCTGCGGCCGCGGCCCCAGATCGCGATGACCACCAACGCGCTCGGGCTGGCGCGCAGTGCGCAGGCGCTCGCCGACGCCGGCCTCGACCGGGTCAACGTCAGCCTCGACACCGTCGACGCCGAGACCTTCGGCCGGATCACCCGCCGCGACCGGCTCCACGACGTGATCGCCGGGCTCGAGGCCGCCGCTGCGGCCGGCCTGACGCCGGTGAAGGTCAACGCGGTGCTGCTGCGCGGCCAGAACGACGATCAGGCCCCGCAGCTGCTGCGCTGGTGCCTCGACCGCGGCTACCAGCTGCGGATCATCGAGCAGATGCCGCTGGACGCCCAGCACCGCTGGAACCGCGAGGCCGATGGTGACCGCCGAGGAGACCCTCGACCGGCTCGAGGCGGAGTTCGACCTCACGCCGACCGGCCGCCCCCGCGGGTCGGCACCGGCCGAGGAGTTCCTGGTCGACGGCGGTCCGGCGACGGTCGGTGTGATCGCGTCGGTGACCCGGCCGTTCTGCGGCGACTGCGACCGGGTCCGGCTCACCGCGGACGGGCAGGTGCGCAACTGCCTGTTCGCCCGGGAGGAGTCCGACCTGCGGGCGGCGCTGCGCGGCAGCGCCGACGACGCCGAGATCGCCGACCGCTGGCGGGTGGCGATGTGGGGCAAGCTGCCCGGACACGGGATCGACGACCCCAGCTTCCTGCAGCCCCAGCGCCCGATGAGCGCCATCGGCGGCTGACCGCCGCCCCTGCGGGGCTCCTGCTGTTTCCCAAGGGCCCCCGTGAAAGCGCCACTGCTCACGTGTGGCCACACGTGAGCGGTGGGTGTTTCCCGGCATCCCTTGGGAAACCGCGGCGGGGTGCTCAGCGGGGTGCTCGGCGGGGTGCTCGGCGGGGTGCTCAGCGGGGTGCGCAGCCCTCAGCCCTCGAGCGGCTCGACCTCGCGCAGGAACCCCCGCCGGCCCAGGAAGTCGGACAGGGACTCGCGGTGCTCGTCGCAGGCGGTCCAGGTCTTGCGCCGGTCGGGGGTGTGCAGCTTGGGGTTGTTCCAGCGCAGCGCCCACACGGCGGGCGTGCGGCAGTCCCGGGCCGAGCAGAGCACCGGGCCGGCCGCGTCGTTCTGGCCCGGATCAGGCCCCGGGGTCGCGCTCACGGCGCCGCCTCGCGATCACGTCTAGACGTTAAGGTGCCGGACGACCACGGGGGGAGCCGTCCGGCACGTCGTGCCCCGACGGGGGAAACGGAGCACGCGGAAATGATGACACGTCGGGGCCGTCGTCGCCAGATGTGGTCCGGACCGCCGGCCACACGGCCGCTCAGCCGTCGTCCGGGGCCTCACCAGCCCCGAGCTCGGCCCGGTTCGGCGGGGGCACGGTCTCCGGCCCCGCCGGCTCCCGCTGGACCCCGGCGTTGGCCATGACCACGGCGACGTAGGGCAGGAACAGCGCTCCCGCCACGAACACCCACCGCAGGACTCCGTCGACCGCCACGGCGGCCACGAAGCACGCGGTGCGGACCATCATGGACAGCACGTAGCGCAGCTGCCGGCCCGCGATGTCGTCACTGCGCGCGACCCGTGCCGAGGTGATGCTCACCGGCCGCTGGTCCATGCCTGCCACGGTACGTCGCCGGCAGCCCCCTGGCGACAAGCAATGATGGGCAGTCCGACCGGAGGAGGCAATCGTGGCCAACCGCACGTACCGCGTGACCGAGATCGTCGGTACCTCGCCCGACGGCGTCGACCAGGCCGTCCGGAACGGGATCGAGCGCGCATCCCGGACAGTCCGCCACCTGGACTGGTTCGAGGTGACCCAGATCCGCGGCCAGATCGCCGACGACGGGGTCTCGCACGTCCAGGTCACGATGAAGCTCGGGTTCCGGCTCGAGGACGACGAGTGACGCGTTCGTCCCGGAGCCGGTAGCGTCCCCGTCGCGTCGGCGGCTGCCGGCGCGTCCGTACGCGGAACCCGGAGGTGGGCGTGCCCAGATCGGTGCTCGTCACGGGGGGTAACCGCGGGATCGGCCGCGCCGTCGCGACCGCCCTGGCGGCCCGGGGCGACAAGGTCGCCGTCACCCACCGCAGCGGCGAGCCGCCCGAGGGCGTGCTCGGTGTGCGCTGCGACATCACCGACGTGGACCAGATCGACGCCGCCTTCACCGAGGTCGAGGAGGCGCACGGCCCGGTCGAGGTGCTGGTCGCCAATGCCGGCATCACCAAGGACACCCTGCTGATGCGGATGAGCGAGCAGGACTGGCACGACGTGGTCGACACCAACCTCACCGGGAGCTTCCGGCTGGTGAAGCGGGCCACCCGGGGGATGCTGCGGGCCCGGTGGGGCCGGGTGGTGCTGATGTCGTCGGTGGTCGGCATGCTCGGCTCGCCCGGGCAGGCCAACTACGCCGCCAGCAAGGCGGGCCTGGTCGGCTTCGCCCGGTCGGTCGCCCGCGAGCTCGGCAGCCGCGGCATCACCGTCAACGTGGTCGCACCCGGCTTCGTCGACACCGACATGACCGCCGAGCTCCCGGAGGAGACCCGCGAGCAGTACCGCAGCCAGATCCCGCTCGGCCGCTACGCGAGCGTCGAGGAGGTCGCCGCGGTCGTCGGCTTCCTCACCTCTGACGAGGCGGCGTACGTCACCGGTGCCCTGGTGCCGGTCGACGGCGGCCTCGGCATGGGCCACTGAGGCCACTGAGGCCACTGAGGCCACTGAGCACGTACACCCGACCGACGACCAGCGAGTAGGAGAGCACGCGTGGGAATTCTCGACGGCAAGCGCATCCTGGTGGCCGGCGTCACCATGGACTCCTCCATCGGGTTCGCGGTCGCGCGAGAGGCGCAGCAGCAGGGCGCGACGGTGGTGATCTCCAACTTCGGCCGCGCGCTGGGCATCACCAAGCGCATCGCTGGCCGGCTGCCCGAGCCGGCGCCGGTGATCGAGCTGGACGTGAGCGACGACGACCACCTGGCCAGCCTCGGCGACCGGCTCGGCGAGCACGTCGACGGGCTCGACGGCCTGGTGCACTCGATCGCCTACGGCAATCCGGAGACTGTGCTCGGCGGCGACTTCCTGGGCGCGCCGTGGGCAGACGTGGCACAGGCGGTGCAGGTGTCGGGCTTCTCGCTGGCCTCGCTCACCGAGGCCGCGCTGCCGATGCTGGCCGAGGGGTCCTCGGTGGTCGGCATGACGTTCGACGCCACCGTGGCGTGGCCGGCGTACAACTGGATGGGCGTGGCCAAGGCCAGCCTGGAGTCAACGGCGCGCTACCTCGCCCGCGACCTCGGCCCGAAGGGCGTCCGGGTCAACCTGGTGGCTGCGGGGCCGCTCAAGACCCTTGCTGCCAAGGCGATCCCGGGTTTCGAGCAGCTCGAGGAGATGTGGGGCGACCGGGCACCGCTCGGCTGGGACCAGCTGGACACGACGCCCGCTGCACGGTCCGTGGTGGGTCTGCTCAGCGACTTCTTCCCGGCCACGACCGGCGAGATCGTGCACGTCGACGGCGGCTACCACGCCATGGGCGCCTAGCACCGTGTCGGCGCTCGTCGAGCTGCGGGTGCTGGAGGGTCCCAACCTGTACGTGAGCCGCGCCGCCATCAAGGTCACCCTCGACGTGTCGGACCTGATGCGGCTCGACCCCGAGGCGGCGCGCAGCCTGGCCGTCGGCCTCGGCCTCGGTCCCACCCGTCCCGGCGCGGCGTCGTCCGGGTTCCGGCAGCGCTTCGCGGCGCGGCTGCTGGCCCGGCTGGTGCGCCGGATGGCAGCGGAGGTCGGCGTCACCCGGCTGGCCGTCCGGGTCCGGCCGACGTCCCGGGTCGACCGGCTGGTGGTGGCGTACCCGTGGCGACGCCGCGGCACCGCCACCGCACTCGGTGAGCAGCTCGGCGGGGTGCTGGCGCGCCTCGCCGCCGACCCCGAGGGCGACGTCGCCTGCGTGCTGGCCGAGGCGGGCTCGGTGATCCGGGCGGCCGACCCCGGTGACACCCCGAGCACGGTGGTTCCCCGGGTACCGGTCGTCGCGGTCACCGGGACCAACGGCAAGACGACCACCGCGCGGATGATCGCGCACATCGCCCGCACCGCCGGGCTGCACGTGGGCTGGTCGAGCACCGACGGCATCTACGTCGACGGGGTGCTGGTGGAGGCGGGCGACTACTCCGGGCCGAGTGGCGCCGCGCGCGTTCTCGCGCACCCAGAGGTGCAGCTGGCGGTCACGGAGACCGCGCGCGGCGGCATCCTGCTGCGCGGGATCGGCGTCACGCACAACGACGTGTCGGTCGTGACCAACATCAGCGCCGACCACCTCGGCCTGCACGGCATCGACACCCTCGACCAGCTGGCGGAGGTCAAGGGGGTCGTCCCGCGCATCACCAGGCCAGGAGGCTGGGCGGTGCTGAACGGTGACGACCCGCGCGCGTTCGCGATGCGTACGCAGTCCCGGGCCCCGACCTGGGTCTTCTCCCGCGACCCCGACGCACCGGCGATCCGCGAGGTGGTCGGGACGCGGGGCCGCGCCACCACGTTGATCGACGGCTGGGTCAGCGTGCTCGGCGCGGGGGTGGACGCCCGGCCGGTGCTGCCGGTCGCCGACGTGCCGATGACGCTCGCCGGGCTGTCCCGGCACAACGTCGAGAACGCCCTCGCGGCGACCTCGGCCGCGCTGGCCGCGGGGCTCTCGTGGGACGCGGTGGCGGAGGGCCTGCGCAGCTTCGTCCCCGGCCCCGACCTCAACCCGGGCCGGATGAACGTCTACTCGCTGGGCGAGGTCACCGTCGTGATCGACCTCGCCCACAACGAGGCCGGGCTCGAGGCGCTGCTGGAGATCATGCGCGGCCTGCGCGCTCCCGGCGGCCGGCTGCTGCTCGGCCTGGGCACCGCCGGGGACCGCAGCGACGCCATCGTCGAGGCGCTCGGTGAGCTCGCCGCGCACGACGCCGACCGGATCGTGGTCGTGCACAAGTCCGACTACCTGCGGGGCCGGTCGATGCCCGAGCTGGACGCGCTGTTCGCCGCGGGCGCCGCGCGGGTGGGTGTCGGGCCGATGCCGTCGTACCCGAGCGAGGGTGACGGGTTGCAGGCCCTGCTGGCCGACGCCCGGCCGGGCGACGTGGTGGCGGTGATGACCCACCAGGACCGGGCCGGGCTGGACGCCTGGCTGCGCGCGCAGGGCGCGACCGTCGACGGTGCCGACGAGCTGCGGGGCAAGGTGGTCGCCGCTGCGGTCGGGTGACCGGTTGGCAGATCGTCCCGTTTTCAGTAGGTTTGTCGGGCGGAACATCGTTCCGCCTGACAGAACGGAGAACGGTGCCGGACCCGGTCCTCGTCCCGCCCCACGCGCTGCGCACGTTCGCGTCAGACGTCGTGGCCGGCCTGGGCGCGCCACCGGCGAGCGCCGCCCGGGTGGCCGAGTCCCTGGTGGAGTCCGACCTGCGCGGGCACGCCTCGCACGGCGTGCGCCGGCTGGTCCCGTACGCCGACCTCGTCGACGCCGGTGACGTCGACCCGAAGACGACGCCCGTGGTGCTGCCGGGCACGCCCGCAGCCGCCGTGGTGGTCGACGGACGGAACGGGTTCGGGCAGCTGACCGCACGCTGCGGCGCCGAGGAGCTGGTCGACCGCGCCGCCACCACCGCGGTGGCCGTGGCGGCGCTGCGCAACTGCCGGCACGTCGGCCGGCTGGGGGAGTACGTCGAGCAGGTCGCCGCCGCCGGGCTGGTGGGATTCGCGCTGGCCAACGCCGACCCGTGCGTCACCGCCTGGGGCGGGCGGTCGCGGATGTTCGGCACCAACCCGGTGGCCTGGGCGGCACCCACCGGTGCGGACGCCCCGCCGCTGGTCGTCGACTTCGCCACCTCGGCGACAGCCGAGGGCAAGGTGGCGGTGGCTCGTACCGACGGCCGGTCGCTGCCCGAGGGCCTCGTCGTCGACGCGGCCGGCAACCCGAGCACCGACCCCGAGGCGCTGTACGCCGGTGGCGCGCTGCTGCCGATGGGTCAGCACAAGGGGTACGGACTGGCCCTGGTCGCCGACCTGGTCGCCGGACTGCTCAGCGGCACCGGCTCGGTCACCGCTCCCGGCTACGACGGGACGTTCGGCACCGTGCTGATCGCGATCGACGTCGCCGCCTTCACCGACCCGGACGTCTTCCGGGCCGAGGTCGAGCAGCTGCGGGCGCGGGTGCACGCCGCACCGCCGGCCGCCGGCTTCGACGCCGTGCTCGTCCCCGGCGAGCCCGAGTGGCACACCCGTTCGGAGCGGCTGGCCGCCGGGGTCCCGCTCGCCGCCGAGACCGGGGACCAGCTCCACACCCTCGCCACCCGACTGGGAGTACCACCGCTGTCCGACCGTTGACCCGGACGACCTGGAGATCCGTCATGCCCGAGACCCGCCCCGCCAGCTCAGACACCCGCCCGGACACGAGTCCCGCCACCGCGCGGTCCGGGCCCGACACCGACCCGAAGGAGCTCCGCCGGGTCGTGCTCGGGTCGGTCGTGGGCACCGCGCTCGAGTGGTACGACTTCTTCATCTACGGCACCGCCGCCGCCCTGGTCTTCGGCGGGCTGTTCTTCCCCGACAGCGCCCCGGCCGTCGGCAGCCTGCTGGCGTTCGCGACGTTCGGGGTCGGCTTCGTGTTCCGGCCGCTGGGCGGCATCCTGTTCGGCCACGTCGGCGACCGGATCGGCCGACGTGCGACGCTCATCATCACTACGCTGATCATGGGCATCTCGACCGGCGTGATCGGGCTGCTGCCGACGTACGACACCATCGGCGTCTGGGCACCGGTGCTGCTGGTCGCGCTGCGGGTGGTCCAGGGCCTCGGCGCCGGCGCCGAGTTCGGCGGGGCGTCGACGCTGCTCGCCGAGCACGCGCCGCCGACCCGGCGCGGCTACTTCACGTCGTTCGCCCAGATGGGCGTCCAGATCGGCCTGCTGACCGGCACCGTGGTCTTCCTGCTGGTCGGGAGGCTGTCCGACGACGACCTCGAGTCCTGGGGATGGCGGGTGCCGTTCCTGGTCAGCTTCGCGATGATCGCGGTCGCGGTCTACGTGCGGCTGCGGGTCGAGGAGTCGCCGGTCTTCAAGCGGATGCAGGAGACGCAGGAGGTCGTGAAGCTGCCGGTGCGCGAGGCACTGGTCCGCTACCCGCGCAACATGCTGATCGGTGTCGGCGCGCACATCGCCGACACCGCCGTCATCTACCTGTTCGCGACCTTCTCGGTCAACTACGTCACCGGCACGCTGGGACTGTCCCGCACCACCGCACTCACCGGCGTCGTCCTCTTCTCGCTGGCAGTCATCGCGCTGCAGCCGGTTTACGGCGCGCTCTCGGACCGGGTCGGGCGCAAGCCGCTGAACGTGTTCAGCGTGGTCTTCACGGCGCTGTTCGCGTTCCCGTTCTGGGCCCTGATGGAGACCGGGGAGCCCGTGGTCATCTGGCTGTCGCTGCTGGTCGCCATGACGCTCGGGATCGCGCCGATGATCGCCGTCCAGCCAGCCTTCTACGCCGAGCTGTTCGGGGCCAGGGTGCGCTACTCGGGCTTCGCCTCGTCCCGCGAGATCGGTGCGGCGATCGCCGGCTTCTCGCCGTTGCTGGCAGCCTCGCTGCAGAACCGGCTCGGCGGTGAGCCGTGGCTGATCGCGGTGCTGATGATCGTGGTGTGCCTGATCTCGCTGGCGGCGTTCCTCGCCGCGGCCGAGGGCAAGGACGTCGACATCGAGGCCATGGGGCCCGAACCGCGGGCTGCCGACCGGGCGTGACCACGGACCGGGTGCTGGGCGAGCGGGTCAGCGCGACCGGGGTGGTGCACCTGGGCGCCGGCTCGTTCGCGCGCGCCCACCCGTGGTTGTGCACCGCGGCCGCCGTGGATGCTGAGGGCGGCGGTCCCTGGGGCGTGTGCGCGGTCGGCCAGCGGTCGACGACCGTGGTCGAGTCGCTGCGGTCCGCCGGCTGGCGCTACACCGTGACCGAGCGCGACGGGGACGAGCGACGGGTGCGGCCCGTCGGCGTCGTACGGGACGGGCTGGTAGCCGCATCCGAGCCGGATCGACTGGTAGCCACGCTCGCCGACCCTGCGGTCCGGGTCGTCACGGTGACCGTCACCGAGGCGGGTTACCCGAGCGAGCCGGCGAGCCCTCGGCTGCGCACCGCGGACCCCGCCGTCGTGGCGGACATCGAGGGCCCGCCCGGCCGCACCGTGGTCGGTCAGGTGCTGGCGGCGGCCTCGGCGCGGTCCCGCGGGGGCAGCGGCCCGTTCAGCGTCGTGGTCTGCGACAACGTCACCACCGGCGGGGCGCTGCTGCGCGGCCTGGTGCTCGAGCTCGCGGCTCTGCGCGGCGATGATGACGTCGCCACCTGGGTCGACGAGCACGTCAGCTTCCCGGAGTCCGTCGTCGACCGGGTCGTGCCGGCGGTCGCCGACGAGGACCAGCCCGACGTGACCTCGGAGGCGTTCCTGCGCTGGGTCCTGCAGGACGACTTCGCCGGCGGACGCCCAGCCTGGGAGCGCGGGGGAGCGAGGCTGGTCGACGACGTCGCCCCGTGGCAGGCCGCCAAGCTCGGGCTGGTCAACGCCCCGCACTCGCTGCTGGCCTACGCCGGCCTGGCCTGCGGTCACGAGACCACCGCACAGGCGTGCACGGACCCGGTGCAGCGCGCCGTCCTCGAGCGTGCCCTCGCCGACGACCTGGTGCCCTCCCTGCTGCCGGCGCCCGGCCTCGACCCGGTGGCGGAGGCCGCCTCGTCGGTGCGCCGCTTCGCCAACACCGGCATCGTGCACCGGCTGCAGCAGATCGCCGCCGACGGCTCGCACAAGCTGCCGCAGCGGCTGACCGGACCGTTCCGGGCACGGCTCGCGGCCGGGACAGTGCCGTCCTGGCTGACCCTCACGCTCGCCTGCTGGGCCCACGCGGTGCACTGCGGCACGGCCGGCGACGGACGCGCCGGCGAGGTCTGCGCGGCCTGGACGGCGCCCGGCAGCGCGCGGGTACGCGCCCAGCGGCTGCTGGATCTGCCCGGACTGCTCCCCGAGAAGGTCGGGACGCATCCGGACGTGGTGGCCTCACTCGCCGACTGGTGCGAGCGGATGGAGCGGCACGGCGTGCGCCGCACGCTGGCCGAGGCCAGCAGAGTCGACGGGAAGGTACCGGGATGGACCTGAACGGGAGCGTCGCCGTCGTGACCGGCGGCGGCACCGGCATCGGCCGGGCCACCGCACAGCGGGTCGTCGCCGCGGGCGCGCACGGCGTGCTGATCGGCTGGAGCCGGTCGGCCGACGACGCGGAGCAGACGGTGCACGCGCTCGTCAGCGCGGGCGCTGAGGCGGAGGCGGTCCAGGTCGACGTCAGGGACGACGCGGCGGTGGGGGCGATGGCGTCGGCGTGCACCGAGCGCTTCGGCCGCTGCGACCTGCTGGTCAACAACGCGGGCACGACCCGGTGGCTGGACTTCGACGACCTCGAGGCGCTCACCGACGAGGTCTGGGACGAGGTCCTGGGCGTCAACCTGATCGGCGCGTTCCGCTGCGCCCGCGCGCTGGCACCGGCACTGCGGGACAGCGGCGGCGCCGTGGTCAATGTCGCGTCCATCTCCGGTCACCGCGGCATCGGCTCCTCCATCCCGTACGGCGTGAGCAAGGCCGCGCTGGTGCAGCTGACGCGCTCCCTCGCGGTGGTGCTGGCGCCCCAGGTCCGGGTCAACTCGGTGTCTCCCGGCACGGTGGCGACCCGCTGGCAGACCGACCAGTTCGGCGACGACGGCTTTGCCGAGCGGTCGGAGGCCGAGCGCGCGGTTGCGCCGCTGGCCCGTACGCCCGGCCCCGACGACGTGGCCGATGCCATCGTCGGGTTGCTGAGCTCCGACGTCGTCACGGGCGTGGACGTCGTGGTCGACTCCGGCAAGCACCTCCTGTACTGACACCTCCTCATCGAGCGGACGGCGACATGGACTCACCCAGGGCGAGCAACGCGGTGGAGAAGGTCCTGCGGGTGCTCGACGCGCTCGGCGACCAGCGGCGGCTGGCCGACATCGCGCGCTCGGCCGACCTGCCCAAGACGACCGTGCACCGGATCCTGCAGACCCTGGTGGCGCAGGACTTCGCATCCGTCGACGAGCAGGGCGGCTACGCGCCCGGCGGCCGGCTGCTGGGGCTGGCGGGCCGGGCACTGGGGCGGGTCGACGCGATGGACGGTGCGGAGCCGGCGCTGCGCCGGCTGCAGCAGCGCACGACGGCCACCGTGCACCTCGCCGTGCTGGTCGGCGACGAGGCGGTGTACGTGCGCAAGCTCGAGGCTGCCAAGCCGTACCGGATGGTCTCGCGGATCGGCATGGCGGTGCCGTTGCACTGCACGTCGATCGGCAAGGCGATCCTGTCCTGCCTGCCCGAGCCGGACGTCGAGGCGGTGATCGCGCGGACCGGCCTGCCGGCCCGTACCCAGCACACCCTCACCTCGGCCGAGCGGCTGCTGGCCGACCTGCGGGAGACGGCCACCCGCGGCTGGTCGGTCGACCGCGAGGAGAACGAGCTCGGGGTGGTGTGCGCCGGCGCACCGGTACGGGACCACACCACGCGGGTCGCCGCGGCGGTCAGCGTCTCGCAGCTGCGCAGCGATCCCGCGGCGCTCCCGCTGGACGCGCTCGGCCCCCAGGTGGCGACGGCCGCCGCGGAGGTGTCCAGCAGGCTCGGCGCGCAGGTCGGCTGACGGTCAGGGCCGGCCAGGGACCGGACGCAGCCGGACGGCGCCCGGCCCCTGGCTGGCCAGGACGTCGCCGGGGTTCATCAGCGAGCAGGAGCGCAGGCTGAGGCAGCCGCAGCCGATGCAGCCGGTCAGCCGGTCGCGCAGCGCCTCGAGCTCGGCGATCCGGGTGTCCAGCAGGCCGTGCCACGAACGGGACAGCCGTTCCCAGTCGGACTTGGTCGGGGTGCGCTCCTGCGGCAACGTCGCGAGCGCGGCCGCGATGTCCTCCAATGACAGCCCGACCTGCTGGGCGGCGCGCACGAACGCGACCCGGCGCAACGTGCTGCGGGGGTAGCGTCGCTGGTTGCCGGTCGTGCGCTCGGCCGCGATCAGCCCCTGGCTGTCGTAGAAGCGCAGGGCGGACGTGGTGACGCCGGCGCGGCTGGCCACCTCGCCGATGGTGAGCATCGCTTGCGTGGACACGCGTCGAGCCTAGACGGCAGAACCCTCGACTTCACGTGAAGTCGAGGGTCCACCGATGCAGCCAGGTCAGCGCTTGAATGCGTCCTTGACGTTGTCGCCGGCCTTCTTGAGGTCGGCCTTGGACTGGTCGTTCTTGCCCTCGGCCTCGAGCTGCTCGTCGTCGGAAGCCTTGCCGGTGGCTTCCTTCGCCTTGCCGAGGCCTTCTTCTGCTGCGTGCTTCGCCTTGTCGCCGATACCCATGACCGACTCCTTCCGGTGGTCGTCCCGTCAGGACATCACGGGGTCGGCCGGTACGCACCTGCAAGGTCTGGTGTGCCTGATCACGTCGTGCTGTGCGTCACGTCCGGGTCGCCGCCGGTGTCGTCGTCACCGGCGCCGGCCTCGGCCCGCCGGGAGAAGTTCTCCAGCTCGGCCATCACCATCGGGTGCTTGTCGACGCAGAGCACGACGAGGTCGCCGGGGTTGGCCCGGGACATGGCGTGCCGGACCGCGGCCTTCTCGTCCAGCACCACCTCGACCTGCTTGCACCGGGTGCCCTGCTCCATCCGGGTGCGTACGCCCTCGGCCACCAGCGCTGCGGTGTCGCCGCGCTCGCGCCGACGCAGCGCGGCGTCCTCGCGCACCACGACGACGTCGAAGTGGTCGGCCGCGACGAGCCCCAGCTCCCGCATGTCGTCGTCGCGCCGGTCGCCGGCGGTGGCGACGACCCCGATCCGCGACGGCTTCGCCAGGTCGCTCACCTGGGTCAGGGACTCGCCGAGCTTGTCGACGAAGTCGCCGAGCGCCCGCATGCCGGGGGCGTTGTGGCAGTAGTCGACGACGACGGAGATGCCCTCGACGTCGATCTGGTTCAGCCGACCCGGTGACAGGTAGTAGGAGCTGGTGAAGCTGCGCAGCCCCTGACGGATGTCGTGCAGCGGGGCACCGGCGGCGAACGCACCGGCTGCGGCGGCGAGCGAGTTCTGCACGTTCATCCGGGCCCGGCCGCCGAACGTGGCCGGCAGCAGGTGGGTCCAGGCCAGCTGCATGTCGCGGCGTCCGTGCCGCACGACGATCATCTCGCCGCGATCGCTGGGCTCGAGCACGACCGCACGGCCGCCCCTGCGGCAGTGCGCGTCGATGAGCTGCCGGGCCTCGCTCTCCGGCGGCTCGGTGCTGAACCACACCACGTCGCCGCTGCACTTGCGGCGCATCTCGCGCACCAGCGGGTCGTCGGCGTTGAGCACCGCGAACCCGTCGCGCGGCACGGCCTCGACCACGACCGCCTTCACGTCGGCGAGCTGCTCGACGGTGTCGATGCCGCGCAGGCCGAGGTGGTCGGGTTGCACGTTGAGCACGACCGCGACGTCGTTGCGCTCGTAGCCCAGCCCCTCACGCAGGATGCCGCCGCGCGCCACCTCGAACACCGCGAAGTCGACCCGGGGGTTCTGCAGCACCATCCGCGCCGACTTCGGACCGGACGCGTCGGAGCGGATCAGCAGCCGCTCGTCGATGACGATGCCGTCGGTCGACGTCATGCCCACCTTGCGGCCGAGGCCCTTGAAGATGTGCGAGATCATCCGCGCGGTCGTCGTCTTGCCGTTGGTGCCGGTGACGGCGACGATCGGGATCCGGCTCGGCGCACCGGGCGGGAACAGCATGTCGACCACCGGCTTGGAGATGAACTGCGGGTCGCCGACGGTGGGATGGGTGTGCATCCGGAAGCCGGGCGCCGCGTTGACCTCGCAGATCGCACCACCCGTCTCGCGCACCGGCTCGACGATGTCGGGACAGATGAAGTCGATGCCCGCGATGTCGAGCCCGATCACCCGGGCGGCCTCCTCGGCGATCTCGACGTTCTCGGGATGCGCCTCGAAGGTCCGGTCGATCGAGATGCCGCCGGTGGACATGTTGCCGGTAAGCGCCAGCTTGACGGTGGTCCCCTCGGGCGGGACGTCGTCGAGGGTGAAGCCCTGGGCGTGCACCCGCTCGTCGGCCGCCTCGTCCAGCTTGATCCGGGTCAGCACCTTCTCGTGCCCCACGCCACGGCGCGGGTCGGCGTTGGTCTCGTCGACCAGTTCGCGGATCGTCTGCCGTCCGTCCCCCACCACGTGGGCAGGCACCCGCTCGGCGATGGCCGCCAGGCGCCCGTCGATGACGAGGCAGCGGTAGTCGCGACCGGTGATGTACGACTCCACGATCACCCAGCCGCGTCGGGACTGGTCCTCGGCCACGACGAAGGCCTCGCGCACCTGGTCGGCGTCCGTCAGGTTGATGCACACGCCGCGCCCGTGGTTGCCGTCGAGCGGCTTGACCACCACCGGGTAGCCGATCCGTTCGGCCACGCGCGCAGCCTGGTCGGCCGAGCGGACCGTGTCCTGCTTGGGCACCGGAAGGCCGGCCGCGTTGAGCAGCCGGGTGGTGAGCTCCTTGTCGGAGGCGATGTCGACGGCGATCGACGACGTCTGCGACGTCATCGTGGCCCGCACCCGCTTCTGGTGCACGCCCTGGCCGAGCTGCACCAGCGAGTACTGGTTGAGCCGGATCCACGGGATGTCGCGGCTGACCGCCTCGTCGAGCACGGCCTGCGTGGACGGGCCGAAGGCGGTCCGCTCGGCGCGGACGATGAACCGCTCGAGCTCGGCCTCGAAGTCCAGCTCCGGGTCAGGGCGTACCAGGTGGTTGACCAGCCGGACCGCCAGCTCGGAGGCCGCGAGCCCGACCTGCTCGTCGACGTAGCCGTAGATCACGTTGTAGCGGCCGCGCTCGCCGGGCACCTGGCGCGTCTTGCCCCGGCGCAGGTCGTGGCCGACCTCCTGCTGCAGCTGCAGGGCGACGTGCTCGGTCACGTGCCCGAGCCAGGTGCCCTCGGTGAGCCGCTCGACGAACCCGCCGCGCCGGCCGCGGGAGCAGGAGTGCTCACGCAGGCCCGGCAGCAGGCCGAGCAGGGTGTCGGTGAACCCGGGCAGCGCGTCGGTGGGGAAGTCCTCGAGCGAGCCGAGATCGACCACCAGGTGGATCGCCCGCTCGTACGACCAGATGTTCGGGCCGCGGTAGACGCGCGTCTCCAGGATCGTGAGGTCGGGCTCCGCCCGGCTGGCGTGCCGGGTGGCTGTCTGCTGCGGCTCACTCGGCTCGGTCATCGGTTCTCCTGCGCAGGGACTCGTGGTCGTCGTCGCTGCGACTGCGACGGCGCCGTCGGGTCAGGTGGCTGGGCGAGACCCCGTCCGCGGCGATGTCTGCCGCCATCAGTCGCAGGTCGGCATTGGCCTGCTCGATGTCCTCGGCGGCCGCCGGGTCGACCCGCTCCGGCTCGTCGACCAGCCGCCGCTCGGCGAGGTCGAACACGGCGCCGGCCGGCAGCACGTGCAGGACCGCACCGGAGACGAGCAGCGGGCTGGTGCGCTTGGCCGCGTCGGCGTCGGACCGGACCGCCCGCCCGTCGACCAGTGTCACGGCACCGCGTCCGGCGACGCTCAGCCAGCGGGCGTCCTGCACGATGGCCGCGGTGTCCTCGTCGACACCGATGCCGAGCAGGCTCGGTGACTGGGCGACCAGGCTGAGCAGCCGGCCGTAGCGGTTGCGCTGCTCGAAGTGCTGGTCGATCACGCACCCGGGCAGCAGTCCGAGACCCGCTGCCAGCTGGGTCATCCGCTGCTTCGGCGTCGAGCCGCCGGTGCCGAAGGCGACCATGTGCGTGGACAGCACACTGGCGCCCGCCGACGTGCCGCCGACGGCCACGCCGGCCCGGTGCGCGGCGTGCAACGCCGCGCCGAACCGGGTGCCCGACACCACCGCGGACAGCCGGAGCTGGTTACCACCGGTCATGAAGACGCCGTCGGCGCCCGCCAGCGCCGCCACGCACTGCGGGTCGTCAGCCTCCGCCCGGGTGGTCGGCCGGGCCTCCACGACCTCGCCGGCGCCGAGGGTGGCGAACGTCGCCCGGTAGACCTCGGTGATCTCCGGACCGAGCGACGACGCGGTGGGCACCACCACGATGCGCGCGCCGGCTCCGCCCGCTGCCTCGACGAAGGCCGACAGCACCGGCCGCCGTCCCAGCTTCGCCTCTGCTCCGCCGATGGCGAGCAGCGCACCGGGTCGCTGCACCGATTCGCCTTCCCGCATGAGGCGCAACTGTATGGGTAGCCGTGGCAGGCTTCGGCCATGGCGGTCGACAGCACCCGTACGAGGACCATCATCGTGCTCAGGCATGCCAAGGCCGAGGACTCCGCGGCCACCGACCACGCTCGCGGCCTGACCAGTCGCGGCCGGGCCGACGCCGTCGCCGCCGGCGAGGTCGTGGGCGAGGTCCTCGACCCCGATGCCGAGACCGTGGTGCTCGTCTCGTCGGCGACCCGGGCCCGCCAGACCTGGGACACAGCCGCCGGCGAGCTGACGGTCGCGGTGGAGCAGCGTGACCTCGACGAGCTGTACGAGGCCGGCGGCGGCGATGTCGTCGACCTGCTCGCGCTGCTGCCCGACGACGTGGACGCGGCCATCGTGGTCGGCCACAACCCGACCATGCAGGCGGTGGTGCAGCAGCTCGACAACGGCGACGACGAAGACCTCACCGAGCAGCTCGACGACCGCGGGCTGCCGACCGCCGGGGTCGCGGTGCTGGAGCACGACGGCGACTGGGCCGACCTCGAGGTGGGGTCGTGCCGGCTGGTGCGGCTCGAGGCACCGCGCGGCTGAGTCCGGACCGGTCCGGCCGGGCCCGTGCGGCCCGTCAGGCCTCGGCTGCGTCGGCCGCCTCGATCTCCTCCCGGGTGATCCCCAGCAGGTAGGCGATGGCATCGAGGTAGGGCACCGACAGGGCGGCGTCGGCTGCCTCGCGTACGACCGGCTTGGCGTTGAACGCCACCCCGAGCCCGGCCGCCGCGAGCATGTCGAGGTCGTTCGCGCCGTCGCCGATCGCGACCGTGTTGGCGATCGGGATCCGTGCCTGCTCCGCGAACCGCCGCAGCGCGGCCGCCTTGCCCTGCCGGTCGAGCACGTCACCCACCAGCCGGCCGGTCAGTCGTCCGTCCGACACCTCGAGGGTGTTGGCCGCTGCGTAGTCGATGTCCAGGTCGGCCGCGAGTCGGTCGATCACCTGGGTGAAGCCGCCGCTGACGAGGGCGAACCGGTAGCCCAGCCGGTGCAGGGTCCGCACCAGGGTGCGTGCCCCCGGGGTGAGCCGCAGGGCGGAGTACACCTCGTCCAGGACGGTCGCGGGCAGCCCCTCGAGCAGGGCCACCCGGGCCGCCAGCGAGGCGGTGAAGTCGAGCTCTCCCGCCATCGCCTGCGCGGTCACGGCCGCCACCTGGTCGACGCACCCGGCCCGCTCGGCGAGCATCTCGATGACCTCGCCCTGGACGAGGGTCGAGTCGACGTCCATGACGACAAGACGCTGGGCGTAGCGGTGGATGCCGGCGGCCTGCACGGCGATGTCCACCTGCTGGCGCACCGCCTCCTGGGCCAGCAGCACCGGTAGCTGCCGCAGGTCGGCGCCGGACACGTCGAGGTCGACGGCGGTGACCGGGTAGCGCGCCATCCGTACGATCCGGTCGATGTTGGCGCCGGTGTCGGCGACCCGGCCCGCGACCGCCGCCACGGCACCGGCCCGAAGTGGCGCGCCGAGCAGCGTGACCCGCACCCGGCCGCCGGGGCGCCCGCTCGCGTCGCCCTCGCCACGCTCCACGTCGATCTCGACGTCGAGGTCGGCCGCGACGCCGGCCAGCGCGGTGCGCAGCCTGCCGTCGTCGCGCGGTGCCGTCAGCAGCACCCCGAGCACCAGCCGGCCCCGGATCACCACCTGCTCGATGTCGAGCACGTCGACCGCCTGGCGGGCACACGCCTCGAACAGGGCTGCCGTGACACCCGGGCGGTCGCGCCCGGTGAGCGTGACCAGCAGGGTGGGCCCGTCGTACGTCGCGGCGGGCGGCACCGGCGGCTGCGCTGATCGGGAGGGCAGGGTCATGGCACGGCGAGGCTAGTGCGCCCGCACCGGCGTGGAGCAGGCGGCGACCAGCGCGTGCCGGGCGGTGCGGGCCAGCAGCGCGAGCGCGTCGCGCCGCTCCGACGCCTCGTAGGCCGAGACGGCGCCGCCGTCGTCGTCGAGGGCGAGCTCGGACAGGGAGAGGCACCGCAGCGCCAAGGCGGCGACCCGCTGCGCCCGCGGGTCGAAGCCCGGAGCAAGCGGATCGGTCCGGGCCGCCCGCAGCGCGCTCAGCCCCTCGGCCGCCTCCGGGCGCCACCGGGCGACGTCGAGGTCGACGAGCCGCGCCGAGCACTCGAGCAGCGTCTCGCGCAGCAGCAGCTCCGCGTCGGGGAGCTCGGACGGGTGCGGGGGCGTGGCAGCCGGCCGGGCCTGCCAGGTGACGCCGGCACCCACCACGGTGGGCAGCAGCCCGAGTCCGGCGCCCGGCAGCAGCACCGCCTCACCGGCCTCCAGCGCGTCGGTGTTGAAGTCCGGCGGGCCGCCCAGGCCGGCGGGGTCTCCCGGCGCGGGCAGCGCCAGGGTCGCGGTGTCCGCACCGCGACCGCGCAGCATCCCGAACGCGAGCACCACCGGCACCGGCTCGCCGTCGAGTCCGAGCACGTCGTGCGCGGCGTCGCCGGCGACGGTCGCGTCCCGGGCGTCGTCCAGGCTGCAGGTGCCCGCCGCCCAGGCCGAGTACCAGCACGCGAGCCGGGCCGCGCGGGGGACCTCGGGTGGTGCGGCCTGGGACACGCGTTCAGGGTAGGTGCCGTAGGTTTGTCCCGCCCCGTCGCCATCGCCTTCCGAGAGGTTCCATGACACCGGTCGTCGAGCTCGCCGACGTGACCGTCGTGCGAGGGGCCACCGTGCTGCTCGACCGGGTCTCGTGGACCGTGCAGTCGGACGAGCGCTGGGTGATCCTCGGCCCCAACGGCGCCGGCAAGACCACGCTGCTGCAGGTCGTCAGCACCCAGATCCACCCCACCAGCGGGGTCGCCGGGGTGCTCGGCGAGGTGCTCGGCACCGTCGACGTCTTCGACCTGCGCCCGCGCATCGGCTGGATGAGCGTCGCGGTCGCCGAGCGGATCCCGCGGGGCGAGGTCGTCCGCGACGTGGTCGTGTCGGCGGCGTACGCGGTCGTCGGCCGCTGGCGGGAGCAGTACGACGTGTCCGACCTCGTGCGGGCAGACCTGCTGCTGACCGAGATGGGCGTGGGAGCGCTCGCCGACCGGACGTTCGGCACGCTGAGCGAGGGCGAGCGCAAGCGGGTCCAGGTGGCGCGGGCCCTGATGACCGACCCCGAGCTGCTGCTGCTCGACGAGCCGGGCGCCGGCCTCGACCTCGGTGCGCGCGAGGACCTCGTGAGCACGCTGACCGTCCTCGCCGACGACCCCGCCTCGCCGGCGCTGGTGATGGTCAGCCACCACGTCGAGGAGGTGCCCGTCGGCTTCACCCACGCGCTGCTGATGCGCGACGGTCGGGTGGTCGCGGCCGGGCCGATCGAGCAGGCCCTGACCGAGGAGGCGCTGACCCACACGTTCGGCATCCCCCTGGTGCTCGACCGCCACGACGGCCGGTTCGCCGCCCGCCGTCGCACCAGGGTCGCTGGGGGGCACGCACACTAGAGTGACTCCCGTGCAGGACTGGATCGACAATCTGGGGGAATACCCGTGGGCCGCATGGGCGTCCCTCGCGGTGCTCCTCGCCGCCGCCGAGGTGGTGAGCGTCGACTTCGTCCTGATCATGCTGGCCATCGGCGCCGGCGCCGGAGCCGTCACCGCGGCCCTCGGTGCGGGGTTCATCATCCAGGTCGCCGTCGCCATCGCGGTCTCGGTGGCGATGCTCGCCGTCGTGCGGCCCAGCGTGGTGAAGCGGATGCACCAGGGCGCCGAGCTCACCACCGGGCACGACGCGCTGATCGGCCGGACCGCTGTCGCCCTGTCCGCTGTGGACGAGACCTCCGGGCAGATCCGGCTGTCCGGTGAGGTCTGGACCGCGCGCAGCTTCGACCCGCAGCTGACCATCGAGGCGGGCGCCAAGGTCGAGGTGTTCGAGATCGACGGGGCCACAGCCGTGGTCTATCCCGCGGACTGAGAGGTAACGATGGAAATCGCGATCCTGGTGTTCGTCGCCCTGGTGGCGCTGTTCGCCGTCATCACGCTCGGCAAGACGGTGCAGATCGTGCCGCAGGCCCGCGCCGGCATCGTCGAGCGGTTCGGCAAGTACCGCACGACGCTGACCGCCGGTCTGAACATCGTGACGCCGTTCGTCGACAAGGTGCGCTACACCATCGACCTGCGCGAGCAGGTGGTGTCCTTCCCGCCCCAGCCCGTCATCACCGAGGACAACCTGGTGGTGTCGATCGACACCGTCATCTACTTCCAGGTGACCAACGCCGTCGCCGCGACCTACGAGATCGCCAACTACATCCAGGCGATCGAGCAGCTCACCATGACCACCCTGCGCAACATCACCGGCGGCATGGACCTGGAGCAGGCCCTGACCAGCCGCGACGAGATCAACAACGCCCTGCGCGGGGTCCTCGACGAGGCCACCGGCAAGTGGGGCATCCGGGTCAACCGGGTCGAGCTCAAGGGCATCGACCCGCCGCCGTCGATCAAGGACTCGATGGAGAAGCAGATGCGCGCCGACCGCGACAAGCGCGCGATGATCCTCACCGCCGAGGGCGCCCGGCAGTCGGCCATCCTCACCGCCGAGGGCGGCAAGCAGGCGTCGATCCTGTCGGCCGAGGGTGACCGGGAGTCGCAGATCCTGCGCGCCCAGGCCGACCGCGAGTCGCAGATCCTGCGGGCCCAGGGCGAGGGGCAGGCCATCCAGACCGTGTTCCAGGCCATCCACGACGGTCAGCCCGACCAGTCGCTGCTGGCCTACCAGTACCTGCAGATGCTGCCCAAGATCGCCGAGGGTGACGCCAACAAGGTCTGGATCGTCCCGAGCGAGATCGGCGCTGCGCTCGAGGGGCTCGGGTCGACCCTGGGCCGGGCGGCGGGCATCCCGCTCGAGACCGAGGGCGTACGGACCCGGATGGACATGGGCGCGGCGGTGCCCGAGGTCGAGACCACCGACCCCAGCCTGTCCAAGGCACACGACGCGGTGGCCGAGGCGATCGCGTCGGCCGAGGCGGCGGCGCGGACGACCCGCGCCTCCCGGCCACCGGCGATGCCGTACTCCGCCGAGCACGCCCCCGAGCCGCCCGCCGACCCCTCCGCAGGACCGGCCACGCCCCCGACAGACGACCCGACGCCCGGTGAGGGGCAGCCGCCCGCCGGCACCACGTGACCTGGCTGGAAGCACTCACCGTCCTCGTCGCGGGTGTGGTGGCCGGCACGATCAACGCGGTCGTCGGCTCCGGCTCACTGATCACCTTCCCGACCCTGCTCGGCCTCGGCTTCAACCCGGTCGTGGCCAACGTGACCAACACGGTCGGCCTGGTCACCGGCTCGGCGTCGGGTGCGATCGGCTACCGGCGTGAGCTCGAGGGCCAGCGGTCGCGGCTGCTGCGGCTCGGGGTCGCGGCGACCGTCGGCGGGCTGGCCGGGGCCGTCCTGCTGCTGAACCTCGACGAGGAGGTCTTCGAGGCCGTCGTCCCGGTGCTGATCGCTCTCGGCTGCGTGCTCGTGGTCCTGCAACCGCGGATCTCGGCCTGGATGCGGGCGCGTCGGGAGGAGGGCCCCCGGCGGGCGCACGGCTCATGGCTGGTCATCGTGGGGATCCTGCTGGCGTCGGTCTACGGGGGCTACTTCGGCGCCGCGCAGGGGGTCATCTACATGGCGGTGCTCGGGCTCGGGCTGGACGAGTCGCTGCAGCGGCTGAACGCCACCAAGAACGTGCTGGCCGCGCTGGTCAACGGGGCGGCCGCGATCTTCTTCGCGTTCGCCGCCGAGGTCGAGTGGTGGGCGGCGGCCGCCCTGGCTGTCGGGTCCACCATCGGCGGGTTCCTCGGTGCGTCGGTGGGGCGGCGGCTGCCGGACTGGCTGCTGCGCGGCTTCGTCGTCGTCGTCGGCGTCGCGGCGATCGTGTCCTTCGTCGTCTAGCGGGCTCTCTAGCGGGCTACAGCCCCCAGAACGGTCCCTCGAGGCCCACGCCGCGCAGGTAGGCGGCCGCGGTGCCGGGATCGCGCCGGACGTACCCGCGCTCGAGTCGGCCGGCGTACCACCCCTGCGCCAGCCGCCACAGCGTCGGCAGGTCCATCAGGTAGCCGCGGCTGTTGCCGGTGCGCCCCAACCAGTCGTCAACACAGGCCTCGGAGCAGAACAGCCGCTGGTGCCGGCAGGTGTGCACCACGTCGTCCCAGATGTGTGCCGCCGGCACCAGGAAGTGTGCGACCTCGGCGCCGGGCGGGGGTGCGTCCCGGCCGACCACCCACGCCAGCGGGGCGTCGCAGCCCGGGCACCGGGTCGCGACCAGCACGTCGGGTTCGTCGGCCAGCAGGTGCGGCAGCGCGAAGGAGTCCCAGCAGCAGCCGCCCCACCACAACGTCTCCCGGCCCATCACCGAGAACCCCAGCGGCACCGACGCGAACGGGTGGGCCATCACGATCCGGTCGTCGCCGTCGAGGACCAGGTGGCGGGCGCCGGCGAGCTCACGCAGACCGGCGCGGACGGTCGCCTCGTCGGCGCCGACCGTCGACTGCAGCTCGGCCGGCGACGGCTGACGACCGGTGGCCGCGAAGGTCCGGTAGACGGTGAGCCGCAGCTCCTCGGTGCTGTCCCCGGTGTCCACCCGCGCCACTGTGGCCTTCCCCCGTGCTTCTGCGCCAGGCCCGATCGGGCCACACTGGCCACGTGCTGACCGAGGACGTGATCCGCCGGGCCCCCAAGGTGCTGCTGCACGACCACCTCGACGGCGGGCTGCGCCCCGCAACCATCGTCGAGCTGGCCGCTGGCATCGGGCACCCGCTGCCCGCGACCGACGCCGACGGCCTCGGCCGGTGGTTCCGCGAGTCGGCCGACTCCGGCAGCCTGGAGCGCTACCTCGCCACGTTCGACCACACGGTGGCGGTGATGCAGCAGGCCGACGCCCTGCGGCGGGTGGCCCGCGAGTGCGTGGCGGACCTCGCCGCCGACGGTGTCGTCTACGCCGAGGTCCGGTACGCACCCGAGCAGCACCTCGCCGCCGGGCTGTCGCTCGAGCAGGTGGTCCAGGCCGTGCGCGCGGGCTTCGTCGAGGGCGAGGACGCCGCGCGGGCGCAGGGGACGCCGATCGTGGCCCGTCAGCTGCTCACCGCGATGCGGCACGCCGCCCGGTCCCGGGAGATCGCCGAGCTGGCGGTGGCGCACCGCGACCACGGCGTCGTGGGCTTCGACATCGCCGGCGCCGAGGCGGGCAACCCGCCGACCCGGCACCTGGACGCCTTCGAGTACCTCTCCCGGGAGAACGCGCACTTCACCATCCACGCCGGCGAGGCCTTCGGGCTCCCGTCGATCTGGCAGGCGCTGCAGTGGTGCGGCGCCGACCGGCTGGGCCACGGGGTCCGGATCGCCGACGACATCACCACCTCGTCCGACGGCGCCACGGTGCGGCTCGGCCGCCTCGCGGCGTACGTGCGGGACAAGCGGGTGCCGCTGGAGATGTGCGCCAGCTCCAACGTGCAGACCGGGGCGGCCGACTCCATCGCGACACACCCGATCGGGCTGCTGGCCCGGCTGCGGTTCCGGGTGACCGTCAACACCGACAACCGGCTGATGAGCGGCACCTCGATGACCCGCGAGATGGGGCTGCTGTCCGCGGCGTTCGACTACGGCCTCGCCGACCTGCGCTGGTTCACCATCAACGCGATGAAGAGCGCGTTCGTGCACTTCGACCGCCGGCTCACGCTGATCGACGACGTGATCAAGCCCGGCTACGCGGCCCTGGCGGGCTGATTCGGTTTCCCAAGGTCCCTTGGGAAACCGAAGCCCCCACCGCGAAATTACACGTCGGAACCTTTGGTTTCGCGGCAGAACCTCGCGGTCTCAGCCGGGGCGGCCGAGGCCCTCGACGACCTCGGCGCCGGGCAGCGCAGTAAGCGCGGCGCCGGGCAGCACCAGCTTGGAACGGCGCACGCCGCTGCCGACGATGACGACCGGTGTCGCGGCGACGACCGCGTCGACCAGCAACAGCCAGTCCGCGGGCAGGCCGACCGGGGTGATGCCGCCGTACTCCATGCCGGTGGCCGCAGTGGCGAACTCGGTCGACGCGAACGACGCCTTGCGGGCGTCCAGCCGGCGTCGCACCAGGCCGTTGACGTCGGCCCGGGTGCTGGCGAGCACGACGCAGGCGGCGTGCCGCTCCTCGCCGGCCCGACGGCCGGTGACGACGACGCAGTTGGCGCTGGTCGTCAACGGCAGGTCGTAGGCCGCGCACAGCGCCGCGGTGTCCGCGAGGTCCGGGTCGATCTCGGCCACCAGCGCGTCCGGCACGGCCGCCAGCGCAGCAACCACCGAGGGCGCCAGCAGGTCGGGGCGCTCGAGCGCCGGGGCGGTGTCGAGTCGTCCGGTGGGAGAGGTCATCGTGGTCATCGTGCCAGCGCCCGTACGGTCCGCCGCCTTCGACTCCCTCACGCCCACGTTGCTGTACGCCCTGCTCCGGCTGCGCGTCGACGTCTTCGTCGTCGAGCAGGAGTGTGCCTACCCCGAGCTCGACGGCCGGGACACCGAGGCCGGCACCCGGCACCTCTGGGTCGGCGACGAGGAGGTGGTCGCGGGCTACCTCCGACTGCTCACCGAGCCCGACGGCACCCGCCGGATCGGCCGGGTCTGCACCGCGGCGGACTCCCGTGGCAGCGGCGTCGCCGCGCTGCTGGTCGACGAGGCGCTCCGGCTCAGCGCTGGGCACCCGGTCGTGCTGGACGCCCAGACCTACCTGCGCGGCTGGTACGAGCGGCTCGGCTTCGCCGTGAGCGGACCCGATTTCGTCGAGGACGGCATCCCGCACCTGCCGATGCGTCGCGAGGCGTAGCCGCCCGGTCAGTCGGCGCGGATCGCCTCCAGGAACCGCCGGACGGTCCGGTACGCCTGGTCGCGCACCGGTTGGGCGGACAGGAACACGTCGTGCAACGCGCCGTCGAAGCGCGCGATCGTTACCAGGCAGCCGAGCCGGTGCGACCACCGGGCGATCTGCTCGACGTCGAGCACCACGTCGGCCGAGGGGACCTCGTCGGACCAGACCGCGGTGAACAGGGTGCGCCTCGAGGCCATCACCAGCACGGGCGCCCCCGCCTCGATGCCGCGGTGCAGCCGCCGGTGGCCGAGCCGCACGGCCCGCAGCCAGCCGGCGCGTACGGGGAAGCTCTCCATCGGCTTCCAGGCGGTGTCGAACTGCCACTCGCCACGGTGCTCGTGGTGGATCGACTCGCCGTAGACGGCGGAGACGTTGCGCGGGATCACCTGGTAGGGCCGGCGCGCACCGACCTGGTCGAGCGCCCTGGTGCCCACCGTGCGCAGCAGGAACGAGCCCTGCAGGTCGAACCACGGGCTGTTCAGCACGAACGCGCTCGGCCCCGCCAGCCCGCGCTCCCGCCGGCGGTCGGCCCACAGCGGCGTCACCAGCCCGCCGGTGGAGTGCGCGACCACGACCACCTCGTCGTGCTCGTCGCGCTCGGTGATCCGCCGGTAGGCCTCGTCCAGCTCGGCGTCGTACTCGGTCAGGTCGAGGCAGAAGTTCGGCGTCTGGTGCGGCAGCAGCGACCGACCGTACTTGCGCAGGTCGAGCGCGTAGAAGTCGTAGCCCAGGGCGGTGAAGAACTCCGCGACGCCCTTCTGGAAGAAGTAGTCGCAGAAGCCGTGCACGTACAGCACCGCTCGGGTGCCCCGGTCGGGAGCGGGGGAGTGCACGAGCGTGGCGACCACCGCGCCCTCGCTGTCGTCGGGCAGCTTGATCGTCTCGACGACGAACGGCTCCCCGAGCACGTCGGTGGTGCCGCCGGTCATGGGCCGGCTCATCTGCGGACCTGCACCTCAGTGCTGGTACGTGCCCTGGACGATCGCCCGCCCGAGAGTGTGGAACAGCACGTTGAACGCCACGAAGGTGGGAGTCGCGTCGGAGTCGACCCCGAGCTTGTCGGTGTCCAGCGCGTGCACGACGAAGTAGTAGCGGTGCACCTGGTCGCCCTGGGGCGGCGCGGCGCCGGTGAAGTCCTTGGTGCCCATGTCGTTGCGTACGTGGAAGGCACCCTCGGGCAGGGACTCGTCGCCGGCACCGGCACCGGCCGGCAGCTCGGTGACCGAGGCGGGGATGTCGACGACCGTCCAGTGCCAGAAGCCGGACGGCGTGGGCGCGTCGGGGTCGAACAGCGTGACCGCGAAGCTCTTGGTGCCCTCCGGCGCGCCGGACCAGGACAGGTGCGGCGACGTGTTGCCCATCGCGGCCACGTGGTCGTCCTTGAGGGGATCGCCGTGGGACACGTCGTCGCTGTGGACCTCGAACGACGCGGTGGCGGGCAGCAGGTCGTACGGGTCCGGGCTGACCGGGCGGTCCAGGCTCATGAGCAGCGCTCCTCGGGAACGGGGTCGGGACAGCACGGACGCTACCGGGGCCCGAATGGGTCCGCGTTCTGGGACGGAGCGGCCGACAGGAGAGGCCGCCGTACGGTCGTCGGATGCGCAGCACCTCCGACGCACCCCGTGACGACGGCACCGTGTACCCGGTCGGCCTGCGCCTGCAGGGCCGCCCGGTCGTGGTCGTCGGCGGCGGCGAGGTGGCGCAGCGCCGGGTGCCCGGGCTGCTCGCCGCCGGTGCCCGGGTGACGGTCGTGTCCCCCTGGCTGCGGCCGGCGCTCGAGGGCCTCGTCTCGCTCGGCGAGGTGACCTGGCACGCGCGCGACTACCGCACCGGCGACCTGGCGGAGGCGTGGTACGCGCTGGCTGCCACCGACGACCCAGGTGTCAACGCCGACGTCGCGCGGGAGGCCGACGAGCAGCGGTTGTTCTGCGTACGCGCCGACGACGCCCGCGACTCGACCGCGTGGACGCCGGCGACCGGGCGGCACGACGGGGTCACCGTCGCCGTGCACGCCGACCGAGATCCGCGACGCGCGGCGGCCGTGCGGGACCGGGTGCTGGACGGGCTGCGTACCGGCGATCTCGCCGCCCCCCGGCACCGTCGCCGCGAGCCCGGCGTGGTGCTGGTCGGTGGGGGTCCGGGCGACCCCGAGCTCATCACGCTGGCCGGCCGGCGCGCGCTCGCCGAGGCCGACGTCGTCATCGCCGACCGGCTGGCGCCGGCCGCCCTCCTGGACGAGCTGCCACCGCACGTCGAGGTCGTCGACGCCGCCAAGCTGCCGCGTGGCCGGTCGGCGACACAGGCCGAGATCAACCGGTTGCTGGTGGGGCACGCCAGGTCCGGCAAGCGGGTGGTGCGCCTCAAGGGCGGCGACCCGTTCGTGTTCGGCCGCGGCTTCGAGGAGCTGCTCGCCTGCGCGGACGCCGGAGTGCCGTGCACGGTCGTGCCCGGAGTCACCAGCGCGATCAGCGTCCCGGGGCTCGCCGGGGTGCCGGTGACCCATCGGGGGATCACCCACGAGATGACGGTGGTCTCCGGGCACCTGCCCCCGGGCCACCCGGACAGCCTGGTCGAGTGGCCCGCGCTGGCGCGGCTGCGCGGCACCCTGGTGCTGCTGATGGCCGTCGAGAACCTCGGTGCCATCGCGTCGGTCCTGGTGGCAGAGGGCCGGCCCGCGGACACCCCGGTCGCCGTGATCCAGGCCGGGTCGACGGCGTCGGAGCGTCGGGTGCTGGCCACCCTCGCGACCGCGGAAGGGCAGGTGCGGCACGCGGGCATCACCGCACCGGCCACCATCGTCGTCGGCGAGGTGGTCGGCGTCGCCGCCGGCGTGGCCGGTGCGCAACCGCGCTCCGAGCAGCCCGCCCGCGCCTGAGCCGGGCACGACACGCCCGGTCCGGAAAGCGCCCGCGGCTCGCGCCACGGGCGGCAGACTGGCCCGGCGCGCGACAACGGGAGTAGCAGATGGGGATTCTTCGCGCCGGGCTGCTGGCCGCTGCCGTCCTGCCACTGCTGGTGCCGATGTCGGTCGCCTCGCCCGCCGCACCGGCGCCCGCGCCCGCCGGCGCCGAGGAGCGCAACGTGCTCCTCGTCATCGTCGACGACATGCGGACCGACGAGCTCCGGGTGATGCCGAAGACCCAGGCCTGGCTGCAGCAGCACGGGGTGCGGTTCGCCAACGCGTACGCACCCACGCCGCTGTGCTGCCCCGCACGGGCATCCATCCTCACCGGTCAGTACACCCACAACCACGGCGTCCAGGACAACAACGAGACACTTCCGCACCCCGGCGGAGTGTCGGTCTTCGACGACGACCTGACCCTGGCCACGCAGGTCGACGACGCGGTGACCACGGGGTACATCGGCAAGTACCTCAACCGCTACGGCCAGCCCGACGGCGTCGACGCGTCGTACGTCCCGCCGGGCTGGGACCGCTGGTGGGCGGCGACCGGCGGCGAGTACACGTACCTGCCGGCCACGACGTACACGGTCGACGGGATCCGTCCCGTCCGGCTCGAGGGCTACCAGACCGACGTGGCGACGCAGCTGGCCCAGAACTTCATCCGTCGGCACCGCGACCAACCGTTCCTGCTGGTCCTGAACTACCTCGCCCCGCACAGCAACGTGGATCCGGACACGCTGGGCAAGGACAGGCCGGTGCCGGCACCCGAGTACCGCGGCGACTTCGCGGGCACCGGCGTCCCCCGCACCCGTGCGTTCAACGAGCGGAACGTCTCGGACAAGCCCGAGTCCTACCAACGGCCACGGCTGTCGTCCGGCATCGTGCGCCGGCTGGACCGGCTCGCGGATGCCCGCTACGAGACGCTGCAGAGCGTCGACGAGGGGATGGCCCGGCTTCGCAGGAGCCTGCGCGCCGACGGGCTGCTCGCGGCGACCGACGTCATCTTCGTCAGCGACAACGGCTTCATGCTGGGCGAGCACCGACTCCCGGCGAGCAAGGTGGTGCAGTACGAGCCGAGCGTCCGGGTGCCGATGCTGATGGCCGGCCCGGACGTCCCGGTCGGCGAGGTCCGCAGCGACCTGGTCGGGCTGCACGACCTCGCCTCGACCATCACCACCTGGTTCGGCCTCGGCCCGATGCCCGGGGCGGACGGCATCGACCTGGGTCAGACGATGGTGGGGGACCCGTCCGGCCGTGACCTGCTGTTCGAGGGGTACTTCGACACGTCACCCGAACGGGACTACGCGACGATCCGGACCCCTGCCGGCCTGAAGTACACCGAGCTGGTCAACGGTCAACGCGAGCTGTACGACCTGACCGTCGACCCGTACGAGACGCAGAACCTGGTGGATCGACCGGAGCTCGCGGCGACCGTGGCCGACCTGGCGGCGCGGCTCGCGGTGCTGCGCGCCTGCGCGGAGCAGACCTGCCGCTAGCAGCACCCAGGGGGTTGCGCCGGGCGTGCGAGGCTGGGCCGGTGCGCGTGGAGTCGGTTGCCGACCCGGACGACTTGCGGCTGGCCGACTACCGCGGCCTGCGGGACGTGACCTTGCGCCGGACGCTGGAGGCCGAGCACGGGCTGTTCATCGCGGAGGGGGCTACCGTTCTGCGGCGCGCGCTCGCCGCCGGTTACCGCCCTCGGTCGGTGCTGGTCACGCCGCGCTGGCTGGACGACCTGGGCGACGTGCTCGGAGCGGCCGACGCGCCGTGCTACCTGGTCGACGAGGCGGTGGCCGAGCGGGTCACCGGCTACCACGTGCACCGGGGCGCGCTCGCGTCGATGCACCGGCGACCGCTGCCACCGGTGGCCGAGGTGCTGGCCGCCGCCGACCGCCTGGTCGTGCTCGAGGACGTCGTCGACCACACCAACGTCGGTGCGGTATTTCGCTCGGCCGTGGCGCTGGGCGCCCAGGCGGCGCTGCTGTCGCCACGCTGCGCCGACCCGCTGTACCGGCGGGCGGTGAAGGTCTCGATGGGCACCGTGTTCGCCCTGCCGTGGACCCGGGTCGACGACTGGTCGGACGCGGTGCCCGCGCTGCGCGAAGCCGGGTTCACGACGGTGGCGCTCACGCCTGCCGAGGACGCGGTCGACCTGGCCGCTGCCGGGACGCACCGCCGCACGGCGCTGCTCATCGGCACCGAGGGTCCCGGCCTGTCCCACCGCTGGCAGGACGCGGCGGACGTCCGGGCCCGGATCCCGATGAGCGGGGGGATCGACTCACTCAACGTCGCGGCCGCGACCGCCGTGGCGGCGTACGCGCTGTGGCGCTAGACGTTCTCGCCCTCGGAGCGCGCCGAGTCCTCGCCGACCGGCCACCCGGCGGGGAAGTCCTCCGCTGCCTCCTCCTGGTCGCGCCGCAGCTTCTTGCGCGCCTTCGTGCTGAGCCGGTCGGCGAAGACGGTGCCGAACAGGTGGTCGGTCTCGTGCTGCAGGCACCGGGCCAGCAACCCGGTGCCCTCGTAGACGATCGGGGCGCCGGTGTGGTCCTGACCCTCGACCCTGGCCCAGTCCGGGCGGGGGCAGGACACGAACGCGCCCGGGAACGACAGGCAGCCCTCGTCACTGTCGTCGAGATTGCGGTCCTTCAGGTCCGGCAGGACGAGCCGCGGGTTGCACACCACGCCGCGGTGCCGTTCGTGGTCGTCGTCGGGGCAGTCGAACACGAACACGGCCTGGTCGACACCGACCTGGTTGGCCGCCAGGCCGACCCCGTCTGCGGCGTACATGGTCGCGATCATGTCGGCCACCAGCGTGGCCAGGTCGTCGTCGAACGTCGTCACCGGCTCCAGCACCCGGTGCATCACCGACTCGCCCCACCGGGTGATGGGACGCACCGTTCCGTTGTCGGGGAGCTCGTCCACGGCGGCAGGCTACGACGCGCCACGGGACTGAACGCACAGGGGGCCGCGTGCAGGATGATGCGCGGCATGGTGCTCGACCTGGATCCCGGCGAGGTGTCGTCGCCGCTGGACTATCCGGGGCACCGGCTGCGCCGGTCGGTGCTGCTGCGTCACGACCACCTCGCCGACTGGGGCATCGACGGGGCGACCCCGCTCGGGTCCGCGCCGGTCGCGCTGCGGGGCGGCGGCGAGCTGCCGCTGGACCGGGTGCTCGGCGACGAGGGAGTGGCACCGCTGGACGGGCGGACCCTGGTCGTGGGCGTCGGCAGCAACGCCGCTCCGTGGCTGGTGCTGCGCAAGCTGCACGCCGCCGGCGCGGGCACGGTGGTCCCGTTCGTGACGTGCACGGTCACGGGGATCGCCGTGACGCACTCGGCACACGTCAGCGCTGGTGGCTACATCGCCATGACACCTGCCGGGCGACCGCACGGTCAGGTGCCGCTGGTGGCGGCTTTGCTGGACGCTGAACAGCTGGCCGCGCTGGACGCGACCGAGCCGAACTACGAACGGCTGCTGATCGACGGCGAGCGGTATCCGGTGCACCTGGACGGCGGCGGACGCCCGACGGCCTACCACCTGTACCGCTCCCGGCACGGAGTGCTGTGCCTGGACGGTGAGCCGCTGCCGTCGATGGGTCAGCGCGACCTGCACCAGCGGCTGTTCGTCGATCCCGACCTGGCCGCCCTGGTGCCCGGCACGACACCGGACGAGCGCCTGCCGGCGCTGCGCACGCCTGCCGTGCAGGAACGGGTGCGCGCGCTGTTCCGCGCGCGAGGCTGGGCCGCCGACTCGCGCCTGCACGGGGAGCCGGCCGCCGGCGCGTGATCACCCCGCGGCGGCTCGCTCGGCGGCGCTCCGCAGGATGCAGAACTCGTTGCCCTCGGGGTCGGCCAGGACGACCCAGCCGCTGCCGTCGGGGTTGCGCCGGTCGGCCAGCTGGGTGGCGCCGAGACCGACGACGCGGGCGACCTCCTCCTCGCGGGTGCGGTCGGTCGGCTCCAGGTCGAAGTGGATCCGCATGGCCCGCAGCCTTCCGTCCGGTGGTTGCGGGGCGCAGCCTGATTACCCCGGGAGGCCCCGCCCGTGTGCAACACGGACATCGTGGATCTCCTGAGTCAGCAACGCAGACGGGGATAGCCTGCGGCATCTCATCGACATGCATGGAGGTGGCGTCGATGAAGAGGCTCGCGCCGGTTGCCATCGTCTTCATGCTCGCGGCTCTGGTTGGCGCCATGCCATCGGCGGGTGCACGGTCCACAGCAGGTACGGAGGCCAACACCTACCGCTACTACACGGCGTGCAGCCCGAGGCCGGATGCCGTGCCGGCGCACCGGTGCCCCACGAGGGGCACGAAGGGCGCGTTCTTCAAGAGCCTGGACGACCACGTCATGTACAAGGTCTGCGTCAAGTTCCCGAACGACGACAGGCTCTGCGCAACCCGCCAGGACGCGCCCCGGCGCGCGCTCAAGATCAACTCGATCACGTCGCACATGGTCGGCCGGCACACCGTGACCTGGTTCGTCGCCGGCAACAAGGTCGGCACCCGCCACTTCACCATTCGCCGCTCCCCGACCAGAGCGCACTCCGGATTCTGACCCACTGATTCACCGACTGTCCTCCGGGTCGACGTGGATCCGCGTGCCGCACTCTTCCGTCCGCTGGCCGGAGGGTGCAGCCTGATTACTCGCGCGAGGCGAGGAGGAGACATGCAGGCTCAAGTGGGAGACAAGCTGCACGTGCACGGGAAGGTCGTGGGCCAGCAGGAGCAGGTGGTGGAGGTGCTGGAGGTTCGCGGCGACGGCGGAGCCCCGCCGTACCTGGTACGGCACGCGGACGGTCACGAGGCACTGCTGTTCCCCGGCGCTGACACGTCGGTCGAGCACGCGGCGCGCTGACCGTCAGCCCGGCCCGGCGAACCAGCCGGGTGCCGCCGCCGCGAACGCCGACGGCGCGAGTGCAGCGGCGCCGGCGGGAAGGGTCGCGAGCACGGGCAGACCCGTGAGCCGCGGAAGGTCCACCGCGTTGGTGACCTCCGCGAGCCCCGGGTCGGTGGGCCACGACCCGATGACAAGGCCGCGCGCGTCGAGTCCGGCCCGATGGACCGCGTCGAGGCTCAGCGTCGTGTGGTTGAGCGTGCCGAGCCCGGGGCGGACCACCAGGACCACGTCGACGGTGCTGTCGTCGCTCGCGTGCCACTCCAGCGCCCGGGCGAGGTCCAGCAGCGTGCGGCCGTCCCGGTCGAGCCGTACGGCGACGCCGCCCGCACCCTCCACCAGCACCGCGTCCGCGTCGCCGGCAGCCGCGGCCGTGCGCCGGGCCAGCTCGTCGACGCCGGGCAGCTCGGCGCCCGACAGGCGCGCTGCCGACTCGGGCGCCAGCGGCTCGGGCAGCCGCACCAGATCCTGCACGTCGGACAGCCCTGCCAGCCTCCGTACCTCGTCCGCGTCGCCAGGCTCGCCGCTCGCCAGGCCGGTCTGGACCGGCTTGACCACGGCGACCCGCAGGCCCCTCCCGGAGAGGTGCACGGCAAGGGCAGCGGTGACCACCGTCTTGCCGACGCCGGTGTCCGTGCCGGTCACCAACGTGTAGCGGGTCACCGCAGTACCTCGGCGAGCACCGCGAGCGCCTTCGCCACGTCGGCGTCGGTGAGCGTGGCGTGCGCCGTGAGCCGCAGCCGGGAGATCCCGTCCGGCACCGACGGCGGCCGGAAGCAGCCGACCAGCACGCCGGCCGCTCTCGCCGCCTGCTGTGCCGTCACCGCCTGCTCGGGTCCGGGCATGGGCACCGGCACGATGGCGCCGGACGTCGCTGCGACCCCGCACCCTGCGGCGATCTCGGCGGAGCGGTCCCGGACGCGCCCCGCGAGACCTGGCTCGTCGACCAGCAGGTCGAGCGCGGCGAGCGCGGCGCCGGCTGCGGCCGGTGCCAGCCCGGTGTCGAAGATGAACGGCCGCGCGGTGTTGACCAGGTGGTCGACGACGCTGCGGCTGCCGAGCACCGCCCCGCCCTGGCTGCCGAGCGACTTGGACAACGTCAGCGTCACGACCACCCGGGGGCCGGTGAGTGCGGCGTCCGCGACCAGCCCCAGCCCGCCGGCGCCGGCGACGCCCAGGCCGTGCGCCTCGTCGACCAGCAGCGTCGCGTCGTGGCGGTCGCACAAGCACGGCCAGGTCGGACAGTGCAGCGGCGTCGCCGAGCACCGAGTAGACGGACTCGCACACCACCAGCGCACGCGGTTGCGCCCGTCCGGCGAGGGCTGCGTCCACCGCGTCGACGTCGCGGTGCGGCACGACCCGTACCTCTCCACGCGCGAGCCGGCAGGCATCGACGAGCGAGGCGTGCACGTGGGCGTCGGACACGATCAGGGTCTCGGCGTCGGCCAGCGCGGTGACCGCCGACAGGTTGGCGTGGTAGCCGGTGGACAGCACGAGCGCCGCCTCGTGACCGAGCACCGACGCGAGCCGATGCTCCAGCCGGTCGTGGATCTCGAGCGTCCCGGTGACCAGCCGGGAGGCACCCGCGCCGGCGCCCCAGGCGCGGGCCGCCTCGACCGCCGCCACGACCACTCGCGGGTCGTGGGCCAGGCCGAGGTAGTCGTTGCCCGCGAGGTCGAGCAGGCCGTCCTGCTCGCGCACCTGCAACCCGCGTTGCAGCCCGGCCCGCCGGCGGGCGAGCGCCGCACCGGTCAGCCAGTCGTCGAGCGAGCCCACTCAGGCCACCTCGGCACGTACGGCGGCGGCCACTGCGTCGGTGATCCGGACGACGTCGTCCGGCGCGGTGACGTAGGGCGGCATCGTGTAGACCAGATCCCGGAACGGCCGCAGCCACACCCCGGCGGCCAGGGCGGCGGCGGTCGCGCGCTCGACGTCGACCGGCCGGTCGAGCTGGACCACACCGACCGCACCCAGGACGCGTACGTCGGACACGCCCGGTACGTCGGCCAGCGGCCGCAGCCCGGTCTCCAGGCCGGTCGACACCTCGGCGACGCGGGTGGCCCAGTCGGCGCCGGTCAGCAGGTCGAGCGAGGCGCACGCGACGGCGCAGGCCAGCGGGTTCCCCATGTACGTGGGCCCGTGCATCAGCACCCCCGACTCCGACGCCGATACGTCGTGTGCCACCCGTCCGGTCGTGAGCACCGCGGACAGCGTCAGGTAGCCCCCGGTGAGCGCCTTGCCGACGCACATCACGTCCGGAGCGACGCCGGCCTGGTCGGCGCCGAACAGGGTGCCGGTGCGGCCGAACCCGGTGGCGATCTCGTCGAGCACCAGCAGCAGCCCGTGGCTGTCGCACACCCCGCGCAGCACCCGCAGACTGGCGGGGTCGTAGACGTGCATGCCGCCGGCGCCCTGCAGCACCGGCTCGACCACCACGGCGGCCAGCTCGTCGGCGTGCCGGCTCGCGAGCCGCTCGACCTCTGCCGCCCACCCCGCCACGTCGCCGCCGGGTGCAGGAGGACGGGGAGCGAACACGTGTTGCGGCAGCACTCCGGCGAACATCGCGTGCATCCCGCCCACCGGGTCGCACACGGCCATCGCACCGAAGGTGTCGCCGTGGTAGCCGCCCCGTACGGTGAGCAGCCGCGTCCGCTGCGGCGCACCGCGCCCGCGCTGCGCCTGCAGCGCGACCTTGAGCGCGACCTCGACCGCCACCGAGCCGGAGTCGGCGAGGAAGACGTGCTCGAGCCCTGCCGGTGCCAGCTCGACCAGCCGCCGGCCGAGCGCGACCGCAGGTTCGTGCGTCAGCCCCCCGAACATCACGTGCGCCATCCGGCCCACCTGGTCACGTACCGCCGCGTCCAGCACCGGGTGGCGGTAGCCGTGGATCGCGCACCACCACGAGCTCATCGCATCGACGACCTCACGCCCGTCGTCGAGCCGCAACCGAACCCCCTGCGCCTCGGTGACGACGCGCGTGGGCGTCGGCGCGGTCATCGACGTGTACGGGTGCCAGAGGTGGTCCCGGTCGAAGTCGGCGAGTGCGGTCAAGGCTGCGGTCATGGCTGCTCAAGGCTAGGGCGCGGCCGGGACCGGGCGTCGGGAGCGGGTCGGCAGCTGCGAGCACTACGGGCAAAACGCCTCGCCGCACCGCCGGCGTGCCCCATAGTGGGGCCATCCCAGGTGCTTGGTCCGCGGCGCGTCATCGACGCCGCGGCCTGACCGCGTCCGCCCCCATCGCCGTTGAGGAATCGCCATGCGCCCAGTCCTGTCGGTACATCGCGTGGTCGGCCTGGCGGCCGCCATCGTGCTGGCGTCGGCCTCGTTCGCCGCGGGCACGATGGTCACGGCCGCAGGACCTGACCGGACCCCGCCCGTGGTCACGGCCCCACCGCAGCCGGCCTTCCTGGTCGGCGGCCAGCTCCAGGTCTGGGGGGACTTCCCGGGGGTGCAGTACACCGACGTCCCGGTACGGATGACCTGGTCGGCGAGCGACCCGTCGGGCGTGTGCAGCTACAGCATCGACGGCCTGCACAGCAACTACGGCTCGGGGTTCCCGGTCACCCACGTCGAGGACGACCTGGAGTCGCCTGCCTACGACGGCACGCTCAACGACTACGACGGCACCTTCGGCAGCGGGGGCGGGTGGCCCAACGGCTACCTCGTGAGCGCCTACGACTGCGAGTACAACGTCGCCGGCATCGTGGCGGTCGAGGGAGCTCCGGTCGTGTTCCAGGACGACGGACGCTCGGCCACCGGAGGCCCGGAGGTCGGCGGACCCGAGCCGATCACCCTCGACTACTCGGGGCGGTGGACGCTCGGCAGCTGCGCGTGCGCCTCCGGCGGCACGCAGCGGGCGACCAACCGGGCCGGTGCCGCCGTCGAGTTCACCCGGAGCTTCGCCGAGGGCGACCACGTCGCCCTGGTGATGGCCACCGGGCCGGGACGCGGTCGGGCCGGGGTGTACGTCGACGGTGAACTCGTACGGAACGTCGACACGTTCGCAGCCGGCGGGAACGTCAACCGCATCGTCGTGTTCGACCGTGCGCTGAGCGCCGGTGACCACACGATCCGGCTGGTGAACCGGGCGACCGCGGGTCATCCGCGCATCGACCTGGACGCCGTGGTGGTCAGCTAGCACCTGCGTCCCGGGGAAGGTGCCGCGAAATCCGGGGGTCTGTCGCCCCCGACGGCACGTCGTGCCATGCTCGGTCGGGTCCCGCCACCGCCACGGCGGGACGCCAAGGACACCTGTCCGACCCCAACGTGCGCTCGCCCCCTGGTACAACGCGAGAGGACCGGCGTGGACACCGAGACACTGATGCTCGCGACTGTCGTGGCCGCAGCCTTGGCGTTCGATTTCACCAACGGCTTCCACGACGCCGCGAACTCGATGGCGGCCCCCATCTCCACCGGTGCGCTCAAGCCCAAGGTCGCGGTGGTCCTCTCGGCCATCCTCAACTTCGTGGGCGCCTTCCTCAGCCTGTCCGTGGCCGCCACCATCGCGAGCGGCATCGTCAACAGCGGGTCGATCACGCTGACGGTGGTCTACGCCGGGCTGGTGGGCGGCATCGCGTGGAACGTCGTGACCTGGCTGCTGGGCCTGCCCTCGAGCTCGTCGCACGCGCTCATCGGAGGTGTGGTCGGCGCCACGGTGGTGGCCGGCGGGCTCGACGCCGTGCTGATCGACGGTCTCATCGGCAAGGTGATCATCCCCGCCGTGCTCGCGCCCGTGCTCGCCGCCGGCACGGCCTACCTGGGCACGGTCGCGGTGCTGCGCATCCACTCCGGCGCGGCCAAGGACGTACGCAGCCGCGGCTACCGGATCGGCCAGATCGGCACCGCGTCGCTGATGTCCCTGGCCCATGGCACCAACGACGCCCAGAAGACGATGGGCATCATCACGCTCGCGCTGATCGTCAGCGGCTCGCAGGACAGCGACGCCGTGCCGTTCTGGGTGGTGTTCTGCTGTGCCGCCGCGATGGGGCTCGGCACCTACTTCGGCGGATGGCGGATCATCCGGACGCTCGGCAAGGGTCTGGTCGACATCACGCCGCCGCAGGGCTTCGCCGCCGCTGGCTCGTCGACCGCCGTCATCCTGGCCTCGACCCACTTCGGATACCCGCTGTCGACCACGCAGGTGGCCACCGGCTCGATTCTCGGTTCCGGACTCGGGCGCAAGAAGTCCGAGGTGCGCTGGTCGGTGGCAGGCCGGATGGGCATCGCCTGGCTGATCACGCTGCCGGCCGCCGGGCTGGTGGGCGCGGCCGCGTACGAGATCGCCGACCTGATCGGCGGCATGGGCGGGTTCGCGGTGGTCTTCGGCCTGGCAGCCGCCGGTCTCGCCGGGCTGTACCTGCTGTCGAGGCGCCAGCCGGTCGACCACACCAACGTCAACGACGCCTGGACGCAGGAGGGTGGCGTGGTCGCCCGCAGGCGGAAGCGGAAGGACAAGCCGGTGTCGGAGGGAACCAGGTGAGCGACTTCGTCGACGCCAGCGCGCTGGGTCAGGTGCTGCTGGTGAGTCTCATCGGCGGCGTGGGCCTGGTCGCCCTGTACGCCTTCGGGATCCGCGCGCTCGCCGCCGGGCAGGAGGAGGGCCGTCGCGGCGCGACCACTGTCGCCGTGCTGAGCTTCGCCGTCGTCGTGGCGGGCGTGGTCCTCGGCCTGTGGGCCCTGTTGGCCGCGTGACGGACGGGTCAGTCCGCCACCACCCGGACCTGCCGGCCCACGGCCGCCACGACGTCTCCCGGGCTCAGCCTGGCACCACGCCGCGTCTCCGGCCGGCCGTTGACGGTCACGTCGCCGGACGCGAGCAGCTCCTTGGCCATCCCGCCGGTGTCGGCCCACCCGACCAGCTTGAGCAGCTGCCCCAGCCGGATGCCCTGCGCGCCGATGCTGATCTCGTCCATGCCGGACAGCCTCTCGCGCAGTCTGTAGCCTGCACCCGGGAGGGGATGCCTCGTGCGTGACGACGAACCGACCGGCCAGCGGGCCACCGCCTGGGCCGTGCACGGCATCCCCGAGGACGCCCAGCGGATGGGGCTCGACCGCAACACCGTCGAGGGGTCCCTGGTGTCGCTGGCCGGCTCCCTCAGCGCCGCTCGGCGCTCGCACAAGCTGGTCGCCTGGGTGCTGCTGGTCGTGTTCGCCGGTCCGATCCTGCTGACCCTGCTGGACTGGCTCGGCGGATAGCCCGGGGCTCAGGCCCGGAAGCGTTCCCCCACCGGCACGGGGACGGGCAGCGTGTTGGTCGGGCCGGGCAGCGGGCAGGCCCACGCCTCGTCGTAGGCGCAGGACGGCTGGTAGCAGAAGTTCAGGTCGACCACGAGCGCCTGCGGGTCGCCGCCCAGGTCGGCGCCCTTGGCCGTGTCGAGCACGTACCGCCCACCGCCGTACGAGGTGGCCGCCCGGTCGCGCACCGGCACGAACAACCCGCCGCCGTACGACCCCAGCCACCAGACGTCGAGCGACCCCAGGCCGCGGAGACTGACCCGCCCGGCGCGATCGAGGGGCACCACGCCGTCTGTGCCCGTGGTCACCTCGCGCCGCTCCGGGTCCACGTCGCTGTCGACCTCGACCACGAAGCGGTACGCCGGGTCGTACGGCGCCATGTCGACGCCCGCGTAGGCAGACCGCTGCCCGGGGGGAACCGGTGAGGCCGGGTGGGTACGCAGCAAGTCATCTCGCCCGGCTGCCCATGCCGCATGGCCCTCCGCGGGGTCGTCCGCCGCCCGGACGTCGGCGTACAGCGCGGTCATGCGCCGCCGCCAGTCGAGCACGTCCCAGGCAGTGGTCACCGCTCGACGCTAGCCGGTGCGGACGCTGACGACCTGCCCTGCCGGGAGCTCGGCGACCCGGGCGAGGGCCCCGCTGCGGAAGTCCCACGCCACCACCTTGTCGGCGAAGCGCACCAGCACGGTGTCGTCGTCCAGCATCCCCAGCGGGGTCATCGCGCCCATCGGGTTGCTGCGCCGCCACGGCAGCACCGCGAGCGGTTCGCCGGTGTCCTGGTCGATGACCGCCACGCCGGGCCACTCCTCCGGACCACGCGGCAGCGACCACCGGTCGACCTCCGTGGCAAGCGCCAGGACATCGGCGTCGCCGACCGAGGCCACGGCACCCGGCCAGCGTGCGGGATCGACGGCCAGCGGCTGTGTCTGGGGCTGGTCGGCGGTGGGCTCGTACCGGCGGAGCGCGTACGGCGGCAGGTCGGTCGGCTGCGACCAGGCCTCGACGGCCGACCCGTCCGGCGTGAACACGGTCCGGTCCGGCGCGTACGGCACCGGCACGAAGGAGCCGTCGCCGACGTCGACGAGCAGCCCGCCCGCACGCTCCTCGCTGCCGACCAGCACCCCGCCGCCGTCGGGCGTCCACCGAGCGACGGTCGGGAACCCGGGCACGTCGAGGGTGGTGACGGACAGGTCCGTGAGGTCGACGACCAGCAGCGCGTGCGGCTGCGGGAGCGCCAGGCGCATGCCGTCGGGGGACAGCCCGGTGACGCCGAGGGCCAGCCCGGTGTAGCCGCCGGCGTCCTCGGTCGGGCGGACGTCCACCTGGTCCGGCACCCGCCAGCCACTGTCCGCGCCGAGCAGGTAAAGAGTCGACCCCTGGGCGGCGGGCCGCTGGACAACGGCGACGGCACCGCCCGGCAGCGCCCCACCGGGGTCGTTCAGCACGGCGGGGGGGTCGAGCGAGCGCGGCAGTGCGGTGTCGGCCCACGGCAGCGTCTCCCAACGCTCCGGCTGCCAGGCCGGCTGCACGACGGCAGGGTCGACGCCTTCCGGGCCGGTCCTGCCCGGCTCGGTCGTGGCCGGCGTGCCGGCCGGTTCCTGGCTCGCGCCTGCCTCGCCCCCGGCCGCCCGTACACCCAGCACCACCACCGCCGCCGCCACGGCCGCCATCGCTACCGCTCCGGCCCGTCGCCGCCGCTGGGTCCGGCGCGCGCGTGCCCACGTCGAGGCGGCCAGGTCGGGACGTGGGACCGGCTCGGCGGCCTCCACCAGCAGGTCGTGCACTGCCCGGTCCGTCATCGCCCGCTCTCCCTGCCCAGCAGCGACGCCAGCCCCGGTGCGCCGGTGCGCAGCCGGTCGAGAGCCACCGACGCCTGGCTCTTCACCGTGCCGACGCTGACGCCGAGCACCTCGGCCGTCTGCCGCTCGGTGAGGTCGTCGTAGTACCGCAACACCAGCACCGCCCGCTGTTTCGGCGTCAGCCGAGCCAGTGCCGCACGGACCATCAGCTGCCGCTCCGTCATGTCCGGGTCGGTGACCACCGCTGAGTCCGGTGGTTCGGCGAAGGTTGCGGTGTGCCGCCGGCGCCACCAGGACACCTGGTCGCGGTACAGGATCACCCGCACGTACGCGTCGGGGTGCTGCCCCCCGAGACGGCGCCACCGCAGCGCCACCTTCAGCAGCGCCTCCTGCACCAGGTCCTCGGCGCGACCGAGGTCTCCGGTCAGCAGGTACGCCGCCCGGAGCAGCCCGTGCTGGCGGGCGCTCGCCCACGCCTCGAACGACTCGGCGAGATCACCGGGTGGGCCGCCGGGCGTGGTCACGTCACCTGTAACGCGGCGGGGACCGCAAAGGGTTGGGGCAAGCCGTCATCGCCCCACCCAACCGCACCCGGTCAGGTGCCGGGCGCCAGCACGAAGACGGGGATCTCGCGGTCGGTCCTGCGCTGGTAGTCGGCGTAGTCGGGATAGGCGGCCACGGCACGCTTCCACCACAGCGCCTTCTCGTCGCCGGTGACCTCACGCGCGACCATGTCCTGCCGCACCGCGCCGTCCTGCAGCTCGACGTGCGGGTCGGCCACGACGTTGTGGTACCAGACCGGGTGCCTGGCTGCGCCGCCGAGCGAGGCCACGATGGCGTACTCGCCGTCGTGCTCGACCCGCATCAGCGGCGTCTTGCGGAGCTTGCCGGACTTCGCGCCGCGCGAGGTGACGACCACGATCGGCATCCCGCGCAGGGTGTTGGCCTCGGCGCCGTCGGTGCGCTCGAAGGTGGCCACCTGTTCGCGCGACCGCTTGGAGGTGCTGGGCTCGTACTCGCCGTCCAGAGGCATGTGTCCAGTCTGCGTCGTTCGCGCACCGGGGCAAGTCCGCCGCCGGGTGGTCATCGCCCGTCCGGGCGCACCGGCTAGGTTGCCGACCATGACTGCTGCGTCCTCCGCGAGCGCGACCGTCCAGGACCCTGCCGACGTGCTGGCGATCGCGCGGCAGCAGGTGCTGGTCGACGGCGTGGGGCTGTCCGAGGAGCAGCTGGTCGCGGTGCTCCGGCTCCCCGACGACCGGGTGCCCGAGCTGCTCGAGCTTGCGCACCGGGTGCGGATGACATGGTGCGGGCCGGAGGTCGAGGTCGAGGGCATCGTGTCCCTCAAGACCGGCGGCTGCCCCGAGGACTGCCACTTCTGCAGCCAGTCCGGGCAGTTCGAGTCACCGGTGCGTGCGGTCTGGCTCAACATCCCCGAGCTGGTCGAGGCCGCCCGGGAGACGGCGGCGACCGGTGCGACCGAGTTCTGCATCGTCGCCGCGGTGCGCGGTCCCGACGAGCGGCTGATGAGTCAGGTTCGCGACGGCGTGGCGGCCATCCGCGAGGCCGTCGACATCAACATCGCCTGCTCGCTGGGCATGCTCAGCCAGCCCCAGGTCGACGAGCTCGCCGCGATCGGGGTGCACCGCTACAACCACAACCTCGAGGCCGCCCGCTCGTACTTCCCGCACGTCGTCACCACCCACTCCTGGGAGGAGCGGGTGGACACCTGCCGGATGGTGCGCGACGCCGGCATGGAGCTGTGCTGCGGTGGCCTGGTGGGCATGGGGGAGACCCTCGAGCAGCGCGCCGAGCTGGCCGCCCAGCTGGCCGCCCTCGGGCCGGACGAGGTGCCCCTCAACTTCCTCAACCCCCGCCCCGGCACCCCGTTCGGTGAGCTGCCGGTGATGGACGGCACCGATGCGCTGCGCACGATCGCGGCCTTCCGGCTGGCCATGCCGCGCACGATCCTGCGCTACGCCGGCGGGCGCGAGATCACCCTCGGCGACCTCGGCACCCGCGACGGTCTCACGGGTGGCATCAACGCCGTCATCGTCGGCAACTACCTGACCACGCTCGGCCGCGAACCCGCCGACGACCTCGCGCTGCTGTCCGACCTGCGGATGCCGGTCAAGGAGCTGGGCAAGACGCTGTGAGCACCGCCCCCGACGAGGCTCCGTGGTGCGGCCAGTGCGGCCGGGCGCTCGGCGAGGGTGACCACCAGGCGTGTACGCGGCACGCGACGCTGGAGCCGCCACGGTGGTGCGGCCACTGCCGTCGCCGGATGGTCGTGCAGGTGGTGCCCCGCGGCTGGTGGGCGCGCTGCGTCGAGCACGGCGAGGTCCGCAGCACCTGACGCAGCGGCTGGCCACCACTCACGTGAAGACGTCACCACCCACGGGTGGCCACACGTGACCGGTGGTGGTTTCCCAAGGTCCCTTGGGAAACCCGAGGGCGGTCAGCCCAGCCGGCCCGCGACCAGCCCGGCGGCCAGCAGGGGGTGTGCCCACGCCATGGCCCGCAGCGCGCCCTCCAGCGGCGCCAGCGCGCGGGCCCGTTCGTCCGGGTCGACGTCGGGGGAGTGCCGGCGCAGCTGCCGGGCCGGGGTGCTGAGCCGGCGCTGCGCCAGCGACAGCAGCGTGGCCGCCACGGCCACCAGCGCGACACCGACCACGCCCGCCGCCTCCCAGGGCGGACCCTGGGCGACGTAGCCGGTGAGCGCCGGGAAGCCGCCCCACGACGCGGCGAACCCGAGGTCGGTGTGCAGCCGTCCGCCGAACAGCTCGAGGTTGTAGCCCGCGACGAGCACCGGCCCCAGCACGACCAACGGCCACAGCCACGGGGTCTGCTCGAGCGCCATCCAGACACCGATGCCGACCGCGGCGAGCACGCTGACGACGGCGGCTGCCCACAGCACGCGGTCACTGATGCCGGTGCCCAGCGGCCGGTCCTGCAGCTCGTCCAGCGCGTGCGCACCGACGCCCATCGCCAGCAGGAACGCCGCGACCGTCAGCCCGAGCACGCCGAGGTCGACGTGCGTCGCCACGCAGGCGCCGAACACCACGTAGGACAGGTGCCACACCGTGTACGGCGGGTGCAGCAGCGTCCACCAGTCGGCGAACCGGCCGCCCGAGCGGGCGTAGTACGCCGCCCCAGGCGACCGCTCAGCCATCGTGCCCCGTCACGCCCGGTCCTCGCTCTTGCGCGCCCACATCACCAGGCCGCCGCCGAGACTCATCCGGCGGACGTGCACGTCGACCAGACCCGCGGCCTCCCACGCCTGCACGTGCCAGGCCACGGGGTAGCGGTGGTAGTGCTGGGTGATCGAGGGCCCGAGGAACCGGCCGACCCGCCACCACTCCCGCCCACCGGTGAGGAACCCCAGCAGCGGCAGCAGCGTGCGGGTGTACAACACCCAGGCGGGGTGCCAGACCGGGCTGTCGGGCACGGCGAACTCGAGGCTGGACACCACGCCGCCCGGCCGCACCACCCGGGCCAGCTCGCGCAGGGTGGCGGCCGGGTCGGCGACGTAGCGCAGCAGGTACGTGACGGTCAGTGCGTCGACCGCCTCGTCGGCCACCGGCAGCTCCTCGCCCCGGCCGACGACGAGGCTGATCCGGCCGTCCAGCCCCTCGGCCCGTACGCGCTGGCTGCCGACCCGCAGCATCTGCTCGGTCAGGTCGACCCCGACGATCCGCGCCGAGGTGCGCCGGGCCAGCTGCCGGGCGGGGCCGGCGGTGCCGCTGGCCACGTCCAGCACCGTGTCCGGGTCGGCTGCGGCGACCGGGTCGATCATGGCGCGGCGCCAGCGCCGGTCCTGGCCGAACGACAGCAGCAGACCCAGCCGGTCGTAGCGGCGCGGCAGCCCGTCGAACAGTCCCTGGGCGAACTCGGTCGGCCGGTTGCGGGAGGCGGTGACATCCACGCCGCGCAACCTATCCGGGTGCTCCGTACGGTGGGGGCATGACCGAGACCGCCAACGCCGTCCCGACCATCACCCTCAACAACGGCTCTGCTGTCCCGCAGCTGGGCTTCGGGGTCTTCAAGGTGCCACCGGAGGACACCGCCGACGTCGTCGCCAAGGCGCTCGACGTGGGCTACCGCCACATCGACACCGCCGCGCTGTACGCCAACGAGGAGGGCGTGGGTCAGGCGGTCCGCGACTCCGGGCTGGCGCGCGAGGACGTGTTCGTCACGACCAAGCTGGGCAACCCCGACCAGGGCCGGGAGTCCGGGCTCGCCGCCTTCGAGACCAGTCTCCGGCTGCTCGGCATGGACTACGTCGACCTGTACCTCATCCACTGGCCGCTGCCGGCCCGGGACCGCTACGTCGAGACCTGGCAGCTGATGGAGACGCTGTACGCCGACGGGCGCGCCCGCGCGATCGGGGTCTCCAACTTCCAGCCCAACCACCTGCGCCGGCTGCAGGCCGAGACCACCGTGGTGCCCGCCGTCAACCAGGTCGAGCTGCACCCGACCTTCACGCAGCCCGAGCTGCGGGCGCTGCACGACCAGCTGGGGATCGCCACCGAGGCGTGGGCGCCCATCGCCCGCGGCACCGAGCTGGACAACCCCACCATCGGCGAGATCGCCCAGCGGCTCGACCGGACGCCGGCCCAGGTGATCATCCGCTGGCACCTGCAGATCGGGAACATCGTGTTCCCCAAGTCGGTGACCCCGGCACGGATCGAGGAGAACTTCGACGTGTTCGGCTTCGAGCTCGACGACTCCGACGTGACGAGCATCTCCGCGCTCGACGCCGGCAACCGCACCGGACCCGACCCGGACCAGATGAGCTGACCCGGGTCGGGACCGGCTGAGCCGTTTCGATCGGCCGTTTCGATCGGCCGTTTCGATCGGCGGTTCGGTCAGCCGTTCGGTCAGCGGACCGCGGCGTGGCCCCGGTAGGTGCTGGGACCGGCGTCGCGGTGGCGGAAGCTGCCGTCGTCGAAGAACCCGGTGCTGGACCGGGCGAGCGTCAGCACCGCGTCGGCCGCGGCGTCCGACATCTCCGACAGGGCGTCGACGTTGAGGTTGTTGATGGTGTCGCAGGCCTGGTGGTAGCAGGGGTCGTAGGGCTCGCCCGCCTCACCACCGAAGATCTCTGCCTCCTCCTCGGTCTTGATGCCCTCGGCGCCGGTGAACAGGCCTCCGGCCGGGATCCCTACCTCGATGAACGGACCGTAGTCGGAGCGGCCGCTGAACTCGGTGGGCGCCGACGCCAGCTCCTGGCTGTCGAAGTACCCGGTGAAGACCCGTTCGATCTGCGCCGATCCGGGCGGGCCGGCCAGGTCGGTGTCCGACCCGTCGCCGTCGTAGACGAACCGCACGTAGTTGGGTGAGCCGACCATGTCGAAGTTGAGGTTGGCGAAGATCTTTGCGAGTTTCCGACTCGGCAGGGTGTTCACGTAGTGCGCCGACCCGAGCAGACCAGGCTCTTCCGCACCCCAGAACGCGAAGCGCACCTTCTGCTTCAGCGGCCTCGGCTGCTCGGCCAGCTGCTCGGCGATCTCGAGGATGGTCGACACCCCGCTGCCGTTGTCGTTGATGCCGGGGCCGGGCGTCACCGAGTCGAGGTGCGCCCCGACCACGAACACGTCGTCGGGGTCGCCGGTGCGCGAGGTGGCCAGCACGTTCGTGGTCTCCGCCGCCGGGTCGGTCTCGGTGTCGGTGGCCACGTGCACGGTGACCGGGCCTGCCTGAGTCGCCTCGTACAGCGCCGCACCGTCGGCGAAGCTGGTGCCGACGACGGGCAGCTCGAAGGGACGGCCCAGGGTGCCGGTCAGCAGCTCGTCGCGACCCGGCTGGCCCTCGTTGAACATGACGACCGCGTCGTAGCCGGCGGCCTCGGCGTTGGCTGCCTTGACCTCGAAGAAGCAGGTGCCCCGCTGGATCAGCGCGATCTCCGGCTGCGCACCGGCGGGCTCGAAGTCGGACGCCTCGCAGCCCGACGAGGAGCCGGGTTCGGCGGGCGGCGGGACCAGCACGTCGTTGGTCGGGACCAGGGTGCCGGTCACGTCGCCGGAACCTGAGTAGTCCATGGTGTGGGTCTCGTACGTCGTCGGGCTTGGTGACACCTGCTCCAGCACGGCGGGGGAGAGCTCGCGGTAGAACGGGAACGTGAACACCTGCTGCCGCACCCGGTAGCCGGCGTCCTCGAGCTGATCCGCGACGTACGCCGCGGACGCGTCGTAGCCGGTCGTGCCGGAGGCGCGGGTGCCGCCGTTCTGGTTGGCGATGCGTTGCAGGACGCGCTCGTGCGCGAGGATCCCGCCCACGGTCACTGCGTCGCGCAGTCGTTGGGTGTTGATGTCCTCGAGACGCGAGGCGTCCCGGTCGGCCGCAGCAGTACCGACCGCGGGTAGCGCGGCAATCGGTAACGCGACGGCGGTGACGAGCGCGCAGAGGGTGAGGCGTCGCACGGGTCCTCCCTGGGGGCCGAAACGGTGGTTACAGCATCAAAGCACCCCCCGCCCGGCCGTCAAGTCCTGCCGACGCCCCTGGGACCCCGGCTCGCTCAGGTCGCCGACAGCCCCCCGACCCGGCCCTCGCGGAAGGCGTCGACGAAGCGCTCGTGGTCCGCCCGGGCCTGCTCGGCGTAGTCCAGCCCGCGGTCGACGATGTCCCGGACGAAGCCTTCCTGGTCACCGTCCAGGGTCTCGGCGATGGCCTCCTCGATCTGGAACTCCACCAGGTCCTCCGCACTGTCCTCGTCGGAGGCGCAGTGCACCTTGGCGGTGGCCCGGCCGAGGTCGCGCAGCACCGGCTCGACCTGGTCCGGCTCGGTGAGGTCGTCCCAGTCGAGGTCGGACTCGTACGGCGACATCTCGGCGACGACGTAGCCGGTGTCGCGCAGGGTCGTCCAGCCGAGGAACGGGTCGGTGTGCCGCTGCAGTGCCCGCTGGGAGATCACGGTGCGGTGGCCCTGGTGCTCGAAGTAGTCCTCCGCGGGCTTGTCCGGCGCGTACCGGCTGATCGCCGGGACGTTGCCCTGCTTCATGCTGAGCACCACGTCGTTCTCGAGGGCCTGGTTGCTGCCCTCGACGAGCACGTTGTACGCCGTGAGCCCGGCGCTGCCGATGCCGAACCCGGCCCGCCCGACGACGTCCTTCACCCGGTAGAACAGGTCGCGGTCGAGCAGCTTGTCCTGCGGGATCGTGTCGAGGTAGGCCTCGAACGCCGCCAGGACCTGCTCGTGCTCGCCGTCGTCCAGCCGTTGCACGCCGGACGAGTCGCGGAACGACCGCTCCGCCCCGTCCAGCACGGTCAGCCTGTCCAGCATGCCGGTCCGCGAGGCGAGTCGGGCCCGCACGAGCACCTCGTGCACCGGCCCCTCGGTGTTGTCCAGCCGCAGCGCGAAGTCGTCGTCATCGGCCGACTCGACGTAAGCGTGCACCTGGTCGATGTAGGCCTGGAGGTACTCGCCCGCCAGCTGGCGCACGGTCTCCTCGGGGAAGGCCTTGCGGCGCCCGAGCAGCGACAGGCTGGCGACGAACCGCACCAGGTCCCAGGTGTAGTGGCCCAGGTAGGCCTCGTCGAAGTCGTTGACGTCGAACACCAGCCGGCCGTCGGAGTTCATGTACGTGCCGAAGTTCTCGGCGTGCAGGTCGCCGTGCACCCACACCCGCGCGGTGCGCTCGTCGACCCACGGGTCGTCCTTGTCGGCCAGGTCGCGGTAGAACAGGCAGGCGCTGCCGCGGTAGAACGCGAACGGGTCGGCCGCCATCTTGCGGTACTTGGTGCGGAAGGCGTCCGGCGAGACCTTCATCAGCTCGGAGAAGGCCTCCTCGAGCGTCTCGACGACGTAGGCCTGGCGGTCGGCGTCCGATGACATGCGCCCGACCCTAGGCACCGGTCGCTCCGTCAGCACGTGCGGGAGTGCTGTTTACGGCACGATGTGGCGGGTGCCCGGCGATCCGACCGACTCGACGCCCCATGCGCAGGTCGAGCACGAGCTGACCCGGCTGCTGCGGCGGTCACGGGTGGCGCTGTCGGCGTACGCCTCGCAGGTGCACCCCGACATCGACCTGTCCGGCTACACGCTGCTGCTGGCCGTGCGCGACGCCACCGCCGAGTCGCACGACGGGGCCGTCCGTGCGGCCGACCTCGCCGACCGGCTGCGGCTGCACAAGTCCACGCTGAGCCGTGGGTTGGCCCAGCTGGAGACGATCGGGCTGGTCGAACGGGACGTCGACCCGTCCGACGCCCGGGCCCGGCTGGTGCGGCTGAGCCCCGACGGCGCGCGACGGGTGCAGCAGGTCCGTGCCGAGCGCCGGGCCCTGCTGTCGGACGTGCTGGACCGCTGGGAGGCCGCCGACCTGCAGGCCCTGGCCGGACTGCTCGGCCGGCTCAACGACGACCTGGAGTGACGCGCGCCTCCCGGCAATCAGTTGCTTGCTGAAACCATTCTCTCTACAGTTGCATCCAGCAACCAGTTGAGAGGCGGTGCGCCGTGGGCAGCACGACAGCGACGGCACCTGCCACCGAGCCGGTGCTGGAGGGGCTGCGCCTGGTCACGCGCGCGATGCGTCCGCTGGCCCAGCAGGCGGGCGGCGACGCCGCGGCCCGGACCCGGGTGCAGATCCTGCACGTGCTGGCGGGGCTGGGGGAGTCCCGCGGGGGTGACCTCGCGGCCGCCCTGCTGGTCGACCCGTCGGTGATCAGCCGCCAGCTCGCCGGCCTCGTCGCCGACGGGCTGGTCGATCGGCGCCCCGACCCCGCAGACGCGCGCGCCGCCCTGGTGGCGGTCAGTCCGGCCGGGACCCGGCTGCTCGGCGACTGGCACGAGACGGCCACCGGGCTGCTGCACGAGCGCCTCGCCGACTGGTCGCCCGCTGACCTGGCGGCCGCCGGCGCGCTGCTGCGGCGGCTGGCCGACGACCTGACCTCCGCCCGCACCAGCCGAGGACACCGATGACCACGACCGCCGCCGCTCCGCCTGCCCTGTCGGTCGGCCAGCCGGACCCGCCGATGACCCATCGGCAGATCCTGGAGGTCCTGGCCGGACTGCTCGCCGCGCTGTTCACCGCGATCATCAGCTCGACGATCGTGAGCAACGCGCTGCCCACGATCATCGCCGACCTGCACGGCAGCCAGACCCAGTACACGTGGATCGTCACCGCGTCGCTGCTCGCGATGACCGTGAGCACACCGGTGTGGGGCAAGCTCTCCGACCTCTACAGCAAGAAGCTGCTGGTGCAGACCGCGATCATCATCTTCGTCGTCGGCTCGGTGGTGGCGGGCATGGCCGGATCGGTGCCCGTGCTGATCGGCACCCGGGTGGTCCAGGGCATCGGCGTCGGTGGGCTGATGGCCAACGCGCAGTCGATCATCGCGTCGGTGATCCCGCCGCGGGACCGCGGCCGGTACAGCGGCTACATGGGCGCGGTCATGGCCGTCGCGACGGTCAGCGGCCCGCTGATCGGCGGCATCATCGTGGACACGCCCTGGCTCGGCTGGCGCTGGTGCTTCTACGTCTGTGTCCCGCTGGCCGTGATCAGCCTCGGCCTGCTGCAGCGCTACCTGCACCTGGACCACGTGCGTCGCCGTACCCGGCCGGACGTGCTCGGTGCGCTGCTGATCGCCGGGGCCGCGTCGCTGCCGATGATCTGGGTCTCGTTCGCCGGGAGCAGCTTTCCCTGGCTCGGCTGGGAGACCGCCGTCATGCTCGGCGGCACCGCGGCGCTCACGGTGGTGCTGGTGCTGGTCGAGACCAGGGTGTCCGAGCCGCTGCTCCCGCTGCACGTGCTGCGTACCCGCACCACCGCGCTGGCGATCGTCGCCAGCGTCGGCGTGGGCATCGCGATGTTCGGCGCCCCCGTCTTCCTCGGCCAGTACTTCCAGGTCGCCCGAGGCTTCTCGCCGACCGACGCCGGGCTGCTGTCGATCCCGCTGATGATCGGCAGCCTGGTCGGCACCACCGGCTCCGGCCAGATCATCACCCGCACCGGGCGCTGGAAGGTGTTCCTGGTCTCCGGCACCGTTCTGCTGGCGCTCGGAATGCTGCTGCTGTCGACGATCGACCACCTCACCTCGATCTGGCACGTCAGCGTCTTCATGGCCCTGGTGGGTCTCGGCATGGGGATGCTGCTGCAGAACCTCGTGCTGGCCGTGCAGAACACCGTGGACGTCAGCGAGGTCGGCGCGTCCAGCGCGTCGGTGGCCTTCTTCCGCAGCCTCGGTGGCGCGGTCGGCGTCGCGGTGCTCGGTGCCGTGCTCGCCAACCGGGTGCGCGACCTCACCGTCGAGGGCCTGGCAGCGAAGGGCGTCCCGGCCGAGTCCCTGTCGTCCGGCGGGGCGTCTGCACTCGACCTCGAGTCGCTGCCGCCCCCGGTTGCATCGGTGGTGCAGTCGGCGTACGGCGACGCGACCGGCCACATCTTCCTGGTCGGCGCAGGGTCCGCACTCGTCGCGCTGGTGGCGGTGCTGTTCATCCGCGAGATCGCGCTGCGCCGCACGGTGGCGCTCACGCCGACGCCGGCGCGTGCGGTGCCCGCCGCGACCGTTGCGGTGGCGGTGGGGTTGGATGAGGGCATGCCTCCAGCGATGGACGAGAAGCCCGAGATCGACTTCCCGGGCGGCGAGCCGCCGACCGAGCTGCAGAGCACCGACATCGTGGTCGGGGACGGAGCCGAGGCGGCACCGGGAGCGACCGTCAAGGTCCACTACGTCGGCGTCGAGTTCGACACCGGCGAGCAGTTCGACGCATCCTGGGACCGCGGTGCGCCCGTCGACTTCCCGCTGGCCCGGCTGATCCCCGGCTGGCAGGAGGGCATCCCCGGGATGAGGGTGGGCGGCCGTCGCCAGCTGGTCGTGCCGCCGCAGCTCGCGTACGGTCCCGCCGGCGGTGGCCACCGGCTGTCGGGCAAGACGCTGGTCTTCGTGATCGACCTGCTCGACGCGCGCTGACTCAGACTGCGTCCAGCGCCCGCCGCACCCGTTGCACCGACGCCGGTCGCGCGGTCCGCACCCCGGGTGCGAACAGCCCGAGCCGCAGCTCCTCGATCAGCCAGCGCGCCTCCTCCAGGCCGGCCGGTGCCACTGCTCCCGGGGGCACGGCGTCCCGGGCCTGCTCGTACGCGGTGACGACGCCGAGGAGCTCGTCCAGCCGGGCGAGGTCTCGGCGCGGGTCGTCGGCCAGCCGGTCGAGCCGCTGCCGCACCCCGGCGAGGTAGCGGACCACGTCGGGCAGCCGGTCCCACCCGGTGCGGCCGACGAAGCCGGGTGCCATCAGCTCGTCCAGCTGCACCTCGACGTCGTCGCGCACCGCGGCGAGCGACGACGCACCGAGCCCTGCCAGCCGCACCCGCGCCTCGTGCGCCTCGCTGAGGATCCGCTGCACCTGGGTGACCACCTGCTCGGTGGCCGGCACCAGATCGGCGCGTACCCGTTCGCGCAGCGCGGCGAACCCGGCCGCGTCCCAGGCCGGCCCACCGGCCTCGCCCACCAGGTGTCCGACCGCGCAGTCGGCCGCGTCCTCGAGCAGCGCGGGCACCGAGCCGTAGGGGTTGTGACCGAGCGCGAGCTTGGCGCGGTTGTCGAGGCCGCGCACGACCGGCGCCAGCGGCGACGGCATGGTGAGCCGCAGCAGCCGCACCGTGCCGGCCCGCATCACCGAGTCCCGGGCCGGCTCGGACTCCAGCACCCGCACCGACACGCTGTCGCCGTCGTCGTGCAGCGCCGGGTAGCCGGTGACGGTGTGCCCGGCCCGGGTCGACGACACCGTGCGCGGCAGCTCGTCGATGGTCCAGTCGCGCAGGCCCGTGCGCTCGAGGTCGCCGGCAGCGTCGGTCAGCGTCGCACGCAGCCGCTCGCGCAGCGTGTCCTGCAGCATGGGGAGGTCCTTGCCCGCGGCGACCTCGCGGCCGTCGTCGTCGACCACCCGGAACGTGAGCCGCAGGTGCTCGGGCAGCCGGCGCACGTCGAAGTCGGCCGGTGACACCTGCACGCCGGTCGTGCGCAGCAGCTGGTGGGCGAGGGCGGTGAGCAGTCCGCCGTCGTCCGGCCGCAGCACCGGCAGCACCCGTGCGGCGTGGTCAGGAGCGGGCACCAGCTGACGACGGACCGGCTTGGGCAGGGACCGGATCAGCTCGGTGACGAGGTCGAGCCGAAGCCCGGGCACCTGCCAGGCGAAGTCCTCGGCCCGCAGGTGGTGCAGCAGCCGGAGGGGGACGTCGACCGTCACGCCGTCGCGGGCGTCGCCCGGTTCGAAGACGTACGACAGCGGCAGCGTCGCCTCGCCGACCTGCCACTCGTCGGGGTACGCGCTCGACCAGGATGTCGGGTCGACGTCCGCCTCGTCGCGTACCAACAGCTCGCGGTCGAACGTGAGCAGCTCGGGGTGGCGGTGCCACTGCTGCTTCCACCAGGAGTCGAAGTGCCGGGCCGAGACCACCTCGGCCGGCACCCGTTCGTCGTAGAAGTCGACCAAGGTCTGCTCGTCGACGACGATGTCCCGCCGCCGGGTACGGTCCTCGAGGCCCTCGACGTCGGCGAGCAGCTCGCGGTTGGCGTGGAAGAACCGGTGCCGGGTGTCCCAGTCGCCCTCGACCAGGGCGTGCCGGATGAACAGCTCGCGCGCCAACGCCGGGTCGGTCAGCCCGAGCTGCACGCGGCGGCCCGACACGATCGGGACGCCGTACAGCGTGACCGTCTCCAGCGCGACCGCGCTGCCCCGGTTGCGCTCCCAGTGCGGCTCGGCGTAGCTGCGCTTGAGGAGATGCTCGGCGAGCGGTTCCACCCAGTCGGGGTCGATGCGCGCGACGTCGCGTCCCCAGAGCCGCGAGGTCTCGACCAGCTCGCCCGCCATCACCCACTCGGGACGGGACTTGAACAGAGCGGAGCCGGGGAAGATCGCGAACCGGGCGCCACGGGCGCCGAGGTAGTCGCGGGTCTCCTGCTGCCGCTGGCCGATATGCGAGAGCAGCCCGGACAGCAACGCCCGGTGCACGAGGTCCGGGTTGTCGGCGGTGCTCGACATCGAGACGCCGATGTCGTCGAGGACCCGGCGCAGCTGGGCGACCATGTCCTGCCACTCGCGCACCCGCAGGTAGTGCAGGAACTCCTGCCGACACATCCGCCGGAAGCCGGAGCTGCTGCGCGCCCGCTGCTCGGTGCGCAGGTGCTGCCACAGCTTCAGGTGACCGATCAGGTCCGACGTCGGGTCGCGGAACCGGGCGTGCGCCTGGTCGGCCTGTGCCTGCTTGTCGGCGGGCCGCTCCCGCGGGTCCTGGATGGACAGGGCGGCGGCGATGACGACGACCTCGCGTACGCATCCGAGCCGGTCGGCCTCGAGCACCATCCGGCCCAGCCGCGGGTCGAGGGGAAGCCGGGCCAGGCGGCGGCCGAGGTCGGTGAGTCGGTCGCCGGTGGTGCCCGCGCGCGCATCGAGGGCGGCCAGCTCCTCCAGCAGCTGTACGCCGTCGCGGACGGCGCGGGAGTCGGGCGGGTCGACGAACGGGAAGTCGGCGAGCTCACCGAGACCGAGCGCCGCCATCTGCAGCACGACTGAGGCGAGGTTGGTGCGCAGGATCTCGGGCTCGGTGAACTCCGGCCGGGTGTCGAAGTCGTCCTCGGAGTAGAGCCGGATCGCGATGCCGTCCGACGTGCGCCCGCAGCGCCCGGAGCGCTGGTTGGCCGACGCCTGCGAGATCCGCTCGATCGGCAGCCGCTGCACCTTGAGCCGCTGGCTGTAGCGGCTGATGCGTGCCGTGCCGGTGTCGACCACGTAGTGGATGCCGGGAACGGTCAGCGACGTCTCCGCCACGTTGGTGGCGAGCACTACCCTCCGTCCGGCGTGCGACGTGAACACCTTGTGCTGCTCGGCGGCCGACAGCCGCCCGTACAGCGGGAGGATCTCGGGCGGCTGTCGCTGGCCCTGGGTGTGCTCGCGCAGCGCATCGGCCGCATCGCGGATCTCGCGCTCGCCGGAGAAGAAGACCAGCACGTCGCCCGGTCCCTCGGCTGCCAGCTCGTCGACGGCTTCGCACAGCGCCTGCACCGGGTCGGCGTCCGGGTCGTCGACCGGCCGGTAGCGGACCTCGACCGGGTACGTACGTCCGGACACCTCAAGCACCGGCGCCCCGTCGAAGTGCGCCGCGAAGCGGTCGGGGTCGATGGTCGCCGAGGTGATGACCACCTGCAGGTCGGGACGGCGGGGGAGCAGCCGCCTGAGGTAGCCGAGCAGGAAGTCGATGGTGAGGCTTCGCTCGTGCGCCTCGTCGACGACGATCGCGTCGTACCGCAGCAGCAGGGGGTCGCGCTGGATCTCGGCGACCAGCAGGCCGTCGGTCATCAGCTTGATCATCGTGTCGTCGCTGACCTCGTCGGTGAACCGAACGGCGTAACCCACAGTGCCGCCGACCTCGGTTTGCATCTCCTCGGCCAGCCGTTCGGCGACGCTGCGTGCGGCGATCCGGCGCGGCTGGGTGTGGCCGACCATGCCGCGTCTGCCGCGGCCGAGCTCCAGCAGCATCTTGGGCAGCTGGGTGGTCTTGCCGCTGCCGGTCTCGCCCGCGACGACTACGACCTGGTGGTCACGCAGCGCTGCGACCAGTTCGTCGTGCGCCTGGCTGACCGGCAGCTCCTCCGGGTACGCCAGGTGCGGCTGCACGCCGGCCCGGTGCGCCATCCGACGTTCGGCGGCGTCGACGTCCGTGCCGAGTCGCCGCAGTGCCTGCTCCCGCTTGGCCGGGTTGCGCTGGCGGCGCAGTCCCTCGAGCCGCCGGCCGATCCGGTGCTCGTCTGCCAGGGTCAGGGCAGGCAGCCGGCCGCGCAGCTGCGCGACCGTCGGCGGGGGAGTGGACATGGCCGGTCCAGTCTAGGAATTCCCCGTGTAGCAGACCCGCCAATAGGGTCCGCTCATGGAGGGCTCGTTCCTTCTTCTGCGGGGCTGGGCCACGTCTCCCCGCGTGCCGCGATAGTCACCAGCACGTGACCCATGACCCTGACGTGGCGATCGCGCCGGCTCTCAGAGACCGCCACGGCACAGTCACGACGCTAGAGCCACCGGCTCGCGGTGCAGCCGATTGACCGCGTGCCCGATGTGACTGTGCCACCCGCGTCTCGACAAGGCTGCACGGCGAGAAGCGGGCCTCCAACAGGGTGTGCGGTCCTCGGTACGGTGCGGGCCGAACAGGGACGCGTCAGCGCTGACGCCACCATTACCTGGTTGATCCTGATCGGCATTCTCTTAACAGTCGCGGGCGGCGCGACCTGGCTTGCCCTGGACTCCTCAGATGATCCCAGCGGCGCGGTGATCGGCGGTGGCCTAGCAGCCATCGCCTCTGTGATGCTCACGGTCGGCCTTGTTGGAGCCGGAGTCCAACTCGGCCTCCGCGCTCACATCGAGAACGAAGAGACTTTTCGAGCCTGGCGAGAGTCCCAGCAGGAGTGACGCCCGTCGACCGATGAGCAGTAGTCGAATGGGCCGCGGCCACGGACAACGGCAGGTTCTTCGCGGATCGCGTGCGCCTGACCGCCATCCGACGCTCCGGGGCCCGCCGAACTCGAACATCGCGATGCCGTATGCCCCGTGCACGCCGCTGGGATCTTGCGGCGGGCAAATCGGCGATGTCGTCGGCGCGAGCGGCCGCTCGCACTTGCCTTCGGTGCATGAGCAGATTCGCCTTGTGGACAAGGCCATTCGGTGTCGGGGGAGTGTCGGTGGCCGGGTCTAGGTTGGTGTCATGTCCGACCAGCCGATCAGTCCCGCCGCCCACCCGGTGGCCGAGCTGTGTCGGCGGTTGGGTGCCCGGCTGGACGAGGTCGGCGACCCGGCCCTGTGGTCAGTCGGGGATTCGGAGCTGGGCGGGCTGGTCCGGGAACTGGACGTGCAGATCCGCCGGTTGCAGGCCTGGCAGACCAAGACCGTGGCCGAGGCGGCCCGGCGGGACCTGGCAAAGACGGTCGGGGCGACCTCGACGACCGGGTGGTTGGCCGGCACGCTGACCGCCCGCCCGGCCCGGGCCCGCCAGCTCACCACCCTCGCATCGGAGCTTGATCACGGTCTGGGCGCGACGGTGGCGGCGTTCGGGGCCGGTGGGATCGATGCCGACCAGGCGCGGGTGATCGCCGAAGCGATGCACGCCCTGCCCGCAGACGTCGGCGAGCGGGTCAGCCGTGAGGCCGAGGCGTTCCTGCTCGACCGGGCCGAGGTTCATCCCGCCCACGTGCTGGCACGGCTCGCCGCCCACCTCCTGGACCACCTCGCCCCCGAGTTCGCCGAAGAGAAGCTAGCCGAACAGCTCGCCCGCGACGACGCCAGGGACGAGACCCGGGCGAACACGTTCACCGCCCACCCCGACCACCGGGGAAGGGTGCGGCTGCGCGGCGAGCTCGACCCCGAGTCCTGGGCGTTGGTCTCCGCCGCATTGGAACCGTTCGCCAAACCCAGCTCGAGCGTGCAACCAGATGGACGGACCGAAACCGACCGGCGCACCGTCGGGCAACGCCAGGCCGACGCCCTGGTCGAGATCTCCCGCCGCACCCTGGGCTCGGACCAGACGCCGACCTCGTTCGGGTTCCCCGCCCACCTGGCCGTCACCATCGGCTACCACCAACTCCCAGCAGCGACACGGGGTCGGCACGCTGGACACCGGCACCCCGCTGTCGGCCGAAGACGTCCGCCGGATCGCCTGCGACACCACCATCCTCCCCGTGCTGCTCAACTCGGCCGGGGTGCCGCTGGACGTCGGCCGGGCGATCCGGGTCTTCACCAAGGAACTCCGCCGGGCGGTCGAGATCCGCGACCTCGGCTGCGCGTTCCCCGGATGCCCACGTCCTGCCTCCTGGTGCAACGTGCACCACATCGTGCACTGGGCCGACGGCGGACCCACCAGCCTCGACAACGGGGTCCTGCTCTGCGGCACCCACCACCGCACCATCCACCGCAACCAATGGACCGTCCGACTCGGCACCGACCGCCGACCCGAGTTCCTCCCACCCACCTGGATCGACCCCGACCGAACACCCCGACGCAACACCATGCACCTGCGGCTGTGATGAACCGCGGCACCGGCTCCGCAATTCAGGTGTACTCGTCAGTCGTACTCGCGGAGGCGACGGCCAGATGTGGCTGACTCGAACGTCGTCACACAGGTAGAGCCAGGCGTCATGGACCACCTCGCCTCGAACGCCCGCCGACCCAACGCCGAACCGCCAGTCCGGGGGCGGAGTGACCTCACGTCAATAGCGCTTGAAGCTGGGGAACGAGGCCATCTCGGTTTCGCGTCCCTCAGGGAACCGGCTGGTTTGCGGGCCAGGCACAAGCCCGATCCCCCTCAGCGATGAGGACAGCCGGCGGGTTCTGTCGCGACCTGGGCCCCCTGTACCCGCCGTCCAGGGACTCGTTGACCTGAGAGATGAAGAGAGCTTCGTCGCTCTCTCGGGGGTCGGCAGGGGTGGCGTCGGACTCCTGGGTCACCGCCCAGGTCGCAGCGGCGGCGCACAGGACCAGCGCGGCGGCGCCGACACCAACCCACGCACGTGACACCCACATCTCGTGGACCGACGCGGGCTAACCAGGGGTCCTCACCCGATCGCGAACGTCGGCACGAAGTCAGGGTCGCTCAGCGCGGGTCGGTCGGCGCGGAACGCCTCGATGGGATGCGGCGTGCTGCCCTCGAGCGACAGGTCGGCGAGGATGCGGCCGAGCAGGCTGGCGAACTTGCCGGCGTGGCCGCAGCCGATCGCCACCGCGAGGCGAGGATGACCGGGAACCCGGTCGACGACGAAGTCGCGGTCGGGCGTCAGGTCGTAGACGCACGTACGGCTGCGCAGCTCGGGCCCGACCGCGCGCGGTAACCGCTCGCGCAGGAACGCGGCGTAGCGCTCGGTGACCGCCGGGTCCGGAGTGTCCGAACGGGTCTGCTGCGTCACGAAGACACCGGCCATGTCCTGCGCGATCTTGACCGCCACCTCTCCGTAGACCGGGAACCCGTAGAGCATCGGCTCGCTGTGCCAGATCCACATCGGGAACCGCTCCGGGGCGAAGTCGCGCACGTACCGCGTCGCGAAGTAGCTGGCCTGCTCCTGCGAAAGGGTCAGCCGCCAGTCCAGCCCGAGCGACGCCAGCAGCGGCCCCGACCACGAGGCAGCGCAGAGCACGACCGACCCCGCACTGAAATCGCCGCGATCGGTCCGCACGGTGACGCCGGTGTCGGTCGAGGTGAGGCCGGTGACGGTGGTGCCGGCACGTACCTCGACGCCCTGCTGGCGGGCCAGGGCGAGATGGGCGGCGGTCGCTCGGCGGATGTCCAGGATGCCGCCGTCGGACTGCCAGAGCCCGATCGTCTCGTCCGGCACCTGCCACTGCGGCCAGCGCGACCGGATCGCGTCAGCGTCGAGGTCCTCCGACGCCACCCCGATCGGGTCCAGCGATCGCCGGTAGACCTCGATCTCGTCGGCACCCGGTGTGCCAGCCACCGCGAGGTCGAGCCCGCCCGTCGTCGTCACCAGGCGCAGACCGGTCAGCTCCTCGATCTCGGCCCAGGTCTCGAACATCGCGGGCGTCAGCACGCTGTAGACGGGCGAGTGGTAGACGTGCCGGATGATCCGGGAGTGGTCCTCGGACGCGCCGCGGGTGTGCCCCGGCTCGTACTGCTCCAGCACCACCACCCGCTCGGCGCCCTGCCGGGCCAGCCAGTACGCCGCGGCGCTGCCGAGCGCGCCCGCCCCGATCACGACGTGACTGCAGGTCTCGCTCACGACTCCATCATCGCGGCGCCGTCACCCGAAGAGGGTGGCCGGCTCGGGCGCGGTCCCTCCCGTCGGTCCGGCAGTGGCCGCCTCCGGGCGGGTCGACGCCCGGTCGAGCCCGCGCGCGGTGAGCAGCGGTCGCACGCGTGCGGACAGTCGTCGGGCGTACCACGCCGGCACGTAGGCGCCGCGGCCGTACAGCGCCTGGTAGCGGTCGACCATGTCGGGGTGCTCGCGGGCCAGCCAGGTGAAGAACCACTCCCGGGCGCCGGGCCGCAGGTGCAGCGCCAGGACGGTCGCACCGCTGGCACCGGCGGCGGCGATCCGGCCGAGCAGCGCGTCGAGGTGCTCGACCGAGTCGGTCAGCCACGGCAGCACGGGCGCAACCAGCACCCCGCAGGACAGGCCGGCGTCGGCGATGCCGCGGACGAGGTCGAGCCTGGCCCGTGGGTCGGCGGTGCCGGGCTCGAGGCTCTCGTGCAGCGCGGGGTCGAGGATCGCGATCGACATGCCGACCCCCACCGACACCTCGCGCGCGGCCTCGGCCAGCTGCGGCAGGTCACGCCGCAGCAGTGGCCCCTTGGTGAGGATGGAGAACGGCGTGCCCGACCCGGCGAGCGCGGCGATGATGCCGGGCATCAGCCGGTAGCGGCCCTCGGCCCGCTGGTAGGGATCGGTGTTGGTGCCGAGCGCGACGCGCTCGCGCTGCCAGCCCGACCGGGCCAGCTCGCGGGCGAGCACCTCGGCCGCGTTGGTCTTCACCACCACCTCGGTGTCGAAGCCGCGCCCGGTGTCGAGCTCCAGCCAGGCGTGGCTGCCGCGCGCGAAGCAGTAGACACAGGCGTGCGTGCAGCCCCGCCACGGGTTGACCGTCCACCGGAACGGGACCGCCGACTCTGCAGGCACCCGGTTGAGGACCGACTTGGCCCGCACCTCGTGGAACGTCACCCCGGCGAACTCGGGGGTGCGCACCGAGCGCACCAACCCGCTGATCCGCGCCATGCCGGGCAGCGCGTCAACCTCTTCGCCCGCGAGCGATTGCGACTGCCAGCGCATGGCCGCAGTCGAACACATGTTCGACAATGGGTCAAGCCGGTCGCGACACGACCAGCCGCAGCGAGCCCGCGAACTCCGCGCGGGTACGCCACTCGCGATAGCGCTGGTCCCACGCACCCGACGCGAGGTCGTCGCGCAGCCGGGCCATCGACCGAGCCGCGGCAGCCGCGTCGACGAAGCCCCAGGCGGACTGGGCGGCCCGCACCACAGGGTCGAGGAAGGCCTCCGGCCGCCCGTAGAACGCCTCGGTGAAGCCGTCGACGCAGTCCAGCGGCACCGGCACCACCCGCACGTCGGCCCGGCCGCCCAGCAACGCCACGATCTCGTCGATCGCGGGATAGCGCGTGCGCTCGGCGGCCAACAGCTCGGGTGCGTAGTCGGCGAGCCACCAGCGGTCGAGCGCGTCGCCGTCGAAGGTCAGCACCACGACCGGCCCGCGGGCGACCCGTCGGAGCTCTGCGAGGCCCGCGGCCGGGTCGGACCACTGGTGCACCGTGACCATCGCCATGGCCGCGTCGAAGGTCGCGTCGTCGAAGGGCAGATGCTCCGCCGTCGCGATCACCGCTGGCGCCCGGTGCGGGGGCCGCTGCGCCCGCATGGCAGCGGACGGTTCCACGGCGACCACGTGCCGGTCGTCCGGCTCGTAGGAGCCGGCACCGGCGCCGACGTTGAGCACGGTGCGCGCGTCACCGAGCGCCGCGTGCACGAGCGCCGCGATGCGCGGGTCGGTACGGCGGCGACGGGCGTACCCGTGGCCGTGCACCTCGTAGTCGACGTCGCCAGCGCTGCCGGTCACGTCGAGGAGTCTGCCGGGTCAGCCGGAGGACGCCGCGTGCGAGACGCCCACGCCACCGGCACGGTCGGCGCCGTAGCGGGCGATCTCGGCGTCGAGGTCGAGCGGCGCGATCGTCGGGTTGTCATGCTCGTCACCGCTGAGCTGGTCGGCAGGCACCAGCCAGGACACCTCGAACTCGATGCCGTCCGGGTCGTGCGCGTACAACGCCTTGGTGGTGCCGTGGTCGGAGGCGCCCCGCAGCGCGCCGGCGGCGGTGAGGCCGTCCCGCACCCGCGCCAGCTCGCCGAGGGTGTCGACCTCCCAGGCCAGGTGGTACAGCCCGACGGTGGTGCGTCCGGCGCCGGACGGCCCGGCCTGGGGGCCCAGATGGAACAGGCCGAGGTCGTGGTCGTTGGTCGAGCCCTCGGCCTGCAGGAAGACGGCCTGGCCGGGGATCTGCATCACCGGGCGGAAGCCGAGCACGTCGCGGTAGAACGCGCTGCTGGTCTCGACGTCGCGGACGTAGAGCACGGCGTGGTTCAGGCGCTGGACAGGCATGAGGGTCCTCTCGGTCGGCGTTCGGTGGTCACCCTAGGTCAAGAAGCTTGAGTACTCAACTATTCGGTTAGGATGCCGTCGTGACGATGCGATGGCTGAGTGGTCAGGAACACCGGACCTGGTTGTACGGACTCACCGCGATACAGCTGGTGGAGAGCGAGCTCGACCGCAGGATGCAGCGCGAGGCCGGGATGCCGCTCGCGTACTACATGCTGCTCGCCGGCCTGTCCGAGGCGCCCGACCGCACCATGCGGATGGGCGACCTCGCGGCGTTCAGCAACGCCTCGCAGAGCCGGATGTCGCACGCGGTCCGCCGACTGGAGGGTGTCGGCTGGGTGCGCCGGGAGCGGCACGCCACTGACCGCCGCGTCGTGCTCGCGGTGCTCACCGACGAAGGCTTCCGGGTGCTGGCGGAGGCCGCGCCCGGGCATGTCACCGCCGTCCGCGAGCTCATCTTCGACCGTCTCCACGAGGCCGACCTGGGCGCGCTGCAGGGGGTGTGCGAACGGCTGCTGGAGGCCGTCGACCCCAGCGGAGCGGCCCGCACCCTGCTGGGAGAACGGACCGTGCCGCCGGCCTGAGTGAGGATGGGCGGATGCGGCTGACGAAGTACACCCACTCCTGCGTCCGGATCGACGACGGCGAGGCCGGGCTGGTCGTCGACCCGGGCACGTTCTCGCCCGACGGCGAGCTGGCGTCGGCACTCGACGGCGTGCACGCCGTGCTGGTGACGCACGAGCACCCCGACCACCTCGACGTCGACGCGCTCGTCGCGGCAGCCGGTGGCGACGACCTGCTCCGGGTCTGGGCGCCGGCGGCGGTCTGTGACCGGCTGGAGGAGCGCGAGGCGCTGCGCGGCCGCACGACGGCGGTGGCGTCCGGCGAGTCGTTCGAGGCGGGAGGCCTCGCGGTCGCCGCCTTCGGCGGCCAGCACGCGCTGATCCACACCAGCATCCCGATGGTGGCCAACCTCGGCTACCTGGTGGCCGGCGCGGTGTACCACCCGGGCGACTCGTTCGTCGTCCCCGAGGTGCCGGTCGAACGGCTGCTGCTGCCGCTGCACGCACCCTGGTCGAAGGTGGGCGAGGTGCTCGACCACGTGATCGCGGTACGCCCGCGACACGTGCACCAGGTGCACGACGGTCTGCTCAACGAGCGCGGCCGCGACCTCGTCGCGGGCCACGTCGACCGGGTCGCCACCCGCTACGGCGGGACCTACGCGCCGCTCGAGGCGGGGGAGTCGGTCGAGGTCTGACCCTGGCCGACGGGATCGAGGAACCCGCCGGCACGCCCCGCGCGGTCGGCGACCAGGCCGGCCAGCGCCGACAGCGCGATCTCGGGCGGTCTCCGGGACCCGATGTCGAGGCCGATCGGGCGGTGCACGAGGGCGATCTCCTCGTCACCGGCCCCGAGTCCCTGCATCGCGGCGACGTGCGGACCCACGTGCCGGGGGTTGCCCATGACCCCCGTCCAGCGGGCGCCGCCGGCGATGGCGGCACGGAGCACGGTCCCGATCTCGTGCCGGTCGTGGTCGGTCACCACGACGTCGGCGTCCGCGAGCTCGAGGTCGGCCGGGTCCGCCACCACCCGGTCGACGCCGCCATGGAGCCCCTCGGCCCTCGCCGGGTCCGGCTCGACCAGCACGGTCCGCCAGCCCAGCTGCCGGGCGAACGCCACCAGGTGGGCGGAGACCGGGGAGGCGAAGACCGCGACCAGCAGTGGCGGCGGCTCGGTGGGTTCTGGTCCGCCTCCGTGGGCGGTGTCGCAGGCCGGGTCGTGCGCAGCGGTGGTCACGGCACCAGCCTGGCACCCGGAACAGCCGCGCACACGGTGGTGTTCGCACCGGGGTGAGCTCTCCCGAGACCCTCCCGCTTTCCGTGCTCGACTTCGTCGGCATCGAGCACGGCGAGCACCCGCACGAGTCCATCGCCGGCGCGGTCCGGATCGCCCAGGCCGTCGAGCGGGCGGGCTACCGGCGGTACTGGGTCTCCGAGCACCACAACATGAGCAGCCTCGCCTGCAGTGCCCCCGAGATCCTCATCGCGCACGTGGCCGCGCAGACGTCGAGCATCCGGGTCGGAGCGGCCGGGATCATGCTGCCCAACCACGCCCCGTTCAAGGTCGCGGAGATGTTCCGCACGCTGGTCGCGATGCATCCCGGCCGGATCGATCTCGGACTCGGCCGGGCGCCCGGCACCGACCCGCTCACCGCCCACGTGCTGCGCCGCGGGCTGCAGGTCGACGTGGCCGCGGAGTTCCCCGGCCAGGTCGCCGAGCTGGTCGGCTTTCTTGGCGACGGGTTCCCCGAGGGGCATCCGTACGCGCCGCTGCTGGCCGCGCCCGTTGTCGACGAGCGGCCGCCGCTGTTCGTGCTGGGGTCCAGCGGGTACGGGACCAAGTTCGCGGCCGTCAACGGGCTCGCGACCGTGTTCGCGCACCACATGAGCCCGGAGCCGGCGGTCGAGCTGCTCCGCACGTACCGGCGCGAGTTCGACCCGGGTCCCGACGGCGCGGAGCCGTGGTCGGCCATCTCGGTGCTGGCGTTCGCGTCCGACGACCCCGCCGACGTCGCCGAGTTCGAGGCGGGCTGGGCGCTCACCATGCAGAACCTGCGCCGCGGCGTCCGGGAGCCGCTGCGACCCGAGCAGGCGCGCGAGCTGGCCCGCTCGGATGCCTTCCGGCTGCACCGCGAGGCCTCCGACGGGCGGATGGTGACCGGTACGGCTCCCGACGTGGCGGGCCGGCTGGCGGCGCTGCGGGAGCAGGCACAGGCCGACGAGGTCGTGGTGGTGACGCCGACGCTGGACCGCTCCCGTCGGATTGCCAGTTATGAGGTGATCGCGGATGCATGGCGCGCCGCCGAGTAATCCGACGGCGGTCGTGGCCCCGTCTCAAGTACGCTCCGATGCCATGGTGTGGCGGGCGTACGGCTTCGCGGTCGCGCTCGCAGCGGCGATCTCGGCGACCGCCGTGGTGGTCGCCGTGGTCTACGACCTCCCGCTCCGCGACCCCGACGACGCGGCCGGTCCCACGTACCTCCGGCTCGGCCTGGTGATCGCCGCGGCGTTCCTCACCGACGTGCTGCCGCGGTGCATCCGCCGGGCCGACGGCGTCCGAGACCTGTGGGCGAGCTTCCGCCGGGTGGTGCGGGAACGGTGGCCGCGGCGGCAGGTGGGGTTGGTGATCGTCGGGCTGGGCAGCTGGTACCTCACGTACGTCGCGTTCCGGAACCTGAAGAGCTTCGTTCCGTTCGTCAATCCCGGGATCGCCGACGACCAGCTGGCCGCGATCGACGAGTTCATCACCTTCGGGAACAACCCCGCCACGGTGCTGCACGACCTGCTCGGCACCGACGTGGCCGCGCACTTCCTCTCCGCGGTCTACATCGCCTGGATCGCGTTCGTGCCGGTGTCGCTGGCCTGGGCGCTGGTGTGGTCGCGCGACCTCAGGCTCGGCTCCTGGTACGTCACGGCGATCGCGATCGACTGGGCGCTGGGCGTCGCGACGTACTTCGCCGTTCCCAGCGTGGGACCGATCTACGCCCAGCCCGGAATCTTCCACGACCTGAGCGACACCGCCGCCGGACGGCTGCAGACGAGCATGTGGGCCGAACGGGCAGACGTCCTCGTGGACCCGTGGGCGACGCATGGCGTGCAGACGATCGCGGCCTTCGCGTCCCTGCACGTCGGCATCACGGTGACGGCCTGCGTGATCGCGCACCTGGCCGGCCTGCCGGCCCGGCTGCGCTGGTTGCTCTGGGCGTTCCTCGCGGTGACGGTGCTGTCGACGGTCTACCTCGGCTGGCACTACCTCGTCGACGCGTTCGGCGGGTTCGCGCTCGGCGCCGCGGCCGCGGTGCTCGGAGCGCTGGTCACCGGCAACGCCGGCCAGCTCCGCCGGCGCTCGCGGGCCGTCGCACCGGCGTCGCCGGTGCGCGTACCCGCCTGAGGCACCCCGTCGGGCCGCTGGCGCCTTCATCCTCGGGAGACGATGCCCGGACGCGGCGGGTGGGAGACATTCGAGGCGGACCACGCCGGCCGCCGCGAAAGGATCCACATGGACGACTACCCCCCGATCGAGGACCACGGCCTCATCGGCGATCTCCAGACGGCGGCCCTGGTGAGCCGGGACGGCTCGATCGACTGGTTCTGCTGCCCGCGGTTCGACTCGCCGAGTGTCTTTGCGAGCCTGCTGGACAAGGAGCGCGGCGGGTTCTTCCGGATCGCACCGGCGACCGCGGACTACACGTCCCGGCAGCTGTACTTCCCCGACTCCGCCATCCTCATCACCCGGTTCATGACCGAGGGCGGCGTCGGCGAGGTCATCGACTTCATGCCGGTCGTCGAGGGCAAGCAGCCGACCGACCGCCACCGGCTGGTCCGGTTGCTGCGCTGCGTCCGGGGACAGCTGGCGTTCGCCCTCGAGGTGTCGCCACGATTCGACTACGGCCGGGTCAGGCACGAGACCCACGTGACCGAGCACGGCGCCGTGTTCCGGGCCGACGGGTTGTCGCTCACCCTGCACGCGATCCGCAACCCGGGTGACGAGCGCCTGGTCAGGATGGAGCACGTCGAGGGCGGCGACGTGCGCGGCCGGCTGGCCCTCTCGGCCGGCCAGGACCGGGGTCTGCTGATCGAGTCGGCTGCCGACGGGCCTCCGCGCGAGATCCCGGTGGGCGAGGCGGAGCGCCTGCTCGACGACACGGTCGGCTACTGGCGGCGCTGGCTGGCCCGGTCGACGTACACCGGGCGGTGGCGCGAGGCGCTGCAGCGCTCGGCCATCACGTTGAAGCTGATGACGTACGAGCCGACCGGCGGCATCGTCGCCGCCCCGACCGCCGGGCTCCCGGAGCAGGTGGGCGGCGAGCGGAACTGGGACTACCGCTACACCTGGGTGCGCGACGGGTCGTTCTCCGTCTACGCCCTGCTCGGGATGGGGTTCACCGAGGAGGCCGCGGCCTTCTGCGGCTGGCTGCGCGACCGGGTGCAGGAGAAGGTGGGCGGCCAGGGCGGACCGCTGAACATCATGTACCGGGTGGACGGCTCCTCCGACCTCAAGGAGGAGAGCCTGACCCACTGGGAGGGCTACAAGCGGTCCAGCCCGGTCCGGATCGGCAACGGCGCCATGGACCAGGTGCAGATGGACATCTACGGCGAGGCGCTGGACAGCATCCACTTCGCCGACCAGCACGGCATCGAGCTCGGCCACCGGGGCTGGCTGGCGCTGCGAGACATCGTGGACTGGCTGGTCGACAACTGGGACCAGCCGGGTGAGGGCATCTGGGAGACCCGGGGCGGGAAGAAGGACTTCACGTACGGGCGGGTGATGAGCTGGGTGGCGTTCGACCGCGCGCTGCGGCTCGCCACTCGGCGCGGGCTGCCCGCTGACCAGGGCGCCTGGATGACCCAGCGCGACGCCATCTACGACCAGGTGATGGACCGGGGCTGGAGCAGCGAGCGCCACGCGTTCCGGCAGCACTACGACGGCCACGTGCTCGACTCGTCGCTGCTGCGGATGGCGACGGTGGGGTTCATCTCCCCGCACGACCCGCTGTGGACGTCCACCCTCGAGGCGATGGACGAGGAGCTGGTCACCGACAGCCTCGTCTACCGCTACGACCCGTCGGCGTCACCGGACGGTCTGGCCGGCGACGAGGGCACGTTCTCGCTGTGCACGTTCAACTACGTGGACGCGCTGGCCCGCGCCGGCAGGCTGGACGAGGCCCGGCTGACGTTCGACAAGATGCTGACCTACGCCAACCACCTCGGCCTGTACTCCGAGGAGATCGGGCTCACGGGCGAGCAGCTGGGCAACTTCCCGCAGGCGTTCACCCACCTGGCGCTGATCGATGCGGCGATCACCCTCGACGGCGCGCTCGAGCGTCGGGGCGAGGCCGGCTGAACGCGGGGGCGGCTCAGCCCAGCCGCTCGAGCAGGTGGTCGCCGACCCGCATCGCGTTGGCCATCGCCGTCAGCGACGGGTTCACGGCGCCGATGCTGGGGAAGATGCTGGTGTCGACGACGTACAGGTTGTCGACGTCGTGGGCGCGACAGTCCGGGTCCAGCGCACTGGCGGCGGGGTCGGCCCCGAACCGGATCGTGCCGGCCTGGTGGGCGGTCGCCCCGATCGGCATCGCCTTGTGCAGGTACAGGCTGTGGTCGAGCAGGTGCCGCTTGTGCAGGACGAGGTCGCCGAGCATCCCGTCCAGCTTGTGCCGCAGCCGCCGCACCCCCTCGATGTTGTTCTTGTCGTCGAGGGCGAGGTGGATGGCACCCTCCTTGTCCAGGGTGACTCGGCTGTCGGCGAGGGGGAGGTCCTCGCCGCAGAGCCAGAAGTCGACGGCGTGCTGGGCGAGGGTGTCGAACGGCAGCTCGGGGGAGACCTTGCCGGCCCACCTCGGCGCCTCGGCGTGGATCATCACGCCGTCGGACTTGCCGAGCATCTGGATGCCACCCAGCGGGTAGTCCCAGTCGTCGGCCCCGTGGTACCAGTCGTTCAGCGCGAGCGTCTTCTGGAAGGCCGTCGGGTTCGGCTCCTCGGACACCGCCATCACGGCCAGGTTGTTGTGCCGCATGTAGTGCCGGCCGACGACGCCCGAGCTGTTGGCAAGGCCGTCGGGGTGCTGGCTCGACGCCGAGCGCAACAGCAAGGCCGCCGAGTTCACCGCGCCGCACGCCACGACGACGATGTCACCCGAGAACGAGACGACCGAGCCGTCCTGCAGCTCGGTGACGACCTTCGTGACGGTACGACCGGTGGGGTCGGTCTCCAGCCGCTGCACGTGCGCCTCGGTCAGCATCGTCACGTTGTCGAACCCCAGCGAAGGCTCCACGCAGATCGTCTGGGCGTCGGACTTGGCGCCGAGCAGGCACGGGAACCCGTCCACCTTGCTGCAGCGGATGCATACGCTGTCCCGCGTCGCCTTGCCGGTCTCGTCCTCGTGCAGCCGGACGCCGATCGGGAGGTGGAACGGGTGCAGGCCCAGCTTCTCCATGTCGTCGCTGAGCTGCTGGATGCGTGGCTCGTGCGACACCGGGGGATGGGCGTAGTCGGCGCTGGACGATCCCTCGGTCGGGTCCTCACCGTGCCGTCCGTGCACCTGGTAGAGGTGCTCCGCCTCGGTGTAGTACGGCTCGAGGTCGCCGTAGTCGATCGGCCAGGCGGGTGAGATGCCCCCGTAGTGGGTGATCTCGCCGAAGTCCTCCGGGCGCAAGCGGAACAGGGCGGCGCCGTAGAACTTGGTGTTCCCCCCGACGTAGTAGTTCACCTCTGGCTGGAACTCGTGGCCGTGCGCGTCGTACCACTGCTCCTTGGCCAGGTACTTGCCGCGCACGAAGACGGCCTCGGTGCTCCAGTTGTCCAGCTCGCGAGGCAGGAACGGCCCGCGCTCGAGCCACAGGACCTGTTTGCCGCTCGCGGCCAGCCGGTGGCCGAGGGTCCCGCCGCCCGCCCCGGTGCCGATGATCACGACGTCGTAGTGCCGATCGTCCACCATGCTGACCTCCTGTCCTCCCAGCGTCACCGGCTCGGCGGCCGCCGCCATCATCCGTGGCGGGTGAGGTACCGGGGCACCGACGGGAGTTGGGTACCGATTGAGCGCACCCGCGGACGGGAGAACCCATGACAGCGACAGTCGAGGCAACGCCGGTCCACTGGTCGGCGACGGACGAGTCGAAGCAACACCCTGCCGACGTGTTCGTCATCTTCGGGATCACGGGGGACCTCGCACGCGTCATGACCTTCCGATCGCTCTACCGACTCGAGCGGCAGGGTCTGCTGAGCTGCCCGATCGTCGGCGTCGCCGGCGACGACTGGTCGATGGAGCAGCTGGTCAGGCGCGCTCACGACTCGATCATCGGCACCGGCGAGGAGCTCGACCCGGAGGTGTTCGCGCGGTTCACCGACAGGCTGTCGTACGTCCAGGGCGACTTCGCCGACGCGGACACCTACGGCCGCGTGGGCGCGGCGATCAAGGGGGCAGAGCACCCCGTCTACTACCTCGAGATACCACCGTTCCTTTTCGGCGCGGTGGTGAAGGGGCTCGCCGACGCGAGCCTGACGTCCGGCTGCAGGATCGTCGTGGAGAAGCCGTTCGGGCACGACCGGGCGTCGGCGGCCGCGCTCGCTGCCGACCTGCACCAGTACGTCGACGAGTCGCAGCTGTGCCGCATCGACCACTACCTGGGCAAGATGGGGTTCGAGGAGATCCTCTACCTCCGCTTCGCGAACACCATGCTCGAACCGATCTGGAACCGGAACTACGTCGAGTGTGTCGAGATCACCATGGCCGAATCGTTCGGCGTGGAGGACCGCGGTCACTTCTACGACCCGGTGGGCGCGCTGCGCGACGTCGTGGTCAACCACCTGATGCAGGTGGTCGCCGCCGCGGCGATCGAGCCGCCCTCCGGCCGCGACGCGACGGCCCTCACCGACGCCCAGGTGAGTCTGTTCCGGTCCGTTCGCGAGGCGGATCCGGATAACTACGTCCGCGGTCAGCACGACGGCTACCTCGACATCGACGGCGTCGCGCCCGGATCGACGACCGAGACCTACGTCGCTCTGCGCCTGGACATAGACAACTGGCGCTGGGCAGGCGTCCCGTTCTTCATCCGTGCCGGCAAGTGCCTGCCGGTCACCCAGACCGAGCTCCGCATCGTCTTCAAGCGGCCGCCGCCCATCGACTTCGGCTTCGGGCGCGACCCCGAGCGCCCGGGCCGGCGGGACCAGTTCGTGGTCAAGCTCGACCCGGCGACGGGAGTGCGGCTCCGGGTGGACGCGCGGCGTGCCGACTCCACCAGCCCCGAGGCGATCACGCTGGACATGGAGTTCGCCGACGAGGGCGGCGAGGGGCAGACGCCCTACGAGGTGCTGCTGTACGCCGCGCTGACCGGTGACAGGACGCGGTTCAAGCCCCAGGACGTCGTCGAGGAGAACTGGCGGGTGATGCAGCCGCTGCTGGACGCCCCTCCCACCGTGCACCCTTACGCGCCGGGGTCCTGGGGTCCGGCGGCCGCGGACCGGCTGGTGGTCGAGCACGGCGGCTGGCACGGTCCCTGGGTGACCGACTGACGAACCGACCGTGGCGACGGCCTCAACGGGGGAGCGTCGCCTCGTCGCCGATCGTGCTGCGAGCGGCGATGAGCGATGCGAGCGCCGGGAACGCGATCACGGACAGCACACCTGCGCCCACCAGCGCGGCGGCGTTCTCGGGCAGCATGTGACCTGAGTCGAGGCCGATCTCGCTGAGGGCCACCAGCAGCGGCAGGGCGGTGGCGGTCAGGAGCATCATCTGGACCCGTTCCCGCATCGGCAGCACCCCGCGGTAGATCAGCAGCGCGGGCAGGCCGCGGCACGCCAGCATCAGCACGAAGAAGACCAGCAGCCGCTCCGGCGCCTCGGCGATGGACGTGAGGTCGAGGCCCATCCCGGACGAGACGAAGAACAGCGGGATGAAGAAGCCGTAGCCGATCGCGTCCAGCTTGCCTTCCAGCGCGCGCACGTCGCCCGGTGCCCAGCGCCGCAGGATCGCACCGGCGAGGAACGCACCGAGGACGACGTCCAGCCCGAAGTCGTCGGCGATGACCAGCAGCCCGAGCAGCAGCACCACCGTCCAGCGCAGCGTGGTCTGTGACGTCGCGTGCTCCCCCTCGCTCATGATCTGTCCGAGCCGCCCGCCGCTCCTGGCCAGCCTGGGGGCGACGGCCAGCAGCACCCCCAGCAGGCCCATGAACACCAGTGACATCAGCCCCATGAACTGCCCGTTCGTCCCCAGGAAGATCGCGATGGCGACGACCGGGAGGAACTCGCCGACGGCGCCGGCTGCGAGGATGTGCTCACCGAACGCGCCACGCAGCATCCCGTTGTCCCGCAGGATCGGCAGCAGCGTCCCCAGCGCGGTCGTGGTGAGGCCGATGGCGACCGGGATGAAGGCGTGCACGAAGTCGTTGGCGGCCAACGCGCCGGTCACCGCCATGGCCAGCCCGGCGGTGATGAACCACGCGGCCAGTGCCCGGTGCCCCGGCTGGCGGTTGAACAGGTCGAGGTCGAGCTCATAGCCCGCCAGCAGGAACAGGAACCCCAGGCCCACGTCCGACAACAGCGAGATGGTGTCCGTCTCGGCCCAGGCCAGCACCTCCGGGCCGATCACCACACCGCCCACGATCAGCAGCACGACCTGCGGCACCCGTACCGGCAGCAGTCCGGCGACCAGCGGGGCGAGCCCGGCCACCAGGCTCACCATGAGCAGGCTGTGCAGGCCCTGGCTGAGATCCATGCCGGCCCTCCCTAACCCAGACCCATGGGGTCGGGGTGCGTTGCCCAGCGGTGCACGGGGGCGCTGCTCGGACCAAGCTCGTCGACGAGGAGGGCGCGGCGCTGCAGCAACGGAGGACGCAGCGTGGCCGGGCACTCTCGCTCGAGCTGGTCGTAGACCGCCAGCAGCCGACGGGTGATCTGCGGTGACGAGGCACCGAAGACGGTGATCTCGACGAAGGCGAGGTCCACCAGCTCGTCCCACGTAATCGGCCGGACGAGCAGTCGTACGACGCCGTCGGCGTCCACGAAGCGCCCGGGCGCCGGCTCGAGTCGGGCGATCCGCAGCAACAGGTCGGCCATCCGGTCCAGGACCTGGGACGCGGTGGTCGGCTGGTTCAGCGACGTCGACAGCGCCTGGGTGCCGACATCGGCGAGCTGCCGGAGGCCGAAGGCGGGGTCCTGGTACATCGTGCGGTTGCGGCCCAGGTCGATCGCGTTCAGCAGCTGGCGCACCGGCGGCATCCTCGCGCCGTGCACGGCGAGCACGACCTCGTGGGTGGTGACGTACTGGCCGACCCGCGGCACCAGCTCGACGACGACGTCGTAGCGGCGGGCGAGGTCGACCAGCCGGGCCCGGTCGACGCCACGGATGATGCCGAGGGCGCGCTCGCCGCGCTCCGACAACCGGACGAGGCGCAGCTGGTCCGGCTGGGTCTCGCGCACTCGTCCGGACACCAGCTGGTGGGGCGCGGGGTACTCCCGCGCGATCGCGGCCCGGGTCTCGTCGGCCACTGCGGTGATGACCCAGCCGACCTGAAGCAGCTTCATCGTCGAGGTGACGTAGACGACGAAGATCACCAGGCTGGCCGCCAGCAGCAGGCCCGCGGCCACGACCGCCCGGCCACCGTCGCCGGGGCCGGCCCGGTCGCCCATCGCCAGCGCGGTCAGCGAGAACGTGAACGTGGCCAGGAAGATGCCGAACGCCAGCTTGGTGACGCTGGAGCGGACGAAGGTGCGGATCACCCGTGGCGACAGCTGCGCGCTGGCCAGCTGCAGGGCGACCAGCGTGATCGTGAACACGACGCCGACGAACGTGAGCATCGACGACGCCACCACGCCCAGGATCGAGTCGGCGGTCTCGTCGGTCACGCCGAGTGCGTCCGGGAGGACGACGGGGAAGCCGAAGTGGGCGGCCTCCTCGGTCAGGATCGCGAGGCCGCACCCGAGGACGAGGAACACCGACGGGACGACCCAGAACCGGTCCCGGGCCCACTCCCGGACCAGCACCCGCCGGTGGGTGAATCGGCCGCCGGCCGGAAGTGCTGGCTGCGGCGTCACGACGAGACCCCGCCCAGCCCCTTGCCGATCAGCGAGGCGCCGATGACCAGGAGCAGGACGGCCATGACGGCGGCGTTGTGCGCCTCCAGCCAGGTGCGCAGCTCCTCCAGGCGGGGGCGCATCGCCTGCTGCGCGACGGCGTAGCCGATCGTGGGGACAAGGACGGTGCTCGCGGCCAGGACCACGAAGACCGCGACCGTCACGGTGGCGTCGCCGGCGCTCAGTCCCGCGCTGCCGACCGTGACACCTGCGGCGATGCAGAGCAGCAGGTTCTTCGGGTTGACGGCTGACAGCAGGGTGCCGAGCCCGGTCGCCTTGACCGGGGTCATCCGGTCGATCGCGCTCATCCACTTCGGCAGCGCTGCGGTCTCGCCGGCAGCGGGCCGGCTGCGCCACTGCGGGAGGGCGACCAGCAGAAGCAGCACGCCCAGGCCCAGCTTGATCCAGGCCCCGGTGTCCGAGCCGCCGCTGCCCCCACCGCCGACGTCCGCGCTGTCGGCGAGCACGCTGACCGCACCGGTGACGACGACGATGCCGATGGTCCAGCCCAGGGCGAAGCCCATGCTGGCCGCACCCGCCCGGGGGGCCAGCAGCATCAGGATCACCGCGATGATCGGGATCGGGGAGATCGCGACACCGACCGCGAGGGGCAGGAGGTCACCGATGACAGCGCCCATGGCTCCCTCCCGGCCGCGCCGTGCAGGCGCGGGCACCCGCTCGAACGTAGCCCGCTGCGACCCGGGACAGCCTCATCCGGGTCGGGTGATCGGCTCACCGGCGGTCGGCGCGTGCTCCTCGGCAGGGACGTCGCCGTCCGGTGGGTCGTCGACGGACTGCCGGTGCCCGAGATGTCGCAGGATCCGGACGAGTGCACGGTGCAAGGCATCCGCGCCCACCACGGGTTCGGTGGGGAACGGCAGGTCGTGCGGAACCAGGGCGAACGCCCGGTCCTGCCAGCCGCCGAGCCCGCCGTGGCAGCCCACCAGCCCCTCGAAGGCCGCCACCTCCTCCGTGCCGGGGTCCACCAGGCTGTTGACGTAGACGTCCGGTGCCTCCGGGCGCAGGGCGGCCCGGAGCACGAAACCCGGCGCCAGCGGCCCGAACGGCGCCAGCGGGTCGACGCCCTCGACCTCACCGGTGCGCAACACGTGCCGGCCGCCGCGCCCCAGGGCCACCGGGCCGTCGTCGTCGTCCAGCACGGCGACGAACCCGACGCCGGGGTGCGCCGCGAGGCCGCTCACCAGCGCGGGGTAGCGCTGGTCCAGATCGGCGCGGGTCAACCGGCTCGGCTCACCCCGTACGTAGACGAGGCCGAGGTTGCCCGACCCGAAGACGTGGAAGACCTCGTCGCCCTCGGCCCGGCGGTCCCGCTTCTGCCGACCCGGCTGCACCTCGTCGGGGTGGTCGCGCCCGTGCTTGACCATCGCCTCCGACGCGTTGCGCATGCTCTTGCCGCTGGCGCCGCTCCCGGTGCCCAGCTCGTCCACCAGGACCTGCGTACGTCCCCAGCCCTCCACATCGTGGTCGGAGGCCGCGACGTCGGCGCGGGACAACCGGGCGACCAGGGCAGGCAGCTCTTCCCCGTACCGCTCGGAGAACGTCTCGCCCTGTGCCTGGCCGTGGTCGGACAAGATGACGAAGCGATACTTCCGCGGTGCCACGTCGGCGACCAGCTCCAGCAGCCGGAGCACGCCGTCGACCGCTTCCAGCGCCTCGAGGCTCTCGGGCCGCAGCAGGCCGGCGTGGTGGGCGATCTCGTCGTAGTCGACGTAGTCGACGTAGACCGCGCGGGTGCCCTGGAGCATGTGGGTGGCGACGATCGCCGTGTTGAGGTCGCGCAGCGCGCCGTTGGTCACCGACCGGAGTGCGGCCGTGGTGAGGGTGCGGCGGGACCGCGGCCGGACGTCGCGCCGGACGGCGCGCCTCGCCTGGAACCGGTCCCGGAAGAACTCGCTCACCGTGCGGGACAGCGCGCGGGTGAGGCCGCTCGGGTTGGCGACGAAGGTGGCCGCCGCCCGGCGGGTGACCTCGCCCTCACGGGCCCGGCGGCTCATCGTCAGCGCTGCCGCCGGGGCGTCGCCGGTGAACAGGTTGCTCACGCTGGCACCGCCGTCCACCAGCAGGCCGCGCCCGGTGCTCAGCATCTCCTCGATGATCGCGGCGTCGGCCGGCCGGTTCGCCACCATCACCCGGTCGTTGGCCCGGTCGTACCAGCGGAACGCGGGGATCCCGTCGATCACGCCGTGCAGGATCCCCATCTGGCTGGCCGGCGTGGTGGCCGGGAGCTTCGGGGTCCACTCGGTCAGGCGGTGGCCGCCGGACCGGATCCACCGCGACATCGTCGGCACGGTGCCCGCGGTCACCGACATCTGCAGGACCGGGAAGGGGACGCCGTCCAGCTGGACGAACACCACGCCGGGGACGTCGGGGTCGTCCAGGGCCACCGGTCGCCGCTTCGCCGCGGACACCAGCCGGGCCACCAGCGCCTCGTCGGTGCCTGCGGTGCTGAACCACCCCACCAGTGCGCCGGCGATCCCGATCACCCAGGAGGCGAGGAACGCCGACCAGAAGCCGTCGACGTGGGCATCGGGCAGCAGCCAGGCGGTCACCAGGACCACCAGGGCCTGGCTGCCGACGGCGAGGGCGAGGACGGCCAGCCAGCCCAGCCGCACGCCGATCGCCACCAGGATCGGCTGCAGCGCCACCCCGACGACCGCCAGCGCGACGGCGAACCCGAACGGCCCGTACGGGCGGTCGACGTCGAAGCCCGGCACGATCGCGTCAGAGACGACCACGCCCACGACGGTGGCGAGCAGCCAGGCCGCGAAGGACGCGATCGTGGACCAGATCGGCCGCTGCCGCATCGACCGCACGAGGTTGCCGGACAGCCGGGCTCGCGACGAGGACGGGCCGGGGTCGCGGGTGCCGCTCTTCGTGCTCACGGTTCCACCCACCGTCCTAGGCGGACGCCGCCGCGGGTTCCGGGTCCGGTGGCTCCGGGTCTGGATCGTCCGGCTCGACCTCGGTCTCGATCAGCGGCGTCGCCCAGGCGGCTCGCTTGTCCGAGTCGATGAACAGCGCGCGTACCAGCAACGACATGGGCACGGCCAGCAGCGCACCCAGCGCGCCGAGCAGGAAGGTCCAGACGACGAGGGACATGAACGTCACCTCGGCGCTCAGGCCCACGGCGGCACCGACGAAGCGCGGCTGGATGAAGGTCTGGATGGTGACGTTGAGGACGCTGTACGCGAGCACGACGAGCAGCATGTTCTCCCAGCCGGAGTCCAGCAGCGCCAGCAGCGCCGGCGGGATGACGCCGATGACGAAGCCGATGTTCGGGATGAAGTTGGTGAGGAACGAGAAGAAGCCCCACACCAGTGGGAGCGGGACGGCGAGCAACCACAGCGCTGCGGTGTCCAGCACAGCGACGATCGCGCCGAACAGGGCGGTCATGAGGAGGTAGCGCTGCGTGCCGTACACGAACCGGCCCAGCGAGCTCGCGAGCTCCGGCTTCAACCGGTCGAGTGCGACCATCCGCGGCCCGAACCCCGGGACAGCCGCCACGAAGAAGAACATCAGCGTCACCAGGAAGAACAACCCACCGACGGCGCCGAGGACCCCGGAGAGCAGGCCCTCCAGGACGTGGACCACCTTGGTGGGGTCGAGCTGCTTGACCGCATCGGTGGTCGACTCGCTGCCGAGGCCGAGGGTGGTCAGCGCGCTGTCGGTCTGGTCCGTGAGGTCCGTGGCATTCTTCGCATACTGCGGGAGCAGGTCGGCCAGCTCGATCAGGCAGACGGCCGTTCCGACGATCAGCACTGCCACGATGGCGTACGACGCGACGAGCGCTAGCACGGTGGCGAGCCACGACGGCCACCCGTGCCGCCGTGCCCACGCGCGAAGGGGGAGCACCGCGATGGTGAGCACCAGCGCGAGCATCGATGGCGCGACGATTCCGGCCGCGGCCTTGATACCGATGCCGATGACGACGACACCCACCCCGCCGAGCAGTACGACGACCGAGCGCGGCAGGGTTGACGACAGAACCCCGCGCTGGCCCGCTGCGTCCCCTGGCCCGTCACCCACCTGGTCGGACTGTGGCGTCGACATGGGGTTCACCGTATTTGAGCGGCCGGGGCGGGGCCCCATCCGCGCGGGATGAGGCATCGCCGCGCCGGGGGCGGCACGGTTTCGCCCAGGATCCGAGGAAGGGGACCGATGCGGAGGTCGCCGTGGGGCTGATCCTGCCGGTCCTGCTCCTGGGCCTGATGGCCAGCCTGTCGCCGAGCACGATAGTCGTGTTCATCCTGCTGCTGGCCACGGCAAGGGCCCGGGTCAACGCCATCGCCTTCCTCATCGGCTGGGCCATCTCGCTGACCGTCGTCTTCGCCGGCAGCTTTGCCCTGGGTGCCTCGAGCGCCGCCCAGCACGGCAGCGGACGGCAGGCGGTGGAGGTCGCCGAGATCCTGCTGGGCCTTGCCCTGATCGCGGTATCCGCGCACCAGTGGCGGCGCCGACGTGATCACCCGACGACCTCGGCAGGCTCCGGACGATTCACCGAGCGGCTGCGAGACCTCAATCCGGGCAGCGCCGCGGTGGTCGGTGTCCTCAAGCAGCCGTGGGCGATCACTGCCGCCGCGGCGTTGGCCGTGGTCCGGCACCAGCCCGGCCCGCTGGCCACCCTCCTCGCGTTTGCCTGCTTCACCATGGTGTCGACGGCCACCGTCGGCCTGATGTTCGGGTACTACGCCCGCAGTCCCGGCGAGGCCGAGGCCCGACTGGAGGCGCTGCGGCTGCGACTCGTGGAGCTCGGACCAGCGGTCTTCGCTGTCGCGGGCCTGGTGGTCGGAGCGATCTTCGTCGTCGACGGCATGCTCAACGTCCTGAACTGAGCAGTGTCCGAGGGGGGACTTGAACCCCCACGCCCTATTACGGGCACTAGCACCTCAAGCTAGCGCGTCTGCCTATTCCGCCACCCGGACAAGGGTTCCGGCGGCACCGCCGGAGCGGCGGCAACTCTAGCAGCGGGTGCAGGATGGACCCCATGGCCCCGCACGACGTGACCGACCCCCGACGCACCTCGTACGACCCCGCCGGCGAGGTCGTGGAGTTCTGCAGCGAGCTGATCGGCATCGACACCACGAACGCGGGCGACGGCTCCGGGCCGGGGGAGCGCAAGGCGGCGGAGTACGTCGCCGAACGGCTCGAGGAGGTGGGTCTGGAGACCAGTCTGCTGGAGCGGACCAGCGGCCGGACCAACCTGCTGGCGCGGTGGGAGGGCACCGACCCTGCGCTGCACCCGCTGCTGCTGCACGGGCACCTCGACGTGGTGCCGGCCCAGGCCGACGACTGGCAGTTCCCACCCTTCGCCGGCGAGGTCGACGGCGGGTACGTGCACGGCCGGGGCGCCATCGACATGAAGGACTTCGACGCGATGATCCTGTCCGTGCTGCGCGCGCGGGTGCGGTCGGACGCGCCGCCCCGCAGGCCGGTCGTGCTGGCGTTCACCGCGGACGAGGAGGCGGGCAGCGGCTACGGGGGTCACTGGCTCGTCGACGAGCACCCGGACCTGCTCGCCGACTGCACCGAGGCCGTCGGCGAGGTGGGTGGCTGGTCAACCGTGGTCGGTGGGCAGCGCCTCTACCTGGTGGAGTCGGGGGAGAAGGGCCTCGGCTGGATGCGCCTGACCGCGCACGGCACCGCCGGTCACGGGTCGATGCGGCACCCCGACAACGCCGTCACCCGGCTGGCGCAGGCGATCGCCGCGCTCGGTGCGCACGAGTGGCCGGTGGCGCCCACCCCGTCGATGCAGCGGCTGCTGGACGTCGCGGCCCCGCTCGCCGACGCCGATCGCGACGACCCGGATGCCGTGCTCGCTGCGTTCGGACCGGCGGCGCGGATGCTCGGTGCCGGAATCCGCAACACCACCAACCCGTCGATGCTGGACGCCGGGTACAAGGTCAACGTGGTGCCGGCGGTCGCGACCGCGCGGGTCGACGGCCGGTTCCTGCCAGGACAGGAGGACACCTTCCTCGATCAGGTCCGCTCGATCGTGGGTGCCGACATCGAGGTCGAGTTCGAGACCCACCACCCCGGCCTGGAGACCGGGTTCGACGGTGACCTCGTCGACGCGATGACGCAGGCACTGCTTACCGAGGACCCTGAGGGTCAGGCCGCGCCGTACCTGATGTCCGGCGGCACGGACGCGAAGGCCTGGGACCGCCTCGGCATCCGCTGCTTCGGCTTCACCCCGCTGCGACTGCCGCCCGACCTCGACTTCACCGCGCTGTTCCACGGCGTCGACGAGCGGGTACCCGTCGACGCGCTCGAGTTCGGGTCGCGGGTGCTGGACCGCTTCCTCGACCTGGCCTGATCCGGCGGCGTCACAGCGTCCGCGTGACCCGGATGATCCGGCGGCGCACCGTCACCCGGCGGCGGCCGTCGGGCATCAGCCGCAGCCGGTCGAGCTCCCACCCGCCGTACTCGGCGCGGTCGGTGAGCAGGCGGCGGACACTGCCCCGGGTCTCGGTGCGCGACAGCGAGAACCGTCGGAACTCGTAGTCGCCGGCGTCGGCGGTCGTACTGCCTCCCATGGTGCTCCCATGCTGCCATTACTCTCGGCGCGGTGGAGAGCGCCATCGCCGTTCACGGTCTGACCAAGTGCTACGGGGAGCTGACGGCCGTCGACGACGTGGGGTTCACCGTGGCGCCGGGTGAGTTCTTCGGCATCCTAGGACCCAACGGTGCCGGCAAGACGACGACGCTCGAGCTGGTCGAGGGCCTGCGTCGCCCCGATGCCGGCACGGTGACCCTGCTCGGCGAGAGCCCGTGGCCGCGCCGCCGAGACGTGCTGAGCCGGATCGGCGTGCAGCTGCAGGGGTCGGCGTTCTTCGAGCGCCTGACCACCCGCGAGCAGCTGTCGACGGTCGCATCCCTGTACGCGGTTCCCGACAGCCGGGTCGACGAGATGCTGGAGCTGGTCGGCCTGACCGGCAAGGCCGGTGACCGGGTGGAGCAGCTGTCGGGCGGTCAGCGACAGCGGCTGACGATCGCGTGCGCGCTCGTGCACGACCCCGAGATCGTGTTCCTCGACGAGCCGACGGCAGCCCTCGACCCGCAGGCCCGCCGCAACCTGTGGGACCTGCTGCAGGGCATCAACCATGCCGGGCGCACCGTGGTGCTGACCACCCACTACATGGACGAGGCCGAGGCGCTCTGCGACCGGGTCGCGATCATGGACCACGGCCGCATCCTCGAGCTGGACTCGCCGGCCGCCCTGGTGCGCGGTCTCGCGGCGTCGCTGCGGGTGAGCGTGGTGCCGCGGGTGCTGGACGAGGCCACGGCCCGTGCCCTGCCGGGCGTCGACGACGTACGGGCCGATGCCGGGTCACTGGTGCTGACCACCCGGGAGCCGGCGGTGCTGCTGTCCCGGCTGGCCGCCGACAACGAGCTGGCCGGCCTGCAGGTGCATGGTGCGACGCTCGAGGACGTGTTCCTGGCGCTGACCGGGCGGGAGTTCCGCGCGTGAGCGCCCAGCGCTCGCCGGCGGTCAGCCTCGCCGCCGCGATGGCCAAGGGGTTCCTGCGCGACCGGACCGCAGTCTTCTTCGCGATCGTGTTCCCGCTGATGTTCCTCGTGCTGTTCGGCAGCATCTTCTCCGACGCGGGGGCGCCGCAGAGCAGCGTGGTCCAGGTGGGCGACGTCGCGCTGCTCGACGACGCCCCGGGGAAGGCCCAGCAGGTGGTCGACGACAGCCTGGACATCACCCACTCCGACGACCTCGACGCTGCGCTCGCCGAGATCCGCAGCGGCGACGTCGACGCCGCGGTGGCCCAGGACGGCGACACGGTGACGCTCTACTACTCGCAGGCCGACCCGGTCGTCGCCGGCACCGTGCAGGGCACGTTCCGGGCGATCGTGTCCAGCGCCAACGTCGCCGCCTCCGGGCAGCCACCCCGGTTCACGTTGCACACCGACCAGGTCGAGCACGAGGACCTGTCCACGATCCAGTACCTGACGCCGGGCCTGCTCGGCTGGGCGATCGCCAGCGGCGCCACGTTCGGCGCCGCGACCTCGCTGGTGCAGTGGCGCACCACCGGGTTGCTGCGCCGGCTGCGGCTCGCGCCGGTGTCGACGACTCCGGTGGTCACGTCCCGCATCGGTGTCTCGTTGGCCGTCGCCCTCGGGCAGGCGGCGATCTTCATCGGGGTAGGGGTACTGCTGTTCGGGTTGGAGCTGACCGGCTGGTGGTGGATGTCGATCCCCCTGCTCGCGGCCGGGACGCTGGCGTTCCTGTCGCTCGGCCTGCTCGCGGGGGCGGTGGCGCCCACGATCGAGGCAGCGGTGGCGATCGCCAACATCGTGGTCCTGCCGATGGCGTTCCTGTCCGGCTCGTTCTTCCCGCTGGACGACGCGCCGGGCTGGCTCACGACGGTCTCCAAGGTGCTCCCGCTGAGCTACCTCAACGACGGGATGCTGGACGTGATGGTGCGCGGAGAGGGGCCGTCGGCCGTGCTGGTGCCGATGGCCGTCCTGCTGGGCTTCGCCGTCGTTGTCACCGCGGTCGCCGGACGGTTCTTCCGCTGGGACGCGTGAGCCCCGGTGCCCCCGCGACGCTCAGCCGACCACCCGCGGGCGGGGCACGTCGATCTCGCCGCGGAGCCGCTCGGGCAGGGCCCACACCGGGTTGGAGGCGCCCACGATCGTGCCGTTGTCGCGGCGTACCTCCACCCGGGCGTACACACCGTCGGACCGGGTGATCCGCGTGGCCCACTGACCGCCCTCGACCTGACCGGCCGGGACGACCACGGTGCGGGTCCGCGGCTCCGCGTCGGCGAGACCCGGCCGGTCGCAGCGACCGATCACGACCTCGAGCCGGCTGTCCCTCGGCAGCCCGGTGACGCGGACGGTCAGCGCCAGCCGGCTGCTGCGGGTGAAGAGCACGCCGCCCATGGGCGCACGGCCGCCCAGCAGCAGGTCGATGCGCCCGCGCCAGAAGAGCGGGTCGAAGAACCACGCGCGGCCGGCGACCAGCGCAGCGCACAGGTCGGCCCGGGACTTCGAGGCCGACCAGACCGAGGTCACCCACCGGGCCTGGTCGGTCGACAGCCAGTCCTCGCCGTCGTGGTCGTCGGACACTCCGGTCGCGGTCAGGAAGATCGCGTTGCGGGCCGCCACGTCGTACGACGGCAGCCGGGCCTCGACGTTGCCCCGGCCGACCTCGATCAGGTCGCAGCCGTTGGCCCGCGTCCTCAGCAGTCGCTCGGCCAGTGCATCGGGCTCTGGGTGGTTGAGGCAGACGACGGCGCGGTGCCGGTGCAGGAACCTCACCATCTTGCGCTGCGAGGCCTCGGTCTCGTCCTTGACCAGCGAGTCCTCCGGGTACGTCGGCAGCGTGCCGTCGCCGCCGAACGAGCTGACGTGGTTGACCAGCGAGACCTCCGCCGCAGCGTAGGTCCTGATGTCGGGGTAGCGGGTCCGGTAGTCGCGGGCGATCGCCGCCAGCGCCGCGTGCCCGTCGGCAGGCGTGCGGCGTCCGCGGAGGAAGCGCAGCCGGTCGACGTAGCCGGTGGCTCGTATGCCCCGCCGCCCGCGCACCCCGATCCGCAGGACCTTGAGCGCGGCGTCACCACGCACGGTGTCCGGCCACAGGGCGTCGTGGTCGGACTGCAGGTCCATCCGCAACCGCTGCCACCGGCCGACCCGCCTGACCGGGACGCCGATGACTCCGAGCAGGCCGTCCTCCTCGGTCGAGCGGCCGGCGGGCGCGCCCACGCGGTACTGCAGGCGGTAGATGCCGGCGGGCCGGCCGGCCGTGGCCGGGCGGTAGCTGGATCCGACCTCGACCACGACCTGGCCGTCCGGCCCCGCCTGACCCGGCCGCACGTCCAGCGTCAGCACGGTGTCGAGGTAGCTGGTGGAGTAGGTGAAGTTCCAGGCGTTGCCCTGCAGCAGGTACGTGCCCCACGCGTCGCCGGCCGCGGCGTCACCGCGCAGGAACAGCGACCCACCGTCCTCGTGCGGGCTGTGCACGTCGTCGACGAAGAAGTGTCGTCCACCCATCCCCCCGAGCGCCGGCAGCTCGTCCCAGGTGAGCGGGTGGCCGTTCTCCCGCTCGGTCCGCCGGTCGAACCGGAACGCCCGCCGGTAGCCGAACGCGTACTGGCGGAAGTCGTGGTCGGTCCACCAGATCACGTCGACACCGAGTCGACGGGCCTGGGCGAGGTGGGCGTGCATGCTCGCGATGCCCTCGCTGAACGAGCCGTGGATGTGCATCGCCATCGACACCGCGCGGAGGCTGGCCGAGCCGGCAGCGGCATCCACGGCCGCGGAGTGGGGGAGCAGCCCCGCGCCGACCGCCCCGCCGGCGATCGCCAGCACCCGCCGTCGGCCCAGCTGGGCGTGCTCGTGCGGCTGGCCTGATGGCATCGTGTCTCCTCCGCTGCCACGCCACCGTCTCACAGTGACCGGCCAGCGATGCTCAGCCGAGGGCCAGCCGGAGCAGCGCTGCGAGCCGCGTCAGCCGCGGCGGGTGCGCGCGCCGGGCCACTGCCTGGGCCAGCGCCGGGCCGGTCTGGTGCACGACCGACAGGTGCCGACGGGCACCGGTGGCCGCACCCACCAGCATCGACCGGTGGACCGACCCGGCCGACTCGGCCGCGAGCACCAGCACGACCGCCTCGGCGGTCTCGTGGCCGGCAGCGGCGGCGGTCGTCACCGGTACGCCGTCGGCCCCTGCCTCGTCCAGCGCGCTCCGCAACGCGGCGGCACCGGCCCGGCCGTCGACGCGCGGCGCCAGCACCGCCGTGTCGGCGGGCTGCAGGCCGAACACCCGCGGCACCGACGACGTCACCAGCTGCACCGCCCGTCGCACCGCCTGGTCCGGGTCGTCGGCGGGTGTGACCACGACCTCGTGCTGGGCGGCGTCGACCGCCGGCAGGTCTCCGGAGCGCAGCGCACGTACCAGCGTGGACAGCTGTCCCTGGTCGTCGGCCGGCGCCTGCTCGACCGGGACCACCCCGCTGTCCACGAGGTCGGCGAGCACCCGGCCCGGCCCGGGCGCGTACGGCATCGCCGGATCGCCGACCAGCACGAGCCGCGCGTCCGCCCCGGTGCCGCTCAGCCGCGCCAGCAGGTCGGCGGCTTCCTCGAGCCCGAGCCGGTGCGCGTCCTGCACCACGACCGCGCCCTCCGGTGCCGTCGGCACCGCGCTGCCGCGGGGAGCCACGACGACGCGCAGCGCCTCCGGCCCGCCACGGGTGACCAGCTCCACCACCGACTCCGCGAGCTGCTCCTCCAGCGGCGCCCACGTGGGGTGGCCGAACAGGCGCTCGTCGAGATAGGCGGCGACCCGGCCGGCCTCGTACGCCGCTTCCGCGCTGGGTCCCGGCGACTCGATGCCCTGGCCGCGCAGCGCCGCGGCGAGCACCGGTGCGGGCAAGCAGGTGGACCCGTCCAGCGCGGCCCGCTCGACCAGCCCGGCGACAAGGTCGGCCCCGACGTCGACGGTCACGGCGCGTCGACGTCGTCGTCGTCCCCGTTGTCAGGCCCGCCGTCGGGCCCGTCGTCGGCATCGGCGGCCTCGTCACCGAAGCCGGACACGTCGTCGAGTGCCTGCACGATCTGCTCCGGCAGCACCACGTCCTCCACGCCGAGCGCTCCCTGAAGCTGGGCGGACGTGCGCGCACCGACGATGGGTGCGGTGACGCCGGGCCGGTCACGCACCCACGCCAGCGAGACTTCGAGCGGCGACAGCCCGAGCCCCTCGGCCGCACGGCAGACGGCCTCGACGATGCGACGGCTCGGTTCGTCGAGGTAGACCGCCACCCACGCCTCGAAGTGCGGGGAGGCCGCCCGGGAGTCGGCCGGGAGCCCGGTGCGGTACTTGCCGGTCAGCACGCCGCGCCCGAGCGGCGACCAGGGGAGCACGCCCAGCCCGAGTGCCTGCGCCGCGGGCAGCACCTCGTCCTCGACATCGCGGTTGAGCAGCGAGTACTCCACCTGCGTGCTCGCCACCGGCGTGCGGCCGGGCACCGCACGCTGCCAGGTGGCCGCCCACGCGGTCTGCCAGCCGGTGTAGTTGGAGACGCCGACGTAGCGGGCCCGTCCGGTCGCGACGGCGTGGTCGAGGGCCGCCAGCGTCTCTTCCAACGGGGCGCCGTCGTGCCACACGTGCAGCTGCCAGAGGTCCACGTGGTCGGCGCCGAGCCGGCGCAACGACCCGTCGAGGGTGTCGAGCAGCGCACCACGTGACGTGTCGTGCGCCCGCCGTCCCCGTACCTGGCCGCTGCCGGCCTTGGTGGCGAGCACCAGGTCGTCGCGCGACACGACGTCGCCGAGCAGTGAGCCGAGCAGCTCCTCGCTGGCGCCGTCGGCGTAGGAGGCAGCGGTGTCGACCAGGGTGCCGCCCGCGTCGACGAACGCGATCAGCTGGTCGCGTGCCTCGTGCTGGTCGGTGTCGCGGCCCCAGGTGAGGGTGCCGAGGCCGAGCCGGGACACGTGCAGGCCGGTCTGTCCCAGCCGACGTTGCCGCATGGCGGCGAGGCTAGTGGAGGGGGCCTTCGCGGGACGTGGATAGGCTCCCCGGCATGCGCCTCGGGATCAACATCGGGTACGTCGCCGGCGCCGAGGCAGACGAGCACGTGGCTCTCGCGGTGGAGGCGGAACGACTCGGGTACGACGTGTGCTGGGCCGCGGAGGCGTACGGGTCCGACGCGCCGACGATGCTGGCGTTCATCGCCGCACGCACCGAGCGGATCGACATCGGCAGCGCGATCATGCAGATCCCGGCCCGCACCCCGGCGATGACGGCGATGACCGCCGCCACGCTCGACCTGCTGTCGCACGGCCGGTTCCGGCTGGGTCTGGGCGTCTCCGGCCCGCAGGTCTCGGAGGGCTGGCACGGGGTGCGCTTCGACAAGCCGCTGTCGCGGACCCGGGAGTACGTCGAGATCGTCCGGATGGCGCTGGCCCGGCAGACCGTGTCCTACGACGGTGACCACCACGTGCTGCCGCTGCCTGACGGCCCGGGCAAGGCGCTCAAGCTGACCATCCACCCACGGCGCGACCAGCTGCCGGTCTACCTCGCCGCCGTCGGTCCGCGGAACCTCGAGCTGACCGGCGAGATCGCCGACGGCTGGCTGGCGATCTTCTTCGCGCCGGAGGCGGCTGCGGTCTCGCTCGACCCGTTGCGTGCCGGTGCCGACAAGGCCGGCCGCAGCCTCGACGACATCGACGTCACCGCGTCGGTACCGGTCGTCGTCGGCGACGACGTGGAGGCCTGCGCGGAACCGCTGCGCGGCTACACGGCCCTGTACGTCGGCGGTATGGGCAGCCGCAAGCAGAACTTCTACAACGGACTGGCCCGCCGGATGGGCTTCGACGAGGCCGCCACCGAGATCCAGGACCTCTACCTCGACCGGAAGCACCGCGAGGCGATGGCGGCGGTGCCGTTCGAGCTGGTCGACCAGACGTCGCTGATCGGCCCGCGCGAGCGCATCACCGAGCGGCTGTCGGCGTACGCGGAAGCAGGGGTGACCACGCTGGCGATCACGGCGGCCGGCGCCACTCCGGAGGAGCGGGTCTCGATCATGCGCACGACTGCCGAGGCGCTGGACGCGAGCGGGCTGGGGGACTGAACGCGCCGTGGAGTGGTTCGAGGCCCTGGTCCTGGGCCTGCTGCAGGGCCTGACCGAGTTCCTGCCGATCTCGTCGTCGGCACACCTGCGGATCTTCCCCGAGCTGTTCGGCTGGCCGGACCCTGGGGCCGCGTTCACCGCGGTCGTGCAGATCGGCACCGAGCTGGCGGTGCTGCTCTACTTCCGGCACGACATCTGGCGGATCGCCTCGTCGTGGCTGCGCTCCCTGGTACGTCCCGAGCTCCGTGGCGCCCGCGACACCCTGCTGGGCTGGTACATCATCGTCGGCACGCTGCCGGTCGTGATCGTCGGCATCGTGCTGCAGGACACCATCGAGACCGACTTCCGCAACCTGTGGCTCACCGGGTCGGTCCTCGTCGGCCTCGGCATCGTGCTCGGCATCGCCGAGCACGTGGGCACGAAGGACCGGCCGATCGCCGAGCTCGGCTGGCGGTCCGCCGTGCTGCTCGGGCTCGCGCAGGCGCTGTCGGTGGTGCCGGGGGTGTCGCGGTCGGGAGCCACCATCAGCATGGGGCTGTTCCTCGGCTACGAGCGCGAGGCCGCGACCCGGTTCGCCTTCCTGCTGGCGATCCCGGCCGTCGTGGGCGCCGGGCTGTTCGAGCTGCCCGACGCGGTGAGCGGTGACAACGCCTACACGGTGCCGGAGACGTTGATCGCGACGGCAGTGGCGTTCGTGATCGGCTATGCGTCCATCGCCTGGCTGCTGCGCTACGTGTCCACCCGGTCGTTCGCGCCGTTCGTCGTCTACCGGATCGTGCTCGGCACCGGCGTCCTGGTGCTGCTGTGGGCCGGCGTCCTCAGCCCCTGACGTTGCTGCGCTAGAGCCAGCCTGAGCGCTTGAACGCACGCCACAGGACGATCGAGACGCTGGCCATCAGCAGCAGCGCGAACGGGTAGCCGAACGCCCAGTGCAGCTCGGGCATGTCGTCGAAGTTCATGCCGTAGATGCCGGCCACCAGGGTCGGCGCCAGCAGCAGCGCGCCCCAGGCCGAGATCCTCCGCATGTCCTCGTTCTGCTGCATGCTCAGCTGCGCCAGGTGCGCCGTGAGGGCGTTGTCCAGCAGGTGGTCGAGGGAGTCCACGGTCTCGGCGACGCGGGCGAGGTGGTCGGCGACGTCGCGGAAGAAGGGCAGCGCCGTCGGGCCCAGGTCGTCGGTCCGCTGGCGCAGGAACCGGGAGAGCTGGTCGCGCAGCGGTATCACGGCGCGACGGACCTCGAGCGACTCGCGCTTGAGCCCGTAGATGCGTTCGGAGTCGTGGGTGCGCTCGGCCGAGAACACCGACTGCTCCACCTCGGTGACGTCGACCTCGAGATCCGCCGCGACGTTCTCGTAGCCGTCGACCACCTCGTCGAGCACGGCGTGCAAGGCGGCGATGGGGCCGTGGCCGAGCAAGTCCTTCTGCTCCTCGGTCCGGGTACGGACGTCCTCGAGCTTGCCGCCCTCACCGTGCCGGACCGTGACCAGGTAGGTGGGGGCGAGGAAGACCGCGATCTCGCCGGTCTCGACCGCGTCGTTCGGGTCGACGTACCAGAGCGTCTTGAGCACGATGAAGAAGTCGTCGTCGCCGTAGCGCTCGATCTTGGGGCGCTGGTGCGCCTTGACGGCGTCCTCCACCGCGAGGTGATGCAGCCCGAGCTCCTTGGCGATGGCCTCCAGCTCGTCGGCATCGGGCTCGAACAGGCCGATCCACAGGAATCCGCCGTGCTCCTCGGCGTCGGCGTGCGCTGCGGCGATGTCCGTCCGGTGCTCGGGGTCCTCGATCCGCTGGGCGTCGCGGTAGACGGCGCAGTCGACGATCACCGGCCCATTGTCGCCCCCGCCCGCTTCGGCTTGACGACTCCCACTCGAGGTGTTGGGCTCCATTCGTTCCCTATGCCCGTTCCGTCCCTCTGGAGGAGCCCGTGCACCGCACCCTCGCCGCTGCCCTCACCACCGCCGCCCTCGTCGGTGCCGGGCTGGTCTCCGCCGGGTCCTCGCCCGGTGTCGCCGCCCAGCCACCGGGAGCGGCCGAGCCTCCTGAGGGCGACCCGCCGCTGACCGGCTTCGAGCAGCGCGACGGCGCCTCGTGGACGACCCAGCCGGAGGAGAGCCGGTTCCTGCGTGGCCTCGACGCCGCGAGCGACCGGGTCGAGATGTCGACCATCGGCCGGACCGCACAGGACCGGCCGCTGCGCCTGGTCGCGGTGGGCGATCCCGCGCCGGGCTCGGAGGCACAGGTTCGCGCCGGCAGCTCGGTCCTGTTCATCTGCAGCCAGCACGGTGACGAGCCGTCCGGGCGCGAGGCCTGTCTGCAGCTGGCGCGCGACCTGGCGTACGACGACTCGGCGTCGACCGCGAGGTTCCTGCAGCGCACCACCGTGCTGTTCGTCCCGACCGCCAACCCGGACGGGCGGGCCGCAGACACCCGGGAGAACTCCAACGACTTCGACGTGAACCGGGACCACCTCGTCCTCGAGACCGAGGAGGGCCGGGCGATGGCGAAGGTCATCCGCGACTACAAGCCGGACCTGGTGCACGACCTGCACGAGTTCGGTGAGGAGCCCGAGGTCTACGACCGGCAGCTGATCCATCTGTGGCCGCGCAACCGCAACGTCGACGACGCGGCGCACGACCTCTCGGTCGACCTGAACGACGACTACGTCGACCCGCAGGTCCAGGACGCCGGGTACACCACCGGCATCTACGGGATCTGGACCGACGACGACGGCAACCCGATCGCGCAGATCGCCGGTGACGGCGACGAGCGGATCCTGCGCAACCTCGCGGGGCTGCGGAACTCGCTCGGCATCCTGGTCGAGGCCAACCAGGACCCGACCACCGTCGAGGAGGAGACCGACGAGCCGGCCAAGAACCTGCGCCGGGTCGACAGCCAGCTGGTGTCGGCGCGCGCCAGCCTCGACTTCCTGCGCGAGAACCGGGCCGAGGTCGCCGGACAGACTGCGGCCGCTGCGGAGCGGATGACCGACACCGGCGCGACGGGGGACTGGGTCCTCTCCTTCGCCGGCGGCGACAACCAGCTCCCCGACTCTGACGAGATCGACACGACGCCACCGTGCGCGTACCAGCTCACGGATGCCCAGTACGCCGAGGTGCGGCGCACCCTGCAGCTGCAAGGCGTCAGCAGCACGGCCAACGCCTCCGGCCGCCTGGTGTCGCTGGGCCAGCCGGCGCGCAATGTCATCGCGCTGCTGCTGGACGAGCGGGCGACCTACCACCTGGTGGAGGGCACCCCGGTCGACTGCTGAAGGTGTCCCGCCCCGGGCGAGGGATCGTAGGGGCTCCGCCCGGGGCGGGCTCGGCGGGCGCATCGACGCCTGCATCGGGAGAGGCATGCGCTCTATGCGGGCTCCGGCTCCACCCGAGCATGGGAAGCGATCTCGGTTTCGGGTACGGAGGCCGGGATTGGCTCCGCACCGTCCTGTGACGACTGGGCTGTCGAGACCAAGGCGGGAGGGGAGACTGGGGGAGTGTCTGCTGGCTCGCGCAGCCGTGGCGGTGCGGCCGACCATGCTTTGAGGTGTTGCAGCACGTCGCCGTAGAAGCGGTCCACTGCATCGAGCACTGAATCGATGTAGGCGCCGCGCCCGCGACCGCGCTTGGTACCCGTCTTGGAGGTCAAGGCGACGCGGAAGGATCGAAGCTCCTTCTTTGGATCAGTCAGAAGGCACTTGGGGTCGGCTCGTACGACAACAAGGAGCTCGACCGCGCCGGCTCCGCGAGCGTGGGCAGTGAACACCTCGACGCGCACCGTGTCAGGTGCAGCCCGCAGTTGCCGGACGAGCCAGCTGATGCCGGTGGCAGGTCTGCCTTGCCTTGGAGCGTCGATGTCGACGTGACAGGTGGTGGTCCCGGCTCGGAGGTCGCTGGTGACGTGTAGTGGTCCGACTGTATGCGGGATGCGGATTGCGCCGCTGAGCGTGCCGGTGGTGGCCAGCGCGGTCGCGTGTGCTTGGGCCAGCGCAGCGGGGTCTGCGGCGTCGCGTTTCGCCACCACCGGTGTGACATCTGTCCCGAGCTGTCTGCCGAGTCGCAGGCTGGTGTAGCGCAGGAGCGCGTCGAAGCGTGCCGCCACGTCGAGCGCGGACTTGTCCGACGCGCGCAGCGTGCCTCGACCCACGCCCTCGCGGACAGGCACCCAGGCCGAACCCATGTCTTCGAACTCCAACGCACCGGAGCGTGGGTGTTCCAGGTAGCGGATTAGTTCGCCGAGGATCCACGCCTGGTCAGGGTCGGCGACGCCGCGATGCTCCTTCTGCATCACCGCCTCTGACAGCACCTGGCTCCACGAGTAGTGGTGCAACTTCACCTTCCTGACCTTGCGCTTGTCGATCTTCGTCGGGTGCTGTCCGGCGACGGCAGGGATCTCATTGGAGATCGTGATCAGCGCCTGGAACCCCTCGTCGCGCGCGATGTCCAGGTAACTTTCCAGTTGCTCCGCATCCAGCGCGTTGGTCCCGGTCTTGACCTCGACCAGCGCCGTCCACACCACCTTCCCGCGCGTCACCCTGATCAGCCCGTCCGGGTAGAAGCGGGTCTCGCCCAGCACGAACGGCACTTCGATGTAGGTCTCCACCGCTCCCGCGAGAGCACCGAGCGGCCGCGTGAGCGCGCGACCGAACTCTCGTACCGACGTCATGACCGCTAAGACAGCTGAGGTGGCGCGACGCTCCTGCTCGTCAGCGCCGCTGATGCCCGACGTCGGGATGAGTCGTGCCTCGTGCCAGGTCTCTTCGCTCACAGCAAACCCCACCCCGTTGGGCCGCTCACCCGTCCCGCGACACCTTTGAGTAGAACATATGGCGTGGGCTGACGCTCTCGATTGCAGATGGCTTCGCAACGGTCCAGCCAGTCTTTCCTGGTGCGTGGCGCCTCAGCGGTAAGGCTGCGCTGGTGCGAGCCGTCGCTGTTGAACGAACGCTCACGACAGACCACCTCCTGGAGGGCACTGCCGTCGACCGCCGAACCGTTCCGTCGATATATGCGGTGGCTGCTGATTCGCCTTGTGGACAAGGGGATTCGAGGTCGGGGGAGTGTCGGTGGCCGGCGTCTAGGTTGGTGTCATGTCCGACCAGCCGATCAGTCCCGCCGTCCACCCGGTGGCCGAGCTGTGTGCCGCCGGTTGGGTGCCCGGCTGGACCAGGTCGGCGACCCGGCGCTGTGGTCACTCGGCGATTCCGAGCTGGGCGGGCTGGTCCGGGACCTGGACGTGCAGATCCGCCGGTTGCAGGCCTGGCAGACCAAGACCGTCGCCGAAGCGGCCCGGCGGGACCTGGCCAAGACCGTCGGGGCAACCTCGACCACCGGGTGGCTGGCCGGCACCCTGACCGCCCGCCCGGCCCGCGCCCGCCAGCTCACCACCCTGGCCGCCGAGCTGGATCACGGCCTGGACGCGACGGTGGCCGCGTTCGGGGCCGGTCGCATCGATGCCGACCAGGCCCGCGTCATCGCCGAAGCCATCCACGCCCTACCGGACTCGTTGGGTCCCGACGTCATCGGTCAGGGGGAGCAGCTGATGCTGGACTGGGCCGGCCAGCACCCGGCCCACGTGCTCGCCGGCTACGCCCAGCACCTGCTGGCCCACCTCGCCCCCGACATCGCCGAGGCCGCCGAGGCCGACGAGGCCGACGCGTTGGCGCGGGCCGAACGGCGCGACGAGTCCCGGGCCAACACCCTCACCGCGAACCCCGACCACCGAGGAAGGGTCCGGCTGCGCGGCGAGCTCGACCCCGAGTCCTGGGCCCTGGTCTCCGCCGCCCTCGAACCCTTCGCCAAGCCCACTGCCCAGGTCCACAGCGGCGGGTGCCGAGGGGTTCGAGCGAGTCCGACCGGCGCACCGTCGGGCAACGCCAGGCCGACGCCCTGGTCGAGATCTCCCGCCGCGCCCTGGGCTCGGACCAGACGCCGACCTCGTTCGGGTTCCCCGCCCACCTGGCCGTCACCATCGGCTACCACCAACTCGCCAGCAGCGGTCGGGGTCGGCACGTTGGACACCGGCACCCCGCTATCGGCAGAAGACATCCGCCGGATCGCCTGCGACACCACCATCCTGCCGGTCCTGCTCAACTCGGCCGGGGTGCCGCTGGACGTCGGCCGGGCGATCCGGGTCTTCACCAAGGAACTCCGCCGGGCCGTCGAGATCCGCGACCTCGGCTGCGCATTCCCCGGCTGCCCACGCCCCGCCTCCTGGTGCAACGTGCACCACATCGTGCACTGGGCCGACGGCGGACCCACCAGCCTCGACAACGGGGTCCTGCTCTGCGGCACCCACCACCGCACCATCCACCGCAACCAATGGACCGTCCGACTCGGCACCGACCGCCGACCCGAGTTCCTCCCACCAGAGTGGATCGACCCCGACCGACTGCCACGACGCAACCAGGCCCACCTCCGCTGCTGAGTTGACCGCCGATGGTGGCAATTCCCTCCACCCGCGTCGCGTCGAAGTAGATTCGAGAACCGGCGAGGGAGGCAGCATGGCGGACCGACCGATGCCACGCCTGGACGAGATCGATCTGTTCGCGCACTTCAGCAAGCGGGCGCTACGCAAGCTCGAGGAGAACGGCCGGGTGGTGGTCCACCAGCCGGACCACAAGGTCGCCGTCGAGGGCGAGGGCGCGGCCGCGTTCCACTACGTGCTGGAGGGCACCGGCACGGTGGAGGTGGCCGGCACCGAACGACGCGAGCTCCGGGCCGGCGACTACTTCGGCGAGATCTCGCTGATCGACGGGGAACCGCGATCGGCGACGGTTCGCGCGGGCGAGGGCGGCCTGGTCACGTTCGCCGTCTCGGCGTTCTGGTTCGGACAGCTCATCGATAGCGATCGCGAGCTCACCAAGACGCTCCTCGTGAACCTGTGCCGCCGGCTCCGCGAGGCCGAAGCGGCCGGGTGACTCCGGCCCGGCCACTCGCTGGGTGCGCCGGGCGGCGGGTCTGGTCCGATCGGTGCTTCGGGTCGATGATCTGGTGGTGGTCGAGCTGCCGACCGGCACCGTGACGCTGCTGTTCTCCGACATCGAGGGATCGACAGTGCTGCTGTCCCGGCTGGGATCTGCCTACGCGGATGCACTGGATCACCAGCGGCGGGTGCTGCGCCGAGCCTGGGACGCGCACCGGGGAACTGAGATGGGTACGGAGGGCGACAGCTTCTTCGTGGCCTTCGAGACCGCGGTGGCGGCGGTGGCAGCCGCGGACGAGGCGCAGCGGACGCTGGCCGCCTACGCGTGGCCGGAAGGCGAGCACCTGCGCGTGCGGATGGGCATCCACACCGGCTCCCCGACCGTTCACCAGGGTGCGTACGTGGGGATGGACGTGCATCGGGCGGCGCGGATCGCGGGGTCGGCGCACGGCGGGCAGGTCGTGCTGTCCGCGTCGACCGCCGAGCTCGTCGGCGCCAGTCTCCCGCCGGCCGACGAGCTGCGAGACCTGGGGCGTCACCAGCTGAAGGACATCCCGGTGGACGAGCACCTGTTCCAGCTGGTGATCGACGGCCTGGACCCGGACTTTCCGCCGTTGAAGACGTTGGGCGGCGCGTCCACGCTGCCCAGCACACCGACCGGCTTGGTGGGCCGCGACGGTGAGCTCACCGAGCTGACGGCACTGCTGAGGTCACCCGAGGTGCGGTTGGTGACCCTGACCGGTCCGGGCGGATCGGGGAAGACACGGTTGGCCATCGCGCTGGCGCAGCTATTGACCGATGCCTTCACCGACGGGCTGTTCTTCGTACCGCTGTCCGCGGTCACGACCCAGGACGTCATGTGGACCGCCATCGGCGAGGTGCTCGACGTGCCACCCGCCGGGCGTGCCCTGCCGGCCTTGTTCACGCATGTGGCGCACAGACATGCCGCCCTGGTCCTGGACAACCTGGAACAGGTGTCCGGGGCGGACGCGGTCGTCGCACAGCTGTTGGCGGCCGCACACCGGCTCACCGTCATCGCGACATCACGGCGGCCGTTGCACATCACCGCCGAGCACGAGCATCCCGTCCCGATGCTGGAGCTGCCCGATCAGGTGAGCGTGGCGGAGGCCGAACGATCCGGAGCGGTGCAGCTGTTCGTCCAGCAGACCCGGATGGTGCGTCCCCGTTTCGACCTGACGGCACAGAACGTGGCCGACGTTGTCGAGCTCTGCCGGCGGCTCGACGGTCTGCCGTTGGCGATCGAGCTGGTCGCCGCGCGCGGCAAGCTGCTCAGCCCCGCTGCCCTGCTGGCGCGACTGGACCGGGCGCTGGAGATCAAGAACACGGCGGTGGACCGCCCGATCCGGCAGCAGACGTTGCACGACACCATCGACTGGAGCTACCGGCTGCTCGACCCTGCGCACCAGGCCTTCTTCCGCCGCCTGGGGGTCATCGCGGGAAGTGCGGACCTCGACGCCGTCGCAGCCCTGACGACGGGCGGGCCAGCAGGTACGGACCCGCTGGACCTGGTGGCCGACCTCGTCGACGCCAGCCTCGCGACGATCCACGAGGACGACTGGGGTGATCCTCGGATCGGCCTGCTCGAGACGGTGCGGACCTTCGCCCGGGACGAGCTCCAGCACGCCGGCGAGCATCAGGAGGTCCGGCGCTCACACGCCCTGCACTACCAGTCCGTCGCCGAGGTCATCTCTCGGCTGATGGCGTCCGGCCGTGAGGACCAGCACCTGGAGGCACGTCGCAGGTTCGAGCTGGAGCTGGACAACTTCCGGCAGGCGCTGACGTGGGCCGTGCCACCCGACGACGCGGTGCCCTCTCCCGAACAGGTGTCGGTCGGCCTGCGCCTCTGCGTGGGACTGGCCGTCCTGTGGGAGGACCGTGGATCGTTCGCCGAGGGGCAGGGGTGGATGGAGCGGGCAGTCGCCGCCGCCGGCGACCGGGACAGCCCGGAGCTGGCGGACTGCCTCGCCGGCCTGAGTGTCCTGCTGCGCGGGCAGCTGGATCTCGTCGGCGGTCGGAAGGTGGCCGAGCGCAGCGTGGCCATCTGGCGTCGGCTGGGGGACCGGGCGCGGCTGTGCCTCCCGCTGCTCAGGGTGTCGGTGTGTGCCCAGCTCATGGGTGACTCGGAGGCGACCCGACAAGCGCTGGAGGAGGCGATGGCCATCGCCGGCGAGGTCGGCGACGACCGGATGCTGTCGCTCACCCTGTCGGACCTCGCCTTCCTGGCAAGTGTGGAACACGACTACGAGCGCTCGCTCGTGCTGCTGGCCGACGCGATCCGCATCAGCGAGCGGCTCGGCGACGAGGTCAGCGTCGTGCGATACCGCCACAGCAGGGCGTGCGATTTGCGGGAGATGGGACGGCCCGACGATGCGCACGCGGAGATGAGCGCACTCATCCCCACGCTGCTGCGGCTGGCCGATCCGGAATGGCTCGTCCTGCTGGCCGAGGACTACGCCGCGGTGCTCGCTGAGCTCGGCGACCACGGGCGTGCCGCGCGGCTGCTGGGCGCCGCCGAGGAGCGGCGTGAGCGGACCCGGACGCCGCGCAGCGCCCCGCAGGAGGATGAGATCGAGGAACCTCTCGACAAGGCGCGGGCCGCCCTCCCGGCTGCCACCTGGGAACGCGAGTACCTCGTCGGACGCGCCACGACGGTCGAGGACGCCCTCGCGGAGGCACACGTGGAGACGTCCTAGCAGCCCATGCACCTGCGGTTGGCCGTGACGTCCGCCCGTACCCTGGCGCGATGGCCACCGTCGTGCTCGTCCGGCACGGGCGCACGCCCGCCAACAGCGACGGCGTGCTGGCGGGACGTACTGCGGGCGTCCATCTCGACGACACCGGCCGCGCCCAGTCCGACCGGGTCGCGGAGCGGCTCGCGGTGCTCGACCTGGCCCGGGTGGTCACCAGCCCGCTGGAGCGAACGGTCGAGACCGCGCGCGCGATCACCCGGGCGCAGTCCGGTGCAGTCCGGCTGCGCCGCGACCGCGGGCTGATCGAGTGCGGCTACGGCTCCTGGACGGGCCGGACTCTGAAGGATCTCGCCAAGGAACCGTTGTGGCGCACCGTGCAGGCGCACCCCAGTGCCGTCCGCTTCCCCGACGGAGAGGCGCTGGCCGACGTGCAGCACCGTGCGGTCGCGGCGGTGCGCCGGCACGACGCCGCGGCCGAGGCCGAGCACGGGCCGCACGCCGTGTGGGTCGCGGTCAGCCACGGTGACGTGATCAAGTCCGTGGTGGCCGACGCGCTGGGTCTGCACCTGGACCAGTTCCAGCGGATCGTGGCCAACCCGTGCTCGGTGACGGTGATCAGGTACACGCCGCAACGGCCGTTCGTGATGCACCTCAACGACCACGGCAGTGACCTGACCACCCTGCGTCCCCCGAAGCGCCGGCGCCGGGCCCGCACGCTGTCGTCCGACGCCCCGGTCGGCGGGGGCGCCGGTGCCGGATCCGGCGCTGGATCCGGGCCGGCTTCGGCATAGGCTCGCGACATGCTCGTCCACCGGCACGACCCTCCCGACCGCTTCGTGGTCGGCACCGTGGGCGAGCCCGGCGCGCGCACGTTCTTCCTGCAGGCGCGGACCGGCCGACTGGTGACCAGTGTCTCGCTGGAGAAGCAGCAGGTGTCGATCCTGGCCGAGCGGATCGTGGTGCTGCTCGACGAGCTCGGACGTACGGGCGACGTGGCCGACGACCCGGCCGCGGGTGCCGACGCCGAGCCGCTCGACCAGCCGCTGGTGGAGGAGTTCCGGGTCGGCACGATGACGCTGTCCTGGGACGCCGACGACAAGCGGGTCGTGATCGAGGCGTTCCCCGTCGGCGAGGAGGAGCCGGGCGCCGGTGACGACCCGGACGCGGAGTCCCCGCCCGACGAGGACCCGGTGCCGGGTGCGGCCAGCGAGGTGCTCGTCGTGCGACTCGACCCCGGCGCGGCCCGTGGCTTCGCCAACCGCGCGGAGACGGTCGTGTCGGCCGGCCGGCCGCCGTGCCCGTTCTGCGGGCAGCCGCTCGACCCGGAGGGACACTTGTGCCCGCGCGCCAACGGCTACAAGCGCGTCGCGCAGTGATCGACAGCGGAGACGTCCGCGAGATCCTGACGCGCGGCACTATCGACGTGGACGGCCGGGTGCTGCCCGCCTCCAACGTGACGCTGGTCGGTGAGGCGGAGCTGGGCGGCGCCAGCTTGCGCTGCGTCTACAAGCCGGTCAGCGGTGAGCGGCCGTTGTGGGACTTCCCGTCCGGCACGCTGGCCGGCCGCGAGGTCGCGGCGTACGAGATCTCGGAGCTGGCCGGCTGGCACGTCGTGCCGGTGACGGTGCTGGCCGACGGGCCGTTCGGCCGCGGCATGGTGCAGGAGTGGGTCGACGTGAGCGACGACGACCTCGTCGACCTGGTGCCGGAGGGCGCGGTGCCGGACGGGTGGCGGCACGTCCTCGACGCCTACGACGGCGCCGACCAGCCGGTCTCGCTCGTGCACGCCGACGTCCGCGGACTGCGTGACATGGCGCTGTTCGACGCGGTCGTCAACAACGCCGACCGCAAGGCGGGCCATGTGCTGGTCTCGCCCGACGACCGGGTGCGCGGTTGCGACCACGGGCTCACGTTCCACGTCGAGGACAAGCTGCGGACCGTGCTGTGGGGCTGGGCGGGAGACCGGCTCACCGATGCCGACGCCGCCGGCCTGCACCGGCTCGACGAGGCGCTCGACGACGCGCGCGGCGCCGGGCGGCTGGCCGGCCTGGTCAGCGGCGCGGAGCTGTCCCGGGTCCGGCACCGGATGCGGCGGTTGCTGCGCTCGGGCTGCTTCCCGCAGCCGCCGGAGAGCTGGCGGGCGGTCCCGTGGCCGGTCTTCTGACCAGCCACGGTTAGGCTCCCGGACATGCGCGCCTGGGCGACCCCGAGGGTGCCGTCGCTCGCCGACCTGGGGCTCGGGCGTGGCCCGGCACCGCACCTGCACGACACCGCCAGCGGTGGGCGGCTGCGGCTGGCGCCCGACGGCACCGCCCGGATGTACGTCTGCGGCATCACCCCGTACGACGCCACCCACCTGGGTCACGCCGCGACGTATCTCGCGTTCGACACCGTGCAACGGGTCTGGCGGGACGCCGGGCTGTCGGTGGCGTACACCCAGAACGTGACCGACATCGACGACCCGCTGCTGGAGCGGGCGGCCCGCGACGACGTCGACTGGCGCGAGCTGGGCACCCGGGAGGTGGACCTCTACCGCGCCGACATGGAGGCCCTGCGGGTGCTGCCCCCGGACCACCTCACCGGGGTCACCGAGGCGATGGACCTGGTCGTCGAGCTGGTGCAGCGACTGCGCAAGGCGGGTGTGACGTACGAGCTGGACGGCGACGTCTACTTCGACGTGCGTGCCGACCCCCGGTTCGGCGCGATCGGGCACCTGGACGACGAGACCATGCGGGCGCTGTCGGCGGAGCGCGGTGGCGACCCGGACCGGCCGGGCAAGCGGCACCCGCTGGACTGTCTGCTCTGGCAGGCGGAACGTCCCGGCGAGCCGGCGTGGGACTCGCCGTACGGACGGGGTCGGCCGGGATGGCACACCGAGTGCGCCGCGATCGCGGTCGAGGACCTCGGGATGGGCTTCGAGCTGGAGGGCGGCGGCCGCGACCTGGTCTTCCCCCACCACGAGATGTCGGCGTCGCAGGCGCAGGCCGCGTTCGGCGAGCACCCCTTCGCCCAGGCGTACGTGCACGCCGGGATGGTCGGCCTCGACGGCGAGAAGATGTCGAAGTCGCGCGGCAACCTGGTGCTGGTGTCCCGGCTGCGCGACGAGGGTCGCGACCCGATGGCGATCAGGCTGGCGCTGCTGGCCCACCACTACCGGGCGGACTGGACCTGGTCCGAAGGCGACCTCACCGGCGCCGAGGAGCGGCTCGCCCGCTGGCGCGAGGCCGTCGCCGCCGGAGCACCGGGGAACGCGTCCGAGGTGGTCGCCGACGTCCGCGCCGCGCTGGCCGACGACCTCGACACCCCGCGGGCGCTGTCCGTGATCGACGCCTGGGCGGCGGGGGAGCGGACCGGGACCGACCAGGTGGCCGCGACCTGCGACGCCCTGCTCGGCGTGGCGCTCTGACCGGCTGCGCCGCCCTGGCTCAGCTCTCGCCCTCGCGCTGGCGCCGCTTGAGGTAACGCTCGAACTCGCGGGCGATGGCGTCGCCGCTGGCCTCCGGCAGCTCGGAGGTGTCGCGTTGCTCCTCCAGCGCCTTCACGTAGTCGGCGACCTCCGGGTCCTCGCTGGCCAGCTCGTCCACACCGCGCTCCCAGGCCCGGGCCTCCTCGACCAGGTCCTCGACCGGCACCGGGATCTCCAGCAGGTCCTCGAGCCGGCCCAGCAGCGCCAGCGTCGCCTTCGGGCAGGGCGGCTGGGCGACGTAGTGGGGCACCGCCGCCCACAGCGACAGGCTCGGCATGTCGGCCGCCGTGCAGGCGTCCTGGAAGACGCCGGTGATGCCCGTCGGCCCCTCGTAGCGGGACTGCTCGAGGCCCAAGCCGCTCGCCGAGCTCGGGGTCGCTGACGGTGCCGGTCACCGGCACCGGACGGGTGTGCGGCGTGTCCGCGAGCAGCGCGCCCAGCGCCACCACCAGCCGCACGCCGAGCGTCTCGGCCACGTCGAGGATCTCCTCGCAGAACTGGCGCCAGCGCATGTTCGGCTCGATGCCGCGCAGCAGCACGATGTCGCGTGCGGAACCCTCGGGCCGCGCCACCAGCAGCCGCGTCGTCGGCCAGGTCAGCGCCCGCCCACCCCCCTCGATGACGCTGATGTGCGGCCGGGTCATCTGGAAGTCGTAGTAGTCCTCGGGGTCGAGCTCGGCGACGACCTCGGCGTCCCAGTCGTGGATCAGCCGGTCCAGCGTCGTCGACGCGGCGTCCGCCGCATCGTTCCAGCCCTCGAAGGCGGCGATGAGGATCGGGTCGACGAGGTCGTCCACGAGGTCCAGGTCCGTCACGGCGGTCAGCCTACGGTGCGCCCCGGCGCCCCGTAGGCGCGGCGCGGCTCCCAGTATTCGGCCCGGTTGTCCGCCTGTCGGACCACGGGGGATCGGCAACGAAATCCCGGACCGCCTGTCCCTATTGCCCTGCATTGCCCCGGGTTAAGATCCTTCGACCGTTCGATGCCTGGCTGCCCGCCGGAGCGCGGGGAGGGAGCGACATGTCCCATCTGAAGGTTTCTCGACGAAGCCATGCCCTCGCTGCCGTTGCCGCCGTCGCGTTGATCGCGGCGGGTCTGGCCGCCGGAGACGTGACCGGCGTTGCCGATGCCGACGAGGCAACGGCATCCGCTCCGGACACTGGGCCCGAGACCTGGATCAACTATGTGCAGCCGCGCGTCCAGGACCAGAGCGTCACCTACGAGCCGACGCTCCGCCGCAACGTACGGACGCCGGCTGTTGACCTCGCGCTCAAGACCGATCGCAAGTTCTCGCAGGGCAACCCCGTCGCAGCCCAGCAGCTGGCCAGGGCCGAGGCCACGGCGGTGCGCACCGGCACCAACCCGAGTGACTTCCGCAACCGGCCGAAGCAGCAGAAGGCAGAGCTGCTCACGGTGCTCGTCGAGTTCAACGACGCGGCGAACGACGACTTCAGCAACACCATGGTTCCGTCCACGGTGTTCGAGGACCGTACGTGCGTGCCGGGAACCGTGCAGAACGGCCCGCTGCACAACAACATCCCGAACCCCGCCGAGGCCTCGCACCTCGACAACAACAGCCTGTGGGTCGACGACTTCTCCTCGGAGTTCTACAACAAGATGCTCTACACCAAGAAGGGCATCACCGAGCGAGTGCGCCCCGACTTGAGGGGTCCGGACGGCAAGCGCGGCATCGACATCTCCGGCAACACCATGCGGAACATGTACGAGGAGATGTCCAAGGGCGCGTACACCGTGGCCGGTGAGGCGACGCCGTGGATCGAGGTGCCGCACTCCGAGGCCTGGTACGGCGCGAGCCGCTGCTTCCAGGACGAGAACGGCGACTGGGTGGCCGGTGCGCCGCAGGACATGCAGGGCCACCCCGACAACCCGCTGGGCGCCGGCCAGCTGGCGATCGACGCCGTCGAGGCGCTGGCGGCGTCGGACCCGAGCTTCCCCTGGGCTGACTACGACCAGGAGGACCAGGGCGACAAGGACGGTGACAACAACACGCTCGAGCCGGACGGCGTCATCGACCACCTCGTGCTGGTGCACGCCGGTGAGGACAAGTCTGGCGGCGGCGGCGCCGAGGGCGTCTACTCGATCTGGGCCCACTCGTCCGACGTGGCCGGCGGCGCCCCGATCCCGGGCACCGACCTCGAGGTGTCCAACTACATCGTGCAGCCGGAGGACTCGGGCGTGGGCGTCTTCGCGCACGAGTACGGTCACGACCTCGGCCTGCCCGACCTGTACGACACGTCCGGTGCGGCCGACTCCGACGTCGACTTCTGGGACCTGATGGCCTCCGGATCGCACTCCGGGCCGATCTTCCAGTCGCTTCCGACCCACATGGGCATCTGGGACAAGTGGGTGCTCGGCTGGGCGGATCCGAAGGTCCTGGAGCCCGGTGACGACAAGCAAGCGCTGCCGCTGGGCCAGACGTCCCGCACGCCGAACCGGACCCAGGACGGCCTGATCGTCAACCTGCCGGACAAGGTCGTGCAGCTCGGCGAGCCGCACAGCGGCACCAACATGTGGTGGTCGGGCAACGACCAGGACTGGGCCGACGTCACGATCACCCGCTCGGTCGACGTGCCGGCGGGATCGAGCGACGCCAGGTTCTGGATGTGGAACGACTACGTCATCGAGGCGGACTGGGACTACGGCTTCGTCGAGGTGTCCACCGACGGTGGCTCGACCTGGGAGGAACAGAAGGTCTACGACGAGGCCGGTGCCGAGGTCTCGACGCCGGACGACTACCCCGACCCGAACGGCAGGCTGGCCGACTTCGGCGACAAGAAGTACGGCCTGACCGGCAGCACGAGCGGCTGGGCGCACCACTACGTCGACCTCACGTCGTACGCCGGGCAGTCCGTCCAGCTCCGGCTGCGGCAGGCGACCGACGCCGCGTTCGTGGAGCGCGGCTGGTTCGCCGACGACTTCGAGCTGACCAGTGACGGCACGGTGGTGTGGAGCGACGACGTCGAGTCCGGCGAGAACGGCTGGACTGCCCAGACCGGCACCTGGACCGACACCAGCGGCGAAGGCTGGCGGATCTTCGACGGCGAGCAGATCAGCGAGCAGTTCTACCTCGCCGAGTGGCGCAACTTCGACGGCTTCGACAAGGGTCTGCGGTACGCCTACGACACCAGCTACCAGCGGGACGGCGCCTGGAAGGTCGAGAAGATCAAGTACAACGCGCCCGGGATGCTGGTGTGGTACCGCGATGCGGTCTACGGCGACGCCAACCACGTGACGTCCAACCTCCAGGCGCTCCCGAGCTACGGCGCCAAGGGCGGGCTGCTGATCGTGGACAGCCACTTCGACCCGTTGCGTCGCACCGGCGAGGCGGCGGAGAAGGACCCGACGACGCTGAAGAACCTGCCGTCGCGCCCGCAGTCGTCCGACGCCGCGTTCGGTCGCCACCGGACGTACGCCTTCACCGAGTGCCTCGAGGCGGAGGACGAGCCGTTCAGTGAGTACTGCACCGACTTCGGCCGGCTGCGGAAGGTGCAGTCCTTCACCGACAACCGCGGCTGGGTCCCCGGCATCGAGGTGCGGGACGAGGAGCTCTTCTTCCGGTACGCGCAGGGCTCGGTCGTGGTGCCTTCGGTGGGTCTGCAGCCGTACTCCACGCGCGTCGTCCATCCGGACGGCACGCCGGCCGAGGAGCTTTACGGAACCGACATCGGCGGCACCGTCCTCGGCACCGGGAACCCGGCGGACGATGACGTGGCCTTCGGCACGAAGCTGCGGGTCCTGAGCGCCCACAGCAACAACCGATGGGCGTTGATCTGGGTGGTGCCACCCGCAGGGTAGGTGCCTCGAGCGACGGCAGGTGCCGGACGCGGCTCCCAGCATCCGGCCCTGTTGTCCGCCACTCGGACAGCCTCCCCGTAGGCTGGGGTGATGCCTACTCGGGTCGACCAGCTCCGTCGCGCGCTCTCCGAACGCGTGGTGGTCGCTGACGGTGCCATGGGCACGATGCTGCAGGGACACGACCTCGACCTCGACGACTTCGAGGGCTACGAGGGGTGCAACGAGATCCTCTCGGTGACCCGGCCGGACGTCGTGCGCGGGATCCACGACGCCTACTACGAGGCCGGTGCCGACGCGGTCGAGACCAACACCTTCGGCGCCAACCTGGCCAACCTCGGCGAGTACGGCATCTCCGACCGGATCGGCGAGCTGGCCGAGGCCGCCGCCCGGATCGCCCGGGAGGCCGCCGACGAGTGGAGCACCGACGAGCGACCACGCTGGGTGCTCGGATCGGTCGGCCCCGGCACCAAGCTGCCGACCCTCGGGCACGTGACGTTCGCCGAGCTGCGCGACGCGTACGCCGAGCAGGTGCGCGGCATGGTCGCCGGCGGCATCGACGCGGTGGTCATCGAGACGGCGCAGGACCTGCTGCAGGCCAAGGCGGCGATCATCGGCAGCCGCCGTGCGCTGGAGGCGGCCGGCGCCGACCTGCCGAGGGTCGTCCACGTCACCGTCGAGACCACCGGCACGATGCTGCTCGGCACCGAGATCGGCGCCGCGCTCACCGCGCTGGAGCCGCTCGGCATCGACGTGCTCGGGCTCAACTGCGCTACCGGTCCGACGGAGATGAGCGAGCACCTGCGCCACCTGGCCCGGCACTCGACGATGTCGCTGGGCTGCATGCCGAACGCGGGCCTGCCGCAGCTCACCGCCGACGGCGCGCACTACCCGCTGACGCCCGAGCAGCTCGCTGACGCGCTGGACACGTTCACCCGCGACTACGGGTTGTCGCTGGTCGGCGGCTGCTGCGGCACGACGCCGGAGCACATCCGCCAGGTCGTGGAGCGCGTACGCGGCCGGGAGGTCCACCCGCGCGAGCCCGTCAACGAGGCCGGTGTCTCCTCGCTCTACCAGCACGTGCCGTTCCGCCAGGACACGACGTACCTCACCATCGGCGAGCGCACCAACGCCAACGGCAGCAAGGCGTTCCGGGAAGCGATGCTGGCCGAGAACTGGGACGACTGCGTCGAGATCGCCCGGGCGCAGACCCGCGACGGCGCGCACCTGCTCGACCTGTGCATCGACTACGTGGGCCGTGACGGTGTCGCCGACATGAGCCAGGCGGCCATGCGACTGGCCTCGGCATCGACCCTGCCGATCGTGCTCGACTCCACCGAGCCGCCGGTCATCCAGGCCGGCCTCGAGCGGCTGGCCGGGCGCTGCCTGATCAACTCCGTCAACTACGAGGACGGCGACGGCCCGGAGTCGCGGTTCGCGCGGATGATGGCCCTGGTCCGCGAGCACGGGACCGGTGTCGTGGCCCTGTGCATCGACGAGGAGGGTCAGGCCCGCACCGCCGAGTGGAAGGTGCGGGTGGCGACCCGGCTGATCGAGGACCTCACCGGCAAGCACGGGATGAAGGTCGAGGACATCGTCGTCGACTGCCTGACCTTCCCGGTCACCACCGGCCAGGAGGAGACCCGGCGGGACGCGCTGGAGACCATTGCCGCGATCCGCGAGCTGAAGAGCAGGTACCCCGCGGTCCAGACCACGCTCGGCGTCTCCAACGTCTCGTTCGGCGTCAACCCGGCGGCGCGGGCGGTGCTCAACAGCGTGTTCCTGCATGAGTGCGTCGAGGCCGGGCTCGACTCGGCGATCGTGCACGCCGCGCGGATCATGCCGCTGTCGCGGATCCCGGAGGAGCAGCTCGAGGTCGCGCTCGACCTCGTCCACGACCGCAGGCGTGAGGGCTACGACCCGCTGCAGCGGCTGCTCGAGGTCTTCGCCGACGTCACCCAGGCCGACACCAAGGCCGAGCGCGCCGCCGAGCTGGCCGCGCTGCCGCTCGCCGAGCGGTTGCAGCGCCGCATCGTCGACGGCGAGCGCAACGGCCTCACCGACGACCTGGACAGCGCTCTCGGCGAGGGTCGGCCCGCGCTCGAGATCGTCAACCAGGACCTGCTGGCCGGCATGAAGGAGGTCGGTGAGCTGTTCGGCTCCGGCCAGATGCAGCTGCCGTTCGTGCTGCAGTCGGCGGAGGTGATGAAGGCCGCCGTCGCGCACCTCGAGCCGCACATGGAGGCCACCGACGAGCAGGGCAAGGGCACGATCGTGCTCGCGACCGTCAAGGGCGACGTGCACGACATCGGCAAGAACCTCGTCGACATCATCCTCACCAACAACGGCTACACGGTGGTCAACCTCGGCATCAAGCAACCGGTGAGCGCGATCCTCGACGCGGCACAGGAGCACGAGGCCGACGTCATCGGCATGTCCGGCCTGCTGGTCAAGAGCACGGTCGTGATGCGGGAGAACCTCGAGGAGCTCAACGCCCGCAAGCTGGCCTCCCGCTGGCCCGTCATCCTCGGCGGTGCGGCGCTCACCCGTGGTTTCGTCGAGGAGGACCTGGCCGGGCTCTTCGAGGGCGAGGTCCGCTACGCGCGCGACGCCTTCGAGGGCCTGCGGCTGATGGACGCGCTGGTGGCGTTCGGTCGCGGTGAACCGGGCGCCGAGCTGCCCGCGCTGCGTACCCGCCGCGTCCGCAGCAGCAGCACCGCGCGGGTCGAGGCGGTCGACGTGCCCGCCCGCTCCGACGTGGCCACCGACAACAAGGTCCCCGAGCCGCCGTTCTGGGGCTCCCGGGTGGTGAAGGGGCTCCGGCTCCCCGACGTGGCCAAGTGGCTCGACGAGCGCGCGACGTTCATGGGCCAGTGGGGCCTGCGCGGCGCCCGTGGGGGTGACGGCCCGTCGTACGAGGAGCTGGTCGAGACCGAGGGCCGGCCACGGCTGCGGATGTGGCTCGACCGGGTCCAGGCCGAGCAGATCATGGAGCCGGCGGTCGTCTACGGCTACTGGCCCTGCTGGTCGGAGGGCGACAGCTTGATCGTGCTCGACCCCGAGGACAAGACCACCGAGGTGGCGCGGTTCTCGTTCCCGCGCCAGCACCGCGACCGGTTCCTCTGCCTGGCCGACTACTTCCGGCCGAAGGAGTCCGGAGAGGTCGACGTCGTCGGCCTGCACCTGGTGACCATGGGCAGCCGGGTCAGCGACGTCACCGCTGAGCTGTTCGCCAAGGACGCCTACCGCGACTACCTCGAGCTGCACGGCCTCTCGGTCCAGCTCACGGAGGCGCTGGCGGAGTACTGGCACGCGCGGGTGCGTTCCGAGCTCGGCATCGCGGACGGAGACGCGTCAGAGCTGACCGGCATCCTCAAGCAGGGCTACACCGGCGAGCGCTACTCGTTCGGCTACCCGGCCTGCCCCGATCTCGAGGAGCGGACCACGATGGTGCGGCTGCTGGAGCCGGAGCGGATCGGGGTGAGCCTCAGCGAGGAGCTGCAGCTGCACCCCGAGCAGTCGACCGACGCGCTGATCGTGCACCACCCCGAGGCGACCTACTACAACGCGCGCTGAGGGCGAGCGCGTGGCGAGGCATCCGGCACAGCGTGCCGCTGGGCTGCCCGCGGCTGTGCTGTGGGACCTCGACGGCACCCTGGCAGACACCGAGCCGAGCTGGTTCGCGGCGGAGTACGCCCTTGCGGCGGAGCACGGCGCGGAGTGGACCGACGACGACGCGCACGCGCTGGTGGGCTCGGACCTGATCGACTCCGGTCGCTACATCCGCGACCGGATGCGGCTCGACCTCGAGCCCGGGGCCATCGTCGAGCTGCTGCTCGACCAGGTGGTCGCCGACGCCCGGCGCGGCATCAGCTGGCGCCCTGGTGCCCGCGAGCTGTTGTCCGCCTGCCGCGCCGCGGACCTGCCGTGCGCGCTGGTCACGATGTCGTACGCCCGCGTGGTCGAGCCGGTGCTGGACCAGCTCCCCGCCGACACGTTCGGCGCGGTGGTGACCGGTGACGCGGTCGATCGGGGCAAGCCGCACCCGGAGGCGTACCTGCGCGCAGCGGCGGCACTCGGTGCCCACCCGCGCGCCTGCGTGGCGATCGAGGACTCACCGACCGGCGCGACCTCGGCCGAGGGCGCCGGTGCGCACGTGCTGGTCGTGCCGAACACCGTGCCGGTCCCGGGCGGTCCCGGGCGCACCAGTGTGCCCACTCTCGTCGGCATCGGCGTCGACGACCTCGCCGCCCTGGCCGCCGGCCACGCGGGGACACCCGCGACGTGACCGACTCGTGACACGACGGTAGTTCCCCCGGCCCAGCGGCTCGCATAGGGTCCGGCAACGTGGCCCGGCAGCGCCAAGGCGGCCCGGCTCGGACGACGTTGAGGTGGGAAACGTGCGAAAGCAGACACTGACGGCTCTGCTCGGAACGGGCGTGCTGCTCGGTTCCCTGGCCGCGTGCGGGGGCGACGACGACGGGGGCAGCGGAAGCAGCGGTTCGTCGGACGAGCCGATCGTGGTCGGCACGACCGACACGGTGACCTCGACCGACCCGGCCGGCCAGTACGACCTGGGCTCCGGCACGCTGATTCTGCAGACCCACCAGACCCTGCTGTCCATCGAAGCCGGCGGGGCCACGCCGGAACCGGACGCGGCGGAGTCCTGTGACTGGGCCGACGACGCGGGCACGACGTACGTCTGCACGCTCAAGGAGGGTCTCACCTTCCACGACGGCAGCGAGCTCACCGCCGAGGACGTCGTCTACTCCTTCGACCGGCTGATCGCGATCGAGGACGTCAACGGCGGCTACACGCTGCTCACACCGGAGAACCTCGTGAGCGTCGAGGCGACCGGCGACCTCGAGGTCACCATGCAGCTCAAGGAGCCGGACGCGACCTGGCCGTTCCGGCTGACCACCACCCAGGCGGCGATCGTGCCGTCCGACTCCGACACCTACCCCGCCGACGAGCTGGCGCCGAACGGCGAGGTCGTCGGGTCCGGGCCGTACGAGATGGAGGAGTACGAGGACGGGCAGACCGCCCGACTGGTGCCGTTCGCGGACTACGGCGGCTCGGCCGAGGTCAAGAACGGCGGGGCGATCATGACCTACTTCCCGCAGGAGTCGGCGCTGGCGCTCGCGGTGGAGAACGGCGACGTGGACGTCGCCTACCGCAGCCTGAGCCCGACCACGGTCGAGGACCTCAGCAGCAAGGACGGGCTGGAGGTCGTCGAGGGCGACGGCAGCGAGATCCGCTACATCGTCTTCAACGTCAGCCTCCCACCGGGCAAGGACCAGGCGGCCAGGCAGGCCATGGCCTCGCTCATCGACCGGCAGGCGCTCGCGGACACCGTCTACAACGGCACCGTGAAGCCGCTGTACTCGATGGTCCCGGAGGGCCTGGAGTTCGCCACCAAGGCCTTCGCGGAGGAGTACGGCGAGGCCCCGGACCAGGAGCGGGCAGCGCAGCTGCTGGAGGACGCCGGCATCCAGACACCGGTCGAGGTCGAGCTGTGGTGGACACCCACCCACTACGGCTCGGTGTCCTCCGATGAGTACGCGGAGCTCGAGCGCCAGTTCGAGGCCGGCGGGTTGTTCGACGTCACGCTGGACTCCGCCGAGTGGGCCCAGTACAGCGAGGTGAACGCCCAGGACCAGTACCCGGTCTTCCAGCTGGGCTGGTTCCCGGACTTCCCGGACGCCGACAACTACACCTCGCCGTTCTTCTTCGAGGGTGGCTACTACAACAGCCACTACAGCAACGACCGGATCAACGAGCTGATCACGTCCGCCCGCGCCAGCACCGACGCGGCCGAGCGGGAGCAGATGTACGCCGAGATCCAGCAGATCGCGGCCGAGGAGGTCCCGACCATCCCTGTCTGGCAGGGCAAGCAGGTGTCGGCCGTGGTCGACGGCGTCAGCGGTGTCGAGGACACCTTCGACCCGTCGTTCTCCTTCCGGCTCTGGATGATCAGCAAGTCCTGACCCCGAAGGTGTAGCGTCCGGGGGCGCCGGCAGCCTGGCTGCCGGCGCCTGCCACGCCTCGACACGAAGGGACGCCCCACTCCGATGGCACGGTCCGGCGGCTCGCTGGGTGCCTACGCGCTGTCCAGGCTGCTGCTCACCCTCCCGATGGTGCTGATCCTGCTCACCATGGTGTTCCTGCTGATGCGGGTGGCGGCGGGTGACCCGGTGCAGAGCGCGCTTGGCGGGCGGCTGCCACCGGACCAGATCGATGAGATCAGGGCGGACGCGGGGCTGGACGAGCCGCTCATCGTGCAGTACTTCGACTACCTGCGTGACGTCGCCACCTTGGACTTCGGCGTAACGATCACCGACAACCGCGAGGTCACCGACGTCATCATCGAGAGCGGTGGCGCCACGCTGACGCTGACGCTGGCGGCGCTGCTGGTGGCGATCGGACTCGGACTGCCGCTCGGCCTGGTGGCGGGGCGCTACCGCGACACCGCGCTGGACGGGTCGCTGCGTGTCTTCGGCATCTTGACCTACGCGGCGCCGGTGTTCTTCGTCGGCTTGCTGGCGCAGCTGCTGTTCGGGAGCTACCTCGGCTGGCTCCCGACGTCCGGCGAGGCCAGTCCCATCACATTCGTTCCCGAGGTCACGCACATCCTGCTCATCGACGCGCTCATCGCCGGGGACTTCGAGGCGTTCCGCGACGCGCTGGTGCACCTGATCCTGCCGGCGGTGACGCTGGGGCTGCTCGTCACCGGCGTGTTCCTGCGGTTGACCCGGGTCAACGTCATGCAGGCGTTGCAGGGCGACTACATCGAGGCCGCACGGGCGCGGGGGATCGGGGAGCGGGCCGTGGTGGTCCGGCACGCCTTCCGCAACGCCCTGGTCCCGGTGATCACCGTGATGGGGTTGCAGGTCGCGCTGCTGCTGTCGGGCGCGGTGCTCACCGAGCTGACCTTCGACTGGCCGGGGCTGGGCAGTGAGCTGCTCGTGTACCTGAACAAGCGTGACTACATCGCGGTCCAGGGCCTGATCACCGTGTTCGCCCTGATCGTCGTCGTGGCAAGCATCGCGATCGACCTCGTCACCGCGATCATCGACCCGAGGGTGCGGTACTGATGACCGCGGCCGGTGCCATGCAGATCCCGGAGCCGACCGACGAGCCCAACGGTTCCGGCCAGCGGGGCCGCGACGGTGGACAGCGGCTGTCGCGGACAGGACGTGCGCTTAAACCTTTCCGCGACGCGCGGGGCCTGTCGAAGTGGTTGCTCTGGAGCGGGGTGGTCCTGACCCTCGCCTTCGTCCTGGTCGCGGTGTTCGCGCCCTGGCTCGCGCCGTACGACTTCAACCAGGTCTCCGCGAACGGCGCGCGCTTCCCCAAGCAGGCACCCCCGTCCGCGGACCACTGGTTCGGCACCTCGGTGCGCAGCGAGGACGTGTTCTCGCGGGTGATCTACGGCGCCCGCATCGCCGTTGAGGTGGTGACGATCGCGGTGGTCGTGGGGCTGACCGTCGGCGTGCCACTCGGCCTGATCTCGGGCTACTTCGGTGGCTGGCTCGACCGGGTGCTGGTGCTGATCTCCGACGCGTTGTTCGCCTTCCCCTACCTGCTGCTCGCCCTCGTGATCGCCTTCCTGATCGGCGACGCAATCGGCGGCGGGGTCATCACGGCAGCGCTGGCGATCACCGTCGTCTACGTGCCGCAGTACTTCCGGGTGGTGCGCAACAGCACGTTGTCGGCCCGCGAGGCAACGTACGTCGAGGCCGCCCGCGCGTTGGGCGCCAGACCCCGCACAGTCATCAGTCGGTACATCTTCAGCAACGTCATCCAGAGCGTCCCGGTGATCGCCACCCTGAACGCCGCCGATGCCATGCTCACCCTCGCCGGGCTCGGCTTTCTGGGCTACGGCATCCAGCCCACAGAGGGGGCGGAGTGGGGCTACGACCTGCAGCGGGCGATCCCGGACGTCACCGCCGATATCTGGTGGACGGGTCTGTTCCCCGGCATGGCCATCGTCATGTTCGTCATCGCGCTTACCCTCGTCGGTGAGGGTCTCAACGACACGCTCAACCCGACCTTGCGCAAGCGGCGCATCGAGGCGGTCCACATCCCGCCGCGCCCGACCGGCGGCGAGGAGGGCACGCGCGCATGACCGAGAATTCCCACTACGGGTTCCGACCGGGTGACACCGATGCCGACGCGCTGTCGGTGCGCGACCTGCGGGTCTGGTACGGCACCGAGCGCGGCGCCGTGCGGGCCGTCGACGGTGTCGACTTCAGCCTGCGTCCGGGCGAGATCCTCGGTCTGGTCGGCGAGTCCGGCTGCGGCAAGTCGACGCTGGGACGCGGCGTGCTGGGGTTGCTTCCTCCGGGCGCGAAGACCGCAGGTGAGGTGCGCTTCCGCGGCGAGAACCTGGTCGAGCTGTCCCAGAAGCAGCTGCAGAGCAGGCGCGGACCCGAGATCGGGCTGATCTTCCAGGAGCCGATGACCCGGTTGAACCCGCTGATGCGCATCTCGCAGCACTTCGAGGAGACGCTGAAGGTCCACGAGCCCGACATCGGCAAGGCGGAGACCAAGCGCCGCGCGCTCGAGGCACTGCGGGGGATGGGCATCCCCCCGACCCGCTACCGCAACTACCCGCACGAGTTCTCCGGCGGCATGCGGCAGCGGCTGATGATCGCACTGACCCTCGTGCTGCGGCCGGCGTTCATCGTCGCCGACGAGCCGACCACGTCGCTGGACGTGCTGGTCGAGGCCCAGATCATCCGGATCCTGCACGATCTGCGGAACAACTTCGACACCGCGATGCTGCTCATCACCCACAACCTCGGCATCATCGCCGAGGCGTGCGACCGGGTAGCGGTGATGTACGCCGGTCACATCGTCGAGGAGGGTGACGCCCGGCAGGTGTTCTCGTCCCCTGCGCACCCGTACACCAGGGAGCTGCTGCGCTCGACGATCTCGCTGCGTACGACTGGTCTGCACTACATCCCTGGCGCGCCGCCGGACCTGGTCGATCCCCCTCCCGGGTGCACGTTCCATCCGCGCTGCCCGGAAGCCATGCGGGTCTGCACCGAGCAGGATCCCGTCGAGGTCCGCCCCGCGGGCAGGCAGCGGGTGGCCTGCTGGCTGCACGGTCCCGAGGATCAGATCCCTGCCGGCGGCCGCGAACCCCTTGCCCGACAGGAGATCAGCCTTGCCGACGAAGCCTGATCCCGTTGAGCCCTTGCTCGAGGTGCACGACCTGGAGGTGTACTTCGAGCTGCAGGGCAACTTCGTGCAGCGGTTGCTGAACCGTGAGACCGGCACGGTCAAGGCGGTCGACGGCGTGAGCTTCGACGTGCAGCCCGGTGAGGTGCTCGGAGTCGTCGGCGAGTCCGGCAGCGGCAAGACCACGCTCGGGCGCGTCCTGATGGGCCTGGTCCCCACCTCCAACGGGAGCGTCCGCTATCGCGGCCAGGAAGTCACCGAGATGTCCGACCGCGCGTTCCGGCCGCTGCGCCGCAAGATCCAGATGGTGTTCCAGGACCCGCACGCCTCCCTCAACCCCGCCATGGACCTCGAGACCGCGTTGGCGCACCCGCTCCGCATCCACGGCGTCGCTGACCGCGCGGAGACCCACCGGCTGGTGTGCGACGCGCTCGAACGCGTGGGCCTGAGCCCGGTCGAGCGCTTCCTCGGCAAGCTTCCCGGCGACCTGTCCGGTGGGCAGAAGCAGCGCGCCGTCATCGCCCGGGCCATCATCCTGGGCCCGGACCTGCTGGTGGCCGACGAGCCGGTCTCGATGCTCGACATGAGCGTGCGGGCGAAGATCCTCGAGCTGATGCTCGACCTGAAGCGCGACCTCGACCTCACGTACGTCTACATCACCCACGACCTGGCGACCGCGAAGTTCTTCTGCGACCGGGTGGCGATCATGTACCTCGGCAGGGTGGTCGAGATCGGCCCCACCGCCGAGATCTTCGCCAACCCCAAGCACCCGTACACCAAGGCGTTGCTCGCCGCGATCCCCGAGCCCGACCCCGAGCGGGCGCTCCCGCGCGACCTGCCCCGCGGCGAGATCCCCGACGCGGCCCAGCCGCCCACCGGGTGCTCGTTCCACCCGCGGTGCCCGGTGGCCTTCGATCGCTGCGGCTGGGAGGCGCGCGACCTGCGCACGGTGCTGGAGGCGCACTGGCTGACCGTCGACGCCGACGTCTTCGAGCGGGAGCGGGCCGTCGTCGGCACCCTCGACGACCTGGCTGAGCCCGGCGTGCCGGCCCACCTGAAGCCGGGCAGCGGACACACCGTCGCCGACGTGCGCGGCGTGCTCGACCGGCTGCGTGCCGCCGATCGCGACGAGCCGATGTGGCGGGGGGTCCGGGAGATCGACGACGACGGCTCGGCCGTCACCGTGCACTTCAAGCCGGGCGAGGACCCGGCGCTGCGTCGCGCCGAAGGCGCCGAGGTCGCCTGCCTGCTCTACGACGACTGAGCCACGTGCGGCTGTCGCGCACGAGCACCAGATAGCGTGGAGACGTGGACGAGGCCGGCTCCGGCGGCGGTACGCGCCCGGCGCGGCCGCCCGGTGTGGTGCGCCTCGGCACGGTCGCCGGCATCCCTGTCTACGTGCGGCCCTCGTGGTTCGTCGTCGCCGGGCTGATCGCGGTCCTGGTCGCGCCGCGGATCGACCTGGTGGCACCCGGTCTCGGCGATCTCGTGTACGTCGCGGGCGCTGCGTTCGCCGTCCTGCTCTACCTGTCCGTGCTGCTGCACGAGGTCTCGCACGCCGTCGCCGCCAAGGCGTTCGGGATGCAGGTGCACTCGATCGAGCTGCACTTCCTGGGCGGAGTGACCGCCATCGAGGAGGAGGCGTCGTCGGCCCGCCGGGAGGCGCTCATCGCCGGCGTGGGCCCGCTGACGTCGCTCGCGGTGGGCGCGGCCGCGTGGTTCGCCGCACCGCTTGCGCCCGATGGCCTGCTGCGTTTCATCGCGCAGGCGCTCGGCGGCGCCAACCTGGTGATCGGGGTGCTGAACCTGCTGCCGGGTCTGCCCCTCGACGGTGGCCGGGTGCTGCGCGCCGCGGTCTGGGGCGCCACCGGGCGTCCGCTGGCCGGCACCTTCGCCGCCGGGTGGACCGGACGTGCCATCGCGGTGCTGGTCCTGGGCTATCCCGTCCTGCTCGCCTGGCTCAGCGGCGACGGCCTGCAGCTGGTCGACGTGGCGTTCGCCGCGATCCTCGCGTCGTTCCTCTGGACGGGTGCCTCGCAGTCGCTGGTGGTGGCTCGCCTGCGCTCCAGGCTGCCCGACCTGCACGCGCGGGCGCTGGCCCGCCGCGCGCTGGCCGTGCCGCACGACCTGCCGCTCGGTGAGGCCGTGCGCCGCGCCCAGGAGCAGGAGGCCGGCGGCCTGGTCGTGCTGTCGACCGACGGTCGCCCGGTCGGCATCGTCGACGAGCGGGCGGTGCTCGCCACCCCCTCGGACCGGCGGCCGTGGATGCAGGCCGGTTCGCTGGCGCGCACGATCGAGCCGGGCCTGCTGCTGCCCGCCGACCTGGTCGGCGAGGCGCTGGTCCGGGCCATGCAGCGCACCCCGGCGAACGAGTACGTGCTGGTCGAACCGGACGGATCGGTCTACGGGGTCCTGGTCACGTCCGACGTCGACAAGGCCTTCGCCAGATGACCGACAGCTGGGCCGGGGTACGGCACGGTCCGCTGCGCGAGGGCGACTGGGTACGCCTCACCGACGCGAAGGGGCGCCGGCACCACATCCGGCTCGCGCCAGGCGAGCAGTTCTTCACCGCCAAGGGCTCGATCGAGCACGACGACCTGATCGGCGGCCCCGAGGGCGTCGTGGTGCGGTCCAGCAAGGGTGCCGACTACCTCGCGTTCCGGCCCCTGCTGGGGGAGTACGTCGTCTCGATGCCCCGTGGCGCCGCCGTCGTCTACCCGAAGGATGCCGCGCAGATCGTCTCGTCCGCCGATGTCTTCCCCGGTGCCCACGTGGTCGAGGCCGGCGCAGGGTCGGGGTCCCTGACGACGTACCTGCTGCGCGCCGTGGGCCCCTCCGGCCGGGTCTCGTCGTACGAACGCCGGGCCGACTTCGCCGAGATCGCGACCCGCAACGTCGAGCAGCTGTTCGGCGGCGAGCACCCCGGCTGGTCGCTCACCGTCGCCGACCTGGCCGAGGCGATGCCGGGGTCGGGCGACACCGACGTCGACCGTGTCGTGCTGGACATGCTGGCGCCGTGGGAGTGCGTCGACGTCGTCGCCGACGCGCTGACGCCTGGCGGCATCGTGTGCGTGTACGTCGCCACCACCACCCAGCTGGGCCGGGTCGTCGAGACGCTGCGGACGCACGGCGCCTTCACCGAGCCGTACGCGTGGGAGAGCCTGGTGCGCACCTGGCACGTCGAGGGCCTCGCGATCCGCCCCGACCACTCGATGGTGGGCCACACCGCGTTCCTCGTCACCGCCCGCCGGATGGCGGCCGGCCACCGTCCGCCGGCCCGCAAGCGACGGCCGGCGCCAGGTGCGTACGGTCCCGACTACAGCGGTCCGCGACCGGACGGGCTGCCGCCGGTGGCGATCGGGCCCGCCGTCGACGAGGGCCGCCGCTGACGTGGCAACGGGGCCGCTCGGCTCCCGGGACGCCGCCGCCCTCGTCGAGCGCGCGGTGGCGGCGGCCCGCGCCGTCGCTCGGCGGCTCGGGTGCGACGTCGGCGAGCCGCGGCTGCTCTCGCAGCGTGGCAACGTCCTCGTGCACCTGAACCCCGCTGCCGCTGGTCGCCCGGGTGGCGACGCTGAGCGCCACCACCAGGCACGACCCGGCAGCGTGGATGCGCCGCGAGGTCGAGATGTCCGCCCGGGCCGCCGCCCGCGGGGACCGGTGCTCGGGCCGAGCACCCTGGGCCGCTGCCGGTGCTCGTCCAGGCCCGCGGCCAGATCTCCGACGCGCTCGACCTGCTGGCCGACACCGGTGGCGCCGAGGCGTCCCTGCTGTCGTCGCTGCGCCGGGTCCACGTCGAGGTGCTGGACGCCCTCGCCGCGTCGTTGCGCGCGGCCCCGTCGGCCGGTCCGGGCACCGTCCTGCACGGCGACGCGCACGCCGGCAACCTGCTCGACACGCCGAACGGGTGGTGCTGGGTCGATCTCGAGGAGACCGGGCTCGGGCCGGTCGAGTGGGACCTGGCGGTGCTGTCCGGCGGTGCCGAACGCTCGTTGGACGCCGACGATGCCCTGGCCGCGTACGCGGAGCAGACCGGCACGCAGCCCCCGGAAGAGTCGCGGCTGGGGCCGTTCCGCCGGGCCCGGCTGCTGGAGGGCGCGGTGTGGGCGCTGGGCCTGGCGCGCTTCCGCCCCGACCGCTACGCCGAGCCCGCGTCCCGATGGGTGGACCAGGCACTCACGGGAGCCGCGACGAACGACTCGTGACGATCCAGACACGACCCGCGTCAACCACTTCGGACGCCGTATCGGCCGGGGTAGGGTCATTTCCCTGGGAGGTGGTCGTCCGTGAGCGAGGAGTCCCGCCCGTCCGCCGAGCTGGCGAGCGAGATCGCGTACCTGCGCGCCGAGGTGGACCACCTGCGGCGCCGCGCCTCCGGCGGTTCCGGCGAGGTGCGCGCGATCGAGGCACGGCTGTCCGAGACTCAGGCCCGGCTGTCCGCGGTGACCGCCCAGAACGACCGGCTCACCGGCACGCTGCGCGAGGCGCGCGACCAGATCACCACGCTCAAGGAGGAGGTCGACCGGCTGGCCCAGCCGCCGGCCGGCTACGGCACCTACCTCGAGACCCATGACGACGGCACCGTCGACGTCTTCACCGGCGGCCGCAAGATGCGCGTGTCGGTCAGCCCGACCGTCGACCTCGAAGAGCTGTCGCGCGGCCAGGAGGTCATGCTCAACGAGGCCCTCAACGTGGTCGAGGCCTGCCGGTACGAGAACGTCGGCGAGGTCGTCATGCTCAAGGAGGTGATGGCCGACGGCGACCGGGTGCTCGTGATCGGCAACGCCGACGAGGAGCGCGTGGCGCGCATCGCCAGCCCGCTGCGTGAGGTCAAGCTGCGCGCCGGCGACTCGCTGTTGATGGACCCCCGCGCGGGCTACGTCTACGAGAAGGTGCCGAAGTCGGAGGTCGAGGAGCTGGTCCTCGAGGAGGTCCCCGACATCGACTACAGCAGCATCGGCGGACTGGCGGGCCAGATCGAGAGCATCCGCGACGCCATCGAGCTGCCGTACCTGCACCCCGACCTGTTCACCGAGCACCAGCTCAAGCCGCCCAAGGGCATCTTGCTGTACGGGCCGCCGGGCTGTGGCAAGACGCTGATCGCCAAGGCGGTCGCGAGCTCGCTGGCCAAGCAGGTGGCCACCAAGACCGGCCAGGAGGGCAAGAGCTTCTTCCTCAACATCAAGGGCCCCGAGCTGCTCAACAAGTACGTGGGCGAGACCGAGCGGCACATCCGGCTGGTGTTCCAGCGGGCCCGGGAGAAGGCCAGCGAGGGCACCCCGGTCATCGTGTTCTTCGACGAGATGGACTCGCTGTTCCGTACCCGCGGGTCGGGCGTGTCCTCCGACGTCGAGAACACCATCGTGCCGCAGCTGCTGAGCGAGATCGACGGCGTCGAGGGACTCGAGAACGTCATCGTGATCGGCGCGTCCAACCGCGAGGACATGATCGACCCCGCGATCCTGCGGCCCGGCCGGCTCGACGTGAAGATCAAGATCGAGCGCCCGGACGCGGAGTCGGCACGCGACATCTTCAGCAAGTACCTCGTCGCCGACCTGCCGCTGCACGCCGACGACCTCGAGGAGTTCAAGTCCGACCCGCAGGCCTGCGTGTCCGGCATGATCCAGCGCACCGTCGAGCGGATGTACACCGAGTCCGAGGAGAACCGCTTCCTCGAGGTGACCTACGCCAACGGTGACAAGGAGGTCCTCTACTTCAAGGACTTCAACTCCGGCGCCATGATCCAGAACATCGTCGACCGCGCCAAGAAGATGGCGATCAAGCAGGTCATCGAGACCGGTCAGAAGGGGCTGCGCGTGCAGCACCTGCTGCAGGCCTGCGTCGACGAGTTCAAGGAGAACGAGGACCTGCCCAACACCACGAACCCGGACGACTGGGCCCGGATCTCCGGCAAGAAGGGCGAGCGGATCGTGTTCATCCGCACCCTCATCTCCGGCAAGCAGGGCAGCGAGCCAGGCCGCTCGATCGACACCGTCGCCAACACCGGCCAGTACCTGTAGGTCATGGCCACGGACGACCCCGACACGCTGGCCGCCGACCTCAGGGCCACCGTCGCCGCGCGACACGAGCTCGACCCGATGTACGAAGCCGCCCTGGTCGAGTCGTTCCTCGAGCGGGTCGACGCGCGGGTGGCGGATCGGGTGCGGGCGGAGGTCGACTCCAGGAAACGGCTGGACCGTGCGGCCAGGCCGAAGCCAGCGCTGCAGTTCACCCTCAGCGTCGTGTCGCTGCTGGTGGGCGTCCCGGTGACCGGCTTCGCCGCCGATGACGGGCTGGCGGTCATCCTCGCCTCCTGGGGCGGCATCGTCGCGGTCAACCTGTCCTTCGCCTGGTCGCAGCGCCGCCGGCGCCGGGACTGACCGCGTGGGGGACCGCTGGGGGGCCGAGGGGCCGCCCGCCGAGGCGTACGAGCGGGTCACGCGTGACCTGTACGAGGTGTTCGGGGACCTGCACGCCGGCGTGGCCGCGATCGTCGACCGTCTCGAGCGCACGTACGACGTGGAGCGGCGCCCGGCGACGACGGCCGAGCTGGAGCCGTTCGACGGCGCGGTCGGGGGCACCGTCCTCACGCCCGCCACACCGGGCACCGCCGACCTGCTGGTGGCGTACGTGCGGGCCGACGATGCGCCCGACGTGCTGTTCACCTACGGGCCGCGCTGGCAGGAGGGCTGCCTGTTCTGCGGGTGCGACGCCTGCGACGAGGACCTGACGGACGGGCTGAAGGCGGCCGAGGACGCGTTGTACGGCGTCGCCAGCGGGCTGAGCGAGTGGGTGCTGTGGTCCGCCGAACGCGTCGAGGTCGGGCAGGCGTACGCGACCGGTGGAAGCCATGGCAGCTGGCTCGACCCGGAGGAGGCGCGGGCGGCGGGCTACCTGACCGACCAACGGCGCGAGTGGCCGCCGTGGGGCCATCGTGACCTGCCGCCCGGCATCAGCGTGGTGCCGTACACCCACGCCGACGTGGACCGGCTGGTCGCGGACCTGCAGCGGGAGTACGTCGTGCGTTACGGCGGCGTGGACACCACCCCGATCCACCCGCTCGAGCTGATGCCGCCGGACGGGCTCTTCCTGCTGGCCTACGACGGCGACCAGCCGGTGGCCATGGGCGGCTGGCGGGTGCACGTCGAGGCGCGCTCGGGGCGGGTGCCGGGGGAGCGGGCGGCCGAGATCAAGCGCATGTACGTCGTGGACGCGGCGCGGGGGCGTGGCTTCGCCCGGCGGGTCCTGGCCGCGCTGGAGCGCACGGCGGCGGCCGCGGGATGTGACCTGATGGTGCTCGAGACGGGGGACGCCCAGCCGGAGGCCATCGCGCTGTACCGGTCGGCGGGCTACACCGACATCGCACCGTTCGGCCACTACACCGACAGCGAGCAGTCCGTGCACCTCGCCAAGGCGCTCAGCAGCCAGGACTGAGCCGGCCGCGCGCCAGCCGGTACACCGCGCGCCACCCGACCATGCCGACTCCGAGCACCAGCGACGCCACCAGCACGAACGACAGCGCCGGCGGGTCTCCGCCGAGGGTGCGCAACAGCATCCCGACGGCGACCGTCCCCAACCAGACCGCACCACCGGTGCGCCACGCCGTGCCGTCCTGCACCGCCCAGGCGCCGAGCCAGCCGAGCACCAGCCCGACGAGGAACGGCCACGCGGTGCCCGCCACCCTGGTCAGGGTGACGCCCTCGTCGTGGTCGCTGCGCCCGACCGCCGCGAACAGGAGCACGACGACGACGTCGAGCGCGATCGGGACGGCCATCGAGCGAGCGGTCACGGCGTCATCACCGGCCCATCACCGGCCCATCACCGGCCCATCACCGGCCCAGCCTCCCGCAGCCGGTCCCGGGTGCCGGCCAGCCCGGAGGTGACGAAGTCCGGTCTGTCGGTGTCCAGCCCGTACAGCACCTCGTACCACGGGGCGAGCAGGTGCCAGTCGCGGGCGCGGCCGAGCACGGCCGGCCCGGCGCCGTAGGTCGCGGCGACGCCCTGCGCGAACGCCGCGTCGGAGCCGTTCAGCGCCCAGGACAGGTCGACTGCGGGATCGCCGACATGGGCATCGGTCCAGTCGATCACGCCGTGCAGCCGGCCCACGTGCACCAGCAGGTGGTCCGGGCCCAGATCGCCGTGGACCAGCGTGTCGTGCGGTGCCTCCGCCAGCCGGTCGAGCAGCGCCGCCCCGGTCGCTGCCAGCCCCGTCGGCAGCATCGGCAGCACGTCTGCGCGACACCGGGACAGCTCGGCGAGCCGCTGCTGCCGGGACGCGGGCCCGTCGGGCACCCCGCGCGCGACCGCCTCGTCGACCGGGTGCTGGTGCAGGGCGACCAGGAACTGCCCGAGCCGCCGCCCGCAGGCCCGGTCGGTGGCGATCCCCGGCTCGCCGCGCACCCGCCGGTGGCGTACCCGCAGCGGCTGGTCGGTCACCACCGACGGCACCGGCACCTGCAACGGCAGGGTCGGCGCCAGCCACGGGAGCAGCCGGGTCTCCGTGCGCAGACCCGGCTCGACGTCCGGGCGCAGCGGCTCGCGCTCGATCCAGCGCCCGTCGACGAGGTGCGTGCGACTGTCCCAGCCACCGTCGATGCGCTCCCTCATCCGACCACCGTAGGGTCCGCCGCCGTAGGCTGGCGGGCATGAGCGTGCACCGCGTCATGGGCACCGAGGTGGAGTACGGCATCTCCGTCCAGGGGCAGCCGACCGCCAACCCGATGCTCGCCTCGACCCAGGTGGTCAACGCCTGGGCCAACGCCGGCGCCCGCGCGAGACGGGCCCGCTGGGACTTCGAGGAGGAGAGCCCGCTGCGCGACGCGCGCGGTTTCGAGCTCAGCCGCGACCTCGCCGACAGCACCCAGCTCACCGACGAGGACCTGGGCCTGGCCAACGTCATCCTCACCAACGGCGCGCGCCTCTACGTCGACCACGCCCACCCCGAGTACTCCACGCCGGAGTGCACCAACCCCCGCGACGTCGTGGTCTGGGACAAGGCCGGCGAGCTGGTGATGCAACGCGCCGCCGCGCTGGCCTCGCAGATGCCCAACAACCCGCCGATGCTGCTCTACAAGAACAACGTGGACAACAAGGGCGCGTCCTACGGCGCCCACGAGAACTACCTGATGGACCGGGCCACCCCGTTCGGCGACATCGTCGCGCACCTGATCCCGTTCTTCGTGACCCGGCAGGTGGTCAGCGGCGCGGGTCGGGTGGGCCGCCGCCAGGACGGCAGCGACGCGGGGTTCCAGATCAGTCAGCGGGCCGACTACTTCGAGGTCGAGGTCGGGCTGGAGACGACGCTGAAGCGGCCGTTGGTCAACACGCGTGACGAGCCGCACGCCGACCCGCACAAGTACCGGCGGCTGCACGTCATCCTCGGCGACGCCAACCTGTCGGAGGTGTCGACGCTGCTCAAGCTCGGCACGACGGCGCTGGTGCTGCGGATGATCGAGGACCGGGTGCTGCCTGGTGACCTGGCGCTGGAGCGCCCGGTCCGCGAGCTCCGCGACGTGTCGTACGACCCGACGCTGACCCACCTGCTGCGGCTCAAGGACGGCCGCCGGATGACCTCCGTGCAGGTGCAGTGGGAGTACCTCGAGCACGCCCGCAAGCACGTCGACCGGACCCTCGGCTCCGACGTCGACGCCGACACCGCCGAGGTGCTGCAGCGCTGGGAGTCGGTGCTCACCCGGCTCGAGGCCGACCCGATGCAGTGCGGCCAGGAGCTCGACTGGGTGGCGAAGCTGACCCTGCTGGAGTCGTACCGCGACCGCGACGGCCTCGAGTGGGACCACCCCAAGCTGGCGCTGATCGACCTGCAGTACGCCGACGTGCGGCCGGACAAGGGCCTCTACCACCGACTGGTGCGGCTGGGCCGGATGGAGCGGCTGGTCGACGCGGCGGCGGTGGAGGCGGCCGTGACCGACCCGCCGGAGGACACCCGGGCGTACTTCCGGGGTCGCTGCCTCGCGCAGTACCCCGAGCAGGTCGCCGCCGCGTCCTGGGACTCGGTGATCTTCGACCTGCCCGGCCGGGACTCGCTGCAGCGGGTGCCGACGCTGGAGCCGCTGCGCGGGACCAAGGAGCACGTCGGCCGCCTGCTGGACCGGTGCACGACCGCCGAGCAGCTGTTCTCCGCGCTCACGGCGCGCTGACGGCTAGGGTCGGGACTGACACCGTAGGAAAAGGGTGAGGGATGGCACGCGAGGGTGGGCAGCAGCACCGCACGACCAAGAAGGGCGAGGAGAGCGAGGAATCGCCCGAGGTCGAGCAGAACGCCGACGTCGCCGAGCGCAAGGAACGCCTCGACGAGGACGTCGACGCGATCCTCGACGAGATCGACGACGTGCTCGAGGAGAACGCCGAGGACTTCGTCCGCAGCTTCGTGCAGAAGGGCGGCCAGTGAGCCCCAGCGACAGCGGACGGCTGCCGGGCTCCTACCTCGTGCCGGGCACGTCGTCGTTCTCCGAGTTCCTGACCTCCCAGTCGCCCGACCTGCTGCCCGCGCGCCGCGCCCACGCGCAGCAGGCCGGCACCGTCGAGACGCCGCACGGCACGACAATCGTCGCGGCCACCTTCGACGCCGGCGTCGTGATGGCCGGTGACCGCCGGGCCACGATGGGAAACATCATCGCCCAGCGCGACATCGAGAAGGTGTTCCCCGCCGACGAGTTCTCCTGCGTCGGCATCGCCGGCAGCGCGGGGCTCGCCGTTGAGATGGTCCGGCTGTTCCAGACCGAGCTCGAGCACTACGAGAAGATCGAGGGCATCCCGCTGTCCCTCGACGGCAAGGCCAACCGGCTGGCCGCGCTGATCCGCGGCAACCTCGGCATGGCCATGCAGGGGCTGGCCGTCGTGCCGTTGTTCGCCGGCTACGACCTGCATCTCGACGGCGGCCGGATCTTCTCGTACGACGTGACCGGTGGGCGTTATGAGGAGCAGGCGTTCTACTCGGTCGGGTCGGGCTCACTGTTCGCACGCGGCTCGCTGAAGAAGCTCTACCGCGAAGGCATGCCCGAGCGGGACTGCGTCACCGCGGTCGTCCAGGCGTTGTACGACGCCGCCGACGACGACTCGGCGACCGGCGGACCCGACCTCGCCCGCCGGATCTTCCCGGTGGTCGCCATCGTGACCGACGGCGGCTACCGGCGGATGCCCGAGACCGACGTCGCCGCCCTGGCCGACGAGGTGGTGGCCGCCCGGATGATCCGTCCCGACGGACCCGCCGCCCCGCTCACGTGACCGCGTTCTCGAAGGGACAGCCGTGACCACCCCGTTCTACGTCTCGCCCGAGCAGCTGATGAAGGATCGGGCGGACTTCGCGCGCAAGGGCATCGGCCGAGGCCGCAGCGTGGTGGTGATCCAGTACGCCGACGGCATCTGCTTCGTCGCCGAGAACCCCAGCCAGGCGCTGCACAAGATCTCCGAGATCTACGACCGGATCGCGTTCGCGGCGGTCGGCCGCTACAACGAGTTCGAGAACCTCCGCATCGCCGGCGTGCGCCTGGCCGACCTGCGGGGCTACTCCTACGACCGGCGCGACGTCACCGGGCGAGGCCTGGCCAACGCCTACGCGCAGACGCTGGGCACCATCTTCTCCTCCGGCGGCGAGAAGCCGTACGAGGTGGAGATCTTCGTCGCCGAGGTGGGCGACGCGCCCGACGACGACCAGGTCTACCGGCTGACCTACGACGGCTCGGTCGCCGACGAGCACGGCTTCGCGGTGATGGGTGGCTCGGCCGAGCAGGCGGCGACCTACCTCGAGGAGCACTACCAGGAGGGCACCGACCTCAGCGGGGCCGTCCGGCTCGCCGTGGCGGCACTCGCGCACGACAGCGAGCCGACCCGCACCATCGCCTCCGACCAGATCGAGGCGGCGGTGCTCGACCGCACCCGGTCCCGTACGCGCAAGTTCCGCCGGCTCACGGCGCGCTCGGTCTCCGACACGCTCACCGACGGCTGACCCCGGCCGACCCGCCGACATGCCCCTGTCGTTCCGTTCCGCGGCCGTCAGCGAGACCGGTCCGGTACGGGAGATCAACGAGGACGCCGCCTACGCCAGCGGGCGGCTGCTCGTGCTCGCCGACGGGGTCGGCGGCGCCGCGCACGGCGAGGTCGCGTCGTCGACCACCGAGCTGGTGATGCGGCGGATCGACCAGCGGCCGCTGGACGGCAGCGTGCTCGAGGTGCTGGCCGCTGCGGTGCTGGAGACCCGGGACGTGCTGGAGACGGCCGCCCGGATGGGCGGGGGACTCGCCGAGATGAGCACGACGTTGATCGCCGTCCTCACCGACGGCGAGCAGATCGGGCTCGCGCACCTGGGCGACTCGCGGGCGTACCTGCTGGGCGAGGCGGGGCTGCTGCGGCTGACCCGCGACCACACCTGGGTGCAGGACCTCGTCGACGAGGGCAGCATCAGCCTCGAGCAGGCCCGCGAGCACCCCTACCGGTCGGTGGTCACCCGGGCGCTGGACGGCAGGCAGCACGCGGAGCCGGACCTCGCGCTGGTTGCAGCCGGCCCCGGCGACCGGCTGCTGGTGTGCAGCGACGGCGTCTCCGACTACCTCGACGACGACACCATCGCGGCGGCGCTGCGCGACGGCGAGGTCGACGCCGCCGCGACCGCGCTGGTCGCCCGGGCGATCGAGGCGGGCACCCGGGACAACGTGACCGCCGTGGTCGCCGACGTGGTGACCGCAGCCTCGGAGGAACCGGTGCCGCCGGTGAAGGTGGGTGCCGCGCTCGACAGCGTTCCCTGACCGTCTGCGGTCCCGCGGTCAGCCGCGGGCGCGCCAGGCCGCGACCAGCTCGGCCTCCCGTGGCTGCGACAACCCCGCCCGGCGGGGGTGCCGGTCCAGACCGAGGCGGCGCTCGTCGGCGAGCGCGTCCGCGAGGGTCTCGGTCACCGGCCGCCGCACCAGACCCGCTCGTACCGCCCGGGTGTCGTCGCGGTCCTTGAACCCGGACCAGCCGGCCAGCGGGATCCACAGCGGCAGCGACTCGTCACCCATGTACGGCTCCACGCCCTGCTCGAGCAGCCAGTCGTCGTCGGCGCGTACCAGCTCGGAGGGCGTTCCCGCGACGTCGCGGGCGTCGGAAAGCAGCTGTTGCAGCGACGACCGCTCGCCGACCGCGTTGGCGACGAGGGCGTCGCCACGAGCGGCGACCGCGAGCAGGTACGTCGCCAGGTCGCGCACGTCGACCACCTGGGAGGGGTGGTCCTGGCCCGGCACCAGCACGTCCCCGCCCCGCGCGAAGCGGGCGGGCCAGTAGCCCAGCCGGTCGCTGCGGTCGCCGGGCCCCGCGATCAGGCCGGCCCTGACCACGTGCAGCCGGTCGGCGAGAGCCTCGAGGCAGGTCCGCTCGCACGCGGCCTTGGCCTCGCCGTACTGCTCGCCGGTGGCCTCGTCCGCGGCCAGCGACTCGAGCAGGTCCGCCGACTCGTCCGCGCCGGGTTGGTCCTGGGACGCGTAGACCGAGCAGCTGGACACGTACGTCCAGTGCCGGGCGCGCGCTGCGAGTGCGGTCAGGGCGCCGCGGACGAAGCCGGGCTGCCAGGACACGTCGACGACCGCGTCCCAGTCCTGGCCGGCCACCGCGTCGTACGCGCCGGGCGCGGACCGGTCGGCGGCGACGTGCCGTACGCCGGCAGGCAGGCTGCCGCTCGACCCCCGCACCAGGCAGCTGACGTCGTGCCCGGCGTCGCGGGCGAGGCTGGCGACGGTGTGACCGAGGAAGACGCTGCCGCCCAGCACGAGGATCCGCATGTCGGACGACCCTGCCGGGCGACGGCCGCCGAGGACAACGGTGTTCGCCACCGGCCGACAGTGGCCGGCCTCCCGGTGCCCCACCCCGCCACCAGGTGCCGGCTTCCCCGGTGAAACCGGGGGTTCCCCCGTGTCACAACCCGCGGGGGGCTTGGGTTTCCCAAGGGACCTTGGGAAACCCGTTCAGTCACGGGCTGATCCCGTTCCGTTCGGCCCAGAGCGCGGCCTGGGTGCGGTCGACGACACCGATGCGCTGGAACGTCGAGGTCAGGTGCGCCTTGACGGTGCGCTCGCTGATCCCCAGCCGGCGGGCGATCTGCTTGTTCGCCAGGCCCTGGCGGACGAGGGTGAGCACCTCGGTCTCCCGCGGGGTCAGCTCGACGGTCGGCACCGGAGCGGGGGACGTGGACCGCGCGGCGAGCAGCTCGCGGGCCGCGCGCGGGTGCAGGGGCGACTCACCGCGGGCAGCGGCGCGGATGCCGTCGAGCAGGTCCTGCGGCTCGGCGTCCTTGAGCAGGTAGCCGACGGCGCCGGCGTCCAGCGCCGCGATGATGCGCTCCCGGTCGGAGAACGACGTGAGCACGACCACCTGCGAGTCGGACTCGCCCTCCACGATGCGCCGGGTCGCCTCGACACCGTCGACACCCGGCATCTGCAGGTCCATCAGCACGACGTCCGGCCGCATCCGGGCGACGACCTCGACCGCCTCCGCGCCGTCCTGGGCCGTCGCCACCACCTCGATGTCGTCGTCGGCACTGAGCAGCTGCTGCAGTCCGTGCCGGACCATCGCGTGGTCGTCGGCGAGCACCACCCTGATCATGTGGGCACCTCCAGTCGTACCTGTGTGCCCTGACCGGGCGCGGACCAGATCTCCAGCGTCCCACCGGAGTCGCGGACGAGGTCGTGCACGGCGCGCAGCCCGAGGTGTCCCTGCTGCGGGGCGGTGTCGGTGTCGAAGCCCTCGCCGTCGTCGCGCACCTCGAGCACGACCGCTCCGGGCGGCGTGGTCAGGTGCACGGTGAGCTGGTCGGGGCGCCCGTGCCGGACGGCGTTGCGCACGGCCTCCTGCGCCACCCGCCAGACCAGCGCGACCACCTCGTCGCGGATGCCGTGGGTGTCGTCGACGGCCAGGTCGACGCTGATGCCCGCGGCGTTGGCCGGAGCCACCAGGTCGTTGAGCGCGGCGCTCAGCCCCTCGGTACGCAGGTCGGGTGGGTAGATCTCCACCAGCAGCGAGCGCAACGAGCGGAGGCTGTGCCGCACACCCGTCCCCAGCGCGTCCAGCCGGGCCGCGGTCTCCGGCCGGTCGGACACGTCGCGCGCGGTCGCCGACAGCGCGAACGACGTGCCGGCAAGGTCCTGGACGACGCCGTCGTGCAGGTCGCGCGCGATCCGCCGGCGCTCGGCGTCCGACGCCTCCACGGCGGCGAGCAGCAGCCGCTCGCGGTCGGCGGCCGCCGTGTCCAGCCGGCGGGCCAGCACCCACACGAGCGGCACGGTGAGCGCCAGGAAGATGAGAAGACCGGCCACCGTGATCGGCCGGAAGGCGTCCAGCACCTCCGCGCTGCGGTAAGTGACGTCCTCGTAGGAGAAGTACGCCTCGAACAGCAGCGGCTGCCCGTTCGGCGCCTCGATCCGGGTGTAGACCTCCAGCAGCCGGCCGAACTCCTGCTCGTAGGCGTTCTCCGGCGCGGAGAGGCTGGACGCCTCCGCATCCGTGGCGTCGTCGCGGAGCACCGCCTGCTCCTCCTCGTCCAGCGCGAACTGCTGCCCGATCAGGTCGGTCTGGTCGGAGTAGACGATGAGACCGTCGGGGGTCCAGATCTTGATCCGCAGCACCTGGCCGACCAGCACCCGGCCGCGGATCAGCCGGTCGAAGCGGTCCAGCGCTGCCGGCTCGCCACGTACCAGCTCGCGCGGCATGCCGGGCTCCACCACCGACTGCGCGAGCAGCTCGGTCGTGTTCTGCGCGTCGATCACCGCCTCCTCGGTGGCCGCCCGCTCGCTCAGCCACCCCGAGGCGACGATGAGGGCAAGCAGCGCGAGCACCCCGGCAGCGATGAACTGCACCACCGGGTGGCGCCACCCCGGCCGGCGACGCGGGCGCGGGGGCAGGCGGGTCGGGGACATCGGGCCCTTCCTGGGTTGGCCGCCCCAGTCTGCCCCAGCCCGACCCGTCAGTACCTGACTCGGCCGCGGCACGTCTCACCGCTCGCCCGGTTGGTGGCCCGCCAGCCGATGTGGTCGCGGCCGGGCGCGTTCAGGATGAGCCGCTCGACGTCGAAGGAGCCCCCACCACGGGTGTACGCCCGGCCCTGGGCCGCGATCCCGCCCTCGTGCAGGATCTTCCACCGCCAGCGCTGGCCGGAACGGTCGCTGTCGACCTCGCCCCGCACCCGGATCCGGCCGTCGTCGGGTTGGGCCTGCAGCTCCCACTCGGCGTGGCGCGAGCAGTCCCCCTCCCGTTGCACGCCGCCGCCCGCGACGGCGGGCGTGCCCAGCAGGCCGCTGACCTGCAGCACGAGCACCGCCGCCACGCCAGCCAGCGGGCGCACGGGTGTCATGGGTCCACGGTGCGGCCGCACGGGGGGCGGGCGCCATCGTCCGCTGGTGCTACGACCACGCGGACCTCCCGGTCCGGCCGTCCCGGGCCGCATAGGGTGTGCGCGTGGACCGCCGGATCTACGGCCTCGAGAACGAGTACGGGGTCACGTGCACGTTCCGGGGACAGCGACGCCTGTCGCCGGACGAGGTGGCCCGCTACCTGTTCCGGCGGGTCGTGTCCTGGGGCCGCAGCTCCAACGTCTTCCTGCGCAACGGCGCCCGGCTCTACCTCGACGTCGGCTCGCACCCCGAGTACGCCACGCCCGAGTGCGACGACGTCACCGAGCTGGTCGCCCACGACAAGGCGGGGGAGCGGATCCTCGAGGGTCTGGTCGTCGACGCCGAGCGGCGGCTGCGCGACGACGGCATCGTCGGCGACGTCTACCTGTTCAAGAACAACACCGACTCGGCGGGCAACTCCTACGGCTGCCACGAGAACTACCTGGTGACCCGGCAGGGCGAGTTCGGCCGGCTGGCCGACGTGCTGATCCCGTTCCTGGTGAGCCGGCAGATCGTCTGCGGTGCGGGCAAGGTCCTGCAGACGCCCCGCGGGACCGTGTTCGCGGTCAGCCAGCGCGCGGAGCACATCTGGGAGGGGGTCTCCAGCGCCACCACCCGTTCGCGCCCGATCATCAACACCCGCGACGAGCCGCACGCCGATGCCGAGCGCTACCGGCGGCTGCACGTGATCGTCGGCGACTCGAACATGAGCGAGACCACGACCCTGCTGAAGGTGGCGTCCACCGACCTGGTGCTGCGGATGATCGAGGAAGGGGTGGTGATGCGTGACCTCACCCTCGAGAACCCGATCCGCGCGATCCGGGAGATCTCGCACGACATGACCGGCCGCCGGCGGGTCCGGCTGGTCAACGGGCGCGAGGCCAGCGCGCTGGAGATCCAGACCGAGTACCTCAGCCGGGCCCGCGACTTCGTCGACCGCCGCAGCCTGGCCACCCCGGTGATCACCCGGGTCCTCGACCTGTGGGAGCGCGGGCTGAAGGCGGTCGAGTCCGGCGACCTCTCGCTGGTCGAGCGCGAGCTGGACTGGGTGATGAAGTACACCCTGATCGAGCGCTACCGCGAGCGGCACGGGCTGGGGTGGGGCGATCCCCGGATCGCCCAGCTCGACCTCGCCTACCACGACATCCACCGCGGCCGCGGGCTGTTCTACCTGCTGCAGCGCCGGGAGGCGGTGAGCCGGGTGACCAGCGACCCCGCCATCTTCCGGGCCAAGTCGGTCCCGCCACAGACCACCCGGGCCCGGCTCCGCGGCGAGTTCATCAAGCGGGCGCAGGAGCGGCGGCGCGACTTCACCGTCGACTGGGTGCACCTCAAGCTCAACGACCAGGCGCAGCGCACGGTCCTGTGCAAGGACCCGTTCCGCTCCCACGACGAGCGGGTGCACCGCCTGATCGAGTCGATGTGACCGCCGGGTTACCCTGACGGTTGCCCTGTCTACCGGCACATCGCCCCTGCACCCGACGTGAGGACGCCCCTGTGCGCCGCCTGCTCGCCCTGTCGCTCGTTCCGCTGCTGTTCCTCGCCACGTCCTGCGGCGACAGCTCCGACGACGGCGGCGACAGCACCTCGAACACCGAGCCGTTCACGGGGGTCACCGTCACCGGTGACTCCGACAAGGAGCCGAAGGTCGAGGTCGACGAGCCCTTCGAGGTCGACGAGACCAGCACCGAGGTGCTCGACGAGGGCGACGGCGACGAGGTCGCCGAGGGCGACTCCGCGGTGCTGCAGTACACCGGCATCAACGGCCGCACCGGGGAGGAGTTCGACAGCTCGTGGAGCCGGGGGGAGCCCGCGACGTTCCCGCTGACCGAGGGGCAGCTGATCCCGGGATTCCTGGACGGGCTGGTGGGACAGACCTACGGCAGCCGGGTCGCCCTGGCGATCACCCCGGACGACGCGTACGGCCCGTCCGGCGGCTACCCGCAGCTCGGCATCGAGAAGGCGGACACGCTGCTGTTCGTCGTCGACCTGCTCGAGCCCGCCGAGAAGCCGCTGGCCATGGCCGAGGGCGAGGAGCAGCCCGCGCCGGCGGGGCTGCCGGAGCTGCAGGTGGACAAGGACGGCGTGCCGACGGGCTTCGCGGCGACCAAGGACACCGACCCCACGGTCAAGGAGCTCGTGGTCGCGCCGGTCATCGTGGGCGAGGGCCCCGAGCTGGAGGAGGGGCAGACGGCGACGGTGCACTACGTCGGCCAGATCTACCCCGACGGCAAGGTGTTCGACGAGTCCTGGACCGGCGGGCAGCCGGCCCAGTTCCCGCTCACCCAGGGCGGCCTCATCCAGGGCTTCCTGGACGGCCTGATCGGGCAGCCGGTCGGCAGCCGGGTGATCCTCGCGATCCCCAGCGAGCTGGGCTACGGCAAGGAGGGCAGCCCGCCGGCCATCGGCCCGAACGAGGACCTGATCTTCGTTGTCGACGTCCTCGCCGCGAGCTGACCAAGACCCCGGATCGGCACCCTCCGTCGGGTAGCGTTCCGCGACGTGACGGGCACGGTGACCACGCGCAAGGCCGAGCGGCTGATGAACCTGGTCATCTGCCTGCTGGTCACCCGCGGGTACGTGCCGAAGGACCGGATCCGCAAGGTGGTCGACGGCTACCGCGACCAGACGCCGGACGCGTTCGAGAAGATGTTCGAGCGGGACAAGGACGAGCTGCGCGAGATCGGCATCCCGATCGAGGTGGGCAGCCACGAGGCGTTGTTCGACGACGAGCCCGGCTACCGCATCCGGCGAGGGGCGTTCGAGCTGCCCGAGATCTCGCTGGAGCCCGACGAGGCCGCCGTGGTCGGGCTGGCCGCACGGGTGTGGCAGCACGCCGGCCTCGCCCGGCAGACGACCGACGCGCTGGTCAAGCTCCGCGCCGCCGGGGTGTCGGTCGACCGCGACGCGCTGAGCCTCGTCGAGCCCCGGCTCGCCGCCACCGAGCCCGCCTTCGAGCAGTTCTGGGACGCCGTGGTGTCCCGCGCGCCGGTGCGTTTCGGCTACCGCCGACCGGGCCAGGACACCGCCGAGCGCCTGCTGGAGCCGTGGGGCGTGCTGTCCTGGCGCGGTCGTTGGTACGTGATCGGGCGTGACCGCGACCGGGAGGCCCCCCGGATGTTCCGGCTGTCCCGGGTGACGGGCAGCGTGCGGCGGGCCGGTCGCACCGGCTCGTACACCGTGCCCGAGGGCACCGACCTGCGTGAGCTGGCCCGCTCCCTGCAGCCGGTGCCGACCACCGGGACCGCGCGACTGCGGGTGCGGGCCGGTGCGGGCAACGCGCTGCGCCGCCGGGCCGCGGCGGTGCACACCGACAGCGAGGAGTGGGACCGGCTGGACGTCCCGCTGGCACAGGTCGAGGAGCTGGCCGAGGAGGTCGTCGCGTACGGGGCCGACGTCGTCGCGCTCGACCCGCCCGAGCTGGCCGACGCCGTCGTGCGCCGGCTGCGGCGGCTGGCCGCAGCGGGGCGGGCGTCGTGAGCGACCGCGCCCGCGACCAGGTGCAGCGGATGCTGGCGCTGGTCCCGTACCTGCAGGACCAGGGCGGCGTACCGGTCGAGCAGGTGGCCAAGGACTTCGGCGTCGACCAGCAGACGATCGTCAACGACCTCAACGTGCTGTGGTTCTGCGGCCTCCCGGAGGCCGTCACCGGCGACATGATCGACGTGGACATGGACGCGCTGGACACCGACGGCGTGGTGCGCCTCGACAACGCCGACTACCTGCGCCGCCCGCTGCGGCTCACCGCCCGGGAGGCGCTCGCGCTGATCGTGGCGCTGCGCACGCTGCGCGAGACGGTCCACCCCGGCGCGGGCGACGCGGTCGACCGCGCGCTGGCCAAGCTGGAGTCGGCGGCCGGCGACGCGACCGCCGCGGCCGGGCAGGTCGAGGTCCTCACGGCGACACCGGTCGACGAGCAGGTGCGCGGGGCGGTGCAGGACGCGCTGCAGCGGCGCCGGCGGGTGCACCTGGTCTACCTGGTCCCGTCCAGGGACGAGACCACTGAGCGCGAGGTCGACCCGATGCGGGTGTTCACCGCGGAGGGCCACTCCTACCTGGAGGGGTGGTGCCACCGGGCCGAGGACGTCCGGCTGTTCCGGCTCGACCGGGTGGTGGGCGTCCGGGTGCTCGATCACGAGGCGGCCCCGCCCGAGCAGGCGACCCCGCGGGACCTGTCGGCGGGCCTGTTCCAGCCGGGCGACGACGACCTGGTGGCGGTCCTCGACCTGGCCCCGCGGGCCCGGTGGATCGCCGAGTACCACCCGGTGGAGAGCAGCGAGGAGCGACCGGACGGGCACCTGCAGGTGCGGATGCGGGTCGGCGACGCGGCCTGGCTGCGGCGGCTGGTGCTGCGCGGCTCGGGCTCGGTCGGCGTGCTCGAGCCGCCCGATCTGGCCAGCGAAGTCCGGGAACTTGCCCGTACGGCCCTCACGGCGTACTCATCCGGTTGAGGCCGGTGGGGCGGCTGGTGCCCCTGGAACGGACCCGCGCGTACAGTGAGTGACGTTCGCCGATAAAGGGAGACACACATGGGCAGCCTGGGCCCCACCGAGATCATCCTGATCATCCTCGTGATCGTGCTCCTGTTCGGGGCCAAGAAGCTTCCTGATCTCGCCCGCGGCTCCGGCCGCGCCCTGCGGATCTTCAAGGCGGAGACCAAGGGCCTGATCGACGACGACGACAACAACGACGACGACAAGAAGAAGACCGACACCCAGGGCCGTCCGCTGCCCCCGGGCGCCTCGGCCGCCGAGCCGCCGCCCGCACCGCGACCGGAGCCCAGCCGCGAGCCGGTGCAGGACACCACCACCCCGCGCGACCAGGTCTGACCACCGGGGCCGTGGCCTTCGCTCTGCGCCGGTCGTCGCGCAGCAACGGCGACGACCCAGTTCCGCCCGCCGCTCCCGACGGCGCGATGACGCTGATGGAGCACCTGCGGGAGCTCCGTAGCCGACTGTTCAAGGCAGTGCTCGCGATCATCGCGGTGTCGATCGCGTGCGCGTTCTTCTACGAGGAGATCTTCAACGCCCTCACCGACCCGTTCCGCAGCGAGGTCGACCGGCTCGCCGAGGAGCAGGGCCTCGACGCGCAGCTGACGTTCACCGACGTCACCGGCCCGTTCATCATCCAGCTGAAGATCTCGCTGGTGTCCGGCATCGTCCTGGCCAGCCCGGTGTGGCTGTGGCAGCTGTGGGCGTTCATCGTCCCGGGCCTGCACCGCAACGAGCGCAGGTGGTCGATGCTGTTCGCGGCCATCGCCGGGCCCCTTTTCATCGCCGGCGTCGCGATCGGCTACTACGTGCTGCCCAAGGGCCTGGGCATCCTGCTGGGCTTCACACCGGGCGACGTCGCGAACCTGGTCGAGGTCAACAACTACCTGAACTTCATCCTGCGGATGCTGCTGGTCTTCGGCGTAGCGTTCGAGATCCCGGTCTTCGTGGTGCTGCTCAACCTGGCGGGCATCGTCACCGGCAAGGCACTCGGCCGGGCCCGCCCGTGGATCGTGCTCGGCACGTTCGTGTTCGCCGCGGTGGCGACGCCGTCGACCGACCCGATCAGCATGCTGTTCCTGGCCGCGCCGATGACGGTGCTGTTCATGATCTCCGAGGTCATCGCCCGCATCCTCGACCGGCGGCGGGCCCGCGGCGAGGACTCCTACGACCAGTACGACGACGACGAGGCCTCCGACCTCGAGCTCGCGCACGACGCGGCCGACGAGAGGCCGAGCCGGCTCGACGACGATGACTGACCCCCGGGTCGCCGATCCCTTCGACCTCCCGGACTGGATCGGCGCGCACGACACCACCTGGACGGCCACGGGCACCGTCGGCTCGCCACGCGTGCAGGGGCTGCTGACCTCCGACGCGGCCGCCACCGACCCGCTCAGCGACGCGGTGTCGCTGACGGTGCAGGCCGCCGACGTCGCCTACCCGGCGCCGGTGCTGCCCGAGGAGACCCGCAGCCGGGCGCACCAGGCGTGGGTGCACGGCGAGGTGCTGCTGGTCTGCCAGACCGGCCGGTACGTCCTGGCGGTGCCGGGCACCGAGCTCGGCGCCGACCTGCTCTGCGAGGCGCTGCGCCGCTTCGCCCGATCCGTCGGCTCGCCCCCCGACCGGATGACCCTGGCCCTTCGCCTCTGACCACCAGCCCGGGGAGAGTTAGGCTCCGGCGGTGACCAGGCCGTCGACGGGTGCGGTGACGGTGCTCGTCAACCCGGTGGCAGGCGGTGGCCGCGGCCTGCGGATCGGGGCGGCGGCGATCGAGCGGCTGCGCTCGCTGGGCCTGCACGTGCAGCGGCTGCAGGGCCGCGACGGCGCGCACGCGGCCGACCTGGGCCGGGCCGCCGTGGCTGCGGGCACCGATGCGCTCGTCGTCGTCGGCGGCGACGGGATGGTGCACCTGGGTGCGCAGGTCCTGGCCGGCACCGACATCCCGCTCGGGGTCGTCCCGGCCGGCACCGGCAACGACGTGGCCCGGATGCTCGGGATCACGCCGAACGATCCCGGCGCCGCGGCCGAGACGGTGGTGGCCGGAGTGGCGCGCGGGCGGACCCGTCGCCTCGACCTGGCCCGGATCGGCGCCACCCGCGTCGTCACGGTGGTGGCGACCGGTTTCGACTCGCGGGTCAACGAGCGGGCCAACCAGATGCGCCGGCCGCGCGGACGGCTGCGGTACCCGCTCGCGACACTGGCCGAGCTGCGCACCTTCCGGCCGGTCCCGTACACGCTGGAGATCGACGACACCCGGGTGGAGACCGAGGCGATGCTGGTCGCGGTCGGCAACGGGCCGTCGTACGGGGGCGGACTGCAGATCGTCCCGGGCGCCCGGCCGGACGACGGCTGGCTCGACGTGGTCGTGATCGGCCCGATGGGCCGGGTCGGGCTCGCCCGTACGTTCCCGCTGCTGCCGTCCGGGCGGCACACCAGCCACCCGGCGTACACCCACCACCTGGCCCGGCGGGTCAGCGTGGCGGCGCCGGGGCTGGTGGCCTACGGCGACGGCGAGCGGCTCGGCCCGCTGCCGGTCACCGTGGACGTCGAGCCGGGCGCGCTGCTGGTCTGCGCCTCCTGAGGGACCCGGCCCGTACCCTGGAGGCCATGTCCACCCCAGCCGGTCGGTACGCCCGGTTCCGGGCGGACCAGGAGCGACCGGAGCTCGCAGCGTTCCGCGGCCACTACGACTTCACCCTCGACCCCTTTCAGGTCGACGCCTGCGCCGCGCTCGAGGACGGGCACGGCGTGCTGGTCGCCGCGCCAACGGGATCCGGCAAGACGCTGGTGGGCGAGTTCGCGGTGCACCTGGCGCTGCGCCGCGGCCAGAAGTGCTTCTACACCACCCCGATCAAGGCGCTGTCCAACCAGAAGTATGCCGACCTGGTCAGCCGCCACGGCGCGGGCAACGTCGGCCTGCTGACCGGCGACAACACCATCAACGGCGACGCGCCGGTGGTCGTGATGACCACCGAGGTGCTGCGCAACATGCTGTACGCGGGCTCCGGCACCCTGTCCGGCCTCGGCTACGTGGTGATGGACGAGGTGCACTACCTCGCCGACCGGTTCCGCGGGGCGGTGTGGGAGGAGGTGATCATCCACCTCCCGGAGAGCGTCGCGGTCGTGTCGCTGTCGGCGACGGTGAGCAACGCCGAGGAGTTCGGCGAGTGGCTGTCCGAGGTCCGCGGCAACACCGTGACCGTGGTCGAGGAGCGACGGCCGGTGCCGCTGTACCAGCACGTCATGGTGGGCCGGCGGCTGCTCGACCTCTTCGTCGACCAGGAGGGCGACGATGCTGCCCGGGTCAACCCCGAGCTGGAGCGGATCGCGCGCGACGACTGGCGGGCCGAACGCGCCCAGCGCGGTCGCGGCGGTGGGCGGGGCGGCCGCGGTCGGCGGGACAAGCGGGGCTACACCCGGCACCACCAGCGGGGCAGGAGCTGGACACCCACCCGGGTCGAGGTCGTCGAGCGGCTCGACGCCGCCGCGCTGTTGCCCGCGATCGTGTTCGTCTTCAGTCGCGCCGGCTGCGCGGCAGCGGTCGAGCAGACCCTCGCCTCGGGGCTGCGACTGACCACCGCTGAGGAGTCGGCCGCCGTCCGCGCACACGTCGAGCAGCGATGCGCGCACCTGCCCGACGACGACCTCGACGTGCTGGGCTACCACGACTTCGCCGAGGGCCTGGCCCGCGGCGTCGCGAGCCACCACGCCGGCATGCTGCCGACCTTCAAGGAGGTCGTCGAGGAGCTGTTCGGTGCGGGGCTGGTCAAGGTCGTGTTCGCGACGGAGACGCTGGCGCTGGGCATCAACATGCCGGCGCGGTCGGTGGTGATCGAGCGGCTGTCCAAGTGGAACGGCGAGGCGCACGTCGACGTCACGCCGGGGGAGTACACCCAGCTCACCGGGCGGGCCGGTCGCCGTGGCATCGACGTCGAGGGCCACGGCGTGGTGCTGTGGCAGCCGGCGCTCGACCCGAAGGCCGTCGGCGGCCTCGCGTCCACCCGCACGTACCCGTTGCGGTCGAGCTTCCGGCCCTCGTACAACATGGCGGTCAACCTGGTCCGGCAGGTCGGGCGCGTGCCGGCGCGGTCACTGCTGGAGCAGTCCTTCGCGCAGTTCCAGGCCGACCGGGCGGTGGTCGGGCTGGCCCGCCAGGTCACCAAGGCGGAGGAGGCGCTGGAGGGCTACGCCGAGGCGGCGACCTGCGACCGCGGTGACTTCCTCGAGTACGCGCGGCTGCGGAGGGCGGTCTCCGACCGGGAGTCCGAGCTGTCCAAGCGACGTCGCCACGACGACCGGGACGAGGTGCTGGCGTCGCTGGAGCAGCTGCGCCCGGGCGACGTGATCTGGGTGCCGAGCGGGCGCTGGTCGGGCCCGGCCGTGGTGGTCGACCCGGGCATGCGCTCGGACCGGGACGGGCCGCGGCCGCTGGTGCTCACCACCGAGCGGCAGGCCCGGCGGCTGTCCATGGTCGACTTCCCGACCCCCGTGCAGGCAACGACCCGGATGCGGGTCCCGAAGTCGTTCAACGCCCGCAATCCCCAGCAGCGCCGCGACCTGGCATCGTCGCTGCGACACGCGATCTCGGACGTGCTCCCGCCGCACGTCGAGGAACGCCGCCGCCGCAACGGGTCGCCGAGCCCCGCGGTCGACGACGAGAAGCTGCTGCGGCTGCGCGACCAGCTCCGGGCGCACCCGTGCCACGGGTGTCCGGACCGCGAGGACCACGCCCGCTGGGCGGAGCGCTGGGTCAAGCTCGACCGGGACACCGCGGGGCTGCGCCAGCGCATCGAGCAGCGCACCAACACCGTCGCCCGGCAGTACGACCGGGTGTGCGAGGTGCTGGACGAGCTGGGCTACCTGGACGGCGACGAGGTGACCCCCGACGGTGCGCGGCTGGCCAGGATCTACGCCGAGCTGGACCTGGTCGCCGCCGAGTGCCTCCGGCAGGGCGTGTGGGAGGGCCTCACCCCGCCCGAGCTCGCGGCCGCCCTGTCGGGCCTGGTCTACGAGGCACGCACGCCGGAGGAGGCCGAGCACCCGCGTCTCCCGCGTGGCCGGGTCGGTGACGTCGTCGGCCGCACGACCTCGCTGTGGGCCGGGCTCGAGCGGCTCGAGCGCGACCACCGGTTGTCGACGCTGCACCGTCCCGACTTCGGCTTCGCCTGGGCGGCGTGGCGGTGGGCGTCCGGTGCCACGCTCGACGACGTGCTGTCGGAGACGGACCTGGCCGCCGGGGACTTCGTGCGCTGGGTCAAGCAGCTGCTCGACCTCACCGACCAGGTCGCCGACGCCGCGGGCGACGGGGCGCTGCGACGCACCGCCCGGGAGACCACCGGCGCGCTGCGCCGGGGCGTGGTCGCGTACTCGTCGGTGGCCGGCTGACGCCCGCGTCCGGGTCAGCCGGCGCGCAGCGGCTGCAGGGCGGCGACCACCCGCTCGGCGCTGCCGCCGAGACCCCACCGCTCCGCGAACTCGGCGAACCGCTCGCCGGCACCGTCGTCCCAGGCCGCGATCTGGCCGTCGACGGGCGCGTCGGCGCTGCCCAGCACCAGGTCGCGGACCACGCGCACCACCCGGGGGGCGACGGTGAGGTAGTCACCGGCGGCCGACAGCCGCTGGGCCTGTTTGCCGCCGGGTCCCTCGCCGCGGGTGGCGGCCCGCAGCACGCCGGTCAGATCGCCGTGCGCATCCAGCAGCCGGGCCGCGGTCTTGTCGCCGATGCCCGGCACCCCGGGCAGGCCGTCGGAGGGGTCGCCGCGCATCACCGCGAAGTCGGCGTACTGCTGCGGCTCGACCCCGTACTTCCCGCGCACCCAGGCAGCGTCGACGAGCTCGTGCCGGCCGACCCCGCGCGCGGTGTAGAGGATCCGTACGTGACGCTCGTCGTCGACCAGCTGGAACAGGTCCCGGTCGCCGGTCACGACGTCGACCGGCCCGTCCCACACCGTGGCGAGGGTGCCGATGACGTCGTCGGCCTCGTGCTCGGCGGCGCCGACGATCGGCACCCCGAGCAGCTCCAGCGCCTCGATGATCAGCGGCACCTGGGCCGCGAGCAGGTCGGGCGTCTCCTCGGCGTCCGGTTGCGCCTCCCGCTCCTCGACCACCCGGTGCGCCTTGTACGACGGCAACAGGTCGACCCGCCAGGCGGGGCGCCAGTCGTCGTCCCAGCAGCAGACCACCCGGTCCGGCTCCCGGTCGGTGACCAGGCGGGCCAGGAAGTCCAGCAGCCCGCGCACCGCGTTGACGGGCGTGCCGTCGGGCGCGGTGATGGTGTCGGGCACGCCGAAGTACGCACGGAAGTACAGCGAGGCAGTGTCCAGGAGCATGAGCCTGTTGGCGTCGGGCACCCGAGCAGCCTAGGGGGACGACCGGTGCGCGGGAACGCGCACAGGGAAGTGGCAGCGGGTGTTCGACCGGTCCATGTCAGCGGCGCATCGGCCGATGCCGTGCTGACATGCCGCGGCCGCGCCGAACGCGCGCGCCGTTAGCCTGACCCGGTGACCAGCCACGCGCCCTCCCTCGACCTCGGCAGCCGCCTCGCCCGCGCCCAGGACCTCGCCCGCGCCCAGGGCGTCGACGCCCTGCTGGTGTCGCCGGGCGCGGACCTGCGCTACCTGACCGGCTACGACGCCAAGCCGCTCGAGCGGCTCACCTGCCTGGTCCTGCCGGCCGACGGCGACCCGGTGCTGGTGGTGCCCGCGCTGGAGCAGCCGGCGGCGATGGCGTCGCCGGTCGGCGCCTCCGGGATCTCGGTGGTCGCGTGGCAGGAGACCGACGACCCGTACGCGCTGGTCGGCTCGCTGCTGCCCGCCGCGGCGGGTGGGGGCACGCTGGCGCTGGACAACCACATGTGGGCGGAGAAGGTGCTCGCGTTCGCCGGCGCGGTGCCGGCGGCCCGGCAGGTGCTGGCCACGCCTGTGCTCGGTGAGCTGCGGATGCGCAAGACCGCCGACGAGGTGGACGCGCTGCGCGAGGCGGGGCAGGCGATCGACCGGGTGCACTCCCGGATGGGGGAGTGGCTGCGGCCCGGTCGCACCGAGCGGGAGGTCGGCCGCGACATCTCCGACGCGATCGTGGCCGAGGGCCACGTGACGACCGACTTCGTCATCGTGGCCTCGGGCCCAAACGGCGCGTCGCCGCACCACGAGCTGTCCGAGCGGCTGATCGAGCGCGGTGACCCGGTGGTCGTCGACATCGGTGGCAGTGTCGAGTCGGGGTACTGCTCGGACTGCACCCGGACGTACGTCGCCGGCGGCGAGCCACCGGCAGAGTTCGCCGCCTACTACGCCGTGCTGCAGCAGGCCCAGACGGCGCAGTGCGAGCACACGCGGCCCGGCGTGACGGCTCGGGCGCTGGACGCGGTCGGGCGCGACGTGATCGCTGCGGCGGGCTACGGCGAGGCGTTCATGCACCGCACCGGGCACGGGATCGGGCTGGAGACGCACGAGGAGCCGTACATCGTCTCCAGCAGCGACCGCGAGCTGGAACCCGGGATGGCGTTCTCGATCGAGCCCGGCATCTACCTGTCCGGCCGGCACGGGGCGCGGATCGAGGACATCGTCGTCTGCACCGACCTGGGTGCGGAGCGGATGAACACCACGACCCGCGACCTCGTCGTGCTGGAGGGGTGAGCGGCCACGATGGAGCCCCTGGACGCGCAGATCGTCCGGCTGCTCGCAGACGACGGCCGGCTGTCGTTCACCGAGCTCGGCCGGCAGACCGGGTTGTCGACCTCGGCGGCGCACCAGCGGGTGCGGCGGCTGGAGCAGCGCGGCGTGATCACCGGCTACAGCGCCCGGGTGGAGCCGGCCGCGCTGGGGCTGGGACTGACCGCGTTCGTGTCGATCCGGCCGATCGACCCCAGCCAGCCGGACGACTCCCCGGACCGGTTGGCAGGGCTCAGCGAGATCACCTCGTGCTACTCAGTCGCGGGGGACGAGAGCTACATCCTGCAGGTGCGGGTCGCGAGCCCGCTGGCCCTGGAGGACCTGCTGGCGCGCATCCGTGCAGTCGCCAACGTGTCCACCCGGACCACCATGGTGCTGTCGACGCCGTTCGAGCACCGCCCGCCCGCCGCCGCACCGCCCCCGCAGGAGTGAGGCGCTAGCCGGTGGGAGCAGAGACGGCCGCGTCGGCCGCGGACTGCTCGAACTGGGTGCGGTAGAGCTCGGTGTAGCGCCCGTCGAGCGCGAGCAGCTCGGAGTGGGTACCGCGCTCGACCACCTGTCCCTCCTCGATGACGAGGATCAGGTCCGCCGCCCGCACCGTCGACAACCGGTGTGCGATCACGATGGACGTGCGCCCGGCCAGCGCCTCGGCCAGCGCCGCCTGCACGGCCTGCTCCGACGTGGAGTCGAGGTGCGCGGTGGCCTCGTCGAGGACCACGACCCGCGGGCGGGCCAGCAGCAGCCGGGCGATGGTGAGCCGCTGGCGCTCGCCACCGGACAGCCGGTAGCCGCGCTCACCGACCACCGTCTCCAGCCCGTCGGGCAGGGACTCGACCAGGTCGGCGAGCCGGGACCGGCGCAGCACCTCCCACACCTCGTCGTCGGTCGCCTCCGGCCGGGCCAGCAGCAGGTTGGCCCGCACCGACTCGTGGAACAGGTGACCGTCCTGGGTCACCATGCCGAGCGTGTCGCGGATGGAGTCGGAGGTGAGGTCGCGCACGTCGACCCCGGACAGGCGCACCGCGCCCTCGTCGACGTCGTAGAGCCGCGGCGCCAGCGAGGCGATCGTGGACTTGCCGGCGCCCGACGACCCGACCAGGGCGACCAGGTGCCCGGGCTCGGCGGTGAACGAGATGCCGTGCAGCACCTCGACGCCCCCGCGGGTGTCGAGGGTGGCGACCTCCTCCAGCGACGCCAGCGACACCTTGTCAGCCGAGGGGTAGGCGAACCGGACGTCGTCGAACTCGACCGACACCGGCCCGTCGGGCACCCGGCCCGCGTCGGGCTTCTGCGTGATCAGCGGCTCGAGGTCGAGCACCTCGAAGACCCGCTCGAAGCTGACCAGCGCGCTCATGATCTCGACCCGCGCGCTGGCCAGTGCGGTCAGCGGCGCGTAGAGCCTGGTGAGCAGCAGGGCGAGCGCCACGACCGCACCCGGCTCCAGGTCACCGCGCAGCGCGTAGAAGCCGCCGAGCCCGTAGACCAGCGCCAGCGCCAGCGCCGACACCAGCGTGAGCGCGGTGATGAAGACGAACTGCACCATCGCGGTGCGCACACCGATGTCGCGCACGCGGTCGGCCCGGGCGGCGAACTCGGCGGACTCCTGGCTCGGCCGGCCGAACAGCTTGATCAAGGTGGCGCCCGGAGCCGAGAAGCGCTCGGTCATCTGGGTGCCCATCGCCGCGTTGTGGTTGGCCGCCTCGCGCTCGAGCCGGGCCATCTTGCTGCCCATGCGCCGTGCGGGGATCACGAACACCGGGAGCAGCAGCAGGGCCAGCAGGGTGATCTGCCAGGAGATGTTGATCATCACGACCAGCGTGAGCAGCAGCATCACCAGGTTGCTCACGACACCGGACAGCGTGTCGCTGAAGGCGCGCTGGGCGCCGATGACGTCGTTGTTGAGCCGGCTGACCAGTGCACCGGTGCGGGTTCGGGTGAAGAACGCGATCGGCATCCGCTGGACGTGGTCGAAGACCGCCCGGCGCAGGTCGAGGATCAGACCCTCACCGATGCGGGCCGACAGCAGCCGCGTGAGCAGGCCGAGGCCGGCCTCCGCGACAGCCACCCCGGCGATCAGCAGCGCCAGGTTGATGACCGTCTGCTGCGACTTGCTGTCGACGATCGCGTCGACGACCCAGCCCGCGAGGACGGGCGTCGCCACCGACAGCACGGCGGTCGCGATGCTCAGCACCAGGAATTGCGCCAGCTGGCGGGAGTGCGGACGGGCGAACACCGCGATCCGCTTCATCGTGGCCTTGGAGAACGGCCGCTTGTCGTCCTGGGCGTTCATCGCGTGGTACATCGACATGTACGCCGTGACTTCCATGCTCATGCCGACGACCGTACGACCTCATGCCGACATGAGGTCCAGCAATTTCAGGCGCCGGCCTGCACCGCCGCCGCCTCGCGGCTGGCCCGCGCCGCCTGCTCGGCGGCAGCATGCACGGCCCCGGCGTCGATGTCAGCCTGCTCACGCCACCACCGCTGGCCCTCGGCCGGCAGGGTGTGGATCGGGTCGTAGTAGGCGTACATCCGCTCCAGGGCCAGCGCGTCGTCGCGCTCGATCGAGGTGCGGTAGTTCTTGGTCCAGTAGGAGATGCCGTGGTCGCGGTCGTACTCGCTGAGCTGGTTGACCCAGCGCTTGCCCACGAACGGCACGTCGCACACGATCCGGGGTGTCGCGAAGCCGGGCAGGTAGCCCATGATCGAGTGCTGCAGCCGCTGGGCCTTGTCGACCGAGACCCGCCAGTGCTCGCTGAACGGGATCATGTCGCACATGTAGAAGTAGTAGGGGAGGATCCCGGCGCCGTCGGACAGGGCGAAGCACAGGTCGAGCAGCGCGTGCGGGTCGGCGTTGACGCCCTCCATCAGCACGCCCTGGTTGCGGACGTCGCGGATGCCGGTGTCGAGCATCGCCCGGGTGGCGCGCGCGACCAGGGGGGTCACCGAGTTGGCGTGGTTGACGTGGGTGTGGATCGCGATCTGCACGCCGCGCTCGCGGGCGGTGGTGGCCAGCCGTTCCATGCCGGCCCGGACGTCGTCCTGCAGCCAGTGCTGGGGCAGGCCCATCAGCGCCTTGGTCGCGAGCCGGATGTCGCGGATGTTGTCGATCTCGAGCAGCCGCGCCACGAACGCCTCGAGGTTCTTGAACGGCATGTTCGCGACGTCGCCGCCGGAGACGACCACGTCGCGCACGCTGGGGGTGCGGCGCAGGTAGTCGATCATCTGGTCGTAGCGGTCGACCGGCTTGAGATCGAACTTCAGCTTGTCGATGACCGGCGTCGAGTTGCCCACCAGGTCCATCCGGGTGCAGTGCCCGCAGTACTGCGGGCAGGTGGACAGCAGCTCGGCCAGCACCTTGGTGGGGTATCGGTGGGTCAGGCCCTCGGCCACCCACATGTCGTGCTCGTGCAGCGAGTCGCGCGTGGCGTAGGGGTGGCTCGACCAGTCGGTGCGACGGTCGGAGAAGACCGGGAGCATGTAGCGGCGCACCGGGTCGGCGTAGAGCGCCTCGGTGTAGCCGGGGTCGCTCGGCGCCAGGTGCGGCACGATCGTGTTGAGCATCTGCGGGGGCAGCAGCATCGACATCGTCGCGCGCTCGGCCTGGTCCCGCTCGAGGTCGGCGAAGAACCGGTCGTCGACGCCCTCGCCGAGCGCGTCCCGCAGCTGCTTGAGGTTCTTCACGCAGTGCGCCCGCTGCCACTGCGCGGTCTCCCACTGCTCGGTGGTGACGTCGCGGAAGCCCGGCAGCCGGGTCCAGTCGGGCTCGACCAGGTCGCGGCCGCGGTAGTCGTACGGCTGCTCCTCGAACTGCACAGTTCTCATCCGGCTAGGATACGGAGAAGTTGCGGTCAGGTCCACCGAGACCCGCAACATCTGTGGTTCAACCCCCTGAGAGCGAGAGGATGTCCCGGTGACCACCCCGAGCGATCCGACCGGCCTGCACCGGGTGCTGGCCCCGTCCGGCGTGCTCCCGCAGGCGGCCGAGCGGCTCGACACCCGGGCCGACCTGTGGGACGACGAGGTCCGGGTACGGGTCGAGCGGCTCAACCTGGACGCGGCGTCGTTCCGCCAGCTGGAGGGCGAGCACGGCGGCGACGGGGGAGCCGTCCGACGCGCGGTGCTCGAGATCGTGGCAACCCGGGGCAAGATGCAGAACCCGGTCACCGGCTCCGGCGGCATGCTGGTCGGCACCGTCGAGGAGGTCGGACCCAGCTCGCCGCTCGGGCTCGCGGCCGGCGACCGGGTGGCCACCCTGGTGTCGCTGTCGCTCACGCCGCTGGTGATCCAGGATGCGCTCGCCGGCTGGGACGGGCGCAGCGAACAGGTCCCGTGCGACGGCTACGCGATCCTGTTCGGCCGCAGCATCGCCGCCCGGCTGCCCGACGACCTGCCGCCCGAGCTGGCGCTGTCGGTGATGGACGTGTGCGGGGCCGGGGCGCTGACCGCCCGGGTCGTGGGTCGGTACGCCGCCGGCTCCGACGGCAGCGCACCGACCGTGTGCGTCATCGGCGCGGCGGGCAAGAGCGGCTCGCTGTCGTGCGCGGGCGCCCGCGACGCCGGCGCCGGGCGGGTCATCGGGGTGGTGCCGGTGCAGCCCGAGGCCGACGCGCTGGCCGGCAGCGGCCTTGCCGACGAGGTGGTGCTGGCCGATGCGCGCGACCCGGTGGCCCTGTCCCGCGCGGTGGCCGGCGCCGGGGGACCGGCCGACGTGACCGTGGTCTGCGTCGACGTGCCCGGCTGCGAGGGCGGTGCGCTGCTGTCCACCGCGCAGGGCGGCACGATCGTGTTCTTCTCGATGGCAACGTCGTTCAGCGCCGCAGCGCTCGGCGCCGAGGGACTCGCCGCCGACGTGACCATGCTGGTCGGCAACGGCTACGTCCCCGGTCACGCCGACCACGCGCTGGGGCTGTTGCGCTCGTACGAGGGCCTCGACCGGCTCTTCCGTGCCAGGCTGGCCGGATGACGCCGCCCGCCCCGCTGCTCGACCTCGACCCCGCGTCGGTCCGGCAGGCGCGCGCGCTGGCCCGCAAGGTCGGCCGCCCGATCGTCCGGCTGGCCAAGCAGCACACCACGGTCTCGGTGGAGCGGGCCACGCTGCGGATGGCCGGGCTGTCCGGCGCCGACCCGGACGGGACGCCGTGGGTCAACCGGCTGCTCGACACCGTGCGCGGCGACGTGGGCCTGCAGCACGGCGTCTGCCTGCCGGTCTGGGACGCGCTCGCCCGCGGCGAGGCGGGCGACCTCGCCGAGCTGGCGCACAAGGCGGCCGTCGGGTCCGTACGGTTCCGGCTGCCCGAGGGCCGCGACGCGACCCGCGCGGCGTCCGCCTCGCGCAAGGCGGTGGGGGCGGGCATCCGCCGCATCGACGCCCGCCGGCGGGAGCGCGAGCGGCTGGTCAAGCGGTGGGGCGACCCGGAGCAGCAGCCCTGGATCTACCTGATCGTCGCCACCGGCGACATCTACGAGGACATGCCGCAGGCCCAGCAGGCGGCCCGCGAGGGTGCCGACGTGATCGCCGTGATCCGCTCGACCGGGCAGTCGCTGCTCGACTTCGTGCCCGAGGGGCCGACCCGTGAGGGCTATGCCGGCACGTACGCCACCCAGGACAACTTCCGGCTGATGCGGGCAGCGCTGGACGAGAGCAGCAAGGAGCTCGGCCGCTACGTGCGGCTGACCAACTACGCCTCCGGGCTGTGCATGCCCGAGATCGCGACGCTCGCCGGGCTCGAGCGGCTGGACATGATGCTCAACGACTCGATGTACGGGATCCTCTTCCGCGACATCAACCCGGTGCGGACCTTCGTCGACCAGCGCTTCAGCCGCCAGGTGCACGCCCGCGCCGGGATCATCATCAACACCGGCGAGGACAACTACCTGACCACCGCCGACGCCGTCGAGGCGGCGCACACGGTGACGGTGAGCCAGCTGCTGAACGAGTACTTCGCCAAGGAGGCCGGTCTCGCCGACTGGCAGCTCGGGCTCGGGCACGCCTTCGAGATCGACCCCGAGGTGCCGGAGAGCTTCCGGCTCGAGCTCGCGCACGCGATGCTGGCGCGCCAGCTGTTCCCGAAGGCACCGCTGAAGTGGATGCCGCCGACCCGGCACATGACCGGCGACGTGTTCCGCGGCTACCTGCTGGACGGGTTCTTCAACCTCGCCGGCATGCTCACCGGACAGAGCATCCTGCTGGTCGGGATGATGACCGAGGCCGTCGTCACCCCGTGGCTGTCCGACCGCGACCTGGCGCTGCAGAACGTGCGCTACGTGCGCAACGCCGTCGGCAACCTGGCCGAGGACTTCCGCCCGGCACCCGACGGCCTCATCGCCCGCCGGGCCCGCCAGGTGCTGGCCGAGAGCATCGACCTGCTGGACCGGATCCTCGACCACGACCGTGGCCTGCTCGACGCGATCGCCGACGGCACGTTCGGCCTGATGCGCCGCCCCGCCGACAAGGGCCGCGGGCTCGACGGCGTGGTCCGCCAGGCCAGCGGCTACGTCAACCCGGCGCGGGACCTGCTGGAGGAGGGCGCATGACGGCCACCGACAGCGGAACGGGCACCCGCACAGGCACCGCCACCGTGCTGCGCCCGTACGGCGACACCACCGGCGACGGCATGGTGCAGATGTCGTTCACGCTGCCGATGCCGCACGGCAAGCTCGCCGAGGGCTCCGCCCTGCAGCTCGCGCAGAAGATGGGCATGGACCCCGCGATGGTCGTGCACGCCAAGGCGATGGGTCCCGAGTTCACCTTCTTCGTGGTCTACGGCCGGGTGCAGCACCTCGTCGACACCAGCAAGGTGACGGTGGTCGAGCGCGACTACCCGCTGCTGTCGCCCAAGGAGGCCAACCTGGCCATCCGCAAGGGCCTGCGCCGCCGGCTCACCGTCGTCGGCGGCTGCATCGGCACCGACGCGCACACGGTGGGCATCGACGCGATCCTCAACATCAAGGGGTTCGCCGGCGAGAAGGGTCTCGAGTACTACCGCGAGGTCCGGGTGGTCAACCTCGGCGCCCAGGTGTCGGTGCCGCAGCTGGTCGAGTCGGCCCGCGAGGTGCGCGCCGACGCAGTGCTGGTCTCGCAGGTCGTCACGCAGCGGGACGCGCACGTGTTCAACACCAAGGAGATGTCGGCGGCCTTCCGGGAGGCCTACCCGGCCGACCAGCGGCCGGTGCTCGTCGTGGGTGGTCCCCGCTTCGACGAGGCGATGGCCGCCGAGCTCGGCGTCGACCGGGTCTTCGGGCGCGGCACCACCCCCGCCGAGGTCGCGAGCTTCCTGGTGCACGCCCTCGTCACGCTGAGAGCCGAGAGGCAGCCGTGACCGCGCGCGAGGGGCTCAGCGTCGTGCACCGCAGGTACGTGCCGTACAGCCATGCGCACTACGCCGGCAGTCTCGTCGACGGCGCGTACGTGCTCGCGCTGTTCGGCGACGTCGCCACCGAGGTGTGCATCCGCACCGACGGCGACGAGGGACTGTTCGCGTCCTACTCCGACGTGCAGTTCGTCGCACCGGTACGTGCGGGCGACGTGCTCGAGGTCGAGGCGACGGTGACCAGGGTGGGCACGCGCAGCCGCGAGCTGGCCCTGGTGGCCCGCGTGGTCTGTCGCGGTCGGGCCGACCTGGCCGACTCCGGCTCGGCGTCGGCCGCCGAGGTGCTGGCCGAGCCGCTGGTGGTCACCACCGCCACCGGGACCGTGGTCGTGCCCACCCGCTCGGACTAGTCAGGTGCGGCGTGTCGGTACGGACACGCCGAACGTGTGACCAACTGCGAGGAAATCCCCGGTGGACGAGAGGCGACCTGACCTGCCACGACACCGCATCAGTGCAGGTCAGCAGGCGGTTGACAGGCTCTGACGGCTTCGGCAGAGTCCACGGCGTCCGCCCTTGAGGGTCTGGTCGGAAACGTGTCCCTGAGTGGTCGTGCGAGCGGGTCTGACACCGCGATCGCGCCTCACCCGATTGCCAGGGTCGTGCCCGGGTCGGGAGGGCGGCGCACGCAAGGAGCCCGACGTCCAGTAGACAACGGTGCCCCGCCCGTCGCCAGCGGGCTTGGCATCGGTCCGAAGGCCGTTGGGCTCTTTGCGCGCCCGCACCTGGGATGATGGAGCCATGTCGCTGGCCGCCCGTCTCGCCGCGTCCGCCGCGAGCGGGGCGACGGTCGCGCTGGCCTTCCCCCCGCACGGGTGGTGGCCGCTGCTGGTGCCCGCCCTGGTCGCGCTGCTCGCCATCCTCTGGGACCAGCGTCCGCGCCGTGCCGCGCTGCTCGGGCTGAGCTTCGGGCTGGCCCAGATGCTGGTGCTGCTGCCCTGGGTGCGGGTGATCGGCCCGGACGCGTGGGTGGTGCTGAGCCTGCTCGAGGCGCTGTTCTTCGCCGGCTTCGGCTGGGCGGTCGTCCGGGTGCAGCGGCTGGCCTGGTGGCCGATCGCCGTCGCGGCGCTGTGGGTGCTGCTCGAGCTGGGACGCAGCGAGGTGCCGTTCACCGGGTTCCCCTGGGGGCGGCTGGCGTTCGCGACCGTGGACACCCCGGTGGCCGGGTACGTGCGCTGGATCGGGGTGCCCGCGCTGAGCGGGCTGGTCGTGCTGGTGGCCGCGCTGGTGTGGTGGGCGCTGCTGCACTGGCGGCCCGCGCGGGGCCTGGCCGTGGGCGCGCTGGTCGCGGCGGCGGGTGTTGTCGCCGTCGGCGCGGTGCTGCCGGTCGGGATCGCGGGCGAGGTCGGCACGGTCGACGTCGCGGCGGTGCAGGGTGGCGTGCCGGGCACGGGCGCCGACGGGCTCACCGAGCAGCGCGAGGTGGTCGACAACCACGAGGCGGCCACGCTCGCGTACGCCGCCGACGTGGTCGACGGCACTGCGGACCCGGTCGACGTGGTCATGTGGCCGGAGAACTCCACCGACATCGACCCCTTCACCGACCCGGCCACGGCCGAGGCGATCCAGCGGTCGGTGGACGCGGTCGGCGTGCCGCTGCTGGTGGGGGCCCTCACCGCCGGCTCCGACGACGAGCACCTGCGCAACGTGGGCCTGGTGTGGCGGCCGGGGCAGGGCGCCGACGAGCAGATGTACGTCAAGCGCAACCTGGTGCCGTTCGGTGAGTACATCCCGATGCGCGACCTGCTTGCGCCGATGATCGGTCGGCTGGACGAGATCCCGCGCGACTTCGAGGCCGGAGACGAGCCCGGCGTGCTCGACCTCGGGCCCGTAGTGATCGGCGATGCCATGTGCTACGACGTGGCCTTCGAGGGCGTGGTGGCGCCGAGCGTGCGCGACGGCGCCGAGCTGCTGGTCGTCCAGACCAACAACGCCACCTACCTCGGCACCGGGCAGCCGGCCCAGCAGTGGGCGATCTCGCGGCTGCGGGCGATGGAGGCCGGCCGGGACCTGGTGGTGGCCTCCACCAACGGCATCAGCGGCTTCGTCGCCGCCGACGGCAGCGTCGTGTCGCGTACCGACTCGTCCGACCCCCAGGTGCTGACCGCGACGGTGCGCCGGGCGTCCGGCCTCACCTGGGGCGTGCGCTTCGGCGGGCTGCTGGAGTGGCTGCTGTCCGGGCTGGCCGTCGCCGCGCTGCTGGCCGCGGGCTGGTCCGCCCGCCGGGAGCGCGCCCGTGGCGACGGCCGGGACAGCGGCGGCGAGCCGGCGCCTGCCCTGGAGCCCGTGCGGGGCGGCCGGTGACGCACCTGGGGGCGATCCTCGTCGTCATCCCCACCTACGACGAGGTGCACAGCATCGAGCGCGCCGTTCAGGGGGTGCGGGCTGCGGTGCCGCCGGCCGACGTGCTGGTCGTCGACGACGGCTCCCCGGACGGCACCGGCGCCGTGGCCGACGCGTTGGCGGCGGCCGATCCGCAGGTCCACGTGCTGCACCGCACCCCCAAGCAGGGGCTGGGTGCGGCCTACCGGGCCGGGTTCGGCTGGGGTCTCGACCGCGGCTACGGGGTCCTGGTGGAGATGGACGCCGACGGTTCGCACCGCCCCGAGCAGCTGCCGGACGTGCTCGCCGGACTCGCCGGCGGGGCCGACCTGAGCCTGGGGTCGCGCTGGGTGCCCGGGGGAGCGGTGCGCAACTGGCCACGCCGCCGGCTGCTGCTGTCCCGCGGCGCCAACGCCTACGCCCGGCTGCTGCTGGGCCTGCCGGTGCGAGACGCGACCGGCGGGTTCCGGGCGATTCGCCGCGAGACGCTGGAGCGCATCGACGTCGCCGCCGTCACCTCGCAGGGCTACTGCTTCCAGGTCGACGTGGTGCGCCGTGCGGTGGCAGCCGGCCTGACGGTCGTCGAGGTCCCGATCGTGTTCGTGGAGCGCGAGCAGGGATACTCGAAGATGGATGCGGCGGTCGTCGCCGAGGCGCTGTGGCGGGTCACCGCGTGGGGCCTGGCCCGGCGGCTGGCCCCGGTACGGACCCTGCTGTCCCCGACGACGAGGTGAGACCGATGGCGCGCTGGCTGGTGGCGCTGTTCCTGCTGGTCCCGGTGGTCGAGATCGCCGTCATCGTCCAGGTCGGACAGCTCATCGGGGTGTGGTGGACGGTCGCACTGCTGGTGCTGGAGAGCCTGCTGGGGGCCTGGCTGGTCAAGCGAGAGGGCCGCCGGGCCTGGGACAGCCTGCGCGACACGGTCGCGGAGGGCCGGATGCCCGACGTGCAGCTCCTCGACGGCGCGCTGGTCGTGGTGGGCGGGACGCTGCTGCTGACGCCAGGCTTCGTCACCGACATCTTCGGCTTCGCGTGCGTGCTGCCGCTGACCCGGCCGGCGGTGCGCCGGCTGACGGCATGGCTGCTGCTGCGGCGCACCGAGCGGGTGCGGCTGGTGCAGAACCGCCGGGTCGACGAGGACCCGGGCACCGGCCCCTAGGGGTCAGGCCCTGATCGTCAGGCCGAGCGCCGGCGCCCGCGGGCGCGGTGCAGGTGGGTGGGGCCGATCTCACCGGCGCGGAGCAGCTCGAGCCGCTCGGTCAGGATGTCTTCCAGCTCGGGCAGGGAGCGGCGCTCGCGCAGCATGTCCCAGTGGGTGCGGACGGGCTTCTCCTTCTTCGCCTCGGGCTCGGACCCCCCGACCAGGCGTCCGACCTCGCCGGTGTGCGGGGACTCCCACTCGTACGGGATCTCGGCCTCGGCGGACAGCGTGACCTGGAACTCGTGACCGCTCTCGGTGACGTAGGTCACCTGCTGCCGCGGAGCCATCTCGACACCACGCTCGTCCTCGAAGCTCTGGGTGCCCAGGCGGCTGCCGCGAAGTGCGCGGTCGGACATGGGTTCCTCCACATGGTGGTCGGGACGGGCGGCACGAGGGGTTCGACACGCAACCCTCCGTGGATGGTTCAACGAAGGTAACCGGTGTCAGATTCCCGTGCGGGTCTCGATCAGGTCACACCAGTGTGGGCTGCTGGTTGCCCGCGGCGGCGATGCCGCGCCGTGCGTCCACCCGCCAGAGCAGCAGCAACCCGAGCAGGAAGAACACCACCAGGGCCGAGATCGCGGGCCGGTAGGAGTCCGTCCACTGGTGCACCACGCCGAACACCAGGGTCCCGAGCCAGCTCGTCCCCCGCTCACAGGCCTGGTAGAGGCTGAAGTACTCCGCCTCCCGGCCACGCGGCACGAGCTGGCTGAAGAACGACCGGGACAGCGCCTGGGTGCCTCCCATCACCACGCCGATCGCGGCCGCCAGCGCCAGGAACGGCACCAGCTGCCCGGCGGGCAGCACGAAGGCCACCGAGACGATCACCACCCAGCCGACGAGGCCGCCGAGGATGGTCGCCCGGGTGCCGACCCGGGCGGCCACCCGCCCGAACAGCAGGGCGCCCCCGAAAGCGACGAACTGCACCAGCAGGATGGTGGCGATCAGCACCGACTCGGAGAACCCGAGCTCCTTGTCGCCGTAGACGGCCGCCACGCCGATGACGGTCTGGATCCCGTCGTTGTAGAACAGGTACGCCCCCAGGAACAGCAGTGTCATCGGGTAGCCACGGGCCTCGCGCAGGGTGACCGCCAGCTGGCCGAAGCTGCGCTGCCAGAGGGTGTTGCCGGTGATGCCCGTCGCCGCCTCGGCGGGCAGCCGGTCGGGCAGCAGCCGGAACGGGATCACTGTGAACCCGGCCCACCACAGCCCGGCCGTGGCCAGGCAGATCCGTACCGCTGTCGTCGTCGACAGACCCAGCGCGTCGGCCGACGTGACCAGGGCCAGGTTGATCGCGAGCAGCAGCCCGCCGCCCAGGTAGCCGAACGCCCACGCCTTCGAGGACACCGCGTCCCGCTCGTCCGGCGAGGCGATCTGGCAGAGCAGGGCGTCGTAGACGACCAGGCTCGACCCGAGCGCGATGTTGGCGACGAACAGCAGCAGCGCACCGAGCTGCCAGTTGTCGCCGGTGATGAGGACCATTGCCGTGGCCGCAGCGGCGCCCACCCAGGCGAAGCCGGCCAGCAGCCGGCGCTTCGACGTGCTGCGATCCGCGACCGCGCCCACCACCGGCAGCACCAGCGCGGAGGCGATGGTGGTGAGCGTGATCACGTAGAAGACCAGCGAGCCGGGTGAGACGGCGATCCCCAGCACGCCCAGGTCGCGATGGCACGGGTCGGCGGCGGTGCCCGCCCGTCCGCAGGCCGCCACCTCGGCGACGCTGGTCAGGTACGGCGCGAACAGCACCGCGCCGACCGTGGTGACGTACGCGGAGTTGGCCCAGTCGTACCAGGACCACGCCCGCTGCTCGGGCGTCACGCGCCCGGGCCGCCTGCGTCGCCGGGCAGCTCCCAGGCTGCCTCCGGGAGCGCGTCCCGGAGCACGTCGATGCGGTCGCTGATCACGCCGTCCACCCCGAGCTCGAGGACCGCCCGGATCGAGACGTCGTCGTCGACCGTCCACACGTGCACCTGCAGCCCGAGGGCGTGCGCGCGGGCCACGAAGCGCGGCGTCACGACGGTCAGTCCACGGCTGCGCCGGGGCACCTGGACGCTGGTGGCCCCCCGCCGGCGCCCGGTCGCCTGCAGGTGGGGCAGCGGCGCCAACCGGAGCAGGGCGACCTCCCAGGCGCTGCAGGAGGTGGTGACCGCCGGCCCCGCCAGCCGCCGGAGCCGGCGGACCCGCCGGTCCGAGAAGGACGCGAGGCAGACCCGCTCCTCGGCACCGGCCGCGCGCACCACGGCGACCGTCGGCCCGACGGCGTCGTCACTCTTGACGTCGATGTTGAGCCGGACGCCGGGGAACTCCTCCAGGACCTCGGAGAGCGACGGCACCGGCTCGCGACCGTCGACCAGGTGCTCGCGCAGCTGCGCGTGGGTCAGGTCCGCGACCGCGGCCGGGTGCCCCGCCAGCCGCTCCAGGGTGCGGTCGTGCACCAGCACCGGGACTCCGTCGCTGGTCGCGCGGACGTCGGTCTCGAGGTAGCGGAAACCGTGCTCGACGGCGCGCCGGAAGGCCGCGACGGTGTTCTCGATGCCGCGGTTGGGTGGGTACGTCGCACCGCCCCGATGCGCCATCGCCAGCGGCCGGGGTGCGTCGAGGAACGGCGGCAACCGGTCGTCGCGGACGGGCACGGGCTCAGTATGCGTGTCCGGGCGCCCGACGTGTCGGTCGAACTCGCTGGCACGGCTGGGTACCGTGGCGCCGTGGAGTCGATGACCTGCCCGTCCTGCCAGCAGCCGATGCACACCCACGAGCGCGCGGGGGTACCGGTGGCGCAGTGCGAGGGATGTCGCGGGCTCTTCCTGCAGCGGTCCGACCTGGCCGACCTGGTCGACGCCGAGAACGCCTGGCACGCCAACTCCGGCCAGTACACCCAGCCGCTGCCGAGGATCACCCCGGAGATGACGGCGCCGCCCAAGTCCGCGGCCCTGACCAAGCGGTCGTTCCTCGACACCCTGTTCAGCTGAGTCCCTGCTGAGTCCCTGCCGGCGGACCGTCGACCTGCTCGGCGTCGTCGAGCAGGTCGACGGGTCGGGGTAGTCAGTTCTCGCAGCTGATCCGGGTGTCGTCGGCGTCGGAGAAGCAGAGATCGTTGGAGCTGCCTCCGTCGACGACGTCGCCCGCGAGGTGGGGTGCGTCGGTGGTGCTCAGGGCGTCACTGCCGAACCCGCCACGCAGCTCGTTCGGGTTCGCCTGGAACTGGTTGGCCGTCAGCGTGTCGTTGCCGCTGCCACCGACGACGTTCTCGACGTCCAGCCTGATGGTGTCGCCCTCACCGGTGGCCCCGTCGTTGGCGACGTTGTCGAGGCTGACCCGGACGGCGCCGCCACGGCCCTCGTACGACGCGGTGTCGATCCCGTCGCCGCCCTCGTAGAAGTCGGCGCCGTCGGCAACGGCCGCCGCCAGGGCGGTGTCGTCATCGCCGTTGCCGAACACGAAGTCGTCGCCGGCGTTGCCGATCAGCAGGTCGTCGTCGTTGCCCCCACGCAGGGTGTCGTCACCGACCGACCCACGGAGGTCGTCGTTGCCCCGCCCGCCGTCCAGCACGTTGGCGACGTCGCTCCCGACGAGCCGGTCGCCGGCCTGGCTGCCGGTGACGTCCTCCACCGAGGCCTGCACCTTGTCCCGCTCGCCCGGGGCGCCGTCGTCGGCCACGGTGTCCAGGCTCACGGCGACACTGCTCGTCCTGGTGAGGTAGCTGACCCGGTCCTGGCCGACGTCGCCGACGTAGTTGTCGCTGCCGTCGACGACAGCCTCGGTGGCGAAGAGGTCGTTGCCGCCCCCACCCTTGGCGATGTCCCGACCCTGGCCGAGACAGATGGTGTCGTTGCCGCCCTGGCCCTTGACGAGGTCGTTGCCGCCCAGCGCGGCGATGACGTCGTCACCCGGGGTCCCGGTGATCGTCTCGGCGCCGTTGGTGCCGACGATGGTGGCCGGCTTGAAGTTGCACGTCGTCGCTGCTGCGGCCGGCTGACCCGCTTGTGCGGGCGCCAGACCCGGCGCCAGTGCGGCCAGGACGGCAGCCGCCGCCGTGGCGGCGAAGCGTGCGGCGTTCCTGCTCCGATGAGTGGACATGATGCGCTCCTGAAGGTCGTCGGCCTCTCCGGTGGAGACCGTCCGCCTCACGGTGGAGCGCCGCAGCAGCCACGGGCATCGGGATCGCACCTCATTTCGGGCGAAATCCCGCAGCTGGCTCGCCGTGGGGGTCCTAGGGACGTGCTGTCGGCGTGACCCGATGGCGTGGGCGCCGACGCATATCCGGTCGACGGCGGGTGAGTCCGATGGTCAGCATGGCGGGATGCGACGCGAGCTGCCGGCGGGCTGCACGGTCCGGACGCCGAAGCCGGACGACGCCGCAGCGATCTTCGCGCTGATCAGCGGCTACAACGAGCGCATCGTCGGGATGGCCGACTGCACGCTCGACGACGTCCGGGACGACCTCGCCCGGCCCGAGTTCGACCCGGCCCGGGACGGCTGGCTGGTCCACGACCCGACCGGGGCCCTGGCGGGGTACGGGTGGTCGATCGGCTCGGACGAGGGCGCCTCCCGCGACCTCGAGGTCGTCGCGACCGACGAGCCGACCGCTCGCTGGCTGATCGGCACCGGGCTGGCGCGTGCGGTCGAGGGCGCGCAGGACGGTGGCCAGCCCAGGGTGGTGGTCTCGGCGGGGCTCTACCGCGACGACACCGGGCTGCGGGCACTGATGGCCGAGCACGGCTTCGCGCCCGCCACGACGTTCCACCGGATGCGCGTCGACCACGCCACTCCTCCGGCCGCACCCGGATCACTGGCCGGCGTGGTGCTCCGGCGCGGGCCGGCAGACGAGGCGCTGATGCGCGACGCGCACGCGGTCGCCGACGCGGCGTTCAGCGAGCACTTCGGCGAGAGCCCCAGCTCGTTCGAGCGGTGGGTGCAACGGATGGGCTCGTCCGCCACCGCCGACTGGGGGCAGCTGGTGGTGGCGTACCTGGACGAGCGCCCGGTGGGGGTGCTGCTCGGAAGCGACCAGTTCGTCGAGGACGAGAACTGCGGTTACGTCCGCACGGTGGGCGTGCTGCGCGAGGCGCGAGGCCGCGGCATCGCCACGCACCTGCTCCGGATGGCGCTCGCCCGGGACGCCGCCGGCGGCCGAGCGGGGACCCTGTTGCACGTCGACACGAACAACACCACGCCGGCCCTCGGCCTGTACGAGGGCGTCGGGATGCGCGCCGTCCTGGTCATCGACGTGTGGCAGCGCACGCTCGACGTCACGACGACCACCAGCCCTCGGGACTGACCTCGCACGGCAGCCCGCCGTGCACGTGCAGCCGCCCGTCGGCTGGTTCGGTGACCGCCACCGCCAGCGTGGCGCTGCACTGGCCCACCGGCGCCTCGGGGAAGCCGTGCACGCAGACGCTGCGGGGGCCGAGGTCATGGGTGGCCAGCGCCGCCGCCGCCGCGTCCCGGTCGAGCGGAGGGGCGCCGGTGGCGATGCCGCAGACCCGGTCGAGCCGCGGACGGGTGGTCGAGACCGCGGTGCTCACCTGGTCGGTCTCGTCGACGTCGTCGGCCACGAAGTGGTTGGTGTGCGCCAGCCAGCCGTCCCGCGCGGCCACCACCGACGGCCCGCCCGGGCGCAGCTCCAGGGCGGCCGCCGTCCAGCCGGCGCCGGACCGTCCGGTGACCGTGACGGCAGCGGAGGCGGTCACCTCCGCCTTGCCCGCGATCGCCTCGGCCTCGTCGACGGTGCGCGCCTCGTCGAGGATCCGCCGGGCCACCAGGTGCACCGGGACCCCGCCGGTGCCGGTGTCCGCCCCGTGCCGCAGCGCGTTGAAGTGCACCGACAGCGCGCCGCCGGCCGGGCCGTCGTCCCAGCGGGCCACCCCGATCTTGCCCACGATGCCGAACTCGGTGAGCGTGTCGACCGCGCGCCCGTCGGCAAGCCGCACGCTCCAGACGAACCAGTGGTCGCGCAGCGGCGTGTGCCAGTCCCAGGTCTGCGCGGTGATCGGTCCGGCGGAGCGGTCGGCGGTCGCCGGCGCGTCCAGCCGCGCGAAGGCCGAGCACTCCGACAACCCCTCGGACGGCAGCAGCCCCGCGGCGACCAGCCGCTGGTCGCCGAGCGCCAGCAGCTCGCTGCGAGCGTTGAGCGCGCCGACCTCCCACTCGGCCAGCCCGCTGCCGGCAGCGATTCCGGCGATCTCGGCCCGGAGGTCGGGCGCGTAGGCCGCCACCGGGTCGAGCACGGCGGTGCCGACCTCGCGCACCTCGTCGGCGTCGACGCCGTAGGCCGCCCACAGCTCGCGGTAGGCGGCCAGCGTGGCTCGTACCTCTGCTGCCCGGTCGTGGCCGAGCTGGTGTCCCCGCGTCTCGGGGTCGGTGCTGTCGCTGACGTACGCACGCACGGGGCTCACGGTCACGGCTGGCGACTCCTCAGATGTCGCGGAAGGTCTCGATCTGGGCACCGAGCGCGTTCAGCCGCTCGGCGAGGTCTTCGTAGCCGCGGTTGATCACGTAGACGCTGCGCAGCACCGACGTGCCCTTGGCGGCCAGCATCGCCAGCAGGATCACGACCGCGGGCCGCAGCGCCGGCGGGCAGATCACCTCGGCGCCCCGCCACCGGGTGGGGCCCTCGATCAGCACCCGGTGCGGGTCGAGCAGCTTGACCGTGGCACCCAGCTTGTTCAGCTCGGTGAGATAGATGGCGCGGTTCTCGTAGACCCAGTCGTGCAGCAGCGTGGAGCCGTTGGCCGCGGCGGCGATGATCGCGAAGAACGGCAGGTTGTCGATGTTCAGGCCGGGGAACGGCATCGGGTGGATCTTGTCCAGCGGGGCGTGCAGCACCGACGGGTGCGTGGTCACGTCCACCAGCCGGGTGTGGCCGTTGTCGGCGAGGTACTCGTCGCTGCGGTCGTAGGACAGTCCCATCTCCTCCAGCAGCGCGAGCTCGATCTCCATGAACTCGATCGGCACCCGGCGAACGGTGACCTCGGAGCCGGTGACGATCGCCGCCGCCACCAGGCTCATCGCCTCGATCGGGTCGGGGCTGGGGGAGTAGGTCACGTCCCGGTCGATGTCACTGACGCCGTGCACGGTCAGCGTGGTGGTGCCGATGCCCTCGATGCGCACCCCGAGCTCGACCAGGAAGAAGCACAGGTCCTGGACCATGTAGTTGGGGCTGGCGTTGCGGACCACGGTGGTGCCGTCGTGCAGCGCGGCGGCCAGCAGCGCGTTCTCGGTCACGGTGTCGCCGCGCTCGGTCAGCACGATCGGACGCAGCAGCTTGGCCCCACGGTCGACGGTCGCGTGGTAGCTGCCCTCGGTGGCTTTGACCTCGAGCCCGAAGTGCCGCAGCGCGGCCATGTGCGGCTCGACGGTGCGGGTACCGAGGTCGCAGCCGCCGGCGTAGGGCAGCTCGAAGGTGTCCTCGCGGTGCATCAACGGGCCGAGGAACATGATGATGCTGCGGGTACGCCGCGCGGCTGCCTCGTCGATCTGGTCCAGGTGCAGGTGCGTCGGCGGCACCAGCTCGAGGTCGTTCTCGTCGTTCAGCCAGCGGGTCTTGACCCCGATCGAGTCCAGCACCTCGAGCAGCCGGTTGACCTCCTCGATCCGGGCCACCCGGCGCAGCACCGTGCGGCCGCGGTTGAGCAGTGAGGCGGCCAGCAGCGCGACGCCGGCGTTCTTGCTGGTCTTGACGTCGATCGTCCCGGACAGCCGGGTGCCGCCGGTCACCCGCAGGTGCAGCGGGCCGGCAGCGCCGAGCGACACGATCTCGGAGTCGAGCGCCTCGCCGATGCGGGCGAGCATCTCCAGGCTCAGGTTCTGGTGCCCGCGCTCGATCCGGTTGACCGCGCTCTGGCTGGTGCCGAGCTCCTCCGCGAGGTCGGCCTGGGTCCAGCCACGGTGCTTGCGGGCGTCCCGGATGAGGTAGCCGATGCGGCTCAGGTAGTCCTCGCTCATGAGTCCTCACTCTATCTCATATGTGAGATATTGCGGTCAGAGGGCTGGCGTGCGTGTCGGCGCGAACGGTGCCGGCCCGACACCGGGTACGACGCCGTACCGGGCCCCACGGTTGCACAGTGACCCAGATCACGACCATGATGCCGAGTCGTGACAAATCCGACATCACGCCCCAGCGCCCGGTTCCCACTCAGCACCCTCTCCGCCGTGCTGGCGGGGCTCGTCGTCGTCATCGGGCTGGTCGCGGCGCCGTCCGGTGCCGCGGCGGCCGAGGACGCCGCGACCTCGTACGTCGCGCTGGGGGACTCGTACTCGTCCGGGGTCGGCAGCCGGGAGTACTACCCGGACAGCGGGAGCTGCCAGCGATCGCCGCACGCCTACCCGGTGCTCGACGCGGCCCGTACGGGCGCGGCGCTGACGTTCGTCGCCTGCTCGGGGGCGACGACCGCCGACGTGACCGCCGGTCAGCTGGGCGCGCTGTCGTCGTCGACCGGCGTGGTGACGATCAGCGTGGGCGGCAACGACGCCGGCTTCAGCGCGGTGCTCACCGAGTGCGCCCAGCCGGCGTGGGCCAGTGACTGCGACGGCGCGATCGACGGTGCCCAGGCGATCATCACCAACCAGCTGCCGGGGCGACTCGACACGCTGTACGCCGACATCCGGGCCCGCGCGAGCGCTGCGTCCGTGGTCGTGGTCGGCTACCCGCGGCTGTTCAACGGCGAGGACTGCAACGCCGGCACGTTCTTCGGCCCGGCCGAGCAGGAGCGGCTCAACGGCACGGCCGACCTGCTCGCCTCGGTCACCGCCGGGCGGGCGTCGGCCGCCGGGTTCTCGTTCGTCGACCCGCGCGACTCGTTCGTCGGGCACGCGGTGTGCGACGACCCCGAGTGGCTCAACGGGCTGTCCAACCCGGTCGGGGAGAGCTACCACCCCAACCGGGACGGGCAGGTGGCCTACGCCGACCTGGTCGACGACTACCTCTAACGCCCACCCACCGTTGCGGGCGGGCCCCTACGCTGCCGCCGTGCCCCGCCCGACCGTGCAGCCGTTCGCCGACGAGCACCTCGACCCGGCGGCCGAGGCGCTCGCCGCGCGGCACCGCGGGCACCGGGCGGCCCAGCCGCTGCTGGACCCGCGCTACGCCGAGGCAGCGGCGTGCCGGGCCGAGATCGAGGCGCTCGGCACGACCGACGGCGCGTCCGGCGCGGCCGCACACGACGGTTCGCGGCTGTCCGGCTTCGTCCTCGGCGCACCACGGCCCGCACCGGTGTGGGGGCCGAACGTCTGGATCGAGGTCGCGGGCCACGCCGCCGACGACCCCGAGACGCTGCGCGACACGTACGCGGCCGCCGCGCAGCCGTGGGTCGACGCCGGCCGGACCGCGCACTACGTGGTGGTGCCTGTGCACGACGCGGCGATGGTGGACGCGTGGTTCCGGCTCGGGTTCGGCCTGCAGCACGTGCACGCCGCCCGCCCGACGCCCGACCCCGCCACCCTCGGTCCGGTTCCACCGGCGGTGACCCTGCGCGCGGCGCGGCGCACCGACGTCCGGGTGCTGGCCGAGCTCGACCTGCTGCTGCCGGCGCACCAGGAGCTGTCGCCCTGCTTCTCGGCCGGCGAGGTGCCCGGCCTCGAGGAGGCGATGGCCGACTGGGAGGACGATCTCGGCGACGACCGGTTCGCCACCTGGGTCGCCGAGGTCGACGGCGACGTGGTGGGCAGCGTCGTGGCCTGCCCGCTGACGGTGTCCAACGGGCACCGCGGGCTGGCGGCCCCGAACGACGCCGGCTACCTCGGCCAGGCGATCGTCCACCCCGGCGCCCGCGGACGCGGGATCGGGCGGGTGCTCGGCGAGCAGGCGCTGCGCTGGTCGGCCGAGCAGGGCTACCCGAGCACGGTCACCGACTGGCGGGCGACCAACCTGCTCTCGTCGCGGGCCTGGCCGGCGCTGGGGTTCGAGCCGACGTTCCTGCGCCTGCACCGTGTGGTGGGCTACTGACATGGACGAGCGTGGACCTGCCGAGCTCGACACCTGGATCGCCGCGCTGCCGAAGGTCGAGCTGCACGTGCACCTGGTGGGCTCGGCGTCGGTGCCGACGGTGCTGCAGCTGGCCCGCCGGCACCCCGACTCCGGCGTTCCCACCGACGAGGACGCGCTGCGCGACTTCTACACGTTCACCGACTTCGCGCACTTCATCGAGGTCTACATCGCGGTCAGCGCGCTGGTGCGTACCGCCGACGACGTCGAGGCACTCGCGGTCGGCGTGCTGGCCGACCTCGCCGGGCAGCAGGTCCGCTACGTCGAGCTGACGGTGACACCGGACAGCCACCTGCTGATGGGCATCGAGCCGGACGGCCTGGCCGAGGCGCTCACCCGTGCCCGCGCCCGGGCCCGCGCCGAGCTCGGCCTGGACGTGGCCTGGACCTTCGACATCCCGGGTGAGCTGGGCCTGGTGTCGGGGGAGCGGACCATCGACTGGGTGGAGCGCTTCGCCCCCCACGGCAGCATCGGCTTCGGGCTGGGCGGGCCGGAGATCGGTGTGCCCCGGCCGCAGTTCGCCGACGTGTTCGCCCGGGCCCGGGCCCTCGGGCTGGCCAGCCTGCCGCACGCAGGGGAGACCACCGGACCGCAGACGGTGTGGGACGCCCTGCAGGTCCTGGGCGCCCAGCGGATCGGGCACGGCATCGCGGCCGTGCAGGATGCCACGCTGATGGGGCACCTCGCCGAGCACCGGATCCCGCTCGAGGTCTGCCCGACGTCGAACATCCGGACCCGGGCCGTCGCGTCACTCGAGGAGCACCCCTGGCAGCGGCTGGTCGATGCGGGCGTCGTGGTCACGCTGAACTCCGACGACCCCGGCATGTTCGCCACCACACTGAACCAGGAGTACGCGGTCGCGCACGACGTCTTCGGTGCCGACCGGGACGGCCTGGTCGCGCTGGCCCGGACCGCGCTGGACGTGTCCTACGCGTCCGACGAGGTGCGGCGCCGGGTCGGGGCGGAGCTGGACGCGTACGCGACCGCCTCGGGCGACGATGGCTGACCTCGACGACGTGCGCCGGATCGCGGGGGAGCTGGCGGACTCGGCGTACGACGAGGACAGCGGCAGCTGCCAGGTCGAGGGCACGCAGTACGCCTGGCGCTGGCGCGAGCGGGTGCACCCCACGAAGACCAAGGTGCCGCGGCCGGACGTGCTGGTGGTGCGGGTCGACGGCGAGGACGACAAGCAGGCCCTGCTCGCGGCGCACCCGGACACGCTGTTCACCGAGCCGCACTACGACGGCTACCCGATGGTGCTGGTACGCGTCCCGGAGATCGACGTCGCCCAGCTCACCGAGCTGCTCGACGACTCGCGGCGGCTGACCCAGGAGCAGGCCCGAGCGCGTCCAGCGCGGCGGCGCGGCGGCGGATCGCGGCGTCGGTCCGGGTCGTGAAGGAGGTGAACGGACTGGCCTCCACGGTACGCTCACGGCCGGTACGCCGCCAGGTGCCGACGACCTGCCCGCGGGCCACGACCGTCGGCCGGAACACCCCGTTGCCGCCCGGACAGATCAGCTGCGCGTACTCCGGCGCCAGCACCGGGCTGCGGTCGGTGTAGCCGAGCAGGTACTCGTCGAAGCCGGGCAGCAGCAGCACGTCGCGGGCCTGGCGCAGGTGCTGGGCCAGCAGGTCCGGCGTCGCCGGGTCCATCAGGTGCTCGACGCCGTCGACCTCGACCGCCGCGAGCTGCGGGCGGGCCACCGCGAGACCGACCGTGGCGTCGGCGACCCGCAGCCTGGTCCACCAGCAGAAGTCCTTGACGGTGGCGGGGCCGTGGCTGCGGAAGTAGCGCAGCACCCACTCGCCGAGCGCCTCCTCGCGCTCGAGTCGCCGGGGCGCGGGCACCCACTCGTCCAGCAGCACGAAGGCCTGCTCGCCCTCCTGCATCGGCCCGAGCACGAGCGTGCCGGTCGTGGCCAGGTGGCCCAGCAGGTGGTAGCCACGCTGCCCCTCGGTGGACAGCCCCTCATGGTCCCAGCGGGCCATCAGCTCGCGTCGCAGCAGGCGCCCGCCTCCCTCCAGCGCGGCGACCGCCACCCGGCGGGCCTGATCGACGTCGGCGTCGGCGAGCCCGAGCTGCTGGTGCCGCCTGGCCACGGTCGTGGCGATGCGGGGCGGCCCGAGGGCGAGCATCCAGCCCAGGTCGACGGCGGGGACCAGGTGCAGCGTGCCCCGCATCGGCCAGGAGCGGACCACGTCGCCGGCGTCCAGGGCGGCGTGCACCGCGGTGACGTCGCCGCCGGCGGTACGAAGTGCGACCGAGGTACAGGCCCCCGGGAAGTCCTGCGCCTGCAGGGCCGTCATCCACCCGACCGCCTCGGCGACGGTGCGGTGGCCAGGCCCGACCAGCCGCTGGGCCGCCAGCCGCAGCAGCCCGACGTCAGCCGTCATCGGCGCCCTCCTCGGGGTCGTGCCCGCGTACGGACCGCCCGCCGTCGACCGGCACGGTCGCGCCGTTGACGAACCCTGCGCCGTCGGACAGCAGGAACGCCACCACCGCGGCGACCTCGTCGGCCCGGCCGACCCGGCCGGTCGGGTGCAGCCGACGCATCTGGTCGGTGACCCCGGCGGCGTCGACCGGGTCCAGGCCGGCCAGGTAGGACTCGTAGCGCGCGGTGCCGATCGACCCGAGGGCGACGGCGTTGACCCGGATGCCCCGCGGACCGTAGTCGACCGCCAGCGCCCGGGTGAGTCCCTCGACCGCGGCCTTGGCCGTCGCGTAGGGGAGCGCACCGGGGACGGCGCGCTGTGCCTGGTGCGACGACACGTTGACGACCGCCCCGGCGGTGCCCGCAGCCAGGTAGTGCCGGACCGCCGTCGCCGAGCCGACCACGGCGAGGGCGAGGTTGACGGCGATCAGGTCGACGACCTCGGGCGCGGGCACCTCGTGCAGCGCGGCATCACGGAACACCGCAGCGTTGTTGACCCAGCCCGCCAGCGGAGCCGAGTCCTCGGCGAGGTCGGCCGCGTGCTCGGTGACTGCCGGGTCGGTCGCGTCGCCGGCAAGCGGAACCAGTCGGCCGGCGGCGGGATGCGGGTGGCACCAGGCCAGCGCGTCGGCGTCGCGGTCGAGCACCACGACAAGGGTGTCGCTGTCGTCGAGCAGTCGCTCGACGATCGCCCGGCCGACTCCACCCCCGCCACCCGTCACGACGTGCGAGCGGGTGATCGTCATGGCGGGAGCCCGTCGCCCTCGGGGTGCGGCGTCACCGGCTCAGGAACGTGAGCACCCGCTGGGTGAGCAGGCCGGCAGCCTCGGGGTCGTAGGTCGACAGCGAGCTGTCGGCGAAGAGATGCCGGTTGCCCGGGTAGAGGAACAGCTCCGCATCGTCGGCCTGCTGCACCAGCTCGCGGGCGGCGTCGAGGTCGCCCTCGCCGGCGAAGATCGGGTCGCTGTCCATGCCGTGCACCTGGAGGGGCACCCCGTCGGGCCAGCCGGACCCGAACTCCTTGGCGGGGACGCAGGACTCGAACAACAGGGCGCCCCGGGCTCCCGACCGGTTCTGGGCCAGGCTCTGCGCCGGCATCACCCCGAGCGAGAAGCCGGCGTAGACCAGCTCCTGGGGGAGTCCCTCGGCGGCACGCGTACCGCGCTCGAAGAGCTCGCCGAACCCGATCTCGCCGGCATAGGCGAGCCCCGCGTCGAGGCTGTCGAAGGTGCGTCCGTCGTAGACGTCCGGGGCGTGCACCGTGTGCCCCGCCTCACGCAGCTGGTCGGCGAACGCGAGGAAGCCTGTGGTCTGCCCCTGCGCGTGGTGGAACAACAAGATCTCAGCCATGGGAACGCGGACCTTTCGTGAGCCGGGTGGGCACCTGCGTACAGACGTCAGCGACGGATCAGGACTCTAGATCGGGCCACCGACAGTCACCGCTGCGGCGACGCCGTCAGGCGACGAACACGCAGAACGGGTGCCCGGACGGGTCGGCGAAGACGTACAGGGGTTCGTCCGGGTCGTCGGTCCGGTCGAGCAGGATCTGCGCGCCCAGGCCCAGCGCCCGACCACGCTGCCGCTCCAGCTCGGCAGCGCTGGACACGGTGAAGTCGACGTGCAGCTGCATCGGGACCTCGTGCCGCGGCCATGTCGTACGGGCCAGGTGGTCGACCTGCTGGAACGCCAGCTTGCGCGTGCCCGCGGAGTCCACGAGCACGAGCCAGTCCGCCTCGTCCGGCGCGTCGCCCGCGGGTGGCTCGTCCCCGGGTCGGTACGCCAGCCCGAGCAGCTCCCGGTAGAACTCGGCCAGCTCGCGCGGGCTCGTGGTGTCCAGGACGGTGTGCAGCTGCTGCGGGTACTCGGGCATGAACCCTCCTCCCGTACGCCGTGCTCGGTCCGGGTCACCCTAGGGTGCGGTTCCGTGGCACGATCGCGCAGGTGACCAGCAGTCCGGCCGCGGCCCAGCACCTGCGCGACCTCGCGCGACTGCGCCGCGTCCGCGACCGGATGGACCGGGAGTACGCCCAGCCGCTGGACGTGGAGGCCCTGGCGCGCGACGCGCACATCTCGGCCGGGCACCTCAGCCGCGAGTTCCGGCGGGCCTTCGGCGAGTCGCCGTACTCGTACCTGATGACCCGACGCATCGAGCGCGCGATGACGTTGCTACGTCGTGGCGACCTCAGCGTCACCGAGGTCTGCTTCGCGGTCGGCTGCTCGTCGCTGGGCACCTTCAGCACCCGTTTCACCGAGCTGGTCGGCGTGCCGCCCAGCGTCTACCGGCGGGACGCGCCGGGCGGGATGCCAGGGGTCCCGTCCTGCGAGACGAAGAAGGTCACCAGACCGGTCAGGAATCGAGAAGCATCGCCCGCCAGCGGCACCTAGCGTGACCGCCATGGACATCACCATCTCTGCCAGCTTCCTCCCGCACGACGACCCGGAGGCGGCACTGCACTTCTACCGCGACGTCCTCGGCTTCGAGCTCCGCCTCGACGTCGGGTACGAGGGGATGCGCTGGCTGACGGTCGGTCCCGTCGACCAGCCCAGCACGGCGATCGTGCTGCACCCGCCGGCCGTCGACCCGGGGATCACCGACGACGAGCGCCGCACCATCACCGAGATGATGGCCAAGGGCACCTACGGCGGCATCCTGCTGGCCACCAAGGACCTCGACGCCACCTTCGAGCACCTGCAGGCCAGCGACGTCGACATCGTCCAGGAGCCGATCGACCAGGACTACGGCATGCGCGACTGCGCCGTCCGCGACCCCGCGGGCAACATGGTCCGGATCCAGGAGGCGCGCTGAGATGGCCCCCTCCATCGAGTACGTCACCCTCGAGGTGCCCGACCCCGCGGCCGCTGACGCCTTCTACGCCAAGGCGTTCGGCCTTGGCGACAGGGTCCGCGTCCGCCCCTCGGAGGCGCCGACGACCGGCTTCCGCGGCTTCCACCTGTCGCTCGTGGTGTCCCAGCCGAGCACCGTCGACAGCTTCGTCGGCACCGCGCTCGAGGCCGGCGCCACGACGCTGAAGCCGGCGAAGAAGGGGCTCTGGGGCTACGGCGGCGTCGTGCAGGCCCCGGACGGGACGATCTGGAAGATCGCGACGTCGTCCAAGAAGGACACCGGCCCGGCCGCCCGGGAGGTCGACGACCTGGTGCTGCTGCTGGGAGTCGCGGACGTGAAGGCGACCAAGCAGTTCTACGTCGACCGCGGACTGACCGTGGGGAAGAGCTACGGCAGCAAGTACGTCGAGTTCGACACCGGGTCGTCGCCGGTCAACCTGGCCCTGCTCGGGCGCCGCTCCCTTGCCAAGGACGCCGGCGTGGCCGCAGACGGCACCGGGTCGCACCGGATCGCCATCGGCGGCGACCTGGGGCCGTTCACTGACCCCGACGGGTTCGAGTGGGAGAGTCGATGAGCAGAACCACCACGGGCAAGGCGTCGGCGGCGGCGCACGCCGCCGACACCCACGACCTGATCCGCGTGCAGGGCGCGCGCGAGAACAACCTCAAGGACGTCAGCGTCGGGATCCCGAAGCGCCGGCTGACGGTGTTCACCGGCATCTCCGGCTCGGGCAAGAGCTCGTTGGTGTTCAGCACGATCGCGGCCGAGTCGCAGCGGATGATCAACGAGACCTACAGCGCCTTCGTGCAGGGCTTCATGCCGACACTGGCGCGGCCGGAGGTCGATCTGCTGGAGGGCCTGACGACGGCGATCATCGTCGACCAGGAGCGGATGGGCACGAACCCGCGATCCACCGTCGGCACCGCGACCGACGCCTACGCGATGTTGCGCATCCTGTTCAGCCGGCTCGGGAAACCGCACATCGGCTCGCCGACGGCCTTCTCGTTCAACGTCCCGACACGGACCGCGAGTGGGGTGATGAGCACCGAGAAGTCCGGCGGCCGGGTCGAGAAGAACGTGGTGCGCAACGTCGTCTACCAAGGCGGCATGTGCCCGCGCTGCGAGGGTATGGGGTCGGTCTCCGACTTCGACCTCACCGCGCTGTACGACGACAGCTTGGCGCTGAGCGAGGGCGCGCTGACCGTCCCCGGCTACAGCATGGACGGCTGGTACGGCCGGATCTTCAGCGGAGCCGGTCTGCCCATGGACAAGCCGATCGGCAAGTACACCAAGAAGGAGCTCGACAAGCTGCTGTACGCGGAGCCGACCAAGATCAAGGTCGAGGGGATCAACCTCACCTACGAGGGCCTCATCCCGAAGATCCAGAAGTCGATGCTCTCGAAGGATGTCGACGCCATGCAGCCGCACGTCCGCGCCTTCGTCGAGCGGGCGATCACCTTCCAGACCTGCCCGGAGTGCGGCGGCTCGCGGCTCAGCGAGGCGGCCCGGTCGTCGAAGATCAAGAGTAAGAACATCGCCGACGTCTGCGCGATGCAGATCAGCGACCTGGCCGACTGGGTCCGGGGCGTGCGCGAGCCATCGGTCGCCCCGCTGCTCGCGGGGCTGCAGCACCTGCTCGACTCCTTCGCGGAGATCGGACTGGGATACCTCTCGCTGGACCGGCCGGCGGGAACCTTGTCCGGGGGAGAGGCGCAGCGCACCAAGATGATCCGCCACCTCGGGTCGTCGCTCACCGACGTCACCTACGTCTTCGACGAGCCCACGATCGGCCTGCACCCGCACGACATCGAGCGGATGAACCAGCTGTTGCTGCAGCTGCGCGACAAGGGCAACACCGTGCTCGTCGTGGAGCACAAGCCGGAGACCATCGCGATCGGCGACCACGTCGTCGATCTCGGTCCCGGTGCCGGCACGGCGGGCGGCACGGTCTGCTTCGAGGGGACCGTCGACGGACTTCGCAAGAGCGACACCACGACCGGCCGTCATCTCGACGACCGGGCCTCGCTCAAGGAGTCGGTGCGTCCGCCGTCCGGCGCGCTCGAGGTCCGTGGCGCGTCGACCCACAACCTGCGAGACGTCGACCTCGACATCCCGCTCGGGGTGCTCTGCGTCCTCACCGGCGTCGCCGGCTCCGGCAAGAGCTCGCTGATCCAGGGCTCGGTTGCCGGCCGGGACGGCGTGGTGGTCGTCGACCAGGGCGCGATCCGCGGCTCGCGACGGAGCAACCCGGCGACGTACAGCGGACTGCTCGAGCCGGTGCGCAAGGCGTTCGCGAAGGCCAACGGCGTGAAGCCGGCGTTGTTCAGCTCCAACTCCGAGGGCGCCTGCCCGGCCTGCAACGGGGCCGGCGTGGTCTACACCGAGCTGGGGGTGATGGCCACGGTGGCCACCACCTGCGAGGAGTGCGAGGGCAGGCGGTTCCAGGCGTCAGTGCTGGAGTACACGCTGGGCGGCCGGAACATCGCCGACGTGCTCGCGATGTCGGTCACCGAGGCGGCGGAGTTCTTCGGCGACGGCGAGGCGGCGACACCGGCCGCGTACAAGGTCCTCGACCGGCTGGCCGACGTAGGACTCGGCTACCTCACGCTGGGCCAGCCCCTCACGACGCTGTCCGGCGGCGAGCGGCAGCGGCTCAAGCTGGCCGCCCAGATGGCGGCAAAGGGCGACGTCTACGTCCTCGACGAGCCGACCACCGGCCTGCACCTCGCCGATGTCGAGAACCTGCTCGGCCTGCTCGACCGTCTGGTCGACTCCGGCAAGTCGGTCCTCGTGATCGAGCACCACCAGGCAGTGATGGCGCACGCGGACTGGATCGTCGACCTCGGGCCCGGCGCCGGGCACGACGGCGGGCGGATCGTCTTCCAGGGCGCGCCTGCCGACCTGGTCGCCGCCAAGAAGAAGACCCTCACCGGTCAGCACCTCGCGGCGTACGTCGGCACCCGATCGAAGGCGGGTCAACGGACCCGGTCGTAGCCGAGGGCCAACGTGGCCGCTGCCGCGATGAGTTCCGGCCCGGTCGCGAGTCTGCTCTGCTGAACGGCGGAGGACGCCGTACGAGGCCGCCGCGCACGAGACCCCACGGAGGACACCATGACGACCACACCCGCCAAGCCGCCCGTCGTCGACCTGGCCACCTGGCAGGCGGCGCGCGACGACCTGCTGGTCCGCGAGAAGGCGCACACCCGGGAGGGCGACGCGATCGCAGCGGCCCGGCGCCGGCTGCCCATGACAGCGGTGCCGCCCGACACCACCGTCGTCGGCCCCGACGGCCCGGTCCCGTTCGGCGATCTCTTCGAGGGGCGGGACGAGCTGGTCGTCTACAGCCACATGTTCTACGCCGGGCAGGCGTGGGAGTGGCAGTGCGAGGGGTGCACCAGGAACTCCCGGTCGATGCAGGACGCCGCCGACGCGGCTGAGCTCAACGCCTACGGGATCAGCTTCGCCATCCTCAGCGACGGACCGTACGAGGAGCTCGCGGCATTCCGCGACTTCATGGGCTACACCGCGCCGTGGTACTCCAACGCCCACCTCGACGACCCCACCGTGGCCCACACCGGCCACATCGCCTGCTACCTGCGGCGGGAGGACTCGATCTACCTGACGTACTCGACGACCGCCCGGGGGGACGAGGTGCTGAGTCCCTTGTTCGGGCTGCTCGACATGACCGTGTACGGGCGGCGGGAGGCATGGGAGGACTCGCCCGAGGGGTGGCCGCAGCTCCCGACCCACTCGTTCCTGCGCACCGACGAGCACGGTGCGCCGATGGGGCCCAGGAGCGGCGGTCGGCCGGTGCCCCAGTGGACGCGCCCGGGTGCCACCGGGGTCGGGTGAGGGGCCGGGTAGCGGTCGTACGCCGAGAACCGTCATGCCCCCGTCCGGTCGACCAGCTCCCGCAGGAATCGCGGAAGCCGGCCGGCGCCGAAGTCGTAGAAGCGCACCCAGTGCGGCGTGATCGCGACCCGGGCCATCTGGCGGTACAGCGCGCGGCAGTTCTGCTCGAACTGGGCCGCCGCCTCGGCGTCCATGGCCTTCCTGGCGCTGGCGAGGTACTCCGCGGTCACCCCGTCGACGATCCGGACAGTCGCCCGTCCGCGAATGGACAGGGCTCGTGCTGCGCCGGGCGTGTCACCGCCGTCGATCGTCAGGGCGACGTCCGGGCGCGCTGACAGCGCCGTGACCTTGGGTGCGGTCGCGGCGGTGGAGACCACGACCTGCTCGCCGGTCCAGTAGAAGCCGATCGGGATCACCCGGGGGGTCGCGTCCGGTGCGAGGTATGCCAGGCGCGCCATCGAGCTGGAGGTGAGCAGCTGCTGCGCGCCGGTGCTGGCGAGTTCGTCGGCGATCTCGTGCCGCTCCATGCGTGTGCACCTTCCGTCGTGGCGCGACCCTCCTGGCCGCGCTCACATCGGGGACGGCGCCGACCGCGGGTTCTCGACATGGGTCTGCGGAGGAATTTCGATCAACCTCGAACCACGCCGTTCAGCCGAGCTGCCTGTCGGGTGAGGTGATCGCGCTCGGCGAGGTTGGTGGCGGCGCGGGCCGCGTCGCCGTACAGCCGAGCCGCGAGCGCGAGGTCGCCGGCCCGCTCCCGGAGGTAGGCCTCGACAGCCGGGTACCTGGGAACCGCCCGATCCACCTGTTCGAGCGCGGCCAGACCGGCCTGCGGCCCGTCCGCCTCACCCACGGCGACGGCACGGTTCAGACCGACGACGGGGTTGTCGGTAAGACGCTCGAGCTCGTCGTACCACTCCACGATCTGCACCCAGTCGGTCTCGTCCACCGTCTGCGCGTCGGCGTGCAGGGCGGCGATGGCGGCCTGCGCCTGGAACTCGCCGAGCCCATCGCGCGCCAGGGCCGCCTGCAGGATCGCCACCCCCGCGGCGATCAGTCCGGTGTCCCACCTTGACCGGTCCTGTTCCGCCAGCGGGACGAGAGTGCCGTCGGATGTCGTCCGCGCGGCGCGGCGCGCGTGGTGCAGCAGCATCAGCGCGAGCAGGCCGGACACCTCCTCGTCATCGGTCATCGACCGCACCTGGCGGGTCAGCCGGATCGCCTCCTCGGCGAGGTCGACCTCGCCGCTGTAGCCCTCGTTGAAGACCAGGTAGAGCACCCGCAGGACGGTGGGCAGGTCTCCGGGTTCGTCGAAGCGCACGCCCGACACGGTGCGCTTGGCCCGGCTGATGCGCTGGGCCATGGTTGCCTCCGGCACCAGGTACGCCTCCGCGATCTGGCGGGTCGTCAGACCGCCCACTGCCCGCAGCGTGAGCGCCACCGCGGAGGCGGGCGTGAGCGAGGGGTGGGCGCACAGGAAGTAGAGCTGCAGAGTGTCGGCCGTGTTCTCGGTCGGGCCTGGCGGCGGCTCGGTCGCGACCCGGGCCTCGCGGGCGAGCCGAGAGCTCTCCGACCGGGTCCCGTCCAGGAACTTGCGCCAGGCGGCCGTGATCAACCAGCCCTTCGGATCCGCCGGCGGCTCCGTCGGCCACGTGGCCAGCGCCCGCAGCAGCGCGTCCTGCACGGCGTCCTCGGCCGTCGCGAAGTCGGCTCCGCGACGGACGAGGACACCGGTGACCGCGGGAATCAGCTCCCGCAGCAGGGTTTCGTTCACTCCGCGACGGTGGGCGCGGAGCCGTAGACCGGACGTACCTCCAGCCATTCGTAGTTCGGGTTCCCCCCGGGGCCCGGCGCGGCCGAGTACGCGCCCGCGACTTCGACGGCTCGCTCGTAGGTCTCCACGTCGATGATCATCCAGCCGGCGATCAGGTCCTTGGTCTCCGCGAACGGGCCGTCGGTGACCGGCGGCCGGCCCTCGCCGCCGTAGCGGACGAACGTGCCCTCCGGGGACAACGCCTGGTGGCTCACGAACTCGCCCGTTTCCTCCAGCTTGGTCGCGAAGTCGCGCATCCACTGGACGTGCGCGTCGACGTCTGCCGGGTCCCACTGGTCGATCGGGTCGAAGTCCACGACGGGAGCCGGACCGCCGCGGTAGTGCTTGAGCAGCAGGTACTTGGCCATGAGTGTCTCCTTCGGTACGGCGCGACCATTGTGGCCGCGTACGCACCGGAGACGACGCGGGCGGGGGTTTCTCGACATCGGGGCCCTGACAACCTCCGGGCACGCGCAGTCTTGGGTGCGCCGATAAGCGACATTATGTCAGGTTGCCGAGTCCGACGGCTCTGTCGCTTCCAGCGCGGCCGATGAGTTCGTGACACCCGGCCGGTCCAAGCTCGTGACACCCGAGGAAAGGACGCCGCCATGTCAGAGCTTCTCGTCGACTTCATCACCTCCCTCGACGGCAACGCATCGGGAGAGGGATGGCCCGGGTTCTGGGGCCTCGAGGGCCCGGAGTACCTGTCATGGCTCGGCGAGCAGCCCGAGGCGACCTACCTGATGGGATCGAACACCTACCGCCAGATGTCGGGTTTCGCCGCCGGCGAGGTCCCGAGTGGCCAGGACGAGTTCAGGGCCGAAGAGGCGGCGTCCCTCGACGAACTCACGCAAGCGTCCAAGGTGGTGTTCTCCTCCTCACTCGAGGAGCCACTGACGTGGGCCAACGCCACGCTCGTCCGCGACGACGCCGTCGAGGCGGTCCGCGCCATGAAGTCGAGTGGCTCGGCGCTCCTCAGCACGATCGGCAGCCTCAGCCTGTGCCGGTCCCTGCTACGAGCCGGACTCGTCGACCGCTTCCGGGTCGTGATGTTCCCGGTGATCACCGGGGCCACGGGCGCAGAGCGCATCTACGACGGCTATCCGGACGTCGCCCTCGAGATGATCGAGCACCGTACCTTCGACGGCCGCATCCAGCTGGTCGAGTACACGCCCCAAGTGCTCGAGCACCCGCCGCTCGGCGCCCCTGCGTGACGCCCCCCCGGGCCCTCCCCCCGGACCGGATGTGGCGGCATGCTGCCGGTCCCGACGGCGTGTCGCCCGCGTGTTGCCGCCACAACGCCGAGGCCAGTAGGCGCCCGGGCGACTTCCGCGCAGACGTCGTCGCTCAGCCGGCGAACGCCACGTCCTTGGTCTCCGCGACGCCCGCCGTACGACCGGGAGCACCGTGGTTCTGCCAGTAGAGGTTCGTGTGCGCGATGACCTTGTCCGGCGGCGGCGCGCCCCACTCGCTCAGGTCCTCGGTCGTGTGCGCGTCGCCGACGAGGGTCACGTCATAGCCCCGCACGAAGGCGCCGTGGATGGTCGACCGGATGCACTCGTCGGTCTGCGCGCCGGTCACGACCAGCCGGCCGATCGATGCCTTGCCCAGCACGTCCTCCAGGTCGGTGTCCTCGAACGAGTCCGCGAACGTCTTGTGCACCAGTGGTTCCGACTCCTGGCGCTTCAGCTCCGGCACGTACTCCCAGGCGTCGCTTCCCCGCTCCAGCTGCTCGCCGGAGTGCGCCACCCACACGATCGGCACACCCGACTCACGCGCCCTGTCGACGAGGGTGCCGATGTTGGCGACGACCTCGTCGCGCTGGTGCGTGCCCGCGACGACACCGTTCTGCACGTCGATCACCATCAAAGCGGTGTGCGGTCGATCTGCCAGCGTGGTCATGACGATCTCCTCTGCGGGTGGGACGGCCCCGGCGACACCGAACACGCTAGGCCCACCCACCGACACCGCGCAGGTGACCTCGTCACAGGTGCTTGGTCGCCTCCCGCACCGACAGCGGCGACATCCGCTCGCGGTGCTCGGCGACGAACGCCCGCACCCAGCCGGGGTCCACCCGGGCGTACTGGCGCAGCGCCCAGCCGATCGCCTTGCGCAGGAAGAAGTCCCGGTCGTCGAGATTGGCCAGCACACAGTCGGTCAGCAGGGCCCGGTCGGTCTGCTGCTTGGCAGCGAGCTGGCAGATGATCGACGAACGCCGCCGCCACCGGTCCGCGTCGGTCGACCACGCCCGCATCACCGGCGTCACCTCTGCCGGGTACGCGAGCAGCACCGGTCCGACCCGTCGGCTGGCCAGCTCGTCGACGTGGTCCCACCACGCGCCGGTGACGATCATGTGCTCGTACAGCGGCAGCACCGACGGGTCCTGGTAGCCGCGGTAGAGCCGGTGCCCGGTGAGCGCGATGGCGGCGTAGCGCTCCTCGCGGTACGCCGCCTCGTCCCAGAGCGTGCGCACGGTCCGCTCCCAGCCGGCCCGGTCGGGCAACGGCTGGGAGTCGAACAACGCCCGGCAGACGCGCCGCAGGTCAGGTGCCTGCAGACCGCGAAACGGCAGGGCGGACTTCATGTACGCCTGCTGGCCGATCGCCCGCTCCGGGTCGCCCGCCTCAGCGAGCGCGGCCCGGACGTCGGCGACCAGCCGCTCCCCCTCAGCCATCCGGCGCCCGGCGCTGGAACTCGTGCAGCTGCTCGACCACGCGGAACCCGAACTCGCGGTTGACCGCCTGCATCGCGCCGTTGTCACCGGCGGTCCAGGTGTGCAGCCGGGCACGGTCGGGGTACCGCTCGGCGAGCAGCGCGAGGTTGGCAGCCTTCATCGCCGCGCCGAGCCGGTGTCCGCGGTGCGCCCGGACCACCAGGGTGTCCTCCTGCAGCACCTCCCCCGGGTTGTGCGCGGGGACGAGCAGCTCGCTGTAGCCGGCGAACAGCCCGTCCGGTGCGCGGGCCGCCGTGGTCAGCGAGGCGAACCCCTGGTCGGCCTGCCGCTGCTCGGTGGTCCGCACGCGCTCGACGTCCCACGGCTCCGGCGTCAGGTCCAGCTCGCCCAGCGGCAGGTCCTGGCTCATCGCCGTGCGCATGGCGGCCACGGCGACCAGGTGCTCGTCGGGGCAGCGGCCGGCCCACGACACCAGGTCGTAGCCACCGTGCGCGTCCGCGGCGCGGACCCGGATGCCGGCGACGAGTGCCGGGTCGGCCGGGAGGTCGAGCACCAGGTGGTCCTCGGAGTGCTCGCTGCTGAAACCGCGGCTCCGGGCGAACCGCGAACCCGGGTAGGCGTCCAGGGTCTCCCCGAGTGGCACGTCGACCTCGCTCAGGTACGTCGTGCGACCGGCCTCGGTCGCGACCCGGTCGGCGTGCGTGAACAGCGCCGCCCCGACGCCCCTCCCCCGGAGTCCCGGTGGCACGGCGATCTGCATCTCGGCGACGTGCGTGTTGTCGACCAGCGACAGCTCGAGCAGCAGTGTCCCCACGACCTGGCCGTCGTCGAAGGCGCCGATCACGCTGCGCCGCAGCCGCGTGTCCGGGTGCCGCAGCGACGTGCTGAGCTCCTCGTACGCCCAGACCAGCGGCGCGAGCCGGCCGGCCACGGTGCCCGCACGGAAGGCGTGGTACCAGCGGCGGAACGCGGCGTCGTCGTGCGGGTCGACCCCGTCGACCAAAAGGCCGCGCGTCATGGCCAACGCCTCCTAGGGTGTCCCGGACCGTTGCACCATAAGGGGGCCCTCGCCGTGAAGCGCATGTCCGTTGCCGTCCTGGCCGTGCTGGTGCTGCCGTTGGCCGGCTGCGGGTCGGACGACCCGGACGAGTCGGCAACCGACGAACCGACCGCTGAGGAGACCACTGAGGAGACCGCTGGGCAGACCGCGGAGACGGGTGCCTCGGTGGAGGCGGCTGCCGACCCGGGTGAGCTCACCGAGGAGGACGTGGCTGCGATCGCGTCGACGATCGTGACCGTCGACATGGAGGGTGGGTGCGACCTTGTCACCGACACGTTCCTCGAGGAGCAGACGTTCATCAGCGAGCCCGAGCAGGCGTGCGAGGCGTACGAGAAGGCGTTCGTGGACAAGCAGTACACCGAGCAGGACCTGGTGATCTCGGAGGTGACCGGCACCCAGGAGAAGGCGACCGCCACGTTCGGCAGCACCATCGCTGACCTCACCATCCAGTACACGCTGGTCAACCAGGACGGCACCTGGATGATCGACGCGGTCGACTTCTGACGGGACCTCTGGCGGGACCTCTGCCGGTCAGCGGCCGGCGACGGATCGCCAGTACTGACGGGTCTTCTCGTCCCGTACGACGTAGCCCTGCTTCGCGACCTCCTGCTTGAGCTCGCGCACGTCGTCGGCCTGCTTCTTCTCCAGCGCGTGGGCGCGCGCCCGCAGCAGCGCGTTGACGCCTCCGGGGAGGTCCGGGGTGTCCGGCACCCAGCGCCGGAACGCGTCGGTGTGCGGGTCCCGGTCGGCCCACGGCCAGCCGTGCCGGCGGAACGCGGCCGCCAGCTCGCCGGCGGCGTTCTCGGTCTCGTCCCGGTCGAGCTCGTCGCTGGCGGCGCCGAGCAGCACCAGCTGCTTGCCGTCGACGAACACCGACCCGACCTGCTCGCGCGGGTACGTCCGCACGCGGCCCTCGCGGGACAGCTCGACCTCGCGGTCGCTCAGCCGCACCGTGAGCGTGTCCTGGATGACCGCGGCCGCGAGCAGCACACCACCGGCCAGACCTGCCAGGGTCGTCAGCGCCACCAGCCACGGGCCGTCCCAGTCGGCGAGCAGCCGGGCCAGGCCCTGGAACGGCACCCACGGCAGGTCGGCGACCCACCTCGCGAACGCGGGCAGGAACCAGCCCAGCGCGGCGCCGCCCAGCGGCGCCACGACGGCAGCGCCGACGCGGATCCACAGCGGCAGCCGCAGCACGGTCACGGGTCGGCCGGACGTCTTCACGCGTCGACTCCCGGGTCGCCGCGGCTCAGCCCAGGTAGTCCTCGACCACGTTGGGCGGGCGGACCTTCGCGGTCTCCGGGTCCTCGCCCACGTGCCGCCGGGCGTCCCGTTGGCGCAGCAGGTCCCAGCACTGGTCGAGCTCGGTCTCGACGTGCCGGAGCCGGGTGTGCTCCTCGTCCTTGGAGATCTCGCCGCGGGCCAGCCGCGAGCGCAGCGACCTCTCCTCGGCCACGAGGTCGTCGATGTGCTGCCGGATCGTGCTGTCTGCGGTCACACCGATGACGGTAGCCGCAATCCCTCGTCCTCAGCACCGTCACCGGCCGCTGCATCCAGCGCCTCGGCCAGCGGCGCGGGCAGGGACCGCACCCCGAGCAGCCCGAGCGAGGCGTCGCGGACGACACGGTTCCAGGTGCGGAGACGCGCGACCATGAAGTGGCCGACCGGACCCATCTCGACGCGCGCCACCCGCGCTCCCCCGGCCCGGGCCCGGCGGGACCATGCCAGGCTGCCGGCCGGTGACGTCCACCGGTCCATCAGCCCGTGCACGATCACCAGCCGCTGACCGGCGGACGCAGCCACCGGCTCGCGGTCGGGCAACCAGGGTGCCAGCGCCACCACCCCGGCCACACCGGGCTCGCCCGCGAGTGCGACCGCTGCGCGGCCGCCCATGGAGTGGCCGAGCAGGACGACCGGGACGTCGCCGTAGCGCTCACGCAGGTGCTCCAGCGCCCACCGCCCGTCGACCACCGGTGCGGGCGTGGCACCGCCGTCGGCGTTCCAGCCGCGAGCCCGGTAGCGCAGCAGCACCACCGGGACGCCGTACTGCCCGGCGCTGCGGGCGAGCGTCCGAGCGACCAGGGCCATCCGCCACCAGGAGGCGTGCTGACGCTCGACGGTGCGCGAGTCGGTCTGCCGGCCGCCGTGCAGCAGCAGCACCACACCGGGCGCCGCGCCAGCACGACGCCGCGGGCCCCAGGTGGTCAGGATCGGGTCGGACACCTCCCAATCGTGCCACCCGGCCCGCGGGCGGGACGCGGTGCTCCTGATCGCGCCGGTCAGCAGTGGGCGAAGATGCTCAGGCCGTGGTCCCCCAACGCGTTGCCGCGCTCGGTCACGGTCTGGCGAGACTGCCCGTCCTTGACCAGGGTGGTCCCGTCGAGGCTGTAGTGCGTCGTGGTGAGGTGGACCGGGCCGCCGAGACCGTTCTGGCTCGACGTCGTGTGGCTCAGACCGCCGTCGGCGCAGTCGATGCTCTGCGGTACGCCGCCGCCGTCGTCGACCGTCGCGACAATCGTCCACGGCTTGCCGGACTCGTCCTCGATCGGCACCAGCGCGCCGTCCTGCAGCGTGAACAGGCCCACCTCACCGCCGCCTCGCGGCGAGAAGCTCAGCGGCGCCGCCACGACGGGCTGGCCGGAGATCGTCGCGGCGCCGCCCGGCACCATCGCCTGCGGCGGCACGATCTCGAGGCCCGGCAGTGCGGCGACGGAGGTGCCGTCGTCGGTGGTCACGACCAGGGCGGCGCTGCACCCGGCGTCGCCACCGGTGACGGTGCCGATGCTGAGGGTGTCCTTCCTGCCGTCACCGTCGACGTCGGCCGACGGGTAGTCGACGGTCGCGCCGAGCTGCTGGGCGGTCAGACCGGAGGGGCAGGCGGGGTCGACGACAGGCCCTGAGCCCCCGCCGTCAGTGGCGTTCTGCGAGCCGTTCTGGGAGCCACCGTCGTCGGCGGCACCGCCCTCGTCGGCGCTCTGGGCGCAGCCGGCGGCCAGGGCAGGGATGACGAGCAGACCGGTGAGGGTCGTGGCACAACGGGCCCATCGCGGGCGGGTCCTGGTCGTGATCATCTGGCTCGCCTCCGGCTGAGCAGGGACGGGTGACGTCGATGAGACGGTCGCACGCGTCATCCGGTTCCACGGGTCCGCCACAGCCAGGCCAGCCCGAGCACCGGCAGCACCAGCGGCACGAAGCCGTAACCGGCGCCGTAGCCCGACCAGACGGTCTGGTCCGGGAACAGCTCCTCGTCCAGGACGGTCAGGGTGCCCACTGCGAGCACCCCTACCAGCTCGATGCCGATCGCCACCGCGGCGACCCGCCTCGAGCCACGCGTCGACCGGGCCAGCCCCACCGTCGCCAGCACGTACACCAGCGCCGCGCCCGCCGACAGCAGGTACGCCACCGGCGCCGCGTCGAAGTCGGTGGCGATCTGCACCGCCGAGCGCGCCGTCGCCGCGAGGGCGAAGACCGCGTAGACGGCGACGAGCAGCCGGCCGGGGCCTTCGCGGGTGCTGGTCACGGCTGTCCGGCCCAGAGCTGGGTCAGCCGGAGCGCGAGCACCGCCACGGTCAGGCAGCCGGCGAGCAGCACGCCGGTGCCCCAGCGGGTCTTCTCCGACGCCGCCCACGCGACCGCCAACGGCAGCACCAGCACGACGCTCACCAGGTAGCCGACGAACGTCAGTCCCTGGATGTCGCGGTCGGTGCGGGCCAGCGCGACGCACCCGCCGACCAGCAGGGCCAGCAGCACGACCTCGAGCCCGGCGAGCAGCCAGAACAACGAGTCGTGCAGCGGCCGGTCGAGGACCATCAACACGGCAGCCCAGGCGGCCGCGACCAGCGCACCGCCGATCACCAGGTACGCGACCGCGTCGACCACGGGCGTCATCGTCGCACCCGCGTCGCGTCCTACAGTGACCCGCATGCGAAGCCTGACGGTGCAGGAGGCACGAGACCGCGCGGCACTGCTGCGGGTCACCGACATGGACGTCGAGCTCGACCTCGACCAGGGCGACCAGGTGTTCGGGTCCCGCACCACGATCGAGTTCGAGGCCCGCGCCGCCGACAGCACGTTCGTCGACGTCCGGCCCCGCACGCTGCGCGAGATCGTGCTCGACGGCGAGCCGCTCGACCCGGCGCTGCTCGACGAGGGCAGATTCGCGCTGCACCTCTCCGCGGGCACCCACCGCCTCAGCGTCGACGCCGAGATGGCCTACAGCCACGACGGTGAGGGTCTGCACCGCACCGTCGACCCGGCCGACGCGCAGCCGTACCTGCACCTGATGTCGTTCCTCGACTCCGCACCGCGCTGCTTCGGCTGCTTCGACCAGCCCGACCTCAAGTCGCGCTACCGGGTACGGGTCACGACGCCGGCCGCGTGGACGGTGGTCGGCAACGGCCGGGCCACCCGCACGGAGGTCTCGGACAGCACCGCGCGCTGGGAGCTGTCCGAGACGGAGCCGATCTCCTCCTACCTCGTCACGCTCGTCGCCGGGCCGTACCACTCGCGGAACGCCGAGCACGACGGCATCCGGCTCGGGGTGCACGTCAAGCAGTCCCTGGCGGCGGCGCTGGACAAGGACTTCGACGAGATCGTCGAGGTGACGTCCGGGGCGTTCGACGCCTTCCACCGGATGTTCGGCATCCGCTACCCGTTCGGCGACTACGACCAGGCGTTCGTTCCGGAGTTCAACGCCGGCGCGATGGAGAACCCCGGCTGCGTCACGTTCCGGGACGAGTTCATCTTCCGCGGCCCGGTCCCCGACGGGGAGCGCAGCGGCCGGGCCCGGGTGATCGTGCACGAGATGGCGCACATGTGGTTCGGCGACCTGGTCACCATGCAGTGGTGGGACGACCTGTGGCTGAACGAGTCGTTCGCGGAGTACATGGGCCACCGGGTGTGCGACGAGGCGACCCGCTTCCAGGACTCCTGGGTCGACTTCACCTACGTGCGCAAGCGCTGGGGACTGCTCGCCGACCAGCGCGGGTCGACCCACCCGGTGGCCGGCAACGGCGCCGCTGACGCCCGGACCGCCCTCACCGACTTCGACGGCATCTCCTACGCCAAGGGCGCGGCCGTGCTCAAGCAGCTCGCGACCTACCTCGGCGACGAGGTCTTCCTCGCCGGCGTACGCGACCACCTCGAGCAGCACGCGTTCGGCAACGCGACACTCGCCGACCTGCTAGGCGCCTGGGAACGAGCCGCGGGGGGCGAGCTCGACCACTGGGCGCGGGGGTGGCTGCGCCAGGCCGGCGTCGACACCCTGCGGGTCGAGGACGACGCGCTGGTCCTGGCTCCCCCGGCGGGTGCCGAGCCGTCCGGCCGGCCGCACGGGGTGACCGTGCAACGCATCGGGCCGGACGACCTGGTCGAGTCCGAGTCGCTGGCGGTTGCCGCCGAGCGCACCGCACTCCCCCTCTCCCCCGCCGAGGGCCACCTGCTGCTGCCCGACGCCCACGACGACACCTGGGCCAAGGTGCGGCTGGACGCGTGGACGATCGCCGCGTTGCCGCAGCGACTGCCGGCGGTGGCGGACCCGGTGACCCGCGGTGCGGCGTGGCTGTGGGTGCGCGACGCCTGCGACGACGCCGAGCTGTCCCCTGCGTACGCGCTCGACCTGCTCGCCGCCGCGCTGCCGACCGAGGACCAGGACATCGCGCTCAGCTCCCTGAGCCACTGGGCCGGTGAGCACGTGCTCGGCCGGGCGCTCGGGGGCGACCCGGTGGCGACGGCTCGGGTGGCGGCCACCCTGGACGACGTCGTGTCCGCCGCACACCCGGGCTCGGGGCTGCAGCTGGCCGCGGCCCGCGGGCTGGTCGCGGTCTCGACCGACACCGATCTGCTGCGCCGGTGGCTCGACGGCGACGCCCCCGCCGGCGTCACGCTCGATGCCGACCTGCGCTGGCGGGTGCTCCGCCAGCTGTGCCGCTACGGCGCGGCGGGTGCGGACGAGGTCGACGCCGAGTTCGACCGCGACCGGTCCAACGAGGGCGAGGTGCACGCCGCGCGCTGCCGGGCGGCCCTGCCGGACCCCGCGGCCAAGCAGGCGGCCTGGCAGGTCATCACCCGGGACGCCGAGGTGTCCAACCACGTCCTGTCGGGCTCCTGCGACGGCTTCTGGTGGCCGGAGCAGACCGAGCTGGTGGCGTCGTACGTGCCGCGCTACTTCGTCGACGTGCCCGCCACCGTGTCGCTGCGGCAGGGCTACGTGGTGGCACAGACCGCGAGCGAGGCCTACCCGCGGTTCGCCGTCGACGACGCCACGGCCGAGCACGCCGAGCGGCTGCTGGGTCGCGACGACATCGACGCGGGCGTACGACGCTCGGTGGCCGACCGCACCGACGACCTGCGGAAGTCGATCGCGGTGCGCCGGCGCTGGACCGGCTGAGCGCTCCCGGTCAGCCGAGGGCTCAGCCGAGCGCGAGCCAGGGCAGGTCGGTCATGTCGGTGAACACGTCGGCGCCGCCGGCCTCGAGCACGTCTGGCGCCGTCATGCCGGCGCCGTAGCCGAGCACCCGCATGCCCGCGGCAACTGCTGCCTGCACGCCGGGCAGGCTGTCCTCGACCACGACACAGTCGGCGGGTGGGTAGCCCTCCTCCGCCGCCGCGTGCAGGAACAGGTCGGGTGCGGGCTTGCCGTGGACGACGTCCTCCGCGCTGTGCACATGGCCGTCGAAGACGTCGAGCAGACCAGTGAGCCCGAGCACCAGCCGGAGCCGGTCGTGGCCGCTGGACGAGGCGACGCACGTGGCGACTCGCCGCTGCACCTCCCTGACGGCGCCGACGACACCGTCGACGGGTTGCAGCTCGGACCGGAACAGCTCGTGGGTCCGCTCCCGCAGCAGGTCGTACCACCCGTCCGGGATGCCGCCGTCGACGTGCCGGGCGATCTCGGTGGTCATGTGCTGCTCGCTGCGGCCGACGAAGCGCTCGATCACGTCGTCGACCTCCAGCGGCCAGCCCAGCGCGGTGATCTCCGCGGCCTCGAGGCGGACGACCAGCCGCTCGCTGTCGACCAGGACGCCGTCGCAGTCGAAGATCACCAGCCGCGCGCCCACGGGCAGCGACTCTATGGCCGTGCCTCCATCGCCTCCGCGGCGATCCGCTCGACCTGCTCGTGCAGGTCGGCCAGCGCCGCGGTCGCGGCCGCCTCGTCGGGCAGGCCGTCGCGGGTGACCACCAGCCGGGCGCCGTGCCCGGTCCCCTCCCCCAGCTGCCAGCGGGTCCCGTCGCCGTCGGCGGGGAGCAGCGGCCGGGCCACGTCAGCGGGTCGTACCAGCTGGCGCTCGACCCGGGCCGCCCAGCCACCGTCGCCGGGTGCGACGTCGCCGACGCGCAGCCCGAGGTCGCGGACCCGCTGCTCGTGCGCGACGTCCATGGGCCCCGGCGGTGCCGGCTCGTTGCCGGACGCGACGTCGACGAGCCCGTCGAGGCAGGCGTCCCAGCCGCTGGCGAAGCTGGCCGCACCCGCGTGGTCGTCGAAGACGTGGCTGAACAGCAGCACGCAACCGGCGTCGTCAGGGGTGAGCTCGAAGCGCAGCACGTTCGTGTCCCAGGTGAGCTGGAGCAGGCGTGGCGGGTCGATCTCGTCGACGGTGCCCTCGGTGTCGGGCTCGCCGTCCATACGGAACCGGACCTGCGCGCCCACGCGTGGCTCGAACGTGACCTGGGCGGGGAACCACCTGCTGAGCTCTGCCGGCTCGGTGATGGCCCGCCACACCCGCTCGACCGGGTGCGCCAGTCGTCGCTGCAGCCGGAGCCGGTGCCGCCCGTCGACGACGTCGAGGGTGATCTCCTGGGTGCGGGTGCCGGGGTCGGTCACTGCTCCTCCCGGTCCGGGTCGGGGTCCGTGTCGAGGTCCCGGTCGAGGTGTCGTTCGAGGGCGTCGAAGGCGTCGGACCACAGCCGGCGGTACGGCGCCAGCCAGGCGTCGAGGTCGGCCAGCGGCTCGGGACGCAGCGCGTAGACGCGGCGCTGGGCGTCGCGGCGGACGTCGACCAGGCCGGCCTCCCGCAGCACCCGCAGGTGCTTGGACGTACCCGGCTGGCTGATCCCCAGCCGGCTGGTCAGCGCGCCGACCGGCTGCGGCCCGGTCAGCAGCGCGTCCAGGATGCGCCGCCGGGTGGGGTCGGCGAGCACGTCCAAGGCGGTGGTCATGGAGGACGAACATACGCTTACGGTTATATGCCTGTCAAGGGATGCATGCGAGCCTCCCAGCCCGGGCGCCACCTCGCGGCGCGGCTCCCCCGCGCTGTCGGAACGCGCGCCTACCGTCGCAGCATGCGCCTGCTGCACACCTCCGACTGGCACCTGGGCCGGTCGTTCCACCGCGAGCAGCTGCTGGGCGCGCAGGCGACGTTCGTCGACCACCTGGTCGAGACGGTGCGCTCCGAGCGGGTCGACCTGGTGGTCGTGTCCGGCGACGTCTACGACCGGGCGCTGCCGCCGGTCGACGCGGTGAGCCTGGCCGACGAAGCCCTCACCCGGCTGGCCGCCACCGGGGTGACGGTGGTGGTGACCGCCGGCAACCACGACTCCGCCCGCCGGCTCGGCTTCGCCTCCGGGCTGATCGCGGCTGCCGGGGTGCACGTACGCAGCGACCCGGACACCCTGGCCAGCCCGGTGCTGCTGTCCGACCGGCACGGCCAGGTCGCGGTCTACGGGCTGCCCTACCTCGAGCCCGAGGTGCTGACCCGGGCCTGGGGGCTCGAGCGGCGCTCGCACGAGGCCGTGACCGGTGAGGCGATGCGCCGGGTCCGTGCCGACCTGGCGACCCGTCCGGGGGCCCGGTCTGTCCTGCTCGCACACACCTGGGTGGTGGGCGGCGCTGCCAGCGACAGCGAGCGCGACATCACCGTGGGTGGGGTCTCGCAGGTACCCGGCGCGGTGTTCGACGGCGTCGACTACGTCGCCCTCGGCCACCTGCACGGCCGGCAGCAGGTGGGCCCGGCCATGCGCTACAGCGGCTCGCCGCTGGCGTACTCGTTCTCCGAGGGCCGGCACCGCAAGGGCTGCTGGCTGGTCGACCTGGGAGCCGACGGGACCTGCGACGTCGAGTTCGTCGACGCCCCGGTGCCGCGCCCCCTGGGCGTGCTGCGCGGGCACCTCGACGATCTGCTGGCCGACCCCGACCTGGCTCGGCACGAGCAGAGCTGGCTGCAGGTCACGCTGACCGACGAGCGCCGGCCGAAGGCCGCGATGGAGCGGTTGCGGCGCCGGTTCCCGCACGCGCTGGTGCTGGTGTTCGACCCCGAGGGCGACCGGTCGGCCACGGCCGACTGGACCCGGCGGGTGCGAGGCCGCAGCGACGTCGAGATCGTCCGCGACTTCGTCGAGGTCGTCCGCGACCGGCCCGCTCGACGACGACGAGGCGGCGCTGCTCGACGCCGCGTGCGAGGCCTGCCGCGGCGACGGTGTCGCGGTTCCGGCACCCGCCGCCGGCGGGGCTGCGTGATGCGCCTGCACACACTCGAGCTCACCGCGTTCGGCCCGTTCCCCGGCACCGAGCGGCTCGACCTCGACAGCCTCGGCGAGGCCGGGCTGTTCCTGCTCACCGGCAGCACCGGCGCGGGCAAGACCAGCCTGCTCGACGCCATCTGCTTCGCGCTGTTCGGCCGCGTCCCCGGCGACCGGCAGGACGCCAGGCGGCTGCGCAGCGACCACGCGGCCGCCGACGCGCGGCCCCGGGTCGTGCTCGACCTGACCCTGTCCGGCCGCCGGCTGCGGCTCACCCGGACGCCCGAGTGGGTCCGGCCGAAGCGGCGCGGCGAGGGCACCACCAAGCAGCAGTCCTCGGTCGTGCTGGAGGAGGTCACCGCGGCGGGGTCGACAACGCTGAGCACCCGCATCGACGAGACCCAGCACCTGGTCGAGTCGCTGCTCGGCATGGACCTCACCCAGTTCACCCAGGTGGCGATGCTTCCGCAGGGCCGGTTCGAGGCGTTCCTGCGCGCCGGTGCCGCCCAGCGCCAGGACGTCCTCGAGCGGCTGTTCGGCACCGCCCGGTTCCGCGACGTCGAGCAGTGGCTGGTCGAGCGGCGGCAGGTCGCGGCGCGTGAGCACGCCGCCTACGTCCAGCGGGCCCGCTCGGTGCTCGACGGCATGCACGCCGTGCTGGGGCTGCCGGCCGAACCTGCTCGACGCCGATCCCCGCGGGCTGGACCAGCACCGACGGCACCGCCTGGACCGACGTGGCCGACGCGTTGTGCGTCGCGGGCGCCGACGAGGTGGCCGCTCGCAGCAGCCACGCCGCGATCGCCGCGCAGGCGCTCGCCGAGGCACAGGCCCGCAGCGATCGGGCCCGGGCGTACGCGTCCGCGACCGGCCGCGGCGCCGAGGCGCGGGCCGTGCTGGCCGGGCTCGCCGACGAGGCCGACGAGATCGCCCGGCGCGCTGACCGGCTGGACGCCGCCGAGCGGGCCCGTGAGGTCACTCCCCTGCTGGGCCCGCTGCTGCGCGCCGAGCAGGAGGAGGCGGAGGCGGCCGGAGCGGCGGAGCGGAGCCGGGCGCGGCGCAGCCAACGCGCTGCGCCGGCTCGACCCGGCGGGCGTGGGCACGGAGGCCGTCGACCTGGACGACACGCTGCGTGGGCTCGAGCGGCGTGACGACCGGCTGGAGGCCGTCGCCGCCGAGGCCGCACGCGCACGCGACTGCGCCGCGGAGGTCGAGCGAGCTCGACGCCCTCCGAGCCACGGCCGACGCCGAGCGCGCCACCCTGCAGGTCGCGGCACACACGCTGCCTGGCCGGGTCGACGAGCTGCGCTCGATGGTCGGCACGGCCGAGCAGGCGGTGGCCGACCTCGATCGCGCGACCGCCGACGTGGCAGCCGCCGACGCCGTCCGCCAGGCGGTGCACGCTCTGCCGGCGGCGACGGCGGCGGTGCGCGACTGCGACGAGGCCCGCAGGGCCGCCGTCGACGCACACCAGCACGCCCGCGAACGGCTGCAGGTGGTGCAGGCGCAACGGCTCAGCGGAGCGGCGGCGCAGCTTGCCGCCGAGCTGGTGCCGGGTGACCCGTGCGCGGTCTGCGGCGCCCGCGTGCACCCGGCACCGGCGTCGTCGGCCGCGGCGGTGCCGAGCGAGGCCGACGAGCATCTGCTCCGCGACGTCGAGGTCCGGCGCGAGCGCGAGCGCAAGGCGGCCGAGGCCGACCTGCTGGGCGGCCGGGTCCTGGTCGCCGAGCTGACGGCCCGCGCCGGCGACAGCAGCCCGGCCGCGGCCGACGAGACGGCCGCCGCCCACCGGGACCGGCTCCGACTGCTCTCCGAGCGCGCCGAGCGGGTCGACGACCTGCGCCGAGCGCACGCCGCCGCCACCGCCGAGCTCACCGCGACGGTCGAGCAGCTCGCGACCCTCGACCGGCGGGTGGCCACCCTCGAGACCACGCTGCACGAGCGGCGTACCGAGCTGGGCCGGCTGCAGGCGGGCCTGCGCGCCGCCCTGGGCGACGACCTCGACCTCGCCGGCCACCGCCGCGCCACCCTCGACGCGCTGGAGGCGGTGCGCCAGGCGGCGCGGGCCGAGCGTGCGCACCAGCAGGCCGCACGGCAGCTGGCCGACACCCGGGCCGACACCGGGCGCACCGCGGCGGCGCACGGGTTCGACGACGTCGAGTCCGTACGTGCCGACGCCATGACCGCCGCCGCACGTCAGCAGCTGGCCGACTGGCTGGACACCAGAGCCGAGGCCGCGCGGGCTGCGCACGCGACGCTCGACGACCCCGAGGTCGCCGCCGCCGGCGACCCGGCCGCACCGCCGGCTGCCGGCGACGTCGAGCAGGCGGAGGCGGCGGCCCGCGACTGCGCTGCGGCGCACACCGAGGCGACCGGCGCGCTCGCCGCCGCGGTCCAGCACGAGCAGCGGCTCGTCGCGATGCGCGACCGGCTGGTGGCGCTGCTCGACGAGGGAGAGCCGGTGCTGCGACGGCACGAGACCGCGGTGGCGATGGCGTCGCTGACCGAGGGCAAGTCCCGCGACAACCGGATGCAGATGTCGCTGTCGGCCTACGTGCTCGCCGCCCGGCTCGAGCAGGTCGTCGCTGCGGCCAACGAGCGGCTCGACCCGATGACCGGTGGGCGCTACACCCTCGAGCACACGGCCGCCAGCACCGCGCGCGACCGCCGGGGCGGGCTCGGGCTGCTGGTGCGCGACGGCTGGACCGGCGAGACCCGGGACCCACGGTCGCTGTCCGGCGGCGAGACGTTCCAGGCCTCGCTCGCGCTCGCCCTCGGCCTGGCCGACGTGGTCGCGCACGAGTCCGGCGGCGCCGAGGTGCACACGCTGTTCGTCGACGAAGGCTTCGGCTCGCTCGACCTGGACAGCCTCGACGAGGTGATGGACGTGCTCGACGGCCTGCGCGCAGGCGGCCGGGTCGTCGGCCTGGTCTCGCACGTGCCGCTGCTGCGCGAGCGGGTGCCGGTGCAGGTACGCGTCGACAAGCGGCGCACCGGCTCGGTCGTGCTGAGCCCGTGATGCGGCAGACTCGGACGAGGTGACCAAGCCGGGCACCTGCCTGCTGCGAAGTACAGGTGTCTGCCACGTAGGCCCGCAGACCGGTCGGCACGCCCGGACCCGAGAGAGAGGACGACGGTGGACGCGCAGAGCGCACCCTTCCCGGGTCCCGATCCCGGTGAGCCCGAGGAGAGCCTCGACGAGCTGCTGGGCCGGGTCGCCCGGGCGGACGAGCACGCGTTCGCGCGCCTGTACGACCGGGTCTCCGGCTCGGTCTACGGCCTGGCCCGCAGGGTGGTGCGCGACCCGGCGCGCGCCGAGGAGATCGCCCAGGAGGTGCTGCTCCAGGTGTGGCGCACCGCCAGCCGCTTCGACCGCGGGCGCGGCTCGGCCAAGAGCTGGATCCTCACGCTCACCCACCGCCGCGCCGTCGACGCCGTACGGCACGACCAGGCCAGCACCGACCGCGAGCGCCGTTACGACTGGAGCGGCGGCCGGGACGTCGACGTCGTCGACGACGTGGTCACCGTCCGGATGGAGCACCAGCAGGTACGTCGGTGCCTCGACTCGCTGACCGACCTGCAACGTGAGGCGATCACCCTCGCCTACTACGGCGGCCACACCTACGCCGACGTCGCCAGCCTGCTCGAGGCCAACCCCGCCACCATCAAGACCCGAATGCGCGACGGCCTGATCCGGCTCCGGGACTGCCTGGGGGTCACCTCATGACCGTCGAGCAGCACACCCTCGTCGGCGCCTACTCGCTGGACGCACTCGATGCTCGCGAGCGGGCCGACTTCGAGGAACACCTGGACGGCTGCGCGACGTGCACCGCCGAGCTACGGGAGTTCCGCGCCACGGCTGCCCGGCTCGGCGACGCCGTCGAGGAGGCGCCACCGGCGGGCTGCGCGACGAGGTCCTGGCCGCCGCCCGGCGCACGCCTCAGCTGCGTCCCGCCTCCACCGTCGTGCAGATGTCCCGCTGGCGCCGCCGGGCTCCGGCGTTGCTCGCCGCGGCCGCGATGCTCGCCGCGGTGGCCGTGGGTGGGCTGTGGTGGAACGAGCGCAACGCCAACACCGAGCAGAACCGGGAGACCGACCTGGCCGCCCAGGTGATGGCCGCCGACGACGTGGTGACGAGCCCGCGCGGCCAGAGCAACGTCCCCGTCCGGGTCTACTCCTCGGCCTCGCTCGACCAGGCCGTCGTCGTGGTCCACGACATGCCGGCGCTGGACAGCGACCAGAGCTACGAGCTGTGGGCGCTCGACCCCGACGGCACCCCGCGGTCCCTCGGCGTGATGTCCGACTCGTCCGGGTCTGGCCAGCAGGTCGTCGACGGGCTGGGCGACGCGACGGGCGTCGCGGTCACGGTCGAGCGGGCGGGCGGCTCACCATCCGGGCTACCTACGACGGACCCGGTCGCGCAGGTACGGATGACCTGACGGATGAGCTGGCCTCCCCCGGATGGTGACGATCCGGCGACACCCGTCCCCAGATCGCGTATCTGGCGTGGCGAAGGGGTCCAGCAGGAGCACTATGGACGCGTGAGGTACACCACACCAGCCCCCGGAGCTCCCGCCGCCGCGCTCCACGGCATCGGCAGCTGTCACCACGAGCCCGTGTGTCCGACACCGGACGCGCTGGACCGCGACGCCGCGCACACCGTCGCGTACCACCCCGAGCAGGGGTGGAGCCTGTTGTGCAACGGCGTGGTGCTGTTCGAGGACACCGGTGAGCTGCTGCCCGACGGCCGATCGTCGCGCCCCATCGCCCCACCGACTTCGGCCGGACCGCCTTCGCCAGCTGACCCACCCGTCGCTCGGCACCGCCGCCGCGCGCAGTGTTCCGGTCGGTCCGTAGGCTCGGCGCATGACCGCGGCTGCCGACACCGACCGCCTCCGCCCCACCTTCCTCGCACTCCCCCTCACCCGTCTCGCCGACTCGGCGCTCGAGCGCTGTCGCGACTTCGGGGTCGAGCACGCCGACGTCCGCATCGAACGCCTGACCACCCACGCGCTGCGGCTGCGTGACGCCGCCCTCGAGGGCAGCCACCAGGGCGAGACCCTCGGCCTCGCGGTGCGGGTCGTCCTCGACGGCACCTGGGGCTTCGCCGCGACCACCCAGCTGTCCACCGACGGCGCGGTGCGCACCGCCGAGCAGGCCGTACGGGTCGCGCAGGTGTCCCGTCCGCTGGCATCGGAGCGAGTCGAGCTGGCAGCCGAGCCGGTGCACTCCGAGCAGGTCTGGGTGTCGGCCTACGACATCGATCCCGGCGACGTGACCGAGGCGGACAAGGCCGAGCTGTTCGCAGGCTGGAGCCGCGACCTGCTCGCGCACCCGGCCGTACGCCACGTCGACGTCCGCTACGGCGACGTCGTCGAGAACAAGTTCTATGCCGACCTCGCAGGCACCTCGACCACGCAGCAGCGGGTCCGACTGCACCCCGAGCTCACCATCCACGGCGCCGACGAGCAGCGCGGCGTGATCGACGCGATGCGCACCCTGGCGCCGCCGGTGGGACGTGGCTGGGAGTACCTCGCCGGCGGAGGCGGCTGGGACTGGGACGCCGAGCTGGCCGCGCTGCCCGAGCAGCTGGCCGAGAAGCTCGCCGCGCCCTCGGTCGACGCCGGCCGCTACGACCTCGTCGTCGACCCGTCGAACCTGTGGCTCACCATCCACGAGTCGATCGGCCACGCCACCGAGCTGGACCGTGCCCTCGGCTACGAGGCCAACTACGCCGGCACGTCGTTCGTCACCTGGGACTCCCTCGGCACGCTGCAGTACGGGTCACCCGCGATGAGCATCACCGGCGACCGCACCGTCGAGCACGGGCTGTCGACGGTCGGCTACGACGACGAGGGCGTCGAGACCCAGGCCTGGGACATCGTCCGCGACGGTGTGTTCGTCGGCTACCAGACCGACCGCCGGATGGCGGCCCGGCAGGGCTTCGACCGGTCCACCGGCTGCTCCTTCGCCGACTCCCCCGGCCACATGCCGATCCAGCGGATGGCCAACGTGTCCCTGCAGGCGGCGCCGGACGGTCCGGACACCGACGGGCTGATCGCAGGCGTCGACGACGGCATCTACGTGCTCGGCGACCGCTCGTGGAGCATCGACATGCAGCGCTTCAACTTCCAGTTCACCGGACAGCGGTTCTACCGGATCCGCAACGGCCGGCTCGCCGGCCAGCTGCGCGACGTCGCCTACCAGGCCACCACGACCGACTTCTGGGGATCGATGGAGGCCGTCGGCGGGCCACAGACGTGGGTGCTCGGGGGTGCGTTCAACTGCGGCAAGGCCCAGCCCGGCCAGGTGGCACCGGTCAGTCACGGGTGTCCCGAGCGCACTGTTCCGCGACGTGGCCATCCTCAACACCAGGACGGAGGGCGGCCGGTGAGCACGCGAGGGACCAGGCCACAGCAGCTCGTCGACCGGGCGCTGGCACAGTCCAGCGCCGACGACTGCGTGGTGATCGTCGAGGACTCCGGCACCGCCAACCTGCGCTGGGCGAACAACACGCTGACCACCAACGGCGTCACCCAGGCCACGGCCGTCACCGTGGTGAGCATGGTCAAGGGCGCCGACGGCGTCGCTGCCGCCGGGCTGACCCGGGACGCGACCACGTGGGAACAGGTGGAGGCGCTGGTCGCCGACGCCGACGCCGCCGCCGGGCAGGCCGCCGCGGCCGAGGACGCCGCCCCCCTGGTCACCGCGGAACCCGACCCGGGCTGGGAGGACGAGCCTGCCACCACGTCGATCGAGGTCTTCGCCGACCTCGCGTCCGGGCTCGGCGAGGCGTTCGGTCGCGCGGGCGGCGACGACCGGTTGCTGTACGGCTTCGTGCAGCACGACGTCACGACCACGTACCTCGGGACCAGCACAGGGCTGCGGAAGCGGCATGTGCAGCCCAGCGGGCACATCGGAATCACCGGCAAGGACACCGGGCTGACCCGCTCGGCCTGGGTCGGCCAGGCGACCCGCGACTTCACCGACGTCGACCCGCTCGCTCTCGACGCCGAGCTGGCCCGACGGCTGGCGTGGGCGCAACGACAGGTCGACCTGCCTGCAGGTCGCTACGACACGGTGCTGCCGGCGACCGCGGTCAGCGACCTGATGGTCTACGCGTACTGGACCACCGGGGGCCGCGACGCCCACGAGGGGCGCACGGTGTTCAGCCACCCCGGCGGTGGCACCCGGGTGGGCGAGCGGCTGAGCCCGCAACCGGTGCGGCTGTGGTCCGACCCGGCGATGGACGGCTTCGGGTGCGCGCCGTTCGTCACGGCCGCGACCTCCGGCAGCGCCACCAGCGTCTTCGACAACGGCCTGCCCCTGGTGCCCACCGACTGGGTCCGCGACGGTGAGCTGACCGCGCTGATGCAGTCGCGGCACTCGGCCGAGCTCACCGCGCTACCGGTCACGCCCGGGATCGACAACCTGGCGATGTCGGTCGACGGCGCGAGCGGCGACGTCGCCGACCTGGTCGCCGGTACCGAGCGCGGGCTGCTGCTCACCTGCCTGTGGTACATCCGCGAGGTCGACCCGCAGACGCTGCTGCTCACCGGGCTGACCCGCGACGGCGTCTACCTGGTGGAGCACGGCGAGGTCGTCGGGGCGGTCAACAACTTCCGCTTCAACGAGAGCCCGATCGACCTGCTGTCCCGGTTCTCGGCGGCGTCGGCCACCCGGCCCGGGTTCTCCCGCGAGTGGGGCGACTACTTCCCGCGCACGGCGATGCCCGCGCTGCGGGTGCCCGACTTCAACATGTCCAGCGTGAGCGCCGCCAGCTGAGCGTTGTACGCTGACTGAACACGTGTTCGCAGGACGTACAACGGCTGGAGGACGTCGGTGGCCGAGCTCAGCAGCCTCCCGGACGCGGTCGCGGGCCTGGTGCGGGACGGCGACGTGGTCGCCCTCGAGGGCTTCACGCACCTGATCCCGTTCGCCGCCGGGCACGAGATCATCCGTCAGCAGCGCCGCGACCTCACCCTGGTCCGGATGACGCCGGACGTGGTCTACGACCAGCTGATCGGCATGGGCTGCGCCCGCCGGCTGGTGTTCAGCTGGGGCGGCAACCCGGGCGTGGGCTCGCTGCACCGGTTCCGGGACGCGGTCGAGAACGGCTGGCCGGGCCCGCTCGAGGTCGACGAGCACAGCCACGCGGGCATGGCGGTGCGCTACACCGCGGGAGCCTCCCGGCTGCCGTTCGGTGTGCTGCGCGGCTACCGCGGCAGCGACCTCGCCGACCGGACGTCGACCATCGCGACCATCACGTGCCCGTTCACCGGCGAGGAGCTGACGGCGGTGCCGGCCGTCAACCCCGACGTCACGGTGATCCACGCCCAGCGCGCCGACCGGGCCGGCAACGTGCAGCTGTGGGGCATCGTCGGGGTGCAGAAGGAAGCGGTTCTCGCCGCCAACCGGGTGCTGGTGACCGTCGAGGAGGTCGTCGACACGCTCGACCCCCGGCCGGGCGCGCTGGTGCTGCCGACCTGGGTCGTCGACGCGGTGGCGGTGGTGCCGGGCGGCGCGCACCCGTCGTACGCCGCGGGCTACTCGACCCGGGACAACGCGTTCTACGCGGCCTGGGACCCGATCAGCCGCGAGCGGGACTCGTTCCGGGAGTGGATGGACGCGCACGTGCTCGACCGGGCGGCGGCCAGATGAGCGACTACAGCACCGACGAGATGATGTCGGTCGCGGCGGCGCGGGCACTGCGTGGCGCGCGTACCTGCTTCGTGGGTATCGGCCTGCCGAGCACCGCGGCCAACCTGGCCCGGCACGTGCACGAGCCCGACCTGGTGCTGATCTACGAGTCCGGCACCATCGGCGCCAAGCCCGACGTGCTGCCGCTGTCGATCGGCGACGGCGAGCTCGCCGACACCGCCGACGCGGTCGTGAGCGTGCCGGAGATCTTCGCGTACTGGCTGCAGGGCGGACGCTGCGACGTCGGGTTCCTCGGCGCGGCCCAGCTCGACCGGTTCGCCAACATCAACACCACCGCGGTCGCCCGGGGTGACGGCAAGCCCGACGTACGGCTCCCCGGAGCCGGCGGCGCGCCGGAGATCGCGGCGCACGCGGGCTCGGTGCTGATCACCGTGCGGCACTCACGTCGGGTCCTCGTCGAACGGCTCGACGTGGTCACGACGATGGGGCACGGCCGCGGCGGCGACGACCGGGCTGCCTACGGGCTGGCCGGCGCCGGCCCGACCCGGGTGATCACCGACCTCGGCGTCCTCGAGCCCGACCCGCGGACCCGCGAGCTGACGCTGGTCGCCGTGCACCCGGGCGTCGACGTCGACCACGTGCGGGACCAGACCGGGTGGCCGCTGTCGGTGGCCGACGAGCTCGTCACCACCACGCCCCCGGACGACGAGGAGCTGCGGGTGCTGCGCGACCTGCACGCGCGTACCGAGGAGGCACACCGTGCTGGGACGTGAGGTCTACGTCGTCGACGCCGTACGCACCCCTATCGGCAAGCACGGCGGCGCACTGGCCAAGGTGCGACCCGACGACCTCGCGGCGACGGTGCTGCGCGGGTTGCTCGACCGGCACGCCGACCTCGATGCCGCGCGCGTCGACGAGGTGAGCTACGGCGCCGCCAACCAGGCGGGCGAGGACAACCGCAACGTGGGCCGGATGGCTGTGCTGCTGGCCGGCCTGCCCACGTCGGTCCCGGGCAGCACCGTCAACCGGCTCTGCGCCAGCGGGCTCGACGCCGTCGTCGGGGCCGCGCGCGCCATCGCGGTCGGTGAGGCCGACCTGGTGGTCGCCGGCGGGGTGGAGTCGATGACCCGCGCGCCATGGGTGGTGCCGAAGCCGTCGCGGGCCTTCCCCGCCGGGGGCTCCGAGATGGTGTCGACGGCGCTGGGCTGGCGGCTGGTCAACCCGGACATGCCGGAGCAGTGGACGGTGAGCCTCGGCGAGGGCGCCGAGGTCCTCGCCGACGAGTTCGGCATCGGCCGCGACGCCCAGGACGCCTTCGCCGTGCGCAGCCACCGACTCGCCGCCCAGGCGTGGGCCGACGGGGCGTACGACGACCACGTGGTGCGCCCCGAGGGCATCGACCTGGTACGGGACGAGGGCATCCGTGCGGACGCGTCGACAGAGTCGCTGGGCGCGCTGAAGCCGGTCTTTCGCCCCGACGGCACCGTGACCGCCGGCAACGCGTCACCGCTGTCCGACGGCGCGGCCGCGGTGCTGCTCGCGTCAGCGGACGCGGTCTCCGAGCACGGGCTCGAGCCGCTGGCCCAGGTGCGCGCGAGCGCGGCCGCGGGGGTCGAGCCGCACCGCTACGGCATCGGCCCGGTCGACGCCACCGCGACGGCGCTGCGCCGGGCCGGCCGGTCGTGGGCCGACGTGGTGTCGGTCGAGCTCAACGAGGCGTTCGCCGCCCAGGCGCTGGCGTGCCTGGCCCAGTGGCCCGACCTCGACCCCGACCTGGTCAACCCGTGGGGCGGCGCCGTCGCGATGGGCCACCCGCTGGGCTGCTCGGGCGCCCGGCTCGCGGGCGTGGTCGCGCACCGGCTGGCCCGGTCCGGTTCCGGCACCGGTGTCGCCACGCTGTGCATCGGCGTCGGCCAGGGCCAGACCCTGGTCCTGGACCGCTGACCGCGGCTACTCGCCGAGGGCCTCGCGGGCGATGGCCAGCGCGCGGTTGGCGACCGGGACCCCGGCGTAGACGGCGGTGTGCAGCAGCACCTCGCCGATCTCGTCCGGCGTCACGCCGTTGCGTACGGCGGCGCGCACGTGCATCGCGAGCTCGTGCTCGTGACCGAGCGTGGCCAGCAGCGCCAGCGTCAGCATGCTGCGGGTGCGGCGGTCGAGACCGTCGCGACCCCAGACGTCGCCCCAGGCGTAGCGGGTGATGAGCTCCTGGAACGGTCGGCTCAGGTCGTCGGCCGTCTCCAGCGCCCGGTCGACGTGCGCGTCGCCGAGCACCTCGCGACGCACCCGGAGGCCCCGCTCGTACGCCTCGTCGTCGGTCATCGGCCTGCCTCCGTGCGGTCCAGGTGGGCGAGCAGCAGCGCGGTGACCTGCTCGGGCTGCTCGACGGTCGCCATGTGCGCGGCGCCGTCGAGCACCTCCAGCCGGGCCCCGGGGATGGTCTCGGCGATCGCCCGCAGGTGCTCCGGCGGCGTGGCCGGGTCCTCGCTGCCGGCGATGGCCATGGTCGGCGCGGTGATCGACGGCAGCCGGTCGCGCAGGTCCATCTGCTCGATCGCCGCGCACGCGGCCGCGTAGCCCTCCGGCGGTGTCGCCTCGAGCATCGCCTGCACCCGTGCGACCACGTCCGGGTGCTCCTTCGAGAACGGCTCGGACAGCCAGCGCGCGACCCCCGCCGGGCCGAGTGCGCCCATCCCCTGCTCCCGGGCGGTCCGCGCGCGGTCGCGCCACATCTCCGGCGGCCCCAGCAGGGCCGAGGTGCAGAGCAGGCCGAGGCTGCGGACCCGTTCCGGGTGCGCCGCCGCCACCGTCATCGCCATCATCCCGCCGAGCGACAGACCGACGAGGTGCGCGTCGGCGACGCCGAGCCGGTCGAGCAGTGCGACCTCGTCGCCGGCGAGGTCGTCGATCGTGTACGGGCCGGGCGGCACCGGCGACTCGCCGTGGCCACGGTTGTCGAACCGGATCACCCGGTAGCGCTCGGCCAGTGCCGGCAGCTGCGCGTCCCACATCCGGTGCGTCGACCCGATCGAGTTGGCGAGCACCACCACCGGAGCGTCGGCCGGCCCGTCGACCAGGTGGTGCACCTCGACCGCGGTCACGGCGCGAGCCGGTCGTGGTCGTCCAGGGCGGCGTCGATCAGCACGTCGTTGGCCTCCGGGTCGAGAGCGGGGACGGGGTCGGGCAGGTTCCGGGTCATCGCCTCGGTGTCGACGACGAGGTGGTCGAGCGAGTCGGCGAGCCAGGCCGACGCCGAGCCGGCCGTGCGCAGCAGGTCGCGCAGCGGCAGCCACTCCGCGTGCCACGCTCCGGCGGCCCGCTCGTGCTCCTGCTCCATGCAGCTGAGCAGGTGGGCCACCAGACCCGGGGCCCGGCGCGCCGACGCCCGGGCCGCGATGGCGGCGACCGGGTTGTGCTTGTGCGCCATGCTGGACGATCCGCCGCGGCCCGGCGCCTCCTCACGGACCTCCCCCACCTCCTGCTGCGCGAGCAGCACCACGTCGCCCGCGACCTTGCCGACGGCGCCGCAGCCGGCGCCCAGCGCGCCGGCCAGGTCGGCGACCGGCAGCCGGTCGGTGTGCCACGGAGGCGCCGGGGCGAGATCGAGGGCGGCGGCGACCAGGGCGGCCAGCCGGTCGGCCTCGGCCCCGGCTCCGGCCCGCGAGCCCACCGGGCCGCCGAGCTGCACCGGCAGGCCGCTGCGGACCCGGTCGACGCGGGCCCTCGCCCCGTCCAGCCCCCGCAGCCAGCCAGCCGCCTTGAGCCCGAACGTCGTCGGCACCGCCTGCTGCAGCAGGGTGCGCCCGATGGTCGGGGTCCGCCGGTGCGTCCGGGCCAGCGCGGCGGTCGCGTCGGCGGCCGCGCCGAGCGACACGAGCACCGACCCGGTGGCGTCGCGGGCGACCAGCATCGCGGCGGTGTCCAGCGCGTCCTGGCTGGTGGCCCCGTGGTGCACCGACGTCGCCGCCTCCTCGGGCAGCAGCGCCCGCAGCCGCTCGACCAGCGGGATGACCGGGTTGCCGCCCGCCGCCGCCGCCGCGCCCAGCGTGTCGGGGTCGATGCCGGCGAGGTCGCGGTCGAGGTCGGCGACGACGCTGGCGATCGACGCGGCGGCCGCGGCGGGGATCAGCCCCAGCGTGGCCTGCGCCGTCGCCAGCGCGGACTCGAACCGGAGCATGCCGCGCACCCACTGGTCGTCGTCGGTCGCGGCGCGGGCCGGCCCGCGCTCGGCGATCTCGGCGAACAGCCCGTGGTCGTCACCCTGCACCCGGCACACCCTGTCAGAGCCGGAAGAACACGGTCTCGCCGTCGCCCTGGAGCCGGATCTCGTGCTGGTATCCACCCGGCCCGCCGGCGGCGACCAGGGTGGCCCGTGCCGGTGCCGGCAGGCTCGCGAGCACCGGATCGGCCGCGTTCGCCTCGTCCTCGTCGGCGAAGTAGACCCGGGTCACCAACCGGTGCAGCAGCCCGCGGGCGAAGACCGAGACGTCGAGGTGCGGCGCCTGCACAGTGTCGCCGTCACCGGGCACCGGACCCGGCTTCACCGTGTGGATCGCCCAGCGCCCGTCGTCGTCGGTGGAGGCTCGGCCGAAGCCGCGGAACGCGTCCGACCGCACCGCCCCACGGGGGTCGTCGGGGTGGTCGAAGCGGCCCTCGGGGTCGGCCTGCCAGGTCTCGATCAGTCCGTCGGGCACCGCGGCGCCCTCGCCGTCGAGCAACCGGCCGCGCAGCCAGAACGCGCCCGCCGTCGCCTCCGGCACGACGTACGCGCCGTCGTCCCAGTCCAGGCCGATCGACAGGTACGGCCCGACGGTCTGCGAAGGCGTCGAGCCGTCGCCGGCAGGGTCACGAGCGGTCTCAGTCATCGTCGGGCTCGTCCTCGAACGGGGTCGCCTCGCGGCCGCGGAGCACCAGGTCGAAGCGGAATCCCAGCGCCCACTGCGGCGTGGTCGCACCGTGGTCGTAAGCGGCGATCATCCGGGCGCGGGCGGCCGGGTCGGGCACGGAGTTGAAGATCGGGTCCTGGCCGAACAACGGGTCGTCCGGGAAGTACATCTGGGTGACCAGCCGCTGGGTGAACGCGCGCCCGAACACCGAGAAGTGGATGTGCGCCGGCCGCCACGCGTTGTCGTGGTTGCCCCACGGGTACGCACCCGGGCGCACGGTGACGAACCGGTACCGGCCCTCGTTGTCGGTCATCGCGCGGCCGAGCCCGGTGAAGTTCGGGTCCAGCGGCGCCGGCCACCGGTCGATCGCGTGCCGGTACCTGCCAGCGGCGTTCGCCTGCCAGACCTCGACCAGGGTGTCCGGCACCGGGCGTCCGGCACCCTCGCGCACCTGGCCGTGCACGACGATCCGCTGTCCCTGCGGCTCGTCGTCGTGCTGCCGGGTCAGGTCGTGGTCGAGCTCGCCGACCCGGTCGTGCCCGAGCACCGGCCCCGTGACCTCGGTGAGCCGCTGCGGCAGGTCGACCGGCGCCTGCAGCGGCGCCCGGCTCCGGGTGGACCTGTACCCCGGCGACAGGAACGGCGGGTGGGTGCCGTCGGGGTCGTGGCGGTACCGCGGCAGCGACAACATGCCAGCACGCTAGGCAGGCGCCATCATGTCCGGCAGCAGGCACTTCCGCTGAGCAGAAGTGAGGGCCGATGGCGGGCAACAGCCTCGAACCCGGGGTGTCGGTGTCCAAGCGTCTGCTCGCCGTGCTCGGGTGCTTCGACGTGCGGCACCCGCGGCTCGCCCTCACCGACATCGCCCGGCGGGCCGACCTGCCGCTGTCGACGGCGCACCGACTGACCGGTGAGCTGGTGGCCTGGGGAGCGCTCGCCCGTGACGACGCCGGGGTGTACACGGTCGGGCGGCGGCTGTGGGACCTCGGGCTGCTGGCGCCGGTGCAGCGCGGGCTGCGGGAGATGGCGGCACCGCACCTGCAGGACATCCACGCGGCCACCCGCGAGACCGTGCACTTCGCCGTCCGCGAGGGCGACCGGGCGCTCTATCTCGAACGGATCTCCGGCAACCGGTCGGTGCACGTGGTCAGCCACGTCGGCGCCCGGCTGCCGCTGCACACCACCGGGGTCGGCAAGGTGCTGCTCGCGCACGCGCCCGCCGAGGTGGTCACGCAGGTGCTCGAGCACCTGACCCGCGAGACCCGCTACTCGATCGTCGAGCCGAGCCGGTTGCTCCGCCAGCTCGCCGAGGTCCGGCGACGGGGGTACGCACGAACGGCCGAGGAGATGACCCTCGGCACCTGCTCGGTGGCCGTACCCGTGCTCGGACCCGACGGCGACGTGGTGGCTGCGGTGGGAATCGTGGTACCGAGCACGCTCCGGAACCTGCCCCGGCTGGTGCCCGCCCTGCAGGTGGCTGCGGCCGCGATCGGTCGCCGCCTCGAGCCGGCCCAGACCTTCCGCTGAGTGGACTTCCGCTGAGCAGAAACGTTCCGTGGCGGCGGCACCGGCACGGGACGACGCTCACCGCATGCGCACCCAGGTCGCGATCGTGGGAGCCGGCCCGGCCGGGCTCCTGCTGTCGCACCTGCTGGACGCGGCGGGTGTCGAGTCCGTCATCGTCGAGAACCGCAGCAGGGACTACGTCGAGGCACGCATCCGCGCCGGCGTCCTGGAGTCGTCGACGGTCGACCTGCTGACCGAGCACGGACTCGGCGACCGGCTGCACGACGAGGGCCTCGAGCACCGCGGCATCTACCTGCAGTGGCCGGGCGAGCGGCACCACCTCGACTTCGTCGAGCTGTGCGGGCGCAGCGTCTGGATCTACGGCCAGACCGAGGTGGTCAAGGACCTGTTGACCGCGCGCGACGCGGCCGGGCAACGGATCCTCTTCGAGGTGTCCGACACCGCGGTGCACGACGTCGACGGTCACCGACCGAGTGTCACCGTGACCGATGCCGACGGCGTCGAGCAGCGGATCGAGTGCGACGTGGTGGCCGGGTGTGACGGCTCGCAGGGCTACAGCCGCGACTCGGTGCCCGAGACGCGTCGCCGACACTGGGAGCGCGCGTACCCCTTCGCCTGGCTGGGCATCCTCGCCGACGTCGCCCCGTCCATCGACGAGCTGATCTACGCCTGGCACCCGAACGGGTTCGCCCTGCACAGCATGCGCTCCCCCAGCGTGAGCCGGCTCTACCTGCAGGTCGACGCGGACGAGGACGTCGCCGACTGGTCCGACGACCGGGTGTGGTCCGAGCTCGCCACCCGACTCGGCGAGGGCCAGGAGGGGTGGAGCCTGCAGGACGGACCGGTGACGGACAAGTCGATCACCCCGATGCGCAGCATCGTGCGCACGCCGATGCAGCACGGCCGGCTGTTCCTCGCCGGCGACGCGGCGCACATCGTGCCGCCGACCGGCGCCAAGGGGCTCAACCTCGCGGTCGCCGACGTGGCACTGCTGTCCGACGCGCTCGTCGCCTGGCTGCGTGACGACGACGACCGGCTGGCGGCCGACTACAGCTCGACCGCCCTCCGAAGGGTCTGGCGCTGCACCCACTTCTCCTACTGGATGACCACGATGCTGCACCGCTACGGCGACGACTTCGACGCCGAGCTGCAGCGCTCCCAGCTGGCCTGGGTGTGCCGCTCCGAGGCCGGCGCGGCCGGGCTCGCCGAGAACTACGCCGGGCTGCCCATCGGCTACTGACGGAGTCAGCCGGACCGCACGGCGTCGAACGTCGCGAAGGCGGTCCGTCGCGGCATCCGGTAGCACTCGCGCCCGGTGACGGCGTTGATGATGCCCGCGTTCCGCACCGCGCCGATGCCCAGGTCGGGAGCCGCCGGCCCGTGCGTGTGCAGGTCGGCATTGGCCACGAATACCTTGCCCTGCAAGGGACTCTCGGCCTCGACGCTGTGGTCGCGCCGTACCTGCCAGCGCCCGGAGTCGTCGCGGTGCAGCCGGTCCGCGATGCCGTCCAGAAAGTCCAGCGAGCGGCCGCGGTAGCCGGTGGCGGCGACCACCAGGTCGGTCTCGTGCAGTCCGGTCGCGCCGGTGTCGCGCTGCGCCACCGTCAGCCGTACGCGGCCGGCGCCGATCTCGGCTCGCTCGACCGCCACCGCGTGGCGCAGCTCGACCGGCGGCGCCTTCTCGCGCACCTCGCGGGCGTAGAGCGCGTCGTGGATCTCGTCCAGCGTCCCGGCCGAGATGCCCTTGTAGTGGCGCCATTGCTCCCGCACCAGGGCGTCGCGACGCTCCTCCGGGAGCGCGTGGAAGTAGTCGACGTACTCCGGAGTCGTCATCTCGAGCACCAGCTTGGTGTAGTCGAGTGGGGCGAACGACTCCGAGCGGGTCAGCCACGACAGGTCGGCTGCGTCGCCGCGGCGGCGCAGCAGGTCGAGGAACACCTCGGCACCCGACTGCCCGCTGCCCACGACCGTGACCCGTTCCGCCCGGTCCACGTCGTCGAGCCGGTGCAGGTAGTCGCCGGTGTGCACGACGCGCTCCGACGGCAGGCCGGCCAGCGGCCCGGGCAGGTACGGCTCGGTGCCGACGCCGACGACCAGGTGTCTGGCCCGCAGCCGACGCGGCCGCCCTCCGCTGTCGGTGTGCACGGTGAAGGTCTCGTCGGCGTCGTCCCAGTCGACCCGCCGCACCCGGTGGCCGAACCGCACCGACGGGAGCCGGGCCGCGCACCAGCGCAGGTAGTCCTCGTACTCGTGCCGGGCGGGGTGGAACTCCTCGCGCACGTAGAAGGGGTACATCCGGTCGACGTCGGCGAGGTAGGCCAGGAACGACAACGGGTGCGTCGGCGCGACCAGCGTGACCAGGTCGGCGAGGAAGCTCACCTGCAGCTCGGCGCCGTCGAGCATCAACCCGCGGTGCCAGGTCAGCTCGGGCTCGGCGTCGAGCACCACGACGTCGAGGTCGTCGACCGTGCTGGCCAGCGCCGCCAGCCCCAGGTTGAACGGTCCGGCCCCCACGGCGACGACATCGTGCACGCAGCCTTGGTCCACGCCTAGGTCCACGCCCTGGCTCATGCGACCGTCTCCCGCCCGGTGACCGCAAGCACGACGCCCGAGCGTGCCAGCTCGCCCACCAGCTCGTGCACCTGCTCCACGGTCGACTCGGGGTTGAGCAGGGTCAGCTTCAGCACCACCCGTCCGTCCACCCGGGTACGCGCCACCAGCGCGCGGCCGGACAGCAGCAGCTCGCGGCGCAGCCGGTCCTGGAACTCGTCGTCGCCGGCGCGGTGCCGCAGCAGCACGGTCGTGAGCACCGGTGCGGCCACCAGCTCGAGATGCGGGTCCCTGCGCACCGCGCCCGCCGCCGCCCGGGCGAGGTCGTGGCAGGTCTGCACCATCTCGCCCAGCCCACCGGTTCCGTAGGCGTGCACGGCGGCGGCGACCTTGAGCGCGTCCGCGCGCCGGGTGGTCTGCAGGCTCCGGCCCAGCAGGCCGTCGAGACCGGCGTCGACGTCACCGCGACTGCTGAGGTAGTCGACGTCGCGGTCCAGCGCGGCGAACCGGCGCTGGTCGCGCACCAGCAGCGCGCTGGTGGCCGCCGGCAGCCAGCCCAGCTTGTGCAGGTCGACGGAGACCGAGTCCGCGCGCTCGATCCCGGCCAGCAGCGGCGCCAGTCGCGGGGCCAGCAGCGCCGCGAACCCGTACGACGCGTCGACGTGCAGCCACGCGCCGTGGGCGGCAGCGAGGTCGGCGACCAGCGGCAGCGGATCGACCGCGCCCAGGTCGGTGGTGCCCGCGGTGGCCACGACGGCGAGCACGCTCGGTCCCGAGCGCGCGAGCGTCTCGGCGAGGGCGTCGGGCCGCATCCGCTGATCGGCGTCGACGGGCACGGTGCGGACCGCGTCCTCGCCGAGCCCCAGCGTGGCGGCGGCGCGCTGCACGGAGAAGTGGGCGACAGCCGAGCAGACGACGACCGGCCGGGGCAGGCCCGCGACACCGCACCGGCGGGTGTCCACGTCGGCGCGGGCAGCCCAGGCGTCGCGCGCGAGCAGCAGGCCGAGCAGGTTCGACATCGATCCGCCCGGCGTCATCACGCCGCTGCCGGACGGGAGACCGGCCAGGCGCGCCAGGCCGTCGACCACCCAGCGCTCCACCGCGAGCGTCGCCGGACCGGAGTCGTAGGTGTCCAGCGACGCGTTCGACGCCGAGGCGATCGCGTCCGCCGCGACCCCCACGTCCAGCACCGGTGGCTGCAGGTGCGCCGCGCTGAACGGGTGGGTCAGGTCCAGGCCCAGGTCGGCCACGACCCGCCGCAGCGTCCGCACCGACTCGGTGGCGCCCACCCCCGTGGCCGGCAGCCCGGGTCCCCCGAGCTCGGCCTCGACCCGGGCCCGCACCTGCTCCGGCGTCCCGGCGGGCAGCGGTCCCCCGACCCGGCGCAGCGAGGTGCCGCGCTCGCGGGCGACGGAGAACTTCGACGGCATGCCGGCTCCTGTGGGCGAATATACTTAGGTGAGGCATGCCTAACGGATGCGAGGTGGCGAGCGCAAGCCGGTCCGTCCGGATCTGGACCGGTGTGACCGGTCTGCTCAGGCGTACGGGGCCCGCCGCAGCGAGTACGTCGCCAGGTCGAGACGGTCGACGGTGCCGTCGGTGGCCCGCAGCACGCGCAGCGGCTCGCCGGTGAAGTAGCCGTCCAGCCCGCGCCACCGGTCGACGCCGTCCGGCACGAACCGGCTGTCCCGCATCGAGTGGTCGCCGCTCAGCCGCAGCACGCCGCCCCGGACGATCAGCTGGTACGGCGTGTTTCCCCAGAACCACGGGCCGAGCAGCTCGTCGACCCCCGGCAGCTCCGGTTCGGGCGACCAGGCGGTCGGCAGCGCGGGCTCGGCGCCGCGCAGCGTGTCGAGCAAGGTCGTCGGGAGCGACGGCGTGCCGCCGGCCGTGGCGTTGGCCAGTGCCACCGCGCCGGAGCGCTCGGCCGGGTCGACCTCGATCCCGGCGAGGAAGCCCGGCATCGACCCGCCGTGCCCGTGCCGCCACCCGCCGGCACCGTGCTCGAGCTGCAGCCCGAGTCCGTACGAGCCGGACGCGTCGCCGGGCTGGGAGGCGGTCGGCACCGTCATCTCCGCGAGGCTCGGCGGCGTCAGCACGGACGGGTCCGGATCGAGCAGGAACGTCGCCCACCGACCCAGGTCGGCGACCGTGCTCCACAGCTGGCCGGCCGGCGCCATCGCGCCGGTGTCGGTGTGCGGGTCTGCGGCGAGCCGGCCCGACCACGGGTGCACGGACCAGCCCTGTGCGTGCGGGGACTGCGGCCCGTACGTCGTGCGGCGCATGCCCAACGGCGTGAGCACCCGCGTGGAGAGCGCCTCCCACCAGCTGCCGCCGCGCAACCGGGCCACCACGGCACCGAGCAGCGCGTAGCCGACGTTGCTGTAGTGCTGCTGTGCGCCGGCGCTGAGCACCTGCGGCTGCCCCGCGAGCCGGGCGAGCAGGTCGTCCAGGTCGCCCCCGTCGTGTCGCTCCCACCACGGCCCGGCGGGCTCTGCCGGCACGCCACCCGCGTGCGCCAGCAGCTGGCGCACGGTCGTCGCGGGGTACGGCACGCCCGGCAGGTGCGTGCCCACCTGGTCGTCGAGGCCGAGCAGGCCGTCGTCGCGGCACTGCAGTACCAGCACCGCGGTCATCGTCTTGGTGACCGACCCGATCCGGTACTGCAGGTCGTCCGCTGCCGCGTCACCGAGGTCGCCACGGCCGGCCGACCAGGCCAGCGCGCCGTCGCGCACCACGCCGGCGACCACCGACGGCTGCCTGTCGTCGGCCTGCGCGGTCGCGAGATCGTGCATCAGCGCCCGCTCGGTCGCGGACAGCAGTGCGGTCACGCGAACGCTTCGATCGGCGGGCAGGTGCAGACCAGGTTGCGGTCGCCGTAGGCCTGGTCGATGCGGGCGACCGGCGGCCAGTACTTGTCCTGGGCCCCGGCACCGGTGAGCGCGCCCTGCTCCCGCGAGTACGCGCGCTCCCAGTCGCCGGTCACCGCCGCGGCGGTGTGCGGCGCGTGCCGCAGCGGGCTGTCCTCGACCTTCCAGACGCCGTCGGCCACCTGCTCGATCTCGTCGGCGATCGCCAGCATCGCGTCGCAGAAGCGGTCCAGCTCGGACAGGTCCTCGGACTCCGTCGGCTCGACCATCAGCGTGCCGGCCACCGGGAAGCTCATCGTCGGCGCGTGGAAGCCGTGGTCGACCAGCCGCTTGGCCACGTCGTCGACAGTGACGCCGGTGCGCTTGGTGATCGCGCGGAAGTCGAGGATGCACTCGTGCGCCACCAGCCCGTCGGCGCCGGTGTAGAGCACCGGCACCCGGTCGCGCAGCCGGGCGGCGACGTAGTTGGCCGCCAGCACCGCCACCCCGGTCGCCTCGGTGAGCCCCGTCGTGCCCATCATCTGGATGTACAGCCACGGGATCGGAAGGATCCCCGCGGAGCCGTACGGTGCCGCACTGACCGGCCCGACGCCGTCGCGGCGATCGGATTCGGGGTGCATCGGGTGGCTCGGCAGGTACGGCGCCAGGTGCTCGGCCGCCGCAACCGGTCCGACGCCGGGACCACCGCCGCCGTGCGGGATGCAGAACGTCTTGTGCAGGTTGAGATGTGAGACGTCGCCGCCGAACCGGCCGGGCTCGGCGTGGCCCAGCAGCGCGTTGAGGTTCGCCCCGTCGACGTACACCTGTCCGCCGTGCTCGTGCACCACGTCGCACAGCGTCGTGATGCCGTCCTCGTAGACGCCGTGGGTCGAGGGATACGTGACCATCACGCCGGCCAGGTCGTCGCTGTGCTCCTTGCACTTGGTCCGCAGGTCGTCGAGGTCGACGGAGCCGTCGTCGCCGGCCGCGACGACGACCACCCGCAGCCCGGCCATCACCGCGGACGCGGCGTTGGTGCCGTGCGCCGACGACGGGATCAGGCACACGTCCCGCTCCCCCTGGCCGTTGGCCAGGTGGTACGCGCGGATCGCCATCAGCCCGGCCAGCTCACCCTGCGACCCGGCGTTCGGCTGCACCGACACCGCGGCGTAGCCGGTCAGGTCGGCCAGCCACTGCTCGAGCTCGGTCACCAGGTCGATCGCGCCGGCGGCATCGTCGGCCGGCACGAACGGGTGCAGGTCGGCCAGCTCCGGCCAGGCCAGCGGCTCCATCTCCGTGCTGGCGTTGAGCTTCATCGTGCAGGAGCCGAGCGGGATCATGCCGCGGTCGAGCGCGTAGTCGCGGTCGGCCAGCCGCTTGAGGTAACGCAGCATGGCGGTCTCGGAGCGGTGCTGGTGGAACACCGGGTGGGTGAGGAACTCGGTATGCCGCAGCAGCGCCTCGGGCAGCGCATCGGGCGTCGCGCTGTCCAGGGACTCGACGTCGCCCTCGACGCCGAACGCCGACCAGACCGACTCGACGTGTGCGCGCGTGGTGAGCTCGTTGCTGCTGATCCCCACGTGGTCGCCGTCGACCGGGCGCAGGTGGACGCCGTCGGCGCGGGCCGCGGCGACAACCTCGTCGGCTCGGCCCGGGACCCGCGCGACGACGGTGTCGAAGATCGCCTCGGTCGTGAGCTCGACGCCCCCCTCACGCAGCCCGGCCGCGACCACCGCGGCGTAGCGGTGCACCCGTTGCGCGATCGCGCGCAAACCGTCGGGCCCGTGGTAGACCGCGTACATCGACGCCGCGACCGCCAGCAGCACCTGCGCGGTGCAGATGTTGGAGGTCGCCTTGTCGCGCCGGATGTGCTGCTCCCGCGTCTGCAGCGCCAGTCGGTAGGCCGCGCGGCCCTCGGCGTCGACCGAGACGCCGACCAGCCGGCCGGGCAGGTGCCGGTTCAGGCCCTCGCGCACCGCCATGAACCCGGCGTGCGGGCCGCCGTACCACATCGGCACTCCGAACCGCTGGCTCGACCCGACCACCACGTCGGCGCCGAGCTCGCCGGGCGACTCCAGCAGGCACAGGGCCAGGGGGTCGGCGACGACGACGGCCTGGCCACCGCGCTCGTGCGCCGCCTCGATGACCGGACGGGGGTCGCGGACCTCGCCGGACGCGCCCGGGTACGCGACCAGCACACCGGCGAGATCGCCCTCGGGCAGCCCCTCGGACAGGTCCGCCTCGATCACCTCGATGCCCAGTCCGTGAGCCCGGGTGTGCACGACCGCGAGCGTCTGCGGCAGGCAGTCGGCGTCGACGACGAACGGCCGGGTCGCCGCCTCGCCGCGCAGCCCGCGGCGGACCAGGGTCATCGCCTCGGCCGCTGCGGTGGCCTCGTCGAGCAGCGACGCGTTGGCGGTCGGCAACCCGGTGAGGTCGCCGATCATCGTCTGGAAGTTCAGCAACGCCTCCAGCCGGCCCTGGCTGATCTCCGGCTGGTACGGCGTGTAGGCGGTGTACCACGACGGGTCCTCGAGCACGTTGCGCCGTACCACCGCAGGGGTCGCCGTCGGGTGGTAGCCGAGACCGATCATCGCGGTGCCGGGCGTGTTGCGCCGCAGCGTCTCGCGCAGCCGCTCCAGCGCGGGCCGCTCGCCGAGCGGCTCCAGCGGGCTACCGGTGCCGGCACCGCGGATGCCGGCAGGCACCGCCGCCCGCATCAAGGCGTCCAGCGAGTCGTGACCCACCCGCTCGAGCATCCGCTGCTGCTCGTCCGGACGGGGACCGAGGTGGCGGGCGGTGAACGCATCCGCACGGTCCAGCTCGGACAGGGTGCGCTGGTTGTGCTGGTTGTGCTGGCTCTGGTGGCGGTCGGTCATCGGTGCTCCGGGGTCGGGACGGACACGTCCCTCCCCTCAGTCACCGCGGCCGTGGTGAGCCGTGGCTCCAAAGTGGCCTGGTCCGCGCGGTCCTGGTGCCTGAGAGGTTCCGGGAGGAGTTGCCCCGTCGGCGCTGCTCCGGCCCGGTGGGGCCTGGCAGCTCTCCCGCACGGCGTCGCCAGCCGCGGTCGACGTTACCAGCGTCGCCGCCGGACGGCGCGTCGCCACGTGGCACGATCGGCGCATGCCGCTCGTCGCCGGGATCGACTCGTCCACCCAGTCCTGCAAGGTCGTCGTCCGCGACGCCGACAGCGGCGCCCTGGTGCGCGAGGGGCGCGCCGCGCATCCCGACGGCACCGAGGTCGACGCCCGCGCGTGGTGGTCGGCGCTGAGCGAGGCGGCCGAGCAGGCCGGAGGGCTGGCCGACGTCGCGGCAGTGGCGGTCGGCGCGCAGCAGCACGGCCTGGTGGCGCTCGGCGACGACGGCGAACCCGTACGCGACGCGCTGCTGTGGAACGACACCCGCTCGGCCGACGCCGCCCACGACCTCATCCTCGAGCTGGGCGACGGCGACGAGCAGCGGGGCCGCGAGGCGTGGGCGGACGCGGTGGGCGTGGTGCCGGTCGCCTCGTTCACCGTCGCGAAGGCCCGCTGGGTCGCCGACAACGAACCGGACAACGCCCGGCGCACCACCGCGATCGCGCTCCCCCACGACTGGCTCACCTGGCAGCTGCGCGGCGGGCGGCTCGGCACCGACGAGCTGAGCACCGACATGGGCGACGCGAGCGGCACCGGCTGGTACGACCCGGTGTCGGGCGACTACCGCCGGGACCTGCTCGAGCGCGGGCTCGGTCACGCCGCCGACCTGCCGCGGGTGGCGGCGCCGGGCGAGGCCGTTGGCGAGGCAACTGCGCTGGCGCCGGGCGCGGTGCTCGGTCCCGGCACCGGCGACAACGCGGCCGCGGCGCTCGGCCTGGGCGCGGGACCGGGCGACGTGGTGGTGTCGATCGGCACCTCCGGCGTGGTGTCGGCGTCCAGCGACGAGCGGGTGCGCGACCCGAGCGGCATCGTCGCCGGCTTCTGCGACGCCGAGGGTCGCCGGCTGCCCTTGGTGTGCACGCTGAACGCGTCGCGGGTGCTCAGCGCGACCGCCCAGCTGCTCGGTGTCGACCTGGACGAGCTGTCCCGGCTGGCGCTGTCGGCCGAGCCCGGCTCGGAGGGCGTCGTGCTGGTGCCGTACCTCGAGGGCGAGCGCACCCCCGACCGGCCGAAGGCCTCCGGTGCGGTGCACGGGCTGCGGGTGCACAACGCGACCCCGGCCAACCTCGCCCGGGCCGCCGTCGAGGGGCTGCTGTGCGGGCTGGCCGACGGCATCGACGCCCTGGTCGCGCAGGGGGTCGAGATGCGCCGCGCGCTGCTGATCGGCGGCGGCGCCAAGTCGGAGGCGCTGCGACGGCTGGCGCCGAGCATCCTCGGCTGCCGGGTGGAGGTGCCCGCCCCGGACGAGTACGTCGCCAACGGCGCCGCCCGCCAGGCCGCCTGGGCCCTCAGCGGTGCCGCCGCTCCCCCGGCCTGGGAGGTCGAGGTCACCGCCGCCGAGGAGGCCGACCCCACCCCCCACGTGCGCGAGCGCTACGCCGCGGTCCGCGACCTCACCGAGGGCTAGGGTCTTCCGGTTTCCCAAGCGACCTTGGGAAACCCGGGGTTCCCGCGGGTTGTGACACGGGGGAACCTTCGGGTACGCGGTAGAAGGTGGGCTGGGCCGCTTGCGAACCCGTGCCGCTCGGGCACAGTGGGCACCCATGACAGGCCGGACGAGGACGGTGACGTGATGGCCGAGCTCGACGCATCGTCCGGGTCACCGAGGCCGGACGAGAGCGAGACCGAGCGGGTCGACCGCAACTGGGCCGAGCTGTTGCAGGAGCTGCGGGTCACCCAGACCGGGGTGCAGCTGCTGGCGGGCTTCTTGCTGACGCTGCCGTTCCAGGAGCGGTTCGCGAACCTGTCGTCGGCCGAGGAGTTCGACTACCTGCTCGTCGTCGTGCTCTCCGTGCTGTCGACCGGGCTGCTGGTCGCGCCGGTCAGCTTCCACCGTGCGGTGTTCCGCCGGCAGGAGAAGGAGTGGCTGGTGCTCGCCGCGCACTGGTCGGCACGCGCCGGGTTGGTGCTGATGTCGGCGGCGATGGCCGGCGTGGTGTGGCTGATCTTCAGCGTGGTCGTGAGCACGACCGCGGCGTGGGTTGCCGGTGGCGCAATCGGCGCCTTCCTGGTCGCGCTGTGGTTCGCGATGCCGCTCGGCGCTCGGTGACGGCCCGCGCGGTCGCGCTCACCATCCTGGCCGCGACGGTCGGACAGCTCGCGGTCGCGACGTTCGTGGACGGGCTCCCCCAGTTCGAGGGGAAGGGATTCGGCGCCCGGCTGATCGCGTACCCGGCCCTGATGCTGCTGGTGCCGGCGATCCTGGCGACCCAGCGCCGGCTGCGCGGCGGCACCGCACCGCTGCCGTGGGCGGGGATCGCGTTCGTGATGGCACCGTTCCTCGTCGACGTCACCGGCAACACCCTCGACCTGTACGACCGCATCGGCTGGTGGGACGACGCCAACCACCTGGTGAACTGGTTCCTGCTCTGCTTCGGCGCCGGCCTGATGCTCCGTGGGGCCGACATCCGTCCGCCCTGGGCGTTCGGGCTGCTCCTCGCCGGAATCGGCGCCCTGCTCGCCATCGGCTGGGAGCTCGGCGAGTGGTACACGTTCATCCGGCAGGGCACCGAGCTCGACACCGCGTACGAGGACACTCTGGGCGACCTGGCGCTCGGCACGATCGGTGGCGCAGTGGCCGGCCTGCTGGTGGCCCGCCGGAGCCGGCCGGGCGAGCCAGCGGCTACCCGGTGACGGCCGGCACGCCGACCGACCGCAGCACCTCACGGGCGGCACGTAAGCCGGTCAGGACCGCGCCCTCCAGGTAGCCCTGGTCGACCAGCGGCGCGGTGTGCTCGCCGGCGAAGTGGACGCCGCCCTCTGGCCGGCCGACGAACCCGGCGTAGCGGGTGTACTGGCCCGGCAGGAAGGCCGCGTAGCTGCCGTGGGTCCACCGGTCCCGAGCCCAGTGGTCGGCCCGGCTGCGGTGCAAGACGTCGCCGCGCAGCCCGGACAGATGGGTCTCGCCGTGCCGGGTGAGGGTGTCGACCACCCGCTCGACGACGCGTCGGGGCGTGGGTCCGTGCACGGCACCCAACCGCCGCCCGGCCGCGCCGCTGCGGCCGCCGTAGTAGACGGTGAGCACGCTCGATGTGCCCCGCTGCGCCGCCGACGACTCCCAGGTGTCGAAGGTGGGGTGGTCGGAGCGCAGGTACCCGGTCCAGTTCTGGTACTGCTGCGGCCGGTGTGCGAGCTGCAGGATCACCTTGGCGTTGGTGCCCATGCCCAGCTGCCGGATGCTGCGCAGCTTGTGCCGGCTCAGCCCCGCGGCGTCGAGGTCGACCTCGCGCAATGCGGTGAACGGCAGGCACAGCACCACCTGGTCGGCAACGACCTCGCCGCGCACCCCGCCCAGGCGCAGCGCGTACGTGCCGTCGCCGCGTCGCCGCAAGCGCCGGAGCGGCGCGTCGCGGGTGACCGAGCCGCGCGGCAGCGCGTCGAGCAGACCGTGCACGACCTGCTCGTTGCCGCCCTGCACGTGGTAGCGCTCGTCGGCACCGGGCGCGAGATCGATGCAGTCGACGACCGCCAGCCCGCCGAGCCGGTCGAGGTCGAGCCCGAGGAACGAGGCCAGGTAGGCCTGCTGCCGCCGACCGGCCAGCCCGTTGCTGCCACCCGGCATGTAGCGGTCGACGACGTCGCGGGCGGTCATCTCGTCGATCGCCTTGGCCGCCGGGCCGGCATCGGGCCAGATGTACGGCCCGATCCGGTCGCGCAGCCGCCGGATCCGCCGCCTGAACACCTCCTGGTCGGACTCGAGCTCGCCCGGCAGGTGCAGCCCACCGTCCAGCCAGAGCCGGCCGTGCCCACCGGCACCGGTGGTGTAGAGGTCCTCGAGCCGCAGGCCGAAGCGGCGCACCAGGTGGCGCATGTGCCGGTGCCGGGTGTCGATGAACTCGCCGCCGTGCTCGGCCACCTGCCCGTCGGCCCAGCCGTACGAGGTCCAGCAACGGCCGCCCACCCGGTCGGCCCGGGCCTCGTAGACCTCCGCCCGCACACCGCGCCGGTGCAGCAGGTCGGCGCAGGCCAGCCCGGCCAGCCCGGCCCCCACCACGACCACCCGCGGTCCGCGACCACCGGCGACGGCGGGCAGCGCGTCGAGCGCCAGCGCGCCGACACCGCCGACGGCGCCGGCGAGGAGTCGTCGCCTGCCGATGTCCGTACCGGGTGCGGTCATGCCGGGACGGTACGCACCGGCGCGCCCGCTGTCCCCCCACAACGAAGGATCCGACCGGGTGAGGGCCGGAACCCTCGTGCGGTCGGATCGTTCGGGAGGCGGGGCGGTGGGGCTCAGGCGTTGCTGACGCGGGCCATCCGCCGGGCGGCGAGTTCGTCGTCGGGGTGGGACTCCGCGTCGGGTGAGCCGGCCCGCTCGCTGGGCAGGTCGGCGAGCGTGCCCTCGATCTCGCGCCACACCCCGCCGATCGCGATGCCGAACACGCCCTGGCCGCCCTGCAGCAGATCGATGACCTCGTCGGGCGAGCGGCACTCGTAGACGCTGGCCCCGTCGCTCATCAGCGTGACGGTGGTGAGGTCGTCGGTGCCGCGCTCGCGCAGGTGCTCGACCGCGGTACGGATCTGCTGCAGCGAGACACCGGCGTCGAGCAGCCGCTTGATGATCTTCAGCAGCAGGATGTCGCGGAACGAGTAGAGCCGCTGGGTGCCCGACCCGGTGGCGCCGCGCACGGTCGGCTCGACCAGCTTGGTGCGGGCCCAGTAGTCCAGCTGCCGGTAGGTGATGCCGGCGGCATTGCACGCGGTGGGGCCGCGGAAGCCGACGTCGTCGGCCAGCGGCGACACGTCGTCGTCGAAGAGCAGACCCTGGTCGCCGGCGAGCCTGGCCGCCTCGTCGCGACGCGCCCGCTCGGCCGAGTTGTCGTCCTGCCTGCCTACCACGGCGACCTCCACGGACCAGGGCCCTTGACGAGTTACACCAGCGACGTTCGCGTGTTCACGGTACGGACCGCACCGGAGGGGGTCAACGACATCGCGGGCCGCTGCCCGGCGTGTCGCGAGGCTCCAGGGACGACAAACCCTCAACCTCGACTAGAAGGTTACGTACCGCCCTGGAAGTCCTCCGGGGTGACCTGGTCGAGGAACTCGCGGAACTTCTCGACCTCGGCCTCCTCCTCCTCGGGCACGGCCAGACCGGACGACTCGAGCACGTCCTCGTCGCACACGATCTTGGTGCCGGTGCGCAGCGCCAGCGCGATCGAGTCCGACGGCCGGGCACTCACCTCGGTGCCTCCGTCGAAGACCAGCACCGCGTAGTAGACGCCGTCGCGCACCTCGGTGATCCGGACCTCGTCGAGCTCGCGACCGAGTGCGGACAGCAGGTCCTTCATCAGGTCGTGGGTGAGCGGACGCGGAGGCGTGACTCCCTGCTGGGCAAAGGCGATCGCGGTGGCCTCGACCGCCCCGATCCAGATCGGCAGGTAGCGGGCCCCCTCGGCCTCCCGCAGCAGGACGAGTGGCTGGTTGGTCGGCATCTCGACCCGTACCCCAACAACGTCCATGTCCTTCACGACGTCAACCGTACCCCCGCAGGACGACGCCAGCCTGACAAGATCTGCGGGCCCGGTCAGCGGTGGCCCAGCGCGCCACGCACCAACGCGGTGTGCAACCGCAGGGTCAGGGTCGACAGCTGCCGCACGGTCTCGTCGGCACGCGCCTGGGCGGCGGCGTCGCGCTTGCGACGCTGCGGGGTCGCGACCTGCTCGACGAAGTCGGCCTCGCGATCGGCGGCGCTCTTGATCGAGCGGAGGTGCCGCGGCTCGAGCCCGTAGGCGGCCAGCTCGCCCACGGTGGTCGCGATCAGCAGGGCGGCGGCGTCGTAGTGCCCGGAACGTCCGGGTGCGATCAGCCCGAAGCCCTCGATCTGGCCCAGCAGCTCGTCCTCGACGCCCGCCGACTGCAGCAGCTCGGCCCGCGACAGCCGCAGCTCAGGGCCCTCCAGCCGCGTCCCGTCGGCGTCGTGGGCGAGCACCACGGTGGGCGCCCGCGGCGTCGCCGACGGCGCGGTCGGTGGCTCCAGGCCGCGGTCGATGGCATCCAGGTGGTCACGGATGACCTTGAGCGGGTAGTAGTTCTCCTTCTGCGCGGTGAGGACGTAACGCAGCCGCTCGATGTCGGCGTGGGCGAACTTGCGGTACCCCGACGGGGTCCGCTCCGGCTCGACCAGCCCCTCGGACTCGAGGTAGCGGATCTTGGAGATGGTGACGTCCGGGAAGTCCGGACGCAGCAGGCCGAGGACCTCACCGATGCTCATCCGCCGCCGTGACGACGGCAGCGAGGTGGTCACCGCGGGCGCCCAGCCGATTCCACGGCGCTGGGGTAGTAGACCAGCCGGAACTTGCCGATCTGGACCTCGTCGCCGCCGCTGAGCTGGATCTCGTCGATGCGGTCGCGGTTGACGTACGTGCCGTTGAGGCTGCCCACGTCGGCCACCGAGAAGCCCTGCGGCCCGCGCCGGAACGTGGCGTGCCGGCGCGACACCGTCACGTCGTCCAGGAAGATGTCGCTCTCGGGGTGCCGGCCCGCGGTCACCTCGTCGGTGTCCAGCAGGAACCGGCTGCCGGCGCTCGGCCCGCGCTGCACGATCAGCAGCGCACTGCCCGCGGGCAACCCGTCCAGGGCGGCGGCGTCCTCGGCGCTGAGCGCGCTGTCCTCACCGGTGTCCTCGACCGCGCCGAACGTGATCGTCGACGTCGTGTCGGTGGCCTCGCTGAACGACTCCGCGCCCACCAGCTTGTGCCCGCACTGGGAGCAGAACTTCGCAGACGGGGGGTTCTCGTGCCCACACTCGGTGCAGAACGGCATTGGTCCCCTCCTCGGGCGCACCCGCCGGTACGCACCCAAGCCTCAAGCGGTGGTTGACGTTGACGGTAGCCGAAACCTACGGGCAGCCACCGCTGCAATCAACCAACCTGCTGCTGATATGCCTCGGCGCTGAGCAGTCCGTCGACCACCGAGGGGTCGTCGACCCGTACCCGCAGCAGCCAGCCCTCGCCGTACGGGTCGGAGTTGACCAGCTCCGGCGCGTTGTCCAGCGCCTCGTTCCGGGCCTCGACGGTGCCCGCGACGGGCGCGTACAGGTCGCTGACCGACTTCGTGGACTCCAGCTCGCCCACCGAGGTCCCGGGCTGCAGCGTCTCCCCCACCTCGGGCAGCGACACGTAGACGATGTCGCCGAGCGCCTGCTGCGCGTAGTCGGTGATCCCGATCGTGGCCACGTCGTCGTCGACGCCGTCGCCGCCGACGCGAACCCACTCGTGCTCGGCGGTGTACTTGAGGTCCTCGGGGAACACGGGCGCTCCTTCGCGGCTGGCCGGTACGGGCTGGTCAGGTCGAGGGTTCGACGAAGTCGGTGTCGGGCTCCGGAGCGAGCGACGCGATCACGATGTTGTCGGACGTCTCCACGCTGACCGTACCGCCGAGTGCCTCCACCTCGTCGGTCAGACCTCCGGGGAAGACGACGGCCTCCGAGAGCGTCTCGGGCGCTCCGATCGCCTCCAGCACGTACGGGGCGCGGACGGTCCGGCCGCCCACGATGAGCTCGCCGTCGGTGAGGTCGTCGCCGTCGGTGAGGTAGGTCTGCGCCACCACCCGGGCGTCGTCGTTGATCTCGATCGCCTCGGCACCGGCGTCGCGCAGCTCCTCAACGGCGTTCAGCAGGGTGCGGGCGCCGACGGTGCCGTCGGGGTCCTGGATGGTGATGCGGATGCCAGGGCCGGTGGCGCCGACCGCCCCGGACAGGATCTGCAGCGCGTCCAGCTGCCGGCGCGCCTCCTGCAGCGCCGTGGCCCGCTGGTCGGTGCTCTCGACCAGGGCGTCGCGGGTGTCCTCCAGCTCGGCCAGCTGGTCGGCCGCCCGGTCCTGCGCGGCCGACAACGACTGCAGCAGCTGCACCAGGTCGTCGCGCCGGGCCCCGGCGTACGGCGTGTCGGTGCGTACGGCGTTGACCTGGACCGCGGCGGCGAACCCGAGCAGCGCCAGCAGCACGCCGGTCACCGCCTGCCCCCGCGACGGCCGGGCCCGCAACGCACCCAGCAGCCGCCGGCGTCCGTCCGGCGGGTCCGGCGTCTCGTCAGGCATGGAACAGGTGCCTTCGGATCGCGGCCACGTTGGAGAAGATCCGGATCCCGAGCACGACGACCACACCCGTCGACAGCTGGCTGCCCACCCCGAGCTGGTCGCCCAGGTAGACGATCAGTGCCGCCACCAGCACGTTGGAGACGAACGAGATGACGAAGACCTTCTCGTCGAAGATGCCGTCCAGCAGCGCCCGCAGCGCCCCGAAGGTCGCGTCCAGGGCGGCGACGACGGCGATCGGCAGGTAGGGCTGCAGACCGAGCGGCACCGACGGTTCGAGGAACAGCCCCGCCACGACACCGACGACCAGGCCGAGGAGCGCGATCACGGCGCACCCCCCTCCCGCGAAGCCCGTTCGACGTCGAGCGGACGGCCGGGCAGCGTCAGCGACCCCGGCGTCTCCACCTCGAACCCGACGCCGAACGTCGTCCGCAGGTCGACGAAGAACTGGCCGGCCGAGGTCTCCAGGAACTCGGCGGCGAGGGTCTGCGGGTCGCCGATCGCGGTCACGACGTACGGCGGCGACAGCGAGCGGTAGTTGACCGTGATCGCCTGCCCGGCGGTACGGATCGCGCTGCGCGTGGTCAGCCGCTGGCCGCCCACCGCCACCGCCTCGGCGCCGGCCTCCCACAGCCCGTTGGCCAGCCGCTGCAGGTCGGTGTCGCGGATCTGACCCTCGGTGCTGCCTCCGGCCGCGTCGTCGACGGTGATGCGCAGCCCAGGTCCGGTGACCGGGATCGAGCCGGTGACCACCTGCAGGTTCTCGAGGGTGTCCTCCAGCGCGGCCGCCTCCTCGCCGACCTGCAGCGACGCCGCCCGCAGCTCGTCGACCTCGGCCCCCAGCGCCTCGACCCGGGTGCGGATGTCACCGACCTCGGCCTGCTCGCTGGAGATGCGGTCGATCAGCGCCTCCCGGTCCCGCTCGGACTGGCTGGCGGTGTCGCGGGTCTGGACGGCCGAGATGGTCAGCAGCACCGACAGGGCGGCGACGGCGATCCCGAACGCGACCAGCGTCCTGCGCCGGGTGCCCGGGCCCGGCGGGGTGCCGCCTCCCTGCCGGGCGGCGACCGTCGCGTAGTCGTCGTCCATGCTCTGGGCGGCCAGTCGCGCGAGCAGGTCGCCCGGAGGGGGCTGCGGGGTCATCCGCTGCGCTCCGTGACCCGTACCGGCGGGGTGTTGGCGAGCAGGGTGCGGACCTGCCAGGCGTAGAGCAACCCGCCCCACCAGTACAGCCCGAAGCCCCAGATCGCGAACGCCCAGCCGAACACGTCGGCGAGCGTGGCCAGGTCACCGCTGTCGTCGCCGAGCAGCAGCAGCGGGAACGCGTACAGCAGGTTGGCGGTCGCCGCCTTGCCGAGGAAGTGCACGGGCAGCGCGGAGAACCCACGGGTGCGCAGGAACGGGACCAGCGCGAACAACAGCACGTCGCGCAGGGGCAGCAGCACGGCCAGCCACACCGGGATGATGTCGCGCAGCACCAGCCCGACCACGACCGACAGGATGTAGAGCCGGTCGGCGACGGGATCGAGCACCTGCCCGAGCGCCGAGGTCTGGTTGAGCCGGCGGGCGAGGTTGCCGTCCAGGTAGTCGGTGAAGCCCGACACCATCAGCACGACGAGCGCCCAGACGTCCTCCTCCGGCCCGAGCACCAGCCACAGGAAGAGGGGAACGCCCGCGAGCCGCAGCATGCTGAGCGCGTTGGGGACGGTCAGGACACGATTGCCCGACCCCTCTCCGCTCGCCGCGTCCACCCGGGCAGCCTACCGACGGGCACACCCGCGACCGTGGCTGCCGCGCAGGGGTCAGAGGTAGACAACGGGGTCGAACTCGTCGATCGGGATGATCTTCACGCGGGGCAGCGGGCTGTTGAACGCGCCGACCTGGGTCTCCACGTCGACGATCTCCAGCCCGTCGGGCGTGAGCGCCTTGATCCGGGTGCTCACGAACTCCGGGAACCCGACGACGGCGACCCGGCGCCCGTTGCCGAGCAGTCCCTTGAGCTGCGGGACGAAGTCGGCGTCGTGCGACAGCAGCATCACGTTGCCCGGACGCTCGATCACCGCGTCGAGGGTGCGTTGGATGCCGATGTCGACGACCTTGTCCTGCACGTCGCCGGACAGCGGGATCGGGCGGAAGTCCATCGCCAGCAGCGCCTGCACGAACGACGCGGGCAGCTCGCCGCGCGAGGCGTTCAGGAAGAACAGCGCCTTGACCGGCGAGCCCCAGCCGGCGGCGTAGGCCCGTACGCGCTCCCAGCGCGGGCGCTGCTCGGGTGTGGGCCGGTGCCCCAGCACGCTGAGGCCGAGGGTGGCGTCGACGTTCTCGCCGTCGACCAGCAGGTAGGTCACCGGCTGGTCGGGTGCGGGCGTCGGCTCGGTCACAGGCTCACCCTAGGCCCGTACGGCTCCCCATCCGTGCCAGCTGTCGATCTCGATCCAGGCGCTGATGCGCGGCCGCTCGCGGTTGCGATAGGGCTTGCCCGTGTAGTGCGTGGCCAGCCGGTCGATGTCGGCGAGGCCGACATCGTCGACCATCTCGACCACGCGGCCCTGCACGCTGATGTGGGTGTACCAGTCGTCGGCGTCCAGCGCGGTCAGCGAGACCCGCGGGTCGTGCCGGATGTAGTCGAGGCGCTTGCGCGCCGCGTCCATGTTGACCAGCAGCCTGCCGTCCTCCAGCAGGTACCAGGTCGCCACCGACACCGGTTGCCCGTCCCGGCGGCTGTGCGCGATGACCGCCGGGTTGGCCCGGGCCAGTCGTTCGGCGGCCTCGGGCGGCAACGGGGTGGTGGGCATGTCCTCGAGGCTATCCCCGGGGGCTGGACGTCTCAGCAGCCGCGGAGAGCCGCCGGCAGGTGACCCCGCCTCGGTCATCCGGTTGATGCTGCCCGCCGTTCGGCCACGTGGGCGGCACGGCGCCTTTGCCGCGGCCTCCCCGCTGCTGTACTGGCGTCATGTGGGACCTCTTCATCACCGGCAGCAAGGTCGTGGGCATGATCGTGCTCTACGCCCTTGTCGCCGGCTGCCTGGCGCTGTGGGTGTCTCGACGCCTGCAGTACCGGGCGCTGCGCGAGGAAGGCCGGATCGCCGAGCAGGCGCCCGGCCGCGCCGACCGCCGCGCCCGCTCCTGGGTAGAGCTGCCCCGCTGGGTCAACCGCCACCGCGAGTGGGCGGCCGCCGTCGTCGTGCTCGCCGCTGACCCGATCGCCGGACGCACCGAGCGCTTCGTCGACTTCCACTCCCGCCGGGTCGACTGGATCGGTCTTCGCGAGGCCTCCCGCGACTGGGATGCCAAGGACCGCCGGTTCGTCGAGGTCGCTGACGAGCTCGCGCACCCCGAGCCCGAGCAGCACGGGGACTCCGACGACGCCAGCGCGGTCGTCGGCACCACTCCCACCGAGCGCGAGACCCCCACCTCCGCCTGATCCGCTGTCCCTCGCTCGCGAGTGGCGCAAAAGCGGCCTGATCCGCCCTCGTACGCCCGGGTTCGCGCCACTCGACGGCCAGGACCGGCACGCCCGGCGCACCTGGTCGTCCCCTTTGTTAGTTTCCGCGGATGGACGCATTCGCGATTGACCGCGCGGACGGCCGCGACGACGGCGAGGACTGGACCGAGAACTACGAAGAGCTCCCGGGTGGTGCGAACATCTCGATCATCCTCGAGGCCACGACGAAGTCCGGCGTCGGGCCGAGGCTGCACCAGCACCCGTACGGCGAGACCTTCATCATCCGCCGCGGGTCAGCGACGTTCACCGTCGGCTCCGAGCAGCTGGAGGGACGGGCCGGCCAGGTCCTGGTGGTCCCCGCCGACACCCCGCACAAGTTCTCCACCGGCCCCGGGGGGTACGAGGCCGTGCACATCCACGCCAACCCGCGCTTCGTCACCGAGTGGCTCGAGTAGCGCCGCCCTGCCCGCACTCCCCTGCGGGCTACGGCTCGTGGTGCTGCACCGGGATACGGACCCGCAGGGTCGTCGCCCCCGGCCGGGAGTCGATGTCGATGGTGCCGCCGTGGCGGTCGACGACGATGCGCCGGGCGATGTCGAGCCCGAGCCCGGTGCCCTTGCCGACGTCCTTGGTCGAGTAGAACGCCTCGAACGCGCGCGCCACGACCTCCGGCGCCATGCCGTGGCCGGTGTCACGCACCTCGACGACCACGTGGTCCCCGTCGGCGCGCGTGACGACCTCGAGCGTGCCGGAGCCGTCCATCGCGTCGACGGCGTTGTCGATGAGGTTGGTCCACACCTGGTTCAGCTCGCCGGCGTACGCCTCGATCGTGGGGACGTTCGTGTCGTAGTCGCGCACGACCGTGACACCGTGCCGGAGCTTGTGTCCGAGCATCACCAGCGTGCTCTCGAGGCCGTCGGTCAGGTCGACGTTCTGGATCGAGGCCCGGTCCATCTGCGAGTACGACCGGACGGCGGCGACCAGCTCGGAGACCCGCTGGGTCGACTCCTTCACCTCGGAGAGCAGCGTGGTCGCCGACAGGGTGCTCGCGACCCACTCCAGCCCGTGCTCCAGGGCCGGTCCCGGGAGCACGTCAGCGGCGCGCTCGCACCAGGCGAGGTCGACCCCGGCCGCCGCCAGCGGAGGGGCGATGGTCCAGTCGCGCTCGACGCCGTGGCGGCCGAGCCACGACACCAGCGCCTCCTCGAGGTCGGCCCGGTCCAGCGGGTCCATCGCGGTCGCCGGCGGCTTGACCTCGCGGCGCAGCGCGTCGAGCGCGCTGAACTGCTGGGCCGAGATCTCGCCCTCGGCCAGCCGGCCGAGCGACGAGAGCAGTGTCTGGCACGCACCCTCGAGGGCGTCGACCGCCCGGGTGGCGGCGGCGGCCGGGTTGTTGATCTCGTGCGCGAGGCCGGCGGCGAGGGTGCCGAGGGTGACGAGCGCCTCGCGCTGCCGCGCGGTCGACTCGATGGTGCGCGCCGTGCCGTACAGCCCCTCGATCAGGTGCCCTCCGAACGGGAACCAGGAGGTGGACAGCGCACGCAGCACGTCGGCCGGCACCCGCAGCACCCGACCCGCGACGACCCCGCGGCCGGTCGCGAGGTAGACGCCGTGCTCGTCCCAGGCCCGGAATCCCCCGGCCCAACGCCCTGGCACGTCCATCCGCCCGACTGCCGTGTCCTCGCGGCCGATGTGGCGCATGAGCGAGATGGCGCCGTCGACGAGCACCCACCAGTAGTCCGCGTGCTCACCCTCCTGGAACAGGTCGACGCCGGGCTCGATCGGCACCTCGGTGCCGGCGTCGGCCAGCTCCGCGAGCTGGTCGTCGCTCAAGCCGTCAAAGAGACTCAGCGAGCGGAGGTCGGCGACGCGCATCAGATGGTGGCCAGGTAGCGGTGCACCAGGTAGACCGACATCGCGCCCTCACCGACGGCTGAGGCGACGCGCTTCATCGAGTCGAGCCGCACGTCGCCGGCCGCGAACACCCCGGGCACGCTGGTCTCCAGTGCGAGGGGTGCTCGTGGCAGCGGCCAGCTCTGCGCGTGCACGGGGTTGGCGAGGTCCTGGCCGGTGACGACGAACCCCTTGCCGTCGCGCACCACGCTCGGTCCGAGCCACTCGGTACGGGGCGACGCGCCGATGAACACGAACAGCCAGCTGGACGGCACCTCTTCCTCCGTGCCGGAGGCGCGGTCGGCGAGCGTGAGCGCCTCGAGGTGCCCGTCGCCCCGGCACGCCACCACCTCGCTGCGACAGCGCACCTCGATGTTGGCCGCGAACGTGATCCGCTCGACGAGGTAGCGCGACATCGTCTGCTCGAGGGTCGGCGCCCGCACCACGAGCACGACGCGCTTGGCGAAGCGGGCCAGGTTGAGCGCGGCCTGTCCCGCGGAGTTGGCGGCGCCGACGACGTAGACGTCGTCGCCCTCGCACTGGCTCGCGTCGCTCGCGGTCGTGCCGTAGTAGACGCCCCGGCCGTTGAGCTCGTCCAGGCCGGTCGCCTCCAGGCGCCGGTACGACACGCCCGTCGCCACGATGAGCGACCGGGCCTCGATCTCTCCCGAGCCCTCGAACAGCACGGCGTGCACCGGCCCACGGGTCTCGAAGCCGACGACGGTGCGAGCGAGCACCATCTCGGCACCGAAGCGAGCGACCTGTGCGACGGCACGGTGGGCCAGGTCGGAGCCGGTCAGGCCCTTCGGGAAGCCCAGGTAGTTCTCGATCGCTGCACTCTGACCCGCCTGCCCCCCGGGCGCCTCACGCTCCACCACGACGCTGGTCAGTCCCTCCGACGCGGCGTACACCGCGGCGGCCAGACCCGCGGGGCCGCCGCCGACGATGCAGACGTCGTACAGCGGCTGTTGGGCCGTGGTGCTGAGGCCGAGCGCGCCGGCGAGGTCGAGGGTCGTCGGCGAGCGGAGCGTGTCGCCGTCGGGGACGAGCACCAGCGGCAGATCGGTCGGAGCCGCCTCGGCGAGGTCGCGCAGTCGCTGCGCCTCGGCGTCGCGCTCGATGTCGTACCAGCGGTAGGGCACGTGGTTGCGTGCCAGGAACGTCTTGATGTCGTAGCTGCGGTCGGACCACCGGTGCCCCACCACCCGTACGTCGGACGTGTGGTCCGGGTGGGCCTGCCGCCAGTCGCCGAGCAGATCGTCGACGATCGGGTACAGCTGCTCCTCGGGTGGGTCCCACGGCTTGAGCAGGTAGTAGTCGAGGCCGATGTCGTTGATGGCCTTGATGGCGACGTCGGTGTCGGCGTAGGCGGTGAGCAGCAGGTACTTCGCGCCGGGTGCGTGCGTGCCCGCCTGCTCCAGCATCTCGATGCCGGTCATCTCCGGCATCCGCTGGTCGGAGGCGATCAACGCCACCGGCTGGTTGCGCAGGGCCAGCTTGGTCAGCAGGTCCAGGGCCTGACGTCCCGACGTCGCCGGCACGACGCGGTAGTCGGCCCCGTAGCGGCGCTGCAGGTCCCGGGAGATCGCCGCCGAGACCATGGGGTCGTCGTCGACGGTCAGGATCACGGGCTTGCTCATGGATCGGCCTTCGTGCGGTGTCGTGGGCCGCCGAGGAGTGGCCGGCCGGACGGATGCAGGCGCTGGCCCGGCCAACCTAGTCCGATGTCGTCCCCCGACACCGGCGGAACGACGAACAAGTGCCTCGTCCCCCTCACCCCGGCGTCCGCCCGTGGAACCGCCGGTGCAGGTCGTGGACCTGCTCGGCCAGTGCGTCCACCGGCCCCTCCACCTCGAGGCCGGGCACGACGTCACGGATCGGCAGGCCGCGTACCGGGGCGGCCGGCACGCCGAGCTCGTCGAGCCAGGACCTGACCTGCTCCGACGAGGTCACGTAGACGATCCGGCCCAAGCCCACCCAGCCGTGCGCGGCGGCACACATCGGGCAGTGCTCGCCGGAGGTGTACACCGTGGCTGCGCTTCGTTCTTCCGGTGTCATGCGGCTCGCCGACCACCGCGCCAGCTCGAACTCGGGGTGCCGGGTCTGGTCCCCGGAGGCGACCCGGTTGTGGTCCTCGGCGAGCACCGTGCCGTCAGCGCCGACCAGGACGGAGCCGAACGGCTCGTCCCCTTCGTCCAGCGCCTCCGTCGCGAGCTCCACACACCGCCGCAGATGGCGCAGGTCGTCGTCAGTCAGCATGTGCCCCCCTCCCGTTCCGTGCTGCGGGCCCGACGGCAGGGACGTCGAGCAGGTGCGCGCCACGGGTGGACTTCGTCGCCAGGTAGCGCGCATTCGCCGCCGACACGTGCACACCGGTGGGTACCCGCTCGGTCACGGTCACACCGAGTGCGGCCAGCTGCACGACCTTGTCCGGGTTGTTGCTCAGCACCGCAACCCGCGACAGGCCGAGCGCCAGCAGCATCTGCGCGGCGACCGTGTAGTCCCGCTCGTCCTCGGCGTAGCCGAGCGCGAGGTTGGCGTCGTACGTGTCGAGACCGGTGTCCTGCAGGGCGTAGGCGTCGAGCTTGGCGTAGAGCCCGATGCCGCGCCCCTCCTGCCGCAGGTACAGCAGGAACCCGTCCTCGTCGGTGAGGCGTTCGACCGCCTCACGCATCTGCGGGCCGCAGTCGCAGCGCTGGCTGCCGAAGACGTCTCCCGTCAGGCACTCGCTGTGCGGCCGTACGAGCGGTGGCGGTCCGCGATGCGCAGCGGGGTCGAGTGCGCGGGCGCGTCCGCCGAGCCCGAGGGCGAGGTGCTCGCCGTCGTCGGCCAGGCCGGCGAAGGTGAACACGCGGGCGGTCGTGGCGTAGCCGTCGGCGAACCGCAGCGGCACCGTCACCTGGGTGCGGATCGTCGCGGGGGGCAGAGTTCGCGGCATCGGTCCCTCTCGGTCAGTCCATCCGGAATCGGGGCGAGAGTGCGTACCGCAGCAGCACCACGTCGTCGATCCGGCGTACGTCCGCGAGCGTCGCACGCCGGTCGGGATTCCACGGGAAGCGGCCGTCGTCGACGAACCGTCGGGCCCGGGAGTCGCCGACGAACAGCGGTGCGACGACCAGGTGCAGCTCGTCGGCGAGGTCCGCGGTCAGGAACTGGGTGTGCACCCTGCCACCCCCCTCGACCATCAGCCGCCGCACGCCCCGGGTGTGCAGATCCTCGCTCATCAGGCGCATGTCCACCGGCTGACCGCCGTCGACCACGGTCGCCACCTGTCCGAGCCGGTCGAGGGCACCGGACACCGCCGGGCTCGCGCAGTAGACCAGCTTGTCGGAGTCACCGGTCGCGAAGAAGTCTGCGCACGGGTCGAGCTGCGCCCCTTGGGTCACGGTCACCTTGATCGGCGAGCGCGGCAGCCCTCGCGCGACCCGGTCGTCCTGCCGCTCGCGTGCGCGCACGAGCAGCCGTGGGTTGTCCTTGCGCACGGTGGCGGCGCCGACGAGGATCGCGTCGCAGCCGGCCCGCACGGCGTCCACCCGGTCGAGGTCCGCGGCGTTGGACAGCACGAGCCGCTGCTCGGCCGAGCTGTCGAGGTAGCCGTCGATCGAGATGCTGCAGCTCAGCAGCGTGTACGGACGCTCAGCCACGAACGACGCCTTCCAGGCCGGCCGTGGCCGCCATCCTCGTCCGCGCGGGACCTGCCCGGTCCGGACCGTCAGCCCCGCGGTGGAACCACGCCACGATCAGGACCACGGCACCCGGCAGGCTCGCGACCACGACCATGACCCCGAACACCACGGCGGTGGCGACGCCCTGGGCCGCGCTCAGCCCGGCCGCGTGGAACGCCCACGCGGCCACGCCCTCACGAGGGCCCCACCCGGCGATGTTCATCGGGATGGCCATCGCCAGCAGCACGAGCAGCGCCAGCGGCAGCATCCGCAGCAGCGAGGCGGTGGATCCGGCGTTCCGCGCGGCGATCAGGAAGATGGCGGCGTGGCCGGCGACGACCACGGCGGAGGTGAGCACGATGCCGGGCCACGCCCGCCGCGCGAGCAGCCCGTCGCGGAGGTCCGCTGAAACGGTACGTACGGCCCGCGCCGCGAGCGACGGTCCGTCGTGGGGCCGGGCCCGGCTCAGCAGCGCCGCGGCCACGACGCCGACCACGACCACGCCCGCGGCGAACGGGACGAACGACCGCACCGGCGACGGCAGCAGGAGCAGCACGACCACGCCCAGCACGACCTGCACCACCTGTCCGGCAGAACGCTCCCACGCGACGGCACGCAGGCTCAGGCCGACGTCGCCGACGTCGCGGCCGTGCCGGACCGCCCGGTGCACGTCGCCGAGCACGCCCCCGGGGAGGGTGGTGTTGAGGAACTGCGACCGGAAGTACGCCGGGACCGCTGCCCGCAACGGCACACCCGCACCGAGACCGCCCGACACCAGGCTCCATCGCCACGCGCAGCACACCGTGGTCAACGCCGAGATGCCCGCGGCGGCCACGAGCGACCACCCGTCGACCATGCCGACGGCATCGCGGAACGGGCCGGCGCCCAGCCGCCAGACCAGGACGGCCAGGATCGCGGCGCCGCCCAGCGGGCGGGCCCACGTCCACCAGGTCCGGGTCATCCCGGGCTCCGATCTGCTGCCGTAGTGCTCCCTGGGGTGACATACGGGCGCCGTGCCGTGGCGGTTCACCGCCGTGCCACCTCCGCGAGGACTCCGGAGACCCGCGCCGCCGTAGCCGTCCAGTCCGACAGCGTCGGGCGGCGCTCCTGGGCCGCGTTCCGGAGTCGCTGCCGCAGGGCGTCGTCTCCGAGCCAGCTGCGCAGCGCGGTCGCGAGGGCCGCCGCGTCGCCGGGCGGCACCAGCAGGCCGGGCCGGCTCCCGGCGGCCGTGCGTCCGAGCGTCTCGGGCAGACCGCCGACGGTCGTGGCGACGACGGGCAGCCCGCGCGCCAGCGCCTCGGTGACCACCATGCCGTAGGTCTCGCCCCGCGAGGCCAGAACCAGCACGTCCGCCGCGGCGTACGCGGCGTCGAGGTCACCGCCCGTCAGCGGTCCGGTGAGGACCACCCGGTCACCGACTCCGACCTCGCGGGCCCGACGGCAGAGGCTGTCGACGAAGCCTGGGTCGAGGGTCAGGCTGCCGACGCACACGCAGCGCCAGCGCAGCTCGGCGAGCGTCGCCAGCGCGGCCAGCAGCACGTCGTGCCCCTTGTGCGGCGCCACCGCCGCGACGCAGAGCAGCTGCCCGCCGGACGCCGTCCCGGGCGCACGACCGGCCGGCTCGACGCCGGGTTCCGCGACGTGCACCAGGGCGGGTGGCAGCGCGTAGAGGTCGAGCAGCCGGCCGCGGGTCCACGTGCTGGTCGTGACGACCGCGGCCGCGGCCGACAGGACCGCGCGCTCCCGCTCTCGGGCGGCGGCGACGTCGGCCTCGCCCGTCCCGTCCCCCAACGGCATGTGCACCAGGACGACCAGGCGCAGCCGAGCCGCCTCCGGCACCAGGACCTCCGGGACCGCGGACGCGATCAGGCCGTCGACGAGCACGACCGCGCCGTCCGGGACTCCCGCGACGGCTCCCGCGAGAGCGGCGGTCGCCGCCGGGTCCGGCGAGGGCCACGAGCCGGGCACGGGTCGCACCTGCACGGACCACCCGGTCGCGGCGAGCCCGGCGCAGATCCGGCGGTCGTAGCTGTTGCCGCCGCTCGGCCGGGACGGGTCGTCGATGCTGTCCGGCACGACGACGTGGACGACGGTCACGGCGCTCGCTCGTAGCTCGCCCACGCGACGTGCGACTCGTGCAGCGTGACCGCGATCGCCGCGAGCTCCCGGGCCCCGTCGCCGAGGGCGCCGGCACGTACGCGCTCTGCGAGCCGATCGGCGATCACCTGCGCCAACGCCTCCGTCGTGGTGTTCATGCCGGCGAACTCCGCCTCGTCGTCGAGGTTGCGGTAGCTCAGCTCGCCGACCACGGCGTGCAGCTCCTCGGCCGCCCGCCCGATGTCGACCACGATGTTGTCGGCGTCGAGCTCTGCCCGGCGGAACGTGGCGTCGACGACGAAGGTCGCACCGTGCAGAGCCTGTGCCGGTCCGAACACCTCGCCGCGGAAGCTGTGCGCGATCATCATGTGGTCGCGGACGGTCACGCTGAACATCGGTTCACCCCTTTCCGTAGGTGAGGGTGTGGCACAGCGCCGGCAGGCTTCCGCTCGACAACCGGGCCATGACGTCGGGCAGCTCGTCGAAGCGGGACGCGCCGGTGATCAACGCGTCGAACGCGGGGTCGCGAAGCAGGTCGAGGGCGAGCGCCATCCGGTCGGTGGGGGTGCGGCTCCCCCGGCGCGCCGCCGCCACCTGACCGACCTGACTGGCGCGAATGCCGAGGCGGCCGGAGTGGAAGGCGCCCCCGAGCGAGAGGCGGATCTCGGCGTCGCCGTACCAGCTGAGGTCGACGACTGTGCCCTCCGGCGCGAGCAGGTCGAGCGAACGCTGCAGCCCCGCCGAGGTGGCGCTGGCGTGCACGACCAGGTCGCGGTCTCCCGCCGCGTCGTCGGGCAGTGCGAAGTCGACGTCGAGCGCGGCCGCGACGTCGGCGCGCGAGGCGTCGACGTCGACGAGGGTGACCGCGACACCGGGGAACCGACGGAGCAGCCGTGCGACGGAGCAGCCCACCATGCCGGCGCCCACGACGGTGATGCGGTCGCCGAGCAGCGGGGCGGCGTCCCACAGCGCGTTGACGGCGGTCTCCACCGTGCCGGCGAGCACCGCCCGCGCCGGCGGCACGTCGTCGGGCACGACCACCACGGCGCCGGCCGGTACGACGTACGCCGTCTGGTGCGGGTAGAGGCAGAAGACGGTGCGACCCCGCAGCTCCGGCGGCCCGTGCTCGACCACACCGACGTTGAGGTACCCGTACTTGACCGGGGCCGGGAAGTCGCCGTCCTGGAACGGCGCCCGCATCGCGGCGTACTGGCTGGCCGGCACGCCGCCCCGGAACACCAGCGTCTCGGTGCCCCGGCTCACCCCGGTGTGCAGCGTGCGCACGAGGACGTCGTCCGGACCCGGCTCCGGCAGCGGGACCGGGCGGATCTCGCCCACGCCGGGTTCGCGCAGCCAGAACGCGAGCTCGCCACCCGACACCGGCCACACCCTACTCAGGCACCGGAGTGAACCGGGGCGGCCCGTTGCCCGTACCACTGCTGTACCCCACGGCTACGGAGGAACGGTGCGTCCGGCTCGCAACGACCCGCTGATCGGGCTGCTCGCCCAGCTGGCGCTGCTCGCTGCGCTTGCCGGGACCGTCGGCCTGGGCCCCACCGGCTGGGTCGTCGGGACCGCCTGCGGCGTGACGACGTACGTGGGGCTGACCCGTGGCCTGGCACGCCACGGCGGCGGCGGCGGCTTGCGGCCTGCCGACCGCGTGACGCTCACCCGCGCGACGATCGTCGGCGCGGTCGCGGCGCTGGTCGCCGACTCGTTCAGCCGGCCCACACCGGTGACGTTGCTGGTGGCTCTGACGGTCGTCGCCCTGCTGCTGGACGCGATCGACGGCTGGCTCGCCCGGCGCACCGCCTCGGTGACGACGCTCGGCGCGCGCTTCGACCTGGAGGTCGACGCGTTCCTGATCCTGGTCCTCAGCGTCTACGTCGCCCGCTCGGCGGGCGCCTGGGTGCTGGCGATCGGCGCCGCCCGCTACCTGTTCGTCGGTGCAGGCTGGCTGCTGCCGTGGCTGCGCGGGACGCTGCCGCCGCGCCGGTGGTGCAAGGTCGTCGCGGCGACCCAGGGCGTCGTCCTGGCGACAACGGCCGCTGCCGTCCTGCCCCCCTGGCTGGCGAGCGCGGCACTCGGCACGGCCCTCGTCCTGCTGGCCGAGTCGTTCGGCCGCGAGGTGTGGGGACTGTGGGCTCTCCGGCCCGTCGGGGACGTACGCGTCATCGACCTGGTCCGCTGGCCCGGACCGGGCGGCAGGGCGGCGACCGGGCGGGGCGAGCTCGGGATGAAACGGCTGTCGGGCTTCACCCGCTCCCCGGAGGGTCGACGGCGGCTCCGTCCTGTCGTGGCCGGGCTGATCAGCGTCCTGGCCTGCCTGCTGGTGTGGCTCGCCCTGGTCGCGCCGAACGAGCTGTCCCGGATGACGCCGGGCGAGTTCCTGCGCATCCCGCTCGAGGGGCTCCTCGTCGTCGCACTCGTGCTGGTGCTGCCGGTGCGAGCGGGGCTGGTGCTGGCCGTGCTCGCCGGGCTGGTGCTCGGCCTGCTCACGATCGTGAAGGTCCTCGACATGGCCTTCTACGAGACGCTCGGCCGGCGGTTCAACCCCGCCACCGACGGGAACTACGTCGAGCCGGCCCTGGACTTCGTCCGTGACGAGATCGGCGGCGGCACGGCGACCGCCGCCATGATCGGACTCGCGGCGCTGGCAGTCGGCGTGCTCGTCGTCATGCCCCTGGCGGTGCTCCGCGTAACCCGGGTCGCGGACCGGCACCGGGACACCTCGGTCCGCGCGGTCGTGGCGCTCGGAGTCGTCTGGGTCGTCTGCGCCGTCGCGGGCCTGCAGATCGTCCCCGGCGCGCCACTCGCGTCGACCAGCGCTGCCGGCCTCGCGTCCAGCCACGTGACCGAGCTGCGCGACACCATCCAGGACCGGGAGGTGTTCGCGAAGGAGCTCGCCGTCGACCGCTTCGAGGACACCCCCGACGGCCAGCTGCTCACCGGGCTGCGCGGCAAGGACGTCCTGCTGGTGTTCGTCGAGAGCTACGGACGCGTCGCGGTCGAGGGGTCGGACCTCTCGGCGGAGGTCGACTCCGTGCTGGACGCCGGGACCGACCGTCTCCGTGCGGCGGGGTTCTCGTCCCGCAGCGCCTTCCTGACCTCACCCACGTTCGGCGCCGGCAGCTGGCTGGCGCACGCCACGTTGCAGTCCGGCCTCTGGATCGACAACGAGCTGCGCTACGCCGACCTGTTCGCCAGCGACCGCCTGACCCTCAGCGACGCCTTCAAGAGCGCGGGATGGCGGACGGTCGGCACCGTGCCCGCGAACGATCGGGACTGGCCCGAGGGCACGTCGTTCTACGACTGGGACGCGCTCTACGACTCCCGCAACGTGGGCTACGCCGGTCCGGAGTTCAGCTACGCCTCCATGCCGGACCAGTACACGCTGTCCGCCTTCCGGCGTCTCGAGCTGGCCGAGCGCGAGCGTGCTCCGGTGATGGCCGAGATCGACCTGGTGTCGAGCCACAACCCGTGGACACCCGTACCCCGCATGATCGACTGGAGCAAGGTCGGCGACGGCTCCGTCTTCGACGGCATGCCGGGAGAGGGTCAGTCGCCCGACGAGGTGTGGCCCGATCCCGACAAGGTGCAGACCGCGTACGGGCAGACGATCGAGTACTCGCTGAACGCGCTGATCTCCTACGTGCAGACGTACCCGGACGACGACCTCGTGCTCGTCGTCCTCGGCGACCACCAGCCCGCGACGATCGTGTCGGGTTCGGACGCCGGCCGCGACGTGCCGATCACGATCATCGCCCACGACCCGGACGTCATGGACCGGATGGCCCCGTGGGGCTGGCAGGACGGCATGAACCCGGACCCCGACGCACCGGTCTGGCCGATGGACGAGTTCCGCGACCGCTTCCTCACCGCGTACGGACCACATCCGCCCTCGGCTCCCTCAGTTCCGTCGGTGACCGAAGCATCCGGGTCGGACTGACCTGCCGTGGACCAGACCCGCCTGCTCCGACCATCTAGGCTGCCGACCGAGCCAGATCGAACCGCTCGGGCCGCTACTGCGTTTCCTCGGTGGGAGGGTCCGATGCCCGCGAACCAGGCCGCACTGATGCAGCAGCTCCACGACGAGCACGCCGCTGCGCTGTGGGCCTACTGCGTGCGGCTGACCGGGCAGGACCGGGCCCGCGCCGAGGACATCGCGCAGGAGACCATGCTGCGCGCCTGGCGACACCTCTCCACACTCGACACGTCCGCGGGACACGTGCGGGCGTGGTTGTTCACCGTCGCGCGCAACCTCGTGGTCGACGAGTGGCGCACCCGCCGCGTGCGCAGCGAGGTGACGGTGGCCGACGTGCCGGAGGTCGCCGACCTGGGCGACCACACCGACCAGCTGTTGCTGTCGTGGGTGGTGGCCGACGCAGTCACGAGGCTGTCACCCGAGCACCGCGCTGTGCTGCTGGAGTGCTACTACCGGGGCGCGTCGGTGGCGGAGGCCGCGCGGCGCCTGGACATCCCCGAGGGCACGGTCAAGTCGCGCACCCACTACGCGCTGCGCGCACTTCGGCTCGCGCTCGAGGAGATGGGGGCCGGCGCATGACGTGTCCGCACGCCCATCTCGACGGCTCCTACGTCCTCGGTGCGCTGTCCCCGGCGGAACGGCAGCGGTTCGAGGAGCACCTGGCCGACTGTGCCGATTGCGCCCGGTCCGTACGCGAGCTGGCGGGGCTGCCCGGGCTCCTCGCCCGCGTCGACCCCGACATCCTGACGTCACCGCCCGGCGCGGACCCGGTCCCGGAGACCCTGCTGCCCGCTCTCGTCGACGAGGTGCGACGGACGCAACGGCGGCGCACGTGGGTGACGGCAGGCACCGCCGCTGCCGCGGCGGTGGCCGTGACCGTCCTGTCGGTGACCGTCGCCAACGCCGTCACCGACGATCCCGCGACCACCGCGGAGCCGTCGGACACCGTCGCGGGCCAGACGATGGATCCCGTCGGCGAGGCGCCGGTGCGCGCCAGCGTGGCCTTCGAGGGAGTGGCGTGGGGCACCAAGCTCGACCTGACCTGCACCTACACGCCGGAGGACGACGACTGGGAGCCGCGCGCGACGACGTACGCGCTGTTCGTCCGGACGCAGGGCGGGCAGCCCCAACAGGTCGCCACCTGGAAGGCGCTGCCGGGCAAGACCATGCAGCTGCCGGCGGCCACGGCCGCGAGTCCCGAGGACATCGTCTCGGTGCAGGTGCGCACGACCGACGGCACGCCGGTGCTGACGCTGACCGGGTGACCGCCACGGCTCAGCGTTGCCACACCTCCACCTCCGGCGGCGCGCCCGGTCGATCCCGCGCGCCCGTGCGCTGCGCGCCGTAGCCGGCCACGACGACGAACGCGATGCCGGCGACGGCGTACACGGTCGGGACCTGCTGGAGGAAGATCAGGCCGATGACCGCCGCGATGGCCGGCTCGAGGCTCATCAGCGTCCCGAACGCGCCGGCGGTGAGCCGCCGCAGCGACAGCATCTCGAGGGTGAAGGGGATCACCGGCACCAGCAGCGCCAACCCGATGCCGATGACCACCAGCTCCCAGCTGAGGCTGCCGACCAGCGACGGCCCCGCGACGAACGTGGCGGTGATGCCTGCCACCGGCATCGAGATGCCGAGGCCGTGCAGGCCGAGCACGTCGTCGCCCACCCGTTGGGTGAGCAGGATGTACGCCGCCCAGCAGCACGCGGCGGCCAGGGCGAACCCGATGCCGGCCGCGTCGACCCCGCCGTGCCACGGCTCGGTGAGCAGCACCACGCCGACCGCCGCCAGGGCCGGCCACCACAAGGTGCGGCCGCCGCCACGCACGACCGCCACGCCGAGCGGCCCGAGGAACTCCAACGCGCTCGCCGTGCCCAGGGGCAGCCGCGCCACCGCCTCCATGAACAGGATCGTCACTCCCGCGGTCACCACTCCGAGCGCGACGCACGCCGCGAACGACGACCGGGTGAACGACGACGGCCGAGGTCGAACGATGACCAGGAACAGCGCGCCCGCCCACGCCAGCCGCAGCCAGGCCACGACCACCGGCTCGGCCTGGTCCAGCACGCTGACTGCGGCGGCGGCGCCGAGCTGGACGCACAGCATCGAGCCCAGCGCGAGCAGGGCGCCGGTGCGCGCCTCCGACAAGGGCGACGCCGGAGTGGACGAGGTCACCCGGCTAGTAGACGGCGGCACAACCGTCCATGTCCACCTGCCGATGCTGGACAGACCGTCCAGGTTTCACGGACAATCAACGGATGGACACCCGGCGGCTCGGCTACCTGCTCGAGCTGCACCGCCTCGGTTCGATGCGTGAGGTGGCCGACCGCCTCGGTACCTCCACGTCGACGGTCTCGCAGCAGGTCGCCGCGCTCGCCAAGGACTTGGGCACGGCACTGATCGAGCCGTCCGGGCGCCGGGTGCGTCTCACGCCGGCCGGTCGGCGGCTGGCCGAGCACGCCGTCACCATCCTGGCCGCGGTCGACGCGGCCCAGGGCGACCTGGACCCTGGGGCCGAGCCCGCCGGGACGGTGCACGTGGCGGGCTACGCGACGGCCGTCCGCCGCACGCTGCTGCCGATCGTCGCCGAGCTCGCGGTCACTCACCCGGGGGTGCAGCTGATCGTCCACGAGCACGAGCCCGCCGAGGCGTACGACCTGCTCGACGCCGACGCCGTCGACCTCGCCCTGACCTACGACTACAACCTCGCCCCCGCTACTCCGGCGCCACACCTCGAGGCCACGCGGCTGTGGTCGACGGCGTGGGGACTGGGCGTGCCCGAGCGGGTAGTGGCCGGCGAGGCCGGCGACACGCTCACGGCGTTCCGGGCGTTCCGCGACCACCGCTGGATCGGCAACTCACGCAACACCGCCGACGAGGTCGTGCTGCGCACCATCTCGTCGATGGCCGGCTTCGAGCCACAGGTCACGCACCACGCCGACAGCCTCGACCTCGTGGAGGACCTGATCCTGGCCGGACTGGGCGTCGGGCTGCTCCCGGCCGGCCGGCCGAGCCGGGCCGGGGTGCACGTCATCGCGCTGGCCGACCCGCCGGTGACGCTCCGTGCGTACGCGATGTGTCGACGCGGCCGCAGCACCTGGCCGCCGCTGCGCCTGGTGCTCGGCATGCTCAACGCCCAGCCACGCGGGCAACATCCCGGGTGACGGGGTCGGCGGGCCGGACGTCCAGCCGTTCGACCCGCAGGCTGCCGGACATTGTCGTAATGTCTGGCGTCCCGGGAGCCCGCCCGGTTCCGCCAGGTCGACAGAGGTGATCCGTGAAGCGCGACCCTTTCGTGCCGCCAGCTGTGCTGCGCCGGGCCCGAGCAGTGGGACTCGTCGCAGTCGTGCTCGGAGTCCTCGTGGTGTCGGCCCCCGGCCCGGCTCAGGCTGACACCACCGTGCACGCTGGGCTGCACGCCCAGAACGGCAGCGGTGTCGGTGGATCGGTGACCCTGACGGCGACTGACGCCGGTGACCTCGTCGTGGACATCACCGCGCACGGGATGGTGCCGGGACCGCACGCCCAGCACATCCACGGGTCGCAAGAGGGTGGCCATTTCATGTGCGCGTCCATGGCCGACGACACCGACGGTGACGGTGTCCTCACCAATGAGGAAGGCTCGGGCGAGTACGGCACGATCTTCATGGCCCTGACCACGCGCGGGGACACCTCTGCGTCCAGCGGACTGGCGCTGGAGCGGATGCCGGTGGCCGACGCGACCGGCCACCTGTCCTACCACCGAACGATTCCGGCTGACGACCTGCCGGACGGCTTGCTGGACCACCTGGCACGCGTGCACGTCGTGCAGCACGGGATCGACGTCAACGACAACGGGAAGTACGACACGGCGGCGCTCGGCGAGTCCACCTTCGCCAAGAGTCTTGGCCTGCCGGGCGTCCCGGAGGAAGCGACCGACCCCGCCGCCTGCGGAGTCGTCATGGGCGCCGGGATGGGGGCGACGCCGCACGGTGGCGTCGAGACCGGCGGCGGCGCCGACGCGGCCCCGGTCGCGCCCTACGCGTTAGGCGCTGGACTGCTGGCCGCATCGCTGATCGCGCTGCGTTGGTGGCACCGGCGTCGGGAGACCGTCGGGGGCTAGGCGTGCTAGGCGTGGGCAGTGCAACCAGGACACGAGCGACTGCGGCCTTGTGGGTCGCCGCACTGGTGACCGTGATCATCGCCCTGGCGTGGCAGATCGGCCCGGGAGCCGACGACGACGGCACACCAGCATCGGCCAGTGACGACAGTGTCCCTGCGGTACCTGACCCGGGACAGGAGCCGAACCGGCAGGAGGAACGACCGATCCTGCTCCGGGCGACGACGAGCACCGCCGAGGCGCTCGATCCGGTCCAGGTCACCGGCACGTACCCGGGGGTTCCCGCCGGGACGAAGCTCGTCGTCCAGTGGCGGCGGGAGGGCGAGTGGGTCGCGCTGCCGCTGCCCACCGCCGTGCTGGCGACCGGTCGGTTCAGCACCTACGTGCAGCTCGGCGAGGAGGGGCAGCACCGGCTGCGTGTCGTCGATACGAGCGCCGGCACGATGTCGAACTCGATCACGCTCAGGATCAGCTAGCCGGCCCAGGATCAGTGCGGCGCGCGACGCACGTCGAGCAGCCGGGCGAACACCACCACGTTGTCGGCATAGTGATGCGCCGACTCGTCGTACAGACCACCGCAGGTGATCAACCGCAGCGCCGCATGGTTGACGGGACCGTAGACAGCCCGCGTGGGGAAGGCGTCCTTGGGGAACCGGGCGACGCCGTGCACGGAGAACACGGCCGTCCTGCCGTCGGCACGGACCACCTCGATCGCGTCACCGCGGTGCAGCGCACCGAGATCGTAGAAGACTCCGGGCGCGCCGTTCCACGTGACGTGGCCGGCGATGACCGCCGGGCCCAGCGCGCCCGGCGCCGGGCCGTGGGTGTACCAACCGGCCACGGCCGGATCGCTGGGTACCTCCATCGCACCTGTCCCGGTCAGGCCGAGCTGGACCAGGCCGGAGGTCACGCCGAGGCTCGGGATCGTGACGCGCACGGGATCGGACTCGGACAGGTACGGACCGATGACGGAGTCACGGACGCCCGGGTGCGCGCGCAGGTCTCCGGCAGCCGGCTGGTCCACGTCAGCCGGGCGCTGACCTGACTGCGTCGGCGACGGTGTCGCCTCGTGGTTGGTCTGGCTGACCCAGGCGGAGGCGATGATGGCGGCCGTGACCGCGGCCAGGGCAACCACGCTCAGCACGAGCCGGGTACCCCCTGGCCGGGCTCCCTCTCGCTCGCTCATGTCGAGCGGTCAGTCCAGCCAGCGGGTGGCTTCGGTGATGCGCCGCTGCAGCTGCTCCTCCGCCACGCGCTCCCAGGTCTCGGCCCGGCGCCGGCTCGTGTCGGCGGTGACCGACCACTGGTAGGCGATCACCGCCCAGATCGCGACCAGCACCACCCAGGTCAGCTCGGACCAGTCGCTCTCACGCGCGGCGAGCGTCCCGGCGAGGCAGCAGGCCAGCGCGGTGAAGCCGGCAGTGAGGCGCCACAGCCAGGTCATCTGACCTCACCCGGGGTGCGCAGGGGGGCGCACAGGGTGGTGGCGATCAACCCAGCGGCCGACAGCCAGGGCCGCCAGCATGACGGCGACGAGCGGCGCCCCCTGCGTTCCATGCCCATCACTGTGAACCCGGTCGCGGGCCTCGGCAACCGGTCTGCGCAAAGGCGCATCCGGATCGTCGACGCGCCGATCACCGACGGTTACCGGCCCGCCTGCTGGCGTCACTTTCGGCCTGCAGCTGAACCAGCAGGTCCTCCACGGTCTCGTCTCGCCCCAACTGGCGGTGGTGCTCCCAGTCCTCCGCCGAGATCTGGTCCCGGACCAGGTTCCACGTCTCCTGCAGCTCCTCCTGCTCGAACGGGTTGGGCGTGGCGGTGCGCTCCCGCATGGCCTGCTCGGCGCCGAGCAGACGAGCCGCCCACCTGGGTTCGCCGAGGCGGATCAGGATGTTCTTGTACGTGTCGGCGAAGGCGATGATCAGGTTGGGGCTGCGGAGCGTCAGCACCGGCTCGACCAGGTCGTCGGCCAGCCGGTGCGCTTCGGCGATCCGCCCCATCGTCGTGTACAGGCTGGCGAGGTTCTGCCCCTGAACCGTCGCCTCGTGCTGGTTGCCGAGGTCCCGGAGGATGCTCAACGACTCGTGCGTCAACGCCTCGGCGCGATCGAGATGACCCAGCAGCTCTTCGACTCCGGCGAGGTTGCCCAACGCGCCGGGCAGCTTGCCCTGATTGCCCAGCTGACGGTGCAGGTCGATCGCCTCTTCGAGGGGTTGGCGGGCAGCGTCGACGTCGCCGAGATACAGCTGGGCGGTGCCCAGCACGCCGAGGGCGAACGCCAGCCGGTCCTTGTCCCCCAGCGTGCGCGCCATCGTCACGCCACGGCCGGCGAGGTCGCGGGCCGGTGCGGCCTCGCCCTGCGCGATCAGCAGGTTCGCCACACCGGCCAGGCAGGCAGCGAGTTCCTCGGAGCGAGATCCGTCGGCTCTCGCGATGGCGAGCTCCAACCAGCGGCGCCCTTCGACGAGGTAACCGCCGATGTACCACAACCAGCCCAGGGCGGAGCACATGCGCTGGCCGGTCCGGACCTCAGGCGGACGGGCGGGCGCTGCGATGCCCGGCTGCAGGGTCCAGCCGAGTGCCTCGCGGAAGTTGTCCAGCTCGACGTCTGCCAGGCCGCGTGCCTGCAGGTGCTCGTACTGGCGCAGTGAGTCCAGTCGCTCGGCCACCTGCAGGTAGTGCTGGGCATGGGCCGACCGGACGCCGTCGACGTCGTCGGCACGGAGCTGCTCACCTGCGTAGGCACGGATCGTCTCCAGCAGTCTGACCCGTGGCTCGCCGTCCGGCCCCTCGGTGATCGTCACCAGGCTCGCGTCGACCAGGTCCGCCACCATCTCCAACGGGTCCACGGCGTTCGCGGAGTTCGCTGGTGCGGCGACTGCGCCCAGCGCGTCCATGTCGGCCCCACCCGCGAAGACCGCCATCCGTCGGAAGAACGCCTGCTGCGCCGGGTTGAGCAGATCGTGCGACCACGCGATGGTGTCGCGGAGCGTCTTCTGTCTGCTCGGTCCCACCGTGCTGATCGAGACGATGTCGAGGGCCTGGTCGAGACGGCTCAGCAGCGCCGTGGGACTGAGCAGCCTGGTGCGGGCGGCGGCCAGCTCTACCGCCAACGGCAACCCGTCCAGGCGCCGGCAGATCGCCACGACCGCGGCGATGTTGCCCGTGGTGAGCTGGAAGTCTGGACGGACACTGCGGGCGTGCTGGACGAAGAGCCGCACCGCCTCGGAGCCTTCGGCGGCTGCCAGCGTGGCGCCCTGCGGGAGGGCTAGCGGTGGCACGGGATACCGGTGTTCCCCGGGCACTGACAGCGCCCGGCGCGAGCTGGCCAGAACCGTCAGCTGCGGAGCGGCGGCCAGCAGCTGGGCCACCACGTCGTCGGCACCCGACACCTGTTCGAGGTTGTCCAGCACGAGCAGTGCGGAACGGTTCGCCACGTGTGCGAACAGCGCCGGCGGCGTACGCGCCCTCGGCGGCGCATCGAGCACCTCGGCGATCGACGTCCACATCACGTCTGCGCTCGTGACAGTGGCCAGGGGCACGAAGAAGATCCCGTCGGGAAACGAGGACCCCAGCTGCTGGGCCACCGCGATCACCAGCCGGGTCTTGCCGGACCCGCCCGCGCCGGTGAGCGTCACCAGCCTGACCTCCGGCGAACGCAGCAGGGTCGTCAGCTCGGCGACCTCTCCGTCCCTGCCGATCAGCGGGGTCGCCGGAACCGGCAGGCTGGATGCGGCCCCGATCGTCTTCAGCGCCGGGTAGTCGGCCTGCAGGCCGTCGATCGAGAGCTGGAAGAGGTGCTCCGGCGCTGCGAGGTCCTTCAACCGGTGGCTGCCGAGATCCCGCAACGAAACACCGTCCGGCAGGCCGGCACGTGCCAGGTCCGCGGTGGCCGACGACACGACCACCTGCCCACCGTGGGCGGAACCGGCGATCCGGGCTGCGCGGTGCACGTCGATCCCGACGTAGCCTCCGTCGTGCACCTGCGGGGACCCGGTGTGGATACCGATGCGGACCCGGACGTGCTCACCGCCCGGCCAGGGGTGCTCCTCCAGCCCGCGCTGCGCCTGAACGGCGGCGCTGACCGCCGCCTCGGCGGTGGGGAACGCCACGAAGAAGCTGTCGCCTTCGGTGCCGAGCTCGGTCCCCTCGTGTGCGGCCCACGCCTGGCGCTGCACCAGCCGCTGCCCGTCCAACGCGTCGACGTACCGGGGTCCGAGCCGGTTCAGCAGCAGGGTGGAGCCCTCGACGTCGGAGAACAGCATCGACACAGTCCCCGTCGGCAGGCTGGCCACCCTCACCATGATTGCTCACCGGCGGCAGGGTGTCCGCCGGACACCAGGTGAGGTCTCAGGTCAGTGCAGGCGCAGGTGAGGGTGCGAACTCGCGCAGCTCCTCGCGGCCACCTCGGACGACGAGGCAGGTGGACTCCGGTATCTCGCGCCACGCTCCCCGCAGGTCCCCCAGCGGTTCAGACACCACGAGCCGCGCGTCGTCGGAGAGCTCGTGCAGCACGGGGTTGTCGGGGTACTGCAGCCGCAGCGTGGAGATGTCTGCGCTGTGGAACAGCGAACGGGACCGGCCCTCGCTGGAGTAGCGGAACGCCCATGTGGTCTCACCATCGGTGGTGGCCACCGTCATCTGGATCGGGTCCTGCACCCCGTGGCGTCGTCCCGTCTCCTCGATCAGGCCTACTGCTCGCGCCACGGCTTCCGGTGGGTCCTGTTCGAGTCCGAACGTCAGGGCGAGGAAGAAGAACAGCTCCGAGTCCGTCGACCCCTCGATCTCCGGGAACAGCGCCGGCTCGACGGCCAGGGCGAGGTCGCGCTTCAGCGTCGGAAAGTCCGAGATGACCCCGTTGTGCATCCAGAGCCAGCGGCCGTGGCGGAAGGGATGGCAGTTGGTCTGCTGGACCGCTGTGCCGGTCGTCGCACGGATGTGCGCGAAGACCCGACCAGCCGATGCATGGGCGGAGAGCTCTCGCAGGTTGCGGTCGTTCCAGGCCGGCTCAATGCTGTGGTAGACGCCCGGAGTCGCCTGGGCCCCGTACCAGCCGACACCGAAGCCGTCGCCGTTGATCGTCTCCACGCCCAGCCGGGAGTGCCTGCTCTGCACCACCAGGGAGTTCTCCGGCTTGAAGAGAAGGTCCTCCAGCAGCACCGGTGAACCCGAGTACGCAAGCCATCGACACATGTGGGTCTCTCTTTCCGATCCCTGCTCAGCCACGCAACCGCCCCAGTACACCTCGCGGGCACACGCCGCGGATCACCCGCATCGGATGAGGGCGGGTGTGGAGCACGCGAAATGGGTATACGTGCATGGGGGCCGCTCGCGAGATTGGGAGGCACAGTGACCACCAGGGCGAACGAACCCATGAGTCGCGACGCAGTCGTCGACCGGTTCCCGACGGCGCAGCTGCCGCCGCCGGAGGTCCGGGAGATGCCCGCACCACCGCAGAGCTGGTTCAAGCTCATCGGCCCCGGGATCATCGCCGCCGGCGTCGGTCTGGCCAGCGGGGAGTTCATCCTCTTCCCGTACATCGCCTCGCAGGTGGGCCTGGTGTTCGTGTGGGCCGCCCTCGTGGGGGTGGTCACCCAGTTCTTCATCAACATGGAGATCGAGCGCTACACGCTCGCCACGGGGGAAACCGCGCTCACGGGCTTCAGCCGGTTCTGGCGGCACTGGGGACTGGTCTTCGCGCTGATGGCCTTCTTCGCCAACCTGTGGCCCGGCTGGGCGACCAGCTCGGCGACGATCGCGACGTACCTGTGGGGAGGCAACGCCAACTACATCGCGATCGGCATCCTGCTCGTCATCGGCGCGACGCTGACCCTGGCGCCGGTGGTCTACACCGCCCTGGAACGCATCGAGATGGTCAAGGTCGCCGCCGTCCTGCTGCTGCTCGCGGTCGGCGCGACGGTGGCTGTCACGGCCAGCGACTGGGGCGACACGTCCGAGATCGTCACGGATGCCCGCGTCCCGGTCAGCGAGCTCGGGTTCGCCCTGCTGCTCGGGGCCCTCGCCTTTGCCGGCGCAGGCGGCGGGCAGAACCTCGTACAGAGCAACTGGATCCGCGACAAGCGCTTCGGCATGGGTGCCTACGTCCCGCGGATCACCAGCCCGGTGACCGGCGAGGCAGAGGCCGCGCCGAGCACGGGCTACATCTTCGAGCCGACGCCGGAGAACCTCAACCGGTGGCGGTCGTGGTGGAAGTTCGCCAACATCGAGCAGCTGGCCACGTTCGTGCTGATCACGTTCCTCACCATCGTCTTCACCTCGCTGCTCGCCTACAGCACCGTGTTCGGTACCGCAGGGCTGCCCGACGACATCGGGTTCATCGAGGTCGAGGGCAATGCGCTCAAGGACACCGTCGCGCCGTGGTTCGGCACGTTCTTCTGGGTCATCGGCGCGTTCAGCCTCTTCGCGGCGGCGCTGGGGATCGTCGACTACACGTGCCGGATGGTTGCCGACGTGATCAAGACCAGCTACGCGCGGGAGGCCAACGAGAGCAAGCTCTACTTCGGCCTGGTCTGGGCGATCGTCCTCATCGGCATCGTCGAGCTGTTGATCGGGATCGACCAGCCGCTGGTTCTGATCGTGATCTCCGCGTGCGTCGGGGGCGTCATGATGTTCATGTACTCCGGCCTGCTGATCCTGACCAACCGGAAGATCCTGTCCGGAGAGCTGCGGATCAATGGACTCCGGACCGCGGCGATGGTGTGGGCGATCGCCCTGTTCGGAACCCTGTCCGTTCTCGTGATCATCCAGCAGTACCGCGACGTGACGGGCTGAGGCGGTCGGCCCCCGAGCCAGGATGCGTGTGAACGCGCCGAACTGCCGAAGTCCCGTGAGATTTCTGCCGACAGCCTGTCGGATCCAGGGCGCGTCGTTCGTAGCAGAAGTGAGAGGCAGCCAGAGGCAGCCGCCGGGACAAGGAGTCACGAGATGACGCAGTACCTGATCTCGTTCGATGACGGATGGATGAACATCCCCGAGGAGGAACTGCCCGACGTGTCGAAGGCCGCGATGGCGGTGGTCCAGGAGGCCACGGACGCCGGCGTGTGGGTCTTCAGCGGCGGACTGGAAAGCCAGCGGGCGAGCGTGGTGGCCACCGACGGGACGGTCACTGACGGCCCGTACCCGGAGACCAAGGAGGTCATCGGCGGGTTCGCGGTCGTCGACGTGCCCTCGCGTGATGAGGCACTGAAGTGGGCTGCCAAGGTCGCCGTCGCCTGCCGCTGTGCGCAGGAGGTACGGGAGTTCCTGCCCGTTCCGGAGGTCTGATCGGAGCGATCAGGGTCGAACCCGGACGCCCCAGTCAGGCGCGTTGTCGTCCGTCGTGTTGTTGGTGACCCGGTGCTTCCCACTACCGTTCGGCCTGATCCGATAGATCTCCCAGTCCGTCCCGCCGACTCCCTCGTAGGCGATCTGGTGGCCGCTGGGAGAGTATGCGGGCTGGAACTCGTTGGTGGTGTTGTGGGTGACCTGCCTTCTCCCGCTGCCGTCGGTACTGATCGTGTAGATCTCGAGCTCGGGGCTGGCACCGTCCTCTCCCGCGTAGGCAATCCGGAGGCCCGACGGCGAGTACGAAGGCTGTATCTCATAGCTGGTGTTGTCGGTGACCTGCCTTCTCCCGCTGCCGTCGGTCCTGATCGTGTAGATCTCGTCGTCGCTCCCGTCATTTCCCGCGTAGGCGATCCGGCGGCCCGACGGGGAGTAGACCGGGGAGTTGTCGTCGGTGGTGTTGTTGGTGACGCGCACCCTGCCGTCACCGCCGCTCCCGATGGTGTAGATCTCGGAGTCGTTGCCATCCCAGCCCACATAGGCGAGCCGGCGGCCCGACGGGGCGTACGCAGGGAACAAGTCGCCGGTGGCGTTGCGGGTGAGCCGCGTCCTGGCGCTACCGTCGATCGTGATGGTGTAGATCTCGGCGTCGTGACCGTCATACCCCGCGTAGGCAATCCGGCGGCCCGACGGTGAGTAGGCGGGGAACAAGTCGTCGGTGGTGTTGTCGGTGACCTGCTTCCTGCCGCCACCGTCGGACTTGATCGTGTAGATCTCAAAGTCGTGACCGTCGTACCCCGCGTAGACGATCCTGCCGTCGCGACCGGGGAACGCCGACGCAGAAGAACTCGTCGGAAGAGGCGCGACCACGATTGCTGTGCCAGCCCCCAGCGCGGTCAACGTGCCCAGCAGCCTGGATCGGTTCGGCAGGATCATTTCGGCGCACCCCGTCCCTCGGCCGAGTGATGACTCAGACGACACCAAGAGGCCTTGGCAACACCGGTGACCGTCCCGACCGACGCTACTCCTCGAAAAGATCGATTGGGCTGGGCAACCTCATGGGCAGGTCCAGTGTCCCTTTCCCCCGAACGCGGACTTCGACCACGATGTCGAGCATGCCGGTTGAGAGCCGCACGGGGCCGGCCCCAGGACCATCGGAGGGCACGAGGGCGTCTTCATGGAGCTCAACGTGTCCGCCCACCTCCCCGCCACGTGCCCAGACGAACCCTTCAGCTGGCGCGATCACCTCGGCGGTACCCAAGGAATCAGCTCGGGGAAGACCCAGCTGCTCTGGATCGTGGACGTCGACGGGCAGCGCGTCATGCTCCTCGCCGGGTACTTCCCCGGCCCCCAGGGTCCGACCCCCAGGCAGGTCAACGAGCTGACCCAGATGGCCGAAGGTGCCAGGTTTGTCGACCCCGACCAGGTTGCGCCCTGACGGGATCACCATTCGTCAGAGGGCACGCGGCACGGTTTCGCCGCCCGCGCGCCTTCTGCCCTGCGTCGTTGACGGTGCGTGACTTCGTGTGCCCGCTAAGCCTCCAGGTCAGAAAGGCGTCAACGGCACTCGTCGTGAGGTGTCACCCCGGCATCGAGTAACTGACCGTCGCTCCCTGGAGCACCGTCGAGATGCCCTGGCCGCCGAGTCGGACCTGCAACCGGTAGGCGTTGACGCTGTTGTCCACCGACACGGGGTCGCCCGGCAGGTCGAGCGCCTGGAACCCGTTCGCTCCGGACGTGTTGGCGGACCTCAGTTGCTCGGCCCCCTGGGTGCCGGGATCGAACCGGGTCAGGATGCCGATGACGTCGCCGGTCGCGTTGTCGTCGACCACGTGGACCGTCACCGCGTCGATGACGGCACCCTGCGGAAGGTCGAGCGCGGCCACGAAGAGGCCGCTGGCAGTCGAGGACTGGTAGATCCCGCCGGCGCCTGCATAGCCGTTGGTCACCGTGCTGTCACGCGGGTGGAAGTCGACCCCGGCCAGAGTCACGGCGCCACCGGCACCGGGTACGCCGAGGGTGGATTCGTCGATGTCGGCGCCCGTCAGGGAGTCGTCGGCGACGCGGGACCCGTTCACCGCTCTGGACGCGATCTTGAACCGGGTGACGGCCCCGTTGGCGATCTTGGGCGAAGTGACGGCGTTGTCCTTGATCTGCACCGTCCCGACGCTGTTCGGGGGGAGCTGGGCCGCAGCGTAGGCGCCGCCGCTGAGGGAGATGACGAGCGCGAGGATCGAGATGGCCATCGAGGGTGTTGCCAGTCGTGACATGAAACCTCCTGAGAGAAGTCCCCCAGCACAAAGTGAGCGTGGCACGCGCGCGCGGGCGTGAAGAGGTGATTCACCGAACCCGGCCAAGTACCGAGCCCGACGCAGGCGGTCGGCCGTTCGCACGGCGAGGGACCAGGCAGTCCTCGAGCACATGCTCGTGCAGATCGTCGCAGTTCTCCGTGCCAGGTGCCGCCACGAAGTCGTGCTCCAAGGCCGTGCGAGTGGCACGGTTGCGCGTCCCTCAGCGGGTGCGCGTATGGCCAGCCCGTGGCTACCTTCGTGGCGATATTTCGCCCAGCGCCGCCAGGCGGTCGACGTTGCACAGGTCGTTGACCTGCCGTGATGTGGTCGGGCTGACAGGATTTGAACCTGCGACCCCTTGACCCCCAGTCAAGTGCGCTACCAAGCTGCGCTACAGCCCGCCGCCCCGGATGCTCGGAGCGCGAGCAGCCTACCCAACGTGTCGGGTCGATCCGGAGCCGCCCGGCTAGCACCGCGAAGCCTGCACTTCCCCCTGGTTATTGCGCTGATCCAGTGCTGGTTTCGCAAGGGCACTTGCGAAACCAGCAGCCCGTGTTCAGTGGCGGGAGCGCTTCTTCCGCGGCCGCTGCTGCAGGGTGATCGGGCTGCCGACGAAGCCGAACTCCTCACGCAGCCGGCGCTCGATGAACCGCAGGTACGACGCCTCGAGCTGCCCGGAGGTGAACAGCACGAACTGCGGGGGCGCGGCGCCGGCCTGGGTGGCGAACAGCACCTTCGGCTGCTTGCCGCTGCGCACCGGGTGCGGGTGCTCGGCGACCAGCCGGCCGAGGAACGAGTTCAGCGCACCGGTGCCGACCCGGGTGCCCCAGCCCTCCAGAGCTCGGTCCAGCGCCGGCACCAGCCGGTCCACGTGCCACCGGGTGAGCGCAGAGATGTTGACCGTCGGCGCCCAGCGCACCCGGACGAGGTCGCGCTCGCGTTCCCGCTCCAGGTAGTAGCGGCGGTCGTCGTCGACCAGGTCCCACTTGTTGAACGCGACCACGACCGCACGGCCTGCCTCGGCGACCATCGCGATCAGCCGCTGGTCCTGCTCGGTGAGCGGCTCGCTGGCGTCGACGACGACCACCGCTACCTCCGCCCGCTCGAGTGCGGTCTGGGTGCGGAGACTGGCGAAGTACTCGTGTCCCGAGGCCTCCTTGATCCGTCGCCGCACGCCCGCTGTGTCCACGAACCGCCACGGCCGCCCGCCGAGCTCGATCAGCTCGTCGACGGGGTCGACCGTCGTCCCCGCGACGTCGTCGACCACCACCCGGTCCTCGCCCGCCAGGATGTTGAGCAGGCTGGACTTCCCGACGTTGGGCCTGCCCACGATCGCCACCCGGCGCGGCCCGCCCGGCTCCGCGTCCACGTCCGGCGGGGCGTCCGGCAGCGCGGCCAGCACGGCGTCGAGCAGGTCTCCGCTACCGCGCCCGTGCAGCGCCGAGACGGCGTACGGCTCCCCCAGGCCGAGGTTCCACATCGTGGCCGCCTCGGCCTCCGTACGCTCGTCGTCGACCTTGTTGGCGGCCAGCACGACCGGCCGGCCCGACCGACGCAGGACCGTGACCACGGCCTCGTCGTCGTCGGTCGTGCCCACCGTGGCGTCGACCACGAACAGCACCGCGTCGGCAGCGTCGACCGCCACCTCGGCCTGGCGGCGGATCCGCTCGGACAGTCCGCGGGCGTCCGGGTCCCACCCGCCGGTGTCGACGACGGTGAACGCGCGACCGTTCCAGATCGCGTCGTACGAGACCCGGTCCCGGGTCACGCCCGGGACGTCCTCGACCACCGCCTCGCGGCGGCCGAGGATCCGGTTGACCAGGGTGGACTTGCCGACGTTGGGTCGCCCCACGACGGCGAGCACGGGCACCCGCGCGCTCACCGGGTCGCTCACAGGGCGGCTCCGATCTCGTCCGGGGGGTCGTCCACGTCGGGCGCGGGACCCGGCAACGTCACGCCGGTCCGCGCCACCGTGGCCGACACGTGTGCCGCCAGTGTCTCGCGCAGCCGCTCGGCCTCCGCACGCACCCGGTCGCGCCGCCGCGGCCAGGCCTGCGCCGCCACCGGCACCGGTTCGCCGAAGGCCACCACCAGCCGGGCTCCGCGGGGCGGGTTGGAGTGGATCGACTCCCCCGCCCACCGGGTGCCCAGCACGGCGACCGGCACCACCGGCGCACCGGTGACCAGGGCCAGGTACGCCAGCCCGCGCTGCGTCGTGGCGACGTCACCGGCACCCCGGTTGGCCTCGGGGAACACGACCACCACCCGACCGGCGCGCAGCGCCCACACCGACCGGCGCACCGCCCGTACGTCGACGGAGGAGCGGTCGACCGGGATCTGCCCCGTCACGGTGAGGAACCGGCCCATCCGGCCGCGGAACATCTCCTGCTTGACCAGTGCGTGCGTCGGCCGCGGTGACGCGGACATCACCACCGGCCCGTCCAGGTAGCCGATGTGGTTGCCCGCGAGCAGCACCGGTCCGTGGCGCGGCACCCGGTCGCGCCCGTGCACCTCGAGGCTGTAGCGGGAGCCGTACACGGCGCGGCCCACCGGCCGCAGCACCCGCTGGCCCCACAGCGGCAGCGGGTCGAGGTCGTCGGTACGCGGCAGCGGGCGGCTGCTGCTCAACCGGCACCGGCCACGGCCTCGTGGGCGAGCGCTACGACCGCCTCCACCGCCTCGGCGAGGGTGAGCCCGGTGGTGTCCAGCAGCACGGCGTCCGGCGCCACCTGCAGCGGCGAGATCGCCCGCCCGGAGTCGAGCCGGTCGCGCCGGTCGAGGTCGGCGGCCGTGGCGCCCAGCGCGGAGGAGGCCCCGCCGTCCTGGGCTGTCCGACGCTCGGCCCGGGCGGCCTGGTCGGCGGTCAGGTACACCTTGACCGGCGCGTCCGGGGCCACGACCGAGCCGATGTCGCGGCCCTCGACCACGATCCCCCCGCTGCCGATCAGCGACCGTTGGAGCACCAGCAGCTGGGCGCGTACGGCCGGCACGGCGCTCACCGCGCTGACGGCGGCGGTCACCTCCGGACCGCGGATCGGCACCGACACGTCCTCGCCGTCGACGGTGATGGTCGGCGCGCCCGGGTCGGTGCCCGAGGCCAGCTCGACCGCCGATGCCGCCGCGGCGACCGCGTCGGGGTCGGTGACGTCCACGCCCCGCTGCAGCAGCGCCCAGGTCACGGCGCGGTACATCGCCCCGGTGTCGAGGTAGCGCAGCCCGAGCGCCGCGGCCGTGCGTCGTGCGGTGCTGGACTTGCCCGACCCGGAGGGACCGTCGACGGCCACCACCAGGTCGGCCCAGCGGTCGGCGGTGGTGGGCGGCACGGATCACTCCCGGGTACGGCAGGCGGGCGTCGCTAGCTCAGCGGTGGGCCGTCCAGCCGCGCGCCGACAGCGCCTCGACGAGGCGGTCGGCCGCCGCGGTCTGGACCACCAGCTCGACCTGGCCGACGGGGCGGCCGGGGTCGTGGTCGATCCGCAGATCCTCGACGTTGACGCCCGATTGTCCCGCATCGGCGAAGAGCCGGGCCAGCTCCCCCGGCCGGTCGGGCACGCTGACCACCACGACCGCCTCGGCGCGGGCCGGGCCGCCGTGCTTGGCCGGGATCCGCCGGGTGCCGTCGACACCCCGGTGCAGCACCGCGTCGACATCTCCCGGACCGTCGCCCGGACCGTCGCCCGGACCGTCGTCGAGACCGGTGAGCAGGGCGTCCAGGTCGTCGCGCACCCCCCGCAGCAGCCCCTGCAGCGCGGGGGCGTTGGCCGCGAGGATCTGGGTCCACAGCACGGGGTCACCGCCCGCCACCCGGGTCACGTCGCGCAGCCCCTGACCCGACAGCGAGAGGTGGCCGGCCGGTGCGTCGACCAGCTGTGCGGCGGCCAGCACCGACAGCAGGTGCGGCAGGTGCGACACCCGGGCGACGGCGAGGTCGTGCTCGTCCGGGCTCATCGTCACGACGTCGGCACCGCAGGTACGGGCCAGCGCCTCGACCGCCCGGATGGCGGCGGGGTGGGCGGCGGGGTGCGGCACCACGGCCCAGGCGCGGCCGGCGAACAGCTCGCCGGTGGCCGCCCACGGCCCGGACTGCTCGCTGCCGGCCATCGGGTGGCTGCCCACGTAGCGGGACAGCACCGTGCCGTCGACCAGCCCGCTGAGCGCGCGCAGCGGCTCGGACTTGACGCTGCCCACGTCGGTCACGACCGCGTCGGGGTGCGCCGCCAGCGCGTCGGCTGCCACCTCCGCCACGTGCGCGGGCGGGACCGCCACGACGACCAGCGCGATCCGGTCCGGCTCGTCCTCCAGCGCGCCGACCTCGCCGGCCCCGCGCGAGGCCGCGACCACGACCGCGTTCTGGTCGTCGTCGCGCAGGTGGACGCGTACCCCGCCGGCGCGAAGCGCCAGACCCACCGACGTGCCCACCAGTCCGGTGCCGATCACCAGCACCGGCTCCGGCAGCGCGCCGACGCCGCCCGTCACGTGCTGTCGCCCGTGTCGGTGCGCACGTGGGTCAGGTCCCGCCGCAGCCGGGCCGCGCCGTGCAGGTAGACGTGGGTGACCTCGGCCCGGGTCTGGTCGGTCTCGACGTGCATCATCACCCGTACCACCCGCGGCATCGCCCCGACGATCTCCAGCTCGCGCGCACACATCAGTGGCACGTCGACCAGGCCGAGCACCCGCGCGGCGTACGCGGGGAACTCCGAGTGCACGTCGTCGGTCGCGGTGAAGATGATGCTGATCAGGTCGTCGGTGGACAGCCTGTTGTCGTCCACGATGGCACGCACCAGCTCGCTGGTGCGCTCGAGCAGGTGATCCCGCTCGTCGTGCTCCAGCTGGGTCGCCCCGCGGATCGCTCGTACTGCCATGTCGCTCCTGCCTGGTCGCCGTCAGCCCGGTGTCGGCCGCTACAGGCCGACCAGGTCGAGCAGCGGACCGAGCTCGTCCTGGGACAGCTCGCGCAGCTGCCCCGACCGCAGTGTGCCCACCCGGACGCCACCGATGGCGGTCCTGGTCAGTCTGCGGACAGGATGTCCCACGGCGTCGAACAGCCGGCGCACCACCCGGTTGCGCCCCTCGTGGATCACCACCTCGACCAGTGTGCGCGGGTCGCCGCCCGGAACCGCGTCGCGGACGGTGACGGCGTCGCACACCACCGGCCCGTCGTCGAGCTCGACGCCGTCGAGCAGCCGGCGCTTCGTCGCCGGCCGCACCACACCCTCCACCTCGGCGACGTAGGTCTTGGACACCCCGTGCGAGGGGTGTGAGAGCCGGTGCGCGAGCTCACCGTCGTTGGTGAGCAGCAGCAGTCCCTCGGTGTCGGTGTCGAGCCGGCCGACATGGAACAGCCGCTCGGGACGGTCGGCCACCAGGTCGCCGAGGTTGGGCCGGCCCTCGGGGTCGCTCATCGTGCTCACCACCCCGCGCGGCTTGTTCAGCACCAGGTAGACGTGCGGGCTGACCGGCGGCAGCCGGGTGCCGTCGACGCGGATCACCGCACGGGTGGGGTCGACCTTGACGCCGAGCCGGGTCACCACCTCGCCGTCGACCTCGACCCGGCCGGCCAGCATCAGCTCCTCGCACTTGCGGCGGCTGGCGATGCCGGACTGCGCGAGCAGCTTGTGCAGGCGGATCTCCTCGGTCATCTCCTCGGACATCGCCCGCTCAGGCCCGCAGGCCGCTGTCGGCCAGCTCCTGCGCCTCGTCGTCGGGCGGCAGGAAGGGTGCCAGCTCGGGCAGGTCGTCGAGCTCGGTCAGGCCCATCCGCTCCAGGAAGTACGCGCTGGTGCGGTAGAGCACCGCACCGGAGACCGGCTCGGTGCCGGCTTCCTCCACCAGACCGCGGGCGAGCAGGGTACGGATCACGCCGTCGACGTTGACCCCGCGGATGGCCGCCACCCGGCTGCGGCTGACCGGCTGGCGGTAGGCCACCACGGCCAGCGTCTCCAGTGAGGCCTGGGTGAGCCGCGCCTGCTGACCGTCGAGGACGAAGCGCTCGACCGCGTCGGCGTACTCCTCGCGGGTGAAGTAGCGCCATCCCCCGCCGACCTCGCGCAGCTCGAACCCACGCCCCTCCGCGTCGTAGGCGGCCGCGAGCTCGCCGAGCTCGGCCTCCACGGCCGGCCGTGGGTGGTCGACGGCCGCGGCGAGCGTGCCGCTGTCGAGCGGCTGGTCGGCCACCATCAGCACCGCCTCCAGCGCGGGCCGCAGGGCCGGCGCCGACGCGGGCGGCGGGTCAGGGTGCAGGGTCATGGTTCTCCTCGGGGGTGCCGTCGAACTCCTCCGACACCGTGATCTCGGCCTCGTCGTCGCCGGTCCACCGCACGTGCAGCTCGCCCAGCGCGCTCATCTGCTCGAACGCCACCGCGCCCTCGCGGTAGAGCTCGAGCAGCGCCAGGAACCGGGCGACGGTGGTGAGCGTGTCGGGCGCGTCCGCCACGAGGGTACGGAACGTCGCCTGCCGCATCCGACGCAGCCGGTGCACCATCACCGCCCCCTGCTCGCGGACACTGACCGTGGGCGCGTGCAGGTGCGCCAGCGAGACGACCGGCTCGACCCGGGGCGCCAGGGCCCGGGCCGCCAGTGCGGCGAACTCGTCCAGGCCGAGGGTCAGCACCACGTCCGGCAGCAGGCCGGCGAACCGCTCGTCCAGCCCCACCGAGCGTGGGTGCCGGCGAGCCTGCTCGGACAGCCGGGTGCCGAACGCGCCGGCGACCTGCTTGAACGCGCGGTACTGCAGCAGCCGGGCGAACAGCAGGTCGCGGGCCTCGAGCAGCGCGAGGTCCTCCTCGTCCTCGACGTCGCCGGCCGGCAGCAGCCGCGCGGTCTTGAGGTCGAGCAGGGTCGCGGCGACGACGAGGAACTGGGTGGTCTGCTCGAGGTCGGGCCCGAGCCGCTTGAGGTGGGCGATGAACTCGTCTGTGACCTTCGACAGCGCCACCTCGGTGATGTCCATCTGATGCTTGGCGATCAGCCCCAGCAGCAGGTCGAACGGACCCTCGAAGTTGTCCAGGTGGACCGCGAAACCACCGTCGTCCGGCGCGTCGAGGCCGGTGTCGGTGCTGGCGGTCACCGTCACGAGGGTGCCAGGCGGCCGACCAGGTCGGAGTCGGCACCCTGCTCGGCGAGGTCCGCGAGCACGATCGACACCGCCTCGCGCACCAGCCGGCCGCGGTCGACGGCGATGCCGTGATCGCGGCGCAGCGAGAGCCTGGCGTGCTCGAGGTCGAACAGCTCGTCGGCCGTGACGTACACGGTCATCTTCTCGTCGTGCCGGACGCGGCCGCTGCTGCGACGCTCACCGTCGACGTCCGGCGTAGGGTCGGGCACGGCGACGGGCTTGCTTGTGGGCGGGGCCGGTTGGTCGCCGTCCTGGGTCGCGCGGAACAGCTCATCCGCCCCGGGCAGGCTCACCCTTCGCGGCACCGGACGAGCACCTCCCTGGCCAGCTGGCGGTAGGACTCGGCACCGGCCGAGCCGGGCGCGTACGAGGTGATCGGCTCGCCCGCGACGGTGGAGTCGGAGAACTTCACGGTGCGGCGGATCACGGTGTGGAACACGGCGTCGCCCCACCCGTCGACCAGCGTCTTGAGCACCTCGCGGCCGTGCAGGGTGCGCCCGTCGAACATGGTGCCGAGCAGACCCTCGACCCGCAGCCGTGGGTTGAGCCGCTCGGTGACCTTGTCGATGGTCTCGGTCAGCAGGGCGACGCCGCGCAGCGCGAAGTACTCGCACTCCAGCGGGACGATCACGCCGTCGGCCGCGGTGAGGGCGTTGATCGTGAGCAGGCCGAGGCTCGGCTGGCAGTCGATGAGGATCACGTCGTACTCGGCCAGGGCCGGGCGCAGCACCCGGGACAGCGACTGCTCGCGGGCCACCTCGGTGACCAGCTGCACCTCGGCGGCCGACAGGTCGATGTTGGACGGCAGCAGGTCCATGCCGTCGACGTTGGTCTTGGAGATGACCTCGTCGATGCGGGCGTCCCGCTCCATCAGCAGGTTGTAGATCGTGCCGTCCAGCGTGTTGGGATTGAACCCGAGTCCGACCGAGAGCGACCCTTGGGGGTCGAAGTCGACGAGCAGCACCTTGCGGCCGTACTCCGCGAGCGCGGCACCCAGGCTGATGGTGGTCGTGGTCTTGCCCACGCCGCCCTTCTGGTTGCACATCGCGATGACCCGGGCGGGGCCGTGGCTCTGCAGCGGCTCCGGCACCGGCAGGTCGGGCAGCGGCCGACCGGTGGGCCCGAGCTCGTCCTGGGGCGTCGGGGGCGGCGCCGCCCCGGTCGCGGTGCGGGCGTCCGGCGGAGCCGTGGGGGCTGCGGGCATGAGGGCCTCCGGGTGACTTGTCGACATTTCCGACGACGTTCGCGACGCTACGCGCGCCGGTCGGAGCGGCCCGGGAGGCGCGCCGGGTGTGTCGTACGCGCCGGATCGGTGTCGGTCCCAGCAGCCCCACCGGCCACTCCGGTCACTTCCGCCCCACCACTCACGTGTTGACGGCACCGCTCACGCGAGGCCACACGTGACCGGTGGCGCTTTCCCAAGGTCCCTTGGGAAACCGGCTCTTCCCAGTTGAGGGTGTAGACGGCGGCCGGCTGGAGCGCGGAGGGGTCGGCGCGTCGGTGCCCGGGTAGAGGTCGAGGCCTCCCGAGGATGGGAGCTCCGACACTCCCCACCTAGCTAGGCCGGCTTGCGGACGAGGGCCTCAAGTACGCTCAAACGGCCCTCGTCCGCACTCCGGGCCGCGTTGATCTGAGATTCCCCAATCCGCTCGCCCATGAGCGTCTGCAGCCCCAGCGGCGGCAGCCCGTGTTCCTCCAACCGCCGGCGGTTCTCCCGCAAGTCCGGCAGGACCTCCTCCGTCTTGTCCCGGAAGATCACGATCTCGAACCCCGCGGTGAGAACTTGCTCCCGTGTCTCCCCGGGCGAACACAAAAAGCTCGTGCCCGGCCCTGCCGCCCAGGGCAGCGGGTAGTCGGGCTCGCCTTTCGGCCCGGCTCCGTAGTGGGAGAATGCGAACACCGCGCCGGGGCGAAGCACACGAAGCGCCTCGGCATAGAAGCGCCGCTTGTCGTCGATGTTCATCGCCACGTTCTCGGAATAGGCTCGGTCGAACCCATCGTCCTCGAAGGGCAGATCGGTCGCGCTGCCCTCCACCACGCGCACGCGATCCGAGAGGCCGGTCGCGGCATTCAGCTCCTCCGCCGCGCGGCAGAACTCCGGCGTCAGGTCGAGCGAGGTCACGTGGCAACCGAAGTGCGTCGCGGTCCACCGCGCCGGTCCGCCGATCCCGCCGCCGATGTCGAGGATGCGCTCGCCGGAGAGGGGTTCGAGGAGCGCTACCATCTCCTTTGTCGCCTTCAGCCCCCGGCCGTGGAAGTGGTCGAGTGGGGCGAGGGCGTCGGGCGTAATCGGGCCCGCCTCGCTGCCTCCTGCCGCCCTAAGCGCAGCGAGGATGCGGGCTGCGATGCCCTCGCTGGCGTAGTGGTCTTGGACCCTGTTACCGGCTGCGGTCATGTTTCGTTCTCCTCCCGAGCCGCCCGCGGTCGATGGCTTGAGGGGGTTCGTATGACAAATCCCTGAGAGGCTCAAGGCTAGCTAGGAAGACCTCGACGTGCCTGACGCTACCTTCGCGACCCCTGATGTGACGACGTTCTGCCGCCTCGACGAGCTGGGTCTGGTGGTGGTCGGCCAGCACCTCCAACCGGATCGGGCGGTGCTGGCCTGCCGGGTCGCCGACGACGCGGTCGAGGAGGCGGACCGCTGGTGCCGGCGCTGCGGCTGCGAGGGTCGCCCGCGGGACACCGTCACCCGTCGCCTGGCGCACGAGCCGGTGGGCTGGCGGCCGACGACGCTGCTGCTGTCGATCCGCCGCTACCGGTGCGCTGGCTGCGGGCATGTGTGGCGCGAGGACACCAGCCGCGCCGCGGAGCCGCGGGCGAAGCTGACCCGCACCGCGCTGCGGTGGGCGCTGGTCGGGCTGGTCTGCCAGCACCTCACCGTCGCGCGTCTCGCCGAGGCCCTCGCGGTGTCGTGGAGCACCGCCAACACCGCCGTGCTCGCCGAGGGGCAGCGCGTCCTGCTCGACGACCCGACTCGCTTCGACGGGGTCCGGGTGATCGGCGTCGATGAGCACGTGTGGCGGCACACGCGGCGCGGCGACAAGTTCGTCACGGTCGTCATCGACCTGACGCCGGTCCGGGACAGGACCGGCCCGTCGCGGCTGCTGGCCATGATCGAAGGCCGCTCCAAGCTGGCGTTCACGGTGTGGCTCGCGAACCGGCCGAAGACCTGGCGCGACGGGCTGGAGGTCGTCGCGATGGACGGGTTCTCCGGATTCAAGACCGCCACCACCGAACAGCTGCCGGCAGCGACGGCGGTGATGGACCCCTTCCACGTCGTCCGCCTCGCCGGCGACGCGCTCGACCGGTGCCGGCGCCGGGTCCAGCAGGACCTGCACGGACACCGCGGCCGCAAGGACGACCCGCTCTACCGGGCCCGCCGCACCCTGCACACCGGCGCCGACCTCCTCACCGACCGGCAGCACCAGCGCTTGACCGCCCTGTTCGGAGTCGAGGACCACGTCGCCGTCGAGGCCACCTGGGGTGTCTACCAGCGCATGATCGCCGCCTACCGCCACCCCGACCGGGCCGCCGGACGGGCAGAGATGAGCAGCATCATCACCAACCTGTCCGCGGGCGTCCCGGCCGCGCTCACGGAGCTGCGCACGCTGGGGCGGACGCTGAAGAAGCGAGCCGAGGACGTCCTGGCGTACTTCGACCGGCCCGGCACCAGCAACGGCCCGACCGAGGCAGTGAACGGCAGGCTCGAGCACCTGCGCGGCTCCGCCCTCGGCTTCCGCAACCTCGCCCACTACATCGCCCGCAGCCTGCTCGAGACCGGCGGGTTCAGGCTGCGGCTACACCCTCAATCGTGAAGAGCCGGGAAACCCCAGCCCCGCGTCAGCGGATCCGGCGGCCGGACTCGGCGGTGGAGTAGCCGCCCAGGGCGTCGACCTGGGCCAGGAAGGCGGGCTCGTCGAGCAGGGCGAGGACGGGGTCGAGGACACCGGTGGCCAGCACCGGCCCGGTCGTCACCAGGTCGTACGGCTCCTCGGTGACCGGCACGAAGTCGAGGCCGAAAGCCCGCGCGGCGGCCCGGATGCCCAGCCCGCAGTCGACCCGACCGGCGGCGACGGCGGCCGCGACCGCAAGGTGGGTGTGCTCCTCCCGGCGGTAGCCGTCGACCTGGCCGGCGTCGATGCCGACCCGCGCCAGCTCGTGGTCGAGCAGCACGCGGGTGCCGGCACCGCGCTGCCGGTTGACGTAGCGCACGTCGCCCGCCAGGTCGTCCACGCCCCGCAGGCCGAGCGGGTTGCCGGGCGCGACGATGAACCCCTGCTCGCGGTGCACCAGCCGGATCACCACTGCGTCGTGGCCCGCGAGCACCGAGTCGACGTACGGGAGCGTGTACGTGCCCGACTCGGGGTCGAGCAGGTGCGAGCCCGCCACGTGACACAAGCCGTCGCGCAGGGCGACCAGCCCGCCGAGCGACCCCACGTTCGACGACGCCAGGGTCAGGCGCGGGTCGACCTCCCGCAGCGCCGAGGCGGCCAGGTCGAGCACCAGGTCGTGCGAGCCGATCGCCACCACCGTGCGCGCCACCTCGTCCAGGCCGCGCAGCAGCTGCACGTCGACCTCCGTGCCGCCGTGGTGGCCCTCCAGGTGCGCGGGCACCACCAGCAGGCCGTCGGCGCGCACCAGCGACGAGAGCACGCCCGCGCCGCGCGGCAGCGGGGTCGCCACCACCTGGCCGCCGACCTGCCCGAGCCGCACCCGGATCCAGTCGTCGCTGCCCATCGTCGAGGCCAGCTTGCGGGCCAGCCGGGCGGTCACCGTGGTGCGCGGGCGTGCTGCGGTGCCCTCGAGGGACGCGAGCAGCGGCGCGGCGAAGATGTCGAACGTGAGCGCGGCCGAGACCGGGTAGCCCGGCGCGCCGAGCACCGGGGTCCGGTCCACCACACCCAGCACGACCGGGTGTCCCGGGCGCACCGCGACGCCGTGCACCGCCAGGCTGCCGACGGCCTCGACCACCCGGGCGGTGTAGTCGTCGCGGCCGGCGCTCGAGCCCGCCACCAGGATGACCAGGTCGGCGTCCGCGGCCGCGTCCCGCACCGCCGCGCCGATCTGCCCGGGGTCGTCCGGCACGATCGGCGTCACCCGGGCCTCGGCCCCCACCTCGCGGGCCTGCGCGGCCAGCATCAGCGAGTTGGTGTCCGGGATCTCGCCGGGTCCGGCCGGCTCCCCCACCGGGCGGATCTCGTCGCCGCTCGGCACGACCACCACCAGCGGCGCGCGCCGGACGCGTACCTCGGTCCCGCCGACCGCGGCGACCGCTGCCACGTCGAAGGGTCGCAGCCGGTGCCCGGCAGGCAGCAGCAGCTCGGTGGCGGCGACGTCCTCGCCGATCGAGCGCACGTGCTGGTACGGCGGCACGGCGGAGCGCACCTCGGCGGAGTCTCCGGCGCGGTGCACCTGCTCGCGCATCACCACCGCGTCCCGCCCCGCCGGCATCGGATCGCCGGTGTCGACCTCCTCGAAGGCGTCCGTACCGAGCAGCAGCGGCGTCGACTCGCTGGCTCCGATGGTGTCGGCGGCGGTGACCGCGATGCCGTCCATCGCCGCGGAGTCGTACGCCGGCGACGAGCGCAACGCCCAGACCGGTTCGGCGGTCACCCGACCGACCGCGTCGGCGACCGGCACCACTACCGCATCCACCAGCGGCGGGCACCCGGCCAGGGCGCGCGCGTCGGCCCACGCCCGCAGCGCGTCCGGCAGCGGCACGTCACGCAGGAACGGGCTGTTGTCCCGGCCGATGTGGATCACGCGTACAGCGTGACATCGACCTCGACGCCGGCATCGAGGCCGGTCGCGTCCTCGGGGACGACCACGAAGCCGTCGGCCGACGTGAGCACCGACAGCAGCGCAGAGGCGCCCAGCACCGGGTGCGCCACCGGCCCGGTGTCGTCGCGGTCGAGCCGCACCTGCACCACGTCGAGCCGACCCGCCAGCGAGGCGAGCTGCCGCCCGAGCCGGGCCCGGGTGGACGGGTCCGGCGGCACCCGGGTGCACCCGCCGACCCGCCACACCACCGGCACCCCCACCAGCCGGAAGACCACCAGGGCCGACAGCGGGTTGCCCGGCAGCCCGAGCACCGGCACGTCGCCCGCCTGCGCGAGCAGGGTCGGCTTGCCGGGACGGAGGGCGATGCCGTGGCACACGATGCCGGGCGCGCCGAGACGTCCGACCGCGCCAGCGGTCTCGTCACGGGCGCCGACCGACGAGCCGGCCGAGACCACCACCACCTGGCACTCGGCAACGGCTGCGCGCAGCACCCGCTCGAGCGCCGCACCGTCGTCGGCGACGATGCCGTAACCGCGCGGCTCTCCCCCGGCCTGCCGCACCAGCCCGGCGAGTGCGGCGGCTGTCGCGTCGCGTACCTGTCCCGGCGCCAGCTCCACGGTGCCGGCCGGCACCACCTCGTCGCCGGTGGACACGATGCCGACGACCGGCCGCCGGTGCACCTGCACGGACGTCACGCCGCAGGCCGCCAGCATGCCCAGGTCGGGCGCCCGCAACGGCCGCCCGGCCGGTGCCACCACGGCGTCCGGCGCGACGTCCTCGTCGGCCCGGACCACGCCGTCACCGGGTGCGACCGGACGCACCACCTCCACCGTGCCCGGCATCGTGACCTGCGTGTGCTCGACCATCACCACCGCGTCGGCACCGTCGGGCAGCACCCCCCCGGTGGGCATCGACGCAGCCCCGCCCGCGTCGACCCGTACGTCGGGCGCCCTTCCCATGGCCACGTCGCCTGCGAGGTCGAGGTAGGCGGGCAGGCCCTCGGACGCGCCGTACGTGTCGGCCGCCCGCACGGCGTAGCCGTCGACCGTGGAGCGGGCGAACCCGGGCAGCGGGCGCGACGCCAGGACCGGCTCGACCGGCACCCGGCCCAGCGCGTCATCGAGCCCCACCGCCTCGGCAGGCGTCGGTGGCACCGGCGGCAGAGCGGCCAACGCCTCCGCGACGGTGCGGGTGCGGAAGAACTCCCGTCCGGTCATCCGGCGGCTAGTGCGCCTGGTCGGCCGGGTCGGGTCGCGGGTGCGGGCGCACGACGGCACCGCCCCGCTGCAGCCCGAGCACGCTGGCGACCGGGCCCAGCGCGACCTGTCCGAGCCCGCAGATCGACGTCTTGCGCAGCGTGCGCTCGAGCTCCAGCAGCTGCTCCTCGCCCTGCTCGTCGAGCCCGTCGCCGCCCAGGGCGTCGGTGAGCAGCTCGTGCGCCTTGTGCGACCCCACCCGGCACGGGACGCACTTGCCGCAGGACTCGTTGCGGAAGAACCGCAGCGTGTTGGTGGCGGCCGCCAGCACGTCGGTGCCCTCGGCCAGCACGACCAGGGCACCGGAGCCGAGCATCGACCCGGCGTCGGCGAGGGTGTCGAAGTCGAGGCGCACGTCGAGGCTGTCCGGCCCGAGGAAGTTCGAGGACGCGCCGCCCGGCTGCACCGCCGCGAGGTCGCGGCCGTCGGCCACTCCCCCGGCCTGGTCGAGCAGCTGGCGCGCGGTGGTGCCCATCGACACGCAGTAGACGCCGGGCCGCGCCACGTCGCCGGAGACGGCGAAGAACTTGAGGCCGGTGGAGTCGCCGTCGCCCTGGTCCTTCCACCACGACGCGCCACGCTCGACGATCACCGGTACGTCGGCGAACGTCTCGACCGAGTTCATCAGCGTGGGCTTGCCCCACAACCCGTAGACGCCCGGGAACGGCGGCTTGTTGCGCGGCTCGCCGCGGTGACCCTCCATGCACTCGAGCAGCGCCGACTCCTCGCCGAGGATGTAGCCGCCGGGCGACACGAACATCTCGACCTGCAACCGTTGCCCGCTGCCGAGCACGTCCGTGCCGACCAGCCCCTCGTTGCGCAGCAGGTCGATCTCGTCACGGATGACGTCGGCCTCGGGACCGTACTCGTGCCGGATGAAGACGTAGCCCTCCTCGGCGCCGACCACCGCCATGCCGAGCAGCAGACCCTCGAGCACCAGGTGCGCCTGGTCGCTCAGGATCTGCCGGTCCTTGAACGTGCCGGGCTCGGACTCGTCGGCGTTGCAGACGGCGTACTTCGGGACGGCCTCCTGCGCGGCTACCAGCTCCCACTTCTTGCCGGTCGGGAAGCCGGCGCCGCCCATGCCGCGCAACCCGGACTCCTTCAGGGTCTCCACCAGCGCGTCGGCGTCGAGGTCGCCCGCCAGGAGCGCGCGCAGCACCCGGTAGCGCTGCTCACCGGGCGCGTACGGGTCGTTGGGCCACGGTGTCTCCCGCTGCCCGGCCGGTGCCGCGGCCGGCTCCTCCTCGGCGACGCGCCGCCGGGCCCGGGCGACCAGCGCCTCGGTGTCGTCGACGTGCCCTGGCGCGTCGTTGACGGCCACCGCGGGAGCGGTGTCGCACCGCCCGAGGCACGACACCTCCACCAGCTCCACGTCGGCTCCGTCGGGTGCACCGTCGCCGTACTGCTCGCGCAGCGCAGCCGTCCGCTCGTCGCCCCCGCGCAGCCAGCAGGTGAGGTCGTGGCAGACGTGCAGCGCCACCTGTGGCGGCGGCTCCGAGCGGTAGTGCGGGTAGAACGACACCAGGCCCTGGATCTCGTACAGCGGCCGGCGGGTGTCGCGCGAGAGCGTCACCAGCTCCTCTCGGGGCAGCCAACCGACCCGGTCCTGGATGGCGTTGAGCGCCGGGATCAGGCTCGGCCCGGGGAACTTGCCGGCCCGACCCTCGACACCGGGCACCGGCGGACGGCTGGTGGTCATACGCCGGCCTCGGTGACCGGTGCCAG
>CAWDDC010000005.1:0-251942 GCA_963801045.1 uncultured Actinomycetota bacterium
GCGACGGCGTCGGGATAGGTCGCGAACAGCACCGGGCTGACCGCGTTGACCCGCCGGTCGGTGGTCTGCGCCGACAGCACGGTGACGACCAGCAGCTCAAAGGCGTTGCTGAAGTCGAGCTCGGTGCGCGCGTCGGGGTAGGTCTCGGAGAGCACCCGGGCGACCTTCCGCGCCCGCCGCACCAGGGTGGTGGGCGGCGGTGGCGGCGGGGTCTTGGCGGTCGAGGCACGCGGCACTGAGCCAGCGTACGGGCGAGTGCCGACGTGCCGACGCTACGCTGCGCCCTGAGCGGTCCCGGCCGGGGCCGGGTCGAGGAGACGAGGAGGACCGGTGGACAACGACGTGCTCCGCCAGACCCCGCTGTTCTCGGGAATGGACGACGAGGCGGCCGACTCGCTGCGCCCCTCACTGATCGAGACGCGGCTGCGCCGACCGAGATCCTGTTCCGCGAGGGTGACTCCGGCGACCGGCTGTACGTGGTCATCGACGGCAAGATCAAGCTCGGCCGGAGCTCACCGGACGGCCGCGAGAACCTGCTGGCCGTGCTCGGGCCCGGCCAGATGTTCGGCGAGCTGTCGCTGTTCGACCCGGGGCCCCGCTCGGCGACGGCGACGGCCGTCACCGACGTCGCGATGGTGAGCCTCGGGCACGAGGAGCTCGGCCGCTGGCTGACCGCGCACCCCGACGTGGCCCGTGGGCTGCTCAACCAGCTCGCGTCCAGGCTGCGGCGTACCAACGACGTGGTGGCCGACCTGGTCTTCTCCGACGTGCCGGGCCGGGTGGCCAAGGCGCTGCTCGACCTCTCGTCCCGGTTCGGCCGGCAGGCCGACGACGGCGTGCACGTGCACCACGACCTCACCCAGGAGGAGCTGGCCCAGCTGGTCGGCGCGTCCCGGGAGACGGTCAACAAGGCGCTGGCCGACTTCGCCAACCGGGGCTGGCTGCGGCTGGAGCCCCGCTCGGTCGTGCTGGTCGACGTCGAGCGGCTGCAGCACCGGGCCCGCTGAGCCGGCGCTGCCCCGCGGTCAGCCGCCCGCGCTGAGGTAGTCGAGCTGGGCCGCGACCGACCGCTCGGCGGCCGGCCAGACCGACCGGTCGACGTCGGCGTAGACGGCTCGACCACCGCGCGGGGTGTCGTCGCGCCGGCGGCGACCGCCGCCCGCACCATGTCCAGCCGCTCGTCCCGGTGGGCGGTAGCCCTCCAGCACCTCGACCGGGTCGTCGCACCACGGGGCCGTGCCCGGGCAGCAGCCGGTCCGGCGCCCCGCGCGGCCAGGTCGCGCAGCCGTCGCAAGGAGTCGAGGTACGGCCCGAGGTCGCCGTCCGGGTGCGCGACCACCGAGGTGCCGCGGCCGAGCACGGTGTCGCCGGTCAGCAGCGAGCCGTCGTCGAGCAGCAGGAACGACACCGAGTCGGAGGTGTGCCCCGGGGTCGCGACGACGCAGATCTCCAGCCCGTCGACCTGATGACCTCGCCGTCGTCCAGCCCGGCGTGCCCACCCGGAAGGCGGGTCAGCCGCGCGCACCCCGCATCCGACGGAGGCGGCGAAGTCGCGGCGCCCTCGGAGTGGTCGGCATGCCGGTGGGTCAGCAGCACCACGGCCACGTCCCGGCCACCTCGCGCACGGCGTCGAGATGCCCCCGGTCGAGCGGGCCGGGGTCGACGACGACGCTGCGCGCCCCGGGCCGGGCGCGCAGCACCCAGGTGTTGGTGCCCTCGAGCGTCATCGGGCCCGGGTTGGGCGCGAGCACGCGGCTGGCGACGCTCAGCGGTCCTCCTCGTCGGTCTCGAGCCAGACTGGCCGTCGACGACGACCGCGCGCGGCTCCACGGTGACGAACCGGCGGCGGCCCGCCGCGGGCAGCACGTCGGCGGCCCGGGCCAGGTCGGCGACGTCGGTGCAGGTACGACCGTCGGCGGCATCATGCCAGCCGCCCGTCGCGACGGCGGCGAGCGCGTCGCCGCGGCCGCATCCAGGCGACGGCGTCGGACTCGCCCGACACGTCGCGGGTCTGCTGCCCGGCCGGCAGCGCGGCGACGAAGAACCGGGTGTCGTAGCGGCGCGGCTCGAACGCCGGGGTGATCCAGTGCGCCCACGCGCCGAGCAGGTCGGTGCGCAGCACCAGCCCGCGGCGGGTCAGCAGCTCGGAGAGGGAGACTGGTTGGCCTCCAGGGCGACCCGGTCGGCCTCCCAGTCGGGGCTGCTCGTGTCGGCGACCACCGTGCCGGGTCCGGCCCGGCCAGCAGGACCCCGGACTCCTCGAACGTCTCCCGCACCGCCGCGCAGACCAGCGCGCGCGCGGTCGGCTCGTCGGAGCGGAACCGCTCGGCCCAGACGGGCGGCTCGGGACCGGCCCAGCCGACGGCCGTCTCGCCGTCCCGCTCGTCCACGCCACCGCCGGGGAAGACCGCCTGCCGGCGGCGAAGCCATCCGCCCATGCCGCCGCAGCAGGTAGACCTCGAGACCGCGGCGCCGTCGCGCAGCAGCACCACGGTCGCGGCGTCGCGGGGCGCGCCGGCGGCGGGCCGGTACCGGCCGCCGCGCCTCCGCGTGCGCGCGTACGACGTCGGGCACCGGCTCCGGCGGGCCGCGGCACCGCGACTGGTCGCCGGGCTCAGCCGACCTCGACGACCAGCTCGATCTCGACCGGCGCGTCCAGCGGCAGCACGGCGACGCCGACCGCGCTGCGGGCGTGCTGGCCCGCGTCGCCGAAGACCTCGCCGAACAGCTCGCTCGCCCCGTTGGCCACCTGCGCCTGACCGGTGAAATCGGGGGCGCTGGCGACGAACACCGTCACCTTGACCACCCGGCGCACGCGCGTCGATGTCGCCGACCTCGGCCTTGACCGCGGCGAGGGCGTTGAGCGCGCACTGCTGGGCGCACATCACGGCCTCGTCGACGGTGACCCGGCGCCCACCTTGCCGGTCACGATCAGCCGCCCCGGCGCAGCGGCAGCTGGCCCGAGGTGTAGACGAGGTTGCCGGAGCGGACGGTCGGCACATACGCAGCGACGGGGGCGGCGACCGCGGGCATCTCCAGCCCCAGCTCCGCGAGGCGCTCCGCGGGAGCCGCGCATCAGGACGCCTTCGGCCGCTTCAGGTACGCGACGAGGTTCTCCGGGTTCGGCCCCGGCACACCGTCACCAGCTCCCAGCCGGTCCTCGCCCCAGTTGTCGAGGATCTGCTTCGTCGCGTGCACGAGCAGCGGAACGGTGACGTACTCCCACTGGACCGTGGCGTCTGTCATGGCCGCGACTCTAGCCACGGGCCCGGCTAGCGTGCCGCCGTGCCCTCCAACCCGAGCAGCGTGCTGAGCCGCCCGGCCGACGTTCCGGACCTGGTGCTGCGGTGGGCCGACCCCGCGTCGCACGGCCCCGACGGCGTCGCCGATGTGTATCTGCCCGCAGCCTCGGGCAGAACGAGAGCCGCCCCGGTACTGGTCGCCCTGCACGGGGGTTTCTGGCGGCAGGAGTACGACCGGCGGCACCTGCGCCCGCTGGCGGTGGCGCTGCGAGGGCTGGGGTGGCTGGTGGTGCTGCCCGAGTACCGGCGCCCGGCTGGGAGGCCGTCGCCGACGACCTCCGCACCCTGCGCGGGGGTTCCCCGGCCTGCTCGCCGAGCTGGCGCCCGGACGCGCGGCGGCGGGTCCGCCGACGCTGCTCGGGCACTCCGCAGGCGGCCAGCTGGCGATCTGGTGGGCGCTCGACGCCCCCCCGCCGAGCGACCCGAGCGGGTGTCGCCCTTGCGCCGGTCGCCGACCTCGCCGCCGCGTACGCCGACGACCTGGACGGCGGGGCAGTGGCCGCGCTGCTCGGCGGCGGCCCGGGGGAGGTGGAGGCCTACGGCAGCGCCGACGTTGCGGCCCGGCTGCACGCCGGCGAGCGGCCCGGCTGCCCGCTGGTGGTGCTGCACGGCACCGAGGACCGGCAGGTACCGGTCGGTACGCGGAGCGGATGCTGGGCGCGGACGTCCGGATCCTGCCCGGCGTCGAGCACTACGGGCTGATCGATCCGCTGTCGGACGCGTGGCCCGAGGTGGTGGCCGCGCTGCTGCCGCCGAGCGGACCTGCCATCGCGTGACTACGCTCGAACGATGGGCGACTGGCGGCGGGTGCGCCTGCACGTCGTCACGGGCAAGGGCGGCACGGGCAAGACGACGGTGGCCGCCTCGCTCGCGCTGGCCCTCGCCTGCGGCGGCAAGCAGGTGCTGCTGTGCGAGGTGGAGGGCCGCCAGGGCATCGCCCGGATCTTCGACGTGTCGCCGCTGCCGTACGAGGAGCGCTCGGTCGCGCTGGGCACCGACGGCGGTGAGGTCAGGCGCTCGCGATCGACCCCGAGGCGGCGCTGCTCGAGTACCTCGACATGTACTACCGGCTCGGCCGGGCCGGCCGCGCGCTGGACCGCTTCGGCGTCGTCGACTTCGTCACCACGATCGCGCCCGGGCTGCGCGACGTGCTGCTCACCGGCAAGGTCTACGAGGCGTTCCGGCGCCGGAAGAAGGACGGCTCACCGGTCTACGACGCCGTCGTGCTCGACGCACCGCCGACCGGGCGGATCAGCCGCTTCCTCAACGTCAACCACGAGGTGGCGGGGCTCGCGAAGGTCGGCCCGGTACGCAACCAGGCCGACGCGATCATGGGCGTGCTCCGGTCGAAGCGCACCGCGGTGCACCTGGTGACCCTGCTGGAGGACATGCCGGTGCAGGAGACCCTGGACGCGGTCGCGCAGCTGGGTGCCATCGACCTGCCGGTCGGCGGGATCGTGGTCAACCAGCAGCGCTCCTCGCCACTGGACGACGTCACCCGCAAGGCGCTCAGCGACAGCCGGCTGGGGCCGAGGACATGCGACGGATCGCCGGCCTGGCGACCGCCGGACTCGACGACGACGTCGCCCCCGGGGCTGATCACCGAGGGCACCGAGCACGTCGAGCGGCTCGAGCTGGAGGAGCGACTGCGCGAGTCGGTCGAGGAGGCCGGGCGGCCGGTCTACACGCTGCCGCAGCTGGACGAGGGCATCGACCTCGGTGCGCTGTACGAGCTCGCCGACCGGCTGCGCGAGCAGGGGCTCGCGTGAACGCGCCGCGCGAACAGCCGAAGCGACCGCGCTACGCCGCCCGGCCGCCGCGCTCGTCGCCCCGCGTCGGCCCGCTGGCCGGCCGGGCGCACCCGACCGAGCTGTTCGACGTGGACCGGCTGCTGGACGACCGGGAGACCCAGATCATCGTCTGCTGCGGCTCCGGCGGCGTCGGCAAGACGACCACCGCGGCGGCACTCGGTCTGCGGGCCGCCGAGCGCGGGCGCACGGTGGTCGTGCTCACCATCGACCCCGCCCGGCGGCTGGCCCAGTCGCTCGGCCTGAACGAGCTGGACAACATCCCGCGCACGGTCGACGTGGGCCCGGCGGTCGCCGCCGCAGGCGGCCGGCTCGACGCGATGATGCTGGACATGAAGCGGACCTTCGACGAGGTCGTCGAGTCCCACGCCAGCCCGGAGAAGGCACGGCAGATCCTGCACAACCCGTTCTACCTGGCGCTGTCCAGCTCGTTCGCCGGCACCCAGGAGTACATGGCGATGGAGAAGCTCGGCCAGCTGCACGCGCAGGCCCAGCAGGACGAGCACGGGTGGGACCTCATCATCGTCGACACGCCTCCGTCCCGGTCGGCGTTGGACTTCCTGGACGCGCCCGAGCACCTGTCGTCGCTGCTCGACGGGAGGCTGATCAAGCTGCTGGTGGCACCGGCCCGCGGCCCGGCGCGGATGCTGTCGGCAGGACTGAACGTCGTGACCGGTGCCATGACCAAGGTGCTCGGCGCGCAGGTGCTCAAGGACGTGCAGACGTTCATCGCCGCCTTCGACACCCTCTTCGGCGGGTTCCGGCTACGGGCCGAGGCGACGTACGCGCTGCTGCAGGCCGAGCAGACCGCCTTCGTCGTGGTCGCGACGCCCGAGGCGGACGCGCTGCGCGAGGCGGCCTACTTCGTCGAGCGCCTGGGCGAGGACCGGATGCCGCTGGCGGGCCTGGTGCTCAACCGGGTGGTGTCCGACCAGGTGCCACAGCTGTCCGGCGCCAGGGCCCGGCAGGCGGCCGACCTGCTCGCGGAGTCCGACGGCGGCGAGGCGGCAGTGGCCGGGCTGCTGCGGCTGCACGCGCGGGGTGCCGCCGCGAGGGCCCGGCAGCTGCGCCTGCAGCTGCGCTTCGCCGCGGCCCACCCGGCGGTGGCGGCCGTGGAGGTGCCGGCGCTCGCCGGCGACGTGCACGACGTGGACGGACTGCGGCTGGTGGGGGACCTGTTGACCAGTCCCGGCGACGACCCGGCCGCGAGCGCCTGAGCGGCCGGCACGGCGGAGTGCGGGCGAGGACCGGGGTGGAGGGACACGCGGGGCGGCAGGCCCCCCGACCTGCCGCCCGCGGTGTCCCTCCGGACTGCCCCCTGCTGTGCGCCGGGCGCGAGGGCCCGGCCGTTTCCCCTGTCACAGACCAAGACGTCGAATCCTGGGCGATGGTTGCCTCGGTCGGTCAGGAGTTTCGTGACGATGCGTAACCTGGCGCGGGTGCCGAGCCGGGTGCGCGCGCTCCGGCCACCGACTGCGCTGAGCGCAGCGCTGGCGCTGCTGGCGCTGGCCGCGGGGCTGACCGGCTGCGGCCCGCCGGGTGCGGACGAGGAGGGCCGGGTGCTGGTGGACCTGCGCGCCGACGACGTGGCCGACCGGATGTCCGACACGCTGGCCGACGGGCAGGCAGACGACGAGGACGACAGCCAGCTGCTGCGCCGGGCCAGCCAGGCCCTGGACGACGACAGCCGGGCGTACACCGCGGAGCTGACCGGGTCGGGGCTGGTGATCGGGGCGGCCTTCTACGAGGAGTTCGACACCGAGGGCCTGGTCGACCCGCAGCCGCACGAGGTGGTGCGGTGCATCGAGTTCCGGGCCAGCGCCGACGACCTCACCGACGTCGACCACGAGGACGTCGGGTGCCCGGCGGAGGCGTCCTCGCCCGCGTGGGTACGCGGACGGTGACGGCAGCAGTGCGGCGGGCGGGCGCTCAGCCCGCGGCGACGCCGGGGGCGTTGACGATCTGGTGCTCGGCCTGAGCGGCCTCGAGCAGCCGGCGCCAGGACAGCACGTTGGGACGACGGCGGAGCAGGGCCCGGCGCTCGCGCTCGGTCATGCCACCCCAGACGCCCCACTCGATCCGGTTGTCCAGCGACTCGGCGAGGCACTCGGTGCGGACGGGGCACGCCTTGCACACCTGCTTGGCACGGTGCTGCTCGGCGCCGCGGACGAAGAGCTCGTCTGGCCTCGTGACCCGGCAGGCGGCTTCACTGGCCCAGTCGTCCGTCCACGTCATGTGCGATGTCCCGTCCCGAAAAGTAGTGTCCGTGATGTCCAGGGAGACGTTACGGAGCGGAGGGCACCCGGCGGCAGGACCGAACGGACCGTTCGTATAGCCCTATCGGGCCATATCCGGCCGTTATGAGGGGTCCGCGGACTCCCGTACCCTGTGGGCCATGTCCGACAACCGACTCGCGGCCGGTGGCGCCGCGCTGCGTCGGATCGGCGCGCTGCTGCTCACTGCAGCCCTCGCGGGGGTGCTGGTGGCGGGCCTGGTCCTCCCCTTCGCCGGGCTGACCGGCTTCACCGCCCGGCAGGTCTCCGACGGCATCCAGAACCTGCCGTCGGCGCTGGAGAAGGGTGCGATCCCGCACACGACGAAGGTCTACGGCTCCAACGGCAAGCTGATCGCCCGGTTCTACGACGAGAACCGCGAGGAGGTCGAGCTCAACGAGGTCGCGCCGATCATGCGCAAGTCGATCGTCGCGATCGAGGACTCCCGGTTCTTCGAGCACGGCGCGATCGACATCGAGGGCACCAGCCGGGCGCTGATCAACAACCTGATCGGCAACGAGACCCAGGGTGGCTCCAGTATCACCCAGCAGCTGATCAAGCTGATCCTCATCGAGCAGGCGGACACCAAGCGGGCCATCGCCGCGGCGACCGAGCAGAGCTACGGCCGCAAGCTGCGCGAGCTGCAGTACGCCATGGCCTACGAGGAGGAGCACACCAAGGGCGAGATCCTCCAGGACTACCTCAACATCGCGTTCTTCGGCGACGGCGCCTACGGCATCTGGGCCGCGGCGCAGCACTACTTCTCGGTCAAGCCGGCCAAGCTGACCATGGCCCAGTCGGCCACGCTCGCCGGACTGGTGCAGAACCCGACCCGGTTCAACCCGACCGAGGAGCCCGAGCTGGCGCTGGCCCGTCGCAACGTGGTCATCGACCGGATGGCCGAGCTCGGCATCGTCTCGGAGTCCAAGGCGCGCGCAGCGTCCAAGGAAGCGCTCAACCTCGACATCACCGAGTTCAGCAACGGGTGCGTGAGCACGGCGGCGCCGTTCTTCTGCGACTACGTCCGCCGCTACCTGCTCAAGGAGCCCTCGCTCGGGGCCACCCGCGAGGAGCGCGAGCACCGGCTGCTGACCGGCGGCCTCAGGATCACCACCACGGTCGACCTGCGCTTCCAGCGCGCGGCCGACAACGCCGTGCGTGACTCGGTCTACCCGACCGACCAGGCGATCGGGGGCCTGGCGATGGTCGAGCCCGGCACCGGCGAGGTCAAGGCGCTGTCACAGTCACGGCCGATGGGTGACAAGTCCAAGGCTGGTCAGACCTACCTCAACTACGTGGTGCCCAAGGAGTACGGCGACTCCAACGGCTTCTCGGGTGGCTCGACGTTCAAGGTCTTCGTCCTGGCGAGCGCGCTGATGCAGGGCTACCCCCTGAGCACCTCGTTCAACTCCCCCTCGCCGTTCTACGTGCCGGCCGGCAGCACCCAGAACTGTGACGGCGTCAACACCGCCGGGTGGGAGCTGCAGAACTCGACCGGCACCGGCTACTTCAACATGTACACCGGCACCCAGCAGTCGGTGAACAGCTACTACGCCCAGCTGGAGACGCTGACCAACATCTGCCCAGCCGGTGACGCTGGCGCGCGACATGGACGTCGATGTCAAGAAGGATCAGGAGGTCGCGCCCTTCACCCTGGGCGTCACCGACGTCAACCCGGTGACGATGGCCTCGGTCTACGCGACCTTCGCGGCGCGCGGCATGTACTGCAAGCCGCACCCGGTCACCGCGGTCGTCGACCGCGAGGGCAACCAGCTCGACCTGTCGACCCCGCCGTGCACCCGGCTGTTCGACCAGGCCGTGGGCGACGCGGTCAACGACATCCTCCAGGGCGTGATCGCGCCCGGCGGCTTCGGTGCCGACCTCTACCTCGAGCAGCCCGCGGCCGGCAAGACCGGCACCGCGCAGGAGAACCGCGCGGTGTGGTTCAACGGCTACACGCCGAACATGGCAGCGTCCGCGATGATCGCCGGCGCCAACCAGTACGGCCAGCCGCAGCAGCTCGACGGCTACGTCATCGGCGGCAACTACATCTCGTTCGAGGACGCGTCCGGCTCCGGGTTCGCCGGCCCGATGTGGGCGCTGGCGATGCGCGGCGTGCAGCAGTGGCTGCCGAACACCCCGTTCGCCCCGCTCGACTCGTCGTCCCTGGGCGGCGCGGCCGTGACCGTGCCCCCGCTCAACGGCTTGTCCGTCGACGAGGCCTCCGCCCAGCTCGAGGACCTCGGTCTCGAGGCAGTCGTCGGCGCCACTGTCGACTCCGGCTACCCCGAGGGCACCGTGGCGGGCACCGACCCGCCCGCCGGCGCGTCGAGCTTCGAGGGCGACACGATCACCATCAACGTGTCCGACGGCTCGCCCTACGTCCCGCCGCCCCCGCCCGACAACGGCGGTGGCAACGGCGGTGGCAACGGTGGTGGCAACGGCGGCGGCAACGGCGGCGGTCCCGGCGGGGGCGGTCCTGGCGGGGGCGGTCCCCCCGGTGGTGGCCCCGGCGGGCCGCAGCCCGGCCCACCCGACCTGGGCAACGGCGACGCCGGCACCGGCGCGTTCGGCCGCGGTCGCGGCTAGAGCGCGGCGGAGGGCCGTCAGGCGCCGAGCTGGCGGCGTACCTCCGCGGCGACGACGGCCCCGTCGGCACGCCCGGTGACCTGGGGCTTCAGCGCACCCATCACGCGCCCCATGCCCTTCATCCCCTGGTCGGCGACCCCGGTCTGCTCGATCGCAGCGGTCACCAGCGCGGCGACCTCGGCCTCGGTGAGCGGCTCGGGCAGGTAGTCGGCCAGCACCTCCGACTCGGCGCGCTCCTTGGCGGCGAGCTCGTCGCGTCCGGCGCCGGCGAAGGCCTCCGCGGCCTCCCGTCGCTTCTTGGCCTCCGAGACGAGCACCCGGGTGACCTCGTCGTCGTCAAGCTCGCGGGACTCGGTGCCGGCCACCTCGGCGTTGGTCACGGCGCTGAGCGCCATCCGCAGCGTCGACGAACGAAGCGCGTCGCGAGCCTTCATCGACGCAGTGAGGTCGCGACGCAGTCGCTCCTTGAGCTCGGCCATGCGTCCAGTGTGACAGCCTTGACCGGTGCCGATCCCGACCGCGCGTTCGCTGTCGCGTGCCGCCGCCGCCCTGGTCGCCGCGGGCGGTGCCGGACTGGCGTACTCGGTGTGCGAGACCCGCGCGTTCATGCTGCGCACCACGCAGATGCCGGTGCTGCCGGCGGGCCAGCCGCCACTGCGGCTGCTGCACCTGTCCGACCTGCACCTGACCCCGTCCCAGCACGCCAAGCAACGCTGGGTACGTGCCCTGGACGACCTCGACCCGGACCTCGTCGTGGTGACCGGCGACTTCCTCGGCCACCGGGACGCGATCGGGCCGGCGCTGTCCTGCCTCGGCGGGCTGCTGGACCGGCCGGGGGCGTTCGTGCTCGGGTCCAACGACTACTTCGCACCCATCGTCAAGAACCCCGCGCGCTACCTGCTGCCGCGCGGACAGGACCAGCGCCGGGTCGGCGAGCGGCTGCCGTGGCGCGAGCTGGTCGGGGAGCTGACCGACCGCGGCTGGCGCGACCTGAGCAACCGCCGCGACCGGCTGGACGTCGACGGCCGCACCATCGACCTGGTCGGGAGTCGACGACCCGCACCTCGGCTACGACGACCTCGACGCGGTCGCCGGTGCGCCGGACCCCGACGCCGACCTGGCGATCGCCGTCGCGCACGCGCCGTACCTGCGGGTGCTCGACCACTTCACCGCCGACGGCTACCCGCTGGTGCTCGCCGGCCACACCCACGGCGGGCAGCTGCGGGTGCCCGGCTACGGCGCCCTGGTCACCAACTGCGACCTCGACCAGGGGCGCGCCAGGGGCCTGCACCGGCACCGGTCGGGGGGCCGTGCGGCGTGGATGCACGTGTCCGCCGGGCTCGGCACGTCGCCGTACGCACCGGTGCGATTCTGCTGCCCTCCGGAGGCCACCCTGCTGACGCTGACGGCCGACCCGCTCGGCTAGGCTGTGCGGACCCGATCGGGCTGTGGCGCAGCTTGGTAGCGCGCTTCGTTCGGGACGAAGAGGCCGCAGGTTCAAATCCTGTCAGCCCGACCACCACGCACCAGACCCTCGGCCGGTGACCCAGGCCGGGGGTCTGGTCGTTCCGGCCACCGATCGGTCGGCTCCGGTGCCGAACCCTGCGCCAGACATTCCGGAATTGCCCTCGAAGGTCCACAATGATCGAGATGGGTGTTGAGGGCAACTTTCTCCGTCGGCGACAGCCGGCGCTGTTCCTGATCGCGAGCCCCGTGCTGGCGGTCGCGGTGGCAGCGGCCGTCCTGACGGCGGGCGACGCGGCCAGCACCGAGGGCGCCACGTCGTCGGCTGCCTCGAGCGCGACCCCCGCCGACCACCCGACGCTGTCGCTGAGCCGTGGCTCGTGCGGGGACCGGCCCGCCCTGCGACCCGGCCGGCAGGTCCTGCGGGTACGCAACGACGGCGGCGTGGGCCTCGACGTACGCCTGGTCGACGCCCGCGGCGGCATCGTGGCCGAGGCCGAGCACCTCGGCGTGGGAGCGACGCTGGCGATCCCGGTGGCACTCGGCAACGGCCGCTACGCGTTCCAGTGCGCCTTCGAGGAGACCGACATCATCACCGGCGCCGCGACCGCGGTGACCGGTGCGACCGGCCGGAGCACCCGGGCGGTCCGCCCGGTGCCGCAGCAGGCACTGGTGCCCACCGCGCAGCGCTACCAGGACTGGGTCTCCGCGCGACTCACCGCGCTGATCCCGCTGACCGCCGCACTGCGGTCCGCGGTGGCGGCCGGCGACCGGGCGACGGCGCGGCGCGACTGGCTGCGCGCGCACTCCCTCTACCAGCGGCTCGGGTCGGCGTACGACGCCTTCGGCGACCTGGGCGAGAGCATCGACGGCCTCGCTGTCCCCGGTCGCCCGCACGAGCCGGGGTTCAGCGGCTTCCACCGGGTGGAGCGGGTGTTGTGGCAGCGGTCCCACGTCTCCGCCGCGCTGCCGTGGGCCGGCCGGCTGGTCGCCGACGTGCGCCGGTTGCGGACGGAGTTCCGCAGCGCGCAGATCGATCCGCCGTCCCTCGGGCTGCGCGCGCACGAGATCCTCGAGGACACCGAACACGTCGTGCTGACCGGTGCGGGCGACGAGGGCAGCCACAGCGAGCTGGCCACCGTACGGGCCAACCTGGCCGGCACGTTGCGGCTGCTCGACCTGCTGCGCCCGGTGGTCGGCCCGCGCTATCCCGGCTTCGGCCGCACGGTGGCGTCGGTGCGAGCCGCGCGGCGGGACGTGGTGGCACTGCGCACCAAGACGGCCAGCGGGTGGCCGCCGCTGTCGGCTCTCACCACCGGGCAGCGCGAGCAGCTCACCACCGACCTGAGCGGCGCGCTCGAGCTGCTGGCACCGGTCGCGGTCGTCACCGAGCTGCGGAGGACGTCATGATCCGGCCCGGCCACGACGGCGACCCTGTCGACCGGGAAGGCGGTCGCCCGAGGACGAACGGCGCAGAGGGTTCCTGCCCGTGGCCGGTGACCGGGCGGCGCGGGTTCCTGCGCGGCGCGCTGGCCGGCGGGGCCGTGGCAGCGGCCGGCACGGTCGGCGGGGCTGCCGCCGCGCCTGGCACCCGCCCACGGCCGACAGCACCGCCGAGACACCGGCATTCCACGGGGCACACCAGGCAGGCATCCTGCCGGAGCCACGGCCGGCGGCGGCGTTCATCGCCCTGGACGTGACCGCCGACGACAGGTCGGGGCTCACCGACGTCCTGCGCACGCTGACGGGCCGCGCCCGCTTCCTCACCACCGGCGGCCGACCGCGGCTGGTGGGCATCACCGCACCGCCCGCCGACTCGGGCGTCCTCGGCCCGGTCGTGCCGTCCGACGGACTGACCGTCACGGTGGGCGTGGGGGCGTCGCTGTTCGACGACCGGTTCGGGCTGGGCGGGCAGCGACCCCGCCGGCTGCGCCGGATGGACGCCTTCCCCGGCGACGCGCTCGACCCGGCGCGGTGTGACGGCGACCTGCTCGTCCAGGTGTGCGCGAACCACCCCGACACCGTGCTGCACGCCGTCCGCGACCTGCTCCGGGCGACCCGCGGCGGCCTCCACCCGCGCTGGCGCCTGAACGGCTTCACCTCCCCGCCCCGGCCCGCCGGAGCGCCGCGGAACCTGATGGGCTTCCGCGACGGCAGCGCCAACCCCCATCCCCGCGACTCCGCCCTGATGGACCGGCTGGTCTGGATGCGGGCCGGCGACGGCGAGCCGGCCTGGGTCGAGGGCGGCAGCTACCAGGTCGTGCGGGTGATCCGGATGCTCGCCGAGTTCTGGGACCGCGTGTCGCTCGGCGAGCAGGAGGCGATGATCGGCCGGCGCCGGGACAGCGGTGCGCCTCTGAGTGGGTCCCACGAGCACGACAGCCCGCGCTACACCGACGACCCCACCGGTGCGGTCACCCCGCTGGACAGCCACATCCGGCTGGCCAACCCGCGCACGCGCGACACCGCCCACCGGCGGATCCTGCGCCGCGCCTACAACTACGACCTCGGTGTCGACGCGGCCGGCGACCTCGACCTCGGCCTCGTCTTCACCTGCTTCCAGCAGGACCTCGACCGCCAGTTCGTCGCGATCCAGCGGGCGCTCGCCGACGAGCCGTTGGGCGACTACATCACGCCGGTCGGCGGCGGCTACTACGTCGCGCTGCCCGGCGTCCGCGACGACGACGACTACCTGGGCCGCGCACTGGTCACTGGCTCGACCTGATCCACCCCGCCCCGCCCCACCCGACGAAGGAGACCGGCCTTGTGAACACCTCCAGAACCCGCGTGCTGACCGCCGTGGTCGGCGCCGCAGCGCTCGCGGTAGCCGCAGTCGCCGCCACCCAGTCGTCGTCGGCGTCCCCCGCGACGTCGTCGGCGGCCGCCCCGGCTCCGGACGACCGCGCGACCGCACAGCCGGCGCCGCGACCGACCACGCCGATCAAGCATCTCGTCGTGATCTTCGACGAGAACGTCTCCTTCGACCACTACTTCGCGACGTACCCGCACGCCGCCAACTCCGACGGCACGCCCTTCCACGCGGCGGCCGGCACACCGGCCGCCCGTACCCTCCAGCGCGCGGGCCTCCTGCACGACAACCCCAACCAGTACGACCCCGTGCGGCTCACGCCCGAGCAGGCGATGACGTGCGACCAGAACCACAACTACGGGCCGGAGCAGCAGGCCTTCAACGGCAACGCGATGAACCGGTTCGTGCAGAAGGTCAGCGTCGACACCTGCACCGGGCTGTACGGCGCACCCGGGCTGACCATGGACTACTACGACGGCAACACCGTCACGGCGATGTGGAACTACGCGCAGCACTACACGCTGGGCGACAACTTCTTCGGCAGCGTCTTCGGGCCGAGCACCCCCGGTGCGATCAACCTGGTGTCGGGCAACACGTACGGCATCGAGGCGGTCACCTCGGTCACCAACGAGCCGACCGACGACGCGTACGTCGTGCAGTCTCCGGGCGCCGACGGTGTCGGCACGATGATCAACGACCCCGACCCGGCGTACGACGACTGCTCCGACGACGACCACACGTCGACCGACAACCTCGGCCGCATGCACGGGCGCAACATCGGTGACCTGCTCAACGCCAAGGGCGTGAGCTGGGGCTGGTTCCAGGGCGGCTTCCGGCCGACCGAGCGCTACGACGGCGAGGGCACCTTCGCGGCCTGCGGCTCCGCGCACGCCAACGTGGGCGGCACGACGGTCACCGACTACAGCCCGCACCACAACCCGTTCGCCTACTACCGCAGCACGTCCAACCGGCACCACGTGCCGCCGAGCTCGGTCGAGATGGTGGGCCACACCGATCGCGCCCACCACAACTACGACCTGCGGGTGTTCAACTCCGCCGTGGAGCACGGGAACCTGCCGTCGGTCAGCTTCCTCAAGGCCGCTTCGTACCAGGACGGCCACGCCGGCTACTCCGACCCGATCGACGAGCAGCACTTCCTGGTCCGCGAGATCAACCGGATCCAGCGCTCCCCGATGTGGCGGAGCACCGCCATCGTCGTCGCCTACGACGACTCCGACGGCTGGTACGACCACGTCGCCTCGCCGCTGCTCAACGGGTCGACCGACAAGGCCGAGGACACCGCGATGTGCCAGCGGGCCGCCCGCACCGTCGGCGTCAAGAACGGCATGCAGGACCGCTGTGGACCCGGTCCCCGGCTGCCGGTGCTGATGATCTCGCCGTACGCCGCCAGCAACGCGGTCGTGCACCGCCGGCTCGAGCAGACCTCGGTGATGCGCTTCATCGAGGAGAACTGGCGGCTGGGCACCGTCGGGCACGGGTCGTTCGAGAACCGGGCGGCGTCGCTGCGGTCGATGCTCGACTTCGCCAGCTTCCGCAACGAGCGGGTGATCCTGAACCGGGACGGCTCGGTCCGTTCGGTCCGGCCGATCACCGCGCAGTCACTGACCCCCGAGTTGTCACCGTCTCGTTGACCCCTGGGTCGACGAGACGGTGACAGCTCGGCGGCAGCGGGCCCGGGTCGGGCAGACTGGCCCTCATGTCGCAACCCACGGGAAGCACCAGGCAGCGGGCGTCCGGTGCCGATCGGCCGGCTGACTCCAGCGGGCCACCGTCGAACCGGCCACGCCGGCCTCGACGACCGAGGCCGCTGCCCGACGTGCCGCCGTGGGTCGCCGCCCTCGGCACCGGGCTGCTGGCCGGGCTCGCCGGCGTGCTGCTGGTGGTGTTCGGGCTGCTCGGCTGCGAGGCGGTGCGAGGCGCACCGTCGTGCGGCAGCGCGGGCTATCCGCTGCTCGCGGGGATCGTGGTCGCCGTGGGCGTCGGCGCGATGCTGCTGCTGCGCTTCGCCCGGGTCCCCGACGCCGGGGTGATCTCGTTCATCGCCGTGTGCCTGGTGCTCGTCGTGCTGATGCTCGGACTGCTCGACCTCGCGTTCTCGGGCTGGATGTGGGCGGTGCTGCCGGCGCTGGGTGCGGCGAGCTTCGTCGGCCGTCACGCTGCTGGTGCACGCCCTCGCGGGCGGTGCCGGCGAGGACCGGACATGACCGCGTCCGGCGACGGCGACCTGCTCTGGTCGCCTCCCGACGACGTCCGCGAGACCACCCGGCTGGGCACGTACGCCACCTGGCTGGAGCAGACGACCGGCCGCACGTTCGACGACTTCAACGCGCTGTGGCAGTGGTCGGTCGACGAGCCGGACGCCTTCTGGCGCTCGATCCTGACGTTCTTCGAGGTGCCGTACCAGGGTGACTCGGAGCCAGCGCTGGCCGACGACTCGATGCCGGGTGCGCGCTGGTTCCCCGGCATGGAGCTCAACTACGCGGAGGCCATGCTCGCGCTGCCGGGACGGGCCGACGACGACGTGGTCGTGGTCGGTCGGTCGCAGAGCCGGGACCCGGTCGAGATGACGGCCGCCGAGCTGCGCGACCAGGTGGCGCGGGCCCGGGCCGGGCTGCTCCGGCTCGGCGTCGAGCGAGGCGACCGGGTGGCGGCGTACCTGCCGAACATCCCGGAGGCGTTGGTGCTGCTGCTGGCCACGGCGAGCATCGGCGCGATCTTCTCCTCCTGCGCGCCGGAGTTCGGCACCCGCAGCGTGGTCGACCGCTGGGGCCAGATCGCGCCCGCGGTGCTGGTCGCGGTCGACGGCTACCGCTACGGCGACAAGGACATCGACCGCAGCCAGGAGGTCCTGTCGATCCGCAGGTCACTGCCCGGGCTGCGGATCACCGTGCACCTGCCCTTCCTCGACCCGGACGCACCGCCCCCCGTCGGCGCGACCACGTGGGCCGACCTGCTGGCCGAGCCGGCCGAGCTCGGGTACGAGCGGGTGCCGTTCGACCACCCGCTGTACGTCCTCTACTCGTCCGGGACGACCGGCCTGCCCAAGGCGATCATGCACGGGCACGGAGGCATCACCCTCGAGCACCTGAAGGCGCTCGGCCTGCAGATGGACCTCGGCCCGCGCGACCGCTTCTTCTGGTACTCCACCACCGGCTGGATGATGTGGGACTACCTGGTCTCGGGACTCGGCGTCGGCTCGACCGTGGTGCTGTTCGACGGCAACCCGGCCTGGCCCGACGTGGCGGCGCTGTGGCGGATGAGCGCCGAGGTCGGCATCACCTACTTCGGCACCAGCGCGCCGTTCCTGCTGGCCTGTCGCAAGCAGGGACTCGTCCCGCACGAGGTGGCCGACCTGTCCGCGCTGCGCGGGGTGGGCTCGACCGGGGCGCCGCTTCCGGCCGAGGGGTTCCGCTGGGTCTACGACGCGGTGTCGCACGACGTGCTCCTGACCAGCTTCTCCGGTGGCACCGACGTGTGCAGCGGCTTCCTCGGCGGCAACCCGCTGCTTCCGGTACGCGCCGGGCGGATCTCCGGGCGCTGCCTGGGCTGCCGGGTCGAGGCGTACGACACCGAGGGCAACCCCGTCGTCGGCACCCAGGGCGAGCTGGTGATCACGGCGCCGATGCCGTCGATGCCGGTCGGGTTCTGGGGCGACGACGACGGGTCGCGCTACCGGGCCGCCTACTTCGAGGACTTCCCCGGGGTGTGGCGCCACGGCGACTGGATCACGATCTTCGACGACGGCTCGTGCGTGCTGTCCGGGCGCAGCGACGCCACCCTCAACCGCGGGCGGCGTACGGCTCGGCACCTCGGAGTTCTACTCCGTCGTCGAGGCGATGCCCGAGATCGCGGACAGCCTGGTCGTGCACCTCGAGGACGCCGAGGGCGGCGCCGGCGAGCTGCTGCTGTTCGTGGTGCCCGCCGAGGGCGTCGAGGTCGACGACGCGCTGGTCAAGGCGATCGGCCGCGAGCTGCGTACCAACCTCTCGCCGCGGCACGTCCCCGACACCGTGCACGCGGTGCCCGCGCTGCCGCGGACGCTGTCGGGCAAGAAGCTCGAGGTGCCGGTCAAGAAGATCCTCCGCGGCGCCGCCGTCGACGACGCCGCAGCCAAGGGCGCCCTCGCCAACCCGGAGTCGCTGGACGCGTTCGCCACCTTCGCCCGCCACCCCGGCACCCCCACCCCCGCCCGCCCCCGTGTCACCGTCTCGTGAGCCAGGGGTCCACGAGACGGTGACAAGTCGCAGGGGTCAGCGGGAGGCGGCGACCAGCTCCGCGATCTGGATGGTGTTGAGGGCGGCACCCTTGCGCAGGTTGTCGCCGGACACGAACAGCGCCAGCCCGCGGCCGTCGGGCACGCCCGGGTCCTGGCGCAGCCGGCCGACCAGGCTCGGGTCGCGCCCCGCCGCCTGCAACGGGGTCGGCACCTCGGTGAGCTGCACGCCCGGCGCCGCCGCCAGCAGCGCGGTGGCCCGCTCGACCGACAGCGGCCGGGCGAACTCGGCGTTGAGCGACAGCGAGTGCCCGGTGAACACGGGCACCCGCACACAGGTGCCGGACACCAGCAGGCCGGGGATGTCGAGGATCTTGCGCGTCTCGTTGCGGAGCTTCTGCTCCTCGTCGGTCTCGTACGAGCCGTCGTCGACGACGGAGCCGGCCATCGGCAGCACGTTGAACGCGATCGGCGCGACGTACTTCTCCGGCGCCGGGAACGCGACCGCCGACCCGTCGTGGGTCAGCTCGGCTGGCGCGACCCACCACCTCGCGCACCTGCTTGTCCAGCTCGTCGACGCCGGACAGCCCGCTGCCGGACACCGCCTGGTAGGTGGACGCGACCAGCCGTACCAGCTCCGGCCTCGTCGTGCAGCGGCTTGAGCACCGGCATCGCGGCCATCGTCGTGCAGTTGGGATTGGCGATGATTCCCTTGTGGGCTTGGTGAATCGCCTGCGGGTTGACCTCGCTGACCACCAGCGGCACGTCGGGGTCGAGCCGCCAGGCCGACGAGTTGTCGATGACCGTCACCCCTGCCGCGGCGAACCGCGGAGCCTCGACCCGCGACGTCGACGCACCCGCCGAGAAGACCGCGATGTCGAGCCCACTCGGGTCGGCGGTGGCGGTGTCCTCGACCTCGCACCTCGGCGTCGCGCCAGGGCAGCGTCGTGCCTGCCGACCGGGAGGACGCGAAGTAGCGGATCTGCGCCACCGGGAAGTCGCGCTCGACCAGCAGCCGGCGCATCACCGCGCCCACCTGGCCGGTGGCGCCGACGACGCCGACGCGGAGCCCCTCGCGAGCCGGGCTCATCGGCCGGTGCCCCCGTAGACGACCGCCTCCACCTCGTCGGACTCCAGGTCGAAGGCGGCGTGTGCCGCGGTGACCGCGTCGTCGACCTGGCTCTCGGCGACGATCACGGAGATCCGGATCTCCGAGGTCGAGATCATCTCGATGTTGACTCCCGCAGCGGCCAGCGTGGTGAAGAACTTCGCCGTCACGCCCGGGTGCGTCCGCATCCCCGCACCGATCAGCGACACCTTGCCGATCCGGTCGTCGTAGAGCAGCTGGTCGTAGCCCACCTCGTCGCGCAGCCGCGCCAGCGCGGTCATCGCGGTCTGGCCGTCGTCGCGGGGCAGCGTGAACGAGATGTCGGTACGTCCGGTGGCGGCCGCCGAGACGTTCTGCACGATCATGTCGATGTTGATCTGCGCGGTCGGCGAGCGCGTCGAAGATCCGGGCCGCCTCGCCGACCTTGTCCGGCACGCCGACGACGGTGACCTTGGCCTCGCTGCGGTCGTGCGCGACGCCGGCGATGATCGGCTGCTCCACGGTGGCTTCCTCGTTCTCTGCGTCGGTACGGTCCCGGACCCACGTGCCCTGCCGGGTGGAGAAGCTGGAGCGTACGTGGATCGGCAGGTCGTGGCGGCGGGCGTACTCCACGCACCGCAGGTGCAGGATCTTGGCGCCGCACGCGGCCATCTCCAGCATCTCCTCGGGGGAGATGTACGGGATCTGGCGGGCGTTGGGCACGATCCGCGGGTCGGCGGTGAAGATGCCGTCGACGTCGGTGTAGATCTCGCACACCTCGGCACCGAGCGCCGCCGCCAGGGCGACGGCGGTGGTGTCGGACCCGCCCCGCCCGAGCGTGGTGATGTCCTTGCTGTCCTGGCTCACGCCCTGGAAGCCGGCGACGATCGCGATCGCGCCCTCGGCCAGCGCGCGCTCGATCCGCCCGGGCGTGACGTCGATGATCTTGGCCTTGCCGTGCACCGAGTCGGTGATGACGCCGGCCTGCGAACCGGTGAACGAGCGGGCCTGGTGCCCGAGGTTGCCGATCGCCATGGCCAGCAGCGCCATCGAGATCCGCTCGCCGGCGGTGAGCAGCATGTCCAGCTCGCGGCCGGGCGGCAGCGGCGAGACGTCGTGCGCGAGCTCGAGCAGCTCGTCGGTGCTGTCGCCCATCGCCGACACGACCACGACGACGTCGTGACCGTCCCTGCGGGTGGACGCGATCCGCTGCGCCACCCGCTTGATGCCGGTGGCGTCGGCGACCGACGAGCCGCCGTACTTCTGGACCACGATTCCCACGACCGACGAGTCTACGGGCCGATCACCTCCCGACCGGCTCGGCGCTGGATGGCGGACACCCGAATCCGGTAGAACATCCGCCATGACCGACGCGCACCCCGCGGAGCAGGCCGGGAAGGACCGGCGCCGATTCCTCTCCACCGTCGCGGGGGTGGCAGGCCTGGCCGCCGCCTCCCAGTTCCCGGTGGGCCGGGCGGTGGCGACCGTCCGCCCCGAGGGGGGTGACTACCCCTTCCAGCTGGGGGTGGCCAGCGGCGACCCCACGCCGCACGGGGTGGTGCTGTGGACCCGGCTGGTGCCGCGCCCGTACCAGCCCGGCGGCGGCATGCCCCGCCGGCGGGTGCCGGTGCAGTGGGAGGTGGCGGTCGACGAGCGGTTCACCTTCCCGGTGGTGTCGGGCACGGTGTGGGCGCTGCCCCAGCTCGCGCACTCGGTGCACGTCGACGTGGGCGGCCTGCTGCCCGACCGGGAGTGGTTCTACCGGTTCCGCTACCGCGACGACATCTCCGACGTGGGCCGCACCCGCACCGCACCGCGGGTCGGTGCGCCGACCAGCCGGCTCGACCTGGCGTTCGTCTCCTGCCAGGACTGGGCCAGCGGCTACTACCCGTCCTACCGGCACCTCGCCGACGACGACCTCGACCTGGTGCTGCACCTCGGCGACTACATCTACGAGGGCGGCATCCCCGCCGACGGCGGCCTGCGCGAGGTCCGGACGCCGCGGGTGCTCCGCGAGGCGCCGCGCACCCTCGACCGCTGGCGGATGCAGTACGCGCTGGTCAAGTCCGACCCGGACCTGCAGGCCGCCCACCGCCGGTTCCCGTTCGCGGTGACGTGGGACGACCACGAGGTGCAGAACGACTACGCCAACACGCAGTCGCAGTACGAGGGCGACATCTCGGCGCTCCGCGCCGCGGCCTACCAGGCCTGGTACGAGCACCAGCCGGTGCGGATGCCGGCCCGGCCGGACAGCGACGGGCCGCGGATCTACCGCCGGCTCGGGTGGGGCGACCTGGCCCAGATCGACATCGTCGACGGCCGGCAGTACCGCACCATCCCGGCCTGCGGCTGGGGCGAGGCGGACGCCTGCGAGGCGGCCTACGACCCGTCCGCGACCATGCTCGGGAAGCGGCAGGAGCGCTGGCTGTTCGACGGCCTGGCGGCGAACGAACCGCGCTGGAACGTGCTGGCGAGCAACGTGATGGTGGCCCGGCTCGACCACGACGGCAAGAAGGGCGACCTGCTCTGGAACGACGCCTGGGACGGCTTCCCCGGCGCCCGCAACCGGCTGACGGCGGCGTGGCGCGAGGCGAGGGTGCGCAACCCGGTGGTGTTCACCGGCGACTGGCACTCCAGCTTCGTCAACGACATCCTGCGCGACTTCGACCGGCCGGACTCGCCGGTGGTCGCCACCGAGTTCGTCGGCACGTCGATCTCGACCAACGGCGACACCCCCGTCTACGGGCCGTACTACGGGCCGATGATCAAGTTCAACCCACACATCAAGTTCTTCGACGGCGACCGCCGCGGCTACCAGCGGATCGTGATCGAGCCCGACCGGATCACGACCCGGCTGAAGATGGTGCGCACGGTGAGCCGGCGGGACGCACCGGAGTACACGTACGCGTCGTTCGCGGTCGAGGACGGCCGGCCCGGCGCGGTGCGGCTCTAGGGACGGTCAGGGAGCGGCGGGCTCGCCGAGCTCCTCGGCGACGGCGATCCGCTCCATCTCCAGGGTGTTGGGGTCGTCCTCGTCCAGCCGGTCGTGGGCGACCACCGACTGCAGCGCGCGCAGCACCGCGCTGGCCTCGGAGCCCCACGAGGAGACGTAGGAGAACTGCCACCACCACAGCGCCTCGTCGACGCGGCCGTCGCGGAAGTGCGCGAGGCCGTGCGCGAGCCGCTCGGCGATGGCGGACACGTCGTCGGAGATCCGGGACGGCACCAGCTCGGGCGGGTCGGCGTAGGGGTCGAAGACCTCGAGGTACTCGTCGGCGTTGCCCAGCAGGCCGGCCAGCGCCTCGCGGATGCGGTCGAGGTCGGGGTCGGGGCCGGCCTCGGGCTCGTACTGCTCGCGCGGGACCAGGTCGGTCATGACGCCGAGCCGGGCACCGGCCAGCAGCAGCTGGCTGACCTCGAGCAGCAGCAACGGGATGGCGGTGCCGGGCTCGCCGCTGCGCGCGATCGCCCGCACCGCGAGCAGGAAGCTCGCCACCTGGTCGGCCACCCCCTGGGCCAGGTCCTCGAGCTCGCTGTCGACGTCGGACCAGCGCCGTTGCTGCGTCGGCATCTTGTCAGTCATCGACCGACCGCCTTCCTTCGAATGCTCTTCCGAGCGTGACCTCGTCGGCGTACTCGAGGTCGCCGCCCACGGGCAGTCCACTGGCCAGCCGGGTCACGCGCAACCCCAGGGGCTTCAACATCCGCGTGAGGTACGTCGCGGTCGCCTCGCCCTCGAGGTTGGGATCGGTGGCCAGGATGACCTCGGTGACCGTACCGTCCGCGAGCCGCTGCATGAGCTCGCGTACCCGTCAGCTGCTCGGGGCCGATGCCCTCGATCGGCGAGATGGCACCCCCCAGCACGTGGTAGCGGCCGCGGTACTCGCGGGTGCGCTCGATCGCGACGACGTCCTTGGACTCCTCGACGCAGCACAGCACCGTCGGGTCGCGGCGCGGGTCACGGCAGATGCGGCACTGCTCGTCCTCGGCGACGTTGCCGCAGGTGGCGCAGAACCGGACCTTGTCCTTGACCTCGACCAGCACGTGGGCCAGCCGCTTCACGTCCACCGGGTCGGCCTCGAGCAGGTAGAACGCGATCCGTTGCGCGCCCTTGGGACCGACGCCGGGCAGCTGCCCGAGCTCGTCGATCAGGTCCTGGACGACGCCTTCGTACACGGCGCCCCCGGTCAGCCGGGCAGGGAGAAGCCGGACGGACCGGTCCCCCCACCGAGCTCAGGGGTCGACCCGCCGGTCAGACCCTCCAGTCACCCCGGATGTCACCCCGGATGCCACCCTGGATGCCGCCCGCCATCGGACCCATCTTCTCCGCGGCCAGCTCGCTGGCCTGCTCGGTGGCGTCGCGGACGGCGGCGACCACCATGTCGCCGAGCGTCTCCGCGTCGTCGGGGTCGCAGGCCTCGGGCTTGATGGCCACCGACACCAGGTCACCGGTGCCGGAGACGGTCGCCGTGACCAGCCCGTTGGCCGCGGAGCCCTCGATCCGGGCCTCGGCGAGCTCAGCCTGAGCAGCCACCAGCTGCTCCTGCAGGCGCTGGGCCTGCTCGAGCAGCTGGGACATGTCGGGGGTGCCGCCAGGGAACACGGGAAGCTCCTCGCCTCTCGGGATGGTGAGCCGAGCCTACGGCTGGTGCGGAATCTCCTCGATCACCCGGGCCCCGAGCTCGCGGGCGAGCAGCTCCTGGGTGCCGTCGTCGCCGCCCTCGACGTCGTCGTCGTCGGGGTGCGCCTCGTCGTCGGGTGCGGCGCGGGCGTGGCCGGTGCGGGGGTCGGGTCGGCCGGGGCGGCGGGTGCCGGCCGACGGTGCGGCGGGCGCGGCGGGCGCGGGGGGCGTCGGCGCGGCCGGGGTCGGGCGGCGGCTGCGGAGGCGCGGCGCCCGCCTCGGCGGTCGGGTCGACGATCGACTCCACCCGCCAGTCGACGCCGAGCACGTCGATCAGCACCTGCCGCAGCACCTCGTCGCAGCCGTTGCGGGCGAACGAGTCGCGGCTGCCGCCGTTGACGAACGCGACGGTGAGCGTGCGGCCGTCGAGGGCGTGCACCTGCGCGCTCTGGCTCAGCAGCGACCAGGCCAGCCGACGGGCCGACTTGGTGCGCTCGACCACGTCGGGCCAGGCGCGGCGGACGTCGACCAGGCCGAGGCCGGAGGCGGCGGGCTGCTCGGCGGGCTGCTCGGCGGGCTGCTCGGCGGGTGCTGGCTGGGGCGGCCGGCTCGCTCGGGGTGCTGAGCTCCGCCGGGGGCGGCTCCGCGGGGGGCTCGGGGGACGGCTCAGGGGTCGGCTGGGGCGTGGGCTCGGATGTCGGCTCGGGGGTGGGCTCGGGAGTCGGGGCCTCGGCCGCGGCCGCGGGTTCGGCCGGGGTCGGCTCGGTGTCGCGCGGCTCGGCCGGAGCCGCTGGCGGAGCAGCCGGCGGGCGGAGCAGCCGCGGGCGGCGCGCCGGGGGAGGGGCAGCGGCCGGGGGCGCAGCAGCGGTGGCGGCGGGCTGCCCCTCGATCGCCATCCGCCGCTCGATCCGGTCCAGCCGCGCCTGCACGCCGAGCACGCCGTCGTCGGCGGACGGCAGCAGCACCCGGGCGCACATCAGCTCGAGCAGCAGCCGGGGTGCGGTGGCGCCCCTGATCTCGCCCAGCGCGGTGGCGACGACCTCGGCGGCGCGGACGAGATCGGCGGCACCGAACCGGGCCGCCTGCGCGGCCAGCCGTTCGCCCTGCTCGGGGCTGGTGTCCAGCAGTCCGCCGCGGGCGGCGTCGGGCACGTGCGCGACCACGATCAGGTCGCGCAGCCGGGTGAGCAGGTCCTCGACGAACCGCCGCGGCTCGCGACCGCCCTCGACCACCCGGTCGACCACCCGGAACACGCTGGCCCCGTCGGAGGCCGCGAACGCGTCGACCACCTCGTCGAGCAGCGACTCGGGGGTGAAGCCGAGCAGCCCGGTCGCCAGTGCGTACGTCAGCCCGTCCTTGTCGGCGCCGCCGATCAGCTGGTCGAGGACGCTGAGGGTGTCGCGTGCCGACCCGCCGCCGGCGCGTACGACCAGGGGCAGGGCCGCCGGCTCGAACGCGATCTGCTCGCGGGAGCAGAGCTCGGCGAGGTAGTCGGTGAGCAGCCGCGGCGGCAGCAGCCGGAACGGGTAGTGGTGGGTGCGGGAGCGGATCGTCGGCAGCACCCGGTCGGGTTCGGTGGTCGCGAAGACGAACTTGACGTGCGGCGGCGGCTCCTCGACGACCTTGAGCAGCGCGTTGAAGCCCTGCGGGGTCACCATGTGCGCCTCGTCGACGATGTAGATCTTGTAGCGGCTCGACATCGGGCCGAACGACGCGCGCTCGCGCAGCTCGCGGGCGTCGTCGACGCCGCCGTGGCTGGCCGCGTCGATCTCGATGACGTCGAGGCTGCCCGGGCCGTCGCGGGACAGGTCCCGGCAGCTCTGGCACTCCCCGCACGGCTCGGCGACCGGCGCCTGCTCGCAGTTGAGCGCCCGGGCGAGGATGCGCGCGCTGGTCGTCTTGCCGCAGCCGCGGGGGCCGGAGAACAGGTAGGCGTGGTGCACCCGGTTGGTCGCCAGCGCCTGCCGCAGCGGCTTGGTGACGTGGTCCTGCCCGAGCACCTCGTCGAACCGCTCGGGGCGGTAGCGGCGGTACAGGGCAAGGGGGGCGTCCACGACCAGCAACCTAACCACCCGCCCGGACAATCTCCACGGCGCCGGCGGCGGCTGGGGACGGCACCGGCCGCCGCCCGGGACCGATCTCGTGACATCCGGGTCGCCCCGGCCACCACAACGTCACGACATCCGTCGCCGGCCGGTCGGCGGGTGGGCAGCAAAGACCCCTCGCGCACCCGGCAGAGCCTGCTGACCCTTGCTGCCTTCCGGCCCTGGGGGAGTTGGGCGGGGTGCCGCCGCGCGAGGGGCTGGGCGCCACCTTACCGGGCGTCCCCGGGGCCTTGATCCACCCGCCCGGCCGCTACCCTGCTCGGCGGAGGATTCGCATAGTGGCCTAGTGCGCACGCTTGGAAAGCGTGTTGGGTTAACGCCCTCAGGGGTTCGAATCCCCTATCCTCCGCCAGTGGAAAAGCGGCTCTGACCTGGTCGGTCCTTCTCGGTCCGGGTCAGAGCGCTTTCTCGGCGGGTGCTCTCCCAGCTCGAGCAGCAGGGTCGCGTGCGTGTGCCGGAGGCCCTGAGGGTGACTCGCGGCAGTCCGACGATGTCGCCTGCGCCCGCTGGACGCGGGAGGTCCAGCGCCCCTTGTACGCCTTGAGCACGGCGGGGGTCTCGGTGTCGAGATCGAGGACTCGCGCCGATCCGGTCTTGGTGGTCTTCGCCGTGCTGCGCGTGACTACGTCCGCGGCGCGCCTGATCCCGAGCGCGGGTTCTCGCCCACCCGTCGGCCGTGCATGTACTAGTGTCCGAAGGTGACCACGATCCGTGTGGAGGGACTGCACGCGTACCCGCAGGGCGAGATCTTCCTGCTCACGAAGGCCGACGGCGGGTATGACGCGCTGGTCTACAACACGGTCGGGCGCGGGCCGTGTCCCGATGAGGAATTCGCGGCCATCGACGTCGTGAAGTTGGCGGCGGAGTGCGGCTGTGACCTGGTCTGGAAGAACCCGCGACGGTTCTGGATGATGGACGCACTCACGATCGACATGGTCGGAGAGCCGGCCACGTTCGGCGGGGTCGAGTTCAACTTGCTGGCCAAGATGCACATGCCCCCAGCGTTCGACCCGACGCGTTCCCAGTCGGCCATGGCGTTCCAGCCCGCCCAGATCCGCAGGAACAACGTCTACGAGTTCCTGAGCGGCCAACCGGTGTACTTGTTGCGCTCACCTGATGATGTCACCTGGGTGATGCAGACCTTCACCAACCACGTGGCCCACGATCTGGACGAGGCGGCCTTGCCGGGACTCGCAGATCGACTTGTTCTCCCCGAGGGCTGGCGGTTCCAAGCGGGGACGCTCGACCAGGACCTGATCATCACCACGACGGGCCTGGCCAACATCGTCCCGGACAACCTGGCGAACATGTACCAGGGTCTGATTGACGGCGTAGGAAACTTCGACCCCTGGACCTGAGCGCCCGCGATCAGACCGAGCTCGGTGTGGTTGGGGGGAGACCGCCAGCTCGAATCCTCTTTGCCCCGCCACGCCCCACCCGCACAGCGCCGGCGCCGGCGCCCACCGCACAGGCAGGGGCCGGCGTTTCGGCGTCGGTCCGGGCCTACTCCACCGGCACGGCGTCCCGGATCGCGCGCGCGACCGGCGTCGGGTCGTAGTTCTCCGGGACGCCCTCGACCAGGATGATGTCGCCCTCGATGTGGCGCGAGCGCAGCGGCGCGATCTCCCGGTACGCGGGAGAGTCCCACCAGGCCCGCGCCTCGGCGATCCCGGGGAAGCCGAGCATCACGACGCCCCCGGGCCAGCTGCCCTCCTTCACCTCGTGCTGCGTGGCGTGCACGAGGTAGCGACCGCCGTAGGGCTCGAACGTGCCGGGGAGCCGCTCGATGTACTCGGCGATGTCCGGGTGCGGGGCGGCGTCTTGCAGGTGGGCCAGGACGTACGCGGGCATGGGTCCCCCTCGGTGGTCAGGTGCGGAAGCAGTGGCGATCATGCCGGCGGACGCGCCGGCTGCGCATCCCGATTACCTCCGCGTGGACTCGTCGCGGGACGAGAGCCGCTCGTCCCCTCGACCGCGCCACCGCCATCGCTCCCGGTGCAGCGGGGCGGTCTCTTCTAGACTGCGCGGGTGATCTTCAAGCGGGTGGGCGAGGGGAGACCGTACCCCGAGCACGGCCTCACCCAGCGGCAGTGGGCCGACCTGCCTCCGCAGCAGATCCGCCTCGACCAGCTGGTGACCACCAAGGACACCCTCGACCTCGCGACGCTGCTCGACGCCGAGTCCACCTTCTTCGGCGACCTGTTCGCCCACGTCGTGCACTGGCGGGAGGAGCTCTACCTCGAGGACGGGCTCCACCGGGCGCTGCGCGCTGCCCTCCAGCAGCGCAACGTGCTGCACGCGCGGGTGCACATGATCAAGGCGTCGTCGTGAGCCTGCGCACGCCGATCACCCTGGTCGCGCTGCTGCTCGCCCTCGTCCTGCGCCGCCGTGGTACGGCTGGTCGCAGCTCGACGACCCGTTCGAGAACCCGTTCGCGGAGGAGCCCGCGTGCGTCTCGCAGCAGATCGACGACGGCGGCAAGCTGACCCGCGATCAGGTCGTGGTCAACGTCTACAACGCCGGCAGCCGCAACGACCTGGCCTCCAAGACCCTGCGCGACCTCGCCAAGCGCGGGTTCGCGCGGGGCGACGCCGCCAACGCCCCCGACCGGATCGAGGTCGCCACGGTGACGCTGCTCGACACCGACCCGAAGGCCGCGGAGGTCCGGCTGGTCCGCAACCAGTTCAAGGGCAAGGTCGAGGTACGCGGCAAGCCGGACCTCGGCGACGAGGGCGTCGACGTCGTCGTCGGCAACGCCTACCGGGGACTGAAGAAGAACGGCCCCAAGTCCGTACGCGTCGACAGCGAGCAGGAGGTCTGCGTGCCGCAGAGCGAGGACCCCGCCGCCGAGCAGCTGACGCTCAGCTGTCCCGCCGGCCGCGGCCCTGCCAGCCGGCGAGGCGGCCGTGCAGCGCCACCGCGCGCAGCCGTTCCTCGGTCGCCTCGCGCACCCGCCGCGGGGCCACCACCAGCATCTCGTCCGCGCGCTGCAGCCGGGTACGCCCCGACGGCACGAACGACGAGCCGGACCGGACCACCAGCGAGATCGAGGCGCCCGGCGGGAGCCGCAGCTCGGCGATCTCCACCCCGTGCATCCGGGACTCCTCCTGCACGGTCACGTGCAGCAGGTCGGCGGCGATCCGGTCCAGCGGCGCAGCCTCGACCTCGAGGTCCTGCGCCTCGCCCTTCGACGAGACGCCGAACAGACCTCGGCCGCGTAGGGCAGGGTCGGCCCCTGGACCAGCGTGTAGACGACGACCAGCACCACGACCAGGTCGAACAGGTCGGTGGCACCCGGCACGCCCTCGGCCAGCGGCACCGTGGCGAGGATGATCGGCACCGCGCCGCGCAGCCCGGCCCAGGACAGGAACGCCTGTTCTCGCCACGGGACCCCCAGCGGGGTCGCCGCGGCGGCCACCGACAGCGGCCGGGCCACGAAGGTCAGCACGGCGCCGGCGAGCAGGCCGGCACCGAGGTGCCACATGGTGAGCCGGCCGGGCGAGGCGAGCAGCCCGAGCATGACGAACAGGCCGATCTGCGAGAGCCAGCCGACCCCTTCCGCGAACGACCGGGTCGCCATCCGGTGCGGCAGGTCGGCGTTGCCGAGCACGAGGGCCGCGATGTAGACCGCGGCGAAGCCGCTCGCGTGCAGCACCGACGCACCGCTCCACGCCACCACGCAGACCGCGAGGATGGCGAGCGGGTAGAGACCGGAGGCGGGCAGCGCGGCCCGCTTCAGCAGCAGCGCGCCGGCGGCGCCGAGCCCGAAGCCGATGATGCCGCCCAGCACGAGCTCGGCGAGGATCAGACCCACCAGCACGTACCACGCGTGGTCGCCGGCCTCGCCGGTGCTGACGAACGTGACCAGCAGCAGCGTGGGGGCGTCGTTGAGCCCCGACTCCGACTCCAGCGCGCCGCGGACGGAGGACTTCAGCGGCACCCGCCGCAGCACGGAGAACACCGCGGCCGAGTCCGTCGGCGAGGTGACGGCGCCCAGCAGCACCGCGAGCTCCCAGTCCAGGTCGAGCACGTAGTGCCCGAACACCGCCATCACGGTGACGCCGACCGCGACGCCGAGGGTGCTGAGCAGCAGGCCCAGCGGCATCGCGGGGCGTACCTGCTCCCAGTCGGTGGTGAGACCGCCCTCGGCGAGGATCAGCACCAGCGCCGAGAAGGCCAGCACGTACGCGAGGTCGGCGTCGCTGAACTGGATGCCGATCACCGAGTCGCCGAGCACCACCCCGATGCCGAGGTAGAGCAGCAGGCTCGGGAGGCCGGCCCGCGCGGACACCCGGACCGCGAGGATGGCAGCCAGCAGCACCCCGCCGCCGACCAGGGCGAGGACCTCGAAGTCGCTGCCCACCCGTTCGTGCCTCTCGCCGTCCCTCCGGAGGGCTCACCCTACGGGTCGGCCGCCCGCCGCCCGACGCCTCGGATGCCGGTCGGGAGGCCCCGCAACCTGACGGACCCGTCCCGGATCACGCAGGGGACGGGTCTCGTCAGGCTCTGGGTGCGGATTGCCTGGCGGTGGCGGTGGGATTTGAACCCACGGAGGGCGTGAACCCTCACACGCTTTCGAGGCGTGCTCCTTCGGCCGCTCGGACACGCCACCGCGGAGCAGGTTACCGGAGCGAGTGCGCCGTCATTCGCCGCGGTGCCCGTCGAAGAACGCCCGCAGCAGCGCCGCCGACTCGTCGGCACGTACGCCCGCGACGACCTCCGGGCGGTGGTTGAGACGGCGGTCGCGGACGACGTCCCACAGCGACCCCACGGCACCGGCCTTGTCGTCGTACGCGCCGAACACCAGCCGGGCGACCCGGGCCAGGACGATCGCCCCGGCGCACATCGTGCAGGGCTCCAGCGTGACCACGAGGGTGCAGCCGTCCAGCCGCCAGGTGTGGCGCGCGGCCGCAGCCGCGCGCAGGGCGACCAGCTCGGCGTGGGCGGTGGGGTCACCGTCGCGCTCGCGGGTGTTGTGACCGGTGCCCAGGACGGTGCCGTCGCTGTCGAGCACGACCGCGCCGACCGGGACGTCTCCGGACGTGAGGGCGTCCTGGGCGGCCGCCAGCGCGGCGCCCATCGGCTGGTCCCAGCTCAGACCGAGGCTCCCTCGAGCGCGCCCTCGAACTCGTCACCGAAGCCGAGGCGACTGGCCACGTCGGCCAGCATCTCCTCGGGCAGCAGGTCGTCGCTGTCGCACAGCACCGCCATGTCCATCGCGGACATGCCGAGGTCGGCGACGAGGTCGAGCTCGCCGGCCGGCTGCGCGTCCTCCTCGTCGTCGGGCTCGGGGAGGTCGAGCAGATCGATGGCTGCGGCGGCCAGGGGCCAGTCGGCGGCGGCGGTCACGTCCGACAGCAGCACCCGTACGTCCCGGCCCTGCACGCGCACCAGCAGGAAGAAGTCCTCGTCGACGGAGACCATGCCGATCGAGCCGCTCTCACTCGGCCACGGCCGCAGCGCGCCCACGAGCGCGTCGATGTCCCCGGCGGCCACCCGGTGGGGCAGCGGCTGGACCTGCCAGGCGCCTTCCTCGCGGTAGGCGACCAGGGCGAAGTCGACGTCGTCGTCGGACACGTTCCTGATGGTGGCACGGACGCCGGGCCTGTGGATAGGGCATTGCCGGGGCATCCACTAGCGTGCGGCGCATGCAGATCCACGTCGCGGACCACCCGCTCGTCGCCCACAAGCTGACCGTGCTGCGCGACGAGCGGACCGACTCCCCGACGTTCCGCCGCCTCGCCGACGAGCTCGTGACGCTGCTCGCCTACGAGGCGACGCGCGACGTACGCATCGAGGAAGTGACCGTGCAGACGCCGGTCGCCGAGGCCCGCGGCGTCAAGCTGTCGGCGCCGAAGCCGCTGGTCGTGCCCATCCTCCGGGCCGGGCTCGGGATGCTGGACGGGATGCAGCGGCTGCTGCCCACGGCCGAGGTCGGGTTCCTCGGGATGATCCGCGACGAGGAGACGCTGGCCGCGTCGACGTACGCCGAACGGCTGCCCGACGACCTGTCCGGTCGGCAGTGCTACGTGCTGGACCCGATGCTCGCGACGGGCGGCACGCTGTCGGCGGCGATCGCGTTCCTGGTGCAGCGCGGCGCCGACCACATCACCGCGGTGTGCCTGCTGGCGGCGCCGGAGGGGATCGAGCGGGTGGAGCGCGACCTCACCGACCTGGCCGTCCCGGTGACGCTGGTGACCGCAGGCCTGGACGAGCGGCTGAACGAGAAGGGCTACATCGTGCCCGGGCTCGGCGACGCCGGCGACCGGCTCTACGGCGTCGTCGGCTGACCGCCCCCACCCGAACCGGCGGGGTTGGGTCGCGTCAGCGGCCGTAGCCCTGGGTGGCGATCACGTACATCAGCACCACGAAGACCACGGCGAGGGCGAGGAAGACCCAGCCGCGGCTGATCTTCTCCTCGTCGGGCTCGGGCTTGTCGTACTCCTGCTTGTCCATCCGGGACGTCCTCCGTGCGGGGTGTCCCTCCCGCGCCCGACCATACCGTGGGTATGGAGCCGCTACCCAACGAGGCGGCGACGGGCAGCGTCAGAGCGCCTTCACCGCGTTGAGCAGCTTGCTCATGGTGTCCTTGGCGTCGCCGAACATCAGCGTCGTCCGCTCGTCGAACAGCAGCTCGTTCTCGATGCCGGCGAAGCCCGGCCGCATCGACCGCTTCATGAAGATCACCTGCTGCGCCTCGTCGACGTCGCAGGATCGGCATGCCGTAGATCGGGGCTCCCGGCGTGGTGCGCGCCGCCGGGTTGACCACGTCGTTGGCGCCGACCACCAGCGCGACGTCGGTCTGCTTGAACTCCCCGTTGATGTCGTCCATCTCCTTGAGCTGCTCGTACGGCACCTGCGCCTCGGCGAGCAGCACGTTCATGTGCCCGGGCATCCGACCGGCGACGGGGTGGATCGCGTAGTCGACGCGGACCCCGCGCGCGATCAGCACGTCGACCAGCTCACGCAGCGAGTGCTGGGCCTGCGCGACCGCGAGCCCGTAGCCCGGCACGATGATCACCCGCTGGGCGTAGCCGAGCAGGATGGCGACGTCGGCCGGCCCGGCCGAGCGCACCGGCCGGTCGCTGGCCTCGCCGGCGCCGAGGGTGGAGCCGCCCTTGAGCGCGCCGAACAGGGTGTTCGTCAGCGACCGGCCCATGGCGGTCGCCATCATCCGGGTGAGCAGCGTGCCGGACGCGCCGACCAGCGTGCCGGCCACCAGCAGCAGCGTGTTGCCGAGCACGTAGCCGCCGGCCGCGACGCTGAGGCCGGTGAAGGCGTTCAGCAGCGAGATCACGATCGGCACGTCGGCGCCGCCGACCGGCAGCACCAGCAGCACGCCGACCACGAGACCGAACAGGCCCACCAGCACGCCCGGCCACAGCGCCGGCTCGACCACCATCACCACCGACAGCGCGATGCCCGCGAGCAGCGACCCACCGAACGCGACCGGCAGCCCCGGGAACAGCACCGGGCGGGTGGTCATCAGCTCCTGCAGCTTGGCGAACGTCACCAGCGACCCGGAGAAGCTCACCGCGCCGACCAGGATGGTGAACGCCGTCGCCGCCAGGTCGAAGGCCGGCGTCTCGAACCCGGCGTCGGCGAGCTCGGCGAACTCGTGCAGCTCGAGCAGCGCGACCAGCGCCGCGGCGCCGCCGCCGACACCGTTGAACAGCGCCACCAGCTGCGGCATCTGCGTCATCTGCACCCGCTGCGCGCCGACGACGCCGATCACGGCCCCGACCGCGATGGCGACGAGGATCGGCACCAGGTGGTCGATCTCGTCCCGCTCGAAGAACACCACCACGGTCGCGAGCAGCGCACCGGCGGCGCCGATCAGGTTGCCGCGCCGGGCCGTACGCGGGCTGGACAGCCCCTTGAGCGCGACGATGAAGCAGACCGCCGCCACCAGGTAGGCGAGCTGGACCCAGGTGGGGATCACGCCGACCCCTTGCCGTCAGCAGCGGCGTCGGAACGCGGCGGCCGTCTCCGGCCGGCGAACATCTGCAGCATCCGGTCGGTGACGACGAACCCGCCCACCATGTTGACCGTCGCGAGCACCACCGCGATCAGCCCGACGGTCAGGCCGAGGCCGGTGTCGGCGGCGCCGGTGACCAGCACCGCGCCGACCAGGATGACGCCGTGGATCGCGTTCGCCCCGGACATCAGGGGCGTGTGCAGCGTCGACGACACCTTGGAGATGACCTCGATGCCGACGAAGACGCTGAGCACGAAGATGGTCAGCCAGACGATGTCCTCGCTCATGCGCTGTCACCCCCCAGCAGCTCGCGGGTCGGCTGGTGCCGTACCTCGCCCTCGAAGATCACGCAGCAGCCCGCCACGACCTCGTCGTCGTGGTCGGGGGCGAAGCCGGCCCCGTCCTCGCCGCGCCCGGTCATCAGCGTGAGCAGGTTGACGATGTTGGTGGACAGCAGCCGGCTGGCCGGCAGCGGCATCTCGCTCGGCACGTTGCGGCCACCCCAGACCCGCGCCTCGCCGATGCGCACCGTCTCGCCCGGCACCGACCCCTCGACGTTGCCGCCGCTCTCGGCCGCGAGGTCGACCACCACCGAGCCGCTGCCCATCTGCTCGACCATCGCGCGGGTCACCAGCATCGGCGCCCGCCGGCCCGGCACCGCCGCGGTCGTGATCAGCGCGTCCGCGGCCGCGATGTACGGGGTCAGCAGCTCGCGCTGGCGCTCGGCCCGCTCCTCGGTCATCTCCCGGGCGTAGCCGCCCGCGCCCTCGAGGCTGTCCAGGTCGAGGTCGATGGCCTGGGCGCCCATGGACGCGATCTCCTCCGCCGCGGCGGCCCGGACGTCGTAGCCCTTGACCACCGCTCCGAGCCGCTTGGCCGTGGCGATGGCCTGCAGGCCCGCCACGCCCGGCGCCCAGCACCAGCACCTCGGCGGGCGGGACGGTGCCGGCGGCGGTCATGTTCAGCGGGAAGAAGTGGCGCAGCATGCCCGCGGCGACGATCGCGCTGCGGTAGCCCGCCACCAGCGCCTGCGAGCTCAGCGCGTCCATCGACTGCGCGCGCGAGATGCGCGGCACCAGCTCCAGCGAGTAGGCGGTGAGCCCGCAGTCGCGCATGTCGCGCACCTGGTCGAGCGCCTGCGCCGTCGGCAGGAACGACACCAGGGACGCGCCGGCGTGCAGCTGGCGGATCCGGTCGCGGGCCAGCGGCTGCACCGACAGCACCACGGTGGCCCCGGGCAGCGGGTCGTCGGTGAGCGTGGCGCCGGCGTCCTCGTACTCCTCGTCGTCGATCTCGGCGGCCCGCCCGGCGCCCGTCTCGACCGCGACCTCGTAGCCGAGGTCGACCAGCTTGCGTGCGCCGTCGGGGACGAGCGCGACCCGTGACTCGCCCTCCAGGGACTCCGCGACCACGGCGACTCTCACGAAAGGGCACCCTAGGACAACGACCGTCGACGACAAGGAGCCGCCCCGTGTGCGTACCCGCTGACGCCACTCCTCCCGAACTGCCCCTCGACCACCCGCTTGCGCCCGGGGAAGCGGCTCACGCTCACGTCCGCCGACGGCACCGAGTTCGCGGCCCACGAGACGCACGCGATCCAGCCGAGCGGTGCGGGGCTCGTGGTGCTGCCCGACGTGCGCGGGCTGTTCGCGTTCTACGAGCTGCTGGTCGACCAGCTCGCCGCGTGCAACGTGGACGCCATCGGCATCGACTACTTCGGCCGGACCGCGGGCACCGAGCCGCGCCCGTCCGACTGGGACCACGCGCCGCACGTGGCCGCCACCGAGTCCGGCGCAGGTGCACGACGACGTGGCGGCGGCCGTGCACCGGTTGCGGCACGTGCGGGGTGTCGACCGCGTCTACACGGTGGGCTTCTGCTTCGGCGGTGCGCAGTCGTTCGCGCAGGCGTACGGGCAGCACGGGCTCGACGGCGTGGTCGGGTTCTACGGCTTCCCGCGCGCCCGGCGGGAGGGGTTCCCCGACCCGATCGCCCACGTCGACGAGATGAGCTGCCCGGTGCTGGGGCTGTTCGGCGGCGAGGACCAGGGCATCCCGCTCGAGGTGGTCGACGAGTTCGACGCCGCGATGACCGCCGCCGGCGTCACCCACCAGATCCACGTCTACCCCGGCGCACCGCACAGCTTCTTCGACCGGTTGCAGGGCGAGTGGACGGCGGAGTCGATGGACGCGTGGAGCCGGCTGCTCGCGTTCGTCCGCCACGACCAGGTGTGATCCAGGACCGCCCCCAGGGGCGGTGAGTCAGCGGCCCACGGCCACCCGGAGCCGGGTGTTCATCTGCAGCGGGTGCGCGTCGCACTGGATCGTGTAGCGGCCGGCCCTCAGCTCGATGGTGAAGCGCCGGGTGCCCTGGAACGTGATCGGCGTCTTCTTGTTCACGCCACCGGGTCCGGTGATGTGCCAGTTGTGCATCGAGGACCGGTCGTGGATGACGAACCGGTAGGTGCCCGGCTGCACCCGGCGCGGCGCCACCGAGATGGTGAAGCCGGGACCGACGTCGCCGACGATGCGCTGGCCGGGGACGGGTGCGGAGACAGCGACCATCTCGCTGCTTCGGCCGACGCCTCGCTCGAGGACGATCCGGCGAGGGCACCGGGGAGGACGAAGGCGGCGACCAGCACTGCGGCAGCGGCCAGGGTGGCGACGACGAAGGCGAGGGCGGAGAGGCTACGACCTGACATCAGCTCACCGATCGTGACGGACGGTCCCCGTGGTCTTGCCACTGTGCCGCTCCGCGCGGCGGTCGTCCAGCACCCCGCGCCGGTCGGTCGTGTCGTCCGCAGCGCTCGCTCGGTGGGCAGCTCAGTAGTAGTAGGGGTAGCCGGACCAGTCCGGGTCGCGCTTGTCCAGGAACGCGTCCCGCCCCTCGGCCGCCTCGTCGGTCATGTACGCGAGCCGGGTCGCCTCGCCGGCGAACATCTGCTGCCCGACCAGGCCGTCGTCGATCAGGTTGAAGGCGTACTTGAGCATCCGCTGCGACGTGGGGCTCTTGGCGTTGACCTCGCGGGCCCACTGCAGCGCCGTCTCCTCCAGCTCCGCGTGCGGCACCACCGCGTTGACCATGCCCATCTCGTACGCCTCCTGGGCGGTGTAGGTGCGTCCGAGGAAGAACACCTCGCGGGCCCGCTTCTGCCCCACCTGACGGGCCAGGTAGGCCGACCCGTAGCCGCCGTCGAAGCTCGCGACGTCGGCATCGGTCTGCTTGAACCGGGCGTGCTCGGCCGAGGCCAGCGTCAGGTCCGCGACCACGTGCAGGCTGTGCCCGCCGCCCGCGGCCCACCCCGGCACCACGCAGATCACGACCTTGGGCATGAACCGGATCAGTCGCTGGCACTCGAGGATGTGCAGCCGGGCCAGCCGGGCCTTGTCGACGGTGGACGCTTCGTCGCCCTCGGCGTACTGGTAGCCGGCCCGCCCCCGGATGCGCTGGTCGCCACCGGAGCAGAACGCCCAGCCGCCGTCGCGCGGCGACGGGCCGTTGCCGGTCAGCAGCACGCAGCCCACGTCGCCGGACGACCGCGCGTGCTCGAGCACCGCGAGCAGCTCGTCGACGGTGTGCGGGCGGAACGCGTTGCGCACCTCGGGCCGGTCGAACGCCACCCGCACCGTCCCCTGGTCGACCGCCCGGTGGTAGGTCAGGTCGGTGAGGTCGTCGAAGCCCGGCACCGGCTGCCACGCGGCCGCGTCGAACGTCTCCGAGACACTGCGCTCGCTCATGCCCGGCAGCCTGTCAGACGCCGTCGCCGCTGCCCGCGCCGCAGTGGCGGAGACACGCCCACGACACTCCGACACAGCGTGCACTCTTCCGCCACTTCGCAGAGCCGGAAGCGGTGACCCCGCCCGGACGTACGCTCCGGCCATGCCAGTCACGGGGCCGTTCGCGCACTTCCCCACGCCCGCGGCCAGCATCCGCACCAAGGGGACCGGGCTGACCGACATGGTCCGGCCGATCGAGGCGGCCGAGCAGGCGATCGCCGCCAGGCACACCACAGCCGGGGACAACGTGCTCGGCCTGCTGGTCGCACCGCTGACCGCCGCGCTCGACCCGGTACGCATGCGCGCCGCCCGGCTGGCCCGGACCGCCGTCGTCGGGGCGGGTGCGGTCACCCTGTTCGCCGGTGAGGTGGAGCGGTTCGACGACGGCGTCGACACGCTCAACCAGCGATGGGCCGAGGCGGTGGCGAACGACTTCGGCGTCCCGTCTGCCACGGTCGCCGCCGACGCGAGCGCCGACGAGGCGCAGCAGGCACGGACCGACCACGCTTCCGCCGTGGCGGCCGAGCGGAGCGCGTTGCTTGCCGAGCTGCGGCGGGCCTACCACGTGCTCGAGGGTCAGCTCGACGACGGCGCCACCACGGCGGCGGCAGTGCTCGACGCCGGTCCCGACGACGAGGTGGCGATGCTGACGCTGGTCCGCGCGGGAGCCCTCCCCGAGGACCTCGCCGCGAAGTACGGCCCGTCCCGGCCCGACCTCGACGACATCCTGCGGCGGTACCAGACCGAGGTCGACCCCGGCGGTGTCGAGGAGTGGCCGTCGGACTGGCTGCTCAAGCAGTTCACCGACACCCGGCTCCAGGTGACCAAGACCGAGGCCGAGCTGCTCGACGACCTCGGGCTGCTCGCGCTCGACGACATGAGCAGCATGCGGGACACCGCGTTCGGCAGCGCCGACGACCGGTTCCCCAGCGACGACCAGAACGACGACCACAACGACGCGTTCCGGCACACGTACTGGAACGCGCTGATGGCGCGGCGGTTCGGCACCGACTGGGCCAAGGCGTACGCGACGGCGCACGAGGGACTGCCCGGCAACCCGGCCGTCCGCGAGGCGATGGACCTGTACAACAACGAGGTCGGCCGGAAGATCCAGGAGGCCAACCCCGAGGCCGACGAGGAGGAGCTCGCCGACCTCGTGCAGCAGGCGGTAGAGGACGGAGACGTGCTCGTCATCGACGAGAACGGCGACCTCGCGTGGAGCGACACGGTCGACGAGGGCTCGACCGGCGAAGCCGAGCAGCACCCCGACGAGGGCGGCGACGGTGACATCGACGACCCGGACGAGGACGCCGACCCCGACAGCCACAACGACGGCGGCACCGGCAGCTGAGGCCTCGCCGGGTACGGTCGGGCGGTGTGTCGAGGGGGATGTTCATGAGCCGTCGCCGCCTGTCCGGCCGCTGGGTTCCGTACCTGCGCCGCGGCGCTCGCACTCGGCGTCGCTGCCGGTCTGCTGGCTGGCTGCGGCGACGGTGACGACGGTGGGGCCGCTGTCGACGGCACTGGCAGCGGGACGGAGACCGGCGTGCAGGTCGAGCAGGACGACGCCCTGGCCGAGGCCTTGCGCGGGCTCAGCGGTCAACGGCGCGCCGCACCGCTCGCCGACCTCACCGACTTCTCCTGGTCGTCGGTCTACGTGTTCTCCGAGGGCGCGACCGCCGAGCAGGTCGAGGACGCGGTGGGGCAGCCGGTGCTCGAGTCCGAGCGCTACTACGACGCCGGCAACCTGCTGGTCTTCGTCTCCGCCGGCGGCGTGCAGCGCGCGGTGTCGGTGCTGCCCGACCTGCTGGTCGGGCACGTCGGTCACGGGTACGGGACCGGGGTACGGCTGGTGCCGCAGGGATCGGGCACGCCCGCGCTGCTGCAGCTGCAGGAGGGCTGACCGCCTGCGCGCTGGCCGGCGCCTAGCGTGTCCGGCGGCCTGCCGGAGCCCTCACGGATCAACAGCGGCAGAGATCCGGTAGGTGCCGGTCGTCGAACCGGGTCCAACTGGCGACCGCGTCGCCGGTGGCGGCCACATCCACGCTGACACTGACGTTCGTGGAGCCGACCGAGAGCACGTCGACCGGGCTGAGCGCACCGGTGGCGGTCCGGGTGCGCGCGACGATCCGACTGCCGGTTCCGGTCGACTCTGTCCAGGCGACCACCGCGCGCCCGGCCGGGTTCATCGCCACCACGTGCTCGTTCGTGCTGGTGACACCGGACAGGTCGATCAGCTCCGAGACCGCGCCGCCCGCGGAGACCGTGCGCCCGTAGACGTGGCCGCCCTCGTCGGTCGCCCTCCAGGTGGCAAGCGCCTGCCCGTCGTTGCGTACGTCGAGGGTGTAACCGCTGAACACGCCGAGGCCGGTGGCGGCGGTGGTCACGGCGCTGCGGTCACCGTCGAGTTCGAGGGTGCGGACGGCCAGGTCATAGACCTGAGGCCCGACGAGCCGTTGCCACAGCACGACGGCGTCGCCATCGGCGTCGAGGCCGACGCGCGGCTGGGAGGCCTCGTGCGACGCAGGCGACATCCGGACCGCCTGCCGCCACACGCCCCCGGGGCTGAGGCGGCGGGCGCGCACGATCTGGTCGTCGTCGCTCCAGGCCACCACCGCGGCACCGTCGGCCCGGGTCGCGACCGCGGGGGCCAGGACCCCGATGCCCTCGGCCGACAGTCTCCGCAGCGGACCGAGGGCGCCGCTGTCGCGGCCGATGGGCCGGGCGTACAGCTCGCCGAGCGCCGCCGAGCACCAGGCCACGAGCACGTCCCCATCGCCGTCGACGGCCAGCGCGAGGCTCGCCGGCCGGGCCTTCCTCAAGGCCGACACGGCCCGGACCGGACCGAGTGCGCCGTTGGCTGCGCGCTCCCGACCGCGGACCCGGCCGTCCGCGTCGACCCAGACCACGAACGCCGAGCCGTCGGCCGCGACCGCCGTGCGCGCGGAGGAACTGCTGGGGATCGTCGCGATCGCCTTCGCCGGACCGAGGACGCCGGCAGCCGTGCGTCCCCTGGCCTGCAGGGTCGCCGTCGTGCCGTCGCCGGACAATCGCGACCACACGAACACCGACCGGCCGTCGGCTGCACTCCCGACGACCCCGGATGCGGGCGACGCCGCACCGGCCGAGACCGTGAACGGGACCTCGAAGTCGGCGTGGCTGCCGCTCGGGATCATCGCGACCAGCAGCGCGAGCACAGTGACGCCGCCCAGCTGCCACAGCCCTCGCCGCCGCCGAGCAGGCCCCGCGGTCTCAGACATGACCCACCGCTATAGACCCAGCGTCGCCACGGTGTCAACGCTCGGGCTCGGCCGCGCGAGGCGAATCGGGCGGTGCCTAGAGTGTCCGGCATGTCCATACCTCCGGTACGCGACCGGGTCGTCCTGGTGACCGGGGCCGCCCGCGGCATCGGCGCCGGCACCGCCCGCGAGCTCGCCGCCCGTGGCGCGCGGCTGGCGCTGGTGGGTCTGGAGCCAGACCGCTGGCCGCCCTCGCCGCCGAGCTCGGTCCCGAGCACAGCTGGGTCGAGGCAGACGTCACCGACCAGGACGCGGTCGATGCGGCAGTCGCCGCCACCGTGGAGCGGCACAGCCGCCTGGACGCGGTGCTCGCCAACGCCGGCGTCGCGTCGTACGGCACCATCCGGCAGCTCGACCCGGCCGACTTCCAGCGGGTCGTCGACGTCAACCTCACCGGCGTCTTCCGGACCCTGCACGCGACCCTGCCGCACCTGGTGGACAGCGGTGGCTACGCGCTGGCGGTCTCGTCGCTGGCGGCGTTCGCGCCGGTGGGCGGGCTGGCGCCGTACGCCGCCACCAAGGCTGCGGTGGAGTCGCTCGCGCTGGCCACCCGGCAGGAGGTCGCGCACCTCGGGGTGGGCGTCGGCGTCTGTCACCCGGGGTGGATCGCCACCGACATGGTGCGCGGCACCGAGGACGACCTGCCCTGGTTCAAGGCCAGCAGGCAGCAGCTGCCGTGGCCGGCGAACACCACGACGTCGGTCGACGACTGCGCCCGGGCGGTGGCCGACGGCATCGCCCGGCGGGCGCGGCGGGTGTACGTGCCGCGCGGTGTCGTGGCGGCGATGATCGCGCGCCCGCTGACCACCTCGCCCCTGGTCGAGCGGCTCACCCGCGGACAGCTCGCCCGGAGCATCCCGCGGCTGGAGGCGGAGGTGGCGCGGCTCGGGCGCGCCTTCGGCCGGCACACCGTCGGCTGACCCCCAACGCTGGGCCTGACGTTCGGCCCCACGACACGCCGCAGAATGGCGGTGAGACGTCAGGCTCAGGGGAGGCGGTCGCGCAGCCAGCGCAGCTGCTCGGCCCGCTGGAACGCGCCGCCGCCCTCGTGGCCGTTGTAGGGCCACACCCGGATGTCCTTGTCGTCGCCGCCCCAGTGGTTGAACGCGGCGAACACCGTCGAGGGCGGGCAGATCTCGTCTCGCAGCGCCGCCGAGAACAGCGCCGGCGCGGTGGCCCGCGGCGCGAGGTTGACGCCGTCGACGTAGGACAGCGTCGCGAAGGCCCGGTCCACCAGGTCGCGGTGCGTCTTGCAGTACGTCACCAGCTCGGCGTACGGGCTGGCGTCGGTCAGCTCGGTGGCCCGGCGGATGTCGCAGAGGAACGGCACGTCGACGAGGGCGGCGGCGACCCCGTCGGCGAGCGCCGCGGCCGCGATGGCGGTCCCGCCGCCCTGGCTGGCTCCGGCCACCACGACGCGGTCCGGGTCGACCGCTGCCAGCCCACGGGCGACGTCGACCGCGCGGGCCGCGTCGCAGAACAACCGGCGGTAGTAGTAGTCGGCCGGGTCGGCGATGCCGCGGGTGAGGAAGCCGGGAGCCGCCGGACCGCCGGTGTCGGCGTCGGCGGTCGCACCGGTGCGCCAGCTGCTGCCCTGCCCGCGGGTGTCCATCACGAGGTGCACGTAGCCCGCGGCGCTCCAGTCCAGCCACTCGTGCGGCAGCCCGCGCCCGCCGCCGTAGCCGATGAACTCGACCACGCACGGCAACGGTCCCTCGACGGCCCGCGGCACGACCACCCAGCCGCGCACCGGCTGGCCCGCGAACCCCGAGAACGTCAGGTCGCGCACGTCGACGGTGACCAGCCCGCTGTCGACCGGGTCCAGCACCGGGGGCGAGGCGGCCGCGCGTGCCTCGGCAAGCGTCTGCTCCCAGAACGCGTCGAGGTCCGGCGGCTCGCTGCGGTCCGGCCGGTAGGCCCGGAGCTCGTCCAGGGGCAGGTCGAAGTGCGCCATCGGGGTGTCTCCGACGCCCGGCTAGGACGCGTTGATCGTCGCGGCGAGCGCGCACAGGTGACCGAAGCGGGCGAGCTCGGACTCGAGCACGTCCGGGCCGCCACGACGGCCGAGCACCACCACCGCGTCACCCACCGGGGCGGCAGCGAGCACCGTGTCGTCCCACGCCGGGTGGTCTGGCAGCCGCCGGGCGCGCTTGAGGTCGGCCGACCACTCGCGAACGTCCGCGGGCAGGTCGGGAGCCGTCCGGGTGGCGTGCAGGACCTCCGCACCCTTCGGGTCCTCTCCGTCCGAGCTGCCGACCCGCACGGCGAGTGCCCAGTCGCAGCGGAACGTCTGGGGCACCTGCTCGACCAGCCGCGACAGCGCGGTGGCGGGGTCCTGCGTCATGATCTCGACGACCTCGAGGTCGAGTCGCAGGCTGGCGCCGGCGTTGTAGCGCGAGATCCACAGCACCCGTACGCCCTCCAGCCGCTGGCAGGCGCTGACCAGTGAGTCGGGGAGCACGTTCGACGGCAGCTCGAGCAGCACGTCGTCGACCGCGGTGCCGCTGCTGCGGTGCTCCACGATCTCGAACGCATGGATGTCGGCGCCGGCCGTACCGAGGGCGGACGCGACCGCCCCCAGCGACCCGGGCACGTCGGGCAGCTCCACGCGAAGCAGGAAGGCCATGCTCGCCATTGTGTCTCGGCCGGGTAACAGCCGTGGCACGACCCTGGGTCCACCAGGTGGCCGACCTGCGCCGGTCCCGGAGGACGCTCGCCATACTGGCGCGGTGACCGTGGCCGCCGACCCCGAGGTCACGCCTCTGCAGCGGTTCCTGGGCTGGGAGGCGGGCGCCGCGGCCCTGCTGCTGGCCGGGACGCTGCTCGCCCTGGTCTGGGCGAACTCGCCGTGGGGCGACAGCTACGAGGCCTTCTGGCACACCGAGCTGGCCGTGCGGCTGGGCGACGACGAGCTGTCGCTGACCCTGCAGCACTGGGTCAACGACGGCCTGATGGTGTTCTTCTTCTTCGTCATCGGACTCGAGCTGCGCCGCGAGCTCGAGATGGGCGGCCTGACCGACACCCAACGTGCGGCCGTCCCGCTGGTCGCGTCGGTGGCCGGTCTGGCCGTGCCCGCGCTGGTCTTCCTCGCGATCAACCCGTCGGGCGAGGCGGCGCGGGCGTGGGGGGTGGTCATCTCCACCGACACCGCGTTCCTGCTCGGCGTGCTGGCGGTGGCCGGGCCGGCGTTCTCGGCGCCGCTGCGGCTGTTCCTGCTGACCATGGCGGTCGCCGACGACATCGGCGCGCTGTCGATCATCGCGTTGTTCTACACCGAGGACCTGCGGCTGGTGCCGCTCGCCGTCGCCGCGGTGGGGCTGTTCGCGATCGTCAAGCTGCGGCACCTGCAGGCGTGGCAGGGACCGGCCTACCTGATCGCCGCCGCGGTGGTCTGGCTGGCGACGTACGAGTCCGGGGTGCACCCGACCATCGCCGGCGTGGTGATCGCGCTGCTGCTGCCGGTCCACCCGCCGCGCCGCGACCAGGTCGAGGACGCCGAGCGCCTGACCCGGCGGTTCCGGCAGTCACCCTCACCCGAGCTGGCCCGCGCGGCCCGGCTCTCGGTCGATCGGGCGGTGTCGGTCAACGAACGACTGCAGATGTTGTACGACCCATGGGTGACGTGCGTCATCGTCCCGGTCTTCGCCCTCGCCAACGCCGGCGTGCGGCTCGACGCCACCACCGTCGAGGCCGCAGTGGGCTCGCGGCTGACGTGGGGCATCGTGATCGGGCTGGTGCTCGGCAAGCTGGTGGGGATCTCGCTGGGCACCGCGCTCGCGGTGCGGCTGCGGGTCGGCGCGCTGCCGCCCGGCCTGCCGGTCAACCAGGTCCTCGGCGGCGCCGCGCTGTCCGGCATCGGCTTCACCATCTCGCTGTTCATCGTCGACCTCGCCCTCGACGACCCCGCCCTGCAGGACGAGGCACGGGTCGGCGTGCTCGCCGCGTCGGTGCTGGCGGCGCTGCTCGGCTGGTCGGTCTTCCGCGCCGCCGCCGCGCTCGGGCGAGAGCCGTCCGGACCACCGATGCGCCTGTCGCGACCGGTCGACCCCGAGCGGGACCACGTGCGCGGGCCGGCGGACGCACCGCTGACCCTGGTCGAGTACGGCGACTTCGAGTGCCCGTTCTGCAGCCGCGCCACCGGGGCGATCCGGGACGTCCGGGAGCACTTCGGTGACCGGCTGCGGTACGTGTTCCGGCACCTTCCGCTGGAGGACGTGCACCCGCACGCCGCCCTGGCCGCGGAGGCGAGTGAGGCGGCGGCCGCGCAGGGCAAGTTCTGGGACATGCACGACCACCTGTTCGCCCACCAGGACGAGCTGGAGCTGCACGACCTGATGCGGCACGCCTGGGCCCTCGACCTCGACATGTCGCCGTACGTGGAGGGCCTGGTCAGCGGGCAGTGGACCAAGCGGGTGCGCCACGACCAGGTCGACGCCGAGGCCAGCGGAGCACCGGGCACCCCGACGTTCTTCATCGGCGACGACCGCCACGTCGGGCCACACGACGCGGCCACCCTGATCCGGGCACTGGAGCAGTCCGCCTCGCCGGACCCGGAGTCCTGAAACGGACGCACTACCGCAAGTCGGGCGCGCGCAGTCGGTGGCTGCCCGGTCGCACCAAAGAGCCGATATCAATGCGTGAGCGTACGGCTACACTCCGTATCAGTGCGGCCCCGCTTGCGCACTCCGCGACGGAAGTGACGCCATGACGGTCCGCAGCCCTGTAGACACCGTGCCGGTGGCGACGCCGTTGCGACCCGTCCGGACCCTGCGCAAGGTCGCGACCGGTATCAGCGGGCTGGACGAGGTCACCAGCGGCGGGCTCCCCCTCGGTCGTCCCACGCTGGTGTGCGGCCCGGCCGGCTGCGGCAAGACCCTGCTGGCGATGGAGTTCCTGGTCCGCGGCATCACCGAGTTCGGCGACCCGGGCGTCTTCGTGGCCTTCGAGGAGTCGGTCGGCGAGCTGGTCGAGAACGTCACCTCGCTGGGCTTCGACCTGCAGCAGCTGCAAGACGACGGGCTGCTGGTGATGGAGCACGTGAACCTGCCGCCCAGCGAGCTCGTGGAGACCGGCGCCTGGGATCTCGAGGGGTTGTTCATCCGGCTCGGCGCCGCCATCGACGAGGTCGGCGCCAAGCGGATCGTGCTGGACACCATCGAGACCTTGTTCGGCGCGTTCAGCAACACGGCGATCCTGCGCTCGGAGCTGCGGCGGTTGTTCGGCTGGCTGAAGGACCGCGGCATCACGGCGGTGATCACCGGCGAGCGGGGCGACGGCAGCCTGACCCGCTACGGCATCGAGGAGTACGTCTCCGACTGCGTGATCGTCCTGGACCACCGGGTCAGCGAGCAGACGTCCACCCGCCGGCTGCGGGTGCTGAAGTACCGCGGCTCCCTGCACGGCACGAACGAGTACCCGTTCCTGATCGGCAGCCAGGGCGTGACGGTGCTCCCGATCACCTCCCTCGGGCTGCAGCACACGGTGACCGACGAACGCGTCTCCACCGGCGTCCCGAGCCTGGACGAGATGCTCGGTGGTGCCGGCCTCTACCGGGGCAGCTCGGTGCTGATCAGCGGGACGGCCGGGACCGGCAAGTCGACGCTGGCCGCACAGTTCTGCGCGGCCGCCTGCGCCCGTGGCGAACGTGCGCTCTACTTCGCCTTCGAAGAATCGTCGGCGCAGATCATCCGCAACATGGCATCGGTGGGCATCGAGCTGTCGCGGTGGGTCGACGCCGGGCTGCTCTCGTTCCGGTGCGTACGCCCCAGCCTGCTCGGGCTCGAGGCGCACCTCGTGTCGATGCAGGAGCTGGTCTCCGACTTCGAGCCTGATGTCGTGGTGATGGACCCGGTCTCCGACCTGCTGCACGCCGGCGGCGGGGAAGAGGTGTCCGCCATGCTCACCCGGCAGGTGGACTACCTGAAGAGCCGTGGCGTGACGGCGCTGTTCACCAGCCTCAACACGGTCCGGGACGCGGAGAACTCCGAGCAGTACATCGGCTCCCTGATCGACACCTGGATCATCGCGAAGCTGGCGGTGGGGGACGGGGCGCGCAGCCGGGTGCTCTACGTGCTCAAGTCCCGGGGGATGGAGCACTCGCACGAGATCCGCGCCTTCCTGCTCAGCACGGAAGGTCTCGAGCTCGCCGAGGTCCATCACGACGGAGGGTCACACCATGACTGACGGCACGACGCTCGGAGCGGCAGCAGACGCCGCCGCCGACGCCGACTCCGACCCGGAGACCTGGCACCTCCGGCTCTACGTCTCCGGTGAGTCACCGAAGTCCGTGGAGGCCTTCGCCAACCTCAGGCGCCTGTGCGAGACGCACCTCGCAAACGGGTACGAGATCGAGGTCGTCGACCTGCTCGAGCATCCCCGGCTTGCCCGGGGAGACGAGATCATCGCCATCCCCACGCTGGTGCGTCAGCTGCCGTCGCCCATGCGCAAGATCATCGGCGACCTGTCCGACACCGACCGCGTCCTGGTGGGGCTGCAGCTCCGGCACAAGCAGCCCTGATGTCGAGCGAGCACGCTGCGACGCTGCGCCGGTTCGAGGAACGGCTCGCGGCCAGCGGTGACGGGGACTACGTGCTGCGGCTGTTCGTCAACGGCGCCTCCGACCTGTCGGTGCAGGCGATCGGCAACGTGCGGGCGCTGTGCGACAAGCACCTGAACGGCCGCTACCGACTGGAGGTCGTCGACGTGCACCGCAATGTCGAGCTGATGACCCAGCATCGCGTGCTCGCCGCACCCACACTCGTCAAGGAGTTGCCGCTGCCGCAACGTCGGCTGGTCGGTGACTTGTCAGACCCCACGCGGTTCCTCGTGGCCCTGGACATCCGGGCGTCCGATCCCCCGGTGAACGGCGACTGATGACCACCGACGGGGCAACCGGACGGGTGCCACGTGCCCGCACCGAGGAGGAGCGCGCGCACGCCACGGCCGAGCCGGGCGAGGTGGTCTGGCTGCGCGGCGAGCTGCACGAGCTGCGCACGGCACTGAACGACTCCCGGGACCGGCTGGCCGAATCGGAAGAGACGCTGCGTGCGATCCGGCTGGGCGAGGTGGACGCACTGGTCGTCGCCGACGTGCCGGGTCGCGAGCGGGTGTTCACCCTGTCCAGTGCCGACGCGCCGTACCGCAACTTCGTGGAGAACATGTCCGACGGTGCGGCGACGGTCTCGGCCGACGGCATCGTGCTGTACGCCAACCAGGCGCTCGCCGAGCTGATGGGGACGGAGTGCGAGCAGATCGTCGGACAACCGGTCCTCGCGCTCGTGACGCCGCCGAGCCGGGACCGGCTGGCCGAGCTGTTGCAGTCTGCCGGGCCGAGCGGGTCGGCGGAGGCGACGCTGCACACCGGCAGCGGCACCACCATCGTCCCGGTCCGCATCACCTCCTCGACGCTGCACAACCTGAACGGCGAGAGCGTCACCTGCGTGACGGTCACCGACCTGACCAGCGACCGCCTCGCGGAGGCGGCCCTCGCGCACTCCGCCCAGCACGACCCGCTCACCGGCCTGCCGAACCGGACGCTGCTGGCCGACCGGATCCAGCACGCTCTCGACCGGCGCCCGGCGGCCCGGAGCATGATGGCGTTGCTGTTCTGCGACGTCGACGGGTTCAAGAACGTCAACGATGCCTACGGGCACCAAGTCGGCGACGACGTGCTGTGCGCCGTCGCGGGACGCCTCACCTCGGCCGTGCGCCCGGAGGACACCGTGTCCCGGATCGGCGGTGACGAGTTCGTGGTGCTGTGCGAGAACCTGCACGACCTCGGCGAGGTCGCCAACATCGCGGCCCGCGCCCGCGACGCCGTCGCCGCGCCGGTCACGACGACGCCCAACGCCCTGGAGATCACCGTGAGCATCGGGATCGCCGTCGCGCCGGCCGGGGACATCATCGCCGACTCCGACACCCTGCTGCGCGACGCCGACGAGGCGATGTACAAGGCGAAGCGGCAGGGCCCCAACGTCATCGAGCTGTTCGACGAGCAGCTCCGCACCCTCACCACGTCCCGGCTGCGGCTGCTGTCCGAGATGCGGCACGCGGCGTCGGACGGTGAGCTGCGACTCCACTACCAGCCGGTGCTCAGCCTCGAGGGCGAGACCGTGATCGGCGTCGAGGCGCTGCTGCGGTGGCAGCACCCGCTGCACGGGCTGGTGCCGCCGGACGACTTCATCCCGTTCGCCGAGCAGAGCGGCCAGATCACCGCGATGGGCGCCTGGGTGCTGCGCGAGGCGTGCCGGCAGTCGGCCGTCTGGTCGGCCGAACAGCACGACCGCGGTCGGCTGCTGATGTCCGTGAACGTGTCCGGGCGCCAGCTGGCGCAGGGGGCAGGCCTCGTCGACACCGTGCGCCTGGCCCTGGACGAGTCCGGGGTGGATCCCACCACGCTGCTGCTCGAGGTGACCGAGAGCGCGTTGCTGGACGACGCGGAGGCGGCCCTGCTGGTCCTGAACGAGCTCAAGTCACTCGGCGTCCGGATCGCGATCGACGACTTCGGGATCGGGTACTCGTCACTGGTCTACCTCAAGCGGTTCCCGGTCGACCTCCTCAAGGTTGACCGCTCGTTCGTCGGGGGCCTGGGCACCAACAAGGACGACGCGGCCATCGTGCACAGCGTGATCGAGCTGGCCCACGCCTTCGGCATCGCCGCCGTCGCCGAGGGCATCGAGACCCACCAGCAGCTCACCATGCTGCAGGGACTCGGTTGCACGTACGGCCAGGGCTACCTGTGGAGCCCCGCCGTGCCCGCCGGCGACCTCGCACCGACGCTGTTCGGGTCCCGCGGGGACAGCCTGGCCGGAGGGCAGCTGTCCTGAGCCCCGGCTCGGTCGAAGATCATCCGGCGAAGGTGATCCGCACGGCGGCGTCGAGGACTGGGATGGCGAGGTGAGCAGACCGCCCCGGTGCCGCAGGTCGGCGTTCCCCCGACTCGACGTGAGGTCTTACCCCCGCACCCCGCCGGGATGGACCGTGGTCGACCGCGTCGCGGTCGGCCCGTTCACCACCTCGGTCACCTACGTCCGACCGGACGGCGAGCGGGTCGAGTGGCACTCCCGGGCGCAGCGCAAGCACGCGTCCCGGGTCTCCCGGGCGCGGCACGGCCACGAGCACCCGCTGTGGTCGCCGCACCGCGGGTCCTGGTGGATCGCCGTCCTGTTCAGCCTGGGCTCGGTCTGCTTCCTGGTCGCACCGTTCCCCGGGTTCGTCAGCCTGGTGGGAGCCGAGGCGGACGGCTATCGTCTTCTTCGTCGGGTCGATGCTGTTCACCGTCGCCGCGGTGATCCAGTGGCTCGAGGCCATCAACGCCGACCGCGGACCGACCGGTGCCGACGGGGGGCGGTTCCGGCTGCTCGCCTGGGAGCCTGGCCGGGTGGACTGGTGGAGCAGCGGGATCCAGCTCATCGGCACGTTCTTCTTCGACTTCACGACCTTCCGGGCGCTCACCGTCCCGGAGGACTCATCGACGTTCGACACGCTCGTCTGGCGACCGGACGCGCTCGGCTGCGTCTGCTTCCTGGTGTCGTGCTACCTCGCGTACGTCGAGGTCGCCGGCCACGCCCGTCCTCCGCGCACCATCGAGGGGTCGGTCGTCACCTTGAACCTGCTCGGCTGCGTGGCGTTCGGGGTGTCCGCGATGGCCGACTTCGTGCGCACCAACGCCGACACCGTGATCAACGTGACCGTCGTCAACGTCGCGACCGCCCTGGGAGCCCTCGGCTTCCTGATCGCCTCGCTGCTGCTGGTGCCGGAGGGCAGCCGACCGCCCGCGCCGGCCCCGGCAGCAGGTGCGCGACTAGCTCCCTCGTCCGCCTCCCGCGTCCGCCTCCCTCATCCGCGCGGGGTGACGCCCCGGCCCGCCCGGTGGCCCGATTCTGGAGCCGATGACAGCCCCGGACGCCGCACCCCGACCGGATCCCCCGGCACCCGACCCGCTGACGGTCATGCGGTCGAAGGGCTACGTGGCCATCCTGCTGATCGCGGCCGCGCTCGGCGTGCCGATCTCCGCCGCGGCGTACTTCTTCCTGCAGCTCGTCGGCCACAGTGCAGACGTGGGTCTTCACCGACCTGCCCGAGCAGCTCGGGCTGGACGACCCCGTCTGGTGGCCGATCCTCCCGCTGCTGCTGGCCGGGCTGCTGGTGGGCCTCACCATCCGCTACCTCCCCGGCCGGGGCGGGGAGTCGCCGGCGGACGGCTTCCACCCGCACGATGCGCCGACCCCGCGCGAGCTGCTGGGGATCTTCCTGGCCTCGTTCACCACCCTCGCGCTGGGCGTGGTCCTCGGCCCGGAGGCTCCGCTGATCGCGATGGGCGCGGCGCTCGGCGCCTGGGCGATGCAGCTGATCAAGCGGGACGCCCCCGCCCAGGCCGTCGCCGTCGTGGGCGCGGCCGGCAGCTTCGCGGCGGTGAGCACGCTGCTCGGGCTCACCCCTGCTGGGCGCGTTCCTGCTGCTGGAGGCGTCGGGGATCGCGGGCCTCGCCGGCTCCCTCGTGCTGGTGCCGGGGCTGCTGGCCGCAGGGATCGGAGCACTGATCTTCGTCGGGCTCGACTCGCTGGTCGGACTCGGATCGGTGTCGCTGGTGATCCCGGGCCTGCCGCCGTTCGACCGGCCGACGGTGGCGGAGTTCGGGTGGGCGCTCGTGATCGGGCTCGCGGCGGCGGTGCTCGGGACCGCGATCCGGTGGCTCGCCCTGCGGCTGAAGGCGCGGGTGGAGCCGCACATCGTGGTCGGCGCGGTCGTGGTCGGGCTCGTCGTCGCCCTGCTCGCGATCGCCTACGCCCTGATGACCGACAAGGACTCGACCGACGTGCTGTTCTCCGGGCAGTCCGCGCTGCCCACCTTGATCAGCCAGAGCCAGCGACTACTCGGTGCTCGCGCTGCTCGCGCTCGTCGCCTGCAAGAGCCTTGCCTACGGCGTGTCCATGAGCGCGTTCCGCGGGGGCCCGGTGTTCCCGGCGATGTTCATCGGAGCGGCCGGCGGCATCGCGCTGTCGCACGCCCCGGGGCTGTCGATGGTGGCCGGTGTCGCGATGGGCATCGGCGCGATGTGCGCCACCATGCTGCGGCTGCCGATGACCTCGGTGCTGCTGGCCACCTTGCTGCTGCTGTCGGACGGCCTCGCGGTGATGCCGCTGGTCATCGTCGCGGTCGTGGTGGCGTTCGTGGTCGGCGGCCGGCTGCTGCCGGCGCCTGCGCCGGCGGCTCAGCCCGGTGCCCGCCCCGAGGGCGAAGCGGTGCCGTCCGGCTGAGCTGGCGCGCTCGGAGGGTGCAAACCCGACCCTTCCATCAGTAGGCCTCCCAGAGCCGCTTCCGGGACCGACCAGCCCCCTGGTCACCGGGGATCCGGAGGCGGCGGTTCTCACCGCCGTTCTTCATGGCGGCCGACGCTAGTGCTGGAACGCGCGGCCCGGGTCCTCGCCGGTGCCGTCGCAGCGGCCGACGGCGCGGCCGAGCTCCTTGAGGAACATCTGGGCGAGGTCTCGGCTGAAGGCGTTGCGTACGACGATCCGGATGAGCTCGAGGTCCTCGCGGTCGGCGCAGAAGTGGTACGCCGGGACCGCCCAGCCGCCCTGCTTCATCCACCCCGCGATGTCGTTCAGCGTGTAGGTGGCCTTTTCGGCGTAGCTCCCCTTTCGCGGTTTGCCGCTCTTGGTGTTGGCGCCCTTGAAGCAGAACGCGACGACCGGCAAGTCGCTGCCGTCGGCGATGACCTCGAACTCCTCCATCGTCGATGGCCTTCGCCATCATCTGCGCGATGTCGCGGCTGTGCTGGTGCACGCGGCTGAAGCCCTCGGAACCCAACCGTACGAACTGGTAGTACTGCGCGACCACGCCTGAGCCGGGCTTGGTGAAGTTCAGCGACATCGTCGGGTGGTCGCCGCCGAGGTAGTCCACGCGGAAGACCAGCTTCTCCGGCCGGGCCTGCTCGCTGCGCCACAGCACCCAGCCGACGCCTGGATAGACGAGGCCGTACTTGTGGCCCGACGCGTTGATCGACTGCACCCGCTCGATGCGGAAGTCCCACACCAGGTGGGGGTCGACAAAGGGCGCGAAGAGCCCGCCCGAGGCGGCGTCGACGTGGATCGGGACGTTGATGCCCTGCTCCAGCTCCAGCTTGTCGAGCGCCTTGGCCATTCCTGCGATGTCCTCGTAGGCGCCGTCGAAGGTCGATCCGAGGATCCCGCCCACGCCGATGGTGTTCTCGTCGCTGGCCTTCGGCGACGTCGTCGGGGTGCAACGTGGTCTCGCCAGGCCGGATGGGGACCTCCTTTGGCTCGATCTCCCAGTAGCAGCAGAACTTGTGCCAACACACCTGGACGTTGGCGCCGACGACGAGGTTGGGCCGGTCGGTGGGCCGACCGGCGTCCTGCTGCCGCTCCATCCAGCGCCACTTCAGCGCCAGCCCCGCGAGCATGCAGGCCTCGGAGGAGCCGATGGTGGAGCACCCGATCGGGTTGTCGGGCTCGGGGGCGTTCCAGAAGTCGGCGATGATGTCGAGGCAGCGGTCCTCGAGCTGGGCGGTCTGCGGGTACTCGTCGCGGTCGACCAGGTTCTTGTCGGCGGCGATCGCCATCAGCCTCTCGGCCTGCGGCTCCATCCACGTGGTCCCGAAGGTGGCGACGTTGAGCCGCGCGTGGCCGTCGAGCATCAGCTCGTCGCTGATGACGTTGAACGCCGTCTCCGGGTCGACGGAGTGCTCGGACATCTTGCGGCGTGGGATGTCGACGACCGCGCCGTCCCGGCTGAACTGCGGACGGATGTCGAGACCGTCCGCGAGGTCGCGGCTGGAGGTGTACTTCGGCACGGGGGGCCTTCCGGTGGTAGGTCGGTCCGTTTGCGAACCGGTCGGAGCTTGTTCGACTCTCCCCCTACCCGATGTGCGGCCAGACGCTACACCGGTTGGGAGAGCCTGTTGCCGTGGGGCGGCATGACCTGCGCGACAACCCTGCCGACACCACGCCTCTCGCCGACGTGGTCCGAGGGCGGCACAGACCTGCTTGGCCGGGGGATCCCGCGTTCGAGGTGGACGGCGACCTCACCACACAGGGGTCCGTGAGAGGGGAAACCGCTCCGGGCCATCCTGCGCAGGTGGCGATGATAGGCGCCCGCCTCGACACCGACCCACAGGGAAGCCCCCTCCGGGAAACCCGGACGGCACCGGCATGATCGGTCCCATGGCAGACAACAGGCGAACCCGGTCCCAGCTGCACAGCGAAGGTCTGGTCGAAGTCGTGATCGAGATCCCCCGGGGCAGCCGCAACAAGTACGAACAAGACGATGACGGCGTGATCTGGTTCGACCGCCGCATCGGCGGACCGGCCGGCTTCCCCGGCGAGTACGGCTTCGTCGTCGGCATCGACGGCGAGGACGGCGACGCGCTCGACGCGCTGGTGCTCAGCGACGAGTCGACCTACCCGGGCGTGCACATCATCTCCCGGGTCCTCGGCGCCTTCGTGCTGAGCATCGGTGCGAGCACGGAGACCAAGCTGTTGTGCGTCCCGGAACGGGACCATCACCAGGACCACCTCAACAAGCTGACCGACCTCCCGGACCACGCGCTCGAGGAGCTGGATTCCTTCTTCGTGGCCTACCGGATGCTGGAGCCCGGCGAGATGGAGGTGGTCGACCACCTCGACCGCGACAGCGTCGTCGACCGCTGGCTGGGCTGAGCCCTCAAGGCCGTAGACCCAATAGCCTCGATCGGCCGGTTGGTTCTCCCGCGGCGGTCAGCCAGACAACCGGACGAGCCGTTCAGAACCGTGACCTGCGATTGAGGCAGCGCGCTCGGAGGGATTCGAACCCCCAACCTTCTGATCCGTAGTCAGATGCTCTATCCGTTGAGCTACGAGCGCTGGGCGGAGGCGGTTCCGCGATAGTGCTGCGGCCCGGACTTCCGACCCGCCACTGTAGCGGGTGGGGCGGCGCCGTCCGTACTGGGCGACGCTTGTGAGCAGGTTCACTAGCGGCCGAATGGCCCGGTAGTGGCAGGCAGGACTACGGTTGCTCGATCACGTCCGGGATATGGACGCCTCACGATCGATGAGCCGTCGGGCCTACCGGCGACCCGGTGCCGGTCGGCACCGCGGCGCGCGAAAGGGATGACCTCGACGATGACAGCCGAGACGACCGAGACGGCGGCCGGATCCGCGTACCGCTCCCCGCACGCGGGCCTGCAGTCCTGGGTCGACGAGGTAGCCGAGATGACCACCCCGGACCGGGTCGTCTGGTGCGACGGGTCGGACGCGGAGTGGGCCGCGATGACCGACGCGCTGGTCGACAAGGGCGTCTTCGTACGCCTCGACGAGTCCAAGAAGCCGAACTCGTTCTGGGCGCGCACCGACCCCGCCGACGTGGCCCGGGTCGAGGACCGCACCTTCATCTGCAGCCGCGACGAGGCCGACTGCGGGCCGACGAACAACTGGATGGCCCCGGACGAGATGAAGGCCACGATGGCCGAGCTCTACCAGGGCTGCATGCGTGGGCGGACGATGTACGTGATCCCGTTCGTGATGGGCCACCTCGAGGCCGACGAGCCCAAGTACGGCGTCGAGATCACCGACTCGCCGTACGTCGTGTGCAGCATGCGGGTGATGACCCGGATGGGTCAGTCCATCCTCGACCGGATGGAGTCCGACGAGGCGCCGTTCGTCCCGTGCCTGCACTCGGTGGGGGCGCCGCTGGAGCCCGGGCAGGAGGACGTGCCCTGGCCGTGCAACGACACCAAGTACATCTCGCACTTCCCCGAGGACCGGATGATCTGGAGCTTCGGCTCCGGCTACGGCGGCAACTCGCTGCTGGGCAAGAAGTGCTACGCCCTGCGGATCGCCTCGGCCATCGCCCGCGACGAGGGCTGGCTGGCCGAGCACATGCTGCTGCTCAAGCTCACCAACCCCGAGGGCAAGGTCCACTACATCGCCGCGTGCTTCCCCAGCGCCTGCGGCAAGACCAACCTGGCCATGCTCGACCCCACCGTCGAGGGCTGGAAGGCCGAGACCGTCGGTGACGACATCGCCTGGATGCGGTTCGGCGCCGACGGCCGGCTCTACGCGGTCAACCCCGAGTTCGGCCTGTTCGGCGTCGCGCCCGGCACCGGGTGGGGCACCAACCCGGCCGCCATGCGCACCGTCGACCAGGGCAACTCGGTCTTCACCAACGTCGGCCTCACCGACGACGGCGACATCTGGTGGGAGGGCATGACCGAGGACCCGCCGGCGCACCTGATCGACTGGAAGGGCCGCGACTGGACGCCCGACAGCGACGAGCCGGCCGCCCACCCCAACAGCCGCTTCTGCACGCCGATCCGCCAGGTGCCGATGCTCGCCCCGGAGTACGAGGAGCCGCAGGGGGTGCCGATCTCGGCGATCTTCTTCGGCGGTCGTCGCAAGACCACCATCCCGCTGGTGACCGAGGCCCGCGACTGGGTGCACGGCACGTTCATGGGCGCCACGCTGTCGTCGGAGACGACCGCGGCGGCTACCGGCGAGGTCGGCGTCGTCCGGCGCGACCCGATGGCGATGCTGCCGTTCATCGGCTACCACGCCGGTGACTACCTGGCGCACTGGATCCAGACCGGCAAGACCCACGACGCCGACAAGCTGCCGCGGATCTTCTACGTGAACTGGTTCCGCCGCGACGAGGACGGCGGCTTCCTGTGGCCGGGCTTCCGGGAGAACAGCCGGGTGCTCAAGTGGGCCGTCGAGCGGATCGAGGGCACGGCCGACGCCGAGGAGACGGCGGTCGGCTACGTCCCGACGTACGAGAGCCTCGACACCGACGGGCTCGACGCCGACGAGGCGCAGATCCGCCGGGCCATTGCCGTCGACGCGGACGAGTGGCGCGACGAGCTGCCGCTGATCAACGAGTGGTTCGAGTCCGTCGGCGACAAGCTGCCGGCGGTGCTGTGGACCGAGCTGGACACGCTCAGGGCGCGCCTCGGCGGCTGACGTGCGGCACGGGGGTGCGCTGGGCTGGCTGCTGGTCGTAGCCCTCGTGGTCGGGGGGTGCTCCGGCGACGACGGAGCGGATGACGATGCGGGGGACGACCCCACGTCGGTCCGTACGCCCGCGACGGCTTCCGCGCCGACCGACGCCGACACCGACCGACGACGACACCGACGACGACACGACGACGACACGGACGACGACACCGGGGGAACGGCGGGCGCGGCGACGGTCCTGCTCGCCGAGGTGGCCCGGCAGTACCCCGCACCGAACGGACCCGGCTGCCGGTCCCGGCCGGCCGCGAGCGTCTACTGCTCGCGCGACGGTGCCGCGCGGTTCCTGCTGCGCGACGGCGAGCGGGTCGGTGTCGACGAGGCGGAGGCGAGCGCCGACCCGCAGTCGGGCGCCTGGGTGGTCACTGTGCGGCTCGACGACGCCGGGAGCCGCGGCCTTCGCCCGGATCAGCCGCCGGGTCGCCGGCACCCAGACCCCGCTCGCGGTCGTCGTCGACGACGTGGTGCTGACGGCGCCGCTCGTCCAGGAGCCGATCACCGGCGGCCTGGTGCAGATCGCCGGCGACTTCGACGAGCCGTTCGCCCGCCGGCTCGCCGACTCCCTCGACTGACGCCTCCCCCTCCGCGCTGACCCAGCGAAAAGCGCGCTGCACCAGCGCTGCAGCGCCAGGTGGGCGGTGTTTCGCAGGGTGGGCTGCGAAAACCCCAGCCGGGTCCGCCCGGCGGAGCCCTGGCGGCGGACCGCCGGTTTTGACAGGGTGTGGGCCATGCGTGCTCGCCTGGTCCTCACCGCCGTGTGCTCGGTCGCCCTCGGCGCCGCCACCTTGTCCGTCGTCGGCACCGGAGCGCAGGCCGAGTCGCCTGCGGCACCGGCGTGCGACCCGCTGACCGCTCCCGTCTACGCCGGCGACGTGCCGAGCCCGAAGGACGTGATCGGCGACAGCTTCGGCACCAAGCAGGTGAGCATCCGGCAGTCCGACCGCTACCTGCTGGCGGTCGACGAGGCGAGCGACCGGGTGCAGTCCGGCGTGCTCGCCCGGTCGTGGCAGGGCCGGCCGCTGCGCTACGCCGTCGTCGGGGCACCCCGCCGGGTCGCGGCCGCGCAGCGTGCCGCCGACCAGCTGCGCGACCCCGCGACGTCGGAGGCCGAGGCCGCCGAGATCGCGGCGAGGGCACCCGCGATCCTCTGGGTGGCGGGCAACGTGCACGGCAACGAGCCGTCGGGCACCGACGCCTCGCTGCGGGCGCTGCGCGACGTCGCCGACCGCACCGACTGCGCCGGTCGCTCGGTGCGTCGCGGCGCGGTGGTCGTCATCCTGCCGAGCCAGAACCCCGACGGCCGGGTTCTCGAGCAGCGGCGCAACGCGTACGGCTTCGACCTCAACCGCGACTGGTTCGCCCGCACCCAGCCCGAGACCGACGGCAAGCTCGAGGCGCTGAGCACGTACCCGCCGTCGCTGTTCCTCGACGTGCACGAGATGGGCGGCACCAGCTACTTCATGCCGCCCAACGCCGACCCGATCCACCACGAGATCACCGACCGGAGCATCGACCAGATCGACAACGTGTACGGCGCGGCGATGGCCGACTCGTTCAACCGACGCGGCATCGACTACTTCAACGAGGACGTCTACGACCTGCTCTACATGGGCTACGGCGACACCGTGCCCGACGACCGGCTTCCTGGGCGCCGGCATGACGCTGGAGAAGGGTGGCGACAGCCCGCTACGGGGTCCGGGTGCGCGAGCAGTACCTCGCGATCTGGTCGTCGCTGGTCGCCGGTGGCACCCAGGCCGAGCGGCTGCTCACCGACCTCGCCGCCGACACCCGGCAGGCCTACCGGCAGGGCCGGGCCGGGCGACTGGAGCCGAACAAGGTCTACAACCCCGGCAACGAGGTCGAGACCGAGGTGCCGGACATCACCGTGCGGCACTGGTTCCTGCGCGCCGACCAGCCCGGGCACGCGGCGGAGGTCGCGCAGATCGTGCGCCGGCTGCAGCGGATGGACGTCGAGGTCAACCAGCTGACGGCGCCCCTGAAGGTCGACGACTACACGCCGTACGGCCGCGACGCCCGCCCGACCACGCTGCCCGCCGGCACCTACTGGGTGCCGATGGCGCAGGCGCAGAAGCACTGGGTCGAGGCGATGCTGGGCGAGGACAGCTACGTGCCGTTCCCGTACTTCTACGACGTCACCGCCTGGAGCCTCCCGCTGCTGGCCGACGTCGACGGTGGCCGCTCGGGCGAGCGGCTGCGCCCGAAGGCGGTCCCCGCACCGCCGCAGGCGGAGCCGGACACCCCGTCGGTGCCCGCCGACGCACCGGCGATCGGCATGTGGCAGATGTCCGCGGACTACACCGAGTCGCCCGGGTGGCTGCGCTGGCTGCTCACCGAGCACTGGGGCGTCCCGTACAAGGCGCTGGACACCACCGACATCCGCGGCGGCGGACTCGCCGGCGTGGACGTGCTGGTGGTGCCCGACGGCGACGCAGCGGCCGCGGAGGAGGAGCTGGGCGCAGCCGGTGGCCGGGCGCTGCGCCGCTGGCTCGCCGACGGCGGCCGGATGGTGGCCTGGAAGGGCGGCACCGAGCTGGCCGCGCGGATGGCGCTGACCAGTGCGCGCCTCACCGACCCCACGTCGGACGTCCCCGGGTCGCTGTTCCGGGTGCGGATCGACCCCGAGAGCCCGTTGTCGCGGGGTCTCGGCGAGGACGCGTACATGTTCTACGAGTACGACCCGCTGATGCAGGTCGCCGACCCCGGCCTGGCGCCGGTGTCGTACCCGCGGCCGCGCAGCCCGGAGTGGTTCGTGTCCGGCTTCGCCCGCGGCGCGCGGGAGCTCGGCCGCACGGCTGCCGTCGTCGACGAGTCCTACGCCGACGGGCGCGTGGTGCTGTTCGCCGGTGAGCCGAACTTCCGCGGGTTCACCGACGGCACCCAGACGGTGCTGTGGAACGCCGTGTTCGGCGGCGACGCGGCAGCGACGCGAGCCAGCACGCCGAACCAGCGGCTGCGCTCGGCCGAGCTCGCGCGCGGGCTCACCGAGCTGTCCGGCCGCGCGGTGGTCACCGTCCGCTCGGCTGCGGCCGACGAGGCGGCGGCCGCCGTGGCCGGGGCCGGGCTCGACCGCTCACAGGTCCAGCGCGTCACTGCTGCGGGCCAGACCAGGTTCGTGCTCAGGGTGCCGGCCGCGAAGCCGGGCACGGTCAGCCGGCTGGTGACCGGGCTGGAGCCGCTGGGTGACGACGTGCTGGCGGTCTACGCGCCGCGCTGACGGGCCGCGCTCACGAGCCGGGCCGGCGTGGGGGCCGGTCAGCGCTCGGGGGTCCAGCGGACGGAGGCCCGGCGGCGGATCGCGGCGAACAGCAGCAGCACGGCGCCGGCGGCGAGCAGCATCCAGCCGAGCATGATCATGGCCGAGTCCGAGGTCGTGCGCGACGCCGGGACGTCGCCGCGGGCCGCGGCTTCGTCGGTGGTCTCGGTGGACGTCGACGGGATCGGTCGCCCCGGACGTCCTCGCCGGCGGTGTCCGACGAGTCGGTGGACCCCGGATCCCCGTCGCGACGTCCGCGTCCGGAAGGTCCGCCGGCTCGTCCCCCGGCGCACCGGAGTCCGCCGGCGCCGTCCGGCGCGGGGTGACCCGAGCCGTTCGGGTTGCCGTCGGCGGAGTTCCAGGTGACGCCGGGAGGGGCCAGCGGCTCGTCGCCGCCGCCGTCGGCGTCGCCGCCCGCACCCTCGGGCTGGACGTCGACCAGGCGTGCAGGACGAGTCATCGGTGACCCAGCCGTCGGTCAGCTCGCCGCTCACGCTCGGGGTGGCGACCACGGCGTCGTCGGTGGTCACCTCCACGGTGAGGGTCAGGGTCACGCTCTCGCCGGCTTCCATCTCGCCGATGTCCCAGACACCGGACGCGGCGTCGTACGCCGAGTCGCCACCGACCACGTCGAGGCCGTCGGGCATCATCGCCGAGACCACGACGCCGGGGTCGGAACCAGGTCCGGCGTTGGACACCACGATCGTGATCGTGAGGGTGTCGCCCTCCTCCACGACCTGCGGCGTGGCGGCCGACTCGATCGACAACGCCGCCACCTCGTCCTCGCCGCCGTCGCCCGGGGGCTCGTCGGTGGGCTCGTCGCCAGGTGTGTCGGGCGGCGGCGTGGTCTCCCCGTCGCCTCGTTGGTGGTGTCGTCCGTCGTCGACCGGCCCTCGCCCTCGGGCGGGTGGCTCGGTGTCGGCGTCGGTGGGCGCGTCGGTCGGCGCGTCGGTGGGCGCGTCGGCCGACGGCAGCGTCGGTGGGCGCGTCGGTCGGCGCGTCGGTCGGCGCTGGGCGCGTCGGCCGACGCCGTGCCGATCGCCGTGGCGCTCGGCATTCGGTGGCCGTCGGTCGGTCGTCACGTGTCGGTCGCCGTGGCGGTCGCAGGGTCGGTCCCGGTGTCAGCCGTGCGCTGCTGCACTGCCGCCGGACGCGAGGAGCACCCGTCCACCGCTTCGGCCGGGGCCGCCGGCGACACCAGGAGGACCATGCCGGCAAGCAGTCCGGCCACGCCAAGGCGTGACCACCAGGCGGCTCGGCGCCGCGGACCGGAGGACCTCACCCCGCGAAGACTAGGAGTCAGCGGCCCTCCGCATCAGGCGGTACGGGCGAACAGACCAGCAAAACTCGCCGAACGGATGAGCGCAGGTGACATCGACCGCTCCGCGGCACCGCTTTGGCGACGCTCCGAGCCGCCGGGTAGCGTGACGCCTCGTCGAGCGCCCCGGCGCGCGACGGGGAGGTGTCGCCTAGTCCGGTCTATGGCGCCCGCCTGCTAAGCGGGTTGAGGGTTCATCCCCTCTCGCGGGTTCAAATCCCGCCACCTCCGCCCCGAGACGTCATCCCAGCGGCCGCTGGCCGTGCGCCCGGTCGAGCCGGCTGCGCAGGTCGGCGTCGAGCCGGTCGACCGCGGCGGTCCCGCCGTCGAGCAGGTGCAGCGGCACGACGGTGCGGCGGCTGCGGGCCAGCGCGAACACCAGGCAGGCACCCGGCGACAGCCGTTCGTGGCGTACGCCCTCGACCTCGGCCCAGGAGCGCCGACGTGGGTCCGGCGCCGCGGAGCACCCGGAGCCGGAACCCGTCGTCGTCGAGGTGCAGCAGCACCGGCGGGCGTACCACCCGGACGGCGGCGGCAGCGGTGAGCAGACCGGCCACGCCCAGCAGCACCGCGAGCGGCACCCAGACCACCGGCGGCAGGTCGACCAGCGCCGCGAGCACGACCACGAGGACGACCAGCAGCCCGCTCACCACGGCCAGCCGGCCGAGGACGGCGACCCCGTGGGCGCGCGCCAGCCGGTAGTCGCTGGGGCTGGACGTCAACGCAGGCCTCCGGGGCGGGGGTTCGGCAGAGGGGGCGGGATTCGAACCCGCGGCTGACATCGCTGCCAGCGACCGCTTTCAAGGCGGTTCCGATAGGCCACTCCGGCACCCCTCCAGGCCGGGTCACGGCCCGGGCCGGATTCTCCCATCAGGAGATGACCGCGAGCACGTCGCCTTCCTGGACCACGTCGCCGGGGGTGACCTTGACGTCGGTCAGCTCGCCGCCGATCTCCGCGAGGACGGGGATCTCCATCTTCATCGACTCGAGGATCACGATGGTGTCCCCGGGCTCGAGCGTCGTCCCCGGTTCGGCCACCACGGTGAGCACGTTGGCCACCATCTCGGCCACGACCTCGAAGGCCACGTCGACTCCCTGTCTGTCGGTCGAGGGGCAGACGCTACACCTGCGCGGGGTGCCCGCAGCCGGTCGACACCGTGCGGTCGACACCGTGTCAGTCGCAGCGGGTGGGTACGCCCCGGTTCCGGCCGCAGCACCGCCACCTCGCCGGTGCGCAGCACCCGGCGGCCGGCGGCGCGGCCCCGCTCCCGCCGGCCGGTCACGACCAGGTCGATGCGCCGCACCAGCAGGCCCAGCAGCACGCCGATGATCACCGAGTACAACGCCGACAGCGCGGCGTACTCGGGGTCGAGCCGTTGCGCGGCCAGCGACGAGGCGACCGTCGCGGTGCCGAGCGCACCGAAGGCGCACATCCACCAGCCCTGCCGTCTGCTCGCCCGGGTGGCGATCCCCCAGACCAGCGCAGGGAAGCCGATCAGCGCCTCCGCCGGCCGAGGCACGCCGTGCAGGTTGTCCTGGAGCCACCGGACGGTGTCGTCCACGCCGTCGACGATCGCCTCCGAGCCGTACGTGCGCAGCACCTGGCTGTAGACCAGCAGGGCAGCGAGCAGGGCCGCCCCGCCGACCACGATGGCCAGGCCCGCGCCGGCCCATGCCGTGCAGCCCGGCGCCGAGCTGCCAGACCAGGCCGATCGCCAGCGCCAGGGCCAGGCACAGCACGGCGAGGGTGTAGCGCTCGACCCGCACCGGCGCGTTCAGACCCGCGACCGCCAGCGCGCCGGCCACCGCGACCACCATCGCCCAGCCGAACTCGAACAGGCTGCCCAGGGCCGTCGCCGCCGGGCGGGTGAGCAGCACGGCCACCACGCCCGACACGACCGCCGCCAGCACCGAGATCCCGGCCAGCGCCCAGGCCCGCTCGGTCACCAGCGCGGCGGCGATGGCCAGCGCGGCCAGCGCTCCCCACAGCCACGTGCGTGCCCCGACCCGGTGCGCCAGCGCCACGGTGTGCAGCCAGGTCACCAGCCCGCCGCCCCACAACGCCACCCAGGCGGGCACGTTCTCCACGAACACGACGGCGGTCGCCGCCGCGACGGCGCCGGCCCCCCAGGCCAGCAGCCACAGCAGCACGGCGGAGCTGTGCGCCATCCGGCCCAGCAGGCCCCGGCGCTCCACCGGGGCGTAGCCGGAGCCCTCGGTCCGCGCCGCCCGCCGGCCTGCCGGGGAGTCGGCTGTCACCGGCCGTCCCAGTCGCCCGTACGCACCCGGCGGTGCTCGAGCGCGGGGTTGCGACGGCGGGCGGCGGCGAGCCGGTCGGGCTCCAGCGCGGCGCGTACGAGCGCGTCCTCGTCGCCGGCCGCGGCGAGCGCGATGCCGAGCGGGTCGATCACCTGGCTGCGGCCGCAGTAGGCGCGACCCGTTCTGGGCGGCGCCGAGCGCCCAGCAGGTGTTCTCGATCGCCCGGGCACGCAGCAGCGTGACCCAGTGGTCCTCCTTGAGCGGACCGCGCACCCAGGCCGCCGGCACGCACAGCGTGTCGGCGCCGGACTCGACCAGCAGCCGGGAGAACTCGGGGAAGCGCAGGTCGTAGCAGGTCATCAGCCCCACGCGCAGCGACCCGACCGCCAGCACCACCGGCTCGACCGGGCCCGGCCGGAGCCGGTCGGACTCGCGGTAGCCGAAGGAGTCGTAGAGGTGCACCTTGCGGGAGGCGCCGACCAGGGACCCGTCGGGGGCGAGCGCGACCAGCGTGTTGTAGGGCAGCCGCTCGTCGTCGCTGCGCTCGAACATGCCGGCCACCACGGTCGCGCCCAGCCGGGTGGCCTCCGCGGCGAGCAGCTGGACGAACGGCCCGTCGAGCGGCTCGGCGTGCGCGGCGAGGTCGTGGTCGGCAGGGCCGAAGTCGTGCATGACCCCCTCAGGCAGCACCACCAGGTCGGGGGCGGGTCCGGGGGCGGCCCGCAGCCGCTCGAACCATCCGGCGACGGTGGCGCGCTGGGCCGCCGAGTCGGTGGTCGCAGCGGTCTGCACCAGGGCGACGTGGACGGCGTCGGGCTGGGGGTCGGCCATCCCCCCATGCTCGCACCGCTGCCAGACTCAGGCCCATGCCCCCGACGACCCAAGAGACGGACTGACATGCGTGCTGTGGTGTGCGACGGCTACGGCGGACCCGAGGTCCTGACCGTCCGCGAGCTGCCCGACCCCACGGCCGGACCTGGCGAGCTGGTGCTGCGGGTGCACGCCGCGGGCATCAACCGCGCCGACCTGCTGCAGCGGCAGGGCCACTACCCGCCCCCGCCAGGAGTCTCGGACGTGCTCGGGCTGGAGTGCGCGGGCGAGGTGCTCGCGATCGGCGAGGGCGTCACCGGCTGGGCGGTGGGTGACCCGGCCTGCGCGCTGCTGTCGGGCGGCGGCTACGCGGAACAGGTCGCGGTGCCGGCCGGACAGGTCGTACGGCGTCCCCAGGGCGTCGACTGGGTCGAGGCCGGCGGGCTGGTCGAGGTCGCCGCGACGGTCTGGTGCAACGTGTTCATGCTCGCCGGGCTGCAGCGCGGCGAGACCCTGCTGGTGCACGGCGGCGCCGGTGGCATCGGCACGATGGCGATCCAGCTCGGGGTCGCGCTCGGGGCCCGGGTCGCCGTCACCGCCGGGTCGGCGGACAAGCTGGCCCGGTGCGCCGAGCTCGGCGCCGAGGTGCTGATCAACTACCGCGAGCAGGACTTCGTCGAGGTGCTCAAGGACGCCACCGACGGCCACGGCGCCGACGTCGTCCTGGACTCGCTGGGGGCGTCGTACCTGTCCCGCAACCTCGACGCGCTGGCCACCAGCGGTCGGCTGGCGGTGATCGGCATGCAGGGCGGCACCACGACCGAGATCGACCTGGGCGTGCTGATGCGCAAGCGGGTCGCCGTCATGGCCGGCACCCTGCGGGCGCGCCCGGTGGAGGAGAAGAGCACGATCATGGCCGCGGTGGCCGAGTACGTGTGGCCGCTGGTCGACGACGGCGTCGTCCGTCCGGTCATCCACGCCGCGCTGCCGCTCGAGCAGGCGGGCGAGGCGCAGCGGATCATCGAGGCCGGCGAGAGCATCGGCAAGGTCGTCCTCACCGTCCCCTGAGCGCGCAGCCGCGGGCTCCGTACCCTGGCCGCATGAGCGAACAGCGACCCGAGCAGACCGGGCAGGGCGACGCGCGGTACGTCGTGATCGGACCCGACGGCACCCCGGTGCCGGTTCCCGAGGGCGACACCGCGCCGGAGGAGGCCTCCGAGAAGGGGCTCACCGAGCTGGTCGAGCAGCCGGCGAAGGTGATGCGGATCGGCAGCATGATCCGCCAGCTGCTCGAGGAGGTGAAGGCCGCACCGCTGGACGAGGCGAGCCGGGCCCGGCTGCGCGACATCCACGCGGCCTCGATCGCCGAGCTCGAGGAGGGTCTCGCGCCCGAGCTGGTCGAGGAGCTGGAGCGGCTCAGCCTGCCGTTCGGGTCGGAGACGCCGTCGGAGTCCGAGCTGCGGATCGCCCAGGCCCAGCTGGTGGGCTGGCTCGAGGGGCTGTTCCACGGCATCCAGACCGCGATCTACGCCCAGCAGATGGCGGCCCGGGCCCAGCTCGAGCAGATGCGCCGGGCGCTGCCCGGCGGTGGCGGGCCGCAGATGCAGCCGGGACAGCCCGGTCAGCCGCCCCAGCCCGGCGACGACCGCAGCCCCGGTCCTGGCGGGGGCATGTATCTGTGAGTACGCTTCCGTGCGACTTGGGTGCCGGCGCTTGTGTGCTCCGGGGGGAGAGCCATGCGCATCGCGATTGCAGCGTCCGCCGGGACACCGGCCGTCGACGGGTGGATTGCCCGCACCTGACCTGGTTCACCGCACACCCGGCGCGCCCGCCTGCGCGACCGACACCGCGCTGTACCTGCACCCGCTGCTCGAGGAGAGCCCCGACCCGTCCACCGCTCGCGGCCGACGTCCGCCGCGAGCTCGACGACCTCGTCGCCCGTGCCCGCGCCTCCTGCGCGGCCTGCCCGTTGTTCGCCGAGTGCCTCTACTCCGCCGTCGTGCAGCGCGACGTGGCCGGCTTCGTCGGCTGCACCACCCCGGCCGAGCGGGACGCGATCCGCGACCGGCTCGGAGCGGCACCCGAGCGCGAGGACCTGGACGCCGCCGCCGGCGTACGCGGGGAGCGGCGACCGCTCGACCACGAGGCGGTGCTGGCCGCCCGCGCGGCCTATCCCGACGACTCGCTGGAGATGCTGTCGCACCGGCTGGAGTGCTCGCTGTCCACGGTGAAGCGGCATCTGCGCCGGGCTCGGCGCGAGTCCGCCGGTGGCGGTGCAGACCGCCGACCGGCCGGCCCCGCGGTCCACGGGCGTGCCCACGGTCGACCAGGTGCTGGACGCGTTCGACGACGTGGTGGAGACCGGCGGCTGACCGCGGCCCCGGAGACGGGTCAGAACCAGCGGGACAGCTCGTAGGCCACCCCGTCGGCCTGCACCGACTCGGTGACGTCGTCGGCGATCTCCTGCACCGCCAGCGGCGACTGGCCCATGGCGACACCCCGGCCGGCCCACTGCAGCATCTCGACGTCGTTGTGCCCGTCGCCGAGCGCGAGCACGTCGGCCTGCGCGACGTCGAGCCGCCGGGCGATCGACTCCAGCCCGGTCGCCTTGGACACGCCCTGCGGCGCCAGGTCGAGCCACGCGGTGTAGCCCACGTAGTAGTTGATGCCGTGCAGCCCCAGCCGCTGCGCCAGGTCGGCGAAGTCCTCGACCGACTGGTCGGGGCTGCGGATGATCACCCGGGTGACCGGCTCGGCGACCAGCTCCTCGACCGTCTGCACGATCATCTCGCCGCTGATCTCGCCCTCGGGGAACTCCTTGTTGATCCGGTAGCCGCGGCCGATCTCCTCGACGGCGACGTGGGCGTCGGGGACCTCCTCCAGCAGCAGCTTGACCGTCTCGCTGGCGTCGAAGGTGACCACGTCGAGCATCTCGACCGGCGGGAACGACATCGTCACCGCGCCGTTGCTGGCCACGGCCAGGCCGCTGTCCAGGCCCACCAGGCCGGCGGCGTCGAGCACGCCGGGCACCGAGCGGCCGGTGGAGATCACCACGTGGGCGCCGGCGTCGACCGCGCCGAGCACGGCCGCGCGCACCGGCCGCGGACACCGACTGGACCCCCTCACCCCAGTCGACCAGCGTGCCGTCGACGTCGAGGGCGACCAGCCGTGGCCTGCCAGCCCGCCGGTGCGGCTCGGGTCACGCGCCGGTCCCGACGGGTTTGAGCACGTCCTGTCCCTGCAGGTAGGGCCGCAGCGCCAGCGGCACTCGTACGGACCCGTCCTCCTGCTGGTGGTTCTCGAACAGCGCGATGATCGTGCGGGGGACGGCGCACAGGGTGCCGTTGAGGGTGGCGGCGGGCTCGGTCGGTCCCTGCCCGTCGCGCAGCCGGATGTCGAGCCGGCGGGCCTGGAACTGGGTGCAGTTGGACGTCGACGTGACCTCGCGGTAGCGCTGCTGGGTCGGCAGCCAGGCCTCGCAGTCGAACTTGCGGATCGCCGACAGGCCGAGGTCGCCCGCCGCGACGTCGATGACCCGGAACGGCAGCTCGAGGTCGAGCAGCCACTGCCGCTCGTGGTCGAGGAGCCGCTGGTGCGCGGCGTACGACTCCTCCAGCGTCGTGTAGACGAACATCTCCACCTTGTCGAACCAGTGCACCCGGAAGATGCCGGTGGTGTCCTTGCCGTAGGAGCCCGGCCTCGCGGCGGAAGCACGGGCTGAACGCGGCGTAGCGGCGCGGCAGCGACGACGCGTCGAGGATCTCGTCGGAGTGGTAGGCCGCGAGCGGCACCTCCGACGTGCCGACCAGGTAGAGGTCGTCGTCAGGCAGGTGGTAGACGTCGTCGGCCGCCTGGCCGAGGAACCCGGTGCCCTCCATCGCCCGCGACTTGACCAGCGCGGGCGGGACCATCGGCGTGAAGCCCCACTGCTGGGCCCGCTCCATCGCCATCTGCACCAGCGCCATCTCGAGCATCGCCCCGACACCGGTGAGGAAGTAGAACCGCGAGCCGCTGACCTTGACCCCGCGCTCGACGTCGATCGCCTTGAGCAGGGTGCCGATCTCGAGGTGGTCGCGCGGCGTGAAGCCCTCGGCCGCGAAGTCGCGGCGGGTGCCGTGCTCCTCGAGCACGACGAAGTCGTCCTCGCCGCCGGGGGGCGACTGCTCGTCGGCGAGGTTGGGCAGGGCGGCCATCAGGGTCTGGAACTCGTCGTCGGCCGTACCCTGGGCCGCCTCCGCCGCCTTGACGTCGCCGCTGAGCTCCTTGGTACGGGCCAGCAGCGCGGCCCGTTCGTCACCGGCGGCCTGCGCGACCTGCTTGCCGAGCTGCTTCTGCTCGGCGCGGAGCCGTTCGTACGCGGCGATGCTGCTGCGGCGGCGCTCGTCGGCGTCCTGCAGCCGGTCGACGATCTCCTCGGACTCGCCCCGGCGCCGCTGCGCGGCACGGATGCGGTCGGGGTCGTCGCGGAGCAGGCGGGCGTCGATCACACGGGCGAGGGTAGTCGCCGGGCACGACACGGGGCGCGCCGGTTTCCCGGCACGCCCCGGTGGCAGTCCGGGTCTCCCCGGCCTGGCCCAGTCGCTGTGGAAGCGTCAGCAGGCGCTGCCGGAACAGGCCCGCAGCACGTTGCTGATCCCCTTCTTGTAGCGGTTGGTCGCGGGGACCATCACCCGGAAGTACCGGTCGTCGTTGCGCGGGACGTTGACGCGGTAGGTCACCTTGGCGTCCGCGTTGGTGCGCTGGTTCCGCACGTTGGTCCAGTGACAGACCTTGCACTCCTTCTTCTGCAAGGTCGTGATGTGGTGGGCGTAGGTGGGCTGGCCCTTGACCTTCGCGACCACCCGCAGGTTGCCACCGCTGTCTCGGCCGGTGGCCTTGACCACCCGGTCCTTCTTGACGGGGGCGGCTGCGTGGTCGGACGTCGTGGTCTGCTGGGCGGCCATGGCCGGCGCGGCGCCCAGCATGGAGATCGCCAAGGCGCCGGCGACGGCGAGAGCGCGTGCTCGCACGGTGTTTCCTCTCGATGGGTGTGACTCAGGGATCGCCACGGCGGGCGGTGGCCGTAGCCTAAGGTCGGCCGAGGGTCACCCGCTGGTGGCGCTCGTGACCGTATCCCAGCCTGAAGGAGTCCTGTGGCATTCGACGTGCGCGCCCCCAAGGGCCGCCGCCGGGTCGTCGCCTGGCTCGCGGTGGGGCTGCTGGCGGCGTACGCGCTGCTGTGGGTGCTGGTCGGCACCGGCTGGGACCCGTTGCAGCGACCTCGACCACGACGTGGCGCAGCTCGGCGTACGACACGGTGCACGGCAACACCGGGTTCATCGGGTTGCTGGAGGCCGTCGACGTCATCGCCTCGCCGTTCACGGTGCGCGTGGTGCTGCTGGTGGTGGCGGTGTGGGCGCTGTGGCGCCGGCGGCTGGAGGTGGCCGCGTTCCTCATCGCGGCGGTGGCGATCGAGCTGGTGCTGGCGCCGTGGTTCAAGACGCTGGAGGACCGGGCGCGCCCGTCCTGGTCCGACCCGCTGACCACGATCGACGGCTACTCGTTCCCCTCCGGTCACGCCGCCGGTGCGGGGCTGCTGCTCGCCGCGGCCGTGCTGCTCACCCACGTGACCGTGCCGCGGCCGCGGCTGCGCTACGCGCTGGACGGGCTGTGGGTGCTGCTCGCGCTGCTGATCGGGCTCGACCGGATCCTGCTCGGCGTGCACTTCACCAGCGACGTGCTCGCGGGCTGGCTGCTGGGCGCCGGCGTGACGCTCGCCGTCGCGGCGCTGCTGGTCCCGTGGATCGTCGCGGAGACCGGGCCCGCTCCCACCACCACCGGCGAACGGCCGACCGGGCTGGCGGTGGTGCTCAACCCGAAGAAGGTGAGCGACCTGGCGGGGTTCCGCCACCTGGTCGAGGCGAGCGCGCTGCGGCACGGCTGGGACAAGCCGCTCTGGTACGAGACGACCCCGGACGACGCCGGGATCGCGATGACCCACGCCGCGCTCGCCGACGGCGCCGAGGTCGTGGTCGCGGCCGGGGGCGACGGGACCGTACGCGTGGTCTGCTCCGAGCTGGCCCGCACCGGGGTGCCGCTCGGGGTGGTGCCGCTCGGCACCGGCAACCTGCTGGCGCGCAACCTCGAGATCCCGCTGCGCGCGACCGAGGCGATCGAGGTGGCGCTGTCCGGGCAGGACCGGGCGATCGACGTGGTCCGGGTCAGCGGCGACGGGCTCGCCGAGTCGTGCTTCACGGTGATGGGCGGGCTCGGCTTCGACGCCGAGATCATGGCGGGGGCGTCGGACGCGCTGAAGGCCCGGATGGGCTGGCGTGCCTACGTGGTGTCGGCGGTGCGCAACCTGCGCTACCCCGCCCGGCGGGTCGAGGTGTCGGTCGACGACGGTCCGTTCGAGCGCTACCGGGCCCGCACCGTGGTGGTCGGCAACGTGGGCCTGCTGCAGGCCGGCATCCCGCTGCTGCCCGACGCCCGGTTCGACGACGGGCTGCTCGACGTCGTGGTGATCGCACCGCAGCGGCTGTCCGGCTGGCTCCGGGTGGCGGTGCGGGTGCTGCGCCGCGGGCGGCACACCGACGACCGGCTGGCGCGGATGACCGGCACCTCGGTGGTGGTCCGCAGCAACCTGCCGCTGGCCCGCCAGCTGGACGGCGACCCGGTGGGCGAGGGCTGCGAGCTCCGCGCCCGGGTGATGGCCGGCACCCTCCTCGTCCGCGTCCCCCGCTGACGCACGGCTGCGGTTTCCCAAGGTCACCTGGGAAACCGAAGGTTCTCCCGTGTTGTGACACGGGGGAAGCTGAGTTTCCCAAGTGACCTTGGGAAACCCGAACCACCTCAGCCCCGGTGGGCGAGGGTGACGGCCTCGGTCTCCTCGGGCGAGAGCTGCTGGCCGCTGGACCAGGCGGCGATGTTCTTGGCGTACGTACGGGTCTCGGCGCGGCCGTGGATGGCGGTGAGCACCACGCCGTCGCCCTCGTCGTCGAGCAGGGCCAGCGACCAGGACAGGTGCCCGCCCATGTCGCCGAACGCGTCGTAGCGCACGACCGCCAGGTGCCGCAGCGCCCGGCCGACGTCGGCCCGGACGTCACCGATCGTCTGGGCCATCGCCTCGAGGTCGGGAGGCACGGCCCGGCGGGCCCGGCGCCGGCTGGTCGCCGCCTGGCGGCGCAGCGCGAGCACGCCGACGGCCAGCGCGGCGAGGGCGACGACCAGGGCGACGGCGGCCACGGCGACGGACAGGCTGGTCACGCGCCCGACACTAGGCCGAAGCCGCGCCCCCTCGGCGCAGCCGCGCCAGCCAGCCGGCGGCGTCGACGAAGTCCTCGTCGCGGGTGCCGGCCTGCAGCTCCGGCGCCGTGCCGTCCAGCCGCGGGTACGAGCCGAGGAACCGTACCTCCGCGCACACCCGGCGCAGGCCCATCAGCGCCTCGCCCACCCGCGCGTCGTCCAGGTGCCCCTCGCAGTCGATGGAGAAGCAGTAGCGCCCCAGCGCACGCCCGGTCGGCCGGGACTCGATCCGGGTCAGGTTGACGCCGCGCATCGTGAACTGGTCGAGCACCTCCATCAGCGCGCCCGCGTGGTCGTCGCGGATGAACGCGACCAGCGAGGTCTTGTCCGCCCCCGTCCGCGCCGTGCTCGGGCCCGGCCGCGCGACCAGCACGAACCGGGTGACCGCGTCGGGGTTGGCGCCCACGCTGTCGGCGAGCACCGCGAGCCGGTAGCGGTCGGCGGCGATCGGTGCCGCGATCGCCGCGTCGTAGCGGGGCTCGCTCCCGTCGTGGCCGGCCACGTCGGCCGCCGCCTGCGCGGTCGAGCCCACCGTCACCACCTCGGCGTCCGGCAGGTGCCGCGCCAGCCAGCCGCGGCTCTGGGCGGCGGCGTGCGGGTGGGTGGCGACGGTGCGCACGGAGTAGAGGTCGCGGCCGGGGCGGGCGAGCAGCGCCAGCCGTACGGGCACCGTCATCTCGCGGGTGATCATCAGCGGCTCGCCGGTGGCCAGCTCGTCCAGCGTGACGGTGACCGAGCCCTCGACCGAGTTCTCGAACGGGACCACCGCGCCGTCGGTCTCGCCCGACCGGACGGCGTCCAGGGCGAGCGCCACGCTGGCGTAGGGCTCGGCCCGCGCGCTCACCGCAGCAGGCAGCGACCGCAGGGCCTGCTCGGTGAACGTCCCGGCCGGCCCCAGGTAGGCGTATCGCGCAGGCGGCACTCCGGGCACCCGGCCAGCCTAGGGTCGATACGCTCCGCGGTCATGGGCAACCCCAGCACCGCGGCCTCGTCGAGCGGCGCCAGCAGCGAGGTCGGCACCCTGCGCACGGTGCTGCTGCACCGGCCGGGCAACGAGCTGCGCCGGCTCACGCCCCGCAACAACGACTCGCTGCTGTTCGACGACATCCCGTGGGTCGACCGGGCCCAGGTCGAGCACGACGCGTTCGCCGAGGCGCTGCGCGCCCGCGGCGTCGAGGTGCTCTACCTCGTCGAGCTGCTCGCCGAGACGCTGGCCGACCCGGTGGCCCGCGCGGAGGCGGTCGGCGGCGCCACCGACGGGCTGCGGCTCGGCGACGCGCTGCGCCGCTACCTCGCCGACCTGATGCACGACCAGCCCCCGGACGAGCTCGCGATCACGCTGACCGCCGGCATCCGCAACGACGAGGTACGCCTCGACCACTCGCTGGTCACCAGCCTGCTGGCCCACGACGACTTCCTCATCGACCCGCTGCCGAACCTGCTGTTCACCCGCGACTCGTCGGTGTGGCTGCCCGACCGGGTCGCGGTCACCAGCCTGGCGATGCCGGCCCGCGAGCGCGAGACGCACCTGACCGAGCTGATCTACGCCCACCACCCCCGCTTCGCGGGGGTGCCGCGGATGCACGGCTGGGCGATGGAGCGGGTCGAGGGCGGTGACGTGCTGCTGCTCGGGCCGGGCGTGATCGCGGTCGGCGTCGGCGAGCGCACCACGCCGGCGGGCGCCGAGCGCTTCGCCCGGCAGGTGCTGGCGGCGGGGATCGCGCACACCGTGCTGGCGGTGCCGATCGCCCAGCAGCGGGCGACCATGCACCTCGACACCGTCGTCACGATGGTCGACGTCGACAAGGTCGTGGTCTACCCCAACATCGCCGACTCGCTGCGGGCGTACGCCGTGACCGCCGCCGAGCCGGAAGGCACCGACCCGGCCGGCGACGTCCGGCTCCAGGTGGCGGCGGCCGCGCCCGTTCCTGGAGGCCGCGGCCGACGCGCTCGGTCTCGACCGGGTGCACCGCATCGACACCGGGCTCGACCCGGTGACCGCGGAGCGCGAGCAGTGGGACGACGGCAACAACACCCTCGCGCTGGCGCCGCGGCTGGCGGTGGCCTACGAGCGGAACACCGAGACCAACGCCCGGCTCGGCGACGCCGGGATCGAGGTGATCGCGATCGCGGGCTCCGAGCTGGGATCGGGTCGTGGCGGACCGCGCTGCATGTCGTGCCCGGTGCTGCGCGAGGCGCCGCCGGCGCCCGGCTGAGTCCTGGCCTGACGACGGGCATGGAAGAGCCCGGCCGTCGCTGACGGGGGAAACAACGACGACCGGGCAGACAGTCAAACATAGGTGCTGACTCGTCAGTCAGGCAAGCCGATCACACCGGGATCATCCGAACGGCGCCAGGATCCGTCGTAGAGTGACCGCCCGACAACGGAATGCGTTGTTCGACAGGCGTTCAGCGGATGGTGAGCTGCCGGTGGGCCAGCCCGCTGCGGGCCGAACGCTCCGCCGCGGACAGCGGTTCGTCGCTCGCCATCGCCGCCGTCAGCCGCTCGCCCAGCGCCGCGAACGGCGCGTCCAGGTCGTCGGCGCCGGTGCCGTCGGGCAGCTCCCAGACCGGGGCCAGCAGGCCGTGCGCGCGGAACATCCCGATCAGCCGGGCGTCGGCCGAGGCGGCGTCGTCACCGGCGGCGTGCAGCCGGGCGAACGCGTCCAGGACGGCGGCCTCGTCGTGCGGCAGCACCCAGCGGACGAACTCGCGGTCGCCCATCCGGGTCCAGTAGCAGGCGTCGACCGACTCCAGCCGTACCGACGGCGCCGCGGCGTCGTTGGCGGCCTGCAGCGCGGCGGCCAGGCTGCCGTCGGGATCCTCCACGTCGGCGAGCCAGAAGCCGAAGTCCTCGTGCACCGTCACCGGGAACTCGCTGCCCTCGGCCACCAGGTCCTGCAGCCGGGCGCCCGGGGGCGGCGGGTCGACCAGGTTGACCTGGGTGCCGGGCTCGGCCTCGAGGGCCAGCTCGAGCGCGTGCGCGAGGTCGCGGCTGACGTCGCCGTGGTTGTGGTGCACCTGGAGCCCGAGCCACACCGCGCCGTCCGACCGCACCAGCGCGGGCACCGCACCCGGCAGCAGCGTGCAGACGGTCACCTCGCGGTCGCCGGCCGCGCCGTCGGCCACCCCGTCGGCCAGGGTGAGCGGGGCGGTGGCGGCCGGCACGACCTCGCGCATCGCCACCCAGTCGCACTCGCCCGGCAGGCCCTCGAACGTGCGGGCGACGTACGGCGCGGGCGCGCCGCCCGGACGTCCGTGACAGGCCTTGTAGCGGCGACCGGACCCGCACGGGCACGGCTGCCGGGGCCCGACCTCGGCGCCGGCAGCGCCGGCAGGGGCGGCGGCAGCGGTGGCGGCGTGCTGGCGGTTGCGGGACTTCTTGCCCACCGGGGCTCCTCTCGACGGGCCGGACAGCACCGGACCGACGACCCTAGACCAGGTCGAACACGGCGGTGACGGTCGTCCCCGACTCGTCCCGCTCGAAGTCCCAGGAGTCGGCCAGCGCGGCGACGATGGACAGGCCGCGCCCGCCCACCGACTCGTGCACGTGGGTCCGTTCGGCGACCGGCTCGCGGCGCCCGCCGTCGCTCACCCGCAGCCACAGCCGCTGCGGCTCCAGCGCGTACTCCACGCCCACCTGGCCGTCCGGGCCGGGCTTGGCGTGCCGCACGGCGTTGGTCACCAGCTCGCTCAGCACGACCAGCGCGTCGTCGATCACGCTCTGGCGTACGGCGGACGCGCGCAGCTCACGCGCCAGCTCGATGCGCGCGGTACGGGCCGCGCCCCGCGAGAAGGGCACGGCGAGCAGGCGGAACTGGTCCTGCGCCATCACCACCCCCTCCATCGGGACTCCTCACGCACGACATCTCCCCCACGGGGGATACCCGCTCCCGTGGGGGCCGGAAACGTGGACGACGTCGCGATTGGGTCACACCCGCTGCTGAAGCATCTCGACACTTCGCGCCGGGCGGTCGGTGATCACCGCCTCCACGCCGAGGTCGACGCACAGCTGCAGGTCGTCGGGCTCGTTGACCACCCAGACGTGCACGGCGTGGCCCGCCGCGTGCAGCTTGCGTACGTAGTGGGGGTGGGCGCGGACGATGTCCATCGACGGGCCGGCGATCCGGCTGCCGCGCGGCAGGCTGCCGTCGCGGTAGCGCAGCGGCACCCGGTCCATCAAGAAGACCGTGGGGACGCCGCGGTGCCCGCTCCCGGACCCGGCGCAACGACATCCACGCGAAGCTCATCACCCGGGCCGTGGCCTGGGCGCCGGCCGGCGGGCGGTCCCACCCGAACCGGGTCAGCAGCTCGACCAGCCGGCGCTCGACCAGGCCGGCGAACCGGGTGGGGTGCTTGGTCTCGATCGCCAGCTGTACCGGTCGGCCCCAGTCGTGGATCAGCGCGCAGAGCCGCTCGAGGGTGAGCACCACGCCGGGCTCGCTCGCCGTCGTCGCTCCCGTCGTCGGCCTCGTCGTCGAGGTCGCGCCACGGGTTCTTCCACCCCTCGAAGTCCATCGTCTGCAGCTGCTGGAGCTGCAGCGTCGAGACGACGCCCCGCCCGTTGCTGGTGCGGTCGATGCGCCGGTCGTGCACGCAGACCAGGTGTCCGTCGGCGGTGAGCCGGACGTCGCACTCCAGGGCGTCGGCGCCGTCGACGAGCGCCTGCCGGTAGGCGTTGAGGGTGTGCTCGGCGCGCTCGTCGCTCGCGCCGCGATGGGCGACGACCTGGGGACGGCTCCGCAGCTCCGGCTGCGCAGAGTTCACGACGCCTCCAGCGCGTCGATGCGACTTCCTGCGGTGCAGGGTAGCCGAGGCCTCCGGCGTGCTCGGCTGCTCCGCGCCGGTGTCAGGATGAACGCATGGCAAATGCCCAGGTTCCCGACACGACGGTCGAGGCGCTGCCCGACCCGCTGCCCGCCGAGGTGGCCGTGCTCGACGTCCGCGAGCCCGACGAGTGGGCGGCAGGGCACGTGCCCGGTGCGGTGCACATCCCGCTGTCCCAGCTGCCCGGACGCGGCGACCTCGTCCCCGCCGGGCAGGTGCTGGTGGTGTGCCGGTCGGGCTCCCGCTCGGCCCGGGCGACGGCGTACCTCAACCAGCAGGGCGCCGACGCGACCAACCTCCGTGACGGCATGCGGGAGTGGGCGCGGGCCGGCCGGCCGATGGTCAGCGAGACCGGCGGCGACGCGCACGTGCTCTGAGCCGGCTGCGCCGGCCCGCTGCCTCAGAACATGTGCAGCACCTGCGCGACGCCGAGCGCCACGGCGGCGAACCGGATGAACCGCCCGATCGAGCCCCACACCAGGAACCGGGCCAGCGACATCTGCAGCTGACCGGCCACCAGGCTGACGACGGCGAACGGCGGGATGCCGACGATCGCCGAGAACGAGCACCACCAGGTCGCTGACGTACGGGCCGGCGCTCCGTGGCCTCGGTCAGCCGGGTGACGTACTTCTCGACGTCGTACTTGGCCATCCGCTTCTGCAGCCAGGCCCACTGCATCGACTGCCGGCCCAGCTCGAAGATCACGATCTTGCCGAGCATCTGGCCGAACGTCGCGGCGAGCGCGAGTGCCCACCAGGGCTGGCTGGACTCGGCGACCGCCCCGCCGATGTAGGCCTCGATCGGGATCACCGGGATCCAGGCCGACGCCAGGGCGACGCCGAACGTCGCCAGCAGGATCGATCATCGGCAGGTCAACGCGTCGGCGGGGCCGCGAGCGGGGCGGCGACGGTGCCCGGCACCGGGATGCCGAGCCGCACCAGGCGCACCAGGGACACCAGCTTGAGCGCCATCAGCGCGAGCGCGATCGCGGTGCAGAGCCAGACGTTCTCGGTGACCAGCAGCACCACGGCGAAGATGGACGAGTTCAGCGCCTTGGCGGTCTTGGACCAGTTCCACCGCCAGATCGTCCGGTCGACCAGGTAGAAGTAGTTCGGGCTCAGCAGTGGCCACGCCACGAACGCGAGCGACAGCACCATGTCGGCGACCGCGAACTCGAGCAGGTAGACCGCCACCGGCAGCGCCAGCCCCGGCAGGTGCCAGGCGACCCCGACGTAGAACGCCAGCGCGCAGGCCCGGTCGCAGACCACGTCGAGCACCCCGCCGAAGCGGGTCTCCTGGTCGCGCCAGCGGGCGTAGGCGCCGTCGAGGACGTCGCCGACCCAGTACGTGCCGAGGGAGGCGACCAGCAACCACAGCGCCGCGTCGTCGGTGTCGGCCTGCGTGGCGAGGAACGCGAGCACCGTCGCCCCGAGGGTGCGCACGATGGTGATGACGGTGGCGCCGGTGAGCGTGCGGGCGTCGGGCGCGTACGCCCAGCCGTGCTCGCGCTCCGCCACGCGGTCGAGCCTAACCGCGCACCCCCTTCGTCCCGCCCCCCCTCCACCCGAACGATCCGACGCCACGATCGCCCCGGCGATCACCCGGTCGGATCGTTACGCGGGCGAGGGGCGGCCCGCCCGTCGCGAGGGGGCGGGGCGCTACTTGAGCAGCCGGGACATCCGCCGGTCGGCGAGCGGCTTGCCGCCGGTCTGGCAGGTGGGGCAGTACTGCAACGAGGAGTCGGCGAAGCTGACCTCGGCGACGTCGTCGCCGCACACCGGGCAGGGCAGGCCGGCGCGACCGTGCACCCGCAGCCCGGACTTCTTCTCCTTCTTCAGCTCGGACGCCACGACCCCGTCGGAGCGGGCGACCGCGTCGCGCAACGTGGTCTGCACCGCGTCGTACAGGTGCTGCAGGTCGTCGCCGGTGATGCTCGAGGCCGGCTTGAACGGCGACATCCGGGCCACGTGCAGGATCTCGTCGGAGTAGGCGTTGCCGATGCCCGCGATCGTCGACTGCGACCGCAGCACGCCCTTGACCTGGGCCCGGCCGGCCGCCTGCAGGATGCCGCCGAGCACGTCGACGGTGAACGCGTCGTCGAGCGGGTCGGGGCCGAGCCGCTCGATGCCCGGCACCTCCTGCGGGTCGCGGACGACGTAGACCGCGAGCCGCTTCTTGGTGCCCGCCTCGGTGAGGTCGAAGCCGCTGCCGTCGTCGAGCGCGACCCGCAGCGCGATCGGGCTCTTGCCCGGACGCAGCGGCGCCTTGGGCAGCTCGTCGCGCCAGCGCAGCCAGCCGCCACGGGCCAGGTGGGTCACCAGGTGCAGGCCGTCGAGGTCGATGTCGAGGAACTTGCCGTGCCGGGACACGCCCTCGACCAGCAGCCCGGACAGCGCGGTGACGGGTGGGTCGAACGTCTTGAGCACGCTGAACGCCGCCACGTCGACGCGGGCGAGGGCGCGACCGTCCAGCCGGTTGCGCAGGTCGCGGACCAGCGCCTCGACCTCGGGCAGCTCAGGCACGGGGCCAGTCTGCCGCACTCCGGTGACAGCGCCCGTTCACAGGTGCACAATGCGCAGATGGCGCGCGTGGTGCCGTTCCCCGAGCGTCGGTGACGTGCTGCTCGACGCCCGCGGCGACGACCGCTCGCTCCGGGTGAGCTGGCACCACGAGGCCGGCGTGGTGGTGCTCTCGCTGTGGCGGGGCGGCAGCTGCAGCGGCAGCTTCCGGCTGCAGGCCGCCGACGTGCCCGACGCTCATCGACGCCCTCGCGCAGGGACTCGCCGACGGCTACGGCCCGGCACCCGCGACCGACCTGAGGCCGATCCCGGGTTCCTGACTACTGCTCGGCCGACGCGGCGAACGCCGCGCGGCAGCGGCTGGTCGACCAGCTCGGGCAGCATCGCGAGGTACGACGCCCGGTCGATCTCCTCGACCCCGAGGCTGGACAGGTGCGGGGTCTGCCACTGCACGTCGACCAGGCGCGGCCGCCCCTCGGCGTCGGCCTGCAGCAGCTCGATCAGCGCGACCAGGGCGACCTTCGACGCGTCCCGGGCGTGGTGGTACATCGACTCCCCCGCGAACAGGCCGCCGATCGCCACCCCGTAGAGGCCGCCGACCAGGCGGCCGGCGCGGTCGTACGTCTCCACCGAGTGCGCCCACCCGAGGCCGTGCAGCCGCTCGTAGGCCCGCCGCACGTCCTCGGAGATCCAGGCGCCCGGGCGACGCGGGTCGGCGCACGCCCGCAGCACGGCGTCGAACGCGGTGTCGACCCGGGTCTCGAACCGCCGCACCGCCTGCCGCAGCGAGCGGGACACCTGCAACGCCTCGGGGCGCAGCACGCCGCGGTGCAGCGGCGACCACCAGACCATCGGCGCGACGTCGTCGAGGGGCATCGGGAACAGCCCGGTGCGGTAGGCCGCGACCAGCGTCGCCGGCTCGAGGTCGGCCCCCACGGCGACCGCGTCGTCGGCGGGCCAGGCCGTCGGGTCGAATCCCCAGCGTGGGGGCGGCAGCGGCACCGGCACACCGTCCATGGTGACAGCGCCGCCTAGGCTGAGGGGCGCGAGGAGCGTCCTCGCCGTCCGTACCGAACCACCGCACCGAGAGGGGCTCGTCATGGGTCTGGCCCGTACCGCCGCCCGTGGGCTGGTCCCGCTGGGACTCAAGCTGGGCCCGCACCTGAGCTCGGAGCTGATCCGCGACCTGTTGCAGCGGGCCGTCGACGGCGGCGGACCGTTCCGCAGCGCCGCGGAGGCGGGCGACGCCATGCTGGAGGAGTCCGGCGGCGACCACGCCGCCGCGATCGCCGGGCTGATCGCCGGACACGTCCGCGCCGCCGGTGCGCAGGGCTTCGTCACCAGCCTGGGCGGCATGGTCACGATGATCGTGACGATCCCCGCCAACGTGTCCGGACTCGCCCTGCTGCAGGGACACCTGGTCGCGGCCATCGCCCACGTGCACGGCTACGACGTCGACGACCCCCGGGTGCGCAACGCGGTCGCTGCCTGCCTGCTCGGGCCCAGCGTCGTCGACGAGCTGGTACGCCTCGGGCGGCTGCCGTCGCACCCGATGGGGCTGGCGACCTCGCCGGTGCACGACCCGGCTCTCGACGCGTCCATCGCGCAGGACGTCACCACCGAGCTGTTCGGACGGGTGGGCGGGCGGCGGATGGCGACCCTGGTGGCCCGCAACGTCCCGCTGCTGGGCGGTGGCGTCGGTGCCGTCGCCGACAGCGTGAACACCTACCGCACCGGTCGCTACGCCGAGGGCGAGCTGCGGCCCCGACCGCGGCCCTGACCGCCACGACCACCGCCGCCGCCTGCGGCCCGCTTGCGGCCCTTGCCGCGGCGCGGGCGTACCGGCTCCTCCGCGCGTCCCTCCGCGTCCTCCGGGTCCTCCCCCCGTCCTTCCGGGTCCTCCGCGTCCTGCCAGGTCGTCCGAGTCGTCCAGGTCGTCCGGGTCGGGTCCTCCGGCGGCGGCACCCCGTGGCGCGCCCTGCTGCGTCCCTGCCTGCGGCTCATCTCCAGCAGCACCTGCGCGAGCGTGTCCTGGGTGACGGCGAGCAGCTCGGTGTCGGTCACGTCGTCGGGTTCTCGCACGCTCGGCACCCGGCGCGGGCGCAGGCGGCCAGGTCGGCGAGGTCGCCGTGCAGCGTGAAGCCACCACCGGACAGGAACGCCACCGCGTCGGCCGCGCGCTCGGCCACCCACTCCCGCTCGCTCGCGGGCAGCACCAGCGGGAACGACTGCTGCCCGCCGCTCGAGCACCTCGCGGGCGAGGAAGAACTTCACCAGCTCGTTGTAGCTGCTCCCCTGGATCCGGCCGGCGATCTGCTCGTTGACCCGGCGCAGCACCTCGCACTCGACGCCGCCGAGCGAGGTGTTGGCTCGCGGCACGTCGATGTCGTACGCCTCCGGGTCGAGCCCGACGGCGGCGCTGAACCGCTGCCACAGCAGCTCCGGCGGCGAGCCGGACGGCGGCACCGTCACCACGTGCACCCGCTCGGCGGGCAGGTGCTCGAGGTAGGGCGCCAGCGCCTGCCGCGGGTCCTGCTGGCGCCAGAACCGGTGGCCCCAGGCGTCTCGGCGCCCCGGCCGCGCAGCAGCCTGCTCGGCACGCGGCTGAGGGCCGCCGCTGTCGGCCGACCTGCGCACGGAGTCGACGTAGTCCGGCCAGGTCGGGGCCTGCTTGTTGCGCAGCAGCGTCTGCCACGCCGCGGGCAGCACCTTGGTGAGGTCACGGGCGGTCCACACCACGTGCACCTGCGCGGGTGCGAGCGAGTCGACCAGCTGCCGGACGACCTTCGGCGGCGCGGTGCACAGGAACTCCATCGAGATGACGCCGGCGTGCGCGTCGGCCGAGGCGACCTCGTCGACCAGCAGTCTGCCACTGCCCTCCCGGGCCGCCGGCGTCGCGGCTGCATCCGCCGGCCCATCAGGTCGAGCACCGACCGCACGTGCTGGCCGAACGTCGGGCGCGGCAGCACCACGCCGTGCTGGCCAGCGTCTTGCGGTTCTGGTAGAGCACCGCCTGGATGTAGGTGGTGCCGGTCTTCAGCGGTCCGATGTGCACGAAGACCTCGGACACCGATGCCATGCGGTCCCTCCTGCTCCCTAGGCCTGCCGCCGGACCCGGCGGTACAACCGCTCGACCCGCTCCCGGGCGCCGCCGGTGTCGGGCCGGCCGGCGTCCGCGCGGAGCTGGTCGCGCTCGACGGTGAGCGCCTGGTGCTCCTCGAGCGCGTCCGCGAGCGTACGCACCGCCAGCGCGAGCATCGCGTCGGCGCCGACGGTGTCGGGGTCGCGCCGCGTCAGCAGCCGCGCCAGGTCGCTGGCGGCGGGCTCCAGGTCGGCGAGGTCGCCGACCACCCGCAGGTCCATGTCGCGTACCCGGGCCAGCCACCGCGCCGTCACGTCGTCGGCCCAGGCGCGGTCGCGCTCGGGCAGCGCGACCCGGCCGGTGCCGGGGTTGCGGGCCCACCAGCGCCGGACCATCGCACCCTGCAGCGCCTCGCGGCGTACGGCGCCGGTCGGTCACCCGCCGCTCCAGCTCGACCTGGACGGTGCGCAGCAGCGCGCTCTGCACCGGGTCGAGGCCGGGGTTGGGCCGGGCGGCGCGCCCGTCGGGCAGCCACGCCGGGTCGACGCCGAACGCGTCCAGGAACCGGCCGAGCAGCACGTCGGGGTCGGTGCCGGCGGGCGGCACCGTGACCAGCGTCGCCGTCGGCGTCTCGAGGCAGCGGGTCCACCGCTCGAGCACGTCCGGCCAGGTCTGGCAGCGCCAGAACCTGCGGGCGTTCATCTCGTCCGGCTCCTCGCGCAGCCGGCGCACGAACGTGCCGAAGTCGTCGGTGTAGGCGTGCCGGATCCGCTCCTGCCAGGCGGCCGGCACCTGCCGGACGAAGTCGCGGGCGGAGTAGACGACGCGCAGGTCGTGGTCGGGCAGCGCCGCCCGGATCCGGCGCACCCGCTTGTCCACGGCGAGGGAGAGGTTCTCGTTGCTCAGCACGACGTCGCCCGGCCACTCGGCGATCTCGGCCATCACGGCGTCGAAGCTGCCGCGGGCGGTCGTCCAGCACGCCGCCCCACGAGATGTCCAGCAGGTCGACGGTGGCGTGGAAGGGCGCGTAGCGGTGCGAGCCGGGGATCAGCAGGCCGTGCTCGCGGAGCACGTCGCGGTTGGCGTACAGCAGGTCCTGGACCTGCGTGGTGCCGGTCTTGGGCGCCCCGACGTGCACGTGCACGACGCGGCGGCGTCCCGGCTCAGCGACCACGACGGCTCAGGCTAGCGCCCGCACCACCCGCGACGGGCTGGGCCGGCCCAGCTGCTCGGCCATCCAGACGCTGGTCGCGACCAGCGGTTCGAGGTCGACGCCGGTCTCGACGCCGAGACCGTCGAGCATCCAGACCAGGTCCTCGGTCGCGAGGTTGCCGGTGGCGCTCTCGGCGTACGGGCAGCCGCCCAGCCCTCCTGCCGACGCGTCGAACGTGGTGACGCCGGCCCGCAGCCCGGCGAGCACGTTGGCCAGCGCCTGGCCGTAGGTGTCGTGCAGGTGCAGCGCCAGCCGGTCGACGCCCGACCCCGGCGTCGCCGAACGCGCCGAGCAGCGCGGTCACGTGGCCGGCGGTGCCGACCCCGATGGTGTCGCCGAGGCTGAGCTGGCTGGCGCCGAGGTCGAGCAGCCGGGTGCCGGCGGCGACCACCTGCGGCATCGGGACGTCGCCCTCCCACGGGTCGCCGAAGCACATCGACACGTAGGCGCGCACGTCGAGCCCGGCCTCGCCGGGCGCGCTCGACGACCGGCGCGAACATCGCGTACTGCTCGTCCAGGCCGCGGTTGAGGTTGCGCCGGGCGAACGTCTCGGTGGCGCTGGCGAAGATCGCCACGTGCTGCACGCCCGCCTCCAGGGCGCGGTCGAGGCCGCGCTCGTTGGGCACCAGCACCGGGTACGCGCGGTCGGGCGGCAGCCCCTCGGCGGCGAGGGTGGCCAGCAGGTCGGACGGCGTCGGCGAGCTGCGGCACCCACCGCGGGTGCACGAAGCTGGTGGTCTCGATCAGCGGGCAGCCCGGCGGCCGCCAGCCGGTGCACGAACTCCGCCTTCGACCGCGAGCGGCACGACGGTCTGCTCGTTCTGCAGGCCGTCGCGCGGCCCGACCTCGTAGACGGTCACCCGGTCGGGGAGCGTCGGGTCGGGCACCACCTGCGGCCGTCGCATCAGCCCTCCTCGACCGGCTCGACCCGGAACAGCAGGTGCCCGATCGGCACCTGCCGACCGGGCTCGGCGTCGACCAGGGCGACGGTGCCGTCGAACGGCGCGGTCAGCGTCAGCTCCATCTTCATCGCCTCCAGCACGCCGAGCGGCTGCCCGGACCCGACCCGGTCACCGGCCGCGACCTGCACGGCGAGGACCGTGCCCGGCATCGGCGCCACCACGTCGCTGTCGCCGGCCGCGACCCCCGCCCCGGGGCCGAACGCGTCCGGCCGCTCGAGCACGAACGCGTGCCCGTGGTGCACCACCGTCACCTGGTGCGCGTCCACCCCCACCCACACCCGCTGATCCTGACGTCTCACCGCGGTTTCGCGGCGAGTCGTGGGCCGAACGTCAGGCTCGACGTGGAGGACACGGGTCTCGCCGCCGTACGCCAGCGGCACCTGCGACGGCGCGGCCGGACCGCCGAGCCGCCAGCCGTCCCGGGCGCCGAACGGGTCGTCGGCGCTCGGCGCTCGGCTCGGTCGGTCCAGGACCGCGCGGGCGGCCTGCTCCCAGACCACGTCGGGCACCGCCGGCGCCGTCAGGACCGCCGCGGCGGCGGGGTCGCCGTCCAGCCAGTCGGTGTGGATCGCCGCGTCGGCGTACGCGTCGGAGGCGGCCAGCTCGCGCAGGAAGCCGACGTTGGTGCGCAGCCCGACGATGGCCGTGCGGTCGAGGGCGGCGACCAGCCGCAGCCGCGCCGCCTCCCGGGTGGCGCCGTGGGTGATCACCTTGCCGAGCATCGGGTCGTAGGCGGTCGCCACCTCCTGGCCGGACTCCAGGGCGGCGTCGACGCGGGCGTGGTCGGCATCGGGCCACCGCACGTAGGTCGCCCGGCCGGCCTGGGGCAGGAAGCCGGAGTAGGGGTCCTCGGCGTAGACCCGCGCCTCGATCGCGTGCCCCTGCAGGCGGACGTCGTCCTGGTCGATCGCCAGCGGCCGCCCCGCCGCCACGTCGAGCTGCATCCGTACGAGGTCGAGGCCGGTGACCGCCTCGGTGACCGGGTGCTCGACCTGCAGCCGGGTGTTCATCTCCAGCAGGAAGAACTCGTCGTCGGTGACCAGGAACTCCACCGTGCCGGCGTTGACGTAGCCGACCTCGCGGGCCAGCGCGACCGCCGCCTCGCAGAGCCGGCGCCGGAGGCTCGTCGGTGATCGTCGGCGCGGGCGCCTCCTCGAGCACCTTCTGGTGGCGGCGCTGCACCGAGCAGTCCCGCTCGTACAGGTGCAGCACGGTGCCGTGCGCGTCCGCGATCACCTGCACCTCGACGTGCCGGCCGTGCTCGACGAAGCGCTCCAGCAGCAGGGTGTCGTCGCCGAACGCGGAGCCCGCCTCCCGCCGGGCGGCGTCCAGCGCGGCGGGCAGCGCGGCCGGGTCGCGCACCACCCGCATCCCCTTGCCGCCGCCGCCGGCCGCGGCCTTGACCAGCACCGGGTACGTGACCTCCGCCCCCGACGTGTCACCGTCTCGTCGAGCCAGGGCTCCACCAGACGGTGACAGGTCGAAGGAGGGGACGACCGGCACGCCGGCGGCGACGGCGACGTCGCGGGCCTGGTCCTTGCGACCCATCACCTCCATCACCTCGGCCGGCGGTCCGACGAAGACCAGGCCGGCGTCGGTCACCGCCCGGGCGAGCACCGCCCGCTCGGACAGGAAGCCGTAGCCGGGGTGCAGCGCCTCGGCGCCGGACTCGGCGCAGGCACGCAGCAGCGCGTCGACCGAGAGGTACGACTCCGCGGCGGGTGTCGGCCCGATCCGGACCGCGTCGTCGGCCGCGCGCACGTGCGGGGCGTCCCGGTCGGCGTCGGACCACACCGCGACGGTGCGGATGCCGGCCGCACGCGCGGCGCGCATCACCCGGAGCGCGATCTCGCCGCGGTTGGCGACCAGCAAGGAGCCGAACGGCCTTGTGTGCAAGCGATCCACCGGTCGGCTCACATCCGGAAGACGCCGTAGGAGGGTTCCGGCAACGGGGCGTGCGCCGTCGCCGCGAGTCCGAGCCCGAGCACCCGGCGGGTCTCGGCGGGCTCGATCACGCCGTCGTCCCACAGCCGGGCGGTGGCGTACCAGGGCGAGCCCTGCGTCTCGTACTGGTCCCGGATCGGCGCCTTGAACGCCTCCTCCTCGTCGGCGGACCAGGAGCCGCCGCCGCCCTCGATGCCGTCGCGGCGCACGGTCGCGAGCACCGACGCCGCCTGCTCGCCGCCCATCACCGAGATCCGCGCGTTGGGCCACGACCAGAGGAAGCGCGGGTCGTACGCCCGACCGCACATGCCGTAGTTGCCGGCGCCGAACGAGCCGCCGATGACGACGGTGAACTTCGGCACCACCGAACCGGCTACGGCGGTGACGAGCTTGGCGCCGTCCTTGGCGATGCCGCCGTTCTCGTACTCGCGGCCGACCATGAAGCCGGTGATGTTCTGCAGGAACACCAGCGGCACGCCCCGCTGGTTGGCCAGCTCGATGAAGTGCGCGCCCTTGAGCGCCGACTCGCTGAACAGGATCCCGTTGTTGGCGAGGATCGCGACCGGGTAGCCCCAGATCCGCGCGAAGCCGCAGACCAGCGTCTCGCCGTACAGCGCCTTGAACTCGTGCAGCCGCGACCCGTCGACCACGCGGCGGATCACCTCGCGCACGTCGTAGGGCACCCGGGAGTCGGCGGGCACGACGTCGTGGATGCCGTCCGGGTCCTCGGCCGGCTCCTCGGGCGGGTGCCGGCGCAGGGTGGGCGGCGCCGGCCGTTCGAACGTGTCGACGACCGAACGGACGATCGCCAGCGCCTCCGCGTCGTCGGCGGCGAGGTGGTCGACGACGCCGGAGCGCCGGGCGTGCACGTCGCCGCCGCCGAGGTCCTCGGCCGTGACGACCTCGCCGGTGGCGGCCTTCACCAGCGGCGGGCCGCCGAGGAAGATCGTGCCCTGGTCCTTGACGATCACGGTCTCGTCGGACATCGCCGGCACGTACGCGCCGCCGGCCGTGCACGAGCCCATCACCGCGGCGACCTGGGGAACGCCGAGCCGGGACAGCTGCGCCTGGTGGTAGAAGATCCGGCCGAAGTGCTCGCGGTCGGGGAACACCTCGTCCTGCAGCGGCAGGAACGCGCCGCCGGAGTCGACCAGGTAGACGCACGGCAGCCGGTTGTCGAGCGCGATCCGCTGCGCGCGCAGGTGCTTCTTCACCGTGATCGGGTAGTAGGTGCCGCCCTTGACGGTGGCGTCGTTGGCGACGACCACGCACTCGCGGCCGCTGATCCGGCCGATGCCGGTGACGATGCCGGCGGCGGGGACCGCGTCGTCGTACATGCCGGTGGCGGCGAGCGGGCTCAGCTCGAGGAAGGGCGAACCCGGGTCGAGCAGCCGGTCGACGCGGTCGCGCACCAGCAGCTTGCCGCGTCCGACGTGCCGCTCGCGGGCCTTGTCCGAGCCGCCCCGGCGCACGACGGCCAGCCGCTCGCGCAGCTCGGCGACGACGTCGCGCAGTCCGGGGTTGGTCACTCACCCGGCACATGTTAACGATCGTTAACCTCAGGGTCTAGGCTCGGGATCGTGCCCAGCCCCGCTCCCACCCGCACCCGGCGGGACCAGATCCTCGCGACGGCGGCGACGATGTTCGCCGAGCGCGGGTTCCACGGCGTGTCGGTCGGCGACCTCGGCGCGGCCTGCGGCGTGAGCGGGCCGGCGCTCTACCGGCACTTCGCCTCCAAGGACGCGGTGCTCGCCGAGATGCTGGTGGGCATCAGCGAGCGGCTGCTCGCCGAGGGACGCAGCCGGGCCGCTGCCGCTCGCGACGAGCGCGGCGCGCTGGCGGCGCTGGTGGGCTGGCACGTCGAGTTCGCGCTCGAGCACCGGGCGCTGATCGTGGTGCAGGAGCGGGACTGGGCCTCGCTGCCCCGCGACGCCCGCGAGCGCGTACGCAGCCTGCAGCTGCGCTACATCGACGTGTGGGTCGAGGTGCTGCGCAGGCTGCGCCCCGAGCTCGACCGCCCCACGGCGCGGGCGTCCTGCCAGGCGGCGTTCGGGCTGCTGAACTCCACGCCGCACAGCGCCCGGCTGTCCGAGCACCGGATGCGCACGCTGCTGGAGCAGATGGCCCTCGCCGCCCTCCTCCCGTGAGTCCCACCCCCTGATCATCCGCGCACTACGCCCGGGCGTACTGCGCGGATGAGTGCCGGGTTCAGGGGGCGAGGCCGGCGGTGGGGCCGGGGAGGTTGCGCAGCACGGCGAACCCGATCCCGACGACCACCACGGTGAGCCAGAAGCGGTTGCTCGGGGTCCACCGAAAGGCGTTGCCGCGCAGGCGTGCCACCACCCAGGCCGCCCAGACGCCGGCGATGCCGAGCAGGCCCAGCGTGGCGAAGGCGTTGACGTCCAGCGCGGCCACGAGGTCGCCCTGCGCCAGCGCCGCGGCCGCCCTGGTCCCGCCGCACAGCGGGCAGTCGAGCCCGGTCAGCCCGAGGAACGGGCAGCGGAACGGCACGAGCACGGACGGCCCCAGCGCGACCAGCAGCACGCCCACGGCGACGACCGCCGCGGCCACCGCGCTCGGGGCGGCCACGCGCCGTGCCCGTTCGTCGACGCCACGTCGCGTCATATGCACCCTCCGGCCCCATGGCTGTGCCACGATGCTGGCGTCATTGTGACGCGTCCAACCCGATGCGCGTCCATGTCTTGCGGAGGTCCCGTTGAGCAGCACGCAGCCGCCCCCTCCACCCGGAGACCAGGAGCCGCAGCCCCCGTCCTACTCCTCGGCACCACCGCCACCGCCGCCCGGCGGCAGTGACCCCTATCCGCCTCCCGGCGAGGGCGCCGCGCCGCCACCGCCACCGCCCGGCGGGGAGTACCCGCCACCGCCCCCGCCTCCCGGCCAGGGCTACCCGCCTCCGCCACCCGGGCAGGGCTACCCACCGCCTCCGGGTCCCGGCGGACCCGGCGCCCCTCCCGGCTACGAGGTCCCGTACACGGTGGGCGAGGCCTTCAACTACGGCTGGCGCAAGTTCCAGGCGCACCTCGGACCGATCCTGTTGGCCGCGCTCGGCTACCTGGTCGCGATCGGCATCGTGGCCTTCCTGTTCTCGCTGCTGTTCGGTGGCATCGTCAGCGGCTCGACCGACTGCACCACCAACGCCAACGGCGTCACCACGTGCGACACCAGCGGTGGCGGGTTCGTCGGCCTGCTGCTCGGCACGGCGCTCTACGCACTGGTCCTGACCGTGCTCACCGCGCTGATGCAGGCCGGACTGGCCCGCGGCGTCCTGGCGATCACGTACGGCCGGCACCTCGACGTCGGAACCATGTTCAAGTTCGACAACGTGCTCACGGTGATCATCGCCAGCCTGATGGTCGGCGTCGGCACCGCGATCGGCTACTTCCTGTGCTTCCTCCCGGGCCTCATCGTGATGTTCTTCTCGCAGTTCTACGTGTGGTTCATCGTGGACAAGCAGATGGGCGCGTGGGACGCGATCAAGGCGAGCTTCTCGCTGGTCAACCAGCACCTCGGCACGCTGATCCTGTTCTTCCTCGCCTCCGTGGTGGCCTACCTCGTGGGCGCCATCCTGTGCGGCATCGGCCTGCTCGTCGCGATCCCGGTCATCTACATCGCGCAGGGCTACACCTACCGGCGGCTGCAGGGCGAGTCGGTCGCCGCCTGACGTGAACGCAGCAGTCCAGGGCTGGTACCCCGATCCCCACGGGGACTGGCAGCTGCGGTACTGGGACGGCCAGCGCTGGACCGAGCACGTCAGCACCGGCCGGTTCGTCAGCACCGCGCCGCTGGAGCCTCCCGTCGTCCCGGACACCGAGCAGCAGGTCTGGGCCGACGGGCGGCACGTGCTCACCACGCACCGCTGGTTCCCGCGCGAGCACGCCAGCCAGCCGCCGGCCGAGATCCCGCTGTGGGCGGTGGCCGACACCGAGGTACGCGCGGCGTCCGGCGCAGGCGTCGGGACGGTGGTGGCGGTCGTGGCCTACCCCGGCTACACCGACCGCCGGCACTGGGTGGCGCCGGACGTCGTCGATGCGCACCGGGTCGCCGCCTACGTACGGCTGTGGGGCAACCGCAACCGACGCAAGGCGTGGCCGACCGCCTACCCCCGCTGAGGGCCGATCTTCCGGCCACACCGGCGCCCCGACGACCGCCTCGCCGGACGATCCGCGTCCCCACGATCATCCGCGCACTGCGCCCGGGCGTACTGCGCGGATGATCGGGGCGAGGATCAGGAGTGGCCGCGCACCTCGTGCGGACGGTAGGGGGACTCCACGGCCTTGATCTCCTCGTCGGACAGCGTCAGCGCGGTCGCGGCCACGGCGTCCTCGAGGTGCCGGACCTTCGACGCGCCCACGATGGGAGCGCTGACGCCCGGGCGGGACAGCACCCAGGCCAGCGCCACCTGCGCCATCGGCACGCCCCGCGCCTCCGCGATCTCGTGCACCGCCTCGACGACCGCGACGTCGCCGTCGTCGTAGAGCACGTCGGCGAACTCGTCGGTGGTCGAGCGGGTCGTGCTCTGGTCGCCCGGGGGCCGGGTGAGCCGACCGCGCGCGAGCGGGCTCCACGGGATCAGGCCGACGCCCTGGTCGAGGCAGAGCGGCACCATCTCCCGCTCCTCCTCGCGGTAGACGAGGTTGTAGTGGTTCTGCATGGTGACGAAGGGCGTCCACCCGTGCTGCCGCGCGGCGTGCTGGGCCTTGGCGAACTGCCAGGCGTACATGCTGGACGCCCCGATGTAGCGCGCCTTGCCCGCCTTGACGACGTCGTGCAGCGCCTCCATCGTCTCCTCGACCGGCGTGTGCGGGTCGAAGCGGTGGATCTGGTAGAGGTCGACGTAGTCGGTGCCGAGCCGCCGCAGTGACCCGTCGATGCCGTTCAGCACGTGGGTACGGGACAGGCCGCGGTCGTTGGGTCCGTCGCCCATCGGGTTGAAGACCTTGGTGGCCAGCACGTAGTCCTCACGCCGGGTGAAGAAGCGCGACAGCACCCGGCCGGTCAGCTCCTCACTGGTGCCGCGGGCGTACATGTCGGCGGTGTCGAAGAACGTCACGCCGCTCTCGACCGCCTTCTGCACGATCGGCACCGCGTCGTCGTCGCCGAGGATCCACTGGCGCCAGCTCGGGTCGCCGTAGGTCATCATGCCCAGGCAGATCCGCGAGACCTTGGTGCCGGTGTTGCCGAGCCGTACGTAGTCCATCGATGTCCTCTCTCGGGTTCGAGCTGAGCGGGTGTCTCAGTCGGGCGCGTCGGACGGATGTCGCCGTCGGCAGCCGCACCTGGAAGCGGGTGTCGCCCGGGGCGGACTCGACCCGGAGGTCGCCGCCGTGGCGCCGGACGACGATCCGGTACGAGATGTCGAGTCCCAGCCCGGTGCCCTCGCCGACCGGCTTGGTGGTGAAGAAGGGCTCGAAGATCTGGCCCCGCAGCTCCTCCGGCACACCGGGGCCGGTGTCGCCGACCTCGATCAGCAGGCAGTCGTCCTCGCGGGTCGTGCGCAGGGTGAGCGTGCCCTCGCCGTCCGATCCGCCCATCGCGTCCAGCGCGTTGTCGATGAGGTTCGTCCATACCTGGTTGAGCTCTGCGGGGTAGGCCGGCACCGTCGGCAGGCGTGCGGTCGAAGTCCTTGACCACCCTGATGTTCGGCCCCACCTTGCTGCCCAGGATGACCATCGTGGACTTGATGCCCTCGTGCACGTCGGTGTCCTGGTGGTCGGCCCGGTCGAGCTGGGAGTACTGCTTGGCCGCGTTGACCAGCTTCGACACCCGGGTGACGGCGTCGGCGATCTCGTTCATCAACAGCTCGGTCTCGACCGTGTACGTGATCCAGCGGATCGCGCCGTCCAACGGCGGCAGCGCCACGCTCCCCGGCGGCGGTGCCGGGACCGACTCGAGCACCGAGGCGGCGACGTGCTCCAGGAAGTCGCGGTCGAGCCCGGCAGCCACCAGCACCGGCGCGATGTCGAACCCGCCGGAGACGCTGTGGTCGTCGAGCCAGTCGGCCAGGTCGTCCTCGCGGTCGTTGGTCTCCAGCGGCGACAGGTCGGGTGCCTTGGCGACCCGCTCGACCGCCTCCTCCTGCAGCGCGGTGAGGCCCATCAGCACGTTGCGAGTCGAGCTTGCCGCTCGCGAGCCCGGCCAGCTTGTGCCGCATGCCGGAGACGCGTTCGCGCAGCGCCTCGGTGGCGCGTACGGCGGCCGAGGCGGGGTTGTTCAGCTCGTGCGTGAGCCCTGCCGACATCTGCCCGAGGGCGAGCAGCCGCTCGCGCTGGCCCACCAGCACCTCGGTGGTGCGCATGCCGTTGAACAGGCCCTCCAGCAGGTGCACGCCATCGGGAACCACTCGCGCACCATCGCCGCGAAGTCGTCGGCCGACATCACCACGAACTCGCAGTCGGTGACCGCGACCAGCGTGCTCGGGTAGACCGTCGAGCTCTGGCCGACGAACGTGTGGGTGGCGCCGGCGTAGGCACCCCGTTGCCCGCTGCGCACCAGCTCGACGCTGGCGGCGCCGCGCACCGCGCTGGTCAGGGCGATGGTGCCCTGCACCAGGATGAACAGGCAGGTCGCGGCCTCGCCCTCGTGGTAGACCACGCCCGCGGGCCGGCTCTCCATCCGGGACCGCTCGGCGATCCAGGCCAGCTGGTCGTCGTCGAGGGACTCGTACAGGAACATGCTGCGCAGCAGGTCCGGGGTCGGCCGCTCCGGTGTGAGCTCCCCGGTGTGCTCCGACGTCTGCTCGGTGGGCTCGGACGCGTTCACTGCTGCTCCAGGTATCGATGGACGAGGGTCACCGCGAGCGCGCCTTCGCCGACGGCGGAGGCCACCCGCTTCACCGAGCCGGCCCGGACGTCGCCGGCGGCGAAGACTCCGGACACGCTCGACTCCAACAGGTACGGGGCGCGCGGCGCGCTCCAGCCGACGGGCCCGTCCCCGTTGGCGACGAGGTCGGTGCCGGTCACGACGTAGCCGCCCGGGTCGCGAGCCACCGTGCCGGGCAGCCAGTCGGTGAGCGGCTGGGCGCCGATGAACACGAACAGGTGGCTGGCGTCGACCATCTCCCGCCCGCCGCCGTTGACGTCGACGAACTCGACCCGCTGCAGGTGGTCGCTGCCCTCGCACGTCTCGACGACCGTGCAGGGCCGTACCTCGATCCCGGGCAGCTGCTCGATCTGCTGGATGAGGTAGCGCGACATCGTCGAGTGCAGCGACGGCCGGCGCAGCACCATCGTGACCTTGGCCGCGTGCTGGGCGAAGTAGACGGCCGCCTGGCCGGCGCTGTTGGCGCCGCCGACGATCACCACGTGCTGCCCGACGCAGGCCGGCGCCTCGGTGGCGGTCGAGCCGTAGAACACGCCCCGCCCGGTGAGGGCGTCGGCGCCGACCGCGGGCAGCCGCCGGTACATCACGCCCGTGGCGAGCACCACCGCGTGACCGACGATCTCCCGGTCCGGGGTACGGACCACGCGGCTCGACCCGCGCGCCTCGAGGCCGCTGACGTTGGTCGCGCTGATCAGCTCGGCACCGAACCGGGTGGCCTGCATCCGGGCCCGCTGGGTCAGCTGGTCGCCGGAGACGCCGTCGGGAAAGCCGAGGTAGTTCTCGATCCGGGCGCTCTGCCCGGCCTGCCCGCCGACCACGGCGCTCTCCACCAGCACCGTGGACAGGCCCTCCGACGCGGCGTAGACCGCCGCCGACAGCCCTGCTGGACCGCCTCCGACGATCACGACGTCGTACAGCTCCTCCGCCGGCGTCGAGCGGAGCCCGACCTTGGCGGCCACCTCGCCGATGTCCGGGGACAGCAGCACGTCGCCGCCCGGGACCAGCACCACCGGCACGTCGGAGGCGTCGGCGTCGGCGGCGCTCAGCAGCCGCATGCCCTCGGGCTCGTCGGCGGAGAACCAGCGGTAGGGGACGCCGCCGCGGGCGAGGAAGTCGCGCACCTCGTTGGAGGCGGGCGACCACCGGTGACCGACCAGCTTGGTCTCGGGCACCGCGACGTCGCCGCTGGCGCGCCACATCTCGACCAGGGCGTCGATGACCGGGTAGAGCTTCTCCTCGGGCGGGTCCCACGGCTTGAGCAGGTAGTGGTCGACGTCGACGACGTTGATCGCCGCGATCGCGGCCTCGGTGTCGGCGTACGCCGTGAGCAGTGCCCGGCGGGCGCGGGGGAACAGGTCCATGGCCTGTTCGAGGAACTCGATGCCGTTCATGTCCGGCATCCGGTAGTCGGCGAGCAGCGCTGCCACCGGGTCACCGCGCAGCTTGATCTCGCGCAGCGCCTCGAGCGCGTCGGCGGCCGACTCGGCCCGGACGACCCGGTAGTCCTGGCCGTACCGGCGGCGCAGGTCGCGCGCGACCGCGCGGGAGACAGAGGGGTCGTCGTCGACGGTCAGCAGGACCGGGCGTGCCTCGGTGTGGTCGCCGGTCACGTCGCGACGAGGTTGTCGACGTAGCACCACCGCCAGGTCTCACCCGGCTCGAACGACCGCACCACGGGGTGCTCGGTGGACGCGTGCGCGCTGGCGTGCTGGTGGGGCGAGGAGTCGCAGCAGCCGACGTGGCCGCAGGTCTGGCACAGCCGCAGGTGCACCCAGCGGCCGCCGGTCTGCAGGCACTCCTCGCAGCCGTCGGGTGTCCGGGGCGGCGGCGCGCCGGAGTCGTCGACGTCGAGGTGGGTGCAGGTGGTCATGTGGCCTCCTGTTCGGGGCCTGTATCGGGGCCTGGAAGGGGGGCCAGGATCCCCCGCGATGTAGGCGCTGACGAGTCTAGGTCGGGCGCGGTTCGATTGGTGAGATCCGGTTGTGGGCATTACATTGGCGCGCCATATCAGGACAAATCCCGCCAACGCTGGGTGTGATCACCGATGTCCGAGACCCGCTCCGACTCCCCCACCCCGTCCGGCGGCGACAAGGTCGACGTCGACGCCGCCCTGATGGGCGGCACCACCTACCGCAGCCTGGGCGAGCAGAAGCTCTCGCCGGCCGAGGAGCGGTTCGAGAAGTCGCGCCGGACCACCGGCTTCGTCCTCGCCCCCCTGGTCACGATCGTCTTCTACTTCCTGCCGCTCGACCTCGACTCCGCGCAGCAGACGCTGTCGGCGGTCCTGCTCGGCGTGGTCGTGCTCTGGGTGACCGAGCCGGTGCCGATCCCGATCGGCGGCCTGATCGGCGTCTCGGCCGTGGTGATGCTCGGCGTCGCGCCCGTCGACGACGTGCTGCTGCCGTTCGGGTCGTCGACGGTGTTCACGTTCATCGGCGCGTTCATCCTGGCGCAGGCGATGCTGCGGCACGGGCTGGCCCGGCGGTTCGCCTTCCGGGTGCTGGCGATCCCCGGGGTGGGGCGCAGCACGACCAAGACGATCGTGGCGTTCGGCCTCATCACCTGCGCTGCTGTCCGCGTTCGTGTCCAACACCGCCACGGTCGCGATGCTGCTGCCGACCGCGCTCGGCATCCTCGGCGTGATCGCGAAGCTCATGCAGGACAAGGGGATCGGGTTCCACAACGGCACGTTCGACCCGACCAGGCTGCGGGTCGGCGTCGCGCTGATGCTGATGCTCGCGTACGGCGCCAGCGTCGGTGGCCTGCTCACCCCGGTGGGCAGCCCGCCGAACCTGATCGGCCGCGACTTCATCGAGCAGGCGACCGGCGAGGCGATCTCGTTCGCCGCCTGGATGGGCATGGCGCTCCCGCTGTGCGCGGTGATGTTCGTGGTGCTGGCCGTGGTGCTGCTGATGCTCAACCGGCCGGAGCTCAAGAACCTCGAGGGCGTCGAGGAGTACGTCGCGGAGGAGCGGGCCAAGCTCGGCGGGCTCAGCGTGGCCGAGCGCAACACGCTGATCGCGTTCGGCATCACGGTGGCGCTGTGGATCACGCCCGGGATCGTGGCGATCATCGCCGGCACCGAGTCGGACGCGTACGCGACCGTGGGCGACCGGCTGGACGAGGGCATCGTCGCCGTGCTCGGCGCCTCGCTGCTGTTCCTGCTCCCGACGAACTGGGAGAAGCGCGAGTTCACCATGACGTGGACCGAGGCGGCCAAGATCGACTGGGGCACGATCCTGCTGTTCGGCACCGGCATCATCTTCGGCGCGCTGCTGCAGAGCACCGGCCTGGCCGAGACGATCGGCACCAACGCGAGCGAGGCGCTGGGCATCGACACCACGTTCACCATCACGGTGTTCGCGGTGGTGCTGGCGATCCTGGTGTCCGAGACGACGTCCAACACGGCCTCGGCTGCGGTCGTGGTGCCGATCATCATCAGCATCGCCGCGGGCGCCGGCGTCGATCCGCTGCAACCGGCGCTGGCGGCGACGTTCGCCGCGTCGTTCGGCTTCATGCTGCCGGTCTCGACGCCGCAGAACGCGATCGTCTACGGCTCGGGCGTCGTGCCGATCACGTCGATGATCCGTTCGGGGGTCAGCTTCGACGTGCTGGGCGCGATCATCGTCGCCCTCGGGCTGCCGCTGATGATCCCGCTGGTCGGGCTCTAGGACCGCGGCGACGGGACGATGGGTCGATGAGCCAACGGATAGCAGTCATCCCGGGCGACGGCATCGGCGTCGAGGTCACCGAGTCGGCGCGGGCGGTGCTCGACGCCGTCGCCGGCCGGCACGGCTCGACCTCGCGTACGACACGTTCGACTGGTCGTGCCGGCGCTACGCCGAGACCGGCGCGATGATGCCGGCCGACGCGATCGAGACGCTGCGGGCGTACGACGCGATCCTGCTCGGTGCGGTCGGCTGGCCCGGCGTGCCCGACCACGTGTCGCTGTGGGGGCTGCTGATCCCGATCCGGCGCGCGTTCCGGCAGTTCGCCAACGTGCGGCCGGTCAAGGTGATGGAGGGCGTCACCAGCCCGTTGCGCGCGGCCGAGCCCGGCAGCGTCGACCTGGTCGTCGTGCGGGAGAACGTCGAGGGGGAGTACTCCGAGATCGGTGGCCGGCTCAACCGCGGGTTCCCCGACGAGATGGCCGTGCAGGAGTCGGTCTTCACCCGGGTGGGCGTGGAGCGGATCGCGCGGCACGCCTTCGACCTGGCCCGCACCCGGCGCAGCCGGCTGACGTCGGCCACGAAGTCCAACGGCATCGTGCACACGCTGCCGTTCTGGGACGAGGTGGTGACCGAGGTCGCCGCCGACTACCCCGACGTCGAGTGGGACGCCGAGCACATCGACGCGCTGTGCGCCAAGGTCGTGCTCGACCCGGGACGCTTCGACGTCATCGTGGGCAGCAACCTGTTCGGCGACGTGCTCAGCGACCTGACCGCCGCGGTGGCCGGGAGCATCGGGATCGCGCCGTCGGCCAACCTCGACCCCACCCACACGTACCCGTCGATGTTCGAGCCGGTGCACGGCTCGGCGCCGGACATCGCCGGCCAGGGTCTCGCCAACCCGCTCGGCGCCGTCTGGTCGGCCGCGATGATGCTCGACCACCTCGGCCACCCCAAGGCCGCCGCCGACGTGCACGCGGCGATCGAGCAGTCGCTGCGCGACCCCGCCAGCCGCACCCGCGACCTCGGTGGGGAGGCGACCACCGAGCAGGCCACCGCCGCCCTCGTCCGGCTCGCCGCCGCCTGACGCTGGCCGCGCGTTTTCCCAAGGTCCCTTGGGAAAACCTCACCGCTCACGTGTGGCCACCCGTGAGCGGTGACGTTTTCACGTGAGTGGTGAGGTCCCGCTCCCCTGCCCCCACCCGATCATCCGCGCAGTACGCCCGGCCCGGGATGCGCGTACGCCTCGGCTGCCTAGGGTCGGGACGGTGACGACGCGACCCACGACAGGAGCCGGCCTGCTGGTGGTCGGCGGCGGCCCGGCGGCGGCATCGGCGGTCCGCGGCTACCGCGACGCCGGCGGTACCGGCCCGATCACGATGCTCTCCGACGACGCGGTGGCGCCGTACAACCGGCCCCCGCTGTCCAAGGACTTCCTGCGCGGGGAGACCGAGGCCGACGCGCTGCAGCTGGAGGACGCGGAGTTCTGGTCCGACGTCGACCTGCGGCTGCAGACCCGCGCCACCGCCCTCGACCCCGACGCCGGCCTGGTGACCGTTGCCACCGGCGAGCGCCTGCCGTACGACGCGTGCGTGCTCGCCACCGGCGCCGTGCCGGCGACCCTGCCGGTGCCCGGCGCCGACCAGGACGGCGTGCTGCTGCTGCGGTCGGTGGACCAGGCGCAGAGGTTGCGCGCCGCCGGCGAACGCGCGCAGACCGCCGTCGTGGTGGGCTCGGGATTCATCGGCAGCGAGGCGGCCGCGTCGCTGGCGGCGCGGGGACTCGACGTGACCCTGGTGACGCTCGAGCAGCGTCCGCAGCAGGACCGGCTGGGTCCCGAGGCGGCCGAGCGCATCGCCGGCTGGCTGCGCGACGACGGCATCCGGCTGCGCACCGGTGCGCAGGTGTCGGCGCTGGCACCGCACCGGGTCGAGATCGAGGATGCCGACGCCGCCGAGGGCGACCTCGTACTCGTCGCCGCGGGGATCACCCCGCAGGTCGATCTCGCCCGCGCGGCCGGGCTCGAGATCGACCAGGGCCGCGTCGTCGTGGACGCCGCGGATGCAGTCCTCGGCCGACGGCGTGTGGGCGGCGGGCGACGTCGCCCTCGCGCACAACGCCGCCGCCGGCCGCCGGCTGGTCGTCGAGCACTGGGGCGAGGCGCTCGCGATGGGCGAGGTCGCGGGCGCCGCTGCTGCCGGTGGCGACCGGTCCTGGGACCAGGCGCCGGGATTCTGGACCGACATCGGCGGCCGGATGCTCAAGTACGTCGCCTGGGGCGACGGCTACGACAGTCGCCACCTGGTCACGCACGACGGCGGGGGCTTCACGGTCTGGTACGGGCAGGACGGCGTCACGGTCGGCTGCCTCACGTACGAGGCCGACGACGACTACGAGCGCGGGCGCAAGCTGGTCGAGGCGCACGCCCCGCTCCCCTGACCCACGCCACCCGGTCATCCGCGCAGTACGCCCGGCCCGGTCGCGGCGTAGTGCGCGGATGATGGGGCGTAGTGCGCGGATGATGGGGCGTAGTGCGCGGATGAGTGGGGCGTGAGTGCGCGGATGATGGGGCGTAGTGCGCGGATGATGGGGGAGGGGCTACCAGCCGATGCCGCCCCCACCTTCGCTCAGACCACCGGCGAGCAGCCACCGCATCCGCTCCATCTCGCTGCGCAGCGCGTTCGTGATGTCCTCGGCCAGCGCCAGCGCGGCGCCGTCCTCTCCCTCGTCGACCTCCGTCTGCGCCAGCGCCAACGCACCCCGGTGGTGGGCGAGCATCAGCCGCAGCCAGAGCCGGTCGAAGGCCTGCCCGTGCGCGTGCTCCAGCCGGGCGAGCTGCTGCGCTGACGGCGCCCCCGCCTCGGCGCCCGCCACGGTCGCGCCGGGCGACGGCACCGGCTCACCCCACTCGCTCAGCCAGCCGCTCATGGTGTCGATCTCCGGCTGCTGCGCGTACTTGATCTCCTTGGCCAGCCGGAGCACCCGAGCGTCATCGGCTCGCTGCTCGGCGATGTCGGTCATCTGCACGGCCTGGCGGTGGTGGGCGATCATCCCGGTCGCGAACGCCACGTCGGCGTCGTTGGCGCCGGCCGGCCCGCCGCCCGCCTCGTCGGCGCCCGCACATCCGGCCAGCAGCAGCGCGCACGTCACTGCCGCCACCAGGACGACGAGCGAGCGCGGGACCGGCATAACGCCAACCTACGACTGCCCGTGAGAACGTCGGCGGATGGCAACGCCCAGCGACGTACAGAGTCGTCGCGCTCGACGGCGAGCAGGCGCTGGCCCGTCGCGACCAGCTGGCCGCCTGCTACCGCGCCGCGTTCACCGCGCCGGGCTACGACGAGACCGACGACGACGTGGCCAGGTTCGCCGCCGAGCAGCTGCCGACGCACGCGCGACGGGACGGCTTCCGGCTGGTGGCGGCACTCGGCTACGAGGACGCCGTACGCGGCTTCGGCTACGGCTACACCGGCCAGCGCGGCCAGTGGTGGAGCGACCACGTGGCCGGTGCGGTGCCACCGGACGTCGCCGAGGCGTGGGTGGGCGGGCACTTCGAGCTGGTGGAGATGGCGACCGACCCCGCATCACCAGGGCCGCGGCATCGGCGGCCGGGTGCACGACCGGCTGCTGGCCGGGCTGCCGCACGAGCGGGCGCTGCTGGGGACGTACCCGGACGAGCGTCCGTCCGTGCGGCTCTACCGCTCCCGCGGGTGGCGCCGGCTGGCGGCGATCAGCGCGACCTCGGACCTGTGGGGGCTGCATCTGCTCGGTGCGGCCGGCGCAGCCGCTGGAGACGGAGCGGTTGACGCTCGAACCGCTGCGGGTCGAGCACGCCGAGGAGATGGCCGGGGCATTGGACGACGTGGCGCTGCACCGCTTCACCGGCGGGGAGCCGGCGACGCCGGCCGCGCTGCGCGCCCGCTACCGCCGGCTGGCGGCCGGCCGGTCGCCGGACGGGTCGCAGGGCTGGCTGAACTGGGTGCTGCGACGTCGCGACACCGGCGCCGTCGCGGGCACGGTCCAGGCCACGACGTACCGCACCGAGGCGGGGCTGGTTGCCGACGTCGCCTGGGTGGTGGCCACGCCGCAGCAGGGGCAGGGCTTCGCGACCGAGGCGGCACTCGCCATGGCCGGGTGGCTGCGCGAGCAGGGGGTGCGGACCCTGGTGGCGCACGTGCACCCGGACCACGACGCCTCGATCGGCGTCGCCCGTCGGCTCGGGCTGCGGGCGACCGACGAGAGGGTCGACGGCGAGGTGTGCTGGCGGTCAGGCTGACAACGGCCGGAGCGCGATCCCGTCGTCGCGGAGGGCGTCCCGCACCGCGGTCGCGACCTCGAGCGCGCCGGGCGAGTCCGAGTGCACGCACAGCGACTCGACCTGCATCGCGATGGTGCTGCCGTCGACCGCGTCCACGGTGCCCTCGCGCGCCATCTGCAGCGCCCGCCGCCGGGCCTCGTCGAGGTCGGTGACGACGGCGCCGGGCTCGCCGCGCGGCACCAGCAGCCCGTCCGCTGTGTACGCCCGGTCGACGAAGCCCTCGGCGACGTGCCGGAGCCCGGCGTCGCGGGCCTGTCCGGCGAGCCGGGTGCCGGGCTGGCAGAGCAGCGCGAGCGTGGAGTCGTAGGCCAGCATCGCCTCCACGACCGCGGCCGCGTAGTCGTCGTGCTGGGTGGTCGCGTGGTAGAGCGCGCCGTGCGGCTTCACGTACGTCACCCGCGTGCCGGCCACGGATGCCAACGCAGCAAGGGCTCCGAGCTGGTAGAGCACGTCGTTGACGAGGCTCTTCCGCGGCACCTGCACGAACCGCCGGCCGAAGCCGCGCAGGTCGGCGAACCCCACCTGGGCGCCGACACCGACCCCGCCCTCGGCCGCGACCTCGCAGGTGCGGCGCAGGATGTCGGGGTCGCCCGCGTGGAAGCCGCACGCCACGTTGGCGTCGGTGACGACCGCGAGCAGCGCGGCGTCGTCGGTGATCCGCCAGACGCCGTACCCCTCGCCGATGTCGGTGTTGAGCGACATGGACGAGGCGGCGTCGGGCATGCGGCCGACGCTAGCGGAGGCTGCGCGGACGGTCATTTCGGGCGGAGTGTCATGGCGGAGTGTCATCATCGGGGTGAGGGGGACAGCCGCGGAGGGGGACGCATGCGACGCACGCTCGCCCGGGTGGCCACAGAGACCCGGAACTGCCACACCTGTGATCGACAGACCGATCAGGAGATCCTCGAGTCGGTACGCCGCGGCACCGTGCTGGGCATCTCGCTCGGCGTGCGGTCGCGCCGGCGCTACGCCGTGTGCCCGCGGTGCGGCAGCCGGGAGTTCCTGCCGGAGACCGGCCATGGACGGCTGAGCGCCGCCCCGGCCGGCTCGGGATGCCGTTGCATACTGAGCGGGTGCCGGCCCCTGTCTACGAGCGGATGCGCGACGACATCGTGACCGGCCTGCTCGCACCCGGCGCCGCGCTGGTCGAGACGGCCCTGGCCGGGCAGTACGGCACCAGCCGCACCCCGGTGCGCGAGGCGCTGCGCCGGCTGGAGCAGGACGGGCTGATCGAGCGGGGCGACCGCGGGATGCGGGTCCGGTCCCGCGGCCCGGAGGAGATCCTGGAGATCTACGAGGTCCGGATCGTGCTCGAGACCGCTGCCGCCCGGTCGGCCGCGACCCGGCACACCCCGCTGGACCTGGTGCGGCTGCGCCAGGCGCACGCCGCGATGGTGGCGCTGGACACCGACGAGGGCACCGCGCTGGCCGATGCCAACCGGCGCTTCCACGAGCTGGTGTGGGCAGCCGGCCACAACGCCACGCTCGTCGACCTGCTGGCCCGGCTGGACAACCACCTGGTCCGCTACCCGGCCACCACCCTCACGTACGAGGGCCGGTGGCAGGCGGTCCTGGCCGAGCACGAACGGCTGCTCGACGCGCTGGCGGCCGGCGACGCCGACACGGCGGCGACCGTCGCCGAGACGCACATGACGGCGGCCCGGGACATCCGGCTGGCGATGTACGGCGACGCCACGGTGTGAGCGGTTTCATCGCGAATCCGGTCATATCGAGCATCCCGTCATAACGCGAACCGGACCCGGACAGGCGTGTCACGATCGGCTCAGCCATGCGCGGAGGTGACCGCCGATGACCCGTCCGGAGTCCCGCCTGGTCCGCTGGCTCGAGGTGGTGAGCGACCTCGTCGCCGTGCCCCGAGACGTCGTGCCGACCGCGATCATCGGGCCGGAGCTGCAGGCGTCGTTCGAGGCGCCGACGGTGTCCTGGAACCTGCGCGACAGCGCCGGCCGGGCCGACTTCGAGTACTGGAGCGACCGCAGCGACATCACGCGGGTCGAGGCCGAGGTCCGACCTGGTGGACCAGTACCTCAACCGGCATCGCGTTGGTGCAGTGGTTCATGCAGACCGGCGACCCGGCGCCGCAGACGAGCGAACGGGTGCCGAGCTCGAGTCGGGAACCCCCGCGACCGGGCGTTCGTCGACGGGCTGATCGGCCCGTACGAGCTGCAGCAGCAGCTGTCCCTGCCGGTGATGACGCGGGGCGTCGAGCACAAGGCGTTCGTCATGTGCCGAGGGCGGCTCCGACTTCACCGACGCCGACCTCGCGCTCGCCGCCGACCTGCAGCCGGCCCTGCGGGCACTGACCGCGCAGGCCGACGTGCTCGGCTCCGGAGCCACCGACTGCGACCGGGCCCGGCTGCTGTTCGGGCTCACCGGTCGCGAGCTCGCCGTGCTGCGCCTGCTCGACGAGGGGCTGACGGCAGGGGCGATCGGACACCGGCTCGGCACGTCCGGTCGCACCGTGCACAAGCACCTCGAGCACGTCTATCGCAAGCTCGGCGTGCGTGACCGGCTGATGGCCGTGCGCGTGGCCCGCGACTCGGGCCTGTTCTCCCGCCCCGTGCACGCCTGAGTCGTACGCAGCACTGCGTATCGCCTCCCGGGGCCCGGCGTCGTAGCGTCCGAGCATCACCTCGGTGTCGGCTGCTTCGTGATGGTTGCAGGAAGAACCGGGGGAGGCCGGGCGGCGCGACCCGCCGGACGGGGTGCGCTGCCCCGCTGAGGACGGCCCCGGTCACCTCCGGGGCCGTCCGCATGCCCGTCGCCATGGTCCCGCTACGCACTGTTGCGTATTGCGGGGCGAGCGGTCTTCCTAGCGTCGACGTCGTTCGAGGAGGTCGCCATGGCTCGTTCGACACGCTCGATCGACGTGTGCGCAGTGCGTGCACGCGCAGCCGTGGTGGCGCTGACCGCGCCGGTGGCGCCGGCCGGGGCGGACGCGGGCACGAGGTTCACGGGGGCCTCGGGAGCCACGGGGGCGCGCCCGCTCGCCACGCCCGGCGCCGCGGGCGGGGTGATCCGTACTTCCCGCTGAGGCCGAGCCGAGGCCGCGACCTGTCACCGGCAGACCGCCATAGATGGCGTTGTCGCAGTGACAACTCGGGTTGACTGCGTGGTGCGCGAGGGGGGAGTTGAACCCCCACGCCCTTTCGGGCACACGGACCTGAACCGTGCGCGTCTGCCTATTCCGCCACTCGCGCATCGCCCTGACGGGCAGGCCGAACCGGGCACCACCGCGTTCGGCCGATCGCCGAGACTAGCACGCAGCGGACCGGCTCCCGGCGGCGCGGGTCGGCCCGCAGAGGCCTCGACCGTTACCATCCCGTGGGGTTGCGCACGACGTCGGCGGAGTCGCGTCCTGTCGTGCCGTGACCACGATCGACCGCGTACGGACCAACGGCCCGGGAGGAGGCGACATGGGCGTTCTGCAACGCTTCGAGCAGCGGCTCGAGCACGTGGTGAGCAGCGCCTTCGCCCGCGCCTTCCGCTCCGCGGTGCAGCCGGTGGAGATCGCCGCCTCGATCACCCGCGAGATCGACAACTCGACCCAGATCCTGTCCCGCGACCGCACCCTGGTGCCCAACGCGTTCAACGTGGAGCTGTCCGACACCGACTTCGACCGGCTCTCGCCCTACGGCAGCACGCTGTCGACCGAGCTGGACCGGATGGTCCACGACCACGTACGCGAGCAGCGCTACACCCTGGCCGGCCCGGTCTCGATCGACTTCCACAAGCGCGAGGACCTCCCGACCGGACGGTTCCTGGTCAGCAGCCGGGCCAGCGCCGAGGTCAAGCCCGCGTCGGGCGTCAACCCCACCGACACCGCCGTCGGCCGGGCGCCGGTCGTGATCGAGGTCAACGGCGAGCGGCACCCGGTCACCGAGGCCGGGCTGGTGCTCGGCCGCGGCGCCGAGGCCGACCTGCGGATCAACGACCCCGGCATCTCGCGGCGGCACGCGCAGATCCAGATCAGCTCCAACGCGGGGCAGCTGACCGTGAGCGTCGTCGACCTGGGGTCGACCAACGGCACCAGCGTCGACGGCCGCAAGGTGCAGCAGGCCCAGCTGCGCGACGGGTCGCAGATCGTCATCGGCAACACCACCGTGATCGTCCGCGACCCGCACGCCGGAAGGGTCTGACGTGTCCGAGCTGACGCTCACCCTGATCCGGCTCGGCTTCCTGGCCGTGCTGTGGCTGTTCGTGCTGTCGGCGCTGTCGGTGATCCGCTCCGACATGTTCGGCGCCCGCCTCGACGCCTCGCAGCAGAAGGCCGCCAAGCCCGGCAAGACGCCCAAGCCGCCGAAGCCGGCCAAGCAGCCCAGGGCCCGGCGCGGCGACCGCGAGTCGCCGCAGACGCTCGTCGTCATGGAGGGACCCAACGCCGGCCAGTCCGCCCCGCTCGGCGAGCAACCGGTGCTGATCGGGCGCGGCACCGACGCCGCGATCCGCCTCGACGACGACTACGTCTCGACCCGCCACGCCCGGGTCGCGACCAACGGTGAGCAGTGGTTCGTCGAGGACCTCGGCTCGACCAACGGCACCTACATCGGTCACCAGCGCGTCACCGCGCCCACGCCGGTCGTGCCGGGCTCCCGCATCCGGGTCGGCAAGACGGTTCTCGAGCTGCGGCGGTGAGGGGGTGACCCCGAGATGACCACCCTCCGCTACGCGGCCATGTCCGACGTCGGCCCCGTACGCAAGAACAACCAGGACTCCGGCTACGCCGGCCCGCGGCTGCTGGTCGTCGCCGACGGCATCGGCGGCCAGGCCGCCGGCGACCTCGCCTCCTCGTTGGTCGTGCAGACCGTCCGCCGCCTCGACGACACCGACGCCGAGGACCTGCTGGAGGCGCTGGCCGGTGCGGTGCACCGGGCCAACGACCGGCTCGCCGAGGTCATCGAGGACGACCCGGCCGTCGAGGGCATGGGCACGACGCTCACCGCGATCATGGTCGACGGCGACCAGGTCGGGCTCGCGCACATCGGCGACTCGCGCGGCTACCTGCTGCGCGGCGACCAGCTGACCCGGCTCACCGCCGACCACACGTTCGTGCAGCAGCTGATCGACGAGGGCCGCATCACCGAGGACGAGGCCCGTACGCACCCGCACCGCTCGCTGATCATGCGGGCGCTCGACGGCCGGCACTCGGTCGAGGCCGACCTGCGGCTGCTCGACCTGGAGCCCGGCGACCGGGTGCTGCTGTGCAGCGACGGGCTGTCCAGCTTCGTCGACGAGGACACCATCGCGGCCACCCTCGGCGACGGCCCCGTCGACGCGGCCACGACCGCACTCGTACGCCTCGCGCTCGACGCGCGCACCACGGACAACGTCACCTGCGTCGTCGGCGAGCTGCTCGCGTCACCGGCGGCCGCGGAGGCGGCCGGTGAGCCGGTGCAGACCGAGGCGGTGCTGGTCGGCGCGGCCGCCGACCCGCCACGACAGCTGCGGTCCGGCCCGCGCACGGCCGAGCACCCGGCGGTCGGCGGCGAGGACGACCCGGAGATCGACCCCGAGGCGATGCGCTACGCCCCGCGCAGCTACCGCCGCTTCCGGTGGGCCCGGCGGATTCTGCTCGGGCTGGTGCTGCTGGGCGCGGCCGCGCTGGCGATCACCTGGGCCTACAGCTGGAGCCAGGACCAGTACTACGTCGCCGAGTCGGAGGGCAACGTCGCGATCTTCCGCGGCATCGACCAGGACGTGCCCGGGCTGACCCTGTCGCACCTCGAGGAGCGCACCACGCTGCCGGTCAGCGACCTGCCCGACTTCCAGGCCGAGCAGGTCAGCAACGGCATCCCCGCCGAGAGCTTCAGCGACGCCGAGACCACGGTGGCGTCGCTGCGCGAGCTCGCCCGCGACTGCGCCGCCGGTGGGCGGTCGGCCGCCGACTGCGAGGGCAGCGAGGCGACCGAGACCACGCCCACCACCCGCCGCCGACCGACAACGGCGGCGGCGGCGGTGGCGGCGGCGGCGGTGGCGGCGGCGGCGGCGGCGGCGGCGGCGGCGGCGGTGGCGGCGGAGCCGGCGGCGGTCAGGGGGGTGGCCGATGAGCGAGCTCGACCTGCCCGCCGACGTCGTGCCCCGCAAGCGTCGCGGCACCGAGCTGTTCCTGCTGCTGGTGGCGCTGCTGGTCGGCGTCGGCGCGTACGTGTCGGTGGGCATCGGCTACGCCGGTGACATCCCGGCCGACATCACCGCGGTGGCCGGCGGGTTCGTCGCGCTGGCGGTCGCCGCCCACATCGCGGTCCGGTTCCTCGCGCCCTACGCCGACCCGGTGCTGCTGCCGCTGGTCGTGATGCTCAACGGCCTCGGCCTGGCGATGATCTACCGCCTCGACCTCGACATCGCCGAAGGCGTGAGCGGCGACGGCGTCGCCGCGCAGCAGGTGGTGTGGACGTTCGTCGGCGTGCTGGCGTTCGTCGCCGTGCTGCTGGTGCTCCGCGACCACCGCAAGCTGCAGAGCTACACCTACACGCTCGGGCTGGCCGCGCTGGTGCTGCTGCTGCTCCCGCTGATCCCGGGCATCGGCCAGGAGATCAACGGCGCGCGGATCTGGATCCGGGTCGGCCCGTTCAGCTTCCAGCCCGGTGAGCTGGCCAAGCTCTGCCTGGTCGTGTTCTTCGCCGGCTACCTGGTGGTCAAGCGGGACGCGCTGGCGCTCGCCGGCAAGCGGTTCCTCGGCATCGACCTGCCCCGCGGCCGCGACCTCGGCCCGATCCTCGCCGCCTGGCTGGTCAGCCTCGGCGTGCTGGTGTTCCAGCGCGACCTCGGGTCGTCGCTGCTGTTCTTCGGCCTGTTCGTGGTGCTGCTCTACGTCGCCACCGAGCGGGTCGGCTGGGCGGTCGTCGGCACGCTGCTGTTCCTCGGCGGCGCCTACTTCAGCTACCTGACGTTCTCGCACGTGGAGAGCCGCGTCACCGGGTGGCTCGACCCGTTCAGCCAGCCGGACGTCTACTACCAGATCGTGCAGGGGCTCTACGGCATGGCGTTCGGCGGGCTGATCGGCACCGGCCTCGGGCAGGGCGACCCCACGCTGACCCCGTTCTCGTACTCCGACTTCATCATCACCTCGCTCGGCGAGGAGCTCGGCCTCACCGGGCTGATGGCGATCATCGTGGTCTACGCGCTGATCGTCGAGCGCGGCCTGCGGGTGGCGCTGCTGTGCCGCGACGCGTTCGGCAAGCTGGTCGCCACCGGCCTCGCGATCACGTTCGCGCTGCAGGTCTTCGTGGTCGTCGGAGGCGTGACCCGGCTGATCCCGCTGACCGGCCTGACCACGCCGTTCCTGTCGTACGGCGGCTCGTCGCTGGTCGCCAACTGGGCGATCATCGCGCTGCTGCTGCGGATCAGCCATCTCACCCGGCAGCCGCAGCCACTGGTGACGCCGATGACGGCGGAGGACGCGACGCAGGTGGTGAGGCTGCGATGAACCGACCGATCCGGGTGCTCGCCGTGGCGTGCGGCGTGCTGTTCCTCGCGCTGCTGCTCAACGTCAACTACGTGCAGTTCCTGCAGGCCGACGACCTCAACGCCAAGCAGGGCAACCGCCGGGTGATCGACGAGGAGTTCTCCCGCGAGCGGGGTCCCGATCCTGGTGGCCGGCACGCCGGTCGCGCGCAGCGTGCCCAGCGACGACGACTACGACTACCAGCGCGAGTACCCGAGCCCGCAGCTGTACTCGAACCTCACCGGCTACTACTCCTACGAGTACGGCGGGTCCGACCTCGAGAACAGCCAGAACGGCATCCTCTCCGGCAGCGACCCGCGGCTGTTCGTCAACCGGGTCGTCGACCTGCTCGGCAGCGACCAGCCCAGCGGCGGCAGCGTGTCGCTCACCATCGACCCCGCCGCCCAGCAGGCCGCCTACGACGGGCTGCGCTCGCTGGGCGACGACACCAAGGGCGCGGTGGTCGCGCTCGACCCCGAGACCGGCGGCATCCTCGCCATGGTGTCGCGGCCGTCGTACGACCCCAACCGGCTGGCCTCGCACGACTTCGAGGAGGTGCGCAAGGCCCGCGCCGAGCTGCTGGACGACCCCAACGACCCGCTGCTCGACCGCACCCGGCAGAACATCTACGCACCCGGTTCCACCTTCAAGCTGGTGACCGCCGCCGCGGCGCTGTCGTCCGGCGACTACTCGCCCGAGACCGAGGTGCCGGCCGGCCCGTCGCTCGACCTGCCGCAGACCGACCTGCACCCTCGGCAACGACGTGGCCTTCTGCGACTCGGTGTCGCGAGACCACGCTGACCCTGGCGCTGGCCAACTCGTGCAACACGTCGTTCGGCGCCATCGGGCTGGACCTCGGCGCCGACGCGCTGCGGGAGCAGGCGGAGGCGTTCGGCTTCGAGGACGACAGCTACCTCGAGGAGCTCGGACTGGTCGCCAGCCAGTTCCCGGACAACCCGGACGAGCCGCAGACCGCGTTCTCCGCGATCGGCCAGTTCGACGTGTCGGCGACGCCGCTGCAGATGGCGATGGTGACGGCGGGGATCGCCAACGGCGGCACGGTGATGAAGCCGTACATCGTCGACGAGATCCGCTCGCCCGACGTCGAGCTGCTCGAGTCGCACGACCCCGAGGAGCTGCACCAGGCGGTCTCGAGTGGCGTGGCCTCGCAGCTCACCCAGATGATGGTCGAGACGGTCAACAACGGCACCGCCGACGAGTCGGCGATCCCGGGCATCGACGTGGCGGCCAAGACGGGCACGGCCGAGCGCACCGAAGCGTTGCCGCCTTACGCGTGGTTCGTGTCGTTCGCGCCGGCCGACGACCCCGAGGTCGCCGTGGCGGTGTTCATCGAGTCCACAGAGGGGGTTTCGCGGGAGGAGATCTCCGGCGGAGGACTGGCGGGGCCCATCGCCCGGTCGGTCATGCAGTCGGTGATCGACCAGTGAGCCGCAGGAACGAGAGGACGTCATGACCACCCAGCCACCCCCCGGCGGCGGACCCGACGACGCACCCAAGGTGCTCGGCGAGCGCTACGAGGTCGGCGCGCTGATCGGCCGCGGCGGCATGGCCGACGTGCGCAGCGGTCACGACACCCGGCTCGGTCGCACCGTGGCCATCAAGCGGCTGCGTTCCGACCTGGCCAGCGACCCCACGTTCCAGGCCCGCTTCCGGCGCGAGGCGCAGTCCGCCGCGTCGCTCAACCACCCGTCCATCGTCGCCGTCTACGACACCGGCGAGGAGGTCGCGCCCGACGGCACCCACGTGCCGTACATCGTGATGGAGTACGTCGAGGGCAAGACCCTGCGCGAGATCATGCGCGAGGGCCGCAAGATCCTGCCCGAGCGCGCGCTCGAGATCACCGCCGACGTGCTGTCCGCGCTCGACTACTCGCACCGGGCCGGCATCGTGCACCGCGACATCAAGCCGGCCAACGTGATGCTGACGCCGACCGGCCGGGTCAAGGTCATGGACTTCGGCATCGCCCGGGCGATCGCCGACGCGTCGTCGACGATGACCGCGACGGCGGCCGTGGTCGGCACCGCGCAGTACCTGTCCCCCGAGCAGGCGCGCGGCGAGCAGGTCGACGCCCGCAGCGACATCTACTCCACCGGCTGCCTGCTGTTCGAGCTGCTCACCGGCCGCCCGCCGTTCCAGGGCGACAGCCCGGTGTCGGTGGCGTACCAGCACGTGCGCGAGGAGCCGCCGACACCGTCCAGCATCGAGCCGGAGGTGGCCCCCGAGATCGATGCCATCGTGGGCAAGGCGCTGGCCAAGAAGACGGCCGAGCGCTACCAGTCCGCCGCCCAGATGCGGGCCGACATCGAGCGGGCGCTGGCCGGGCAGGCGGTCGACGCCACCGCGACCACGATGATGCCGGTCGCGCCGCCTCCTCCCCCGAGCGACACCGACTCGTTCCTGCCCGAGCAGGACGACGAGGAGGAGCCCAAGAGCAAGCGGCGCGCCTGGATCTGGGTCCTGCTGATCGTGCTGCTGCTGCTCGCCCTCGGCGGCGGGGCCTACGCGCTGCTCAGCGGTGGCGACGACAGCGGCGGCGACATCTCGGTGCCCGACGTGATCGGGCTGAAGGAGAAGGCCGCGACCAAGGAGATCGAGGCCCAGGACCTCGTCGGTGGAGGTCCAGAAGGTCGACAGCGACGCCGGCGACAAGGGCAAGGTCGTCGACCAGGACCCCGACTCCGGTGACCTGGCCAGCAGCGGCGACACCGTGACGCTGGAGGTCGGCGCCGGGCCGGACACCATCTCGGTGCCGGACGTCGTGGGCGACCCACGCCAGGAGGCGGAGGCCGAGATCGAGGAAGCCGGCCTGACCGTCGGCGACTTCACCACCAGCGGAGAGCACCGACACCAAGGGCACGGTGCTGTCGGCCAACCCCAGTCCGGGCACCGCGGTCGCGCCGGGCACCACGGTCACCCTGGAGGTGAGCTCCGGGCCGTCAGAGGTCCCGGACGTCGTCGGCCTCACCGAGGACGCGGCGATCTCGCGGATCGAGAACGCGGGTCTGGTCGCCAGCACGACGGAGGAGGAGACCGACGCCGCGGAGGACGGGACGGTCACGGCGCAGTCGCCGGGCGCGGGTAGCGCGGTCGCCCCGGGCGAGACGGTCACGATCACGGTCGCGGTCGCCCCGGCGACCACGACCACACCGCCGACCACGACCACCGAGCCGCCGACCACGACCACCGAGCCGCCGACCACGACCACCGAGCCGCCGACCACCGAGGAGGAGGACGAGGACCCGCTGCCGGACGGCCCGTCCGACGAGCGGGGAGCGGCTCAGAGCGGTTCGGCGAACTCCAGCGCGGGGCGGCCGTCGTAGGCCGGCAGCTCGAGCGAGTCCGAGGTCTCGATCAGCAGGCCGAGGGCGACCGCCTCCACGTAGTCGCGGTAGCCCTCGACGCCGGGCGCGCTCTCCATCGCGGCGTACATCGCGTCCGGGTCGCCGACCGCCTCGATCCGGTAGGGCGGTGAGTACGGCACCCCCTCCAGCACGACGGTGTTGCCGACGCACTTGACGCCCGTGGTCGAGATCAGCCGCTGATCCTGCAGCGTGACCGCCTCCGCACCGCCGGCCCAGAGCGCGTTGACGAAGGCCTGGATGTCCTGCTGGTGCACGACCAGCTGGTTGGCGTCGATGCCCTCCGGCGGGGTCTCGAGCGGGGAGTCGTCGAGGGTCACCACCAGGCCGGCGCCGGTCACCGGGGTGAGCCCCGCAGCGTCCGCGGATCTCGGCGACCTCGCGGCGCACGCGGTGCAGCGGCGGCGTCGCCGATGCCGGCCGACATCTGCTCGATATCGGCCTGCAGGTCGCGTACGTCCCCGCGCAGCGCGGCGACGTCGTCGGCGCGGGTGTCGACCAGCGCCTCGAGGTCGGTGCTGCCGGAGCGCAGGTCGGTGCCGTCGGCGCTGACCGCGCTGGCCACGAACAGCAGCCCGGCGACGGCGGAGATCAGCGGGACGACCACTCGCCACGTGCCCCGCCCGCGCTCTGCCACACGGTCTACGCTAGACGACACCCGAACCGTTCCCGCCCCGCGACCACGAGGTGCCCTGGTGCCGAAGTCCCGCAGTCGCAAGAAGCCGTCGACCAGCCTGCCCCGGCGGCCGCCGAAGGGCCCGGGGCAGGGGCCGAGCGCTGATGAAGCGGATCGCCGCGCCCGGGATGCTCACCTGCTGGCTGGCCGGGCTGGCCTGGGTGGTCCTCTACTACATCGTCCCGGACCTGGGCATCTTCGGTGAGCTCGGCGGCTGGAACCTGGTGATCGGCATGGGCGTGATCGGCGTCGGGTTCGTGTTCGCCACCCAGTGGGAGTGACGCCGGCGGAATCACACGGCTGTAGTTATCCACAGAGGTTGTCCCCAATGGGGACAACCCGCCGGCGGGGCCCGCTGGGGCCGGTCAGACCGCGCCGTGCAGGGCGACCAGGCCGAGCAGCACGACCCACAGGCCGCCCAGCGCGACCACCTGGACGACGGTGCGGCGGTGCCGCGGCGCGTACGCGAACATCGCCCCGAGCCCGAGGCCGGCGGCAAGCCCGCCCAGGTGCCCCTGCCAGCTGATGTCGGGGACGGTGAACGTGATCACCAGGTTGATCCCGATCAGCACCATCAGCGACGAGGTCTCCAGCCCGCGCGAGCGCAGCAGCACCAGGGCGGCGCCGAACAGGCCGAAGATCGCCCCCGAGGCACCCAGGGTCGGCGTGGCGGGGTCGCTGAACCACAGCACGACGACCGAGCCCGCGAGCCCGCAGGTGAGGTAGAGCGCCAGGAAGCGCAGGTAGCCGAGGTAGCGCTCGAGCATCGGTCCGAAGACCCACAGCGCGTACATGTTGAACAGCAGATGCAGGATCGCGGTGTGCAGGAAGATCGAGGTGCCCAGCCGCCACCAGGCACCCTCGTCGACGCCCTCGTAGCCGCGGCAGTTCGGTGGGCACGCGCACTCGGTGAGCATCACCGACTGCGCGAAGAGCTCCTGGCTGTCGGCGAACCGCACGATCAGGAAGACCACCACGTTGAGGCCGATCAGCACGATCGTGACCCGCCCCGCCGTCTGCGGGATCAGGCCCGCCGGCCGCGGTGCGCGGCTGCCGCTGCGTCCTGGCGCCCTCGGCCACGCAGTCGGGGCAGTGGAAGCCCACCGACGCCGGCCGCATGCAGTCGGGGCAGATCGGCTTGCCGCAGCGCTGGCAGCCGATCCAGGTCTCCCGGTCGGCGTGCCGGTAGCACCGCGGCGCCGCCTGCGACTGCGCGCCCGGCGGGGTGGGGTCGCTCACGTGAGGGTCCTGTCAGTCCTGCACGCGCTCGATGTCCACCCGGTCGAGCGCGATCTCCTCGACCGGCCGGTCGGCGCGGCCCGTACGCGTGCTGCCGATCGCGTCCACGACGGCCCTGCTCTCGTCGTCGACGACCTCGCCGAAGATGGTGTGCTTGAAGTTCAGCCAGGTGGTCGCGCCCAGCGTGATGAAGAACTGGGAGCCGTTGGTGCCGGGGCCGGCGTTGGCCATCGCGAGCAGGTAGGGCCGGTCGAAGCTGAGCTCGGGGTGGAACTCGTCCTTGAACTCGTAGCCCGGCCCGCCGGTGCCGGTGCCGAGCGGGTCGCCGCCCTGGACCATGAAGCCCTCGATCACCCGGTGGAACACGGTGCCGTCGTAGAGCGGCGTCGACTGCGTGGTCCCGGTCTTGGGGTCGGTCCACTCCTTCGACCCCTCCGCGAGGCCGACGAAGTTGGCGACCGTCGTCGGGGCGTGGTCGGGGAAGAGTCGGATCCTGACGTCGCCCTTGGTGGTGTGCAGGGTGGCGTACGTGGACTCGGCCACGGGGTCTCCTCGGTCGGTACGGGTCGGACGGGTAGCGTGGCGATCCTACGTTCCGCCTACCGAAGTGACAGACGCGCCCGCTCGCGAAAGAGTGGGACGAACGACCGTCGGCGCAGGCCGCCGGTGAGCACTGACCAGGAGGTCCCGCCCATGCACGTCCGCCGCAAGTCGCGCAAGGATCGCGCGCTGGACCAGGCCAAGGACCTCGGCGCCACTGCGCAGGCCAAGGCCGCCGACACCGCGGCGCAGCTGAGCGAGAAGGCCCAGACCACACTGGTGCCGGCTGCCGAGGACGCCGCCAAGCGTGCCCAGGAGAAGTTCCACGCCGACGTCAAGCCCGCGGTGCAGTCCGCCGCGGCGACGGCCAGCGCCGCTGCCACCGCCGCGGCCGGCGCCGCGCTCGAGGAGGTCGGCAAGCGGACGAAGAAGTCCCGCAAGGAGCTCGCCAAGTCGACGAAGAAGGCCAAGAAGAAGGCCAAGAAGAAGGGCAACGGCGACCGCTGACCGCGCCCGCGAGACGGTCGGCAAGGAGAAGCCGAAGAAGCACTGGTTCCGCCGGATCGTGATCGCGCTCGGGCTCGCCGCGGCGGTCGCGTGGGCGGCCGGCAAGATGCGCGGCAACGACAGCGGGGTCGTGGTCCCGACGTCACCGACGCCGGCTCCGCGTACGCCCGCGGCGGCTCCGGCTGCTGCCCCCACGCCCGCCGCGGCGCCACTCCCGCCGACAGCGCCGCGGCCGGCGACGCCGCGACCGACGGCAGCGACGCCACCGCCGGTGCCCAGGAGGGCAGCGAGTCCGGCGACGGCAAGGCCGCCGGCGGGCCGAAGTCCGGCGGGGGCGCCAGCAAGTCCTGACCCCACCCACCCCCACCCACCCGCACATCATCCGCGCACGACGCCCGCACCGAGGCGGGCGTCGTGCGCGGATGATCGCGGTGGGGGTGGGTCAGGCGGTGGGGTGCAGGGCGTGGGTGCGCGCGGTGGCGCGGCGCTCGGCGTAGAAGCTGGCGAACGGCACCGTGCCGAGCAGCAGCGTCGTGATGGTGAACCCGATGCTCCAACGGGCCCGGCGGGCCAGCAGCGCGGCCATCACCAGGAAGACCATGTAGAGCCAGCCGTGCGCGACGCCGAGGTAGCTGGTGATCCACTCGCCGGTGTCCTGCAGCTGGGTGCCTTCGTCGGAGAGGTACTTCAGCGGCACGCCGATGCAGACCAGCACGACCAGCAGCACGCCGACGATCCATGCCATGACCTGGTACCTCAGCAGCGCCGCCCTCACGCCTCCGAGGCTACCGACCGCTGCTCGGCGCACATCCGCCACCACAGGAAGATCGCGAAGCCACCGAACGCCCACCACTGCAGCGCGTACGCCAGGTTGCGCAGTCCCGCCGACCAGCCGGGCTCCGCGACCGGCGGCGGCACCGGCTCGAGACCGGCGGGCGGGCGGCGAGGTGCTGATCAGGTACCCGCCGTAGAGATCGGTGTCGACGGCGTTGACCAGCGCCGGGATGCGTACCGCGTCGACGACCCGCCCGGCCCGCAGCACGCCGGAGCCCTCCTCGCCCGGCGTGAGCACGCCGGTCACCCGCACCTCACCCGCGGGCACCGGCGGCAGCGCGGTGGCGTCGGGCACCCAGCCCCGCACGACCAGCAGCGCCGAGGTCGGCGACGTCGCGGCCACCTCGAGCGGGCTGAGCACCCAGTAGCCGTCCCGGCCCTCGTCGGTGCGCCCGGACACCAGGAACTGCTCCTCGCGCGGCGCGTACGTCCCCTGCACCTCGACCGGCACGCCGTCGTCCTCGTTGGCGAGGGGGTCGTCGGGCCCGAGCACGTCGTCGAGCGGCACCGGCGCCAGCGACGCCCGCTCGGCCGCGTCGTCGCGCTGCGCGTCGCGCCACGCGTCCAGCTGCCACCAGCCGGCCAGGACGGTGCCGGTGAGGACGACGACCAGCAGCAGGTGCAGGCCCAGCATCGGTCGGGTGAGGTACGGGCTCAGCACTCGACCACGTTGACCGCGAGACCGCCACGCGCGGTCTCCTTGTACTTCACCTTCATGTCCCGCCCGGTGTCCCGCATCGTCTTGATCACCTTGTCCAGGCTGACCACGTGGGTGCCGTCGCCGCGCAGCGCCATCCGGGCCGCGGTGATCGCCTTGACCGACGCCACCGCGTTGCGCTCGATGCAGGGGATCTGCACCAGCCCGCCGACGGGGTCGCAGGTCAGTCCGAGGTTGTGCTCCATCGCGATCTCGGCCGCGTTCTCGACCTGCAGCGGGGTGCCGCCCATGACCTCGGCCAGCCCGCCGGCGGCCATCGAGCAGGCCGACCCGACCTCGCCCTGGCAGCCGACCTCGGCACCGGAGATCGACGCGTTCTCCTTGTACAGCACGCCGATCGCGCCGGCGGTCAGCAGGAACCGGACCACGTCGTCGTCACTGCGGCACGTCGTCCAACGGGTGCAGAAGTGCAGCACCGCCGGGATGATCCCGGCCGCCCCGTTGGTCGGAGCGGTCACCACCCGGCCGCCGGCTGCGTTCTCCTCGTTGACCGCGAGCGCGTACAGGTTCACCCAGTCGAGCCCGCGCAACGGGTCGCCGCCCACGTCGTCGCCCTCCGGGGCGTCGGCGGTGAGCTGGGCGTACAGCTCGGGCGCGCGCCGCGGCACCTTCAGCCCGCCGGGCAGCACGCCAGGAGTGGCGCAACCCGTGGCGACGCAGTCCTGCATCACCTGCCAGATCGTCAACAGGCGTTGGCGAATCTCGTCATCGGTCCGTCGTACCTGCTCGTTGGCCAGCATCACTCCGGCGATCGACAGGCCGCTGCGCTCGGCGTGCTCGAGCAGCTCGACGCCGGTCGTGAACGGGTACGGCACCGGCGTGCTGTCCGGCACGATCCGGGCGGCGCCGGCGGCCGGGTCGGCGTCGGGGTCGACCACGAAGCCGCCGCCGACCGAGTAGTAGGTGCGCTCGGCGAGCGTCGCGCCGGAGGCGTCGGTGGCCACGAACGTCATGCCGTTGGGGTGGTAGGGCAACGACTTGCGCCGGTGCATCACCAGGTCGTCGTCGACCGAGAACGCGATCGGATGACTGCCGGCGAGGGACAGCAGACCGCCGCCGCGGATCTCCTCGGTACGAGCGTTCGCGGTGGTGGTGTCGACCGTCTCCGGGTCCTCACCCTGCAGGCCGAGCAGCACCGCCTTGGGACTGCCGTGACCGTGCCCGGTGGCGCCCAGCGATCCGTACAGCTCGACGTGCAGCCGGTGCACCGCGGTCAGGTCGCCGGACTCGACCAGTGCGTCGGCGAACATCCGCGCCGCGCGCATCGGCCCGACGGTGTGGGAGCTGGACGGCCCGATCCCGATGGAGAAGAGGTCGAAGACGCTGATGGTCACGGGGGAACTACACGATCAGCTGAACGGCCGCAGGCCGGCGTAGAGCGGGAACGCGTCGGTCAGTGCAGTCACCCGGCGACGCAGCGCGTCGTCGTCGGCCTCGGACAGCTGCGGCCGCAGCGCACCGGCGATCACGTCGGCCACCTCGGTGAACTGCTCCGGCCCGAAGCCGCGGGTCGCCAGCGCCGGCGTGCCGATGCGCAGCCCGGACGTGACCATCGGCGGGCGCGGGTCGAAGGGCACCGCGTTGCGGTTGACCGTGATGCCGATGCCGTCCAGCCGGTCCTCGGCCTCGCGGCCGGTGAGCTCGGAGTCGCGCAGGTCGACCAGCACCAGGTGCACGTCGGTGCCACCGGTGAGCACGCTGACCCCGACCTCGCGCATGTCGTCGGCGCCGAGCCGCTCGGCGAGGATCCGCGCGCCCTCGATGGTCCGCCGCTGGCGCTCGGCGAACTCCTCGCTCGCCGCCGCCTTGAACGACACCGCCTTGGCCGCGATCACGTGCTCGAGCGGCCCGCCCTGCTGGCCGGGGAACACCGACGAGTTCAGCTTCTTGGCGACGTCCTCGCGGTCGGTGAGGATGATGCCGCCCCGCGGTCCGCACAGCGTCTTGTGCGTGGTCGAGGTGACGACGTCGGCGTAGGGCACCGGGTTGGGGTGCAGACCGGCCGCGACCAGGCCGGCGAAGTGCGCCATGTCCACCAGCAGCGCGGCGCCGACCTCGTCGGCGATGGAGCGGAACGCCGCGAAGTCGAGGTGGCGGGGGTAGGCCGACCAGCCCGCGATGATGACCGTCGGCCGGTGCTCGCGGGCGAGGGAGCGCACCTCGTCCATGTCGATGAGCGCGTCCTCCTTGCTCACGTGGTAGGCCACCACGTTGTAGAGCTTGCCGGAGAAGTTCAGCCGCATGCCGTGCGTCAGGTGCCCGCCGTGCGCGAGGTCGAGGCCGAGGATCGTGTCGCCCGGTGACAGCAGCGCCATCATCGCGGCCGCGTTGGCGGTCGCACCCGAGTGCGGCTGCACGTTGGCGTAGGCCGCGCCGAACAGCGCCTTGACCCGCTCGATCGCCAGCGTCTCGGTCTGGTCGACGTACTCGCACCCGCCGTAGTAGCGGCGTCCCGGGTAGCCCTCGGCGTACTTGTTGGTGAGCACGCTGCCCTGTGCCTGCAGCACCGCCAGCGGTGCGAAGTTCTCGCTGGCGATCATCTCCAGGGTCTGCTGCTGGCGACGCAGCTCGGCGTCGACGGCGGCGGCGACCTCGGGATCGAACGTGCCCAGGGGCTGCTCGTGCGTGTCGGACATGCGGGCTCCTCGTCGGTGCGGGCTCCCGGCCATCGTCTCACCCGGCGACGAGTCGCAAGACGTCGCCACGACTCCCACATCGTGATCAGGAGAAGGGTGGGCGGGCCGCCTCCTCGCCGATCGTGGTGCTGTCGCCGTGTCCGGTACGCACCACCGTGTCGGCCGGCAGCGCGAGCAGCCGCGCGCGGATCGACGCCTCGATCGTTGGCCGGTCGGAGAACGAGCGACCGGTGGCGCCGGGCCCGCCCTGGAAGAGCGTGTCACCGGTGAAGACGGTGCCGAGGTCGGGGGCGTACAGGCAGCTGCTGCCGGGGGAGTGGCCCGGCGTGTGCAGCGCGGTCAGCTCGGCCCCGCCGACGCCGATCCTGGTGCCGTCGACGAGGTCGTGGTCGGGCCCCAGCTCGTGGTAGAGCACGTCCCACAGCATCCGGTCGTCGGGGTGCAGCCAGATCGGCGCATGGGTGATGTCCCACAGGTCACCGGCGGCGCTGATGTGGTCGTCGTGCCCGTGCGTCAGCAGGATCGCGACCACCTCGCGCTCGCCGACCGCCTCGACGATCGGCTCCGCGTCGTGGGCCGCGTCGATGACGATCACCCGGTCGTCGTCGCCCACCAGCCACACGTTGTTGTCGACGTCGAAGGTCTCGCCGTCGAGGCTGAACGTCCCGGACGTGACGACGCGGTCGATACGGGTCATGGGGTCACGCTAACCGGCCGTCCTGACCCGTGGCGCTGACCCACCGGGCGGTCCCGCGCGACGGCCACGAGACCAGCTGCTCGAGCGGTCCGCGTGGCCACCAGGACCGCCACGCGGCCGCGATGACGAACGCGGCGATGACGTGCGTGACGTACCGCGGCTCGGGGTCGTCAGGCCCGATGTCGTACGCGACGGCGAGCACGTGCAGCGTGTAGAGGGTGAGCGTCATGCTGCCGACCCACGCGAGGGGCAGCAGCACGTTGCCGACCAGGGGCGCGAGCAGCAACAGCACCGCGAGCAGCACGAGGGCGCTGCCGGTGGTGGCGGCCAGGTCGAGGGTGGTGCCGCTGTGCGGCTCGGCCACCGTGAGCCACCACCACGACAGCGTGGGCGTGGTGCCGTGCCGGATCTCGTCGGCGGCGGTGGGGCGGAGGTCGCCGCTGGCGATCGCGTGGTCGACCAGCAGCCGCGACAGCACGTACGCCGCCAGCACCAGCGCGGCGCCGACCAGCAGCAGCCGCCTGGCGACCGTCGGGCTGCGCAGGTCGAGCCTGCCGACGGCGAGCCCGGCGGCCAGGTACGTCGTCCAGGCCAGCACCGGGTAGTAGCCGGTGAGCGTGAGCTCGTTGATCAGCGTCGGCAGCTGGGCGAGGTCGGCGAAGCTCGGGCTCGGCCCCCGCATCGGTGGCAGGCCGCTGCGCAGCACGTGCGACCAGATCGGCACCAGCACCGCGATCCCGACGGCGATCGCGGCCAGCCGGCGCCACGACAGTCCCAGCAGCGGAGCAGCCAGGCCGAACAGCAGCGCGTAGTAGACCAGGATGATCGCCAGCCCGGAGTCCGCCTCGGCGAGGGCCAGACCGAGCACGCCGATCAGGACGCAGCGCACCAGCAGGCCGGCGGCGGCTCCCTCCCAGCGGCGGCCGGTGAGTGGGGCGGTGCCGCCGGTGGACAAGGCGATCGCGACGCCCGCGAGCACCGCGAACGCCGCCGACGCCCGGCCGCGGGCCAGCTCGTGCGTCCACGAGACGTCACCGGCGGCGTCGGTGCCCGGCAGCACGTGCACGGCCATCATCCCGATCAGCGCCACCCCACGGGCGGCGTCGACCGCCTGCACCCGGCGCCCCTCCGGCAGCCGGGCTCCGCGGGACCGATCTCGAGACATCGCGGCTGCCATCACGACCGCTTTGTCTCGACATCCGTCCGGCGACAGCCGGTCAGAACTGGACGACCGAGCGCAGCACCTCGCCCCGGTGCATCTTGTCGAAGGCCGCCTCGACGTCACCGATCCCGATGGTCTCGCTGACGAACGCGTCCAGGTCGAGCCGGCCCTGCAGGTACAGGTCGATGAGCATCGGGAAGTCGCGGCTGGGTAGGCAGTCGCCGTACCAGCTGGACTTGAGCGAGCCGCCGCGGCCGAACACGTCGAGCAGCGGCAGCTCGAGGCGCATCTCCGGGGTGGGGACACCCACCAGCACGACGGTGCCGGCGAGGTCGCGGGCGTAGAACGCCTGCGTGTACGTCTCCGGCCGCCCCACCGCGTCGATGACGACGTCGGCGCCGAAGCCGCCGGTGAGCGCCTGCACCGCCTCGACGACGTCGCCGGCGGTGGCGTCGACGGTGTGGGTGGCGCCGAGACCCTCGGCCCACGCGAGCTTCTTGGCGTCGACGTCGACCGCGATGATCGTCGCGGCACCGGCCAGCCGCGCCCCGGCCACCGCGGCGTTGCCCACGCCACCGCAGCCGATGACGGCCACCGAGTCACCGCGGGTCACCGCGCCGGTGTTGATGGCAGCGCCGATGCCGGCCATCACGCCGCAGCCCAGCAGCCCCGCCGCGGCCGCCGAGGCGGCGGGGTCCACCTTCGTGCACTGGCCGGAGGCGACCAGCGTCTTGTCCGCGAACGAGCCGATGCCCAGGGCGGGCGACAGCACGGTGCCGTCCTCGAGGGTCATCTTCTGGGTGGCGTTGTGGGTGTTGAAGCAGTACCACGGCCGGCCGCGCCGGCAGGCCCGGCAGTCGCCGCAGACCGCCCGCCAGTTGAGGATGACGAAGTCGCCGGGCGCCACGTTGTCGACGCCCTCGCCGACCGACTCGACCAGGCCGGCGGCCTCGTGGCCCAGCAGGAACGGGAACTCGTCGTTGATGCCGCCCTCGCGGTAGTGCAGGTCGGTGTGGCAGACCCCGCACGCCTGGACCTGCACCACGGCCTCGCCCGGGCCCGGGTCGGGAACGATGACGTTCTCGAGCGTGACGGGCGCACCCTTGGCACGGGCGATGACGCCCTGGACGGTCTGCGGCATGCGAGAACTCCTCGACGGTCGACGGTGGGGTCAGCCTAGAGTCCGCGCATGGCTTCGTCACCGCTGATCGTCCGCGACCTCGCGGCCGACGACCTCGACCAGGTGCTGGACGTACGGACCCGGTCGTTCGGCCCCCTCGGCGAGGCGGACCGCCCCGGTTGGTACGACTTCCACCAGAAGCTGATCCCGCAGCGGCGCTGTCTGGTGGTCCACGACGGTGACCGGGTGGTGGCGGCCGCCCGGGCCTGGGACATGCGGCAGTGGTGGGGCGGTCGGAGCCTGCCGATGGCGGGCATCGCGGGAGTCGTGGTGGCGCCGGAGCACCGCGGTCGCGGGGTCGGCTCACTGCTGATGCACGCCCTGCTCGAGCGCACCGTCGAGCTCGGTGACGCCGTGTCGGTCCTCTATCCCGCCACGCTCGCGGTCTACCGCGGCCTCGGCTGGGAGCTCGGTGGCGCCCAGCACCGGGTGAGCGTCCGCACCGAGCTGCTGCGACGGCTGGGGGGTCGCGAGGTGCCCGTACGCCGGGCGGTGCCGGACGATGCGGAGGCGATCGCGGCCATCGCGGCGACCGTGCACCGTCGGGCCCGCGCGAGCGGACCGCTGGACAACGCCGCGTCGGAGGTGCGCGAGTCGCTCGAGGACGACGACGTCTTCGGCTACGTCGCCGACGACGGCTACTGCCTGTACGGCTGGCACCCCGGCGGCGCCCTGCTGGTGCAGGAGCTCGTGGCCGGCAGCGAGCAGACCGCGCGGGCGCTGTGGTCGGTCGTCGGTTCCGGCTCCTCGACGGCGAAGACGGTGCACGCCTACGTCGACCCGCGCGACCCGCTGGTGCTGCTGCTCGGCGAGGGCCCAGAGCTCGGGGTGGAGATGAACCGCTGGATGCTGCGGGTGCTCGACCTGGAGGCGGCGGTGTCCGGTCGCGGGTTCCCTGCGGGGGTGAGTGCCCAGGTGCCGCTGGTGGTCGAGGACGCGCAGGTCCCGCGCTGCAGCGGCTCGTGGCTGCTGCGGGTGTCGGACGGGGTGGGCGAGGTGACCGAGGGCGGCGGGGACGGGGTGCGGCTCGGGGCCAACGGGCTGGCGGCGCTGTTCGCCGGCGGCGGCATGGCGTCGCTGCGGCTGGCCGGGCTCGCGAGCGGCGGGAGCCCGGAGCAGGACGCGCTGCTGGACACCGCCTTCGCCGGTGAGCCGTACCTGCTCGACTACTTCTGATCGCGCCGCCCGGCGCGTCGGGGCTGACGTCAGCCGGTGCCTGCTCGCTTGGGTGGTCCGTGCGTGGCGGGCATGATGACGGGTGTGCGTCTCGGTCTGCTGGTGTCTTCCGCGCTGGTCGCGCTGCTGATCCTGGCTGGTTGCGGCGACGAGCCGGGATCGGACAACTCGACGATTCAGGACGCTTCTTCGCCGTCCGCGCCCGATGCGCCCGGCACCGCGAGCGGCAGCGGGGACGGCGGAGGCCGCGGCGGGGAGGCCGCCGGCGACGGCGAGGAGCCGGAAGAGGTTCCCGAGGTGCTCGAGTTCGACGCCGAGGAGGTCTCGGGCGAGCCGTTCGACCCTCGTAGCCTGGCCGGCACCGACACCGTGTTCTGGTTCTGGGCACCGTGGTGCACCGAGTGCGCGGCTGCCGCTCCCGAGGTGCAGGAAGCGGCAGAGGCCAACCCGGGGGTCGGTTTCGTCGGCGTGGCGGGACTCAGCTCGGACTCGGCGGCCATCCAGGACTTCGTCGACCGGTACGGGCTCGGGTTCACTCAGCTGGCCGACCTCGAGGGAAGCGTCTACACGCACTTCGGCATCACCCAGCAGGACACCTTCGTGCTGGTGTCGGCCGACGGTGACGTCGAGACCGTCGACGGCTACGCCAGCGACCTGGATCCCCAGCAGCTGGTCGCCGACGCGTTCGGCTGAGCGGTGGACCAGGGGCCGTACGCCCTCGCCCTCGCCGCCGGACTCGTCGCGGCGCTCAACCCGTGCGGGTTCGCGCTGCTGCCGGCCTACCTGGGGCTGATCGTCGCAGGCGACGCCGATGCTGTCCCCGGGCGGGCACTGGCCCGGGCGTTGCGCATGACCGCTGCCATGAGCATCGGCTTCGTGGCGGTGTTCGGCGTGTTCGGCGCCGTCGTGGTGCCGCTGGCGCTGTCGCTGGAGCGCTACCTACCGTGGGCGACGATCCTGATCGGACTGCTCCTCGCGCTGGCCGGAGGGTGGCTGCTCGCCGGCCGTGAGCTGACCTTCCCGGTGCCACGCATGAGCGGATTCGCCCCGACCGGCTCCACCACGTCGATGGTCGGCTACGGAGCGGCTTACGCGGTGGCGTCGCTGTCGTGCACCATCGGTCCGTTCCTGGCGATCCTGGCGACGTCCACCAGGAGCGGCGGCATCGTCGAGGGTTTGGCGGTAGTCGCGACGTACGCGCTCGGCATGGGTCTCGTCGTCGGTGTGCTGGCCGTTGCGATCGCTGTTGCCCAGCAGGCTGTCGTCGACCGGACCAGGCGGCTGCTGCCGTGGGTCAATCGGGCCAGCGGGTTGCTGCTGGTGGTTGCCGGTGCCTACGTCGCGTACTACGGCTGGTACGAGCTGCGCGTCCTCGGCGGTGGCGACGCGAGCGATCCGGTCGTCGACATGGCCCGGGAGGTGCAAGGCAGCGCGGCCCGGCTGGTCACCGACGCCGGCGGCGGCACCATCGCCGTCGTGCTCGGTTGCCTCGTCGTGGTCGGGGCGGTGACCGCACTGACCCGTCGGCAACGATCCAGGCGCTGACGTCCCACCCCGGGGGCGGACTAAGGTCGGGGACGTGGCCGCGGTCGGCAGCTCGTTGGACCGGCTCGACGCTGGGATCACGTGGACGAACGTGCGGCCGTCGGTCGACGAGCGCGCCGGATGGTTGCGCTGTGCCGATCTGCTCGCGGACCCCGAGGCGTTCGGCCGGTGGCAGCGCGAGGCGGCCGCCGCGTTCGGTGGGGCCGACGACGACGGCCTGCTGACCGGGCAGGGGCTGGTGCTCGACTGGTACCTGGCCGGGGTGGTGCTGCCTGCCGTCGGCATGTTCCACCTCGACCGGCGGGTACCACGGCTGTCGCCCGAGGACGTGCACCTGTTGCCCGGCCCGGCCGGATCCCCGGTCACGGCGACTGCGCTCGACTCGGCTCGGTTCCGTTGCCTGCCTGGTGATCCGGCCGCGGGGGATGCCGATGCCGAGGTCGTCGACGGGCTCGACGCCCTGGCCACCGCGCTGCGGACGGAGCTGCTCGCCCATGCCGACCAGCTGGTCGAGGCGTACGCGCCGACGACCCGGATCGGCAGCCACGGGTTGTGGGGCAGCGGTCACGGATGCCGTGGACGTGGCCGCCATGACCGGTGGCTGGGTGAGTGGCGAACCCGCCCGGGCCGCGGACGACATCCGGCTGGTGCTCGCCGGCGACCCGCGCTGGGTCGGTGGCTCCACGTTGCACGAGATCGACGACGCGCGCGGCCGCCGGCACTGGACCCGGCGGCGGTACAGCTGCTGCTTCCTCTACCGGGCGCCGGGCGCCGGCGCGTGCGTCACGTGTCCCCGGGTCAGCGACGAGGAGCGTCGCCGGCAGGCGGCGCACTGGTGAGCACCTGCTCGGCCGCCCGCTCCCCGCTGCGCAGCGCGCCCTCCATCAGCCCGCTCAGCTCGCCGGCGGTGTGCTCGCCCGCGAAGAACACCCGCCCGACCGGTCGGGTCAGCACCTCGTCGTCCTCGGCGGCCCAGCCCGCGCCGCGCGCGGAGTAGGCGCCGAGCGCGTACGGGTCCGCGCCCCAGTGCGTGAGCACCGGCTGCCCCGGCGCGTACGCGAGGTCGGAGCGGATCCGTCGCACCAGGCCGTCCCACCGCTCCGGTCCGGCGGCGGCGTCGAGCCGGTCGACGGCCGCGGCGGAGCCCGCGAAGCAGTTCAGCACCGGCGCGACCGCGCCCGAGGCGTCGGCAGCCGTCCAGGTCCAGAACCGGTGCTCGACCGACAGCACCGCGCTGGGTGCCGGCCGCGAGGCCAACGGCAGGTGCAGCTTCGCGGCGTGACCGGACACCAGCGCGGCCAGCGCGTCGCGTCGCCCACGCGGGCAGGTCCAGCCGCACGGCGCCGGCGCGCAGCACCGCGAGCGGCAGCGTGACGATCACGGCGTCCGCCGTGGTCTCACCGGCGTCGGTGTGCACGGTCACCAGCGCGTCCGGCGCGTCGCGGACCGCCGTCACGGGCGAGGACAGGTGCACGCAGTCGCCGAGTGCGGCGTGCATCGCCTGCGGCAGCCGGCTGTTGCCGCCACCGATCCGCCAGCTCGGCAGCGGCTCGAACGAGGCGATGTGCTCGAGCACCCCGGCGTGCACCTCGTCGGCGGCTGCCGCGCTGGACACCTCGATCCGGGCCCGCAGCGACTCCCGGACGTCCGGAGGCACCGGGAGGCCGGCGAGCAGGTCGGCGACGCTGGTGCCCGGCGGCGCACCGGCCAGTGTCTCGGCCGCCGCCCGCCCGGCCGCGGCCAGCACCTGCGTCGTGACGTGCGGGTGCTCGTAGAGGTCGCGCACGTAGTAGCTCATCGCGGTGTCGACCAGGTCGAGCCGGTGCCGGGCGGCGTAGGCCCGGAAGCGGTCGTAGCCGGCGAGCACGAACTCCGCACCCCGCTCGATGGTCGCCGGTGGACCGGTCGGGACCCGCGACCTCGGCCGACCACACCCGGCCGCCGACCCGGTCCCGCGCCTCGAGCACGCGAACGTCGACGCCGCGCTCGCGCAGCACCGTCGCGGCGGCGAGCCCGGCCAGCCCGGCGCCGACGACCACCACCCGGCGCGGTCCGTGCTGGTCGGGGCTCACGGCGGCAACGTACGCGCCGACGCGGGCGCAGTTACCGGGACGGGGTGATGTTCTGGTTGAGGTGGAAGACGTTGTCCGGGTCGTAGGCGTCCTTGACGGCGGTGAGCCGGTCCAGCTTGGCCAGCGAGTAGATCCGCGGGTCGTCGCTGGCGACCTCCTCCTCGACGCGGTTGCCGTAGGCACCGCTCGCGAACGGGAGCAGCCCGCGGACGTACGTCCGCGACGCCTCGATCCGCGCCTCGTCCTCCTCGGGGTCGTCCCACCCGACTCCGACGTTCAGCTCGAAGGCCGCCTCGCGGTTGCTGAACGCGGCGTCGGCGTCGGCGACGTCGGCGATGGCTCCGCCGTAGGCCTGCAGGCCGGCGGAGGGGGTGAAGCCGCCGCGGGCGGCTCCCGCCAGCATCCCGTCGATCACCTCGTCGGTGAGGGCGCGGAAGTAGTGGCCGCCGGAGTAGCGGCGCAGCGCGTGCACGCCGAGCCGGTCGCTGTCCCCGCGGGTCTGCAGCGCCAGGTAGGACGCCTGCTCGACCCGCTCGGCGGTCACCCGGCCGAGCGCGCGCAGCGCGGGGAGGTCCTGCGCGGCACCGTCGGGGTGTCCCACCCACACGTAGCCGACGATGAGCCGGTCGGTGTCGACGAAAGCGGTGTACGTCGCCTCTCGCGGAGCGGCCACGCTCAGGTCGCGCCACCCGCGCAGCACCGCGCCCGCCTGCTCGAGGGGGAAGTCGAGCTCGACCGACAGCGTGGGGTGGACCACCTCGTGCAGCCCGAACTCGAAGTCGGTCACCACACCGAAGTTCCCGCCGCCGCCGCGCAGCCCCCAGAACAGGTCCGGGTAATCGGTCGCGCTGGCGCGGAGCACGCTGCCGTCGGCGGTGACGACCTCGTAGGAGACCACGTTGTCGCAGGAGAGTCCGTGCTGGCGCGCCAGCCACCCCATGCCCCCGCCGAGGGTGAGGCCGCCGACGCCGGTGTGCGAGACGTTCCCGGCCGTGGTGGCGAGCCCGTGCTGCTGGGTCGCCCGGTCCAGGGCGCCGAGCAGGGCACCGCCCTGCACCCGGGCACGTCGCCGGCCGGGATCGACCCGCACGGCACCCATCGGCGTGAGGTCGATCATCAGCCCGCCGTCCGGGACGGCATGGCCCACGGCGCTGTGCCCGCCGCAGCGCACGCCGATCTCGAGACCGAGCTCACGGGCGGCGCGTACGGCAGCCACGACGTCGCCGGTGCTCGCGCAGCGCACGATCAGCTCCGGATGCCGGTCGACGAGGGCGTTCCAGACCGCGCGGGTCTCGTCGTAGCCGGGGTCGGCCCTCGTGAGCACGTGCCCGTCGACCTGATCCCGCAACGCGGCGGTCAGCCGGTCTTCTGATGTCGTCATCTGCAGTCCCTGGTCGGTCTGGGCGGCGCCGGAGGGCGACGCTACGAGGAAGACCGGGCCGAGGGACAGATCCAATCGGTGCGCGCCGGATTGGTCCACGCACTTTCGCCGACCAGCACTCATCCGCGCGTTACGCCCACCGCCGACCAGCACTCATCCGCGCGTTACGCCCACCGCCGACCCGGGCGTAAGCGGGCGTACTGCGCGGATGATCGAGGGTGTGGGGGTGGGTCAGGTGAGGTCGACGACGACGCGCGCGTCGATGCCCTGCCCGTAGTCCGGGTCGCCGCCGCGGACCAGCACCGAGTGCTCGCTGACCGTGGCCCGGTAGAGGCGGAGCCCAGCAGGCGCCCGCATCTGGTCCGGCCCGTAGTCGCTCGGCACGGGGAGCCGCGCGGCGAACAGCGGCGCACACCGCTCCAGCTCGTCGTCCGGCACCTCGGCTGCCCGCGCGCGCAGGTAGACGGCCTGGGCACCGCCGATCGGCACCGTCGAGTCGAACACCACGATGCTCACGTCCGGGCAGGCCTCGATGTTGCGCGAGTGCTGCGACTCGGGCGACGACACCCAGTAGAAGTCGGTGCCGCCGTCCGCGCTGAAGAAGACCGGCGAGACCCACGGCCTGCCATCGGGACCCACGGTGCCGAGGACCATGTACAGCAGGCCCTCGAGGACCGCGCGGCCGCGCGCCTCGAGCTCGGGATGCGTCATCCCGCCATCCTCCCCGGTCTGTCAGGATGTCGCGAATGGCAGCATTCCTGAGGGACTCCGGAGGACCGGCATGAGGCGCACCAGGACACTCCCGGCGCTCGCGGTGGCGCTGGTCGCCACCATCGCGGCCGGGTGCGGTGGTGACGAGGGCGAGACCGTCGAGGGTGGCGTCGAGCTGGTCAAGGCCGACCAGCTCACGGTGTGCACCCACCTGCCGTACCCACCGTTCCAGTTCACCCAGGGCGACGAGGTCGTGGGCTTCGACGTCGAGCTGATGGACCTGGTGGCCGAGGACCTCGGCGTCGAGCAGGAGATCCTCAACACCCCGTTCGAGGGCATCGAGACCGGCGAGACGCTGAACACCCTGCAGTGCGACGCCGCCGCGGCCGGCATGACGATCACCGACGAGCGCGAAGAGGTGATGGACTTCTCCGACCCCTACTTCGACGCCACCCAGGCGCTGATCACCCTCAAGGGCTCCGGCCTCGCCTCGCTCGAGGACCTGTCCGGCAAACGGCTCGGGGTGCAGGTCTCCACCACCGGGCAGGAGTACGCCGAGGAGAACGCCCCCGACGACGCCGAGCTGGTGCAGTTCGAGGACCTCGCGCTGCTGCTCGCGGCGGTCAAGAACGGGCAGGTCGACGCCAGCATCGGTGACAACGGGCCGCTGCTCGACTACGTCAAGGACAACCCGGATCTCGAGGTGACCACCGAGTTCGACACCGACGAGCAGTACGGGGTCTCGGTCAAGACCGGCAACACCGAGCTGCTGGACGCCATCAACGAGGCGCTGTCGACGGCAAAGGACGACGGCACGTACGACCAGATCTACAAGAAGTGGTTCGGCCAGACACCCGGCTCCGCGTGAGCATGTCGCCACGCCGCCGGGCCCGGGTGGCCCGCGGCATCCAGTACGCGGTGCTGGTGATCGCGCTGCTGCTGCTGGTGTTCCTCGCCGACTGGGGTGAGATCCAGCGCGCGTTCTTCGACGTGACGGTGGCGAAGTCGCTGTTCCCCCGGGTGATCACGGTCGCGCTCAAGAACACCCTGATCTACACCGCCGTCGGCTTCGCCTTCGGGCTCGCGCTCGGCCTGGTGCTCGCCCTGATGAAGCTGTCGTCGGTCGGCCCGTACCGGTGGATCGCGACGCTCTACGTGGAGATCTTCCGCGGGCTGCCCGCGCTGCTGGTGTTCATCGCGTTCGGGTTCGGCGTGCCGATCGCGTTCGGCACCGTGCTGCCGATCCTCACCACGGTGATGCTCGCGCTCGGGCTGGTCGGGGCGGCGTACATCGCCGAGACCATCCGGGCCGGCATCCAGGCGGTGCCCAAGGGACAGGTCGAGGCGGCCCGGTCGCTGGGCATGTCGCCGACGTGGACGACGATCTCGGTCGTCGTGCCGCAGGCGTTCCGGATCGTGCTGCCGCCGCTGACCAACGAGCTGATCCTGCTCACCAAGGACTCGTCGCTGATCTACGTGCTGGGGCTGGCGCTGTCGGACTTCGACCTCACGTTCTTCGGTCGCGACGTGCTGAACCAGTCCAAGTCGATGACGGCGATCGTCGTCGCGGGTGCCTGCTACCTGCTCATCACGGTGCCGCTGTCGCTGGTCGTGCGACGGCTCGAGGCGAGGCAGGCGGTGGCGCGATGAGCCAGGGTGACGTCGCGATCGAGGTCGTCGACCTGCACAAGTCGTTCGGCGAGCTCGAGGTGCTGGCCGGCATCGACTTCGAGGTCCGCGAACGTGAGGTGGTGTGCGTCATCGGGCCGTCCGGCTCGGGCAAGTCCACGCTGCTGCGCTGCATCAACCAGCTGGAGGCGCCGACCAGCGGCACCGTGCGGGTGGAGGGCGTCGAGGTCACCGACCCGGATGTCGACATCGACAAGGTGCGCCGCCGGATCGGCATGGTGTTCCAGCAGTTCAACCTGTTCCCGCACCTGAAGGTGCTGGACAACCTGACCATCGCGCAGCGCCGGAGCCTCAAGCGCGGCAAGGCCGAGGCCGAGCGGGTCGCGTGCGCCAACCTCGAGCGGGTCGGCCTGGTCGACAAGGCCACGGCCTACCCGGCACAGCTGTCCGGCGGGCAGCAGCAGCGGGTCGCCATCGCCCGCGCGCTGTCCATGGACCCCGACCTGATGCTGTTCGACGAGCCGACGTCGTCGCTGGACCCCGAGCTGGTCGGTGACGTGCTCGCGGTGATGCGGACGCTGGCCGGCGAGGGCATGACGATGATGGTCGTCACCCACGAGATGAGCTTCGCCCGTGAGGTCGCCGACCGGGTGGTGTTCATGGACGAGGGCCGGATCGTCGAGGAGGGCGACCCGGCCCAGGTCCTCGGCTCGCCGCGGCACCGGCGCACGCGCACCTTCCTGCAGCGCGTGCTCGACCCCGCCGCGGCGAACCTGGAGCCGGACGACTGACGGCGGCGGGGGCTACGGAGCAAATTGGGCCCGCCGCCGCAACCGTTATGTGGGTGTGCCGCCGGCCTGCACGACCCCGTTCACCCTAAGCGTGTACGGCGCGTACTGCTGCACCTGCTCGGTCGGCTCGTCATATGCGACGATGGCTACCACCTTCTGGTACTTGGTGAACGGCCTGAGCTGGTTCGCGCCGCATCTGGAAGTTGTGCGATCGTCCAGCGCGAGCTGAAGGACATCCGGTGCGGCACCAGCGTCGATTCCGACCAGCCGCACGTTCCAGTTGTCCACCTCGGTCGGGTTCACCTCGGACGCCGAGTCGAACGGCGCGAGGCTCGACCCGTCGCTGACGACAGTCCCGCCAACGGTGATGTCGTCGACCAGCAGGCCACCCTCGTTGACACCCCCGTCACTCACGTAGCGGAACGCGACGAGCACGCTCTGCCCGGCGTAGGCGGACAGGTCGTACGAGTGCGGCTCGAAGCCGTCGGTCGTGCCGTTGAGACCCGGGCCGAGCGGGGCATCGACGGTCTTGTCGCCCGGGATGGAGGTGTAGGTCTCGCCGCCGTCGGTCGACACCTGCACGTAGCCGTAGTCGTACCCGAACTCCGCGCCGTACTTCGCGTCGAACCGCAGCGTCGGGTCGGTCCCGGGCACGCTGACCGCGGTGACCGCGGAGGCGTCGATGTTGTTGCCGTTGCCCGAGAACAGGACCGGGTCACCCGGGCTGTCCGGGTCGTTGGTCACGACGCTCCAGGTCAGCGGGGTGGGCGGCAGGGCCGTCGCGCCAGTGAACCGCAGCCCGCGCACGAACTTGCCCTTCGATGCGCTTGCCCTGTGCGCCCTCTGAGCGCGACGTAGTCCGCGCCGTTGGGGGCAGCGCCGGGGTCGTCGTTGGCATCGGGGTTGTCCAGGTTGACCGTCGAGCGCAGGCTCGGCGTAGTCACCCGGCTTCCTTGGCACGCCGTGGACGACCCCATGCCGCCTGGCTCACCGACGAGCTGGTCGACCAGGACCATCGACTGGAAGTCGTGGATGACGTCGTACAGGTTGGAGACACCCTCCACGTCCAAGGCGGCGTCAAGGCTCGCGAGACCCTGCCGGTCGCCGTCGCGGTGCAGCCCGGACATGAAGTCGGCACCGTAGCGGTCGAACAGGAACAGCATCAACGAGTAGGCATGGCCGTAGTCGGCGAGCACCGCGTTGGGGTTGTTGTCCTCGCCCCACAGGTTCAGCGAGTTCTCCGGTCCGCCGCAGTCGCGTGGGTTGGGGTTGTACGGGGTCTGGACGATGCCGAAGCCCTGGAAGCAGAACAGGTGGCTGTCGGCGCCGCTGTCGAACACGGTCGCGCTCGCGTCGACGTAGCCCGTGAGGGTCTGCGCGAAGTCGGACAGGCCCTCGTTGAGCCACGTGGTCTCGAACGGATCGGCGTAGTAGTGCGCGAGGTGTTGCCACTCGTGCGCGAAGGTGGACTCGTAGAGGTTCGGACGGGCCGGGCGGCTGGTGCAGAGGTCGTCGGTGGGCTCGTCCGGCGGGTTCGCCGTGGTGCGGTGCTCCCAGTCGAAGGCGTCGATCGACATGACGTTGCGGTCGAACAGCTCGTTGAACTGCGACGAGTGGAAGCCCGCGATGTAGGTCGGCGCCGCCGGGAAGGTGTAGTAGTTGTCGTCGCGGATGTTGTCGACCAGCGTGACGGTCTTGTCGCCGTCACCGGTGTAGACGCCGCCGTTGCCGTTGGTGTCAGGCCCCAGCTGGGCGTTGGTGCCGTCGCGGTCGGGAGGCGTGCTGAATGCGGCCGTCTCCTTCGGGTACATGTTGGTGTCGAACTCGTGGATCAGGTCGGCGACCTGGGCATCGGTGACCACCGTCGTGTTCGGGACCTGGTTCCGGCAGTCGCCCGCCGGGAACGACGTGTCGTTGGCGACCCAGACCTCGATGTGTTCGCCGACGCCGCGCAGCGTGTAGTCCTTGCGGTACAGGGTCCCGTTGTAGTCGTCGCGGCCGAGCCACTGGCGGACGGTCCCGACCGGCGGAGTCACTCCGGCGGCCGCGGGGGCAGGCAGCGCGCGCCGCTGCGAGGCGCGCAGTCCGAGCAGCTTCGTCGAGGCCTTCGAGTCCGGTGCGAGCTCACGCACGTCGCTGACCGGTGCCGTGGCCACCCGGTCGGACGGGCGGGTCGGCGGCGCAGCCGACGCGGTGACCGCGGGAATCGCCGCAAGGCTTGCGGCGGTCAGGATCGAGACGATGCCGACAGCGACCTGGGATGTTCTCATCGAGTCCCCTCCGTGCCTTCCGTCACGGGGGAGTTCCCACCCACGAAGAGGGGTGGCGCCGTGCGGGTGGGGACAGTCCTATCGGAAAGTGACGACCTCCGACAAGAGTCACCGACAATGTCCGATTTGCCAGCACAGACGCGGCGACGGCCGGCGCTGACCTCGGTCAGGGCCGGAGGGTCAGGACGAACGTCGTTGCGTAGCCTGCGGGATCCGGCGAGCACACGGTGAGGTCTCCACCGTGCGCACGTGCGACCTGGCGGGCGATCGCGAGGCCGAGGCCGCGCCGACCGGGAGCATCGGGGTCCCCGCGCCACGACCGCTCGAGGACGTCCCCGGCACGCTCCGGAGGGATCCCCGAGCCGTGGTCGGAGACCGCGATTCCGACTTCACCCTCGGCCTGGCGCACCGCGACGTGCACGCCGCCGCCGGCCCGCGAGTGGCGCACCGCGTTGTCCAGCAGGTTGGTGATCGCCCTTGCCAGCAACGCGGTATCCCACGATCCCGACACGTGCGCAGGGCCGTCCACGCCGACCTGCACGTCCTTGGCCGCGGCCACGACACCGACCTCGGAGACCACCGCACGGACCACGTCCATCAGGTCGGCCGGGTGCCGGTCCACCGTCTGCGCGTCGCTGCGGGCGTCGATCAGCAGCCGCTCGAGGACGGTGCGCATCCGCTCGGCGGTGAGCCGCGACTGCTCGAGGCCGTCGCGCAGCCACTCGAGCGAGGGATCCGCGCGCGTAAGCCGGACGTCGGCGTTCGTGAGCAGGACCGCGATCGGCGTACGCAGCTCATGGCTGATCTCGTCGATCACCTGCCGCTGCTGCGTCGCCGCGAGGTGCAGCCGGGCGAGCATCGCGTCGAAGCTCGCCGCCAGGCTGACCACCTCGGTCGGCCCCCGCCGCAGGTCGATCCGCTCGGAGAGATCGGTGGCCTCGATGCGCTCGGCGACCGACCGGATCCGCTCGATGGGGCGCACGGCGCGACCCGCCCACCACCACGCGAGCCCCGCCGCGACCGGCGCCAGCGCGAGGACGGCGAGCTCGTCCCATCCGGAACCGTCGGCCGAGCTGCTGGCGGTGACCTCGGCACCGTCGTCGGTCGTGACGTGCTCCTCCTCCGTCAACGAGGTCACGCCGAACAGGACCAGGACGGCGACGTAGATGGCCGCGAAGCCCGCGAGCGCGAGCTGCGCGCGGAACGAGCGGAGCCACCGGGGCAGCGTCATGTCGCATCCTCGAGTCGATAGCCGGCCCCGGTGATCGTGACGATGGGCGACGGGTCGCCCAGCTTGCGCCGGAGCCGGTTCAGGATCACCCGCGCGGAGCCCGAGAACGGGTCGGAGTTCGCGTCCCACACGTGCTCGTGCAGCTCCTCGATCGACACGACCCGCCCCGGATGGTGCATGAAGTAGCGCAGCACGGAGAACTCCCGTGCGGTCAGCTCGATGGCACCGCCCCGGCGACGGACGATGTGCGCCGCGAGGTCGACCTCGAGGTCGCCGACCCGCACGACGACGGCGGGCTGCCCGTCCCGGCGGGCCAGCGCCCGCACGCGCGCCGTGAGCTCGGCGAAGTCGAACGGCTTGACCAGGTAGTCGTCGGCGCCCGCGTCGAGACCGGCGACCCGGTCGTGCACCGCGTCGCGAGCGGTCGTGATGATGATGCGCTCGGGACGGTCCAGGGCGGAGGCGTCGGCGGTGAGCTCGCGGACCAGGCTCATGCCGTCCCCGTCGGGCAGGCCGAGGTCGATGCAGGCGAGGTCGTACCGCGTCGCGATCAGCAGCTCGGTCGCCGCCGCGACGGAACCGGCGACGTCCACCGCGTAGGACTCGCCCCGCAGGCCCGTGGCGAGGAGCTCGGCGAGAGCGGGATCGTCCTCGACCAGCAGGATGCGCATCGGCCCTCACCCTCGCCGACGTGCGGTCACGACGGTCGCTCCGTTGTCGACCCTGAGCACGCCGTGGACTGCCGTCACCCGGATGTCGGGCCGCCGGGCGGTCGGGTCGGCGCTGATCAGCGCGTCGCCGCGCTGCTCGTCCAGCTCGACCGACGGTGGGTCGGCCGGGATCTGCGCAGCAGCAACGCCGCCGTGCTCGTCCAGGGAGTACCACCCGTCGAGCGTCGCGTCGTCGCCGAACAGCCGTACGTAGGTCTGGAGCTCGTTGTGGTCGACGACCGTGCCCCGCAGCGCTGCCTGCCGGAGGCCGCCCACGGCCCGCGAGGCCACGCGGCGTTCGGCGCGCCCGGCGGGATCGTCTCCGGCGAGCAGGTCCAGCACGGCTGCCTCGTGCCGGTCCAGGTCGCGTTGCGAGATCCCCGGGGGCGGGGCGAAGAGCGCGTCCACCGCTGCGGCACCGACCGCCCTGATGGTCGCCGGCCCGTCGCCGGCGGAGAGCACCAGCCGACCGCCTCCGTCCAGCAGGTACGTGCCCACGGCGCCGGCGACGGTCTCGGGGTCGGGTGGGGTCGGGTCCGGTCCGGCCGGCAGTGGCACCGGGTCACCGGCCACCAGCGGCCCGATGATCGCCTGCATGAGCTCCTCGGCGTTGACCTCCGGGGTGCTCGACCCGATCGCGACCACCAGGTCGGACGCGGGGAGGTAGGCCACGACCGCATTGTGACCGGTGTCGCCGCCCCCGCCGGCCGCCGCGAGCCCCACAGCACCGAGAACGTCCGCCCCGAGCCGGACCCAGCCGTAGGTCTCGCTGGTGCCGTCGCCGTTGTTCCACCGCGGCTTGGTGAGCGCAGCGGTTGCCCGGGCCGGGAGGATCTCACCGCGGAACAACGCCGCGGTCAGTGCCGCCAGGGTGGGCATGCTCATCGCCAGGTCGCCGTTGCCGCTCATCGCCCAGTGCCGGCCCGGGAAGTCGCCGCTCTGCTGGCTGCGTCCGGCCTCGGTGTAGCCGACCGCGCGCGGCCCGCGGGCTGCCGGGTGGCCGTCCCAGAAGCCGGCATCGGGAACGGCGCGGGACGGGTCGAGCAGGTGGGCGAGATAGCCGCGGTAGTCCCCGGTCACGCTGTCGATGATCAACGCCAGCAGGGTGTAGCCGCCGTTGGTGTAGCCGAAGTCCGTACCCGCGGGGAAGACCCTCGGCAGCTCGCTCGACGCGTCGACGGCGGCCCGTCGGCTCAGCGGCTGGTGATCGTCCCCGGCTCCACCGAGCAGGCCGCTGGTGTGGGTGAGCAGCTGCGCAACCGTCGCCGAGGCTGCCGGCCCGCGCAGACGGGCGACCAGCGAACCGGCGGTGGCGTGCAGGTCCAGCCGGTCCTCGGCGACCAGCTGCAGGACCGCAGCCGCGGTGAAGGCCTTGCTCACCGACCCGATGGCGAACACCGTCTCGTCGGTCATCGGCTGGTGGCTCGCCCGGTCGCGCACACCGACAGCCGTGACGCACGACTCGGAGCCGCGCAGGATGGTGACCACGCCGTCGAAGCCGGCGTCGCCCCACGCGTCGACGGCGTCCACCACGCCGTCCGGGCAGTCCGCGGTCGCGGATCCCCCGACCCGGCTCGACCCGCCCGTGCCCCGGTCCGGCGGTGGGTCCGCGGAGCCCGCGGTGCAGGCCGTAGCAGTGAGCGCCAGGGCCACGGTGAGCGCGACGAGTGGGCGGGTCATGGTCCCTGGTCTACCGGGCCGGGTGGGAACCTGACGGAAACCGGCCGGCCGACGGCACGACCTCATCAGCGGGAAGTAGGACACCAGCATGGGACACGAGTTCGCGATCGTCGACGTCTTCGCTGACCAGCCGCTGACCGGCAACCCGCTCGCGGTGGTCACCGGGGCCGACGACCTCGACGAGGCGCAGATGGCCGCGATCGCGGTCGAGTTCAACCTCTCCGAGACCACCTTCGTGTCGGACCCGCTCGACCCGGCGGCGACGTGGCGGTTGCGGTCGTTCACTCCGGGCGGCGACGAGGTGGCGGGAGCCGGACACAACTCGCTCGGTGCCTGGTGGTGGCTCGCACAGCGTGGGCAGGCCGAGGGGTCGGGGGTCCGTCAGGAGCTCGGCGGGCAGGTGCTCCCCGTCGGGATCGACGCCGACGCGGACGGGCGGACCGTGGTCACCCTGCAGCAGGGACCGCTGTCACTGGGTGGAGCCGAGCGGCTCGACCGCGACCGCCTCGCCTCGGCGCTCGGACTGTCGACCGCGGACCTCGAGGCGGCAGAGCTGCCCACGGTGGTCGGGTCCGTGGGCAGCCCGCACCTGCTGGTGGCGTTGCCGGACCGTCGGCGGGTGGACGCCTGCCGTCCGGACTCGGATCGGCTCAGGCAGGTCCTGGCCGACGCCGGGGCCCAGGGCTGCTACGTCTACTGCCTGCTGCCGGACAGCAGTGCGGCCGCCGCGTACGCCCGGTTCTTCAACCCCACCGTGGGCATCAGCGAGGACCCCGCCACCGGCAGCGCCGCCGGACCGCTGGCGGCGCACCTGGTCCGGGCCGGGAAGGCGACCGGGCGGGTGGCCGTCGAACAGGGCCACGCCCAGGGACGGCCCAGCACCCTGGTGATCGAGGTGGCCGACGGGGGCTCGGTCAGCCTGATCGGCCGCTGCGTGCTGAGTGCGCAGGGCACGCTGGCGGTGTGAGTCCAGCGCACCCTCAGCGTGCGCGCAGCAGCTGGGCGAGCGCTGCCACACCGCCGACAGTCGGCAGCAGAGCCAGCACCCCCCACACCGTGGGAAAGATCTGCTCGCCGTACTCCTGCGGGCCGAGCAGGAGCGCGGCCAGCCCCACGGTGACCACGGTGCCGACGCCGGTCATGAGCAGCGCCGCTCTGCTCCGCGCCCGGACGCTGCGGGCCGCGAGCAGCCAGATCAGCGCGTTGGTCGCGGCCACGGAGTAGAGCGCGCCGTACATCAACCCCGCGGCCGGCGCGCCGGATTCGCTACTTCTTCGAGGAACCCTCGGTGCGGCAGGCGGTGTGCGCGGCTCTGGACCGAGCCAGTCAACGCATCGCGCCGCTGATGGTCTCGGCCGCCATGAACCAGACCCAGGCCCGCGTCGCGGCGAACTCGCTGGTCTTCGGCTAGTTCGGCGCTCTGGAGCAGTGGCACCTGGACGGGGGGAGTCGGCCCATCGCGGAGTACGTCGACGACGGACTCCGTCCACTGCGCCGCATCTGGTCGACGCCGGACCAGCCGGTCTGACGTACTCCCGTCGGCAGCGCCCCGTGCAGCGTGGCTCGTGCCTGTCGACGACCGGCTCCGGCCGTGGTGGAGACGAAGGGACTCGAACCCTCAACCCCCGCCTTGCAAAGGCGGTGCTCTGCCAGTTGAGCTACGTCCCCGAGGAGGGGTCAGCGACGGGTGGTCGTGGTGCCTGCCCGGTCGACCGAGTCGGTGGCCTCGGCCCACAGGTCGGCCTCGGCCTGGTCGGCGCGGGAGCGGCGGATCGCCCAGATCGCGCCTGCGGCTGCCAGGAGCACAGCGGCCAGCTTCTTCACCTTGGACCTCCTGACGGGCAACGCGAGGGGTGGGCCTAAGAGGACTTGAACCTCTGACCTCTTCCTTATCAGGGAAGCGCTCTAACCGTCTGAGCTATAGGCCCGTGCTGCGGGGTCGCCGGCCGCCGAGGTTATCCCATCGCCGACGGCGCCCGCGAACCGGTAAGCCACCGGGTGGCTCCGCCGCTGCTACCGCGAAACCCAGGGTTCCACGGCGTCATTGCGCGGTGGAGGCCTGGGTTTCCCACGGTCGCTTGGGAAACCGGTGGGCCGCGTCAGCGGTCCTCGGCGAGGGTGACCTCGAGGCCGCCGAGGAGGGAGGCGGCGAGGTTGTACATGAACGCGCAGAGGGTGGCGAGGGCGGTGAGCAGCACGACGTCGGCGGCGGCGACCACCAGGGTGATGCCCATGACCCGGCCGAGGCCGACGAACTCCTGGACGTCGAACTCCTCCTGACCCGCGGTCGGCTGCACCAGGGACGCGACGCTGGCGTTGATCGAGTCCCAGACGCCGGCCGCGTCGAGCACCGACCACACGATCGCGACGGCGATGACGATCACCACGGCGAGCGCGAAGGACAGCGCGAACGCCATCTTCATCACCGACCACGGGTCGACCCGCACCATCCGCAGCCGCGCCTTGCGGGTCTGCTTCGGCTTCGCCGGAGCCGGCTTCTGCTCCGCCTGGGCGGTGCCAGTGGTGCCAGCGGTGCCGGCAGGTTGTGGGGTGGCGGTCTGCGAGGCCGGCGGGCCTCCGGCCGGCGCGCCGGACGGCGACGACATGCTCACCCGGGGCATCGCCGCGGTGGGCGGTCCCGGGTCGGGCTGCGGGGAGGCGGCGGCCGACGGGGACCGACCGGCGCACCCGACGGCGGGATCGACGGTGCCTCGGGCGGGGCCTCTGCCGGGGCGGCCGAGGGGGCAGCGGCCGCCTGCGCGTCCGACCGGCTGGCCGCGGAGCGCTTGGTCGCCCGCTTGGCGGCCGGCTTCGGCGCGGCGACGGGCTGGGTGGGCTCGGTCGCCGACGCCGTCGTGGTCTGCTCCGCCGGGGACGCGGCGTGCGCCGCTCCCTCGGGTGCGCGCTCGTCGCGCGTCGGGGTCGTCGATGCCGACCGGCCCCGGTCGCCCAGCGTGCGGCGAGGGAACAGCGGGGCCTGGTCGTCCGGCCTGCGGTCGCTCATCAGGACTCCTGATCGCCGGCGGGCGCACCCTCGCCCGGCACGGTCTCAGTCTCGGTGGGGCTGTCGTCGGTCTCGGTCTCGTCGGCAGCCACGGCATCGTCCACCGCAGGCTCGGCCACGTCCTTCTCGTCGTTGCGGGCGATCGCGACCACCTGGTCCCCGGCCGCCACATCGACGAACTTCACGCCCATGGTGTCACGGCTTCGCGCCGGGACCTCTTCCACGGCGCTGCGGGTGACCTGGCCGGACGATCGGATGGACATCACCTCGTCGCCCTCGCGCACCACGACGGCCCCCACCAGGACCCCCCGCTGGTCGTTGAGCTTCATCGCCTTGACCCCGAGCCCGCCCCGCTTGGTGACCCGGTAGCCGGCAACCAGGGTGCGCTTGGCGAAGCCGCCGTCGGTCGCCGTGAAGACGTACTGGCCCTCGTGCTCCTCGCCGGCCCGGATGGCCGCCATCGCCAGCACCTCGTCGCCCTCGCGGAACCGCATGCCGTGCACGCCGGACGTCGCCCGGCCCATCGGCCGCAGCTCCTCGTCGGCGTTGAAGCGCACCGCCTGCCCCTTGCGGGAGACCAGCAGCACCTCGTCGTCGGGCGCGATCAGCTCGACGCCGACCAGGGTGTCGTCGTCGGTGCGGAAGTTCAGCGCGATCAGGCCGGCCTGCCGCGGGGAGTCGTACTCGGTGAGCCGGGTCTTCTTCACCATGCCCTTGCGGGTGGCGAGCACCAGGTAGGGGCTCTGCTCGTAGTCGCGGATCGCCAGCACCTGCGCGATCTGCTCGTCGGGCTGGAAGCTGAGCAGCCCGGCCACGTGCCCGCCCTTGGCGTCGCGGGCCGCCTCGGGCAGGTGGTAGGCCTTGGTGCGGTAGACCCGGCCCTGGTCGGTGAAGAACAGGATCCAGTGGTGCGCCGTGGTGGGGAACAGGTGCTCGACCACGTCGTCGCCGCGCAGGGTGGCCCCGCGCACGCCCTTGCCGCCACGCTTCTGCAGCCGGTAGGCGTCGGAGCGGGTGCGCTTGGCGTAGCCACCGCGGGTGATCGTCACCACGACGTCCTCGTCGGGGATCAGGTCCTCCATCGACAGGTCGCCGTCGGCCGGCACCAGCTGGCTGCGCCGGTCGTCGCCGAACTTGTCCACGATCTCGGTGAGCTCGTCGCCGACGATCTGGCGCTGCCGGGCCGGGTTGGCCAGGATGTCCTCGAGGTCGGCGATCTCGGTCTCGAGCTTGGCCAGGTCGTCGATGATCTTCTGCCGCTCGAGCGCCGCGAGCCGGCGCAGCTGCATGTCGAGGATCGCGCGGGCCTGGATCTCGTCGATCTCGAGCATCTCGATCAGACCCTGGCGGGCGTCCTCGGTGGTCTGGCTGGCGCGGATCAGCGCGATCACGTCGTCGAGGCGGTCGAGCGCCTTGACCATGCCGCGGAAGACGTGCGCCTCCTCCTCGGCCTTGCGCAGCCGGAAGCGGGTGCGCCGCTGGATGACCTCGATCTGGTGGGTCACCCAGTGCGAGATGAACGCGTCCAGGCTGAGCGTGCGCGGCACCTCGTCGACCAGGGCGAGCATGTTCGCGGAGAAGTTGTCCTGCAGCTGGGTGTGCTTGTAGAGGTTGTTGAGCACCACCCGCGCCACCGCGTCGCGCTTGAGCACGACGACCAGCCGCCGGCCGGTACGCGACGAGGAGTCGTCGCGGACGTCGGCGATGCCCTGCACCCGGCCGGAGTCGGCGAGCTCGGCGATCTTGATCGCGAGGTTGTCGGGGTTGACCTGGTAGGGCAGCTCGGTGATCACCAGGCAGGTGCGCCCGCGGTTGTCCTCCTCGACCTCGACGACCGCGCGCATGGTGATCGAGCCGCGCCCGGTGCGGTAGGCCTGCTCGATGCCGGCCCGGCCGACGATCAGCGCGCCGGTCGGGAAGTCGGGGCCCTTGATCCGCTCGAGCAGTGCCTCGAGGAGCTCCTCACGCGACGCGTCGGGGTGCTGCAGGGCCCAGTGCACGCCGTCGGCGAGCTCGCGCAGGTTGTGCGGCGGGATGTTGGTGGCCATGCCGACCGCGATGCCGGCCGAGCCGTTGGCCAGCAGGTTGGGGAACCGGGCCGGGAGCACGACCGGCTCGGCGCTGCGGCCGTCGTAGTTGGGCCGGAAGTCGACGGTCTCCCGGTCGATGTCGCGGACCATCTCCATGGCCAGCGGCGCCAGCCGGCACTCGGTGTAGCGCATCGCCGCCGCGGGGTCGTTGCCGGGCGAACCGAAGTTGCCCTGCCCCTGCACCAGCGGGTAGCGCATCACCCACGGCTGGGCGAGGCGGACCAGGGTGTCGTAGATCGCGCTGTCGCCGTGCGGGTGGTACTGGCCCATCACGTCGCCGACGATGCGGCTGCACTTGGAGAAGCCGCGGTCGGGGCGGTAGCCGCCGTCGTACATCGCGTAGAGCACCCGCACGTGCACCGGCTTGAGCCCGTCGCGCACGTCGGGCAGCGCCCGGCCCACGATCACGCTCATCGCGTAGTCGAGGTAGGAGCGCCGCATCTCGTCCTGCAGCTCGACCGGCTGGATGCTCAGCCGGGCCGGGGGCTCAGGGGTGTCGGTGCTGCCGGTGGGTGTCTCGTCGCTCACGGAGTGCGGCCTCTTTCTCGTACGTCGGACATCGGCTCAGATGTCGCTCAGATGTCGGCTCAGATGTCCAGGAAGCGGACGTCCTTGGCGTTGCGCTGGATGAACGAGCGCCGCTGCTCGACGTCCTCGCCCATCAGCACGCTGAACAGCTCGTCGGCGTGTGCCGCGTCGTCGAGCGACACCTGCAGCAGGACCCGGCCGTCGGGATCCATCGTGGTGTCCCACAGCTCGGAGTCGTTCATCTCGCCCAGGCCCTTGTAGCGCTGGATGGAGCCGTCCTTGGGCAGCCGCTTGCCGGCCTCGGCGCCCGCGGCCAGCAGGCCGTCGCGCTCGCGGTCGGAGAACGCCAGCTCGTGCGGCGAGTTGGTCCACTTGATCTTGAACAGCGGCGGCTGGGCCAGGTAGACGTGGCCGTTCTCGATCAGCGGCCGCATGAACCGGAACAGCAGCGTCAGCAGCAGGGTGGAGATGTGCTGGCCGTCGACGTCGGCGTCGGCCATCAAGATGACCTTGCCGTAGCGCAGCTTGTCGCGGTCGAAGTCCTCGTGGATGCCGGTGCCGAGGGCGGAGATGATCGACTGCACCTCGGTGTTGGCCAGCACCCGGTCGATGCGGGCCTTCTCGACGTTGAGGATCTTGCCGCGGATCGGCAGGATCGCCTGCGTACGCGGGTCGCGACCGCCCTTGGCCGAGCCACCGGCCGAGTTGCCCTCGACGACGAACAGCTCGCACTCGTCGGGGTTGTTGGACTGGCAGTCGGCCAGCTTGCCGGGCAGCCCGCCACCGCCGAGCAGGCCCTTGCGGTTGCGGGCCAGGTCGCGGGCCTTGCGCGCGGCGATGCGGGCGCTCGCGGCGGCGATCGCCTTGCGCACGATGTCCTTGCCCTCGGCGGGGTTCTCCTCCAGCCAGGCACCGAGCCGGTCGTTGAGCGTCTTCTGCACGAACGACCGCGCCTCGGTGTTGCCGAGCTTGGTCTTGGTCTGGCCCTCGAACTGCGGCTCGGCCAGCTTGATCGAGATGATCGCGGTCAGGCCCTCGCGGATGTCGTCGCCCGACACCCGGTCCTCGCGCTTCTTGACCAGGCCCCACTGCTCGGCCCAGGAGTTGATCGTCGTGGTGAGCGCCGCGCGGAAGCCCTCCTCGTGGGTGCCGCCCTCGTGGGTGTTGATGGTGTTGGCGAACGTGTGCACCGACTCGGTGAACCCGGTGTTCCACTGCATCGCGAGCTCGAGGCTGATCGCCGACTGGCCGTCGACGCCGGTCGACTCGGCCTCGAGCGAGATGACGTGGCGGTGCGCGACGTCGCGGGTGCGGTTGAGGTGGTTGACGAAGTCGACCAGCCCGCCGTCGTAGCGGAACCGCTGCTCGAGACCGCCGGTGCTGGCCACCTCGACGTCCTCGGTGCCGGGAGTCGACTCCGCGACCGACGCGGCGACCTCCTCGGCGGCGGCCCGCTCGTCGCGGACCACGATCTCGAGGCCCTTGTTGAGGAAGGCCATCTCGCGGACCCGGGCGGTGATCGTCTCGAACGAGTAGTGGGTGGTCTCGAAGATCTCCGGGCTGGCCCAGAACGTGACGGTGGTGCCGGTCTCGTCGGTCGCCTCGAGCTGCTCGAGCGGCCCGTCGGGGACGCCGTAGGTGAACGTCTGGCGCCAGTGGTAGCCGCGGTTGCGCACGTCGACGTTGAGCCGGGTGCTCAGCGCGTTGACCACCGAGACGCCGACACCGTGCAGCCCGCCGGACACCTTGTAGCCGCCGCCGCCGAACTTGCCGCCGGCGTGCAGCAGGGTGAGCGCCAGCGTCACCGCCGGGACGCCCTCGCTCTCGTGGATGTCGGTGGGGATGCCCCGGCCGTCGTCGGCGACCCGGACGCCGCCGTCGTCGAGGATGGTCACCTCGATGTGGTCGCAGTGCCCGGCCAGCGCCTCGTCGACCGCGTTGTCGACCACCTCGGTGACCAGGTGGTGCAGGCCGCGCTCGCCGGTGGACCCGATGTACATGCCCGGGCGCTTGCGGACCGCCTCGAGCCCCTCGAGCACGTGGATCGTGCTGGCGTCGTAGGCCGGGTCGGCGGCCGCCGGTGGCGCCGGCGCGGTCGGCGCGGGCGGGGCGGGCGGGGACGACGAGGGGGAGTCGCGCAGAGCCGAGTCACGGGCCAAGTCGCGGGAGCTGTCGGAGGTGCCGTCGGTCGCGTCGTCGGTCGCGTCGTCGGGGGTCGTCTCGGACGAGGTGGTCGGGTCCGCGGTCACGCTCGGCTGCCTCCTGGAGCACATGAAGAAGGACCGCCCTGCGGGGTGCGAGCGGGACGGTCCCTGATGGCTCCAGTGTACCCGTACGGGCGGCTGAGCCGGTGATTGCCGTTCCGAGGCTGGGGACGGCGTGGCTCGAGGGCCCGTGTGCGGCGCGTCGACGCCGTTCAGGCGGGCGAGCGGGTGGGCGTCCGGGTCCCCCCATGGCTGGCCGGCTGCCGAAGGCGTCTCGGCGGCCCGACGGCGGCCGCTACCCGGACCCCTGGCGAGGCGGTGCGCCCTCCGCCGCCGAGCCGGCCGGAGCCTGCCACCGCTGCTGCGCGACGAACTCCGGCAGCGGCATCGCCGGCCCGTACCACCAGCCCTGCGCCTCCCGGCACCCGAGCCCCAGCAGCGTACGGGCCGAGCGCGCGTCCTCCACGCCCTCGGCGACCACGTCGAGGCCGAGGTCCTCGGCCAGCCCGATGACCGCGGAGACGATCGCGTGGTCGGCGGTGTCGTCGGTGAGGCTGGCGACGAACGAGCCGTCGATCTTGAGGAACGAGACCGGCAGCTGGCGCAGGTGGGTGAGGCTCGAGTAGCCGGTGCCGAAGTCGTCCAGGCCGACCGGCGTGCCGAGCTCGTGCAGGGCCTGCAGCTGGTGCACCGGCGAGCCGGCGAGCTCGATCAGCACCTCCTCGGTGATCTCCATCCGCAGCCGCCGGGGGTCGACCGCGTGCCGGTCCACGGCGTCACTCACCACGTCGACGATCGCGGGCACGGCGAGCTGGCGGCCCGAGAGGTTGAGGTTGACGGAGGCCTCCGCCCAGCCGGCGCCCACCAGCGCCGCCAGATGGCGACAGGCCTCCTCGATCACCCAGTCGCCGAGCGGCTGGATCAGTCCGCTGTCCTCGGCCACGGACAGGAACGTGGCGGGCAGCAGCAGCCCGTGCTCGGGGTGCCGCCAGCGCACCAGCGCCTCCGAGCCCAGCCAGGCGCCGGTGGCGAGCTCGACCACCGGCTGCAGGTACAGCTCGAACTGCTCCTCGGCGATCGCGCGCCGCAGTCCGGTCTCGATCCGGGCCCGGCGACCGGCCAGCTCCTCCAGCGACTGCTCGAAGATCTCGATGCGGTCCCGACCCTCTGCCTTCGCGTGGTACATCGCCAGGTCGGCGGCACGCAGCAGCTCGGCCGGGGAGCGGCTGCCGGCCCTGGCTGAGCGCGACCCCGATGCTCGCGGTGATCCGCAGCTCGTGCCCGGCGACGGTCACCGGTGCCGCCAGCGCGGCCTTGACGGTCGCCGCGATCTCGGCCGCCCGGTGGTACGCCTCGTCCCCCTCGGTGCCGAGGTCCTCGCACAGCACGAGGAACTCGTCGCCGCCCTGCCGGCCCGGCCGGTCGCCGGGCCGGACCGTGCGGCGCAGTCGCTCGGCCAGGGCGATCAGCAGGGCGTCACCGACCTCGTGCCCGAGGCTGTCGTTGACGGTCTTGAACCGGTCGAGGTCGATGAACAGCAGGGCCAGGTGCTGGCCCGTACGCGCCGCCTTGACCTGCGCGGCCCGGAGCAGCTCGTCGACGAGGGCCCGGTTGGGCAGGCCGGTGAGCATGTCGTGGTGGGCGAGCCGCTCGATGTGCAGGCGCGCGGCCCGTCGCTCGGTCACGTCCTCGACCTGGCGCAGCACGTGCAGCGGACGACCTTCGACGTCGCGGACCAGCGAGGTGATGACCTCGATCCACACCGCCGAGCCGTCCGGGCGCATCAGCCGTCGCTCGACCGGTTCGTCCCGGGTCGGCTCACCGCGCAGCAACCCGGCCAGCAGGGCGTTGGCCGCCACCCGGTCGTCGGGGTGCAGCAGCTCGACGAATCGCTTGCCCGACAGCAGCTCGGCCCGGGTGCACCCGGCCATCCGGCAGAACGCGTCGTTGGCGTCGGTCAGCACCGCGCCGTCGGCCGGGTCGGCGGACGCGATCAGCATGCCGATCGGGCTGTCCTCGAAGGTGCGGCGCAGCTGTTGCTCGCGCAGCGCGAGCGTGGAGGTCAGCTCGACCCGCTTGGTGACGTCGTGGAAGGACACCACGCTGCCGACCACGGTGCCGGCCTCGAACAGACGGCACGGCACTGATCCCCAGCCAGACCAGGCTGCCGTCGCGGCGGTGCACCCCGATCGTCGTGTCCCGCACGGCCGCCTCGGTGCGCAGCACGGTCCACACCGGGTACTCGTGCGGCCCGAGCGGGCGACCGTCCTGCGCCACCACCCGGTGCCCCGTGTCGGCCGGTGTCCACCCCGCCAGCTGGTCCATGGTCACGCCCAGCAGCACGCAGGCCGCCTCGTTGGCGGTGACGACGCGTCCGGACGCGTCGTGCACGAGCATGCCGTCACCCATGCCCTCCAGCACCGCCCGGTGCAGCCGTCCGCTCTCCAGCAGCGGGCGGTCGGCGCCGATCCACGGGCCGGTGGCTCGGCCGGGTGGTCCGGGTCATCGGGTCTGAGCAGCACCTGCACGGCGGTGGTGCCGTCGAGCGGCGTACGCGGCGACGGCAGGGGTGCGTCCGGCCCGGGATCGGCACGCGCGGCGAGCAGCCGGTCACCCGCCGGGTTGGCGGCGAGCAGGCTGCCGTCGGGGTCGTACAGCGCGAGCGGGAGCGGCAGGTCGCGCGTGACTTGTCGCCAGAGCGCGAGGGGATCCGTGGTCACCAAGGCGCTCCGTGGTGGTCGACACGCCCAGCGGGGTCTGGACCGGGCTGCCGTCACGCTAGGGGCTGCACCGCTCCTGCGCAGGCAATCGCGTGCGAGCGGGTGCGCGGTCAGGGGTGCAGATCAGGTCAGGTCGGGTCAACCGTAGGTGTCCCGCGGACCTCGCCCGTCGCGGATGGCGAAGCGTCCGTGCCGCCACGACGGCCGCTGTGGCCCGGCGACCTCGATGCGCGACACCGTTCCGTCGCCGAGCTCGTCGTTGAGCCGCTGCAGCACCATCGGCGCCAGCAGCCGGACCTGGGTCGCCCACGAGGTGGAGTCGGCGCGCACCGTGAGGCGCCCGTCGACGAACCGCTCCGGGCGGCAGTGCGCCGCGACCTCGCGGCCGATGATGGTGTCCCAGCGGCCGAACAGACCGTGCACGGCGACCTCGGTGCGCCAGCCGTGCTCGGTGACCAGCCGCGACATCGCCACGTCGAGCAGCTGCGGGTCGCGGTCGTCGGGCCGGGCGCCGGACACGGTGGGTTCGCCCTGCCGGGGCTGTGCCGCGCCAGCCGGTGCGGCGCGGGCGCCGGGCGTGCGTCCGCGCATCCCGCGGTAGGCCCGGGCCACCGCCGGGCGAGCTCGCCGCCGGCGGGGTCGTGCGGCTGCTGGGCTGGCGGCTCTGCCGTCGGCCCCGTGCGCTGGCAGAGGGGGCTCGGCCGGCCGGTCAGCGGACACGGTGCACCTCCCCGTCCATGACGTCGTAGCGGGCACCGGCCAGCACCTCCGGCACGTCGGCCGCCACGGCCGCCGTGACGAGCACCTGCTCGGCCCCGGCCACCGAGCGTGCCAGCTGGTCGCGGCGGTCGGTGTCGAGCTCGGCGAACACGTCGTCGAGCACCAGCACCGGGTCGTCGCCGTCGGCGGCCAGCAGGTCGTAGGACGCCAGCCGCAGCGACAGCGCGAGCGACCACGACTCGCCGTGGCTCGCGTAGCCCTTGGCTGGCAGGTCGCCGATCGCCAGCCGCAGCTCGTCGCGGTGCGGTCCGACCAGCGTGACGCCCCGGTCGAGCTCGTCGTCACGCCGGGCCGCGACCGCCGCGAGCAGCGCCGCGCGGAGCAGCTCGCGGTCGGGAGCCCCGCCGCCCTCGGGCAGCGGGAACGACGACACGTACGTCATCGACACCGCGGTGCGGGAGTCGGGCGCCGAGGCGGCGACGGTGCGGTAGCGCTGGTCGACCAGCGGCTCGAGCGCGGCGACCAGGCGGAGCCGTTCGGCCAGCAGCTCGGCGCCGTTGCGGGCCAGGTGGTCGTCCCAGGCGTCCAGGGTGCGCAGCGCTCCGGGGTCGGAGGTGCGGCCGCCGGAGCGGCGAGCGCCGTAGGCCGACTTGAGCAGGGTGTTGCGCTGCTTGAGCACCCGGTCGTAGTCGGCCCGGACCCCGGCGAGCCGTGGGGCGCGGGCCACCAGCAGCTGGTCGAGGAAGCGGCGGCGGTCGGACGGGTCGCCCTTGACCAGGGCGAGGTCCTCGGGCGAGAACACCACCGTGCGCAACAGGCCCAGCACCTCGCGCGGGCCGCGGCACCGGCGCCCGGTTGACCCGGGCCCGGTTGGAGCCGCCGGGCACCACCTCGATCTCCAGCAGCGCCTCCCGCGAGTCGCGCACGACCCGGGCCCGCAGCACCGCCCGGTCGGTGCCGGCACGCACCAGCGGGGCGTCGGTCGCGACCCGGTGGCTGCCGAGCGTCGCGAGGTAGTCGACCGCCTCGACCAGGTTGGTCTTGCCCTGCCCGTTGGGCCCGACGAACGCCGTCACGCCCGGCTCGAGCGGGACCTCGACCTCCGGGTAGGAGCGGAAGTCGCGCAGCGACAGGTGGGCGACGTGCACGGTGCCGGTCGACCGCCCGTCAGGACTTGGTGGGCCCGGCGCCCGTGTCGGCGTCGGGCGGGGCGCCGGCCGCACCGCCGGCGCGCACCGCGTGCCCGCCGAACTGGTTGCGCATCGCGGCGACCGCCTTCATCGCGACGGACTCGTCCTGCCGGGACGCGAACCGGGCGTAGAGCGCCGAGGTGATCGCGTTCATCGGCACCGCGTTGTCGATCGCCGCCTCGACGGTCCACCGGCCCTCGCCGGAGTCCTGTGCCCAGCCGGCGATCTGCGCGAGTCCCGGGTCCTCGTCCAGCGCGGCGACCAGCAGGTCGAGCAGCCAGGACCGGATCACGGTGCCCTCGCGCCACGAGCGCAGCACCTCGGGGACGTTCTCGACGACGTCGGTCTTCTCCAGCAGCTCGTAGCCCTCGGCGTAGGCCTGCATGAGGCCGTACTCGATGCCGTTGTGCACCATCTTGGCGAAGTGGCCGGCGCCGACCGGGCCGGCGTGGACGTAGCCGAACTCGCCCTCGGGCCGGAGCGCGTCGAAGGCGGGCTGCACCTTGGCGATGTCGTCGTCGGCGCCGCCGGACATCAGCGCGTAGCCGTACTCGAGACCCCAGACGCCACCGCTGACACCGCAGTCGACGAAGCCGATGCCGCGCTCGGCGAGCATCGCCGCGTGCCGCTGGTCGTCGGTCCAGCGGGAGTTGCCGCCGTCGACGAGGACGTCACCCTCGCCAGCAGCTCGGCCAGGCTGTTGATGGTCGCGTCGGTGGCGTCGCCCGACGGCACCATCACCCACACCACCTTCGGCGCCGGCAGCGCCGCCACCATGGCCGCGAGGTCGTCGGCGTCGCGCAGGTCGGGGTTGTTGTCGAAACCCACGACGGTGTGTCCGGCGCCGCGCAGCCGCTCGCGCATGTTGCCGCCCATCTTGCCGAGCCCGACCAGTCCGAGGTGCATGAGGGTTTCCTCCCGTTGCGAGGCGCTGGATGGTGCCGGGTGGAGCGGTGGAGCTCGTGGTGCGGCGCGGTCGGGCGCCGGGTCAGCCCTGCAGCCGCAGGGGCATCAGCAGGTAGCGGAAGTCGAGGTCGGGGTCGGCGCCCTGCTCCGGCGCGCCCGCGATCGAGACCGGACGGGTCGGCTGGGTGAAGGCGAGGTGGCACCAGGGGGCGTCGACGACGCCGAGCCCGTCGAGCAGGTAGCCGGGGTTGAAGCCGATCGAGAGCGGTTCGCCGGTCAGGTGCACCGGCAGCGACTCCGAGGCCTGTGCCTCGTCACCGCTGCCGGCCTCCAGCAGGACCTGGTCGCTCTCGAAGGCCAGCCGTACGGGCGTGTTGCGCTCGGCCACCAGCGAGACCCGGCGCAGCGACTCGACCAGCGCCGCGGTCTCGACCCACACGTTGGTCGTCGGGTCGGAGGCGAACAGCTGCCGCACCCGCGGGAACTCGCCGTCGAGCAGCCGGGTCGTCGTGCGCCGGGCACCGCCGCCGACGTCGCCCTGGAAGCCGATCAGCCCCTCGGCCGCGCCCGGGTCGGCCAGCGCGACGCCGACCTGCGGGCCGGAGGTGAGCGACTTGGCCGTGTCGTTGAGGACCCGGGCCGGGATCAGCGCGTGGGTGTCGACGTCGGAGCGGCCGGGCGACCAGTCCAGCTCGACCAGGCTGGCCCGGAAGCGGTCGGTGGCCATCAGCGAGATCCGGGCGCCGGCGATCTCGACCCGCACGCCGGTGAGCAGCGGCAGCATGTCGTCGCGTCCGGCGGCGGCCACCGCCTGCGCGACGGCGTGCGCGAACGCCTCGGACGGCACCGTGCCCGCCGTCTCGGGCATGCCGGGCAGCGCGGGGTAGTCCTCGACCGGCATCGTCTGCAGGGTGAAGCGGGCGCTGCCGCACGTCAGCGAGACCCGCTGGCCGTCGAGGGTGATCTCGACCTGGTGGGCCGGCAGCGAGCGGCAGATGTCGGCCAGCAACCGGCCGGAGACCAGCGCCCGGCCCTCGTCGACGACGTCGGCCGGCAGCGCGGCCCGCGCGGACGTCTCGTAGTCGAAGCCGGACAGGCGCAGCTCACCGCCGTCGGAGCCCTGGGCGGCGGCCTCGAGCAACAGGCCGGCGAGCACCGGGACGCTCGGCCGGGTGGGCAGGCTGCGGGCCGCCCAGGCGACGGACTCCGCGAGCGCGTCGCGGTCGACACGGAACTTCACGTCGGATGGCCTCCTGCTGCTGGGTGGTGGTGCGGTGTGCTGCCCACGGCGGTGCAGGCATCCTGCCACGGCCACCCCGGTGCAGAAAGGCGGTCGGTCGTCCCCAGTCGAGCGCGCAGCAACCAGGTGGTGAACCAGATTCGCATCAGGTCTCTCGTCGTGTTCATCGCAGTTGTGGATCCTGTGGACGACGGCTGTCGTTGCAGGTCGGAACCATCCCCAGTCCGTGGACAACATGTGGATGAGCGGGCGGCGAAACCGGTAGGACGGGGGACGGCCGGGAGTCGGGCACATGAACGGCAGACGACATCCACAGGCTGGTGTCCGATTCCGCCCGGTTCCCCACACCTTCGTCCCCAGCTGGGGACGGTCAGGACTGGCGGGCCTGCTGCTTGATCCGGTTCGTCAGCTCGGCGACCTGGTTGTAGATCGTGCGCCGCTCGCCGAGCAGCTGGCGGATCTTGCGGTCGGCGTGCATCACCGTGGTGTGGTCGCGGCCGCCGAACTGCTGGCCGATCTTCGGCAGCGACAGCTCGGTGAGCTCGCGGCACAGGTACATCGCGATCTGCCGGGCGGTGACCAGCACCCGGCTGCGGCTCGCGCCGCACAGGTCGTCGATGGTCAGACCGAAGTACGACGCGGTCTGGCCGATGATCAGCGCCGCGGTGATCTCCGGCTCGCCGCCCTCGGGGATCAGGTCCTTGAGCACGATCTCGGCCAGCGTGAGGTCGACCGGCTGCCGGTTGAGGCTGGCGAACGCGGTGGCCCGGATCAGCGCGCCCTCGAGCTCGCGGATGTTGGTCTGGATCTTGGAGGCGATGAACTCGAGCACGTCCGGCGGCGCGGTGAGCTTCTCCATCGCGGCCTTCTTGCGCAGGATCGCGATCCGGGTCTCGAGGTCGGGCGGCTGGACGTCGGTGATCAGGCCCCACTCGAACCGGTTGCGCAGCCGGTCCTCCAGCGCCTCCAGCCGCTTCGGCGGGCGGTCGGAGGTGATGACGATCTGCTTGTTGGCGTTGTGCAGGGTGTTGAACGTGTGGAAGAACTCCTCCTGGGTCTGGATCTTGCCTTCCAGGAACTGGATGTCGTCGATCAGCAGCACGTCGACGTCGCGGTAGCGGCGCTGGAACGACGCCGCCCGGTCGTCGCGGATCGCGTTGATGAAGTCGTTGGTGAACTCCTCGCTGGACACGTACCGCACCCGGGCGCCCTGGTAGAGGCTGCGCACGTAGTGGCCGATCGCGTGCAGCAGGTGGGTCTTGCCCAGGCCGGACTCGCCGTAGACCAGCAGCGGGTTGTAGGCCTTGCCCGGCGCCTCGGCGACGGCGACCGCGGCCGCGTGGGCGAACCGGTTGGACGAGCCGATGACGAAGCTCTCGAAGACGTACTTGGGGTTGAGCCGGGCCTCGGCCGCCGCCCCGGTCGCCGGCGGCGTCAGCGCCGACTGGTCGGCGTAGCCGGGCACCTGCCGCGGGCCGGAGCCGTCGGAGATCCGGGTGCCGTCGGCGGTGTGCCGGCCGAGCTGGCCGCCGAACCGCTCGGAGACCGGTCCCTCTGTCGACAAATCGCCAGATCGATAGAGCGACTCGTCGACCGGGGAGGTGGCGTGCGGCGGGTCGTCGGCGGTCACCAGGGTCGGATCGACGGTCACCGCCAGCCGGACCTCGTGGCCGAGCGACTCGGCCAGCGCGGCCTCCACCTGCTCGCGCATCCGGGTCTCGAGCTGGTCGCGGGTGAAGTCGGCGGCGACCGCCACGATCAGCGTGGTGCCGTGCAGGGTGAGCGGTCGGGAGGCGTGCAGCCAGGCCCGCTGGTTGGCCGGCATCGCGGAGATGGTGCGACGCCAGGCGCGGGTCAGCGGGGGGTCGTCGACGGCCTCCGGCGGGGTGCTGTCCTCGCGCCGCTCGTCCCTGCGGTCGATCTCATCGGTCACGAGCGTCTCCCCAGCCTGGTGTCCTGCGTCCACACGGTTGTCCACAACCTGTGCATCTGGTCCCGCCCGCCCGGATCAGGAGGCTTCCCCGTCCCGCCCACGCCTGAGAACCGTCTGGAGCCAGCGATATCAGCGGCGCCGGGGGCCAGGACGCCGATCGGTGAAGCGGGCGGGAGATTGATCGGGTCGCCGCGTCCGCGACGAGTCCGATCGTGACCGTAACGCCTGCCGCTGCGCGGCAGCAAGGAGTTGTCCACAGGCAGTCCGAGGGAGGCACGACGTGACGGTTTGACCCTCCCGCGCGGCACCCCGTACCGTGGTGAGGTCGGACCGGCGCCGACCGGTGAGCCCTGCCCACCGTCCTTCCTGCCGGCCCCCGGACGACGACGACCTCGGAGCACCCCCGTGAGCAAGCGCACCTTCCAGCCGAACAACCGGCGCCGGCACAAGACGCACGGCTTCCGCCTGCGGATGCGGACCCGTGCCGGGCGCTCCATCCTGTCCTCCCGCCGCCGCAAGGGGCGCACCCGGCTGGCCGCTTGACGGCCGTCGACTCCGCCACCCGCGTGCTACCCGCTGCCCACCGTCTGCGCCGACGCCGAGAGTTCGGCGTCGCGACGCGTCGTGGCCGCCGGGCGGGCTCGAGCACGCTGGTGGCCCACCTGGCGCTGGCCCCGCCGCCCGCTGCCTCCGGCTCCGACTCCGGCGCTGACTCCGGCTCCGACCAGTCGGCCGGCCCGGCGCGGGTCGGGTTCGTGGTGAGCGGCGCGGTGGGCCCGGCGGTCGTCCGCAACCAGGTGCGGCGCCGGCTGCGGCACCTCACCGTCGACCAGCTGCCGCGGCTCCCCGACGGCGCGCTGCTGGTGCTCCGGGCCCTGCCGGCGGCTGCCGGCGCCTCCTCGGCCCAGCTGGCCGGCGACGTGACGCGGGTGCTCGAGCGGCTGCTGCCCGCGGACGTGCCGGCGTGAAGTACCTGCTGATCGGCCTGCTCCGCGCCTACCGCGCGCTGATCAGCCCGCTCTACGGCCAGGTCTGCCGCTACCACCCCTCCTGCTCCGCGTACGCACTCGACGCGGTGCGCGACCACGGCGCAGCCCGCGGCAGCTGGCTGGCTGTCCGCCGCCTCGGCCGCTGTCACCCGTGGGCCGCCGGGGGCTATGACCCCGTCCCGCAGCCCGTCCAACGCCGAGGAGCCTGATGCTCGACGCACTCGAGACACTGATCCAGCCGCTGTACTGGGTCGTCTCGGTGATCCTGATGGGCTGGCACACCGTGTTCAGCACGGTGATGGATCCCGACTCCGGCTGGACCTGGGCGCTGTCCATCGTCGGGCTCACCGTCGTGGTCCGGGCCGCGCTGATCCCGCTGTTCGTCAAGCAGATCAAGTCCAGCCGGAACATGCAGATGCTGCAGCCGCGGGTCAAGGAGCTGCAGAAGAAGTACGGCCACGACCGGGAGCGTCTCGCCCAGGAGACGATGGCGCTGTACAAGGACGCCGGCACCAACCCGTTCGCGTCCTGTCTGCCGATCCTCATGCAGGCGCCCATCTTCTTCGCGCTGTTCCGGGTGATCAGCGAGGCGGCCCGCGACAACCACCCGCTGGGCATCCTCACCCTCGCCGACACCGAGTCGCTGGAGGCGGCCGAGCTCACGCCGCTCCCGGTGACGATCGCCGACACCTTCCTCGGCGCCGGCGACAACTTCACGGTCCGGATCGTGACCCTGGTGCTGGTCGCGCATCATGACCGCCACGACCTTCACGACCCAGCGCCAGCTGATGCGCAAGAACATGCCGGACAGCGCGATGACCGGCCCCTACGCGCAGCAGCAGAAGATGCTGTTGTACGTGCTGCCGGTCGTGTTCGCCGTCGGCGGCATCGCGTTCCCGATCGGCGTGCTGCTGTACTGGTCCACCTCGAACATCTGGACGATGGGGCAGCAGTTCTACGTCATCCGCAACAACCCCGCCCCCGGCACGCCGGCCGAGGAGGCGAAGCGGCAGCGCGACATCAAGCACGGCCGGATCGTGGAGACCGAACCGGAACCGCCGCCCCCGAGGACCGAGCCCGCGCGACAGCAGCCGAAGAAGGCCAGCCGCAACCAGCGCCGCAAGGGGCAGCCGCCACCCCGTACGTCCCAGCCGCCGCGGAAGTCCACGAGCGGCAAGACCTCGGGCGCGAGCAGCAAGACCTCCGGCACGAGCACCAGCAAGCCGACCAGCAAGGGCACGGGCAAGAGCGGCAGTGCCACGACCCCGAAGAAGCGCGCGAGCAAGAGCACCGGGGCCGCGAAGAGCCAGCCGCCGAGCACGAGCCCGGGCTCCACCGGCAAGCGCCGACCGAAGGCGGACGGCCCGCCCGACCCCAGTCCGACCTGACGCGCTCACGCGTCCCGCTTCTCACCCCCGCTCAGGAGAGACTTCCCGTGTCCGACGACGTGCGTACCCAGTCCGAGCAGTCCCCGGCCGAGGGCGAGCCGGCTCCCGCCGCCGACGCCCGAGGCGACCGAGGCGCCCGAGGCGCCGAGACGTCCGAGGCGTCCGAGACGACTGATCCGGGCTATCCCGCCGGCGAGGCCACCGACGACCCCGCCGACGAGGCCGCCGACGGCCTCGAGGAGCCGCCCGTCGCCGAGTCGGCCACCAGCGGCCGGGCCGAGCTGCTCGAGCAGCTCGAGCGCGAGGGCGACGCCGCGGCGGACTTCCTCGAGGAGCTGCTGGACATCGCCGACCTCGACGGCGACATCGACCTCGATGTCGACAACGACCGCGCGTCGGTGTCCATCGTGGGCGGCGACCTCGGCGTGCTGGTGGGCAACGGGGGCAAGGTCCTGGAGGCGTTGCAGGAGCTCACCCGGCTGGCCGTGCTCCAGGACACCGGCGAGCGCAGCCGGCTGATGCTGGACGTGGCCGGGCACCGCGCCGCGCGTCGCGCCCAGCTGGTCCAGCAGGCCGGCGACGCCGCGAGCTCGGTGCGCGAGTCCGGCGAGTCGGTGCGGCTGGCGCCGATGACGCCGTTCGAGCGCAAGGTGGTGCACGACGCGGTGGCCGCCGCCGGTCTGCGCAGCGAGTCCGAGGGCGAGGAGCCGCAGCGGCGCGTCGTCGTGCTCCCCGCGTCCTGATGCGCGCCTCGTGACCGCCCCGTGAGCGATGTTTCACGGGAAACATCCCCGCGCGCCCTGCCGGTCGCCCCTGCTGTCGCCCGCGCCGTGTGCGGGCCGCGGCTGGAGGCGCTCACCGCGTACGCCCAGCTGCTGGCCGAGGCGGGGTCACCCGCGGGCTGATCGGGCCCCGCGAGGTGTCCCGGCTGTGGGACCGGCACCTGCTGAACTGCGCGGTCGTGGCGCCCGCCGTCCCGTCCGGGTCGAGCGTGGTGGACGTCGGGTCCGGCGCCGGCCTGCCGGGACTGGTGTGGGCGGTGCTGCGCCCCGACCTGGAGATCGTGCTGCTGGAGCCGCGGCAGACCCGCGCGGACTTCCTCATCGATGCGGCTGCGCGGCTGGACCTGCCGCACGTCCGGGTGCAGCGCAGCCGGGCCGAGGACGTCACCGACCTCCGGGTCGACGTGGTGACCGCGCGCGCGGTGGCACCGTTGGAGCGGCTGCTGGGCTGGACGCTGCCGCTGCTGCGACCCGGCGGGCGGCTGCTCGCGTTCAAGGGTCAGGCGGCCGCCGAGGAGCTGGCGGCGGCCCAGGACGCGCTGTCCGCGACCGGCGGGACAGCAGTCCGACTGACCACGTACGGTGAGGGCATCCTCGACCCGCCCACCCGGGTGGTCGAGGTGACCGCGAGGGAACAGAGCGCGGGCCCGGAGCGGCCCGGACGGAGGGAGCGTCGTGGTCGACGACGTTCGTGAGGAACCCGAGCCAGACGGCGCCGATCCAGGGGAGGAACGCACCGGGTTGGGCTGGCCGGCGCCGCGGGAGGCAGCAGCCCCGGGCCCGGAACGGCTGGGTTGGCCCGCGCCCGGGGAGCACCCGCAGCACGCCGAGCAGTCCCGCCGGGGGCATGTTTCACGGGAAACACCGCCGCTGCCCGACTGGCCGACGGCGGCCGAGCTCGCCGGTGACGATGCGGCCGGCGTTCGCGCCGAGGACCAGGACACCCCGTTGGCGGTGGCGATCGAGCAAGAAGTACGGCTCGCGCACGCGCTATCGGGAGACCGGGCCACTCGACTCGCCGGCGCGTACCCGGGTGTTCGTGGTCGCGAACCAGAAGGGCGGCGTGGGCAAGACCACGACCGCGGTGAACGTGGCCGCCGGCCTCGCCCAGTGGGGCCAGCAGGTCCTGCTCATCGACCTCGACCCCCAGGGCAACGCCTCCACCGCCCTGGGCATCGAGCACAAAGAGGGCACACCGGGCGTCTACGAGGCGCTCATCGACGAGCGGCCGGTGCACGAGCTGGTGCGACCGAGTCCGGATCTGCCCGGTCTGACCGTGTTGCCCGCCTCGATCGACCTGGCCGGCGCGGAGATCGACCTGGTCTCGCTGGTGGCCCGGGAGTCCCGGCTGCGGCGGTCCTTGACCGCCTACCTGGCCGATCAGGAGGCCGCGGGCGAGCGGCTGGACTACGTGTTCATCGACTGCCCGCCCTCGCTGGGCCTGCTCACCGTGAACGCGTTGGTGGCCGGGGAGGAGATCCTGATCCCGATCCAGTGCGAGTACTACGCGCTGGAGGGGGTGGGCCAGCTGCTGCGCACGGTGGAGATGGTGCGCTCGCACCTCAACCCCAGACTGCAGGTGTCCACCATCCTGCTCACCATGCACGACGCCCGGACCCGGCTGTCGGCCGGCGTGGCCGACGAGGTGCGCACCCACTTCCCCGACGAGGTGCTGCGCACGGCGATCCCCCGCTCGGTACGGATCTCCGAGGCGCCGAGCTATCAGCAGACCGTGATGACGTACGACCCCGCCTCGCCGGGTGCCCTGTCCTACCTCGAGGCGGCCCGGGAGATCAGCGCCCGCGGACCGGTCCGAGCCGGTGGACAGCGGCACCAGGTCCGAAGCGCCCGCAGCGAAGGGACGTCGTGAACACCCGACGAGGACTGGGCCGCGGCCTGGGCGCACTCATTCCCGACGTCCTCGGACCAGGCGACCGAGCCGGACGCCCCGGTCGAGCCCGGGGCGGAGGCGCCGAACCCGGTAGCAGGCGCGCACTTCGCCGAGCTCCCGGTGGACGCGATCCACCCCAACCCCCGCCAGCCGCGGCAGCACTTCGACGACGACGCCCAGGCCGAGCTGGTGCACTCGGTGCGCGAGATCGGCCTGCTGCAGCCGGTGGTGGTGCGGGCGGTCGGCGACGACGAGTACGAGCTGGTGATGGGCGAGCGGCGCTGGCGCGCCGTCCGGGCGGCCGGACTCGACACCGTCCCCGCGATCGTCCGGGACACCCCCGACGACGCGATGCTGCGCGACGCCCTGCTGGAGAACCTGCACCGGTCCCAGCTCAACCCGCTGGAGGAGGCGGCCGCCTACCAGCAGCTGCTGGACGACTTCGGCTGCACGCACGAGGAGCTCGCCGGCCGGATCGGCCGCTCGCGCCCCCAGATCACCAACACGCTGCGGCTGCTGCGGCTCAGCCCGCCGGTGCAGCGGCGGGTCGCCGCGGGCGTGCTGTCGGCCGGCCACGCCCGCGCGCTGGTCACCGTCGACGACCCCGAGCGGCAGGACCGGCTGGCCGCCCGCACCGTGGCGGAGGGCCTGTCCGTACGCGCACTCGAGGAAGTCGTCGCGATGGGCCCCGGCGCGGACGAGCCGGCCGAGACTCCCCGCCGCCGCGGCTCGCGGCCGGTCGCGCCGCGCCTCACCGACCTGGCCGAGCGGCTCTCGGAGCGCTACGACACCCGGGTCAGGGTCGACCTCGGCAAGCGCAAGGGACGGATCAGCGTGGAGTTCGCCTCGATCGACGACCTCGAACGGATCGTCGAGATGATGGACCCCCGCGCCGGCGACTGAGCGGTTCAGCGACTCAGCGACTCAGCGATCCGCTATTCAGCACTATGTCGATGTGTCCACAGGTCGAGAAGTCGCTCATGTCGACAAAGCGATCTGTGGCCGTGTCGACCAGCTCGGCGCACACCGTGCCCAGGTCGAGCCCGGCGGCCTCCAGCGCCAACGGCACCAGCGACGTCTCGGTCATCCCCGGCGCGACGTTGACCTCGAGGAACCACACCGTCCCGTCCGCGTCGACGATCAGGTCGGAGCGGGACAGGTCGCGCAGGTCCAGCGCCCGGTGCGCGGCGACCGCCACCCGGGCGCACTCGGCCGCCACCGGCTCGGCGACCTCGGCCGGCACGACGAACTCGGTGGCCCCGGCGGTGTAGCGCGCGGTGTAGTCGTAGACGCCGCTGTCCGGGCGGATCTCCACCGCAGGCAGGGCTTCCGGCGCACCCGGCACCCGCTCGAGCACCGTCACCGCGACCTCGGTGCCGGTGACGAACCGCTCCACCAGGGCCATCGGCCCGTACGAGAAGCAGCCGACCATCGCGCCGGCGAGCTCGTCCGGCTCGCGGACCACCGAGCAGCCCAGGGCCGAGCCGCCGCGCACCGGCTTCACCACCAGCGGGAGCCCCAGCCGCTCGAGCAGCCGGTCCATCACCGTGGCCGCGCCGATCTCCCGGAACGTCTCGGCCGGCAGCGCGACCGACGTCGGCGTGCGCAACCCGGCGCGGGCGACCACCGCCTTGGCGACGGTCTTGTCGTAGGCCAGCCGGCAGGCGGCCGGCGCGGCGCCGACGTAGGGCACGCCGACCAGCTCGAGCACCTCGCGCAGCGCGCCGTCCTCGCCGGCCTCGCCGTGCAGCAGCGGCAGCACGCACCGCGGCGGGTCCGTACGCAGCGCCGGCAGCAGGTCGGCGCCCACGTCGCGCTCCTCGACCTCGACCCCGTGCCGGCGCAGCGCCTCGCCCACCCGCCGGCCCGAGCGCAGCGACACGTCCCGCTCGTGCGACAGGCCGCCCGCGAGCAGCACCAGCCGGCCGCTCACGTCAGGTCCGGGTTGGGCGACTCGTAGGACTCCCGGCCGAGCCGGCCGGGTCCGCTGGTGCCGAACGTCGCGCGCAGCTCGAGCTCCTCGTCGATGACGGCACCGAGCCGCCGGACGCCGTCCCGGATCCGTTCCGGGGTGGGGTGACAGTACGACAGCCGCATGCACCGGCTGCCGAACCCGTCGGCGTAGAACGCGGTCCCCGGCACGTACGCCACCCGCGCGGTCACCGCCCGCGGCAGCATCGCCTTGGCGTCCAACCCCTCGGGCAGCGTCAGCCACACGTAGAACCCGCCACCCGGTCTCGTCCACCGCGCGGAGGCCGGCATCTGCTCGTCCAGCGCCTCGAGCATCGCGTCGCGCCGCTCCCGGTAGAGCTCGCAGAACGCCTTCACCTGACCCCGCCAGTCGTGCTCGGCCAGGTACGCCGAGACCACCGCCTGGGAGAACGACGGCGGGCACAGCGTCGACGACTCCTGGGCGAGCACCAGCTTCTCGCGCACGGCGTGCGGCGCGAGCACCCAACCCACCCGCAGCCCGGGTGCGAAAGTCTTCGAGAACGAACCAAGGTAGACGACGCGACCCGACTCGTCGGCGCGCAGCGCACGCGGCGGATCACCCCCGAATCCCAACAGGCCATAGGGATTGTCCTCGACGACCAGCACGTCGTGCGCGGCGCAGATGTCCAGCACCTCGGCCCGCCGTTGTGCTGTCAGTGTCACGCCGGCCGGGTTGTGGTAGGTCGGCACGGTGTAGCAGAACTTGACCCGCCGACCGGCCTCCGCGAGCCGGGTGAGCGCCTGCCGCAAGCGCCTCCGGCACCAGTCCCTCGTCGTCCATCTCGACGTGCACGACGTCGCACTCGTAGGCCCGGAACACCCCGAGCGCGCCGACGTAGCTCGGCGCCTCGCAGACCACGACGTCACCGGGGTCGCAGAAGATCCGGGTGACCAGGTCGAGCCCCTGCTGGCTGCCGACGGTGACCACCACGTCGTCGGGGTGCCCGTCGATGCCCTCGGCGGCCATCACCTCGCAGATCTGCTCGCGCAGCACCGGGTCGCCCTGGCCGGAGCCGTACTGCAGCGCGGTGGCGCCGCGCGTGCGCACCAGGTCGTGCACCGAGTCGGCCACGGCGTCCATCGGCAGGCTGGTCAGCGACGGCATCCCGCCGGCCAGGGACACCACCTCGGGCCGGCTCGCGACCGAGAACAGCGCCCGGATCTCCGACGCGGTCATGCCGCGGGTACGCGTCGCGTAGCGGTCGGCGTAGGCGTCCAGCCGGGTGTGGTGCCCGTGCGGAGGCGGCGGGACGGCGGGCGGGACGGTCATCGGGAGAGGCTCCAGCAGCGGCCGGTGCGGTGGGCGGGCACCCTTACGATGCCTCATAGGGGGCAGCAGCGGGAGGAGGAGGTCGCCAGGTGGCCGTCGCACGTCGCACCGTGCCGCTCGCCGTCGACGCCCTCGACCAGCTGCCGGAGTCCTGCCGCAGCTGCGTGCGCTGGGAGCTCGACCCGCTGGCCGCCGCGCGGGCCCGCCGGTCCGGCGCGGCCGCGGAGCACAAGCAGCAGTGGTGGCGCGACGCGCTGACCGAGGGCCACGGCGGCGGGGTGCTGGCCCGGCTCGAGGGGCGCACCGTCGGCTACGCGACCTGGTCGCTGCCCGGCGCACGCCGGCGGGGGCGTCGCCACCCCGACCGCCCCGGTCTCGGCCGACGCGGTGCTGCTGATGGCGCTGCGGGTCGAACCCGAGCACCGTGGCGCCGGGCTCGGCCGGTGGCTGGTCCAGGCGGTCGTCCGCCAGTCGCTGCGCGGCCCGGCCGGCGGCAACGGCGTACGCGCCGTCGAGGTGTTCGGCGACCGGCTGGCCGGCGCCGGCGACGGGCGGGTCGACCAGCTGCCTGCTGCCGGCCGGGTTCTGGCTGGCGTGCGGCTTCGAGGTGGTGCGCGAGCACCCCACGACGCCGCGGCTGCGGCTCGACGCCCGGCGGCTGGTCACCTGGGCCGACGACGTGCGGGCCGACGTCGAGGAGGCGTGGGTACGGCTGCGCGGCGCCGTGCGGCCCGACCCGGCCCCCGCCCCGGTGCGCAGGTCCTGACATGACGACGGCCCCACCCCCGAGGGGGAGGGGCCGTGCGTGCGGTGGTGCGGCTCAGTGAACCGGCGTCAGGCGATGAACTCGCCGAGGTCGTTGAGCAGCGCCGCCTTGGGCTTGGCGCCCACGATGGACTTGACGACCTCGCCACCGGAGTAGACGTTCATCGTCGGGATCCCGGTCACCCGGTAGGTCGCCGGGGTCTGCGGGTTCTCGTCGACGTTCATCTTCACCACGGTGAGCTTGTCGCCGTGCTCGTCGGCGATCTCCTTGAGGATCGGCTGCACCTGGCGGCACGGGCCACACCACTCGGCCCAGAAGTCCACCACAACGGGACCGTCGGCCTTCAGCACGGTCTCGGCGAAGTCGGCGTCGGTCACGGCCTTGATGTCTGCCACGGTGGAGCTCCTCGGAGTCGCAAGCGGGTCTGGAAGTTGAACGTTGTCGTACGCCTCCGACAACGCCATCGGGGGTCGGGTCATTCCCGCCCGGCGTCGCGGTCGACGGGGTCGGCGAGCTCGGCCAGCCAGCGCTCGGCGTCGATGGCAGCGGCACACCCGGTGCCGGCCGCGGTGACCGCCTGGCGGTAGCGGTGGTCGACGAGGTCGCCGCTCGCGAACACGCCGTCCAGGCTGGTGTACGTCGACGGGGCGTCGACCAGCACGTAGCCGTCGGCGTCGAGATCGACCTGGCCCTTGACCAGCTCGGAGCGCGGGTCGTGGCCGATCGCGATGAACAGCCCGCTGGCCTCGAGGTGGCGGGTCTCGCCGGTGACGGTGTCCTTCAGCGTGACGCCGATGAACTGCTCGTCGCCGTGGATCTCCTCGACCTTGCTGTTCCAGGCGATGGTGATCTTGGGATCGGCCAGCGCACGCTGCTGCATGATCTTGCTGGCCCGCATCTCGTCGCGGCGCACGACCATCGTCACGGTGCGGCCGAACTTGGTGAGGAAGGTCGCCTCCTCGACGGCCGAGTCGCCACCGCCGACCACGACGATGTCCTTGTCCCGGAAGAAGAATCCGTCACAGGTGGCACACCAGCTGACACCGCGACCGGAGAGCTTGTCCTCCTCGGGCATGCCGAGCTTGCGGTAGCCGGAGCCCATCGCCAGGATCACGGCCTTCGCGCGGTACTCGGTGCCGTCGGCGGTGCGGACGATCTTGATCTCGCGGTCGAGCTCGACCCCGGTGATGTCGTCGGGCACCAGCTCGGCGCCGAACCGGTCGGCCTGGGCGCGCATCTCGTCCATCAGGGCGGGGCCCATGATGGCGTCGCGGAAGCCCGGGTAGTTCTCCACCTCGGTGGTGGTCATCAGGGCGCCGCCGGCCGTGACCGATCCCTCGAACACCAACGGGTGCAGCTGGGCACGCGCGGCGTAGAGCGCCGCGGTGTAACCCGCCGGCCCCGAGCCGATGATGATGACCTCACGCACGTCACCCGGGTTGTGGTTGGTGCTGCTCACGCTGGCCGCCTCGATCCTGTTCTGGTTCCACCAGGCTTCAACGCATCGTACGGGTCCCGGATTCCGCCGGCGGCCGCGGCGCGGGTCACCCGGTGAGGTCGACGACCGCCCGGGCCTGCTCGGTCGGCGAGCCTCTGTCGCAGCTGTAGGCGACCACCAGCCGCTGGGCGCGCGGGCCGCTGGTGACCAGCGTCACCGGCGCGTCCCCGAGCAGCACGACCGGGCCGTCGGAGCCGCTGATGCCGGCCGCCGCGAGCTGGCCCGGCGTGCACGCGGTCGGTGCGGCGTCGCCGCCTGCCACGGCAGAGTCCGGGCCGACCGTCGACCGACTCGAGCCGGCGAGCAGCCCGGTGACGTCGGCGCCGAAGTCCCGCCGGGACACCTGGACCAGCACCTGTGACCGACGTCTCCGGCGACGGCGCGCCCTCGCCCATCTTCGTCCGGGCGTCGCCTCCCGCCTCTGCGGACCCGGCGTCGGAGTCGGCGGCGGTGACGTCGGCGCTGTCGTTGCCGTCCGAGCCGCCCACCACGTCGCCGACGACGACGAAACCGACCACGACCGCCGCGGCGGCGACCAGGCCGGCGAAGACCTTGCGGGTGCGGCCGGCCCTGGAGATCGGCACCACGTCGGCGACCTGCTGCTCCTCGGCCGGCTGCTCGGCCGGCGCCGCGGCGCGGTCCCGGGCCTCCGCGGCCAGGGCGCGGTCGAGACGGGCGGCGACGTCGGCGGGCATCGGCACCACCGGGTCGTCGGTGCGTACGGACGCCAGCAGGGCGGGCATCGCCGCCAGCCGGTCGCGCACCTCGGCGCACTGCGGGCACGCGGACAGATGGGCAGCCACGGTCGCTGCCTCGTCGGCCGGCAGCAGGCCCTCGAGCAGGTCCGAGACCTGGTCGGCCGAGACGTGCGAGCGCGCGTCCGGACGCGCCTGCTCGTCAGGCATCAGGTCACCTCCTGCGTACGGTCGGGAGTGCTGTCGGGCGGCGAGGGCGAACCCCGCGACCGGGCTGCAGAGGTAGGACGTGACGGCGGCTGACCCGGTTCCCCGTCGGCCGGAGGCGTCCGGCCGGGTCGTGCGTCGCGCCACTCCTCCAGCAGCGGCAGCAGCCGGGCCCGGCCGCGTGAGCAGCGGCTCTTGATGGTGCCGGGCGCGCAGTCGAGCACCGTGGCGGCCTCGTCGACCGAGTAGCCCTCCATGTCGACCAGCACCAGCGCGGCCCGCTGCTCCTCGGGCAGCGTCCGCAGCGCGGCCAGCACGGCGGTGCGCTGCTCGCCCTGCTCCGCCGTCTCCTCGACCACCTCGTGCCGGGTCGGCGGCGCCTGGTCGTCGTCGTCGGACAGCGGCTCGGCCTGCCGTACCTTGCGCCGGCGGCCGCGGTCGAGACAGGCGTTGACCACGATCCGGTGCAGCCAGGTGGTGACCGCCGAGTCACCGCGGAAGCTCTCCGCCCGCCGGAACGCCGACACCAGCGCGTCCTGCAGCGCGTCGGCCGCCTCCTCCGGGTCGGACGTGGTGCGCAGCGCCACCGCCCACAGCCGCTCCCGGTGCCGGCGGACGAGCTCGCCGAACGCGTCCGCGTCCCCTCGACGTGCCGGCGCAGCAGCGTGCGGTCGTCGGCTGAGTCATTACCGGAATCCTGCGAGGAGTCGACCCCGCCCTCGTGCCGGCCACTCATTCGAGGACGGCCATCTCCGCGATCGTCCCGACATAGACGTTGTCCTCGACCTGCGGCAGCGAGGTCAGCCACACCACCAGGTAGCGCGTGGTGACCGGCGACGTCCGACTCGACCGAGGCCTGCACCGGGTCCTCGTCGCCCTCCGCGATCGTGCTGCCCAGCGACTGGAGGCCCTCGACCCCGGTGGGGGCCGAGGTGGCGCCCGGAGCGGCCAGCACCTCGATCGAGGTGGGGGACCCGACCATGGTCAGGTCGACGCGGGACACGTCCTGCGGGCTGCCGAGGTCGACCAGCAGGCCGACGCCGTCCTTGAGGTTGCCGAGCGTGGGCGACTCGTAGTACTCCTGCGTGCTCCAGACGCTGGTCGGGTCCTGGTCGGTGACCAGCGGGGCCTCCTCGCTGTGCTCCACCCCGTCGCCGAGCGGGTCGAAGTCGTCGACCGAGGCGATCTCCAGCGGGCCGCCGGTCGTCGGCGTGGCCCGGTCCGGGGTGCTGGACGCCGGGGGGTCGCCGGTGATGGTGGGCAGCACGTCGGAGCCCACCCGTCCCACGAAGAACGCCAGCACGGCGGCCAGCGCCACCAGCAGCGCGATACCGAGCCAGACCGGCCCGCGGGCGCCGGTGCGCGGTTCGGGGGCGGCAGGAGTCTCGGGCGGGGCGCTGGGTCCCGTACGCGGCGGCGGCACCTGGTGGATGGCAGGGGGCGGTCCGCTGGCGTCGGGGGCCGCGGGCAGCACGCCGCGGGCCATGGTGGCGTCGTCGTCGTCGACGAAGGACGGCGCCGTCTCGTCGGCGTCGGCCAGCACCGCGAGCTCGCGGGCGACCTCGGCGGCCGAGCGCAACGGGGTGGCGTGATGGCGCGGCGGCGTGCCGAGGATCCGGTCGCAGACCGTGTCGATGTCGGGGTCGACGCCGGCCCGCACCTGCCGGGCGCGCAGCAACCGGCCGTGCTCGGTCGGCGCGGACGGCAGACCCGAGGTCGCGACCGCCCGGCCAGCGGGCGACCAGGCAGGCGTAGAGCAGCCGGCCGAGCGCGGTGACGTCGGCCTGCTCGGCCAGCAGCGGGCCGATCGCGGCGGACGAGCCGTTGGAGTGCGCGGTCGACTCCCCGTCGACGGCGGCCGGCGCTGCCGTGGTGCCGTCGTCGGCGCGTGCAGGGCCTGGTCGGTGGCGAGGCCGAGCACCCGTACCGCCCCGTTGTGCTTGACGATCACCCGGGCCGGGTCGAGCCGGCCGTGGTGCACGCCGGCCCGGTGCGCCGACGCGACCGCCTCGGCGACCTCGCGGACGACCCCGACCGCGCGCGGGGCCGGCAGCGGACCCTGCTGGAGCACGGTGTCGAGCGAGACACCGCGGGCCCACTCGCGGACGACGTAGGCGTGTCCCGCCTCCTGCGCGGCGTCGAGCACCCGCAGGAAGCGCGGGTCGTCGACGGCGGTGGCGGCACGGGCCGCGGTGAGGAAGGCGTCGCTGCTGCCGTCGTCGCTGCGGACGACCTGCACGCTCACCGAGCGGTTGAGGATGCGGTCGACGGCACGCCACGTCTGGGACCTCGGGGTCTCCCCCATCAGGTCCTCGATGCGGTAACGCCCGGCGAGCTGCGTGCCGGGGCTGAGTGTGTCGGCGTGCACCTGTCCCCGATCGCGATTCTCGGCCTGATCCGTCCGAGAGTCATGGTAGAGCCCGCGCGGAGCGTACCGGTGCGTCCCGGCGAGCCGCTGCCGGCGAGCGGCTACCGGCGCGCGACCGCGCCGAGCAGGGCGCGTACCTCACCGAGGCGGAGCAGCCGCGCCGCCAGCAGGTACGCCACCGCGCCCGCGGCACCGGCCACGGCGAGCATCACGATGGCCGGACCGGTCGCGTCGTCGTCGACGCCGGCCTCCTCGAGCAGCAGCATCGCGCCCAGCATCGCGACGGCCGCGACCCCGCAGGCCACGGTCAGCCGTACGGAGAAGACCAGCAGCCGGCGGCGACCCCCCAACCCGCCGAGCCGGCGGGACAGCAGCGTCGCCGAGGCGACCGAGCCGGCCAGGTAGGCGATGCCGTAGGCGAAGGCGAGCCGGGTCGCGATCTGGTCGGTCGGCGCGTCGAAGGTCAGCACGACCGCCGCGGCGACGTTGGTCAGCGACACCACCAGCTGGACGAGGAACGGCGTCCGGGTGTCCTCCTGGGCGTAGAACCCGCGCAGCATCAGGTAGTGGATGGTGAACAGCAGCAGCCCGGGCGCGAACGCGGCCAGCGTGTAGCCCACCGGGGCCGTGGCGCCGTCGAGCGCGCCGTAGGAGAACAGCACCGCCGCGAGCACCGACCCGAGGCAGGCCAGGGCCACCGCCACCGGGGCGATCGCCACCAGCACCAGCCGCAGCGTGGTGGCGATCTCGTCGCGCATCCGGACCAGCTCGCCGTCGGCGGCGAACCGGGACAGCAGCGGCATGGTCGCGGTCACCAGCGACACCGTGATGATGGCGTGCGGCACCTGCGAGACCAGGAACGCGCCCTGGTAGACCGCGACGCCGTTGGCGGTCGTGCCCTCCAGCGCCGCCTGGGTCGACGACCCGGTCGCCAGCCGGGTCACGATCACGAACGCCACCTGGTTGGCCACCACGAACGCGACCGTCCACGCACCGAGCCGCAGCGTCTTGCCCATCCCGACGCCGCGCAGGTCCGTACGCAGCCGGAACCGGAAGCCGGCCGCCCGGGCGTACGGCACCAGCACCAGCGCCTGCAGCGCGATGCCGAGCGTCGCGCCGCGCACCGAGCACGACCACCTGCGCGGTGGTGAAGCCGTCGCTGGCGTCGGACGTGCCCCACTGGAGGGCGTAGCCGCCGAGCACCGCGCACGCCACCACGTTGTTGACGATCGGCGCCCACATCATCGGCCCGAATCGCTCGCGTGCGTTGAGGATCTGGCCGACCAGCACGAACACGCCGTAGAAGAAGACCTGCGGCATGCACCACCACATCAGCGCGTACGCCGACTGCCGCGGTGCCTCCAGCTCGGGCGTGAACAGGTCGCCGCTGAACACCACGTGCGCCAGCACCGGCACCAGCGCCATCAGCACCGCGGTGGCGCCGATCAGCACCAGGACGCCGAGGCTCAGCAGCCGTTGGGCGAACGCCTCGCCGCCGTCGGCGTCGGATCGCATCGCCCGCACCAGCTGCGGCACCAGCACGACGTTGAAGACGCCGCCGGCGACCAGGATGTACAGCGAGTTGGGCAGCGTGTTGGCGGTGGCGAACACGTCGGCGTTGAGCGACTTGCCGAGCACCGCGAGCAGCAGCGCGCTGCGGACGAAGCCGGTGAGCCGCGACACCACCGTGCCCGCCGCCATCAGCGCGCTGGCCGACAGCAGCCTGCTCTGGTCGCCGGCCGAGTCGCTCACCGAGCCCTCGCCGGAGCCCCCGCTGCCGCTCATGTCGGCGCGGGACGGTCCTGGCCGCGTACGCGACGCACGATCCGGCGGGTGATCGCCACCACGAGGATCAGGCCGGCGAGCGCCAGCACCGCCCAGATGACCATGCCGACGACGCTGGTCCGGAGGCTGAACTTCAGCGGCGCCCCGAACCGGTCGCCGTGCCGGGTCACCAGGTAGGCCTGCGCGGGGGTCACCCGGTTGTCGCCGACCGTGGTGTCGACGGTCACCGTCTGCCGCTCGCCCGGCCCCACCGTGACCGGGTCGCCGGCGTCGAACTCGAGCCCGTGGGCCGCCCGCGTCGCCACGCGTACGCCGACGGTCACCGGCCGGTCGAGGTTGTTGGTGATGGTGACGCCGAAGCGTCCCCGCGAGCTGGACAGGGTGACGAACGGCGGCCCCTCGATGCTGACCTGGCCGAGCTGGCGGCCCAGGTCGTTGACGGTGTGCTGGGTGACGGTCAGCCGCCGGTCGCCGTCGACGCGCGCGTAGGAGGACATGCCGAGCGCGGCCGCGGCGTCGTACCAGCGGGCGAGGGCGGGGTCGCCGCCGAGCAGCCGGACCAGCGTCCGGGACCGCCGGACGAGCTGGCCGGACGCGTCGGTCAGGTCGAGCTCGACCGTCGGGGCGACGTCGGCCTGCTGCGCGTTCGCGTCGCCCAGCTGGTCGTGGTGCGTGGCCACCGTCGCCCGCGGGCTGGGCCAGCGCGACGTCCTCGGGCGCGAGCACCGTGCCGGCGAAGTCGGGAGGGTCGCGCAGCAGGTCGTCGACCGACGTGGGGCGCAGCCAGGGGGTGCGCAGCCCGGAGAAGAACCCGGCGGCGGGCCAGGACACCCCCGGGTTCCAGTTGCTCGGGGCGAGGAAGACCGCCGAGGTCCTGTCGTCGCCGCGGGCGTCCGCGGCCAGGGAGCGCAGCAGCGGTCTCGGCGAGCAGCCGCTGGCGCATCTGCAGCGCGGTGCGCGGGTCGTCGGACGCGGGCCCGCCTGCGGCGAGGGCCGGGTCGGCGACGAGCACCGGCGCCACGCCGTCCTCGGTCGCCACCGACAGCGCAGCACCCTGCGCGGAGGTCCAGCCGTCGAGCTGCTCCGGGGCCAGCACCGCCAGCCGGTCGCCCTCGTGGCGCGCGACGGCGGCCAGCGCCTCCGGCTGGACGGCGCCGTCGACCGGCAGCGCCGCCGTGCCGGGCTCCCCGGACGAGCAGCTCGGCGGCGGTGGCCTCGGTCGCCCGGGTGATCGCCGCGTCGAGGCGGGGGGAGGGCGCCTCCGCGACCGCCTCCTCGTCCGGCTCGCCGTAGCGGGTCAGCCAGCCGGCGCCGCCCTCGAGCAGCGAGCTCACGTCGGACATCCACTCCCGCGCCGCGGGCGAGGTCTCGGTGGGCACGATCTCGCCGTCGGTGTCGGTGGTGACGCCGCTGTCCCCGGTGCCCTCGGGGTCCTCCGCGTCGGTGTCGGGCGAGTCGCCGTCGCCGTCGTCCTCGCCGGGTCGCGCCGGGCGTACGGGCGGGCCGAACCGCCCCTCGGCGAAGTCGTGGGCGGCGTCGAGCAGCGCGGGGTCGGCCACCGTCGCGAGCGGCACGTCGGCGCTCACCGCGAGGTCGGTGGCCCGGCGCAGCTGCCCTCCGGTCGCCATCGACTGCCGCAGCTCGTCGTCGTGCAGGTAGCTGCCGTCCTCGCGGCGCAGGATCGCGGCCCGCAGCGGCCACACCAGGCCGAGGTCGACGCGCGCCGGCGGGTCGGAGCGCCCGGCGTCGACCAGCGGGACGAACGTGCGGGTGCGGCCCTCCAGCTGTGCGGGTCATGTCGACGTCGGTGGCCAGCACCTGCACGCCGACGGTGTAGACGCCCTCGGCGCCGGAGATGTCCAGCGCGCGGTACGGCAGCTCCAGCTCGAAGTCGGTCGACTCGCCGGTCGGCAGCGGTCCGAGCGTGTCGAAGCGCCCGAAGTCGGTGATCCGGTCGCTGATGTACGTCTCCTCCGGGCTCGCGGCCACCTCGGCCAGCTCGCTGCTGGTCGTGACCGGCTCGGGGGACATCACCAGGTAGGCCTGGACGTCGCGCCAGCCGTGGTCGTCGACGTTGGTCACCGTGCCGTTCAGCTCGAGCGGCTCGCCCGGCTGCAGCGCGGACGGGTTCACCGAGGTGATCTCGACGCCGAGGCCGGTCTCCTCGTCGGCGGGGGCGGTCGGGACGGCGTGCTCGGCCGCGGCGGCCGGTGACGGCGAGCCGCTGCCGGGAGCACCGGCAGCGCGGCCAGCAGCGGGGCGAGCAGGGCCAGCAGGGGGAACGCCACCAGCGGCAGCCGGGCCGGCGCGACGCCACGGCGCACGGGCGTCATGCCCTGCGACGCGGGCGGGTGTTCATCCGGGCCATGCTAGACGGCGGCCGGACGGCGGCTGCGCGCCTCCCGCGCGCCACTACAGTGGATTCCCGTGTCCGTGCCCGCCTCGCCCCCGGTTCCTCCGGCCGACCCGCCGTCGGGCTCGCCGGACCCCGTGGTCGACGAGCTGCTGCGCGCGGCGCCCGACGTCGAGCAGCTCGGCGCGGTGTTCGCGGCCGCCGGGCACGACCCTCGCGATCGTCGGCGGACCCGTCCGCGACGCGCTGCTCGGCCGGCTCGGCCGGGCCGGCATGGACTGGGACCTCACCACCTCGGCCCACCCGGACGAGACCGAGCGGCTGCTCGGCGACTGGGCCGACGCGGTGTGGGACATCGGCCGCGCCTACGGCACCATCGGCGCCCGCCAGGGCGAGCTGGCCGTCGAGATCACCACCTACCGGTCCGACGCCTACGACGCCACGTCCCGCAAGCCGGCGGTCGCAGTTCGGCGACACCCTCGAGGGCGACCTGTCGCGCCGCGACTTCACCGTCAACGCGCTGGCCGTCGACATCGCCACCCGTCGCCTGGTCGACCCGTTCGGTGGCCGCGACGACCTCGCCCGCCGGCTGCTGCGTACGCCCGGCACGCCGCAGCAGTCGTTCAGCGACGACCCGCTGCGGATGATGCGGGCGGCCCGCTTCGCCGCCCAGCTCGGCTTCACCGCCGCCGACGAGGTGGTCGCCGCGATGCGGGACATGGCCGACCGGGTCGGCAGCGAGCGGGTGGTGTCGGCCGAGCGGGTGCGCGACGAGCTGGTCAAGCTGATCTGCGCGCCCGACCCGCGGCGCCGGGCTGACCCTGCTGGTGCAGACCGGGCTGGCCGACCACGTGCTGCCCGAGGTGCCCGCGATGCGGCTGGAGCGCGACGAGCACCACCGGCACAAGGACGTCTACGAGCACTCGCTGACCGTGCTCGAGCAGGCGATCGCGCTGGAGCACCGGCTCGACCAGGCGCCCGACTTCATCGTCCGGTTCGCGGCGCTGATGCACGACATCGGCAAGCCGCGCACCCGCAAGTTCCAGCCCGACGGCACGGTGACGTTCCACCACCACGACGTGGTCGGCGCCAAGATGTGCCGCAAGCGGATGCGGGCGCTGCGGTTCTCCGGCGACACCGTCACCAGCGTCTGCCACCTGGTCGAGCTGCACCTGCGCTTCCACGGCTACGGCAGCGGCGAGTGGACCGACTCGGCGGTGCGCCGCTACGTCCGCGACGCCGGCGACGAGCTGCCGCGGCTGCACGTGCTGACCCGGGCCGACTGCACCACCCGCAACGCCCGCAAGGCGGCGCGGCTGCAGCGCACCTACGACCACCTCGAGGAGCGGATCGCCCGGCTGGCCGAGCAGGAGGAGCTGCAGCTCCCTGCGGCCGGACCTCGACGGCAACCAGATCATGGCGGTGCTGGGCGTCCCGCCCGGCCGCGACGTCGGCGAGGCCTACCGCTACCTGCTGGAGCTGCGCACCGAGCACGGGCCCGCTCGGCGAGGAGCGGGCCACGGCCGAGCTGCTCGCCTGGTGGCGGGCCCGACAGGCGGAGACCCCGTGAGGCGGGCGGTCGCCGTCGGCGCGCTGCTCCTGCTGGCGGTCGCCGCCGCACCGGCAGCGGCCGACAGCAGCCGCACCATCACCGGCACCCCGCGCGCCGACACCCTCGTCGGCACCCCGCGCGGCGACCTCGTCCGCGGACTCGGCGGTGACGACACCATCCGCGCCCGGGGCGGTCCGGACACCGTGCGCGCCGGCACCGGCGTCGACCGGGTCGGGGGCGGCCCGGGCGGCGACCACCTCTACGCCGGGTGCCGGCAGCGACCGGGTGCTCGGCGGCGAGGGCAACGACGTCATCGAGCTGCGGCCCGGCGGCGGCGGCGACGTCGTGCGCTGCGGACCAGGCATCGACGAGGTGATCGGCGTCGGCGGCGACGACGACCTCAGCGGGTGCGAGATCGCGCGCCCGACCGTGCGCTGACGGCGGCGAGCAGCACCAGCGCGACCGCCACCGCGGCCATCACGCCCGCGGCGCGTCCGCTCGGCGGCAGCACCAGCGCGCCGATGACGGCGGCGGCGATCAGGGCGGCGTTGAACGCCATGTCGTAGAGCACGAACACCCGGCCCCGGAACTGGTCGTCCACCTCGCGCTGCACCCGGGTGTCGGCGCAGATCTTCACCACCTGGCCACCCAGGCCGAGCGCGAACGCGGCCAGCACGAGCACCGGCTCGGCGAGCGTCGCGGCGAAGGCAGCCTGCACGACTGCCCCCACCCCGAGGCCGGCGGTGACCGCCGTGCCCGTCGACCAGCGGTCGACCAGCCACGGGGTGGCGACGGCGGCGAGCAGGAACCCGACCCCGGCGGCGAGCAGCGACACCGACAGGCCGGCGAGTCCCGCCTGCGGGTCGTCCGGTGCGGCGTACGTGCTGCGGTAGAGCAGGATGCCGGCCATCAGGGTGAGCGCGGCGCACAGCCGCTGCGCCGGCGACCAGCCCGATCGCCCGCTCCGCTGCCGGGCGCCGCCGCAGGTGCGCGGCCGCCGCGGACAGGCCCTGCAGCGCCAGCCGCACCGCCTGACCCGGCGGCGGCAGCGTGGGGTCGGGATCGGGGCCGAGCGCGGGCCGGCCGAACCCGTGGCCGATCCCCGCGGCGCACCACCCAGACGCCGCCGGCCACGAGTACCAGCACCGGGTCTCCGGCGACCGCCTGTGCCACACCGCCCACGCCGAGCCCGACGACGTACGCGAGGGTGCCCGCGGTCGGCACCACGGCGTTGGCGGCCAGCAGCTGGCTGCGACGCACGACGTGCGGCAGCGCCGCCGACAGCCCCGCCAGCACGAACCGGTTGACGCCGAAGCCCGCCACGACGACCAGGAACAGCACGACGTCGGGCGCCCCCGTGGCCAGCACCGCCGCGAGGGCGAGCGCCAGCGCTGCCCGCACCAGCGTGGCGCCGACCAGGACGTCGCGCCGCGACCACCGGTCGAGGACGACGCCGGTGAACGGCCCGACGAGGGTGAACGGCAGCAGGGTCGCCACCGTCACCGCCGCGATGGCGCCGGGGGTGGTCTGCCGCTCGGGGGAGAAGAACAGGTACGACGCCAGCGCGGCCTGCACCACGCCGTCCGCCGACTGGCTGAGCAGCCGCAGCCCCAGCAGCCGCCGGAACGCGGGCAGGGGCAGCAGTCGACGCAGGTCGTCGAGGGCTCCCATGGCCGAAGCATGACAACCATTCGTTGGCAGCGGGGACCGCAGGGCGGCTAGCCTCCGGACGTGAACGGGGATTCGTACGGGGACCGGGGCGGAGGCGGCAGGCGCATGGCGCGGTCGCGTGCCGTCGGGATGGTGGGGGCGGCAGCGGCCGCGATGCTGGTGACCGGGGGGTGGTCGCCTGCGTCGGGCAGTCTCAACGACCGGGACGTCGTCAACGGCGGTCACGACGGCGAGCGGATGGTCGGCACCCAGCGCCCGGACGCGATCTACGGCCACGGCGGCGACGACCGCCTGGTGGGCCGGCGCGCCGGTGACTTCCTGTCCGGCGGGCGCGGCGACGACCGGCTCAAGCCCGGGCGTGGCGCCGACCTGATCCGGTGCGGGCCGGGCGACGACGTGGTCGTCGGCGCCGGCAAGACCGATCGGGTCGACCCCAACTGCGAGACGGTGCGCGCGCCGGGCCAGACCCAGTCGGGCTAGACCTCGCCGCGGATGAACGCCTCCACGCCCTCGTGGCCCTCGTCGTCGGGGCGCTGGATCGGCGGCGACTTCATGAAGTAGGTCGCGGCCGGGTGCACGGGGCCGCCGAGGCCGCGGTCGAGCGCGATCTTGGCCGCGCGCACGGCGTCGATGATGATGCCGGCCGAGTTGGGCGAGTCCCAGACCTCGAGCTTGTACTCGAGGTTCAGCGGCACGTCGCCGAACGCGCGGCCCTCGAGCCGGACGTAGGCCCACTTGCGGTCGTCGAGCCACTGCACGTAGTCGCTCGGGCCGATGTGCACGTTGCGGGCGCCGAGGTCGTGCTGCAGGTTCGACGTGACGGCCTGGGTCTTCGAGACCTTCTTCGACTCCAGCCGGTCGCGCTCGAGCATGTTCTTGAAGTCCATGTTGCCGCCGACGTTGAGCTGGTACGTGCGGTCGAGTGCGACGCCGCGGTCCTCGAACAGCTTGGCCATCACCCGGTGCGTGATGGTGGCGCCGACCTGGCTCTTGATGTCGTCGCCGACGATCGGCAGCCCGGCCGCCTCGAACTTCGCCGCCCACTCGGGGTCGGAGGCGATGAACACCGGCAGCGCGTTGACGAAGGCACACCCGGCGTCGATCGCGCACTGGGCGTAGAACTTGTCGGCCAGCTCGCTGCCGACCGGCAGGTAGGCCACCAGGACGTCGGCCCGCGCGTCGCGCAGCGCCTGCACGACGTCGACCGGGTCGGCGTCGGACTCCTCGATCGTCTCGCGGTAGTAGCGGCCGAGCCCGTCGTGGGTGGGGCCGCGCTGCACGACGACGCCGGTCGGCGGCACGTCGCAGATGGTGATGGTGTTGTTCTCGCTGGCCTGGGTCGCCTCGGCCAGGTCGAAGCCGACCTTCTTGGCATCGACGTCGAACGCGGCGACGAACTCGATGTCGCGCACGTGGTAGTCGCCGAACTGCACGTGCATGAGCCCCGGGACGCTGCCGGCGGGATCGGCGTCGCGGTAGTACTGCACGCCCTGGATGAGCGACGTCGCGCAGTTGCCGACGCCGACGATGGCCACGCGGATGGGGCCGCCGGATGTGCTCATCGGGTTCTCCTCGTCTGTGGGGGGTCCAGCTCGGGGTCAGGTGTCTCTGGGGGTCGTTGACGGGGGACTCGATGCCGGCGCGCTCGGCGTCGATCAGCTCGCTCAGCCACTGCACCTCGCGCTCGACCGACTCGATGCCGTGGCGCTGCAGCTCGAGCGTGTACGGGTCGGCCCGGCCACCCCGGGTGCGGGGCACCGCGGTGCGTACCCGCTCGAGCCGCTCCTCCAGCCGGCTGCGCCGGCCCTCGAGGATGCGTACCCGGGTGCGGGCGTCGGTGTGGGCGAAGAACGCGAAGTGCACGCCGAAGTTGTCGTCGTCCCAGGCCGTCGGCCCGGCCTCGGTGACCAGCTCGTCGAAACGGGCCCGGCCCTGGTCGGTGAGCGAGTAGGTGATCCGGTTGCGGCGGGGCGCCTCGACGGCTGCCGTCTCGACGGCGAGGTGGCCGCGGCGTACCAGCGTCTTGAGGCAGGGGTAGAGCGTGCCGTAGGACAGCACCCGCCCCCAGCCGAGCATGCCGGTGACCTGCTTGCGCAGCTCGTAGCCGTGCAGCGGGGCGTCGTGCAGCAGCCCGAGGACCGCCATCTCCAACGCCGTGCCACGGGTGGCCACGGGCACGCTCCGGACGGGACTCGGTCGGCGACGCGGAAGTGCGCCGCTGGTCTGTATCGAGACGATACATCGAGCGGAGTGAGACATCTCACCCGGGGCGGTGCCGGATTTCGGGCTCGGGGCCCCGAGTCGGCACACTGTCCGCCGTGACCAACAGCGACGAGGACGTGCCGGACCCCGGCAGGCGGGGCCGCAGGCGCGCCAGAAAGGACGCCGGCGACGCCGGCGGCGGCACCGGGGGCACGCCACCAAGAAGCAGAAGCGGCCGCTGTGGAAGCGGCTGCTGCTGTGGTCCGGGCTCGGCTTCGTGCGGCCTGATGGCCGCCGCGCTTGCTGGCGTTCATCATCGCCTACCAGGCGGTCGACATCCCCGACCCCAACGAGGACTTCCAGACCGAGACGTCGTTCGTCTACTTCGCCGACGGCAAGACCGAGCTCGGCGAGTTCGAGCTGCAGAACCGGCAGCACGTCGCGCTCGCCGACGTGCCGCAGAGCCATGCAGGACGCGGTCATCGCCGCCGAGGACCGCACCTTCTACGACAACGCCGGGGTGGACGTGAAGGGCATCGTGCGCGCCGCGTGGAACAACCTGCAGCGGCGACTCCACGCAGGGCGCGTCCACCATCACCCAGCAGTACGTGAAGATCGCCTACCTCTCGACCGAGCAGACCTACACCCGCAAGGCCAAGGAAGCCATCCTCGCGCTGAAGATCCAGCAGGAGCTGTCCAAGGAGGAGATCCTGCAGGGCTACCTCAACACCATCTACTTCGGCCGCGGCGCCTACGGCGTGCAGGCCGCGTCGCAGGCCTACTTCGGCGTCGACGTCGAGGAGCTCGACGTACGACCAGAGCGCGTTCCTCGCGGCGGTGCTGAACTCGCCGGGCAACCTCGACCCCGCCGAGGGCAAGCAGGCCAAGGCGGCCGCGCTCGAGCGCTACCACTACGTCCTGGACGGCATGGTCGACCTCGGCACCCTCGACCAGCAGCAGGCCGACGCGGTCTACGACCGGCTGCCCAAGACGCCGGTCGCCGACACCGAGCAGCGCTTCGGCGGGCCCAAGGGCTACCTGCTCACGATGGTCCAGGACGAGCTGCGCGCGCGAGGGCTTCAGCGACGAGGAGATCAGCGGCGGCGGGCTGCGGATCACCACGACGTTCACCCAGCAGGACATGCAGGGCGTCGTGCAGTCGGTCAAGGAGCAGAAGCCCGACGGGCTCAAGGACCTGCACATCGGCGTGGCGTCGGTCGAGCCCGGCACCGGTGCGGTGCGCGCGGTCTACGGCGGGCCGGACTTCCTCGGCAAGGGCAAGAACGCCCAGATCAACTGGGCGACCGCCGGCGCCCAGCCGGGCTCGACGTTCAAGCCGTTCGCGCTGCTGGCCGGGCCTGCGCGACGGCTACAGCCTGAACGACTACTTCAACGGCAGCTCGCCCTACTACCTGCCCACCGGCGAGGACGTCGAGAACCAGGGCGACTCCGGCGGCGGGTCGTTCGGCTACGTGACCCTGCTCACCGCGACCCAGGAGTCGATCAACACCGCCTACGTCGACCTCACGGTGTCGATGGAGGACGGTCCGCAGAAGGTGCTCGACTCCGCCGAGCTGGCCGGCATCCCGCGCGAGGAGCTGGCCGACGTCGACCCGGTGCCGGTGGTGCCGCTGGGGTTCGCCAAGGTGTCGGCGATCGACATGGCCAACGCCTACGCCACGTTCGCGGCCGGCGGCGAGCGGGCCGACTGGTTCACCGTCTCGAGGGTCACCGACTCGGCCGGCAACGAGCTCTACGACCACAAGGTGCAGAGCGAGCAGGTGATCGACCCGGACATCGCCGCCGACATCACGTACGCGCTGCAGCAGGTGGTCAGCATCGGCACCGGCACCAACGCCTCGGCCATCACCTGCCCGGCGGCCGGCAAGACCGGCACCGCCACCGGACCCGAGGGCGAGGTGTCGTCGTCGTGGTTCGTCGGCTTCACGCCCAAGCTGGCCACCTCGGTGATGTACGTGCGCGGTGACGGCAACGACGAGCTCTACGGCTACCTGCCGACCTTCTTCGGCGGCGAGTACCCGGCCAGGACGTGGGCCGGCCGCCATGGAGGGCGAGACCGGCGACAAGGACTGCGGGTCGTTCCCGGAGCCGGCGTTCGTGACCGGCGACCCGCCGACCACGGCTCCGCCGTCGACGACGGTGCCCCCGTCGACGTCGTCGACCACCACCCAGCCGCCGGAGACGACGACGACCGACGCAGACACCGCACACGTCGCCGCCCACGACGACGACCACCGAGCCGCCGACGACGACCACGACCGAGCCGCCGCCGACGACGACCACCCCGGGTCCGCCGCCCACGCCGACGTTCCCGGACCCCAACCCGGACAGCGGGTGAGCCCGATCGGGTCGACCGACCGGTGAGACCCGGCCGCGGTGAGGTGGTCGCCCCGACGCGGGACGACCCGTTCGTCGCCGCCAGCAGCCCGGTCGTGGGCGGCGTCCTCGGCGCGCACGCGCGCCCGCACCCGTTCTGGACACCGCTGCGGGTGGTGCTGGTGCTCGTCACGCTGACCGCGATGCTCTGGCTGGTGCGCACCGCGCCCTGCTCGGGCGGCGCCTGGTGGGGCGAGGACCGGTTCTCCGACCTCTGCTACAGCGACGTGCCGCTCGCTACGTCGAGCAGGGCCACGCCGAGCGCACCGTGCCCTACTCCGACACCCAGGGCCGCTACCCGGCGACCACCGACACGCCGCCGGTCGCGGCGGTCGCGTACGTCGCCGCGGTCGGCGCGCAGTGGCTCAGCGGCTCGCCCGACGTCGACGCCCGCGCCGACCTGCCGCTGTCGCAGCTCAACGAGTCGCCGGCGCTCGACCAGGAGGCCACCACCTACTTCTTCGTGGCCGTGCTGCTGCTGTTCGGCTTCGCCCTGGTGACCGCGACCGCTGATCGCGCGGACGCTCGGGCCGAAGACCGTGGGACGCCGCCGCCTTCGCCGCGGCGCCCGCGCTGCTGCTGGCCGGCGCCATCGGCTGGGACCTGCTGGCGGTGGTCCTCGCGGTGGGGGCGTGGGCCGCGTGGACCCGCTCCCGCGTGGTGCTCGCGGGGGTGCTCGCCGGGCTCGCGGTCGCGACCGCGGTGTGGCCGCTCGCGCTGCTGGTCGGCCGTCGTCCTGGTCGGTGCGCGCACCGGCCGGGGGCGGGAGGCCGGCCTCACCGCGCTGGCCGCCGTGCACCACCTGGACGCTGGTGCAGCTGCCGGCGCTCGCGCTGGGGCTGGCCGGGTGGTGGGCGACGGTCAACCCGCGGCTCGGCGACCCGGCGGGCTACGGGTCGTTGTGGGGCCTGGCCGCCGACGCCGGCATTCGGCGTCGACCCCGAGCTGATGGCGCGGGTGCGTGCTCGCCGCGGTCGCGCTGGTGACGGTCGGCGTGGCCTGGGTGGCGTGGCACAGCGCGCGGCCGCAGGTGGCCCAGCTCGCGCTGCTGCTGCTGGTCGGCTGGCTGGTGGTCTGGCCGGTGTACTCACCCCAGCAGGTGCTGTGGCTGCTGCCGTTCGCGGTGCTGGCCCGGCCGCGCTGGCGCGACCTGCTGGTCTGGCAGGCGGCCGAGGCGTTCTACTTCCTCGCGATCTGGATGCACCTGTCCGGGGCGACCCTCGACACCGGCCGGGTCGACCGGGTCTACGCGATCGCGATCGTGATCCGGGTCGCCGCCGAGGTGTGGTTCGCCTGGCGGGTGCTCTCCGACGTCCGCCACCCGCGGGCTCAGGGGAGCAGGACGCGGTCGAACGCGGTGGTGGTGTAGCGGACCTCGACCTCGACCTCGTCGCCCACCTCGGGCAGGGTCTCGCCGCGGGGCACGAACAGCATGCTCACCTGCATGTGCGGGGGCTCGACGAACCAGCGCTGCTTGCCCGCCACCCGGAACGGCGACAGCGCCAGCCCGGCCGCGTCCAGCCCGCCGCGCGCCAGCGCGCCGGCCCGCTGCCGTACGCCGCCGGCCGCCATCGGCGCCTCCAGCCCGATCCCGTGCGACGTGCCGCCGGAGACCACCAGCACGGTGCCGTCGCGGGGCAGCGCCCGCTGCCGGTAGCCCACCCGCTCGCCGCGGGACACCTGGTGCCGGTCGAGCACGGTCGACGTGACCCGCAGCGCGCCGCGGTCACCCAGCCACAGCGCGGTGCCGACCCGCGGCCGCACGGTCAGGCCCGGGCGCGCCTCGCGCAGCCGGGCCAGCTGGTCCGGCCCGAGGTGGGAGACCCAGAGCCGGCGGCTCTCGAGCCGGGAGGTCTCCAGCACGGCGGCCCACTGCTCGGCCTCCGGCTCCCGGTCGCCGGCGAGCGGCAGGTGCAGCGCCAGCCCCTCCAGCCGCAGCCGACCGCGGCGCAGGCCGTCGGCCGCCGCGGACAGGTCGTGCCGGGTCATCCCGTGCCGCGCCATCGACGTGAGCGCCTCGACGACGACCCGGGTGCCCGGCCGCTCGCCGAGGACGGTGAGGTCGCGCAGCCGGCTGAGCGTGTGCAGCACCCGGCGGTCGTACGAGACCGGCAGGAACGGCCGCCACGGCTCCATCACCAGCACGTCGCCGTCGAAACGGGACAGGATCTCCGGCACCTCGGCGTAGCTGCCGACCGCGACGGTGTCGGCGCCCAGCCAGTCGGCGCGCCGGGCAAGGCTGGCCAGCCCGAACCCGTACCCGTTGCCCTTGGCCACCGGGACGATCTCGCCGTACGCGTCCGCGGTCGCCCGCAGGTGCGCGCGCCAGCGGTCGCCGTCGACGTTGAGGGTCAGCGGCATGTCAGTGCTTGCTCCGGCGACGGCCCAGGTAGAGGGCGAACGCGGCGTACAGCGCGCCGCGACAGCGGCAGGTCCCACTCGCCGGCGTACTCCACCGCCTGGCCACCGGTGCCGACCTTGAACGTCACCAGCCCCACGTGCGGGTCGGACTCGTCCAGGGTGTCGGTGATGCCGCGCAGGTCGTAGACGGTGGCGCCGGCGCGCGAGCGCGTCGCGCATCATCTGCCACTGCACGGCGTTGGAGCCGCGGACGTCGCGCTTGGCGGTGCTGGAGGCGCCGTAGGAGTACCACGCGTGCCCGCCGACCCGCACCAGCGTCGTCGCGGCCACCAGCTCGCCCTCGTGCTCGGCGAGGTAGAGCCGCATCCGGTCGGGCGTCTCGGCGGTGAGCGCGTCCCACATGGTCTGGAAGTACGCCAGCGGGCGGGGCGTGAAGTGGTCCCGCTCGGCGGTCTCGGCGTAGAGCGTGTGGAAGGCCGCCAGGTCGTCGCGGTCGCCGGTGCGCACCGTGACGCCCTCCTTGGCGGCCTTCTTGATGTTGCGGCGCCACAGCTGGTTCATGCCCTTGAGCAGGTCGTCCTCGCCGCGCGGGGTGCCGTCGGGGTGCGCGAGCGGCAGCTGGAAGACGTACTGCGGCTGTCCCGCGCGTGAAGCCGCCCCCCTCGGCGGCCTGCTGCCGCCAGCCGGTGGCGGCCAGGTGGTCGTCACCCGGGCGCCGACGTCGTCGGTGGCGTCGGCGGGCACGGCGTCCAGCCGGGACAGGGCCGGGTCGGCCAGCGCCTTCTTGACCGTGGCCGCCTCCCAGCGCCGGGTGACGACCGGCGGCCCCATCCGGATGCCGAACGCGCCGCCGGCGCGCAGGTGGGCGACCATCGGGTCGAGCCAGGCGCCGAGGTCGTCTGCCGCCCAGTCGATGACCGGGCCCTCGGGCAGGTAGGCGAGCGTGCGCGCGATCCGCGGCAGCTTGCGGTGCAGCACCAGGGCCGCGCCGACCAGCCCGTCGTCGGTGAACCAGCCGAGCGACTCGGCCCGCCACTCGGTCTTGACCCGGCCCCAGCCCGGAGTCTGCAGGAAGCTGGCCGACTCCCGGGACTCGAGGAAGGCGAGGTGTTCGTCGGCGCTGATCGGCCGGACGACCAGTCCGGGCTCGGCACGGACGACGGGAGCGCTCACGGCACGCGAGGCTACCGGCCGGGTGCGGGGCCGGGCACCGCGCCGGGTGCGGCGGCCGTGAGCCGGTCCTAGGGTGGCGCGGATGAGCGACGTCCTGGGTGGGTGGGTCGCCGAGCCGTTCCGCGCCGGAACGGTGGCGCACGACGTGCTCCGCCGGGGCAGCGGGCCGGGTGTGGTGCTGCTCCCGGAGCTGCCCGGCGCGACGCCGGAGGTGCTGGCGCTCGGCGACCATCTCGTCGACGCGGGCTTCGCGGTGGCGGTGCCGGACCTGTTCGGGGTGCCCGGCCGGTCGATGAGCCTCCCCTACGTCGCACGCACGCTTCGCCCGGGTCTGCGTGAGCCGCGAGTTCGCCGCGTTCGCCCGCGGTGCCGACCGCCCGGTGGCGGCGTACGTGCGGGCGCTGGCGCGCGACCAGCACTGGCGCTGCGGCGGGCCGGGCGTGGGCGTGATCGGGATGTGCTTCACCGGCGGCTTCGCGCTGGCCGCCGCGGTGGAGCCGGCGGTGCTCGCTCCCGTCGGCTCGCAGCCGTCCACGCCGTTCCCGCTGGGCAGCAGCCGGCGGCGTGACCTCGGCATGTCGGCCGGCGAGGCCGAGGTGGTCGGCGGTCGGGCGCGCACCGAGGGGCTGTGCCTGCTGGGGCTGCGGTTCAGCGCGGACAAGGTCTGCCCGGCGGAACGGTTCGCGGCCCTGGAGGAACGCTTCGGCGACGCCTTCCGGGTGATCGAGATCGACTCGTCGCCGGGCAACCCCCACGGCATCGGCAAGCGCGCCCACTCGGTGCTCGCCTCCGACCTGGTCGACGAACCCGGCCACCCCACCCTCGCCGCCCGGGACGAGGTCGTCGCCTTCCTCCGCGACCGCCTCACCTGACCCGCCCCGCGGGTCCCGTACCCGCGTTGTGGCGGCAACACGCGGACGACTCGCCGAAGCGAGCAGCCGTTTGCCGCCATAACCGGGCGGGCAGCGGCGAGCGACCAGCGGCGGGAGGCGCCCTCAGAGGACGGCGGCCCAGTCCCGGGTCTCGAGCGTCTGCTGCAGGTGCCGCAGGAAGCGCGCGGCGTAGCCGCCGTCGATCACCCGGTGGTCGAAGCTGAGCCCGACCGTCCCCACCGGGTGCACCGCGATGGCGTACTCGCCCGGTGCGGTCTCCACCGCCACCGGCTTGGCCTTGACGGTGTCGGTGGCCAGGATCGCCACCTGTGGCTGGTTGATGATCGGGGCGGTCAGCAGGGTGCCGTAGGGGCCGGGGTTGCTGATCGTGAACGTGCCGCCGGCGTAGTCGTCCGGCCCGAGCCGCCGCTCGCGAGCGCCGGCGGCGAGCGCGGCGATCCGCCGGCCGAGCCCGGCCACGGTCAGGTCACCGGCGTCGCGCAGCACCGGCACCACCAGCCCGTCGGCGTCCAGGTCGACGGCGATGCCGAGGTGCACGCTGCGGTGCACCAGCAGGGCGCCGTCGCCGACCTGCGCGTTGACGTGCGGGTAGGCGGCGATCGCGTCGATGACCGCGCGGGCGATGAACGGCAGGTACGTCAGCGGCTTGCCCGGCACGGAACGGCGGGCGAGGTCCACGTTGCGGAAGTCGACCTCGACGGCCATGAACGCGTGTGCCGACGTGGCCTTCGAGCGGACCATGTGCTCGGCCGTGCGCCGGCGCACCGAGGAGAACGGCACCACGTCGACGTCGTCGGGTACGGGGGGCGGCCGGCTCCGCGGCCGGCTCCGCGGACGGCTCCGCGGCGGGCGCTGCTACCGCCGCCGCCGGCTCTTCCACCGGCGCCGCGGTCGGCTCGTGCCGACTGCGGGTCCAGCGCCGCCACGTCCGTGCGCAGCACCCGGCCGCCGGGACCGCTGCCGGTCACGTCTTGCTCGGACAGCCCGCGCTCGCGCAGCAGCCGGCGCACCAGAGGGCTGGCGCGGTGCCGGGTGTTCGGTTGGAACCCCGCCCCCCCGGAAGACGGGGGGACGACCGGGGGGGCGGGGGTCTGGGGGGCCGGCGCCTGGTCGGGCCGGCCGGGCGGGGCGCCGGTCGCGGCGGCCGGCGCCTCGGTGGCCGTCGGGCCGGCATCGGCGTCGCCGACGACGGCGAGGGCGGTGCCCACGGGCACGGTCTCGCCCTCGGGCACGAGGATCTCGCGGAGCACACCGGCCACGGTCGAGGGCACCTCGGTGTCGACCTTGTCGGTGGTGACCTCGAACAACAGCTCGCCGACGGCCACCGGTTCGCCGACCTGCTTGAACCAGCTCGTGACGGTGCCCTCGGCGACGGTCTCGCCGAGCTGCGGCATGGTCACCTGGGTCACCAGTCCACCGCCACGTACTGCGACTCGGTGAACTCCAGCAGCCCCTCGTGCCCGCCCTCGCGGCCGACGCCGCTCTGCTTCACGCCGCCGAACGGCGCCGCCGGGTCGGACACCAGACCACGGTTGAGTCCGACCATGCCGGCCTCCAGACGTTCGCTGATCCTCAAGCCACGTTGGAGATCCCGCGTGTAGACGTAAGCGACCAGGCCGTACTCCGTGGCGTTGGCGAGCGCCACCGCCTCGTCGTCGTGGCCGAAGGTGACCACCGGCGCCACCGGCCCGAAGATCTCGGTGCCGAGGATCTCCGCATCGGCGGGTACGTCGACCAGCACCGTCGGTGGGTAGAAGCAGCCCGGCACCCGCGGGCACCGACCCACCGGTCAGCAGCCGGGCGCCGTCGGCGACCGTACGGTCCACCAACCCGGCCACCGCGCGCTGCGCCTCGGCGTTGACCAGCGGCCCGAGCGCGACGCCGTCGCGGAGTCCGGGACCCATCGGCAACGCCTGCATCCGCTCGGCCAGCCGGCGGCTGAACGCCTCCGCGACCCGCTCGTGCACGTAGAACCGGTTGGCCGCCGTGCAGGCCTCACCGCCGTTGCGCATCTTGGCGACCATCGCGCCGTCGACCGCCGCGTCGAGGTCGGCGTCGTCGAGCACCAGGAACGGCGCGTTGCCCCCGAGCTCCATCGAGCAGTCGACGACGGTGTGCGCCGCCTCGGCCAGCAGCGTGCGGCCGACCTCGGTCGAGCCGGTGAACGACAGCTTGCGCACCGCCGGGTGCGCCAGCACCGCCGCGCACAACGGACCCGACTGCTGCGACGGCAGCACGTTGACGACGCCGGCCGGCACCCCTGCCTGGCCCAGCAGGGCCACCACCGCCAGCGCGGTCAGCGGCGTCTCGCTGGCCGGCTTGAGGATCACCGGGCAGCCGGCCGCCAGCGCCGGCCCGATCTTGCGGGTCGCCATCGCGGCCGGGAAGTTCCAGGGGGTCACCAGCAGGCTGACCCCGACCGGCTTGTGCGTCACCAGGATCCGGTGCCCACCTGCCGGCGAGGTCTGCACCGAGCCGACGACACGGACGGCCTCCTCGGCGTACCAGCGGAAGAACTCCGCCGCGTACGCCACCTCGCCGCGCGCGTCGGCGAGGGCCTTGCCGTTCTCGCGGACGATCAGCCGGGCCAGGTCCTCGCCGTGCCGGACCATCAGCCGGTAGGCGCGGCGCAGCACCTCGGCGCGCTCGCGGGGCGGGGTCGCGGCCCACACCGGCAGCGCGGCCTCGGCGGCCGCCACTGCGGCCAGCCCGTCGTCGACGGTCGCACTGGCCACCGTCGCCAGCACGCTGCCGTCGGCGGGGTCGCAGACCGTGATCCGGCCGCCGTCGGAGGCGGGCCGGTGCGCACCGGCGATCAGCAGGTCGTGGGAGAACCAGTCCAGCAGCTCGGGGTCGACCTGCGGGTCGGCGGCGCGTGAGTCGACCGGCGCGTCGGCCGCAGAATCGACAGCAGCATCGACAACAGCGGTCTGCGGGGCCTGCGGAGGGAGGTCGGTGAGGGTCACGACTGCATCGCCTTCTCCACCGTGGTGACGATCCGGTCGACCGACGGCATCGCGAGGTCCTCCAGCGCCTCGGCCGACGGCAGCGGGATGTGCGGCGTGGTGATCCGGATCGGCGGCCCGTCGAGGTCCCAGAAGACCTCCTCGCCGGCGATCGACACCAGCTCGCCGCCCCAGCCGCACAGCCGCGGGTTCTCCTCCACGGTGAACATCCGGCCGGTCCGGCTCACCCGGTCGAGGATGGTGCGGGTGTCCAGCGGCACCAGGCAGCGCAGGTCGACGACCGTGCACTCGATGCCGGCACCGGCCAGCTGCTCGGCCGCCTCGACCGTGCGCGGCACCATGTTGCCCAGCGCCAGCAGCGTCGCGTCGCCACCCTCGCGCAGCACGCTCGCGGTGCCGAGGCTGTCGACCACGTCGCCGTCGGGCACCTCGCCGCGTACGGGATAGAGCGCCTTCTCCTCGAGGAACACCACCGGGTCGTCGTCGCGCACCGCCGCCGCCATCAGCCCCACGACGTCGCGCGGGTTGGACGGCACCACGACCTTGAGGCCGGGGATCGACATCATCCAGCTCTCGACGCTCTGGCTGTGCTGCGCGCCGAAGCGCAGCCCGCCGCCGTTGCCCGAGCGGACCACCAGCGGGAACGACATCTGGCCGGCCGTCATGTAGCGCGACTTGGCGATCTCGTTGGCGAGGATGTCCCAGCACACCGCGAAGAAGTCGCTGAACATGATCTCGGCGATCGGCCGCATGCCGGTCATCGCGGCGCCCATCGCCGCACCGAGGATGGCCTGCTCGCTGATCGGGGTGTCGCGCACGCGCACCGGGCCGAACTCCTCGAGCAGCCCGACGGTGCCCTTGAACACGCCGCCCGCAGCGGCGATGTCCTCGCCGATGAGCACCACGCTCTCGTCGCGGCGCATCTCCTGGGCGATGCCGCGGGCGATCGCCTCCCGGAAGGTCAGTTGCGCCATGCCGAGCCTCCGTCCGCCCACACGTCGCTCATCACCAGGTCGGCGCCGGGGATCGCGCCGGCACGCGCCTCCCGGGTCGCGCGTTCGACCGCGGCGTCGGTCTCGGACTCGATGGCGGCCAGCTCGGCCTCACCGACGCCGATCTGCCAGCAGCCGGTCGCGGTACATCGGCAGCGGGTCGCGGGCCAGCCACTTCTGCACCTCGTCGTCGGGGCGGTACTTGCCCGGGTCGGCGCGGGAGTGGCCGCCGTGCCGGTAGGTCTTGGCCTCGATCAGGCTCGGCCCCTCGCCCGCGCGGGCCAGGGCCAGTGCCTCGGCCGCCATCACGTAGACCGCGTCGGGGTCGTTGCCGTCGACCACCAGCGGGTCGAGCCCGTACGCGCTCGCGCGGTCGGCCGCCGGGTGCTCGACCGCGGTGACCGCGCCGATCGGCGTGTACTCCATGTACAGGTTGTTCTCGCAGACGAACACCACCGGCAGCTTCCAGATCACCGCGAAGTTGAGCGCCTCGTGGAACGCGCCGATGTTGGTGGTGCCGTCGCCGAAGAAGCACACCGCCGCCTGCCCGCTGCCGCGGTACTGCGCGCTCCACGCCGCGCCGTTGGCGATCGTCAGGTGCGCGCCGATGATCGCGTACGAGCCCATCACGCCGTGCTCGACGCTGGTGAGGTGCATCGAGCCGCCCTTGCCCTTCATCAGGCCGTTCTCGCGGCCGAGCAGCTCGGCGAGCACCGGGGTCATCGGCACGCCGCGGGCCAGCGTGTGCGCGTGGCCGCGGTAGGTCGCGAACGTGTAGTCGTCGGGCCGCATCGCGACCCCGAACCCCGCGGCCACCGCCTCCTGGCCGAGCGAGAGGTGGCTGGTGCCCTTGACCAGGCCCTCGAGGAACAGGTCGTAGGCCCGCTTCTCGAACCGGCGCTGCTCCACGCAGGACCGGTACAGCGCGAGCCGCGTCGCGAGCGCGACGTCGACGGTGGCGTGTTCCCCGAGGTACGGCGTGGACATGGTGCGGCTCCCTGGTGCCGGGGACGGACGGTCAGTACGGGTTGGCGACGACGAGGTCCTGGGCGGGGAAGAGGGTGAGGATCGCGCAGCCGTCGTCGGTCACCACCACCTCCTCCTCGATCCGGGCGGCGGAGAAGCCGTCGGAGGCGGGGCAGTAGGTCTCCAGCGCGAACACCATGCCCGCCTGCAGCTCGACCGGCTCGGTCATCGAGTTGAGCCGGGAGATGATCGGCCGCTCGTGCAGGCCGAGCCCGAGGCCGTGGCCGAACTGCAGCCCGAAGGCGGCCATCTCGTCGGCGAACCCGAAGTCGGTCGCCGCCGGCCACACCGCGGCGACCTCGTCGGTGCCCACGCCCGGCCGGATCATGGCGATCGAGGCGTCCATCCACTCCCGCGCCTTCGTGTACGCGTCCCGCTGGCTGCCGGTCGCGCTGCCCACCGAGAACGTGCGGTAGTAGCAGGTCCGGTAGCCGTTGTAGGAGTGGATGATGTCGAAGAACGCCATGTCGCCCGGCCGGATCAGCCGGTCGGTGAAGTTGTGCGGGTGCGGGTTGCAGCGCTCGCCGGAGATGGCGTTGATCGCCTCGACCTGGTCGGAGCCCATCTCGATCAGCCGCTTGCTGGCCAGCGCGACGATCTGGTTCTCGCGCACGCCGGGCTTCAGCGCCTCGACGATGTCCTGGTAGACGCCGTCGACCATGGCCGCCGCCTGGGTGAGCAGCATGATCTCGTCGGAGGACTTGATCACCCGCGCGTCGAGCAGCAGCTGCTGGCAGTCGACGACGGTGAGGCCCTGGCGCTGCATCTCGAACAGGAACGCCGGCTCGACGATGTCGACGCCGACCGGCTGGTCGGCCACGCCGGCGTCGGTGAGCAGGCCCTTGATCTGGCGTACGGCCGACTCCATCAGGCCGGCGGTCGGGGCGACCGCGCCGCGCATCCCGAGCATGCCGGCGCGGCAGTTGTCCGGGTCGAGCCACGGTGAGTACAGCTGGTGGTGGCGGGTCGCGGAGCCGAAGTCCCACAGCATCGGCTCGCCGCCCTGCGTCAGCAGGGCGTAGCGGGTCATCTTGTCGCCGAGCGCGCCGCCGACCCAGGTCTGCGTGGTGTAGCGGATGTTGTAGAAGTCGAACAGCAGGAACGCGCCGCACTCGCTGCCCGCCAGCGACGCGCGGACCCGCCCGAGCCGGTAGTCGCGCAGCCGGGGGAAGTCGACCCGTTGCTCGTAGTCGACTCCCATGTGCCCCGGCGCGGGCATCGGTCGCACTGTCAGCCCTCCCCGTCGGCCGGCTCCGGGGCGAGGCCGTCGGTGACGGCGGCGTCCTCGGTCTCCAGCTCGACGCCGGACCGGCGGGCCTGCTCGAGGATCAGGGTGGCGAAGTCGTCCTTGACGTGGCCTGCGCCGATCGCCGAGGCGACCAGCTGGGCCGCCAGCGCGGCCACCGGCATCGGCACCCCGAGCTCCCGGCCGGCGTCGAGCCCGAGGGTGAAGTCCTTGAGCAGCAAGGGATTGGTGAAGGTCGGCGTGAAGTCGAGGTTGACCAGCGCGGGCGTCTTGTAGCGGGTGAAGGTCGACCCCAGCACCGAGTCGTTGAGGAAGCCGAGGAACGCCTCGCGGCTGGTGCCGCCCTGCTGCGCGAGCAGCGTGATCTCGGCCAGCGACTGGGTCACCACCCCGAGGAAGACGTTGTGGCAGATCTTGACCAGCCGGGCCGCCTCGCCCTCGCCGACGAAGGTCACGCTCTGGCCGAGCAGCTCGAGCAGCGGCAGGACCTGGTCGTAGGCCCCGCGCGGACCGGAGACCGCCATCGTGAGCTTGCCGGCGGCGACCACCGACGGGTTGCCGCTGACCGGTGCGGCCAGCAGCGTGGTGCCGCGCGCGGCGGCTGCCTCGCGGACGACCTGCGACGACTCGGTCGACACCGTGGAGGAGTCGACGAGCACCGTGGGCGCGGCGCTGCCGCTGAGCAGGCCGCCGTCGCCGAGGACCACCTGCTCGAAGTCGGCCGAGGCGGACACCATGGTGAAGACGACGTCGCGGTCGGCCAGGTCGGCCGGGCTGTCGACGACGCTCGCGCGCCCGCCGGCCACCGCCTCGGCCTTGGACCGGGTGCGGTTGTAGACCGCCACGTCGTGCCCGGCGTCGACCAGGCGTCCCGCCAGCGCGGCACCCATCCGTCCGGCGCCGATCCACCCGATGCGTGGGCCGTCCGACCTCGCGCTCATGCATGCTCCCGCCGTCGACTGCAAACGGTTGCAATCCTCCCCCGCCCGGTGCCACCCGTCAAGGCGGGGGCGGATCGGACGTCTCCGCGGGTCAGCCGGGTGGCGGCGCCGTCGACCCCCGGACGCTGAGCGTGAGCGGGAGCAGCAGCGAGCGCGGGTGCCGGTCGGCGTCCTGCAGCACCTCGAGCAGCAGCCGCGCCGCCTCCGCCCCGATCTCGTAGTGCGGCACCCGCACCGAGGTGAGCGGCGGATCGACCCGGTGCATCATCGGGGTGTCGTTGAAGCCCACCACGCTGACCTCGTCCGGGCAGGCCAGGCCGTGCGCCCGCAGCACGTCGTAGCAGCCGAGGGCGATCAGGTCGTTGCCGGCCAGCACCGCGGTGTACGGCACCCCCGAGCCGATCAGCTGCTCCATCGCCTCCGCCCCGGCGGCCTCCGACCAGGTCGAGCAGCCCACGATCCGCTCGGTGCCCCCCGGGAGGCCGAGGTCCTCCAGTGCCTGCCGGAACGCCTGCCGGCGCACCACGCCGGTGGACAGGTCCTGCGGCCCCGCCAGGTGCACGATGTCGCGGTGCCCGAGGTCGTGCAGGTGCCGCATCGCCATCGCGACCCCGGCCGCGTCGTCGGGCGTGACCGAGGGGATGGCCGGGCTGCCGACCCGGCGGTTGACCAGCACCACCGGCGTCCCGGTGCCCGCGAGCTCCTGCAGCAGCGGGTGCTGCAGCCGGGCGGTGGCGACCACGAAGCCCTCCACGCTGCGCCCGCGGAACGACTCGATCGCCGCGGCCTCGCGGTCGGGATCGTTGTCGGTGTTGACGATCCACGCGTTGTAGCCGACGGCGCGCAGGACGTCCTCGATCCCCCGCACGATCGGCGGGAACAGCGGGTTGGTGATGTCCGGCAGCAGCAGCCCGATGCTCGCCGAGCGCGAGGTCTTGAGGCTGCGGGCGATCGGGTTCGGGGTGTAGCCGAGCTGGCGGGCGGCCTGGTCGACCCGCTCGGCGGTCTCGGCGTTGACCAGGCCGCGGGTGGCGGCGTTGAGTGCCCGCGACGCGGTCGCGGGGTGCACCCCGGCGCTGCTTCGCGACCTCTTTGAGGGTGGCCCGTTCCACGCGGCGCACAGTAGCGCCTGTCCGCCCCGGTGGGAGGGATCGCAAACGATTGCCCGCCGGAGCCTTGACGCGGGCCGCACGCGGTGGCCATTGTGGCTAGACCAATTGACCACTGTGAGGCGGGTGGATCGTGGCGCGGCTCTCCGACCCCGGCACGCACTGGGCGGTGGAGGACCCACGCGCGCTGGCCCTGCGGATCCGGCGGCGGGCGGTGCGGATGGTGGCGCCCCAGGGTTTCGGCTACCTCGGCCAGGCGCTGTCGGCGGCCGAGCAGGTGGCGGCGGTCTTCGCCGTGCTGCGGCCGGGGCGGGACCGGCTGGTCTGCTCGCCCGGGCACTACGTCATCGCGCCGTTCGCCGCCGCGGGCGAGCTGGGCCTGCTCGACGAGGACCTGCTGGACGCGTACGGCCAGAACGGCGCGACCCTCGAGGCGATCGGGACCGAGCGGTCGCCGCTGTTCGACCACACCTGCGGATCGCTGGGCCAGGGCCTGTCCGCCGCCGCCGGCTACGCGCTGTCGGCGCGGATGACCGGCGACGACACCCGCACGTACGCGCTGGTGAGCGACGGCGAGCTGGAGGAGGGCCAGGTGTGGGAGGCGGCCATGTTCGCCGCCCACCACCGGCTGTCGGCGCTCACCGTGCTGCTGGACGCCAACAACTCCCAGGTCGACGGCCCGGTCGACACCATCACCACGATCGAGCCGATCGCGGACAAGTGGACGGCGTTCGGCTGGCACGCGCAGGACGTCGACGGCCACGACGTCGACGCCGTCGTGACCGCGCTGGAGCGGGCCGCCGGCCACTCCGCAGCCCAGCGTCGTGGTCTGCCGCACCTCCACCGTGCACGGTCTCGACTGCCTGCCGGCCGACGCGGACGGGCACTTCATCAAGCTCCCGCCCGAGCTCGCCCGGGCCGCCGTCGACGAGCTCACCGCGCGGCTGGAGGCACGGCATGCATGAGCCGCCGTACGCCACCGTCACCAAGCCCTACGGTCGGGCGCTGCTCGCGCTCGCGCGGCAGCGGGAGGAGATCGTCTGCCTCAGCGGCGACCTGACCCGGCAGTGCGAGATCGACCTGTTCCAGGAGGCGATCCCGGAACGGTTCGTGCACTGCGGGATGGCCGAGGCGAACATGATCGGCGTCGCCGGCGCGCTGGCCCGCTGCGGCCACGTCCCGTTCGTGCACACGTTCGGGGTGTTCGCGACCCGCCGGCCGTACGACCAGATCGCCAACGCGATCGCCTACCCCAACCTGCCGGTGCGCATCGTCGGATTCATGCCAGGCGTCTCGTCGCCGGGCGGTCCCAGCCACCAGGCCATCGACGACGTCGCCCTGATGCGGTCGCTGCCGAACATGACGGTGGTCGACGTCGCGGACGCCCGCTCGGTCGCCGAGATGGTGCCCGCGGTCGCCGACGTCGCCGGGGCCGGTCTACGTGCGGCTCAAGCGGGGCGAGGTGCCGGTGATCGTCGACGACCACGAGCCGCCGCTGTCCCTGAGCCGCGCCCGGGTGCTGCTGGCCGGCACCGACGTGGCGCTGGTGGCCAGCGGGATGATGCTCGCCACGGCGCTGGCCGCAGCGCCGGTCCTCCGCAGCGCCGGCGTCTCGGCCTCGGTGGTCGACGTGCCGGTGCTGAAGCCGCTCGACACCGCGACGATCCGGACGGTGGCGGCCGCGACCCGCGCCGTGGTCACCGCGGAGAACCACTCGATCGTCGGCGGGCTCGGCTCCGCGGTGGCCGAGACGCTGGCCGAGGCCGGGTTCGGCCGGCCGCTGCGGCGGGTGGGCCTGCGCGACACCTTCGCCGAGGGCGCGCTGGACGCGGCGTACCTGTTCGAGAAGTACCGGCTGTCCACGCAGGCAGCTGGTGGACGCCGCGTGGGAGGTGCTCGGACGACCAGGCGCGGCGCCACGGGCGCCGGTCACGGCAGCCGAACCGGGTGCGTACTCACCGGTCTGATCCACCGTCCGCGCCGACCGCGCTCATCACCAGCAGAGGAGCCCGTCCATGACCGACTTCTACTCCGCGACCGCGCAGGCCACGACGATCGCGTCGCCGGGCGCCACCCAGGCGGTCGACTGGGAGCGCCGGGTGGACTACGAACGGCTCCGCGGCGACCGCTTCGCGCGCGTCCAGACCGCGCTCGAGGGCTCGCACCTCGGTGCCCTGGTGCTGTTCGACATGAACAACATCCGCTACACGACGGCGACCCACATCGGGAACTGGGCGCGGGACAAGTTCTTCCGCTGCGCGCTGGTGATGCGCGGCCAGGAGCCGATCCTGTGGGACATCGGGTCAGCCGCACGCACCCACCAGCGGCACGCCGACTGGTTCGGCAGCCAGAGCTGGCAGGCCGGTCTGTCCAGCTGGCGCGGGGCCATCCCCGAGGAGGTCGGGGTGGAGGCGGGCAACGCCAGGCGGCTGGCCCGCATCCTGCGCGAGCACGGCCTCGCGGACGAGCCGGTCGGCGTCGACATCGTCGAGCTGCCGGTGCTGCGGGCGCTCGAGCGCGAGGGCCTGCGGATCGAGGACGGGCACGGGTTCATGCAGGACGTCCGGGCGATCAAGACCGCCGACGAGGTGGCGCTGCTCGACCACGCGGCAGCCCTGGTCGACGGCGCCTACGACGAGCTGTACCGCTGCCTGCGGCCCGGGAGTGCGCGAGAACGACATGGTGGCGCTGGTCAACCGCTACCTGTACGAGCGGGGCTCGGACGAGGTGGAGGCGGTCAACTCCATCTCCGGCGAGCGGTGCAGCCCGCACCCGCACGTGTTCTCCGACCGACTCATCCGGCCCGGCGACACCGCCTACTTCGACATCATCCACGCGTTCAACGGCTACCGGACCTGCTACTACCGCACCCTCAACGTGGGCAGCTGCAACAGCGCGCAACGCGGTGCGTACGCGCTGGCGCGCGAGTTCATGGACAACGCGATCGCCGAGATCCGGCCGGGTGCCACCTCGGCGGACGTCGTCGAGCACTTCCCGGCGGCGGAGGAGTTCGGCTTCGGCAGCGAGGAGGAGGCGTTCGGGCTGCAGTACTGCCACGGCCTCGGCCTGTCGAACTGGGAGCGCCCACTGATGAGCCGCTACCACTCCTTCGAGCACCCGGTGGTGCTGGAGGAGGGCATGGTCTTCGCGATCGAGACGTACTGGCCGACGCCCGACGGACGGGCCGCGGCGCGGATCGAGGAGGAGGTCGTGGTGACGCCGGGCGGGTGCGAGCTGCTCACCCGGTTCCCGGCCGACCAGCTCTACGTGGCGGGCACGCAGTACTGGAACGGGGTGGACCTGCCGGGGACGCCGGTCCAGACGCCGCCCGCGGACCGCGGCGGGCTCGCGTGAGCGGGGCGGACACCACCGTCGGCTGGCTCGGCACCGGCCGGATGGGCGCCGCCCTGGCGGGCCGGCTGGTCGACGCCGGCCACCCGCTGCGGGTGTGGAACCGCACCACGGCCAAGGTCGAGCCGCTGGTCGCCAGGGGTGCGGAGGCGGTCGGGTCGATCGCCGAGCTCGCCGCCTGCGACGTCGTCTTCGTCATGGTCTCCACACCGGACGACCTGCTGGAGGTGGTGACCGGCCCGGCCGGCCTGCTGGCGGCGGAGCCGCGGCCGTCGGTGGTCGTCGACTGCTCCACGGTCTCCGCAGAGGTCTCGGCCGACGTCCGCCGGACGGCGGCCGACCTGGGCGTCGCGTTCCTCGCCGCCCCGGTCAGCGGCAACCCGCACGTGGTCGCCGAGGGCAGGGCGTGCATCGTCGCGTCCGGCCCGGCCGGCACGTTCGCCCTGCGTCCGGCCCTACCTGGAGACGATGGCGTCGGCGGTCGTCCACGCCGGCGAGGGCGAGCAGAGCCGGCTGATCAAGCTCTGCCAGAACCTCTACCTCGGCATCATGGTCCAGGCCCTGGTCGAGGTGACCAGCCTGGTCGAGAAGGGCGGCACCGACCGGGCGGCGTTCCTGGAGTTCCTCAACGGCACCGTCGTCAGCTCGGACTGGGTGCGCCGGCGCACCCCCGACCTGGTCGCCCGCGACTGGACGCCGGTGTTCACGACCGAGATGCTCCGCAAGGACTTCGACCTCAGCCTGGGTGCGGCCCGCGCGCTCGAGGTGCCGCTGCCGCTCGGCGGGGCGGTGCACCAGCTGATCCAGTCGGCGATCGGCACCGGCGCCCGCGACCTCGACTTCCTCGCGTTGTACGAGCAGCAGGCCCGCGGTGCCGGGCTCACGGCCGCCGAGCCGGCGGGCGAGCCCTGATGCCGGGGCGGAGCGGCCGCGGCCGCCCGGTCGACATGAGCACGGTCCGCCCGGTCCAGCTGCCGCGGCTGGCCGACGAGGTGGCCGACAAGATCAGGTCCTTCATCCTGGACGAGAACCTGGTCGAGGGCACCCGGCTGCCGTCCGAGCGCAGCCTCGCCGACATGCTCGGCGCCAGCCGGCCGACGGTGAGCCAGGCGCTCCGGTCGTTGACCCTGACCGGGCTGATCGAGATCCGCCGGGGCTCCGGCGCGTACGTGCTGCGGCAGCCGGACCGGTCCATCACGAACTCGCTGAGCCTGCTGTTCGAGCTCGAGCGCGACAACGTCGCGCACCTGGTCGACCTCCGGCTGTGGCTCGAGCAGCTCGGGGTGCAGGAAGCCGTGCACCACGGTGGCGAGGCGGACCTGGCCGTGGTGCGGGACTCGCTGCGGCGGCTGGCCGCCAGCGTCGGCGAGACCGCGACCTGGATCGCCGCGGACACCGTGTTCCACGCGACCGTCGTCGGGCTGTCCGGCAACCCGTTCCTCACCGCGATCTACGAGAGCGTGCACACCGCCGTGCTCCGCTACGAGTACCAGGCCTGGGTCGAGGAGGACGTGGTCCCGCAGTGGCTGCGGCCCGAGGCCGCCGACAGCCAGCTGGCGATCCACGAGCCGATCGTGGCCGCGCTCGAGGCGGGCGACCTGGACGCCGCGGCCGCCGCGGTGGCGCACCACCACGAGGTCATGCGCCAGCACCTGGACAGCCGATGAGCCCCCGGCTGACGACCGCTCTTGACAGCACGTGGCGGCGGTCACAGGATGGCCCAGCGGCTGCAATCGTTTGCGACTCCCTGGAGGATCCATGGCCAGCGCATCCCCGCCCCCTCTCCTCGCCGGCCGGCGAGCCCGCCGCACCGCCTGCGTGGTGCTGGCCGTCGGCGCGCTGGCGCTGTCCGCGTGCACCAAGAGCGACGACGCGTCCGGCGGGGGCAGCGACGACGACGGCCCGATCATGATCGGCACCTCGCTGCCGCTCACCGGTGAGTTCTCCCAGCCGGGCACGGCGGCCAAGGAGGGCTACGAGGTCTGGCAGGAGCTCACCAACGCCAACGGCGGCCTGCTCGGGCGCGACGTCGAGCTCACGATCAAGGACGACGCCTCCAACCAGAACACGATCGTCGCCGACTACAACGCGCTGATCAGCCAGGACAACGTCGACCTGCTGCTGGGGACGTTCTCGTCGCTGCTCAACCTGCCCGCCTCCGCGGTGGCCGAGCGCAACCAGATGCTCTACGTCGAGCCGGCCGGTGGGTCGCCGGAGATCTTCACCCGCGGACTTCAAGTACCTGTTCTTCGCCCAGCAGGCCACGGCCGACAAGCAGGGCGACGTGTTCGCCACCTGGCTGTCGTCGCTGCCCGAGGACGAGCGGCCCCAGACGGCGGCCTACCCCACCCTCGACGACCCGTTCGCGCTCCCGACCTCCGAGGGCATCGAGGCGATCCTGTCCGAGAACGGCATCGAGACCGTCTACCGCGAGACCTACTCCATCGACACCAAGAACTTCGACACCATCGTCAACGCGATGAAGGCCGAGGACCCGGACATCGTGGTCAACGGCGCGCAGACCGAGGACGGCATCGGTATGGTCCGCGCGATGCTCAAGGCCGACTTCGAGCCCGACTGGCTCTACCAGACCAACGCGCCCTCGCTCGGCGACCAGTACTCCGACGCGATCGGGGTGGAGAACACCGAGGGCATCTTCTACTCGATCAGCCACTCGCCGGAGGCGGCGACTCCCGGCAACGAGGAGTTCGTCGCGAAGTACGACGAGATGTTCGGCGGCGCCCCGCCCGAGGACGCGGCCGACGCGTTCGCGGCCGGCCAGGTGCTGACCGCTGCGGTCGAGGCCGTCGGCAGCATCGACGACCAGCTGGCCCTCGCCGACTGGCTGCGGGAGAACGAGGTCGACACCATCCTCGGCCCGCTGAGCTGGAACGACGACGGCAGCCCGATCGGCGAGTTCCTCACCGGCCAGTGGCAGAACGGCGGCGTCGAGATCGTGCTGCCCGAGGAGGCCGCCACCAGCGACAAGATCGTCATGGGCTGGGAGCCCGGCGGCGGCAGCTGATGGAGCAGTTCGTCCAGAACCTGGCCCTGGGCGTCCTGCTGGGCGGTGTCTACGCCCTGGTGGCGGCCGGGTTGACGCTGATCTTCGGCGTCATGAAGATCATCAACCTGGCCCAGGGGGCGTTCCTCGATCCTGGCCGCTTTCATCAGCTACACGCTGTGGTCGTGGGCGGGCATCGACCCGCTGCTGTCCATCCTCATCACGACACCGGTGATCTTCGCGCTCGGCTGGGTCGTCTACCACCTGGTGGTCTCGCCGATCCGTACCGCGCCGATGTCGTCGACGGTGCTGCTCACGTTCGGGCTGGCGCTGGTGCTCGAGGCCGTGATGGGCATGACCTGGGGCAACAACTCCACCGCGATCCGGCCGAGCTACGTCGACGAGTCCTACACGATCGGTGAGCTCTTCCTGCCGAAGGCGCAGGTGTTCGGCGGCGTGATCGCGCTGGTCGTGCTGGCCGGCCTCTACCTGCTGCTCACGAAGACCTGGACCGGCCGGGCGATCCGGGCCGCGGCGGTCAACCCCACCGGCGCCCAGCTGGTCGGCATCACCATCGGCACGGTCTCGGCCCTGGTCTTCGCGATCGGCATCGCGACCGCCGGGGCGGGCGGGGCGATCGTCGGCGTGCTCTACCCGTTCCTGCCGGCCGCGCACTACCAGTGGATCGCCCGGCTGCTGGCGATCGTCGTGCTGGGCGGCATGGGCAGCCTCGGCGGCGCCGTCCTGGCCGCGCTGGTGTTCGGGGTCGCCGAGACCATGACGCAGGCGTACGTCTCGCCCGCCTGGGCGACGGCGGTGCCGTACGCGATCGTGTTCGCGGTGCTGCTGGTGCGGCCGCAGGGGCTGCTCGGATCGAGGCTGCGCGAGGACGCGGTGGCCGCGTGAGCCGGCGCGACCCAGGTGGCCACCGACCCGGTGTGGGTCGGGCGGCTCCTGGCCGTGCTGGCGGGCGCAGCGCTGCTCGCGTACCCGATGCTGTCCGACGACCTCTACTACCAGAACATGATCGTGCTCTCGCTGGTGTTCGCGGTCGGGGCCAGCGGGCTGAACATCATCACCGGCATGGCCGGCTACGTGTCGCTCGGCCAGGGCGCGTTCGTCGGGCTCGGCGGCTACACCATCGGCGTGCTGGCCACCCGGGTCGAGGGTGTGTCGGCGTGGTGGTGGGTGCCGGTCGCGGCGGTGGTGAGCGGACTGGTCGCGGTCGTGCTCGGGCTGGTGGCGCTGCGCGCGAGCGGCCCGTCGTTCGTCATCATCACGGTCGCGTTCCTGTTCCTCGTCCAGGTGATCGCGGTCAACTGGGTGTCGGTCACCAACGGCACGGCCGGGCTGACGCTGCCGTTGCCGACCTGGGACTACGAGATCCTGAACTGGCCCTTCTACTACGCGCTGTGCGTGATCCTCGCGCTGCAGCTGGTGATGAGCTGGTGGATCCAGCGCACCAAGTTCGGCATGGGCCTGGTGGCGATCCGCGAGGACGAGACCAAGGCCGCCACCGTCGGCATCAACCTGCCGGTCGAGAAGATCCTGGCGTTCGTCGCCAGCACCGTCTTCGTCGGCGCCGCGGGTGCGGTCTACGGCTACTACCTGACGTTCATCGACCCGCGCGGCATGTTCGGCATCCTGCTCAGCGTCCAGATCGTGCTGTCGGTGCTGGTCGGCGGCAAGGGCACGCTGTGGGGCCCGGTGATCGGCGCGTTCCTCATCGAGTACCTCAACGAGCTGGCCAACAACCAGCTCGGCGGCGGCAACGTCCGGCTGCTGATCTTCGGCGGGCTGCTGGTCGGGCTGGTGCTGTTCCTGCCCAAGGGGATCCTGCCGGCCATCGAGAGCCTGCTGACCTACCGGCGCACCCACGGCAAGGCGGGGCTCGTCGGCGCCCGGCTGGAGCCGGGGGGCAGCTTCCCGGTCGCCCGCGACCGGCCCACCGGCCGGGCGGTGCCGGCCGGTGCCCCGCTGCTCGAGATCACCGGCCTGTCCCGCCGGTTCGGCGGCCTGCGCGCGGTCGACGGCGCCACGCTGACCGTGCCCGAGGGCTCGATCACCGGGCTGATCGGTCCGAACGGGTCGGGCAAGACCACCCTGTTCAACCTGATCGACGACACCCTGCGCGCCGACTCCGGCGAGATCCGGTTCGCCGGTGAACGCATCGACAGCCTGCCGTCGTGGGGGCGGGCGCACCGCGGGCTGGGCCGCACCTTCCAGATCACCCGGCTGTTCCGCGAGATGACGGTGCTCGAGAACGTCGTCGTCCCGCAGCGGTCGTTCTCCTGGCAGCAGCTGGGCCGGATCGCGGTCAGCGGCGCCGAGGCCGAGCGGGCCCAGGAGCTGCTCGACTTCGTCGGCATGGGCGCGTTCCGCGACCAGCGGGCCGCCGCGCTGTCGTACGGGCAGCAGAAGCTGGTGGAGCTGGCGCAGATCCTGATGCTCGACCCGCGGCTGATCCTGCTGGACGAGCCCGCCGGTGGCATCAACCCGGTGCTCATCGAGCGGATGGGCGAGATGATCCGCGAGCTGAACGCCCACGGCACGACGTTCCTCATCGTCGAGCACAACATGCACTTCGTGCTCGGGCTCTGCGACCCCGTGCACGTGCTGGCCCGCGGCCGGTGCATCAGCACCGGCACCCCCGACCAGATCCAGGCCGACCCGGCGGTGATCGACGCCTACCTCGGCGACGACTTCACCCTCGAGGGCGCGACCCAGGCCGAGGTCGCCGCCACCGTCGAGGTCGCGACCATCGCCGAGGCGGCAGCGCCCGACCCCGACCGGCGCAACGGGAGCGTGCGCTGATGCTGCGGCTCGACGGGGTGGTGGCCGGCTACGGCGGTGGCGACGTGCTGCAGGGCGTCGACATCGAGGTGGCGCCGCAGTCCGTCGCGTGCATCGTGGGTCCCAACGGCGCCGGCAAGTCGACCGTGCTGCGTACGGTCAGCGGACTGCTCAAGCCGCGGCTCGGCGAGGTGCTGCTCGACGGGAGGCGCATCGACACCCTCAGCCCGGCGCAGATCCTGGCCCAGGGGGTCAGCCAGGTGCCGCAGTCGGACGCGTTGTTCTCGACCCTGACGGTGCGCGAGAACGTGCTGCTCGGCGGCTACATCATCCGCCGCGACCGGGCGCTGGTGCGCCGTCGCTACGACGAGGTCAAGGCGCTGTTCCCGATCGTGGGCGACCGCGAGGCCGACCGCGCCGGCAACCTGTCCGGCGGGCAGCGCCGGATGGTGGAGTTCGCCCGCTCGCTGATGCTCGACCCGGTGCTGGTCCTGCTCGACGAGCCGTCCCTCGGCCTCGACCCGCGCGCGCTGCAGTCGGTGCACGACTCGGTGCTGCTGATGCGCGAGCACGGCAAGACGATTCTCATCGTGGAGCAGAACGTGCGGTTCGGCATGCGGCTGGCCACCGACGGGATCGTGATGGAGAGCGGGCGGGTGGTGACCCAGCGGCCGGCCCAGGAGGTCGTCGACGATCCCGAGATCGCGAGCCTCTACTTCGGCGGCACCCCCGGGACGTCGGAAGGACGAGGCACGTGAGCACCAGCAGCGCCGACATCGTGGTCGCGGGCGCCGGCCACAACAGCCTGATCACCGCGTGCTACCTCGCCAAGGCCGGCCACTCCGTCCTGGTGCTCGACGCCCGCCCGATCCCCGGTGGCGGTGCCGCGACGGAGGAGATCCTGCTGCCGGGCTACCGGCTCGACTCCTGCTCGACCGGGCACACGATCATCCAGAACAACCCGCTGATCGCCGACGACGAGCTCGGGCTCGCGGCCACCTACGGCCTGCGCTACGTCGACCCCGACCCGGTCGGGCACGTCGCCTTCCCCGACGGCGCGCAGCTCACCCACTGGCTCGACGTCGACCGCACCGTCGAGGAGATCGCGCGGTTCTCCAAGCGGGACGCCGACTCCTACGTCCGGCTGCTGCGGGAGTGGGACGAGGTCAAGGCGGTCTTCGGCCGCAGCCAGCACCGCCCGATCGGCGCCGGCCCGTCGCTGGAGCAGGAGCTGTCCGAGCACCCGCGCGGCAACGTGTGGAAGCGCCGCCGGGTGCTCGGCTCGTGGGACGTGATCCGGCACGAGTTCGAGAGCCGGCACGTCCAGTCGTACCTGCTCTGGCAGGCCTACCAGACCCTGGTGCGGCCCGACTCCGCCGGCTCCGGCCTGCTCGCCTACTCCGTGGTCGCGTCCCGGCAGCGGCGCAGCTGGACCATCCCGGTCGGCGGTTCCGGCACGCTCACCGACGCGCTGGTGGCGTGCCTCGAGTCGTACGGCGGCCGCGTGCTGTGCAACCGGACCGTGCGGCGGCTGCTGGTCGAGGACGACCGGTGCGTCGGGGTGGAGACGACCGACGGCGAGCAGTACCGCGCCGGCACCGCCGTGCTGTCGAGCATCCACGTCAAGCACCTGCTGGACATGGCGCCCGCGGAGTCGTGGGACGAGGACTGGACCTACGGCGTGCAGACCTACGAGGTCGGCGCGTCCGGCCTCGCGGTCTACCTGGCCACGACCGCGCCCCCCGAGTTCGTCGTCGACGGCGAGCCGCGCTCGGCGGTGTCCGCGGGTCTCGTCGGGTGGCCCGAGGACGTCGTCCGGCACGCCCGCGACATGGCCGACGGCGTGTGGAGCGACGAGGTGCCGTGGCTGCTGATGGCCACGCCGACGCTGGCCGACCCGTCGCGGGCGCCGGCGGGCCACCACACCGTCAAGTTCCTGCAGCCGTGCGGCTGGCGGCTGCGCGACGGCGACGACTGGGAGTCGGCCAAGGCCCGGCGGCTGGAGACGCTGCTCGAGGCCGTCCGGCGGCACTGCCCCGGCTTCACCGACGACGTGATCCTGGCGTCGTACGTGAAGGGGCCGTACGACATCGAGGCGACCAACGCGCACATGATCCGCGGCGCCTTCCACGGCGGTGACCGCAGCATCGCCTGGTCGGGGCCGCAACGTCCGGCGCCGGGCTGGGCCTCGCACCGCACCCCGATCGCCGGGCTCTACCAGACCGGCGCCACCACGCACCCCGGCGGCTCGATCACCGGTGCGCCGGGGCGCAACGCCGCGCAGGTCATGCTCGCGCGACCTCGGCACGTCCCTCGAGGAGCTGCTGCATGGCTGACCGCAACGTCGAGGTCGCGATCGCCCACTGGGCGCCGCGGATGATCCAGAACGGCGTGGACTACAACGACTTCGTCCGTACGACCGCGCGGATCGAGACGTGGGCCGACTGGCTGCCGGAGTGGAACCGCACCGCCGACGAGCACGCCGAGCTGGCCGCGCGTACCGAGGCCGAGGGGCACCTGCTCACTGCCGGCCACGCCTGGCGGCGGGCGTCGGTCGACCGGCACTTCGGCAAGTTCGTCTGGCAGCTCGACCTCGACCTGGTCGACGAGGCGACCCGGCGCAGCGTCGAGGAGATGCAGCACGCCCACCGGCTGCTCGACCCCACCGCCGAGCGGCTGGTCGTCGACGTCGACGGGCACCCGTTGGCGGCCAACCTCCGCCGGCCGCCGGGGGTGGACCGGCCACCGTGGGTCGCGGTGATCCCCGGCCTGGACTCCACGAAGGAGGAGTTCTTCTACTTCGAGCAGTCGTTCCTCGACCGCGGCATGGCCACGGTGTCGGTCGACGGTCCCGGCCAGGGCGAGACCGGTCTGGACGGCGCCGGCCGCGGGCTGCCGATCCGCGCCGACTACGAGACCGGCCTGGTCCCGCTGCTCGACCTGGTGTGCGCCCGCACCGACCTCGACCACGACCGGATCGGCCTGGTCGGCGTCAGCCTCGGCGGCTACTACGCGCCGCGGGTGGCGGCGCACGAGCCCAGGCTGCGCGCGGTCGCCGGCATCAGCGGCCCGTTCCGCTTCGGCGACCTGTGGGACGACCTGCCGCCGATGACCCGCGAGACGTTCACGGTGAAGTCGGGTGGCGGCAGCGACGACGACGGCCGAGCGCGGGCCGCGACGCTCGACCTCACCGGCGTCTGCGAGCGGATCGAGGTGCCGGCGCTCTACGTCACCGGCGCCCTGGACCGGCTGATCCCCTGGCAGCAGACGCAGGCGCAGGCCGAGCACACCCCGAAGGGCGAGTTCGTCTGCTACCCCGACGGCAACCACGGCGCGTCGAACCTGCCCGCCGTGGCACGCCCGTTGATCGCGGACTGGATGGCCGACCGGCTCGGCACCGGACAGGAGGAGTCATGACCTCACACGCGTGGTCCCGTCGGGCCGTGCTCGGTGCGGCCGCCGCGAGCGGCACCGCGGCCCTCGGCCCGGTCGCCTGGGCGGCGCCACCCGCCGCACCCCGTCCCTCGGCGGGACTGCCCCGGCGCAAGGAGTTCGTCATCCGTGGCGCCTACGTGCTGAGCATGGACGACGAGATCGGTGACCTCGACGGCGGCGACGTGCACGTACGGGACGGCCAGATCGTCAACGTGGGCAGGCGTCTGCGCCCGCGCTGCCCGGTCGTCGACGGCCGGGACACCATCGTGATGCCCGGTCTGGTCGACACCCACTGGCACCTCTGGACCACCCTTTACCGTTCGATGGCGTCGTCGTCGCCGGACAACGCCTACTTCACGCTCAACCTGCGGCACGGCCTCGTCTGGGAACCCGGCGACACCTTCGACGGCGTGCGGCTCGCCGCGGCCGACGCCGTGCACAACGGGGTGACGACCGTGCACGACTGGTCGCACAACCTGCGCGGACCCGACTACGCCGACGCCAACCTCTTCGCCCTCAACGCCAGTGGCCTGCGCGGCCGGTTCTCGTACGGTGCGCCGCAGGGACATCCGGCCGACCAGCCGATCGACCTCGAGGACCTGGCCCGGGTCAAGCGGCGCTGGTTCGACACCGGGCGCGCCGAGCTGCTGCGGCTCGGCCTCGCCGGCCGACCGCCGGTGGGGACCGGAGCCGCGGAGCTCGACCGCTGGCGGCTGGAGTACGACACCGCCCGCGAGCTGGGACTGCCGGTCAGCGTGCACGCCAACTCCAACCGGGCCCAGGGCGACCGCGCGATGATCGCGCAGCTGGCCGAGGAGGACATGCTCGGCCCGCACCTGCAGGTGATCCACGCGCTCTACACCACGCCCGAGGAGCGGGCGGCGCTGGTCGGGTCCGGCACCCCGGTGTCGGTGAGCCCGTGGTCGGAGCTGTTGATCGGCTACGGCGTCACCACGGTCAGGGAGCTGATCGAGGCGGGCGCGCACGTCACCCAGTCGGTCGACACCCTCCCGCTGACCGGCACGGCGGACATGTTCTCGGTCATGCGGCTGACCCTCGGCCTGCACCGCGGGCAGTCGGAGAGCGAGTTCTCGATCGCGGCGCGGCAGATCCTGGCGTCGGCGACGATCGACGGCGCCCGCGCGCTGGGTCTCGGCGACGTCACCGGCTCGCTGACACCCGGCAAGCGGGCCGACCTGCTGATGGTGCGGACGGACGCCGTCTCGATCGCACCCTTCACCGACCCCGTCAACATGATCGTGACCGCGGCGCACCCGGAGCACGTCGACACCGTGGTCGTCGACGGGCGGGTGCTCAAGCGGCGCGGCCGGCTGACGGCGGTCGACACCCGCCGGGTGGTCCGCCGCGCCGAGGGGGCGCTGGCTGCGGTGATCGACCGGGCCGAGGCCGACCCCGTGGCCCGGTCGGCGGTCGCCGCAGACATCGCCTGCTGCGGTTGAGGCGGCGCAGGCCGAGGCGGCTGCTCCGGGTCGAGTGGGAGCGGGCGCCGGGGTGAGCGGGGCTGTCTGGGCCGCGCTCTCCGGCGCCCTGTTCGGGATCTTCCAGGCGGTGAGCGCGGTCATCGTCCGCCGGGCGGTGAGCGTCTCGCTCGCGACGTTCGTGCAGCTCGCCGGGGCCACGGTGGCCGTGGGCGCGATCGCCGCGGTGACCGAGGGACTCGACCGGCTGGGCGAGGCGCCGGCCCGCAGCCTGGTGATGTTCGCGCTGGCCGGGATGATCCACTTCCTGGTCGGCTGGACCTCGCTGAACCGGAGCCAGCGCCGGATCGGGGCGGCGCGGACGGCACCGCTGCTGGCGACCACGCCGTTGTTCGGGCTGCTGGTGGCGCTGGTCGTGTTCGGCGAGCTGCCCGGCCAGGTCGCGCTGGTCGGCATCGCGGTGACGATGCTGGGCGCGTACGTGATCACCGACCCGGGTGCGGGCAGCCGGGTCGCGCTGGGCGAGTCCGGCTGGGGTCTGGTGACGGCGTTCGTGTGGGCGCTGAGTGCGCTGTTCACCGTCGAGGGGCTGGACGGTTTCTCCTACCCGCTGCTCGGCGTCACCGTCGGCATGGCGGCGGCCACGGTGCCGTACGGCGTGCTGCTGCTCGCCGACCGGGCACCGGTCACGTGGGCGGACGTCCGCGCCGACCTCGGGCTCAAGCTGCTCGCCGGCACCCTGGTCGCGGTCGCCACCTGGTGGCGCTGGCTCGGCCTGGAGACGACCTCGATCGGCATCGTGCTCGCGCTGCAGCTGTTGTCGGTGCCCGCCGTGCTCGTCGCCGCCCCGCTGATCGCCCGCCGGGGCGACGAGGTCGTGACCACCCGGCTGGCCCTCGGCACCGGCGTGGTCCTCCTCGGCGCCCTCGCCCTCATCCTCGGCTGACCCGCCCCGACCGCCTCGCCCGCCGCGCTCCGAACTCGCGAAGTGGCGGCAACACGCCGGCGACACGCCGGAGTGGGCGACCGGATGCCGCCACTTCCGCGTTGGCGGAGGGACGTCAGCCGGCCTCGATCGCCGCCGCCACCCGCTCGGCGGTGAGCGGCAGGTCGCGTACGCGCACCCCGATCGCGTCGGCCAGCGCGTTGCCGATCGCCGCCGCGACCGGGCCCGCCGCCGCCTCGCCGGAGCCAAGGCTGGGCTGGTCCGGTCGGTCGAGCACGTGCACCTCGACCCGGGGCACCTGGCTGAACCGCAGGATCGGGTACGCCTCCCAGTCGGTGCTCTCGACCCCGCCGGCGCCGAGCCGTACCTGCTCGAGCACCGTCCAGCTGGTCGACTGGATCGCGCCGCCCTCCAGCTGGTTGACCACGCCGTCGAGGCTCACCACCCGGCCCACGTCGACGGCGACGGTCAGCCGCCGGACCGCGACCCGGTCGACCGCCTCCACCTCGGCGACCACCGCGCAGTAGGCACCGCGGTTCTTGTAACGGGCGTAGGCGATCCCGCGGCCGACGTCGTCCGGACGCGGCTCGTGCAGACCGCCCCGCTCGGCGGCGGTGCGCAGCACGTCGGCGGCGCGCTCGTCGCGCAGGTGCGCGAGCCGCAGCCGCACCGGGTCGGCCCCGGTCTGCTGCGCCAGCTCGTCGAGGAACGACTCGATCGCGAACACGTTGAGGTGCGCGCCGAGCGAGCGCAGCGCCGAGGTACGCACCGGCATCGTCAACGAGCGGTGCGCCACGACCTCGAGCCGGCCGAGGTCGTAGCCCGGCTCCGCGTTGCGCGCCGACCCGTGCCCCGCGTGCGCCGGATGGGTCGACCGACGGCGGCGCGTCGGCGTCGCGGCGGTGGGTGTGCCCGAGCAGGCCGGGCTCCCCGCCGTAACCGGGTCGTGCGGTGTGCCCGTTGCTCCACAGCTGGTGCGACCAGTCGGTCACCCGGCCGTCCGGCCCGACGGTGGCGGCCAGGTCGACGGCCATCGCCGACCCGAACGGCGACCAGCCCAGCTCGTCGGCCCGACTCCACTGCACGCGTACCGGGCCGGCCGGGCAGGTGCCGGGCCAGCAGCACCGCGTCGAACGCGACGTCGTCGGCGCCGTTGTGGCCGTAGCAGCCGGCGCCCTCGACGTGCTGGACGCGTACCCGCTCGAGGGTCGAGGTCGAGCGCTGCGGCGATCGCGGCCCGCTGCGGGTGCACCCCCTGGCTGTGCGTCCACACCTGCACGGCAGCCGTCGTCCCACCGGGCGATGCCGCAGCCGGGGGCGATCGAGGCGTGGGCCAGCGGGGGCCGGGTGTACGACGCGCGCAGGGTGGTGGCGACCGGCGGCGGGTCGGACCGCTCGACCACCGTGGTCTCGACCGGCTGCTCCCGCAGCCAGGCGGGTACGTCGACCGGCAGCTCGATGCCGCCGGACCACACCGCTGCGCCGGCCAGCGCGGCGGCCGCCACCTCGACCTGGTCCTCGGCGTCGGCGAGCACGCCGACGAACGAGCCCTCGCGCACCACCGCGAGCACGCCGGGCAGCGCCTCGACAGCGCCCGGGTCGAGCGACGCCAGCCGGGCGCCCGGTCGCGGCGGCCGCACCACCCGGCCGTGCGCCATGCCGTCCATCCGCAGGTCGTGCAGGAAGCGCGGACGGCCGAGCAGCGTGTCCGCGAGGTCCAGCCGGTCGACGTCGGGGCCGTCGCGGCGGACCACCGTGGCGGCCGGCAGCGGCTCGCCGGTCGCTTCGACGTCGAGCCCGCCGGCGCGCGCGGCCTCCCAGAGATCGGCGACCGCGTCGTCGCCGCGCAGGAAGCACCCGTCGTCGAGGACGAGGTCGGCGGGCGCACAGCCCGCGTCGGTGGCGACCCGCTCGGACAGCAGCCCGAGCAGCACCCGGCAGACGTGCCGCAGGCCGGCACCCGACTGGGTGATGGACAGGCTGCCGGCGGTGAAACCCTCGTTCGGCCCGGTGTCGGTTGCGGCCGCGGCGACCCGTACCCGCGTGGGGGCGACCCCGAGCTCGTCGACGACGATCTGCGCGAGCGCGGTGAGGATCCCCTGTCCCAGCTCGACCTTGCCGGTGCGGACGAGCACCTGGCCGGGCTCGTCCAGGTCGAGCCAGGTGCTCAGCAGCGGGTTGGCGAGCAGGCTGGGCGGCAGCTCCGTCGGCAGCTCCGTCGGCAGCGGTCACGTCGTCACCGACAGCACCGCGCGGACGATCCGCTCGTGGGTGCCGCACCGGCACAGGTGCCGGTCGAGCGCCTCGACCACCTCGTCGCGGGTGGGGGTCGGGTTGTCGCGCAGCAACGCCGCGGCACTCATCAGGATGCCGGGGATGCAGTAGCCGCACTGCGCGGCCTGCTCCCGCAGGAACGCCGCCTGCAGCGGGCCGGGCTCGCCGTCGTCGGCGAGGTCCTCGACGGTGCGTACCGGCCGCTCGCCGACGTAGTCGACCGGCTGGTCGCACGAGGGTGTCGGGTGTCCGTCGAGCCAGACCGTGCAGGCTCCGCACAGCCCCTGCCCGCAGCCGAACTTCGCGCCGGTCAGGCCCAGCGCGTTGCGCAGCACCAGCAGCAGCGGCGTCCCGGGCTCGGCGGCGACCTGCTCGGACCGGCCGTTGACGTCCAGCCGGTACGTGCCCACGCCTCAGCCTCCCGCGCCGGTCGCGCTGCAAACGATTGTACCGGCGCGCCGGCTGCCGCGGGGACGGGTGTGGTGGCGGCAACCGTGCTCCGCTGCCCGGCGTGGCGCCGGCGTGTTGCCTGCCCGACGCGGATGCCAGGGGGCCGAAAACTGGTCGCCAGAGCGAGGGCGGGGTCCGTACGGTGCCGGCGCATGGCGCTGTTCGTGATGGTGCGTCGTGTCCGCCGGTTCCGGGCCGGGGCGGCGGGCCTGGGGGTGGCACCGGCTCGAGCCTGAGTGGGCCGAGCGGGTCGTCGCCACCTCCGGGGTACGCCCCGGCGAGCTGGTGCTCGACCTCGGCGCCGGCACCGGCGCGCTGGCCGCACCACTGCTCGCCGCCGGCGCCCGGGTGGTGGCCGTCGAGCTGCACCCGCGCCGGGCCGAGCGGCTGCGCAAGCGGTTCGCCGGCACCGGCGCTGCGGGTGGTCGAGGGCGACCTGCTCGACGGTGCCGCTGCCGGGACGTCCGTTCCGGGTCGTCGCCGCTCCGCCGTACGGGCTGTCGACGCCGCTGCTGCGACGGCTGACCGCACGCGGCAGCCGTCTGGTCGCGGCCGACCTGGTGCTGCAGCGCGCCGTCGTGAACCGGTGGGCCGAGCCGGCGCGCGGCCGGTGGCAGCGGTGAGCGCGGCATCGGGGTGCCGCGGCGGGCGTTCTCGCCGCCGCCGCAGGTGGACTCCCGGGTGCTGCAGCTGCGGCGCCGCTGACGTGCGGGTGCGCTAGAGCCGCTCGCGCAGCCAGGCGATGTCGGCGCCCTGTCCGTCGGCGCCGCCCGGCGTCTCCACGACGACCGGCGCACCGGCGGCGCGCACGGCGGCGATCATCTCCTCGGGGTCGATGCTGCCGTTGCCGAGGTTGGTGTGCCGGTCGGCGCCGGAGTCGAACGCGTCGCGGCTGTCGTTGGCGTGCACCAGGTCGATCCGGCCGGTGATCGCACGGACCTGCTCGACCACGTCGGCCAGCGGGATGCCGCCGGCGTGGGCGTGGCAGACGTCGAGGCAGAAGCCGACCGAGCCGGCGCCCACCGGGTCGCCCTCGGCGTCGGCGACGGCCGCCCACAGCCGCTCGATCCGCTCGAGCCGGCGGGCCATCGCGTTGTCGCCGCCCGCGGTGTTCTCGATCAGCACGCGGCACCTTGAGGTCGGTGCGCTCGACGCACTTGCGCCAGTTGTCGAAGCCCGTCTCGGGGTCGTCGTCCTTGAGCACGTGGCCGCCGTGCACGATCAGCCCGCGCGCCCCCACCTCGGCGGCGAGATCCACCTGCTGCTGCAGCAGCTTGCGGCTCGGGATGCGGATCCGGTTGTTGGTGGTGGCGACGTTGAGCACGTACGGCGCGTGCACGTAGAGCGCCACGTCGGCGGCCTCGGCCGCCGCGCGCAGCGCCTCGGCCCCGCCCTCGTAGGCGACCGTCGGCTTCTTCCACCCCTGCGGGTCGCCGAGGAAGTGCTGCGCCAGGTCGGCGTCGCGCGCGGTCGCCTCGGCGATCGGGTCGGCCTGGTCGACGTGGGCGCCGATGCGCAGGTCGCCGTTGCTGCTCATGGGCGCCACCCTAGGACCGGGCGTGGACAACGGGTGAAATACGGTGGACCCGGTGCCGGGTGCGCCCACTAGCGTGTGCGCGCAGGGACGGCGTCAGCGGCGGTGCCGTCGGGGAGGGCACACCATGGCACACGTCGACACGTCGGCGCCGGCGCACGACACCGAGGTCGCGGCCCGGGCGGTCGGGCTCACCAAGGTCTACGGCACGCGGCGAGGCCGAGGTGCACGCCCTCGACGGCGTGTCCGTCGAGTTCCGGCGCGGCGAGTTCACCGCGGTGATGGGACCCTCGGGCTCGGGCAAGTCCACCCTGATGCACTGCCTCGCCGCGCTCGACGTGGTGACGGCCGGCGAGGTCGTCATCGGCGACACCGCGCTCGCCAGCCTCAACGACAAGGCGCTCACCCGGCTGCGCCGCGACCGGGTCGGTTTCGTCTTCCAGGCCTTCAACCTGGTGCCGACGCTGACCGCCCGCGAGAACATCCTGCTGCCGTTGGCGATCGCCGGCAGCGAGCCCGAGCAGCAGTGGTACGACACCGTCATCGAGGCGGTCGGCCTCTCCGACCGGCTCGACCACAAGCCGGCCGAGCTGTCCGGCGGGCAGCAGCAGCGGGTGGCGTGCGCCCGGGCGCTGGTGAGCCGGCCGGCGATCGTGTTCGCCGACGAGCCGACCGGCAACCTCGACTCGGTCTCCAGCGCCGAGGTGCTGGGCTTCCTGCGCCGCACCGTCGACGAGTTCGACCAGACCGTCGTGATGGTGACGCACGACCCGCTCGCGGCCGCCTACACCGACCGGGTGGTGTTCCTCGCCGACGGCAAGGTGGTCGACGAGCTGGCGCGGCCGACGGCCGACAGCGTGCTCGAGAAGATGGCCTCCATCCAGGCCGAGGCGATGGCTGCGGCCGACGCCGAGACGAACTGACGCCGCCGTGCTCCGGGTCACCTGGCGCAACCTGCTTGCGCGCAAGCTCCGGCTGCTGCTGTCGGCGTTCGCGATCGTCCTGGGCGTGGCCTTCGTGGCCGGGTCCCTGGTCTTCACCGACACCATCGACCGGGCCTTCGACGACATCGTCGGCGGCTCGGTGTCCGACGCCACGGTGCGGTTCAAGGGCGCCGTACCCGACGACACCGGCGCCGTGCAGCCCGACACCCGTTCCATCCCGGCCTCGCTCGTCGACACCCTCGCCGACCAGCCGGGCGTCGCCCGCGCCGACGGCACCGTCGAGGGACTCGGCCTGTTCGTCGTCGGCGACGACGGCAAGCTGGTCGGCGGGCAGGGTGCGCCGACGCTGTCGTTCAACTACAACGACGCCCCCTCCATCACCGGTGAGCCGGCGGTCACGATCGCCGAGGGCGAGGAGCCCGGCCCCGGCGAGGTGGCCCTCGACGAACGCACCGCGGACAACGCCGGCTACGAGGTCGGCGACACCGTACGGATGATCACGGCCGGGGACACGCCCGAGCTCGAGGCCGAGCTGGTCGGCATCGCCGAGTTCGGGGGCGGCGGACTCGCCGGCGCCTCGCTGGTGCTGTTCGACACCGAGACCGCCCAGCAGATCTTCCTCGGCGGCAAGAACACGTACGACAGCATCGGGCTCACCGCCGAGCCGGGCGTCTCCCAGGAGGAGCTCGCCGCGTCGGCCGAGGAGGTGCTCCCCGACGACCTGGAGGCGGCCACCGGCGACGAGGTGGCCGGGGAGACCGAGGACGTGGTCGGCTCGGTGCTCGACTTCCTCAACATCTTCCTGCTGATCTTCGCTGCGGTCGCCCTGGTGGTCGGCACCTTCCTGATCATCAACACCTTCTCGATCCTGGTCGCGCAGCGCAGCCGCGAGCTCGCGCTGCTGCGTGCGCTCGGGGCCAACCGGCGCCAGGTCACGCGGTCGGTGCTGCTCGAGGCGCTGGTGGTGGGCTTCGTCGGGTCCACGCTCGGCCTCGGACTCGGGTTCCTGCTCGCGATCGGGCTGCGCACCCTGTTCGGGTTCTTCGGGCTCGACCTGTCGGGCACCCCGCTGGTGTTCGCGTGGTCGACGGCCGTGGCCGGCTACGCCGTCGGCATCCTCGTGACGCTGGTGGCGGCCTACCTCCCGGCCCGGCGCGCGAGCAAGATCGCGCCGGTCGCGGCGATGCGCGACGACGTCGCCCTGCCGGAGTCGTCGCTGCGCCGCCGGGTGCTGGTCGGCATCGGGTTGGCCGTGGTCGGCGCGGCGCTGATGGCGATCGGCTTGGCAGGCGAGGGCGGCACCGGTGCCTCGCTGGTCGGGTTCGGCGCGTTCGCGGTGCTGATCGCCGTGGCGGTGATGAGCCCGGTGCTCGGCCGGCCGGTGCTGCGGTTGCTGGGCGCCGGCTACCAGCGGGTCTTCGGCGCCGTCGGGCGGCTCGCCCGCGAGAACTCCCTGCGCAACCCGCGGCGCACCGCCGCCACCGCGTCGGCGCTGATGATCGGGCTCGCCCTGGTGACGACGATGTCGGTGCTGGGCGCCTCCATCAACAAGTCGATCGAGGTGGCCGTCAGCAAGGAGTTCACCACCGACTTCCTGGTGTCGAGCCCGACGTTCACGCCGTTCTCCACGACGATCGCCGACCGCATCCGCGACCTCGACGGCGTCGGCGAGGTCGTCCAGCAGCAGGCCGTCTCGGCCGACGTCGAGGGCGACAACTTCTTCATCACGGCGGCCGACAGCGCCGAGGTGACCGACGTCTACGACCTGACGATGGTCGACGGCACCATGGACGCGGGCGACGGCCAGATCGCGCTGTCCGACGACGTCGCCGACGCGGTGTCGGCCGACGTCGGTGACACGGTGACGCTGTCCTTCCCCGCGGGTGACCAGGACGCCGAGGTGGTGGGCGTCTACGAGCAGTCCAACGTGGTCTCCAACGCGCTGGTGCCGTTCTCCACGCTGGCGCAGGCCGACATCCCGCGCCAGGACGCGACGGTGAGCGTCAACGCGGCGGAGGGGACCTCGCCCTCCGAGCTGGGCGCGGAGCTCGACGACCTGGTGGCCGACCTGCCCACGCTGACCGTGCAGGACCAGGAGGAGTTCACCGACTCCATCCGCGCGCAGGTCAACACCCTGCTCTACCTGATCTACGCGCTGCTCGGGCTGGCGATCATCATCGCGGTCCTCGGCATCGTCAACACGCTGGCGCTCAGCGTCATCGAGCGCACCCGCGAGGTCGGCCTGCTGCGCGCGGTCGGCATGAGTCGCCGCCAGCTGCGCCGGATGGTGCGGCTGGAGGCGGTGGCGATCGCGGTGCTCGGCGCCGTGCTGGGCGTCGCCATGGGGCTGCTGTTCGGCGTGGTGCTGCAGCGCGCCGTTGCCGACCAGGGCATCACCGACCTGGCGGTGCCCGGTCGTGCAGCTGGTGGTGTTCGTGCTGGTCGCCGCGGTGGTGGGGGTGCTCGCCGCCGTGCTGCCGGCGAGGCGCGCCGCGAAGCTGGACGTGCTGCGCGCCATCACCACGGAGTAGGCGCAGCGACCGGCTCGTCCTGCCGAGACGCGGATCCGCACCTAGGATGGACGATTCGATCGAATCGACCGCGAGGAGGACAGATGGGCATCATCAAGGGCGCGCTGAAGAGCGGGATCGCCGTCAAGGCCGCACAGGTCGCCAAGCGCGAGGCGAGCAAGCCGGAGAACCGCGCGAAGGCCAAGCAGGCCTACGCCCGCTTCGCCGAGAGCCGCAAGGCCCGGAAGCAGGGCGGATCCGGCACCTGATCCGGCACCCGACCAGCACCTGTTCCCGCACCCGACCAGCACCCGACCAGTACCGACCGGCACCGCCGACGACCCTGTGGACGCCGGTTTTCGCGTCCGCCGCCCGCTCGGCTAGACTGCGTCGTCGGTCTGGTTCTGCCAGACCAGTCGGCCCCGTCTCCCACGCCTGTCCTGGCGTCTCGACGCGGCCTGCATGCACCAGCCCTCCTGTCACGGAGAGACCGTGACCGCGTAGACCGTGGGAGGTGGAGACTGCTGTGCGTCGTTATGAACTGATGGTCATCCTCGATCCTGATCTCGAGGAGCGCACCGTCGCCCCGTCGCTGGACCGCTATCTCGGCCTGATCCGTCAGGACGGTGGCACCGTCGACAGCGTCGACGTGTGGGGCCGGCGCCGGATGGCGTACGAGATCAAGAAGCGGGCCGAGGGCATCTACGCGGTGGTCGAGCTGACCGCGGAGCCCGCCACGGTCAAGGAGCTCGACCGCCAGCTCACGCTGAACGAGTCCGTGCTCCGCACCAAGGTCATCCGTCCCGACGCCCGCTGAGCGTCGGACGACAGAAACAGAACCGGAGGCCCCATGGCAGGCGAGACCGTCATCACCCTCGTCGGCAACCTCGTCGACGACCCCGAGCTGCGCTTCACCCCGTCCGGTGCGGCGGTCGCGAGCTTCCGGCTCGCGTCGACGCCGCGCACGTACGACCGCCAGTCGGGCGAGTGGAAGGACGGCGAGTCGCTGTTCCTCACCTGCTCGGTGTGGCGGCAGGCGGCCGAGAACGTCGCCGAGTCGCTGCAGAAGGGCATGCGCGTGCTCGTGCAGGGGCGGCTCAAGCAGCGCTCCTACGAGACCCGCGAGGGCGAGAAGCGCACCGTCTACGAGATCGACGTCGACGAGGTCGGTCCGAGCCTGCGCAGCGCCACCGCCAAGGTCACCAAGGTCCAGCGCTCCGGCGGCGGAGGTGGCGGCGGCTTCAGCGGCGGCCAGCAGTCCGGCGGGCAGGCCGCGGGCGGCAACGACCCGTGGGCAGCCGGCGGCGCAGCGGCCGGCGGGGCGCCGACCGGTGGAGCGGCACCGAGCAACGACCCCTGGGCCACCGGCGGCAGCTCGTCGTCGACCGACGACCCGCCGTTCTGACCCCGGTTCTGACCTCACCACCGATCCCTTCCCGGACCATCCCGGCGTGAGCCGGGCTCGACAAGGAGCACCACGATGGCCAAGCCAGTCCTTCGCAAGCCGAAGAAGAAGTCCAACCCGCTTCGCGCCGCGAAGATCACCTACATCGACTACAAGGACACGACGCTGCTGCGGAAGTTCATCTCCGACCGCGGCAAGATCCGGGCCCGCCGGGTCACCGGCGTCACCGTCCAGGAGCAGCGCCAGATCGCCGCGGCGATCAAGAACGCCCGCGAGATGGCGCTGCTGCCCTACACCTCCACGACCCGCTGACGCACCGCTGAGACGAGGCACGTCCACGATGAAGCTCATCCTCACCCATGAGGTCGACACCCTCGGCGCCCCCGGCGACGTGGTCGAGGTCAAGGACGGCTACGGCCGCAACTTCCTCATGCCGCGCGGGTACGCGGTCCGGTGGACCAAGGGCGCCGCGAAGCAGATCGACTCGCTGAAGAAGGCCCGCGAGGTGCGCGAGGTGCGCGACCTCGGCCACGCCGAGCAGATCCGCGACCAGCTCCAGGGCCTGACCGTGCAGCTGCCGGCCCGGGCCGGCGAGACGGGCCGGCTGTTCGGCGCGGTGACCGTGTCGGACATCGCCGCGGCGATCAAGTCCGCCGGTGGTCCCGACGTCGACCGCCGCCGGATCCGGGTGGCCCAGCCGATCAAGTCCCTGGGCACGCACGAGGTCACGGTGCCGGTGCACGACGAGGTCGCGGCGACGGTCACCGTCGAGGTCGTCCAGTCCTGACCGCTCGGATCAGCCGGCGCGCACCGCGCCGGTGATCAGCCAGGCGTCGCCGCGCTCGCGGTGCACGAGGGTGGCGGCGCGCGCCAGGATCCAAGCCCCGTAAGCGATCCAGAGCCAGGTGAGGCCGCCGCCGGCGACCAGCACGGCGAGCGCGCACGGCACGTACGCCACCAGCGTGATGACACCCGCCCACGCCAGGTAGCGACCGTCGCCGGCGCCGATCAGCACGCCGTCGAGCACGAACACCACGCCGGACACCGGCTGCACCAGCGCCGCGACCACGAGCGCGCCCACGGCCGCCTCGCGGACGGCGGCATCGGACGTGAACGCCCACGGCAGCCAGGGACTGACGACCAGCAGCGCAGCTCCGGCGACGCCGCCGGTGAGCAGTCCCCACCAGACCATCCGCCGGGTGCTGCGTCGCGCCGCCGCCACGTCCTCGGCGCCGAGGTAGCGACCGGTCAGTGCCTGCCCGGCGATGGCGATCGCGTCGAGCGCGAACGTCAGGGCCGACACCACGGTGACCGCGATCTGCTGCGCGGCCAGCGACGTCGACGGCATCGTGCTGGCCACGCCGGTGGCGATCAGCAGCACCGCGCGCAGGGTCATGGTGCGCACCAGCAGCGCGACGCCGGAGCGGCCGGCGAGCAGCACGCCGCGCGGGGTGCAGGCGCAGCGACGCACCGTGCCGTCGCGCGGCCCGCACCACCGCGGTGGTCATCGCCGCCGCGGCAGCGGTCTGGGCCAGCGTGGTGCCGAGCGCCGAGCCGGCCAGGCCGAGGTCGAGCCCGTAGACCAGCACGATGTTGAGCACGACGTTGACCACGTTGGCCGCGACCAGCACCACCAGCGGCGTCCGGGTGTCCTGCAGGCCGCGCAGGACCCCGGTGGTGGCCAGCACCACGAGCATCGCCGGGATGCCGGGTGCGGCCACCAGCAGGAAGGTGACCGCCTGGTCGGCCACGTCGGCAGAGGCGTCGAACAGGTCGGTCACCGGGCGCGCGAGCGGCGGCGAGCAGCAGCGCCAGCACCGCACCCAGCAGCAGCGCCAGCCAGGTGCCGGACATGCCGTCGGTCAGGGCGCCGCGCAGGTCACCCGCGCCGAGCCGGCGCCCGACCGTCGCGGTGGTGCCGTACGCGAGGAACACGCACAGCCCGACGACGGTCTGCAGCACGGTCGCGGCCAGCGCCAGCGCGGCCAGCGCGTCCACGCCGAGGTGGCCCACCACGGCGGTGTCGGCGAGCAGGAACAGCGGCTCGCTGACCAGCGCGGCGAAGGCCGGCACCGCCAGCCGGAACATCTGCCGGTCGTCGCCGGTCAGCTGCACCCGCCGCATCCGCTGATCCCCGTTCCGGTAAGGCCCTCGGCTGGGGATAACCTCTCACATCGCCGATATCGGACCCGGGCTGGCCCGGCACCTGGTATGGCCCACGTCACATCCTGGAAACCGGACGAATCTTTCTCCGCTCCACACCGGGTGGACGGCATCGTCGCAGGTCAGGTGCCCTCGCCGCACGCGAGTCGCGGGGCTCGTCCACAGCCGGCCGCACAGGCTGTGCACACGGATCGGGGGGTTCTCCCCAGCTTTCCGGGCGTCGTGCACAGAGGCTGTGGACGCGCCGGTGTCGGACCGGGGCGAACCCCGCGTACGGTCGCCTCGCGTCGGCCGGTCGGAACCCGTGCGGCCGGGAGGGCACTGTCGGTGAGGACGTCTAACGTGGGTCGTGACGGGGAACACCTGTTCGATTCTGGGGGCACGGCATGAGCGTCACGGAGTTCCGTGGGCCGGGCCTGGTCGACCCCCCCGACGACTCCTACGGCGAGCCGGTCGACCAGCGGCACGGCGACCGCACCCCACCGCAGGACAACGCCGCCGAGCAGAGCGTGCTCGGCGCGATGCTGCTCTCCAAGGACGCGATCGCCGACGTCGTGGAGACGGTGCGCGGCACCGACTTCTACCGGCCGGTCCACGAGACGGTCTTCGACGCGATCCTCGACCTCTACGGTCGGGGCGAGCCGGCCGACGCCCTGACGGTGTCGGCCGAGCTGACCCGACGCGGCGAGCTGGTCCGGGTCGGCGGCGCGCCCTACCTGCACACCCTGGTCGCCGGGGTGCCGATCGCCGCCAACGCCGGCTACTACGCCGAGATCGTCCGGGAGAAGGCGATCCTGCGCCGGCTGGTCGACGCGGGCACCAAGGTCGCCCAGCTCGGCTACCAGGGCGAGGGACAGGTCGACGACGTGGTCGACCGGGCGCAGGCCGAGGTCTACGCGGTCACCGACCAGCGCACCAGCGAGGACTACGCGCCGCTGCGCGACATCCTCGGCCCGACCCTCGACGAGATCGAGGCGATCGGCGCGCGCGACGGGCAGATGGTGGGCGTGCCGACCGGCTTCGCCGACCTCGACGACCTCACCAACGGCCTGCACCCGGGACAGATGATCGTGATCGCGGCCCGCCCCGGCGCCGGCAAGTCGACGATGGCGCTGGACATCTGCCGCTCGGCCTCGCTGCGGCACGACCTCACCAGCGTGATCTTCTCGCTGGAGATGAACCGCAACGAGATCAGCATGCGGCTGCTGTCGGCCGAGGCGCGCATCCCGATGCACCACATCCGCAACGGGCACATGAGCGACGACGACTGGCAGCGGCTCGCGAGCACGATGGCCAAGGTGTCGGAGAAGCCGTTGTTCATCGACGACTCGCCGAACATGACGATGATGGAGATCCGGGCCAAGGCGCGGCGCCTCCGGCAGCGGCACGACCTGCGGCTGATCGTCGTCGACTACCTGCAGCTGATGACGTCCGGCCGACGGGTCGAGAGCCGCCAGGTCGAGGTCTCGGAGTTCTCCCGGCAGATGAAGCTGCTGGCCAAGGAGCTCGAGGTGCCGGTGATCGCGGTCAGCCAGCTCAACCGCGGCGCCGAGCAGCGCACCGACAAGCGGCCGATGCTCAGCGACCTGCGCGAGTCCGGCAGCATCGAGCAGGACAGCGACATGGTGATCCTGGTGCACCGCGAGGACATGTACGAACGCGAGTCCACCCGCCCCGGCGAGGCCGACATCATCGTGGCCAAGCACCGTGCCGGCCCCACCGCCAACCTGGTGGTCGCGTTCCAGGGGCACTACTCACGCTTCGTCGACATGCAGCACACCTGACCGACCGCTGCCGTCGTTCAGGAGACCACCTTGCGGTTGAACGTGAGGTGGGTGACGCCGCTGGGCGTGGAGACGGCCTCGATGTCGTAGTCGTCCTCGACGGCCTCCAGCCCCGCCCAGACGCTGGCGCCGCGGCCGAGCACGATCGGGACCTGCACGAGGTGCATGTGGTCGACCAGCCGGGCGGCGACGAACTCGCGGACGACGGTGGCTCCGCCGCCGATCCGCACGTCCTTGCCGTCGGCCGCTTCGCGGGCGGCCTCGAGCGCCTCGGCCGGGGTGGCGTCGAGGAAGTGGTACGTGGTGCCGCCCTCCATCTCGATCGACGGCCGCGGCCGGTGCGTGAGCACGAACGTCGGGGAGTGGAACGGCGGGTTCGGTCCCCACCAGCCGGTCCAGTCCGGGTCGTCCTGCCAACCGGGAGGCCCGAACTTGTTGGCGCCCATGATCTCGGCGCCGATGCCGTCGTTGTTGCGCTCGGCGATGGCGTCGTCGACCCCGGCGGATCCGCTCGCGTCCCAGTAGCGGGTGGCGAACATCCACTGGTGCAGGCGCTCGCCCGCGTGGCCGAACGGCGCATCGGCGGACTGCGGCTCGCCGGTCGCGTAGCCGTCGAGGGAGATGGACATGTTGTGGACCCGGGTGCGTGACATCGGTGCGCTCCTCGAATAGTGGTGGCAATGTGCAATCAGTTCTGAAGACTGGCGGGACCGGCGATTCTCATCGGTCCCCGACGTCGGGATCCTCGGCAACCGAACCAGGATTCCGCAACCGCGTATTGCAACGGCGACGACCGCGCGTGAGCGCGATGCCAGACTCGAGACGTGAGCAGCCGCGCGTTGAGCTTCGGGTCCGTGGCGTCCGCCTACGAGCGCTTCCGCCCCGGTTACCCCGACGCGCTCGCCGACGAGGTGCTGGCCTACGCAGGTCCGGTCCGTACCGCGCTGGAGATCGGTGCGGGCACGGGCAAGGCCACCCGCCTGTTCGCCGGGCGGGGAATCGCCGTGACCGCTACCGATCCGGACGCCGAGATGCTCGCCGAGCTGCGCAAGCACGTACCCGCGACGGTCACCGTCGTGCAGGCGGCGTTGGAGGATCTCCCCCGGACCTCGTCCTACGACCTGGTCTACGCGGCGGCGGCGCTGCACTGGACCGAACCGACCCGGCGGTGGTCGCGGGTGGCCGCACTGCTCAACCCCGGTGGCGTGTTCGCCTCGTTCGGCGGCCAGCTGCGCCTGGCCGATCCCGCGGTCGAGGCGGCGGTCCGCGATGCCCGGTCGGCCTTCCTCGCCGACGACGACGTCCCGTCGCCGGACGGGACTCCGGACGACAGCCCGATGCAGTGGCCCGGGACGGAGCTGGGCCAGACCAGTCTGTTCGCGGACGTCCGTCAGTCCAGCATCGAGCGTCGCGTGACGATGTCGGGGCCGGACTACGTCGCCCACCTCGCGACGGTCTCGGCCTACATCGAGCTGCCGGCCGCGGCTCGGGAGCGGGTGTTCGCCCGCATCCTGGCGGTGCTCCCCGAGTGGCTCACCCTGGCCGCCGACATCACGGTGCACCTCGCCCGGCTGGCCGAAAACCAGAGGCGTCCGCCGAACCCGGCGACGTAGGCTGCGACAGCAGTCTTCGGGGGTCTCCCGCAGTTTGCGTGGAAGAGATAATCAGGTTGGCACAACAATTGCATACCCGTTACTGTTGCGCGGGTGTCCACGTCTGACGAGCTGTTCGAAGCCCTGCAGGACTTCCTCCAGCGGATGTTCAGCCTCGCCGAGGTGGACGCGATGGACGCGCTCGTCGACCTCGACGTGTCGTTCTCCCAGGCCCGCACCGTCTTCGCCCTCGCGCACGTGGGCGTGCCGTTGCCGATCAGCGAGATCGCGCACCGGCTGGGACTGTCCCAGGCAGCAGCCGGGCGCAACGTCGACCAGCTGGTCAAGCTCGGGATCACGGAGCGGCACGAGAACCCCGAGGACCGCCGGGTCAAGCTGATCTCTCTCTCGCCGCGTGGTCTCGCGATCGCCGACGCGCACATCGAACAGAAACGGCGGGCCCTACGGACCGTCACGGAACGACTCCCGGCCGAGGACTGCCGGCGACTCACCGAGGCGCTGCAACCGATCCTCGCCGGCGACTACCTCCGCAAGAGCACGAAGGAGCACGCATGACCTCCGCCGCCCCGGCACCTGAGTACCCCGACAAGATCGACGGCGCGGTGCTCAAGGTCGCCGGCGTCGTCGTCCTCGGCGCGATCATGTCGATTCTCGACATCACCGTCGTCAACGTGGCGCTGCCGACCTTCCAGACCGTCTTCGGCACGCCCGAGGACCCGATCGCCTACTCGCACGTGGCCTGGACCGTCACCGCCTACACGCTGGCCCTGGCCACGGTCATCCCGTTGACCGGCTGGGCCGCCGACCGGTTCGGCACCAAGCGCCTCTACCTCAGCGCCATCTTCTTGTTCACGGCCGGCTCGGTGCTGTGCGCGATGGCCGAGTCGATCAACATGCTCATCCTGTTCCGGGTCATCCAGGGCCTGGGTGGCGGCATGCTGATGCCGCTGGGCATGACGATCATGACCAGGGCCGCCGGGCCGCACCGGATGGGCCGGCTGATGGCGATCCTCGGCGTGCCGATGCTGCTCGGCCCGATCCTCGGTCCGATCCTCGGCGGCTGGCTGATCGACCACGCGAGCTGGCACTGGATCTTCCTGATCAACGCGCCGATCGGTGTCATCGCGCTCATCTACGCCTTCGTCGTGCTGCCGAGCGACAGCCCGCAGCCGGCCGAGTCGCTCGACGTCATCGGCGTGCTGCTGCTGTCGCCGGGGCTCGCCCTGTTCCTGTTCGGGGTGTCCAGCCTGCCGACCGAGAACGGCGACTTCACCGCACCACGGGTGTGGGTGTCGATGCTGATCGGCGTCCTGCTGATGCTCGGCGTTCGTGTGGCACGCCTTCCGGCCCGAGCACCCGCTGCTCGACCTGAGGCTGTTCGCCAACCGCAACCTCTCGGTCTCGGTCATCACGATGTTCCTGTTCGCGGCGGCGTTCTTCGGCGGCCTGCTGCTGGTGCCGACCTACTTCCAGGAGGTCCGGGGCGAGTCGACCCTCGACGCCGGCCTGCTGGTGGCGCCACAGGGCATCGGCGCCATGCTGACGATGCCGATCGCCGGCGCGCTGGTCGACAAGTTCCCGGTGGGGCGGATCGTGCCGTTCGGCATGATCGGCATCGCGATCGGCATGGGCGGGTTCACCCAGGTCGAGGCCGACACGTCGTACAGCCTGCTGATCACCTGGCTGTTCATCATGGGCCTCGGCATGGGCGCCACGATGATGCCGCTGTTCACGACGGCGCTGAAGACGCTCACCAACCAGGAGGTCGCCCGGGGGTCGACGCTGCTGAACATCTCGCAGCAGATCGCCAGCTCGGTCGGCGTCGCGGTCATCTCGGTGGTGCTGACCAACCAGCTCAAGAGCACCGACCTGGCCCTGCCCGCCATCGCGGCGCAGGGGGACCCGGCCGTCGCCGACCAGCTCGGTCCGGACGCGGTGCTCCAGGGGCTGACCGAGGCGGCCGCGGCGTTCGCCGATGCCTTCTCGGTGGCGTGGGTCCTGATCCTCGTCACGTTCATCCCGGTGTTCTTCCTGCCGCGCAGGCGGGAGCCGTCGCACCTGCTCGACGACGAGGACAAGCCACCGGTCGTCGTGCACTGACCGCTGCCGCACGACCACTGCTCGTCGGTGGGTGCCGGGTCTAGCCTCGACGCCATGACCCGGCACCCCACCGTCGGCACCGGTGTGGCCGCCGACCTGCACCGCTACCTCCAGCAGTCCCGCGACAGCCTGCTCACGTCGCTGGACGGGCTGTCCGACTACGACGTCCGCCGGCCCATGACGCCCAGCGGCACCAACCTGCTCGGACTCGTCAAGCACCTCACGGGTATCGAGCTCTCCTATCTCGCCGACTCCGTCGGGCGTCCGGCACCGATCCGGCTGCCCTGGGTCGAGGACGGCTCGATCTGGGACGGCGCCGACATGTGGGCCACGGCCGAGGAGACCAGGGACGACCTCCTCGGGCTCTACCGCGCGGCGTGGCAGCACGTCGACCAGTCGATCGACCAGCTGGCACTGGACGCCCCGGCCACCGTCGCGTGGTGGCCGGAGGAGCGCCGGCACACGACGTTCGGGTCGCTGCTGGTCCGGGTCGTCGCCGAGACCGCCCAGCACGCAGGGCACGCCGACGTCATCCGCGAGGGCATCGACGGGTGGGCGGGGTCCGACCACGACGCGGCCGGCGACGCTGCCTGGTGGGCCCGCTACGTCGCGACCGTCCAGCAGGCGGCCGACCAGCACCGCGAGCCCCGCGAGACGCCCTGACCGGTCCGCGGGAACGGTCGGCGGGGCTCAGTCGCGCAGGCCGCCCTTGGTGGTGACCGGGACGTACGTCCAGCCGGCGTCCACGACCACCGTGCTCACCGGGTCCTTCATCTCCGACACGTCGAAGCGGTACTGGTAGACCTGCCCCCAGTCCAGCGGGTTCACGCCCGTGTACGCGTACGCGGTGCCGAACGACTTCGACCCGAACGTGCGCCCCTGGAACTTCTCCGCCGACAGCTGCAGCTCGGGGGTGCCGGCCCGCCAGGAGACCTCCCACGCCTGCTCGAGCACCCGGACCTCGTGCTCGGCCTCGTTGAGCGCCAGCAGCAGCTTGTGCGACTTCTCCAGGCTGGCCTTCGCGAAGATCTCGTACCACTGCGCGTCGACGATGCGCCACTCCACGTCGAGGTCCGCCTCGGCACCCGGCTGCACGGTGAACGGGACCTGATCGGTGCTGAGGGCGAGCAGCCGCCGCTCGACCTCTGCCCGGTCCAGGGCCGGGGTGCCCTCCTCAGGACGCTTCACGCCCTTCAGCCGGTCGAACAGTCCCATCGTGACCTCCTGCGTCAGCCCCGTCGGCTCGGGCGACCCCGGTCGGCTGCCGGGACCCGGAGCCCGATCATCGCCCGCACGCCGCCTGCCGGGGAGCGTTTCGGCGCAACAAATCGGTGGCTCTGCGGGGTCGGTGCGTGGTTCAGTCCCCTCACCAGACGAGCGATGGAGGATCCCGAGATGCGGCAGGCAGCCATGTCCACACCGAAGGGAACCCACCTCCACCCCAAGGACATGACGCCTGGTGAAAACACTCAACCTCGGGATACTCGCGCACGTCGACGCCGGTAAGACCAGCCTGACCGAGCGGCTGCTGCACACCGTCGGCGTCATCGACGAGATCGGCAGCGTCGACGACGGCAGCACCCAGACCGACTCGCTCGCCCTCGAACGGCAACGCGGCATCACCATCAAGTCCGCCGTCGTGTCGTTCGCCGTCGACGACGTCACCGTCAACCTGATCGACACCCCCGGCCACCCGGACTTCATCGCCGAGGTGGAGCGGGTGCTCAGCGTGCTCGACGGCGCGGTGCTCGTCATCTCCGCCGTCGAGGGCGTGCAGGCGCAGACGCGGGTCCTGATGCGCACCCTCCAGCGGCTGCGCATCCCGACGCTGATCTTCGTGAACAAGATCGACCGCGCCGGGGCGCAGGACGAGTCCGTGCTCCAGAGCATCTCGGAGCGGCTGCGGGTGCCGACCATGGCGATGGGCTCGGTGCACGCGCTCGGCACCCGCGACGCGGCGTTCACCCCGTACGCCGCGTCCGACCCGACGGCGGTGGCCGGCCTGGCCGACGTGCTCGCCGACCACGACGACGCCCTGCTCGCGGCGTACGTCGACGACCCGGCGTCGGTGTCCTACGAACGACTGTGCGGCGCGCTCGCGACCCAGACCGCGCAGGCGCTGGTGCACCCGACGTTCTTCGGCTCGGCGATCACCGGGGCCGGCGTCGACGCCGTGCTCACCGGCATCACGCGGCTGCTCCCGGCGGCCGAGGGTGACGCCGACGCGTCGGTCGCCGGCACCGTGTTCAAGGTCGAACGGGGTCCTGCGGGGGAGAAGATCGCCTACGCCAGGTTGCGCTCGGGCACGGTGCGGGTGCGGGACCGGCTGCCGTTCGGGGGTGACACTGCCGGCAAGGTCACCGCGATCGGCGTCTTCGACCGGGGGGCTGCCGACCAGCGCGGGTCGGTCGTCGCCGGCCAGATCGGGAAGCTCTGGGGCCTCGCCGACGTCCAGATCGGCGACGCGATCGGGACGCCTTCGCAGGCCTCGCACGCGCACTACTTCGCGCCCCCGACGCTGGAGACCGTCGTCGTGCCGTGCCGCCGCGGCGACAAGGGCGCGCTGCACGTCGCGCTGGCCCAGCTCGCCGAGCAGGACCCGCTGATCGACCTGCGGCAGGACGACGTCCGGCAGGAGATCTTCGTGTCCCTCTACGGGGAGGTGCAGAAGGAGGTGGTCCAGGCGACGCTGGCCGACGACTACGGCATCGACGTCACGTTCCGCGAGACCACGACCATCTGCATCGAGCGACCCGTGGGCACCGGTGCGGCGCTCGAGATCGGCGACGTGGAGCCGAACCCGTTCCTCGCCACCATCGGGCTGCGCATCGAGCCGGCGCCGGTCGACTCCGGGGTGGAGTTCCGGCTGGAGATCGAGCTCGGCTCCCTCCCGCTCGCGTTCCTGCGGGCGATCGAGGAGACGGTGCGGGAGACGCTGGCGCAGGGCCTGTACGGCTGGCAGGTCACCGACTGCGTCGTCACGCTGACGCGCTCCGGCTACTGGCCCCGGCAGAGCCACGCGCACGCCGTCTTCGACAAGAGCATGTCCAGCACCGCCGGCGACTTCCGACACCTGACGCCGCTGGTGCTGATGAGCGCCCTGCAGCAGGCGGGGAGCACGGTGTACGAGCCGATGCACCACTTCCGCCTGGAGATCCCGGCCGACACGTACGGACCGGTGCTGCCCGCGCTGACCCGGCTGCGGGCGGTGCCGCAATCACCCTCGATCCAGGGGGCGTCCTACGTCCTGGAGGGCGCGATCCCGGCGGCCCGGGTGCACGAGCTCCAGCAGCAGCTCCCGCCGCTGACCCGCGGCGAAGGAGTGCTGGAGTCGGCGTTCGACCACTACCAGCCCGCCCTCGGCCCGACCCCGCGCCGCGCGCGGTCGGACCACAACCCGCTCGACCGCCGGGAGTACCTGCTGCACGTGGTGCGCCGGGTCTAGTGAGGACGAGGCCGCCTTTGAGTGTCGGAACCGGGCGCTACCTTCACGCATGACGTCAGCCACCCGGCCGGACTTCGTGGACGACTTCGACCGACCCGACCTCGATCGGGCGGTCTGGCTGCCGCACTACCTGCCGGCGTGGAGCTCACTGGCGGCGTCGGCAGCGACCTACGCGCTCGAGGACTCGCGCCTGCAGCTGACCATCCCGCCGGGCCAGGGGGTCTGGTGCGGGGACGACCACGCACCTCCGACGCGGGTGTCGGGGATCCAGTCCGGCAACTTCTCCGGTCCGGTGGGCAGCACGGTCGGGCAGCAGCCCTATCGGGACGGGCTCACCGTACGCGAGCAGCAGGAGACGTTCTGGGGCTGGACGCCGCAGGGCGGCTCGATCGAGCTGCGGGCACGCGGTGTCGTCACGCCGCGGTCGATGGTCGCGTTCTGGATGGTCGGCCTGGAGGACCGTCCCGAGAGGTCGGCCGAGATCTGCGTCGCCGAGATCTTCGGCAACGCGGTGGTGCCGGGCGAGTCCGCCGCGGTGGGGATGGGGCTGCACCAGTTCCGCGACCCGGACGTCGCCGAGGACTTCGAGGCGGTGCGGCTGCCGATCGACGTCGCCGAGCTGCACACCTACGCCGTCGACTGGACGCCCGAGCGGGCCGACTTCCGCGTCGACGGGGAGCTGGTGCGCAGCTGCCCGCGGCCGCCGACGTACCCGATGCAGATGATGCTGGCGGTCTTCGACTTCCCCGAGCAGGCGGACGACGGCGGCGATGACGCCGCCGCCGTCCCCTGCCTCGAGGTCGACTACCTCCGTGGTGTCAGCGGTCCAGAGCCAGCCTGATGAACCACGCGGTGTTCATCCGCTCGCGCTGTCCGCGGGTGAACTGGTTCATGAACGGGTCGTCGGTGTAGTTCATGAAGTTGCGGACCGGGTCACGCGGACCGCCCGGGCTCCCGCAGGTGTCCAGCGAGACGTCCTCCTCGAAGATGTTGTCGCCCGCGAACTGTCGCGGGGTGTCGGTGACGAAGTCGTTGCGTGCGCCGCAGCTGCCCTCGAAGGTGTGCCGGATGTTCAGCCAGTGCCCGATCTCGTGGGTGGCCGTGTCGCCCTGGTTGTAGACGCTGCCAGGGCCGAGGTCGGCGTTGCCGCCCGGCATGCTCGCGCCCCAGATGACGACGCCGTCGCCCTTGTCGACGTTGGGCGACGGGTAGTTCGCGTAGCCCAGCAGGCCGAAGTTGGGCCCGACGGAGAAGAGGTTCAGGTGCCTGTGGTTGCCCACGTGCAGGGTGCGCTGCATCTCGCGCAGCGACTTACGGCCCTTCTTCTCGAAGTAGCTGGCGGTGTACCACTCCCGGCTCTTGGTACGCGAGACGGAGTTGAGGTGGAACCGGAACGGCGTGTTGGCCGCGGCCGGGCCGGTGAGGCCGGCGTACGCCCGGTTGAGCACCTGGATCTGGCGGTGGATCCGCGCCATCGAGACGTACCCGTGGCCCTGACGGTCGGTGACGCCGTGGAAGTCGACGGGGATCGAGACCGATCCGTTGGCTCGCTGCGCCACCTTGAGCCCGCTGCGCTCGAGGACGCGCTGCTGGCTGGCCTCGAGCGCGGCCGACTGCCGGGGGGTCAGGGTGCTGGGGTCCCACCGAAGGTCGGTCCCCTCTGTCGCCCGGGCGGTGCCGCCGGCACTCCCCGCGGAGACCGCGCCACCCGTGGGCAGGACCAGGCCAGCACCCAGGAGCGCCGCTGTCGCGACGCTGAACAGAACTTTCTTCATCCAGATCCCCTTTCGGACCACCGGACTGCGGTGTCCGGGGCAAGCACATCCTGAACCCCTCGCCACCCGGTGACATCACAACGAGGTCACCAGACGGTGTCGATCGGGTCAGGATTGCTCGGCAGCCCGCTGCAGCGCCGCGATGTCGAGCTTGCGCATCTGCAGCATCGCCGCCATCGCCCGCTGCCCCTTCGCGGTGTCCGGATCGCTGATCAGCTCGTCCAGGATCGTCGGCACGATCTGCCAGGACAGGCCGAACCGGTCCTTCAGCCAGCCGCATGGCCCCTCCTCGCCGCCTTCGGACAGGCCGGCCCAGAAGGTGTCGATCTCCTCCTGCGTCTCACAGTTGACCTGCAGCGACACCGCCTCGGTGAACGAGAACTCCGGGCCGCCGTTCAGGGCGACGAACTGCTGGCCCGCCAGCTCGAAGGTCACCGTCATGACCATGCCCTCCGGCCGGGGGCCGGCCTCGCCGTAGTGCGTGACCGCGAGGATCTTCGAGTCCGTGAACTGCGACGTGTAGAAGCGCGCCGCCTCCTCCGCCTCGGTGTCGAACCACAGGCTCGGCGTGATCTTCTGCATGACTGGGTCCTCTCGTGCTGGTGACCCGCTAGGAGTCAGCGGGTGCCGTCACTCATGAGACGTCGGCCAGGGGCGCGACTCATCGGTGCCCGGCTCATGGCGCCCGGTGCCGGCCGCGCCGTGGGTCCGGCGCCGCGGGAGCGGTCTCGGTCGTCTCGACGGCATCCGGAGTGCCGTCCGCGACCGCCGGTTGGGTCGCCAGGGTGCTGCGGCGGCGGCCGTAGATGCCGTAGAAGACGAGGCCGGCGAGCATCCAGATCCCGAAGTTCCGCCAGGTCTCGGTCGTGAGGTTGAGTCCCAGCCAGATGGTGGCGGCGCCGGACAGCAGCGGGACGAGGGGCGACAGCGGCACCCGGAACCCGCGCTCCAGGTCGGGCCGGCTGCGCCGGAGCACGAGGACCCCGATGGCGCAGAAGAAGAACGCGAACAGGGCACCGAGCACGAGCAGCTGGTCGAGGGACCCGATGCCGGGATACAGCGACAGCGCGATGGCCGCGAGGCCGGCGAGCAACGCCGCGCTGGACGGCGCGGCGAACCGGTGGCTCACCCTGCCGAAGACCCGGGGCAGCAGGCCGTCGCGTCCCATGGCGAACAGCACCCGGCTCTGCGCGATCAGCACGACCATGATCACCGTGGTGAACGCCAGCAGGCCGCCGACGTTGACGGTGGACGCGGCCCAGCTGACCCCGACGGCAGCGAGCGCGTCCGACACCGGCGCACCCGAGTTGAGCTCGGTGTAGGGCCGCAGCCCGACCAGCACCACGGCCATGGCGACGTACAGCAGCGTGACCAGGGCGAGGGCGATCAGCATTGCTCGCGGCACGCTGCGGCGTGGGTCCCGGGCGTCCTCTGCCGCGGTCGCGATCAGGTCGAACCCGACGTACGCGAAGGTGATCACCGCGGTGGCGGCGAAGACACCGGCGATCCCGAACGTCTCCTGCCCGCCCAGGAGGTCCGCCAGCACCGTGGGGTTACCGGTGGCCGGCCGCGAGGTCGGGACCACCGGGGTGTAGTTGGCCGTGTCGAGGTAGCGGAACCCGGCGGCGAGCACGACCAGGATGACGGCGACCTTGGCCGTGACCACCACGGCGAGCACCCGGGCCGAGAGCCGGGTCCCGGTGACCAGCAGGACGGTCAGCAGCAACAGCAGCGCCGGCGCGACCAGGTTCAGCCCCTGGTCGAACTGCGACACGTCGACCAGGCGCGCGGGCAGCTCGACGTCGAACCCGTCGAAGGTGGCCACGAGGTACGCGGACCACGCGCGAGCGACAACGGCCGCGGCGAGGACGAGCTCGAGGATCAGCGCCCAGCCGACCAGCCAGCCCCAGAGCTCGCCGAAGGCCACGTAGGTGAAGGTGTAGGCACTGCCGGCGACCGGGAGGGTCGAGGACAGCTCGGCGTAGGACAGTGCGGCCCCGAAGCACACCAGCGCGGCGGCGCAGAACGAGATCACCACGGCCGGGCCGGCGTTGAGCGCCGCCTGCTGACCGGCAAGGGTGAAGATGCCGGCGCCGATCATGACGCCCAGCCCGAGGACGACGAGCTGCCCCGTGCCGAGGATCTGCGGGAGCCGGTGCCGGGCGTCGCTGACTTGGAGGAGCGCTTGCTCAGGTGGCAGCCGCCGTGAACGTCCCGGCCTCGCCACCTCGACGATCCCTTCTGTGCGCGTTGCTTGTCACCGAGCCGTGGGGAGAGGCGGGTGCATGTGGACGGGAAACCTAGCCGCTCGCGGCAGGATGAGCGAGGCGGTGTCTCGCTCGCTGGGGCCGGTGGGGCCGCTGGGGTGCCGAGCGAGCCTGCGGCCTTTGCACGCAGACGTGCAGAGGGCCGGTGCCCCGGATGGGCACCGGCCCTCTGTGTCGTCCGGTCAGGACTCGCTGTCGGCGCGCAGCCTCCCGCCGAGCGCGTGGGCGGCGACGACGAGCCCGGCAGCCGCGAGCACGATGTCCTTGAACACGTACTGCGCGACCAGGGTCGGGCCCCCGTCGAACATGTCGTCGTAGAACAGCACCAGCGGCGACATGATGCCGACCAGCGCGCCCGCCAGCACGACCAGGCCCACCCGCACGAAGCGGCCGGTGACCAGGGTGAGACCGATGACGGTCTCGGTCACCGCGGTGAGCACCAGCGCGGCCGAGCCGGACACGATGCCGAGGGTGAGCCGGTCGATGGTGGCGACCGACAGGTCCTCGGCCGGGCTGAGCCCGGGCACGAACTTCAGTGCGCCGAACACGAGGAAGACGAGCCCGAGGCTGATCCGCAGCACCGAGATGCTGTGCGCGTTCAGCCAGGTCGCCCCGCGGGCCACCAGGGCCATCGGGTCGACGAGCGCGGCGGACGACGAACGGGTGGTGGGCGGTTCGAGAACGGTCTGTGACATGGCCTGTGCTCCTTTGCGGGTGAGTGCGACACGTCACAGGCTCTGCCCGCAAGGGGGTGTGGCGAGCCCGCCCGGAGGCGGCTCTTGATCTGGTCTGCCGGGCGCAGTCCGGTACGGTCCCGGGCGCACCGGGCCGGGTCGGTACTGCGTCGCGCGACGTAGTGAGGAGCGCGGCTGTCAGGCTCCGGTGACGACCTTCCAGTCACGGATCGAGGCCACCCCGACGCCCGGTGCGGAGTAGTACGGGTCCTCGGCCAGGACCCGGTCGACGCTGGCCCGGTCGCAGCTGAAGACCAGCAGCGCGCCGGTCTCGTCCGCCCACGGCCCGGCCATGACGAGGTCGCCCGCGGCGTGCAGCGCCGCCAGCTGGTCGCGGTGCTGGGGCCGCAGCTCGAGGCGGGACGGGTCGTCGGAGAAGGTCAGCTCCACGCAGATCATCGGGCGACGATAGCCGCCGCTCGGTCAGGTGCTGGGTGGGTGGCGGTGCGTGCGAGGCTGGCCCGATGACACCTGCTGGGTCCGTGGCGGGCACCCCCGTCGCCGTGGTCGGTGCGGGCATCGTCGGGCTCGCCACCGGCTATGCCGTGCGTGAGCTCGGGCACGAGGTGACCGTCTACGAGCGAGGCGCACCCGGTGCGTCGCAGTCCGGCGGGGAATCCCGATTGTTCCGGCACCAGCACGACGACCCCCGGCTGGTCGAGTTCACCCGTGCCGGCCGGGCGGTCTGGGCGGCCTGGGCCGAGCGGCTCGGGGTCGAGCTGGTGAGCCCCGACGGGGTGGTCGCCATCGGCGACGACGTCGAGCGGCGGCTGGCAGAGCTCGAGGAGGTCGGCGGCATCGACGTCGAGCGTCTCGATCCCGAACGGCTGCGGGAGCTGCACCCGCTGCTGGCTCCGTACGACGGGCCGGCCATGCTCGACGTCCGCGGCGGCTCGATCCGTACCCGCGCAGCGGTGGCGGCGTTCGTCACCGCGCTGGATGACCGGCTGGCACGTGACGAGGTGCTGCAGGTGCGCCCGACGACCCGCGGCACGGTCGAGGTACGGACCGGCGGTGCGACCACCGAGCACGAGCGGGTCGTGGTGGCGGCCGGTCGGACCACGCCGGGACTGATGCGGTCGCTCGGCGTCGCGCTGCCGGTGCACCAGGCGGCACACGTGCGGGTGACGTTCGCTGTTCGGGGCGAGGCACCGGCGCGGCTGCCGTGCCTGCTCGACTTCAGTGGCGGCTTCGGCGAGATCGTCTACGCCGCCGCCGAACCCGGAAACGCGCGCTACTCGGTCGGCCTGGCGGGCAGCGTCGACGTCCACGACGACGGCGGTATCGCCGACCCGGCCGGGCTGGTCGACCTCGACCGGCGGGCGAGCGCGTACGTCGCCCGCGCGCTGCCCGGGCTGGTCCCAGAGCCGGTCGACGTGCGGCACTGCTGGACCACGACGCTGCCGTGGGGCGAGGACGCGATCGGCGTGTGGCAGCACGAGGGAGTGCTTGCGGTCGCCGGCAACAACTTGTTCAAGCAGGCAGCCGGGCTCGGCCGCGCGCTCGCGCAGGCGGCGGTCGACGGGCATGTGCCCGAGCTGCTGCAGCCTGCGTCACGGCTCGGCGCCGACGGTCCGCCGGGCTAGCCGTCAGACGTCGGCGGTGACCGGCGGGCGTTCGGGGGCCGCCTGCTTGATCGCCAGAGACATGCCGGCGGCCAGCAGGCACAGCACACCGGCCGAGACCCACGCGAGGTCGTACGTGCCGAGCGACGTGCGCACGGCACCCGCACCGAACGCGCCGAGCGCGGCGCCCACCTGGTGGCTGGCGAACACCCAGCCGAAGACCAGCGTCCCCCGGCCGCCGAACAGCTCGGTGCACAGCGCCACCGTCGGCGGCACCGTCGCGACCCAGTCGAGGCCGTAGAACAGCACGAAGATCAGCATCTTGGCCTCGGGCGCCGCGCTGAACAGCACCGGCAGCGCGAACAGCGACAACCCCCGCAGCGCGTAGTACCAGCCCAGCAGCTTGCGGCTGTCCACCTTGTCAGTGAGCCAGCCGGAGAAGATCGTGCCCACGATGTCGAACAGGCCGACCAGCGCGAGCAGGCTGGCCGCGGTCGTCATCGGCATCCCGTGGTCGTGCGCGGCCGGGATGAAGTGGGTGCCGACCAGGCCGTTCGTCGTCGCGCCACAGATGGCGAAGCCGCCCACCAGGAGCCAGAACGCGGGCCGCCGCGACGCGACGCGGAGCGCGCCGATCGCGGCCCGGGCGGCGGGCTCGGCCTGCCGGACCGGCGGCACCGGTGCGGTGGCCCCGTACGGCAGCAGGCCGACGTCGCTCGGCCGCTCACGCAGCACGAACAGCACCAGCGGCACCACGGCGAGGGCGGCCACGGTGATGGTGAGGGATGCGCTGCGCCAGCCGTACGCGTCGACGACCTGGGCCAGCACCGGGAGGAACACCAGCTGACCGGTCGCGCTGCCCGCCGTCAGGATGCCGATGACCAGCCCGCGCCGGGCGACGAACCAGCGGTTGGCGATCATCGCGCCGAAGACCAGCGCCATCGACCCGGTGCCGAGGCCGACCAGGACGCCCCAGCAGGCAACCAGCTGCCAGCTCTGCGTCATCAGCGTGGTCAGCGCGGACCCGGAGGCGATGACCACCAGCGCGCACACGACGACCCGGCGGATGCCGAACCGCTCCATCAGCGCGGCCGCGAACGGCGCCATCAGCCCGTACAGCATCAGGTTGACCGAGACCGCCAGCGAGACCGTCGCGGTGCTCCAGCCGAACTCGTCGTGCAGCGGCAGGATCAGCACGCCCGGTGCCGCGCGGAAACCGGCGGCGCCGACGATCACCACGAACGTGACGCCCGCGACCAACCAGGCCCGGTGCGGCAGCCGCACCCGGAGGGGGGTGCTCACGGTGGTGTCACGGCGAGCTCGGCGCCATCACCAGGCAGGTGCCCGAGGCGGTGGCCACGACCTTGCCCTGGCCGTCGGTGACCGAGCCCTCGGCGAACGTCGCCCGTCGGCCCGGGCGGACCACCCACCCGCGGGCGGTGAGGACGCCGGAGTCGGCGCGGACCGGGCGCAGGTACGAGACCTTCAGCTCCAGGCTGGTGTAGCCGGTGCCGGCGGCGAGCTGGGTCTGCACCGCGCAGCCGATCGCGGAGTCGAGCAGCGTGCACACCAGTCCGCCGTGCACCAACCCGATCGGGTTGTAGACCGACTCGTCCGGGGTGCAGGTGAACACCGCCTCGCCGTCGGCGACGCTGTCCAGCGTGAACCCCAGCAGCCGACTGATCGGTGGCGGTGGCAGCTCACCGGCGAGCAGAGCCTTCAGGTAGTCCATCCCGCTGAGTCGGGCGCCCTCGGCGGCCGCGGCGAGCGGGTCGTCCCAGCTCACCGTCCTGGTGCGGGTGCCGGTCTGGCTGGTGGTCATGCCAGGACGGTAGACGGAGGCTGGGTTCATTGTCCATACTCAGGCCATGACCCGGACCTGCTCGATCGCGCGCACCCTCGAGATCGTGGGCGAGCGGTGGTCGCTGCTGGTGGTGCGCGAGGTGTCGCTGGGCGTACGCCGCTTCGCTGAGATCCGGGCCGCGACCGGGGCGCCACCCGCGGTGCTGGCCGACCGGCTGCGCACGTTGGTGGCGCTCGGCGTGCTGGAGACCCGGCCCTACCGGGAGCCCGGCGCGCGGACCCGGTCGGAGTACCGGCTCACCGCTGCCGGCCGGGAGCTGTTCCCGGTGCTCAGCGCGCTGCGGGACTGGGGCGACCGGCACCTGGCCGAGGACGCCGGGCCGCCGGTGGTCCTGCGTCATCGCGACTGCGGTGCGGAGGTGCACGTCCGGGTGCTGTGCGACGAGGGCCACGAGGTACGGGGTCGCGGCGACACCGCCCGCGAGGTCCGCATCCCCTGACCCCACCCCCCGATCATCCGCGCACTACGCCCGATCATCCGCGCACTACGCCCGATCATCCGCGCACTACGCCCGATCATCCGCGCACTACGCCCGCGCCGGCGAGCCCGCCAGCCTGCGCACGGCGTCGAGTCCGGCGGTCGAACCGGGCCAGTGCCGTTCGATGGCGTCCGGTCCCGCCCGCCGCACCACGGACCGCAGCACCAGCGCCAGCACGACAGCGTCGTCGGCGTAGCCCAGCACCGGCACGAAGTCGGGTACCAGGTCGATCGGCAGCAGCAGGTAGCCGAGTCCCAGCCACAGGCGGACCCGCACGCCGCGAGGCAGCGTGTTGTCGCCAGCCAGCCGGCGCAGCAGCCGGACCAGGTCGGGCAGCAGCCGCAGCGTCTCGCGCACCGTCGCCTCGCCGGGTCGGCCGAGCCACAGTGCGGCCACCAGTGCGAGCCAGACCAGCACCAGTCCGGCCAGCACACCGATGGCGACGGTCAGCGCGTACGCACTCACGCCGTCATCCGCGCAGAGCGCCGCACGGCGAGTCATGTGCGGAGGCTAGGGCAGTGGCCACTACAGCGGTCCTGCCGTCGTGAGACTCGAGTTCACGGCGCCTCTCGGCTGAAGATCTCGGCGGTGGCGATCGGATGACCGTCGCGCCTGGAGCCGCCGGCGACGAGAACCCTGCCGCTATCGAGCCGCGTAGCGGTTGCCCCGCTTCGGTTGACCACCATCGGTCCGGTGGGGGTCCACCTGGCGCTGCGGGGGTGGTAGATCTCGGCGGAAGCGAGTGCGGGCGACTGCGGTGTCCTACCGCCGGCGACCAGCACCCGGCCGGAGCGAAGCACGGCGGCATGGGCGCCGTATCGGCGCGCCGACATGGAGTCGGTCATCGTCCAACGCCCGGTGAAGGGGTGGTAGATCTCAGCGGTCCTGAACGCGTGCTCGAGGTCCCAGCCGCCGGTCACCAGCACCGTCCCATCGGTCAGGAGCGACGCAGTGTGTCCGGTCCGGGACGTGTGCATGTGACCGGTGCGGGTCCACTCGCGGGTGCGGGGGTTGTAAACCTCAGCGACCCGGCTGAGTCGTGGATTGGCAGCCGAGAAACCACCGGTGACGAGAACCTTGCCGTTCTGCAAGAGGGTGGCTGTGTGGAAGTAGCGGGGCGCCGTCATGCCTCCGGTCGGGGTCCACTGGCCGGTCGTCGGGTCGAATATCTCGGCCGTCCGGCTTGGACTTCCGCAACACTGGGTGCCACCGGCCGCCAGGACTGTTCCGTCCGCGAGCAGCGTCAGGGTGTGGCCCGCTCGGGGCGAGGCCGGAGAGGTTGTCCACCCACCCGTAGACGGGTCATAGAGCCTCGCGATCGCGAGCGGCTTCAGCGTTTGGTTGTTCTCTCCGCCAGTGACCAGCACCTGACCATTCGGCAGTCGGACCGAGGCGTGGGCGTAGAAGAATCCGATCCGCTCGGTCGACGCCCAGGTTCCCGTCTCGTGGTCGTAGACCGCACCGCGCGACGGCCCGCCACCGACGACCAACACATCGCCATCGGCGAGCAGTGTCGCCGTATGGGGTCCTCGTCCAACGAGCATCTGACCGGTAAGGCGCCAGACACCAGTCTGCTCGGCGCTGCCTGCCGCGGGCGGCTGTCCGCTCACCCCCACCGCGCTGAGCGGGGACAGCGCTAGGACAGCAGCCACCCCCGCGGCCGCGAGCTTCCACACCCAAGGTGTCGACCAACCGTGCGCCATGGTCATCAGCCTCTCCCCCGAACATCTGGACCCTACTCCGGCAGCGGGCACGTACGACCTACGTGACCTGCGCATCGACTGAGCCGGCTGATGTCGGTTTCGGCCATGCCCCACTCTCGTCAGCAGCGGAGGTGGGCGGTGGTCGAGGTCGCACCGACGGTCTTGGCCAGGTCCCGGCGCTGGGCTTCGGCGACCGCCTTGGTCTGCCAGGCCTGCAACCGACGCAGCTGGGTCTCCAACGCGCGAACCATCTCGGCCAGCTCACCGTCGCCCACCGACCACAGACCCGGGTCGCCGACCTCGTCCAACCGGGCACCCAACCGGTGGCACAGCTGCGCCACCGGATGCCCGGCGGTCGGAGTGTGCGGCTGTTCGCTCACAACCCCGAACCTAGACCCCGCAACCGACACTCACTCAACCAAGATTCCCCTTATCCACAAGGCGAATCAGGTCCAGGATATTCGTGCCCCACGGGCGTAGTGCGCGGATGATCGGGGGAGGGGCGGGCGTAGTGCGCGGATGATCCCTGGAGAGGGCGGGGGCGCTCGGATGAGCACCGCTCAGCCAGCGGTCCCCGGCAGTCGTAGGGTCGGAGCGACCCACCGGACGGAGGAGACCATGCCGCGGTTGAGTGCCGACACCCTGGACGCCATCACGTCCATGCCCACGCCGTCGTACGACCGCGGGCAGGTCACGACCGGCATCGTGCACTTCGGAGTCGGCGGGTTCCACCGTGCGCACCAGGCGATGTACCTCGACCGGCTGATGACCGACGGCCTCGCCCTCGACTGGGGCATCTGCGGCGTCGGCGTGCTCCCGCACGACAAGCGGATGCACGAGGTCATGCAGGCCCAGGACTGCCTGTACACGTTGGTGCTCAAGCACCCCGACGGCCGCCTCGAGCCGCGGGTCATCGGCTCGATCTGCGACTACCTGTACGCGCCCGACGACCCGGACGCCGTGGTCGAGCGCATGACCGATCCCCGGACCCGGATCGTGTCCCTCACCGTCACCGAGGGCGGCTACCACGTGCACCCGGTGACGGGGGAGTTCGACGATCGCGACGACGACATCCGGCACGACATCAGCAACGGATCCTCCCCGGATGCCAAGCCTCGCACGATGTTCGGCTTCGTGACCGCTGCCCTGCGACGCCGGCGCGACGCCGGCACACCCGCCTTCACCGTGATGTCCTGCGACAACATCCAGGGCAACGGCGACGTCGCGCACAAGATGATCACCGCGTTCGCGCGGCTGCAGGACGCCGACCTCGCGGACTGGATCGAGCGCGAGGTGCCGTTCCCCAACTCGATGGTCGATCGCATCACTCCGGTCACCAGCGACGACGACCGGCAGGTGCTCGCCGAGCGGTTCGACGTCGAGGACGAGTGGCCGGTGGTGTGCGAGCCGTTCACCCAGTGGGTGCTCGAGGACCGCTTCGTCGACGGCCGCCCGCCCTACGACGACGTCGGTGTGCAGCTCGTCGACGACGTCGAGCCCTACGAGCTGATGAAGCTCCGGCTGCTCAACGCCAGCCACCAGGCGCTGTGCTATCTCGGCTACCTGGCCGGCTACCGCTATGCGCACGAGGTCTGCCAGGACCCGCTGTTCGCCGACTTCCTGCTCGCGTACATGGATCGCGAGGCCACCCCGACCCTCGGACCCGTGCCCGGTGTCGACCTCGACGCGTACAAGCCCGGGCTGATCGAACGCTTCGCCAACCCCGAGGTACGCGACACGCTCGCCCGGCTGTGCGCCGAGAGCTCAGACCGGATCCCGAAGTGGCTGCTGCCGGTCGTGCGCCGCAACCTCGCCGACGGCGGCGAGATCGCGTGCTCGGCGCTGGTGGTGGCGGCGTGGGCGCGCTATGCCGAGGGAGTCGACGAGCAGGGGGAGCCGATCGAGGTGGTCGACCGGCTCGCCGAGCGGCTGGTGGCGACCGCGCAACGGCAGCGGGAGGAGCCGCTGGCGTTCCTCGAGGACCGGGACCTGTTCGGCGACCTGATCGACGACGAGCGGTTCACCACCGCCTACCGGCAGGCGCTCGACTCGTTGCACCAGCACGGCGCCCGCGCGTCCCTCGAGGCCTGGCGGGACCGCTAGCCAGAACTTTCTGGCGACGCATGTCGATTCGTCCCGTCGGCGTTCGTGTAGTGGGTGAGAGGCCGGCACGACGCCGACCGCCTACCGTGAACGAGTCGAGGAGGATCGCCATGAAGCAGTACCTGCTCAGCATCTACCAGCCCGACGGGGACCCGCCCGCGCCCGAGGTCCTGGAGCCGATCATGCGAGACCTGGAGGCCGTCAACAACGAGATCCGGGCCGCCGGCGCCTGGGTGTTCTCCGGCGGCCTGCACCCGCCGAGCACCGCCACCGTGCTGCGGCTCAAGGGCGATGACGTGCTGACCGTCGACGGCCCGTACGTCGAGGGCAACGAGCACATCGGCGGCTTCACGATCGTCCAGGCCGACGACCTCGACGCCGCGCTCAAGTGGGGCCGCAAGCTCGCCCGGGCGATCACCCTTCCGATCGAGGTCCGGCCGTTGGAGCACGGAACCTGCACGTGAGCGACGGCGTGCCGGGCGTACCGGCATCGGTGATCGACCGCGTGTTCCGCGAGGAGCACGGCCGGGCGGTGGCCGTCCTGGTCCGCACCTTCGGCGACATCGACCTCGCCGAGGAGGCGGTCCAGGACGCGTTCACCGCCGCGGTGCAGCGGTGGCCGTCCACCGGGCTGCCCGCGAGCCCGGCCGGATGGATCATCACCACCGCCCGCAACCGGGCGATCGACCGGTTGCGGCGGGAGGCCTCCCGCGAGGACCGGTACGCCCAGGCCGCCCTGCTGCACGCACGCGACGAGACCGCGGAGGAGGGGCCCGTGCGAGACGACCGACTGCGGCTGATCTTCACCTGCTGCCACCCCGCGCTGGCCCCGGCCGCCCAGGTCGCGTTGACGCTGCGGCTGCTGGGCGGGCTCACGACGCCGGAGATCGCCCGCGCGTTCATCACCCCCGAGCCGACGATGGCCCAGCGACTGGTGCGGGCCAAGGCCAAGATCCGCGACGCCCGCATCCCCTACCGGGTGCCCGCCGACGCCGACCTCCCGGATCGGCTGCGGGGGGTGCTCGCGGTCGTCTACCTGATCTTCAACGAGGGGTACGCCGCCAGCTCGGGTGAGGATCTCGTACGCGACGACCTCTGCGCGGAGGCGGTACGGCTCGGGCGGCTGTTGGTCGAGCTGATGCCCGACGAACCCGAGGCGCGGGGGCTGCTCGCGCTGATGCTGCTCTCGGAGTCCCGTCGGGAGGCGCGGACGAGCCCGGACGGCGCCCTGGTACTGCTCGGCGACCAGGACCGTGGCCGCTGGGACCGCGAGCGCATCGCCGAGGGTCAGGCCCTGGTGCGGCAGTGCCTGCGCCGCGACCAGCCCGGTCCGTACCAGATCGAGGCGGCGATCAACGCCGTGCACAGTGACGCAGCGACCGCTGCCGACAGCGACTGGGACCAGATCGTGCAGCTGTACGACCAGCTGCTGGCCATCGCGCCGAGCCCCGTGGTCGCGCTGCACCGTGCGGTCGCGGTGGGCGAGGTCGAGGGTCCGGCTGCCGCGCTGGTGCTCGTCGACGGGCTCGACCTGGACGCCTACCACCTGTTCCACGCCGTGCGCGCGCACCTGCTCGTGCAGCTGGGCCGTGAGAGCGAGGCGGCGGTGGCGTACGAGGCGGCGATCGCGCGCACCGACAACGCGACCGAGCGCGACTTCCTGCAGGCGAGGCGCGCTGCCCTCGTGCCGGCGTGACCGCGCTCAGCGACCCTCGACGGCGACCCGGACGCCGAGACCGACGAGGAGGGTGCCGGTGATCGCGTCGAGCCGGCGCCGCACCGTCGTCCGCCGGAACCACGCGCCGGCGCGGGCCACCCCGGCGGCCAGGCTCAGGTAGAGCACGATCTCGAGGGCGATCTGGAGCAGCGCGAGCAGCGCGGTGGTGGCGAACAGCGGCCGTCCAGCCGGCACGAACTGCGGGTAGAACGCCACCATGAACACCGCGGCCTTCGGGTTCGCCAGCTGGACCAGCGCTCCCTCGCCGAGGGCTCGCCACCAGCCGCCGGTGGCGGGCGGAGCGGGCGGTGCGTCGGGCGGGATCCCACGATCGCGCCACGCGGCACGCCAGGCGCGTACGCCGAGGACCACCAGCACCACGGCACCGGCGGCGCGGAGCCCGACGAACGCGACCTGCGAGGCGGCGACCAGCGCGGCCACCCCCGCCGCGGCGAGCAGCGCCCAGACGTACAGGCCGAGCTCGAGGCCCAGCACCGTCGGCACCGCGCCGCGGAATCCTCGCACCGCCGCGCGCCGGAAGATCAGCGCCATCGCGGGGCCGGGGGACGCCGAGATCAGCAGCACCGCGACCACGAACGCCGGCAGCGAGACGACGACATCCATCCGGACAGCATGGCAGGGCTGCGACACTGCGGTTCGACACCCACACCCCGCAGGAGCGACATGACCGTCACCGCCACCGCCGACCTCCGTACCCGCGCGCACGAGGCCCTCACCGGCTGCGGCGTCGCGCCTGACCGGCTCGAGGACGGCGGCCCGCCGGCGCGTACGCCGGTGACCGGCGAGACGCTGTTCGGCGTACGCGCCACCGACCCCGACGACGTGGCGAAGGTGGTCGCGACCGCCCAGGACGCCTTCCTGGTCTGGCGGACGACGCCGGCGCCCGTACGCGGAGCGCTGGTGAAGCGGCTGTCCGAGCTGCTCGTGGAGCACCGCCAGCAGCTCGCCGACCTGGTGACGATCGAGGCCGGCAAGATCGGCTCGGAGGCGCTCGGCGAGGTCCAGGAGATGGTCGACGTCTGCGACTTCGCGGTGGGGCTCTCCCGGCAGCTGTACGGATCGACGATGCCGTCGGAACGGCCGGGCCACCGGCTGATGGAGACCTGGCACCCGCTGGGCGTGGTCGGCGTGATCTCGGCGTTCAACTTCCCGGTGGCGGTGTGGTCGTGGAACACCGCCGTCGCGCTGGTGTGCGGCGACGCGGTGGTGTGGAAGCCGTCCGAGCTCACGCCGCTCACCGGCCTCGCGTGCAGCGCGCTGCTCGACCGGGCGATCGCGGAGACCGGTGCTCCGCCCGGGCTGCACCAGGTGCTGATCGGCAGCGCCAACGTCGGCGAGCGGCTGGTGGACTCCCCGGACGTCGCGCTGGTGAGCGCCACCGGCTCGACCGCGATGGGTCGTACGGTCGGGCCGCGGGTGGCGGCCCGGTTCGGTCGCTGCCTGCTCGAGCTCGGCGGCAACAACGCGGCGGTCGTCACGCCGTCGGCCGACCTCGACCTCACCGTCGACGCCGTCGTCTTCGCGGCTGCGGGCACCGCCGGGCAGCGCTGCACGACGATGCGCCGGGTCATCGCGCACGAGGACGTGGCGGACGAGCTGGTCGAGCGGCTCGCGGCGGCCTACCGCAGCCTGCCGATCGGCGACCCGCTGGAGGCGGGGACGCTGGTGGGGCCGCTGGTCGGCGAGCGGGCGTACGACGCGATGGGTGCGGCGATCGAGCGCGCGGTCGCTGACGGGGGCGAGCTGGTCGCCGGCGGCGGCCGGCGGCTCGCGGACGAGGCGCCGGCTGCGCGCTACGTCGAGCCGGCGCTGGTTCGGATGCCGGCGCAGACCGACGTCGTGCGTGCGGAGACGTTCGCGCCGGTGCTGTACGTGCTGACGTACGGCGGCGACCTCGACGAGGCGCTGCAGCTGCACAACGCCGTGCCGCAGGGCCTGTCGGCCGGGATCTTCACCCGCGACCAGGCCGAGGCGGAACGGTTCCTGGCGCCCGACGGCGCCGACTGCGGCATCGTCAACGTCAACATCGGGACGTCCGGCGCCGAGATCGGCGGCGCGTTCGGCGGGGAGAAGGAGACCGGCGGCGGCCGCGAGTCGGGCTCCGACGCGTGGCGCGCCTACATGCGCCGCGCGACCAACACCGTCAACTACTCCGGCGCCGTCGCCCTCGCGCAGGGGGTCAGCTTCTCCGCGCCCGCCGAGGGGTGACGAATCTCGAGACATTGTGGTCGCCCGGGCAGCCCGGATGTCTCGAGATCGGTCCAGCGTGGCGAGGCGGCTGACGGATGTCGAGACATTGTGGTCGCCCGGGCAGCCCGGATGTCTCGAGATCGGTCTGGGGTGGCGAGGCGGCTAACGAATGTCGAGACATTGTGGTCGCCCGGGCAGCCCGGATGTCTCGAGATCGGTCGGCGGCGGCACCCGGCCGACCAATGTGGTGCCCGTGTGGGGGTCGGGGCCACCCGAATGGCACGACATCGGTCGCTCGGCGTGGCGCGCCCGCCCGCTCAGCGGCAGGCGGCGACGACGTCCTCCACCTCGTCCGGCTCCAGCTGCCGGGGGTGGTTCCGGCTGACCGCGTCGGCCAGCGCGCCGGCGGCGATCGGGCCGACCAGCGCGGGCGTCACGCCGAGCTCGCGCAGCGGCCGCCGGGCGCCGACCTGGTCAGCGAGCGCGCTCGCCGCCGCCACCGCGTCGGCAGCCCCCATCGCGGCCGCGACCCGGGCGTACGGCTCCGCGGCCACCGGCGCCGTACGGGTCATCACCTCGGCCAGCACGGCCGACAGCGCCAGCCCGTGCACCGCGCCGGTGTGGGCGGTCGTCGCGTGCGCCAACCCGTGCACGATCCCCAGCCCGCTGATCGACAGCGCCAGCCCGGCCAGGTGCGCGCCCATCAGCAGCTGCGGCCCGGGCCTCCAGGTCGGTGCCGTCGTCGACCGCAGCGGCGAGGCTGCCGCTCACCAGCCGCACCGCCTCCGTGGCGTACGCCGCCGACATCGGGTTGGACCCGCGCGAGGCCAGCGACTCGATGCCGTGCACCAGCGCGTCCATGCCGGTCGCGGCGGTGGCACCGGGCGGCAGCCCGACGGTCAGCTCGGGGTCGAGCACCGACACCCGCGGCCGCACGCTGTCGTCGCCGACGTAGACCTTGCGGCAGGCCCGCTCGTCCTCGATCACGCCGAACCCGTTGGTCTCCGCCCCGGTGCCCGCGGTCGTCGGGACGGCGACCACCGGCAGCCCCGGCTGCACGACTGCGCCGAGCGACCGCACCGACCCCGGGTTCGTGCCGAGCAGCGCGATCCCCTTCGCGGCGTCGAGGACCGATCCGCCGCCGAGCGCGACGACCACGCAGTCGCCGAGCCCGCGTACGACACCCGCCGCCTCGTCCAGCGTCGCGGTCGTCGGGTTGGGCGCGATCGCGTCGTGGACCGTGACCTCCAGACCCGCCGCCTCCAGCAGGGCAACCACCCGCGCGACCACCCCGGCGGAGCGCAGTCCGGCATCGGTCACCAGCAGCACCCGCCGCGACCCGAGCTCGTCCACGCACCCGGCCAGCCGGGCGATCGCGCCGACGCCGAACTCGATCCGCGCGTGCGAGCCCAGGCTGAGCGCCGTGGCCGCCAGCGGCTCGGTCACGACAGGTCGACCCACGTGGTCTTGAGGCCGGTGTACTCCGCGAGCGCGTGCAGCGACTTGTCCCGCCCCGCGCCGGAGCCCTTGAAGCCGCCGAACGGCGCGAACACGTCGGTGGCGTCGAACGTGTTCACCCACACGGTGCCGGCACGCAGCGACCGGGCGACCCGGTGCGCGGTGCCGATGTCGCGCGTCCACACCGACGCCGCCAGCCCGTAGTCGGTGGCGTTGGCCAGCGCCAGGCCCTCGTCGATGCCGGAGAACTCGGTCACCGCCAGCACCGGCCCGAAGATCTCCTCCCGCGCCACCGTGCTGTCGTTGGCCACGCGGTCGAGCACGGTCGGCTCCACGAAGAACCCGCCGGACTCCTCCCGCAGCCGCTGCCCGCCGATGACGTCGGCACCCTCCGTACGCCCGACCTCGACGTAGCCGAGCACCCGGTCGAGCTGGGTGCGGTCGACGATCGCGCCCATCGTGGTGGCGGGGTCGAGCGGGTCGCCGACGACGAACTGCCGGTTGACGTCGAGCACCTTGTCCAGCAACGCGTCCTTGACCGTACGGTCCACGACCAGCCGCGAGCCGGCGTTGCAGGTCTGGCCGGCGTTGTAGCAGATGCCCCACGCCACCGCCTGTGCCACGGCGTCGAGGTCGGCCGCGTCGGCGAGCACCAGCTGCGGCGACTTGCCGCCGGCCTCGAGCTGCACCTGCTTGCCGTTGGACTCGCCGGCGTACGTCAGGAACATCCGGCCGACCTCGCCCGACCCGGTGAACGCGATCTTGTCGACGTCCGGGTGCCGGCCGAGCGCCTGCCCGGCCTCCGGCCCGAAGCCGGGCACCACGTTGAGCACGCCGTCGGGCAGCCCGGCCTCGGTCGCGAGCCGGGCGAGCAGCAGCGCCGACAGCGGCGACTGCTCGGCGGGCTTGAGCACGACCGAGTTGCCGGTGGCGAGCGCGGGCGCGAGCTTCCAGGAGCTGATGATCATCGGGTAGTTCCACGGCACGACGGCGCCGACGACGCCGAGCGGCTCGCGGGTGATCGTGACCAGCGCCCCGGCCCGGTCGGCGCCACCTCGTCGTAGACCTTGTCCAGCGCCTCGGCGTACCACTGCACGGTGCCCGCCACCGCCGGCACGTCGACCCGCACCGACTCGCCGATCGGCTTGCCCATGTCGAGCGTCTCCAGCAGCGCCAGCTCGGCGGCGTGCTCGCGCACCAGCTCGGCCCACCGGGTCAGCACCCGCTTGCGGCTGCGGGGCGAGCGGTTGCGCCAGCGCCCGTCGTCGAACGCGGCCCGCGCGGCGCGTACGGCCGCGTCGACGTCGGCGGCGTCGCCGCGGGCGACCTGCGCGACCACCCGGTCGTCGCGGGGCGAGTGCGACCCGAAGGTCTGCCCGCTCGCGGCGTCGGCAGTAGGCACCGTCGACGAACATCCGGCCCTCGGGGGAGACCGCTTTCGCCGCGGCCACCCAGGCGTCGTGGTCGCGTTCCAGCAGTGACGTCACGACACCCTCCAGCGCGCGATCGCGTCCTCGTCGAGCACGGCTCCCAGGCCCGGCGTACCCGGCACCGTGACACACCCGTCGGCGTCGACGCGCACCGGCTCCGCGAGCATGAAGTCGCGGCGCTCCGGCGTCCAGCCGTCGGGGTCGTACGGGAGCTCGAACCACGGGCCGCCGCCGACACCTGCGGACAGGTGCAGGTTGGCCAGGACGCCGATGCCGTTGGTCCACGTGTGCGGGGTGAACGCGCGGTGCCGCTGCCGGGCCAGCTCGGCGAACGTCCGGCAGCGGGAGATGCCCAGCGAGAGCACGCAGTCCATCTGGTAGACGTCGAGCGCGTCGTGCTCGAGCAGCCGCAGCGCGTCGTCGAAGGTGCGGAGCATCTCGCCGCCGGCGATCGAGGTCGGACTGCTGCGCCGCAGCTCCGCGAGACCGCGTACATCGCTGTAGGGCAGGGGCTCCTCGACCCAGCGCGACGCCGAGCTCGGCGAGCTGCGCGACCGTGCGGGTCACCGCCTTGACGTCGAGCGCCGGGTCGACGTCTCCGGCCATCCGCCAGGACTGGTTGAGGTCGACGAGCACGGTGAAGTCGTCGCCGAGCGCATCCCGCACGCCGCGGACGGCGGCGAGCCCCTCGTCGATGCGGTCGCGGGCGATCCGGATCTTGGTGGCGCGGAAGCCGAGCTCGCGTGCCGGCCAGCGTCGCGTCGACCCGCTGCTGCGGGCTCTTGAGCTCGCCGGTGGACATGTACGCGGGCAGCCGGGTCGTCTCGCCGCCGAGCAGGGTGGCCACCGGCAGCCCGGCCACCTGGCCGGCGATGTCCCACAGCGCGGTCTCCAGCGGCCAGTACCGCCCGGCGTGGAAGTTGACCGTCTCCAGCGCCCGCACGTGCCGGGCGATCCGCAGCGGATCGTGACCGACGAACAGGTCGGCGTGCGCCTCGAAGCCGGACATCGTGTCGCCCGACCCGATACCGGTCAGGCCGGCGTCGGTCTCGACCCGTACCAGGGTGGCGTCGAACCACTCCCGCGGCACCGGGTCCCACGCGGCCCGGAACGGCGGGTCGAGCGGCAGCCGGAGCCGGTCGAGCCGGATCGCGGTGATCTTCACCTGGCGACCCTAGTCACCGCGGCCCGGCGGTGTGCGGCCGTGACCCACGGCCAGGTCATCAGCGCCCAGACCGCCAGCACGATGGCGACCTCCGCGATCACGTAGACCGGCCAGTCGCCGAGGTAGTCCAGCACCGACGCCGCATCCGGCTTCTCGTTGAGGTAGCCGTAGTTGCTGTCGGTGGCGGCGTTGAAGACCGACACGGTCACCGCCCAGGCGACGGTCACGGCGACGGTCGTGCGATAGCTGCGCCAGTCGGGCGCCAGGCCGAGCCCCCAGGTCAGGTAGATCGCCGCCCAGACGATCAGCAGGTGCATGCCCCAGAACAGGACGAAGACCGGGTCGGGGAAGTCGGCGGACAGGTCCGGCGTGATCACCGCCTGGGTGGTGAGCGTCAGCCCCCAGTAGTACGTGAGCCCGACCGCCCAGCGCTGACGGGTCCACAGCGCGTACGGGGCGACGAACGCCGCGAGGTCGCACAGCTGGAACGGCAGCGTGCGCTGCACGTCGAAGCCCGACCGCGTGACGGCGACGATCTGCAGCGGCAGCACGAACGCCAGGCAGATGAGCGCGAAGACCCGGGCGTCGACGTCGGCGGCGGCCGGGTCGCGGCGGGCACGTCCGAGCCGGACCAGGGCGGCGGCCCCAACGATCAGCAGCAGCACCACGACGAGGTGCGAGGTGGCGTACGGCGTGAACTCAGTCGCCGTCGACATCGCTCTCCAGGCCGCCGTCCTTGCAACGGGCCCGCACCCGTACCTCGGCGTCGCCCTGCACGAACTCGACCTCGACCTCGTCCGGCCCGCGCTCCTCGACCTGCGACTGCCAGCCGGCTCCGGGGAGCGCCGCGGCCATCCGGATCGTCTCCGCGCCGGTGCAGGCGACGGTGACCGTGCCGCCCGCGGAGGTGATGGTGCGCGACTCGCCGCCGCTGCCGTCGGGCTCGGTCTCCGGCTCGGTCCCGGTCCCGGTGCCCGGACCGTTGTCCGTGCCGGAGTCGGTCGGGGGCGCCGGTTGGCTGGTGGAGTCGCCGGGGGTGGGCACGGACACCGCCGCCGGGTCGCTCTCGTCGCCGACTACGCCGACCGCTGCCCAGGCGGCACCGGAGGCGGCGACCGCGAGCACGAGCCAGGCGGCCACGCCTGCCCCGGTGCGCCACCACGCCGACCGGTCGCTCATGGCACCAGTGTCGCAACGAGGGGCTCCGCAGGACACCAAGGCAACGACAACGTCCGGTCAAGACGGGGGAGGATGCACGCCGTGCACGTCCACTGCGCGACCGAGCGGCTGGTGCTGCGCCGGTTCACCGCTGACGACGTGGACTGGCTCGTCGCCCTGGACGCCGACCCGGCCGTGACCCGCTACCTCACCGGCGGCAGGCCGACGCCGCGGCAGGTGGTCCGCGACGAGGTGCTGCCGGGCTTCCTCGCGGAGTACGAACGGGACCCCGAGCTGGCCCACTGGGCCGCCGTGGAGCGGGCGACCGGTGACGTCATCGGCTGGTTCGGGCTGCCGGCCACCCGGCCCGGCAGTCGCGCCGAGGCGGATCTGGGCTATCGGCTGCGGGCCGCGGCGTGGGGGCGGGGCTACGCCACCGAGGGGTCGCGCGCGCTGGTGCGCAGGGCGTTCACCGAGCTCGGCGTCGAGCGGGTGGTCGCGACCACGATGACGGTCAACACGGCATCCCGCCGGGTCATGGCGAAGGCCGGGCTGCGCTACGTGCGCACGTTCTTCGCCGACTGGCCGGACGTGATCGAGGGCGGCGAGCAGGGCGACGTCGAGTACGCCGTCGAACGGGCGGAGTGGGAGCGCCGCGAGGCGGGGGCAGGGGACGTACCCGCGCATTAGGGTGCGCCCATGGCGGTCCTGCTGCTCGTGGAGGACGACGCGAGCATCCGTACCTCACTGGCGCGGGCGATGACCGAGCGTGGGCACGTCGTGCACACCGTCGGCACGGCTCTGGAGGGGTTGCGCGCGGCGGTCGACTGCGAGCCCGACGTGGTGCTGCTCGACCTCGGGCTCCCCGACCTCGACGGCGCCCGGATCATGCCGATGCTGCGGGCGGTGGTGTCGGTGCCCGTGCTCATCACCACGGCGCGCGACGACGAGGACGAGATCGTCAAGCTGCTCGACGCCGGCGCCGACGACTACATGGTGAAGCCGTTCTCGGCCAAGCAGCTCGACGCCCGCGTACGCGCCGTGCTGCGTCGTGCCGCCGAGCCGGAACCCGAGGGGCCGGTCGAGGTGGGCGGTCTCAGCATCGACCCGCGTACGCACGAGGTGCGCCTGGACGGCGACGAGCTGACGCTGACGCCGAAGGAGTTCGCGCTGCTGCTCGCGCTGGCGCGGCGGGCCGGTGAAGTGGTGTCGAAGCGGGACCTGCTCGCCGAGGTGTGGCAGCAGCCCTACGGCGGCAGCGACAAGACCGTCGACGTGCACGTGTCCTGGCTGCGGCGCAAGCTCGGCGAGACCGCCAGCGAGCCGCGCTACCTGACCAGCGTCCGCGGCGTCGGCGTACGGCTCGCGGCGCCCGCGCCGAGCGGATGAGGCGCCAGCTCGCGGTGCTCGTCGCCTCCACCACGTCGGTGGTCGTCATCGCGTTCCTGGTGCCGCTGGCCCTGCTGGTGCGTGAGCTCGCGGAGGACCGCGCAGTCTCCGCCGCCACCCAGGACGCGCAGAACCTCGCGCTGCTGGTGGGGGTGGTCGGGCAGGGCGACCGGCTCGACCAGGTGGTGGACGCCACCAACGCCGGCAACACCCGCAGCACGACCGTTTTCCTGTCCGGCGGCGGCAGCGTCGGTGCGGAGGCCGAGCGCACCGGGTCGGTCGACCGGGCGCTGGACGGGCTGGCGCTGGCCGGCGACACCGAGGGTGGCTACGAGGTGCTGCAGCCGGTGGAGACCGGGCAGGGTCGCGCGGTCGTCCGCACCCTGGTGCCGGAGGACGAGCTGCGCGACGGCGTGACCCGTACCTGGCTGGTCCTGCTCGGCCTCGGCGCCGCGCTGATCGTGGTGGCGCTCGTGGTCGCCGATCGGCTGGCCCGGCGGATCGCGCAGCCGCTGCAGGACCTGGCCGAGGCGACCCACCAGCTCGGCGAGGGCAACCTGGACACCCGGGTCGAGCCGGTCGGACCGCCCGAGGTGGTGGAGCTCGGCACCGTCGTCAACCGGCTGGCCGGCCGGATCCGGGACCTGCTGGCCGCCGAGCGCGAGCTGGTCGCCGACCTGTCGCACCGGCTGCGTACGCCGATCACCGCGCTGCGGCTGGACAGCGAGGGGTTGCGCGACCCGGCGGAGGCCGAGCGGGTGGCGGCCGACGTGGACGCGCTGGAACGGGCGG